>NZ_AP024714.1 GCF_033126985.1 Methylomarinovum caldicuralii
CGGCGATTCCGGTATAGTATTTTGCCCGGCGCTGCGGCAAGCTCGGTTTTTGCCCTCCGGGATCGATATTCTCTCGACCCATCCATCAGGCCCGAACTTTATGAGCGATCTCTGGAATCAGTGTATTCAGAAACTCGAACACGAAATCCCGCCCCAGGATTTCAACACCTGGATCCGCCCCCTGCAGGCGGTGGAGAACGGCGGTGAACTGCATCTGCTCGCCCCCAACCAGTTTGTGCTCGACTGGGTACGTGACCACTTCATCGACCACATCGAGCAAGCCCTGCCCAGAAACGGCAACGGCGCCCCGCGCCTGATCCTGGAAGTCGGCACCCGCCAGGAAGCCGAAGTCCCCCCCGACCGCCCCGACTTCGGCGCCGCCAGGGCCAGGCGCAAGAAACCGGCCACCAGCAATCTGAATCCGGCCTTCACCTTCGACACCTTCGTGGAAGGCAAGTCCAACCAGTTCGCCAAGGCCGCCGCCATGCAGGTGGCCGAAAACGTGGGCCAGGCCTACAACCCCCTGTTCATCTATGGCGGCGTGGGCCTGGGCAAGACCCATTTGATGCACGCCATCGGCAACCTGATCGTGGCCCGCAACGCCAAGGCCAACGTGGTCTATCTGCACTCGGAGCGCTTCGTCTCCGACATGGTCACCGCGCTCCAGCACAACGCCATCAACGCCTTCAAGGAATACTACCGCAGCGTGGACGCCCTGCTGGTGGACGACATCCAGTTCTTCGCCGGCAAGGAACGCTCCCAGGAGGAATTCTTCCACACTTTCAACACCCTGCTGGAGAACAAGCACCAGGTGGTGCTGACCTGCGACCGCTATCCCAAGGAGATCGAGGGGCTGGAGGAGCGGCTCAAGTCCCGCTTCGGCTGGGGCCTGCCGGTGGCCATCGAGCCGCCGGACCTGGAAACCCGGGTGGCGATCCTGATGAAGAAGGCCCAGCAATGGGGGGTCGAGCTGCCGGAGGAGGTCGCCTTCTTCATCGGCAAGCGCATCCGTTCCAACGTCCGTGAGCTGGAAGGCGCCCTGCGCCGGGTCACCGCCCGCGCCCAGTTCACCGGCGAGCCGATCACCCTGGCCTTCGCCAAGGAAGCCCTGCGCGATCTGATCGCGGTCCAGGACAAGCTCATCAACGTGGAGAACATCCAGAAGACGGTGGCGGAATACTACAAGATCCGGGTGTCGGATCTGCTCTCCAACAAGCGCACCCGCTCGATCACCCGCCCGCGGCAGATCGCCATGGCCCTGGCCAAGGAACTGACCAACCACAGCCTGCCGGAGATCGGCGAATACTTCGGCGGCCGCGACCACACCACCGTGCTGCACGCATGCCGCAAGGTGGAGGAACTGAAGGAAGCCGACAGCAAGATCGCCGAGGACTACGCCACCCTGCTCCACCTGCTCACCAACTGAGGAAGCCATGCGTTTTTCCACCGTCCGCGAGCCCCTGCTCGAAGCCCTGCAGAAAGTCGCCGGCGTCATTGAGCGCCGCTCCACCCTGCCGATCCTGGCCAACGTCCTGCTGCGGGTCGAAAACGGCCGCCTGACCCTGGTGGGCACTGATCTTGAGGTCGAACTCGTCACCGCCATCGCCGTGGAAGGCGATGACGGCGAGACCACAGTACAGGCCCGCAAGCTGCTAGACATCTGCCGCCTGCTGCCCACCGGCACCCCGATCCAGTGCCGCCTCAGGGACGGCAGGAATCTGGAGGTGAGAGCCGGCCGCAGCCGCTTTGCGCTCGCCACCCTCGGCAGCGAGAATTTCCCCGAGTTCCGCCTCCAGGGGGAGGAAACCCGCACCGGGATCAACAGCGAAACCCTGCAGCGGCTACTGGCCAAGACGACCTATGCCATGGCGCTGCAGGACGTGCGCTACTACCTCAACGGCCTGCTGCTGGAGCTGGACGGGGAGGCGGTGCGCGCGGTGGCTTCCGACGGCCACCGCCTGGCCTTCAGCGAAGCGCGGCTGGAGGCGCCCGTCGAAGGCGTGCGCCAGCCGATCCTGCCACGCAAAGGGGTGCAGGAACTGGCACGGCTGCTGGAGGGGGAGGACACCATCGGCATCCGCCTGACGGCCAACGCCATCCGCCTGGAACTGCCGGAGGCGACCTTCTCCGCCAAGCTCATCGACGGCCGTTATCCCGATTACCGGCGCGTGTTCCCGAGCGAAGTCAGCCGCGTGCTCACCGCCGACCGTCAGCCCCTGAAGGAGGCCATCTCGCGGGTGTCGATCCTGTCCAATGAACAGTACCGCGGCATCCGCCTCGACGTCGAACCGGGCCGCCTGCGCCTCTCGGCCCACAATCCCGACCAGGAAGAGGCCGAGGAGGCGCTGCAGGTGCAGTACAAGGGCGAGCCCTTCAGCGTCGGCTTCAACGCCGCCTACCTGACCGATGCAGTGACCCACCTGGACGCCGACACCATCCGCCTGTCCTTCGCTGACCCAAACTTCAGCTGTCTGGCGGAAGATCCGGAAGATCCCGGCACCCGCTTCATCATCATGCCGATGCGGCTGTAAAGAAAAGCCCCGCGACGCGGGGCTTTTCATCATGGCGGTGATTTGGCTCAGACCACCTTGAAGTTGCGCATCATCTCGCCATCCTCGTGCTCGAGGTTGTGGCAGTGGTACAGGAACAGCCCCTTGTACTTGTCAAAGGGCTTGATGAGCTGGATGCGCTCTCCGGCCATCGCCAGCACCGTATCCTGATAGCCTTCATCCACCAGGCCCTCCTTGACGGTTTCGTAACCTTCGCTGCTGCCGTGCATGCCGCCGGCTTCCGGCGGGGTGCGGCGGATAATCTGGAAGTAATGGCCGTGGAGATGGATCGGATGGACCATGGCCATCATCATCGCCATGCTCATGCCGCTCCCCATGCCCTGCATGGCCCGGCGGCCGCCGTGTTCGCTTTCACCGCCGTGCTCCCCTTCCATTTCCATACCGCCGTGCTCGTGGAAGATTTCCATCAGGTGGATGGTATTGATCGGGAAGGTTTCGACTGGCAGTGCGCCGGTCATCGAAAACGCCTGACCGTTGAGGGTGAACTGACGGCCGTGATTGCCGATGGCGATGGGACGCGGCTTGTCGGGGTTGACCACGTCATCCAGGCGCAGACGCGGCAGAGGACGCAGCTTGGACGGCAGTTCTTGGTTATCCAGGGTTCTGGGCTTTTCCGTCACCTGGAAACGGGCGATGGTGAAGTGGCTGCCCTGGGGAATGTGACGGGCCATAAGCATCATCGGACCGATGGCACCCATCATACCTTCCGGGCCGCTGATGGTCTGGGTTCCCATCATGCCGCCCATCATACCGCCACCCATGCCGCCGCGCCGTCCCATACCACCCATACGGCCGCCGCGGCCCATGCCGCCTCCCATCATGCCGCCCATGCCCATCATGTCGCCACCGCCGCGGCGGAAGCGTTCGTAAGGCGGCGGCATGATGCCGTGATATTCCCGGCTTGCCAGTTTGACTTCCTTCCCCTTGGATTTGGAGAAGTCACGCCACAGTTCGTAGCGCTCCCCCGGGCCGATCATCAGATAGGGCCGGGTGACGGGACGCTCCAGCAGGCCGCCGTCGGTACCGATGACGGTGACGGGCTCACCATCGCTCCAGGCCAGCTTGTAGATGCGGGAGTTGGAACCGTTGAGCACCCGGAAGCGGTAGGAGCGGGAAGCCACCTTCAAGGCGAAAGCCGGATGACCGTTGACCAGAATCTTCTCCCCGAGGAAGCCCAACATGCCGATGGGACCCCGGCGGTCGTAAAGCAGCTGGTTGGTCTCATCGAAGGTGCGGTCCTGCAGCACCAGGGGCAGATCGTATTCCCCCCGCGGCAGCGGCACTTCCTTTTCCTCATCGTCCTCGACAATGATCAGCCCCGCCAGTCCGGAATAGGCCTGGGCGCCGGTCACCATGTTGGTATGGGGGTGATACCAATAGGTTCCAGCCCGGTTCTCGACGGTGAATTCGTAAACGTAGGTTTCTTCCGGGTCGATGGCGTAGCTGGGATGCCCGTCGGCCTCGAAGGGGACGTGCATGCCGTGCCAGTGGGTGATGAACTTCGCCGGCAGGCGGTTGTGCAGGGTGATGCGGATCCGCTGTCCCTTGCGGAATTTGAGGATCGGGCCCAGGTAGGTATCGGGAATGGGAATCACCGCATCCGGGTCGCCCTTTACCACCCGGCCCCGGAACCGCCATACCCGGGTGGCTGGCCCCGGCAGGATCTGCGCCTCTCCCGGCGCGGCGACCAGTTCTATCTCCACGTCCGGGAAGAACGCCGCCGTCGCCTCCCGCTTTGGACGACCGAAGGCCTGCCGTTTCAAAATGATGGGGAATGCCGGCCCCGCCGCCGCCAGCGCCATCCCCGCACCTGCCGCCTGCAACAACCGCCGCCGTTTCAGATCGATTTTTTCGCTCATGATGGCACCTCTTCAACTCGCCGTTCTAATTAGAATATGCTTATCGACAACTTATCAGTCTTGGCCTGAATGCGCAAGAGACTGTGACCCATTCCTTTGCAGCAGGTCAAGTGCTCAGATGCGCCGAGGCCGCCTCGTCCAAGTACCATGACAGCTGCTCCCGGGGAACGATCCGCTGGGCCGGCAGATTCAGCTCCGGCCGGGTGAAGACCCGGGCGACGATCTCGGCCTTGCCCGGCCCGGTCGCCAGAAAGACGGCCTGGCGGGCCTGGTTGAAGGTCCGGTAGGTCAGGGTCAGACGCTGGGGGGGCGGTTTGGGGGCGGATGCGACCGCGGCCACCCAGACCTCCGGCGGGGGCTCGAAACCGGGAAACAACGAGGCGGTATGGCCGTCCTCCCCCAGCCCCAGCAGCACCCAGTCCAGCTGCGGCGGACCGGCGAAGCATTCGAGCAGATGGGTTTCGTACCGCTGGGCGGCGGCCGGCAATGTCAACCCCTGGGTCGGCATGGGATGAACATTGGCCGCCGGAATCGGCACGTGGTCGAGGAGGGTTTCGCGGGCCATGCGGTAATTGCTGTCGGGATGATCCGGGGGCACGAAGCGCTCGTCGCCGAAAAACACGTGCAGCCTTTCCCAGGCGAGCCGCTCCCGGTAGGGGGCTTGAGCCAGCAGCCGATAGAAACGGGCCGGGGTCACCCCCCCGGCCAGCGCCACGGTGAAACGCGCCGCCTTTTCCAGGGCGCGTGCTACCGTGGTGACGAAATCCTGCGCCAGAGCCTCGCAGGCCGTTTCGGGATCGGGGAAAATCCGGCGTTCCCGGTTCACGGCCGGGTCTGCCAGTGGCGATAGGCCTCGATCAGGGCCCGGGTCGAGGCGTCGTGCTCGCCGATCTGGCCGCCCTCCAGCTCGGGCAGGATCCGCCTGGCGAGCTGCTTGCCCAGTTCCACCCCCATCTGGTCGAAGGAATTGATATTCCAGATCGCCCCCTGCACGAACACCTTGTGTTCGTAGCAGGCGATCAGGCTTCCCAGAATCCTGGGCGTCAGCTTGGGATACAGGAACAGACTCGAGGGACGGTTGCCGGGGAAGGTCTTGGCCGCCGCGAGCAGGTCCAGACGGTCCTCCGGCACCCCTTCGGCTTCCAGCTCGGCCCGGGCCTCCTCGAAGGTGCGCCCTCGCATCAGGGCCTCGGCCTGGGCCAGGCAGTTGGCCACCAGGATGCGGTGATGGTCGCCGAGTTC
This sequence comes from Methylomarinovum caldicuralii, assembly GCF_033126985.1. Classification (NCBI taxonomy): domain Bacteria; kingdom Pseudomonadati; phylum Pseudomonadota; class Gammaproteobacteria; order Methylococcales; family Methylothermaceae; genus Methylomarinovum; species Methylomarinovum caldicuralii. The sequence continues at coordinate 5,672 of NZ_AP024714.1, forward strand.
GTGGTGGCTGTGGGCCGCCACCAGAAAATCGCACGGCACCAGGTGGGTGCTCTGGTGCAGCAGCTGGAAGAAGGAATGCTGACCGTTGGTGCCGGTCTGCCCCCAGACGATCGGCCCGGTGGCGTAATCGACTACCCGCCCCTCCAGATCGACACGCTTGCCGTTGCTTTCCATGTCGAGCTGCTGGAGGTGGTCGGGGAAATGGCGCAGATACTGATCATAGGGCAGCACCGCGTGGGATTCGGCACCGAAGAAATTCGCATACCAGATGCCCAGCAGCCCCATGATGACGGGAAGGTTACGGGAGAACGGCGTGGTCCGGAAATGCTCGTCCATCTCGAAGGCGCCTTGCAGCAGCTCCTCGAAGCGGTCCATGCCCACCGCCAGGGCGATGGACAGGCCCACCGCCGACCACAGTGAATAACGCCCCCCGACCCAGTCCCAGAACTCGAACATGTTGTCGGGGTCGATGCCGAAGGCCTGCACCGCATGGCGGTTGGTAGAAACGGCGACGAAATGGCGGGCGATGGCGGTCTCATCGCCCCCAGCGGCGGTCAGGAGCCAGTCCCGCGCCGAGCGGGCGTTGGTCATGGTTTCCTGGGTGGTGAAGGTCTTGGAGACCACCAGGAACAGGGTGGTCTCCTGATCCAGCCCCTTGAGGGTTTCGATCAGATCCGCCTCGTCCACGTTGGCGACGTAATGCACTCGCAGGTCTTCCTTGTGATAGGGGGTCAGCGCGGTGGTGACCATGCGCGGCCCCAGATCCGAGCCGCCGATGCCGATATTGACCACGTCGGTGATCGGCCTCCCGGTGAAACCGCGCCACTGACCGCCGCGCACCTGCTCGCTGAAACGGCGCATCTGCGTCAGCACCCGCCGCACCGCCGGCATCACATCCTCGCCGTCGACATAGATGGGCCGGTCGCTGCGATTGCGCAGGGCCACGTGCAGCACGGCCCGGTCTTCGGTGATGTTGATCTTCTCGCCGCCGAACATCGCCTCGATGCGAGCCGCCAGGCCGCTCTGCTGGGCCAGTTGCAGCAGCAATCCCTGGGTCTTGTCGGTGATCCGGTGCTTGGAATAGTCGAACAGGATGTCCCCCCAGCGCAGAGAGAAGCGTTGGCAACGCTGCGGGTCGGCGGCGAACCAGTCGCGCAGATGCTGGCCGGCAATTTCCTGCCAGTGCGCCTGCAACGCGTTCCAGGCAGGCAAGGCGGTCGGCGTGGTCACGATCAAACTCCCCCTTTGCAATCGCACATACCGGAACCATGGTAAACCATGCCCGGTCACAGGAGGAAGCTCCAGTCTTCATCAAACGGTCACCTGGCGCGGTTACATTGACAGTCTTGGCAGGCTGCCAGACAATCCTATGTCGAAAAATTGAACAGCGCCTGTGCCCGGCAGCTCCACCCCATTGTTTTTCATCAACTGGCTCAAGGTTTGCTTTTATGTTTCTGAATCCTTTTCTCTACAGGAACGCCACCATGAAACGCATTTCCGGTTATTTCACCATCGCCAGACTGCTGCTGGGTATCTATTGGCTGGTGCTGCGCCAATGGGGTTACCTCGCCTGCCGCCGGCTGGCCCGCCTGGGCAGCCGCAAGCCGGTTTCCGCGATTGAATGAGCGGCACGCTTTATGTGGTCGCCACCCCCATCGGCCATCTCGGCGACATCAGCGAGCGGGCGCTGGCGACGCTGCGCCAGGCCGACCTGATCGCCGCCGAGGACACCCGCCACTGTCAACAGCTGCTGAACCACTACGGGATTTCCACACCGGTCACGGCCCTGCACGATCATAACGAACGCGCCCGGGTCGACGGCATCCTGGACCGCCTCCGGGCCGGCAGCGATGTGGCGCTGGTTTCCGACGCCGGCACGCCGCTCATCAACGATCCAGGCTTTCTGCTGGTCCGGGCCGCCCACGAAGCCGGCATCCGGGTCAGTCCGGTTCCGGGTCCCTGTGCCGCCATCGCCGCCCTCTCCGCCGCCGGACTGGCCACCGACCGCTTCGCCTTCGAGGGCTTCCCGCCCCGGACTTCGAGCGCCCGCCGCCGCTTCTTCGAGGGTCTGCGCGACGAGCCGCGCACGCTGGTGTTCTACGAATCCTGCCACCGCCTCCTGCCCTGCCTGGAGGATCTGGCCGCCACCTTTCCGCCGCAGCGCCGCCTGGTCATCGCCAAGGAACTGACCAAGGTGCACGAACGCTTCATCATCAGCGAGGTCGCCGGGGCGGCGCTGCGCTTCCGGGACCATCCCGACCGGCTGAAGGGGGAATTCGTCCTGGTTCTGGAGGGTGCCCCCCGGGACAAGACCGGCCTGTCGGCGGAGCAGCGCCGCGTGCTGGACCTGCTGCTGGAAGAATGCTCCCTCAAAACCGCCGTCTCCCTGGCGGAGAAAATCACCGGGGCGCGGAAAAAATTGCTCTACCAGGCGGCGCTGGAACGGCAAAAGCCGGGAACCTGACGGCGTTTTCTGGTCTAATAACGTTTGGAGAGTCGGCCGGGCAATCGCTGCCGCCCCCCGGGCGGGAGAGGAAAGTCCGGGCTCCACAGGGCAGGGTGCCAGGTAACGCCTGGGCGCCGCGAGGCGACGGAAAGTGCCACAGAGAACAGACCGCCGATGGCCCGTTTCGGGCACAGGCAAGGGTGAAACGGTGCGGTAAGAGCGCACCGCGCGGCGGGCAACCGACCGCGGCACGGCAAACCCCACCCGGAGCAAGATCAAATAGGGGAGCACCATGCGTGTGGCCCGCACGCCGCTCCCGGGTAGATCGCTGGAGGCGTCTGGTGACAGGCGTCCTAGACGAATGATTGCCCCCGACAGAACCCGGCTTACAGGCCGGCTCTCCCCTCTCTTTGCGCCGCCTGAACTACACTTGCTCCTTGAGTCGTGACAACTTTCATCGAGGAACGCATCGTGCCCATACCGGCGGAGTCTTCCCTGCTCGAACCGCAAGCCCTGCGAAGCTGGCTTCAGGATTTGCCCTGGGTGGATACACCACGGGTGGCCCGCTGCCTGCGGGAACAGCTGTGCCAACTGGCGGAACGGCCCCTCGTCCCCCGCCAACGGGCGCTGCTGCTGCAATGCTATCAACCGCATCTGCTGATGCTCACCGCCACGCTCGAGGAGAGCCTGTTCGACGCATCCCTGCCCCTGCCCCCGACCGAGGCGGAAAAGGCGCAGCTGCTGGTGGATCTGTGCGAACTGATGGCCCGCAATTACGGCCTGCTCGCCGATATCTGGGCCAGCGCCCCCACTTCGGCGGACGCGGTGCTGCCCATCCTGCACCACGCCCTGGACTGGCTGGCCCGCCTCGGTCTTCATCGGGCACAGATCTATGCGCCGCCCGGCGCCGCCTTCTGGAAGACGGTCTATCATCTCTTTCAGCTGATCGAGCGCCACGAACTCCTGCTCCATCCTGCTGCCGAGCCGGTTCGCGAACCGTTGCACGTCCTGTTCCTTTTCGCCGTCTGCAACCCGCCGCGCTTCCGCCCCCGGGAACTGCGCCAGATCGACCGTCTGCTGCGCCGGTTCGGGCGTTCCCTGATCATTCACCCGGACCCCCGCCATCGGGACCGGAGCGCCGGTTTCGCCTTCGACTATCTCGACCCGACCCCGCCGCGCCCCCGCAAGCGTCTGCCGGAGCTCAAGCGTCCCCGGGCAGACCGCCGTTTCCTTTTCACCCAGCCGGTGATACGGCAGCTGTTGGATTACGTCAAAACGGAGGAGCCCAGCGGAGTCGAAACCCTCCCGTTCTGCCAATCCCGCCGGCTTGCTCTGCGACTGGCCCATTCCCTGGGCGCCCCGAAACAACGCCGCTGGCTCCGGCGCCGCCAGTCGCGCAACTGCCGGGCCATCGTCGGGCTGGAAGAGCTCGTGGTCTTTCTCCGCAAACACCAGGACACCGATCTTGAGGCGCTGATGCGGACAGCGGCCACCCTGGAGAATCCGGAACCCGGTTTCTCCCTGGAAACGCCGGCAGGCGCCGGAGAAAAAGACGAGGCGCGCTATTCTGAAGTGGACGCGCTTCATATCCTGGACACCAACAAAGCCCAGATCCGCCCGGAAGACATTTGGGGAAATCCCGTGGCAACATCCCCGGAAACCGTCATGGAATTTTCCGCCCAATTGGCGGACGTCTCGGCCCGCGGCTACCGGCTCCACTGGCACGGCTCAGCCTGTCCCCGCCTACGCCCCGGAGAAATTCTCAGTCTCGTGTGGGAGGACGGGGAACCGGAAATCGCCACCATCCGCTGGCTCCACGCCCAGGGTGAGCGACTGATCAGCCTGGGCGTGGAGCTGCTGAGCTTCAGCGCCCAGCTGGTGGTCGCCAGCCGCTTCGTCCCCGACATCGCCGAGGACGGACCCGAACCCCAATACAGCTGGGCGGTCCTGACACCGGCCCAGCCAGCCATCGGACGCGACACCTGCCTGCTGGTGCCGGCCCGGACCTGGTGCCACGGCCAATGGGTGGACATCTATTACACCCGCCACCGCAAGGCCACCTTCAATCTGCGCCAGCGGCTCGACAGTTCGCCGGCCTACGATCTGTTCACTCTGGAGGGCATCAAACTGGACGCTGCTGCAGACACCAGGCAATGAAGGCGGCGAGCAGGACGAAAGCCAGCAGCCCGCCCCATACCTGCCAGCGGTAACGCCGGCTCAAATGCGCTTGGGGATAGCTTGAAAGCACATAAGGCTGACCGCGCCGCGGGGGCTGCCGCAGGAGGTTCACCGCATCCGGGGTCTCCCGCTGCAGGCGTTGGCGCAGCACTGTCTGTTCCGCCTGCTTGCGCACCAGCTGCCATTCCTTCGGATCGATCTTGCCGTCGCGGTTGATATCGAAACGCTGCAACAGCGCCGCCCGGTCGGCCTTCCAGCGCCGCAGCAAGCGGGCGGTTTCCGCCTTCAGGCTGTCGTCCCCCGCCCCCCGGAGGGTCTGAAACCAGCCCAGGGCGTACAGCGGGTCGTCCGCTTCGAGCCGGCTTTCCCGATAGCGGTAGGTCCCGAAGGGATCGTGGTGGCCCGGCGGCAGCCGTTCGTCGCTGCGCCAGTTGTCCTCGTGGTGCGTTACCACCTGGGCTCCGGCCGGATCGACGATGCAGCGGCCGCTGCCGTCCTCCAGGGCGAACAGCGCCTCGCTCTCGCCCGCTTCGACCACGCGCCAGTGGCCCCGCTGCCTGAACCCCTGACGCCATTCCTCCACCCGGTAGCGGTACCAGACGCAGTACCTGCCGCTGAGCGGGGCGATGACCGGCTCTCCCTCGAGCATCACCGCCCGCCCTTCCAGTTCCACGAATCCTTGGGGTGCGGAACGGACGCGGGCGGTCTGGGTGTCCTCGATCAGGCGCGCCAGGCGCAGTTTCCGGACGCCCAGCCACAACGCGGTCAGCGTCACCACGGCCGCGGCCGCGATCAGAACCTGGAACTGCCAAGGCGGCAGGGTCTGCAGCCAGGCGGCGAAGGCGGCCATCAGCCGAACAGGGAGCCCAGCTCGACGTCGCGGATCTCGTCGGCCTCGAAGCGCAGCAGTTCGAAGGGCTTGAAGTTGAACCAGCGCGCCAGAATCACGTCGGGAAACTGCTCGATGCGGACGTTGTTGGCGTTGACGGCGGCGTTGTAAAATTCCCGCCGGTCGGCGATGGCGTTCTCCAGCTCGGTGATGCGGCTCTCCAGGTGCTGAAAGGCGCGGTCGGCCTTGAGCTCGGGGTAGTTCTCCGCCACCGCGAACAGGTTCATCAGTCCCTGACGCAGCTGGCCCTCGGCCGCCCCCAGCCGCTCCAGATCCCCCTGCTGCTGGGCCTGGAACACGCGGTTGCGCGCCTGCATCACCTTTTCCAGGGTGGCCTGCTCGAACTTCATGTAACGTTTGCAAACCTCGACCAGTTTCGGCAGTTCGTCGTGACGTTGTTTGAGCAGCACCTGAATGTTCGACCAGGCCTGGGAGACGGCGTGTTTGAGATCGACCAGGCGGTTGTATATGACAACCCCGTAAACAAACACGATAATGAGGGCGGCAGCCAGGACGGCGACGAAAACGAGCATGGCAGGCTCCGTGGGTGAAGACAACGTCCTCAAAGTATAGTCAGGAGGAGACCGCCTTGAAGCGCCAGACATTCGAAGACAAGGTTCCCTATTTCGGCCCCAGGGTCTATGTCGCCGACACCGCCCTGGTCATCGGCAACGTTCATCTCGACGAGGACGTCTCCGTCTGGCCTCAGGCAGTGCTGCGCGGCGACATCCACCACATCCACGTGGGCCGGGCCAGCAACATCCAGGACGCCTGCGTCCTCCACGTCACCCACGACAGCCCCTACAGTCCCGGCGGCTTTGCGCTGCGGATCGGCCACCAGGTGACCGTGGGCCACCGGGCGGTGCTGCACGGCTGCACCGTCGGCGACCGCTGCCTGATCGGCATCGGCGCCATCGTCATGGACGGGGCGGTGCTGGAGGACGAGGTCATCCTCGGCGCCGGCGCTCTGGTACCGCCGGGAAAACGGCTGACCTCCGGCCAGGTCTATGTCGGCAGCCCGGCCCGCCCGCAGCGGCCCCTGAACGACCAGGAACGGCAATTCCTGCGCTATTCCGCCGACCATTACGTGGAACTGAAAAACCGCTATCTTGGCATCTGATGCTCAGCTTTCATGACGTTTCCCTGCGCCGCGGCGCCCGGCTGCTGTTCGCGCACGCCGATTTCACCGTACAGCGCGGCGACAAGACGGGCCTGGTGGGGGCCAACGGCGCCGGCAAATCCAGCCTGCTGGGCTTGATCTGCGGCGAGCTGACGCCCGACAGCGGCCACATCCGGATGCCGCCCGGCCTGGTGATCGCTGCCGTGTCCCAGGAGATCGCCGCCCTCGAACGCCCGGCGCTGGAATTCGTCCTCGACGGCGACCGGGAACTGCGCCGGCTGGAAGCCGAGCTGCGCCAAGCGGAAGCAGACGGCGACGGCCTGCGCCAGGCCGAACTCCACGCCCGCCTCGAAGCCATCGGCGGCTATCAGGCCAAAGCCCGGGCCGCCCGCCTGCTCGCCGGCCTCGGTTTTTCCCAGGACGATCTGTCACGGCCGGTGGCGGAATTTTCCGGCGGCTGGCGCATGCGCCTGAACCTGGCCCAGGCCCTGATGTGCCGCTCCGACCTGCTGCTGCTGGACGAACCCACCAACCACCTGGACCTGGATGCGGTGATCTGGCTGCAGGAATGGCTCAACCGCTATCCCGGCACCCTGCTGCTGATCTCCCACGACCGGGACTTTCTCGACGAGACCTGCGACCACATCCTCCACATCGACCACGGTCAGGTGCGCCATTACAGCGGCAACTATTCGGCCTTCGAAAAACTGCGCGCCCAGGCCCTGGCCCAGCAGCAGGCCGCCTGGCGCCGCCAGCAACAGGAACGCCAGCGCCTGCAGCAGTTCGTCAACCGTTTCCGCGCCAAGGCCACCAAGGCCCGCCAGGCCCAGAGCCGGATCAAGATGCTCGAACGCCTGGAGGAGATCGCCCCGGCCCACGTGGACTCCCCCTTCCGATTCCGCCTCCGGCGCCCCGAACATCTGCCCTTCCCCCTGCTGCGGCTGGAGAGGGTGCGCGCCGGTTATCCCGCGCGCACCATTCTGCGTGAGGTGGATTTCCATCTCGACCCCGGCGACCGCATCGGTCTGCTCGGTCCCAACGGCGCCGGAAAATCCACCCTGATCAAGACTCTGGCCGGCCGGCTTCCGCCTCTGGCGGGCGAACTGGAAACCGCCGAGCAGCTGAAGATCGGCTATTTCGCCCAGCATCAGCTGGAGCAGCTCGACCCGGACCGCACCGCCCTGGAACACCTGCAACACCTCGACCGCAGCGCCGAGGAACAGAAGCTGCGCGCCTTTCTGGGCGGCTTCGGCTTCAGCGGCGAGCGCGCCACCACCCCGGTGGCGACCTTCTCCGGCGGCGAGAAGGCCCGGCTCGCCCTGGGGCTGATCGTCTATCAGCGCCCCAACCTGCTGCTGCTGGACGAGCCCACCAATCACCTGGATCTGGAGATGCGCCACGCCCTTACCCTGGCCCTGCAGGACTACGAAGGGGCTTTGGTGCTGGTATCCCACGACCGCCATCTGCTGCGCACCACCACCGACCGCTTCTGGCTGGTGGCCGACGGCCGGGTACGCCCCTACGACGGCGATCTGGAGGACTACCGCCGCTGGCTGCTGCAGCAGCGGAACTTAGGCGACGCCCCCAAACCTCAGCGCGCCGCCCCCTCCCGCAGGGATCTGCGCCGCGAGGAGGCCCGCCGCCGCCAGCAGCTCCAGCCTCTCAAACAGGCCCTGGCAAAGGCCGAAGCCGACTACGAACGCCTCAGCGCCGAACAGGCCGGGCTGGAAGCGCAGCTGGCCGATCCGGGGCTGTACCAGGAAGACGCCCGGGAACAGCTGCAAACCCTGCTCAAACGCAAGGGGGAAATCGACAGGCAACTAGCCGAAGCCGAAGCGGCCTGGCTGGCGGCTGAGGAAAGGCTGGAACAGGCCCGCCGGACCCAGGTCTGACGCTGGAATGGCCGCTCTGTTATGATTTCCCCATCCCGAAACCCTCGAGGAGGAAACCCCATGCAGCCGTATCAGCACATTCTCATCGCCGCCGACTTTTCCGAACACGGGGAACTGGTCGCCGCACGCGCCAGGGATCTGGCCGAGCGCTACCAGGCCAGGCTCAGTCTCCTCCACGTGGTGGACAATCTGCCGGTGACCGACTCCATCTACGGTCCCATCATTCCCTTCGACACCGATATCACCGAACAGCTGATCGCCGCCTCCAAGGAAAAGCTCGACAAGATGGGAGAAACCCTGGGGGTGCCGCCGGAGCGGCGCTGGGTCGAAGTCGGCAGTCCCAAGGTGGAGATCGTCCGCGTCGCCGAGGAGGAGGGCGTTGATCTGATCGTGGTCGGCTCCCACAGCCGCCGGGGGCTGGGGACCCTGCTGGGTTCGACCGCCTCCAGCGTCATCCTTCACGCCAAGTGCGACGTGCTGGCAGTACGGCTGAAGGAGGACTGAATCTACTTCAGCAGCTGATACAGGCCGTCGAGCACCAGGGAATTGGGGCTCACCATGCCGATCGCCATCCGGTTCTCGATCACCGGGGCGCGCACCAGGCGGTAGCGGGCGAACAGGCGCGAACAGTAGCGGATGTCCATGTCCGGGTGGACTGCGATCACCGGCTTCTCCATCACCTCATAGACGTTGACCCGCTCGGGGGAGCGGTCCCGGGCGAGCACGTGACGGGCGATGTCGGCGGAGGTGATGAGGCCGTACTCGTCGTCCTCGTGGCGCTTGTTCACCAGCAGCACCGAGGTCTTGAGCCGTTTCATGGTCCGCAGGGCCTCGTCCACGGTGGCGATGCCGTCGATCGTGCCGAAGTCGGTGCGCATGATGTCGCGCACCCGGATGATGGTTCGAATCCCGTTCATCAGATCTCTCCTTCGATCAGAGGCACCAGCTTCTCCACCTGGTGGCGCACCCCCACGGCGTCCTCCACGTCGATCTGAAAAGCGATGCCGGTTCCCGGCGTGTCGTCGAATGCCGCCGCCCGCGCGACCGCCTCCAGGATGGTGCGGCTCAGGTGTTCCTCCACCAGCATCAGCACCACGTCACGCTGGGTTTCCAGGCTCAGTCCCAGGAAGGTGCGCGGACGCACCGTGCCCTCGCCGCGGGCGTTGGTGATGACGGTGGCCCCGGTGGCGCCGTATTCGCGCGCGGTTTCGAGCACCAGCTCGGTCTTGTCATCCTCCACGAAAACCACGATCAGTTTGAAACGCATGGGTCAATGTCCTCGTCGTGCCGACCATTCGGCCAGTTGAGCATACCCCAGCACGGTCATGATCGGAAACAGGCTGGCGAAGGCGATCAGTCCGAAACCGTCCACCAGCACGTCCCGCCCCGGCACCGCCCGGGCCAGCCCCAATCCCAGGGCCGTGACCAGAGGCACGGTCACCGTCGAGGTGGTCACCCCCCCGGAATCGTAGGCCAGACCGACGATCGACCGGGGCGCGAAAGCGGTCTGCACCACCACCACCGCATAACCGCCGACGATGAAGGCGAACAGGCTGGCGCCGCTGACGATGCGGTAGGCCCCCAGCACCAGCCCGATGGCCACCCCCAGCGACACCGCCAGGCGCAGCCCCCAGGCATGGATGGCGCCGCCGGAGATTTCCTGGGCCTTGAGGGCCACGGCGATGAGGGCCGGTTCCGCCAGGGTGGTGGTGAAACCCAGACAGAAGGCAAACGCATACACCCAGCCATAGGCCAGCGTCCCCTGCGCCGGATCAATGAAGCCGGGGCCGGTGAGCTGGCGGGCCATCAGCTCCCCCAGCGGAAACAGGGCCGACTCCAGCCCGCGCAGAAACAAGGCCATGCCGACCACCACCAGCGCCAGACCGCCCAGCAGCCGGCGCCACTGGGGCAACGGGCGGCGAATGACTCCGAGCTGGAACACGCCGATGGTGACTGCAATCGGCATGAGGTCGGTCATCGCTCCCAGCAAATCCTTCAACCAAGCCATTGCATTGCGATCCCGTAAAGCATGACGAAGATCATCGGCGTCAGGGAGGCGAAGGCGATCAGGCCGAAACCATCCACCAGGGGATTGCGACCCCGGATCGAATGGGCCAGCCCCACCCCCAGCGCGGTCACCAGCGGCACGGTGATGGTGGAAGTGGTCACCCCGCCGGAATCGTAGGCGATGCCGATGATTTCCGCCGGGGCCAGGCCAGTCACCGCCATCACCGCCACATATCCCAGGATCATCAGCCTCGCCAGCGACCAGCCGTACACGATGCGCAGCACCCCGACCACCAGCGCCACACCCACCGCCAGCGCTACCGCCAGCCGCAGGCCGAGGGCGTAACCGGCCTGCGCCGCCGGGGAAGCGGCGATCAGCCCGCCGGCGGCGGCGATTTCCGCCGCCTGTCCGGCCACGGCGATCAGCGCCGGTTCCGCGACTGTGGTGGCGAAACCGAGACAGAAGGCGAAGACGCAGAGCCAGAACAGACTGCCTTTGCGGGCGAAGGCATAGGCCAGCGATTCCCCCAGGGGAAACAGAGCCTGTTCCAGGCCGAGCACGAAACAGGTCAGCCCCGCCACGGTCAGGCCGATGCCGGCGAGCAAACCAGCCAGATCCGGCAGAGGCTGACGCACCACCCCCATCTGGAACAGGATGATGACGAGCAGTACCGGCGCCAGATCAAGGGCGCTGGCAAGCAACTGACGCAAGAAGGCACGGCCGATGGCCAATCCTCCCTCCAATAGACGATCGCCATCGATGGTAACAAAAACGCCCCGCAAAAGCGGGGCGCCGGGTGTAAATTCAATGCTGGAAAATCAGCGGCCGGGGTGCACTTCCCGTTCCTCCTCGCGCAGGATGTGCTCCAGCTTGTTCTCGATGGCTTCGAGGCGCTGATGGGATTCCTTCTCCCGTTCCTTGAGGATGTGGTCGATTTCCTTGCCCATATGCTCGAGTTTGTCGGCGATGGCCGCCAGCTGCTTGTGGGACTCCTTTTCCCGCTCGGCGAGGATGTGGTCGATCTCCTTGCCCATGTGCTCGAGTTTCTTCTCGATCTCCTTGAGCTGCTGGTGGGATTCCTTCTCCCGCTCCTTAAGGATGTGATCGATTTCCTCCTGGGTGTGGTCCATTTCCTCACCCAGATGATCGATTTTCTTCTCGATCGCATCCAGGCGGGCCAGCACGTTCTGATGGAACTGCCGCCTCATCCCCATCATGTTGCCGCCGCCCATCATACCGCCACCCTGCATGCCCATGCCGCCACCCTGCTGCATGTTCATACCGCCCTGCATGGGAGCTTGTTGCCCCTGGGGCTGGGGGCGGATCTTCAGGCGCACGCCGCCGGCGTCCACGCCGTCTTCCGCAGCCCAGGCGGCCGCTCCCATCATCGATGCGGCAATGACCAGATTTAGCAATGTCTTGCGCATAACACTCCTCCTCCTCATAGTATTGTTGTAACGGACTCAGGCCAGGCGGAAAATCTCCGTCCGGCCGTCGGTCTCTATGATAAGCTTCCCTTCCCGCGCCAGCCAGCCGATCGCCCGCTGCACTTCCTTGGTGCTCAGGCCGGTGGCCGACGCCAGTTTGGACGGGCTGGCCTCACCATACTGGTTCAGGTAACGCCAGATCTCGCCGGCCGCCAGGCCGATTTCCTCCCCCCGGGACTGTTTCAGCTTCGCCATGTTGCTCACCTCAACGGCTGTGAATGAACCTTGCCACCGGCCCCGTCCTCCGGCAGGACGATGTTGACCTCGAGAATTTCGTGTTCGGCGTCCTGCTCCATCTGAATGGAGATGGCATCCTCGTCCACGGCGACGTATTTGCGGATGACCGCCAGGATCTCCTGCTGCATCTGTGGCAGGTAACTGGGGGCATCGCGCAGCTTGCGCTCGTGGGCGACCAGAATCTGCAGACGCTCCTTGGCCACCTGAGCGCTCTTGGGGCGCGACGAGCGGAAATAACTCAATAAGCCCATGATCTCACCCTCCTCTAAACAGGCGGCCCAGCAGCCCCTTCTTCTCCGGACGGATGAAGCGGTGCGGCACCTCTTCCCCCAGATAGCGGGCGACCGCGTCGCGGTAGGCCTGACCGGCGTCGCTGTCCTCGTGGAGGATCACCGGCACCCCTTCGTTGGAGGCGTTGAGCACCGCCTGGGAGTCGGGGACGACGCCCAACAGCGGCAGCGCCAGGATCTCCAGAACGTCGTCGACGCTGAGCATTTCACCCTTCTCGACCCGACGGGGATCGTAACGGGTCAGCAGCAAATGCTCCTTGATCGGTTCCTCGCCCAGTTCGGCGCGGCGCGACTTGCTCGCCAGGATGCCGACCATGCGGTCGGCGTCGCGGACCGAGGAAACCTCGGGATTGCTCACTACGATGGCGTCGTCGGCGTAATACATCGCCAAGTAGGCGCCCTTCTCGATCCCGGCGGGGGAATCGCAGACCACATAGTCGAATTCTTCCGCCAGCTCCTCCAGTACCTGGCCGACGCCCTCCTTGGTCAGCGCATCTTTATCCCGGGTCTGGGAGGCCGGCAGGATGTAAAGGTTGTCGCAGCGCTTGTCGCGGATCAGCGCCTGGCGCAGGCTGGCATCGCCGTTGATGACGTTGACGAAGTCATAGACGACCCGGCGCTCACAACCCATGATCAGGTCTATGTTGCGCAGGCCGACGTCGAAGTCGATCACCGCCGTGCGGTGCCCACGCAGGGCCAGCCCCATCCCTAGGGATGCGGACGTGGTGGTCTTGCCGACCCCGCCCTTGCCCGAGGTGACCACGATGATTCTTGCCACGTTCTGTATCCTCCTGAAGCGATCTGCCCGTCTGGTTCAACATTCAAAAAGGTTCGACAATGAGGGAGTCCCCACGCAGCCGAATGCGTACCGATTTGCCGCGCACCGCGTCCAACTGCTCACTGACCTGGTAATGGCCGGCGATGGACACCAGTTCCGCCTGCAGATCGCGGCAGAAAATGGCGCACTCGGTATCCCCCCGCACCCCGGCCAGGGCCCGGCCCCGCAGCGTCCCATAGACATGAATATGACCGTCGGCCATGATTTCCGCTCCATACCCTACTGAAGCGGTCACAATCAGATCGGTGCCCCGGGCGTAGATACGCTGGCCGGAACGGACCGGCTGCTCCACCCACATGGCCCGGCGCGGGGAGGGCGGTTCGGCAGTTGCCGGTTTAGCCCTGGGGGCCGGTTCGGCGCTGCTTTCCGGAACCGGGCCGGAAGGCAGCACCGCCAGCTGACAGGTGACCGCCTGCGCCTGCAGCGATGTTTCCCCGCCGCGCAGCGCCACGGGAATCAGCTCCAGCGCCCGCAGCCGGGTGACGAACTGGGACAGATCAAGGGACTCGCCTGCCGGCAGCCGGCTGGCGTCGACGACCACCGGGGCCCTGCGGAAAAACTCCGGTGCTTTGGCCAGATGCTGTTGCAACTGGGCCATCACAGCCGCCATGTCGCAACTGTGCAGGAACAGCACGGGGAGCGTGACCGCCGTCCCCTTGATTTCCACGGCGGGCCGATGGGGTTGGGTGTCTGTGGTCATAAGTGCGCGGAAGCGGCGACGCTGGAATAGCGATGGATTGTAGCATCATCCCCACGAAGGTGAAACGCCGCTTTTCCCTACCATTTCAGTAGGAATAGAAGGCTTGCATTGCTTCCAGCGATGGGATAGTTTTGCGCCATGGGCTAGGGGTGCACCGCTCGGGCCCGGGAGCGGTGCTGAGAGAGACCCTTCGAACCTGATTCCGGTTAATGCCGGCGTAGGGAAGCCCGGGTCTGTCCCTGCGCCTCCCGCTGTGGAGAGACCCATGAACGCGATCCCCGAACAGTTCCTGCAAAGCGTCCAGGCCAAAAAGGCCGCCATCAAGCCCTTCCCCGCCTCGACCAAGATTTACCTTCAGGGCAGCCGCCCAGACATCCGGGTGCCGCTGCGCCGCATCGACCAATCCCCGACCCAGACCAGCCAGGGGCCGGTGGCAAATCCGCCGGTGTACGTCTACGACACCTCCGGCCCCTACACCGACCCCGAGGTCGAGGTCAATCTGACCAAAGGGCTGCCGCCGCTTCGGGCCCGCTGGATCGAGGAGCGCGGCGACACCGAAGTGCTGCCGGATCTCACCTCGGAATACGGCCGCAAGCGCCTCGACGATCCGACCACCGCCCACCTGCGCTTTCCCAATCCGCGCCGCCCGCGTCGCGCCAGGGCCGGTGCCAACGTCACCCAACTGCACTACGCCCGGCGCGGCATCATCACGCCGGAGATGGAATTCATCGCCCTGCGCGAGAACCAGAATCTCCAGGCCATGAAAGAAGCCTACGGCCAGCGCATCCACCCGGGTCAGCCCTTCGGCGCCCACCTGCCGGAGGAGATCACCCCCGAGTTCGTGCGTCAGGAGGTGACCGCAGGGCGCGCCATCATCCCGGCCAACGTCAACCATCCCGAATCGGAGCCGATGATCATCGGCCGCAACTTCCTGGTCAAGGTCAACGCCAACTTAGGCAACTCGCCGGTGGTGTCCGACATCGAGGAGGAGGTGGAGAAGATGCTGTGGGCGATCCGCTGGGGCGCCGACACGGTCATGGATCTGTCCACCGGCAAGCACATCCACGAAACCCGCGAGTGGATTCTCCGCAACTCGCCGGTCCCCGTCGGCACCGTGCCCATCTACCAGGCCCTGGAGAAGGTGGACGGCAAGGCCGAGGAGCTGACCTGGGAAATCTTCCGCGACATCCTGATCGAGCAGGCAGAACAGGGGGTGGACTACTTCACCATCCACGCCGGCGTGCGCCTGGCCTACATCCCCCTGACCGCCAACCGGGTCACCGGCATCGTCTCCCGCGGCGGCTCGATCATGGCCAAGTGGTGCCTGGCCCATCACAAAGAAAGCTTCCTCTATACCCACTTCGAGGAAATCTGCGAGATCATGAAGGCCTACGACGTGGCCTTCTCCCTCGGCGACGGCCTGCGCCCCGGCTCCATCGCCGACGCCAACGACGAGGCCCAGTTCGCCGAACTCAAAACCCTGGGCGAGCTGACCCGGATCGCCTGGAAGCACGACGTCCAGGTGATGATCGAGGGTCCCGGCCACGTGCCCCTGCACCTGGTGAAGGAGAACGTGGACAAGGAACTGGCCGAATGTTACGAGGCCCCCTTCTACACCCTGGGGCCGCTGGTCACCGACATCGCCCCCGGCTACGACCACATCACCTCCGCCATCGGCGCCGCCAACATCGGCTGGTACGGCACCGCCATGCTCTGCTACGTCACCCCCAAGGAGCACCTGGGGCTACCGGACAAGGAGGACGTGCGCGAAGGGATCGTCACCTACAAGATCGCCGCCCACGCCGCCGACCTGGCCAAGGGGCATCCGGCGGCCCAGTACCGCGACAACGCCCTGTCCAAGGCCCGCTTCGAATTCCGCTGGCTGGACCAGTTCAACCTCAGCCTCGACCCGGAAAAGGCCCAGGAATTCCACGACGAAACCCTGCCCCAGCAGTCGGCCAAGGTGGCCCACTTCTGCTCCATGTGCGGGCCGCATTTCTGCTCCATGAAGATCAGCCAGGAAGTGCGCGACTACGCCGAGCAGGAGATCGAAATCGGGATGCAGGAAAAATCCAAGGAATTTCTGCAGCAGGGAGCGGAGATTTACCGCAAGGTGTAAAAACCACTGTGGAAACGCGTGGGGAGGGAGCGCCTGTCTCTACGCTCCCTCACCCGACTTTTTACAGTACATCTAGATAGATTTCCGCCAGCGGCACTTTCGCCGCCACAGAATTGAGCGCCACGGTCTCGTCCCCGGCTTCATAGACGTCCAGTTCCGCCCACCCCTCACCGCCGCGGCGATAGACCTCCACCCGGATTTCCTCGGGAGAAACCAGCACGTATTCCCGCAGGCTGGAAAGTTTCTGATAATTGAGACGCTTCTCGCGCCGGTCGATGTTTGCGGTCGAGGGGGACAGCACCTCCACGATCAGCACCGGTTCGCTGAGGAACATCCCCTGGGGCGGCAGCGGCTCGCAGCTGACCGCCACATCGGGATAATAGAAAGCATCGGCGGCCTCGACGCAGACCTTCATGTCGCTCATGTAGGCGGTGCAGGGCGTGCCGCGCAAGTGGTGGCGCAGGAAGGCGGCAATGTTGAGGGTCACCACATTGTGGGCGCGGGTCGCCCCCACCATGGCGAATACCTGGCCGGCGACGTACTCGTGACGGATGGCGCTTGCCTGCTCCCCGCTCAGGTAGTCCGCCACGGAAACCGTTTCGATCAGGGCGTGCTGCGTCATCGCCGGCCTCCTCAGGCGAAAAACTGCTTGAGCATCTTCTCCACCATCCCCCAGGTGACGAACGGCGGCTTCCTGGAGACACTGACCACCAGCATGTCCCCTTCGAAACGGTAGCTTCCTTCCAACCCCTTGCCGGCGAAGTGCCCTTCCACCTGGTCGGCGACGAAATGGACTGCATTTTCCCGGGCCATGCGGGCGGCCTTGTTGAGAAGGATTTCCGGGTGCTCTTTGAGTGGAATCTGGAAGATGCGTGCCATGAGCTTGTGCATGTGGTTGAATTTAACGCTAGCATAACCATTCCCGACCGGAGTGCAACCACGACATGAACGACCGCCGATTCATCCCCCTTGCCATCGCCGTTCTCACCGTCTCCGACACCCGCACCGAGGAAACCGACACCTCCGGCCGGCTGCTGGCGGAACGGCTGCAACGCGCCGGCCACCGGCTGGCGGAGAAACGCATCGTCCCCGACGACATCTACCGCATCCGCGCGGTGGTTTCGGGCTGGATCGCCGACCCTGAAATCAACGCCGTCCTCACCACCGGCGGCACCGGCGTCACCGGCCGCGACGGCACCCCTGAAGCGGTCACCCCCTTGCTGGACAAGGTGCTCGACGGCTTCGGCGAGGTGTTCCGCATGATCTCCTATCGGCAGATCGGCACCTCCACCATCCAGTCCCGCGCCCTAGCCGGGGTGGCCAACGGCACCTACGTCTTCTGCCTGCCTGGCTCCAAGAACGCCTGCGCCACCGCCTGGGACGAACTGATCCAGGCACAACTGGACTACCGCACCCGGCCCTGCAATCTGGTAGAGTTGATGGGCCGCCTGCACGAATAACACGAATACGGAGGGCTGCCATGCGCCTGTTGATTCTCGCTTCCCTGTTCTTCCTGGGACTCCACTTCGGCGTCGCCGCCACCCCGCTGCGTGACCGACTCATCGAACGCTTCGGCCCGGTTCCCTACCGCATCGGCTTTGCGGTCTCGGCGCTGCTGGGACTGGTCTTCCTGGTCTATGCCTGGCGCCAGGCGCCTTTCATCAACCTGTGGGGATCGCCTGCGGTGTTCCGCTACCTGGCGGTGGCGCTGATGCCGCTGGCCTTCTTTTTCATCGTCGCCGGCCTCACCACCAAGAACCCCGCGCGCCTGGGACAGGAAGGCGCATTGACCGAGGATTTCCAACCCATCGGCATCCTGCGCATCACCCGCAACCCGGTGCTGTGGGGCATCGCCCTGTGGGCCTTGCTGCATCTGCTCGCCAACGGCGACGTGTCCTCGGTCATTTTCTTCGCCACCTTCCTGGTGCTGGCCGTCGGCGGCAGCTTCGACATCGACCGCAAGCGTCTCCGGCAGTTCGGCGAGCACTGGCGGCGGTACATGGAACAGACCTCGAACCTGCCGTTCCAGGCTATCCTCCAGGGCAGGCAGAAGCTGGTCTGGCAGGAGATCGGCTGGGGGCGCATCGTCCTCGCCCTGGTGCTGTACTTTGGCTTCCTCCACGGCCACGCGCGCCTGTTCGGCGTCTCACCCCTGGGATTGTGAATGAACCGGCAGCTGTTGGGATTGGCGGCCGGACTGGCGGGACTGGCGGTGATGCTGGGGGCTTTCGGCGCCCACGGCCTGCAGTCCCGGGTGTCGGAACATTTCCTGAGCGTCTGGCAGACCGCGGTGCGCTATCAGATGTGGCACGCCCTGGGGCTGGGCCTGATCGCCGTGGCGGCAGAGGAACTGCCAAGTCTGCGCTGGAGCGTGCGCTTGATGCTGCTGGGAATCGTGGTATTCTGCGGCACCTTGTACCTTTTGGTGCTCAGCGGCTGGCGCTGGCTGGGGATGATCACCCCCATCGGCGGCCTGGCGCTGATCGCCGCCTGGTTGCTGTTGGCCTGGCAATGTTGGAGAGGAAACGATGCGTGAAGGCACCCCCAAAGCGATCCGCCTTGAAGACTATCGCCCACCGGTCTACTGGGTGGACCGGGTCGCGCTGGCATTCGATCTCGATGCCGACACCACCCGGGTGCAGGCCCGCCTGGAAGTGCGCCGGAATCCCGCATCAAGCGATCCCAATGATCTGATCCTCAACGGCGAGGACCTGGAACTCCAGCGCATCCGCCTCGACGGCCGGCCACTGGAACCGGCCCGCTACCGCCTAGAAGCCGACCGGCTGATCCTTCCCGGGGTTCCCGAACGCTTCACCCTGGAAACCGAGGTGCTGATCCATCCGGCGGCCAACGCCCGCCTGGAAGGACTGTACCTCTCCGAAGGGATGCTCTGCACCCAGTGCGAGGCCGAGGGCTTCCGTCGCATCACCTACTTCCCCGACCGCCCCGACGTCATGGCCCGTTACCGGGTCACCCTGAAGGCCGACAAGACCCGCTATCCGGTGCTGCTGGCCAATGGCAACCTGCTCGACGAGGGAATGCTCGACGACGGCCGCCACTTCGCCGTCTGGGAAGACCCCTTCCCCAAACCCAGTTACCTGTTCGCCCTGGTGGCCGGACGACTGGAGAAACGGACCGACACCTTCACCACGATGTCGGGCCGTGAGGTGCTGCTGGAACTGTACGTCGAGTCTCACGATCTGGACAAGTGCGACCACGCCCTGGACAGCCTCAAACGCGCGATGGCCTGGGACGAGCGGAAATACGGGCGCGAGTACGATCTGGACCGCTACATGATCGTCGCCGTCAGCCATTTCAACATGGGGGCGATGGAGAACAAGGGGCTCAACCTGTTCAACAGCCAGTGCGTCCTCGCCCGCCCGGAAACCGCCACCGACGACGACTTCGAGCGCGTCCTCGCTGTGGTCGGCCACGAATACTTCCACAACTGGACCGGCAACCGCATCACCCTCCGGGACTGGTTCCAGCTCTCCCTCAAGGAAGGGTTGACGGTCTTCCGCGAGCAGCAGTTCTGCGCCGACGAGGCATCAAAGGCGGTGCGCCGGATCGAGGACGTCAATCTGCTGCGCACCCGCCAGTTTCCCGAGGACGAAGGCCCCCTCGCCCACCCGGTGCGGCCGGATTCGTATATCGAGATCAACAATTTCTACACCATGACGGTGTACGAGAAAGGCGCGGAAGTCGTCCGCATGCTCTGCACCCTGCTGGGGTGGGAACGCTTCCGCAAGGGCATGGACCTCTATTTCGAACGCCACGACGGCCAGGCGGTCACCTGCGAGGATTTCCTCAAGGCCATGGAGGACGCCAATGGCGTCGATCTCTCCCAATTCCTGCGCTGGTACACCCAGGCCGGCACCCCGCGCCTGGAGGTGGCCTGCCATTACGATGCCAAAGCCCGCACCTTCCAGCTCAACATCAACCAGTGGTGCCCGCCGACTCCGGGGCAGCCGGAGAAGGAACCGTTCCTGATTCCGGTCACCGTCGTCCTGCTCGACCCCGAGGGGCGGGAGATACCCCTGCAGCTGGCGGGGGAGGCCGCCCCGCAGGGAAGCGAACGGGTATTGGCCTTGTCCGAGGCCCATCACGCATTCCGCTTCGTCAACGTGGAGCGGCCGCCGGTGCTGTCGATCCTGCGCGACTTTTCCGCCCCGGTGAAGCTGATGCTTGACCGCCCCCTGGATCAATGGCACTTCCTCTGGCGCCATGACACCGATCCCTTCAACCGCTGGGACGCAGGCCAGACCCTGATCTCGCAGGTGCTGCTGGCACAGATCGACCGCAACGCCGCCGTGCTCGACCCCCACCTGGTGGAAGGCTTCGCGCCCCTGCTCCAGCAACCGCTGGCAGACCGCGCCTACACCGCCCTGCTGCTGCAGCTGCCGGAGGAAGACTATCTGGCCGAACAGATGGACGTGATCGACGTGGACGGCATCCACCGGGTGCGGGAAACCGCCCGCCGGGAACTGGCCGCCGCGCTCCGGGACGACTGGCTGAGCTGCTATCACGCCCACCACCGCCCCGAAGAATGGGCCGACACCTCGGCCGCGGCCATCGGCCGGCGACGGCTGAAGAACACCTGCCTGAGCTATCTGGCATCCCTGGACGATCCGGCCAGCCACGACTTGGCCCTGCAGCAGTACCGCACCGCCCGCTGCATGAGCGACCAGCTGGCCGCGCTGCGGGCCATCGTCTGCGACGCCCATCCGGCCAAGACGGAAACACTGGCGGATTTCTACGACCGCTGGCGGCATGAGCCGCTGGTCATCGACAAGTGGTTCGCTCTCCAGGCCGCCGATCCCTCCTCCGGTGCTCTGGAACGGGTCAGGAAATTGCTGGCCCATCCGGACTTCGACCTCAAGAACCCCAACCGGGTACGCGCAGTGCTGGGGGTGTTCGCACGCCAGAATCCGGTCCACTTCCACGCCAGGGACGGCAGCGGTTATCAGCTGCTGGCCGACTGGCTGCTGAATCTGGACCGGATCAATCCCCAGGTCGCCGCCCGCCTGGCCCAGCCGCTCACCGCCTGGCGCCGCTACGATCCCCAGCGGGCGCGCCGGATGCACCAGGCACTGGAACGGCTGCGCCAGGCCGACATTTCCAAGGATCTGTTCGAGATCGTCACCAAGGCCCTGGAGGGCTGACGCCGTGCCCAGCCTCCCGCTCAAGGCGTTTTTCCGCTTCACCGACGCGGTGTTCGCGGTGATGCTGGCCTTCCTGTCCCTGGCGATCCTGCTCGGGGTCGGCAAGCTGTTCCTGCACCTGTGGCCGCTCGTCAAAAGCGGGACCGTCACCGGCAGCTACATCGACATCATCACCGACGTGCTGTCGCTGTTCGTGATCATCGAACTGGCCCGGTCCCTGGCCGAATACTTCCACGTCCAGCGCCTGCGCCTGACCTTCATCGCCGACGCCGCCATCGTCTCGGTGCTGCGCGACGTAATGATCGGCCTGTTCCAGAAGAGCCTCACCATCGAACTGATCCTCTCCTTGAGCGCCCTGCTGCTGGTGTTGGGGGCGCTTCGAACCTCGGCGGTGCTGGTGTTCCAGCGCGAGCGGATGATCGACCGCAGCCTGCGGGGCAAAGATGCCTGCTGAGTGTCCTGTCACAATCCAGTAACAGAAGCGCTTTATCCTTATTAAGATCGACTTATTAAGATCGACTTATCAGGAGTTTGCAGACGATGAGACTGCTCAAGACCGTAACCGCCGCCGCCCTGGGGCTGCTGGCGCTGCAAGCCTTGGCCGCAGGCCGTGATTACATCTACGTGGTCGGTTCCTCGACCGTCTATCCCTTCACCACCACGGTGGCCGAGCACTTCGGCAAGGCGACCGGATTCCCCACCCCCAAGGTGGAGTCCACCGGCACCGGCGGCGGCATGAAGCTGTTCTGCGCCGGCGTCGGCGTCCAGCATCCGGACATCGAGGACGCCTCGCGCCGGATCAAGAAATCCGAGTTCGATCGTTGCCAGAAGAACGGCGTCAAGGACATCGTCGAGGTCAAGATAGGCTATGACGGCATCGTCCTGGCCCACTCGCGCCGGGCGCCGTTCAAGTGGGACCTGACCCGCCGTCAGATCTTCCTGGCGCTGGCCAAGCAGATTCCCGACCCCAAACAGCCGGGCAAGCTGATTCCCAATCCTTACCAGAAGTGGCGCCAGATCGACCCGTCCCTGCCCGACATCGCCATCAAGGTTTACGGCCCGCCGCCCACCTCCGGCACCCGTGACGCCTTTGTGGAACTGGCGATGGAAGGCGGCTGCAAGACCTTCGACTGGATCAAGGCCCTCAAACACGAGGACAAGCACCGTTACAAGGAGATCTGCCACGGTATCCGCGAGGACGGCGCCTATGTGGAAGCCGGCGAGAACGACAATCTGATCGTGCAAAAACTGGAAGCCGATCCCACTACCCTGGGGATTTTCGGCTACAGCTTCCTCGACCAGAACATCGACAAGATCGCCGGCGCCCGGGTGGACGGCGTGGAGCCGACTTTCGAAAACATCGCCGAGGGCAAATATCCGGTGTCGCGGCCGCTTTACATCTACGTGAAGAAGGCGCACGTGGGTCTGATTCCCGGCATTCCCCAGTTCCTGGATGAGTACACCAGCGAAAAGGCCTGGGGCGACGAGGGTTATCTAGCCGACAAGGGCCTGATTCCGATGCCCAAGGAAGAGCGGGAGAAATACCGCAAGATCGCCCGGGAACTGATCCCCCTCAAGTCCCTTTAAGCGCCAAACCCGCGCTCCAAGACAGCCGAGCCGTCTCCTGAAGGGACGGTTCGGCTTTGCGTTGGTGATTCGGTCACCCTGTTTTACAATAGCCCCGCTTCGGAACAACCGGCATCGCCCATGCAGCCTCACTCCCTGATTTGGATACTGCTCGCCTTCAGCGCGTTGGCCTACATCCTAGGCAAGCGCTGGGCCTATCAGGTCAGCGGCGGCCACATCCGGTCCCTTCATTCCCTGCCGGACTATTACGGTTACTACGTGGCGTTGTGGTGCGGCCTGCCGGCTTTCCTGGTGCTGTGCTTGTGGCTGGCCCTGGACGATCACCTCATCCTGCAGTGGGTGCTGGCGCAATTGCCTGAATCTTACCGCAACCTGCCCGAGGACAGGTTGTCCCTGGTGATCAACCTGATTCGCAATCTTTTGGCCGGGGAGCGCCAGCCCGGGACGGTGGATCCGGTTCTGGTACAGGCGGCCGAACATTATCGGCAACTCAAAAGCCTCGGCTATCAGGCCCTGACGGCGACTGTTCTGGCGCTGGCAACCGCCGGCCTGGTCTACGCCAAAACCCGCATCACCCCACAGCTGCGCGCCCGCAATGCCGTGGAACGGGCCATCCTCGTCGCGCTCATTCTCAGTTCGACCCTGGCCATCCTCACCACCATCGGCATCGTACTGTCGGTGCTGTTCGAGGCCCTGCGCTTCTTCAAGCAGGTCCCGGTGACAGAATTCCTCTTCGGCCTCCACTGGAGCCCGCAGATGGCGATCCGTCCCGATCAGGTCGGCGCTTCCGGAGCATTCGGGTTCATACCGCTACTGACCGGAACTCTGCTGATTTCCGCCATCGCCATGCTGGTGGCCACCCCGGTGGGGCTTTTTTCCGCCATCTATCTCGCAGAATTCTCCCAGTCTCGCACCCGCGCCGTCATCAAACCCCTGCTGGAGGTGCTCGCGGGCATCCCCACGGTGGTCTACGGCTTTTTTGCCGCGCTTCTGGTCGCCCCTGCAATACGCGATCTCGGGGACGCCATGGGGCTGACGATTTCCTCGGAGAGCGCCCTGGCGGCGGGGTTGGTGATGGGGATCATGATCATTCCTTTCATCTCCTCCCTGACCGACGATGCCCTCACCGCCGTGCCCCGGTCGCTCAGGGAAGGCGCCTTGGGGCTGGGGGCCACCCGGGCCGAAACCGTCGCCGGTGTGGTGTTGCCCGCCGCCCTGCCCGGCATCGTCAGCGGCCTGTTGCTTGCGGTTTCCCGGGCGGTGGGGGAAACCATGATCGTGGTGATGGCGGCAGGCATGACCGCCAAGCTGACCCTCAACCCGCTGGATTCCGTCACCACCATCACCGTGCAGATCGTCGGCCTGCTCGTCGGCGACCAGGAATTCGACAGCCCCAAGACCCTGGCGGCCTTCGCGCTGGGACTGACTCTGTTCCTCATCACCCTGCTGCTCAACCTGATCGCGCTCCATGTGGTGCGCAAATACCGTGAGACCTATGAATAATCATGGCAACGCTTCTGTCGCCCGCATTCAGTCGGGTCTGGCCCGCCGCCATCGGCGCGAGCGCCGTTTTCTCTGGTACGGGCGCATCGCCATCGCCTGCGCCCTGCTGTTGCTGGCGGTATTGCTGACCAGCATCGTCATCCTCGGTGCCGGTGCTTTCCGTCAGACCGTGATCAGCCTGGACGTCTATCTGGACCCGGCCGAGCTCGCCCCGCCGACCCCTGAGCATCTGGCCAAGGCTGACTTCCAGGGCATGATCAAACAGTCCCTGCGCGAGCTCTTTCCGGGAATCAGGGATCGGCACCGGAAACGCGCCCTCTATCAGCTGGCCAGTTCCGCTGCCGGCTATCAGTTGCGGGACTACGTCCTGGCCCATCCGGAAAAGCTCGGGCAGACAGTTTCCATCGACGTACTGGCCGGAGCCGATGTCGACCTTTACATGAAGGGCTACATAGATCCCGGCGCGCCTGAGTCCGAACGCCGCCTCAAGGATTATCAGCTTGCCTGGCTGCAACGTCTCAAAGAGGAAGGGCGGCTGAAACTGGTGTTCAACCGCTGGTTCTTTACCAACGGCGATTCCCGCGAACCGGAACAGGCCGGAATTCTGGTGGCGCTCAAAGGCTCGCTCTACACCATGATCGTGACCTTTCTGCTGTCATTCCCCCTGGGAATCGCCGCCGCCGTCTATCTGGAGGAATTCGCCCCCCAGAAAAACATCTGGGTCGATCTGATCGAGATCAACATCAACAATCTGGCGGCGGTGCCCTCCATCGTCTTCGGTCTCCTCGGGCTGGCGGTATTTTTGAATTTCTTCGTCCTGCCGCGCTCGACGCCGCTGGTGGGAGGACTGGTGCTGACGCTGATGACCCTGCCGACCGTGATCATCGCCAGCCGCGCCGCCCTCAAGGCGGTGCCGCCCTCGATCCGCGAGGCTGCCCTGGGGGTAGGCGCCTCCAAAATGCAGACGGTGACGGATCATGTGCTGCCCCTGGCCCTGCCGGGCATGCTCACCGGCACCATCATCGGCATGGCCCAGGCCCTGGGCGAAACCGCGCCGCTGCTGATGATCGGCATGGTGGCCTTCATCGTCGATCCGCCCAACGGTTTCACCGATCCGGCCACCACCCTGGCGGTGCAGGTCTATCTGTGGGCCGATACGCCGGAACGGGGCTTTATCGAACGCACCGCCGCGGCCATCATCATCCTGCTGGCGTTCCTGGGATTGATGAATTTCGCCGCCATCTGGCTCAGAAAACGCATGGAACGCCGCTGGTAAACCATGTTTGAGAGGTTTTCATGCACGATATGGTTGAATCCTTCCAGATTTCCGGTACCAAAGCTTCCACCACAGCGGGACAAACACCTGTGACGATTGAGGAAAGTGAAAAGTTACCGGTGGGCGATTACACCGTTCCCGATCCACGCATGACCTGCCGCGACGTCAATGTCTTCTACGGCGACAAACAGGCGCTGTTCGACATCAACCTGGATATCGGCAAGCGTGAGATTATCGCCCTCATCGGTCCCTCGGGCTGCGGCAAGTCCACCTTCCTGCGCTGTCTCAACCGTATGAACGACATCATCGAGGGCTGCCGGGTAACGGGGGAGATCCGCCTCGACAACGAGGACATCTACGGCCCTGATATCGACCCGGTGCTGCTGCGCGCCCGGGTTGGCATGGTGTTCCAGAAACCCAATCCCTTTCCCAAGTCGATCTACGACAACGTCGCCTACGGCCCCAGGATTCATGGCCTGGTGGCCAACCGTACCGAACTTGACGAGATCGTCGAAACCTCCCTCAAGCGCGCCGGCCTGTGGAAGGAGGTCAAAGACCGCCTGAACCATCCCGCCACCGGCCTGTCCGGCGGCCAGCAGCAGCGGCTGTGCATCGCCCGCGCCATCGCGGTCAACCCTGAAATCCTGTTGATGGACGAGCCCTGCTCCGCCCTCGACCCCATCGCCACCGCCACCATCGAACAACTGATGGACGAACTTCACACCCGCTACACCATCGTCATCGTCACCCACTCGATGCAGCAGGCCGCCCGCGTGTCCCAGCGCACCGCCTACTTCCACATGGGCAAGCTGATCGAGGTGGGGGAAACCTCGCAGATCTTCACCAATCCGCGTCATCCCCTGACCGAGGATTACATCACCGGGCGATTCGGCTGAGGCCGGAACACGGCGAGGGAAGCCCGGACAATCTCCCTACTTCCCCAGGGTCTGGCGCAGATATTCCAACACGTCGAACACGGTGGCGAAATACTGGCCCCGGGCGCTGGCATAACCGCTGCGGCCCGGAACCGCGGCGATGGTCACCGGCTCCGGGCCGTCGATGCGCACCACGCCCCGGCGATCCACCAGCACCTGCACCGGCAGGCGGTGGTTCAATTCCGCCAACCGGCCCAGCCAGGCATTGACCGCCTCCTGCAGCAGCCATTGACGGTACAGCAACTCGCGTTCCCCGGCATCACGGCAGCGCGCCAGCACCATTTCCTCGGCCATCGAGCGGGCCGCCGCCCTCACTTCCGCCGGGTCCTGCTCGGCTTCCTGCAGCAGTTCTTGTACTTCCGGCGCAACGCTCAGAAACATCGCGCCATAACGCCAAAACCCGGCGCCCTGCTGGCGCCGATAACAGATCACCGCCCGTCCTGCTGCCTCACGGCCGTGAAGCAGCAAGCGGAACCCCACCTTGTCGGTGGGGTTCAGATCAGCATGATGCGTAACGAACGCCAGACCGTTGGGCCCCAGATCCACCAAACGACACGACTGATGACCTGACGCAGGCTTCCAACCACTGCGGTGGATCTCAATCTGCAGGCCCGGCAGCGGAACCCGGGGGTCGCGACGCTGCTCGGTCATAACGCGGCACAGGGCGTATAAGTCTTTTCTAAATCGTAGGCCGCATCTTTCGTACTGGCCCGAACACTGCCGGAATCGGCCTTGCCGTCGTCAAGCTTGTTGTCCAGAATGGCGGCCACGTCCCCGGGAATTCCGCCGAAACACAGTACCGGACCGCGCATATTCCAGGCACTGCCCTGAACGCCCATCTTGCCACCGAAGGCATGTTGCGGCTGCTCGGCGCCTGAACCCGACAGCAACCCGGCCGCCCGCAAATGCTTCCAAAACAGGCGGGACTCATCGCGTTTCTTCTTGCTATTCCAGCTTCCATGGATGTAGCCATCTCCTGCTTGTTTGCCTTTGGCATTGAACTTCTTCGCTATCCCCAGATGTTCAGAGGCCTTTTTGTCATCCCCCGGCAGGGCTTTGTAGCGATCCTGATAGGTCAACATCGCCGCGGAAACTTCCTTGACGGCGTTCTGCAGGCTGGTGATCTTGGCGTTCTTGACAATCTCCTGACCTTTCATGACGCCGCCGAGCAGCAAACCGACCACGACCAGCACGATGGCGATTTCCACCAACGTGAATCCTGCCTGATTTTCTTTCACTTCAATCCTCGTTTTCATCGTACTCACCTCGTTGATGTCTAAAATTAACGGATTGGTCTCCCTGACCACCTTTTCCTCAATTCTTTGCGCACACACCCGCCAGAACCGCCCGGTTCTTCAACACGGCGGGGTTCACCCAAGCGACGAGGTCGTCGAAACGCTCCGGTTGGGGATCGTCCTTGACGAAATTGTCATCCCCGTCGCGGTTTTCCTGTTCGGGCTTGCTGTCGTAGCGGAACTTGCCTTCCGAGAGCACCACTGCCGTCACCTGCGCCACCAAAACACCCTCTTTATCCCTCACCCGAATGTCGTTCCCTGGATCGCAGGGATCAGTCCTGGCCGTGCTTCGGTAACGCCAGGGGCGTCCCCAGGGATCGGTTTCCGGCACTCCCAACAAGCGCCAAGGAAGCACGTCTTTACCCTCAGGGTCCGGAAGGGTTTCATGGATGAGGGCATAGCCGTACAGCGCTTCGGTGATGGCGGCCAAGTGCCGCTCTGCTTCCCGCTCTTTGCGAAACCGGGATTGTTTGGCCAAGGGGCCCAGCATCCCACCCAGCATCAGGCTGAATGCCGCCAGGACAACGGCCATCTCCACCAGGGAAAAACCCGCCTGCCTATTCATCCGTCAAATCCTTCACAATCAAAGCGCCGTCGGTCTGTAAACGCGCCGTCTGTCCGGGGCGCAGCCGGAGACGACGGCGGCGCCACAACAGCGTTTCGGTGCCTGCTTCCAATCTGGGACGCAACGCCGGCTCCCCTTCCCGATAGAGCCGCCCATCGAACCAGAACAGGGGACGATCACCTTGCGCCCGCAGCCAACCATTGGCGTGCAACTCATCCGCTGTGGAGGCATCTTCACCCTCTGGCGAGACCGGAGAGGATTCCAGCTGTTGGCGTTGGGCCGGGGTGAAGAACAGCCGTCCCAGCGCCTGTACATCAGGGGCCGTCTGCAGCATCGACCAAGCCATCGTCATCACGATCATTCTCAGAGACTTCATCCTGGGAAAACCCATACCATGCCAGCCGACACGCGGCTTCCAGATTGACCGCCTGCGGGGCCGGCGGCTCGCTGCGGCGAGCGATCCGGCAGGCACGCAGGTCAAAGATCCCGAGATTCGAGGATTCCAACGCCTGCCAAAAAGCCAGCAAGGCACCTTCATGCACCAGCCCCAGTTGCAAATCGATGTCGACGCGCCACAACCGGATGTCTTCTTGTTCTTCAATGGATGTCCGCGGACCCAGGGTATATTTCAGTACCGGCACCTGCAGTTCCGGCGCCAGCGCTCCGACCGTCGCGATCCAGTCCAAACGACTGCTGCTCCCGCCGCTTCGGGGCCACACGCGATGAAATCGCGCCCCGGAGGATTCAACGATGGCCAGAGCTTCAGTCCTTTCTTCCAAGGTATCTTCCAATGATTCCAGCATATGTTGCTGACGCCGTAGCTGGTCTTCGGCCCGCTGTAACCGCATCCAGGCACCGTAACCCACCATTCCCGCGACCGTCAGTGCTGTCAGCGCCACGATCCAGGGAAACCAGCGTTTCCTATTCCCCTTCATCGGCGGAAACCAGGGAAACTTGAATTTTGAAGGTCGCCATCCCCGCATCTCCTTTCTGTCCGGCGCCGATTTCCCCGGACAGGGAAACGCCCTCCGTCAGGGGCGGATCGCTTTCCAGCAACCGGGCGGCGGCCAATCCTGGCTGGCTCGCCAGCGCCTGAATCAGGTGGTTCAGATCAATGGCAAGACGGCGCGGGTCTGCGGCGGAAGGATGCGTCAGCGTCAAGATCACGCGCATCCCGTCTTCCTCTTCTTCCTCCCCCTGCTTTTCCGTCTCCCAGACCAGATCGGTCAGCGTCCAGCGGGGAAAGCGGTCCAGTACATGCGCCAAGGGTTCCAACACGCGATCCGGCGTGATGCGCGCCTGCTGGAGGCGGTCGTAACGTGTCAGAAAATCTTCTATCTGCCGGGGGGTGAAACCATCCACCGAAGGAACGGGGGGCATGTGTTCCAGACTACGCCGCAGCGCTGCCTGCTGGCGCGCCAAACGCGCGGCTTCCTGCGCCAGCGTCTGCAACCGATCCCAGGCATAGCCGGCATAAAGACCCGCTCCCACCAGCGCCAACAGGGACACGCCATAGACGCCGGCGGGGAAAAGCGCCGTGCCTTGCCGATAACGATAATGGGGTCGCCGCCAGAGCTTCCTCCCCAGCAGACAGGCGGCCGCACCGGGCAGGTCGTTTGCCGCCAGCGGATATTCTTCCACCTGCCAACCGGGGGCTTCGGCGGCTGCAGCGAGTTCCTCAAGCAGGGCCGGCGCGGCCGCGAACTGAATCTTCTTCTCCTCCGGAAGATGCAGCAGGCGGCTCAGATAGCGCCAGGTACGATCGCTCTCCTCGACGACCTCCTCCACCAGCGCCTCCCGGCGGGAGACCAGGGTCAGGCGGCTGAAGGCAAGCCGGCCGCCCCGGATGAAATCGTGGCGCAAGGCCAAGGCTTCGGCATGGGTATAGACCAGCAGCCGCAACCCCTCGAAACGCTTCGGCAACAGCGCATCTTCCACCAGCTGCGGCAGCGACCAGAGCCCCAAGACCTGCACCCGCCAGTCCGCCAGGCATGCCAACCATCCTTCCAGCACCTGGGAGCCACGAATGGCGGTGAACAACATCTGATCGTCGCGCCGCCCGGAAGACTCTCGTCCCAATTTCTCAGCCCGCACCCAAACCACATCCTGGAACAGCTGACGCGCCCTACGCCTGACCAACGCCTGGTGGTCCCTGCCGCCCACGTGGGGTAAATGCTCCAGACGGAACTCCTCCTCAATCAGGTCCACCACCAGCCTCAACTTTCGTACCGATTTCCAAGCAGGGGGAGGCTGAGCCGGGGCTTCCCGGCCTTCCCATACGCACGTACAGCGACCCAGGCCGGTCCGATACAACCGCTGACAGTCGTTACCGAGATACAGCACCCAGGCCATCAGAACTCCAGTTGACTGATGAGGTCGTAAATCGGCCCCATCACCGAGAGCATCACCCACCCCATGAGAGCACCGATGACCAGATTGAGCGTCGGCTCGATCAGGGCTTGCATACGCTCGATGGCCTCGTCCACATCGCGGTGGTAGAAATAATCCACACTGGCCAGCGCCTTTCCCAGATCGCCGGTGCGCTCGCCGATCTTGATCAGGCGGATCACCAGACGGGGGAACAAATCCATATCTTCCAACGCCTCGCTGACCGGCTCGCCGCGGGCGATCGCCTCCCGGGCCTGGGCCAGTCCCCTGGCCACGTAAGCGTTGCCCACCACGCCGACACACAATTCGAAGCATTCCAGCACCGGCAGCCCCGCCTGGAACAGCAGGGCCAAGTAATGCGCGAAGCGGGCCATGACCAACTTTTCCAGCACCGGTCCGAGCAGCGGCAGGCGCAGTTTGAGGGCATCGAACCAAAGACGGGCCGAAACGCTCCTGGCCAGGATGAAACGCGCCAACACCAGGAACGCTACCGGCATGCCGAGCAACCAGGGCCAGTAAGCCACCATGGCGTGGGAGACGGCGATCAACAGCCGGGTATGCCAGGGGATTTCCCCTTCCATCGACAGGATGAAGCCGGTCACCTGGGGAACCACATATACCATCATGAAGGTCACCGCTCCCAGAACGATGATGCTGGAGAACAGGGGATAGGCAAGCGCCTTCTTGGTACGGGCGATCATCTCGTCCTGCCATTTGAGGGATTCGGTCAGATGTGCGAGCACCGATCCCAGCTCACCGCTACGTTCCCCGGCACGGATCAGATCGACGAACAGCGCCGAGAATACCCGGGGATAGGCGGCCAACGCATCGGAGAAGGCACTGCCCGCCTCGATTTTCTCCGCCACCCCGCTGACCACGTCACG
Organism: Methylomarinovum caldicuralii; assembly: GCF_033126985.1. NCBI lineage: Bacteria > Pseudomonadati > Pseudomonadota > Gammaproteobacteria > Methylococcales > Methylothermaceae > Methylomarinovum > Methylomarinovum caldicuralii. The sequence goes on from NZ_AP024714.1 coordinate 37,471, forward strand.
CAGCCTCCCTGGCGGCAGGGTCTCAGCGTAGTCCCGCAGGGCGTCGAGCACGCCGATGCCGGCATTGACCATCTGTTCCAACTGGAAACAAAAGTGGATCAACTCGCGTCGCCCCACCCGCATCCTGAAGCCCAGAGAACCGCGCCGCTCGCGCACGACCCGAGCGCGAATCAGGGTCAGCCGCCGGGCGCCCAGACGGGACTCGAGCATGTCCTCGTTATCGGCCTCCGCCAGACCGTGGCAACGCCGGCCTTGGGAATCGACGGCGGTATAACGGTAACGGGGCATCTCATCCTGCCGGATTCAGATTGGTCACCCGACGTACCTCCGCCAGGGAGGTCACTCCCGCGGCTACCTGGCGCAGACCATCTTCAGCCAGCGAACGGTAGCCCTTGCGCCGGGCGGCCTGTTCGATCTCCGGCATCGACGCCCCTTTGGCCACCAAGGCATCGAGTTCGGCATCAAAGGGAATCACCTCCATGATCAGGGTACGCCCTCGGTATCCGTGAAACTGACAGGCGGCGCAGCGTCCGGCCTCATAGATGACCCTGGCCTCATCCGGCTCCCAACCCCAGCGGGCCTGATCTTCCAGGGAAGGGGTCACCGGGCGGCGACACTTGGCACAAAGCCGCCGCACCAGACGCTGCGCGATGACGCCGATGAGGTTGCCTGCGATCAGGTCGGTGGAAACCCCGATGTCCCGCAGGCGGACCAGCGCCCCCACGGCCGAGTTGGTATGCAGCGTGGAAAACACCTGGTGCCCGGTCATGGCGGCCCGAAGTGCCATGGTGGCGGTTTCCTGATCGCGGATCTCGCCCACCAGGATCACGTCCGGGTCCTGGCGCAACAATGAACGAATCCCGCCGGCGAAATCCAGCTTGGCTGCCGGATTGAGGGAACTCTGCCGCGCCCCGGGCAGCGGATACTCAACCGGATCCTCCAGGGTCATGATGTTGACCCTTTCATTGTTGATGTAAGCGAGCAGGGAATAGAGCGTCGTGGTCTTGCCGCTGCCGGTAGGCCCAGTGACCAGCAGCAGCCCCTCGGGACGACCGGCCATGGCTTTCAGGAGCGCCAGGGTATCGGCGGCCACGTCCAGCCGGTCCAGGGGCACGATCCCTTTGCGCTTGTCGAGAATGCGCAGCACCAGGTTTTCGCCATGGAGGGTGGGATGGGTGGCGGTGCGGAAATCGATGTCACGGCCGGCGACGGTGAGCTGGATGTGGCCGTCCTGGGGGCTGCGGGTTTCGGCGATATTCATCTGCGCCATCACTTTGAGACGTACTAGCATGCCCGACCAATAGCGCTTGTGCAGCACCCGCACCTGATGCAGCACCCCATCGATGCGGTAACGGATACGGAGGAAACCTTCCTCCGGCTCGAAATGGATGTCAGAGGCGCCTTGGCGCACCGCATCCGCCAGCAGGGCGTCCACCAGGCGCACCAGCGGGTGACTGTAGCGCTCGCCCTCCAGCCCCAGCTCGGTCTCCTGTTCACCGGTTTCCAGCTCACGGAGAATGCCGCCAAGGGACAATTCGTAGCCGTAAAACCGGTCGATCGCCTCTTCCAGTTCGGCTTCTCCGGCCAACACTGGTTCGATTTCCAGCCGTCCTCCCAGAAGCACACTGAGACGGTCGAGGGTGACGATGTCGAACACGTCCGCCATCGCGACCTTGAGCGTACCCGCCTCGGCGTTATAGGCCACCGGAACCACCCGCAGACGGCGGGCGGTTTCCTGGTCTATCAGTTTGAGGGCTTCGGCGTCCGGCACCCAGGTCTTCAAATCGACGCTTTCCTGGCCCAGAGAGCGTCCCAACTGGTCGCGGATGACCTCTTCCGTGACGAAACCGAGCTGAACGAGGATCTTGCCCAAGGGTTCGCGCCCGGGACTGTTCTTCTGTTCCAGCAGGGCGATCTCCAACTGATCGGGCGTGAGGATGCCTTCCTCGATCAGCAATTCACCCAGGCGTTTCTTCTGGGGAGTCACCGGGCCATCTCCTCCAATTGGCGCAAGCGCCGGGCCGCCACCTCCGGGTCGAAGGCGGCCTTGCGCTGCCGGGCTAACTGCAAAGCTTCGGTGTAGAAACTGCGCGCCAGGCGATACTGTCCCAAGTGATCCAGGGTCACCGCCAGATCGTAGCTATAATCAGGATGCGTCAGATCGATGCGATGGGCATGGAAGTAGGCTTGCTGGGCTCTAGGCCAATCGTTACGGCGGGCATATAGGTCACCGAGCACGGCGTACAACCAGGCGGTGGGGCTCCGCTCCGAGGCGGCCTGTTCCAGTGCAGCCAGCAGACGCTCATCCTGCGGATGCAATACCGCCAGACCCGCCAGCGCCAGCGGTTCGTCCGGACTCAGTGCCAGCGCCTGATGATATCCGTGCTCGGCCATATCACGGCGACCCAATTTCAGGGCGGCCGCAGCCAACCCCAGCCAGGCTTCAACGGCATCCTGCCGCCACCCAAGCGCGTGGGAAAAAGCCTGGTAAGCAGCTTCCCAATCCCCCCGCCTATACGCCGCCCGCCCCTGCCCAACCCAGCAAGCCGCCGTCTCTGCCCGGGGCGAACGTATGATCTTCAGGGCGCCGGCACGGATCTCCTCCTCGGCAGCGCGTTCTTCAAGCGGCGGCGGACAGTCAGCCTGGGCGGGCAACATCTCCGCGGCCAACAACATCAGCAGCAGTACCTTAGCACGGTTCATGGCGCCGAAGTCGCTTTCAGAAAATCACGGTAGTTCTTGAGATCGCCTTTGAGGCTGGCGCTGCGGATCACTGTGGGACGAATGAAGATCACCAGTTCCGACTTCCGCCCCTGATCATTCTTGTAACTGAACAACGGCCCCACATAGGGAATGCGTGACAGGCCGATGATCCCTTGGGTCTTACGGGCGATATCGTCCTGCATCAATCCACCGATGATGCCGATGTGCCCATCGTGAAGGCGCAGCATTGATTCCATTTCCTGCACCTCGATCTGGGGCACCCGGCTTTCGGTGCCGGCCTGAGCCAGCATGGGATTGGGATCCTTGACGAACCCCGTGATTCGGGAAATGGTGGGACGCACGTGCAGCAGCACGTTGTCCTGATCATCGATGGCCGGGGTGACGCTCATGACGAAACCCACCGGCACGGTGTGAGGTGTGGTCTCGGTGGTGGTGACACTGACGCCCTGAGTCTGATTGGTGTCCACCTCGACGGTGAAATAAACCTGATTCTCCACTACCCGCAACACCGCGGTCTGGTTATTGACTACCATCAGCTTGGGGCTGGAGATGACCCGGGTGTCCCCGAATTCACTCAGCAATTTGACCGTGGCGGCCAGGTCCTTGCCGGCATAGGCGATGGTCAATGCCGGCGGGCCGGAAAGGGCCTGCCCGAGCATGTTCTGGACAATGTCGATCTTGCGCTTGTCGCTGCCCAGTTTGACGTTGACCGCCTCCCAATCGACCCCGGCCTGATAACGGTCATTGAGACTCACGTCCACCACGGTGGCCTCGATCAAAACCTGGCGCTGCGCCCGGCGCAAAACCTGATTCAGATAACGGCGGATCTTGCGGTGCTGGCGGGCGGTGGCCTTAACGCTGAGCAGTCCGCTTTCGGGATGCGCAATGATCGGCGACGCCCCTTGTGCTTTTTTGCCGTTCTGCTGCGGCGGACTGACCCCCAAAATGGCTGCGGTGTTATTTACCAGCCGCTCCCAGAAATGATTCTTCGATTGACTGGCAACCTGGGTGGCCGATCCGTTGTCGCTCTCTTCGCCGCCTTGCTTCCCATTTTCTCCCCCGATTTTATTGGAGACGCTGACCTGATTGACGCTGTCGCGGACGATATTGACGTAAGGAATGGGATAGTGTTCGAAATAGGGGGCATCCGGCCCGATCTTGAGATAATGTCCCTGCAGCTGGTAACGCAACCCCAGCTGATCGGCGATGCGTGCAAGAATCTGCTCCAGGGTCTGGTCGATGGCATTGAGGGTCACCTTGCCCTCCACACCGGGCGCCAGATCTAGATTCAATTGGGCGTCACGCGCCAGAGCGAACAGGAACCGGCGTACCGGCACGTCGGTCACCACCGCGGAAAAACGCTTGGATGAAGGATGCCCCGTCGTCTCCGGCAGCGGCGGCAACGGCGTTACCGGCGCCGGTACCTCACCCACTACTGCTGCAGGTGAATGAAGATGACGGACCGGCTGCGGTTTCAACGGCATCTGCCCGGCGCAACCGGTCAGCAAGGCCGTCAACAAGAACCCGATCACAATTTCGTTTCTCATAACTCCAAACATAGTCTGGGGCGATAGATTTGCAAGCTGCCTTGCCCGGTGCGCTTCCCATCGGCTACAGTTCAAGCTGTTCAATCACTTCGATACATGCCGCCATGCCATACCTATTCTTGTTTCTTCTTTTAACGTCCTGCTCCAGCGCCTATTACGGGGCCATGGAAAAAGTCGGCTTCCACAAGCGCGACATCCTGGTCCACCGGATCGAGAAGGCCCGGGAGGAGCAGGCGGAGACCAAGGAACAGTTCAAGACCGCGCTGGAAAAATTCGCCGCCCTGACCGACTTCCACGGCGGCGATCTGCAGGACAAATACGAGGAACTGAACGCTGCCTACGAGGCCAGCGCGGAGAAGGCCGAGGCGGTCAGGCGGCGCATCGCTGACATCGAGGACGTGGCCGAAGCCCTGTTCGAGGAGTGGAAAGAGGAGCTCGAGCAGTACCACAATGCCGCCATGCGGTCCCAGAGCGCCCGTCAGCTGGCGGAAACCAAACGCCGCTACCGGCGCCTGATCGCGGCGATGAAACGGGCCGCCGCCAAAATGGACCCGGTCCTGGCGATGTTCCACGACCGGGTGCTGTTCCTCAAACACAATCTCAACGCCCGCGCCATCGCCTCCCTGCAGGGAGAGCTGGACCAGATCCAGGACAACGTCGCCAGCCTCATCCGGGAGATGGAGCGCGCCATCGCCGAGGCCGACATCTTCATCCGCGCCATACAGAAAAGCTGAGCGGCAACGCTTCCACCGCTTTTGCCGTTCTGGTCTATGCTTCAGTAAAAAACCGAAGGATGGACCGTTCGTGCGTTCGCTTGCCCTACTGCTGCTCCTGCTCTGCTCGGCCGCCGTCCCTGCGGCCGACGCGGTGCGCGTTCTCATCGACGTCTCCGGCAGCATGAAACAAACCGACCCGCAGGACCTGCGGGTCCCGGCCCTCAAGCTGCTGCTGGAGCTGCTGCCGCCGGAAACCCGCGCCGGGGTGTGGCTGTTCGCCGACCAGCCCGAACCGCTGCTGTCGCCGGCGTCGGTCGATGACGCCTGGAAACGGAAGGCGGCGGCCGCCAGCGCCAAGATCCATTCCCGCGGCCGTTACACCGACATCGAGGCCGCCCTGCGAGCCGCCACCGCCGACTGGGACAAAGCCCCCGAGGCCGGCAGCCGTCATCTGATCCTGCTCACCGACGGCATGGTGGACGTGGAAGGCGGTGCGGCCGCCGACCAGGCTTCCCGTGAGCGCCTGCTGGGCCGGTTGCTGCCCGCACTGCAAGACCGGCAGGTTCACCTCTACACCATCGCCCTGTCCGACCAGGCGGACCATGCGCTGCTCAAGCAGTTGGCGGTGGCCACCGACGGCTGGAACGAAACCACCCGCTCGGCCGAACAGTTGCAGCGCGTTTTTCTCAGGATTTTCAAGAAGGTGGTCCCCCGCGATGCCGTACCGCTGGAGGGAAACCGCTTCAAGGTGGACACCAGCGTGCGGGAATACACCCTGCTGGTGTTCCATCAGCCGGACAGCCCGGAAACCGAACTGGTCAAGCCCAGCGGCGAACACTGGACCGCCGCCCAACATCCCGACAACGTGCGCTGGCATCGGGAAAGCGGCTACGATCTCGTCACCGTCACCAACCCCATGCCCGGGGAATGGCAGCTGGTGGCCAAAGCCGATCCCGACAACCAGGTCATGATCGTCACCGATCTCAAGCTCAAGGTCGCCCCCCTGCCCAACTACGTGCTCGCCGGGGATTCCCTCACCCTTGTCGCCGAACTGACCGAGCACGGCAAACGCATCACCGAGGCCAACTTTCTGCGCCTGGTCGATTTCCAGTTCCGGCGGGACACCACAGCAGAACCCGTCCCCCTGTTCCCGGGCGAGGAGACGGGCACCTACACCCAGACGGTGACGGACCTGGAACCGGGCACCTACACCCTGCAGGTCACCGCCAGCAGCAGGACTTTCGAACGCCGCCGGGAACAGAGCGTAGAGGTCATCACCAACCCGGTGCGCCTGGAAACCACCCTGCCCCACCGTCCCGGCGAAGACGCCGTGCTGCGCCTGATTCCGGATCTCACGGTGATCGATCTGCACGGCTTTCACGCCACCGCCGTGCTGGAGAACGGCGACAGCCGGCCTTTCCAATCCATCGGCGAAGGCCAGTGGGAAAGCCGGATTCCCGTGGGTGAGGCCCCGGTCACCGTCAACCTGCAGGTGGAGGCCACAGACAGCCAGGGCCATTCCCTGCCGGTCGCCTTCACTCCCCTGACCCTCGAAGTGCAGCCGGAGGAAGCCCCTGCCGAAGAGACGGCCACGGCGGAGGAGGAGGCTGTGGACGAGGAATCCCTGGAAGAAGAACTGCTGGAGGAGGAAACAGAAAGCGGGCACTGGTGGGCCGCGGCCGCCATCGCCGGCGGCGCCAATCTGACGCTCGCCCTCGCCGGCTTTCTGCTCTGGCGCTGGCTGCAGCGCCGCGCCCGGAGACAACATGAAGCACTGCTGCAACGGCTGGGAGGAACATGATCGACACCCACACCCTGACCCTGGCCTTTCTCGTCGAATCGGTCGCCCTGCTGCTTCTGGTCCTGGGCTGGATCCTGCACACCTGGCTGCGGCACCAGCGCCAGGAAACCGAAGCCGCCCGCCGCCTGATCTCCCAGGTGGAAAAAGCCGCGCCGGATCATTCCGCCGCTCTGGGGGAACTGCTGGCAGCCTTCGAACAACTGCCGCAGGGTCAGCAGGAAGCGTTAATCGGCGAACTGATCGAGCGCGAAAAAGCCCTTTATCACCAGGTTCTCCAGCTCTTTCTCAGCCGCGACAGCCACAGGCTGGGCCAACTGGCAGGCCACATCCGCGCCCTTCAGGAACCCTATCGGCAGCTGCTCAAGGAGGTCGCCGCCGCCCCGAAACCCGAAGCCGACTCCCGCCCCCTGCAGGAGGCCCAGCGCCAAATCGAGGCGCTTCAGGCGGAGACGCAGCAGCTTGCCGACCAGCTGCAGACGGCCCTGGAAACCATCGATACGCTGTCGGCCGAATACACCCGCATGTTCGCCCCCGACCGCAGCCGCGAGGAGCTGGAGGCCAGCCGCCGGCGCATCGTGGAAATGTTGAAGCGCAACGAGGCCAAGATGCGGCCGCCACAAACGTTGGACGACGACCTGATCATCGAGGTGAGCGAATCATGAACGCAACGACCTGGATTCTCGCGGCCGAGCTGGGCCTGCTGCTGATTCTGATCCCCGGCGGGCTGCTGTTTCTGACCCTGCGGCGCAAACGGCGCCAGGACGCTGCCCTGGAAGCCCTGCTCAACCGGCTCGAAACCACTCTGCCGCAACGCCGCAGCCATTATCAGGAATGGTTGCAACGGCATCTGGCGCTGGACGAATCCAATGCCGATGCCATCGCCAGCCAGTGGCTCGAAGCGGAAAGGCAATTCTGGCACGCAGCCGTCGCCACCCAGCTGCGCCCCGGCCCCGAGGCCCTCGGCAAGCTGCCCGATCCGTTCCACCGCTGTCTCGACCGTTGCCTGGAAAGCCTCTCGCAACATCTGTCTCCCTCCCTCTCTGCCGGGGAAACAGAGGAAGCAGCGCCTGAAGAGGCCGTCGCCGAACTTTTGGTGGAAAACACTGCAGCGCCTTCCCCGGAGGACGACCCTATCCTGGAAGATGACGCCGCAATCGAAGTTTTCTCAGATACGCCTGAAGCGCCGGAGGAAACACCCGCTGGGGAGAGGGCGTCTGCCCTAGACAACTCTACACCGGGAGACGAGGCTGAAGCCGATAGCGAAAACGAGCATCCAGAAACGGAATCCACCCCGGCCATTGCAACCGAGGCCGATCAGTCCGAGCCTCCCTCCCAGTAGGCTCGCAACACCATCACGCCCCCCAGCCCGGCCAGCCCCAGGGTCAGGGGCGACAGCAACCCCACCCCGATCAGCACGCTGGCGGAGATCATCATCGCCCCGCCGCCGATGGCGGCGACGGTGCGACGCTGCTGCCGGCGCTGCTGCAGCTGCCAGGCCTCCAGCTGGGGCAGTTGCAATGGCAGCCTGCCATGGCTGGCCTGATCCATAAGACGCAGGGCCCAGGTGGGCACCTCCGGCAACTGCTCGGCCCACTGCGGCAGCTGCCGCCAGGTCTTGTACAGCAGGGTGCGGGGATGGACACGGCGCCTGAACCAGTCCTCCAGGAACGGCTTGGCGGTCTGCCACAGGTCCAGCTCCGGATAGAGCTGCCGTCCCAGCCCTTCGATCTGGAGCAGGGTTTTCTGCAACAATACCAGCTGGGGCTGGACTTCCATGCGGAAGCGGCGCGCGGTCTGGAACAGGCGCAGCAGCAGCTGGGCGTAGGAAATCTCCCCCAGGGGTTTGGCGAAAATGGGCTCGCACACCGCCCGGATCGCCCCCTCGAACGCCTCAACCCGCACGTCCGCCGGCACCCAGCCGGAGGCCACGTGCATCTCGGCCACCCGGCGATAGTCGCGGTTGAAGAAGGCCAGCAGGTTGGCCGCGAGATAATACTGGTCGGCTTCCGAAAGGCTGGCGACGATGCCGAAGTCCACCGCCATGTACCTGGCTGGGAAGCGGGGATCGACGAACACGTTGCCCGGGTGCATGTCGGCGTGGAAGAAATTGTCGCGGAACACCTGGGTGAAGAAGATCTCCACCCCGCGCTCGGCCAGCAGCTTGAAATCGACCCCAGCGTCTCTTAGCGCTTCGACATCGGTGACCGGGATGCCGTGGATGCGTTCGATCACCAGCACCTGCGGCCGGGTCCAGTCGAAATACACCTTGGGAACGTAAAGAATCTCCGAATCCTCGAAATGACGCCGCAGTTCCGCAGCGTTGGCGGCCTCGCGCACCAGATCGAGCTCGTCGTGAAGCGTCTTGTCGAACTCGGCCACCACCGCCCGGGGGCGCAGCCGTCGGGCTTCGGGGATGAAGCGTTCCACCAGGGTGGCGAACAGCGCCATCAACGCCACGTCCTCCCGGATGCGGGCCTCGATGCCGGGACGCAGCACCTTGACCACGACCGCCTCCCCGCTGCGGAGCCGGGCGGGATGGACCTGGGCGATGGAGGCCGAGGCCAGCGGGGTCTCATCGAACTCGGCGAAGATTTCGGAAACCGGCCGGCCCAGCTGCGCCTCGACGATCGCCCGCGCCTGATCGCCGGGGAACGGCGGCACCCGGTCCTGGAGCTTTTCCAGCTCGTCGGCGATGTCGTCGGGCAGCAGATCGCGGCGGGTGGACACCGCCTGTCCGAACTTGACGTAGATCGGTCCCAGCTCCTCCAACGCCCGGCGGATGCGCTCTCCGCGCGTCCCCCGATGACAGCGGCGCCAGGCATTGGGAGACAGCCAGCGCAGAAAACGCACCGGCCGCAGCCACGGCAGACCGAGGATCAGTTCGTCCAGGCCGTGGCGCAGCAGAATGCGCTGGATCTGCAGCAGACGCCAGAAGAGGAAAATCCCGGTCACGCGGGAATCTGCTCGAAATGCAAATGGTCGATATCGGCCCGTTCTTTGGCATGCTCCAAGGTGATGGCGCAAACCTGTCCCCGGGCGTCTAGATCCAATAAGGTATCCTCGTCCAGTTCCCGGGTTTCCACGATATCACCGGGGCGGAACTCGATATACAGCGTGTCCGTATCCTTGAAATACTGGATCTTCATGGTTTGAACCGGCGGTCGAAAAAGGCATTGTGTACGGTTTCACCGTCTTCCAACAGAACACCCCGAAGATATCTGCCTCCCATTTCGGGAATGGGTGCCCAACGACGAATACGACCGTCCGCTTGGACTTCTTCCTTAACCGGTGAGGTCATGACGCGAACGATCCATTCCTTTTTGATGATGGCCCGATCGTGGCTCCGACGCACCGTTTGAAAATAACGGGTACATTTCATATCCGGGACTGCATGCCAAGAAGGCGATTTATGCGCGCCTCCAGGCGCGCCACATCATCGCGCAGTTCCGCGATCCGGCGGTACAGGTCTTCGGCTTCCAGCGGCGCCGGCAGGGCACGGGTTTCCTCCTGGAGGAACTCGGCCAGGTTCCATTGGAAACTGCGCCAGGCATGGCGGTGCCAGGCGATGACGCCCCGCAGCAGATTGGCGGCCCTTTCTCCGGCCAGGTCGGTGAGCCAGCGTTCCCAGTCCAGATCGAGGCGGCGCAACAGGTTCTGCAGGCGCTTGGCGGTGTCCATGTCCCCCTCGACCTGCACTACCCCCTGGAACAGGCCGGTTTCAGGACGCTCGGCCAGCAGCAGGCGCAGGAAACCGAAGGGTGTGCCGCGCAGGATCACGTCCGCCCTTTCCGGGCACTCGGCGAGCACCAGCATGGTCGTATCGGTGGGGCTGAAGCAGAAGCGCAATGGAAACGGCGCCAGCTCCACCACGATGACCTTGCCCGCCAACGGCTTGAGCCACCGGGCGGCATTCGGATCGAGAGCCAGCAGTCGGGCCAGCGCCGTTTCCACTGCCTGGGAGGCCAGGGCGTGGGCCACGCTCCCGCCACCCATCACCGCCGGCATCAGAACTTGTACCCCCGGTGGATGGCCACCACCCCCTGGGTGAGATTGAAGTATTCGACCCGCTCGAAGCCGGCCTTGGTCATCATCCCCTTGAGGGTGTTCTGGTCCGGGTGCATACGGATGGATTCGGCCAAGTAGCGGTAGCTGTCGGGATCGCCGGCCACGAGCTTTCCCATCAGTGGCAACAGCTTGAAGGAATACAGGTCATAAACCTTGCCGAACAATTCACTGGTGGGTTTGGAAAATTCCAGCACCAGCAGGCGGCCGCCGGGTTTGAGCACCCGGTACATGGAGGCCAGGGCCTTGTCCTTGTCGGTGACGTTGCGCAGGCCGAAAGCGATGGTGATGCAGTCGAAGGTGTCGTCCTCGAAGGGCAGACACTGGGCGTCCACCTGGGCGTAGCGCACGCCGCGGACGATGCCCTCGTCGGTGAGGCGGTCGCGCCCGCGGCGCAGCATGGCGGCGTTGATGTCGGCCAGCACCACCTCGCCTTTGTCCCCCACCCGGGGGTGGAATAGCCGGGTCAGATCGCCGGTGCCGCCGGCCAGATCCAGCACCCGCTCGCCGTAACGCACCTGGCTGAGAAAGATGGTCAGGCGCTTCCACAGACGGTGGATGCCGAAGGACATCAGGTCGTTCATCAGATCGTACTGGTCCGCCACCGAATCGAACACGTTGCGGACCAGCTTGGCCTTTTCCGTGACCGGAACCTGGCGGAAGCCGAAGTGGGTGGTTTGCTTGTCGTCGCGCATCGATTCTCAGTAGCGGTAATGATCCGGCTTGTACGGCCCGTCCACCGGCACGCCGATGTAGGCGGCCTGGGCCTCGGTCAGCCGGGTCAGTTTGGCGCCCAGTTTGGGCAAGTGCAGGCGCGCCACCTTCTCGTCGAGAATCTTGGGCAGCACGTAGACTTTGTTCTCGTACTTGCCGGGATTGTTCCACAGCTCGATCTGGGCCAGCACCTGATTACAGAAGGAGTTGGACATTACGAAGCTGGGATGGCCGGTGGCGCAGCCCAGGTTCACCAGCCGGCCCTCGGCGAGGAGGATGATGCGCTTGCCGTCGGGGAAGATGACGTGGTCCACCTGGGGCTTGATGTTTTCCCATTCATACTGCCTGAGGCTGGCGACATCGATCTCGTTGTCGAAGTGGCCGATGTTGCAGACGATGGCGTTGTTCTTCATCGCCTGCATGTGCTCGTGGGTGATGACGTGGTAGTTGCCGGTGGCGGTGACGAAGATGTCGGCGATTGGCGCGGCGTCCTCCATGGTGACCACCCGGTAACCCTCCATCGCCGCCTGCAGGGCGCAGATGGGGTCGATCTCGGTGACCCACACCGTGGCCCCCTGACCGCGCAGGGACTGGGCGCAGCCCTTGCCCACATCGCCGTAACCCAGGACCACGGCGATCTTGCCGGCGATCATCACGTCGGTGGCGCGCTTGATGCCGTCGAGCAGGGACTCGCGGCAGCCGTAGAGGTTGTCGAACTTGGACTTGGTCACCGAGTCGTTGACGTTGAAGGCCGGGCACTTGAGCGTGCCTTCCTTCATCATCTCGTACAGGCGGTGGACGCCGGTGGTGGTTTCCTCGGAAACCCCGCGGATGTCCTCCAAAAGCTGCGGATATTTCTCGTGCACCACCTGGGTCAGGTCGCCGCCGTCGTCGAGCAGCATGTTGGGGCGCCAGCCACCCGGTCCGAACAGGGTCTGGTCGATGCACCACCAGTACTCCTCCTCGGTTTCCCCCTTCCAGGCGAACACCGGGATGCCGGCGGCGGCGATGGCGGCGGCGGCGTGATCCTGGGTGGAGAAAATGTTGCAGGAGGACCAGCGCACCTCGGCGCCCAGTTCCACGAGCGTCTCGATTAGCACCGCGGTCTGGATGGTCATGTGCAGGCAGCCGGCGATGCGGGCGCCTTTCAGGGGCTTCTGGTCGCGGTACTCCTCGCGCAGGGCCATCAGGCCGGGCATTTCGGTTTCGGCGATCCGGATCTCCTTGCGGCCCCAGTCGGCCAGGGAGATGTCGGCGACTTTGTAATCCGGTTGCAGATTGGCAGCTGGCTGGTTCATGGTGATTTCCTCAAGAAAACAGGTTCAGGAACGGGGCGGCAAGCCGGCGGCCTCGCGCAAAGCCTCGGCTTTGTCGGTGCGCTCCCAGGTGAATTCAGGCTCGCTGCGGCCGAAGTGGCCGTAGGCGGCGGTCTTGCGGTAGATCGGCCGCAAAAGGTCGAGTTCCTCGATCAGGCCGCGCGGACGCAGGTCGAAGTGTTCGCGCACGATCTCCACCAGACGGGATTCGGCGATCTTGCCGGTACCGAAGGTTTCGATGGTGATCGAGGTGGGCTCGGCCACGCCGATGGCGTAGGAAACCTGGATCTCGCAGCGCTCGGCGAGTCCGGCGGCGACGATGGTCTTGGCCACGTAGCGGCCCATGTAGGCAGCAGAGCGGTCCACCTTGGTGGGATCCTTGCCGCTGAAGCAGCCGCCGCCGTGACGGGCCATGCCGCCGTAGGTGTCGACGATGATCTTGCGTCCCGTGAGGCCGCAGTCCCCCACAGGCCCGCCGATGACGAACTGGCCGGTGGGATTGACGTAGAACTTGGTGTCCTTGTGGATCCACTCCCGCGGGATGACCTTGAGGATGATTTCGTCGATCACCGCCTCGCGGATGGCGCTCTGGGGGATGTCGGGCGCGTGCTGGGTGGACAGCACGACGGCGTCGGCGGCCACCGGGCGGTTGTCCTCGTAGCGCAGAGTGACCTGGCTCTTGGCGTCGGGACGCAGCCACGGCAGCACCTTGGCCCTGCGCAGCTCCGCCTGGCGCTGCACCAGCCGGTGGGCGTAATAGATCGGGGCGGGCATCAGGACTTCGGTTTCGTCGCAGGCGTAGCCGAACATCAGCCCCTGGTCGCCGGCGCCCAGATCCTTGTTCTCGGCCTCGTCCACCCCCATGGCGATGTCCGGCGACTGCTTGCCGATGGCCTGGAGCACCGCACACGACTGCCAGTCGAAACCGATGGCCGGGTCGTCGTAGCCGATGTCCCGCACCACCTCGCGCACCAGCTGCTCGGCATCGACCCAGGCGCTGGTGGTGATCTCCCCGGCCAGCAGTACCATGCCGGTCTTGACCAGGGTCTCGCAGGCGACCCGGCCCTTGGGATCCTGGGCCAGAATGGCGTCGAGCATGGCATCGGAGATCTGGTCGGCGATCTTGTCCGGATGCCCTTCGGAAACCGATTCGGAGGTAAAAATAAAGTCTTGGCTCACCCTGAAAACCTTCTTGTCATTGAGCTTGGAAATCGACGAAATGCGGCAATCCGCGCCAAATCACGCTATTCTAACTGAAAATGTAGCAGCAATCGGGAAATCCGGAATGAGAATCCCTCATCGCCGGCTGAACGGGATTCATGACGGATTCACCCCGATGCTGCATGATTCGGCTTATTCCAACGCCATCACCAAGGAGAACGCCATGAACAAAAAACTCGTGCTCATTCCCGGCCTGATGCTGCTGGCCGGCTGTACCACCAATCCTTACACCGGCGAACCCCAGGTCAGCAAGACCGTCATCGGTACCCTGGGGGGCGCGGCGGCCGGCGCGGCTCTGGGCGCCGCCGGCGGCGCCATTGCCGGCAAGCCCGGAACGGGCGCCGCCATCGGCGCCGGGGTCGGGGCGCTTGCCGGCATGGGCGTCGGCGCCTACATGGACCGCCAGGAAGCCATCCTGCGTCAGAAGCTGGCAGGCACCGGGGTGCGCCTGGCGCGCGAAGGCAATAACCTGCGCCTGATCATGCCGGGCAACATCACCTTCGCCACCAATTCCTCGGAAATCGCCCCGCAGTTCTATTCCACCCTCAACGCCATCGCTCTGGTCCTGCGCGAATATCCGGAAACCCTGATCGAAATCACCGGTCATACCGATTCCACCGGCAGCGAGGAATACAACCTGCAACTGTCCCAACGCCGGGCCCAGGCGGTGGCCCAGTACCTCATCGCCCAGGGGGTCGCCCCCAACCGCATCATCGCCCGCGGCATGGGGGAAAGCATGCCCATCGCCGACAATTCGACCCCCCAGGGCCGGGCGATGAACCGGCGGGTGGAGATCCGCATCCGGCCGATGCAGCGCTGAAGCCAAGCCCCCGCAGGTCACACAATTGTCATCTGCCGGGAATAAACTGGTGGTTAGGCTGATTGTTTTCCAACTGTCATGGCAAACGTCGATATTCTGATCGTCGAGGACGAGACCCCCATCCGGGAAATGCTGCGGATGGTCCTCAGACAGGCCGGCTTCGAGGTCCAGGAAGCCCCCGACACCTGCCAGGCGAGTCGTCAATTGTCCCAAAAACGCCCGGACCTGATCCTGCTGGACTGGATGCTCACCGGCCAGAGCGGCATCGACTGGGCCCGGCGGCTGCGCCGTGATGCCGATTTCAGCGACCTGCCCATCATCCTGCTGACCGCCCGCGGCGAGGAGGAGGACAAGATCGCCGGCCTCGACTGCGCCGACGACTACGTCACCAAACCCTTCTCCCCGCGGGAACTGATCGCCCGCATCAACGCCGTGCTGCGCCGCTTCGGCAAGGGGGAGAAACCCGGCATCCTCCATATCGGCGGCATCACCCTCAACCCCGAAGAACACCAGGTGAAGATCGACCGCCGCCCGGTCAATCTCAGCCCCACCGAATACCGCCTGCTGGAATTCTTCCTCACCCATCCCGACAAGGTCTACAGCCGCACCCAGCTGCTCGACCGGGTCTGGGGGCGGGAGGCCTATATCGAGGAACGCACCGTGGACGTCCACATACGCCGCCTGCGCAAGATCTTGGCGGAATTCGGCCGCGATGCTATGATCCAGACGGTTCGCGGTTTCGGCTACCGCTTCACGGCACAGCTTTAAGTTCACTTGAACACCCTGCTCTGGCGCACGGAAGGCCCGATCGTTTTCTGGGGATCGCTGGCGGCGCTGCTGGTCGGCTGGCTCGAGCAGCACCTCTTTCTCACCCTGACGCTTTTCCTGCTTCTCTATCTGGGCCGCCATCTGTACTACGCCGCCCAGCTGCTGGCCTGGCTGGGCGACCGCAAGACCGAACTTCCCGACGGCAACGGCATCTGGAGCGAAATTTTCCACCGGCAACGGTTGCTGCAGCGCCGCCACCAGCGGCGCAAACGCCGCTTGGGGAAGATGCTAAAACGCTTTCGCCAGGCCACCGAGGCATTACCGGACGCCACCGTGGTGCTGGACGAAGATTTCACCATCGAATGGTTCAATCCCGTAGCCGCCCAACTGTTAGGGCTACGGCGCCGGGACATCGGCCTCCGGATCGACGCGCTGCTGCGCTCGCCGCAGTTCATCGACTACCTCAAGGCCCGCCGTTTCGACCGGCCGGTCACCCTGCCCGCACCCGGCAACGAACGCCTGCAGCTGGAAATCCGCGTCGTTCCCTATACCGCCGATCACTATCTGCTCATCGCCCAGGACATCACCCAGATCCGCCTGCTGGAGCGGCAGCGGCGGGATTTCGTCGCCCACGCCTCCCACGAACTGCGCACCCCGATCACGGTGCTCAAAGGCTATCTGGAAGCCCTCATGGACAGCGAGGCGGTGGCCGAACCCCTGCGCCCGGTGCTGCCGCGCATGGATGAACAGATCCGCCGGCTTCAGTACCTGATCGACGACCTCCTCTACTTGAGCCGGCTGGAGACCGATCGCTGCCAGGCCAGCCAAAACAACCCCGTCGAAGTGGCGGCAATGCTCGAAGATATCTGCCACGACGCTGCCCGCATCCGGACCGAAACCGCCCCCATCCGTCTTGAGATCGAATCTTCCGCCCGTCTTCTCGGCAACGAGCAGGAACTGCGCAGCGCCTTTTCCAACCTGGTGGTCAACGCGGTCCACTACACCCCGCCGGAAGGGAAAATCACGGTCCGCTGGTACGACGACGGCGACCAGGCCTACCTGGAGGTCGCCGATACCGGCCCCGGCATCCCGGCCGAACATCTGCCGCGGCTGACCGAGCGTTTCTACCGGGTCCCGGAAGCCGATGCCCGCAATCCCACCGGAACCGGTCTGGGGCTGGCGATCGTCAAGCACGTGCTCAACCGCCACGGCGGTCGGCTGGAGATCGAAAGCGAAGTCGGGCGGGGCAGCGTGTTCCGTTGCCGCTTTCCCGCTGCCCGGGTGCAGCGGTGAGGCGCGGCAGACGCTGTTTCGTCCTGACCGTTCTGCTCGGTTGGATAATCCTGGGTCCGGCGGCAAGCGCCCGGCCCCTGCGGCTGGTGACAGAGCCACTGCTGGCGCCCGTCGCCGCCGCCTGGATCGAATCCCTACCCGATGCCAGCCGTCAAACCGCCAACGCCCTCACGGCCGTTCAGGCCCTGATCCAGGGACGCGCCGATGCCGCCGCCATCGCCCGGCCCCTGACGCCGGCGGAGCGGCGGCTGCTCCCCGGGCCGGTGCTGTCGCTTCCCGTCGGCCTCGACGGGATCGCCCTCTACGTGCGCCGCGACGCTCCCCTGCAGTCCCTGAGCCTGGGGGCGCTGGAACGCCTGTTCTTCGCCGCCAACCGCTGCCATCCCGCCGCGCCGCCCGTCTCCCTTTCCCGGCGTTTCGGGCTGGCGGCGGCGAGCGCCCGGCATTTCCAGTTCAGCGCGAAGGTCGGCTGCGGCAGGGCGCTCGCCACCGCTGTCACACAGCTGTCACGGGACAGGGACGTAATCGATGCCGTGGCGGCCACCCCCGGGGCCATCGGTTTCGCCAGCGCCAGCCTGGCAGCGGCGGCGGGCGTTCGGGCCTTGGCGCTGGCACGGCATCCCGGCGGGCGGCCGGTCCCGCCGAACCGCATCACCCTGCGCCAAGGCCGTTATCCGTTGACCCACTACCTCTACCTTCACATCCGTTCCGACCGGCAGGAAACCGTTGAACTGGCCCGGCACGCCCTGTCACCACCCGGCCAGCAGGTTCTGGAGCGCCGCTTCGCAGCTCTGCCCGACCCGCTCAGGATCAAGGCCTTGCGGCGGCTGGTCGCACCTGGCACCCGTTGATTTGCGCTTTCGAGGGCCGGGAGGAAATTGCCGGCCGCAACCGTTCAATGACGATTCAGCGCCGCTGGGTTATCCTTGGGAACTGTCCATCTGTTCGGAGCCTCCGATGGAAACCCTAGACCAGATCACCCAGACCCTGGCCCTGTCCATGGGCGCCGCCTGGGCCAGCGGCCTCAATCTGTACGCCACCCTGCTGGCGCTCGGCATCCTGGCCCAGACCGGCAACCTGCAGCTGCCGCCGGACCTGCAGATCCTCGCCAATCCGCTGGTCATCGGCGCCGCCGGTTTCATGTATCTGGTGGAATTCGTCGCCGACAAGACCCCCGGCGTCGACACCGGCTGGGACAGCCTGCACACCTTCATCCGCATTCCCGCCGGCGCCATGCTCGCGGCCGGCGCCATCGGCGACCTCAATCCCGCGGTGGAGCTGGCGGCGGCGATCGTCGGCGGGGGAATCGCCGCCGGCACCCACGCCACCAAGATGAGCACCCGGATGCTCATCAATACCTCTCCCGAACCTTTCAGCAACTGGACCGCCTCGGTGACCGAAGACGTGGCGGTCTTCGCCGGCATCTGGGCCTCGCTGCACCACCCCTGGCTGTTTCTGGGGGTGCTGCTGATCTTCATCCTGCTGATGATCTGGCTGCTGCCCCGGTTGTGGGCGGCGATCCGGGGCGTGTTCGCCTGGCTGGGACGGAGGTTCGGGGGCACACCGGCGCCGCCACCCCGGGACAACACCGGCTAACGGGCGATGCAGCAGTCGCGGCCGCGTTCCTTGGCCTCGTAGAGCGCCTGATCGGCGCGCTCTATCAGGCTTTCCGGGGTATCGTCCTCCTGCACCTGGGTCAGGCCGCAGGAAATGGTGATCGGCACCGGCTTGCCGCGGCTGTTGAAACCGCATTGCTTCACGGCCTGACGCACCTTCTCGGCCAGCTTGAGCGCACCCTCGCGCCCGGTTTCCGGCAGCAGCATGAGGAATTCCTCGCCACCGTAGCGGCCGACGAAGTCCACCTCGCGGATTTCCTCCCGCAACACCTGGGCCACCACCCGCAGTGCCTTGTCACCGGCCCGGTGGCCGAAGCGGTCGTTGATACGCTTGAAATGGTCCACATCCCAGAGCAGCAGGCTGAAAGGCTCCCCGAAGCGGCGCCAGCGGGCGAATTCCTGCGCCAGGCGCTCATCGACCGCCTGGCGGTTCGGTAGGCCGGTGAGGGGATCATGCAGCGCCTGGTGATGAGCCAGGCGCAGGCGCTGACGCAGATCTTCCGCCTCCTGTTCCAGCTCCCGCAGACGCCGGGTCAGCTCGGCGATCCGGCGCTCGGCCGCCTGGTTGCTACGTTGTTCCGCCTCGCGAAACGCCTGCAGCTGTGCGGTCAGGATATCAAGCCGTTCGGCCACCGCCTGCTTGAGGGCTTCCAGATCGGTTTCCTGCAGGGTGTGCAGCCGCAGATGATCCACGTGGATGGACAGTTTCTCGTTCCAGCGCCCCCCTTCCCTCAGCAGCAGCTCGCTCACGTCCAGGGTTTGGGATTCGAGGGTCTGCAGCTTGCCGCTCAGCTGCTCGAGGAAACTTTCAATCGCCGCCTGCTCCTGCCGCAGCCGCATGTTGATGGCGTTGAGCAGTTCGGCGGTTCCCTCCAAGGCTTCGGCGACCGCCCCCTCCTGCGTCAACAGACCGGTCAGGCGCTCGCCCGCCTCGGCCAGATCGGGAGGAATCTCGATCTCCGCAAGCAATTCCCGCAGCTGGCGCTGCAACGAAGCGATACCGTCGTCTTTCCGGCGGCGCCCCCCGAACCATTCCCTCAGGCACTGCCAGGGGGAGCTGGGCGGGGCGGCGAACAGGTCACGAAGCGCATCGCGCAACGCAGCGCCATCGGGATACGTCTTGCCGGCCAGCGCCTCGAGATGCTGGCGTTCACGCGCGTCGGGAGCGCACTCGCACAGGAAAGCGATCACTTCCTGCTGCCAGGAAGGAGGGGCTCCATCCCCCTCCGCTTCCTTCTGACGCAGGATCTGCTCGCTCAAGGCGTCGACCTGTTCCAGACGCTGCTGATTCAAAATCCCCTGGCGCAGAATCTCCCGCAACTGCACCAACCCGGGATCGGCCTCCGGCCGGCAACCTTCGCAGGCCAGCGTCAGCCGGATCAGGGCCCGGGCCAGGCGCTTTTCGTTACGCGCCTGCAGGGCCTGCTGTTCGTCGAGCTCCCGGGCCAGATCGACGGCCTTCTGCTTCCAGGGGTTGGTTTCCGTCATGCCGCCAGCGCTGAAACGGTTTCAGGGACCAGGATCTCGGCGCCCACCGGCAGGTGATCGGAGCAGACGAAATCGAACGCCTGCATCCAGTTCACCTCCAGGGTGGGGCTGACGAGAATGTGATCGATCTGACGTTGCGGACGCCAGCTGGGGAAGGTCGGCGCCGATTCGGGGGACCGCAGCCCGGTACGGGCCAGAAAACGCCGCAGGCTGCGGGAACGGGGAGCGCAATTGAGATCGCCCATGACGACCACGTGCTGCAGGCCCTGGAGCCGCTCGGCGATGAAATCGAGCTGGCGGGAGCGGGTTCTGGCGCCCAACGCCAGATGCACCACCGCCACGTGCAGGGCGGTTTCCCCTTCCCCGAAGCGCGCCAGCAACGCCCCCCGCCCCGGGAGCCCCGGCAGCGAGGTGGTATAGACCGAAGCGGGCGGAATCCGGCTGAGCAGCCCGTTGCTGTGCAGGGCCAAACGGCCGAAGCGGCGGTTGACCTGGTTGTACCAGAAGGGAAAATCGGCCTGGCGGGCCAGGTATTCGGTCTGGACCACATACCGGCTGCGGGCGCCGCCGCCGTCGACCTCCTGCAGCCCGACGATGTCAAAAGGCCGCAGGAAGTCGGCGATACGCGCCAGATTGGTGAAACGGTGGTCGCAAGGCCACAGGTGTTGCCAGCTTTTGAGCAGATAGTCCTCGAACCGGCGGGTGTGAATGCCGGTCTGGACGTTGAAGCTGGCCAGCCGCAGGGTCGGCATCAGGGTTTGGCGGCGGCCAGTTTCTGGCGCTCCTGGGCCACCAGCTGATCGAGCACTTTGATCATATCCTCGAAACTGCCGGCGGTACGGCCGGTGATCAGGTACTTGCCGTTGACCACCAGCGCCGGCACCCCGGTGATGCCGTATTCAGGCGCCATGGCCTCGGCCTGACGCATCTTCATGTCCACCATGAAGGAATGGAAGGGGTTCTTGAAAGTCTCCTGGTCCACGCCGTGGGCGGCAAAGAATGCCGCCAGTTCTTCCTCGCTGGCCATGCGCTTTTTCTGTTTGTGCATGGCGTCGAAGAAGTCCTTGTGGATCTTGTCCACCACCCCCAGGGTTTCGGCGGTGAAATAGGCCCTGGCCTGCGGCGCCCAGTGGGGACCGAAGATCGCCGGCTGGCGTTTGAACACCACGTCGGCGGGCTGTTTCTTGCGCCAGGCTTCAAGATAGGGGTCGAAGCGGTAACAGTGGGGACAGCCGTACCAGAAGAATTCGATCACCTCCACCTTGCCTGAATCCTCGGTGGCCTTGGGGGGATTGAGCTCGAGATACGGCTTGGCAAAGGCCGGCAGCGCCAGAAGCAGCAGCCAGCCGGCGAAGAGGGTTCGAAGCATCGCTTTCATCCTGTCTCCTTCATTTCAAGGTGGCGATATAGGCCGCCACCGCTTTCATTTCATCCTCGGTCATACGGGCGGCGATCTGGCGCATCGGCGTCTTCCCGCCACCGCGCGCGCCTTTGGCGTAATCTGTCAACGCTTTGACCGTATAGGCGGCGAATTGTCCCTTCAGCAGCGGGAAACCGGCAGGCGCATTGCCCTGCCCCTCCGGGCCGTGGCAGGCGCTGCAGGCGGGGACCTTTTTCTCCGCGATCCCGAAACGGTAGATCCGCTCGCCTTGCGGATCGGCCTCTTCGGCTTCCGGCTCGGGGCTTTGCGCTGCGAAATAGGCGCTCAGTTCGGCAATGTCGTCATCGCTC
Organism: Methylomarinovum caldicuralii; assembly: GCF_033126985.1. Lineage (NCBI taxonomy): Bacteria > Pseudomonadati > Pseudomonadota > Gammaproteobacteria > Methylococcales > Methylothermaceae > Methylomarinovum > Methylomarinovum caldicuralii. The sequence goes on from NZ_AP024714.1 coordinate 59,288, forward strand.
AAAGCGGCGGCGATGGCGTTCATCGCCGCCACCTGCCGGGTGCCATCCTTGAACTGACGCAGCTGCTTGCTCAGATACTTGAAATTCTGTCCCGCCAGCTTGGGAAACACCGGCATCGCCCCCTTTCCAGCCTCACCGTGACAGCCGGCGCACTGGGCCGCCTTCTCCTTCGTGGCCGCCGACACTCGGGCAGCACTTGGAAGTGCAGCGCCGGTCAAAGCAACCATTCCAATCAATGTTAGTATAGTTTTAAACTGCATCGTTCCCTCCCGATTCGTATTGTCGGGTTATTGTACCCATTTTGCCCTTGAAGTCTGATGAATCCGCTTTACCACCGCGCCCGCTTTCTCCTCAGCACCCTGAATTTCGCCCGCGACGTCCCCGACAAGGGTTTCGAGGTTGCATTCGCCGGCCGTTCCAACGCGGGCAAGTCCAGCGCCCTCAACGTCATCACCCACCAGAAGTCCCTGGCCCGCACCAGCAAGACGCCGGGCCGGACCCAGCAACTGGTGTTCTTTGAGATCGACGCAGAGCGGCGCCTGGTGGATCTTCCCGGTTACGGCTACGCCAAAGTGGGGGGCGAAACCCAGCAGCGCTGGCGCCGGGCCCTGGAGGAATATCTGCGGTCACGCCGGTGCCTCAGGGGGGTGTTTTTGATGATGGACATCCGCCATCCCCTGACGGAATTCGACCGGCGCATGATCGAGTGGTGCGGCTACTACGACCTGCCGCTGCACATCCTGCTCACCAAGGCGGACAAGCTCAAGTACGGCCGGGCCAAAAGCACGCTGCTGCAGGTGGAAAAGGCCTTGGCCGAATTGCCGCTGCAACCGAGCGTGCAACTGTTCTCCGCGCCCAAGCGCATGGGTGTGGACGAGGCCCATGCGGTGCTGGACCGCTGGCTGGCGACCGGCGACAAAAAAAACCCCGAAGCCAAGGGGGAGAGGCTTCGGGGTCAGTCAGGCTCCGGCTTGGGGGAACCGGAGCGGCTCGCTACTCATAAGGGAGGAAATGAGTAGGTTGGGCGTCGTTCCCGACACGTACCCTTAAGACTGCCCCCGACGGCAAAAGTTCCACACCCGACCCTGGCCCCTACGGTGCCGGCGGGAGCGGGGCTTCGGGGACGCTGTGAACCCATCCCTGGGCGCTCGATACCCGGCCATCCAGGCCGGGTACGCCCCTCAGCCCCGCTCCCGCCGGCACCCCGCCCCTCCGAGTCGGGTCAATGGGCCTCGTCCCAGTTGACCCCGATGCCCACATCCACTACCAGCGGCACCCTCAGTTCCGCCGCCGACGCCATCCGCTCGCGGATCGCCCGGCAGGCTTCCTCGAGCCGATCCTCGGCAACCTCGAACACCAGCTCGTCGTGCACCTGCATGATCATCTTCACCGGCGCCCCGCTGCCGCGGATCCAGGCGTCCACGGCGATCATCGCCCGCTTGATGATGTCGGCGGCGGTGCCCTGCATCGGCGCGTTGATGGCGGTGCGCTCGGCATACTGGCGGCGCTGGGGATTGCGTGACTGCAGCTCCGGCAGGTACAGGCGGCGGCCGAACAGGGTTTCCACGTAGCCCTGCTCGTAGGCCTGACGGCGGGTGCGTTCCATGTACTCGCGCACCCCGGGATAGCGCTCGAAATAGCGGTCGATGTAGCTTTGCGCCTCCTCGCGCTCGATCCCCAGCTGCTTGGCCAGACCGAAGGCGGACATGCCATAGATCAGACCGAAGTTGATGGCCTTGGCGCGGCGGCGCTGTTCGTCCGTGACCGCCTCCGGCGCCACCCCGAACACTTCGGCGGCGGTGGCCCGGTGGACGTCAGCGCCGGCGGCGAACGCCGCCAGGAGATTGGCGTCTTCGGACAGGTGGGCCATGATCCTGAGCTCGATCTGGGAATAGTCCGCCGCCACCAGCCTGCAGCCCGGCGGAGCGATGAAGGCGCGGCGGATGCGCCGCCCCGCTTCGGTGCGAATGGGAATGTTCTGCAGATTGGGATCCGAGGAAGACAGCCGCCCGGTGGCGGTGACCGCCTGGTGATAGGAGGTGTGGACCCGGCCGGTGCGGGGATGGATCTGCTGGGGGAGCTTGTCGGTGTAAGTGCTCTTGAGCTTGCTCAGGGAGCGGTATTCCAGGATCAGCCGCGGCAGCTCGAAATCTTCCGCCAGCTTCTGCAGCACCTCCTCGGCGGTGGAAGGCTGACCCTTGGGCGTCTTCTTCAAAACCGGCAGGCCCAGTTTGTCGTAAAGGATGTGCTGGATCTGCTTGGGGGAGCCCAGGTTGAACGCCTCCCCGGCGAGGCAATGAACCTGTTCCTCCACCTTTGCCATGCGCTCGGCCAGCTCTGCGCTGAGACGGGCCAGCTCGTCCCGGTCCACCAGCACCCCACAGCGCTCCATGCGCAGCAGCACCGGCACCAACGGCATCTCGATCTCCTGGTACAGGCGCTTGAGCTTGGGCTCGGCTTCCAGTTTGGGCCAGAGCACCTGGTGCAGGCGCAGGGCGATGTCGGCGTCCTCGGCCGCATAGGGCGCCGCCTGGTCCAGGGCCACCCGGGAGAAGCTCACCTGCTTCGCGCCCTTGCCGGCCACCGCCTCGTAACTGACGGTCTTGATTCCCAGATAGGTCAGGGCCAGGGAATCGAGGTCGTGCCGGGTGGCGGTGGGATTGAGGACGTAGGACTGGAGCATGGTGTCGTGGGCGATGCCGCGCAATTCGATCCCGTGGTTGGCGAGCACGTGGGCATCGTACTTGAGATGCTGGCCCACCTTGGGATGATCTTCCGACTCCAGCAGCGGCCGCAGTCTCTCCAAAACGGCCTCACGGTCCAGCTGCGCCGGGGCCGCGGGATAGTCGTGTCCCACCGGCACGTAGGCGGCCTCCCCCGCCTCCACCGCGAACGACAGCCCCACCAGCCGGGCGTCGAGATAGGCGAGATCGGTGGTTTCGGTATCGAAGGCGAACAGGGGGCTGGCCTCCAGGCGCTCGAGCCAGGTCCGCAACTGATCCGCGGCCAGCACCGCCTGATAATCGGCGGGATCGCCATCCTGGGCCGATTCCCCCTGGGTCGTGGGCAGATCGAGCTGGCGCAGCCAGGTGGTGAATTCGAAACGCTTGAGCAGCTCGATCAGCCGGGCGGTGTCCGGCGGCCGCCGTTTCAGATCTTCCGGATTCAGATCCAGGGGGAGGTCATCGTGCACCTTGACCAGTTCGCGCGACAGCCGCAGCCGGTCCAGATGGGCGCGCAGGTTCTCCCCCACCTTGCCCCTGATCTCGCCGGCGTGGGCGATGATCTCGTCCAGGGAGCCATACTGCCGCAGCAGTTTGGCCGCGGTCTTGGGGCCGATGCCGGGAACGCCGGGGACGTTGTCGGAAGTATCCCCCACCAGCGCCAGGTAATCGGCGATCTGGTCGGGGTGGACGCCGAACTTTGCCATCACCCCGGCCGGGTCGAGGCGGGTTTCCGACATCGTGTTGTCGAGGAGGATGTGGTCGTCCACCAGTTGGGCCAGATCCTTGTCGCTGGTGGCCACCACCACGTCGAATCCCTCCCGCTCGGCCCGGCGCGCCAGGGTGGCGATGACGTCATCGGCCTCGACGCCCTCGATCTCCACCACTGGAATCCCCATGGCCCGGATCAGTTCCTTCAGCGGCCCCAGCTGGACCTTGAGCTCGTCCGGCATCGGCGGGCGGTGGGCCTTGTAGGCGGCGAACAGGTCGTTGCGGAAGGTCTTGCCGGGGGCGTCGAACACCACCGCGAACCAGGGGGTGTCGTAAGTCTCCAGCAGCTTGCGCAGCATGTTGGCGACGCCGTAGATGGCGCCGGTGGGCTCGCCGCGGGCGTTGCTCAGGGGCGGCAGGGCGTGGAAGGCCCGGTACAGGAAGGAGGACCCGTCCACCAGGACGAGGCGTTTGCGGTCTTGGCTCATGGCGTTTCCGGATGGGACCGGCGTTTTCGATACCGGAGATCAGCGGTGTTTGGCGGCGTCGTAGGGACGGTAAAGCAGCTCGTCCTTCAATTCGTAGGTGTACGGAAGGCCGTCGTATTGCCAGCCTTCCACCCGTCCCCGGTTACCATAGAAGGGACTGTATTTGCGCAGCAAAGTTTTCTCCTCCGGGGTGCGGCCGGTGAAGGCAGCGCCCTCGAAACCGTCGCGGACGTTGTAGACATGTTTGAAACCGGCCTGCACCAGGGCATCGGCCGCCGGGGCGCTGCGTCCGCCACTGCGGCAGATCACCAGCAGGGTGTCGGTTTTCTTGAAGCGGCTGGCCACGTCCTCGACGAAATGAGGGTTGCGGTGAGGCCCCCCGCGGAAGAAAACGAAGGGAATATTGTAGGCCATGGGCGGATGGCCCACCAGCCGGTACTCCTCCGGGCTGCGCACGTCGAGAAGATAGACCGAACCGCCCCCGGTCATCAGCCTGTCGTAAGCCTCTAGGGCGGTGATGTTTTGCGCCAGGCGCGCGTCCCCGGCCGCCTGGGCCAGGCCGGAAAGCAGAAGCAACAGCAAAAGCGAGCGTTTGAACATCGGTATCTCTCCCACGTCTATGGAATGAAGGCAACAGGATACCGCCTTCCCGGTCTTTTGGTATATTTGCCGCAGCCCGTGCTTTATCGAAATCCACCCAGGAACCCCATGACCACCCTATCCAAAGCCCCGGTACGCTACGTCGACACCCCCGTGCAGCTGCGCCGGCTCTGCGACCGACTCAAGGACAGCCCGTTCTTCGCCCTCGACACCGAGTTCCTGCGCGAATCCACCTACCACCCGCAGTTCTGCCTGCTGCAGATCGCCGCCGCCGATCAGGTGGCTTGCGTCGACCCCATCCGCCTGCCCGATCTCGACCCGCTCTGGCAACTGCTGTACGAATCGGACGCCACCAAGGTCTTCCACGCCGGCTTCCAGGACCTGGAAATCTTCCATCACCTGCACGGCCGCCTGCCCGCGCCCGTCTTCGACACCCAGCTGGCCGCCCCGCTGCTGGGCTACGGCGACCAGATCGGCTACGCCCAGCTGGTGGAGGAGGTGCTGGGGGTGACCCTGGGAAAAGGCCACAGCCGCACCGACTGGCGCCGCCGCCCCTTGAGTCCGCAGCAGATCGACTACGCCGCCGACGACGTCCGCTATCTGGTCCCCCTGTATCTGGAACTGCGCCGCCGCCTGGAGGAAAGCGGCCGGGTCGACTGGCTGAGCGAGGACTTCGAGCGCCTGACCCGGCCGGAAACCTACCGCAATCCGCCCCAGGACGCCTGGCGCCGCATCAAGGGCACCCGCCGCCTCAAGGGACGGCAGCTGGCGGCCCTCAAACGCCTGGCGGCCTGGCGCGAGGAAACCGCCCGGCGGGAGAACCTGCCCCGCGGCTGGGTGGTCAAGGACGATCTTCTGTGCCACATCGCCCGCCTGCAGCCGCAGAATCCCCAGCAACTGAAACAGCTGCGCGGCCTCAGCGACAAGGCCGTCGCCCGTTACGGGCAGGACATCTGCGCCCAGGTCGCCGCCGCCTGCGACGATGCGCCGGAAAAGGCCCCGCCCCGGCCGCCCGCCCGCACCCCCCGGCAGGAAGCCCTGCTCGATCTGCTCAGCGCCGTGGTGCGGCTTCGGGCCGAAGCCCAGAATCTTCATCCCAACGCCCTGGCCAGCCGCAAGGACCTGGAGAAATTCCTCGCCGACCCGGCCGGATCGCGCCTGTGCCAGGGCTGGCGCCAGCAGGTGATCGGCGACGATCTGGTGGCGTTTCTGGAAGGCCGGCGGCATCTGCGGGTGGTCGGCGGCGAGCCGGTGCTGGACGAGGCCGCCGCATGACGCTGCCGCCGCTGATCCGGGCGCTGCTGAATCCGGCGGTCTATCCCCATCCGACGGAGAATCTCCGTTACCGCGAAACCCACATCTCCTGGGTCATTCTCACCGGCCCCTACGCCTACAAACTCAAAAAGCCGGTGGACTTCGGCTTTATCGACTTTTCCACCCTGGAAAAGCGCCGCTTCTACTGCCACGAGGAACTGCGTCTCAACCGCCGCCTGGCGCCGCAGTTGTACCTGGCCGTGGTGACGGTCACCGGCACCCCGCAAAACCCCCGTCTGGACGGGGACGGCGAGCCCCTGGAATACGTGGTGAAGATGCGCCAGTTCGCCGACCGCGACCTGCTCAGCCGCATGACCGAAGAAGGCCGGCTGCGGGAGAGCCACCTCGAAACCCTGGCCGCACGCATCGCCCGCTTTCACGAAAGCGTCACCCGGGCAGGCGCCGGCGACCCCTACGGTGAACCGCAGACGATCCAGAGCGCCGCGCTGCAAAACTTCCGGAGCATCGACGCCGGGGCCCTCGATCCCGCCCGCGCCGCCCGGCTGGACGCGCTGCGCCGTTGGACCGAGGCTGCGTTCGAACCGCTGGCGTCCTGCATGGCCCAGCGCAAACGCGACGGCTGGGTGCGCGAATGCCACGGCGACCTGCACCTGGGAAACATTGTCCTCTGGCAGGGGGAGCCGCTGCCGTTCGACTGCATCGAATTCAACCCCCAGCTGCGCTGGATCGACGTCGTCAGCGAGATCGCCTTCACGGTCATGGACCTGGCCGCCCGCGGCCGCCGCCCCCTGGGCTTCCTGTTCCTCAACGACTGGCTCAGCCTTACCGGAGACTACGAGGGAGTGCGCCTGCTGCGCTACTACCTGATCTACCGGGCCATGGTGCGGGCCAAGATCGCCTGGTTGAGCGCGCGCCAGCACCCCGAAACCCGAGAATCTCTGGAGGCGTGCGCCCGTTACCTGGATCTGGCCGAGTACTTCCGCCAGTCCCGGCGCCCGCTGCTGCTGGTCACCCACGGCTTTTCCGGCAGCGGCAAGTCCTACGCCAGCCGCCGGCTGGCGGCCCGTCTGGGGGCGATCCACCTGCGCTCGGACGTGGAGCGCAAGCGCCTGGCGGGACTCCCGGCCGAAGCCCGTACCGATGCCGGGCTGGAGCGCGGCATCTATGGGGCCGATTTCACCCGCCGCACGTATGCCAAGCTGCTGCGCGACGCCGAGACGATTCTGGCGGCCGGCTGGCCGGTGATCGTGGATGCCACGTTCCTGAAGCGGGAATACCGCCAGTGGTTCCAGGCGCTGGCCGAACGTCTGCATGTTCCTTGGCGCATGCTCGACTTCCAGGCCGACGAAACCGTGCTGCGGGCCCGGATCGAACAGCGGCTGCGGCAGCGCCGCGATCCCTCGGAGGCCGACCTTCAGGTGCTGGCCTACCAATTGCGCCACCATCAGCCCCTGAGCGAAGCAGAGCGCGCCGGGGCCGTCTCCATCGACACCAGCCGGGGCTTCGACATCGAAGCCGTGCTTCAGTGCTTGAATTCCCGCGGGTCAAGCTGATGGCGGTTGAGCAGGCGGTAGAACTCGGTGCGGTTGCGCTTGGCCAGCTGGGCCGCGTGGGTGACGTTGCCGCGGGTGATCTGTAGCAGACGGACCAGATATTCGCGCTCGAAGCGGCGCTTGGCTTCCTTGAGGGGGGGCAGCGTCGCCTCGCCTGCCTCCCCGCTGATCGCCCGCTGCACTAGGCTCAGGGGAATCAGCGGCGTGTTGGTCAGGGCCACGCACTGCTCCACCAGGTTGTGAAGCTGGCGCACGTTGCCGGGCCATTCGTAACGCACCAGGTATTCCAGCGCTTCCGGGGAAAAACCCTTGACCTTGCTGCCATAGGACTCGGCCACCTGCTTGAGGAAATGGTCGAGCAGCAAGGGGATGTCCTCGGGACGCTCGCGCAGGGGCGGCACCTTGAGGGTGACGACGTTGAGGCGGTAATAGAGGTCTTCGCGGAAATCGCCTGCCTCGACCGCCGCCGTCAGATCCACGTGGCTGGCGGAAACGACACGCACATCCACGGCCACGGTCTGGGTGCTGCCCACCGGGCGGACGGCCATTTCCTGCAGCGCCCGCAGCAGCTTCACCTGGAACATCTTCGGCATGTCGCCGACTTCGTCGAGGAACAGGGTCCCGCCGTCGGCGGCCTGGAACAGGCCGGGATGGTCCTGGGTCGCGCCGGTGAACGCCCCCCGCTTGTGGCCGAAGAGTTCCGATTCGAACAAATGTTCGGGAATGGCGGTGCAGTTGACCGCGATGAAAGGTCCCTCGCACCGGGGACTGGCCTCATGGATGGCCCGGGCCAGCAATTCCTTGCCGGTGCCGCTTTCCCCGTGAATGTAGACGCTGGCGCGGCCGCGGGCGACCTTGGCCACCTGGTTGAGGAGGTCCTCGATGCCCGGACTCTGGGTGACGATGCGGCGGCGCCAGTCTTCGCCCTCTTCCTCCGGCTCGGCATCGACGCCCTGGCAAATTTCCAGCGCTTGGGTGACATGGTGCAGCAGCGCCTTGTTGTCCACCGGCTTGGTCAGAAAACCGAACACGCCTTTCTTGGTGGCGTCCACGGCATCGTTAATCGTGCCATGGGCGGTGAGGATGATGATGGGCAGGGTGGGACAGCGGCGGTGGATCTCGTCGAACAGCGCCATCCCGTCCATTCCATCCATCATCAGGTCTGTGACCACCACATGGGGCCGGAACCGCAGCAGATCGTCGAGGGCCTGCTCCCTGCTGCCGACCGGCTTGACGGTGAAACCCGCCGCGCTCAGGCGCATGGTCAGCAGCCGCAGGAAGCTCTCATCGTCGTCGACCACCAGGATGCGTTTGCGAATGTCCTGATCCATTCAGGGAACCCCGTGATGATTGAGACTCTTTTCCAAGGCTTTGAGCGCCTCCAGTTTGCTCTGGCACTGGCTGAGGGTGGTCTGACAGCGCTGCAGCCGTTGCCCCTGCTGCCGGCAATACCGCCGCAGCCGGGCCAGTTTGCGGCTCCATTCCCGCTCGTGACGGCGGCTGCTGAACAGGCGTTGGGCGATCAGACGCTGATAGGCCAGAAACGCCCGCAGATCGGCCGGGCGCACTTGTTTTCCGGCCTCATCCAGCAACTCGAGGGCGACGCGCAGCTCGTCCTGTTCCGCCAGACAGTCCGGCGTGACCAACAACGCCAGCGCCAGGTGCAACCGCCCCCCGAGACTCGGCGCTTCGGTGACAAAATCGTGCAGCCAGCGGCACTCATCCCGCCGTTGCAACGGCGGCAGCCCCGCCAGATAACCCAGATAGCCGCTCAGCTCGGTCAGCGTGACGGCCTCGTAGTCAGGTTCCTGGAACTGCGGTCTGGGCGCCTCTGCCGTCACCGTCCGGCTGCCTCCGCAGCCGGCCAGAATCAGACAGAGCAACCCGATGCCAAACCAAGGTTTCAAATGCGTACTCCATCCACCGGCAGCGTCACCCGCAAACAGGCGCCCCACCCTTCCACATCGACGATTTCAACCCTGCCACGATGAATCATCGCACATTCGTTGACGATCGACAGGCCCAGCCCCGTCCCTTCGATCCCCATCCGTTTCCCCAGCCGCCCCTGGTACAGGGCATCGAAGACCCGTTCGCGTTCCTCGGGCGGAATCCCGGGTCCCTGGTCGCGGATTTCGAAGATCACATTCCCCTTGCGCCGCTGCAGCTTCAGCTCGATCACCCCCCCCCGGGGGGAGTATTTGACCGCGTTGGACAACAGGTTGTCGATCATCGAGCGCAGCTGCTCCGCAAACCCGAACAGTTGACAGGATTCGAGCTGCTTGCGCACCTGAATCTCGTTGACCCGGAGACGGACCCGGTAATCCTCGAGCACGTCATCAACCAGACGGTGCATGTCCACCTGCTGCGGCTTCTGCACGGTTTCGGTGCTCTGCAACTGGCTGTAACGGATCAGATCCTCGATCATCCGATACAGGCGGCCGGCGTTGACGCCGATGATACGGACGATCTCTTCCTGTTCGGTGTTCAAATCTCCGACCACCCGGTCGGCCAACAATTCCGTCCCTTCGTGAACATTGGCCAGCGGGGTCTTCAGTTCGTGGGAGATGTTGCGCATGAAGCGGCGTTTCTCCGCCTCCAGCATGCGCAGGCGGAGACGCAGCCAGTCCAGACGCTGACCGAGGGACTCCAGGTCCCGGGGGCCCTGTACCACGATCGGCTGGTCGAAGTCGCGGTCCCCCAGTTTGCGGATGGCCGCATCCAGCTGCTTCATCGGCCGGGTGATGAGATAGATGAAAACGGCGACCAGCCCCAGGGCGACCGGCAACAGGATGACCAGATGGCGCATGGTCTGCTGGCGCGCCTGGCGCGAGCGCTCCTCCAGGTTCTGGAGATGACGCCCCACCAGCTGAATGCTGAGTTCCCAGATGCGTTCGGCCAGCTGGCGCAGCTGCGCCAGCTGATCGGCGACCGCCAGCTTGGTCTGCCGATCGAGTTTGGGGTCGCTCAGCTGGGCATACAGGTCAAATTCGTCGCCTTCCAGGCGGCGCAGCAGGCGGCGCAGTTCCGGCTCTCCCGCGGACATTTTCGCCAAGCCTTGCAGTTCGCTGACGAAAGTCTGGCGCAGCTTCCGGTAATGCTCGAACAGAGCCGCATCCTCCAGAATCAGCGCCTGCTTGACGCTGCGCTCCATCGCGGTCAGGCGTTCCAGCAACATGCGGCTCGCCTGGGTCAGGCTGACTGCCTGATAGACCACCCTCTGACTCTGGCCGGTCAGCTGTTCCAGGGAGTAGAGCGCGGAACCCAGCGCCAGGATCAGCGGCGCCAGCACCAGGATGAAGCTGACCAGCAGCAGCACGGATAGGGAGGGAAAACGCAGGCGCTTCAATGGAGTCGCTGCCAGGAAAAACTGACGACCGCGTCAATGTCGCGGCGCTGCAGCCGCAGCATGAGCAGACGGTCGAGACCGACGGCGACGCCGCTGCAACGGGGCAGACCGGCGCGGAGGGCGGCGACGAAAGCCTCGTCCAGCGGCGGCACCGGCAGTCCCTGCCGGCGTCTGGCGTTCCGGTCGGCCTCGAGACGGCGGCGCTGTTCCTCGGGATCGGTCAGTTCGTCGTAGCCGTTGCCCAGCTCGACGCCGTTACAGAAGACCTCGAAGCGCCGGGCGGTCCGGCCGTCCTCGTTCAAACGCGCCAACGCCGCCAGCGGGGCGGGATAGTCGCAGACGAAGACGGGCCGGTGGCGGGGGAGATTGGGCTGCACCCGGTGGGAGAACAGCAGATCCAGCCACAGGCTGCGGTCTTCGCCGCACAGGGCGGCAGCCTCCGGCAGCCCCAGGCGCCGGGCGCGTTCGGCCAGCGCTGGCAGCGGCGCATGCCAGGAAACCCCGACCCAGCGCTCGAACACCTCGGTATAGGACAGGCGGCAGCTGTCCTCCAGGGGGGGCAGCAGGATCCGCAGCAGGTCGGCGACCTCGTCCATCAGGTCCGCAAGCTCGAAACCCGGACGATACCACTCCAGCAGGGTGAATTCGGGATTGTGCCAGCGCCCGGCCTCCCCGCGGCGGAAGGCCTTGCAGATCTGGTAGATGGGGCCGGAACCGGCGGCCAGCAGGCGCTTCATCAGCAGTTCCGGCGAGGTCTGCAGATAACGGGTCCGGCCGGCATCGGGAACGGCGAAGAAATCCAGCTGCGGGTCGGTGCTGACCGTCGGCGCCAGCAGCGGGGTTTCCACCTCCATCACCCCCCGTTCGGCGAAGAAGCGGCGAACGCAAGCCAGAAGCCCGGCGCGGGCCCGCAGCGCCTTGAGATCGCAGCCGGGCTGCCAGCTATTTGGTGACGCGGGAGACGTATTCACCGGTTCGGGTGTCCACCTTGATGACCTCGCCCTCCTGCACGAACAGCGGCACCCTCACCACGGCGCCGGTTTCCAGCTTGGCGGGCTTGGCGCCGCCGCTGGAGGTGTCCCCGCGCACCCCCGGGTCGGTTTCCACAATCTGCAGTTCGACGAAATTGGGTGGGGTCACGGCGATGGGCTGGCCGTTCCACAGCGTGACGGTGCAGGTGGTCTGCTCCTTGAGCCACTTGGCCGCATCCCCGACCGCCTTGGCGTCGGCGGCCACCTGCTCGAAAGTGTTGGGGTCCATGAAATACCAGAACTCGCCGTCGCTGTAGAGGTACTGCATCTCCACCTCCAGAACGTCGGCGGCCTCGATGCTTTCCCCCGACTTGAAGGTGCGCTCGAGCACCCGGCCGGTCTTGAGGTTGCGGAACTTGACCCGGTTGAAGGCCTGCCCCTTGCCGGGCTTGACGAATTCGTTCTCGAGAATGACGCAGGGATCGCCGTCCAGCAACACTTTCAGCCCCGGCTTGAATTCGTTGGTACTATAGCTCGCCATGAAATCAGCTTCCTTGTGTTAGGGTTGATCGAAAATGGCCTCCATTATAACCCAGCCCTCCCCCCTGCCGGCGTGGCGCCGGGAACTGGCTGAGGGTTTCAAGCGCCCGGAGGAATTGCTCGCCTTCCTGGGGCTGCCCGCCAGCGGCTGGGATGCGGCCGCGCAGCGGGATTTCCCCCTGCGCGTCCCCCGGGCCTTCGCCCGGCGGATGCGCCGCGGCGATCCCGACGATCCGCTGCTGCGCCAGGTACTGCCGCTGGCGGCGGAGAACGCGGTCGCCCCGGGATTCGTCAGCGACCCGGTGGGGGACGGCCGCGCCCGGGCCGCCCCGGGACTGCTGCACAAATATCACGGCCGCGCCCTGCTGGTCACCACCGGGGCCTGCGCGATCCACTGCCGCTACTGCTTCCGGCGTCATTTCCCCTATTCCCGGGCGCAGCTGACCCCCGCGCGCCTGCGGCCAGCGCTCGACTATCTGCGGCGTCATGAGGAGATCAGCGAGATCATCCTCAGCGGCGGCGACCCGCTGATGCTCGCCGATGCCCGGCTGAGCGGGCTGATCCGGGCTCTGGAGGACATTCCCCAGCTGCGCCGCCTGCGCCTGCACACCCGCCTGCCGGTGGTCCTGCCCAGCCGGATCACCGAGGCGCTGACCGAGCGGCTGGCCGCATCCCGCCTACAATGCGTGATCGTGGTGCACGTCAACCACGCCAACGAGATCGACGCCGATGTCGCGGCGGCGGTGACCCGGCTGCGCCAGGCGGGCATCACCGTCCTCAACCAGGGCACCCTGCTGGCCGGCGTCAACGACACCCTGGGAGCGCTCGTCGCCCTGCAGGAGCAGTGCTTTGCCACCGGGATCCTGCCCTATTACCTGCACCTGCTGGACCGCACGCGGGGAACCGACCACTTTGAGGTGGAGGCGCTGCGGGCCAGGGAGCTCTACGAGGCCCTCCGCCGCCGCCTGCCCGGCTATCTCACACCCCGTCTGGCGCGCGAAAGCCCCGGAGCTCCCTATAAAATCTGGTTTTAGATCAAAAACATATCGCGGCGATATGGTATTGATCGACAACAGGTGTTGAATTATTTCCTCATCTTCGCTATAACCACACCCGTGCATTGAGCACTCAATAACAATCGTTCACGACGATACGACGAGGAGGAAAACATGAAGAAAATTCTTGGCATCCTGGCCCTGGCGATGATTTCCGTCAGCCTGATGGGTTGCGATCCGGCCGGTGAACCCACCAACAAGCAGCGTCTTTCCAGCGCTGACGTCGAGCACAGCACCGCTGCCTGATTCAGAATCCCAACGCCCAATCTGATAACAATAACGACAAGACGCGATTCGACCCGGGGAGCGATCCCCGGGTTTTTTATTGCCCGCTTTCCGGACAGGCTATAATGGCCGCCTGTCGCGTATTCCTCCGGGAGAATTCAACCGTTGAACACCCACCGCTTCCAGCAGCGTCTGGCAAGCCTGGCCACGCTGCCGTTGCCGCTGTCCCCTGTCCTGGGCCTGAAGGGGCTGGAAAAGGAGAGCCTGCGCGTCACCCGTGACGGCCGCATCGCCCGGACGCCGCATCCACAGGCCCTGGGATCGGCGCTGACACACCCGCACATCACCACCGATTATTCGGAAGCGCTGTTGGAGTTCATCACCCCTCCGGCCGAACTTCCCGAGACCGGCCTGGGTTTTCTCGACGAGATTCACCGCTTCGTCTACGCCGTCCTGCCGCAGGACGAACTGCTGCTGTGCACCAGCATGCCCATCGGCTTCGAACGGGACGAGGACATCCCCATCGCCCGTTACGGGGACTCCAACATCGGGCGGATGAAACACATCTACCGGGTCGGGCTGGCCTACCGCTACGGCCGGGCGATGCAGGCCATCGCCGGTATCCATTTCAACTATTCGCTGCCGACCGCGCTGTGGCCGGCGCTCAGCCCGCTGCTGGAACTGGGACCGGCCTCCCGGGCCAGTCAGGCGGCGGCCTATTTCGCCCTCATCCGCAACGTGTTGCGCTACGGTTGGCTGCTGCTCTACCTGTTCGGCGCCTCGCCGGCGGTGGATCGTCGCTTTCTCACCTGCCGCGGCGGCATTCCCCAGGGCTTCGAGGAGCTGACGCCCGACACGTTCGCGCCGCCCTTCGCCACTTCCCTGCGGATGAGCGACATCGGCTACAAGAACAAGACCCAGGCAGCCCTGTTCATCTCCACCAACACCCTGGACGAATACGTCCGCAGCCTGTGCCACGCCATCGAAACCCCCCACCCGCCCTATCAGGCGATCGGCGTCAAGGTCGGTGACCGCTACCGTCAGCTCAACGCCAACATCCTCCAGATCGAGAACGAATACTACAGCCCCATCCGTCCCAAACAGATCGCCCGGCCGTACGAAAAGCCCACCCTGGCGCTCAAGCGACGCGGGGTCCGCTACGTGGAGCTGCGCGCCCTGGATCTCGACCCGTTCGAGCCGCTGGGGATCGGCGTCGGGCAGATGCGTTTCCTCGAACTGTTCCTGTGGTTCTGCCTGCTGCAGGACAGCCCGCCGCTGGACCGCGAGGAACACCAATGCTGCCAGCACAATCTGCTGCTGACCGCCCAGCGGGGCCGGGATCCGCAGCTGCGCCTCCGGGACGACGGCGGGGAGATCCCGCTGCGGCAGTGGGCCGAACGGATTCTAGCCTGCCTGGAACCCTTGAGCCGCCTGTTCGACGAACAGGGCGGCGCCGGCGCCTACGGACAGGCGCTGGCCGACCAGCAACGCAAGGTGGCCGATGCCGCACACACCCCCTCGGCGCGCATGATCGCCGAAATGACCTCCCGAAGCGAACCGTTCACCGCCTTCGCCCTGCGCCTGTCCCAGGCCCATGCCGACCACTTCCGCCAGCGTCCGCTGCCAGAGGAGCGGCGCCGCTGGTTCGAGCAGCAGGCGCAGCGCTCGTGGGCCGACCAGCACCGTCTGGAACAGGAGGACCGGCTCAGCTTCGAGGAATTCCTGCGGCGTTATTTCAGCGAAACCTGTCAGGCAGCCTAGTATAATCGCCTCATTGAGCAAGCAAACGGAAACGAACCCCTATGAGCCAGGTGGAATTCGATCTGGAACACTGGCAGACGGTACTGGCGGGCAAAAAACCCAACGCCATCCTGAGGGCCGCCTTCGAACACTTCGAGAATATCGCCATCGCCTTCAGCGGCGCCGAGGACGTGGTGCTTATCGATCTGGCCTGCCGCCTCCACGACCACGTCCAGGTCTTCACCCTGGATACCGGCCGCCTGCATCCGGAAACCTACCGTTTCATCGAACAGGTGCGCGAGCGTTACCCGATAGAGCTGGATGTCCTCTATCCCGATGCCGAGGCTGTTCGTGATCTGGTCGGCCGCAAGGGGCTGTTCAGCTTCTACCGCGACGGCCATCAGGAATGCTGCGCCATCCGCAAGGTCGGCCCCCTGAAACGCAAGCTGGCGACGCTGGACGCCTGGATCACCGGCCAGCGCCGCGATCAGAATCCCGACACCCGCGCCACCCTGGTGGAGGTGGAGGCGGATAGCGCCTTCGCAGGGCGCCACGGCCGCCTGATCAAATTCAACCCCCTGTGCAACTGGACCTCACAGCAGGTCTGGGATCATATCGAAGCCTTCGAAGTCCCCTACAACGCACTGCACCGCCACGGCTTCCGCAGCATCGGCTGCGAACCCTGCACCCGCCCCACCCTACCGCACCAGCCGGAACGGGAAGGACGCTGGTGGTGGGAGGAAAGCGCCAAGAAGGAATGCGGCCTCCACCGCAAACCTCAGTAACGCGGCAGGGAAACCCCGGCGAACAGGGCGTCTATCTCCTGTTTGTCGCGCAGTTTCAGCGCCCGCTCCACCACCTCCCGGCTCAGGTGGGGGGCGAACGCGTGAATGAAGTCGAAGATGTACCCCCGCACGAAGCTGTCGCGCCGCAGACCGATGCGGGTGACGCTGTCGCGGAACAAATGGCTGGCGTCCAGGGCGACCAGATCCGCATCAGCTTGCGGATCGTAGGCCATGTGGGCCACGATCCCCACCCCCAGGCCGAGACGGACGTAGGTCTTGATGACATCAGAATCGACCGCAGTCAGCGCCACCTTGGGCTGCAGGTTCTCCCGGGAGAAGGCCTCGTCGAGTTTGGAGCGGCCGGTAAAACCGAACACGTAAGTGATGAGGGGATACTGGGCGATGTCCTGGAGTGACAGCCCTTCCTTCTCCGCCAGCGGATGCCCCCGCGGCACCAGAATACAGCGGTTCCAGCGGTAACAGGGCAGCATCACCAGGTTGTCGAACAGCTCCATCGCCTCCGTCGCGATCGCCAGATCCGCCTCCCCTTTGGAAACCATGTCGGCGATCTGCACCGGCGTTCCCTGGTGCATGGTCAGGCTGACCTGGGGATAACGCTGCATGAACGCCCGCACCACCCTGGGAAGGGCGTAACGGGCCTGGGTATGGGTAGTGGCGATGGCCAGCGTTCCGCTGCGCTCGTCCCGGAACTCGTCGGCGACGTGACGAATGTCATCCACCTTGGAGAGAATCTCCCCTGCAAGCTGAATGATCAGTTTGCCGGCCGGGGTGATTTCGGGCCGGGTGACCGCGGGCGATTGCTCACCCGCGGTTCCCACAGATCCGGACGTGCCCGATTAAGGCATCCGGCTCCTCGGACTATGGCGTCGCTACGCAACGGGCAATTCCGTGAACCACGCGCGGTGGGGGGAGTGGGTATCGTTTGTACAGCCGCCCAAAATGGTCCCGGTTCATCCGTTCCCGGTTGCGGCGGGACAACCATTTGTACCAGCGCCGTCTGACCTCGTACAGGAAGCGGGCCAGCGATTGGCTGTTGCCGACGATCCCATAGTAGGCATAATGCCCCTTGAGTTTGCGGCTCAGGGCCGCTTGTTGGTCTGCAACCGGCCAGTGGCGGTGCATCCGGCACCAGTGGTTGATCGCCTGCAGGGAGCGGCTGAGCCGGGCTTGGGCGGTCTTGCGTTTGACGACCCAACGCCCTTTCCTTGAGCGTCCCCAGTAGTGGGTGAATCCCAGGTATTGGAAGCTCTGGCCTTTCCGTCCGGGTTTTCTGAAGTCGAGCAGGCGGGTTTTGTCCGGGTGCAGGCGCAGGCCGTATTTGGCCAGGCGCTTGCCCAGAACGGCCAATACCCGCCGGGCGTCTTCTTCCCGTTTGAACACCAGGACCGCATCGTCGGCGAACCGGACTTCGAAGGCGCTGCCTTGCAGTCGCGGTTTGACCGTCTGCTCGAACCACAGGTCGAGCACGTGATGCAGGTAGAGGTTGGCCAGCAGTGGGGAGATCACCCCACCTTGCGGTGTCCCTTGTTCGGGGTAGTGAAGCTGTCCGCCTTCCATGACACCGGCATTCAGCCATTTACCGATCACGCGGCAGATCACGCCGTCGCGCACCCTCTGCCCCAGAAAGTTCCGCAGCCGGTCCCGGTCCACATCGTCGAAGAAGTTTTGGATGTCCAGGTCGATGACCCAGCCACCGCCCATGGCCATCAGCCCGCCCCATAGCCTCTCCAGGGCCTGGTGGGCACTGCGTCCGGGCCGGAACCCGTAGGCGCAGTCGAGAAAGTCCTGCTCGAAGATGGGTTCCAGCGCCATCAGCACCGCCCGTTGCAGCACCTTGTCTTCCAGCGTGGGAATGCCGATCGGGCGGGTCTTTCCCGTTCCCGGCTTGGGCAGGTGGACGCGCCGTACCGCAGGCGCCCGATACCGGCCGGTCTTGAACCGTTCCAGCAGGCGCGTCAGGTTCTCCTCTAAGTCGGCTGCGTATTGGGATGCAGTCACGCCGTCCACCCCGGCGGCCCCGTCCTTGCGGGTGCGCCGCCAGGCTTCTTCCAGCCACACCACGTCGATGTGGTGGGCAATCGTGGTCAGTTCCAGCTTCGGTTCGATCCGGGCCAGTTCCGCTAGCTTCCGTTGTCGTGTTGAGATGTTCTCCTGGCTCGATGTCCCGGCCATCTGTCCCTCCGAAAGCCCCATCGTCCGACCTGCCGCTTCCCTCCATCGGGTCCCTTGGGGCAGGTTCCCCGACTTCCCAGGTACTATCGGCAGGCTCCGATTGCTCGATCACCTTCCCAGCGCGCTTCGTCGCCTTCGCGCGCCGGTACCCTGCTTCGTGTCCCGTTCGCTCCCATCGGCCGGACACCGCTCCGATGGGCCTGGGCCTTTTCTCACACGGCGCCCGCACCGCTCTTCCCGCAAGGAGTGATCGAGCCCTCCCAGGTTCCTGGGCGACCCTTGCCCTGCATGCCCCGCTCTTCGACCCCGGCGGAGGGATGATGCCAGGCCAGTACAGCACCACCCCTGTTGCCTTCCGTCCGTTCAACAACGTCGGCTCCGCATTCCGTACTTTCGAGGCTCCATCACGCGGCCTACAGGCCCCCTGTGTACGCTTCGCAGTCGGGATCGCTCCTCGACCACGCAACACTCGGTTCCGGCTGGTGGCCAGCCTTGGCCGGACAGGACTTGCACCTGTCAGGTCGCTCTGAAGGTTTCAGCGATGTCTTTCCTTCTACATAACTTCCTCCTTCTCCAGGCTTGGCCTGGCGCAATGAACTGTTTACCGTTGCGGGCGAAGATCTGCACCCCCAGCTCCTCTTCCAGCAGACGGAGCTGCTTGCTGATTCCTGGCTGGGAGGTATACAGGCTTTCCGCCGTGGCCGAGACGTTGAGGTCATGATGGGCGACTTCCCAGATGTAGCGCAACTGTTGCAGCTTCATATTTCAATTCAGAATAGAAAAATAATTATTTAATACTTTTAATTATAAGACGATTCTCCGATAATTCAATAAGGATAAAGCAAAAGGTTATTTGCATGGAAATCGGCTTCATCATCGCCGGCGCGGTCGTCGGCTTCGTCATCGGCCTGACCGGTGTCGGCGGCGGTTCGTTGATGACCCCCATCCTGATCCTGGGATTTCACATCAATCCGGCCACGGCGGTTGGGACCGATCTGCTCTATGCGGCCCTCACCAAGGCCAACGGGGTCTATTTCCACCATCGCCAGGGTTCCATCGAGTGGGGCATCGCCGCACGCATGGCCCTGGGCAGCCTGCCCGCTGTCGCCGCCACCATCTTCGCCATTCACTGGCTGCAGCGCCAAGGCTTCGCCTACGAACCCCTCATGACAGCGACCCTGGGCGTCATGCTGATCCTGACCTCCCTGGTGGTCTTTGCCCGGCGCCAGATCCTCGCCTTTCTGTACCGGAACCTGGAACGGCAGGATTCATGCGTCGGCCGCCTGAAGCGCCACCGGGGCGGCATCACCACCCTCATGGGCTTCCTTCTCGGCATCCTGGTGACCCTGTCTTCGGTGGGAGCGGGCGCTATCGGCACCGCGCTGCTGTTCCTGCTTTATCCCAACCGCCGCACGGTGACCATCGTCGGCACCGATCTTGCCCACGCGGTTCCGCTCACCGCCGTCGCCGGGCTCGGCCACTGGCAGCTGGGCAGCGTCGACGGGTTCCTGCTGCTGGGGTTGCTTGCTGGCGGCCTGCCGGCTATCTATCTCGGCAGTCTGGTGGGCAAATTCCTGCCGGACCGCTGGCTACGCCCCCTGGTGGCGGTGATTCTGCTGGTGCTGGGGGTCCGCTTCAGTTTGCAGGGGGCTCTGGTATAATTTCCGATTCACAAACATCATTTCAGGACGGTTCCATGGCGTTTGTCATCACAGAAAACTGCATCAACTGCAAATACACCGATTGTGTGGACGTGTGCCCGGTCGACTGTTTCCATGAAGGGCCCAACATGCTGGTCATCGATCCGGACGAGTGCATCGACTGCACCCTGTGCGAGCCGGAATGTCCTGCCAACGCCATCTTCTCGGAAGACGAGGTTCCTGAGGATCAGCGGGTCTTCATCGAGCTGAACGCCGAGCTGGCCAAAAAGTGGCCGGTCATCACCGAGGTCAAGGAGCCATTTCCCGATGCCGACGAATGGAACGGCAAGCCGGGGAAGCTGAAGTTCCTCAAGAAGGATTGGTAACCATACACGAAAAAGCCGGGAAAATTCCCGGCTTTTTCGCATCTGAACCGCAGACCGGATTATTCGGACGCTTCCTCCGCTTGGGGACGGTCGACCAGCTCCACATAGGCCATCGGCGCGGCGTCACCGGCCCGGTAACCGCATTTCAGAATCCGAACATACCCGCCCGGACGCTCCCGGTAGCGGGGACCCAGTTCCTCGAACAGCTTGGTCACCATCTCCTTGTCCCGGAGACGGGCGAACGCCAACCGGCGGCGGGCCGTGTTGTCCTCCTTGGCCAGGGTGATCAGCGGCTCGGCGATACGCCGCAGCTCCTTGGCCTTCGGCAGGGTCGTCTTGATCAGCTCGTGCCGGAACAGCGACGCCGCCATGTTGCGGAACATCAGCTGCCGGTGGCTGCTGGTTCGGTTGAGATGTTTTCCGGCTTTGTGATGACGCACTTTCCTTTACCTTCCGTTTATTTCGATCCGTATCTTTTTAAGAGGCTTTGGCCTTCTCGCCCTTCTTCGCCTCTTCAGGGCGCTTGAGATCCTCCGGCGGCCAACCTTCCAGTTTCATTCCCAGGGACAGGCCCTTATCCGCCAGTACCTGCTTGATTTCGGTCAGGGACTTCTTACCCAGATTGGGCGTCTTGAGCAGTTCCACCTCGGTGCGTTGCACCAGGTCGCCGATGTAGAAGATGTTTTCCGCCTTGAGGCAGTTGGCCGAACGGACCGTCAGCTCCAGATCGTCCACCGGCCGCAACAGGATTGGGGCGAACTTCGGCTGCTTTTCCTGGGGCTCCTCGCGGGCTTCCTCCTTGAGATCCACCAGCACCACCAGATGCTCGTTAAGGATCCTGGCCGCCAGTTTGACACAGCCTTCCGGATCCACCGTCCCATTGGTTTCCAGTTCGAGGATGAGACGGTCCAGATCGGTGCGCTGATCCACACGGGTACTCTCGACCCGGTAGGCCACCTTGCGGATGGGACTGAAGGAGGCATCCAGACGCAGGGTACCGATAGGCCTTTCCTCTTCCACCGCGTGATCCCTCGAGGCCGGCTGATAGCCGCGTCCCTTCTCCACCTTCAGGGTCATGTTCAGTTCACCCACGTCGGTCAGGTGGGCGATCACCATCTCCGGATTGACGATCTCCACATCGTGGGTGACCCGAATGTCACCCGCGGTCACCGCCCCTGGGCCTTTCTTGCTCAGAGTCAGCTCAACCGATTCCCCCTGATGGAGAATGACCGCCAGCTGTTTGAGGTTCAGCAGGATGTCGATGACATCCTCCTGCACCCCTTCGATCGGCATGTATTCGTGCAGCACGCCCTCGATCCTGACCTCGGTCACGGCGCTGCCGGGAATGGAGGACAACAGTACCCGACGCAGCGCATTACCCAGGGTGTGACCGTAACCCCGCTCCAGCGGCTCGATCGCGATACGCGAACGGTGCTGCTCGGTGTCGGTGTCGATACTGACGATGCGGGGCTTGTGGGTATCCAACAAAAAATCTACCATAGACGTTTCGACCACTTAAGGTGATTACTTGGAGTACAGCTCGACCACCAGCTGTTCCTGGATGTCGGAACCCAGGTCAGCGCGGTCAGGCAGCGATTTGAAGACGCCGGACAGGTTCTTCACATCCATTTCCACCCAGGTAGGGAAGCCGTACTGTTCCGCCACCGTCAGGGCGTCCTGGATCCGCTGCTGGTTCTTGGCCTTCTCCCGCACCGCGACCACATCGCCGGGCTTGACCTGATAAGACGGAATGTTGACCACCTTGCCGTTGACAGTGATGGCCTTGTGCCCAACCAGCTGACGCGCCTCGATCCGGGTGGAGGCAAAGCCCATGCGATAGACCACGTTGTCCAGGCGGCTTTCCAGCAGGAACAGCAGGTTCTCACCGGTGGAGCCTTTCTGGCGTGCCGCCTTCTTGTAATAGTTACGGAACTGGCGCTCCAGTACCTGATAGATGCGTTTGATTTTCTGCTTCTCGCGCAGCTGCATCGCATAGTTGGACAGACGCGCCCGCCGCCGCTGGCCATGCTGGCCCGGAGGCTGGTCAAGCTTGCACTTCTTGTCCAGCGAAGCGCCGCGGGCCTTCAGAAACAGGTCGGTCCCTTCCCGGCGCATCAGTTTGCAGCGCGGTCCCAGATATCTTGCCATCGTGCTTTTCCTCCTTAGACGCGGCGTTTCTTCGGCGGACGACAGCCGTTGTGGGGAATGGGGGTCACATCGGCAATCTGCACGATGCGAAAGCCCAGGTTGTGCAGGGCGCGCACGGCCGATTCGCGGCCCGGACCGGGGCCCTTGACCTGAACGTCAAGATTGCGCATCCCGTATTCCTTGACCACGTTGCCGGCCTTCTCCGCCGCCACCTGGGCCGCGAACGGGGTGCTCTTGCGGGAACCGCGAAAACCGCTGCCGCCGGCAGAAGCCCAGGCCAAGGTGTTCCCCTTGCGATCGGTAATGGTGATGATCGTGTTGTTGAAGGATGCGTGAATATGCGCAATCCCGTCGGAGATTTCTCTCTTGATGCGCTTACGACTACGACTCGGAGCCGCCATTCGGATACCTCTTTGCTCTCAAACCAGACGATTACTTGCGGATTGGACGCCGTGGACCCTTGCGGGTTCTGGCATTGGTACGGGTGCGCTGGCCGCGCACAGGCAGACCGCGGCGATGCCGCAGGCCACGATAGCAACCCAGATCCATCAAACGCTTGATGTTCATGGAGACTTCACGGCGAAGATCGCCCTCGACCGTGTATTTCCCCACTTCGTTTCGAATCTTGTCGACCTGCTCGTCGGTCAGATCCCTGACCTTGGTGGTCGGATCGATTTGAGTTGCCTCGCAAATCTCTTTAGCCCGTGACCGGCCGATGCCGTAGATCGCCGTCAATGCGATCACGACATGCTTGTGGACCGGAATGTTAACTCCCGCAATACGCGCCATGCACCTATTCTCCTAAATTCCGTTCGATGATTTCAGCCCTGGCGCTGCTTGTGCCGGGGCTCTTTGCAAATGATCCGAACAACGCCCTTGCGGCGAATCACTTTACAGTTGCGGCAAATCCGCTTGACCGATGCCTGTACTTTCATTGCTTACTCCTAAAAATTCTTCAACGGATAAATCCGGTGCTCGGCGAACCCCCACGCCCCTTCTTCAGGTTCGCCTTGCGCATCAGCCCTTCGTACTGCTGCGACATCAGATGGGTCTGCAGCTGGGCCATGAAGTCCATCACCACCACGACGATGATCAGCAACGAGGTCCCGCCGAAATAAAACGGCACGTTCCAGTACATGATCAAGAAGTTCGGCAACAGACAGACCGCGGTGATGTACAACGCCCCGATCAGGGTCAGGCGGGTGAGCACCCGGTCGATGTACTGAGCCGTCTGCAGGCCGGGGCGGATGCCGGGGATGAAGGCGCCCGACTTCTTCAAATTCTCCGCGGTTTCCTTGGCGTTGAAGACGACCGCGGTATAGAAGAAGCAGAAGAAGATGATTGCCGCCGAATAGAAAATGATGTAAAGCGGCTGGCCGGGCGACAGTGCATCGGCGACATCCTGGAGCCATTCCATGCCCTCGGCGTTGGAGAACCAGCTGGCCACCGTGGCCGGGAACAGGATGATGCTGGAAGCGAAAATCGGCGGAATCACCCCTGCCATGTTCAGCTTCAGGGGCAGAAAGCTCCGCTGACCGCCATAAACCTGGCGCCCCACCTGGCGCTTGGCGTAATGGATCGGAATCCGCCGCTGGGCCCGTTCCATATAGACCACGAACGCGGTTACCGCGATCGCCAGGATGAACAGGATCACCACCGTCAGGGGGCTCATCTCCCCGGTGCGGGCCAGCTCCAGGGTCGCCGCCACCGCGGACGGCAGACCGGCGACGATCCCGGCGAAGATGATCATCGAAATGCCGTTGCCAATGCCGCGTTCAGTCACCTGCTCGCCAAGCCACATCAGGAACATGGTGCCGGTCACCAGCGTCACCGTGGTGAGGAAGACGAACTGCGGCCCCGGATTGATGACCACCGGCAACCCGCCTGCGGTCTGATTCTGCAACGCGATCGCCACCCCGATGGACTGGAAGGTCGCCAACACCAAGGTGGTATAGCGGGTGTACTGGGTAATCTTGCGCCGCCCGGATTCGCCTTCCTTCTTCAGCTGCTCCAGCTTCGGCACCACCACGGTCAGCAGCTGGATGATGATGGAGGCCGAAATGTACGGCATGATCCCCAAGGCGAAGATACTCAACCGCTTGAGCGCACCGCCGGAAAACATGTTGAACATGTCGAGAATCGATCCGCCCTGCTGCTGGAACATCAACGCCAGCGCCTGGGGATCGATTCCAGGCACAGGAATGTGCGCGCCCAAGCGGAACACCACCAGGGCCCCCAGTAGAAAAAGCAAGCGCTGGCGCAGTTCGGTCAGGTTACCGAACCGCCCCAGCATCGCCGCGCTCGGAGTGCTCACGAATCCTCTACCTTTCCACCTGCCGCCTCGATGGCCTGGCGCGCGCCCTTGGTCACGGCCAGCCCCCTGACCGTCACGGCACGCTCCAGCTGACCGGAAGCGATGATTTTCACCCGTTTGACGATGGAAGTGATCAGACCGGCCTGACGCAGGGCCTTCAGGTCGATCACGTCCCCCGGCACCTGGTTCAGTTCGTGAAGGCGGATTTCATCCACGAACCGCTTGGTGCGGGAGCGGAACCCCACTTTCGGCAGCCGCCGGTGCAACGGCATCTGGCCGCCTTCGAAGCCGACTTTGTGATAACCGCCGGACCGGGCCTTCTGACCCTTGTGCCCCCGGCCGCAGGTCTTGCCCAGCGTGCTGCCGATTCCCCGACCGACACGCTTGGGCGCGTGCTTGCTGCCCGGTGCCGGCTTCAACGAATTCAGTCGCATTATCCTACTTCCTCGACGTTCAACAGGTAGGCGATTTTCTTGATCATACCGCGGATCTCCGGGGTGTCCTGAAGCTCCACGGTCTGGTGCATCCGCCGCAATCCCAGCCCCCGCACGGTATCGCGGTGGGACTTGATCCGGCCTATTGTACTGCGCACCAGGGTAACTTTAAGTGTTTTTTCCGCCATCGCTTCAGCCCAGAATCTCTTTCACCGGTTTGCCACGCTTGGCTGCCACGTACTTGGGATCGTGCATTTCCGCCAAGCCCTTGATCGTCGCCCGCACCACGTTGATCGGATTGGTGGTGCCGATGCATTTGGCCAGGACGTTGTGGACCCCGACAGCCTCGAACACCGCACGCATGGCGCCGCCGGCGATGATGCCGGTCCCCTCGGCGGCCGGCTGCATGTAGACCTTGGCGGCGCCTTCGGTCACCGTGATGGGATACTGCAGGGTGTCGCCCCGCAATTTGACGTGCACCATGTTCTTGCGCGCCTGCTCCAGTGACTTCTGGATCGCCACCGGCACCTCGCGGGCCTTGCTGAGACCGAAACCGACCCGGCCGTTGCCGTCGCCGACGACGGTCAGCGCGGTGAAACCGAATTGGCGACCGCCCTTGACCACCTTGGCGACCCGGCGGACCGCAACCAGCTTCTCCTGCAGTTCGCCGCCCGTTTCCATCGTTCCGTTTGCCATCTTCTCGCTCCTAGAATCGTAATCCGCCTTCGCGGGCTGCATCCGCCAACGCCTTCACCCGGCCGTGATACTTGAAACCGGAACGGTCGAAAGCCACTTCCTCGATACCTGCCTCTTTGGCCTTGGCGGCGATCGCCGCCCCCACCAGCTTGGCCGCCTCGATATTGCCGGGGCTTTTCACCTGGCTGCGAATATCGGCCTGGACCGTCGCCGCCGCTGCCAAGACTTTCGAGCCATCCGCCGTGGTGATCTGGGCGTAGATGTGCTTCGGTGTCCGGTGCACCGTCAGACGGTGGATGCCCAACCGCCGGATCCGCGCGCGTGCCTTGGCCGCACGGCGCATACGCGATGCTTTCTTGTCCATGTCTACCTCGGTTATTTCTTCTTCGCTTCTTTACGAACCACGTGCTCATCCGCGTAACGGATGCCCTTGCCCTTGTAGGGCTCGGGGGGCCGGAAAGCGCGAATTTCCGCAGCCACCTGACCGACCTTCTGCTTGTCGGCACCCTTGACCACGATTTCCGTCTGACTGGGGGTTTCGATGGTAATGCCTTCGGGCACCTCGTAAACCACCGGATGGGAGAATCCCAAGGTCAGATTCAATTTTCTGCCCTGAACCTGGGCGCGATAACCCACGCCCTGGAGCAGCAGCTTCTTTTCAAAGCCCTGACTGACGCCGGTCACCATGTTGTTGATCAGGGCACGCATGGTCCCGGCCATGGCGACCGCCTGCTTGGCCTCGATCCGGGGGCGGACCCGAACCACACCATCCTCCATGATCACCTCCACGGTGTCGTGGACCTGCCAGGACAGGTTACCCTTGGGACCCTTGACGGCGATGTCCTGCCCCTGAAGCTTGATTTCCACCCCCTGGGGGACGGGGATCGGCTTGTTCGCTATTCTCGACATTGCTTCCTAACCCTCACATCAGGCGACGACACAGATGACTTCACCACCGAATCCCTGCTTGCGTGCGGCTTTATCGGTCATCACCCCTTTCGAGGTGGAAACGATGGCGATTCCCAAACCGCCCCGGACCTTCGGCAACGTTTCCTTGCCGCGATAGATCCGCCGGCTGGGCTTGCTTACCCGCTGGATGTGCTCGATGACGGGACGGCCTTCGAAATACTTGAGACGGATGGTGAGAAAGGCCTTGTTGCCTTCCCGCTCGACGTCGAATCCTTCGATGTAACCTTCATCCTGCAACACCTGGCAGATGGCTTCCTTCTGCTTGGAGGAAGGCATGGAGACGGTTTCCATCCCCGCCTGCTGGGCGTTACGGATGCGGGTCAGCATATCGGCGATAGGATCACTCATGCTCATAGCGCCACCCCTTTACCAGCTCGCCTTGGTGATACCCGGAACGTCACCGCGCATGGCCAGCTCGCGCAGCTTGTTGCGCCCCAGGCCGAACTTGCGGTAGACCGCATGGGGCCGCCCGGTCAACTGACAGCGGTTCTGGACCCGAACCGGACAGGAATCGCGCGGCAGTTCCTGCAGCTTGCGCTGGGCTTCCATTTTGGCCTCGAAGGAGGCTTCGGGATCTTTCAGAATCGCCCGCAGCGCGGCCCGCTTGGCGGCATACTTGGCCACCAGCTTCTGGCGCCGCACTTCGCGTGCGATCATCGACTTCTTCGCCATATCCTAACCTAGCTCCTGAATGGGAAATTGAATGATTCTAACAGAGCCCGCCCCTCTTCGTCATCACGCGCGCTGGTGGTAATGGTGATGTCCATTCCCCGGATGGCATCGATCTTCTCGTAATCGATTTCGGGGAAGATGATCTGTTCCTTCACCCCCATCGTGTAATTGCCGCGGCCGTCGAAAGCTTTGGGACTCAGACCGCGGAAGTCGCGGATGCGCGGAATCGCCACGTTGATCAGACGATCGAGGAATTCGTACATGCGTTCGCGCCGCAGCGTCACCTTGCAGCCGATGGGCATGCCTTCGCGAATCTTGAAGCCGGCGATGGACTTGCGCGCCCGGGTCACCACCCCTTTCTGACCGGCAATCAGCGCCAGGTCTTCCATGGCATGTTCCAGGACCTTCTTGTCCGCCACCGCTTCACCCAGCCCCATGTTGATGGTGATCTTGGTGATCTTGGGCACCTGCATGACGGACTTGTAATTGAAGCGTTTCATCAGTTCCGGCACGATCCGCTCTTTGTATTCGGTTTCCAATCTTGGTTTAGCCATACCACCGCCCGCTTAAACGTCAATCACTTCGTTCGTGGATTTGAAATACCGCACCTTGCGGCCGTCTTCCAGAACCCGGAATCCGACCCGGTCGGCCTTTTCGGTCTGCGGATTGTAGATCGCCACATTGGAAACGTGGAGGGGCATCTCCTTCTCGATGATGCCACCGGGAATCCCTCGTGCCGGGTTCGGCTTCTGGTGTTTCTTGGCGATATTGATGCCTTCGACGATCACCCGATCGTCGGCCAGCACCTGTTTGACCGTACCGCGTTTGCCCCGGTCCTTACCGGCCAGGACAATCACTTCATCGCCTTTCTTGATCTTGCGCATTTCCCTTAACCTACCTGCTTTAAAGCACTTCCGGCGCCAGCGAGATGATCTTCATGAACCGCTCGCTACGCAATTCGCGGGTCACCGGGCCGAAGATGCGGGTTCCGATGGGCTGCATCTGGTTGTTCAACAACACGGCCGCGTTGGTATCGAAGCGGATGACAGAACCGTCCGGACGGCGCACGCCTTTCTTGGTCCGTACCACCACGGCGTTGTAGACATCGCCCTTCTTGACCCGGCCCCGTGGAATCGCGTCCTTGACGCTGACCTTGATGATGTCGCCGATGTTAGCGTAGCGCCGGTGCGATCCGCCCAGCACCTTGATGCACTGGACTTTTTTGGCACCGCTGTTGTCCGCCACCTCGAGCTTCGTCTGCATCTGGATCATGACGGTTCTCCTTTATTTGGCTCGTTCCAGAATCTTCACCAGCGTCCATGCCTTGCGCTTGGACAGGGGACGGGATGAAGTGATGGCGACCACATCACCTTCCTGGCACGCGTTGTCCTCATCGTGGGCGAGCAGCTTGGTCGAACGCTTGATGTACTTGCCGTACAAAGGATGCTTGACCAAGCGATCCACCCGCACCGTGATGGTCTTGTCCATCTTGTTGCTGACCACGGTGCCGGTCAGCGTCCGAATCTTTTTCTCGCTCATGCTTCCGCTCTCGCCATTTCGCCCAATATCGTCTTCACCCGCGCGATGTCGCGGCGGACCTTACGCAACAGGTCGGGCTTGGTCAAAGCCCCCGTGCCTTTCTGCATCCGCAGGTTGAACTGCTCCTTGTGCAGCTCGACCAGCAGGTTTTCGAGTTCTTCCTTCGTCTTCTGCCGCAGTTCGCTCGCCTTCATCACATCACCGTCCGTACCGTAAACGTGGTTTTCACCGGCAGCTTGGCGGCCGCCAGACGGAACGCTTCCCGGGCCACATCCTCGGGAATCCCCTCGATTTCGTACAGCACTGTTCCCGGCTTGACCTCGGCCACCCAGTACTCGACGCTGCCCTTGCCCTTACCCATACGCACTTCGAGCGGTTTCTTGGTGATGGGCTTGTCCGGGAAGATGCGAATCCACAGCTTGCCGCCGCGGCGTACGTGACGGGTGATCGCCCGGCGGGCCGCCTCGATCTGGCGGGCGGTGATCCGGCCCCGGCCCACCGCCTTGAGACCGAACTCGCCGAAGCTGACCTTGTTTCCGCGCAGCGCCAGGCCGGTGTTGCGGCCTTTCTGTTGTTTGCGATATTTGGTTCGTTTAGGCTGAAGCATGCCGCTCTCCTGTACTCCTTATTTTCCTTCGGACCAGCCGGTGTCTTCGAACACTTCGCCCTTGAAGATCCAGACTTTCACCCCCAGCACGCCGTAAGTGGTGCGCGCCTCGGCGAAACCGTAGTCAATGTCGGCACGCAGGGTGTGCAGCGGCACCCGCCCTTCGCGGTACCATTCGCTGCGGGCGATTTCGGCGCCGTTCAGGCGGCCGGCGACGTTGATCTTGATCCCTTCGGCACCGCGGCGCATGGTGTTCTGCACCGCCCGCTTCATCGCCCGGCGGAACATGATGCGCTTCTCCAGCTGCTGGGCGACGCCTTCAGCCACCAGCTGGGCGTCGAGCTCCGGCTTGCGGATCTCTTCGACGTTGATCTGCAGCGGAATCTGCAGTTTGGCGCCCACTTCACGGCGCAGGCGGTCGATGTCCTCGCCCTTTTTTCCGATCACCAGGCCGGGGCGGGCGGTGTGAATGGTGATCTGGGCGTTGTTGGCCGCGCGGCTGATGTGAATCCGGCTGACGGAAGCATGCGCCAGTTTCTTCTTGATGAAATCGCGCACTTCCACATCCTGGAGCAGCAGGCGGGAATAATCCTTGTTACCGGCATACCAGCGCGAATTCCAGTCTTTGATATAGCCCAACCGGATACCGATCGGATGTACTTTCTGTCCCATGATTATTCGCTCTCAGCTACTTTGACGGTGATGTGGCAAGTACGCTTCAGGATCTGGCTGGCACGCCCCTTGGCCCGGGCCTTGAAACGCTTCATCGTCGGCCCTTCGTCGACGCAGACGGTCGAGACCCTGAGTTCGTCGATGTCCAGGCCTTCGTTGTGTTCGGCATTGGCGATCGCCGACTCCAGCACCTTGCGGACCAGCCCCGCGGCCTTCTTGTTGCTGAAGCGCAGGATGTCCAGCGCCCTGTCCACCGGCAGGCCACGAATCTGATCGGCGACGAGACGGCATTTCTGCGCCGAGATCCGGGCATAACGCAGTTTGGCTGCGACTTCCATCGGTCTTCCTCCTTACCTGGATTTCTTGTCCGCCGCGTGGCCGCGGAAAGTGCGGGTCGGGGCGAACTCGCCCAGCTTCATCCCCACCATGTTCTCGGTGATCAACACCGGCACATGCTGGCGGCCGTTATGCACTGCGATGGTCAGACCGATCATCTCGGGCACGATCATGGACCGCCGCGACCAAGTCTTAATCGGCTTTTTGCTGTTGGTTGCGAGCGCTTGCTCGACCTTCTTCATCAGATGATGATCGACAAACGGACCTTTTTTAACCGAACGTGGCACTGCCTTTTCCTCTCAACTTGAATTACTTCGCCTTGCGCCGCCGCACAATCATCTTGTCGGTACGCTTGTTGCGGCGGGTCTTGTAACCTTTGGTCGGCTGTCCCCAGGGCGAAGTCGGGTGCTTGCCCTTGTTGCGGCCTTCACCCCCGCCGTGCGGATGGTCGACCGGGTTCATGGCCACCCCGCGCACCGTGGGCCGGCGGCCACGCCAACGGCTGGCCCCTGCCTTCCCCAGGGAAATCAGATTATGCTCGGAATTGCCCACCTCACCGATGGTGGCCTTGCAGTCGATGTGAACCTTGCGCATCTCGCCGGAGCGCAGCCGCAGGGTGGCGTAGATGCCCTCTTTGGCGAGCAGCTGTGCCGACGCCCCGGCGCTGCGGGCCAGCTGGGCGCCCTTGCCGGGCTTGAGCTCGATGCAGTGCACCTGGGTACCCACCGGCATGTTGCGCAGGGGCATGCAGTTGCCCACCTTCACTGGTACTTCGCGGTCGGACAGGATTTCCTGCCCCACCTGAAGCCCCTTGGGCGCGATGATGTAACGGCGCTCGCCGTCCCGATACAGGATCAGAGCGATGTGGGCGCTGCGGTTGGGATCGTATTCGATCCGCTCCACCCTGCCGGGGATGCCGGTTTTGTCGCGCTTGAAATCGATGATCCGATAACGCCGCTTGTGGCCACCACCGCGATGGCGGGTGGAAATCCGGCCGGCGTTGTTGCGCCCGCCGCTCTTGGTCAGTTTCTCCACCAGAGGTTCGTAGGGCTCTCCCTTCCACAACCCCTCGGTCTTGACGTACACCACGAAACGGCGCCCGGGAGAAGTCGGCTTACATTTGACAATTGCCATGATCGGTCTCTCGCCTCGTTACCTTGGAATCCGCCGCATCAGGCTGCGGACAGATCGATTTCATGTCCCGGCTTCAGGCGCACATAGGCCTTCTTCCAGTCGGGACGCTTACCCATGATGCGGCCGAAGCGCTTGGTCTTGCCTTTCATGTTGAGCAGACGCACTTCATCGACTTCGACATCGAACAGCTGTTCCACCGCCTTCTTCACCTGAAACTTGGTAGCATCCCTGCGAACCTTGAACACAAAGCAGTTTTCGCTGTCCGCCAGGCGGGTGCTCTTTTCCGAGATGACCGGCGCCACCAGCACCTTCATCAGTTCTAGCTGACTCATGCCAAACGCTCCTCTAGAATCTTGGCCGCCGCCGCGGTCATCACCACCTTGTCCGCCGCAACCAGGGAAACCGGATCGACGCGGGCGGCTTCGCTGACCTGCACGTTGGGCACGTTGCGCACCGCCCGCTCCAGTACCGGATTCTCCGCCTCGACCAGGATCAACACCCGGCGGCCCAATTCATATTCCCGTAACTTTCCGGCAATAACCTTGGTCTTAGGCTCGCTGGGGATCAGGTCGGCGCTGACGCCCAGCCGCTGCTGGCGCAGCAGCTCGGACAGAATGGCCCGCATGCCGGCCCGGTACATTTTTTTGTTCAGTTTCTGGTGAAACGTGCGCGGGGAAGCTGCGAAGGTCACACCACCGCCACGCCAGATCGGGCTGCGGATGCTGCCGGCCCGGGCCCGGCCGGTGCCTTTCTGGCGCCAGGGTTTCTTGCCGCCGCCGCTGACAGCAGAGCGGTTCTTCTGGGCCTTGGTACCGGCACGACCGTTGGTCAGGTAGGTCGTCACCAGCTGGTGAACCAGCGGCTCGTTGAACTCCCGGGCGAACACGGCCTCGGAAACGCTGACCGGCTGCGCCGAGTCCTTTGCGTGAATAACTGGAATTTCTACACTCATGGCTGGTTATCCCTTCTTCGCTTTGACCGCCGGCCGCACGAGCACATCGGCCCCCTTGTGACCCGGCACGGCGCCTTTGACCAACAGCAGGTTGCGATCCTTATCGACAGCCACGACCTTCAGATTCTGCACCGTACGGCGGACGTTGCCCAGATGCCCGGCCATGCGCTTGCCCTTGAACACCCGTCCCGGCGTCTGACACTGGCCGATGGAGCCGGGAACCCGGTGGGACAGGGAGTTGCCGTGACTGGCATCCTGACTGTTGAAATTGTGGCGCTTGATCGTGCCGGCAAAACCCTTACCGATCGTGGTACCCGTGACATCGATGAGCTGACCTTCGCTGAAGATCTCAACGCCGATGGTGGCGCCAACCTCCAGATCCTCACCCTCGCCCGCCTCGAGACGGAATTCCCACAGGCCGCGCCCCGGCTCGACGCCGTTCTTGGCGAAATGCCCGGCTTCCGGCTTGGTCAACCGCGACGGTTTCTTGCTGCCCGCGGTCACCTGGACCGCGCGATAGCCATCCTTTTCCTCGGTGCGCAGCTGGGTGACGCGGTTGACGTCAACCTCGATCACGGTGACCGGTACGGATTGACCATCCTCGGTGAAGATCCGGGTCATGCCCCGTTTACGCCCGACTACTCCAATCGTCATGGCACCCATCCTCAATTCAGCTTGATTTGCACATCGACACCCGCCGCCAGATCGAGCTTCATCAGCGCGTCTACGGTCTTGTCGGTGGGCTCGACGATGTCGATCAGACGCTTGTGGGTCCGGATCTCGTACTGGTCACGCGCGTCCTTGTTGACGTGCGGCGAGATCAGGACCGTATAGCGCTCCTTTCGGGTCGGCAGCGGGATGGGACCCAGCACCTGGGCCCCGGTCCGCTTCGCGGTTTCGACGATTTCCTGGGTGGATTGCTCGACCAGACGATGGTCGAAACCTTTCAACCGAATACGAATACGTTGGCGTTTATCCATGGATAGGTCACTCGATGATCTTGGAAACCACGCCGGCGCCGACGGTGCGGCCGCCCTCGCGAATCGCAAACCGCAGGCCTTCTTCCATGGCAATCGGCGCAATCAGCTTCACCGTGATCTTGACGTTGTCGCCAGGCATCACCATCTCCACACCTTCCGGCAGCTCCACCGCGCCGGTCACGTCAGTGGTCCGGAAGTAGAACTGCGGCCGGTAGCCGTTGAAGAACGGGGTGTGACGCCCACCTTCGTCCTTGGACAGTACGTACACTTCGGCTTCGAAGTGGGTGTGCGGGGTGATGCTGCCGGGTTCGGCAAGCACCTGGCCGCGTTCAACTTCGTCACGCTTGGTGCCGCGCAGCAGCACGCCTACGTTGTCGCCGGCCACCCCTTCGTCCAGCAGCTTGCGGAACATTTCCACGCCGGTGACGGTGGTCTTGGTGGTGGGACGCAGGCCGACAATCTCGACTTCGTCACCCACCTTGACCTTGCCGCGTTCAATTCGGCCGGTCACCACGGTGCCGCGGCCGGAAATCGAGAACACGTCTTCGATCGGCATCAGGAAGGGCTGGTCGATGGGACGCTCCGGCTCGGGAATGTATTCGTCCATCGCTTCCATCAGCTTGAGGATCGAGGGCACCCCGATCTCGCTCTGGTCCCCTTCCAGGGCCTTGAGGGCGCTGCCGATCACCACCGGCACGTCGTCTCCCGGGAAGTCGTAGCTGCTGAGCAGTTCGCGCACTTCCATCTCGACCAGTTCGAGCAGTTCTTCGTCGTCCACCATGTCGGCCTTGTTCAGGTAAACGACGATGTAGGGAACCCCCACCTGGCGGGCCAGCAGAATGTGCTCGCGGGTCTGGGGCATGGGACCGTCCGCCGCGGACACCACCAGAATGGCGCCGTCCATCTGCGCCGCTCCGGTGATCATGTTCTTGACGTAGTCGGCGTGACCCGGGCAGTCCACGTGGGCGTAGTGACGCTTGGCGGTCTCGTATTCCACGTGGGCGGTGGCGATGGTAATCCCGCGCTCGCGCTCTTCCGGGGCGTTGTCAATCTGGCTGTAGTCCTTGAACTCCGCACCCTGGAAATGCTCCGCAGACACCTTGGTCAGCGCCGCCGTCAGCGTCGTCTTGCCATGGTCCACGTGCCCAATCGTCCCCACATTCACGTGCGGCTTGGTCCGCTCAAACTTCTGCTTGGCCACTGCTCTACCTCTCTTAACTCAAAGATCCAACGATTTGCAAAAACTGTCTCAGGAAGACGCCTTCTTGACGATTTCCTCGGTCACGCTGGCCGGCGCCTCGGCGTACTTCTCGAACTGCATGGTGTAGCTCGCCCGCCCCTGGGTCAGGGAGCGCAGGTCGGTGGCGTAGCCGAACATCTCGGCCAGCGGCACCTCGCAGCGAATGACCTTTCCGGTCGGAACGTCCTCCATGCCCTGCACCATGCCGCGGCGGCGGTTGATGTCGCCGACCACGTCGCCCATGTATTCTTCCGGCGTCACCACCTCGACCCGCATGATCGGCTCCAGCAGGACCGGATCGGCCTTCTTGGCGCCTTCCTTGAAGGCCATGGAACCGGCGATCTTGAAGGCCATTTCGCTGGAGTCCACCTCATGGTAGGAACCGTCGAATAGGGTGACCTTGACGTCGACCACCGGATAGCCGGCGATCACGCCGCTTTCCATCGCCTCCTGCACCCCCTTGTCCACGGCCGGGATGTAGTCCTTGGGCACCACGCCGCCGACGATGGCGTTGACGAACTCGTAACCCTTGCCGCGCTCCTGGGGTTCGATGCGCAGCCAGACGTGACCGTACTGGCCGCGGCCACCGGTCTGGCGCACGAACTTGCCTTCCTGCTCCACCGACTTGCGGATGGTTTCCCGGTAGGCCACCTGGGGCGCCCCGACGGCCGCCTCGACGTTGAATTCCCGCTTCATGCGGTCGACGATGATCTCCAGGTGCAGCTCGCCCATGCCGGAGATGATGGTCTGGCCGGATTCCTCATCGGTGTGGACGCGGAAGGAGGGGTCCTCCTGGGCCAGCTTCTGCAGCGCCACGCCCATCTTCTCCTGGTCGGCCTTGGTCTTGGGCTCCACCGCCACCGAGATCACCGGCTCTGGGAACTCCATCTTCTCCAGGGTGATGACAGCCTTGGGATCGCACAGGGTGTCGCCGGTGGCAACATCCTTGAGGCCGATGGCGGCGGCGATGTCACCAGCGCGCACTTCCTTGATTTCGTCCCGGTGATTGGCGTGCATCTGCACAATTCGACCAATGCGCTCCCGCTTGTGCTTGAGGGAGTTGTAGACGGTGTCGCCGGAGTTGACCACCCCGGAATAGACCCGGAAGAAGGTCAGGGCACCGACGAAGGGATCGGTGGCGATCTTGAACGCCAGGGCGGCAAAGGGCTCGTCGTCGCTGGCCTTGCGCTCCACCTCGTTGCCGTTTTCGTCGGTGCCTTTCACCGCCGGGATGTCCACCGGCGACGGCAGGTATTCGATGACCGCATCCAGAAGCGCCTGCACGCCCTTGTTCTTGAAGGCGCTGCCGCACAGGGCCGGAACGATCTCGCCGGCGAGGGTGCGGGCGCGCAGGCCGCGCTTGATTTCCTCGGTGGTCAGCTCGCCTTCCTCGAGATATTTGTCCATCAGCTCGTCATCGGCTTCGGCGGCGGCCTCGACCATCTTTTCGCGCCATTCCTCGCAAGCGGCGACCATGTCTTCCGGGATGTCGCGCTCCTCGAAGCGGTTGCCCTTGGTTTCCTCGTCCCAGTAGATGGCCTTCATCTTGATGAGATCGACAACGCCCTCGAAATTCTCTTCGGCGCCGATGGGCAGCTGGAGCGGCACCGGATTGGCCCCGAGACGGTCTTTGATCTGGCCGACCACGCGCAGAAAGTCGGCACCCTGGCGGTCCATCTTGTTGACGAAGGCCAGCCGCGGCACGCCGTATTTGTTAGCCTGGCGCCAGACGGTTTCGGACTGGGGTTCGACCCCGCCCACGGCGCAGAACACGGCACAGGCCCCATCGAGCACGCGCAGGGAACGTTCCACCTCGATGGTGAAGTCCACGTGTCCCGGGGTATCGATAATGTTGATGCGGTGTTCGGGGAACTGGCGTTCCATGCCGCTCCAGAAGCAGGTGGTTGCGGCCGAGGTGATGGTGATGCCGCGTTCCTGCTCCTGCTCCATCCAGTCCATGACGGCCGCACCATCGTGGACCTCGCCGATCTTGTGGGAAACCCCGGTGTAGAACAGAATGCGCTCGGTCGTGGTCGTCTTACCGGCATCGATGTGGGCCATGATGCCGATGTTGCGATATCTTTCGATGGGAGTTGTGCGTGCCACTGCTGCTAAACCTTAAAAACTTGAAACAAATTACCAGCGATAATGAGAGAAAGCCTTGTTGGCTTCCGCCATCCGGTGTGTGTCTTCGCGCTTCTTGACGGCGGCGCCGCGGTTCTCCACGGCGTCCAGCAGCTCACCGGCCAGGCGCTGGGGCATGGTCTTCTCGCTGCGCTTGCGGGCGGCATCGATGATCCAGCGCATACCGAGAGAGCGGCGACGGTCGGGACGCACCTCCACCGGAACCTGGTAGGTCGCCCCACCCACACGGCGGGATTTGACCTCCACCACCGGCTGCACGTTTTCCAGCGCCTTGACCAGCACACCCAGGGCATCTTCGTGCCCCTTGCTTTCGATGATGTCGAGCGCGCCGTAGACGATGCGCTCGGCCAGCGATTTCTTGCCGCTGACCATGACCATGTTGATGAACTTCGCCACGGTTTCGTCACCGAAACGCGGATCCGGCAGGATCTGCCGCTTCTCTGCTGCCCTTCTTCTCATCGCTGCCTACTCGAAATGGATTAACTTTTGGGTTTCTTGGCGCCGTATTTGGAACGCCCCTGACGCCGGCCGTCGACACCGGCGCAGTCCAGGGCGCCGCGAATGACGTGGTAACGCACACCCGGCAGGTCCTTGACACGACCGCCGCGGATCAGCACCACGGAGTGCTCCTGCAGGTTGTGCCCCTCGCCCCCGATGTAACTGGTCACTTCAGCACCGTTCGTGAGCCGCACACGCGCCACCTTGCGCAGGGCGGAGTTCGGCTTTTTTGGCGTGGTGGTATAGACTCGGGTACAGACGCCGCGCTTCTGGGGACAGGCGTCCAGCGCAGGAACGTTACTCTTTTCCTTCTTGCGGACCCGAGGTTTTCTAACCAACTGGTTGATTGTGGCCATACCTGTTAAAACTCCCTACAACCTTCGAACGGCACTGAAACGGATAAATTCTTCAAGCGTAAAAAGCGCTTAACCCCCTTCCTGCTTTCCTTCTCGTCAGATCAAGCGCTTAGGGGTGTAAGCGGCTTCCAGCTGAAAGCCGGGTATTCTAGAAAGAAAAGCGCCCGCTGTCAACAGCGGGCGCTGGAATCACACCGGGACCCCGATGGGGGATCAGTCGGGGTTGAGCGCCTTCTTCAACGCCTCCTCGACCTTCTCCACATCGAGCGCCTCCGTCTCGGGCGCCGTCGGCACTGCCATGGCCCGCTTGCGCCGGCGCTCGCGGTGATAGGCCAGTCCCGTACCCGCCGGGATCAGGCGGCCGACGATGACGTTCTCCTTGAGGCCGTGGAGATCGTCGCGCAGACCGCGGACCGCCGCGTCGGTGAGCACGCGGGTGGTTTCCTGGAAGGAGGCGGCGGAGATGAAGGACTCGGTCGCCAGCGAAGCCTTGGTGATCCCCAGCAGGACCGGCTCGAACTTCGCCGGACGCTGGCCTTCCTTTTCCAGCCGCTCGTTTTCCTCCAGGATCCGCGAACGCTCCACCTGCTCGCCGGCCAGATACGAAGTGTCGCCGGGATCGGTGATCTCGACCTTGCGCAGCATCTGGCGGATGATGACCTCGATGTGCTTGTCGTTGATCTTCACCCCCTGGAGACGATAGACGTCCTGAATTTCCTTCACCAGATAGGCAGTCAATGCCTCGACGCCACGCAGGCGCAGGATGTCGTGCGGGGTAAGCTCGCCTTCTACGAGGGTCTCCCCCTGTTCCACGAACTCGCCCTCGAACACCGTGATGTGGCGCCACTTGGGAATCAGGATCTCGTGCTGATTGCCCTCGGCATCGGTGATGATCAGGCGCCGCTTGCCCTTGGTTTCCTTGCCGAAGCTGACCGTCCCGGTAGCTTCGGCAAGGATGGCCGGATCTTTGGTCTTGCGGGCTTCGAACAGGTCCGCCACCCGCGGCAGACCGCCGGTGATGTCGCGGGTCTTGCTCGACTCCTGCGGGATGCGGGCGAGGATATCCCCCACTTCCACCCGGTCACCATCGCGGATGTTGACGATGGCGCCGCCCGGCAGGAAATACTGCGCCGGAATCTCGGTGCCGGGGATGTAAACGTCGTTGCCTTCCTCGTCCACCAGTTTGATCATGGGCCGCAGATCGCGTCCGGCCGCCGGACGCACCTTGGGGTCGAGCACCACCATCGAACTCAGACCGGTGACCTCGTCCACCTGCTCGCGTACCGTGACCCCTTCGATGAAGTTCTCGAGCCGGACGATCCCGCTCACTTCGGTGATCACCGGGTGGGTGTGGGGATCCCAGGCGGCCGCCACGTCACCGGGCTTGACCTGGGAGCCGTCCTCGACGTTGAGGATGGCCCCGTAAGGCACCTTGTAACGCTCGCGCTCGCGGCCCTGCTCGTCGATGACGCTGATCTCGCCGGAGCGCGACACCGCCACCAGCTTGCCTTCGCGGTTGCGCACGGTCTTGAGATTGCTGAGACGGATGACGCCAGAGGATTTGACCTCGATGCTGGAGACCGCCGCCGCCCTAGACGCCGCCCCGCCGATGTGGAAGGTGCGCATGGTCAGCTGGGTCCCCGGCTCGCCGATGGACTGGGCGGCGATGACCCCGATGGCCTCGCCCACGCTGACCAGATGCCCGCGGCCCAGATCGCGGCCGTAACAAATGGCGCAGACCCCGTAGCGGGTTTCGCAGGTGATGACCGAACGCACCAGCACCTCCTCGACGCTGTGGGACTGCAACACCTTGACCCAGCGCTCGTCCAGCAACGTGCCTGCCGGGACGAGTACTTCGTGACTCTTGGGGTCGCGCACGTCCTCAGCCACCACCCGGCCCAGCACCCGTTCGGACAGGGGTTCGACCACGTCCCCCCCCTCGATGATCGGCTGCATGGTGATCCCCC
This sequence comes from Methylomarinovum caldicuralii, assembly GCF_033126985.1. Classification (NCBI taxonomy): domain Bacteria; kingdom Pseudomonadati; phylum Pseudomonadota; class Gammaproteobacteria; order Methylococcales; family Methylothermaceae; genus Methylomarinovum; species Methylomarinovum caldicuralii. The sequence goes on from NZ_AP024714.1 coordinate 99,178, forward strand.
GGGTGGTGCCGCAGTCCTTCTCGGTCACCACCAGGTCCTGGCCCACGTCCACCAGGCGCCGGGTCAGATAGCCGGAGTTGGCGGTCTTGAGGGCAGTGTCCGCCAGGCCCTTGCGGGCGCCGTGAGTGGAAATGAAGTACTGGAGGACGTTCAGCCCTTCGCGGAAGTTGGCGGTGATCGGCGTCTCGATGATGGAACCGTCAGGCTTGGCCATCAGACCGCGCATCCCCGCCAGCTGACGGATCTGGGCGGCGGAACCACGGGCGCCGGAGTCGGCCATCATAAAGATGGAGTTGAACGACTTCTGCCGCACCGTGTTGCCCTCGGCGTCGGTCACTTCCTCCTCGCCCAGCGCCTTCATCATCGCCTTGGCCACTTCCTCGTTGGCCCGCGACCAGATGTCCACCACCTTGTTGTAGCGCTCCCCGTCGGTCACCAGCCCCTGTTCGTACTGGCGCTGGATTTCCATGACCTCCTTTTCCGCTTCGCGGATGATCTGCTCTTTTTCCTGCGGGATCACCATGTCGTTGATACCGAAGGACACCCCGGCGCGGGTGGACTGCAGGAACCCTAAGTACATGAGCTGGTCGGCGAACACCACCGTGGCCTTGAGGCCCAGATTGCGGTAGCAGACGTTGATGACGTTGGAGATCGCCTTTTTGGTCATATCCTGGTTGATCAGGTCGTAGGGCAGCCCCTCGGGGACGATGTCCCAGATCAGCGCCCTGCCTGCGGTGGTATCCACAAGGCGGCGGCGCTCGGTCATGCTGCCGTCTTCCTCCTTGACCTTCTCGTCGATCCGCAGCTTGATCCTGGCGTGCAGGTCCACCGCCTTGTGGTCGAGGGCGCGGCGCACCTCATCCACGTTGGCGAACACCATCCCTTCGCCCCTCGCGTTGACACGCTCGCGGCTCATGTAATAGAGCCCGAGGACGATGTCCTGGGTCGGGTGAATGATGGGCTCGCCGTTGGCGGGCGAGAGGATGTTGTTGGAGGACATCATCAACGCCCGGGCCTCCAGCTGCGCCTCCAGCGACAGCGGCACGTGGACCGCCATCTGGTCGCCGTCGAAATCGGCGTTGAAGGCGGTGCACACCAGCGGGTGAAGCTGGATCGCCTTGCCCTCGATCAACACCGGCTCGAACGCCTGGATGCCGAGGCGGTGCAGGGTCGGGGCGCGGTTGAGGAGCACCGGGTGCTCGCGGATGACGTCGTCGAGCACGTCCCACACCTCCGGCTCCTCACGCTCGACCATGCGCTTGGCGGCCTTGATGGTGGTGGCGATACCGCGGGCTTGGAGCTTGCCGAAAATGAACGGCTTGAACAGCTCCAAGGCCATCTTCTTGGGCAGGCCGCACTGGTGCAGGCGCAGGGTCGGCCCCACCACGATCACGGAACGGCCGGAGTAGTCGACGCGCTTGCCCAGCAGGTTCTGGCGGAACCGCCCCTGTTTGCCCTTGATCATGTCGGCCAGGGACTTGAGCGGACGCTTGTTGGTGCCGGTGATGGCGCGGCCGCGGCGACCGTTGTCGAGCAGGGCGTCCACCGCCTCCTGGAGCATGCGGCGCTCGTTGCGGACGATGATATCCGGGGCGTTGAGCTCCAGCAGCCGGCGCAGGCGGTTGTTGCGGTTGATCACCCGGCGGTACAGATCGTTGAGATCGGAAGTGGCGAAACGGCCGCCGTCCAGGGGCACCAGGGGGCGCAGGTCCGGCGGCAGCACCGGCAGCACCGTCAGGATCATCCACTCCGGCCGGTTGTTGGAGTTGATGAAGGCCTCGATCAGCTTGAGACGCTTGGACAGCTTGCGGATCTTGGTCTCCGAGCCGGTGGCCTCGATCTCCTCGCGGATGCGGGCGGCCTCGGCCTTCAGGTCCATGGTGCGCAGCAGTTCCTGGACCGCTTCGGCGCCCATGCCGGCCTTGAAGTCGTCGCCGTACTGCTCCACGGCCTCCAGGTATTCCTCATCGGTGAGAAGCTGGCCCCGTTCCAGCGGGGTCAGGCCCGGATCGGTGACCACGAAGCATTCGAAATAGAGGATCCGCTCCACCTGCACCATGGTCATGTCGAGCATTAGGGCGATGCGCGACGGCAACGACTTGAGGAACCAGATGTGCGCCACCGGGCTGGCCAGCTCGATGTGCCCCATGCGCTCGCGCCGGACCTTGGCCAGCGTTACCTCGACCCCGCACTTCTCGCAGATGACGCCGCGGTGCTTGAGGCGCTTGTACTTGCCGCACAGGCATTCGTAGTCGTTGATCGGGCCGAAGATCTTGGCGCAGAACAGGCCGTCCCGCTCCGGTTTGAAGGTGCGGTAGTTGATGGTCTCCGGCTTCTTGACCTCGCCGTAGGACCATGAACGGATCATGTCCGGAGAAGCCAGTCCGATGCGGATGGCATCGAACTCTTCCACCTGACTCTGCTTCTTCAGGATTTTGATCAGATCTTTCAAAGCTTCAGCTCCCGCTAGATTGGTGAACTCGGAACTCGATCACGGACCGTCAGTCCTGCTCCAGTTCGATATTGATGGCCAGGGCACGGATCTCCTTGATCAGCACCTTGAAGGACTCCGGCATACCGGCTTCCATGCGGTAGTCGCCATCGACGATGTTCTTGTACATCTTGGTGCGACCGGTGACGTCGTCCGACTTGACCGTGAGCATCTCCTGCAGGGTGTAGGCCGCCCCGTAGGCTTCCAGGGCCCAGACCTCCATCTCCCCGAACCGCTGACCGCCGAACTGGGCCTTGCCCCCCAACGGCTGCTGGGTCACCAGGCTGTAAGGCCCGGTGGAACGGGCGTGCATCTTGTCGTCCACCAGGTGGTTCAGCTTGAGCATGTACATGTAGCCCACGGTGACGTCGCGGTCGAAGGCATCGCCGGTACGGCCGTCGAACAGCCGGGTCTGGCCGCTGTCGGGAAGATCGGCCAGGCGCAGCATGGACTTGATCTCCTCTTCGGTAGCGCCGTCGAACACCGGCGTCGCCATCGGCACCCCCTCCTTGAGGTTGTGGGCCAGTTCCACGATCTCTTCGTCGCTGAGGCTGTCGAGATCCTCCCTGCGGCCGGTCCGGTTGTAGACCTGCTCCAGGAATTCGCGCAGTTCATGCACCTTGGCCTTGGCCTCGAGCATGCGGCCGATCTTCAGCCCCAGACCGCGGGCGGCCCAGCCCAGGTGGGTTTCGAGCACCTGCCCCACGTTCATGCGCGAGGGCACCCCCAAGGGATTGAGGACAATGTCCACCGGGGTGCCGTCCTCCAGGTAGGGCATGTCCTCCACCGGCACGATCTGGGAGATCACCCCCTTGTTGCCGTGGCGGCCGGCCATCTTGTCGCCGGGCTGGATGCGGCGCTTGACCGCGAGATAGACCTTGACCATCTTCAACACCCCGGGCGGCAGATCGTCGCCCATGGTGATCTTGGCCTTCTTCTCCTCGAAACGCTGGTCCATCTCCTTGCGCAGTTTCTCCAGCTGCTCGGCCACCGCCTCGAGCTGGACATTGATGTCTTCATCCTGAAGGCGGATCCGCAGCCATTCCTCCGGCTTGAGGCCATCGAGATAGTCCTGGGTAATCTCGGTTCCCGGCGCCAGCCCCTTCGGCCCCTGCTCGGCCACCTTGCCCAGCAGCATCTGGCGCACCCGCTCGAAGGTGTCCTGCTCGACGATCTTGAGCTGGTCGTCGAGGTCCTTGCGTACCTTCTCCAGCTGCGCCTGCTCGATGGCCTTGGCGCGGGCATCCTTTTCCACCCCGTCGCGGGTGAACACCTGGACGTCGATCACCGTCCCCGCCATCCCGGAAGGCACCCGTAGGGAGGTGTCCTTCACGTCGGAGGCCTTCTCACCGAAGATGGCCCGCAGCAGCTTCTCCTCCGGCGTCAGCTGGGTTTCCCCTTTCGGGGTCACCTTGCCCACCAGAATGTCGCCTTCCTTGACCTCGGCACCGATATAGACGATGCCGGACTCGTCCAACTTGGCCAGGGCCGCCTCGCTGACATTGGGGATGTCGGCGGTGATCTCCTCCGGTCCCAGCTTGGTGTCGCGGGCGACGCAGGTCTTCTCCTCGATGTGAATGGTGGTGTAACGGTCCTCCTCCACCACCCGCTCGGAGATCAGGATCGAATCCTCGAAGTTGTAACCGTGCCAGGGCATGAAGGCCACCAGCAGGTTCTGCCCCAGGGCCAGTTCCCCCATGTCGGTGGAGGCACCGTCGGCGAGGATGTCGCCCCGGGCGATGCGGTCACCCGGCGTCACCAGCGGCTTCTGGTTGATGCAGGTGTTCTGGTTGGAGCGGGTGTACTTGGTCAGATTGTAGATATCGACCCCCGGTTCGCCTGGCTCGGTTTCGTCGTCGTTGACCCGCACCACGATGCGGGCCGCATCCACCGACACCACCTCGCCCCCGCGGCGTGCCACCACCGTGGCACCGGAATCGCGGGCGACGATGCGTTCCATCCCGGTCCCCACCAGGGGCTTCTGGGAACGCAGCATCGGCACCGCCTGACGCTGCATGTTGGAGCCCATGAGGGCACGGTTGGCGTCGTCATGCTCCAGGAACGGAATCAGGGAGGCCGCCACCGAGACGATCTGCTTGGGGGAGACGTCCATGTACTGGATCATCTCCGGCGAGGCCAGGGTGAATTCGTTCTTGTGCCGGCAGGACACCATCTCGTCCACGAGGCGTCCTTCCTCATCCACCGTGGCGCCGGCCTGGGCGATCATGTACTCGCTTTCCTCGATGGCCGAAAGATAATGGATCTCGTCGGTCACCCTGCCGTCCACCACCTTGCGGTAGGGGGTCTCCAGGAAGCCGTACTCGTTGGCCCGGGCGTAGACCGCCAGGGAGTTGATCAGGCCGATGTTGGGGCCTTCCGGGGTTTCGATCGGACACAGGCGGCCGTAGTGGGTCGGATGCACGTCGCGGACCTCGAAACCGGCACGCTCACGCGACAGCCCTCCCGGCCCCAGGGCCGAGACCCGGCGCTTGTGGGTCACTTCCGACAGCGGGTTGTTCTGGTCCATGAACTGGGACAGCTGGCTGGAGCCGAAGAATTCCTTGATTGCCGCCACCACCGGCTTGGTATTGATCACCTCCTGGGGCGTGAAATCCTCGCTGGCGGCCAGGGTCAGGCGTTCCTTCACCGCCCGCTCGACCCGCACCAAGCCGATGCGGAACTGGTTTTCCACCATCTCACCGACGCTGCGCACCCGGCGGTTGCCCAGATGGTCGATGTCGTCCACCTGGCCTTTGCCGTTGCGGATGTTGATGAGTTCCTTGAGAACATCGATGATGTCCTCCTGGGTCAGGACCCGGGGACCTTCGGTTTCCTTGCGTCCCAGGCGCAGATTGAGCTTCATCCGCCCCACTTCGGAGAGGTCGTAGCGCTCCGGGGAGAAGAACAGGTTCTCGAACAGCGTTTCAGCCGCTTCCTGGGTGGGCGGCTCGCCCGGACGCATCATGCGGTAGATCTCGACCAGCGCCTCCAGCCGGGTGGTGGTGTGATCGATCTTCAGGGTGTTGGAAATGTACGGCCCGCGGTCGAGCTCGTTGACGTAGAGGGTCTCGATCCTGTCGATTCCCTTTTCGATCAGGGTTTCCAGCAACTCCGGCGTGATCTCGGTGTTGACCGCGGCGATCAGCTCCCCGGTTTCCCGGTCAACGAGGTTATGGGCCAGGATCTTGCCGTAAAGGTATTCCGGCGGCACCACCAACTGTGTGAGTCCGGCCTTCTTCATCTGGCGGATGTGCTTGGGGGTGATGCGCCGCCCCTCCTCGACGAGTACGGTGCCGTCGTCGAGCTTGATGTCGAAAGGCGCGATCTCCCCGCGCAGGCGCTCGGGAATCAGGTCGAGAACGATCCGGTCCTTGCTCAGGTGGAACGTGTCGGTCTCGAAGAACATGCGGATCATCTGCTCGTTGTCGAAACCGAGCGCCCGCAGCAGTACCGTCGCCGGCAGCTTGCGGCGGCGGTCGATACGCACGTAGACGATGTCCTTGTGGTCGAATTCGAAATCGAGCCAGGAACCGCGATAGGGAATCACCCGGGCGTTGAACAACAGCTTGCCGGAGGAATGGTTCTTGCCCCGGTCGTGGTCGAAGAACACCCCCGGCGAACGGTGCAACTGGGACACCACCACCCGTTCGGTGCCGTTGATGACAAAGGTGCCGTTCTCGGTCATCAGCGGCAGTTCGCCCATGTAGACTTCCTGCTCCTTGATGTCCCTGACAACCTTGCTGCTTGCCGGTGAATTCTTGTCGTACAGCACCAGGCGCACCTTGACCCGCAGCGGCGCCGCATAGGTCGCCCCGCGCAGCTGACATTCCTTGACGTCGAAAGTGGGCTCGCCCAGGCGGTAACTCACGTATTCGAGCGCGGCGTAGCCGTTGTGGCTCTCGATCGGAAACACCGACTTGAAGGCCGCGTGCAGCCCCTTGTCGGCACGCTGATCAGGACGCTTGTCCGCCTGGAGGAACTGCCGGTATGATTCAATCTGGGTTTGGAGCAGATAGGGAACGTCGAGAACTTCGGGACGTTTGGCAAAGCTCTTGCGAAGTCGCTTTTTCTCGGTGAACGAATAGGCCATAGCGGTTCCTTAAGATCCTGCGAAGAATTGGGTTGCCTGGGGGATGGTCAGTCCGCCGGTATGAAATACAGTGAGATCGTCTTTGACCACAAGCGCTCGCTCAACCTAACGAATGCTGCATGCTGCCTCCGTGTTGTTTCTGTCATTCAAGCGGGAAAAGGCCGGCAGTCGAAACTGCCAGCCATCCCTAAAAGCAACGCGTGGAAATGCGCTTATTTGATTTCGACAGAAGCGCCCGCCTCTTCCAGTTGCTTCTTGATTTCTTCTGCCTCTTCCTTGCTGACGCCTTCCTTGACCGGCGCCGGGGCGCCTTCGACCAGCGCCTTGGCTTCCTTCAGGCCCAGGCCGGTGATGCCACGGACCGCCTTGATGACCGCCACCTTGTTGGAACCGAAGCCGGTCAGAACGACATCGAACTCGGTCTTTTCCTCGGCCGCACCGCCGGCTTCGCCACCGCCGGCAACGGCGACCGCCGCCACAGGGGCTGCCGCGGAAACACCGAACTTCTCTTCCATGGCCTCGATCAGATCCACCACTTCCATGACGGTCATGTTCGCGATCGCATCCAGGATTTCTTCTTTAGACAGAGCCATTGTTTTTACACTCCAAAATTTGCAACAGTTTTAATGACAACCCAATGCCCGGATCACGCCGCCTGCTTTTGATCGCGCACGGCAGCGAGGGTCCGTACCAGTTTCGCGTGGGGCTCGGCCAGCGTTCTCACCAGTTTCTCCACCGGCGCCTTCATCACGCCCATCAGCATGCTGATGGCCTGTTCCTTGGTGGGCAGGCTGGCCAGACGTTCCAGTTCCTCCGGACCGTAAACCTTGCCGCCCACGGCGACCAGTTTGGGCTGCAGGTGCTCGTGTTCTTTCAGGAATTCCTTGATGACACGGGCAGCCGAACCCGGTTCTTCCAGTGAAAACGCATACAGCAGGGGACCGACCAGCTTGTCGTTCATGCAGGCGTAGTCGGTACCCTCCAGCGCACGACGCGCCAGCGTGTTTTTCACCACGCGAAGGTACACCTGGGACTCCCGGGCCTTCTTCCGCAGCTCGGTCATTTCCGGCACCGTCAGACCCCGGTATTCCGCGGCGATGGCGGAATGGGCCTTGGCGGCGACTTCGGAGACCTCGGCCACGATGGCCTTTTTCTGTTCCAGTCTCAGTGCCACGTGATACCTCCGTTTGCCTCCCCCGGCAGTACCGGGGGATCACTCACGCACCCATAAAGGGCGCTCCCGTTACGGCTCCCCGTCCTTCTGGTCCGGTTCACCGTCTGCGCAGGCGATTAAGCGCTCACGCGCTCCTGCGGTCTTTGACGATCACCGGTCATCCGGCAATCCAAAGTCGTCAGAATCAGATATCCAGGGTGGACTGATCGATGGTCAAGCCTGGCCCCATGGTGGTTGAAAGGGAGACTTTCTTCAGATAGGTTCCCTTGCTGCTGGCCGGCTTGGCCTTCTTCAGGTCGGCAAGCAGGGCCTCGAGATTCTCCTTCAGGGCATTGACGTCGAAATCCACCTTGCCGATGGTGCAGTGGATGATACCCGCCTTGTCGGTGCGGTAACGCACCTGGCCGGCCTTGGCATTCTTCACTGCGGTGGCGACATCCGGCGTCACCGTGCCCACCTTGGGATTCGGCATCAGGCCGCGCGGCCCCAGAATTGGCCCCAGCTGACCGACGATGCGCATCGCGTCGGGACTGGCGATCACCACGTCGAAATCCAGATTGCCCTTCTTGACCTCTTCGGCCAGGTCTTCCATGCCGACGACATCGGCGCCGGCCTCCTTGGCCGCCTCGGCATTGGCCCCCTGGGCGAAAACCGCCACCCGCACGCTCTTGCCGGTTCCGTGAGGCAGCACCGTGGAACCCCGGACCACCTGGTCGGACTTGCGCGGATCGACCCCGAGGTTGACCGCCACATCCACGGACTCGGTGAACTTGACCGAGGACAGCTCCTTCAGCAGGTTAATAGCTTCCTCGACGGGATAGACCTGGGCGGGATCCACTTTCTCGCGGATCATCTTCATGCGTTTGGACAGCTTGGCCATGTCACACCCCCTCCACGTCGATGCCCATGCTGCGGGCGGTCCCGGCGATGGTCCGGACCGCGGCGTCCATGTCGGCGGCCGTCAGATCCGGTTCCTTGATCTTGGCGATCTCTTCCAGCTGCTCGCGGGTTACAGTGCCGATCTTCTCCAGATTGGGCACCGAGCTTCCCTTTTCCGCGCCCACGGCTTTCTTCAGCAGATATGAGGCCGGCGGGGTCTTGATGATGAAGGTGAAGCTGCGGTCGTTGTAGACCGTGATGATCACCGGCAGGGGCAACCCCTTCTCCATGCCCTGGGTCTGGGCGTTGAACGCCTTGCAGAACTCCATGATGTTGACGCCGTGCTGGCCCAGCGCCGGGCCTACCGGCGGGCTGGGATTGGCTTCCCCGGCCTTGACCTGCAGCTTGATGTAAGCCTCTACTTTCTTTGCCATGTTACGACTCTCCTAGGATGGGTACCAACGCCTTGCGGCTCCCCGGATGGCAGTCAGACCTTCTCGACCTGACTGAAATCGAACTCAACCGGCGTCTGCCGGCCGAAGATGACGACCGAAGCCTTGAGCTTGTTCTTTTCGTAGTCGACTTCCTCGACCACGCAGGTGAAATCCTTGAACGGCCCCTCGATGATGCGCACCACCTCGCCGGGCTCGAACAACACCTTGGGCCTGGGCTTGCTGAGACCCTCCTCCACCCGGGCCAGGATCGCTTCGGCTTCCTCGTCGGAAATGGGCGCCGGCTTCTCCGGCGTGCCGCCGATGAATCCCAGCACGTTGGGGATGCTGCGCACCAGGTGCCAGGTCTTGTCGTTCATTTCCATCTGCACCAGCACGTAACCGGGGAAGAACTTGCGATCGGTCTTACGCCGCTGGCCCATGCGCATCTCGATCACTTCCTCAGTCGGCACCAGAATCTTGCCGAAATACTTTTCCAGGCCCGCTTGTTTGATACGCTCTTCCAGGGAGCGCTTGACCTGATTCTCGTAGTTTGAATAGGTATGTACGACGTACCAACGCATCGCCACGGACTTACCCCCCCTGACCGGTCAGCAGCTTCACCAGCCACAGGAACAGGGAATCGAAGAGCCACAGGATCAGGCCCACGATCACCACCATCACCACCACCATCAGGGTGGTATGGATGGTTTCCTGGCGGGTCGGCCAGGTCACCTTGCGCAGCTCCGCGCGTGCTTCCTGAATGAAGCTCCACAGCATCTGCCCGGGTGCGGTAGCGAAGAACAGCCCCGCCGCCACCAGTACTATGCCGATCAGCGCCAGGGTGCGATAGAGGACGGAATACTCCGGATACCAGTAAAAGCCCACCACGCCTGCCGTCAGCAGCAGGACGGACAGAATCACCTTGACGAGATCGAAAGGGGAAAGTGACAAATCTTGAGACTGGGCCTGTGTTGTCATGGAATCAACCGTGTGGTGGGAGGAGAACCGATACCCAATAAAAAATGGCAGGCCAGGAGGGACTCGAACCCCCAACCTGCGGTTTTGGAGACCGCTGCTCTACCAATTGAGCTACTGACCTGTATCGCCTCAACCTGTGGCGCCGCCTGGGAAGCGGCGGCGCCTGTGTGCTAACAATTACTCGATGATCTTGGAAACCACGCCGGCGCCGACGGTGCGGCCGCCCTCGCGAATCGCAAACCGCAGGCCTTCTTCCATGGCAATCGGCGCAATCAGCTTCACCGTGATCTTGACGTTGTCGCCAGGCATCACCATCTCCACACCTTCCGGCAGCTCCACCGCGCCGGTCACGTCAGTGGTCCGGAAGTAGAACTGCGGCCGGTAGCCGTTGAAGAACGGGGTGTGACGCCCACCTTCGTCCTTGGACAGTACGTACACTTCGGCTTCGAAGTGGGTGTGCGGGGTGATGCTGCCGGGTTCGGCAAGCACCTGGCCGCGTTCAACTTCGTCACGCTTGGTGCCGCGCAGCAGCACGCCTACGTTGTCGCCGGCCACCCCTTCGTCCAGCAGCTTGCGGAACATTTCCACGCCGGTGACGGTGGTCTTGGTGGTGGGACGCAGGCCGACAATCTCGACTTCGTCACCCACCTTGACCTTGCCGCGTTCAATTCGGCCGGTCACCACGGTGCCGCGGCCGGAAATCGAGAACACGTCTTCGATCGGCATCAGGAAGGGCTGGTCGATGGGACGCTCCGGCTCGGGAATGTATTCGTCCATCGCTTCCATCAGCTTGAGGATCGAGGGCACCCCGATCTCGCTCTGGTCCCCTTCCAGGGCCTTGAGGGCGCTGCCGATCACCACCGGCACGTCGTCTCCCGGGAAGTCGTAGCTGCTGAGCAGTTCGCGCACTTCCATCTCGACCAGTTCGAGCAGTTCTTCGTCGTCCACCATGTCGGCCTTGTTCAGGTAAACGACGATGTAGGGAACCCCCACCTGGCGGGCCAGCAGAATGTGCTCGCGGGTCTGGGGCATGGGACCGTCCGCCGCGGACACCACCAGAATGGCACCGTCCATCTGCGCCGCTCCGGTGATCATGTTCTTGACGTAGTCGGCGTGACCCGGGCAGTCCACGTGGGCGTAGTGACGCTTGGCGGTCTCGTATTCCACGTGGGCGGTGGCGATGGTAATCCCGCGCTCACGCTCTTCCGGGGCGTTGTCAATCTGGCTGTAGTCCTTGAACTCCGCACCCTGGAAATGCTCCGCAGACACCTTGGTCAGCGCCGCCGTCAGCGTCGTCTTGCCATGGTCCACGTGCCCAATCGTCCCCACATTCACGTGCGGCTTGGTCCGCTCAAACTTCTGCTTGGCCATGAGAACTCGATCCTCTTAATTATCTTACGATGGCATCGATAAAAAAATGGAGCCCATAACCGGACTTGAACCGGTGACCTCTTCCTTACCAAGGAAGTGCTCTACCGACTGAGCTATATGGGCTGTGAAACGCAAACCCCGCATTTTGGAGCGGGTGATGGGAATCGAACCCACGTCATCAGCTTGGAAGGCTGAGGTTCTACCATTGAACTACACCCGCACAAACCTTCCCAATCTGGTGGAGGGGGGAGGATTCGAACCTCCGAAGGCGAAGCCGCCAGATTTACAGTCTGGTCCCTTTGACCGCTCGGGAACCCCTCCCGACTAAAGAGCGCATTATTGTTTCCGATCCCCGCGTGGCTGTCAACCCTTTGGGCCGAATTTCTGCGCCGCTTGCGCGTGAAGGCGATTCATGGCCTTCTCGACCCCTTCATCGAGCAACAGTGGCAGACAGTCCGCCGCCCGCGCGATGGCCGCCGTGATCGCCGCCCGTTCCTCATTGGAGGGCCGCCCCAGAACGTAGTCGGTGACCGAACCGTGACGGGGACGGCCGATGCCTATCCGCAGCCGCACAAAGTCACGTCGCCCCAGATGCTGCACGATGCTGCGGAGACCGTTGTGCCCGCCGTGGCCGCCGTCCACCTTGAGGCGCACCTCGCCGGCGGGGAAATCCAGCTCATCGTGGGCGACCAGCAGCTGCGGCGCCTCGATGCCGAAATAACGGCACACCGCCGTGACCGGCCCGCCGCTGCGGTTCATGAACTGGCCCGGCTTGAACAGACGCACCGCCTCGCTGTGGTGAAAGAACTGCCCCAACCAACCGCCGAAACGCGCCTCCCAGCGCAGATCCACCCCTTCGCGCCGGGCCACCTCGTCCACAAACCAGAACCCGGCATTATGCCGGGTTCTTTCATACTGTCTGCCGGGGTTCCCCAACCCCGCAATCAGGACAATTCCGGTCAAACTCAGGCTTCACCAGCGGCTTCTTCGCCTTCGCCGCTTTCCCCGCTTTCGGTTTCGACCCGCGGCGGCAGAATGGTGACGACCGGCGCGTCGGCACCGTGCAGCAGCTCAACCACTTTGGCCCCTTCCGGCAGCTTCAGCTCGGACAGGTGGATGGATTCGCCGACATCCAGATTCGCCAGATCCACTTCGATGAACTCAGGCAACTGGCCGGGCAGACAGGCGATTTCCACTTCCACCAAGTGATGGTTGACGATACCGCCCTTCTTTACGCCGACGGACGTATCTTCGTTGACGAAATGCAGCGGCACATGGACCCGGATCTCCTCGTCCGCATAGACGCGCTGAAAGTCCAGATGCAACACCGCCTCCTTGCTCGGATGCCGCTGGACCTCCTTCAGAATCGCCTGCACCGGCGCCTGGCCCGGAATCTTCAGGGTCAGGATGTGGGAATACACCGCCTCCTGTTCCAGGTTCTTGTCCACCTGAGGCTTGGACAGCGTCAGCGGCAACGGCTGTTCCTCACCACCATACAACACTGCGGGAATCTTCAACTCACGCCGCAACCTGCGGGCCGCACGGGTGCCGGCCTCGGACCTGACTTCCGCCTCGAACTCGAAACTCACTTCCATCTTGATCGCTCCCAAAAAAACTTAATCCACATACAAAGAACTGACCGACTCGCCAACCGCAATGCGGCGGATGGTTTCGGCCAACATGTCCGCCACGCTCAGCTGCCGGATCTTGGGACACGCCGCCGCCTCGCGGCGCAACGGAATGGTGTCGGTGACCACCAGCTCGTCCAGTTGCGAAGCGCCGATGTTGTCCACCGCCGGCCCTGACAGCACCGGGTGGGTACAGTAGGCCACCACCCGCACGGCCCCCTGCGCCTTGAGCGCGGCCGCCGCCTGGCACAGGGTGCCGGCGGTATCCACCAGATCGTCCACCAGGATGCAGGTCCGCCCCTCGACCTCGCCGATGATGTTCATCACCTGGGCCTCGTTGGCCTTGGGCCGGCGCTTGTCGATGATGGCCAGGTCCGCGTCTCCCAAGCGCTTGGCCAGGGCCCGGGCCCGGACCACCCCGCCCACGTCCGGCGACACCACGATCTGGTTGTCGTACTTCTGCCGCCAGATGTCGCCCAAAAGCAGGGGCGAGGCGTAAACGTTGTCCACCGGGATGTCGAAGAACCCCTGCACCTGGTCGGCGTGCAGGTCCACGGTCAACAGCCGGTCCACCCCGGCGGCGGAAATCATCTTCGCCACCAGCTTGGCGGTGATCGGCACCCGCGCCGACCGCGGCCGCCGGTCCTGACGGGCATAACCGAGATAGGGAATCACTGCTGTGATCGTCCCCGCCGAGGCCCGCCGCAGGGCGTCGACGATGATCAGCAGTTCCATGAGGTTGTCATGGGGCATGTGGGTGGACTGGATGACGAAGATTTCCCGGCCGCGGACGTGCTCCTCGATCTCGACCGCGATCTCGCCGTCACTGAAACGTCCCACCGACGCCAGCCCCAACCGCATGCCGAGCCGCTCGACGATGTGCTGCGCCAGAGGCCGGTTGGCGTTGCCGGAAAAAATCATGAAGCTGGCATCGCCCATGACGCCACCTCTGCCGAATGCATTGCGGGATGAATGGACAGGATTGGCTGGGGCGCCAGGATTCGAACCTGGGAATGCGGGGATCAAAACCCCGTGCCTTACCGCTTGGCGACGCCCCATTGGATCTTTCATCGTAACTGTGCCAGTTTGTCGAGCAACGGCGAGCGATTCAAACCTCGGGCGACCTGGACCCGCCAACGCCGCGCCAACGCCGCAGCCACCGCTTCCGCCCGGTCACGCTCCGGAAACGCCGCATACACACAGGCACCGGTGCCCGTCAGACGGGGCTGACCATGGCGCGCCAGGTCGGCCAGCGCCGCATCCACCTGGGGATACAGCCGCCGCACGACCGGCAGGAAGTCGTTGCCACACAGCCCGGCGAGAAAGTCGGATATTTTGGCAGGCGGGCTGTTTCTTGTCAAATCTTCCGCCCCGAACACCGCCGCTGTCGCCACCTCGCAGGGAGGGACGAGGATCACGTACCAGGGCTGGGGAGGTTCCACCGGCGTCAGCCGCTCACCGACCCCTTCGGCCCAGGCCGCCACCCCCTTGATGAAAACCGGCACGTCGGCGCCAAGCTCGACCCCCACTTCCAGCAATGCTGTCTCGCTCAATCCCAACCCCCACAGGGCATTGAGCGCCACCAGCACCGTGGCCGCATCGGAGCTGCCGCCCCCCAGCCCGCCGCCCATGGGCAGGCGCTTGTCCAAGCGGATCTCCACCCCGCGCCGCACCCCGGTCAAACGCTGCAGCGCGCGGGCGGCGCGCACGGTCAGATCACGATCCGGAGGCACCCCCGGCAGCGGCGTCGCCAGCACCACCTGATCGTCATCGCGCCAGCGAAAGTGCAGGCTGTCGGCCCAATCGACGAACTGGAACACCGTCTGCAGCAGGTGGTAACCGTCGGGCCGGCGGCCGACGATCCGCAGCATCAGGTTCAACTTGGCAGGCGCCGGCCAGTTTTCAAGTTCGGTCACGGTCGATTTCCCAGCGATCGATCAACAATTTCACACGCACCCCATCAGGACCCAACAACCGCAGTTTCGTCGGCAACGCTCCTGCGGTAACGACCCCATAGGCCAGATAGTCGACCTCCCAACCCTGTTGCCGCAGCCGCCGCAACCGCCCGGCCGGGTCGTGCTCGACGGCGGCCGGGCCGGGTGCGGCCAGCCCCAGAACCCAGTAACGCAATGCCGTCAGCGGCACGGCGACGCCCAGCACCTGGTGCAGCAAATGGTTGGGATCGGCCGATTCCAGCATCCGGCCATCGGGATAGCGCAGCCGGATCCAGCCGGGGCCCGCCTCGACCACCGCCCCACCCTGGCCGAAGGGACCGCTCAGAACCAGACGGTCCAACCCCTGCCCGTGTTCCCAGCGCAGATGGCCGTGCCAGCTGTCGCGGCCGCCGCTGACACCGATCCGGCCCTGCAGCTGCCAGGGATGCTCGATCAGCCCGGAACGCCAGCGGCGCTCGGCCTCGCCCACAGCGGGCAAAGGAGGCTTGTGCCAGCCGGCGCAACCCGCCAGCGCCAACAGCAGCAACAACAGCGGAATGCGGTTCACGGTACCAGGCGGTCCGCCACCCGTTTGCGGAATCTGGCCACCCGCGGATCGTCGCCCGCTTCGGCAAGCGCCTTGCGCCATACCTTCCGGGCTTTGTCGCGTTGCCCCAGGGCCCAGTAGACCTCGCCTAAGTGGTAGGCGATCTCCGGATCCGGATTGGCGGCATAGGCGCGCTGCAGGTATTCCAGCGCCTGGGAATAATGGCCGAGCCTGTACTGCAGCCAGCCGTAGCTGTCGAGGACGGCGGGATCGTCGGGTTTGAGGCGGATGGCCTTCTCCAGATAGGTTCTGGCCTCGTCAAGCGGCCCCTGATATTCCAGCAGAGTGTAGCCCAGGGCATTGAGCAGATTGGGATCATCGGGCTTCTTCTCCAGCGCCGCCCGCAGGTCGGCGATGGCCTGGTGGGGTTTGCCCATCTGTTCGGCCACCAGGGCGCGAGCATAGAGCAGGTCGGGGTGGGCGGGGAAATCCGCCAGGGCCTGGGTGAGGGCATCGAAGGCGGCCTGCAGCCGCCGGGCCTGGGTCAGGATCTCCGCTTTGAGCAGATGCAGCTGCAGGCGGAATTTGGGATAGCGGTCGTACAGGGTTTCGATGCGCCGCAGCGCCTCGTCGATCCGCTTCAGCTTGGCCAGGGCCATCACGGCGTTGACGCGGGCATCGAAGCCGAGCTTATCGTCCTTGACCTTGTCGAACCAGGCCAGCGCTTCCTGATAGCGGTGGTGACGCAACGCGATCCGCCCCAGATAGGAATAGGCTTCGACGCGCCACTTGGGCTGCTTGAGCAGGCGCCGCAGTGTTGTCTCCGCGACCTTGTCCCTGCCCTGCTGCAGATTTACCAGGGCGTAGGCGTAGAGGGCGTCCGGATGGTCCGGATCGCGCTTGAGGATCCGTTTCAGTTCCGCCTCGGCCGCCTCGAAATCCTTGAGTTTCAGCAGCAATTGGGCGTAAAGCAGACGCAATTGCAGATCGTCGGGATGCTCGCGCACCAGGTCGCGCAATATCCGCCGGGCCTTGTCGGATTCCCCGAGCTGGGTCAGGAGATGGCTTTGCAACAACCGCAGGCGGGTCGACTCCGGTTGCAGTTTCACCGCCCGGCTCACCTGCGCCAGGGCCTTGCGGACGTCCCCCTGGCGCAGCGCCAGCATCGCGTGGGCGTACAGCACTTCCGGAGCGTCGGCGAAATGCCGGCTCACCTGCGCCATCACCGCCGCCGCCACCTTCTTGTCCACGCTGCGGTCCATATAACGGAGGATTTCCATCAGCACCTCGGTGCGCCGGGACGGCGGGGTCAGGGTCAGGAGGCGGATGAAATGGGCGGCGGCCGCGTCGGCCTCTCCCTGACGCAGCGCCAGTATCAACGCCAGCTCGTGGGCGTCCGGGGAATCGGGCGCCTGCTGCAGCCAGCGCCTGACCGCCTCGGCCGCCTTGTCGTATTGCTTCAGATACAGGGCGATGCGGGCGGCGCGTTCGGCGACCCGGGGATCGGGAACTTTGTCCAGCACCTGCAGGTAAAGCTTCAGGGCCAGCGGATAATCGCCCCGCCGGCCCGCCAGTTCCGCCGCCAACAGAGCGTAGAGAATGTCGCTCTTGATGGCGGAAGCCTTATCGACGTGCTTGATCTCCAGAATCGGCTCGGCAAAGGCTGGCGGCGAGGTTTCGCGTTTGAGCGCCTGACAGCCGGAAAACACGAGAACGGCAATGAAAAGGGAAACGAGGCGTATGATCACGGACAGCTTCCTTATCCTGATGCGGGCGGGTCCGCCCGCAGGACGGGGCGAACAGTTGGTTTAATTATATTTTGTTTTTACAATGCAGAATAATCTTATCTTGGATCGTTTCATCCCATGACGCTGCTTGCCTTAGGACTCAACCATACCACGGCGCCGGTGGCGGTACGCGAACGCCTCGCGTTTCCCGGCGACCGCGCCACCGAAGTGTTACGCACCCTGCTGAGGCTGCCGGGCGTTCAGGAGGCGGCGCTCCTTTCCACCTGCAACCGCACCGAAGTTTATTGCCGCACCGAACACCCCGATCCCAAACTCCTGGTAAACTGGCTCGCCGAGACCCAGCAGATCGAACCCGAGGACTTCGAGCCTTATCTGTACGTCCACACCGACGCCGCCACCATCCGCCACCTGTTCCGGGTCGCCTGCGGCCTCGACTCGATGGTCCTGGGCGAACCACAGATCCTGGGACAGATAAAGGATGCCTATCAGGCCGCCCGCCAGGCCGGGGCCCTGGGCAAGATTCTCAGCCGGCTGTTCCAGCACACCTTCAGCGCCGCCAAGAAGGTACGCACCGACACCGCCATCGGCGCCAGTCCCATTTCCGTGGCCTTCGCCGCGGTGCGCCTGGCCCAGCAGATCTTCGACGGCCTGGGGGAGCAGACCGCCCTGCTGATCGGCGCCGGGGAAACCATCGAACTGACCGCCCGCCACCTGCACCAACAGGGCATCGGCCGCATCATCGTCGCCAACCGCACCTTCGACAAGGCCCATGCGCTGGCCGCCCAGTTCGGCGGTTACGCCATCGCCCTGCGGGAACTGCCGGCCCATCTGCATGAAGGGGACATCGTGGTTTCCTCCACCGCCAGCCAGCTGCCGATCCTCGGCAAGGGGGCGATCGAGCGGGCGGTCAAAAAACGCCGCCACAAGCCCATCTTCATGGTCGATCTGGCGGTGCCCCGCGACATCGAGCCCGAGGTGGAGACCCTTGACGACGTCTATCTCTACACCGTGGACGATCTCCAGGACATCGTCGAGGAGAACCGCCAGGCCCGCCGCGAGGCCGCCCTCGAGGCCGAAGAGATTATCGACATGGAGGTGGAGCACTTTCTCGCCTGGCTCCGAGCCCAGGGCGCCGGCGACACCATCCGCGCTTTGCGCCGCCAGGCCGAGGACCACAAACAGGCGGCCCTGGAGCGGGCCCGCCGGGCCTTGCAGCGGGGCGCATCCCCGGAAGAAGCCCTGGAACTGCTGGCCCACACCCTGACCCAGAAACTCCTCCATACCCCCAGCGTCCAACTCAAGCAGGCCGGCAGTCACGAACGTCACGACCTCATCGCCGCGGCCCGTGAACTGTTCAAGCTTACCTGATGCAAGATTCCATCCGCACCCGCCTCGACCAGCTCAGCGACCGTTTCGAGGAAATCACCGCCCTCCTCAGCCTGCCGGAAGTGCAGACCGACACCCGGCGCTTCCGTGAGCTGAGCCAGGAATACGCCCAGCTCGAACCCCTGATCGCCACTTACCGCGATTACCAGCAGACCGCCGCCGCCCTGGCCGAGGCCGAAGCCCTGCTGGCGGAAGGCGATGCGGAACTGAAGGAATTGGCCCGGGAGGAAATCGCCACCGCCAAAGCCCGCCTGGCCACCCTGGAACAGGAGCTGCGGATTCTGCTGCTGCCCAAGGATCCCCACGACCGGCGCAGCGTGTTTCTGGAGATCCGCGCCGGTACCGGCGGCGCCGAAGCGGCCCTGTTCGCCGGCGATCTTTTGCGCATGTACAGCCGCTATGCGGAAAAGCGCGGCTGGAAGGTGGAAATCATCGGCGAAAGCCCCGGGGAACTGGGCGGCTACAAGGAAGTCATTCTCAAAATTTCCGGACCGGACGTCTACGGCCGCCTCAAGTTCGAGGCCGGGACCCACCGGGTCCAGCGGGTCCCGGAAACCGAATCCCAGGGACGCATCCACACCTCCGCCTGCACCGTGGCGGTGCTGCCGGAAGTGGAGGCGGTGGACGAGGTGGAAATCAACCCGGCGGAGTTGCGCATCGACACCTTCCGCTCCTCCGGCGCCGGCGGCCAGCACGTCAACACCACCGACTCGGCGGTGCGCATCACCCATCTTCCCACCGGCATCGTGGTCGAATGTCAGGACGAGCGCTCCCAGCACCAGAACAAGGCCAAGGCCATGGCCCTGCTCCAGGCCCGCCTGCTGGCGGCGGAACAGGCCAAGCAGCAGGCCGAGCAGGCCCGCTCGCGCCGGCACCAGGTGGGCTCCGGCGACCGTTCCGAACGCATCCGCACCTACAATTTCCCCCAGGGCCGGGTCACCGATCACCGCATCAACCTGACGCTGTACAAGCTCGACGAGATTCTCGAGGGCAACCTCGACGAACTGATCGAACCCTTGCTCCAGCACCACCAGGCCGAACTGCTGGCGGAAACCTTTGCCTGATGCCCACCATCTCCGAACTGCTACGCCAGGGCTGCCAGCGCCTGCGGAATGTCTCGCCTACCCCGGAACTGGACGCCGAGGTGCTGCTGGCCCATGTCCTGTGGAAGCCGCGCAGCCATCTGCGGGCCTGGCCCGAACGGGAACCGGAACCGGCACAGATCCGGCGCTACCTGGAACTGCTGGAACGCCGCCGCCACCGGGAACCGGTAGCCTATCTCACCGGCCGGCGGGAATTCTGGTCCCATACCTTTGAGGTCTGTCCCGGGGTGCTGATCCCTCGCCCGGAAACCGAGTTGCTGGTGGAACGGGCCCTGCATCACATCCCTCCGGAAGCCGAGTGGCGGCTGGCCGACGCCGGTACCGGGTCGGGCGCCCTGGCGGTCACCTTGCAGCGGGAACGCCCCCGCTGTTTCGTCCTCGCCACCGACCGCTCCTTCACCGCCCTGCATCTGGCGCGGCGCAACGCCCGCCGCCTCGGCGCCCGGATCGCCCTGATCCAGGCCGACTGGCTCGCCCCCATCGCCACCGCCAGCCTGGACCTGATCGTCAGCAATCCGCCCTACATTCCCGCCGGCGATCCCCATCTGCGGGGGGAAATCCGCTTCGAGCCTCCCCAGGCCCTGGTCGCCGGGGCCGACGGCCTTGCCGCCTACCGCACCCTGATCCCCCAGGCCCGGCGGGTGTTGCGCGCCGGCGGCTGGCTGCTGCTGGAACACGGCCACGACCAGCACGAGGCGGTGGCGGAATTGCTGAAACAGGCCGGTTTCCGTAACATCAGCGGACACCCCGACCTGCAAGGCCACATCCGAGTCACCGAGGCACAGAGGAGCCCCTGAATGCCCGACACCATCGTCCTGCCCCGTTCCCTGGTCACCCGTCTGCTGCATCAGGCCCAGAGCCGCCCCGATTACGAGGTCTGCGGCCTCATCGGCGCCCGCGACGGCAAACCGGTGAACGTCTATCCGGTGGCCAACGTCGCCGCCGATCCCGGGCGCCATTTCGAAATGGACCCCGCCGGCCAGATCCGGGCGATGAAAACCATGCGCCAGCGGGGCGAGACCCTGTTCGCCATCTACCACTCCCATCCCCACGCCCCGCCCTTTCCCTCCAGCGAGGATCTCGAAGCGGTCAGCTATCCCGAAGCCCTGAGCCTGATCATCTCCCTGAACACCAAAGGGGTGCTGGAAATCCGCGGCTTCCGTCTCGAGGGCCGGCAGCCGGAGGAAGTGGAACTGGTGATGGAAGAGGCGTGAACGAACTGGAGATCGACGGCAGCTTCGGCGAAGGCGGCGGCCAGATCCTGCGCACGACCCTGGCGCTTGCGGTGCATCTGCGACAGCCGGTGCGCTTGGTCAACATCCGCGCCAGGCGGCGCCCGCCGGGACTGCGGCGCCAGCATCTGGCCTGCGTCCTCGCCGCCGCCGCAATCAGCAGCGGCCAGGTGGAAGGCGCCGAGGTGGGCTCGCAGGCGATCCGCTTCCGGCCGGGGCCGGTGCGGCCCGGGGACTACACCTTCGACATCGGCACCGCCGGCAGCACCACTCTGCTGCTCCAGGCCATCCTGCCCCCGCTGCTGCTCGCCGACGGTCCCAGCCGACTGACCCTCAAGGGCGGCACCCACAATCCCCACGCCCCGCCTTTCGACTTTCTCGATCAGGTCCTGCTGCCGCAGCTGCACAAGATGGGGGCGAAGGTCACGCTGCGGCTGGTCCGCCCCGGCTTCTACCCCCGCGGCGGCGGTGTCCTGGAAGCCCACATCGAGCCGGTGAAACGACTCAACCCCATCACCCGCCTCCGGCGGGGGGAAGTGCTGGAAATCGCCGCCAAGGCGGTGGTCGCCGGTCTGCCCCGCCACATCGCCGCCCGCGAACTGGGCGTGCTGGCCCAGCGCATGGAACTGGCCAACCCGGCCCTGACCATCGAGGAACTGCGCAGCTGCGGCATCGGCAACGTGGTCACGGTAACAATCCGCAGCCGCCACATCACCGAGCTGTTCACCGGCTTCGGCGAGAAGGGCGTTCCGGCGGAGACTGTCGCCAGCCGACTGGCGGACGAGGTGGAGAGCTATCTGGCAGCCGGCGTGCCGGTGGGACCGTACCTGGCCGACCAGCTATTGGTGCCGCTGGCCCTGGCCGGCGGCGGGGAATTTCTGACCCTGCCCCCCACGCGCCACACCACCACCAATATCGCGGTGATCGAAAAGTTTCTGCCGCTGCGTTTCCAGGTGGAGCGCGAAGACGGACGCTGCCGGATCCGCTTAACTTACCAGTAACGCTCGGTGGTGATCTGCCCCGGCTCCTTGCGCAGGTTCTCCTTCAGGCCCCGGCGCTTGAGCAGCGCGACAGTATCCTTCACCATCGCCGGATTGCCGCAGATCATCACCTGGCTGTCGGCCGGGTCTATCTTCAGGCCAGCGCGTTGCTCCAGCTCGCCGGATTCGATGGCCTGGGTGATCCGCATCGGCAGCGCCCCCGGCACGGCTTCGCGGGTGACGCTGGCGAAAAACCGGAACTGCTCCGGATGGTCCTGGCGGAAGCCCTGAATGGTGTCCTGGTAGGCCAGTTCGGCGCCGGTGCGCACCCCGTGGACCAGGACGATCCGTTCGAAACGTCGCCAGGGTGCCTCGGTCTTGAGGATGGAAAGGAAGGGACCCAAGGCGGTGCCGGTGGCCAGCATCCAAAGGTGCCGGCCTTCGGGCACCTGGTTCAGGGTGAAGAAGCCGGCGGCCTTGCGCGCCACCCAGACCGAATCCCCCGGCTGCAGCGTGGCCAGCTTCGGCGTCAGCTTGCCCTCGGGAATGACGATGAAGTAGAAGTCCAGGGGACGCTCGTCGGGCGCGTTGACGAAGGAATAAGGCCGCGAGACGAATTCCCCCTCGATTTCCAGACCCAGACGGCCGAACTGGCCGGCGACGAACGGTTCGATGTCGGCCTCCACCCGCAGGGAGTAGAGACGCTCGGCCCAGCGGTACAGCTCCACCACCCGGCCCTGACACCACTTGCGGGAATCGATAGTGACGCTCACGGACTCTCTCCCAGCAGTTCATCAAGAGACCGGTAGCGTTCCAGCAGCCCCCAGTATTCGGCCACCGGCCGGCAGGTGATCCAGCCCCGGTAGGTATTGACCGCCTTGGCGAAACCCGGATCGCCCCGCACCGCCTCGATGCCCTGCTCCGCCAGGCGCAGCACGTAAGGCAGGGTGGCCCGCGTCAGCGCCAGGGTGGAGGTGCGCGGATAGGCGCCGGGCATGTTGGTGACGCAGTAATGGATGACGCCGTGGACGGTATAGACGGGATCGGCGTGGGTGGTGGGACGGGAGGTGGCGACGCAGCCGCCCTGATCGATGCTGACATCGACGATCACCGCACCGGCCGCCATGCGTCTGACCATGTCTTCGGTGACCACATGGGGCGCCCGGGCGCCGCGGATCAGCACAGCACCGACGACCAGATCGGCTGCGGTGATCTCCGCGGCGATGGTCTGCGGGCTGGAATGGACGAAACGGAAGCAATCGGGGTACTGGGCCTGCAGATCCGCCGCCCGGGACGAATCGAGCCCGGCCATCACCACCTCGGTGCCCATGGCGCAGGCACGCTGAGCGGCGTGATGGGCTACCACGCCGTCGCCGATGATGAGCACCCGGCCGTAACCGACGCCGAGTACCTTGGCCGGCAGAGTACCGCGGCCGCCGTTGAAGCGGGCCAGATAGTAGGCGCCCATCAGGGTCGCCATGTTGCCCGCCACCCCGCTCATGAGAGCCAGCAGGGGCAGATGCCCTTGTTCGTCCTCCAGGGTTTCGTAGGCGACGGCGGTGGTGCCGCTCCCGAGCAGGGCGTCGAGCAATTCGCGGGGGGCGGCGGCCAGATGAAAATAGGTGAACACGATCTGGCCGCGCAAATAGCCGTATTCGTCAGGCTGCGGCTCCTTGACCTTGACCACTAGATCGGCACCCCAGGCCGCGGCGGCATCGCCCAGCTCGGCACCGGCATCCCGGTAGGCGGCGTCCTCGAAACCGGAACCCTCGCCGGCGCCACGCTCCACCGTGACCGCATGACCGGCCTGAATCAAGGCGCGCACACCGGCGGGCGTGAGGCCGACCCGGTACTCCTCGGTCTTGGTTTCTTTCGGAACCCCGACCCGCATCATTCCAGCTCGATGGCGGCCTTGCGGATGGTTTCCTCATCCGCCCGGATCAGGTTCTTGCTCACAGTCTTGACCAGCGTCTTCAGGGTCGGCGCATGCAGGTGCTTGCGCACCATGCCGATGAATTTGGGCTCGCCGACCAGCACCAGCTCTTCGAACCGGTTGGTGGCCCGGGCCTTTTCGATGTGTTCGGCGACCTCCTTGGCGAACATGTCAGCCTCGTGGGTCTTGGGATCGACCTCGCTTTCCATGTGATGGATGCCCTGGCCCATGCGATCGTACACCTTGCCGGCGTTGTCGGCGTTGATGTCGAGCACCTTGGCGCGGGACTTGGGATGGGACAGATCTTCCAGTTCCGTCATCGGCTTGACGCGGCTGTTGGCCTCGAAGATCCGCGCCCGGCTGCCTTCAGCGACGACGACCCACGTTTTCTTCATGATCGGCTTCTCCTTGTGTCAGTGATTCAGATTCCCGCAGACCATTGTACACCGCCGCCTCCCCCACACCGAGCAGATGGCGGCAGCCCCAGGCCAGCGCGCCGAGCAGCACCACCTCGGTGAACAGCACCACCTGCAGCGGCACCTCCGCCAGCAGTTCCCGGTAGCGCCCCTTGGCGGTGAAGCCGGCGAGAAAATGGCCCTGCTGCAATACCGGCAGGATCTTCGGTGCGATCCCGCCTGCGATATAAATGCCGCCCAAGGCCAGGCTTTTCAAGGCCAGATTGCCCGCCTCGGCGCCGTAAAGCGCGGCGAACCAACGCAGCGTCTCGAGGCACAGGGGATCGCCCCATTCCAGCGCCCCGCGGCTGACCACGGCAGCCGGATCGGCCGTCGCCATCGCCGCCGCCACTTGCGCGCTCTCCCGCGCCGGTTCCCGCTCGCGCAGGAAGCGGTACAACAGCGCCAGCCCCGGCCCGGACACCGCCCGCTCGTAACTGACGTGGTCCGGATAGCTGCGCCGCAGCCACGCCAGCAGCGCGTCCTCGCGCGCATCGCGGGGGGCGAAATCGCAGTGACCGCCTTCGGTCGCCACCACGGTGACGCCGTCGCCGCTGCGGATCAGCAGCGCCTCCCCCAGGCCGGTGCCGGCGGCGATCACCGCCCGATGGGCATCAGCCCGTTCCCGGGCCCGGGGATTCAAGGCTATGAACTGATCCGGCGGCAGTGCCAGGATGCCGTGGGCGGCCGCCTCCAGATCGTTGAGCAGCGCCACCGGAGCGCCGTCCAACTGCCGCGACAGAACAGCGGCATCCAGCACCCAGGGCAGATTGGTGGTACGGCAGACGCCATCCTTCACCGGCCCGGCGACCCCGAAGCAAGCGGCATCCACAGGCGCCGGCCAGCGGGCGCGGAAGCGCGCCAGCACCGCCTCGAAACGCTCGAAATCCCCGCTGGGAAAACGCTCGCGGGCGATCACCCGCACCCGGCCGCCGGCCACCTCGGCCAGACACAGCCAGGTCTTGGTGCCGCCGATGTCCCCCGCCAGCAGCCGCTTCATTCGCCCTGCAGGGTGGCGATCACGGTGCGCCGCCCGCCGTGGTTACGGTGTTCGCCCAGATAAATGCCCTGCCAGGTGCCCAGCAGCAGCCGTCCCCCGCCGATGGGGACGGTCACCGAGGATCCCAGCAGCGACGCCTTGATATGGGCCGGCATGTCGTCCGGCCCTTCCAGGGTATGGCGGTAGTAGGGGGCGTCCTCAGGGACGAAATGGCGAAAATGCGCCTCCATGTCGGCCCGCACGGTGGGATCGGCATTCTCGTTGATGGTCAGGGAGGCGGAGGTGTGCTGGATGAAGAAATGGGCCAGCCCGACCCGGAAATCCCGGATCTCCGGCAGCTGTTCCAGCAACTCGCGGGTGACCAGATGAAACCCGCGCGGCCTGGGGGAAAGGACGAGTCGTTTCTGCACCCACATGACGTCTGCATCCCGTGGAAGGGTTAAAGAATAGCATGGATTCCCACCGCCCGGGCCACGCCCTCAGCCGTTCCCGTCCGGCGCCCGGAAGCCATAGATCATGTAGCGCAGCAGCCGCAAGCGGCTGACGAGCTCTGCGAAACCGGTTTCGGCGATCGCCGCCGCATCCACCTGCAGCGCGCCGCCGAAACGCCGCAGGAACGAATAGGTGGGCAGGGTGCCTGCGGTGATGTCGCGTTCCGTTTCGACGACGAAGCCGGCCGCCTCCGCCAGCCTTCGGTAACCGCCGCGGGTGTAGCTGAGATCGCAGCGGCCGTAGAAACCGCCGCCGATCCCCAACCGGGACCAAAGGGTGACGGGCAAAAGCGGCGCGGTGGAAACGAAATCCGACAGCGCCAGCCGCCCGCCGGGCTTCAGGACCCGCCGGGCTTCTGCGAAGAACCGGCGCCGGTCGGGAAAATGGAAGATGCACTCGACCGCAACCACCGCATCGAAGCTACGATCCGCAAACGGCAGGGCACAGGCATCGCCGGCCACAAAGCAGATGCGGTTGCCGGGCCTCGCCGCCACCTGCCGGCGGGCACGGCGCAACTGGCGCCGGTCGATGTTGAGGCCGCAGAGGTCCATGTAAGCGTGGTTTTCATTCAGACTGGCCACAGTGCCGCCGAAACCGCAGCCGGCATCGAGCACCCGCTGCCCATCCCCGATCGCCGCCGCCCGGCACACCTCCCGGGTCAGGGCTTCCGCCGCCGCGGCGAACGCCTCTGGCGTCAGTTCCGCAGCCTGCGGCTCGGGCCAGTAGCCCCAGTGGACATGGCGGCCGAAGGCCCGCTCCACAACCGGATCGCCACGCTCCAGCGATGCCAGCAGGGCATCGAAATAGGGAAGTTTGATCATTTAGGCGAAACCTGGGATCGTCAACTTCGCAGGCTGCAGTATACGTCCGCCGCCGCCTCAGACGTAAGCACCTTACAACCGAAACCAAGTTGAAATCGGTCGTTTTATCCGCGAGGATTAAGGAACGAATGCGCGCAGGCGGTCAAAGAATGCTCAAACTCGAAGACATCAAGAAAGACGCCTTAATCTGCGGCATCGTGCCCGATGAGATCGTGCGGGTGGTGCTGACCGAGCCTGTGGGCGACAACGCCGTCACTGTCTATTACAGGGACAACCAGGGGCGACTAGGGGAACAGATGCTCTTCCGCCCGGACGAGGCTCGCCTGGAGCTGGCCCAGGCGGGCCGCCACTGGACCTTCGATGCAGACGGTGCCAACTTCAGGCTGGGTCTAGAGGCCCTGCGCATCCGCTTGGCCCACCTGTTCGACCCCATGATGGCGGTGCACACCGCCAACGTCGAGCCACTCCCCCACCAGATCTCGGCCGTGTACGAAGCCATGCTGCCCAAACAGCCGTTGCGCTTCGTGCTGGCGGATGACCCGGGTGCCGGAAAGACTATCATGGCCGGTCTCCTAATCCGGCCGGGTGACCGCGGGCGATTGCTCACCCGCGGTTCCCACAGATCCGGACGTGCCCGATTAAGGCATCCGGCTCCTCGGACTATGGCGTCGCTACGCAACGGGCAATTCCGTGAACCACGCGCGGTGGGGGTAGTGGGTATCGTTTGTACAGCCGCCCAAAATGGTCCCAGTTCATCCGTTCCCGGTTGCGGCGGGACAACCATTTGTACCAGCGCCGTCTGACCTCGTACAGGAAGCGGGCCAGCGATTGGCTGTTGCCGACGATCCCATAGTAGGCATAATGCCCCTTGAGTTTGCGGCTCAGGGCCGCTTGTTGGTCTGCAACCGGCCAGTGGCGGTGCATCCGGCACCAGTGGTTGATCGCCTGCAGGGAGCGGCTGAGCCGGGCTTGGGCGGTCTTGCGTTTGACGACCCAACGCCCTTTCCTTGAGCGTCCCCAGTAGTGGGTGAATCCCAGGTATTGGAAGCTCTGGCCTTTCCGTCCGGGTTTTCTGAAGTCGAGCAGGCGGGTTTTGTCCGGGTGCAGGCGCAGGCCGTATTTGGCCAGGCGCTTGCCCAGAACGGCCAATACCCGCCGGGCGTCTTCTTCCCGTTCGAACACCAGGACCGCATCGTCGGCGAACCGGACTTCGAAGGCGCTGCCTTGCAGTCGCGGTTTGACCGTCTGCTCGAACCACAGGTCGAGCACGTGATGCAGGTAGAGGTTGGCCAGCAGTGGGGAGATCACCCCACCTTGCGGTGTCCCTTGTTCGGGGTAGTGAAGCTGTCCGCCTTCCATGACACCGGCATTCAGCCATTTACCGATCACGCGGCAGATCACGCCGTCGCGCACCCTCTGCCCCAGAAAGTTCCGCAGCCGGTCCCGGTCCACGTCGTCGAAGAAGTTTTGGATGTCCAGGTCGATGACCCAGCCACCGCCCATGGCCATCAGCCCGCCCCATAGCCTCTCCAGGGCCTGGTGGGCACTGCGTCCGGGCCGGAACCCGTAGGCGCAGTCGAGAAAGTCCTGCTCGAAGATGGGTTCCAGCGCCATCAGCACCGCCCGTTGCAGCACCTTGTCTTCCAGCGTGGGAATGCCGATCGGGCGGGTCTTTCCCGTTCCCGGCTTGGGCAGGTGGACGCGCCGTACCGCAGGCGCCCGATACCGGCCGGTCTTGAACCGTTCCAGCAGGCGCGTCAGGTTCTCCTCTAAGTCGGCTGCGTATTGGGATGCAGTCACGCCGTCCACCCCGGCGGCCCCGTCCTTGCGGGTGCGCCGCCAGGCTTCTTCCAGCCACACCACGTCGATGTGGTGGGCAATCGTGGTCAGTTCCAGCTTCGGTTCGATCCGGGCCAGTTCCGCTAGCTTCCGTTGTCGTGTTGAGATGTTCTCCTGGCTCGATGTCCCGGCCATCTGTCCCTCCGAAAGCCCCATCGTCCGACCTGCCGCTTCCCTCCATCGGGTCCCTTGGGGCAGGTTCCCCGACTTCCCAGGTACTATCGGCAGGCTCCGATTGCTCGATCACCTTCCCAGCGCGCTTCGTCGCCTTCGCGCGCCGGTACCCTGCTTCGTGTCCCGTTCGCTCCCATCGGCCGGACACCGCTCCGATGGGCCTGGGCCTTTTCTCACACGGCGCCCGCACCGCTCTTCCCGCAAGGAGTGATCGAGCCCTCCCAGGTTCCTGGGCGACCCTTGCCCTGCATGCCCCGCTCTTCGACCCCGGCGGAGGGATGATGCCAGGCCAGTACAGCACCACCCCTGTTGCCTTCCGTCCGTTCAACAACGTCGGCTCCGCATTCCGTACTTTCGAGGCTCCATCACGCGGCCTACAGGCCCCCTGTGTACGCTTCGCAGTCGGGATCGCTCCTCGACCACGCAACACTCGGTTCCGGCTGGTGGCCAGCCTTGGCCGGACAGGACTTGCACCTGTCAGGTCGCTCTGAAGGTTTCAGCGATGTCTTTCCTTCTACATAACTTCCTCCTTCTCCAGGCTTGGCCTGGCGCAATGAACTGCTAATGCGCGCCGACGCCAAACGCATCCTAATCGTGGCACCCGGCGCCCTGACCGAACAGTGGCAGGACGAGATGCTGGAGAAGTTCGGCATCCAGTTCGAGATCTTCAGCCGCCAGAAACAGGAGCAATGCGCCTCCGGAAACTGGTTCGATGAGCAGGATCTCGTCATTGCCCGCCTGGACCAGCTCTCGCGCAACGAAGACTACCAGGAAAAGCTCAAGGCCACCGAGTGGGACCTGATCGTCGTCGACGAGGCCCACAAGCTCTCCGCCAACTACTTCGGTAACAAGGTCAACAAGACCAAGCGCTTCCAGCTTGGTGAGCTGCTGGGGTCCATCACCCGCCACTTCCTGCTGATGACCGCCACGCCGCACAACGGCAAGGAAGAGGACTTCCAGATCTGGCTCTCCCTGCTCGACACCGATCGCTTCTACGGCAAGTTCCGCGAAGGCGCCCACAAGGTGGATATCTCCGACATGATGCGGCGCATGGTCAAGGAGGAGCTACTCAAGTTCGACGGCACGCCGCTGTTTCCGGAACGCCGGGCCTACACGGCCAACTACGAACTATCCGACCTAGAGGCCGCCCTCTACGCGGCAGTGACCGATTACGTCCGCAACGAGATGAACCGGGCCGACAGGCTAAATGGCAACAAGAAGAACACCGTTGGCTTCGCGCTCACCCAGCTCCAGCGCCGCCTCGCTTCCAGCCCCGAGGCCATCTACCAGTCGCTCAAGCGACGCCGCAAGCGCCTGGAATCCCGGCTCGAAGAGATGAAGCTGATCGCCCGGGGCGAAAAGCTACGCCAGGACGGCGTGGCGGAAACCCTTGGCGAATATGTCGTCAAGAAGCCGATCGATCTGCCCGAGAACTTTGACGTGCTGGAAGAAGAGCTGACCCCGGAGGAATACGAACAGTACGCCGACCAGGTAGTCGACCAGGCCACGGCGGCCGAGACCATCCCCGAACTCCAGGCCGAAATCGAGATCCTCAAGGGCCTGGAGCAACAGGCCCTCAATGTCGTGCAGTCTGGACAGGATAAGAAGTGGGAGGAACTCTCCCACCTTCTGCAGGACCGCCCGGAGATGTACACCACCTCGGGCAGCCGCCGCAAGCTCATCATCTTCACTGAGCACAAGGACACCCTTCATTACCTCAAGGGGCGCATCGCCGGCATGCTCGGCAATCCCGATGCGGTCATCACCATCCACGGGGGCACCAACCGCGACGACCGCCGCAAGGCGCAGGAACAGTTCCGCAACAACCCCGATGTACTGGTGCTGGTCGCTACCGACGCCGCCGGCGAAGGCGTCAACCTGCAAAACGCCAACCTGATGGTCAACTACGACCTACCCTGGAACCCCAACCGCCTGGAGCAGCGTTTCGGGCGCATCCACCGCATCGGCCAGACCGAGGTCTGCCATCTCTGGAACCTGGTGGCCAGGGGCACCCGCGAGGGTGAGGTCTTCCAGAAGCTGTTCGAGAAGCTGGAGGTGGAAAAGCAGGCGCTGGGCGGCAAGGTGTTCGACATCCTGGGCGAGGCCTTCGAGGGCGTCTCGCTCAAGGACCTGCTCATTGAGTCCATCCGCTATGGCGAATCGCCTGAGGTCAAGGCCCGCCTGGAGCAGAAGATCGAAGGCGCCCTGGATACCGAACATCTGAAAGAAATCATCCGCCGCAACGCCCTGGTGGATCAACACCTGACGCTGGAGGACCTCTACCACGTCAAGGAGGAGATGGAAAAGGCCGAGGCGCGCAAGCTGCAGCCTTATTTCATTCGCGCCTTCTTCACCGAGGCCTTCCAGTCGCTGGGCGGCGAGATGCGTCCTCGTGAGCCGGGACGATTCGAGATCCGTCATGTACCCGCCGCCATCCGGGAGCGCGACCGGGTCGTCGGCGAGACCCGCACCCCCGTGCTGAAGAAATACGAGCGCATCTGCTTCGAGAAGGACAAGGTCCGCATCCACGGCAAGCCCATGGCCGACTTGGTCCATCCGGCTCACCCCCTGATGCATGCCACCACCGACCTGATCCTCTCGGCCCACCGCCCCAAGCTGAAGCAGGGCGCCATTCTGGTCGACCCCAACGACGATGGTACCGAACCACGTATCCTGTTCATGATCGACCACGAAGTGCGGGAGGTCAGCGCGGAGAACCCTCGCACCGTATCACGCCGACTCCAGTTCGTGGCCATCGACCAACACGGCAACACCACCTTCGCCGGCTGGGCGCCCCATCTCGACTTACAACCGATAGATGCATCCGACAAGGCCCTGATCAGCGACGTGCTGGACTCACCCTGGGTCAAACAGAACCTGGAAGGCCTGGCCATCAACTATGCCAGCCAGAAACTGGTGCCAGAGCACTACCAGGAGGTGAAGTCCCGCCGAGAACGCCAGGCCGACAAGATCCTGGCGGCGGTCAACGACCGCCTGGTCAAGGAGATCAACTACTGGTCCGACCGCTACATCAAGCTCAGCGAGGATGTCGCCGCCGGCAAGCAGCCCCGCATGCAGCCGGAAATGGCCCGCCGCCGGGTGGACGAACTAACCGAGCGGCTGGCACAACGCAAGCGGGAACTGGAGGCCATGAAAAACGTGGTGTCCAGCACCCCCGTGGTCATCGGCGGCGCACTGGTCATCCCGCAAGGCCTGCTGGCAAGCCGCAAGAGTGAGGCGACCTTCACTGCCGATGCCGAGGCCCGTTCCCGCATCAAGCAAATCGCCATGCAAGCGGTCATGGAGGCGGAGCGGAGCTTTGGGCATGAGGTCTGGGACGTCTCCGCCGAGAAATGCGGCTGGGACATCACCGCCCGTCCACCACGCAATTCCGATGGCTCAATCCGACCCGACCGCCACATCGAGGTCAAGGGCCGAGCCCGCGGCCAGACCACCATCACCGTCAGCCGCAACGAGATCCTCTACGCGCTGAACCAGGCCGACAAGTTCATCCTGGCCATTGTCATCGTCGATGGCGACGATATCGATGGGCCGTGCTACATCCGCAACCCCTTCAGCGCGGAACCGGATTTCGGGGTGGCCAGCATCAATTACAGCCTGGATGACCTATTAGGGAGGGCCATGTCCCCGCAGCAGGAGTTACTGAGGTGAGGTTTTCAGAGAAATCCTTCGAAATACGTTTCTGCGCTTCCCTGTCAGCGGCCTTGATGCCATTCAACAGGAACCCACAGTGGTTTGGCCTCACTCAGGCGCAGGAACGGAAAGCGGGCATTGACGCTATGCTCAGAAGGGGCGGGCGGTTAATTGTCTTTCAGTTCAAGGCGTGCAGAAGAGTAAGCGGTTATCCTACGTATCTCCTGGAAAAAGAACAGTGGGATGTCCTCAGCAATGTTGCCCGCCATCATCCCAATAGTACATTTTATGTGTTTCCCGAAGCCCAAGATATAAGGACGGCAAATAGCTATCCATGCTTAATAGAGAAAAGCTGGTGGACGAATTGCCAAGATCTTGCGCCATTTTTTCCGACTAATTCCCCGAATACAAGAACACTTACGTTAGATTCGTCAAACAAACGCCTCTATCTCAACGGGTCGAGCAATCCAGCTCACGTAATAAAACCCAACAGTGGATGCGCGCTATTTGGCTGTTTCTGCCAAAGAACCCAGTTCATCATACACCGTCATACTATGAGCGATGAGACGATAGCGTTCTTGCTTCTGCGGTCGGACCCAGTTGATCCCACCCTATTACCCGTATCTTCCCCCTTCTCATAGGAATCAATGTCTTATCCGTTTTCTCTGAGGGAACTTGATCTCGGCCGCCCGGATGGCGGTCACGGCCTCCACGTAGGCGCTCAGTTTGGTCATGCCCTGCCACAGGGCTTTGGGACCGGGCGGGGGATCGTTCTTGCGCCCCAGCCAGCCGCCAAAGCCGGCCACGATGCGGACGATGGTGCCCAAATCCGGCGGCGTCGCGGGCGGCGGGGTGCGATGGTGGATGGCCCAGGCGGTCTGCCATTCTTCGACAGAGAACACCACTTCACAGCACCACTCGGGATGTTCCCGCCCGAGCGTCATCAGCATCAGGATGCGCCAGGCGACGATCAGATACAGCACCAGGGCCCGTTCCAGGCGTTCCCGGGTGCGAAGTTGCAGGGCTTCGATGCGGCAGCCGCTTTTGAGGATGCGGAAGTAGACCTCGATCCACCACCGTTTGCGGTACCATTCGATGCGCGCTCTGGCCTGTTCCAGGGTGGTGATTTCTTCGTTGGTGATCAGGCACCATTCGACCGCTTCCTGACCTTCGGGGGGCGCCTCTTCCCGGGCCAGGATGACGGTGACTTGGGGACCCGGGCCGCTTCGGGTCTTCAGTTCGACCCGGGCGAGCCGGATTGTTTGTGTGACCTGCCGGGCCGGGCGGTTGCCGCCGGCCGGCAGGTCAAAGGCGATCGTCCCCAACACCGGCTGGGCTTCGACCGCGGCCCGCAGTTTGCCATCGAGGGGGTCATTGAGCTTACGGTCGTGCTGCACCCGGATCAGGTAATCGGCGGCAAAGCCCAGCTGTTCGGCCCGGTCGATCAGGGCCCGAAGGTCACCTTCGCGGTCGGCGACATACACCAGCCGGGTCTCGGGCGCCAGGGCGGCCATCTCGGCCACCCGCTCATAACCTTCCACCCAACGCAGGCTTTCGGCCAGGTCCGGTTCCCCCTTGGGCAAACGCGCCCAGTGCCAGCAGTCGGTCACCCCCAGGGCCACGCCCGCCTCACTGATCACCAGCGTCGGATGCAGGTACAACCCCTGACGCTGCTCGTAATTCAGCCGTCCCAACCCCGCCATCGACGGCCGCCCGGAATAATCCAGCTCGGTGGTGTCCTGCAGGCACAGCACCCGCGACTGCTGCCGGATCCGTTCCAGGGTCGGCACACTGTGGGCCCGCAACACCTCCCGAAAATCCAGCCTGGCATTGTCCAGCAGCCGGTAGGCCGCCTTGGTCTCCGCCCAGCCACCCCCGCAAACGTTGGGAACGCTCGCCATCGGATCGTTTGCCATCGCTTCTATCACCCGGCACAGCCGCCGGTTCAGGCGGGCATCGCCCAGCGCCAGGGAAAAAATTCTTGTTCAGCCCAGCTCATGTCAACGCCTATCCAAAGAAATCAATATCTTACTACAGGGGCGAGAGATGTGGGTAATAGGGTGAGTTGATCCTCGGCGCGCTGATGAGCCCATCTTTCCGTTACCGGATATTCTCACCGGCATCCCGGTAGGTCGACCACAATCTGGGTTTAATTCACCGCCAGTAGAATCACCAGAACAGTTCGAAGAGCTTCTTGGACCAAAAGCACATCAAGATATCCGATCTGGTCTGTATGGCCTATTTTTGCCAGCTGCAGAAGGTAAATAGAATTGACATGACCGAAGTCAAATCCCCCAAAAAACTCATCGAAGTCGCCCTGCCGCTGGACGACATCAACCGCGAGGCGGCGCGGGCGGTGATCTTCGCGCAGATGGTCAACGACCCCGGCTACCAGCAGGGCGGCGGGTTCAAGTATGGCGTCAACAAGGAAGAGGCGGCCAAACGCCGCGAGGCGCTGTTCGATATCATCCGCGAGCTGGTCAAGTGGGAGAACACCAACAACGAAGAAGTGCTGGAGCGCGCCCGCAAAGAGATCCGCAAAAGCTGGCGCGAGATCTGCGCGCTGAACCAGGACCACCCCCAGGCCGCCGAGCTGTTCAATCCGGACGAGCTGCCCGCTTTCCACGATCCCTTCGCCGGCGGCGGTGCGCTGCCGCTGGAGGCGCAGCGGCTGGGGCTGGAATCTTACGCCTCCGACCTCAACCCGGTGGCGGTGATGATCAACAAGGCCATGATCGAGATCCCGCCCCAATTCGCCGGACGCGCACCGGTGGGGCCAATCCCCGAAGGCGAGAAGCAACCAAAACTCAGCGACGACTGGCCGGGCGCCACGAGGCTGGCCGAGGATGTGCGCCGCTACGGCCACTGGATGCGCGAGCAGGCGGAAAAGCGCATCGGCCATCTCTACCCCAAGGTCAAGATCACCCCGGAGATGGTCGCGGAGCGGCCCGACCTCAAGCAATACGAAGGGCAGGAACTCACCGTCATCGCCTGGCTCTGGGCGCGCACGGTCAAGAGCCCCAACCCCGCCTTTTCCCATGTGGACGTGCCGCTGGCCTCCAGCTTCGTGCTCTCCAGCAAGAAGGGCAAGGAGGCCGGGGTGGAGCCGATCATCGAGGGTGACCGCTATCGCTTCAAGGTGCGTGTGGGCAAGCCGCCGGCGGAGGCGAAGAATGGCACCAAGCTGGGCGTGGCGCAAATTTCCGCTGCCTGCTTTCGGGAAGCCCGATTGATCCGAAGTATGTGAAGGCGGAAGGGCGAGCTGGTCGCATGGGGGCACGATTGATGGCTATTGTGGCCGAAGGAAATCGAAGACGAGTTTATCTGTCGCCCATCGAGACACATGAAGCCATTGCCAGCCATGCGCAGCCCGAATGGAAACCCGAGACATCGCTGCCTGATGACCCAAGGAGTTTCTGGACGGTTGATTATGGGTTGACCACCTACGGCGACCTCTTCACCCCCCGCCAACTGGTGGCGCTGACCACCTTCTCCGATCTGGTGCAGGAGGCCCGCGAAAAGGTTATCGAAGACGCCCGCAAATCCGGCTGGGACGATGACGGCCAGGGCCACCCTATTACCCGTATCTTCCCCCTTCTCATAGGAATCAATGTCTTATCCGTTTTCTCTGAGGGAACTTGATCTCGGCCGCCCGGATGGCGGTCACGGCCTCCACGTAGGCGCTCAGTTTGGTCATGCCCTGCCACAGGGCTTTGGGACCGGGCGGGGGATCGTTCTTGCGCCCCAGCCAGCCGCCAAAGCCGGCCACGATGCGGACGATGGTGCCCAAATCCGGCGGCGTCGCGGGCGGCGGGGTGCGATGGTGGATGGCCTAGGCGGTCTGCCATTCTTCGACAGAGAACACCACTTCACAGCACCACTCGGGATGTTCCCGCCCGAGCGTCATCAGCATCAGGATGCGCCAGGCGACGATCAGATACAGCACCAGGGCCCGTTCCAGGCGTTCCCGGGTGCGAAGTTGCAGGGCTTCGATGCGGCAGCCGCTTTTGAGGATGCGGAAGTAGACCTCGATCCACCACCGTTTGCGGTACCATTCGATGCGCGCTCTGGCCTGTTCCAGGGTGGTGATTTCTTCGTTGGTGATCAGGCACCATTCGACCGCTTCCTGGCCTTCGGGGGGCGCCTCTTCCCGGGCCAGGATGACGGTGACTTGGGGACCCGGGCCGCTTCGGGTCTTCAGTTCGACCCGGGCGAGCCGGATTGTTTGTGTGACCTGCCGGGCCGGGCGGTTGCCGCCGGCCGGCAGGTCAAAGGCGATCGTCCCCAACACCGGCTGGGCTTCGACCGCGGCCCGCAGTTTGCCATCGAGGGGGTCATTGAGCTTACGGTCGTGCTGCACCCGGATCAGGTAATCGGCGGCAAAGCCCAGCTGTTCGGCCCGGTCGATCAGGGCCCGAAGGTCACCTTCGCGGTCGGCGACATACACCAGCCGGGTCTCGGGCGCCAGGGCGGCCATCTCGGCCACCCGCTCATAACCTTCCACCCAACGCAGGCTTTCGGCCAGGTCCGGTTCCCCCTTGGGCAAACGCGCCCAGTGCCAGCAGTCGGTCACCCCCAGGGCCACGCCCGCCTCACTGATCACCAGCGTCGGATGCAGGTACAACCCCTGACGCTGCTCGTAATTCAGCCGTCCCAACCCCGCCATCGACGGCCGCCCGGAATAATCCAGCTCGGTGGTGTCCTGCAGGCACAGCACCCGCGACTGCTGCCGGATCCGTTCCAGGGTCGGCACACTGTGGGCCCGCAACACCTCCCGAAAATCCAGCCTGGCATTGTCCAGCAGCCGGTAGGCCGCCTTGGTCTCCGCCCAGCCACCCCCGCAAACGTTGGGAACGCTCGCCATCGGATCGTTTGCCATCGCTTCTATCACCCGGCACAGCCGCCGGTTCAGGCGGGCATCGCCCAGCGCCAGGGAAAAAATTCTTGTTCAGCCCAGCTCATGTCAACGCCTATCCAAAGAAATCAATATCTTACTACAGGGGCGAGAGATGTGGGTAATAGGGTGGGCCAGGGCCTCGACGCCGGCGGCACCGGCGCCACCGCCTATGGCGACGCGGTGGCGGTGTATTTGGCATTTGGGGTAGATCGTCTTGCAGACAGATGCACGACAATTTGTGGATGGGATACGGGATATACGAAGATTCGAAATACCTTTGGGCGACAAGCAATTCCTATGACATGGAATTATGCAGAAGGCAACGTCTTTTCCAATTCGACAGGTAATTTCGAAAGCTTGCTTGCCTGGGTGTTCAAATTCTTGCAGCAGGCTCCTTCGAAACCAGTTGGATTCGTCGCCCAGTATGATGCTGCCACCCAGTCAATCAGCAAAGATAAAGTCGTCTCAACCGATCCCCCCTACTACGACAATATCGGCTTCGCCGACCTGTCCGACTTCTTCTATGTCTGGCTTCGCCGCGCGCTGCGGCCGGTCTTCCCCGAGCTGTTCGCCACCCTGGCGGTGCCCAAGGCGGAGGAGCTGGTGGCCACGCCCTATCGCCACGGAAGCAAGGAGAAGGCCGAGCGATTCTTTCTGGAAGGGATGAAGAAGGCGCTGCACAATCTGGCGGAGCAGGCCCATCCGGCCTTTCCGGTTACCATCTACTACGCCTTCAAGCAGTCGGAGACCAAGGAAGGCAGCACCACTAGCACCGGCTGGGAAACATTCCTAGAGGCCGTAATTCAGGCGGGTTTCACCATAGATGGAACCTGGCCTTTACGTACAGAAAGGAGCGCAAGAAGTATTGGTATTGGCACCAACGCCCTGGCCTCCTCCGTCGTCCTCGTCTGCCGCCGGCGCCCCGCGCAGGCCGAGTCCATCTCCCGCAAGGAGTTCCAGCGCCAGCTCCGCCGCGAGATGCCCGAGGCGCTGGAGGCGATGATCGGCGGCTCCGAGGGCGCTTCGCCCATCGCCCCGGTGGACCTGGCCCAGGCCGCCATCGGCCCCGGCATGGCGATCTATTCCCAATACGAGGCGGTGCTGAACCAGGACGGCTCGCGCATGACGGTGCACGACGCGCTCATCCTCGTCAACCGCGCCATCACCGAATACCTCTCGCCCGAATCCGGCAGCTTCGATGCCGACACCCAGTTCTGCGCGGCCTGGTTCGAGCAGTATGGCTGGAAGAGCGGCCCCTTCGGCGAGGCCGACGTGCTCGCCCGCGCCAAAGGCACCAGCGTGGATGGCGTGGCCGGGGCCGGTGTGCTGGAAGCCGGCGGCGGCAAGGTTCGCCTGCTCCGGTGGAAGGAATACCCGCAAGGCTGGGACCCCACCCGCGACGACCGCACCCCGGTCTGGGAGGCCCTGCATCACATGATCCGCCGCCTGAACGAAGAAGGAGAAACCGCCGCCGGCGAACTGCTGGCCCGCATGCCGGAAAAGGGCGAACCCCTGCGCCAACTCGCCTACCACCTCTACACCCTCTGCGAACGCGCAGGCAAAGCCGAAGACGCCCGCGCCTACAACGAACTCATCGGCGCCTGGCATGCCATCGTCACCGCTTCCCATGAGGTGGGGCACAAGGGCGAGTCGCTGGAACTGGATCTGTAAAGGGAATCGTTATGCTCAAACGCTACCAAATAAAGAACCTGACGGTGTTCCAGGCGGCAGACCTCCAGTTTTCTCCTGGCCTGAATGTCGTTATCGGTGAGAATGGAACCGGCAAGTCTCACCTGCTGAAAACCATCTACTCGGTCATCGCGGCCAGCGAGGAGCAGGGGCGGCGCTATGGCAAGGAACCGCCGACCAAGTCGGTTATGCAAAAGGCCTATGCCCACCCTATTACCCACATCTCTCGCCCCTGTAGTAAGATATTGATTTCTTTGGATAGGCGTTGACATGAGCTGGGCTGAACAAGAATTTTTTCCCTGGCGCTGGGCGATGCCCGCCTGAACCGGCGGCTGTGCCGGGTGATAGAAGCGATGGCAAACGATCCGATGGCGAGCGTTCCCAACGTTTGCGGGGGTGGCTGGGCGGAGACCAAGGCGGCCTACCGGCTGCTGGACAATGCCAGGCTGGATTTTCGGGAGGTGTTGCGGGCCCACAGTGTGCCGACCCTGGAACGGATCCGGCAGCAGTCGCGGGTGCTGTGCCTGCAGGACACCACCGAGCTGGATTATTCCGGGCGGCCGTCGATGGCGGGGTTGGGACGGCTGAATTACGAGCAGCGTCAGGGGTTGTACCTGCATCCGACGCTGGTGATCAGTGAGGCGGGCGTGGCCCTGGGGGTGACCGACTGCTGGCACTGGGCGCGTTTGCCCAAGGGGGAACCGGACCTGGCCGAAAGCCTGCGTTGGGTGGAAGGTTATGAGCGGGTGGCCGAGATGGCCGCCCTGGCGCCCGA
Source organism: Methylomarinovum caldicuralii (assembly GCF_033126985.1). NCBI lineage: Bacteria > Pseudomonadati > Pseudomonadota > Gammaproteobacteria > Methylococcales > Methylothermaceae > Methylomarinovum > Methylomarinovum caldicuralii. The sequence goes on from NZ_AP024714.1 coordinate 138,882, forward strand.
GACCCGGCTGGTGTATGTCGCCGACCGCGAAGGTGACCTTCGGGCCCTGATCGACCGGGCCGAACAGCTGGGCTTTGCCGCCGATTACCTGATCCGGGTGCAGCACGACCGTAAGCTCAATGACCCCCTCGATGGCAAACTGCGGGCCGCGGTCGAAGCCCAGCCGGTGTTGGGGACGATCGCCTTTGACCTGCCGGCCGGCGGCAACCGCCCGGCCCGGCAGGTCACACAAACAATCCGGCTCGCCCGGCTCGAACTGAAGACCCGAAGCGGCCCGGGTCCCCAAGTCACCGTCATCCTGGCCCGGGAAGAGGCGCCCCCCGAAGGCCAGGAAGCGGTCGAATGGTGCCTGATCACCAACGAAGAAATCACCACCCTGGAACAGGCCAGAGCGCGCATCGAATGGTACCGCAAACGGTGGTGGATCGAGGTCTACTTCCGCATCCTCAAAAGCGGCTGCCGCATCGAAGCCCTGCAACTTCGCACCCGGGAACGCCTGGAACGGGCCCTGGTGCTGTATCTGATCGTCGCCTGGCGCATCCTGATGCTGATGACGCTCGGGCGGGAACATCCCGAGTGGTGCTGTGAAGTGGTGTTCTCTGTCGAAGAATGGCAGACCGCCTGGGCCATCCACCATCGCACCCCGCCGCCCGCGACGCCGCCGGATTTGGGCACCATCGTCCGCATCGTGGCCGGCTTTGGCGGCTGGCTGGGGCGCAAGAACGATCCCCCGCCCGGTCCCAAAGCCCTGTGGCAGGGCATGACCAAACTGAGCGCCTACGTGGAGGCCGTGACCGCCATCCGGGCGGCCGAGATCAAGTTCCCTCAGAGAAAACGGATAAGACATTGATTCCTATGAGAAGGGGGAAGATACGGGTAATAGGGTGGCCTATGCCGACAAATTGGTGCATGTCTTGCGCCCCGAAACCCTTGGACGCCTGTCGCGTCGCCGCCAAGGCAGGGAACGCTGCGAACTGCGCTTCGACTTCGATGACCCTGCGCTGAATTGCGAGTTGAGCTTTTCAACGAACAGCAAGAGCGAGGTCAACATAGAGCAACTGCCTGCCCAATGGCAGAAGAAAGCGCCTGTCTTTCTGCCCACGCGCGAGCTGATGACCCTTTATCCAGGCTTCGTGCCTTTGTATGAGAGTCATTATCTCGAATTTGAGGAGACCTATCGGGACACCTGCCTCCTACTGGGTCGCCCGACGCTGAAAGGGCCGCGGGAGAAAAGGGCGGCGCGATTGCTTGTGCCGCTGGAGGAAGCCATCGGCGGCAAGGTGGTGCTGGACAAGAACGGGCGTTTCTACCTCAAGATACCAGGCCAGGGGAACATGGAAATGCCCTTGGTGGCTGAAGGGCTGCGGAAACTGGCCATGTTGATTCGGCTGATCGCCACGGGTTCCCTGTTGGATAAAGGCGTCTTGTTCTGGGACGAGCCGGAAACAACCCTGAACCCACGTCTGATTCGCCTGGTTGCCCGTGCCATTCTGGAGCTGTGTCGTGAAGGGATTCAGGTATTCGTGGCGACGCATTCATTGTTTCTGCTGCGCGAGTTCGAGGTGCTTTCCAAAGAAAAGCATTTCTCCCGACTCCGGTCCCGCTATTTCGCGCTGACACCCGGTGAAGCGGGAGTCGATGTGGAACAGGGTGATGCCGTCGAGGAGCTGGAGACATTGGTCCTGCTCGATGAGGAGCTCCAGCAATCCGACCGCTACATGGAAATGGAGGGCCAGCGGTGACGAGCTTAACGGAGGGACGGCTGCAATTCGACTTCGACGGAGACGATGCAACCAAATATGATGAATGGAGTTTCTACCGGGCTCAGTTCGAGAAAATCTGTAACGGAAACAAGGCCGTCGACTTTATCTTTGTGGATGGCGATGAGACTTGGTTGATTGAAGTCAAGGACTATCGCCGCCATCCCACGATCAAGACAATAGATCTGGCCGACGAGATTGCCCTCAAGGTGCGCGACACCCTCGCCGGTATCGTCGCCGCGAAACTCAATGCTAATGAGGCCGCCGAAAAAAATTTGGCCCGGCGCGCACTGCAAAAGAGGCGCCTGAGGGTCGTCTTGCATCTTGAGCAGCCAACAAATCGTTCAAAACTGTTCCCCACGGCGGCAGATCCGGCGAAGCTCCAGCAGAAGTTGAAGCAAAAGATCGGGGCGATCGATCCTCATCCGCTTGTTGTCAATCGACACAGGCTGCACCGCACCATGAACTGGACTGTCACAGGTATTGGAATATGTCCCTGAAACCCTGGCGTGAAATCGCCACACCCCACAAAGACGTCCTCGCCGGCACCTTCAAGCAGTCGGAGTTCGCCGCGGACATCACCCAGGTGGCCAGCGGCACCGCACTAGCCGAATATCAGGACGCCTATGCCTACAACGAACTGATCCAGTCCTGGCATGCCATCGTCACCGCTTCCCACGAGGTGGGCCACAGGGGCGAGCAGCAGGGACTGAACCTATGATCGACTTCGGCAAATTCAAACGCGCCTTGGCGCTTCTGGAATCCCAGTACGGGCATCTCCAGACGCTGGACCCGAAGCTGCCGGACTGGATGCACGAGGCGGTGGCGGAATCGGTTATCCAGCGTTTCGAGACCTGCTATGACTGCCTGTGGAAGGTGCTCAGACGTTACCTTCAGGAAGCGCTGGGCCTGCCGGAGGTGCCGAACAGCCCCAAGCCGGTGTTTCGCCTCGCCAACGAAAACGCCCTGTTGCCGAGCCCCATCGAGCGTTGGATAGAATACGCCAATGTACGCATCGCCACCGCCGATGATTACAGCGGCGAAAAGGCCAAGGCCGCCTTGGCGGTGATGGAGGCGTTCATCCGCGACGCCAAGGCCTTGTATCGCACCTTGACCAGCGGAGGGGGAAAATGCCCCTCCAGCTGACCCCGGCGCAGGAAGCCCTGATCCGCGCCTTGTTACAGCGTCATTTGGACGGCGTGGAAGTCTGGGCTTACGGGTCGCGCGTCACCGGCAAGGCCCGCCCGGCCTCCGACCTGGATCTGGTCGTTCTGGCCGGCGCGGAACACCGCCGGGCGGTGGCGGAGCTGCGGGAGGCCTTCGAAGAAAGCGATCTCCCTTTCCGGGTGGATCTGTTTCTGTGGGACGATTTGCCCGAATCGTTCCGGGAAAACATCCGCAGCAACCACATCGTGCTGCAACCGAAAAAGTCAGTACAGGAACCTGAATCATGTCCCTGAAACCCTGGCGCGAGATCGCCACCCCTCACAAAGACGTCCTGGCCGGCACCTTCAAACAGTCGGAGTTCGCCGCCGACATCACTCAGGTGGCCAGCGGCACAGCACCGGCAGAATACCAGGACGCCGAGCAGTTCTTCGCCCGCACTTATATCACCGAGGGCATGCGCCTGCTCTTGATCTCGGTGGCCCAGCGCCTGGCGGGGCAGGGGGGCGATCCGGTGATTCAGCTGCAGACCGCCTTTGGCGGCGGAAAGACCCACACCCTGCTGGCGGTCTATCACCTGGCCTCACGCAAGGTGCCCACCGCCCGCCTTGCCGGGATTCCGCCGCTGCTAGACGAGGCCGGCATCACCGACTTGCCCGCAGCCCGGGTGGCGGTGATCGACGGCATCAAGCTTTCGCCCAGCCAGCCCCGCCGGTACGGCAGGCACACCATCAACACCCTGTGGGGCGAGATGGCCTGGCAGCTGTTGGGGGAGGCCGGTTTCGAGCAGCTCGCCGCCAGCGACCGGGACGGCACCTCGCCGGGCAAGGAACGCCTGACCGAGCTGATCCGCCAGGCCGCCCCCTGCGTGATCCTGATGGACGAGTTGGTGGCCTTCATCCGCCAGCTGGAGATCGGCAAAAGCTATCCCGCCGGCACCTTCGACAGCAACGTGAGCTTCATCCAGGCCCTCACCGAAGCCATGAAGGCCGTCCCCAACGCCATCCTGCTGGCCTCCCTTCCCGAGTCGGAGGTGGAGGCAGGAGGAACCATGGGCCAGCGAGCCCTGGAAGCGCTGGAGAAGTATTTCGCACGGGTGGAGTCGGTGTGGAAACCGGTGGCCACCGAGGAGGCCTTCGAGATCGTCCGCCGGCGCCTGTTCGAGAACCCCGGCGACCGGGATGAAGTGGCGGAGATCTGCCGCCGGTTCGCCGACTTCTACCGCCAGCATGGCGACAAGTTCCCGGTGGAAACCCAGTCCAACGCGTATTTCGAGCGCCTTTGTCGCTCCTACCCCATTCACCCGGAGATCTTCGACCGCCTCTACGAGGACTGGTCCACCCTGGAGAAATTCCAGCGCACCCGCGGCGTCCTCCAGTACCTGGCCATCGTAATCCACCGCCTCTGGAACAGCGACAACCGCGACGCCCTCATCATGCCGGGCACCCTGCCGCTGGACGACCCCAACGTACGCACCAAGAGCATCCATTACCTGCCCCAGGGCTGGGAAGCGGTGATCGAACGTGAGGTTGACGGCCCCACTCGGTGCCGGCCGAAATCGACGGCCACGACACCCGCTTCGGCAGCGTGCAGGCAGCGCGCCGGACCGCCCGCACCATCTTCCTCGGCAGCGCGCCGGCGGCGGCCAACCAGGCGGTCCGCGGCATCGAAACCCGCCGCATCCTCCTCGGCGCCGTCCAGCCGGGGCAAACGATCGGGGTGTTCGAGGACGTGCTCAAGCGTCTGCGCGACCGCCTCCATTACCTCTATGCGGACCGCGACCGCTACTGGTTCGACACCAAGCCCAACCTGCGCCGGGAGATGGAGAGCCGCAAGCGGAACGTGGACCGTCGGGAAATGGAGGAACTGCTCCAGCGCCGGCTGACCCGGATGTTCGGTCGTAACCACCATTTTGCCGGTATCCATGTGTTTACCCCCTCAAGCGACATTCCCGACGAATACGGCAGCGGTCCAAGGTTGGTGGTGCTATCTCCCGATGCGCCATACAGTCGCAGCGCCGACAATCCGGCGTTCGCGGCCGCCGTGGAAATATTGCGCAATCGTGGCGATCAACCGCGGCAAAAACAGAACCGGCTGGTCTTTCTGGCGCCGGACTTTGACGTGCTCGGGCGGACCAAAGATCAGGCCAAGACTTTTCTGGCCTGGGATTCCATCGTCACCGATATCGAAAGCGGCGTCCTCAATCAGGACATCTCCCATCTCAACCAGTCCAAGCGCAGCCGGGACAACGCCGACCAGGCCCTGGATCAGTTGATTCGGGAGACCTGGAAATGGCTGATCGCCCCGGTCGAGGAGTTCGTCAAGGGCAAGCCGCAACTGGACTGGGAAGCAGTTCCGATCCCGTCCACCGCACCCAATCTCGTCGAGGCGATCGAGGACAAGCTCCGGGAGGAGGAGTGGGTGATTTACGAATGGTCGCCCATTCACCTGCGCCATCTGCTCAAACAATGGTATTTCAAGGATGACGTCACGGAAGTGAGCGCCCTCAAGGTCTGGCAGGACAGCTGCCATTATCTCTATCTGCCCCGCCTGCTCAACGACCAAGTCTTTCGGGACGCCATCGCCAAGGGGGTCGAGACCGAGGACTATTTCGGCTTTGCCTCCGGCAAGGAGGGTGACCGCTATCTTGGTTTTGTCTTCGGGCAGCCTGCTTCGATCCAGTTGACCGAATCTTCGCTGCTCATCGAGCGGGAAGCGGCGCTGGCCTGGCGCGAGAGGATCGAGTCAATCAGGCAGCCTCACACAGAAGAAGGCGACCGTCGTTCCAAGAAAGAGGAAGAGAAAACACCAGGCCGGCCTGGTGACAAAGGGATCGGCAGCAAAGCTGCTTCCGTCAAAAAGCAGTTTTACGGCACGGTCACCCTCGATCCGATCAAGGCCAAGATGGATTTCGCCACCCTCATCGATGAAGTCGTGCAGCAGTTCACCGCCAAGCCAGGTGTGGATGTGAAAATCTCGGTCGAGATTCAGGCGCAGAGCAAGGAAGGCTTCGATGAGTCACTTCAGCGCATCGTCAAGGAAAACTGCAATGTGCTGAAGTTCGATAGCGCGGAGTTCGAGGGAGAGGATTGAGCACGAAAAAACCCCGGTGGTTCAGGCGACCGCCGGGGGTTCTTCTATCTTTTGGCGGTGGAAGCGTACCTTCAAACGGAGTTTTCTGACTAAAGGAAACCTCGCCTCCATTGAATTCGGTCTGCAAAACGAAATCTTCATCTCAGGTATCCACCAGTAGCCAGCCGCCGCCACGGAAAACCGAAAGGATTACGAGGGGTTACGCACTAGCCGCCAAGGTGGAAATTTGACAAATGGGCGTTACAATGCTCCAGGATCCCTCCAAGGTACGCTTGCCATCTGGTAGAGCAAGCGAGTAACTCCTACCTTTTCAATATCCTGTCCTTCCTTCCAGATCGGGTCCGTGTCGGTTTTTGCGGACCAGCGAGGGCCTCCGAGTGGGGGTGGCGGAGTTCGGTGGGAAGGCATCTCTCATAGAAATCGTTGACGAACCAGACCTTACCATCCAGTGCCGTCTTACGAGAACGCCCACTGGTAGCCAACAGCCCGCACCGCTTGAATACGCAAATACTCATCGGCCGTCATTCCCCCTCTGGCTCGGATCAACTTGCCTTTCAATGCCTTATGAGCCTTCATGGCGCCTGAACGGACTGCAGGAGGACAGAGCCATGAAGCACAAGCACGCTATGGTCAGCCACATGAACCAGCAGCAGCTGGCCGAATACTGGGGAATCTCCGCCCGCACGCTCGAACGGTGGCGCTCGATTGGCTGGGGGCCAAGATACATCAAGATCGGCGGGCGGGTGGTCTATCGGGTTGAGGATATTCTCGAGTACGAGGCCGAACATCTTTACGAATCCACCCGCTCAAGACAACGTGCAGCACCCCCTGGAGAAGCCGACGACGCAGAACCACCAGCAATCTCTCGCTCCGCTCCACCGGTAAGCCTGTCGGATCCAGAGTGGCACACGGCCGACGCCGAAGTCCGTGGCGACCTGCTCAGCCTCCGTATCCCGCCCGAGTTCCGGTATACCAACGAGGGGCTGAAATATTGTGTCGTCAACGGTGAGCTTCGCCTTCGGCCCGGAAAGCTGCCGCTGGGCCTCGCAGTCCGGATGATGGTTGGGAAGTAGCCCCCTTGGTCAGCCACCAGGGCTACACTCCCAACTAATTGAAATTACCGGGGCGTATCCTCTATCGCCTTGTGGATATCGAAGCCTACGAGGAGTCCTGCCTGCGCTCAGCCACATCCAGCTAAGCTACTGTTTCAATATGCCTTTCGTTGTCGTATGATTGCCAAAATTACCGGTCGAGATCCCGTCAACGGCAAGTCCTATGTCCGAGAAAATCGGTGAGATATTCACCTTAGACGAAGTGGCCAAGTATCTGAAGGTCGGCAAGCGCACCATCTACCGGCTGGTGGCGGAGAAGAAGATCCCTGCTTTTAAGGTAGGCGGCGCGTGGCGTTTTACCCGGGCGGATATCGATCACTGGATCAAGCAGCAGAGCAACGCATCCAGGCGCTGACGCCAGTCCCGATTTTGTGCCGGAAGGGAGTACAGGCCCTTCCGGCTTTTGCGGTTCATGTCATGGGAGGAAGGAATGAGCAAGGCCAACAATGGCGCCAACCTGGGCTTCGAGAGCAAGCTGTGGGAGATGGCCGACAAGCTGCGCGGCCACATGGATGCATCGGAATACAAGCACGTGGTGCTGGGGCTGATTTTCCTCAAGTACATTTCCGACGCCTTCCAACACAAGTACGACGAGCTGGCCGCCACGGCGGAGACGGAATACACCGACCCGGAAGACCGCGACGAATACCTCGCCGACAACATCTTCTGGGTGCCGCCCGAAGCCCGCTGGGAGAAGATCCAGGCCCAGGCGCCCCAGCCCACCATCGGCAAGGTGATCGACGAGGCCATGACCGCCATCGAGCGGGAAAACCCCAGCCTCAAGGGCGTGCTGCCCAAGGACTACTCCCGGCCCACCCTGGACAAGACCCGCCTTGGCGAGCTGGTCAAGCTGGTGGGCGACATCGACCTGAAGGCCAGGGAATCCGGCGTCAGGGACCCGCTGGGCCGGGTCTACGAATACTTCCTCGGGCGCTTCGCTGCCGCCGAGGGCAAGGGGGGCGGTGAGTTCTACACCCCCCAGTGCGTGGTGCAACTGCTGGTGCAGATGATCGAGCCCTACAAGGGCCGCGTGTACGACCCCTGCTGCGGCTCCGGCGGCATGTTCGTGCAGAGCGAGAAGTTCGTCGAGGAACACGGCGGCCGGCTGGGCGACATTGCCGTCTATGGCCAGGAGTCCAACCCCACCACCTGGAAGCTGGCCAGGATGAACCTCGCCATCCGCGGCATCGACGCCGACCTCGGCCCCCATCAGGCCGACAGCTTTCACAACGATCTGCACAAGGATCTGAAGGCCGACTACATCCTCGCCAATCCGCCCTTTAACATGTCCGACTGGGGCGGCGAACGCCTCAAGGAGGACGTGCGCTGGAAATACGGCGTACCGCCGGCGAACAACGCCAACTACGCCTGGATCCAGCACTTCATCCACCACCTGGGGCCCAACGGCATCGCCGGCTTCGTCATGGCCAACGGCTCCATGTCCACCTCCACCACCGCGGAGCTGGCCATCCGCAAGGGGATTATCGAGGACGACCTGGTGGACTGCATCATCGCCCTGCCGGGCCAGCTCTTCTACACCACCCAGATTCCGGTCTGTCTCTGGTTCCTTGCCCGCAACAAGAAGGCCGACCCCAAACGAGGCTACCGCGACCGCAGCGGCGAGACGCTCTTTATCGACGCCCGCCGCATGGGGCAACTGGTGGATCGGGTGCACCGGGAACTGACCGCGGAAGACATCGACACCATCGCCGGTGTCTATCATGCCTGGCGAAGCGAAGGCGGCGAATACGAAGACAAGCCCGGCTGGTGGCAATCCGCGACGCTGGAGGACATCAAGGGGCATGGCTATGTGCTCACCCCGGGCCGCTACGTAGGCGCCGAGGAACAGGAAGACGATGGCGTGCCCTTCGAGGAGAAAATGGCCGAACTGACCGCGCAGCTCTATGAGCAGTTCGCCAAGAGTGACGCGCTGGAAGCCACAATCAAGAAGAACCTGGAGGTGTTGGGGTATGGGGAATAAATGGAATTACCTCCCCTTTACCGAAGCAGTAGAGGTGAACCCTTCTGTTCCACTACAGAGGGGAAAAATATATCCCTTTGTGGACATGAAGGCTGTCGAATCATCGAGCCGTGGCGCATCTGAGTCGGAGTTCAGGGAATTTAAAAGTGGTGGCGCACGATTCATGCCCTTTGACACCTTGATGGCAAGAATCACTCCTTGCCTAGAAAATGGGAAGATAGCTCGGTACATCCCTTCAGAAGGCGTTGACGGCCCAGCGTTCGGATCAACCGAATTCATCGTAATCCGGGGACGAGAAGGGATAACTGATAACGATTACGCCTACTACTTGACGAAGTGGGAAGAATTTCGCCAGTTTGCTATTTCGCAGATGACTGGCAGCTCAGGTCGCCAGCGTGTCCCTGCTGATTCCCTAGCTAAATTTCTTGCACCAGTCCCTGAAAGTCTATCCGAACAACGCGCCATTGCCCACATCCTGGGCACGCTGGACGACAAGATCGAGCTAAACCGGAAGATGAACGAAACGCTGGAGGCCATGGCTCAGGCGCTGTTCAAGAGCTGGTTCATCGACTTCGATCCGGTGGTGGTCAACGCCCTTCGCGCCGGCAACCCCGTCCCCGAAAAATTCGCCCAACGCGCCGCCCACTACCGCGACAATCCCGAGCGCTTAAGCCTGCCCGCAGACACCCTGCGCCAGTTCCCCGATCGCTTCCAGGACTCCGAACTGGGGCCGATACCGGAGGGGTGGAATTTGTCTACTATCGGCGCTGAATTTGATTTAACAATGGGGCAGTCACCACCGGGAACAACATACAACGAGAACGGCAATGGAATGCCTTTTTTCCAAGGGCGGCGAGATTTCGGATTTCGCTATCCTTCGCTCCGTGTGTATTGCACATCCCCGACTCGAATTGCAAATGAAGACGATACACTCGTGAGTGTGCGAGCGCCTGTTGGTGACATCAATATGGCCTATGAAACATGTTGTATTGGTCGTGGGGTGGCTGCCGTGCGTCATAAGTCAGGTAGTCGATCGTATACATATTATGCGATGCAATTCTTGAGAGAACGATTCAAAAGATTTGAAGCAGAGGGAACGGTTTTTGGCTCAATCAATAAGAAGCAATTCCAGAGTCTGTCCAGTATGAAAGTGACGCCGGATATTATCACCATTTTCGAAAATCTCGCCTACCCAATAGATGAGAACATCCGAACAAATGAGGATGAAATGCAGACATTAGCAAAACTCCGCGACACCCTCCTCCCCAAACTCATCTCCGGCGAGCTGCGCGTGCCGGATGCAGAAAAACTACTGGAGGATGCCCTGTGAGCCTGCGGGTGCCGGTCAACCCTGAACTGTTGCACTGGGCACTGCGCCGCTCCGGCCGCACGCCGGAGGGCTTGTCCGGCCGCTTCAAAAAGCTGGGCGACTGGCTCGAGGGCCGCTTGCAACCTACCCTGAATCAGCTCGAGGATTTCGCCCGCGCCACCCATACGGCCATTGGTTATTTCTTTCTGCCCGAGCCGCCGGAAGAGGCGCTGCCGATTCCGGATTTCCGCACCTTGCCGGCGGCCCGCAACCGGCCACCCAGCGTCGATCTGCTGGAGACGATCTATCTGTGCCAGCAACGCCAGAGCTGGTATCGGGACCACGCCCGCCTGCAAGGCGAGCCACCTGTGGCTTTCATTGGCTCGGCAACCCTGGAGGATCCGCCCGCTAATGTGGCGGACCACATGCGCCAACAGCTCGACTTTGATATCGAGGCCCGCCGCCGGATGGCCACCTGGACCGAGGCGCTGCGGGAATTCATCCGCCTGGCCGAGGCGGCCGGGGTGCTGGTGATGGTCAGCGGCATTGTCGGCAGCAATACGCGCCGGCCGCTGGACGTTTCGGAGTTTCGCGGCTTTGCCCTGGCCGATGAACGGGCGCCGCTGGTGTTTATCAACGGCAAGGACAGCAAGGCGGCGCAGATGTTTACCCTGGCCCATGAGCTGGCCCATCTGTGGCTGGGTGCCTCCGGTGTTTCCAACAGCGAAGCGCGCATTGCGCCCGACGAGCAGACCGAGCGCTGGTGCAACGCGGTCGCGGCGGAACTGCTGGCGCCTCTGGAAGCGGTACAGGCCGCGTTGGTCGAGCAGGAGCCCCTGCCCGATACGCTGCAACGGCTGGCACGGCACTTCAAGGTCAGCACCCTGGTCATCCTGCGGCGGCTGTTCGATGCGGGCCGTATCGACCGTGAAACCCTGGACGCCACCTGGCAAGCGGAGCTGGAACGACTGAAACGGCTCGTGCCCGCGGGCCCGGGCGGTGATTTCTACAACACCCTGGGCGCCCATGTCGGCAAGCGCCTGGCGCGGGCGGTGATCGTCAGCACCCTGGAGGGACAGACCCCCTTCACCGACGCCTTCCGCCTGCTTGGCGTGCGAAAGAGCAAGACCTTCTACGAGGAGGCGCGGCGGCTGGGAGTTGAGGGATGAGGTATTTGCTGGATGCCAATGTCTTCATGGCGGCCAACAATCTGCACTACGGCCTGGATTTCTGCCCGGCCTTCTGGGACTGGTTGATCGACCGCAACCAGGCCGGGCAGGTCTTCAGTATCGACAAGGTCAAGGACGAGATCGAGGCGGGCGACGATGAACTGGCCGAATGGGCCAAGGCACAGGATGAGCGATTCTTCCTCAAGCCGGATAGCGGCATTTTCACCGCCATGGGTCAGGTGACCAACTGGGTGAACGACAACGGCTACACGCCGGACGCCAAGAACACCTTCTTTCAGGTGGCGGACTATTGGCTCATCGCCCACGCCCTGACCGGCGATTTCGTCGTGGTGACCCACGAGCGCCCCGCAGATACGCTGAACAAGGTCAAGATCCCCAATGTATGCGTGGGGGTTGGACTCAAGGTGATGACGCCCTTCGAGATGCTGCGGCACGAACGGGCGCGGTTTGTTCTGGAGCGTAGCGCATGAGTGGAGAATATGTGGTGCGAGCGGCGGGGATCGAAGGGCTGGATGTGGCGGCCATTCCACCAGAAGTTCTACTGTGATGGGAATGGCCGGCGGGATGGGTGGGGGTTGAAATGCTTCCCTTGAAAAACAAAAGGCCCTGATGCTTCCATCGAGGCCAATTGTCGACCGGGAATCCCCAGTCCTTTGAACACAGGATGAGCTCTGGCGCCCGAGATTTCAAGCTCCGAAGGAATGGAATCTTCTGCTGTCCTAGATAAGAAATCCCCGGATGAAACAGACTATTTTTTCATAAACAATAACTTATGAACACGAAGACCACCGAGGACAGTATTGAGCAGATGGCCCTCTCCCAGTTCGAGGCGCTGGGCTTCAATGTCGCCCATGGCCCGGACATCGCCTTCGACGGCCCCAACCCCGAGCGTGACCCCGCGGCCAGCTACGGCGATGTAGTGCTCGTGGAACGGCTCCGCAGCGCCCTGACGCGCATCAATGCTGGATTACCACAGGCGGCCATTGAGGAAGCCACCCGCAAGGTACTCACGCCCGAGAGCCCCGCGCTCATCGAGAACAACCGCCGTTTCCACCAGATGCTCACCGACGGGGTGGATGTCTCCTGGATGGCTCCTGAGGGAGAGCGTCACGGCAAGGTCTGGCTGGTGGATATGGAAAATCCCGCCAACAACGACTGGCTGGCGGTCAACCAGTTCACCGTGATCGAGAACAAACACGAGCGGCGGCCGGACATCGTGCTGTTCGTCAATGGCCTGCCGCTGGCGGTGATCGAGCTGAAGAACCCGGCTGACGAGAACGCCACCCTGCGCCATGCCTTCAACCAGTTGCAGACCTATAAGGAGCAGATCCCCTCGCTGTTCGTGTACAACGCGCTGCTCGTGATTTCCGACGGCATGCAGGCCCGCTTCGGGACCCTGACAGCGGGCTGGGACCGGTTCATGCCCTGGCGCACCATCGACGGCACCGATCTGTACCGAGAGCCCGGCAACGAGAAGCAGACCGATGGCGAGGTGCAGCCGGGGCTGACCACGCTGCTCAGGGGCATGTTCGATCCCACCCGGTTCCAGGACTATTTCCTGAATTTCATCACCTTCGAGGACGACGGTGGCGACACCGGTCGTATCGCCAAGAAGGCAGCCGGTTACCACCAGTACCATGCGGTCAACAAGGCGGTGGGCTTTACCCTGGAGGCCTGCGGTATCGAGGCCCCTGCCGGCATCCATTACGGGCGGTTCCTGGAGGCGGAACAGGGTGACCCGTTCCGGGTCGAGGATGAACGCGGTCAATACCACCGCCAGTTCGGCGACCACCGCATCGGTGTGGTCTGGCACACCCAGGGCTCGGGCAAGAGCCTCTCCATGCTGTTCTACGCCAGCAAGGTGATCCGCCATCCCTACATGGAGAACCCGACCATCCTTGTCATTACGGACCGCAATGACCTGGACGATCAGCTCTTTGGCACCTTCGCCGCCAACCGGCTGCTGCTACGCCAGACGCCAGTCCAGGCGGAAAGCCGGGCCAAACTACGTGAATTGCTGAAAGTAGCCTCGGGCGGGGTGATCTTCACCACCATTCAGAAGTTCCTGCCTGAGAAGAAGGGAGACACCTACCCGCTGCTTTCCGAGCGGCGCAACATCGTGGTGATTGCTGATGAGGCCCACCGCAGCCAGTATGACTTCATCGACGGCTTCGCCCGTCACATGCACGACGCCCTGCCCAATGCCTCCTTCATCGGTTTTACCGGCACCCCCATCGAAAAGGACGATCGCAGCACGCCTGCCGTTTTCGGCGACTACATCGACCGCTATGACATCCTGCGGGCCGTGGAGGATGGCGCCACTGTGCCCATCTACTACGAGAGCCGACTGGCCCGAATCGAACTGGATGAATCGGAAAAGCCACACCTGGATGCGGAATTCGAGGACATCACCGAGGCCGAGGAGGAGGAAATCAGCAAACAGCGCCTGCGCAGCAAATGGGCCTCGCTGGAGGCGCTAGTCGGCGCGCCCAGGCGCATTGAGCTCATCGCAAAGGATCTGGTGGAACATTTCGAGCGCCGGCAGGAGGCAATGGTGGGTAAGGCGATGATCGTCTGCATGAGCCGCCGTATCTGTGTGGAGATGTACGACGCCATCACCCGACTGCGCCCCGAATGGCACAGCAATGAAGATGACAAGGGCCGGATCAAGGTGGTGATGTCGGGATCGGCCACCGACCATCTCGACTGGCAGAAGCATATCCGTAACAAGGCGGGCCGGGAGGCCCTGGCCAAGCGCTTCAAGGATCCCGATGACGAACTGCAACTGGTGATCGTGCGCGACATGTGGCTCACCGGCTTCGACGCGCCCTGCATGCACACCATGTATCTGGACAAGCCCATGAGCGGGCACAATCTGATGCAGGCGATCGCCCGGGTCAACCGCGTTTTCCGGGACAAGCCGGGAGGCCTGGTGGTGGACTACCTGGGCCTAGCGGACTCGCTCAAGCGTGCGCTGGCCACCTACACGGCCAGTGGGGGCAAGGGGCAGGCCACACTCGACCAGAACGAGGCGGTGGCGGTGATGAAGGAAAAATACGAGGTCGTGTGCGGGCTGCTGCACGGCTTCGACTATCGAGCGTTGCTTTCCGCGCCGACAGCCGAACGTATGAGCGGGATTGCACAGGCGATGGAATTCATCCTGGCACAGGAAGACGGCAAGAAACGCTATCTCCAGGCTGTCACCGCCTTGTCAAAGGCCTTTGCCCTGGCGGTGCCCCACGACGAGGCACTGGCCATACGTGACGAAGTGGGCTTGTTCCAGGAGATCCGCGCCAACCTGGTGAAGGCCACGGTGAGCAACGCCGAGCGTTCACCGGAGGAGATGGAGGCCGCCGTCCGGCAACTGATTTCCCGGGCCGTATCCAGCACCGAGGTGGTGGACATCTTCGCTGCCGCCGGCCTGGACAAACCGGACATCTCCATTCTCTCCGACGAATTTCTGGCCGAAGTACGGGAACTGCCCCAGCGCAACCTCGCGCTGGAACTGCTCAAGAAGCTGCTCAACGACGAAATCCGCACCCGCATGCGCAAGAATGTCGTCCAAGCGCGCGCCTTCTCGGAAATGCTGGAGGAGGCAGTCAACAAGTATCACAACCGCGCCATTGCTGCCGCAGAGGTGATCGAGGAGCTGATCAATCTGGCGAAGGAAATGCGGGAAGCTTCGAGGCGGGGCGAGAATCTGGGGCTTTCCGAGGACGAGATCGCCTTCTATGACGCTCTCGAGGTCAATGACAGCGCGGTGAAGGTGCTGGGTGACGAAACCCTGAAAAAGATTGCCCAGGAACTGGTGCAATCGGTCCGACGCAGCGTCACCGTGGATTGGACCCAGCGGGAAAACGCCCGCGCCAAGATTCGCGTCATGGTCAAGCGGATTCTGCGGCGGTTCGGATACCCACCGGATAAACAGGAGCGGGCAACCGAATTGGTTCTTGAGCAGGCAGAAGTATTATGCAGGGAATGGATTGTTCAATAGGCCAATGAAGAGTAATTTGCTGCCTCAGCAGTGCGGCGTTTAATGAGCCCTTGAAGACGACGTCCTCCCGCCCACACCCACCGCATGAACTCCCTTGGCACCTGGGCATGCTCCTCCCGGTTCACCTTCCGCCGTAAGGTGGACCGCTGAAGTGCCCCGGTGCCAAGGTTGAAGGTGAAAGATACCAGCGCGTCGAACTGGCCGTCAGTAAGTGGTACGTCGATCAGCCGCAGCACGCCCCCCTCGGCCCATCGTACGTCCCTTTGCAGAAGTTCCTCCGCCTCTTGCTCATTGATGCCGTCCTCGAATCGTTTCCACTCCCCCTCCTGCACCACATGGCCATAACCGATGGTCGGATAGCCCGCCGGGCAGATGTAGATCGTAGGACTGAACCTCTCGAACCGCTTGATGAGCTCCAGGTCTTCCTGGGTGATGTGCCGCATCTCACTTGCCCCGCGCCTTGGCCAGGGCCCGCTGGCCGAACCAGAAGCTCATGACGGCCGCGAAAAGGGCCTGGGTCTCCGGGTCCCAGATCCGGGGCAAGGCGATGGTGAATGCGAGGCCTTCGTCGGCCATCAGGGCATGCAGGGCGCTGAGCTTCACCGCAGTGAACAACAGGAAGAAGGCGTAGGTGATTACCGGGCGCACGGAGGCACGCAGTCCGTCCACCCATTTGACGCCCGATGGCCGGCTGTCGTGCTTGTAGAGGGCCTTGCTCTCGGCGATGTCCGCCTCGACGGCGATCTCCTCCAGGCGCTGGGTGTGGCCCAGCCGCATCTGTTCCATCTGGCGGTCGAGGATGGCCAGTTCGTGCTTGCGGTCCTGGTGGTCCTGCCAGAGCTTGAGCAGGTCGGGAAAGGCGCTGGATATGAATCCCAGCAGGCTGCCAAGTAGCGTCAGCATGGTCACTGTCCTCCAAAGAGCTTGAGTTTCACGGCGGCACCGGCCATCAGCGCCAGGATGAGGCCGGTGGTGGTGATGCGGATCAGGGTCTGCCAGGCGGTGTGCTTGGCGGTGTTGAAGGCCTCGAGCAGACCGCGCAGCTCGCGGATGTCGTGGGCTGCGTCTTCGCCGTCGAGGCCGACGTCGGCCAGGGCCCGCCTGGCGCCTCGCTCGGCGGCCTGCTCGAGCAGCTTCTCGAATTCCTCGCGCGGCATGACGACCATGCCGTCTCGCATGTTGGGCGGGGTCATTCTTCGGTCCAGATACGACGAACCCGCCACGGGGGCGGGTCCGGTGATGCGAATGGGAGATGGGTTAGACGCTGATGCCAGGGCTCCAGCCCGTGACCTTGTAGGCCGAGAGCAGGTCCTCATCCTCGACGTAGCAGAGCCAGCCGACCCTCGGCGCGTGGAATTCCCAGGTCCCGCCGATCCGAACGGCGATCTCGCCGTCACGGCCCGTCCAGGCGCCGGTTGCCCCGGCCGCCACGATGTAGCGGTCGCCGTCGATCGGGCTGGCCGGCGGCGCGGTCAGGGAGCGGCTCTTGACCGACAGGCCGACCACGGCGCCGAGGCGCTTGAGGTTGGCATCCATTGCGGTGTGCCAGCCGGACTCGCCCAGCGCCCAGCCGTAGGTGAGCCCGAGATTGGGATCGGTGTTGGCCATCAGATGCCTCCGTAGTAATTGCCGTACTGGTAGCCGTAGCCGGCGCGGTCCACCTCTATGCGGTGCCGGTGCAGGCTGTCGAGGGCACCGCGCTGGGCATCGATCTCCACCGTGAGGTGGCCGTTGAGCCGTCCGCCGGGCAGCGCGCTGTCGGCTGCCTCCTCGGGCCAGCCGTCGGTGGTCGCAGTGAGGCCCGCGCGCGTGCGCAGCAGCGTGCCGGCCTCGCCGTAGTAGCGGACGCGATAGGTCACGCCCGGCTCGGGGCCGATGTCGCCGTCGGTCTGGGCCACCAGGTAAGCGGTCTGCTGGGTGCGGTCGCGATGGGACCAGGCGAGCGTCACGGGCCCCACGATGGCGACTGGATAGGACGCGCCGTTGATGCGTACATTGCCCGGCGGGAACGGCAGGCCCTGCCGGCCCGTGAGGTTGAGGGTCGGCCCGCCGGTCACCGCGACCTTGTTGCCCACGTCCGTCACGGTGTGAGGCTCGAGCCAGACCCCGATGCTGGTCGCCGGGGCGCGAACGGTGCCGTCATACCCCGGCGAGGGTCCGGCGCCGATCAGCCAGGTGCCGGCCGTATGCGCCACAGGTACAGTATCGAGCACCGCCCGTTGCAGGGTGACGGTGCCCGCGGTCTCGTCTACCGCGAGCACTCCGACCGCCTCGGCGGCTTTGCCTGCGGTGGTGACCAGCCAGGCATAGTCGCAATCGGCGAACAGGGCGGCGTCGGTCAGATCGGTGACCGCTACCGTCACGTCATCCACGGCCTGGGGCAGATCGGCGCCCAGCCGCGCGGCCGGACTGTAGCCGGCGGTGTTGCGATACTCAGCCGTACCCGCGGTGTCGCCGGAGTAGAGCCGCCACTCGCTCTGGGCCTGTCCATTGCGAACCGCCAGCGCGGCGACGTAGGTGTCGGTGTCCTCCACCACACCGAGCTCTGCCCGGCTCAGGGTGTGGGCCAGATCCCAGTACGTCGCCTCGATCGCCACGCTCATCGTCGGCACTTGTGCCGAGGTGTCGTCCGGCACCCAGTTGGTGTCGTTGTCGCCGATGATGGCGTTCTGCCCCAGTGCGAAGACGTCCTCCACGCAGGTGAGCGTCATGCTGTGGTCGGTGTGATCGCCCAGGTCGATGGCGCCTACCCGCAGCACCATCTCGGCGATGCCCAGTTCCGGCCAGTCGAGCACGATGACGTCCCCCGGTAGGGGTTGGCCTGAAGCGGAACTGTCACCACGGGGATTGATCTTCAGCTTGACCCGGGCCAGCGGTATCGAGAGCGAGCGCAGGTCGCGCAGGGCCACTTTTGCCGCCAGGGCGTCGTCGGTGATGCCCGGATAGTCCCGCTTTTCCGCTACCACGCCGCCCTGGGCCTCGATGTTGGCGAGGTTGTGGACGGTGAGCGACTTGGGCTTGCCGGTGTCCCGGTCGGTGTAGTTGACGGTCAGCTCGTTGACCGTCTCCGCCCAGTCAGGCCGCTCGAACGATTCCAGTGCGATGATGTTGTGCGGCCCGAAGTGGCGCGCGTTCCACAGGTCCGGCTCGCGGATAAGGCGCAGGGTGAACCGCCCGCTGGCGTCGATGACCAGCACACCGCCGATGTGGTCGAGCACCTGCTGCACGAACTGCTCGATGGGCGATTGTCGGGTCCAGAGCAGGTTGAGGCCGAAGGACTCGTTGTAGAGCGTCCACGAGGCGGACGAGAAGCTGCCGGTGTCGATCATGTCGGGCGGGTAGCCCATTCCCCACCGGGTGTCGGTCAGACAGGCATAGAGGATGGCCGCCGGGTTCATGCCGTTGGCCAGTTGCACCTGGTAGCTGCTGAACGGACTGGGCGCGGCCGGATCCCAGCCCGACAGGAACCGCCGCACCCGGGCCGCGATGGGTTTGAGGTAAGGGTTGTTGGCAGCCAGGTAGCACTTGCGCAGCACCAGCCCCACCACGCCGCGGAAGGCCGGCACGGTGCCGCCGCCGGCCATGCGGGACTGCAGGTAGTCGTTGGCCGTCTGGGTCGCCTCGCCCAGCAGCACGTCGATGGCGCCGCTGATACCGCCCTCGCGCTTCTCACCGCCGAACAGGTTGGGCCGGTCGATCTGCAAGCGCTTCGGATTGCTGCCCGCCACGCTGCCGCTCCAGAAAGTGCGCCCCTGCATGCGCAGCTCGGTGATGTCGTCCACCGGACCGTGGCAGAGCACCAGGTGCATGCCCATGTAGTAGCGGTAGCCGACGATCTGCTTGCTGCCGCCGCTGCTACCGCCCATCGCGCCTCCTGCGGGCCGTCTCCACCGCGCGCACGGCCATGGCGTCGCGGGTTTCGATCAGGCGGGCGGCCTCCACGCCTTCTTTCAGGAACCGGTGCCAGTCGATGCCGTGTTGCTTGCACCAGAGCCGCGCGCCGGGGATGCACAGCCCGGCGAGGCGCACGTCCTCGATGGTGACGATCAGGCTCACTTCTTGCCGCCTCCGCCGGAGTAGATGGGCTGTGCTTCGCTGTCGCCGTACCAGACCACGTTGGGTGCCTCGATCAGCACCTCACCGAATACCACCGGGATGGGCACGCCTTCCTCGGCCACCGGCGCGCTGAAGTCGCTGGCGGGTTTGGCGTTCTCGACCCGCGGCTTGGGCGTGAGCGCGATCTGGATCAGCGCCGAGACGACGAACAAGACCAGCTGTACCCACATGGGATTGCCTTCTCAATATGCGCTTTCGTTGAACGGGTTCTTGCGCGGGATCCAGGGGAACCCGCCGAAGTTGTCGGCGTTGCCGAAGCGGCTCTGGCAGGTCTGCAGGGTGTGGTCGCAGCCGGCGTAGAGGTTGACCGTCTCGCCCGGATGCAGCGGCGCCGGATAGATCAGGGTGATGCCCGATCCGTAATAGTCGCTGTGCTCGATCATGTGCCGGGTATCGTCGGCGCGCTCCAGATAGCCGCCCGCAAAGCGGTCCGGCGGGAAGCTCGCCCCTTCGAACCAAATGAGCCGTCCGTCCACCTGCGACACGGTGAAGGATTCAGCCACCGGCGTCGCCCGGCACTCGGCGCCGTAGAGCACGTGCGGACAGCGCCGGGCATAGAGCCGGCGCAAGCCCAGCCGCTTGAGGCTGATGCTGGCCGGCTCGCAACGGATGCGCGCCTCCCGCTCCTCGAAGATCACCTGCAGCACCCGCCCGGTCCAGACCAGTGCCCAGCCCCAGTCGCTGCCGAAGCGGCGGTAGATGCTCACGCCCATGGGTTGCGGCTGCGGCGCGCCGCGATAGTCCCGCACCAGGTCCAGGTCCCGCGGACAGCGCAGGTCGATGGAGCGCCGGCCGGCCTCCGGGCCCAGCCCGAGACTGCCTCGCGAGATGGCCGCGGGCCGATAGGTCCGGTCGCCGTTCCAGTCCACGTTGGCCACCACCTCGCGGCTGGCCGAGGTGTAGTACCAGGCAGTGGTTCCCCGGGTGAAGCGGTAGAGCTCGGTGACGTCGTCGGTGTAGCAGTGGAAGCCGGGGCCGGACGGGATCTCGCCGCCCGGCGGCCGGCCGATCGGGATCGGCATCGTCTGTGGTTCCTGTCAGAACGGAATGTCCCCGCCGCCACGCAGGTAGGGATGGCAGCGCGCCAGGGTCATGAACCGCGCGGCCACTTCCAGCACCTCATTGGTGTGCCAGGTGAACTCCACCCGGTCCTGGTCGAGCCGGGCGAAGTGCAAAGGCGTGACGGGCGTGCCCACCGGCACGTCCACCGGCAGCGGATCGGCCAGCAGCAAACGCGCCTTGGTCTCTGACTCGGCCTCCAACCGCGAGATGCGCACAGCCACCGGCGGCTGGCCCGCAGGTCGGATCAGCAGTCCCAGCCCGGGGTCTTCCCAGTGCCAGGGCAGCCGGGCCCGGCGCAGCAGCAAATAGTCGTCCCCGGCCATGGCTGTCTGCGCCAACGCCAGCCCCGTGAACTCGTCCGGCAGCCAGACGGGGTTGAGGCGTCCGGCCAGATACTCGAACAGTCCCAGCAGCCGGTTGGTGGCCGACTGGCCCGCCGCCAGCCAGCGGCGGCTGAGGATGCGGGAGGGTCGATCATCGACCCGTCGGATCCACGGCCGGCCGAGACGGTTGTCGATCCGCTCGATCCGTGCCTGGTACTCGATGGAGGGCTCCGGCTGCCACTGCTCGGCATCATGGATGACCGGCACGCTCTCGAGGGTGAGTTCCGGGGTGAAAGGCCATTCCCACACCCGCTCATCGAGCCGGATCTCGACCGGCTGCGAGGTCACTGCGGCACAGTGGCGCCGGGCGGTGGTGGCATCAGGAATAACGCCCCGTACCAGCGGCGCGAAGGTCGAACCGGCTTCCACCGGTCGGGCCAAGGGCAGCGTCAGGTTCGCCAGCTTCTGTGCGGTGTCGAAACCGGTGACCATAACCTGCTGCACGTCACCGTCGGGCGCCCGGATCAGCGCCGGTCCCTGGCCCCAGCTATCCAGCGCCTCGGTCTGGATGGCGCGCATCAGGGGCTCGGTCACCGCATCGAGCGGGACGGTCGTGCTGCCTGCGGCCGCGTTTGCTGTCACCCGGCGGGCCACCGGCCAGACCGGAAACAACGCCTCGCGGCCCTGGTGCCCGGTGAGCCAGGCATCCAGGCCGATGGCCCCGGCATCCCAGGCCGTGACCAGCATCTCCACGGCCCGGCGCGGATGGCGGCGCAGACGGATGCGCGACTCGGTGCCGTCGCGCGAACGCAGGATCTGGGTCTTCCACTCCCACCGCTCCACCCAGGGCTGCGACCAGTCGTGCCGGAAGGCGAAGATCCCCCGCGGCGGCGGCTCGCGCCAGACCACCTCGATGAGGGTGGCGAGCAGCGCAACGGGTGGATCCGGCCGGGCCGTGGCCTCCGCGTCGAGGGCATCGACCTGAGCCAGCGGATCGGGCCGGACCGCGGGCTCGACGACCTGCTGAAGCAGATCCGACGGCGGCAGCGGCCGTGCCGCCGGTTCCAGCAGCGCCTGATCGAGTTCGGTTCCGGCTACCCCCTTGCTCGCCGGCTCGATCGCGACCTGATCGACCTGCGCGGCCATTTAGCCCGGAACCTTTGCCAGCATCCCGAGAGCCTGCGGAATTCGCAGCCGCTGGGGCGACGATGTGGAGCGAAGGCGATAGCCATAGCTATCGGCTGAGCGAACATCAAGCACCAGCGAGCGAGAAACCGCAGGAATTGGGATAGGACAGCGCCGTCCACTCGGCATGTTTGACAGATGACTGCATGCACTCATTGCTGTACCGCTTGCAAGTTATGGATACCGGCGCTGTCCGGCTGGTGAAGGTTCCGGGCTCATCCCTTCTCCACCCCGAACTCGGCGGCGTTCAGTTCCGTCTCCGTCCAGTCGACGCCCGCGGCAGTCTGCTCGAACACCGTGGTCAGATAGGTGGGATCGGTGGTCAGCGCCTGCGCCGCGCCGGTGGCCACCGTGGCGCCGGACTGGGTCAGGGCCTTGAGGGTGCCGGCGCCGGCGTCGGTCTTCTTCGCCAGGGCCGTGACCTGCACCCCCAGCACCGTGGGCGTGTTCATCGCCGGCAGCGGCTCGAAGGCGTAGCTGTCCCGGTCGCCCGTGTTGGCGGCGGTCACATAGTCGCTGTGATCGGGCAGCGGCTCGTCGACCATCTCCCAGTTATGCCCCGCACCCGAGGGCGTCCACTGGCTGAAGCTGCCGGCCCCGGTCGGATGCAGGGCGTCGATGCGCACGTCGCCCAGGTAGTCGTTGTTGCGGGTGCCCGAACCGTCGGCCAGATAGAAGTCGTCGAACAGCAGCTCCACCGGGTACGGCTGGTCGGCCCAGCAGACACCGCCGGCGACCAGGTTGCCGCCGGTAGCGATGTTCTGGCCGCTGATCGTCAGCCAGGTCTGACTGTTGACCCGCAGCTCCAGCAGCCCGGTGCCGTTGCCCTCCACCACCTTCAGCTCGAGGTGGTTCCAGGTCTGGGCCGAGATGGCCCGCAGGGACTGGCCCGTCGGGAATCCGCCCTGGCCGATGCCCAGCAGCCCGATGGCATTGACCGACACCTCGTAGCGCTGGTTGCCGGCGGTGCGCACGAACAGCAGCGGAAAGCGGTCCGGCGGCAGCAGATCGAGACGGAAGGCGCAGCCGAGGATGATCCGGCTCACGCCGTAGCCGATCTCTCGCACCATGGCCACGCCCTGGGTATTGGCGGGAAAGCGAAGCGCGGACGAGGCACTCCGGCGTCCGGGAACCCGCTCGCACTGGGGCGCGTACTGGGCCTTGGCGTAACCGTAGTTGGGCACGCCGTCGGGCTTGAGGGCCTGGGGATCGAAGTGATCGAAGCCGTCGACGAACAACAGTGCCATGTCAGCCTCCCAGATATTGCCGGACGGTGGCGGCGTTGCGCCGGATGACGTTGGTGATGACCTGCTCGCCCGCGGGCGTGGCCAGGAAGTCGCCCACCAGCGACTCGTCCACGGCGTTGACCACCCGGACGTTGACCTGGGGCTTCTCCTGGCCTCTCGCACCCGGCACCAGCCCGCCCGTGGAAAAAGCAAGACTTGGCCCCCGCCAGCGTGGCGCGAAGGCCCCGCCGTTGATCGCGTCCAGAAAGGCCACGCCCACTTTCTTCACCGAGGCGGCATTGATCACGTACTCGCCGGCGGAAAGCCGCGCCGGTATGGAGTCGGAGGTGGACGTGCCGGGGCCGGTGACATAGCCGCCGGTGGCAAAACCCTTGAATAAGGCGCCAGTGAGCCCACCGATGCTACCGCTCAGCCCCCCGAACAGCGACTGGGCCAGCTTTTGCGCGGCGATGCGGTTGATCGAGGCGATGACCGATCGGGCGAAGTCGCGGAACGCCTCCTTGGCCGACTTGGCGCCGGAGCCGATTCTCTCGAACATGGTGGCGAAGGCGTCCTGGACCTGACCCTTGACCCGAACGCCCACCTCATCGACCACGAGCCTGGTCCGGGCCAGCTCGTTCTTCCACGCCTGCACCCGGGCGACCGCCTCCGGGCCGATGGCCCGTGCCGCCTGTTCCATGAGCGGCAGCAGTTTTTCCATCTCGGTGGCGGATTGCCGCTGGAGACGGACGATCTGCTCGCGCGCCTGGGCCTCGGTGAGCAGTCCCGCTTGCTGCTGGATGCGGATGGCCTCCTGCGCGTTGCGCATCCGCTCGGCGGTCAAGCGCCACTTCAACTCCAGGGCGTCGAGGTTGGCTTGTGCTGCCTTGACGTCGACCAGCCACTTGGCCGAGGTCTCGTCGAGGTCGAGGCGCTCCCCGGGCGAACGGCGCTTGCCGGCATGGGTATGCGGTTTCAACAGTTCGATCTTCATGGGGTTTCATCCTCGCTGGGTGAGATCATGGGCACGGGTGCGGTAGCGGATCGCGTAGCGGGCGGGGATGGCGGCCACAACGCTATCTGCGTCCTCCACCTCCCACTCGCAGTCGAGCTCGAGTACGGCCAGCGCGAGCCCGTTCAGGCCCGGGTCGTCCATGAGCGCCGCATGGGCCGCGACCAGCAGCGCGTCGGCCTCGGTCTCGGGCGCCGCCGGCGGTACCGCACGGGCCAGCGCCACCACCCGGATCACCAGCTCCCGCTCGACCCGGTCGTTGGGCCGGTCGATTACCTCGTCGCTCTCGGGGAAGACGACCACCGCGGGCGCCTGCTCGCGGGTCAGCGCCACGGTGGGCGAACGGTGCACCTCGGCGCCCAGAGGCGCGAGACTCGCGGCAATACGGCTCACCGCCGCTTGCAGGATCTGCTCGCGGATGGAATTGGGCATGGCGGGTTCAGAGACGGGTCAGCGTGGCCCGGCGTTCGGTTCCATCGCCGAGGGCGTGGACCTCGCGCACCTGGTAGGCGCGGCCAGCGATCTGCACCGTGTGCCCGGCGGCAAGACCCGGCAGGCGCGATGCCGGGTAGCGGATGGCGTACTCGGTGGAGAGCGCGAGCCCGTCGAGCACGGGCTCGTCCGGAGCCCGGAACTCGGCCATGACGGCCGCGCCGCCGACGATCACCTCGGTGAGCAGGCCGGCGGCACTTGCCGCGTCATACAGCGACTCGAGATCCACGGTCAGCTTAGGCCACCACTTTGACTAATACTCCAGGGCGGTGGCACATGGGCAACGGATTGCTCTGGGTGTGCAGGTCGGTGCCGCGGTCGAACTTGCGGGGCTCCTGCTTGGCGTACAGCGGCCGGCCGAGGGTGTTGGCGGTCTCGTTGAAGTCCGCCGGCGCGAAATAGGTGGCGAAGGTGTCCACCGTGCCGAGCGGGAAGCAGTGTCCTTCGCCCGCGGCGATGAAGCGGCGGGTGTTGCCGTCGGCGTCCACCGCCTGGCCGCGGTACTCCTCGAAGGTGATGCCGGCGAAGGTGAAGCCCGCGCGCATGTCGGTGCGCAGGGCCGCGCCGTCCTGCCAGCGCTCGTAGGCCTTCTCCACCTTGGGGTGCGAGGTGAGCGCGTCGAAGAACTCCTCGGAGACCAGGCAGTGGATGCCGGTCATGCGCTCGCCCTTGAGGTTGTCCTCGAGATGGCGCTTGATGGCGAGGCACTTCTTCTTGACGTCGGTGTTGGCGTTGCCCAGGTTGAAGTTGACCACCTTCGGGGTGATGCCGAACTCCTGGTACAGGTCGTAGAGCGTGGAGCCGTCGGCGTCCAGGATCACGCCCTTGAGCGCCCCCATGCGCAGATGCTCGAGGGTGATGGCGTGCTTGTTGCGCATGGTCTGCAGATGCTCGGCCATTACCTGGGCGATCGTCTGCACCTCGGACTCGGCGCCGAAGGCGCGTACGCCCTGGACCTCCTCGGGGAGCACCACGTCGTCTTGGGGGATGTGCGGGATGGTGAAGGTGCGAAGGGCCCGCTTGCCGCGCTTGCCCACGGTG
Source organism: Methylomarinovum caldicuralii (assembly GCF_033126985.1). Lineage (NCBI taxonomy): Bacteria > Pseudomonadati > Pseudomonadota > Gammaproteobacteria > Methylococcales > Methylothermaceae > Methylomarinovum > Methylomarinovum caldicuralii. The sequence goes on from NZ_AP024714.1 coordinate 164,942, forward strand.
CCCGGGGCGCCCACCGGCAGGGTCGGCAGCAGGGTCAGCACGCCGTTCTTCTCCTCCACCGCGATGGAGCGGAAGCGCACCGGCTTCTCGGGCATCAGGCCCATCTGCTCCAACCGGCCGTAGTTGTTGGGCAGCAGGTTGATGGCGGCGGTCAGCGCCGTCATCGAGAAGGCCGGCGACTCGAAGGGATTGTTCATGGCCATGGTCAGACTCCTTTGCGAACGAGGATGCCGATGGCCTTGAGCTGGGCTACGGCAGCGGCCTTCTCGGCGTTGGTGATCCCGGCGGGCCACACGAGGGCGTGATCGGCGACGATGGCGTGGCGGGCGAGCAGAATGCCGTCGTCGCGATCGCCGGCGGTGGCGTCCACCGGCTGCAACAAGATGCCGGCGGCGGTCTGGCTGCCGTCGGTGGCCGCCGGATCCAGCGCCTTCACCTTGCCGGTGGCGGAGACGATGCCCACCACCGCGCCCAGGGCGAGGTTCTGGCCTGCCAAAACGGTGGCCTGGTCGCGGGAATAGAGATTGGGGGCCTCGTACTTGAGCAGGTCCCCGAGGTTCATGCCTTCGGTGATCACGGGCATCTCACACCTCCTTGGCCGCGCGCTGGCGGGCGGCGGCTACGACGGGGTTGTCATCCAGACTCGCGGCGGGACTCGTGCGCTGCGGGTCGATGTGGCTGGCGATCTCGGGCGCCTGGGCGCGGTATTCGAGCAGGGCCTCGCGCACCGCCTCCTGGGTCATGCCTTGCGCAAGAAAGCCCGCCGTCTTTTCCGGGCAGCCGGCGAGCAGGCAGAGATCGGCGATGGCCCGGGCCTCATTGCGAGCGGCCTCTACCGCCGCGGCGATCCGCGTTTCTTCCGGTTCGGTCGGATCCGCTGCAACAGGATCGCAAGCAGCGGGATCAGGGTCATGGTGCTCCATGGTCGGTGCCTCCTGGGGTTGGGGTAAGGTTGTGTGAATCGGGGGATCGAGTTCCGCGCGCATGGCCGTGACGGCGTCACGCAGGGTGCCGATCCGGTCGGCGAGCCCCGCGGCCACCGCGTCACCGCCGAAGTAGAGCCGCGCTTCGGTATCCCGCACCGCCTCGACAGTGAGCCCCCGGTGCTGGGCCACCGACTCGGTGAAGATGCCGTAGAGGCGATCCACCTCGGCCTGCAGCGCGGCGCGGGCGTCATCCGAGAGCGGCGCATGGGGGCTGAAGTCGTTCTTGTGGCTACCGGCATAGATGGCGGTGAAGCGGTAGCCGTCCTGCTCGTCCTTTCGCGACTGGTCGGCGTGCATGGCGATGACACCGATGGAGCCGACGCCGCCGGTGCGGGTGACGAACACCTCGTCGCTTGCCGCCGCCAGCGCGTAGGCGGCGGAGAAGGCCTGGTCGTTGGCTACGGCCCAGACGGGCTTGTCACGCGTGGCGGCGCGGATGCGCTCGGCCAGTTCGAAGACGCCGCCGGCCTCGCCGCCCGGGCTGTCGATGTCCAGCACGATGCCGGCCACCGCCGGGTCCGCCACCGCCCGGTCGATCCGAGCCCCGATCTCCTGGTAGCTGGCGAGCCCCGAGGCCGCCTCCAGACCCAGCGCGCGGCGCAACAGGGTCCCGTGGATCGGGATCACGGCGATGTCGCCTTGCTGCAGGGACGATGGCCGTCTGGGACTGGTTTCGAAAGGCTGGGGCTTCAGTCCGCGCTCCGGCCAGCCGATACGCTCCCCCAGGACGGCCAGGATGATTTCCAGCTTCTCCGGAGCGATCAGCAGCGGCGTCCCGATGATGCGGGCCGCGAGATGGGGCAAGCGCATGGTTGCAAAATCTCCAGGCGTGACTACAATTGTGGTAAATGGATCGAGGGTATTGATATGAGCGTTTCCGTCCGCATCGACGACACCCTGGTGGAAGAGGCCCGCGCCGCCGCCAAGGCCGAATTCCGCACGGTCCAAGGCCAAATCGAGTTCTGGGCCAAGGTGGGCCGGGCCGCCCTGGACAACCCGGACCTGCCGGCCAGCTTCATCGCCGAGAGCCTGATGGCGATGAAAGAGCCGCGCGAGCAGGCCGAACCCTTCGTGCCGCGTACTCGCAAATCCAAATGACCTGGGAGGTGCGGCAAACGCGCCGCTTTGCCCGGGCCTACAAGAAACTGCATGACAACATCGCCGCGGATGTGGATGCGGCGGTCGCCGCGATCGCCGAGGATCCCGACATCAGCGAGAAGAAAAAGGGCGATCTCGCCCGGCTCTGGGTCTACAAATTCCGCAGCCAGGGCCAGCTCTATTTGCTGGGCTACACCCGGGAAGACGAAGTGCGCCTGATCTGGCTCGAGGCCATGGGGCCGCACGAGAACTTCTATCGCGATCTCAAACGCTGAGGCTCAGCCCTTGGCGGTTTGCGTCGCCGCCGTCTGCTGCCGCGGATCGGAGTCGAACACCAGTCCCAGCTCGTCGGCGCGCCGGTTGTCCGCGGCGATCTCGCGATCCACGTCCTCGGCGTCGTAGCCGAAGGCGGAGATCGCCTCGGATCGGCTCATGAGCCCGGCACGGATGGCGGTGAGCAGCGCCTTGAACTCCTTCTCGGGATCCACCCACTGCCAGCCCTGCGGGATCCACTTGCAGTTGAGGTACTCCCGCCGGCGGAGGGCGAAGTCGGGCAATGGCAGCGCGCCTTCCAGCGCCGCCTGTTCCATCCAGGCGCGCCATACCGGACGGCAGAACTGGTGCACGATCACGCCGTGCTGGATCGCCTCGCAGCGGCGCCGGAACTCCAGCAGCCCCGCGCGGATACTGGAGTAGTTCACGCCGGTGAGGTCCCCGGTCAGCTGCTCGTAGGTGACGCCGATGGCGGCGGCCACTGCGCGGAACTGGGTGCGCAGGAACTCCGAATAAGAACCGCCCACGTCGGCCGGATCGGAGAACTTGACGTCCTCGCCGGGCTCCAGAATCTGCAGGGTGCCGGGCTCGAGTCCGGCCAGCGCCACGCCGGAGGCATCCGCTTCCCCTTCGCCCATGAGGTTGTCCTCCGGGCTCTGGCGGGTGATGAAGCCGGCGAACATGGCGGCGGTCTTTTTGCGCACCAGTTCGGCGTCGTCGTACTGGTCGAGTTCGTTGAGTTTGACCAGCGCCCGCGAGAGCCAGGGCTCGCCCCGGATCTGTCCCGGCCGCAGGGGTCGGAACAGATGGATGATCTCGGCGGCCGGCACCCGCACGGTTTCCCTATCGGCGCTGCCAGCGGGGCTCAGCGTGCCGTCCTCCGGGTGGACGCGATAGAGGTGGTAGGCGACGCGCCGGCCCAGCTTGTCGAACTCGATGCCGGCGCGGATCCGGTTGCCGTTGGGCGCCTCGGTATTCAGGGTCAGCGGCAAATGCTCGGGTTCCAGCAGTTGCAGCTGGAGCGGCACCGACAGGCCGTCCTCGCGACGGCGCGGGCGCAGCCGCACGAGGCATTCGCCGCCTTCCAGCATGGCCCGGCAGGCGAGCGCCTGCAGGCCGTAGAAGTCGGTGAGCCCCGCGCTGTCTGCCTCCTCGGTCCAGACCCACCACAACGACTGGATCGCTTTGCGCAGCTCGGCATCCTCGACCAGGCTCTGCGGCTTGATGCCGGTGCCGACGGCGTTGGCCACGAAGGCCTCGACGGCGGCCGAGGCCCAGGCGTTGCGGCGCACTAGGTCGCGGGACTTGGCGCGCAGCTCGCTGTTCGTGGCGAGCATGGCGGCCACCGCGCCGGGATTGCCGGGCGTCCAGACGACACTGCGTCGCCCGCGGCCCGCCGCCTCGTGCACGGGCGGGCTCTTGAGCCGGCTGCGGATGCGCTGGAACCAGCCCATCTCAGAAGCCCTTGTCCGTGGTGAGGCGGATCTGGCGCACCGGCGTCCGTCCCTGATCTCGGGCCAGACTCGCATCGATCTCGCGCAGCGCCGCGCGCAGCTCGGCCACCGAGCGGTACTCCACCGTCTTGTCGCCGAAGGTCACGCGCCGCTCGCCCCGGGCCAGGGCGCGCTCCAGGGCCTCGCGGTCGGCCTGGGTCCAGGCCATCTCAGGCGCCCGCCAGCGCGGCCAGTTCCAGCACCAGATCGGTCTGATCGGTCTGGCCGTTTCGGTAGACGATCCTCGCGAAGCGACCGACAGGACGCCCCAGAACAGTGAAAGTACCCGTTCATTGCGCCAGGCCAAGCCTGGAGAAGGAGGAAGTTATGTAGAAGGAAAGACATCGCTGAAACCTTCAGAGCGACCTGACAGGTGCAAGTCCTGTCCGGCCAAGGCTGGCCACCAGCCGGAACCGAGTGTTGCGTGGTCGAGGAGCGATCCCGACTGCGAAGCGTACACAGGGGGCCTGTAGGCCGCGTGATGGAGCCTCGAAAGTACGGAATGCGGAGCCGACGTTATTGAACGGACGGAAGGCAACAGGGGTGGTGCTGTACTGGCCTGGCATCATCCCTCCGCCGGGGTCGAAGAGCGGGGCATGCAGGGCAAGGGTCGCCCAGGAACCTGGGAGGGCTCGATCACTCCTTGCGGGAAGAGCGGTGCGGGCGCCGTGTGAGAAAAGGCCCAGGCCCATCGGAGCGGTGTCCGGCCGATGGGAGCGAACGGGACACGAAGCAGGGTACCGGCGCGCGAAGGCGACGAAGCGCGCTGGGAAGGTGATCGAGCAATCGGAGCCTGCCGATAGTACCTGGGAAGTCGGGGAACCTGCCCCAAGGGACCCGATGGAGGGAAGCGGCAGGTCGGACGATGGGGCTTTCGGAGGGGCAGATGGCCGGGACATCGAGCCAGGAAAACATCTCAACACGACAACGGAAGCTAGTGGAACTGGCCCGGATCGAACCGAAGCTGGAACTGACCACGATTGCCCACCACATCGACGTGGTGTGGCTGGAAGAAGCCTGGCGGCGCACCCGCAAGGACGGGGCCGCCGGGGTGGACGGCGTGACTGCATCCCAATACGCAGCCGCCTTAGAGGAGAACCTGACGCGCCTGCTGGAACGGTTCAAGACCGGCCGGTATCGGGCGCCTGCGGTACGGCGCGTCCACCTGCCCAAGCCGGGAACGGGAAAGACCCGCCCGATCGGCATTCCCACGCTGGAAGACAAGGTGCTGCAACGGGCGGTGCTGATGGCGCTGGAACCCATCTTCGAGCAGGACTTTCTCGACTGCGCCTACGGGTTCCGGCCCGGACGCAGTGCCCACCAGGCCCTGGAGAGGCTATGGGGCGGGCTGATGGCCATGGGCGGTGGCTGGGTCATCGACCTGGACATCCAAAACTTCTTCGACGACGTGGACCGGGACCGGCTGCGGAACTTTCTGGGGCAGAGGGTGCGCGACGGCGTGATCTGCCGCGTGATCGGTAAATGGCTGAATGCCGGCGTCATGGAGAGCGGACAGCTTCACTACCCCGAACAAGGGACACCGCAAGGTGGGGTGATCTCCCCGCTGCTGGCCAACCTCTACCTGCATCACGTGCTCGACCTGTGGTTCGAGCAGACGGTCAAACCGCGACTGCAAGGCAGCGCCTTCGAAGTCCGGTTCGCCGACGATGCGGTCCTGGTGTTCAAACGGGAAGAAGACGCCCGGCGGGTATTGGCCGTTCTGGGCAAGCGCCTGGCCAAATACGGCCTGCGCCTGCACCCGGACAAAACCCGCCTGCTCGACTTCAGAAAACCCGGACGGAAAGGCCAGAGCTTCCAATACCTGGGATTCACCCACTACTGGGGACGCTCAAGGAAAGGGCGTTGGGTCGTCAAACGCAAGACCGCCCAAGCCCGGCTCAGCCGCTCCCTGCAGGCGATCAACCACTGGTGCCGGATGCACCGCCACTGGCCGGTTGCAGACCAACAAGCGGCCCTGAGCCGCAAACTCAAGGGGCATTATGCCTACTATGGGATCGTCGGCAACAGCCAATCGCTGGCCCGCTTCCTGTACGAGGTCAGACGGCGCTGGTACAAATGGTTGTCCCGCCGCAACCGGGAACGGATGAACTGGGACCATTTTGGGCGGCTGTACAAACGATACCCACTCCCCCCACCGCGCGTGGTTCACGGAATTGCCCGTTGCGTAGCGACGCCATAGTCCGAGGAGCCGGATGCCTTAATCGGGCACGTCCGGATCTGTGGGAACCGCGGGTGAGCAATCGCCCGCGGTCACCCGGCCGGTCTTGCCAAGTGCCTGAAGATTCAGGAGAATGCGGGCCATGGAAAGACTTGATCTGGACCTGAGCCGCCCACCTCCCTTGCCCGGGACGGTGGAGGAATGCCACCGGGTGATCGAAGCGCTTTGGCGGGCGCTGGGAGAATTTCAGCAGATCCAGGCGCGAGTGGAAGAACTGGAGGAACAGTTGGCCTTGGGGTCCGACAATTCCTCCCAACCACCTTCCCAGGACAGCACGAAGAAGCGCGCCGAGCGCAAGGGCAAGCGACCGACGGGACGCAAGAAAGGGGCGCAGGTGGGACATCCCAGGCACGAGCGGGCTCTGGTTCCGGCAGAAGCAGTGGACGAGGTCCGGCATTACTTTCCCCATGGCCGCTGCGAGTGCGGTGGGTCGGTGGCGGTGCGGGGATTCCGTCCCCATCAGGTGTTCGACCTGCCCGAGATTCGTTACCGGGTGGTCGAACACCGGGTGTATGAAGGCCGCTGTGGGTGGTGTGGTCAGAAGCACCAGGGGCGGCTACCGGATGAGGTTCCCCGCGGCCAGATGGGACCTGGGCTGGTGGCGTGGATTGGCTTGATGACGGGGCGCTATCACCTGTCGCTGCGGGAAGTCGAAGCGCTGCTGGAAGAACAATGGGGTCTGAGATTCAGCCTGGGGGCGATCAGCCAGAGCCAGATCCCGCTGCAGGCGTGGCTGGGTCCGGTCTACAACCAGATTGGCGAGGCGGTCAGAAAAGCGCTGATCGCCCATGCCGACGAGACCCGCCACTACCGGGGCCGCAGCATCTATTGGCTGTGGGCGCTGACGACCGATCAGATGGCGTATTTCCTGACCCATTATTCCCGCGGCAAGGGTGCGGCCGGTGAGCTGTTGGGGGATTTCCAGGGAATCCTGGTGACCGACCGCCACGGGGCCTACAACGACCATCCCCAGGACTCACACCAATACTGCTGGGCGCATCTCATCCGCAACCTGGAACGGATCGCCGGGCGCAAGGGACAGGCCGGCGAAGATGGCGAACGCCTGCTCCGGGCCGCCCGCCTGACGGTTCACTGCGGCAAGCTCTGGCAACAGAGCCATTACCCATCCGACCGCTACCGAAGGCGATTGGAACGCCTCAAAGCCCTCTTCCGGCGCGAACTGGAACAGGCCGCCCAAAGACATGGCGACAACAAAACCGGTCGCAGCTGCCGCAAGTTGTTGGACGATTTTCCCAGGTTCTGGACCTTCCCGGACCATCCCGGGGTACCGATGACCAACAACACGGCAGAGCGTGCCCTACGCCCCTATGTCATCTGGCGCAAGACCCGTTTCTTCAGCCAGTCGCATCGCGGTGACTGCTTCCGACCCATGATCCTGTCGCTGGTCGAAACCTGCAAGCGCCTCAAGATCGGCGTCTATCAGACCCTGCGGACCATCTGCGCCCAGGGCATGGCAGAGGGCGAGGTCACCTTCCGCCTGCCCCTGCCGGAACCTCAACCACTTCCAGTGGCAAGCCCGGCCGGGTGACCGCGGGCGATTGCTCACCCGCGGTTCCCACAGATCCGGACGTGCCCGATTAAGGCATCCGGCTCCTCGGACTATGGCGTCGCTACGCAACGGGCAATTCCGTGAACCACGCGCGGTGGGGGGAGTGGGTATCGTTTGTACAGCCGCCCAAAATGGTCCCAGTTCATCCGTTCCCGGTTGCGGCGGGACAACCATTTGTACCAGCGCCGTCTGACCTCGTACAGGAAGCGGGCCAGCGATTGGCTGTTGCCGACGATCCCATAGTAGGCATAATGCCCCTTGAGTTTGCGGCTCAGGGCCGCTTGTTGGTCTGCAACCGGCCAGTGGCGGTGCATCCGGCACCAGTGGTTGATCGCCTGCAGGGAGCGGCTGAGCCGGGCTTGGGCGGTCTTGCGTTTGACGACCCAACGCCCTTTCCTTGAGCGTCCCCAGTAGTGGGTGAATCCCAGGTATTGGAAGCTCTGGCCTTTCCGTCCGGGTTTTCTGAAGTCGAGCAGGCGGGTTTTGTCCGGGTGCAGGCGCAGGCCGTATTTGGCCAGGCGCTTGCCCGGAACGGCCAATACCCGCCGGGCGTCTTCTTCCCGTTTGAACACCAGGACCGCATCGTCGGCGAACCGGACTTCGAAGGCGCTGCCTTGCAGTCGCGGTTTGACCGTCTGCTCGAACCACAGGTCGAGCACGTGATGCAGGTAGAGGTTGGCCAGCAGTGGGGAGATCACCCCACCTTGCGGTGTCCCTTGTTCGGGGTAGTGAAGCTGTCCGCCTTCCATGACACCGGCATTCAGCCATTTACCGATCACGCGGCAGATCACGCCGTCGCGCACCCTCTGCCCCAGAAAGTTCCGCAGCCGGTCCCGGTCCACGTCGTCGAAGAAGTTTTGGATGTCCAGGTCGATGACCCAGCCACCGCCCATGGCCATCAGCCCGCCCCATAGCCTCTCCAGGGCCTGGTGGGCACTGCGTCCGGGCCGGAACCCGTAGGCGCAGTCGAGAAAGTCCTGCTCGAAGATGGGTTCCAGCGCCATCAGCACCGCCCGTTGCAGCACCTTGTCTTCCAGCGTGGGAATGCCGATCGGGCGGGTCTTTCCCGTTCCCGGCTTGGGCAGGTGGACGCGCCGTACCGCAGGCGCCCGATACCGGCCGGTCTTGAACCGTTCCAGCAGGCGCGTCAGGTTCTCCTCTAAGGCGGCTGCGTATTGGGATGCAGTCACGCCGTCCACCCCGGCGGCCCCGTCCTTGCGGGTGCGCCGCCAGGCTTCTTCCAGCCACACCACGTCGATGTGGTGGGCAATCGTGGTCAGTTCCAGCTTCGGTTCGATCCGGGCCAGTTCCACTAGCTTCCGTTGTCGTGTTGAGATGTTTTCCTGGCTCGATGTCCCGGCCATCTGCCCCTCCGAAAGCCCCATCGTCCGACCTGCCGCTTCCCTCCATCGGGTCCCTTGGGGCAGGTTCCCCGACTTCCCAGGTACTATCGGCAGGCTCCGATTGCTCGATCACCTTCCCAGCGCGCTTCGTCGCCTTCGCGCGCCGGTACCCTGCTTCGTGTCCCGTTCGCTCCCATCGGCCGGACACCGCTCCGATGGGCCTGGGCCTTTTCTCACACGGCGCCCGCACCGCTCTTCCCGCAAGGAGTGATCGAGCCCTCCCAGGTTCCTGGGCGACCCTTGCCCTGCATGCCCCGCTCTTCGACCCCGGCGGAGGGATGATGCCAGGCCAGTACAGCACCACCCCTGTTGCCTTCCGTCCGTTCAACAACGTCGGCTCCGCATTCCGTACTTTCGAGGCTCCATCACGCGGCCTACAGGCCCCCTGTGTACGCTTCGCAGTCGGGATCGCTCCTCGACCACGCAACACTCGGTTCCGGCTGGTGGCCAGCCTTGGCCGGACAGGACTTGCACCTGTCAGGTCGCTCTGAAGGTTTCAGCGATGTCTTTCCTTCTACATAACTTCCTCCTTCTCCAGGCTTGGCCTGGCGCAATGAAAGGACACGGAGCGGTCCAGGGCCACGGTATCGTCGCCGGCCGGGGTACCGCCTCCGGCCGCGGCCTGGTGATCTATCGACAGAATGGTCAGTGGCGCTATCGCAAAGGTGAAGGCACCGTTTCCGGACAGGGCATCGCCATCGGCCGAGGCGCCGCCCGCGGCCGCGGCGTTGCCGCCGGCCAGGGACGCGCCAAGGGCCATGGCCGCAAATGGCCGTTCTGACATGCATGCTGGCGATCCCACCGTCCATCTGCTGCGGCGCACCGGTTTCGGCATCCGGGCCGGAGAGTTGCGTCAGGCCAAAGAGATGGGTTGGCAGACCTGGCTGGAAAACCAGTTGTCTCCGGAAACCATCGACGATTCAGCGGTGGACGATCAACTCAAGCGCTTCTTCCCCACCCTCGACAAAACCGCCGGGGCGCTGGCGACCCGTGATCGAAACCGCCTGCGACGCACGATGCTGGAACTGAAAGCGGCCCGCCTGCTGCTGGCCTTGTTCAGCCGCCGCCAGCTGTTCGAGGTGATGGTGGAATTCTGGAGCGACCACTTCAACATCTACCACCGGGACGGTCCGGTAAAGTTCCTGAAAACGGTGGACGACCGCGAGGTCGTCCGCCGGCATGCCCTGGGCCGTTTCGCCGACCTGCTGCAGGCATCGGCCACCAGCCCCGCCATGCTGGTGTATCTGGACAATCACCGCAACAGACGCCGCGGCCCCAACGAAAACTATGCCCGCGAGCTGATGGAACTGCATACCGTCGGCAGCGACGGCGGCTACTCCCAAGCGGACGTGGAGGCCGTTGCCCGTTGTTTCACCGGCTGGGGTGTCGATCGCCAGACCGGGGCGTTTCGCTTCTACCCTCGGCGCCACGACGACGGCGCCAAGACAGTGATGGGCCTGGAAATACCCGCCGGCGGGGGCATGGAGGACGGCCTTCAGGTACTGGCGCATTTGCTCCAGGTGCCTCACCCCGAAGGGCCGGAACTGCGGGCCAACGCCCGCCTCATCGCCACCAAGCTCTGCCGCCGTTTTGTGGCTGACGAACCCCCACCGCAATTGGTTGGCCGGATCGCCCGCCGTTGGCAAGAGACGGACGGCGACATCCGCGAAACCCTGGCGTTTCTGTTGCGCTCCGAGGCATTCTTCAGCCAGGCCATTCCCAAGGTCAAGCGGCCGCTTCACTTCGTCTGCAGTGCCCTGCGTCAGACGGGAGCTGAAATCGGCGACCTGCTGCAGGCGACCGCCACCTTGCTCAAGGTGCTGCGCCGCCTGGGACACTCCTCCTTCGACCATCCGACGCCGGACGGTTATCCCGACGCCGCCGCCCCTTGGCTGGGCGCCGACGGCCTGCTGCAGCGCTGGCGCTTCAGCCTCCGGCTCGCCCGGGACCAACTGCCTGGGTTCCGGCTGGACCGGGAACGTTTGACCGCCGGCGCCCGGACGCCGGCGGCCATCATCGAACGCCTGGAGGTCAATCTGTTTCCCGACGGCATACCCGAGGGGCTGCGCCGGCAGATGGTGGATGTATTGGCCCGCGGGACCGATCCTGCTCAACCCCTGGGCAGCGACCGGGATCGGCGCATCGCGGCTGCCGTTGCCCTGGCGCTGGCCAGCCCGGCGTTTCAGGTTTATTGAAGGAGGTTCCCCCATGTCTCTGAACCGACGCGAATTCATCAAAGTGATGGCGGTCGCCGGGATGTCGCCCTGGACGCCGCGGCTTGGATGGGCGCAGGAACCGACGGCAAGGCAAAACAGGGCGCTCGTCTGTCTGTTTTTGCGCGGTGGCGCCGATGCGGTCAACCTGCTGGCACCCTATGCCGACCCCCTTTACCGCCAACTGCGGCCCACTTTGGCCCTTCCGGAACCAGGGGTGGCGGGGGGCGTGTTGCCCCTGGACAGCCAGCTGGGCTTGCCTCCAACCCTGGAACCGCTGTTGCCCCTGTACCGATCCGGCGATCTTGCCCTGGTGTCCCTGTGCGGCCTTGGGAACGACAGCCGCTCCCACTTCGACCGCCAGCGGTGGATGGAGGCCGGTGGCGACGGGATCCCGGTTCCCGGCGACGGCTGGCTCGCCCGCGCCCTGGCCCAGACCGATCTCCCAACGCCGGTAGCGGCAGTCGGTTTCGGCGGACGCCTGCCCTTTGCGCTTAGCGGCGCCAGCGCCGTCGCCATCCGGGATTTGGACCGTTTCGGCTTGCCAGCCAAACACATGTCGGCCCTGACCCAGCTGTATGAGGGGGGAAACCTGGTGAGCCAGGCCGGACAGCAGACGCTGGCGGCGCTGAACTTCATCGGCAACGCCTCTCTGCCGCCCCAAGGGAGCGATTATCCTGATTCTTCCCTGGGACGGGATCTGGCCCAGACCGCCCGGCTCATCAAGAGCGGCATCGGCCTGCGGGCCTTCTGTCTCGACAGCGGCGGCTGGGACACCCATGCCAATCAGGCCGCCACCCTGGCTGCCCGCCTCGACGATCTCGCCCGCTCCCTGGCGGCCTTTCACGCCGATCTGGGAGCGCAGATGACCAACACCTGTGTGGTGGTCATGAGCGAATTCGGGCGCCGGGTCGCGGAGAACGCCTCCGGTGGCACCGATCACGGCCATGGCGGGGTCATGCTGGTGCTCGGGGGCGGGGTTCAGGGGGGAAAGATCTATGGAGACCGGCCGGATCTCAGCGACCTGTACGGCCCCGGAGATCTGCCGGTGACCACCGACTACCGTTCCGTGCTGGCGGAAGCGGTGACAGTTACCCTGGGCGTGAGCGATCTAAAGACCGTCTTCCCCGGTTTCCAGCCTCAAGTTCTGGGCCTGTTTTGAGAGATAGACGCTCGGTTCGGTGCCGACTGCCCGGTTGGTGCGACCACCTCAACCTGCCGCCAGATGGCATCAATCCAGTCCGGATCGATCCGTCCCGAGCCCGCCTTAAGCCAGGCGACGATGGCGGCGGCCACGTCCGGATAACGCACTTGCACCGCCCTGCCGCTTTCGAGCCAGGCGGCCACCGTGTCCTGGTCGAGGCGCGCCATCACCGTCCCCCAGCCCAGTTCCGCCAGCGCCTTGGCGTTGCAGCATTGCTCCCACTGGCCCTTCAGGGGTTTGCTGAGGATCTTCTTGCCGGCCGCCAATGCCTCGGAGATGAACTCGAAACCGCTGTTGCAGATCACCCCGGCGGAGGCCGCCAGATCCTGCTGGAAACCGTCGCGGGAAAAGGGATGGAAACGCAGGTTGCGGTCCGCGTAGGGGACGGGCACCTGGCTGTGGTAAACATGGAAACGCCAGCGGGGAAAGTTGAGCAGCAGGCGGCGAATGTCGGCCAGCGACTCGAAGGGAAGATAGACCAGGATCCGGCGTGGATCGGTTGCCTGCACCGGTAACGGTTCCACCAGCGGTGGCAGAATCGGCTGACCGAAGTGATGCCAGTGCAGCCCCAGTCCCAGCGGCGCCGGCGCGTACCAGCGCAGCAGCAACCGTGCGTGCCAGCCGCCGCGGCATTTGGGAATGGCGTAACGGAACGCCTGCTGATGGCCGAGGCCGATTACCGGCACGCCGTCCAGGCGGGCCGCCCAGGCCGACACCGGCTCGAAGTCGTTGAGCACCAGATCGAAACCGCGCAGATCCAGCGCCTGGACATCGTGGATGAAGCCGGGCAAATCCCGCACCCTGGCCAGGGTGCGCAGGTAATCGATCCGCCCCTTGCGGGAGACGAACGTCAGGCCGCGGCGCCACCACCAGTCGCCGAAGACCTCCATGTCGAAAAACTTTTCCCGCGGCCGGCCGCTGAACAGATACTGGACCTCGATCCCTGCGGCCCTGAGGGCCGGGGCCATGACCCGGGCGCGGGTCAGGTGACCGTTGCCGGTTCCCTGAACGCCGTAGAGTATCCTCATCCGCCCATCCAGCCGAGGGTGGCCAGGGCGCAGAGGCTCCCCATCAACGCACCGGCGGCGATGTCGGCAGGATAATGCACACCGAGAAAGATGCGCGACAGCCCTACCAGTACCGCCCACAGGAAGACCGCCGGCGAGACCACGGGATAGAACCAGGCCAGCAGAATGGCGGTGGCGAAGGCGGCTGAAGTGTGGCCGGAGGGAAAGCTGAATTCGTCGGAGGGGACGATATGGCTGCGGAAGCCGGCCAGGCGCGTCTGCGGCCGCCCCCGCTTTAAGCTGTTCTTGAGCAGAAAATACAGCGGCCGCTCAAGGGCGAAGGTGGCGATGCCGGCGGTCAGGAACCACTCGCCCCGCGCCCCGTCGACCCACCACAGCCAGCAGCCCAGCAGGATGTACCAGCCCCCGTCGCCGCTGCGGGAGATCCAGCGGCTGGCGGTCACCAGCAACTGGTAGCTGCGGCGCTTAAGAAACCAGAGAAACAGGGCCTCATCGTAGCTTTGCAGGGATTGCAACAAACGCATGGCGCACGCTCCTTTCGGCTTGAACCTGCTCGAAGATAGCGCCCGAAGATGACAAAACGATCACCGTTTGGTTACCGATTCTTGACCGTACACTGCCACGAAACCGTCATGCATTCTTCGCATGCCTGTCACATCGCCTCTCTATGGTTGCCGGAAAATCCACAACTCAAGGGAAACTGCCATGAAAAACGACCTTCCCACCGGCAACTGGCAATGGTCCGCCCCTTCCCCACGGCGTTACCAGTCGTTCGTCGCCCTCAGTCCCCAAACCGTGGAGGCGGCCTGCCGGCTGCGTTACCGGGTGTTCGCCGAGGAAATGGGCGCCCGCCTGGCGGGTGACGGGCTGGATCATGACCGCTTCGATCCTTACTGCGATCACCTGGTCGTCCACGACCAGCGGGAGGACCGCATCGTCGGCACCACCCGCCTGCTCAGCGATGCCGCGGCGCGCCGCAGCGGCGGTTTCTACTCCCAGCAGGAATTCGATCTCGATACGGTACTGACCCTGGAAGGACGTTTTCTCGAAGTGGGACGCACCTGCATCGATCCTGACTGCCGCGGCGGTGCCGTGCTGTCCACGCTGTGGTCCGGACTGGCGCGTTTCGCCATCGAACGGGGTTTCGACTACCTCATGGGTTGCGCCAGCATTCCGCCGGGGCCGGGCGGTTTCGCCGTCAAGGCGTTTTACCGCCGGCTCACCCCGGAGCAACAGGGCCCGCAATGGTTGAACGTACAATCCCTGCGGCCGGTACCCGATTACCTTCGCTGCGAGCGGGACGATTGCGGCGTCCCACCGTTGCTGCAGACCTATCTGCGCCTGGGTGCCTGGGTGTGCGGCGATCCTTACTGGGATGAAGACTTCAACTGTATGGACGTCTTCATCCTGTTGCCCTTAAAGCACCTCAAGGCCCGGTACTCACGCCGTTTCATCCGTCATCCCGCGGAAATCCGTGGCCATGCGTAATCTCCCGAGGGCATTGGGACGGGGCGGGCTGATTCTGCTGTGGCTGAGCGGCGGCGCCGTCGTCCTGGTGGCCGTGTTTCCCTGGCTCCGCCATTCCCCCCGGCGCCGTGACGCCATCCGTCTATCCTGGTTCCGGGGCCTGGGGCGGATTTTGGGCCTCCGCCTGGAGACCTGCGGCAGGCCCGCCTCCGGCCCGGTGCTGGTGGTCGCCAATCACATCAGCTGGCTGGATATCGTGGTCCTCGGCTGCCAGGCCCCGATGACCTTCGTCGCCAAAGCCGAAGTGGCAAGCTGGCCCCTGCTTGGATTTCTCGCCCGCCACAGCGGCACGCTGTTCATCGCCCGCCGCGATCTTCGCAACATCCGCCAGGTGAATCAGGCGGTCACAAAGCGCCTGCAAAACGGCGAGCGGGTGGTGATCTTCCCCGAAGGGACCACCACCCCCGGTAACCAGGTACTGCCTTTCACCAGCGCCTTGCTGCAGGCCGCCATCGACGCCCGAGCGCCGGTGCAGCCGGTCACCCTCCAATATCCGGGCGAGACGGCAACGGCAGCGCCCTTTATTGGCGACGACACCTTTCTTGCCTCCCTTTGGCGGATTCTGCGGCTGTCCCGCGTGGAAGCCCGCTGCCGGTGGCATCCACCGCTGCGCGGCGGCCGGCGCCGGATTCTGGCGGACCGGGCCCGAGATCTCATCGCCGCCACCTTCCCCGAGAGGCTGGCCGGTTAACCGGCCAGCGCCAGGTCTGCTTTTTCCTTGACTTCAAGCAACCGGGCGCTCTCCGTCACCCAGTGAATCAGGCGCCAACGTCCCTGAACATCTTCCACCAGCGCTGTGCAATTCTCGACCCAGTCGCCGCAGTTGCCATAGAATCCGGCGCGATCCTCGCGCAGCGCCGGATGATGGATATGGCCGCAAATCACACCATCGTATCCACGGCGGCTGACGTTGTGCAGCAGGGCTTCCTCGTAGTCGGCGATGTAGCGTTGGGCGTTTTTGACCCGCGACTTCAGAAAGCCGGCCAGCGACCAGTAGGGAAGCCCCCGACGCGCCCGGTACAGGTTTACCCAGCGATTGATTTCCACCAGGGTATCGTAGGTGAAGCAGCCAAGGACGCTCAACAAGCCGCCGGCAGTGATGACGGTGTCGTATTCGTCCCCATGCAGCACCAGCAGACGGCGCCCGTTGACCGCCTCATGCACGCAGCGTTCCCGTAACTGGATGCCATTGAACTCCGTTCCCAGATAACCACGCAGCAGTTCGTCATGATTACCGGGAATGTAGATCACCTCCGTGCCGCTACGGGCCATGTTGAAAAATCTCTGCGCCACGGCTTGGTGCAAATCGGACCAATACCAGCCCCCTTTTCGCAGGCGCCAGAGATCGAGAATGTCTCCCACCAGATAGAGTCTTTCGCACTGGACGTGACGCAGGAAGTCCAGCAGATATTCGGCTTTGCAACTGCGGGTTCCGAGATGAACGTCGGAAATGCAAACGGTGCGGAATTCAAGCATGGCAACCTCATTAAGAGATGTCGAGACCTGAATCTGGGCCTTCGATTAAAAAGGCCTTCCCTGGCCGGGATGGAGGCTTTAAGCGCTCTTGGAAGAGAGGTGGATCGTCGACAGGAGGCAAAGGAACACAAAAGCCAACATGAAGGATTCCAGCATAACGATCACCCTTTGGGGATTTGTGGAGATCATCGTCAGACCAGGCAACGGCCTGACGGTGAGCATTGAACCACCTTTTGTTGACAGGTGGATGAAGTTAAGATGAAGAAACCGTTTCAGCGGGGAGGCGTCTGAGAAGCCTGTCAAGTGAAGCCTGAAATTGATCTCTTTGCACAGATTTTTCTGAGAACTCCGGGGGCGCCAGCCAAAGATTACCAATGTGCCTGGGGAGAACTTTCCGTCATTGTAGTCGCAGAAAATTTTTATCCTTGTGCTTACCAGAATTCGCCTCATCGCCGCCTTGCGGCTGGATCAATGCGGGATGCGGCCCTCATCACGTGAAAGATGACATTCTGTTCCTGCACGCCATGCACAAGATAAGCCCCCGCACCTGTGGCATAGATGGCCACGTCTTCACCTGCATGGGTTTCCGCCCCCAGAGGAACAAGCGCTTCCTGATGATAGCCCTCATCAGTGGTATCGATGGCACTCAGGTCATGGCGGCCGGCAGCGATGGGGTATTCATAACGGCTGTCGCCCCCCGTCTTCAGGAACGCGAATCCACGTCCATTGGCATAGGACAGCGTGGTGTAGGGCAAACCGTCGGCGGCAAGTTCCGGTTCCGATTTCGCATTACCAGAGGCATCATTACCCACCACCTTGCCCAGGATGGGATTGCCGCGGGTGGGATAACCTCCGATCGTCAACACGTGACTGTGATCGGCGGTGACGATAATGAGGGTTTCGGCAGGATCGGTTTTCTGCATCGCCACCCTCACGGCCTTGGCTAGCTCGATGGTCTCATCCAGGGCCCGGAAAGCGTTGCCGGCGTGATGGGCATGGTCGATCCGCCCACCTTCCACCATCAGAAAATACCCCTTGGGATTTTTCTGCAGGATATCAATTGCCTTGGCCGTCATTTCCGGCAGCGTGGGTTCGCCACCGGCGTCGGCAGGGCGGTCATGGTGGTATTTCATATGGGAGGGTTCGAACAGTCCCAGGAGATGCTCGACCCCGGCCGGGGCGACTGCCTGAAACTGGGCCTGATTCCAGACATAAACTGCATTCGGATGGCGTGAGAGCCATTCCCGGGTCAGGTCGCGTCCGTCTTCGCGTTCGCCGGCCTGACCGGGATATTCGGGATCGGCCTTCGTGTGGGGCAGAAAACCGCGCCGCCCCCCTCCCAAAACCACCTCGATCCCATCACCATAGGGAAACTCCAATAACTGGCGGGCAATATCCTTGCATCTTGCAGCCTTGGCAGCCTCCGGCATGTTATGGTCGTCCTCCCAATTGCGCTCCGGGACGTGGGCATAGGTCGCCGCCGGTGTGGCATGAGTCACCCGGGCGGTGGAGATCACCCCGGTGGCCATACCGGCCATTTCCGCTTCTTCGAGAAAGGTTCTGAGTCCGTGGCCTCGAGCGCTGGCGCAATCGCCACGGATCACATTTTCATCGACACCGATGACGCCGGCCTTGGTTTTGACCCCGGTCATCATGGCCGTCATGGTGCCGGCAGAATCAGGCGTCTGCTGATTGGTATTGTAGGTTTTCGACAGCGCCAGATAAGGGAACCTTTCGAAGCTGAGGAAATTCTCCTCTCCCGGTTCACCGCGCCGTTGGCCCTCAAAAATCCGGGCTGCCGTGACAGTGGAAATACCCATGCCGTCACCGATAAACAGAATGACGTTGCTGGCCTTTCCGCGATTGGGGCGCAGACCTTCGGCCACCCTATTACCCGTATCTTCCCCCTTCTCATAGGAATCAATGTCTTATCCGTTTTCTCTGAGGGAACTTGATCTCGGCCGCCCGGATGGCGGTCACGGCCTCCACGTAGGCGCTCAGTTTGGTCATGCCCTGCCACAGGGCTTTGGGACCGGGCGGGGGATCGTTCTTGCGCCCCAGCCAGCCGCCAAAGCCGGCCACGATGCGGACGATGGCGCCCAAATCCGGCGGCGTCGCGGGCGGCGGGGTGCGATGGTGGATGGCCCAGGCGGTCTGCCATTCTTCGACAGAGAACACCACTTCACAGCACCACTCGGGATGTTCCCGCCCGAGCGTCATCAGCATCAGGATGCGCCAGGCGACGATCAGATACAGCACCAGGGCCCGTTCCAGGCGTTCCCGGGTGCGAAGTTGCAGGGCTTCGATGCGGCAGCCGCTTTTGAGGATGCGGAAGTAGACCTCGATCCACCACCGTTTGCGGTACCATTCGATGCGCGCTCTGGCCTGTTCCAGGGTGGTGATTTCTTCGTTGGTGATCAGGCACCATTCGACCGCTTCCTGGCCTTCGGGGGGCGCCTCTTCCCGGGCCAGGATGACGGTGACTTGGGGACCCGGGCCGCTTCGGGTCTTCAGTTCGAGCCGGGCGAGCCGGATTGTTTGTGTGACCTGCCGGGCCGGGCGGTTGCCGCCGGCCGGCAGGTCAAAGGCGATCGTCCCCAACACCGGCTGGGCTTCGACCGCGGCCCGCAGTTTGCCATCGAGGTTACCGTTCATTGCGCCAGGCCAAGCCTGGAGAAGGAGGAAGTTATGTAGAAGGAAAGACATCGCTGAAACCTTCAGAGCGACCTGACAGGTGCAAGTCCTGTCCGGCCAAGGCTGGCCACCAGCCGGAACCGAGTGTTGCGTGGTCGAGGAGCGATCCCGACTGCGAAGCGTACACAGGGGGCCTGTAGGCCGCGTGATGGAGCCTCGAAAGTACGGAATGCGGAGCCGACGTTGTTGAACGGACGGAAGGCAACAGGGGTGGTGCTGTACTGGCCTGGCATCATCCCTCCGCCGGGGTCGAAGAGCGGGGCATGCAGGGCAAGGGTCGCCCAGGAACCTGGGAGGGCTCGAACACTCCCTGCGGGAAGAGCGGTGCGGGCGCCGTGTGAGAAAAGGTCCAGGCCCATCGGAGCGGTGTCCGGCCGATGGGAGCGAACGGGACACGAAGCAGGGTACCGGCGCGCGAAGGCGACGAAGCGCGCTGGGAAGGTGATCGAGCAATCGGAGCCTGCTGATAGTACCTGAGAAGTCGGGGAACCTGCCCCAAGGGACCCGATGGAGGGAAGCGGCAGGTCGGACGATGGGGCTTTCGGAGGGACAGATGGCCGGGACATCGAGCCAGGAGAACATCTCAACACGACAACGGAAGCTAGCGGAACTGGCCCGGATCGAACCGAAGCTGGAACTGACCACGATTGCCCACCACATCGACGTGGTGTGGCTGGAAGAAGCCTGGCGGCGCACCCGCAAGGACGGGGCCGCCGGGGTGGACGGCGTGACTGCATCCCAATACGCAGCCGACTTAGAGGAGAACCTGACGCGCCTGCTGGAACGGTTCAAGACCGGCCGGTATCGGGCGCCTGCGGTACGGCGCGTCCACCTGCCCAAGCCGGGAACGGGAAAGACCCGCCCGATCGGCATTCCCACGCTGGAAGACAAGGTGCTGCAACGGGCGGTGCTGATGGCGCTGGAACCCATCTTCGAGCAGGACTTTCTCGACTGCACCTACGGGTTCCGGCCCGGACGCAGTGCCCACCAGGTCCTGGAGAGGCTATGGGGCGGGCTGATGGCCATGGGCGGTGGCTGGGTCATCGACCTGGACATCCAAAACTTCTTCGACGACGTGGACCGGGACCGGCTGCGGAACTTTCTGGGGCAGAGGGTGCGCGACGGCGTGATCTGCCGCGCGATTGGTAAATGGCTGAATGCCGGTGTCATGGAAGGCGGACAGCTTCACTACCCCGAACAAGGGACACCGCAAGGTGGGGTGATCTCCCCACTGCTGGCCAACCTCTACCTGCATCACGTGCTCGACCTGTGGTTCGAGCAGACGGTCAAACCGCGACTGCAAGGCAGCGCCTTCGAAGTCCGGTTCGCCGACGATGCGGTCCTGGTGTTCGAACGGGAAGAAGACGCCCGGCGGGTATTGGCCGTTCTGGGCAAGCGCCTGGCCAAATACGGCCTGCGTCTGCACCCGGACAAAACCCGCCTGCTCGACTTCAGAAAACCCGGACGGAAAGGCCAGAGCTTCCAATACCTGGGATTCACCCACTACTGGGGACGCTCAAGGAAAGGGCGTTGGGTCGTCAAACGCAAGACCGCCCAAGCCCGGCTCAGCCGCTCCCTGCAGGCGATCAACCACTGGTGCCGGATGCACCGCCACTGGCCGGTTGCAGACCAACAAGCGGCCCTGAGCCGCAAACTCAAGGGGCATTATGCCTACTATGGGATCGTCGGCAACAGCCAATCGCTGGCCCGCTTCCTGTACGAGGTCAGACGGCGCTGGTACAAATGGTTGTCCCGCCGCAACCGGGAACGGATGAACTGGGACCATTTTGGGCGGCTGTACAAACGATACCCACTCCCCCCACCGCGCGTGGTTCACGGAATTGCCCGTTGCGTAGCGACGCCATAGTCCGAGGAGCCGGATGCCTTAATCGGGCACGTCCGGATCTGTGGGAACCGCGGGTGAGCAATCGCCCGCGGTCACCCGGCCGGGCTTGCCACTGGAAGTGGTTGAGGTTCCGGCAGGGGCAGGCGGAAGGTGACCTCGCCCTCTGCCATGCCCTGGGCGCAGATGGTCCGCAGGGTCTGATAGACGCCGATCTTGAGGCGCTTGCAGGTTTCGACCAGCGACAGGATCATGGGGCGGAAGCAGTCACCGCGATGCGACTGGCTGAAGAAACGGGTCTTGCGCCAGATGACATAGGGGCGTAGGGCACGCTCTGCCGTGTTGTTGGTCATCGGTACCCCGGGATGGTCCAGGAAGGTCCAGAACCTGGGAAAATCGTCCAACAACTTGCGGCAGCTGCGACCGGTTTTGTTGTCGCCATGTCTTTGGGCGGCCTGTTCCAGTTCGCGCCGGAAGAGGGCTTTGAGGCGTTCCAATCGCCTTCGGTAGCGGTCGGATGGGTAATGGCTCTGTTGCCAGAGCTTGCCGTAGTGAACCGTCAGGCGGGCGGCCCGGAGCAGGCGTTCGCCATCTTCGCCGGCCTGTCCCTTGCGCCCGGCGATCCGTTCCAGGTTGCGGATGAGATGCGCCCAGCAGTATTGGTGTGAGTCCTGGGGATGGTCGTTGTAGGCCCCGTGGCGGTCGGTCACCAGGATTCCCTGGAAATCCCCCAACAGCTCACCGGCCGCACCCTTGCCGCGGGAATAATGGGTCAGGAAATACGCCATCTGATCGGTCGTCAGCGCCCACAGCCAATAGATGCTGCGGCCCCGGTAGTGGCGGGTCTCGTCGGCATGGGCGATCAGCGCTTTTCTGACCGCCTCGCCAATCTGGTTGTAGACCGGACCCAGCCACGCCTGCAGCGGGATCTGGCTCTGGCTGATCGCCCCCAGGCTGAATTTCAGACCCCATTGTTCTTCCAGCAGCGCTTCGACTTCCCGCAGCGACAGGTGATAGCGCCCCGTCATCAAGCCAATCCACGCCACCAGCCCAGGTCCCATCTGGCCGCGGGGCACCTCATCCGGTAGCCGCCCCTGGTGCTTCTCACCACAACACCCACAGCGGCCTTCATACACCCGGTGTTCGACCACCCGGTAACGAATCTCGGGCAGGTCGAACACCTGATGGGGACGGAATCCCCGCACCGCCACCGACCCACCGCACTCGCAGCGGCCATGGGGAAAGTAATGCCGGACCTCGTCCACTGCTTCTGCCGGAACCAGAGCCCGCTCGTGCCTGGGATGTCCCACCTGCGCCCCTTTCTTGCGTCCCGTCGGTCGCTTGCCCTTGCGCTCGGCGCGCTTCTTCGGGCTGTCCTGGGAAGGTGGTTGGGAGGAATTGTCGGACCCCAAGGCCAACTGTTCCTCCAGTTCTTCCACTCGCGCCTGGATCTGCTGAAATTCTCCCAGCGCCCGCCAAAGCGCTTCGATCACCCGGTGGCATTCCTCCACCGTCCCGGGCAAGGGAGGTGGGCGGCTCAGGTCCAGATCAAGTCTTTCCATGGCCCGTATTCTCTTGGTTCTTCAGGCACTTGGCAAGACCGGCCGGGTGACCGCGGGCGATTGCTCACCCGCGGTTCCCACAGATCCGGACGTGCCCGATTAAGGCATCCGGCTCCTCGGACTATGGCGTCGCTACGCAACGGGCAATTCCGTGAACCACGCGCGGTGGGGGGAGTGGGTATCGTTTGTACAGCCGCCCAAAATGGTCCCAGTTCATCCGTTCCCGGTTGCGGCGGGACAACCATTTGTACCAGCGCCGTCTGACCTCGTACAGGAAGCGGGCCAGCGATTGGCTGTTGCCGACGATCCCATAGTAGGCATAATGCCCCTTGAGTTTGCGGCTCAGGGCCGCTTGTTGGTCTGCAACCGGCCAGTGGCGGTGCATCCGGCACCAGTGGTTGATCGCCTGCAGGGAGCGGCTGAGCCGGGCTTGGGCGGTCTTGCGTTTGACGACCCAACGCCCTTTCCTTGAGCGTCCCCAGTAGTGGGTGAATCCCAGGTATTGGAAGCTCTGGCCTTTCCGTCCGGGTTTTCTGAAGTCGAGCAGGCGGGTTTTGTCCGGGTGCAGGCGCAGGCCGTATTTGGCCAGGCGCTTGCCCAGAACGGCCAATACCCGCCGGGCGTCTTCTTCCCGTTTGAACACCAGGACCGCATCGTCGGCGAACCGGACTTCGAAGGCGCTGCCTTGCAGTCGCGGTTTGACCGTCTGCTCGAACCACAGGTCGAGCACGTGATGCAGGTAGAGGTTGGCCAGCAGTGGGGAGATCACCCCACCTTGCGGTGTCCCTTGTTCGGGGTAGTGAAGCTGTCCGCCTTCCATGACACCGGCATTCAGCCATTTACCGATCACGCGGCAGATCACGCCGTCGCGCACCCTCTGCCCCAGAAAGTTCCGCAGCCGGTCCCGGTCCACATCGTCGAAGAAGTTTTGGATGTCCAGGTCGATGACCCAGCCACCGCCCATGGCCATCAGCCCGCCCCATAGCCTCTCCAGGGCCTGGTGGGCACTGCGTCCGGGCCGGAACCCGTAGGCGCAGTCGAGAAAGTCCTGCTCGAAGATGGGTTCCAGCGCCATCAGCACCGCCCGTTGCAGCACCTTGTCTTCCAGCGTGGGAATGCCGATCGGGCGGGTCTTTCCCGTTCCCGGCTTGGGCAGGTGGACGCGCCGTACCGCAGGCGCCCGATACCGGCCGGTCTTGAACCGTTCCAGCAGGCGCGTCAGGTTCTCCTCTAAGTCGGCTGCGTATTGGGATGCAGTCACGCCGTCCACCCCGGCGGCCCCGTCCTTGCGGGTGCGCCGCCAGGCTTCTTCCAGCCACACCACGTCGATGTGGTGGGCAATCGTGGTCAGTTCCAGCTTCGGTTCGATCCGGGCCAGTTCCGCTAGCTTCCGTTGTCGTGTTGAGATGTTCTCCTGGCTCGATGTCCCGGCCATCTGTCCCTCCGAAAGCCCCATCGTCCGACCTGCCGCTTCCCTCCATCGGGTCCCTTGGGGCAGGTTCCCCGACTTCCCAGGTACTATCGGCAGGCTCCGATTGCTCGATCACCTTCCCAGCGCGCTTCGTCGCCTTCGCGCGCCGGTACCCTGCTTCGTGTCCCGTTCGCTCCCATCGGCCGGACACCGCTCCGATGGGCCTGGGCCTTTTCTCACACGGCGCCCGCACCGCTCTTCCCGCAAGGAGTGATCGAGCCCTCCCAGGTTCCTGGGCGACCCTTGCCCTGCATGCCCCGCTCTTCGACCCCGGCGGAGGGATGATGCCAGGCCAGTACAGCACCACCCCTGTTGCCTTCCGTCCGTTCAACAACGTCGGCTCCGCATTCCGTACTTTCGAGGCTCCATCACGCGGCCTACAGGCCCCCTGTGTACGCTTCGCAGTCGGGATCGCTCCTCGACCACGCAACACTCGGTTCCGGCTGGTGGCCAGCCTTGGCCGGACAGGACTTGCACCTGTCAGGTCGCTCTGAAGGTTTCAGCGATGTCTTTCCTTCTACATAACTTCCTCCTTCTCCAGGCTTGGCCTGGCGCAATGAACGGGTACGCCATCGAGGGGGTCATTGAGCTTACGGTCGTGCTGCACCCGGATCAGGTAATCGGCGGCAAAGCCCAGCTGTTCGGCCCGGTCGATCAGGGCCCGAAGGTCACCTTCGCGGTCGGCGACATACACCAGCCGGGTCTCGGGCGCCAGGGCGGCCATCTCGGCCACCCGCTCATAACCTTCCACCCAACGCAGGCTTTCGGCCAGGTCCGGTTCCCCCTTGGGCAAACGCGCCCAGTGCCAGCAGTCGGTCACCCCCAGGGCCACGCCCGCCTCACTGATCACCAGCGTCGGATGCAGGTACAACCCCTGACGCTGCTCGTAATTCAGCCGTCCCAACCCCGCCATCGACGGCCGCCCGGAATAATCCAGCTCGGTGGTGTCCTGCAGGCACAGCACCCGCGACTGCTGCCGGATCCGTTCCAGGGTCGGCACACTGTGGGCCCGCAACACCTCCCGAAAATCCAGCCTGGCATTGTCCAGCAGCCGGTAGGCCGCCTTGGTCTCCGCCCAGCCACCCCCGCAAACGTTGGGAACGCTCGCCATCGGATCGTTTGCCATCGCTTCTATCACCCGGCACAGCCGCCGGTTCAGGCGGGCATCGCCCAGCGCCAGGGAAAAAATTCTTGTTCAGCCCAGCTCATGTCAACGCCTATCCAAAGAAATCAATATCTTACTACAGGGGCGAGAGATGTGGGTAATAGGGTGACCTTCGGCCGCTTCAACGGCCTGGGCACCCGCCAGATACCAATCAGCGGCTGACGGCGTCTGAAGGGGAGCGATGGGTGAGCATGCAGCCAAAAGACTCGCCGACATCAGAGTTAATGGATTGAAAATATTCACTTTATTTTCAGTTGACGAAAAATGCTGGATCGGAAAAAAAGCCTTCCCTGGCAACATGTCGTCCTTAGCCTTTAATCAAGTTTCATGCAGTTGGCATAGAAGGTAACGGTGGCAGGCCAGTCCGAAAAAATCCCTAGGATGCCTACCTTTTTAGCCAACACATCCAGAGCCTCATACATATCTCCTTGTTTCTGGATGGCCTCGCCAATGGTTTGGTAATACCACGTGACGTTGCCATTGTCATCCACGGCGCCCTGGCGCAAATCGGACCGTTCGAAGGTCCAGGCAATGATATCTAATCCGGCGGCCCTGGCACTTTTGGCATAGATCGAGGGGACGATTTTACCATTGCTGTCCAGGGCCAGGAGCATCCATAGGGGGGGAGATAAGATTTTGACGCCTTGTGCGACCAGCTCTTCCATGGTCGGATGCCACGTGCTCGGGTCGGTATGATCGAAAGCCGGATCGTCGTAGCGCCCGTCGAGATAGACCGCCTGTTCGCCGAATTCGGGTTCGTGATTGATCCAATAGACGATATCGCCGAGATTGAACGATTGGGCATACACATGACCGGGAGGAATGCCGGCGTCCTTGTATTCGTCGATCATTTTCTGGGCGTAATCTTCCTGAGTCAAACCATCGAAGGGCATCGGCACGCTGGGGCTTTTCAGCTCGGGCGTAAACTTGACACCCAACTGTTTGAACAATTCGATGCTTTCCTGGTGAGTCATCACCGTTCCATAGCTATACAGGTCAGTCCGCCAGTCGGGGGTGCCCAGGAGATATTCCCCGGGTGTCCTGGCCCGTGGGTTGGCGCCATCCATCTTGGCCTTCAAGGTTTTGAACTCCGCCAGGGTGATGTCGCTAGTGCAGCATTTGGCGGTTGCTGGCTGGATCAGATTGCCATCGGCATCGAACTGGGCTGGCTGGAACGGCTCGCTGCATTTACCGCCCAAAGGCGTGGCAACAATATTGGTCGTGGTGTGCAGGTCACACTGTGAGTGACGGCAGACCAGTTCCTTGTCCTTGGTGAAGGTGACATCGCACTCGACGATGCCGGCACCCATGCGGGCAGCGGCCTCATAGGATTCCCGGGAATGCTCCGGAAACTGCATCGCGGCGCCGCGGTGACCGATGGAAAAATCGGTTTTTCTGAATATCGGCCTTTGCTTGGCACAGCGTTGCAGTTTTTCCTTGAGTGGCCCCTCGTTCATGTCGTTGATCAGGAAAAAAGGACGCGGGCCGAGCTGGATCCGTTGGATCTTTCCTCGCAGATGATGCCCTTGAGAGTCGGCAGCGGCGGGCAATGGGTGGATAATACTAAGGGTCAAGGCCAATAGTGTACCGATTGAAAACTGTTTCTTGATCGAATCCAGGGTGATCATGCTCGCCTCATTGGTGTTTGTTTCAAGACTGAGGGGGGAACGCCTGCCCCCCCTCATTCAATGGCAAAATGACGGTTTAATTGGCGCGTCTGCCCAGCCGCAGCACCAACCCCAGCCCCGGCGCCAACAACCAAAAAGTGGCCGGCAGTGGTACCGTTGCCCGTTCGGCGAAGCTGTCGGAGAGCGCGGTCAGTTGCAGGAAGCCGACTTGGCCATCCTGAACATCCAGCAAAATACTCAGACTCCCGACTGCCGTGGAAGGATCACCCGGCAGTCCTGTACTGAAAATATCGATAGAATCACTATTGCCAGAATCTTCATCGAGCAATTCGGCGAAAGCAAAAGCCGACACGATACTGCCGGCCGGATCGATTATTCCCAGATCCAGATCATAATCCACCTGCACCAGAACCTTTCCGCTGCCGCTGGCAGTATATTCCAGTTCATGGATCGAAAGAGCATCCGCCCAACCACTTGGATCTCCGACACTGGTTTGGCTTACGACCATCTCCTGATCGGCATATGCCGAGGCTTCGGTAAACGAGCCATTGTCGGAAAACAGCGACACCGGGTCACTACCGTCGAGAAAATCATTGCTGCCATTGATGTCGGTTTCGACCAAACTGTAACTATAATCAGGATTGAATGACAACGAGGCACTGCCGGACTGCGGTGTGACGGTCAGCGAGGTTATATCGATAAACGCCGAACTGCTGACCGTGGCTGCCCAGCTACTGGCACTGGTGAGCACAACGGCAGTCGCCCACAGGCCCTGACGAATAACGGATTTAAGACTTTTCATTCTGAATACTCCTAACAATTGATTGACCAAGGGAAAGGCCCCGCCCAAAGGTGGGCGGGGCTGTCGTCAAAGTGATTTACTGGCCTTGCGGCGCAGGCAGCATGCCCGGATGGATCTTGAATCCGGTAATTTTGATGATATCGTCGGTGTTGTAATCATCGACCGGACCACAGTCACTTCCGGGTGGGCAGTTGCTGTCATTGGAGTGCTGAATGGCCAAGTAGGCGGTTTTACCGTCAGCTGAGAAACCGAAACCGGTAGGTTCGGCGGTTTCATCCCGAACGGACAGGATTTTTATGCAACCGTCAGACTTGATGTTCCGATCGGCACCATCCGGCAGACAGGCGAAAATGTCTCCATGAGAATGGTCCTCGATCACATAAAGATTACCACTCAAGGGCTGGAAAGCCAGATTGTCGAAGGAATTGAAATCTTCATCCCCTTCGATAAAACGATTGACAACTACGCTGCGGGTATCGGGATCGGCCAACAGAGGGTCGCTGTCAACCCCACACACAACCTCCGCATAATTTTTTGCGCCTTCATTACCGGTATTAGCCCAACAGAAGCGGACGCCAGGACCTTGGTAAGTTGGATCCCGATGCAGATCTTCGGGACGGTAGTAACCGGTGGCGCCAACGGCATCGGCATCATCCCTTGCATTGCCGGGGGTCACTTCTACCCAAGCGGCATTTCCCACTTCACAACCCTGACCGAATTGCTGTTTGCTATCTCTACAGCTCACTTGCATCGCATAGACTGTACCTGAAGCCAGTGGCGATTCAGTTAGATCTTGGATAGGCCCTCCTGTATGGGGAACACTAGGCACGAATTTCAAAATTGCCCCGCCATCCTTATCAGGTGTACCGGTACCCGGGCGGAGTTCATCCCCAGCGATGACCACACCGGATTCGAGGACTGTGAGACCTTCCCAAGCCATGGTAGGCAGGTTGGTACGTTTGACGACGTGCGTTGGATCATCATTGGCACCGGTATTACGGTCAATGATGGTAGCGTTGGTACCCAGCGGGTCAAGAATTTCGTAGGCGCCACCATCGGTGGCTTCCTCAGTGGCCAGGATCGTACCCCATGGCGTCAGGCGGATACCATCACATCGGCTCATGCCGGAAACCAGTGTCGTAACAGTGCCGGTGTTGATGTCGATGGCCTGAACTGACGGGTTAAATTTCCCAGGGGCAATTTCTTCCCTGGCTCCTTCAATACACCAGATAGTGTGAGTAGGGTTTTCTTTGGATGGCCAGAAAGCAAACATATCCGCTTTATTTCCAGCTTGCCGGGTCAGTATTGTCCCTTTCAATCCCGGGGCCAGCTCGATGAGATCTTCAGCAGTCTGGCCAGGCTCACGTGCCACGTGAGTTGATGCGCTTTCGGGAAGCGGTTTGACAATTCCAAAATACTTGAAAGCCTGAGCTTTCAGTAGATGTTCCACCTTGGCGCCAAAATCGTTGGCGGCCAGAACAGGCGCGGCCATGCCGGCGGCAATCGCCAAGCCGAGTAGTTTTGATGGGTTCTTGAATGTTTTCATAGTGGTAACTCCTTGTGATTGGAATGGAGATGCTAATGTAACTAATTTATGTTTCTGCTCTATTTCAGTTTGATTTCAAACAGGTTACATCGACAACCATCGAGCTGAGCCTCAACGGGGTTCGAGCGCCTTCTGATAAACCGGGCCTTCTTGACTGACGATGCTGGCATGGAGGCGCCCATCCTCATCGATCCGGATCAGACCAAAATTGAACCATTCAAGCGCTTCTTCATAGCTGGTCACCTCCGAGGCCGATTCAGGACCAAAGAAAAACAGCCGCTCCGTTCCCAGGGTGCCGTCAAAATCCCGGTTGGGAAACAATCCGGCATTCAACGGCCCGGAAACGAACTCGTAGATCTCGAAATCCTGATCCTGGACGAAAGGACGATAACGGAACACTTCGGCGAAATGGACATCGGTGGTGATGAAGACTACATTGCGGATATCGCGGTCGTGCAAGAAATTGACCAGCTGCAGCAGTTCCTGCTCGAATCCGGTGTCCTGATCGAAATTGGCCCAGCCGTCGCGCCCATTTTCCGGTGGGAAGCCGGTGGGAATCGACAGTGGCACGCTGGAAACGATTACCTTCCAGGTGGCGTCGCTCTTTTGCAGGGTCTCCTTCAACCAGGTCAGCTGTTCCCGCCCCAACATGGTTTTGGGAAACCGGGCATTGTCTGGTTGACTATTTGCGTCGCGGTATTGGCGCGTGTCGAGTACGATCAGCTCCAGGTGCTTACCCCAACGGATCGAACGATAGAGACGTTTAGGGGTCCGGGGATCCTCGACGATGGGATTGTAGTCGAGAAATGCCTTCAACCCCATCGGCAGCAGATGTACGCCTGGGGTGTAAGGCGGGGTATCCCGGGTATCATGAAGCGGCCCAAAATCGTTCACCACTTCGTGATCATCCCAGATGGCAACGTAAGGCGTATGGGCGAGAAGCTCACGGAAATTTTCATCGCCCCGGTTGTACTTCCAGTGTCCCCAGTAATCCTCCAGCGTGGCCGAGCGGTCAAAATCGCCCGCGATCTGGGCGTTACCATAACGGCCCTGCTCCTCACAGATACCATCGGCATAGATCATGTCTCCAAGACCGACGAAAAAATCCGGCTCCATCGCATCGATGGTCCGAAATAGAGGATAACCAAGCAGGGCATCGCGGCAGACATTTTGGCCGCCCACATCCCCGCCCCAGGCGAAGGTGACCGGCTTTGCCGTCATCGATTCAGGCGCGGTCCGGAATTCACCGCGGGCGCCGCTGGCCGGATTTCCTCCGAACCGCCTTTTACTGAACCAAACCTGATAGCGGTAACGGGTGTCGGGACGCAGACGATTGAAGACAAGCTTGC
Organism: Methylomarinovum caldicuralii; assembly: GCF_033126985.1. Lineage (NCBI taxonomy): Bacteria > Pseudomonadati > Pseudomonadota > Gammaproteobacteria > Methylococcales > Methylothermaceae > Methylomarinovum > Methylomarinovum caldicuralii. The sequence goes on from NZ_AP024714.1 coordinate 195,512, forward strand.
CGGCGTAGTCTCTGGCGGACTCCACCCTCACGGTTTTAATCCGCCCCCTGGGACCGATCAGACGGACATTCATGAAGCCCTCGGCATCGGTTCTGGACCAGATCACCACCGAGCTGGCGGTAACATCGCCGACCGTCACACCGTGAGTAACGGGAAGGACAGTGGTAGTGTTGCTTACGTTTGAAAGATCTTGGACTGTATCGGCATAGGACAACGCCCCGCAATCGAAAAGCATGGCAATCATACCGACGACAACAATCGAAATTAACCGTTTCATTGAGCATACCTCCTCATTTATAGATACCGGTTCAGTTTTGTACAGACGGATCTGCCAAAATCTGCTGTTCGAATAGAAACACTGCCGAAGTATTAGGCAAGACATGCACCTTGATCCAGTTCACCCTTGGGCTGCCGAAAGTCTGCACGCGGGTGAAGTTGGGCAGGCGGGGATTGTCCTCGAAGCTGTCGAAAGGCTTGTCCACCAGATATTCGTGGAAGTCTCCGTGTGCCAGCACTACGGGCTTCCCAAAGTCCGCCACCCGTGCTCGCAAATGATCGATGATATCTTTAAAACCTGCCCGCGCTGGATCGTCTTCCGGCAAATCAAAACGGGGGTTGGCTTGCATGACCAAAAATACTCCCTTGGCATTGTGCCGTTCTGCTTGATCGAAGATTTGATCCAGCCAAGCGATGGCTGCATCGCGGCGCTGCTCGAATTCGGCGATGCGATCGGCTCGAGGGTTGTCCACCGAATCGGCCGGATCAAAGCCAAGCCAAGGTTTGAGGTCGTTGTTGCTGCCGACTACATGCACCGTCCCGAAGACAACGCCGGCACGCTGGAACCAAACATTTTCGATGAATGTTTCAAACCCAGGCATACGGGCTTGGCTGTGAACGAAGATAGGGTGGCCGCCGCTGGAACGATCCGGATCGGAGAAGAAAACCTGGCGCAGAAAAGCCAATCGCTCCAATGGATTAAAGCTACCATTGCTGACCCGGTGGCAGTCGGTCCATTCGTTATCCCCAGGGGTATAGACGAAGGCCCGGGTAAACTGCTGGTATTGCCGGAAACGGGCCAGAATCCGCTCATCGTCACAGCGTTCGCCGCCGCCTTTGATATCCCCAGTGTGGAGCACGAATTTCACCCTGGGGTCGCGGTTTACATTCTCGACCAGTTTGTCGAAGCGCGCTACCTGATCGTCGCCATAAGGCAAATCACCAATCAGCGCAAAGGAAAATGCTTCGCCCTTCAATCTAGATGGATAAAAGCGGTTTTCCTGACTGTCAGCATGGGACAGTTGATAGGGAATCGCAACCAATCCCAATAGCAGTAACAGAATCTTCATTTTTCCCTCCTCGGTATGTTGTAAAAAGGAAAAATGATGATTCCATAGATTTATGACGCTAAAATTTCTACCTGATTACGTTTCCGTTACCGTTCACGGGCTTGCCACTGGAAGTGGTTGAGGTTCCGGCAGGGGCAGGCGGAAGGTGACCTCGCCCTCTGCCATGCCCTGGGCGCAGATGGTCCGCAGGGTCTGATAGACGCCGGTCTTGAGGCGCTTGCAGGTTTCGACCAGCGACAGGATCATGGGTCGGAAGCAGTCACCGCGATGCGACTGGCTGAAGAAACTGGTCTTGCGCCAGATGACATAGGGGCGTAGGGCACGCTCTGCCGTGTTGTTGGTCATCGGTACCCCGGGATGGTCCAGGAAGGTCCAGAACCTGGGAAAATCGTCCAACAACTTGCGGCAGCTGCGACCGGTTTTGTTGTCGCCATGTCTTTGGGCGGCCTGTTCCAGTTCGCGCCGGAAGAGGGCTTTGATGCGTTCCAATCGCCTTCGGTAGCGGTCGGATGGGTAATGGCTCTGTTGCCAGAGCTTGCCGCAGTGAACCGTCAGGCGGGCGGCCCGGAGCAGGCGTTCGCCATCTTCGCCGGCCTGTCCCTTGCGCCCGGCGATCCGTTCCAGGTTGCGGATGAGATGCGCCCAGCAGTATTGGTGTGAGTCCTGGGGATGGTCGTTGTAGGCCCCGTGGCGGTCGGTCACCAGGATTCCCTGGAAATCCCCCAACAGCTCACCGGCCGCACCCTTGCCGCGGGAATAATGGGTCAGGAAATACGCCATCTGATCGGTCGTCAGCGCCCACAGCCAATAGATGCTGCGGCCCCGGTAGTGGCGGGTCTCGTCGGCATGGGCGATCAGCGCTTTTCTGACCGCTTCGCCAATCTGGTTGTAGACCGGACCCAGCCACGCCTGCAGCGGGATCTGGCTCTGGCTGATCGCCCCCAGGCTGAATCTCAGACCCCATTGTTCTTCCAGCAGCGCTTCGACTTCCCGCAGCGACAGGTGATAGCGCCCCGTCATCAAGCCAATCCACGCCACCAGCCCAGGTCCCATCTGGCCGCGGGGCACCTCATCCGGTAGCCGCCCCTGGTGCTTCTCACCACACCACCCACAGCGGCCTTCATACACCCGGTGTTCGACCACCCGGTAACGAATCTCGGGCAGGTCGAACACCTGATGGGGACGGAATCCCCGCACCGCCACCGACCCACCGCACTCGCAGCGGCCATGGGGAAAGTAATGCCGGACCTCGTCCACTGCTTCTGCCGGAACCAGAGCCCGCTCGTGCCTGGGATCTCCCACCTGCGCCCCTTTCTTGCGTCCCGTCGGTCGCTTGCCCTTGCGCTCGGCGCGTTTCTTCGGGCTGTCCTGGGAAGGTGGTTGGGAGGAATTGTCGGACCCCAAGGCCAACTGTTCCTCCAGTTCTTCCACTCGCGCCTGGATCTGCTGAAATTCTCCCAGCGCCCGCCAAAGCGCTTCGATCACCCGGTGGCATTCCTCCACCGTCCCGGGCAAGGGAGGTGGGCGGCTCAGGTCCAGATCAAGTCTTTCCATGGCCCGTATTCTCTTGGTTCTTCAGGCACTTGGCAAGACCGGCCGGGTGACCGCGGGCGATTGCTCACCCGCGGTTCCCACAGATCCGGACGTGCCCGATTAAGGCATCCGGCTCCTCGGACTATGGCGTCGCTACGCAACGGGCAATTCCGTGAACCACGCGCGGTGGGGGGAGTGGGTATCGTTTGTACAGCCGCCCAAAATGGTCCCGGTTCATCCGTTCCCGGTTGCGGCGGGACAACCATTTGTACCAGCGCCGTCTGACCTCGTACAGGAAGCGGGCCAGCGATTGGCTGTTGCCGACGATCCCATAGTAGGCATAATGCCCCTTGAGTTTGCGGCTCAGGGCCGCTTGTTGGTCTGCAACCGGCCAGTGGCGGTGCATCCGGCACCAGTGGTTGATCGCCTGCAGGGAGCGGCTGAGCCGGGCTTGGGCGGTCTTGCGTTTGACGACCCAGCGCCCTTTCCTTGAGCGTCCCCAGTAGTGGGTGAATCCCAGGTATTGGAAGCTCTGGCCTTTCCGTCCGGGTTTTCTGAAGTCGAGCAGGCGGGTTTTGTCCGGGTGCAGACGCAGGCCGTATTTGGCCAGGCGCTTGCCCAGAACGGCCAATACCCGCCGGGCGTCTTCTTCCCGTTCGAACACCAGGACCGCATCGTCGGCGAACCGGACTTCGAAGGCGCTGCCCTGCAGTCGCGGTTTGACCGTCTGCTCGAACCACAGGTCGAGCACGTTGCGATTGCGACAAGTTTTTTTCTCATTTCAGTAAGCCTCCGAAGCGAGTTCGTTGTGCATGTGTCCATCCCGGATTGGATGGACGGAGGCAAATTAGCAACGCCATGTTTCATTTCCGTGAACAAACGATGACAGTCCGATGAAGTGCCCTCTTCCTGAAGCGTCATCTTCCTGCAACAGCAAATCTGATATATTGCACTCGATAAACGTCAACCCGAGGCTACTTGAAGATGGAAGACCAAAACCCTGTGCCTGACACGAAACAAGCAGAAGTAGTAGAAGAAGATCAAACCGCCGCCCGCGAGGAAAAGCGGCCCCACACGCTTGACCCGGAGTACGTCTGTTCCACTCACCAGGATCTCATAGACCTCTTGGGCGCCCTGGATGCCCTGAGGGATCCTCGCTGACTCCATGACGGCCGCTATCGAGGTTCTCCACGACCGCGTGCCGGGGCGGCTGCGGCTGAGACACAACCGCCTCTATCGCCGCCCGGAACTGGGCGCGCATCTGGAAAAGGGCTTGCATCGGCTCGCCCGCCGGATCCGGGTCAACCCCCGCACTGCCACCCTAACCGTGGAGTTCGATCCCGCCCACCGGCAGGAAGTACTCGAACAGCTCAGCAAGCTGCTTCAAAGCCCTGTCGTCAATTCATTTCATCCTGTTGCGGCGCACCCGGGAAGGGCGCCGCAACCCACCGCCCGCTGGCATGCCATGACGCCGGCCCAAGTCCTGGAGATGCTCGACACCTCTCCCCAGGGGCTGAGCCCGGAGGTGGTCCGGCAACGCCTGCGTCACTACGGATCCAATGTGCTGAAAAGCGGAACCGGGCGTTCCACCGCAGAAATCCTGTGGGAACAGGTGGCCACACCTCCGGTGCTTCTGCTGGGGGTTTCCGCGGTTATCTCGGTTCTGACAGGGGGGCTGCTGGACGCCGGCGTCATTATCGCCGTCGTGGGGATCAATACCGCCATCGGCTATTTCACCGAGAGCACCTCGGAACGGATCATCCACGCCCTCGACTCGCTGACGCCGCTTTATGCCGACGTCATCCGCGCCGGCCGACCCATGCGGATACCCATAGAGGAACTGGTGCCGGGCGACGTGATTTGCCTGACCCCTGGCAGTTACATCGGCGCCGACGCCAGGCTTCTGGAAGCCGCGAATCTGACCGTGGACGAGTCGACCTTGACCGGTGAAAGCCTGCCGGTATCCAAGCAGGCCAAGGCGGTCCTGGAACCCCTGATCCCGCTGGCAGACCGCTGCAATCTGGTATTCCGGGGCACTGTGGTCACCGGCGGCAGCGGCAAGGCCGTGGTCGTGGCCACCGGTTCCGCCACCGAGATCGGCATCATTCAATCCCTGCTGCAGGCAGCCACCCCGCCCCAGACATCCATGCAGCGGCAGCTCGACCGCCTGGGCATGGAACTGGCCCTGCTCAGCAGCGGGATCTGCGTTTTGGTCTTCGTCGTCGGGGTAGTCCGGGGGCTGCCTTTTCTGGAAATGCTCCGTGCCGCCATTTCCCTGGCGGTCGCCGCGGTTCCCGAAGGGCTGCCCACCGTCGCCACCACCACCCTGGCGCTCGGAGTCCGCCGCATGCGCGGTCAAAAAGTATTGATCCGCCAGCTCAATGCGGTAGAAAACCTGGGGGCGGTCCAGGTGGTGTGCTTCGACAAGACCGGCACACTGACCCTCAATCGCATGTATGTCACCCGGATCGCCACCGCCGCCGGTATCCTGAAAGCCGAATCCGGCCGCCTGTTCCTGGAGGGAAAGGCTGTCGCGCCGGATGAGGATCCGGCCCTCGCACAGCTTCTGGAAGCGGGGGTCCTGTGCAGCGAAGTGACCGAAAACGGCGGTGAACTAGACGGATCGCCCACGGAAAAGGCCCTGTATCAATGCGCCCGGGACGCGGGAATCGATACCGGCAAACTCCACCGACGCCATCCCCGGGTGCGAATACTGCATCGGGCCGACAATCGGCCTTACATGGCCACATGGCACCGCAATGACGACGGCACCTTTCGCATCGCGGTCAAGGGAAACCCTGAGACAGTGCTGGCGCTGTGTCGGTGGCAACTCCAAGACGGCTCTAGGCAGCCCCTCACCGAGGAAGCCCGCAGGGCCATTCTCGCCACCAATGAAGCCATGGCCGGACAGGCGCTACGGGTTCTGGGCGTGGCGGCTGGTCAGACCGACGATCCCCAAGGCGAGTTGGGCCATCTGACCTGGCTCGGCATGGTGGGCATGGAGGATGCCATTCGCCCCGGCACCGCAGAGCTCATCGCCCGCTTCCACCGCGCCGGCATCGACACGGTCATGATCACCGGCGATCAGAGCGCCACTGCCGCTTCGGTGGCCCAACGCCTGAATCTGAGCGGCGACAAGCCGCTGGAAATCCTTGATTCCACCCGCCTGGATCAAGTGGAACCGGAGGTATTGCGCAACCTGGTGCAAGATGTCACGGTCTTCGCCCGGGTCAGCCCGGCCCATAAGCTCAAGATCATCCAGGCCCTACAGGCTAACGGCAAGGTGGTGGCCATGATCGGTGACGGCATCAACGACGCACCGGCGCTGAAGGCTGCGGACGTAGGCGTTGCCATGGGGAAGCGCGGCAGCGACGTGGCCAGGCTGGCGGCAGACGTAGTCCTGGAGGACGACAATCTCGCCACCCTCCACATCGCCATCGAACAAGGAAGGACCCTCTACAACAATACCCGCAAAAGCCTACGCTTCCTGCTCTCCACCAATCTGAGCGAAATCGAGGTCATGCTGCTGGGAGTGATCCTTGGCGCCGGCGAGGTGCTGACCCCGATGCAGCTTCTGTGGATCAACCTGTTCACCGACATCTTCCCCGGTTTGGCCCTGGCGCTCGAGCCCCCGGAAGCGGATGTCATGGAAAAGCCGCCTCGGGATCCGCAAGAGCCCATCCTGAGTCGTAGACACTTGTGGAACATCGCCCGGGAGGGAGCGGTGATCACCGGCGGGGCCTTTGCCACCTATGCGTATGCCAAGAGCCGTCATGCATCGCCCCAGGCAGCCAGCGGCCTGACGTTCCAGACCCTGACCGTGGCTCAATTGCTCCACAGCTTTAGCTGCCGCTCGGAAAAGACCGCCTGGCATTTCTTCGGCAACCCGTACCTCAATGCCGCCATGGGAGGAAGCCTGGCGCTGCAACTGGGCACCCTGGTGCCACCGCTGCGCCGATTGCTGTCCCTACCGCCTCCCACCCTGGCGGACATGGGGGCGGTCGCTGCCGGTGCCACCCTGCCACTGCTCGTCAACGAAACCAGCAAACGTGTGATCCAGACATGAACCAGCACACCGTTTTATTCACCTCCGAGGCAGTCACCGCCGGTCATCCGGACCGCCTATGTGACAGCATCAGCGATGCCATTGTCGATCGTTTCCTATGCCAGGATCCGGGCTCACGGGTGATCACCGAATGCGCCATCTCAAAGGGCGTCGTGTTCATCGCCGCCCGGCTGGCTTCTGACGTCATGATCGACCTGCCGGAAACCGCCCGCTCGGTGATCCGGGAAATCGGCTATCACCCCAAAGACTTCGATGCCGAAGGTTGCACGGTCGTCACCAGCATCATCCAGATGCCGGTGGAGCAACGCTGCCAGGACGAAAGCTTGCTGAGCGATGCCGAAATCGACCGGATCGTCGCTCAGAATCAGACCACCGTCTTCGGCTTCGCCTGCACCCACACCCCGGACCTGATGCCTCTGCCCATCACGCTGGCCCGCCATCTGGCCAATCAATTGAGCGCCGCCCGGACACACGAAGAGCTGGCCTGTCTGTCTCCCGACGGCACCATCCAGGTCGGCGTGGAATTGGCGGGCGGAATCCCCCGGCGCCTGCATACCCTCGCCTTGATCTGCGGTTTCCAGGCGGGCCAGATCATCAAGCCGGATCGTTTGCAGGAAACCCTCAAAACCCAGGTCATCGAACCGGTCCTGCAATCGATGCAACTAAGTCTGGATCCGGAAACCCGCATTCTCATCAACCCCTTGGGCGCCCACATCCGCAGCGGCCCGGCGACACATTCGGGCATGACCGGGCGCAAGACCGCCAACGATACCTATGGCGCTTACGCCCGTCACAGCGGCGCCGCCTTGAGTGGCAAGGATCCCCTGCGCATCGACCGCAGCGGCACCTATGCCGCCCGTTATGCCGCTAAAAATGTGGTCAGCGCCGGATTGGCCGAGGCTTGTGAAGTGCAACTCAGCTATACCATCGGCCAGGCCCGTCCGGTCAGCGTCGAAGTCGACACCTTTGGCACCGGCACCCTAAAGGATGAAGTCATCGCCAAAAGGCTGGAAGAAGTCTTCGATTTCCGTGTCGGGGCGATCATTCGGGACCTGCAGCTCCGCCAACTGCCGTCGCGCTATCCCGAAGGTTTCTATCGCCACCTGCCTGTGGCCGGGCACTTCGGCGCTTCCTTTACCGAACTGCCGTGGGAGCGCACCGACAAGGCCGCGGAACTGAAAGGTTGATCAGGAACGGGGCCGATTCAGCAACTCGTAAAGATACCAAAGTAAGGTCAGCGCCGGTGGCGCCACATGGCCTTTGGCCAGTTCGCGGAACAGGAAGATCGTGAAAAACACAAAAATCAGGGAAGGATTGTTGAGGCGGGCATTGGACCATCGTCTCAAGCTGTCGTCGAACTGCCGCAGTTGCTGACTGACGAGGACATCCAGAGAAGGATGCTGCGGCGCGGCGAGGTCCAGCTCAAACCACCCCTGTTCTCTGGCCTGGCGGGCCAGAGTTGCCAAGTCGAGGGAGCCGTCATGGCACAGCAGCACACTTGCGGTGCGCGGATTGACCTCCACCGCACTTACTTCCGCACGTGCCGCCAAAACCTGGCCGAGGGCCTGGAAATAGTCATCCAGGCCCCGCTTGTCAGGAATGCGCAAACGGAAGCGATTGCTTGCCACGTGGGAAACGTATGCCCGGACGGTCATGGGGTTTCATCGGAATCGCCGGGGGCCGTATCTTCTGCCGCCGCGCGGGCCTGCCGCAGTTCGTCCTGGACCTCGGCATAGATATCTTCCACATCTTCGGCGACCTCGGCCAAGGTCTCCCGAGCCTTTTCATAGGCCAAAATCCCCGATTTGAGAGTGGCGCGCAACAGGAGCCTGCCTGTGTCCCCCCTCAGGGCGGAACGGGCCGCCAGAGCAGCTGCGGTCAATCCCACCCCGATAGCGATCCCTTTGAGCGTTTCATCCTTCATCTCATTCAGGCTGCCTCCCGATATTTCCGCGCGCCCCGGACCGTCAGATGGAGCTGGCGGTACTCGGCTTCGATCAGTTCCGGCGAATACTTCCGTTCCAGGCGGCGCAGGGTGAAATGCCCTTTGGCCATGTCCTGAAAATGCCGCATGAAGACGGCATTGACGGCGGCCCCCGCCGCGGCGCCGACCATGGGGATCGCCAAAGCGGCCGCCCGCTGCGACAGAGCGATGCCAAACCGATCGGCCACACTGGTGATCAATTTCAACAGCACAGGCGCACCTTCTCGTTGCAATCCGTGCGTTTGCAGATAACTCAACGCTTCGGCCACCGGCAGGGTAAGCGCCAGCCGGACCCCATAATAACCGGTTTCGGCGGAATCGTCCGTATGACTGCGACCGCCGTGGGCAAAGACCTCGAGACAGGCCAGGCGGGTTTCCGGATCATCCAGGCGCTCGCCCTGATCCCGGGCGATTGCGGCAATGCTCCGCAACATCAACACCGTGGAAAACGGCAGTTCCACAGCAAGCGCAGGCAGGCCGAAAAAGCCCCCCAGCGCTCCACAAGCACCACTCCCCCACTGATAGAGCGCACACCGGGTTCGGCCACGCTTGTTCGCAGCGAGCGTGGACAGGGCGAAGTCCAACGCTTTTTCGACCGCCGTGCGGGCAGCACCATGGATCAGTTCGTACCAGTTCGCCGGCAGATGCTGAAACCCCAGTTCCACGGGTTTGCCGATAGCGTGGGTGAGACGGGCTGCCAGACTGGGAAATTCCATCAGACGGTAAGCTTCGACCAGACTGTCCCTGTCAGCGGGAGTAAGGGCAACAACGGGAGGACTCATAAAAATGCACCGTCCAAAGTTTCATCAACATTTCATGAAAGCATGCCAACATTACCGTTTTTTGACAGTTAGAGCATCCAACGCACCGTCATGAGATACACCGCCAGGCTGAGAATATCCTGAACAATGGTGGCCACCGGTCCGCTGCCAAAGGCCGGGTCCAATCCCAGCCGGCTCAAAACCCAGGGAAACAACAGGCCGATACTGGTCGCAAAGGCGCTTGCGGCTACCAGTGCCGTACAGACCGCCAGCGCCAGCTGCAGTCCGAAGGTCAGCCAGATCAAGGGAAACAGCAGCCCTGCCAGAATGAAACCCAGGAGCAATCCGGTGACGGTCTCTCCCAGCCAAAGATGGACGAGGGACGCCCGGCTGAAGGAAAGCCCCCGCACGGCGATGGCTTCCGATTGAGTGCCGATGGCGTCCGCCAGATAAACCAGACCCGGGATGAAAAAAGCCACCGCCACCTGGGCTTTGAGTTCGGTCTCGAAATCCGTCATCAACCCGGTGGCCAGAACGCTCCCTGCAGTACCGACCAACAACCAGGGCAGCCGATGCCAGGCGCGCTTGATCGGGTTGCCTTCGATGGCGTTGAGCGCCTGCTCGGTATTGTTCTTCCAAATACCGACGAAACGGTTCATATCCTCGATGTGAGCATGATGCAGCAGTTTCAAGAGCGCCGGCGGCGGAATCAAACCCTGCAGCCTGCCCTTTTGATCCGCGACGGCCACCGTTCCCACCCCGTGATCCAAAGCAACCTGGACCACCTCATCCACTGCCGCAGCCATCGACACGGCGGGAACAGGCCGCATTTTCTCTTTCGCACGCACAGAAGCCGAATCCGGATCCAGATCTTCGGGGAGCAGCAATCCCAGATACCTGCCCTGATCATCGCAAACGACCACCGCCGGTGCCCGCAAACAGCTTGACGCATCCTGGCGGCAGCGCTCCAATACAGACGCCAACGGCTCATCGCCCCGGATCACCAGCGGTGCCGGCACGGTCAGGCTTCCAATCTCCGGATCGTCCTGTGGGATTTCTCTCGGGGGAAAATCGGGGTCTGTCTTGATCTCCATCAAGTTTTCGCCGCAGTCGGGGAACATTCGGATGCCAATCTGTCCAATTATCCGGGTTTTTCATGAAAATCTTATGACAGGAGGACAATCATGGCCGATATCAAAACCGAAACGCCGGTCCAGGACGAAGCGGAGAACAAGGTATCCATAGTGGCCAAAGCGGCGGAAGGTGTCCGTAGCGGCGCTGTCGATGCCGGTGAAAGCGCACGCCATCTGTTCGCCAAGGTGGGGCAGCTCGGCGGCAAGGGGATTTACGGCGTCTGTTACGGGGTTTCCTACGGCGCCACCTTCGCCGCTCTGACGGTGGCCAATGTATTGCCGGAAAGCGCCCTACGCGGCTTCAGGGACGGGGCCAAGGCCGCCGAAGCGTCTCTGCACAAGCCCGTAACGGAAGAAACCGCACAGCCCGCATAACCTTTCGGCCCCCTCGCAAGAGGGGGCTTCCCCGCCTTACCGCAAATCCCCCCACCGCAGCTGCACCGCCGTCAGCGCCGCCACGGCGGCGGTCTCCACCCGCAGAATCCGCGGCCCCAGGGCCGCCGGGACGAAACCGGCCTGCCTGGCGTGGTCCAGCTCTTCGGGTGTCAACCCCCCTTCCGGACCGATCAGCAGACTCAATTCCGTTTTCGGGGAAGGCAAGGCGGCAAGGGAGCGGCCGGCCGGATCGAGCACCAGACCCCGGCGGCCCGGCAGCCAGTCGGCCAGAGTCCGGGGCGTCAACATCGCCGGCATCCGGTTGCGGCCGCACTGCTCGCAGGCGGCGACGGCGACAGCCTGCCAGTGGCGGCGTTTGTGTTCGGCCCTGTCGCCTTCAAGCCGGACGTTACAGCGCGCGGTCAGCAGCGGGGTGATGGCCGCCACGCCCAGCTCCACCGCCTTCTGCACCGCCCAGTCCATGCGCTCGCCCTTGGCGATGGCAAGGCCCAGATGGATCTTCAGGGGCGATTCGGCCTCCCGCTCGTGCCAGGGACCGATGTACAGGCGCACCGCCTTGCGGCCCAAGGCTAGGACTTCGGCCTCGAATTCACCGCCCCCGCCGTTGAAGACTGTAAGGGCGGCCCCGGGGCGCAGGCGCAGCACAGTGCGCAGGTAGTGGGCCCGCTCATCCCCGACGACAATTTCAGAATCAGCCTGGAGCGGCTGGGGCAGATAAAGGCGGACGCGGCGCACTCAGCCGAGGGGTTCCTTGGGTGGCGGGGGCTGGAGATGGTAACCGTGCTCACGCAGGTTGGCCATCACCTGGACGACGTCGGCACGGGCCAGTTTGCGCTCCGGCGTCAGATCCAGCTCGAAGACGAACACCGGATTGACGAAATGGCGCATCAGCTCGGCGGGCACTGGCGAGAAGTCGTCCTTGTCCCGCAGGTAGAGATACATTTCGTCCCGCTTGCGGGAGCGGTAGATGTAGCACTTCATGCCAGTCCCAGGTTGCGGCAGATGGTCAGGGTCGGCTCGACCCGGTTCATGGTGTAGAAGTGAAGGCCGGGCACGCCCCCTTCGATGAGACGCTGGCACAGCTTGGTCACCACCTCGATGCCGAAGGCGCGGATCGCTGCCAGGTTGCCGTCGAAGGCCTCCAGGCGTTTGCGCATCCAACGCGGGATCTCGGCGCCGCACAGATCGGAAAAGCGCGCCAGCTGGGCGTAGTTGGTCACCGGCATGATGCCGGGGACGATGGGGATGGTCACCCCCAGGTCGCGGCAGTCGGCGACGAAGTGGAAGTAGGCGTCGGCGTTGTAGAAGTACTGGGTGATGGCCCCGTCGGCGCCGGCCTCGACCTTGGTGACGAAGTGCTGCAGGTCGTCCGGATAGCTGGGCGCCTGGGGATGGGTTTCCGGATAGGCGGCCACCTCCAGGTGGAAATGGTCGCCGGTTTCGGCGCGGATGAAGGCCACCAGATCGCTGGCGTAGCGGAAATCGCCGTCGGCGCGCATCCCCGAGGGCAGATCGCCGCGCAGGGCGACGATGCGGCGGATGCCCCGCGCGCGGTACTGGTCCAGCAGGGCGCGGATCTCGGCTCTGGTCGAGCCGATGCACGACAGGTGGGGCGCCGCTTCGATCCCGGTCTCGCACTGGATTTCCAGCACGGTTTCGAAAGTCTTGTCGCGGGTGCTGCCCCCGGCGCCGTAGGTGACCGAGAAATAGACCGGCTCGAGTTGGGCCAGCTGCCGGTAGGTGTCGCGCAGCTGGGCGGCCATCTCCGCCGAACGGGGCGGAAAGAATTCGAAACTCAGGGCGATGGAACGGTTCACGCAGATCCCACCTCGGCAGATTAAAGGATGTAGCGGCTCAGGTCCTCGTCCTGGGCCAGTTCCCCCAGATGCTCGTCCACGCAGGCGGCGTCGATGGTGACCGTCTCACCGGCCAGCTCGGGGGCCTTGAAGGAGATTTCCTCCAGCAGTTTCTCCAGCACCGTGTGCAGGCGGCGGGCGCCGATGTTTTCCACCGTTTCGTTGACCTGCCAGGCGATCTCGGCGATGCGGGCGATGCCGTCGGCGGTGAATTCCAGCCCCACCCCTTCGGTGGCCATGAGCGCCTTGTACTGCTCGGTGAGCGAGGCGTCGGGCTCGGTGAGGATGCGGACAAAGTCCTCCACCGACAGGGCGCTCAGTTCCACCCGGATGGGGAAGCGGCCCTGCAGCTCTGGAATCAGGTCCGAGGGCTTGGCCAGATGGAAGGCGCCGGAGGCGATGAAGAGGATGTGATCGGTCTTGACCATGCCGTACTTGGTGGTCACGGTGCTGCCCTCCACCAGCGGCAGCAGGTCGCGCTGCACCCCCTCGCGGGAGACGTCGGCGCTGGCGCCCATCTCCGAGCGGCGGCAGATCTTGTCGATCTCGTCGAGGAAGACGATGCCGTGCTGTTCCACCCGTTCCAGGGCGCGGAACTTGATCTCCTCCTCGTTGACCAGCTTGGCGGCCTCCTCCTCGCGCAGGGCCTCAAGGGCGTCTTTAATCTTCATCTTGCGGCGCTTGGTCTTGCCGCTGGCCAGATTCTGGAACAGGCCCTGGAGCTGGCTGGTCATCTCCTCCATCCCCGGTGGCGCCATGATCTCCACCCCCATCCGCGGGGCCTGGACCTCGATCTCGATCTCCATGTCGTCGATCTCCCCGGCCCGCAGGCGGTCGCGGAAACGCTGGCGGGCGGCCGATTCCCTGTCCGCCGGGGTTTCGCTCCAGCTCGACGGCGGCGGCACCAGCATATCGAGGATGCGCTCCTCAGCGGCCCGTTCGGCCCGCGCCCGGACCTTCTCCATCTCCGCCTCGCGGGTCTGCTTGACGGCCACCTCCACCAGATCGCGGATGATGGACTCCACGTCGCGGCCCACGTAGCCCACCTCGGTGAACTTGGTCGCCTCCACCTTGATGAAAGGCGCATTGGCCAGCCGCGCCAGACGGCGGGCGATCTCGGTCTTGCCCACCCCGGTGGGGCCGATCATGAGGATGTTCTTGGGGGTGATCTCGTCGCGCAGCGCCTCCGGCACCCGGCTGCGGCGCCAGCGGTTGCGCAGGGCGATGGCCACGGCGCGCTTGGCGTCCTGCTGGCCGATGATGTGCTTGTCGAGTTCGTGGACGATCTCGCGGGGGGTCATGGTCATGGGCGCGACTCCAGCTCCTCGATGGTGAGGTTGTGGTTGGTGTAGATGCAGATGTCGGCAGCGATGTGGAGGGACTTTTCCACGATCTCGCGCGCCGGAAGCTCGGTGTTCTCCAGCAGGGCCCGGGCTGCCGACAGGGCGTAGAAACCGCCGGAGCCGATGGCGATGAGATCGTGCTCGGGCTGGATCACGTCACCGGTGCCGGAGATGATCAGCGAGGACTTGGCGTCGGCGATGGCCAACAACGCCTCCAGCCGCCGCAGGGCGCGGTCGGTGCGCCAGTCCTTGGCCATCTCCACCGCCGCCCGCACCAGATTGCCGCGGTGTTTTTCCAGCTTGCCCTCGAAATGCTCGAACAGGGTGAAGGCATCGGCGGTGGCACCGGCGAAACCCGCCAGCACCTGATCGTGATACAGGCGCCGGATCTTGCGGGCGTTGCCCTTCATCACCGTGTTGCCCATGGAAACCTGGCCGTCACCGCCGATGACCACGCGGTCGCCACGGCGGACGGAGAGGATGGTGGTGCCTCGGATGGGGCCCATTGCTGCTCCCAGGGTTGTGAAAGACGCTAATTATACCCGCGCTCAGAAAAAGCACGGAGCCGTTTCCGGCCGCGATTTGAGCCACTCTCAATTAGGCTGGCCGGTTTGCCTCTTGGATTCAACTCGTAAGTGCAACTCTACCTAGAGCAGAGGGGTAAGCCGCGGTAGCATCACGGCTTACTCAATCTGCCAAGAGAGAGGAGCCTTTGTCCGCCAACAGGTACTGGGCGTCGATTCCCTCGATCAGGGTTGCAGCCTGGCTGCAATCCGCTGTGGGACCTGCTGTGACAACCATTCTGACCGGCATACCATGCGCATCCACGGCCAGATGTATCTTGGTGTTGAGCCCCCTTTTGTGCGCCCCATGTCCTGGTTGCCGCCTTTGGCGCCGGCCGCATGAGGGTGTACCTTCACATGGCTGGCATCGATCATCAGCCATTCGTAATCCGGTTCATCGATCAGCTGCTCGAGAACCTTCTCCCACACCCCCTTGTCCCGCCAGCGGCAGAACCTTCGATGGACGTTCTTCCAATCCCCGTAATCCGGTGGCAGATCCCGCCAGGGGGCGCCGGTGCGCAGAATCCAAAACACCGCATTGATGAACTGCCGGTTGTCTCTGGCCACCCCGCCCCAGGCGCCTCGGCGCCCGGGAAGATGCGGTTCCAACAGCTCCCAAACCCGGTCGGAAATATCGTGGCGGCGGTGTGCAGGTGTCGTCATGGCGCAGGTCCTGTGATAAAGTCCAAACAGACGTTCAGTATCTCACAAACTCGTGACGACAGCATCTAGCAAGATCGGCCATACAGGGCAATCGCATGAATATACCCCACGAAGATGATTGTTTAAGATTCGATTGACTTGGAGCGGATTAGAGACATCCTCTCTGAGGAGAATGCTTTTTTGAGGGAGGCACAAATGTTGGAAAAGCCCCTGGCGCTGAGCGAGGTGTTCGTATCGATTCCGGACCCGCGACAATCATCGAAGGTAACTTACGATCTGGTGGAAGTGCTGGTGGTTGTGGTGTGCGCGGTGATCTGCGGTGCGGATACGTTGGTGGAGATTGAACTTTGGGGCAAAGAGAAACTGGATTGGCTGCGTCGATATGTGCCCTTGCCGCATGGGATTCCGTCCCACGACACCCTGGGGCGGATTTTGGCGATGATCGATCCGGAAGCGTTCGGATCGGCCTTCCAGCGCTGGGCGGTGAGCGTGGTTCCGGCATTGGAACGGTAACTATGATCACACGGAACCCAACAATTATACCCAGCGCCAACCGTATCGCTGGAAGAAACGCCACGCCGAAGCCACAAACCAGACGCGGTGTCGCCACCCTTTTCTGGCAACCCCTCCCCCTAGGTGGGTGACAACAAAATCAGGCAAGTAAGCAAGACGCGTGACCCTGCGGGCCCGCAACCCCAAGTCGAAATCTTCGAAATAAAGGAAATAACCAGGATCAAAACCGCCGATTGCGCGCCAGACTGTCTCCCGGATCAGAAAGCAGCAACCGCTGATCAGCTGAAGATCAAAACGAGGCACACTCCAGTCTAGATCCCGCATCTCATATTTTTCCAGATAAGCGGAAAAGCGTTTTTGAAGCCAAGGTGGCGCCCCCCCCCGAAGCGCGAGCACCAGAACCGTCGGGTAACGTTTGCATAAGTACAGCTGCCGTCCCCGTTCATCCCGGGCATGGGGAACCACCAGACCCACATCCGGATTGGCCGCCAAAAAAGCCAGCGCCCGAACCAAGGCGTTCGGTTCCAGAAATACATCCGGGTTGAGAATCAGGCGGAAATCCACATCTTTCCCTTGTGCTTGATTATGGCCGGCACCATAACCCAGATTTCCATCATTGCAGTGAATCACCACTGGAAATCCGAATGCCTGAATCAATGCGTGCAACTTCGCTATGTAGGTCCTGCCAGAGGCGTTATCGACAAGCACCACAGTTGTTGTCATCCGGGGTTGTGTTTCCAGGAGCCGGACCAATGCCGCCTGCAAATTCGCAAGGCAGCGCTGCAATATCGGAATGGGTGACTTATGCAGGACAATGGAGACCGCAAGATGGTTTGCTGGAATATAGATGGATTCGGAAAGGGGGTCCTCCTGATCTGCCGTCCTCATCCTTGCATCAGCAGCCCAGGCGTTCGATGACTTCTTCACGAGAAAGGCCGGTCAAACTGTTCTCTCGCCAAATATACTCGTCGAATATCAACAGCCCGGTTTCACGGTAAAAACTACGCAGACTTTCCAGCATTTTCTCGGGATTGTAGCGATCCTGGATATACCGCTTTTTCATGCCGAACTGTTGGCGATAGGTAAAATGATGATGGATCACCCAAGCGCCAGGTGCATTGAGACAGGCATATCCGTTTCGGCGCAGAGCCATGGAAACTCCGACATCCTCGAAAACATTGGGATAACCGCTATGAAGATAAGGAGCCGGGTTGATGGTAAACAGGGTTGCGCCAATGGGATTCCAATCACATTCACGAAAACGTGCGCTCCCCATGTCATAAGCGAATTTCCCCCGATCATACAATGCCACACGGACAATCCCCGGTTCCTGTGTTTCCAGATATCCCCCTGAGAACTGCAGCGTCCTATCAGGGAAGAGCACTTTTGCACAGACCGATCCCACATTGTCTTGCACCTGCGCCCGTACCAGCATCTCCTCCAACCACCCCGGTTCTGCCGTTTCATCATTATCGAACACCAGAAACCAGTCGCCTTTCGCCTGCTCCAAGGCTTTTTTCCGGCCCAACGCCGGCCCCAAATTTTCGGAGGAGAAAAACAGGCGCACATTATCAAAATAACCGGCAACTTTTTGCTTGAGAAAGCGCACCGTATCCGCATCGGAGCCATTATCGAAAAGTATGATCTCATGCGGAACAACCACCGTATCCCTGAGACTCAACAAAGCCTCCCATGTCTGTTCCGGCTTACCAAAGGAAAGCATAATTATGGATAAAAACCGGTCGAATTTTCCTTCCTGGATATCCGCCCTTAACCGAGCTTCCTGTTGAATGCGTTCCGTCGCCCACTGCTGACGGGACTGTTGTTCGTGTGTCGTCTGGCGAGAGTGGAAACGGTGGTAATAGAGGAATTCCGGAAGATGCACAAAGCTCTGACTTGGATAATGAAAAGCAATCCGCATGAGCAGATCATAGTCCTGAGCAGCATTAAACCGTGGATCGAAAAGCCCCACCCGGGCGATCGCGGTACGATCAATCAATTTCAAATGCGTAGCATACATTCTCTCCAGATTTTCCCGGAAATAGTCTTGCCGGGGCAGATGCTCGAAGGAAATACGGCTGACCTCCCGATCCTGCTCATCGACATTTATTCTTCCAGTGTGCAGGTACACAGTATCCTGCTGCCAGGCTTCCATACATCGCTCAATGGCATGGGGAACCAGATAATCGTCACAGTCCAGGAAGGCGATCACATCCCCTGAACTTTTTTCCAATAATCGGTTCTGCGTTTCAGCGATGCCAAGGTTCTGTTCATTGTAAATGACCTCCAGCTTCTCTGAACGGGACCGGGAGATTTCTTCCAGAATCGGTTTCACCCGCTGATCGGGAGAAGCATCGTCACACACGATCACTTCCAGATTCTCATAGGTCTGGGCCATGGCGCTCTCCAGACAGCGGGGCAAAAACTCGGCATGGTTGTAGACAGGAATAATCAAGCTGACCTTAGGCGCTCCCTGCCGGCCGGGCGTTGCCCGCACTTCTACCGGAACGGGCTTATGGGACGTCAACCAGGATTTGATGCGTTGCTTCACGGGGAAAGGAAGCCGCCTGATCACCCCTTGCAGCGAAGGCTGTCGATAGACCCCGGAGGCCAGTTTCCAGATACTGTCCCGCCATGTGGATTCCCCGCGGATGATACGGCCCAGCTCGCGCAGGGGTGCCGTGATTTTCCATGATCGGCTGCCCAAAATCTGTGCCAGCTGCATCTGATACCGTTTAACTTCCTGAGTCAAATGCGCATTCTGCTGCTGTGCGGTCTTCAGTCTCTGGTCAACAAATAGAAGATTCTGTTTTAGCTGGGCAATCTCGTTCTCATACGCTTCCGCACCGGAAATCAACTGCTGCTTGAGAGAAGCAATCTCACTCTCATACGCTGCCGCACCGGAAATCAACTGCTGCTTGAGAGAAGCAATCTCACTCTCATACGCTGCCGAACCGGAAATCAACTGCTGCTTGAGAGAAGCAATCTCACTCTCATACGCTTCCGAACCGGAAATCAACTGCTGCTTGAGAGAAGCAATCTCACTCTCATACACTTCCGAACCGGAAATCAACTGCTGCTTGAGAGAAGCAATCTCACTCTCATACACTTCCGAACCGGAAATCAACTGCTGCTTGAGAGAAGCAATCTCACTCTCATACGCTTCCGAACCGGAAATCAACTGCTGCTTGAGAGAAGCAATCCCAGCTTTATGTTGTTCCAAATGGTCCTGCAGCAGTGCAATGCGCATATTCAATTCATGTTGTATCTGCTCATGTTGCCTTACCTGATGATGTCGACGTTCAAGATGTCGGGCCAGAAGGCGCATGCGTGCGATGATGTCGGCAATGCCTTCCCCCCCCCAGACGGGTACCCATTTTTCCAACAAGCGGATGAATGCGCCGCGCACTTCTGACATTTCCACCTGGTCTGCACCTACCCCGCTACCCGAGGCGGAAACATCATAAATTCCGACCACTTCATCCAGATATTGAAAATTCCCTCCCCGCGCCTGGATCTGGAGCCAGAAATCCCAGTCTTCGAACAAATCGAAGGTTTCATCAAAACGACACGATGCGATAGCCGATCGCCGGATGAGCGGCGCATGAATCGGAATGTAATTTTCAGTCCGCAACAGTACGGGATCGTAGGTCCGGCCAAAGCTCTGCGGCTTATCTCCGGTGGTTTCTATACGGCCATAGACCAGATCCACGCCCTGCCTGAATTGGGAGACACGCTTCTGTAAACTATCCGGTGTCAACCAGTCATCATCATCAAGAAAACAAATGAACCGGCCGCGGGCACGCATCAATCCCGCATTGGCGGCATGGGACCGCCCTCGCCCGACCACGATGCGTACATACCGGAGCCGTCCATTGAATGTGCGCCTGAAGGACTCGACTACAACCCGCGCAGAATGCAGGCCGTCATCGACCACGATCGCCTCAATGTTTCTGTAGCGCTGTTCGGCGATGGAGGCCAGTGCACGACCCAGCAGGGATGGGCGGTCATGGGTCCGGATGATGACGGAAATCAAAGGTTGTCTGAAGAGTCTTCCAATATTCGGCATGTCTCAATGATATCCCAAACTATGCATCAGATCAGCAGCGACGCGGTCGAAAATCGCCCGATCCGCTTCGTGGAAACAACAAGAATGTCGGGCACGCTGATTCCCGAACATCATCTGTGCCCGGCAACGCTGAAAAAACACATCATCGTTGTCCTGCGGAAGGTTCAGGAAACGCAATACTGTCCACAGGGTTTCCTCGGGACGATCTACAAGATTTTCATAGCGAATCTCCAGATAATATCCTTCCCGGGCCACCTTACGGCTCTGCACGATCAGGCCCTTCCACCACTGAGAGAGCTTCCCGACGTCCCCCCAGCCCAGAGCTGCCGCTGAACGCACTACATCCCAACCATTCCGGATCAACAGAATAACGCGGCAAGGTCCCAGACTGTCCCAGAGCACATCCCCGAAACGGGAGATTTCCGGGGTCTTGTTGATCCATAGCGGACGTCCCATCAATTCGGCCTGACGCTTGCCAAGAAACCGGATCAGCCATCCAGTCACCTGCCCGATTCGCTGAAGGTCCGTAGTGTCGGCCTGCAGCTCCCACCGTCTGACAGCCTGAAGCGCCTCTTCCCGGGAATACAGGATGCAGTCGGCGCCAAGCGGATAACGCTCGTATGCGGCTTTGCCGCTTGCTTCAGCGCCGCTGAGACGACGGAAATTGTAATCCACATGCCAGCGCATCCTCGCTGCCACAGCCGCCGCATCGAAACCTGCCGGGTGGATGGGCTGCATCAACGCGGCTTCTTCAGAAAAGACCGCCGGATTCGTCAAAACCCGCAACCAACGCAATGCCTCGCACAACTCCTTGGTTTCGAACCAGGGAGCGATTTCCGGATGCAACCCGAGCAGATTGATCAACAAGGTGGAACCACTGCGGAAACCGCCGATGAAGACCGGTGTGCTCATTCCATCGCCTCCCGTAACCGTCTCATGGCCGCCAACAACCGCAATCCCTGCGCACGGTCGACCCTCTGCAACGCCTCCACCGCCTGCGCGCCTGGAGCCAGGCAATGCGCACGATAAGCCATCAGGGAACGGCTGATGGTCTCGTAATCGCAATACGCCAACGGCAGCCGATAGACCGAAAGCGCCTTCCGCTTGCGATCCTGCCACGGGGTCACATCCACCACATGGGTTGCCGCCACCGGCTGGCTCACCTCATAAAGAAACAATTCCGCTTCGGTGGCGGATGCCTGCCAGGCGCAGATCGCCGCCTCGGCGACGGCCACATGGTCCCGATGCCGTTCCAGGGGCGAAGGAGCCAAAATCCAGTCCGGTCCGTAGCTGTCGATCATTTGCCGGATACGCCGCCGTAATCCGGAAGAATCCTGGCAATCGCCGTCGGGTTCGTACCACTGGACCAGGTCTTCGATACCCAACACCGCCAGCGCACGACACAATTCCCCGCTGCGGAGATGAGCCGCAGGTTCGTCAAACCGGCCTTCGGGATCGCCTGCCTCACCGGCGCTGACCGCCACCACCCGAACCTCCCCACCCACGGCACGGGTGGCGGCGAGCAGCCCTCCCACCCCCAGAGTCTCGTCTCCGGGTGGGGGGCTAACACCAACAGCCGCCTGGCAGTGATTTCCAAACGCCGGGGCAACGGATAGACCGATAATGGCTTGCTTACCGGCATTTCCAGAGGCAACTGCCGGCTTAGCCCCGGCGTCACCGGGGCGCCACGGTAAACCTGCAGATAGCCTTCCGCCACCGCTGCGGCATCGGGCCACTGCCGCATTCTTGCCTGCGCCCGATCAGACCAGGCCCGGCGTTCCTCCGGTGACCGCAGCAGGCAGGTGATGGCATCAGCGATCAGGACCGGCTGGCGCGGCGGCACCAGCCAGGCGGCATTGCCCACGACCTCGGGAACGCCGCCGACGGCAGTCACGATCGCCGGCAACCCGGCCGCCAGGGCTTCCACATTGGCCAAGCCGAAGGATTCGGTTTCCGAGGCGCTGACGTAGACATCCGCCGCCGCGTAATACACCGCCGGCTCCCAGCTGGCAGCCAGAATCAACCGTGCTCCCAGCCCTGCATCTGCGGCGATACGGCGCAGCGCAACGCTTTCCCCGGGCCCCAGCAGCACCAGACGCAACCGTTCGTCGTTTATCCGGGCGCAGGCATGAATGAGATCGACGAAGCGCTTCAGCGGCGCATCACGCCCGACCCCCAGCACGACGAACCAGTCCGGGTCCCACGCCAGTTGCGCCCGTGCCTCATTGCGCGGTGGAAACGACAGGGCGGGGCGGGGATGGGGCACGACCTGCCAATGCGCCGGTAGCGGATAGACGCCCAGATCCCGCGCCAGCTGCGCACGTCCTGCCTGAGTCGGCGTCATCACCCAGTCGGCCCGGCGCAGGATCCCTGCCTCCCAGCGCCGCAGCCAGGCCATCGCACCGGCGTCGAGGGGAGCGCCATCCTCGTGCAGCGCCTGGGTGTAACTGCCGAAACCATGCTGAGTCAGGCCGTGGCGTACCTGACGCGCCCGCAGTCCTCCATACCACCAGCGCCACCATTGGAATCCGGCGGTAATAATCGGGTCGTGGCAATGGACGTGGCTGATTTCGTCGCGAAAGGCCACCTTTGCCGCCAGCCGCCCCATGTTGAGGCGTTCGAGAATACCGCCGGCCAGGGCCTGGGCGTCCGTCCCCGGAAAGCGCCGCTTTAACCAACGGGCGAACCCGGGTCGCCAGCGTTGCAGCCACGCCAGGCCGCGGGATCCGGCGTCCTCCTGGGACAGATAGGCCACCCGCACCCCCCGCCGGTGCAGCTCGGCCACCACCGGGTCGAGACTGCGGCCGAGACCGAAGCGGCGGTCATCAGGCCGTTCACGGGTCACGATCAGAAGGGATTCGACGCTTTCCATTCAGAAAAAGTCGGTATCGCCGGGCATCAGCCACCAACGTTCCCGCAGGGATTCCGGAGACGGACCTTCGGTCCAGATACCCGTCGGCACGTGTACCTCCAGCGGCGTGGCGGTACCGCCCAGCGCTGTCAACCGCCCGGCCGGCACCGTGCTCGCCCAGGTATACAATTCCTTTCCACCCAAACGGGTCACCATGCGCCGGGCCTGGGCCAGCGCCTCGCCCAGATCGGCCGCCCCGCCCAGCCAGTCTACCCACAGCCAGCGGTCGCCATCGCGCCGCAGCACGATCAATCCCAACGGCTGCCGCAGCAGGCGCGCCTCCAGCAGCAGACATTCATAACGATGCTCGGGATGGTGAAGATAGCGGTGCACGAGGAAAGGGAAACAGCGCTCTCCGGTCAAGCATCCATTCAGATCATGCCGCATTCGCGCCCACAGGGCGTCGACGAGAGGCGCATCGCTTTCCGGGCGGAAATGACGAATGCGGCTGCGCCAGCGGGGCCGGTCCGGCAACGGTGGCCAGCGGAACTCGTGCATGCGGTCCACCCGGGCGTACAGCCCGAGGCGCTCGGCCAGTCTCATGGCACGCAGGTTGGGAAAGCCGAAGCCCAACAAAAAGGGCCGCCCATAGCCCACCCAGGTTTCCTGAAACGCCGCGGCACAGCGCTGGAAAAGACCGCGGCGGGTCAGGACGCCCCGCTCACTGGCCTTGACCATGACGTCGCCGACCTGGAAGGCGGGAATCACTTCGCCGCGCCAATGGATCCTTCGGGGGAAGGCGGCATAGTGGGCCACCAGCGTCTCATCACGCCAGGCGCCGAAAGCAAAACCGCGGCCGTCGCCGTACTTCCACTGCCACCAGGCCCGGGCTTTGACCACCCCGAACACCTCCTCGAACAGCGCATGAACGCGGGAATCATTGAGCGAATCCACCGGCCCGATCCGTAAGTGGCCAGTTTTGGAAGTCAGCTCTGCGGTGGCAGCCATCGGTGATCCATCCAGCACAGTCCCAGTTCCTTGCCCCGCTGACGCACCCGGAAACGCAGCTGCCCCGGCCGGCAATCGTAGATGTGGACGCCGGTCCGGTCCAGCAGATACAGGTCACAGGCATATTCGCCCGACAGCAATGGCAGACTGGGAATTTCATATACGATTCCCAGCCGCCCCCGCCCTTGGGGAACCAGGGAGACGCCATCCAGTTCCGTGCTGGCGCCGAAACAGGCGACTCCATCGTTGCGCCGAATCACCACGCCCACGTGCAGATCCTCCGGGGAGACCTGCCCTGGGGCTGCCTCCACCATCAGGCGCAGGGGGTGCCCGGTCTCGCACACAGGCACCCCCGCTCCCGCCGGAACGAGCAGCCGGGCGTCCTCGATCCAGGCCGGTTTGACATCCGGTAATGCGGCAGGTGTTTGCGAAGGCGGTACGGCAGCAGCGGGATGGCGCCGATCCTGGCGGCGGACGTGATCCTGGTAGGCGTCCACCACCGTCTCCACCGGCCCCAGCATCCGCATCCGCCCGTGGTCCAGCCACAGGACACGGTCACAGAGATGACGCACCTGATAGAGGGAATGGGAGCAAAACAGCAGCGCCTTGCCGCGCTCACGAAACGAGATCATCCGATCCATGCATTTCTTCTGGAAATGTGCATCGCCTACCGCCAGGGCCTCGTCGACGATGAGGATGTCCGGATCGACGCCGGTCACCAGGGAGAAGGCCAGGCGCACGTACATGCCGGAGGAGTACGCCTTGACCGGCTGGTGAATGAACGCCTCCAGTTCCGAGAATTCGATGATCTCGGGGATGCGGGCCTCGGCTTCCGCCTCGCTCAGCCCCATAAGGGCGAGCCCCAGGCGTAGGTTGTCCAGCCCGGAGAACTCCGGATGGAATCCGGCACCGAGCTCCAGGATGGCGCTGACCCGGCCGTGGGTCTCCAGCGTTCCCTCGGAGGGCGCGATGGTGCCGGACAGAATCTTCAGCAGGGTGCTCTTGCCGGCGCCGTTGTCGCCGACGATCCCCAAAGTCTCGCCATAGTCCAGCTGGAACGACACCCCGGCCAGGGCGTGGAACAGAGTATGGCGCCGCTGCCGCAGGCACATCTCCAGCAGGCTGTCGAAGGGGCGGGCGTAGCGGCGATAGCTCTTGCCCAGGTTCCAGGCGGTCAGGGCAGCGGTCATAGAAAGTCCTTGGCACGGGCCAACGCCCGATTGAAGAAGACCAGTGCCGCCACCGCCAGAGCCAAGCTTCCCAAGGCCAGCCCCCAGAATTCCGGCGGCGGCGGTGACCCTTCGATCAGAACGGCCCGGTAGGCCGCCACCAGCCAGTGAAACGGATTGACCTGCAGCAGCCAGCGCCACGACTCGGGCACCAGCTGCGGTGGATAGATGATGGGGGTCATGAAGAAACCCAAGGTCAGCAACAGCCCCAGCAAACGTCCGAAATCCGGCTGGAAAACCGCCAGAATGCTGGCGATCCAAGTAAGTCCGGCGGTCAGTGCCAGACGCACCCCCACCAATAGCGGCGCCAGCAGCCACCACGGCGACACCGTCCCGTGGTAACCCACCACCCCCAGCATCAGGATGGCCAGACCGATGCCCTCCGCCAGGGCGCTCGCCAGCACTTCCACCAACGGCAGCATCCAGCCGGGAAAGCGCGTGTGGATCAGCAGCGGCCGGTTGCCGGGCAGGACCCCTACTCCGGCCAACACCGCCTGCTGCAGGCTGTTGTAGGGAACCAGCCCGCACCAGAGGTATAGGGCGAAGTTTCCCAGCCCGTCTCCGACCCCAAAGCGCACCTGCAGGAAACGGCCGAACACTAGAAGGTAGAGGGCGAACAGGAAGGCGGGTTCCAGGATCAGCCAGCCGAGCCCAAGCACCGAACCGCGGAACTGGCTGAGCACCTGGCGCCGCAACAGTTGCCACAAGGCCCAGCGCAGCGCCCCCAGCTCGCGGAGGGGAGACACGATATCTTGCCTTAGGCTAAGACGCATTCGTTCAGTCGCTATCGGCCTGTCCCGGTGATTGCTGCGCCAGTTCCCGGCGCTTCCTTTCCACGTAGGCATCAAGCAGCGGCTGGTTGATCTTCAATGTCCGGTTCTTGCGCGCCTCCAGGAACCGGTTGACCCGGTCGCGGCGGTAGTCCCCCTCCAGGCGCGCAACGATGCGCGCCTTGACCGCCTCGAAGGGCAGCAGGCGGGCCGGCTTGCGGTCCCAGACCTTGACCACGTGATAGCCGTAGGGCCGCTCCACCAGGCCGACCTCCCCCTTGCCGAGGGCGAACACCTGACGGGAGAAGCCCGGCTTGAGACGGTTCGGGGTGATCCAGCCCAGCCGTCCCCGGTTCTCCTTCGCCTTGGGGGCGTCGGAATACTTCAGCACCAGTTGGTCGAAATCCGCCCCCTGCCGGGCCTGAGCCAGCACCTCCTCGGCCAGGCGGCGGGCTTCTTCCAAAGAGCGCTTGCCCCGGGCCTCGATGAGGATGTGGGACACCTCGGCCTGGGGCGGGGTTCTGAATTCCTCCGGATGGGCCCGGTAGTACTCCCGCGCCGCCTCGGTCATGTCCGGTGCCGGGGTTTCGCGGACCTTTTTCAGCAATTCGTGGGCCAGCACCTGGTCCCGGTGGCTTTCCAGCTCCGCCTGCACCAAAGGATCACGGTCGAGCCCTTCAGCCTCGGCCTCTTTGGCCAGCAGCCGGGCCAGGTAGAGTTTGGAGATCAGCTCCTGCAGGCGCTTTGGATCCTCCAGGGCCTTGCGCTGGGCCTCGGGCGGCAGCCGGCGCAGCTGCACCTCCAGGTAGCCCAACGGCACCTGCAGCCCCTCACCGCCCGCCAGCGGCGCCGACCAGTCCTCGGCCCTGCCCCAGGACGCCAGGGCCAGCAGCACGCTGGCGGCCAGTCCGCGTTTCAGTCTCTTTTGCATCTTGCTTCCGTCATCTTGCTCATCCGCCACAAAAGGGGAAGGCGGGCATGAGCCCGCCTTCCGCATCGGGGCTGCCAGACAGCCCCCTAGGTCATGCCAGGATGACCGCCGTATTGGGGTGCCGGAGTCTGGTTACTTCCATCATTCCAGGTTATTTCCATCATCATCGGCATCCACAGTCGGCGTAATGGAGCGCTCGAAACGGTGCTCGAGGGTTTCGCCGAAGTAGGTGCCGGACTGGATGTTGAAGTCGCTGCCCTGCAGGGCAGCGAAGCCAACGACCGGCACACCGCAGGTGACGGTAGCCGGATCGCCATCTTGGATGAAGCCAGGCACTGTATCATCGCTCAAATCAGCATTCTCCAGGCAGATACCGTTGGTGGCACTGTCGACGAAGCTGATCTTGGCCCAGCCGGCCTTGAAGTCCACGCCCGGGTTGATGTTGGTGCGTTCCGTCGCCCCGAGGATGGAGCTGCCGCTTTCGGCGAAGGTCAGGATGTTGACCTCGCGGGACAGGATGATCTTGTTGGTTTCAGGCTCGAGCACCGGCGAGACGGTAAAGCCGGTATCCTCCTGCTTGATCGTCCCTTCCTCGTAGTCGTAGACCGCCACCGAAACCTCCACGTCCTTGTCACGGTCCTTGAAGCAGACGTTCTCACCCTCGGTGGTACCGGTTCCCGAGACGGGCGAGCCCACCGGGTTGCTGCAGGTGTACTCGCCGGTCTGGTCGTCGAACAGCAGCACGCCGTTGTGCCACTTGCCGTTGAAGATACCGTGCTTCTTCATCGGGAAGGTGAGCACCCACTCGGTGGCCCCGTCGAAGTCGGGGTTGACGAAGTAGGAGTTCATCACCGCCTCGGCCTGAAGCACGTGGGCGATCGGCAGCGGGTTGGTGCCCGAACGCGGGGTGTGTGTGTCGCCGTCGTTCAGGGTGGCGTCATAGGTCTCCGGCCAGTTCCTCAGCAGCAGGGCGCCGTCGGTGCTCGCGTCCACCACCAGCGTGCTGTCGACATCGCCGGAAGCCAGCGACGGCAACAGGAAGTTGACCGGGTCGTCGGGACGGTAGTGCTGGCTGCGGGTCGAATAGTGATCGATCGCGGTACCTTCGGCGATGAAGGCCGAACCGGTCGGCGTGTTCAGCAGCACTTCGAAGGCATAGATGCCGCCGGTCGGTTTGCTGAGGGCGCCATCCTCATCCCCAACGTACTCGATACTATTGGGCGCGTAGCTTCCCCAGTTTTCGACCTCGGCACCTGAAGACTCCTTACTTTTGGTAACCCCGTTGGTCCAGGCCGCTTCGATGGCCTGGCAGTTGGGCGGCACGCCGTCCTTATGCTTGATGGCGTCGGTCAGCTTGATGGCGCCGCCTTCGCTATCATCGGTGGTCGCGCCGTCACCATCCAGGTCGACATAGGTATCGGTGTCGATAGTGCCGACCTCGATGATCTCGATGTAACCCTCACGGGCGTCGGCATCGGTCACGTCCGGATAGACCACGTTCATGTCCCAGCCGGTGCTGTTGAGCGTGAGGCCGGAGACGCCGTTGATGGTCAGGGGGGCGTCGTTGCGCGGCAGGGTACAGGTCGTGTCGGCCGACACCAGATTGGCCCGCGTCACGGTCTCGCCGTTGACGGTGCGCTGCACCGGACGGATCACCCCTTTCCACACGTCATGAGGCGACATGTAGATGTTGAAGTCGAGCACGTCCTGGGAGTTGCCGCTTTCACGCAGGCGCACCTTGACGATCTTGTATTCGTCCTGGGTGTTGACGATCTCGACATTGGTGACGAAATTGTTGTTGACGTTGTAGTACGGCAGGATGATCACCTGGCCGGTACGATCCGGATTCACGGTCACCGCGGAAGCGCTGCCGACGGCACCAGCCGCCGCCACTGCCAAGGCGATCCTGGAGAGTTTGAACTTCCTCATGAGTCAGCTCCTTATTGAGTTAACGAACCAAAAGTTTAGGCAAATATATAGGTTTTCAGCCACCGCCTCAAACGCCTCCTCCCTAAGACGACGCTTCACGCAGAGGCGGCACCACTAATCCGATGCCTGAAGCTTAGGAGGTTTCTCCGCGGACTGCAAGCGAAAAGTCCAGCGACTTCCGCTTCCACATCCCCTACCCCCTCGTTGCTTTTTCACCACGATCAATCTGCCTAATTGTCGAGGCTCAATGTTAGCACAGTTTAGCGGGAACACAACAACTCTTCCCGAAATCTGTCACGGAATACCCGAATCTACGCAACCGGCGGGGCAACTGTGTTGCAGCGACACAACACAAGGATTCAGCGACGGTCAGCTTTCCGGCACGTACCACCATTCACCTGCCTTATAAATCCAGCGTTCGCGCACCGGATTGACCGATTCGATCGGCTCTCCCATGCGGGGGACCATCAGCCGCACCTTGACCTGCATATCCACGTTGCAGACGTCCTTTTCCGGGCAGGTTACCCGTTCGACACGGGCTTCACGCCATTTGCCGACGCCGTGAATCCCGCGACGATAACGTTCCAGGGACTTGATCTTGCGGTAGCCCGGAGCCAGATAGGCATAGGCGGTTTCTATGTCCCCCCGAATCAGGGCGTCCCAGCGGGCCTGGGCCCGCCGGGCCACCCGCTCTTCGCGGGAGAGCGCCGCAAAGTTGCAGGCAGCGAGCAAAAACGGCAGCAGCGTCAGGATGCTAACCAAGCGTCTCAAAACCGGTCCTCCTTGTCGTTGGCGAATTTCCGCGCCGTTTTCGGCGGCGCGTGATTCTAACATTGAACTTCAGCGCGGCACATCCTGCTGCAGATGATACTTCATCCCGGTGACAATTCCATGACAACCAGTCTGCCTGGAACGATCAAAACGCAAGTATAGCGCTTCAGTGCAACTTTTCCACCCAACGCCTGGCAGCCGCCGAGACCAAAAGCCACCGGCAGGAGGCGCTAAGTGAGAAGGGTGCCGCCCAAAAAGCAATACGCGGTATACTTTCCCACCCCCAACCTCAGCAAGGAACCCCCATGCGACCCAGCGGCCGAAAGCCCGACGAACTGCGACCGATCCGTTTCACCTGCCACTACACCAAGCACGCCGAAGGCTCGGTGCTGGTGGAATTCGGCGACACCCGGGTGCTGTGCACCGCCAGCGTGGACGAACGGGTGCCCCCCTTCCTGCGCGGCCAGAACCAAGGCTGGGTCACCGCCGAGTACGGCATGCTGCCCCGGGCCACCCACGAACGCACCCACCGCGAGGCCAGCCGCGGCCGCCAGCAGGGGCGCACCCTGGAGATCCAGCGTCTCATCGGCCGGGCCCTGCGGGCGGCGGTGGACCTCAAGGCGCTGGGAGAGCGCACCGTCATCGTCGACTGCGATGTGCTCCAGGCCGACGGCGGCACCCGCACCGCCGCCATCACCGGCGGCTTCGTCGCCTTAGGTCTGGCGGTGGAGAAACTGCTGCAGGAAGGCAGGATCCGCAAGAATCCCCTCCACGGCCAGATCGCCTCGGTGTCGGTGGGCATCTACCGCGGCGTGCCGGTGCTCGATCTCGACTACCTTGAGGACTGCGAGGCCGAAACCGACATGAACGTGGTCAAGAACGACGGCAACGCCTACGTGGAGATCCAGGGCACCGCCGAAGGCCACCCCTTCCGCCGCGACGAACTGGAAGCGATGCTGAACCTGGCCGACAAGGGCATCGCCGAACTGCTGGAACACCAACGCCAGGCGCTGGCCCTGGCCGGGGTGGCGTGAGCGCCGTGCGCCTGGTCCTGGCCAGCGGCAACCGCGGCAAGCTCCGCGAGATTCAGGCCCTGCTTTCCCCGCACGGGGTCAGGGTGCTGCCCCAGACCGCCTTTGCGGTGGCCGAAGCGAAGGAGACCGCCCCCACCTTCGTGGAGAACGCCCTCATCAAGGCCCGCAACGCCGCCCGTTACACCGGCCTGCCGGCTTTGGCGGACGATTCCGGTCTGGAAGTGGCAGCCCTGGCCGGCGCTCCCGGGGTACATTCGGCCCGCTATGCCGGTCCCGACGCCGATGACCGCCTCAACAACGCCAAACTGCTGGAGGCACTGGCGGAATTCCAGGGAGAGGAGCGCCGCGCCCGGTTCCGCTGCGTGCTGGTGCTGGTGCGCCACCCCTTCGATCCCAGCCCGCTGATCGCCGAAGGCACCTGGGAAGGGCGGATCGCCGAGGCGCCCAGGGGGGAAGGCGGCTTCGGCTACGACCCGCTGTTCTGGCTGCCGGACCGCGGCTGCACCGCCGCCGAACTGCCGCCGGAGGAGAAGAACCGCCTCAGCCACCGGGGCCAGGCGCTGCGCCAGTTGCTGGCCCGCTGGCCGGCGCTCTAGCTGCCGCTGCAACGCACGCCCCGGTACACCTCGTCCAGCGCCAGGCTCAGGCCGACCGAAGCCAGATCTATCTGTTCCCCGGGCCCGTAGATCGCCAGATCCCAGCCCGTAACGCTGCGGCGGTATAGTTCCGCCCGCGGTCGCGCCTGCTCCAGCAGCAGGTATTCCTGGAGCGTGGGGATGGCCTGATAGGCCAGGCGCTTGACGGTACGGTCGCGCTGGGCGGTGGTTTCCGACAGCACCTCGACGATCAGCACCGGCCGCTCCAGATAGAAATCATGGTCGTCGTCGGGATCGCAGCCGACCACCACGCCGGGGTAGAAGAAGCAATCGTCCACGTGGACTTTCATGTCGGCCATGAACACTTCGCAGGGAGTGCCTTGCAGATGGGCGTGCAGCAGAGCGAA
The DNA here is from genome assembly GCF_033126985.1 of Methylomarinovum caldicuralii. NCBI lineage: Bacteria > Pseudomonadati > Pseudomonadota > Gammaproteobacteria > Methylococcales > Methylothermaceae > Methylomarinovum > Methylomarinovum caldicuralii. The sequence continues at coordinate 227,264 of NZ_AP024714.1, forward strand.
CATGTTCCCTGCAATGCGACCATGGTTGCGGCTGGCGCCGACCATGGCCACCACTTCCCCGTGTTCGTACTCGTGGCGGATGTCGGAATACTGCTCACCCTCCAGGTATTCCTCGATGCTCAGCTTGACGTTGCGTTTGACGATGGGCATGGGACTTCTCCCGTCAGTGGTATTCGAGGCCGAGGCAAACTACCTGATCTCCAGAGACGCCTGCAGGGTCAGGTTCACGGCCAGATCCGGGAAAAGTCGAACGCGATGCGGAAGTCGCCTGCCAGATCGAAATCGAGGGTTTCGTTCACCGCGTCGGCCCGCTTGACGAAACGGCCGTCCCGGAGCCGCCAGACCTTAGCTGTCCTGAGATCGGGATAGACCAGCACGTAATGCGCCACCCCTTCGTCCTGATAGAGCTCGAACTTGAGCTTTTCGTCCCGGAGCGCCGTGGAGGGAGAGACGACCTCGAAGATCAGCCTCGGCGTCCGCGTCGGCCAGTCGCCCTCGATCCCGCCGCAGATCACCATCACGTCAGGGCGGACCACGGTGTCGTCACGGACGATCCAGTCGGTTTCGAACAGGACCTGGCAGTCATCACAGCGCTCCAGCTGTTCATCCAGCTGACGGGCGATCTTGAGGGACAGGCGTTGATGCCGCGCCGTCGGACCAGGCGCCATCGCGTAGGGAATCCCCGCGATCAGCTCCCAGTCCCCCTCCCAGCGGCGACAGTCCTCCCAGGTGTAATGGGGCAGCAGTTCCGGAGCGATCATCTCCACCTCCTCAGGCAGCCGGTTCCAGGTTAGCATACGCCAGCATCAGCCACTTGACACCTGCACCGTCGAAGTTCACCTGCACCCGGGCGTTTTTGCCCTGTCCCTCGCACTGGAGCACCGTGCCTTCGCCGAAGGCTTCATGGACCACCCGCTGCCCCAGCCGCAGGCCGCTCGCCTCGGCAGCGGCCGGGGTGACGGCTGCAGGACGGGTGATGCGGGCGGTTTCGCGGATCTGCTCCAGGTGTTCGGCGGGGATCTCGCGCAGGAAGCGGGATTCGCGCGGATAGGTCTCGCGGCCGTAGAGGCGGCGGCATTCAGCGTGGGTCAGGTACAGCTTCTCCATCGCCCGGGTCATGCCGACGTAACACAGGCGGCGCTCCTCCTCCAGGCGGCCGGCGTCCTCGAGCGACTGCAGGGAGGGAAACAGCCCCTCCTCCATCCCAACCATGAACACCAGGGGGAATTCCAGCCCCTTGGCCGCATGCAGGGTCATGAGCTGGACGCTGTCCTCGTTCTCGCCGGCCTGGGTTTCGCCGGCCTCGAGGGCGGCGTTGGCGAGAAACGCATCCAGGGGCGACAGCTCCTCGTCCTCGTGGCTGAGGGCGAACTGGCGGGCGGCGTTGACCAGTTCCTTGAGGTTCTCCACCCGGACCTCGCCCTGATCGCCCTTTTCCCTGGCATAGTGGGCCAGCAGTCCTGTTCCCTCCACCACCTGCCTGACCTGATCCGGCAGGGACAGCGCGGCGGTGGCTTCGTCGAGGGCATCGACCAGCTGCAGGAATTTCCCCAGGGCGTTGCGGGCCCGGGCCGGCAGATCCTGGGAACGGCACAGGGATTCGGCGGCCCGCCACAGGGAGAGGCCCCGGTTGCGGGCGTGTTCGCGCACCGCATCGAGGGTGCGGGGGCCGATGCCGCGGGTGGGCAGGTTCACCACCCGTTCGAAGGAGGGATCGTCGTCGCGGCTGGCGAGCAGGCGCAGATAGGCCAGGGCGCTCTTGATCTCGGCGCGCTCGAAGAAGCGCAGGCCGCCATAGACCCGGTAGGGGATGCCGGCGGCGAGCAGCTGTTCTTCGAACAGGCGCGACTGGGCGTTGGAACGGTACAGGATCGCCGCCTCGCCGCCGCGGCGGCCGGATTCCAGCCACTGCTGGATGCGGCCGACGACGAAACGGGCCTCGTCGAGGTCGTTGAAGGCGGCATAGACCGAAATCGGCTCGCCCCTGTCGCCGGCGGTCCACAGTTTCTTGCCTAAGCGGCCGCTGTTATGGGCGATGAGGGCGTTGGCGGCGTCGAGAATGTGGGCGGTGGAACGGTAGTTCTGCTCCAGCCGCACCAGACGGTGGCCGGGGCAGTCGGCCTGGAAGCGGCGGATGTTCTCGACCCGAGCCCCGCGCCAGCCGTAGATGGACTGGTCGTCGTCGCCGACCACGAACAGGTTGTCGCGCGTCTCGGTCAGAAGGCGCAGCCAGGCGTACTGGATGGTGTTGGTGTCCTGGAACTCGTCCACCAGCACGTGGCCGAAGCGGCGGCGGTAGTGTTCCAGCAGCGCCGGCCGGTCGCGCAGCAGCTCGTGGGCCCGCAGCAGCAGCTCGCCGAAGTCCACCAGACCGGCGCGTTGGCACTGGCGCTCGTATTCCTGGTAGATGTCGAGCATCTGACGCTCGAACAGGTCGCCGGCGACGATATGCTGGGGGCGGCGACCTTCGTCCTTCTGGGCGTTGATGTACCACTGGATCTGCTGCGGCGGCCAGCGGCCTTCGTCCAGTTTCATTTCCCGCAGGATGCGGCGGATCAGGCGGTACTGGTCATCGCTGTCGAGCACCTGGAAGCCGTCGGGCAAGCCGGCCTCGGCGGCGTGGCGGCGCAGCAGGCGGTGGGCGAGGCCGTGGAAGGTGCCCAGCCACATGCCGCGGGTGTCGATGCCCAGCAGGGCCTCCACCCGGCCGCGCATCTCCCGTGCCGCCTTGTTGGTGAAGGTGACCACCATCAGGGCGTGGGGGCGCATGCCCTCCACCTCCATCAGCCAGGCCAGACGGTGGACCAGCACCCGGGTCTTGCCACTGCCGGCGCCGGCCAGCACCAGCACCGGCTGCAGGGGGGCGGAGACGGCCTCGCGCTGGGCGTCGTTGAGGGGATCGAGGATTGCGGTGATGTCCATGAGGGCTTTATTTTAGCGGACCGGGACCCCACTATTTGCGTTATACTACCGCCCAGTTTCACAACCGCTTGCGGAGGTACGTCATGGAATTCGATTTCAAGCGCATGTTCAAGTACGAACGCAACGTCGGCGACCGGGACCGCCAGATCCGCTACGGTGTCGGCGCCCTGTCCGTCCTGATCTCACTGTTTCTGGGCAGCATTCCGCTGCTGCTGCTGGGCATCGCGCTGCTGGTATCCGGCTTCACGCGATTCTGCCCGATCTACGCCGGAATGGGCAGGAGCACCCTGCCGCCGTGCTGCGCTGGCAAGATGAAGGAAAAAGAGTCCCACGGCTGCTGCGGCGGCGAGGAAAAGAAGGCCGAAGCCGGTGAACACGCCTGCTGCGGCGGCGAAAACCACGGACACGCCCACTGACGCCATCCCCCCCAGCGCAGGGACGCGCGCATTCCTCATCCCTCTCCATCCTCGACGATACTTACTCCCGACAACCGGGAACGCGGTCTGCTGCGCCAGCATTTCGCTCAGTCGCGGCGCTGATAGTCCCCCTCGATCACCGTCGGCCCGCGGCCACCGCTGCCCGGGCCGGAGGGCGGGCGCTGGATCAGCCAGCGTTTGAGCACGTACCGGGCGATGCGCCGCCGGGTGGTCGGCAGCAGGCACAGAAAACCCAGAAAGTCGGTGAAAAAGCCCGGCGTCAGGAGCAGCGCCCCGCCCACCAGCAGAATCGGACCCTCGACGATCTCCAGGGCCGGAATCTTGCCCTGGGCCAGGGCCTGCTGCAGCCGGAACCAGGTGTGGAAGCCCTCGATGCGCAGCAGCCACGCCCCCAGCACAGCGGTGAACACCACCATGGCGATGGTGGGAATGGGTCCGATGATGCCGCCGATCACCAGCAGCAGATAAATCTCGATCAGCGGGACGATGAGAAAGAGGAGGAAAAGCAGGCGGAAGGGGTGCATGATTTTTGGGTTATGATGATGCGATTGATGATCGTTTCATTATGACATTTTCCCAATGCCCACACACTACCGCATCGTCCTGTGCACCTGCCCCGATCCGGACACCGCCACCGGGCTGGCCCGCCGGCTCGTGGAGGCGCGGCTGGCCGCCTGCGTCAACGTCGTCCCCGGGCTGACCTCGGTCTATGCCTGGCAGGGCAGGATCGAAACCGACCACGAAGTCCTGCTGCTGGCCAAGACCCGCGCCGACCGCTTCGAGGCCCTGGCCGACTACCTCCGCCGCCATCACCCTTATGAACTTCCGGAAATCGTCGCGGTCCCCATCGAACAGGGCGATTCCCCTTATCTGCAATGGATCGATTCATGGCTCGACGCTTCCTGATTCTGCTGCTGCTTGTAGCGGCGCCGCTGCTGCAGGCGGCCAACCCGCTGGAAAAGTTGGGCTTAAGCCTGTTCCAGGACGAACTGCTGCCGGCGGACGAAGCCTTCCGCCTGGAGGCCGAGGTGCGCGCCCCGGACACCGTCGTCCTGCGCTGGCAGATCGCCGACGGCTACTATCTTTACCGCGACCGGCTTCGCGCCGAGTCGCTGACCCCGGCGGTCACCCCCGGTCCGCTGCGGCTGCCGCCCGGCCTTCCCAAGACCGATCCTGAATTCGGCAGCGTGGAAATCTACCACGGCCGGGTGGAGAGCATCCTGCCGCTGCGGCAACGCCCGCCGGACGGCACCGCGCTGAGGCTCAAAGTCCGCTATCAGGGCTGTGCCGAAAAGGGCATCTGCTATCCGCCCATCGCCAAAACCGTGCGTCTGACCCTGCCGCCGGCGGCCCGGACCGCACCGGCGGCAACCGCCCCCGATACGGCCGCCCCGCTGGCGGAGCAGGACCGCATCGCCCGCGCCATCCGCAATCAGAGCTTCTGGCTGACCCTGGCGAGCTTCCTCGGCTTCGGCATCCTGCTGGCGTTCACCCCCTGCTGCTTTCCGATGCTGCCGATCCTGTCGGGCATCATCGTCGGCCACGGCCACCGCATCACCACCGCGCGCGCCTTCTTCCTGTCGCTGACCTACGTGCTGGCCTCGGCCCTGACCTACACCGTCTTCGGGGTGCTGGCGGGCCTGTTCGGCGCCAACCTGCAGGCGGTCTTCCAGCATCCCTGGGTTATCGCCGCCTTCGCCGCCCTGTTCGTGGCCCTGGCCCTGTCCATGTTCGGCCTCTACGAACTGCAGATGCCCGCCAGCTGGCAGACCCGCCTCAGCCGCCTCCAGGGTCACGGAGGCAGCCTGGTCAACGCGGCGGTGATGGGGGTGCTGTCGGCCCTGATCGTCGGCCCCTGCGTCGCCGCCCCTTTGGCCGGGGCGCTGATCTACATCGGCCAGACCGGCGACGCCCTGCTGGGCGGCGCGGCCCTGTTCGCCATGGGGCTGGGCATGGGGCTGCCACTGCTGGCGGTCGGCACTTCGGCCGGCCGCCTGCTGCCCAAAGCCGGGCTGTGGATGAACACGGTCAAGGCGGTGTTCGGAGTGGTGATGCTGGGGGTGGCGATCTGGATGCTGGCGCGCATCCTGCCGCCGGCGCTCACCCTGCTGCTGTGGGCCCTGTGGCTGATCGTGCCGGCCATCTACCTGGGCGCCGCCACACCGCTGCCGGAGACGGCCTCCCACAGCCGCCGGCTGGGAAAGGCCCTGGGAGTGGTGATGCTGACCTACGGCATCCTGCTGCTGGTGGGGCTGGCCGCCGGCAGCCGCGACGTCTTCCAACCCCTCAAGGGGCTGATGGTCCAGGCCCGGATGCCTGCGGCCGCTTCCCTGCAGCCTCAGACCGTCGCCTCGCCCGCCGAGCTCGAGCAGGCCCTGACCCAAGCCCGGGGACGCTGGACGATGCTCGATTTCTATGCCGACTGGTGCATCTCCTGCAAGGAGCTGGAGCACCAGACCTTCACCGATCCCGGCGTCCGCCAGGCCCTCGCCACCCTGAGGTTGCTCAAGGCCGACGTCACCGCCAACAGCGAAGCCCAGCGGCGCCTGCTGCGACAGTTCGACCTCGTCGGCCCGCCGGCGCTGGTCTTTTTCGATCCCCAGGGGCGGGAATGCCGCGCGGCGCGGCTGGTCGGCTACGTCGATGCGGAGGCCTTCCTGCGTCATCTGCGGAGCCTGCCCCGGCGCTGCCCCGCCTGAGGGCCCAGGGCTCCATCTATTCCTGCCTCCTCGACCCTTACCCAAGTAGCCGCCGTTCTGGACAAAATCCGGCCACTTCTGCACAATAACCCCGATTTTTTCACCTTTTCCGCACACGATGGCGCGCATTTCCGTTCTCAACGGCCCCAATCTCAACCTCCTCGGCACCCGCGAACCGGAGGTTTACGGCACCACCACCCTGGCTGACATCGAACGGCGCCTGCGTGAACAGGCCCGGCGTCAGGGGCACGAACTGGATTTTCAGCAAAGCAACGCTGAACACGTGCTGGTGGAAACCATTCATGAGGCCTGGCGTCGTCAGGTCGCCTTCATCCTCATCAATCCGGGCGCCTTCACTCATACCAGCGTGGCCCTGCGCGACGCCTTCCTGGCAACCCGCATCCCCTTCATCGAGGTGCACCTCTCCAACATCCACGCCCGCGAGCCGTTCCGGCATCACTCCTACCTGTCCGACATCGCCCGGGGCGTCATTTGCGGGCTGGGGGCCCTGGGATACGAACTTGCGCTGCAAGCCGCCATTCATCACATCCGCGAGACCTGAGGTTATGTATGGACATTAGAAAAATTAAAAAGCTGCTCGAACTGCTCGAAGACACCAGCATCGCCGAAATCGAGATTCACGAAGGGGAGGAGTCGGTCCGCATCACCCGCGTCAGCCAGACCCAGCAGACCGTGGTGCAGGTGCCGGCGGCGGAAATCCAGCCGGCTCCGCAGCCGGTCCAGCCGGCCGCCCCGGCGGAAGAGGCCCCGGCCGCCGAAGCCGCCAGCGAGGAGGAGGAACTGAAGGGCCACATCGTCCGCTCCCCCATGGTCGGCACCTTCTACCGCGCCCCCGCCCCCGGCGCCAAGCCTTTCGTCGAGGTAGGCCAGCACGTCAACGTCGGCGACACCCTGTGCATCATCGAGGCGATGAAGATCCTCAACCAGATCGAGGCGGACAAATCCGGCGTCGTCACCAAAATCCTGGTGGAGGACGGCCAGCCGGTGGAGTACAACCAGCCGCTGTTCGTGATCGAATAAGACAGGGATGCCCGACATGCTCGACAAGATCGTCATCGCCAACCGGGGCGAGATCGCCCTGCGCATCCTGCGCGCCTGCCGCGAACTGGGGGTGCGCGCCGTCGCCGTCCACTCCGAGGCCGACCGCGACCTCAAGCACGTGCTCATGGCCGACGAATCGGTGTGCATCGGCCCGCCGCCATCCTCCGACAGTTATCTCAACATCCCCGCCATCATCAGCGCCGCCGAGGTCACCGATGCGGTCGCCATCCATCCCGGCTACGGCTTTCTCGCCGAAAACGCCGATTTCGCCGAACGGGTGATCCAGAGCGGCTTCATCTTCATCGGCCCGCGGCCGGAAACCATCCGCCTGATGGGGGACAAGATCTCCGCCAAGGAGGCCATGAAGCGGGCCGGGGTGCCCTGCGTGCCCGGCTCCGACGCCCCCCTGAGCGACGACCTGGACGAAAACCTGCGCCTGGCACGGGAAATCGGGTTTCCGGTCATCGTCAAGGCGGCCGCCGGCGGCGGGGGACGCGGCATGCGGGTGGTGCACTCGGAGGCGGCGCTTGCCAACGCCATCACCATCACCCGCAGCGAGGCCCGCACCGCCTTCGGCAGCGACGAGCTCTACATGGAGAAATTCCTGGAGAAGCCGCGCCACATTGAGATCCAGGTGCTGGCCGACAGCCACGGCAATGTCATCCACCTGGGGGAACGCGACTGCTCCATGCAGCGCCGCCACCAGAAGGTCATCGAGGAGGCCCCGGCCCCGGGCATCACCGAAGAGCAGCGCCGCTTCATCGGCGAGCGCTGCGTCGAGGCCTGCCGGGAGATCGGGTACCTGGGGGCCGGCACCTTCGAGTTCCTGTACGAGGACGGGGAGTTCTACTTTATCGAGATGAACACCCGCATCCAGGTGGAACATCCGGTCACCGAGATGGTCACCGGGGTGGATCTGATCAAGGAACAGCTGCGCATCGCCGCCGGCGAGCCTTTGTCCTACGCCCAGCAGGACATCGTCATCCGCGGCCATGCGGTGGAATGCCGCGTCAACGCCGAAGATCCGGAAACCTTCATGCCCTCCCCCGGCCCCATCGAGCAGTTGCACCTGCCCGGCGGCCCCGGCATCCGGGTGGACACCCATATCTACGCCGGCTACAAGGTGCCGCCCTACTACGACTCGATGATCGGCAAGCTCATCGCCCACGGCGAAACCCGCGACAGCGCCCTGGCGCGGATGCGCACGGCCCTGAGCGAAACCATCGTCACCGGCATCAAGACCAACGTTCCCCTGCTGGCGCGCATCGTCAGCGACAGCGGTTTCCGCGCCGGCGGCCAGACCATCCATTATCTGGAAGACCTGCTCGGCTTGCGGGAGTGACGAGAATCCTCAGGCGGCGGGAGACGGCCTGCGACACCTGTGGTTGGATTAATACGGAACGGAACCACGATGGCCTGGCGTCAGCTCTCCTTCACCCTGCCGCAAGCGCTGGCCGACGAGGTCAGCGACCGCCTGGACCTGCTCGGCGCCCAGGCGGTCACCTTCTCCGAGGGTGGCGACGAGGAACTTTTCGAGCCGCTGCCGGGCGAAACCCCGCTGTGGCAGCAGACCCGCGCCACCGCCCTGTTCGATCCAGACACCGACACCCACGCCATCGCCGACCAGCTCCAAGCCGAATTCCCCCAGCTCCAGGACTGGCTCCACGAAACCCTGGCCGACCAGCCCTGGGAACGGGCCTGGCTGGAACACTTCCAACCGCTGAACTTCGGCCGCCTGTGGGTCTGTCCCAGCGGCCAGACCCCACCCGACCCGGACGCCGTCTGCCTGACCCTCGACCCCGGCCTGGCCTTCGGCACCGGCACCCATCCCACCACCGCCCTGTGCCTGGAATGGCTCGCCGAGGCGCCGCTAGCCGGCAAAACCGTGATCGACTACGGCTGCGGCTCCGGCATCCTCGCCATCGCCGCCCTGCTGCTGGGGGCCGAGCGGGCCGTCGCCTGCGACATCGACCCCCAGGCCCTGAGCGCCACCTACGACAACGCCCTCAAGAACCGGGTCGCCGACCGCCTGCACTGCTGCGATCCCGAGCGGATGCCCGGGGAAGCGGCCGATATCGTCATCGCCAACATCCTCGCCGGCCCGCTGGTGGAACTCGCCCCCCGGCTGACGGCCCTGACCCGAAGCGGTGGCCGGCTGGTGCTCTCCGGCCTGCTCGAAAGTCAGCTGCCGGCGGTGCGGCAGGCTTACCGGGAACACTTCGACTTCGACGTGCCGGCGGTGCTGGAAGGCTGGGGACGGCTGCACGGTCTAAAATACTGATGTACACCCGCTGCCCCCAGTGCGGAACGGTCTATCGCATCGAAGCCCGGCAGCTGCGTCAGGGCCGGGGCGAGGCGATCTGTCAGCGCTGCGGCATCATCTTCGGCGCCCTGGAGAGCCTGGGGGAGCACGTGGAAGAAGCCCTGGCGGATCACAGCGGCTGCCTGCTGGAATTGCCGGAACTGGGCGCCGCCGAGGCGGTCGCCGTCACCCCGGAACCGGGGCCGGCCCAGGAAACGACGGTGGAAATCCCAGAGGAAACCCCGGTGAAGGAATCCCCCCTGCCCGAAACCGAAGACGCCGCCCCAACCGGCGGCGGCCACTGGTACTGGCCTGCCGCTGCTGCCGCGCTCGGCGTGCTGCTGCTGGTCCAGATCTTCCTGGTCGCGAAAGACCGGCTGACGCAGATGCCGCAGCTGCGCCCCGTGCTGGAAACCCTCTGCCACGGCCTCGGCTGCCGGCTGCCGCCTTTCCGCAACCTGAACGAAATCCAGGTGGTGGACCGCGCCCTCTATCCCGCCAGGGAGCGGGCCAACGCGTACGATCTCTACCTGGTCATCGTCAACCAGGCACCCTACCCCCAACCTTACCCGCTCCTGAAACTGACCCTGACCGCCCTGGATGGCAGCCCCATCGCCACCCGCATCTTCAAACCGGAGGAATACTTGAAGACCCGCAATCCCCCCCTGATGCCCCCCTACCGGATGATCTTCGTCGAACTGCGACTGGCCGCCCCCAAGCGGGAAGTGGGGGGCTTCCAATTCGAGCTCCTGTCATGACCCTGCCGAACCTGCGCCTCAAACGCCACGAAGACCGCCGTCTGCGCCAGGGCCATCTGTGGGTGTTCAGCAACGAGGTTGACACCCGCGCCACGCCGCTCAAACGCTTCGAGCCGGGGGAAGCGGCCGTCGTCGAAGACGCCGGCGGCAAGGCGCTGGGCATCGCCTACGTCAACCCCAACGCCCTGATCTGCGCCCGCCTGCTGAGCCGCGATCCGCGAGCAAGCGTCGACCGGGATTTCTGGCTGCGCAGGCTGCAACAGGCACTGGCCTGGCGCGAGCGACTGTTCCCGAGGCCTCACTATCGCCTGGTCCACGGCGAGGGGGACTGGCTGCCCGGCCTGGTGATCGACCGCTTCGGCGACGTGTGCGTGGCCCAGCTCAACACCGCCGGAATCGAGCGCCACCGACACGACATCCTCGCCGCCCTCGACCGGCTGCTGCGGCCGAAGACCCTGGTCCTGCGCAACGACAGCCCCTCCCGGACCCTGGAGGGGCTGGCGACGGAAGTGGAAGTGATCGGGGCCCCGGTGGAGCACGTCACCGTGGAGGAAAACGGCTGCCGCTTCCTGGCCGACCCGGTGCACGGCCAGAAGACCGGCTGGTTTTTCGACCACCGCGACAACCGCGCCCGCGCCGCCCGCCTGGCCAAAGACGGCCGGGTACTGGACCTGTTCGTCTACACCGGCGCCTGGGGCATCCAACTGGCCGCCGCCGGCGCGAAAGAAGTCGTCTGCGTGGACAGCTCCGCCGCCGCCCTGGCGCTGGCCCGGGAAAACGCCCGCCTCAACGGCGTGGCGGACCGGGTCGCCTTCGTCCAGGCGGACGTCTTCGAGCACCTCAAGCTGCTGAAACAGGAAAAGACCCGCTTCGACCTGGTCGTCGCCGACCCGCCCGCCTTCATCAAACGCCGCAAGGACGTGGCCAGGGGCATGGAGGGCTACCGCCGCCTCAACAAACTGGCCCTGGCCCGCCTTGGGGAGGGCGGGATTCTGGTGAGCTGCTCCTGCTCCCACCATCTGGAGGCCGCCCGCCTGCAGCAGCTGGTCAGCGGCGCCGCCGGCATCGCCCGCACCTGCGCCCTGTTCGCCCGCGGCGGCCAGGCGGCCGACCACCCGGCCCATCCGGCCATCCCCGAGACCGAATACCTCAAGGCCCAGTTCTACCGGGTGATACCGTGGCCGTAAGATCCCCCCGCATCGAAATCGAATACTGCACCCGCTGCAATTTTCTCTTCCGCGCCACCTGGATGGCCCAGGAATTGCTCAATACTTTCAGCGAAGAACTGGGAGAAGTGGCCCTCCAGCCCGGCGGCAGCGGCGTCTTCGTCATCCGCCTCGACGGCCGGCCGCTCTGGGACCGCAAGGCCGAGGGGCGTTTCCCGGAGGCGAAGGAGATCAAACAGCGCGTCCGCGATGCGATCGCCCCGGAAAGATCCCTGGGCCACAGCGACCGTTGAACCGCCGAAAGTACGTCATATGCCACAGTCAGAAGCGCAAAAATCCGGCATTTGCCCCATCAGCGTGGTGCTGCCGGCCAAAAACGAGGCCGCCGCCCTGCCCGATCTGATCCCCAGAATCCGCCGGGTGGTGCCGGAGGCGGAAATCGTGGTGGTGGACGATGGCTCCGACGACGGCACCGGCGACATCGCCCGCTCCCTCGGGGCGCGGGTCGTGCGCCATCCCTACAGCATGGGCAACGGCGCCGCCGTCAAGGCCGGGGCCCGCGCCGCCCGGGGCAAGATCCTGGTGTTCATGGACGCCGACGGCCAGCACGATCCCGACGACATCCCCCGCCTGCTGGAGAAATTCCGCCAGGGCTTCAAAATGGTGGTCGGCGCCCGCCACCCCAGCTCGCAGGCTTCCTGGCTGCGGCGCCTCGCCAATCACTTCTACAACCGCCTGGCCTCGGCCATGACCGGCCACCGGATCGAGGACCTGACCTCCGGCTTCCGCGCCGCCGACGCTGCAGCTTTCCGCAAGTTTCTCTATCTGCTGCCCAACGGCTTTTCCTATCCCACCACCAGCACCATGGCCTTCTTACGCGCCGGCTTCCCGGTGGCCTACGTGCCCATCCACGCCGGCAAACGCGCCGACAACAGCCGTAGCCACATCCGCCTGCTGCGCGACGGCCTGCGCTTTTTCGTCATCATCCTCAAGATCGGCGCCCTGTTCTCCCCAATGCGCCTGTTCCTGCCGGTCAGCGGCGTGATTTTCCTCTTGGGGGCAGGGTATTACGGCTACACTTTCTACATGTGGCACAAACTGACCAACATGTCGGTAATCCTCTTCCTCGGCAGCCTGTTCGTGTTCATGATGGGCATCGTTTCCGAACAGATCTCGTCGCTGCACTACCGGTTTCATGAATAGCGCCCATCTCTTCTCCGCCCGCCCGGGCAGGTAAACCGGCGGTGTTATACTTGCCGTTTTCGCAATAGCCGGAATCCCGTCATGCCTTCCGTGATCGACCTTTACGAGAAGCTTTCCACCGCCCCGGATGACAGGGCCCGCGCCAAAATCATCGCCGAGGCCTTCGAAGCCCTGGAAGAACGCTATCCCAACCTTGCCGACGTCGCCACCCGGCAGAACCTCCGGGAAACCGAACTCAGGCTGCAAAAAGAAATCGAGCAGGTCCGGGCCGACCTCACCAAGGAAATCGAGCAGGTCCGAGCCGACCTCACCAAGGAAATCGAGCAGGTCCGAGCCGACCTCACCAAGGAAATCGAGCAGGTCCGCGCGGAACTCAAGGAAACCGAACTGAGCCTTCGGAAAGAAATCGAGCAGGTCCGGGGAGAGATCAGGGAAACCGAACTTAGGCTGCAAAAAGAAATCGAGTCGGTAAAACTGGAACTGCAAAAGGAAATCGACCAGGTTCGGCTGGAGATCAAAGCTGTGGAAGTACGCCTGACCCAGGCCATCCACCGCCAGACCCTGTGGGTGATCGGCTCCATCGGCGCCATCATCGCCCTGATCCGCCTGCTGGAGTGGTTCCTGGCCCACGTTCCCCAGCCATGAACCGCAATCCACGCCAACCCCACGCCGTCCTCGACCTGCCCTCGCGGGCCTGGAAAGCCGCCGAGATCGAACGCTTGCTTGAACTCGCCCCCGCCGCCGAGCCACTCAAATTCCTGGAAATCGGCACCGGCGGAGGCGGCATTGCTACTTACGCGCCACAAACACCATCTGGTGGCAATGCCAGGGATCGACTCGTTTGTTGGGCCCCGTGTGATCATATTCCCAAAAGGAGCTATCCTTTGTTCCGTGCCTGGGATATTCTGAGTGAGCTGATGGCAGAGGCCCAGGCCAGAAAGACGACTCAAGCCTGACGGACGAGGAGGAAGTTATGGTCATCCGTCTTCACAAGAAAGCCCGCACCACCCCTGAGATCCGCCGGGAGATCCAGAACTCCGATCTGCCGGCCACGGTCCTGGCCAGGAAATACGGCGCTCATCGTCATACCATCCGCAAGTGGCGCCAGCGCGATTCGGTCGAGGACGCCCCGCACCGGCCCCATCGCATCCATGCCACCCTGACCCCGCAGCAGGAAGCGATCGTGGTCTGTCTGCGCGAAACCCTGCTGCTGCCCCTGGACGACCTGCTGGCGGTCGTTCACCGCTTCATCCATCCCAAGATGTCCCGCTCGGCTCTGGACCGGCTGCTGCGCCGCCATGGGGTCTCCAATCTCAAGGAACTGATCGCTGCCAAGGAAGGGGAGAACGCCCCCGCCAAGGCCAAAAAGAAAGGCTTCAAGGACTACGAGCCCGGGTTTGTCCACATCGACATCAAGTACCTGCCCAAGATGCCCGATGAGACTCGGGGCCGTTACCTCTTCGTCGCCATCGACCGGGCCAGTCGCCGGGTCTACCTGGAAATCCATCCCACCAAGGAAGCCCAGGTCGCCGCCGGCTTCCTCGACCGCCTGATCGCCAAGGCCCCCTTCAAAATCACCAAGGTCCTGACCGACAACGGCAAAGACAAATCCGCCGGGAGCGGATTTGGACCGCGCAGCGGGCCCCGAAGGGGCGAACCCCAGGGATGGGGTGAGCAATTCACCGACCGCTTCTGCGCCACCGGGGAACGCGAACCGACCGGCCGTCACCTTTTCGACCAGGCCTGCCAACGCCATGGCATCGAGCACCGCCTCATCCCACCCAAACACCCGCAGACCAACGGCATGGTAGAACGTTTCAACGGTCGGATCGCCGAGATCCTCAAAACCACCCGCTTCCGCAGCAGCCAGGACCTGGAACGGACCTTGATGCAGTATGCCAGTGTCTACAACCATCAGATTCCCCAGAAGGCCCTGGGACACATCTCACCGGTACAGGCCCTCAAAGACTGGCAGAAGAAGCGGCCGGAGCTCTTCAAAAAACGTGTATACAATCTCACGGGGCTTGACACCTATGAGAAGGGGGAAGATGTGGGTAATAGGGTGGGTTGAACGTATGACCAGTATGCGCATCCCGGTCCAGATGCTCGGCCAGTCGGGTTGCCGTCTCGAATTTCCCGATACAACCATTTATATGGATCCCTATCTTTCAAACTCAGTGCAACTGCTCGATGCGCATGATCATGATCTGGAAAGACAGATACCGATTCCATACCTTCCGGAAAAAGTCACCGACGCCGACATCGTCCTCATCACCCACGCCCACATCGATCACTGTGATCCGCACACGCTACCCCAATTGGCCCTGGCTTCGCCACAGGCGCGTTTCGTCGGTCCTGTCCCGGTGCTCAACAGACTGGCAGAGTGGGGTATTGCAGCCAACCGGCTTATGCTTGCGACTGAAGCATGGCAGGAACTTGCTCCTGATCTCCGACTGCGCGCCATTCCTGCTGCCCATCCGGAAATCGAGCGCGACTCCGATGGCAACCTTGCCTGTGTCGGTTACCTCATCGACTACGCCGGGCGGAAGCTTTACCTTGCCGGCGATACCTCAGTCAGGCAGAAAATCATCGACACGCTAGTTGCCGACGGTCCGGTGCATACCGCTTTCCTACCCGTCAATGAACATAATTTCTTCCGTGGCCGGCGCGGCATTATCGGCAACATGTCAGTGCGAGAGGCTTTTCAGTTCGCCCAGGAAATCGGCGCCAGGCAAGTTGTTCCGGTGCATTGGGATATGTTCGCCGCCAACGCTGTCGATCCGGACGAAATTCGCCTGATTCACCAGCGTATGAACCCGGGCTTTGCCCTGCTGATCAGGCCAACTCATCTCAACCTTGGCAACGTGCAGGTCAGCATCATCATCCGCACGCTCAACGAAGCACGATACCTCGATGAATTGCTCACCGTCATCGCTCGTCAGGAAATCGACAGCATTACCTACGAAGTCGTTCTTGTCGATTCCGGATCTACCGATGGCACGTTGCAAATCGCCGAACGCCATGGCTGCCGCATCTACCATATCACCCGCGAAGAATTTTCCTTTGGCCGTGCGCTCAATATAGGATGCGAAGCGGCCGCCGGCGAAATTCTTGTTTTCATCAGTGGTCACTGCGTTCCAGCCAATAATCGCTGGTTGCAGCACCTCTGTCAGCCCATTCTTGACGGCCAGGCCCAATACACCTACGGGCGTCAGATCAGCGGGCCGGAAAGCCACTATAGCGAACGTCGCATTTTCGCCAAGTATTTTCCCGAAAAATCGCGTATTCCCCAGGAAGGCTTCTTTTGCAACAACGCTAACTCTGCCTTGTTAAAGAGCGCTTGGGCAGAGTATGGCTTTGATGAAGAGCTCACTGGTCTTGAAGACATGGAACTAGCCCAACGTCTCGTCAAGGCAGGAGGCAAGGTCGCTTACGTGGCCGAAGCGGCTGTCTACCATCATCACAATGAAACCTGGCCGCAAGTGCGTCGGCGTTTCGAACGTGAGGCCATCGCTTTGCAGAAGATCATGCCTCAGGTACACGTTAGTCTTTTCGATACCCTGCGCTACATCGCTAGCAGTATCTGGAGGGACTGGCGCTGCGCTAGGAAGGAAGGGGAACAGGTTGAGTTGTGTGATATTTTCCTCTACCGCTGGAACCAATACTGGGGTACCTGGAAAGGCAACCACGAACACCGCAAACTTTCGCACGCTGAAAAGGAAAAATACTTCTTTCCCGATTAATAAGGAGCCAAAAATGACTCAAAGACCCCGTATCGTTGCTCTGCTACCGATGAAGGCTAATAGCGAGCGCGTCAAGGGCAAGAATTTCCGTGACTTCTGCGGCAAGCCGCTGTTCCGCTGGATTCTCGATACGTTGTCTACAGTGGAAGAGATCGATCAGATCATCATCAATACCGATGCCCGTCATATTTTGGCGCAGAACGGGCTGGTCGAAACTGACCGCATTGTGATCCGCGACCGAAAACCAGAACTCTGTGGTGATCTGGTTAGTATGAATCTCATTCTTGCCGACGACGTTGCCAATGTGCCGGCCGATATTTACCTGATGACCCATACTACCAACCCATTGTTGAGCGCTGACACCATCCGCAAGGCACTTGCGGCATTCATGGAAGCCCATGCCACTGGCAAGGCCGATTCGCTCTTCACCGTCAACAAGGTACAAACCCGCTTTTACCGTGCCGACTGCAGCCCAGTGAACCACGATCCGGACAATCTCATTCCCACCCAGCACCTAGAACCCTGGTTCGAAGAAAACTCCAATCTCTACATCTTTACCCGTGACAGTTTCGCCAAGACCAACGCCCGCATTGGCAAGCAGCCGATGATGTGCGAAACTCCCCCTTTCGAATCAATCGACATCGACACCTCGGACGATTGGGATTTCGCCGTCGTTGCCGCTCGGTACTTGCATGAACGAAGAAAAGTGGAGTAACAAATATGAAAGTCCTGGTCACCTGTCCTCCCATGTTGGGGATGATCGATAGTTTTCGGCCTATCTTCGAAAAATACGGTGTTGAAGTGACTGCTCCCAAGGTGGTGCAGACTCTCAGCGTCGAAGAACTCAAGAAGCTTGTACCGCAGCACAACGGCTGGATTATCGGCGACGACCCTGCAACACGCGAAGTCTTCACCGCCGGCAAGGCGGGCAAGCTCAAGGCCGCCGTGAAATGGGGCATCGGCGTAGACAATGTTGACTTCGCCGCCTGCAAGGATCTCGGCATTCCTATCACCAACACCCCCAATATGTTTGGTGCTGAAGTCGCGGATATCGCCATGGGCTATGTCATTGCCCTTGCGCGCGAAACTTTCCAGATCGACGCTGGCGTCCGACAGGGTTTGTGGCCCAAGCCGCGTGGTATTTCCCTTGCTGGCAAGACCGTGGCCCTTATTGGTTATGGCGACATTGGCAAAAACACGGCCAAGCGTTTGTTGGCTTCCGACATGAAAGTTATTGCCTACGACCCCGTTGCCCCAGATAGCCCTGAATTTGTCGCTGTTGAGCGCGCAGAATGGCCCAACCGCGTCGAAGAAGCCGATTTCATCGTCGTCACCTGCTCGCTTACCCCTAGCAGCTATCACATGATCAATGCCGATGTTTTTGCCAGAGCAAAGGATGGTGTACGCATCGTCAACGTTGGACGTGGTCCTGTCATTGACGAGTCTGCTCTCGAATCTGCCCTCAAAACTGGCAAAGTATATTCTGCAGCACTCGATGTCTTCGAAATCGAACCGCTGCCGATGGATTCCAATTTTCGCACTCATCCACGTTGTATCTTCGGCTCGCACAATGCTTCCAATACCGTCGATGCTGTTACACGGACCAGCAAAATAGCCATCGATAAACTTATGGAGTTCCTAGGTGTCAGCTGCTAATCAGTCAATACGCACTTGTCTAGTGACCGGCGCAGCCGGTGGCATCGGTCGTGCTTTGGTGAAAACTTTTCATGAAGTAGGCTATTGCGTCATTGCCACGGATATCGGAGTCAAACCTGATTCACTAACCTATTCGCGCTATGTGCAAGCGGATTTGGCACGTTTTGCCGAAGACGAAACCTATGCTTCAAAAGTTATTGCTGATCTTCACCAAGCCTTGAATGGACAAGGCCTGCATGTCTTAATCAACAATGCCGCTGTTCAGATTCTAGGCGGGGCCGAAAGCCTAACCCGCCAGGACTGGCGTACCACCCTGGATGTCAACCTGCTAGCCCCTTTCCTGCTAATTCAGGCGTTGCTTCCTGAGTTGGAAGCTGCGAAGGGTTGCGTGGTTAATATTGGTAGCATCCACGCACGCCAGACCAAGAGGAACTTTGTTACCTATGCTACCAGCAAGGCCGCCTTGTCCGGTATGACCCGCGCTTTGGCCATTGATCTTGGGTCACGCGTGCGTGTTAATGCTATTGAACCTGCTGCTATTGAGACCGAGATGCTCAAGGCCGGTTTTACCGGCAAGCCGGAGATTTATACTCAACTTGAGCGCTGTCATCCGCAACAGCGCATCGGTCAACCCGAAGAAGTTGCCAGTCTTGCGCTTGCTATAGTTGAGGGCGGAATGAACTTCCTACACGGCGCTTGCATTAGCATCGATGGTGGGATTGGCTGCCGTTTGTATGATCCTGAATAAAAAATGACTTTCGAACACTCTGCCTGTTTTTGACGGTTGTATTTGAAGATACTTGCCTATACTGAATATGAAAAATAGATTTAACAAATATATCCAGCGTTTGCTTCATCGGAAATTGAGCCCGCATAAATATCCATGAGTGCTTTGTGCGGCCGACCTTTTCGGATTTTGCGCGAATTATCGAATACACAAATCATATTTATATTCCAAAGATAAACTTCCTTAATAATGTTCGTCGGATGCGACCAACCGTACTAATCGATGTTGGTGCTAATATTGGCATGAGTTCGTTGGCGTTGGCTCATCAGTTTCAAAGTCTTGTGACAGTTGTTGGTATCGAGGCGGAGAAGGAAAATTATTTGATTCTTGATAAAAATTATAATTTGTGGGGTGATAGGTTTGCACAGAAACATGTGATCGATAAAAGGCAAGCAGGCTGTAGGTTTCATGCTAAATGGGGAGTGGCATCTTCTGGAAAGGGAGATGGGGATGACGTCTCTTCTTTTCGCTTGCCTTATGGTATTAGTGCTTCTGGTACATTCGCACCTACGGCAGTAGTAGATCAAAAGAATATTGAAAATAAGCGCTTAGATTTTTCATCGGAAGCTGTAGAAATTTCTAGGTGCAGGGTACAGATTAATGATATAGTTGATAATTATTGCTCTGATAATAATGGTTTAATGATAGTAAAAATCGATATCGAAGGGGGTGAGGAGGAGTTAATGTCAAACAATGTTGAATGGATGTCTAGAACATGTTTTATGACTATAGAAGTACATGATCGTTTTGGATTGCCAAGATCTTCTGTGCCATTATTAAAAAGGTTGGTAGAGTATGATTTTGCAGTTGTTCCCGATAAAGATATATTGCACTGTTTTAATAGAAGCCTTCTCAGGTTATAAGTGATCGAATACAAAGAGCATCAGTGAATGGCATTGTTGCATAACTTGCATGTCTCAGCTGTCCAACAGGGTGAGTGGCTTTTCTTGAAGATTACCTTGTTGCAGTACGCCAAGGTCTACAATCATTAGATCCCCCAAAACCCCTGGGCCATATTTCACACGTCCAGGTCCTTAAAAAATGGCAGTCGAAACGACCGGAGTTGTTTAACAAGTGTGCATATAAGCTCACGGAACCGGACAGAATAAGGTGCGAAGGATCGTCGGTTTCGATGGGGAAGTGGTTTGGGATGCATCGAAACCAGACGGCACCCCCAGAAAGCTGGTGGATGTCAGCCGAATCAACGCGTTGGGATGGCGGGCTGAAATCGGCCTGGCCGAGGGAATCGAGCAGGTTTACGAATGGTACCGGAGGGTGGATTGACCATGTCCCCAAAAATATCTGTGATTACCGCCGTGTTCAACGGTGCTGAAACCATCGAAAAATGCATTGAAAGCGTCCATCGGCAGACGTATGGAAATCGTGAGCATATCATCATTGATGGTGGTTCGACGGATGGCACCGTCGATATTCTTGAAAGGCATACCCCCAAGCTTGCTTACTGGGTGTCCGAGCCGGATCGGGGTATTTATGACGCCTGGAACAAGGCGCTTATCCATGCAAGGGGGGATTGGATTTGTTTTTTGGGGGCGGATGACTTTTTATGGGATGCCAAAGCGATGGAAAAAATTATTCCCTACCTGCAGGAAGCATATAGAAAGTCGGTTAAGCTTGTTTGTGGTAAGGTTGCTGTCTGCGATAAAAGTAATAATTGTTTGTTTTATAAGAATGATTCTCCTGGTCGCATAAAAAAGGCCATGTGGAGTTCTATGTCTATTTATCATCAAGGCTTGTTGCACCATCGTTCTTGGTTTGATAAATATGGCTGTTTCGATTCATCGTTTTGTGTATCTGGGGATTATGAGCTTCTTATTAGGGGTTGGTCGGATGAGGAAGTCATCTATGCGGACGATGTTGTGTTTTCTGGAATGGGATTGGGGGGGGTGAGTTCTACTCATAAAGGACGCATGATTATTATGAGGGAGACATGGAAAATACATAGAATGCACCGAATTATGCCTTCTGCAGTATTCCTTTCCATGGTTTTTGGAAATTATCTTAGGTCAATCATGATTTCTATAATGGGGGAAAGGTGTTGCTATTTCTTGTTAGATGCTAAGAGAAAACTTATGGGGCAGCCTCCTTATTGGTCTAAATTGGTTTGAGCGTTAAGCAGGGCGTTAGTTTTTTGTTGGTTATGACAAAATCAAAGTCTATTTTGGTAGTTTCTCCAATCCCAACGCATCCTTCGGATTCTGGCAATAGATCTAGGTTGTATCATTTGCTGAAGAAATTCCAAGATGAAGGATTTGAGGTTTGCTTGTTGTTCTTGGATAAAGGATATGGGTGTGATTATAGGGCTATGCGGGGGGAGTGGGATGGTTTTTATGGAAAGGTGTATGGAAAAGGGTTTAAAGGAAAATTGGTTTATTTTTCGAAAAGATTATTGGGTGATATTGCTCCTGGTTCCTTAGGATTTATAGATAGCCTGATATCTAGATTGCCATCTCATGGAAAATATGATCCGCTGCAAATAGATGCGTGGTATGATAGCTCAATTGATGAAATTGTATGTAAATTGAAAAAAGAAAACGCCTTTGATGTGGTATTGGTGGAGTACGTATACCTTTCCAAGGTGTTGGAATTGTTTGATGACAGGGTTGTAAAGGTAATTGATGCCCATGATATCTTTTCTAATCGGCATGTTTGTTTCCAGGATAGGGGGAAAGCGCCTGTATTCTTTTATACCTCTCCAGAAGAAGAAGCCAAAGGCTTTTCTCGTGCAAATTTAGTATTGGCTATCCAGGATGAGGATGCCGAGTTTATTTCAGAATTGAGCGATGTTGATGTGATCACAGTCGGGCATTGCCCTAAGATGAATGCAGAAAATCCAGTAGGTTTTCTTAGGGCGCCCCCTCATCGGTCGCTATATGTGGCTACAAACACCGTTCCAAATCAAGATGCAATGGATTTTTTTCTCGATAATGTGTGGCCTCGTGTTTTGAGATGCCATCCTGCTGTGCAACTGCATGTAGTTGGTGGTATCTGTCATTATATAAGAAGGAGGGTGGATGACGATGACAATGTGCACCTTCATTATCTTGTGAATGATTTATCCTCTTTTTACCGGGATGACTATATTGTCATCAATCCTGTGCGCATCGGCACTGGATTGAAGATAAAAAATATTGAAGCATTGTTTATGGGCAAGCCTCTGGTGACCACCTCTGTCGGGGCGCAGGGATTAAAAAGATGGATAAACGAAGCCTTCCTAGTGGCGGATGATGCTGAAAATTTCGCGATTCAACTCATAAAATTATTGTCTGATGCAGATGCATGTAACGCTTTGTCCAAAGCCGCGCTTATGTTTTCGTCAGAATACCGCCGAGAATATGAAAAGTCTGTTAATGATTTGATCTCTAGGTTGACGTGATGTTTCTCGTTCCGGAATACAGTTCAATATATTTGTCCACTTGTTGGCTTGCATCGAATAAATTGATGACCCGCTGTCTCGCCGCCTGGCGCATCATCCGCCAACGGGCAATATCGGTTGCGAGCGTGCGCGCTGCCTGGACAAATGCATCAATAGCGTCCGCCGGGCACAGCAAGCCGGTTTGTTCATGCTCGACCACCTCCGGCAGCGAAGAGGTATTGGCCGCGATCACCGGCAAACCACACGCCATTGCCTCTGCCGCCACCAATCCAAAGCCTTCCAGCCTTGAAGGGAAAAGTAATGCGTCGGCTTGCTGGTAAGCGGTAACGAGTGACTCTCCGGAAAGCCGCCCGAGATTGCGGCAGTTGGGAGGCAGTGCATAGCGTTCATGGGCGCCCTCGCGGTCGGCGGTGTAGGCCAGCTCGAAACCATCGCCCAGCGCCTCCATGATCGGTGCCAGTAGATCAACGCCCTTGCGCCGGCTCCAGTTGCCGACATAGAGCAGGCGGAAGGGATGCTGGGGATGGTCACGCTCAATGGGGGTGAAGCGGCTGCAGTCGATGCCGTTGTAAATGACTCTGATGCCGGAAACGTCAAAAGCCTTTTCCGCCATCCCTGCCGTATAGCGGCTGACGGCTACCACCCGGGTTGCCCGCCGGAGAGTGGCGGCCTCGATAGGGCGGATCCAATAGCGGTGATAGAGTGACTGTAACCGGCTTTTGTAGCGGTTGAGCGCATCGTCGTGCACGCAGGCGTGCAAGGTGCTGACGATCGGCAGCCCCTGAGGCAAAAAACGCGGATGGAGCCAGGAATTGACATGAACGATGTTGGCCCATGCCGGCGGCTTCGGCACCGGCACACTCCAGGGCGCGTATTCGGCCCGGTGCGGCAGCCAGGTGATCGCGGCACGGAGGCCGCGGGCGTTGAGTCCGGCGCAGAGGCGCTCGGTGAAAACGTCGGCACCACTTCCAGCACGCACGGCGGGGAACCAGACGGCAGGAGCATCCATGCGGCTCAGCGAATGCGCAATTTATGATAAACCTGATACTGCCAGCGCAGGGGCCAGCAGGCCAGTGCCAGTGCCTGCATCGCTCGCAGCGGAACCGCTCGCAAGCCGGCAAGACTGATCCAGGACCATGAAAGCACGTGCAGATCCCGCCATCTTTCAATCACATCGAATCCCGCTGCGTTGAAGAGCTGTTGCCATTCCTCCAGGGTTTTGACGTCTTCCTTAGCGGCGGTTTGATGGGTTCCAGAGAACAGGCCGAGTCGTCTGGTCAAAAAATCGGCATTGGGTACCAGGATGATGATTGTGGCATTTGGTTTGGCGACTCTGCGCATTTCTGCCAAGGCCCTGAGGGGATCGATGAAATGCTCTAAAGAGCCAAGGCAGGTCACTACATCGAAGCGGTTGTCCTCGAAGGGGAGGGATTCTGCTGCTGTGACGTGAAATTCTCCGTCCGGAAAGGATTGCCGGCAAATTTCGATTGCCCGGTCTGACAGATCGATCCCGGCAATCCGGGCGCCGCGTTCCCGGCAGGCTATGAGCCATTCTCCCGCTCCGCAGGCAACGTCGAGGACATCTTGGCCGGACTGGATGCCAGTTCGCTGTGCCAGACTCTGCAAGTGAGCGGTGATCCCGCCGGGCGAACGGGCATTGGAATAATAAGTGTCGTTGTAGAACTGGCGAATTTTCTGGAGTGATTCATTCATGGTGATCCTCATGTCTCGGGGGAGAGTTCTGACTTTAGAGGTTATTGAGGGAGGTGTCTGAATGGGTTTGCATAGCTATTTCAAGAATCTCTACCAGCGAACCATGCGGCAAGCCTACAGTTCCCCAATTGGGGAAATATGCGCGGTCTTGGGAAATGATGTCTCCGGTCAGGTTCTGGATTGTGGCGCCGGCCGTGGTCACCCTATTACCCACATCTCTCGCCCCTGTAGTAAGATATTGATTTCTTTGGATAGGCGTTGACATGAGCTGGGCTGAACAAGAATTTTTTCCCTGGCGCTGGGCGATGCCCGCCTGAACCGGCGGCTGTGCCGGGTGATAGAAGCGATGGCAAACGATCCGATGGCGAGCGTTCCCAACGTTTGCGGGGGTGGCTGGGCGGAGACCAAGGCGGCCTACCGGCTGCTGGACAATGCCAGGCTGGATTTTCGGGAGGTGTTGCGGGCCCACAGTGTGCCGACCCTGGAACGGATCCGGCAGCAGTCGCGGGTGCTGTGCCTGCAGGACACCACCGAGCTGGATTATTCCGGGCGGCCGTCGATGGCGGGGTTGGGACGGCTGAATTACGAGCAGCGTCAGGGGTTGTACCTGCATCCGACGCTGGTGATCAGTGAGGCGGGCGTGGCCCTGGGGGTGACCGACTGCTGGCACTGGGCGCGTTTGCCCAAGGGGGAACCGGACCTGGCCGAAAGCCTGCGTTGGGTGGAAGGTTATGAGCGGGTGGCCGAGATGGCCGCCCTGGCGCCCGAGACCCGGCTGGTGTATGTCGCCGACCGCGAAGGTGACCTTCGGGCCCTGATCGACCGGGCCGAACAGCTGGGCTTTGCCGCCGATTACCTGATCCGGGTGCAGCACGACCGTAAGCTCAATGACCCCCTCGATGGCAAACTGCGGGCCGCGGTCGAAGCCCAGCCGGTGTTGGGGACGATCGCCTTTGACCTGCCGGCCGGCGGCAACCGCCCGGCCCGGCAGGTCACACAAACAATCCGGCTCGCCCGGCTCGAACTGAAGACCCGAAGCGGCCCGGGTCCCCAAGTCACCGTCATCCTGGCCCGGGAAGAGGCGCCCCCCGAAGGCCAGGAAGCGGTCGAATGGTGCCTGATCACCAACGAAGAAATCACCACCCTGGAACAGGCCAGAGCGCGCATCGAATGGTACCGCAAACGGTGGTGGATCGAGGTCTACTTCCGCATCCTCAAAAGCGGCTGCCGCATCGAAGCCCTGCAACTTCGCACCCGGGAACGCCTGGAACGGGCCCTGGTGCTGTATCTGATCGTCGCCTGGCGCATCCTGATGCTGATGACGCTCGGGCGGGAACATCCCGAGTGGTGCTGTGAAGTGGTGTTCTCTGTCGAAGAATGGCAGACCGCCTGGGCCATCCACCATCGCACCCCGCCGCCCGCGACGCCGCCGGATTTGGGCACCATCGTCCGCATCGTGGCCGGCTTTGGCGGCTGGCTGGGGCGCAAGAACGATCCCCCGCCCGGTCCCAAAGCCCTGTGGCAGGGCATGACCAAACTGAGCGCCTACGTGGAGGCCGTGACCGCCATCCGGGCGGCCGAGATCAAGTTCCCTCAGAGAAAACGGATAAGACATTGATTCCTATGAGAAGGGGGAAGATACGGGTAATAGGGTGGGCCGTGGTGGCATGTACGAAACCTTGAACCGACGTCTTTCCCTGGAACGTAAACGATACGTCGGTCTGGAATGGAATCCCCCCCTGGTAGAGGCAGCGATGGCCGTTACCGTTCACGGGCTTGCCACTGGAAGTGGTTGAGGTTCCGGCAGGGGCAGGCGGAAGGTGACCTCGCCCTCTGCCATGCCCTGGGCGCAGATGGTCCGCAGGGTCTGATAGACGCCGATCTTGAGGCGCTTGCAGGTTTCGACCAGCGACAGGATCATGGGTCGGAAGCAGTCACCGCGATGCGACTGGCTGAAGAAACTGGTCTTGCGCCAGATGACATAGGGGCGTAGGGCACGCTCTGCCGTGTTGTTGGTCATCGGTACCCCGGGATGGTCCAGGAAGGTCCAGAACCTGGGAAAATCGTCCAACAACTTGCGGCAGCTGCGACCGGTTTTGTTGTCGCCATGTCTTTGGGCGGCCTGTTCCAGTTCGCGCCGGAAGAGGGCTTTGAGGCGTTCCAATCGCCTTCGGTAGCGGTCGGATGGGTAATGGCTCTGTTGCCAGAGCTTGCCGTAGTGAACCGTCAGGCGGGCGGCCCGGAGCAGGCGTTCGCCATCTTCGCCGGCCTGTCCCTTGCGCCCGGCGATCCGTTCCAGGTTGCGGATGAGATGCGCCCAGCAGTATTGGTGTGAGTCCTGGGGATGGTCGTTGTAGGCCCCGTGGCGGTCGGTCACCAGGATTCCCTGGAAATCCCCCAACAGCTCACCGGCCGCACCCTTGCCGCGGGAATAATGGGTCAGGAAATACGCCATCTGATCGGTCGTCAGCGCCCACAGCCAATAGATGCTGCGGCCCCGGTAGTGGCGGGTCTCGTCGGCATGGGCGATCAGCGCTTTTCTGACCGCTTCGCCAATCTGGTTGTAGACCGGACCCAGCCACGCCTGCAGCGGGATCTGGCTCTGGCTGATCGCCCCCAGGCTGAATCTCAGACCCCATTGTTCTTCCAGCAGCGCTTCGACTTCCCGCAGCGACAGGTGATAGCGCCCCGTCATCAAGCCAATCCACGCCACCAGCCCAGGTCCCATCTGGCCGCGGGGCACCTCATCCGGTAGCCGCCCCTGGTGCTTCTGACCACAACACCCACAGCGGCCTTCATACACCCGGTGTTCGACCACCCGGTAACGAATCTCGGGCAGGTCGAACACCTGATGGGGACGGAATCCCCGCACCGCCACCGACCCACCGCACTCGCAGCGGCCATGGGGAAAGTAATGCCGGACCTCGTCCACTGCTTCTGCCGGAACCAGAGCCCGCTCGTGCCCGGGATGTCCCACCTGCGCCCCTTTCTTGCGTCCCGTCGGTCGCTTGCCCTTGCGCTCGGCGCGCTTCTTCGGGCTGTCCTGGGAAGGTGGTTGGGAGGAATTGTCGGACCCCAAGGCCAACTGTTCCTCCAGTTCTTCCACCCGCGCCTGGATCTGCTGAAATTCTCCCAGCGCCCGCCAAAGCGCTTCGATCACCCGGTGGCATTCCTCCACCGTCTCGGGCAAGGGAGGTGGGCGGCTCAGGTCCAGATCAAGTCTTTCCATGGCCCGCATTCTCCTGAATCTTCAGGCACTTGGCAAGACCGGCCGGGTGACCGCGGGCGATTGCTCACCCGCGGTTCCCACAGATCCGGACGTGCCCGATTAAGGCATCCGGCTCCTCGGACTATGGCGTCGCTACGCAACGGGCAATTCCGTGAACCACGCGCGGTGGGGGGAGTGGGTATCGTTTGTACAGCCGCCCAAAATGGTCCCGGTTCATCCGTTCCCGGTTGCGGCGGGACAACCATTTGTACCAGCGCCGTCTGACCTCGTACAGGAAGCGGGCCAGCGATTGGCTGTTGCCGACGATCCCATAGTAGGCATAATGCCCCTTGAGTTTGCGGCTCAGGGCCGCTTGTTGGTCTGCAACCGGCCAGTGGCGGTGCATCCGGCACCAGTGGTTGATCGCCTGCAGGGAGCGGCTGAGCCGGGCTTGGGCGGTCTTGCGTTTGACGACCCAACGCCCTTTCCTTGAGCGTCCCCAGTAGTGGGTGAATCCCAGGTATTGGAAGCTCTGGCCTTTCCGTCCGGGTTTTCTGAAGTCGAGCAGGCGGGTTTTGTCCGGGTGCAGGCGCAGGCCGTATTTGGCCAGGCGCTTGCCCAGAACGGCCAATACCCGCCGGGCGTCTTCTTCCCGTTCGAACACCAGGACCGCATCGTCGGCGAACCGGACTTCGAAGGCGCTGCCTTGCAGTCGCGGTTTGACCGTCTGCTCGAACCACAGGTCGAGCACGTGATGCAGGTAGAGGTTGGCCAGCAGTGGGGAGATCACCCCACCTTGCGGTGTCCCTTGTTCGGGGTAGTGAAGCTGTCCGCCTTCCATGACACCGGCATTCAGCCATTTACCGATCACGCGGCAGATCACGCCGTCGCGCACCCTCTGCCCCAGAAAGTTCCGCAGCCGGTCCCGGTCCACATCGTCGAAGAAGTTTTGGATGTCCAGGTCGATGACCCAGCCACCGCCCATGGCCATCAGCCCGCCCCATAGCCTCTCCAGGGCCTGGTGGGCACTGCGTCCGGGCCGGAACCCGTAGGCGCAGTCGAGAAAGTCCTGCTCGAAGATGGGTTCCAGCGCCATCAGCACCGCCCGTTGCAGCACCTTGTCTTCCAGCGTGGGAATGCCGATCGGGCGGGTCTTTCCCGTTCCCGGCTTGGGCAGGTGGACGCGCCGTACCGCAGGCGCCCGATACCGGCCGGTCTTGAACCGTTCCAGCAGGCGCGTCAGGTTCTCCTCTAAGTCGGCTGCGTATTGGGATGCAGTCACGCCGTCCACCCCGGCGGCCCCGTCCTTGCGGGTGCGCCGCCAGGCTTCTTCCAGCCACACCACGTCGATGTGGTGGGCAATCGTGGTCAGTTCCAGCTTCGGTTCGATCCGGGCCAGTTCCGCTAGCTTCCGTTGTCGTGTTGAGATGTTCTCCTGGCTCGATGTCCCGGCCATCTGTCCCTCCGAAAGCCCCATCGTCCGACCTGCCGCTTCCCTCCATCGGGTCCCTTGGGGCAGGTTCCCCGACTTCCCAGGTACTATCGGCAGGCTCCGATTGCTCGATCACCTTCCCAGCGCGCTTCGTCGCCTTCGCGCGCCGGTACCCTGCTTCGTGTCCCGTTCGCTCCCATCGGCCGGACACCGCTCCGATGGGCCTGGGCCTTTTCTCACACGGCGCCCGCACCGCTCTTCCCGCAGGGAGTGTTCGAGCCCTCCCAGGTTCCTGGGCGACCCTTGCCCTGCATGCCCCGCTCTTCGACCCCGGCGGAGGGATGATGCCAGGCCAGTACAGCACCACCCCTGTTGCCTTCCGTCCGTTCAACAACGTCGGCTCCGCATTCCGTACTTTCGAGGCTCCATCACGCGGCCTACAGGCCCCCTGTGTACGCTTCGCAGTCGGGATCGCTCCTCGACCACGCAACACTCGGTTCCGGCTGGTGGCCAGCCTTGGCCGGACAGGACTTGCACCTGTCAGGTCGCTCTGAAGGTTTCAGCGATGTCTTTCCTTCTACATAACTTCCTCCTTCTCCAGGCTTGGCCTGGCGCAAGCCGGGTGACCGCGGGCGATTGCTCACCCGCGGTTCCCACAGATCCGGACGTGCCCGATTAAGGCATCCGGCTCCTCGGACTATGGCGTCGCTACGCAACGGGCAATTCCGTGAACCACGCGCGGTGGGGGGAGTGGGTATCGTTTGTACAGCCGCCCAAAATGGTCCCAGTTCATCCGTTCCCGGTTGCGGCGGGACAACCATTTGTACCAGCGCCGTCTGACCTCGTACAGGAAGCGGGCCAGCGATTGGCTGTTGCCGACGATCCCATAGTAGGCATAATGCCCCTTGAGTTTGCGGCTCAGGGCCGCTTGTTGGTCTGCAACCGGCCAGTGGCGGTGCATCCGGCACCAGTGGTTGATCGCCTGCAGGGAGCGGCTGAGCCGGGCTTGGGCGGTCTTGCGTTTGACGACCCAACGCCCTTTCCTTGAGCGTCCCCAGTAGTGGGTGAATCCCAGGTATTGGAAGCTCTGGCCTTTCCGTCCGGGTTTTCTGAAGTCGAGCAGGCGGGTTTTGTCCGGGTGCAGGCGCAGGCCGTATTTGGCCAGGCGCTTGCCCAGAACGGCCAATACCCGCCGGGCGTCTTC
The DNA here is from genome assembly GCF_033126985.1 of Methylomarinovum caldicuralii. Lineage (NCBI taxonomy): Bacteria > Pseudomonadati > Pseudomonadota > Gammaproteobacteria > Methylococcales > Methylothermaceae > Methylomarinovum > Methylomarinovum caldicuralii. The sequence goes on from NZ_AP024714.1 coordinate 256,950, forward strand.
TTCCCGTTTGAACACCAGGACCGCATCGTCGGCGAACCGGACTTCGAAGGCGCTGCCTTGCAGTCGCGGTTTGACCGTCTGCTCGAACCACAGGTCGAGCACGTGATGCAGGTAGAGGTTGGCCAGCAGTGGGGAGATCACCCCACCTTGCGGTGTCCCTTGTTCGGGGTAGTGAAGCTGTCCGCCTTCCATGACACCGGCATTCAGCCATTTACCGATCACGCGGCAGATCACGCCGTCGCGCACCCTCTGCCCCAGAAAGTTCCGCAGCCGGTCCCGGTCCACATCGTCGAAGAAGTTTTGGATGTCCAGGTCGATGACCCAGCCACCGCCCATGGCCATCAGCCCGCCCCATAGCCTCTCCAGGGCCTGGTGGGCACTGCGTCCGGGCCGGAACCCGTAGGCGCAGTCGAGAAAGTCCTGCTCGAAGATGGGTTCCAGCGCCATCAGCACCGCCCGTTGCAGCACCTTGTCTTCCAGCGTGGGAATGCCGATCGGGCGGGTCTTTCCCGTTCCCGGCTTGGGCAGGTGGACGCGCCGTACCGCAGGCGCCCGATACCGGCCGGTCTTGAACCGTTCCAGCAGGCGCGTCAGGTTCTCCTCTAAGTCGGCTGCGTATTGGGATGCAGTCACGCCGTCCACCCCGGCGGCCCCGTCCTTGCGGGTGCGCCGCCAGGCTTCTTCCAGCCACACCACGTCGATGTGGTGGGCAATCGTGGTCAGTTCCAGCTTCGGTTCGATCCGGGCCAGTTCCGCTAGCTTCCGTTGTCGTGTTGAGATGTTCTCCTGGCTCGATGTCCCGGCCATCTGTCCCTCCGAAAGCCCCATCGTCCGACCTGCCGCTTCCCTCCATCGGGTCCCTTGGGGCAGGTTCCCCGACTTCCCAGGTACTATCGGCAGGCTCCGATTGCTCGATCACCTTCCCAGCGCGCTTCGTCGCCTTCGCGCGCCGGTACCCTGCTTCGTGTCCCGTTCGCTCCCATCGGCCGGACACCGCTCCGATGGGCCTGGGCCTTTTCTCACACGGCGCCCGCACCGCTCTTCCCGCAAGGAGTGATCGAGCCCTCCCAGGTTCCTGGGCGACCCTTGCCCTGCATGCCCCGCTCTTCGACCCCGGCGGAGGGATGATGCCAGGCCAGTACAGCACCACCCCTGTTGCCTTCCGTCCGTTCAACAACGTCGGCTCCGCATTCCGTACTTTCGAGGCTCCATCACGCGGCCTACAGGCCCCCTGTGTACGCTTCGCAGTCGGGATCGCTCCTCGACCACGCAACACTCGGTTCCGGCTGGTGGCCAGCCTTGGCCGGACAGGACTTGCACCTGTCAGGTCGCTCTGAAGGTTTCAGCGATGTCTTTCCTTCTACATAACTTCCTCCTTCTCCAGGCTTGGCCTGGCGCAAGCCGGGTGACCGCGGGCGATTGCTCACCCGCGGTTCCCACAGATCCGGACGTGCCCGATTAAGGCATCCGGCTCCTCGGACTATGGCGTCGCTACGCAACGGGCAATTCCGTGAACCACGCGCGGTGGGGGGAGTGGGTATCGTTTGTACAGCCGCCCAAAATGGTCCCAGTTCATCCGTTCCCGGTTGCGGCGGGACAACCATTTGTACCAGCGCCGTCTGACCTCGTACAGGAAGCGGGCCAGCGATTGGCTGTTGCCGACGATCCCATAGTAGGCATAATGCCCCTTGAGTTTGCGGCTCAGGGCCGCTTGTTGGTCTGCAACCGGCCAGTGGCGGTGCATCCGGCACCAGTGGTTGATCGCCTGCAGGGAGCGGCTGAGCCGGGCTTGGGCGGTCTTGCGTTTGACGACCCAACGCCCTTTCCTTGAGCGTCCCCAGTAGTGGGTGAATCCCAGGTATTGGAAGCTCTGGCCTTTCCGTCCGGGTTTTCTGAAGTCGAGCAGGCGGGTTTTGTCCGGGTGCAGGCGCAGGCCGTATTTGGCCAGGCGCTTGCCCAGAACGGCCAATACCCGCCGGGCGTCTTCTTCCCGTTTGAACACCAGGACCGCATCGTCGGCGAACCGGACTTCGAAGGCGCTGCCTTGCAGTCGCGGTTTGACCGTCTGCTCGAACCACAGGTCGAGCACGTGATGCAGGTAGAGGTTGGCCAGCAGTGGGGAGATCACCCCACCTTGCGGTGTCCCTTGTTCGGGGTAGTGAAGCTGTCCGCCTTCCATGACACCGGCATTCAGCCATTTACCGATCACGCGGCAGATCACGCCGTCGCGCACCCTCTGCCCCAGAAAGTTCCGCAGCCGGTCCCGGTCCACATCGTCGAAGAAGTTTTGGATGTCCAGGTCGATGACCCAGCCACCGCCCATGGCCATCAGCCCGCCCCATAGCCTCTCCAGGGCCTGGTGGGCACTGCGTCCGGGCCGGAACCCGTAGGCGCAGTCGAGAAAGTCCTGCTCGAAGATGGGTTCCAGCGCCATCAGCACCGCCCGTTGCAGCACCTTGTCTTCCAGCGTGGGAATGCCGATCGGGCGGGTCTTTCCCGTTCCCGGCTTGGGCAGGTGGACGCGCCGTACCGCAGGCGCCCGATACCGGCCGGTCTTGAACCGTTCCAGCAGGCGCGTCAGGTTCTCCTCTAAGTCGGCTGCGTATTGGGATGCAGTCACGCCGTCCACCCCGGCGGCCCCGTCCTTGCGGGTGCGCCGCCAGGCTTCTTCCAGCCACACCACGTCGATGTGGTGGGCAATCGTGGTCAGTTCCAGCTTCGGTTCGATCCGGGCCAGTTCCGCTAGCTTCCGTTGTCGTGTTGAGATGTTCTCCTGGCTCGATGTCCCGGCCATCTGTCCCTCCGAAAGCCCCATCGTCCGACCTGCCGCTTCCCTCCATCGGGTCCCTTGGGGCAGGTTCCCCGACTTCCCAGGTACTATCGGCAGGCTCCGATTGCTCGATCACCTTCCCAGCGCGCTTCGTCGCCTTCGCGCGCCGGTACCCTGCTTCGTGTCCCGTTCGCTCCCATCGGCCGGACACCGCTCCGATGGGCCTGGGCCTTTTCTCACACGGCGCCCGCACCGCTCTTCCCGCAAGGAGTGATCGAGCCCTCCCAGGTTCCTGGGCGACCCTTGCCCTGCATGCCCCGCTCTTCGACCCCGGCGGAGGGATGATGCCAGGCCAGTACAGCACCACCCCTGTTGCCTTCCGTCCGTTCAACAACGTCGGCTCCGCATTCCGTACTTTCGAGGCTCCATCACGCGGCCTACAGGCCCCCTGTGTACGCTTCGCAGTCGGGATCGCTCCTCGACCACGCAACACTCGGTTCCGGCTGGTGGCCAGCCTTGGCCGGACAGGACTTGCACCTGTCAGGTCGCTCTGAAGGTTTCAGCGATGTCTTTCCTTCTACATAACTTCCTCCTTCTCCAGGCTTGGCCTGGCGCAATGAACGGTTATTCTTGGCTCGAGAGCTGATCGATGTGTTCCTTTCCTGTGAGGAGGCAGTATAGAGACCATGGCTGCAACCATCCACGCCAACGCCAGGACTACCCCCAAGATTCGCGCCGAGATCCAGGCGGCGCCACCGAGTGTGAGCAACGCGGCGCTTGCCAGGCGATTTGGCGTCACCAAGGCGACCGTTGCCAAGTGGCGGCATCGTGATCAGGTGCATGACGGCTCGCATCGCCCGCATCGGCTGAATACCACCCTGACCGAGGCGCAGGAGGCGGTTGTTGTGGCGGTTCGGGAACTGCTGCTCCTGCCCCTCGATGACCTGCTGGTAGTGGCCCGGGAGTTTCTTAATCCCAATCTGAGCCGCTCCGCCCTGGACCGCTGCCTGCGGCGACACGGCGTAAGCAATCTGAAGGCGATGCTGCGCGAGCAGGAGGGTGAGGCGGCTTCTGGTAAGCCCTACAAGTCGTTCAAGGACTACGAACCCGGCTTTGTGCATGTAGACATCAAGTCTCCCTATTACCCACATCTCTCGCCCCTGCAGTAAGATATTGATTTCTTTGGATAGGCGTTGACATGAGCTGGGCTGAACAAGAATTTTTTCCCTGGCGCTGGGCGATGCCCGCCTGAACCGGCGGCTGTGCCGGGTGATAGAAGCGATGGCAAGCGATCCGATGGCGAGCGTTCCCAACGTTTGCGGGGGTGGCTGGGCGGAGACCAAGGCGGCCTACCGGCTGCTGGACAATGCCAGGCTGGATTTTCGGGAGGTGTTGCGGGCCCACAGTGTGCCGACCCTGGAACGGATCCGGCAGCAGTCGCGGGTGCTGTGCCTGCAGGACACCACCGAGCTGGATTATTCCGGGCGGCCGTCGATGGCGGGGTTGGGACGGCTGAATTACGAGCAGCGTCAGGGGTTGTACCTGCATCCGACGCTGGTGATCAGTGAGGCGGGCGTGGCCCTGGGGGTGACCGACTGCTGGCACTGGGCGCGTTTGCCCAAGGGGGAACCGGACCTGGCCGAAAGCCTGCGTTGGGTGGAAGGTTATGAGCGGGTGGCCGAGATGGCCGCCCTGGCGCCCGAGACCCGGCTGGTGTATGTCGCCGACCGCGAAGGTGACCTTCGGGCCCTGATCGACCGGGCCGAACAGCTGGGCTTTGCCGCCGATTACCTGATCCGGGTGCAGCACGACCGTAAGCTCAATGACCCCCTCGATGGCAAACTGCGGGCCGCGGTCGAAGCCCAGCCGGTGTTGGGGACGATCGCCTTTGACCTGCCGGCCGGCGGCAACCGCCCGGCCCGGCAGGTCACACAAACAATCCGTCTCGCCCGGGTCGAACTGAAGACCCGCAGCGGCCCGGGTCCCCAAGTCACCGTCATCCTGGCCCGGGAAGAGGCGCCCCCCGAAGGCCAGGAAGCGGTCGAATGGTGCCTGATCACCAACGAAGAAATCACCACCCTGGAACAGGCCAGAGCGCGCATCGAATGGTACCGCAAACGGTGGTGGATCGAGGTCTACTTCCGCATCCTCAAAAGCGGCTGCCGCATCGAAGCCCTGCAACTTCGCACCCGGGAACGCCTGGAACGGGCCCTGGTGCTGTATCTGATCGTCGCCTGGCGCATCCTGATGCTGATGACGCTCGGGCGGGAACATCCCGAGTGGTGCTGTGAAGTGGTGTTCTCTGTCGAAGAATGGCAGACCGCCTGGGCCATCCACCATCGCACCCCGCCGCCCGCGACGCCGCCGGATTTGGGCGCCATCGTCCGCATTGTGGCCGGCTTTGGCGGCTGGCTGGGGCGCAAGAACGATCCCCCACCCGGCCCCAAAGCCCTGTGGCAGGGCATGACCAAACTGAGCGCCTACGTGGAGGCCGTGACCGCCATCCGGGCGGCCGAGATCAAGTTCCCTCAGAGAAAACGGATAAGACATTGATTCCTATGAGAAGGGGGAAGATGTGGGTAATAGGGTGACATCAAGTATCTGCCTCAGATGGCCGACGAAAGCGCTCGCAGCTATCTGTTCGTCGCCATCGACCGGGCGACGCGGTGGGTCTATCTGGAGATCCGCAAGGACAAATCGGCCCGCTCTGCGCGTGCCTTTCTAAACAAACTCATCCAGGCCGCCCCCTTCAAGATCCAGAAGATCCTCACCGACAACGACAGGGCCTTCACGGATCGTTTCTCTGCCGCCGGAGAACGCAAACCCACAGGCACTCATCCGTTCGATGTCCTGTGCCAGGCCCACGGCATTGAGCACCGTCTCATCAAGCCCAGGAGGCCACAGACCAACGGCATGGTCGAGCGATTCAACGGGCGAATCGCCGAGATTTTGCAGACCACCCGGTTCGATTCATCCAAGGATCTCAAACAAACCCTCCTCAACTACCGGGAGGTCTACAATCATCACATCCCGCAGCGTGCCCTGGGCCATGTCACGCCCATCCAAGCGCTCAAGCAGTGGCAACAAAAACGCCCCGAGATTTTTGTGAAGAAGGTTTATAACCATGCGGGACTTGACAGTTAGAGTAAGCCATGATGCTATCGTGGCTTACCCTCTCACCTCCAGGTTGAGTTGCACTTACGAGTTGAATTCAAAGAGAAATATCATGATCGAGCTGATAAATAACGCCCTGGTCTTCCGTTTTCCGGAAGTCCATTCAGAGGCCACCTGCACCATCGACTTTCAACGCACGCTCAGGATACCGGACGACAACCGGGAATACCCTCTGCCTCCCGGTCTTGGACGTTTTCCAGTGGAGCACGTGGACGACTTTGCCGAGCGCCTTCCAGAGTCCTGGCGACAACATGGAGGCGTGATGATCCCTATGTATCAGTCTGAGGCCATGTGGGTCAATTTCTCAGGCAAATACCCCTGCGCCGTGAAGATCGCTGCCGGCAAAATCAATGCGGTTTCCGGCAAGGCATGGTCCAACGAGCTCTCGGCCGACCCCCAGGATTATGTGGTCATCCCTGAGCAACCCTGGCTTGATGGTTTCAACGTATCTGAGGACCACATACGACAATTCGTTGCAATGCCTCTGGGGGAAGGCTACACGGCGGAAGAGCAGATTACGGACGAAGCACAATATGGCGGGCTTCAGATCATCGTCTATCCAATGAAGCCAGAGGCCTATGAGCAGTACCGCTCACGAAAACAGATGGTAGTGGAAGATCTCTGCTGTTACAGCCTGAGCATGGATATGGAAATGGGATTGGCTCCTGGCGGCTTGATGAAGCAGAAAATCTATGAAGACGAATATGGCATCGACAGTTGGGACCAGGAACACGGTTCGCGTTGCTTCGTGCATATCGCCAACAGCGCGGTTTATGAAACCATCGTCGGTCGCAAGCCCCCTCACGAACCGCCCACAGCCAGAGAATACACCGCCGCTGGCCTACCGTGGTTTGACTATTACGCTGACACGAAGGCTCTCGAAGGGTCGAAAATCCTGAGTGGACTTACCAGTCTGGCAGCAAAGGCGATCGAAAAAACAGGAAAACCGCCAAAAGACAATGCTCCGGTGGAACCAAAACTCGTGAAGGAAATCCACAGCAACAACATCGTCCGCGAAGGGGAGTTCTGACTAACCGACCAGACGACTCACAGGTTGGCTAAACCCACCCTATTACCCACATCTCTCGCCCCTGTAGTAAGATATTGATTTCTTTGGATAGGCGTTGACATGAGCTGGGCTGAACAAGAATTTTTTCCCTGGCGCTGGGCGATGCCCGCCTGAACCGGCGGCTGTGCCGGGTGATAGAAGCGATGGCAAGCGATCCGATGGCGAGCGTTCCCAACGTTTGCGGGGGTGGCTGGGCGGAGACCAAGGCGGCCTACCGGCTGCTGGACAATGCCAGGCTGGATTTTCGGGAGGTGTTGCGGGCCCACAGTGTGCCGACCCTGGAACGGATCCGGCAGCAGTCGCGGGTGCTGTGCCTGCAGGACACCACCGAGCTGGATTATTCCGGGCGGCCGTCGATGGCGGGGTTGGGACGGCTGAATTACGAGCAGCGTCAGGGGTTGTACCTGCATCCGACGCTGGTGATCAGTGAGGCGGGCGTGGCCCTGGGGGTGACCGACTGCTGGCACTGGGCGCGTTTGCCCAAGGGGGAACCGGACCTGGCCGAAAGCCTGCGTTGGGTGGAAGGTTATGAGCGGGTGGCCGAGATGGCCGCCCTGGCGCCCGAGACCCGGCTGGTGTATGTCGCCGACCGCGAAGGTGACCTTCGGGCCCTGATCGACCGGGCCGAACAGCTGGGCTTTGCCGCCGATTACCTGATCCGGGTGCAGCACGACCGTAAGCTCAATGACCCCCTCGATGGCAAACTGCGGGCCGCGGTCGAAGCCCAGCCGGTGTTGGGGACGATCGCCTTTGACCTGCCGGCCGGCGGCAACCGCCCGGCCCGGCAGGTCACACAAACAATCCGTCTCGCCCGGGTCGAACTGAAGACCCGCAGCGGCCCGGGTCCCCAAGTCACCGTCATCCTGGCCCGGGAAGAGGCGCCCCCCGAAGGCCAGGAAGCGGTCGAATGGTGTCTGATCACCAACGAAGAAATCACCACCCTGGAACAGGCCAGAGCGCGCATCGAATGGTACCGCAAACGGTGGTGGATCGAGGTCTACTTCCGCATCCTCAAAAGCGGCTGCCGCATCGAAGCCCTGCAACTTCGCACCCGGGAACGCCTGGAACGGGCCCTGGTGCTGTATCTGATCGTCGCCTGGCGCATCCTGATGCTGATGACGCTCGGGCGGGAACATCCCGAGTGGTGCTGTGAAGTGGTGTTCTCTGTCGAAGAATGGCAGACCGCCTGGGCCATCCACCATCGCACCCCGCCGCCCGCGACGCCGCCGGATTTGGGCACCATCGTCCGCATCGTGGCCGGCTTTGGCGGCTGGCTGGGGCGCAAGAACGATCCCCCACCCGGCCCCAAAGCCCTGTGGCAGGGCATGACCAAACTGAGCGCCTACGTGGAGGCCGTGACCGCCATCCGGGCGGCCGAGATCAAGTTCCCTCAGAGAAAACGGATAAGACATTGATTCCTATGAGAAGGGGGAAGATGTGGGTAATAGGGTGGGCTAAACCGACACTGGCACTCAGAAACAAGCGTCCCGCTGGTTCGCATCGAGCTGGCGGTACTGTTCACGCAAATCGAACATCACCATACAGACCACTGCAACCTGTTGATCTCCCTTACAGGACCAAGCGTCACAACAGCACTTGAGGGGGTACGCTTCCGAGGGGTGGTGGCAGAGAATATCGGCCCGTGAGAGAGCCAGAGCGGGAGAATGGCGGGATGGCGTGGCGAGGCCGAGGTGCGGTTGCATGGGCCGGAGGGCCCGGAACGACGGGACTCCGGGCACAAAAAAGCCGGCTTCAGAGAACCGGCGTTTTCGTGTAATGGCGGAGAGGGAGGGATTCGAACCCTCGGTGCGCTTGCGCGCACACCTGATTTCGAGTCAGGCCCGTTCGGCCAGCTCCGGCACCTCTCCGGGAACTGTGCTATTTTACACGACCGGGCCGGAATTTTCCTCTCAGCTCTCCACCAGGCCAGGGCAATCGCATGAACGCTACGTCCATCCAAGCAACTGAGCCCGATAGTGGTCACTGGAGGCGGCCAGGAGCCGCCTTGCCTTGATGCCCCCGCGGCGTTTGGTGGGGTCGAGGCGAAAGAGATTGAGCACCATCTGTTTGAGCAGCGCCAGGTTATGAGCCGCATGTCGGGTTCGAAGGCGCACCTGATCATCGTTGAATACGACATCCATACACCAGTGAAGCGGGTTCTCCACCGCCCAATGCTGGCGCACCGCCGAGGCCAGCCGTTCGGCATCGGCCGGCAGGCTGCTGATGTAGAAACGCCGTTCCCGGGTGGTTTTGCCGGCGACGGTGCGTTCGGACTCGACCACGGCAAAGCAGGCCAGATCCGGCCAGCGCTGGGGCCGGTCCAGGCTGTCGAGCTGGTCGAACACATAGCAGCGGCGCACTTCCAGGCGACCATGCGCCTTGTCGACCGTCTCGCATTGCTGATGCGGGGTTTTGGCGCGTCCTGAAAGGCCTGGAAGAAATCCCGGATCGATTCGGCCAGACCTTGCTGGTTGTCCTTGACCGCCAGTACATAGTCGGCCCCCCGGTCACGGATGGCCTTGGCAATCTTGGGATCGGTCCCCATGGCATCGAGGGTCACCACGCATCCTTTCAAGGCCAGGGTCTCCAGCAGGGCGGGAATGGCCGTCTTCTCGTTGGATTTGTCGGCCACCGCCTCTTGACCGACCACCAACCGGTACTGAGCCGCAAAGGCACTGACCAGATGCAGGGGATCCTGCCCCTTGGACCGGCTACGCCGACTGGTCTTGCCGTCGATGGCGATCACCTGACCTTCCAATGCCGGAACCACGCTCACCGCCCAGCGCTGGAAGGCCGATCCGAACGCTTCCGGATCGATCATCGCCAAAATCCGCCCCAGGGTGTCATGGGACGGAATCCCATGCGGCAAGGGCACATATCGACGCAGCCAATCCAGCTTCTCTTTGCCCCAAAGTTCAATCTCCACCAACGTATCGGCACCGCAGATCACCGCACACACCACAACCACCAGCACTTCCACCAGATCGTAGGTTACCTTCGATGATTGTCGCGGGTCCGGAATCGATACGAACACCTCGCTCAGCGCCAGGGGCTTTTCCAGCATCTGTGCCTCCCACAAAAAGCATGCTCCTCAGAGAAGAAGTCTCTAATCTGCAAGTAATCTGCTGCAAGTCATCGAATCTTAAACCATCGTCTTCGTGGGGTATATTCATGCGATTGCCCTGGGCTGCAACCCTGATCGAGGGAATCGACGCCAAGTACCTGTTGGCGGACAAAGGTTACGACAGTGATGCCCTCATCGCCCAGGCCAAAGAGCAAGGGATGGAGCCTGTCATCCCTTCCCGCAGGAATCGCAGGCATCGGCGTGAATACGACAAGCATTTGTATCGTCTGCGCCATCTGGTCGAGAACGCCTTTTTGCATCTCAAGCGCTGGCGGGGTATCGCCACCCGTTATGCCAAAAATACGGCTTCCTTCCTTGCCGCCGTGCATATCCGCTGTATCGCCATTTGGGCATCAATCTTGTGACGACACTATCCAGGAATAGCGCTTCAATCGGGCGTATAAGCCAGATTCGGCGCCAGCCATTTCTCCGCCTCTTCCAGCGTCCAGCCCTTGCGGCGGGCGTAGTCTTCCACCTGGTCGCGGCCGATTTTGCCGACATTGAAATAGACGGCCTGGGGATGGGAGAAATACCAGCCGCTCACCGCCGCCGTGGGTACCATGGCGAAGCTTTCGGTCAATATCAGACCGGCGTTCTTTTCCGCCTGAGTCAGATCGAACAGGGCGCGCTTTTCGGTATGGTCCGGGCAGGCCGGATATCCGGGCGCCGGGCGGATGCCGCGGTATTTCTCCGCGATCAGATCCTCGTTGGTCAGCTTCTCGTCCGGCGCGTAACCCCAGAACTCGCGCCGCACCCGCTCGTGCAGGTGCTCGGCGAAGGCCTCTGCCAGGCGGTCCGCCAAGGCCTTGAGGAGGATGGCGTGGTAGTCGTCGTGCTCGGCCTCGAAACGTTCGATGTGGGCGTCGATGCCGATGCCGGCGTTGACCGCGAACGCCCCGATCCAGTCCTGCACGCCGCTCTCCTTGGGCGCGATGAAGTCGGCAAGGCAGTAGTTGGGCTGACCGGCAGGCTTCTGGTGCTGCTGGCGCAGGTGGTGGAGCATCACCTCCCCGGCCTCGGTCTGGACGGCGATGTCGTCGCCCAGGCTTTGGGCGGGAAACAGGCCGAACACCGCCCGGCCCTTAAGCCACTTTTCGGCGACGATCCGTTCCAGCATCCGCCGGGCGTCGGCCAGCAGCCTGCGGGCCTCGGCGCCGACGATCTCGTCGTCGAGGATCTTCGGGTAGCTGCCGGCCAGTTCCCAGGCATGGAAGAACGGGGTCCAGTCGATGTAGGGCACCAACCGGTCCAGGGGATAGTCGTCGAGGACGTGGATGCCCGGCCGCTTCGGCGCCGGCGGCCGGTAGCGGGTCCAGTCGCCCTGGAAGTGGTTGCGCCGCGCCTCGAGGATGGGCAGCAGCTGGGTGCGGTCCTGCTTTCTGGCATGGCGCTCGCGCACCTGGTCGTATTCCTGCTTGAGCCGGGCCAGGTAGGGCTCGCCCAGCTCGGCGCTGAGCAGGCTGCCGGCCACCCCCACGGCGCGGGAGGCATCGGTGACGTACACCACCGGCCCCGAATAGTGAGGATCGATCTTGACCGCGGTGTGGACCCGGGAGGTGGTGGCGCCGCCGATCAGCAGCGGGATGTCGAATCCCTGCCGCTCCATTTCCTTGGCCACGTGGACCATCTCGTCCAGGGACGGGGTGATGAGACCGGACAGGCCGATGATGTCCACCTGCTTTTCCCGGGCCTCCTGGAGAATCCGGTCGGCGGGCACCATCACCCCCAGGTCCACCACTTCAAAGCCGTTGCACTGCAGCACCACGCCGACGATGTTCTTGCCGATGTCGTGGACGTCACCCTTGACCGTGGCCATGAGAATCTTGCCGGCGGTCTCCCCCGCCTTGCGCTCGGCCTCCAGATAGGGGAACAGATAGGCCACCGCCTTCTTCATCACCCGGGCCGATTTGACCACCTGGGGCAGGAACATCTTGCCGGCGCCGAACAGATCCCCGACCACGTTCATCCCCGCCATCAGGGGCCCCTCGATCACCGCCAGGGGGCTGCCGAGCTTGCGGTAGGCCTCCTCGGTGTCCTCGTCGATGTGGTCGGTGATGCCCTTGACCAGGGCGTGCTCGAGGCGCTTTTCCACCGGCCAGGTGCGCCATTCTTCATCCTCCTTGGTACTGCCGGCGCCTTCGCCGCGGTATTTCTCCGCCATCTCCAGCAGGCGCTCGTCGGCATCCTCACGGCGGCACAGGATCACGTCCTCGATGGCCTCGCGCAGGTCCCGGGGCACTTCCTCGTAGATGGCCAGCTGCCCGGCGTTGACGATGCCCATGTCAAGGCCGGCCTTGATGGCGTGGTAGAGGAACACCGCGTGGATGGCCTCGCGCACGTAGTTGTTGCCGCGGAAGGAGAAGGAAACGTTGGAGATGCCGCCGGAGGTCTTGGCGTGGGGCAGATCCCGTTTGATCGCCGCCACCGCCTCGATGAAGTCCAAGCCGTAGCGGCGGTGTTCGGGAATACCGGTGGCGACCGCGAACACATTGGGATCGAAGATGATGTCCTCGGGCGGAAAATCGAGCTTTTCCCGCAGCAGCCGGTAGGCGCGGGTGCAAATTTCCACCTTGCGCTCGAAGGTGTCGGCCTGGCCGGCCTCGTCGAAGGCCATCACCACCACCGCCGCCCCGTATTTCCGCGCCAGGCGGGCGTGCTGCAGGAAGGTTTCCTCGCCTTCCTTCAGGGAGATGGAGTTGATGACCCCCTTGCCCTGGATGCACTGCAGGCCGGCCTCGATCACTTCCCACTTGGAGGAGTCGATCATTACCGGCACCCGGGCGATGTCGGGTTCGGCGGCCACCAGATTGAGAAATTTGACCATCGCCGCCCTGGAGTCGAGCATGCCCTCGTCCATGTTGACGTCGATCATCTGGGCGCCGTTTTCCACCTGCTCCTTGGCCACCTCCAGGGCGGTGTCGTAGTCCTCGGCCTGGATCAGGCGGCGGAAACGGGCGGAACCGGTGACGTTGGTGCGCTCACCGATGTTGACAAAGAGGGAGTCCTCATCGATGTTGAGCGGCTCCAGCCCGGACAGCCGGGTGGCCACCTTAGGCCTGGGGACCTGCCGCGGCGGAAGACCTGCCACCGCCTCGCCGATGACGCGGATGTGGTCCGGGGTGGTGCCGCAGCAGCCGCCGACGATGTTGAGAAAGCCGGACTCGGCCCACTCGCGGATCTCTTGCGCCATGTCCTCCGGGGTCAGATCGTAGCCGCCGAACTCGTTGGGAAGACCCGCGTTGGGATGGGCGGAGACGAAGGTATCCACATAGCCGGAAATCTCCTCCACGTACTGGCGCAGCTCGGCCGGTCCCAGGGCGCAGTTGAAGCCGAAGGACAGGGGGCGGGCGTGGCGCAGGGAATTCCAGAAGGCTTCTGCGGTCTGGCCCGACAGGGTGCGGCCGGAAGCATCGGTGATGGTGCCGGAGATCATGATCGGCCGCTCGGTGCCGGTGCGCTCGAAGTAATCGAGGACGGCGAACACCGCCGCCTTGGCGTTGAGGGTGTCGAACACGGTCTCGATCAGGATCAGGTCGGCGCCGCCCTCGATCAGCCCCTCCAGGGCTTCGGTGTAGGCGTCCACCAGCTCCCTGAAGGTGAGGTTGCGGAAACCGGGATCGTTGACGTCCGGGGAGATGGAGGCGGTGCGGTTGGTGGGACCGAGCACCCCGGCGACGAAGCGGGGCTTGTCCTCGGTGGTGAATTCATCCGCCGCCTGCCGGGCCAGGCGCGCCGAGGCCAGGTTGATCTCCCGCGCCAGCGCCTCCATCCCGTAGTCCGCCAGGCTGATGCGGTTGGCGTTGAAGGTGTTGGTCTCGATGATGTCGGCCCCGGCCTGGAGATACTGGCGGTGGATCTCGCCGATGATCTCCGGGCGGGTCAAGGACAAAAGGTCATTGTTGCCCTTGAGATCCGAAGGCCAGTCGGCGAAACGCGCGCCGCGGTAGTCGGGCTCGCTCAGGGCGTACCGCTGGATCATGGTGCCCATGGCGCCGTCGAGACGCAGGATGCGGCGCTGCAGTTGCTGGCGGATGCGGGTGGAAACGGAATCGGTCATGGTCGATCGCAGTCTTGTATGGATGGAACCGGGGAACTTTACCACGGGTTTTCGGGAGGATTGCCTCAATTTTTATCGGCAGTTTTGCGATAATGGCAACGGTTTATACAATCAAAAGAACGATCCAGTCAGGAGAACTACCATGTACAAGCACATCAGTCTCATCTTGCTCGCCGCCCTTCTGGGCATCGCCAGCGTGAGCCAGGCGGTCACGATCCGCAAACAGACCGCCGCCGCCGACAAGAGCAGCCGCAATCCGGTCTGTCTTCAGGACGCCAAACCCATCCTGGGCAAATGGACCCTGGTGGAAGTCGCCCCCCGGGCGAGCGGTCAGCGCATTGCCGAAAACCGCACCTGGGAATTCCGTCCCGACGGCACCCTGGTGACTTCCGGCTACAACCGTCACTTCAAACGCAACGACACCCAGACCTTCCACTACGAGATCGAAAACTGCATGATCGTCAGCGATGTGCCCGGCCGTCCCGGCAAGAAGCTGCGTTACCGGGTCTATGACCTGCAGGACGACCGCATGGTTCTGCAAGGCGGTGTCGAAGGTTTCTACTTCTTCAAGCGTCAGTAATCTTTTCCAGTCTAGGAGGCCGCAACCATGTCCAACGAAACCGAAACGCTTCAGAGCAAGTACAAAAGCGATCTCATCATGTGGGCCGGGATTCTGGTGGTGAGCATCATCTTCATCGTCATCTTCTCGATCTTCACCACCACCTCGCCCATCGACCTGGCCAAAAAGATCCTCAGCGCCATCCTGATCATGTTCCTGCCCGGCTACGTGATCGTCAAACTGTATCTGGACGATCTCAAGCTGAGCGAGAACCCGGCGGTGGACAAGTTCATCCTCTCCTTCGGCCTGTCGATGGTGACGGTGCAGTCGTTGGCGTTCCTGGTCAACTACTTTGCCGTCTATGGCGAAAACCTGGACCAGGAAGTGCGAATCCAGGTCGAGAACCTGATCCCGCCGATGATCGTGGTCCTGGTGATCGCCACCGCCGTGGGCCTGAAGTTCTTCTCGAACAAGATCGCCGCCGTGTGGGAGAAGCTCAACGGCTGGTTCCAGGCCAAGATGGGCGACATGGGTTCCACCCTGCTGCTGGTGCTCGCCACCGCCCTGGCCCTGGCCACGCTGCTGGGCATTCTGCGGTTGACCCTCTACATCGCCATGAAGGTCATGGGGGTCCCGCCCTACTGAGCCTTTCAGGCCGCTTTGGCGCCAGAGAAGGCGGGCCCGCGGGTCCGCCTTCTTCTTTTCCGGTGCTTGCTTTCGCGGCGGCGAGGCTGCACACTGAAATCCCCCCGGCTGCAGAGGACATCCGATGGACATGCCGTCCCGGCCCGAAACGGCCGGAGATTTCGACATCGACACCCGCCTCTACGACCGCGCGGTCCGCCTGTTCCGCTTCGCCCGGCGCTTTCTGCGCCTGCACATCAAGCTTCACGATCCCGACGACTACGTCCGGCAGGGCCAGATCTTCGTTTTCAATCATTTCGCCCGCTTCGAGACCCTGATTCCCCAATACCTGCTCTACGAGCATTGCGGGGCTTACTGTTATGCCATCGCCCACCGCGAGCTGTTCGAAATCGACCCCAACCTGACACAGCTGCTGCGCGCCACCGGCGCCGTGCCCCACGACCATCCCCGGCTGCTGCCGCTGCTGGCCCGGAAGATCCTCCAGGGCCACAAGGTCATCGTCTTTCCCGAAGGCGGCATGGTCAAGGACCGCCGGGTGATCGACCGCCGCGGCCGCTACCGCATCTACTCCCGCACCGCCCGCCGCTGGCGCAAGCAGCACACCGGCGCCGCGGTCCTCGCCCTGGGGCTGGACCTGTTCAAACAAACCGTCCTGCGGGCCGCCGCCGACGGCGACGATGCCCAGCTGCAGCGCTGGTACCGGGCGCTTGGGCTGGAGGACACCGAGACCCTGCTGCAGCGCTGCCGCACCCCGACCCGGATCGTGCCGGCCAACATCACCTTCTTCCCCTTGCGCCTGGAACCCAACTGGCTGCTGGAGGTGGCCCGGCGTTTCCGCCCCGGCCTCAAACGCCGCCATCTGGAGGAGCTGCTGATCGAAGGCAACCTGCTGCTACGGGAGACCGACATGGACGTGCAGCTGGCAGCGCCGATTTCGGTGCGCCAATTCTGGCGCCCCTGGGAACTCGCCCTGGCGCCCCGGACCACGGACCTGGACACGATCTATCGCTGGCACCAAAGCCCCTCGCCGCTGCAGCGCTGGCTGGCCTGGCGTCTCCGCCGCCACGCCGAAACCATCCGCGACTGCTACATGGCGGCGATGTACCAGGCGGTCAGCGTCAACCTGTGCCACTTGGCCGCCACCCTGATTCAACACTGGTTCCATGCCGGTCACGACGCCATCGACCGCTCCCGCTTCCGCCGCATCCTGTATCTGGCGATCAAGCACCTGCAGCGCCAGCCGCAGGTTCACCTGCACCGCAGCCTGGCCAATCCGGAAAATTACCAGTCACTGCCGGACGCTGTGCCCCCCGCCCCTGGAGCAGTTTCTCTGCACCGCCGCCGCTGCCGGCCTCATCGAACCGGTAGGGGGGCGGCTGCATTTCCTTCCCAAGCTGGGACAGGAATTCGGCCTCGACAGCATCCGCCTGGAGAACCCGATCACCGTCTATGCCAACGAGGCCGCGCCGGTGCATGCCGTGCGCCGGGCGGTGACGGCCGCCATCGACGAAGCCGGGCAGGCGGGGCCGGCCGCCCTGGCCCGCTGGCGTTTCGACGACGAGGTGCAGTCCTGGCATTGGGACCGGCGTTTCTACCAGGCCCGGTGCTTTGCCGAGATCAACCGCCGCGAGGGCCCCAAGCGGGAAGGCCGGCCGTTCCTGCTCGACCCACCCCACCGCAACGACTGCGGCGTCCTCCTGGTTCACGGCTTGCTGGCCTCCCCAGCGGTGATGCGCCCGTTGGGGGAAAATCTCGCCCGGGCGGGCTACACGGTCCTGGGGGTGCGCCTGAAGGGACACGGCACCTCCCCCTGCGATCTGCGCGAACGCAGCCGCGGGGACTGGCTGGCATCGGTCCGCCGCGGTCACCGCATCCTCGCCGACCTCTGCCCCCAGACCGCCATCGTAGGCTTTGCCACCGGGGCGCTGCTGGCGCTGCAGCTGGCCGCCATCCAGCCGGACCGACTCATGGCCGTGGTCGCCGTTTCCGCGCCCCTGCGCTTCCGCCAGCGGACGCTGCGCTGGATCCCCCTGGTCTATCAGGCCAACCGCCTGATCCAGTGGATGAGCGACGGCGGTGTGTCGGAATTCGTCCACAACCCTTCGGGACACCCGGAAACCAACTACACCCAGGTTCCCCTGCGGGCGCTGCACGAGCTGCACCAGCTCATGGAGGAAACCCCTGAGGCGGCGGCGACGGTCCATTGCCCGGTCCTGCTGCTGCAGGGCAACCGCGACCCGGTGGTCGACCCAGACAGCGCCCGCCGCCTGCTCGCCCACCTGAAAAGCCAGACCAAATTCCTGGCCCTGGTGCCTTCCCGCCGCCACGACATCGTGTTCCGCAATACCCTGCGGAGCCACGACACCATCCTCCATTTCCTCGACCTTTACGCAGTGCCGCCATGACCGACCGTCCCTGGTTCGCCCACTACCCGCCCGGCCTGCCCGCCGAACTGCCGCCCCGGCGCGACCCCTCCCTGATCGCCCTGTTCGACCGCTGCTGCCGCCATTTCGCTGACCGGCCGGCCCTGGAAAACTTCGGCACCGCTCTGAGCTACCGCCGCTGGCACGACCTGTCCCGCCGTTTCGCCGCCGCCCTCCAGCAGCTGGGACTGGAAAAAGGCCAGCGCCTGGCGATCATGCTGCCCAATTTCCTCAGCTACCCGGTGGCCCTGACAGGCACCCTGCGGGCCGGGCTGGTGGTGGTCAACCTCAACCCGCTGTTCACCCCCCCCGGGAGCTGACGGTGGAACTGGAAGACGCGCGGCCGGACGCCCTCGTCATCCTCGAGCAGCTCCTTCCCAAACTGGCAAAAGTGCCTGCCGCATACCGTCCCCGACGGCAGATCGTGGTCCGGGCCGGAGACCTGCTCGAAGCCTGGAAGCGCCCGGCGGCCGACTGGCTGGCCCGCTGGCGCGGCCGCAGCTGGCCCCGCTGGCCGCAACAGGCGCTCGCCTTCCACGAACTGCTCCAGACCCGCACCGATCCCGTACCGGTCCCCCTGTCACCGGCAGACCCGGCCTTCCTGCAGTACACCGGCGGCACCACCGGCACGCCCAAGGGTGCCGTGCTCAGCCACGCCAACCTGCTCGCCAACGTCGAGCAGGTACGGCTGTGGCTCACCTGCAGCGGCTGGCGCCGGCCGCTGCGTCCGGGGCGGGAACGGCTGGTCACCGCCCTACCCCTGTCCCACATCTTCGCCCTCACCGCCAACCTGTGGGTGGGGCTGAGCATCGGCAGCCACAACCAGCTGGTTCCCGATCCCCGCAACCTGCGCGATCTGGTCCGGGTACTGCGGCGCTCCCGTTTCACCGCCATCACCGGGGTCAACACCCTGTTCGACCATCTGCTGCGGGCCCCCGGCTTCGCGCGGCTGGACTTCTCCCACCTGGGTCTGACCGTGGCCGGCGGCATGCCCATGCACCCGACGGTGGCCGAGCGCTGGCAGGCGGTGACCGGCTGTCCGGTCATAGAAGGCTACGGGCTCACCGAGGCATCCCCGGTGGTCACCCTCAATCCGCTCGATCTGGAACGCTACAACGGCAGCATCGGGCTGCCGCTTCCCGGCACCGACTGCCGGCTGCGCCGCGACGGCGAAGACGCCCCGCCCGGGGAGGCGGGCGAGCTGTGTGTGCGCGGGCCGCAGGTGATGCAGGGTTACTGGAACCGCCCGGAGGAAACCGCCGCCACTTTCACCGCCGACGGCTGGCTGCGCACCGGCGACATCGCCCGCATGGACGCCGACGGCTTCTTCTACATCGTCGACCGCAAGAAGGACATGATCCTGGTGTCCGGCTTCAACGTCTACCCCAGCGAGATCGAGGCGGTGGTCTCACAGCACCCCGGGGTGCGCGAATGTGCCGCCGTGGGCGTGCCCGATCCCGATACCGGCGAGGCGGTCATGCTGTTCGTGGTCCGCCAGGACCCGGATCTCGACGAGTCGGCACTGCGGGCGTGGTGCCGCGAGCGCCTGACCGCCTACAAACGCCCCCGGCGGATCGTGTTCCTGGATGAGCTGCCCAAATCCGCCATCGGCAAAGTGCTGCGCCGCCAGCTGCGGGAGGCGGCACGCGCCCGAATTTGATCCACGTCAAAACCACGGCCGGCAAAGTGCCTATAATTGAAACCAGACGTGTTGCAGCCATCGTGACAAGGTGGATTTGAAGGCGGTCAGAGACTGTGACCGCATTTTCTGTACCAAAAAGGCGGATCTTGCGATCCGCCTTTTCGCTTCCGGATACCGGGGAGGCTCAGGCTTCCGGCTGCACCACCACCTTGACGGTGGCGGTCACGTCCGGATGGAGCCGCAGCTCCACCTCGTATTCGCCGGTCTGGCGCAGCGGCCCTTCCGGCAGCAGCACTTCCTGACGCGATACCGGCACCCCGGCGGCGGTGATGGCCTCGGCCAGATTCTGGGTGCCGATGGAACCGTAGAGCTTGCCTTCCGGACCTGCCTTCTGGGTGATGACCACCTCCAGCTCGGCCAGTTTCTCGGCCCGCTCCCGGGCCGCCTGCAACGCCTCGGCGGCCTTGCGTTCCAGTTCCGCCCGGCGCTGCTCGAACTCGGCGATGCGCTCGGGCGTGGCCCGTACGGCCTTGCCCTGGGGAATCAGATAGTTGCGGGCATAACCGGGTTTGACGTCAACCCGGTCGCCCAGATCGCCCAGATTGGCGATTTTTTCAAGCAGAATCACTTCCATGGGTCTTGTACCTCGAAGTCAATGAATTATTCAGCCGGCAAAAAACGGCCGCGCCAGTCGAACCAGGCATCGCTCAGGCCCACCAGCGCCAGCGGCAGGAAAACGTGGGGCACCAGCGCCATCAGGATGTAAAGGCCATAGAGCCAGCCGCGCATGCCGCGGGCGGCGAGGATGGCGTGCAGGACGGCAACGCCGGCGAACACGTAGAGGACGAAAAGCACGATCCCTACGTTCACCAGCACCTCGTGCAGCTTGCCGTCGGCAAAAGTCCCCAGCACCCACCAGGGCGAACGTAAACCAGGCCAGGGAGGGGCGCAGGCGCAGCGCCAGGAACTCTTGGCGGAAACCACCGGGATTGTAGAGCAGCGCCTGCCACCAGCGTCCCCAGATCAGACTCAACGCCAGGCTGGAAACCATCCCGGCCGCCATGATGCCGGTCATGTAACGGGCCATGGTCACCAGCTGCGGCTGCCACAGGGCGGTATCGGCGCCGGCCTGGCGCCAGACCGGTCCGAACACGGCCTGGAGGCGCTGATACCAGAAATCCGCCGGATCGTTCATGACGGCGTACACCAGAATCACCCCGGCCATGCCGATCACCGTCAGCAGGGCCAGCGTCAGCCCCAGGTCGCGGCTCAGGCGCAGAAACAGGGCCGTCCCCCACACCGGCAGCCACAGCAGCAGGCCGTAGGCGGCGGGAAGGACGAAATTCCCCAGCACGATGGCCCCCAAAAGCCCTGCGGCCAGACTCGCCGCCAGCAGGGTGTTGAGCCCTTCGCGCCAGCCCAGACGCAAGGTCACCAGCGCCACCACCGCCGCCGCCAGCAGGCTCAGGGGCGGAAACAGCAGCGACAGCATCAGGGCGGTTGCGGCCACCGCGATGGCCTGCATCCGGCCCTGCATGATGAAGCTGGCGAGAAAGCGCATCGACGCTGCCGCAGGTTGGCTTACTTGTGGGCGTCACAATACGGCAGCAGCGCCAGATAGCGGGCCCTTTTTATGGCCTTGGCGAGCTGCCTCTGATACTTGGCGCTGGTGCCGGTGATACGGCTGGGGACGATCTTGCCGGTTTCGGTGATGTATTCCTTCAGGGTGTCGAGATCCTTGTAGTCAATCTCCTTGACTCCCTCCGCGGTGAAGCGGCAGTACTTACGGCGGCGGATGAAACGTGCCATGGTTTACCTCGTGTTCGATTCAGGATTCGCTGGACTGGGCCGCGGCTTCTGCCTCGGCCGGCTTCTCTTCAGCCGGGGCCGGCTTGGGCTCGGGCCGGCGCTCGGCCGCCTCGGCTTCCTTGGCCTTCGCCATCGGCGACGGTTCGGTGACCGCCTCGTCGCGCTGGATGATCAGCTCGCGCAGGATGGCGTCGTTGAAGCGGAAATGACTCTGCAGCTCGGCGATGGTTTCCTGATCGCACTCGATGTTCATCAGGATGTAATGGGCCTTGTGCAGCTTCTGGATCGAATAGGCCAACTGGCGCCGGCCCCAGTCCTCCAGCCGGTGGATCTTGCCGCCCTTGTCCTCGATCATGGCGCGGTAGCGCTCGAGCATGGCGGGCACCTGCGGACTCTGGTCCGGATGGACCAGGAACACGATTTCGTAGTGTCGCATAATGGCTCCTTACGGTTTGAAAAGCTTTCTACCCGATGTAGTAAAGCAAGGAGCGAATGGGAACATTCGCCGTGATAAACGGCTAATTGTAGCCGCTCAAGGGCAGGGAAACAATGGTCGGATGCCCCATCGTCCACCTTGCCGGAGGAGGCTGAGAAGGCGCAAATTGACGGGCGCCAGGCGATTCAGCGCCGGCACGCTCCCTGGTAGATGGTCACGGGCTCGACGGCCTCGAAACGGCACGAAACCCCGTGGGGAATGAGATAGGACTGGCCGCGGCGCAACGGAATCTGTCCCCGGCGCCAGGCGATTCGGCACCGGCCCTCGAGCACGATGCCGAGGCGCAAAGCCCCCGAGGCGTCGAAAACGTCCCCGCCGGCCAGTTCGATACGGCTGAGGCGAAACTCGTCCACCGGGGCTTCATAGACGGCCTCCACGCCGTGCGACACCGGCCGCAGGATTTCCGCCGGCCGTCCCTCGAACCTGACGATCTCCAGCAGCGCCGGCACATCCACGTGCTTGGGGGTCAGGCCACCGCGCAGGACATTGTTGGAGTTGGCCATGACCTCCACCCCCACCCCCTGCAGATAGGCGTGGAGTTCGCCGGCGGCCTGAAAGATCGCCTCCCCCGGCCGCAGACGGAGAAAGTTGAGCAGGAAGATGGAAAACAGCCCCCGGTCGTGGCGGCCCGCCTGGGAGTAAAGTTCATCGGCCCACAGAAACCAGAATTCCCGCTGTTCTTTCGACCACGGGCCTTCCCCCCGCAGTCGCTGCAGCACCGGCCCGAGCAGGGCGTCCACTTCGGCCTGGGGCAAGGTCATCAGCGCCTCGTAGAAGCGTTTCAGGCCGCATTCCCGCAGCTGGCGCAGCAGTCCCGCCCATTCGGGAATACGTGCCAGTTCCGCCTCGATCTCCGCCTCAGGGCGGAAGCCCTTGAGGGCATAGAAGGGCGTCAGGGCGCTCAGCAGTTCCGGCTTGTGATTGCGGTCGCGGTAATTGCGCCGGGGCGAATCCAGCGGGATACCCTGCGCCTCCTCCCGCGCGTAGCCAGCTTCCGCCTGCCGCTTATTGGGATGCACCTGGATCGACAACGGCCGGGCCGCCGCCAGGATCTTGAGCAGAAAGGGCAGCTGGCCGTGATACTTGTCGGCCAGCTCCCCCAGCAACTGCGTCGGCGCGGCGGCCAGCAGCCGGTCCAGCGGCACCTTGACGCCATCGATCACTGCCTGGGCCGGCAGATCGGGATGGGCGCCGATCCACAGTTCGGCGAAGGGTTTGCGTTCGGGATTGGGGATTCCCAGCAGCCGGGGGATGTAGTCGGGATCCCCCCAGGCGTAATGCTGCACCCCGCAGAACAGGGGCAACGGGGCCGGATCACGGCAGAAAGCGGCGATCGCCCGCTCGATTCGGTCCTGCATCATAGCGCTCCAGCTCCAGTGCGGGAGGCCCCGGCCGGGGCCTCCGTATGCCGTCAGTCCGCCTGCCGGCGCAGGAAGGCGGGAATGTCGAGGTAGTCGAGATCGTCCTCCTGGGCGGCCGGCGTGCCGCTCGGCACGTTGAGCTTGCGCACCCGTTCCGGCTGGCGCCGGATCACCGCCGGGCGGTCGAGCTCCTCGTAATCGACCTCGCCATCGGCCTTCTTTTCCACCAGCCGCACCGGCGGTTCGGCCGCCGCGCTGCGGCCGCCTTCCAGACCGGTGGCCACCACGGTGACGCGGATCTCGTCCTGCAGCTCCGGATCGATGACGGTACCGACGACCACCACCGCATCCTCGGAGGCGAACTCCTTGACCGTATTGCCGACGACGTCGAACTCGCCGATGGACAGGTCCAGACCGCCGGTGATGTTGACCAGGATGCCCTTGGCGCCCTGGAGGTTGATGTCCTCCAGCAGGGGGCTGGCGATGGCGCTTTCGGCCGCCTTGCGGGCCCGCTCCTCGCCGCTGGCGCTGCCGGTGCCCATCATCGCCATGCCCATCTCCGACATCACGGTGCGCACGTCGGCGAAGTCCACGTTGATAAGGCCGGGACGGGTGATGAGCTCGGCGATCCCCTGCACCGCCCCCAGCAGGACGTCGTTGGCGGCGGCGAAGGCCTGCAGCAGTGACGCCTGGCTGCCGAGCACCGGCAGCAGCTTCTCGTTGGGGATGGTGATGAGGGAATCGACGTAGCGGCTCAGTTCCTCAATGCCCTGCTCGGCGATGGCGCGGCGCTTGTTGCCCTCGAAGGGGAACGGCTTGGTCACCACCGCCACCGTCAGCACGCCCATGTCCTTGGCGATCTCGGCGAACACCGGCGCCGCGCCGGTGCCGGTACCGCCGCCCATACCGGCGGTCAGGAACACCATGTCGGCCCCCTGGATCATCTCCTGAATGCGGTCGCGGTCGTCCATCGCCGCCTGCTTGCCCACCTCCGGGTTGGCTCCGGCTCCCAGTCCCTTGGTCAGCTCGGCGCCGATCTGCAGCACGTGCTTGGCCGCCGACTTGCGCAGGGCCTGGGCGTCGGTGTTGGCGCAGATGAACTCGACCCCCTCGATGTTGCTGTTGACCATGTGGTCCACCGCGTTGCTGCCGCCGCCGCCGATGCCGATCACCTTGATGACGGCGTTCTGCCCGTAATCGTCCACCATTTCAAATTTCATGGTATTGCTCCTCCACGCTCGTGTTTTTCGAAACCATCTCAAAACCTGTCAAAAATTCCCTTGAAACCAGCTGCCCATCCGCCGCCACAGCGCCCGCAGGCCGGAAACCTCGTCGGCCAATCCCGGCAGCCGCTGGTGCCGGCGGCCGAACAGCAGCAGCCCCACGCCGGTGGCATAGGCGGGATTGCGGATCACGTCGGTGAGCCCGGTCACATGGCGCGGCATTCCCAGCCGCACCGGCATGTGGAAGATCTCCTCCGCCAGCTCCACCAGGCCTGTCAGCTTGGCGCTGCCGCCCGTGAGCACCACCCCGCCGGGAATCAGATCCTCGAAGCCGCTGCGGCGCAGTTCGGCCTGGATCAGCATCAGCAGCTCCTCGCAGCGGGGCTCGACAATCTCGGCCAGGTTGTGGCGCGAGATCCGCCGCAGCGGGCGGTCGCCGATGCTGGGCACCTCGATCATATCGTCGATGTCCGCCAACTGAGTCAGAGCGCAGGCGTGTTCGATCTTGATGCGTTCGGCGTGGTGGGTGGGGGTGCGCAGGGCGACGGCGATATCGTTGGTAATCTGGTCACCGGCGATGGGAATCACCGCGGTGTGGCGGATGGCGCCGTCGGTGTAGATGGCGATGTCGGTGGTGCCGCCGCCGATGTCCACCAGGCACACGCCGAGGTGGCGCTCGTCCTCGCTCAGCACCGCATGGGCCGAGGCCAGCTGCTCGAGGATGAGGTCCTCCACTTCCAGACCGCAGCGGCGCACGCATTTGACGATGTTCTGGGCCGCGCTCACCGCTCCGGTGACGATGTGGACCTTGGCTTCCAGGCGGATGCCGGCCATGCCCACCGGCTCCTTGATGCCTGTCTGGCTGTCGATGATGTATTCCTGGGACAGGACGTGGAGCAGCTTCTGGTCCGCGGGAATCGCCACCGCCTTGGCGGAATCGAGCACCCGCTCCACATCGGCCGCTGTAACCTCCTTGTCCTTGATGGCGACGATACCGTGGGAATTGAGACTGCGGATGTGGCTGCCGGCGATGCCGACGGAGACCGCATGGATCTGGAAGCCGGCCATCAGTTCGGCTTCCTCCACCGCCCGCTGGATCGCCTGGACCGTGGCTTCGAGGTTGACCACCACGCCCTTCTTGAGACCGGTGGAGGGATGGGTGCCGATGCCGACGATCTCGATCTCGTCCGCTTCGGGATTGTATTCGCCGACGATGGCGGCCACCTTGGAGGTGCCGATGTCGAGGCCGACGAGGATGTTCTGGTCTTTGCGTTTAGCCATGCTGCGCTTGCGTGTGTTTCACTTCGGTGGCAGGCTCGCGCAGACGCAGCGCGAAGCCGTGGTGGTAACGGGCGTCCACGTAGTCGATGCGGCGGCGGACATCCGCCGTCAGCTGCCCCAGCGCCCGCGCCACCCCTTCGAAGGCAGCCTCGGGACGCATCCGGCCGAGCACCAGGGTCATCCCCTCGCGGGTTTCCAGGCGCCAGCTGCGGCGCGCATCCACCTGCAGGCGGGCGATGTGCCAGCCCAGCGGCGAAAGCGCCGCCGCCATGCGCCGGTAGGCGGTCAGCAGGCGAAATTCATAGCCTTCCGGACCGCTCAGCTGGGGGAGACCGGCGTACTCGTGGACGTCGTCGGCCGGGGTGAACTTCTCCCCCCGGGCATTGAGCAGGGAGGTTTCCCCCCAGCGCACCACCGGACGCTGCTCCTTGAGATCGAGCTGAAAGGTCCGGGGCCAGATCCGCTCGGCCCGCACCGCCGCCACCCACGGGAGGTGGCGCACGGCGGCGGCTAAAGCGGTCAGATCCGTCTCCCAGTAGCCGTGCAGGTGCGGGATGACGACCCTTTTCAGCGCCGCCATGCGGACGTGGCGCAGCGGCCCGACGATCCGCACTTGGGCCGGCACCCTGTCCGTTTCCCGCATTCGCTCCACCATGCCTCCTATCATACCGATCAACAGCAGTCCCCACAGGACCGTTTTAGCGCGCGACACTGGTTTCCAGGATACGCCATACCAAACGCTCGAAATCCAGACCGGCCGCCCGCGCCGCCATCGGCACCAGGCTGTGGTCGGTCATTCCCGGCACGGTGTTGACCTCGATCAGCCACGGCCGCCCCTGACGGTCGCGGAACAGGTCCACCCGGCCCCAGCCGCTCACCCGCAGCACCTCGCAGGCCCGGGCGGCCAGCTGCTGCAGCGCCCGCTCCTCGGCCGCCGGCAGACCGCAGGGACACAGATAGCGGGTGTCGTCGGCCCGGTACTTGGCCTCGAAGTCGTAGAAGGCCCGCGGCGTTTCCAGACGGATCAGGGGCAGCATTTCGCCCTGCAGCATCGCCGCGGTGTATTCCTCACCGTCGATCCAGGCTTCGGCCATCACCGGACCATAGTCCCGGGCTGCTTCCCAGGCGTCCTGCAGTTCCGCCGCCATCTCCACCTTGCTCATTCCGATGCTGGAGCCTTCCAGAATCGGCTTGACGATCAGCGGGAAACCCAGCCGCCCGGAGCACGCCGCCAGATCGCCCGCCTCCCGGAGCACTACCCAGTCCGGTGTCGGCAGCCCGGCCCCGCGCCAGCACAGCTTGGTGGCCAGCTTGTCCATGCTCAGGGCCGATCCCAGCACACCGCTGCCGGTATAGGGCAATCCCAGCGCCTCCAGCAGTCCCTGCAGCACACCGTCCTCGCCGCCGCGGCCGTGGACAAGGTTGAAGACCCGGTCGAAGCCCTTGCCGCCCAGGGCCGCCAGCGGCCGGTCACCGATGTCCACCGCGACGGCGTCCACCCCCTGACGCTGCAGGGCGGCGGTCACCGCCCGGCCGCCGGTGAGAGAAATCTCCCGCTCGGCGCTGGTGCCGCCCATGGCCACCGCCACTTTGCCGAATTGCCGGGGATCGTCGATCTTCATGGAGCGACTCCGATGATGCGCACTTCCAGTTCCAGGACGATACCGAAACGCGCCTCGACCTCGGCCCGGGCCAGCTCGATCAGGTTCTCGATGTCGGCAGCGGTGGCGGTACCGGTGTTGATGATGAAGTTGGCGTGCTGCTGCGAGATCCTGGCGCCGCCGATCTGCCGTCCCTTTAGGCCGCAGGCTTCGATCAGACGGGCCGCGTGCTCTCCGGGCGGGTTCTTGAACACCGAGCCGCAATTGGGCCAGCGGGTCGGCTGGGTGCGGTTGCGGCGCGCCAGCAGCTCGCGGATGCGGCGCTGGCCCGTGCCGATGTCGCCGCGTTGCAGCTTCAGCCAGGCACCCAGGAACCATTCCCCCGGCGGCCCCTCGACCCGGCGGTAACCGACCCGGTATTCCCGGGGGCTGCGGCGCTGGACCCGGCCGCGGCGGTCGAGCGTCTCCACCTCGTCCACCCACACCCAGGTCTCACCGCCGAAGGCGCCGGCGTTCATCGCCAGGGCGCCCCCGAAGGTGCCCGGAATGCCGGCGAGGAATTCGGTCCCCCCCAGACCGTGCAGGCTGCAGAAGCGGGCCACGTGGGCGCAGGGCACCCCCGCCTCCACGTACACCCGCCCGTCGGCCTCCAGACGCATGTCGCCCAGCCGTTTGGCGGCAATGATCACCGTCCCCGGCACGCCGCCGTCGCGCACCAGCACGTTGCTTCCCAGGCCCAGCCAGGTCAGGGGCTCGTCCGGGGGCAGCCGGCGCAGAAAGCGGATCAGATCGTCACGGTCCGCCGGCTTGAACAGGCGTTCCGCCGGCCCGCCCACCCGCCAGGTGGTGAAGGACGCGAGCGGCACCCGGTATTCCAGGGTTCCCCGCAGTTCGGAAAGGGCAGCCCGGGCGACCGCGTTCATGACCAGATCTCCTGCAACCGGGGCGCCAGACGGCCGATGCTTCCCGCCCCCAGGGTCAGGACCACGTCCCCGGCCTGCAGCCGGGACTCGAGAACCGCCGGGACCTCCGCCAGGTCCGCCACCTCGATGACCGCCTTCCCGGCCTCCCGCAGGGCCTGCGCCAGCGCCTCGCTGTCGGCGCCGGGACGGGGCGCCTCGCCCGCCCCATAGACCGGCAGCAGCAGCAGTTCGTCCACATCGGCGAGCACGCGGACGAAATCGTCGAACAGCTCCGCGGTGCGGCTGTAGCGGTGGGGCTGGAACACCAGAACCTGGCGCCGCTGCGGCCACGCCTGGCGGGCGGCCGCCAGGGTCGCCTCCAGTTCCCTCGGGTGATGGCCGTAATCGTCCACCAGCACGATCTCCCCGCCTTTCCAGGGCAGATGGGCCACCTGGAAGCGCCGGCCGATGCCGGCAAACCCCGCCAGGGCTTTCTGGATCGCCGCGGTACCGACCCCCAGTTCCAGGGCGATGGCGATGGCGGCCAGGGCGTTGAGCAGGTTGTGACGGCCGGGCAGGTTGAGTTCCACCGGCAATGGCCGCGCCAGTCCCCGGCCCTTGACCACGAAGCGGGTCTTCAGCCCCGACGGCTCGATCCGGCGGGCGTGCAGGTCGGCCTGGGGATGGCAGCCGTAGGTCAACACCGGCTTGTGGATCCGCGGCAGGATCTCCGCCACCCCGGGATCGTCCAGACACATCACCGCCAGGCCGTAGAACGGCAGCTGGTGGAGGAATGCCACGAAGGTGTCCTGCAGCTGCCGCCAGTCGCCCCCGTAGGTGCCCATGTGGTCGCGGTCGACGTTGGTCACCACCGCCATGATCGGCGCCAGATGGAGGAAGGAAGCGTCGCTCTCGTCGGCCTCCGCCACCAGGTAGGGGCTGGCGCCGAGCCCGGCGTTGCTGCCGGCGCTGTTGAGACGGCCGCCGATGACGAAGGTGGGATCCAGCCCGCCCTCGGCCAGGATGCTGGCCACCAGGCTGGTGGTGGTTGTCTTGCCGTGGGTGCCGGCGATGGCGATACCGAAGCGGAAGCGCATCAGCTCGGCGAGCATTTCCGCCCGCGAGATCACCGGAATCCGGCGGCGGCGGGCCTCCGCCCATTCGGGATTGGCCGGATCCACCGCGCTCGATACCACCACCACGTCGGCGCCGACGACGTGGGCGGCGTCGTGCCCTACCTTCACTGTGATCCCAAGGCTGCGCAGGCGCTGCAGCACCAGGCTGTCGCGGGCATCGGAGCCGGACACCCGGTAGCCGAGATTGGCCAGCACTTCGGCGATGCCGCTCATGCCGACCCCGCCGATGCCGATGAAATGGATGCGGCCGATGGCCGCCATGCGCTGCCGCACCGCTTCATTGCCGGCCGCCAATGGCCGGGCCTCAGGCACTTGGATTTTGGGTACCATCGATCTCTCCCAGACAAATTCGGGCCACGGTTTCGGTGGCGTCCAGACGGGCGGCGCGGCGGGCGGCGGCGCCCATCTCCCGCAGCCTCTGCGGCGCGGCCGCCAGCTCGGCAAGGGTCTGCGCCAGACGGGCCGGGGTGAGCCGGTCCTGGGGCAACAGCCGCGCCGCCCCGCGCTGCACCAGATATTCGGCGTTGCGGGCCTGATGGTCGTCGATGGCGTGGGGGTAGGGCACCAGCACCCCCGCCACCCCGGCGGCCGCCAGCTCGCTGACGGTCATCGCCCCGGCGCGGCAGACCGCCAGATCCGCCCACCGCCACGCCGCCGCCATGTTGTCGATGAATTCGCTCACCCTGGCTGCGACGCCGGCCCGGCGGTAGGCGGCCTCGACCGCCGCTGCGTTCCCCCGGCCGCACTGGTGCCACACCTGCAGCGGTGAACCCATCTGGGCCAGCGCCTGGGGGACCACCTCGTTGAGGATCTGCGCCCCCAGGCTGCCGCCGACCACCAGCAGCCGAGGCGGGCCGTCGTGATCCGGCTTCGGGCCCAGGGCGGCGATCTCACAGCGCAAGGGATTTCCGGTCCAGCAGGGTTTGAGGCTGTCGGCGAAAGTGCCGGGAAAGCCCTCCAGCACCCGCTTCGCCCACGGCGCCAGCCAGCGGTTGGTGGTGCCGGGGACGCGGTTCTGTTCGTGGATCACCAGCGGGATTCCCTGCAGCCGGGCCATCACCCCACCGGGGCCGGCGGCATATCCCCCCATTCCCAGCACCACCTGGGGACGGCGGCGCCGCAGAACCCGGCCGGCCTGCCACAGGGCCCGCAGCAGCATCGCCGGCGCCGTCACCAGTCTTCCCACACCCTTGCCCCGCAACCCGCCGACGGTGATGGCGTCCAGGGGAAAGCCGGCGGCGTGCACCACCTGCTGCTCCAGCCCCCGCGCGCCGCCCATCCACACCACCTCGTGACCGTGGCCGCGCAGCCACTCGGCCACCGCCAGGGCCGGAAACACATGACCGCCGGTGCCGCCGGCGAGAATCATCACCCGCGCCACGGCTTCCTCCCCGGCGTCGCCGCCAGCGTTTCCCGCGCCTCGGCATACACCCGCTGCACCAGCCCCAGGGTCACCAGGTCGCACACCAGAGCGCTGCCGCCGTAACTGACCAGCGGCAGAGGCAGTCCCTTGGTGGGCAGGACGCCGAGGTTGACCCCCATGTTGATGAGCGCCGTCAGTCCCAGCAGCAACCCGATGCCATAGGCCAGCCAGGCGCCGAAGGCCTCGCCGGCGCGGGCGGCCAGTTCGGCGGTGCGGAAGATCCGCCACAGCAATGCGGCGAAGGCGAGCAGGATCCCCGCCACGCCGATCCACCCCAGCTCCTCGCCGATCACCGCGAGGATGAAATCGGTGTGCCCCTCGGGCAGATAGAACATCTTTTGGACGCTGTTGCCCAGGCCGACGCCGAAAGGCCCGCCCAGGCCGAAGGCGACCAGCGCCTGCACCAGCTGGTACCCCTCGTCGCGCGCATGGGCCCAGGGATCGAGAAAACCGATCACCCGCCGCATGCGATAGGGCTCGAAGATCACCAGCAGCGCCGCACCGCCGCCCAGCAGGGCGAACAGGCCCAGCACCGGCAGCAGACGCGCGCCGGCCAGAAACAACAGGGCGGCGGCGGCCGCCAGCAGCACGGCGGCGGCGCCGAAATCCGGCTCCCACAGCAGCAGCCCCACCCCCAGCCCCAGCAGCACCAGGGGGCGCAGCAGCGCCAGGGACTCGCGCCGCAGCGCCTCGCCGTGACGCACCAGATAACCGGCCAGATAGATCATCGCCACCAGCTTGAACGGCGCCGACACCTGCAGTCGCATAACCCCCGCGTCGAGCCAGCGGGTGCTGCCCTTGACCGTGACCCCGATTCCGGGCAGCTTCACCGCCACCAGCGCCGCCAGACCGAGCAGCAGCCACAGCGGCCCGGTCCGCTGCCAGAAACGCAGCGGGCAGCGCCACACCATCCAGGCCAGCGCCACTCCCAGCCCCAGATGCAGCACCTGGCGCACGGCGAAATCCAGCCCCCCGCCGTGCAGGTGCACCGAAGCCGAGGTCATCATCACCAGACCCAGCCCGGTCAGCGCCGCGCCGAGCGCCAGCAACGGCCCGTCGCAGGCGGGGGCGGCGCGGGGAGGGCTTAAGGTTACGCTGCCGACTGCCATCGCTGCACCAACGCGGTAAAGTGGTCGCCACGGTCCTGATAGTCGCGGAACTGGTCGAAGCTGGCGCAGGCCGGCGACAGCAGCACCGTGTCGCCGGCGCAGGCCTGACGCCGCGCCACCGCCACCGCCTGATCCAGGTCCTCCACCAGCGTCACCGGAACCGCCGGCGCCAGGGCTTCCGCCAGGCGCTGGCGGTCGCGGCCGTAGAGGATGGCTGCCTTCACCTTGCCGACGGCCGCGGCGCGCAGCGGAGTGAAATCCGCCCCCTTGCCGTCGCCGCCGGCGAGCAGCACGATCGGCCCCGCCAGACCGGCGATGGCCGCCCCGGTGGCGCCGACGTTGGTGCCCTTGGAGTCGTTGATCCAGGTCACGCCGTCGATTTCGGCTACCGTCTGCATCCGGTGCGGTAGGCCGGCAAAGCCGCGCAGGGCGCTCAACGCGGCCTCCCCGGGGAGGCCCGCCGCTTCCGCCAGCGCCAGCGCCGCCAGGGCGTTGGCCAGGTTGTGGCGCCCGCGCAGGGGAATCTCCGCCGCCGCCAGCAGCGGTTCGCCGCGGCGGGCCAACCAGGTCTGCCCCCCCTGGGTCTGAAGGTGCCAGTCGGCCCCGGCATCGAGGCTGAACTGCACCAGCCGCTGCGGCTGACGTCCGGCCAGCTGCATCACCTGACGGTCGTCAGTGTTGACCACCCGCCACCGGCTCCAGCGCAGCAGGCGGCCCTTGGCGGCGGCGTAGGCAGCGAAATTGCGGTGGTGGTCCAGGTGGTCGGGACTGAGGTTGAGCACCGCGCCCGCCAGCGGCCGCAGATACCGGCTGCGTTCCAGCTGGAAGCTCGACAGCTCGAGCACGTACAGCTGACACGCATCGTCCAGCAGGTCCAGCGCCGGCACCCCCAGATTGCCGCCGGCCCGCACCCGCAGACCGGAAGCGGCGGCCATCTCCGCCACCAGGGTGGTGACCGTGCTCTTGCCGTTGGAGCCGGTGACCGCCACCACCGGGGCGCCGGCGGCCGCGGCGAACAGATCGACGTCGCTCACCAGGGCGACGCCGCGTTCCAGGGTGGCGCGGATCTCGGGACGGTCCAGGGGCACGCCGGGACTGACCACCAGATGGGTGGCCCAGCTCAGGATGCTGGCGGAAAGGCCGCCGGTGAACACGCTGACGCCGGGCAGCTGACGCACGCTTTCCAGCCCGGGCGGCCGGTCGCGGGTGTCCGCCGCCAGACAGTCGATGCCGCGGGCATGCAGGTAACGCAGCACCGACACGCCGGTGCGGCCCAGGCCCACCACCGCCACCCGCGGCTCGTTTCCCAGCAAGGCATCCAGTCCGGTCATCACGGCTCACCTCAGTTTCAACGTTGCCAGTCCGATCAGCACCAGGATCACGGTGATGATCCAGAAGCGCACGATCACCTTGGGCTCGGGCCAGCCCTTGAGCTCGAAATGATGGTGCAGCGGCGCCATGCGGAAGATGCGCCGGCCGGTGAGCTTGAAGGACGCCACCTGGAGGATGACCGACACCGTCTCCATCACGAACACCCCGCCCATGATCATGAGTACGATTTCCTGACGCACCAGCACCGCCAGGATGCCCAGCGCCGCCCCCAGGGCCAGGGCGCCGATGTCGCCCATGAACACCTGGGCCGGATAGGCGTTGAACCACAGAAACCCCAGCCCCGCCCCCACCAGGGCGCCGCAGAACACCACCAGCTCGCCGACCCCCGGGATGTACGGCACCGCCAGATAGTCGGCGAAATGGCTGTGGCCGGAAACGTAGGCGAACACCCCCAGGGCCCCGCCCACCAGCACCGTGGGCAGGATCGCCAGGCCGTCGAGACCATCGGTGAGGTTGACCGCGTTGCTGGTGCCGACCACCACCAGGCAGGTGATCGGCACGTAACCCCAGCCCAGGTCCAGGCGGATGTCCTTGAAGAAGGGCAAGATGTAGGTCCATTCCGCCGCCACCTGGGCGCTGCGGTAGAGGAAAACCGCCGCCGCCGCCGCCACCGCCGTCTGCCAGAACAGCTTCTGGCGCGCCGAGATGCCCTTGCTGTTGCCCAGCACCAACTTCTTGTAGTCATCGACGAAGCCGATCACCCCGTAGGCCAGGGTAACCCCCAGCACCACCCAGACGAAGCGGTTGGCGAGATCGGCCCACAGCAGCGTGGTCACGGTGACCGCGATCAGGATCAGCAACCCGCCCATGGTGGGGGTGCCGGCCTTGCTCAGATGGCTCTGGGGACCGTCGTCGCGGATCGGCTGGGCGTAGCGCCCCAGGCGGCGGATCAACGGCGGACCGATGAGGAAGGACAGGATCAGCGCCGTCAGCACCGCCACGATGGCCCGCAGGGTCAGGTACTGGAAGACCCGGAACGGTCCGTACCAGTCGCTCAGCCATTGGGTCAGCTCGTACAGCATCAGGCGGCCTCCAGCGCGCGGACCACGTGTTCCAATCCCTGGCTGCGGGAACCCTTGACCAGAATCCGGGCGCCGCTGTGCAGGTGTTTGAGCGCTGCCTCGATCAGCGCCTCACGGGAGGAGAACCACTGCCCCCCGCCGCCGAAGCTGGCCACCGCCGCCTTGGCCTCCTCCCCCACGGCGAGCAGATAGGCGACCCGGTGGCGGCGCGCCAGCTGCCCCGCCTGGCGGTGCCAATAGGCGCTTTCCGGCCCCAGCTCGCCGAAAGCGCCGAGGACCACCCACGGCTCCCCCCCCAGCGCCGCCAGGGTTTCCAGACCGGCGGCGAAGGAAGCCGGATTGGCGTTGTAGCAGTCATCGAGCAGCCAGGCGCCTTCCCGGGCGGGCAACGGCCGCAGGCGGCCGGGCACCGGACCCAAGCCTTCCAGACCGGCGCGAATGACCTCCGGATCGCCTCCGGCCGCCAGGGCGGCGGCGATCGCCGCCAGGGCGTTGGCGACGTTGTGCCGTCCGGCCAACGCCAGATCCAGGGAAAAACGCCGCCCCAGTGCCTCGACTTCGAAGCGGTTGTGAAAGCGGCCGGCGGCGAACGCCAGGGGTGCCACCTCGACGGCGCGGACGTCGGCCTTGCCGAAGCCGAAGCTGAGAACCCGCCGCCCCCCGCTCAGGCGCCGCCACAGATCGAAGAAGGGATCGTCGGCGTTGAGCACCGCGGTTCCGTCGGGCGGCAGCGCGGCCAACAGCTCCCCCTTGGTGCGGGCGACCCCTTCGAGGGAGCCGAAACCCGCCAGATGGGCCGGCGCCGCCTGAGTGATGACGCCGACGTCGGGTTCCGCCAGGGCGGCGCAGTAGCCGATCTCGCCGGGATGGTTGGCCCCCATCTCCACCACCGCATGGCGCTGTGCCGCCGTCAGCCGCAGCAGGGTCAGGGGCACGCCGATGTCGTTGTTGAGGTTTCCCTGGGTTTTGAGCACCGCCGGTTCCCCGCCCAGGGCGGCGGCGATCATTTCCTTTACCGTGGTCTTGCCGTTGCTGCCGGTGACCCCAATCACCCGTCCCCGGAAAATGCGGCGGCGCCAGTGGCGCGCCAGCTGTCCCAGCGCCGCGCGGGTGTCTCTCACTTGCAGCTGCGGCAGTCCGCAGTCAACCGGCCGGGAGACCAGGGCGGCGGCGGCCCCGGCGGCGGCCGCCTGGGGCAGAAAGTCGTGGCCGTCGAAGCGCTCGCCCTGCAGGGCGACGTAGAGGGCGCCGCGCAACGGCTGACGGGTGTCGGTGCCGACACCTTCGAAGTCCGCATCCTCTCCCAAAAGCCGCCCCCCGAGCACCGGAGCCACTTCGCTCAAACGCATGTCGCCTCCTCTGCCAAACGGTTCTGAATCCATTCGCGGTCGCTGAAAGGCAGGCGCCGCTCTCCGACATCTTGCCAGGTTTCGTGGCCCTTGCCGGCCACCAGCACTACATCGCCTTCGCCGGCTTCGGCCAAGGCCCGGTCGATGGCCTCCCCCCGGTCGCGGACGATGCGGGGCGGACGCGCCATGCCGGCGGCGATGGCGGCGACGATCGCCGCGCCGTCCTCGGTGCGCGGGTTGTCGTCGGTGAGGATCACCGCGTCGGCCAGACGCTCGGCGATGCGCCCCATCAGCGGCCGCTTGCCGCGGTCGCGGTCGCCTCCGCAGCCGAACACCACCCACAGCCGCCCGCGGCAGTGGCGCCGCAGGCTGGTCAGCGCCATCTCCAGCGCCGCCGGGGTGTGGGCGTAGTCCACCACCACCAGGGGACGGCCCGGGGCCCGGAAGCATTCCATCCGCCCCGGCACCGGCACCAGCCGCCCCAGAGCCTCAGCGGCCCGGGGCAGCGACCACCCCTGCGCCAACAGCAGCGCCAGCACAGCCAGCGCGTTTTCCAGGTTGCCTTCCCCCAGCAGCCCCACCCGGACCGGGTGTGAGTCTCCCTGGAAGACCGCCCCGAATTCGATCCCCGCCGCGGTGAAGCGGACCTGCCGGGCCTGAACCACAGGGAAATCCGCCGCTGGCCGGGTGCGCCAGGCGAAACCGATCACCTCTCCGGTACAGGCTTCCCGCATTGTGGGCCAGACCGGATCGTCGAGGTTGACGACCGCCGCCTGCAGCCCGGGGCACGCCAGCAGGCGGCGCTTGGCGGCGGCATAGCGCTGGAGGTCACCGTGATAGTCGAGGTGGTCGCGGCTGAGGTTGGTCCACACCGCCGCATCGAAGGCCACTTCCGCCACCCGGCCCTGATCGAGGGCGTGGGAGGAAACCTCCATCGCCACCGTGGTCACGCCGGCGTCCCGCAGCGCCGCCAAGCGGCGCTGGGTGGCGACCGCCGGGGCGGTGGTGTGGGCGCTGGGATGCAGGCTTCCGGGCCGGCCCCAGCCCAGGGTGCCCATCACCGCCCCGCCGAGCACCTGGGCCAGATAGAAGCTGCAGGAGGTCTTGCCGTTGGTGCCGGTGACGCCGATGATCTCCATCTCCCGGCTGGGATGGCCGTAGAAGCGGGCCGCCAACGCACTGAGGCGACGGCCGAGCCCGGCCACCGCCACCGCCGGGACCGGGAGCGGCGGCACGGCATCGCCGGGCTCGTGGAGCACCACCACCGCGCCGTTTGCCGCGGCCTCGGTGGCGAAATCCAGCCCGTGGCGCCGCCGTCCCGGCAGGGCGATGAAGGCATCCCCCGGCCGCACCTCGGCGGCGTGTTCCGCCAGGCCGGTGATTTCGACATCCGGCCCGGCAACGTCGGGCAGCCAGTCGCGCAGCCGCATCACTGCAGCCCTCCCGCGCGCGCCAGCAGCGGCGGCGCCGCCGGAATCTCGTCCGGAGGGATGCCGAGCAGGCGCAGCGCCAGCCCCATCACCCGGGAGAACACCGGCGCCGCCACCTGACCGCCGTAATACGCCTTGCCCCGGGGCTCCTCGATCACCACCGCCAGCACCAGCCTGGGAGCGCTGGCCGGCGCCATACCGACGAACAGGCCGCGGTAGCGGTCCTCGGCATAACCGCCGGGGACGGCCACCTTGGCGGTCCCGGTCTTGCCGGCGACCCGGTAACCGGAAACCCGGGCCCGCCGGGCCGTCCCCTCGGGCGTCACCACCCCTTCGAGCATGTGACGTACCTGACGCGCCACCCCGGCGGGCAGGACCCGGCGGGGCTGCGGATCGGTGCTGCGGGGCAGCAGGGTGAGGGAATGGAGCATTCCGTCGTCGGCCAGCGCCGTGTAGGCACGCGCCAGTTGCAGGGTGGAGACGTTGAGGCCGTAACCGAACGCCAAGGTGGCCTGTTCGAAACGGCCCAGGCCGCGGGCTGCCGGCACGAAACCGTCCGCCTCACCGGGAAACTCGATCCCGGTAGGTTGCCCGAAGCCGAAATCGCGCAGACAGGCGGTAAAGCGGGCAGGCGACAGCCGCAGGGCCACCCGGGTGATGCCGACGTTGCTGGACTTGACCAGAATCCCGGCCAGATCGAGGACGCCGTGGCGGTGATGGTCACGCACCACGTGACGTCCCACCCGCAGCCACCCCGGGGCGGTGTCGATGCGTTCGCCGCTGCGGGCGACCCCTTCGCGCAGGGCGCAGGCCATGGCGAAGGGTTTGAGGGTGGAGCCGGGCTCGAACACGTCGGTGACCGCCCGATTGCGCCAGGCGGCGCGGCGGCGGCCGTCGCGCAGATTCGGGTTGAAGGTGGGCTGGTTGGCCAGCGCCAGCACCTCACCGGTCCTGGCATCGAGCAGGACCAGCATCCCCGCCCTGGCGTGGTGGCGGGCCACGGCGCGCTTCAGTTCCAGATAGGCCCAGTACTGCAGCCGCCGGTCGATGCTCAGGCGGACGTCGTGCCCGGGACGCGGCGCCTGCAGGCTCTCCATCGCCTCAATCAGCCGCCCCTTGCGGTCGCGGATGACCCGCACCTGCCCCGCCATGCCGGTCAGCTGGGTGTCAAAGCGGCGTTCCAACCCCTCCTGACCATGCTGGTCGATATCGGTGAAGCCCAGCAGATGGGCCGTCACCTCGGCGGCCGGATAGTAACGCCGGAATTCGGAGCGCAGGAACAGGCCGTCGAGATCGAGGGCCAGAACCCGTTCCGCCAGCGCCGGGGCCAGCTGGCGTTTGAGGTAGAGGAACGCTTGCTGGCGGTGGGCCGCGATCTTGTCTTCCAGGTCCTGCGGCCGCATCCCCAGCAACCGGGCGAGCCGGCGCAGCTGACCGGGTTCGGCGTGGAACCGGCGCGGATTGATGCACACCGCCTTGACCGGGGCGCTGAGCGCCAGCGGCACCCCCTGCCGGTCCAGCAGCCGCCCGCGGTGGGCCGGCAGGACCGCGGTGCGGATCTGCTGGCGGTCGCCGTAGCGGCGGTAGAAATCCCGCGCCCACACCTGGATGTAGAAGGCCCGCGCCAGAAGGCCGGCCAGCGCCAGGCCGAAGGTGCCCAGCAGCAGGTAGCGGCGCCAGGGGGCGACCAGGGTTGGGGCGGCCCGGGGGTTCATCGCCGCGGCACCGTCAGATAGACGATGGCGTCCGCTTCCGGCACCACCATGTCGAGACGCTGCTGCGCCAGGCGTTCGATGCGGGCCGGGTCGGCCCAGACGTGCTCCTCCAGCAGCAGCTGTTCCCGCTCCACCGCCAGGGCGTCGAGGCGGCGGGTCAGGCGCTGGATTTCGTTGAACAGCATGCGGCTGCGGTACTTGCCGTAAACCACACCCACCGCCGATGCGATCACCGCCATCCCCAGAATCCCTGTCAATACGGCCATTCGCTTCATCGACGTTCGGCGACGCGCAGAACGGCGCTTCGGGCCCGCGGGTTGCGGGCGATTTCCAGGGCGTCCGGACGGCGCTTGCCCAGATCCCGCAACGGCAGGTCGAGTTCGGAGACCACCACCGGCAGCTTGCGGGGCAGCGGCGCCGGACGGGAATGGCGGCGGATGAAGCGCTTGACGATACGGTCCTCGAGGGAATGGAAGGCAATGACAACCAGGCGGCCGCCGGGCGCCAGCACTTCCAGGGACTGGGCCAGCGCGGCCTCCAGCGCCTCCAGCTCGCGATTGACGTGGATGCGGATCGCCTGGAAGGTCCGGGTCGCCGGATGCTTGTGGCGCTCCCGCCGCGGGACGGCGCGCTCGACCAGTTCCGCCAGCTGGCGGGTGGTCCGCAGCGGCGTTTCCGTCCTCGCCCTGACGATGGTGCGGGCGATGCGGCGGGCGTAACGCTCCTCGCCGTAGCGGTGGATGACATCGGCCAGTTCGCGCTCGTCGGCCCGGGCCAACCACTCGGCGGCCGAAACCCCCACGGCGGGATTCATGCGCATGTCCAGCGGCCCTTCCTGGAGGAAGGCGAAGCCGCGGGCGGCGGTGTCCAGCTGCGGGGACGACACCCCCAGATCCAGCAACATGCCGGCCACGCGGCCCCAGAGGCCGGCCTCCCGCACCACCGCGCCGAGGTCGCGGAAATCCGCCTGCACCAGGGTGAAACGGGGGTCCCGGCGCAGCCGTTCCGCCTCGGCGGAAGCGACGGCGTCCGGATCCTTGTCGAGGGCGACAAGGCGCCCTTCGGGCCCCAGCCGTTCAAGAATCGCCCGGCTGTGCCCTCCCCGGCCGAAGGTACCGTCGAGATAGACACCGTCAGGCGCGAGCGCCAACCCTTCCAGGGCGGCCTCGAGCATGACCGGCAGATGTACCATCGCATCCATCGTCAAAGTTGCAAGTCGTTCAAATCGGGGGAAGCGGCCAGATCTTCCAGGCTCTCTTCTTCCATCCACACGTTGCGGCGCACGTCCCAGGCTTCCTCGTCCCAGATCTCGAACTTGGCGCCCACGCCGACCAGGGCCACGCTCTTGGTCAGATTGGCGTATTTGCGAAGCGGCGTGGACAACAGGAAACGTCCCTGGCCATCCAGCTCCCCCTCCTGGGCGTGCCCGATCAGAAGGCGTTGCAAACGCCGGGAACGGCGGTTCAGGCTGGACAACGCCAACAGCTGACGCTCCAGTGCCTGCCACTGGCGCCAGGGATACAGCCACAAACAACGGTTGTCGATGGCGATGGTGGCCACCAGACGCGTACCACCGAGATCCGCCCGGTGGCAGGCCGGGATCGCCACCCGGCCTTTGCTGTCCAGATTCAGGATATGGATGCCGCGGAACGGATTCCCCACTTGCCTGCACAATTCCCCACGCGTTGCGGGCACTATAAAGAAGCCGCTCACCCTTCGTCAAGCGTGACCGAAAAGCGACAAAGATTGGGAAAATCGCGACAGCTACGGGACCGGAAAACGGCTACGGAAAATCTCCGTCACCCGGGCCGGTGGCGTTCACTTTTTGCGATCAGGTTCTCAGTCCGCAGCCGCGCGCTGCTGGCGATAACCCAGAACCACCACCAGGAACGCGGCGAAATCGTAGAGGGAATGCACCAGGACCGGCACCAGCAGATTGCCGTCACTCACCTGCAACAGCCAGCCGAGATAGATGCCGGTCAGCATCGCCAGAACGGTGTACAGCAGCGTCACCGAATGCGCCAGCCCGAACAGCACGTTGCTGAGCAGCAGAGCCGGCCACGGCCCCCACAGGGATTCGAACCAGGGTTGCAGCAGGCCGCGGAACAGCGCCTCCTCGCAGATTCCTGCCAAGGCCGCCACGTAGGCCAGCTCATACCAGCGGCACCGGGACAGCAGCGGCCCCAGGGTTTCCAGCAACATCCGCTTGATGCGCTCCATCTGGGGGATTTCCAGCCGGTAGGCGACGCCGAAGAACAGCAGCAGCGGCAGCGTGCCCAGCAGCCCGAGGCTCAGCGCCCTCCCCTGCCAGCGCAGACCCGCCAGGGGGTTGCGCTCGAGCCACCAGCCCAGCAGAAAGGCCAGCACCAAAAGCCCACCCTCGAATGCGGTGGCAAGGGCGAGGAAACGGCCTTTGCTCATCGGCTCAGCCATGCCGATTCCAGCTTCAGGGTCCGTTTCAGGCGGGCCGCCTCGCGTTTGGCCGCCTGCTGGCTCGGGAACGGACCGACGCGCAGCCGATACCAGCGTTTGCCCTTGATCGTGACCGCATGGATTTCCGCCCTGACACCCTGACCGAGGTAACGCTGGCGCAGCTTTTCCGCCGCCTGACGGTCACCCAGGGAGGCGATCACCACGTACCAGCCGCCCGCAGGTTTCTTCGTGACCGGCGGCGGCTTGGCCGCCGGTGCGACCTGTTGGCGGCCTGCTTTCGCGGTCTTCAGGGATTTTTCCAGTTGCTCGAGGCGCGGGGGGATCTCCTGCAACCCGGCTTCCAGCTTCGCCACCCGCGCCCTGAGATCCGCCAGAGCACTCTCGTCGATCGCCGCGGGCGTCTGGCTCTGCCGGGCCAGTTCGTCGAGGCGGGCGTTCAGCTGGGCGATTTCGGACCGCAAGGCCGCCTCGTCGGCAGCCGGGGCCTCCGCCTGCTCCTCCAGCAGGGCGAGCGATTCCTGCAGCTGTTCGACCCGGTTGCCCTGGCGCAGCAGCAACACCCCGAGGATCAGCACCAGCACCAGCGCGGCCCCGCCCAGACCAACCGCGACCCACAGCAGCCTGTCGTCGCCACCGGCCGCTGGCGCCGGCCGCCGGGCGGTGAAGACGTCATCCCTGGGCTTCCCTGGACGCTGGGAGGAGAGGCTCAGGCTGTCGTCCTCCGGCTCCCAGTCGGCGCCCTCCGCCGCCTGCCGCTCCTGACGCTTGCGCGTCGCCTGGCGCAGACGTTCGTCGAAATCGGTGCGAATGTCTTCATTGTCGTCGCT
This sequence comes from Methylomarinovum caldicuralii, assembly GCF_033126985.1. Taxonomy (NCBI): domain Bacteria; kingdom Pseudomonadati; phylum Pseudomonadota; class Gammaproteobacteria; order Methylococcales; family Methylothermaceae; genus Methylomarinovum; species Methylomarinovum caldicuralii. The sequence goes on from NZ_AP024714.1 coordinate 298,922, forward strand.
CATGACGTCCCCTCCTCTGTCAGGCGCAAACATAACACAACCGCGACCGTCCCAAAACCTCGCTCCCGGTTGCCCCCGAAGTCTGCCGGCAAACGGCAGGATAGGGTGCAAACAACGGACGCCCGGCTTGTATAATGAACTTTTTGCCCACGCTATGTCCACGCTTCCCAAAGGCATCGTCGCTGCCGGCCATCCCGACACCGCCGCGGCGGCGACCGAGATCCTCGCCGCCGGCGGCAACGCCTTCGACGCGGCGGTGGCCGCCCACCTGGCCGCCTGCGTTGCCGAGCCGGTACTGGCCTCCCTGGGCGGCGGCGGCTATCTACTCAGTCACGACGGCCGTCAGGCCCGGCTGTTCGATTTCTTCGTCCAGACGCCCAAGTGCAAGCGCCCCCCGGAGGAGATCGAATTCTTCCCCATCCACGCCGATTTCGGCACCACCCGCCAGGAATTTCACATCGGCCGCGGCGCCATCGCCACCCCGGGTGTAGTCCGGGGACTGTGGCAGATCCAGCGCCGCCTGGGCCGGCTGCCGATGACGGAGGTGGCGCGCCCGGCCATCGAGCTGGCGCGCCACGGGGTTGTGGTCAATGACTTCCAGGCCTACATCTTCGACATCGTCGCCCCCATCTACCGGGCCCGACCGGAAACCTTCGCCGCGTACCGGAGCCCGAATCATCCGGACAAACTGGTGCAGGCAGGGGAGCGGTTGCGCCAACCGCACCTGGCCGACACCCTCGAGGCGCTGGCCCGCGAGGGGGAGGCGCTGTTCTACGAGGGCGAGATCGCCGCCGCCGTCGCCGCGCTGTGTGCCGAAGGCGGGCTGTTGACCCGGGCCGATCTGCAGAGCTATCCCGTCATCGAACGCCAGCCCCTGCGGCTGCGTTACCGCAACGCCGAAATCCTCACCAATCCCCCGCCCAGCTCCGGCGGAATCCTCATCGCCTTCTCCCTTGAACTGTTGTCCCATTTCAATTTGCACACCCTGCGCTTCGGCGGCCCGGGCCACGCCGGTCTGCTGGCCGCGGTTCAGGATCTGACCCGGCAGGTCCGCAACGAGCTCGACCTGGACGACACCCATCCCGGCCGTCATCCCGCCTTGCTGGCGCCTGCGGTCGTGGAACGCTATCTGGCCCGGCTGCGGGGCCATCCCCTGTGCCGCCGCGGCACCACCCACATCAGCGTCATGGATGCGGAGGGCAACTGCGCCAGCCTCACCACCAGCAATGGGGAGGGCTGCGGCTGGCTGATCCCGGGCACCGGCATCATGCTCAACAACATGCTCGGCGAGGCCGACCTCAACCCCCACGGTTTCTTCCAGTGGCCCTGCGACACCCGAATGACCTCGATGATGGCCCCTTCCCTGGCGCGCCTGCCCGGGCGCACCGTAGCCCTCGGCTCGGGCGGCTCCAACCGCCTCAGGACCGCGATCCTGCAGGTGCTGGTCAACCTGATCGACTTCCGGATGCCTCTGGCCGAGGCGGTCGCCGCCCCGCGCCTGCATCTGGAGGAAAGCGTCGTCAACCTGGAACCGGGTTTCGAGGAAACCGCCGTGGCCCGGCTGGCGTCCAACTACGAAGTCAAAGCCTGGCCGGCCCCCAATCTGTTCTTCGGCGGCGTCCATGCGGTCGCCCGCGGCCCGGAGGGGTTCGAGGGCGCCGGCGATCCGCGCCGCGGCGGCGTGTGCCGCCGGGTATGAGCAGGCGTGATAGAATTCCCGAACTTTAAGGACGTGACCTGCACATGAGCCAACCACGCAAGGCAGTCGCCCTCATTTCCGGTGGTCTCGATTCCATGCTCGCTGCCAAGGTGATCATGGAACAGGGGATCCACGTGGAGGGCATCAATTTCTTCACCGGATTCTGCGTCGAGGGCCACACCCACGCGATCCGCAAGCGCGACCAGAAAAAACCCAAGCGCAACAACGCGCTGTGGGTGGCCGAGCAGCTGGGGATCAAACTCCACATCATCGACATCATCGAGGAATACAAGGATGTGGTGATCAATCCCAAGCACGGCTACGGCGCCAACCTCAATCCCTGCCTCGACTGCAAAATCTTCATGGTCGGCAAGGCATACCAGTGGATGCGGGAAAACGGCTTCGACTTCATCATCACCGGCGAGGTGATCGGCCAGCGTCCCAAGTCCCAGCGCAAGGACACCATGCCGGTGGTGGCGCGCGAATCCGGGGTCGGCGACCTGCTGCTGCGCCCCCTGTGCGCCAAGAACCTGCCACCCACCAAACCGGAGCGGGAAGGCTGGGTGGACCGGGACAAGCTCTACGATTTCTCCGGCCGCACCCGCAAGCCGCAGATGGCGCTGGCCAGGCAGTTCGGGCTGGTGGATTACGCCCAGCCCGCCGGCGGCTGCTGCTTCCTCACCGACGAGAACTATTCGCGCAAGCTCGCCGATCTGTGGCAGGCCCGCGGCCACCGCGATTACGAACTGGACGACATCATGCTGCTGAAGGTGGGACGCCACCTCCGCCCCCGGCCCCACTTCAAGCTCATCGTCGCCCGCGAGGAGGGGGAGGGCCGCTTCCTGCAAGGGTACAAAAACCGCTTCGTCCATCTGTTCCCCACCAGCCATTCCGGCCCCCTGACCCTGATCGACGGCCAGCCCGCCGATGAGGACCTGGAACTGGCGGCCCGGATCGTGGCCCGCTACAGCCAGGGCCGCAACGCCGATCAGGTGACGGTCAAGGCGGTCACGCCCGAAGGGGAGGAAAAGGAATGCACCGTCGCCCCCCTCAAGCCCCACGAAATCCCGCCGGAGTGGGTGCTGTGAGCCGGGAGACCGTCGACGCCAGGGGGCTGTTGTGCCCGCTGCCGGTGATCCGCCTCCAGGAGGCGCTCCGGGATTTCACCCCGGGGACCGAGGTGGAGGTGATCGGCACCGATCCCGGCGTCCTTCACGACATCCCCGCCTGGTGCCGGGTCCATGGCCACCAGGTGGTGAAGACCGAGAAGGGCAGGGATGAATACAGGGTCGTCCTGATCGTGGGGAAATGAGCGCCACCGACCTGCGCCAACAGCAGTCCCGCGCCAAACGCCGGGTCACCCTGGTAGGGGCGCTGGTCAACCTGCTGCTCGGGATCGGCAAGATCGTCGCCGGTTGCTATGGCCGCTCCCAGGCGCTGATCGCCGACGGCATCCATTCCCTCTCCGATCTGCTGACCGACGTCCTGGTGCTGGCGACCCTGCGCATCGCCGGCCAGGCGGCCGACGAATCCCACCCTTACGGTCACGCCCGCTTCGAAACCATCGCCACGGTGCTGCTGGGGCTGGCGCTCATCGGCGTCGCCGGCGGGGTGGTGTGGGACGCGGCCCAGCGGCTCCAGGGAGAAGCGCCCCTGTGGCATCCCAACGTCTGGGCCCTGGCGGCGGCGGCGGTGTCGATCCTGGCCAAGGAAGCTTTGTACCACTATACCCGTCACGTGGCCCTCAAGACCCGCTCGCGCCTGCTCCAGGCCAATGCCTGGCACCACCGCTCCGACGCCATCTCCTCGGTAGTGGTCCTGGCCGGAGTAGTGGGCGTGCTGTACGGCTATCACTTCGCCGACGCGGTGGCCGCCATCGTCGTCGGCCTGCTGATCGCCAAGATCGGCTTTGGCCTGGTGATCGAAAGCACCCGCGAACTGGTGGACACCGCCCTGCCCGCCCACAAGGTCAAGGCCATCGAGGCAGCCATCCGCGACACCGAGGGGGTGCGCTCCCTGCACTCGCTGCGAACCCGGCAGATGGGCGGCGAGGCCCTGGTGGACGTCCACATCCAGGTGCCGCCGGACATCTCCGTCTCCGAGGGCCACGCCATCGCCGACAAGGTGCGCGACCGCCTGCTGCAGGAATTCGAGGACATCACCGACGTCACTGTCCACATCGACGCCGAACGCGACCTCGACCAGCCCGCCCTGAAATTACCCCTGCGGCGCGAGGTGGTCGAGCGCCTGTGCCGGGCCTGGCGCCATCTGCCCTACGCCGACCGGATCGAGCGCATCCATCTGCACTATCTCGGCGGCAAGATTCACGTGGAGGTCTATCTGCCGGTGCAGCTGATCCAGACGGGCGCCGATCCGGCAAAGATCGCGGCGGAATTGCGCGCGGCGGTCAAACCCTTTAACTTTATCGGTTCGGTTCGGGTCCATTTCACGGCCGAACCGCCCGGTCGCACCAACCCGGTGCGGGACGCACCATTTGGGTGCAATTGAGCGAGACGGTTTCTTCCAGGCCGGCCGCCGGCGGATGCTTTAACTGGCATGGTGTCTGCTAAGAACACCTTTTGTTGTCTTTTCATCTCAACGAGGTAACCCAATGTCCGTGGACAAGGTATTCGAAATCATCAAAGAAAAAGAAATCGAGTTCGTCGATCTGCGCTTCGCCGACACCAAGGGCAAGGAACAGCACGTCACGGTTCCGGCCCACACCATCGACGAGGATTTCTTCGAAAACGGCAAGATGTTCGACGGCTCCTCCATCGCCGGCTGGAAGGGAATCCAAGAATCGGACATGATCCTGATGCCCGACCCTGACACCGCCTTCGAGGATCCCTTCTTCGAATCCCCCACCCTGGTGCTGCGCTGCGACATCGTCGAACCCAGCACCGGCGAAGGCTACGAACGCTGCCCCCGGTCGCTGGCCAAACGCGCCGAGGCCTACATGAAGTCCACCGGCATCGCCGACACCGCCCTGTTCGGCCCGGAAAATGAATTCTTCATCTTCGACGACGTGCGCTGGGGCGCCGACATCCACCGCTGCTTCTACGAAGTGGATTCCGAGGAAGCCGGCTGGAACACCGAAAAGGTCTACGAAGGCGGCAACATCGGCCACCGGCCCGGCCCCAAGGGCGGCTATTTCCCGGTCCCGCCGGTGGATCAGCTCCAGGACGTGCGCTCAGCCATGTGCGAAACCCTGGAGGAGGTCGGCATCAAGACCGAGGTGCACCACCACGAAGTGGCCACCGCGGGCCAATGCGAGATCGGCGTCGCCTGCAACACCCTGGTGAAGAAGGCCGACGAGGTGCTGATCCTCAAGTACGTGGTGATGAACGTGGCCCACGCCTTCGGCAAGACCGCCACCTTCATGCCCAAACCCCTGGTGGGGGACAACGGCAGCGGCATGCACGTGCATCAGTCCCTGGCCAAGGACGGAAAGAACCTGTTCACCGGCGACCTGTACGGGGGGCTTTCGGAAACCGCCCTCTATTACATCGGCGGCATCCTCAAGCACGCCCGCGCCATCAACGCCTTCACCAACGCCTCCACCAACAGCTACAAGCGCCTGGTGCCGGGCTTCGAGGCGCCGGTGATGCTGGCCTACTCGGCCCGTAACCGTTCCGCCTCCATCCGCGTGCCCTTCATCGCCAACCCCAAGGCCCGCCGTATCGAAGTGCGCTTCCCCGACTCCACCGCCAATCCGTACCTGGCCTTCTCCGCCATGCTGATGGCCGGCCTCGACGGCATCCTCAACAAGATCCATCCCGGCGACGCCATGGACAAGAACCTCTACGACCTGCCGCCGGAAGAGGAAGCCAACATTCCCAAGGTGTGCTTCTCCTTCGACGAGGCCCTCAAGGCGCTGGACGAGGACCGGGAATTCCTGAAGGCCGGCGGCGTGTTCACCGACGACATGATCGACGCCTACATCGAACTGAAGATGGAGGAAGTCACCCGCCTGCGGATGAGCACCCATCCGGTCGAGTTCGACATGTACTACAGCCTGTAAGGCTAAAACCAGCACTGCGACCAAGACACCCCGCCGCGTGCGGGGTGTCTTCGTTTCAGCCCCTGCAAAGCCGCCAGCAGCGCCGCCCGTCCGCCTTGGCGCGGTACAGGGCCTGGTCGGCACGCTGCAGCAACCCGGCAGCCTCGGTCCCGTGCTCGGGATAACGGGCGATCCCGATGCTCAGCCCCACATCCTGCTCCGGCGGCACCGCCCCGGCCACCGTCCCGATCAGATCGGCCGCAAGCCGGGCGTCGTCCTCGGGCGACAGCATGCTGCCGACGACGGCGACGAATTCGTCCCCCCCGAGGCGCACCAGCAGATCCCCGCGCCGCAGCCGGCCCCGCAGCACACCAGCGACCTGTATCAGCAACCGGTCCCCGGTGGCATGGCCGAAACGGTCGTTGACCCCCTTGAAGCCATCCAGATCCATCATGAACAGCGCCAGCGGACGGGATTTGCGCCGCGCCTTGGCCAGAACCCGAGGCAGATAGACCTCCAGATAGCGGCGGTTGGGCAGGCCGGTCAAAGGATCGCGGTAGGCCAGCGCCGCGATCCGCCGCAGCTGATGGTTGCGCCGCTGCAGGTCCGCCCGCTGCCCCAGCACCGCCTCCACCTCCGCCGGCAGATCCGCCAGCAGAGCCTGCCTTTCCGGGGTGAAGAAATCCGCCGGCCGGGCATAGAACTCCATCACGCCGTACAGATCCCCCTCGATGGTCAGCGGCAGCGCGCAGGCGGAGGAAAATCCCGCCACCGCCACCCCGGGCGGAAGGGCGTTGCCCCGCCCCAACCACTGGGGCGTGCGGGTCGCCACCGCCCGGCTCGCCAACAGCGGCAGGCCGATGTCGGGACACGGCCAGGCCCGGGTCAGCAGGGACGCCGGCTGGGCGGCCGCCGCCACCGGCCTCAGCCGCGACTGTCGCCGCAGGCCGATCCAGGCCAGCTGGATCTCCCCGGTCGCCACCGCCGCATCGCAGATCTGCTGACACAGTTCGGTTTCGCTGCAAAACCGCGACAGCGCCTTCTGTATCTCCAGGCGCATCCGGTAGAAGGCGATGAGGCCGGCGGTATCGCTCATGAGCGGAAAAACCTCCGCAATTCGCTTTTGGAGTGGATGTCGAGCTTGCGGTAAATGTGGTTGACGTGATTGGTGACCGTGGAGGGCGAAATACCCAGGTCCCGCCCGACCTCCTTGTAGGTCCAGCCCTGGCTGAGGAGGAACGCCACCCGGCTCTCCGACACGCTCAGCACGTCAAGATGGTTCATGCGCCGCCCCCGCAGGAAAATCAGATCGTTCGGCAACGTGGAGGCATCAAAGAACAGATGGTCGACAAAGAAACTTTTGCGCCCCCCGGCGACAGCCTGCAGCACCGCCTCCGGCACACAGGGGCCCCGCCACCCCGGCCACGCCTCCCGCAGGAACGGTGCCAGGGAGAGAGATGCGTGATGGATGACTCCCTGCCGGTCCATCACGGCGGTGACGCTCTGGTGGTCGTTGCAGGTTTCCTCGGCCAGAAGGGCCTGAAACAGCTTCAGCCGGTAAGCGGTCAGCAGATGCGGCGTCAGCGCCTGTTTGAACCGCAGGTCCCGCTCGGTGAAGGGCGGGTCATGGCGGTCACGGTAGAAGGCGATGAAGGAGTACAGCCCCAGATCCTTATGGACCAGCGCCGTGGCGGCGGCGTGGAAGATCCCGTAATGGCGCCCGAACTCCCGGTAGATGCGCAACTGCAGTATCTCCTCCAGGGAATAAAAGTCGCTCATCAGGTACGTGCGCCCGGGATTTGCGACGATGGCCTCGTAAAGCCGGTCATCCCCGGCATAGGGATAATAGTGTTCCAGAAGATCCGCAGGCAGATTGTGAAAATGGGCCGAATGCGGCGTCTGGGTTTCCGCCTCCCCCTCGATCCACAACCCGGCGTTGAAGGGCAGCACCTGCCTGATGCAGGCGAAGGCCGCCGTCTTGAAACGCCCTAACGGAACCGTCTCGACGAGGCCGTAGATCGACTGGATCTGCTGATTGATGGGTGCATCCATGGAAAACGCTCGCTATCTTCGGAAAACATTCTCGGCACCCGTCCTATCTTCTCACAATGGGTCAAAACGACCCATGCTCGCCGCCACCTGTCTTCATTTAGCAAAATTCCTTATAATCTGTTGCTCCGATACAAAAACAATTGTTTTAGGGCAACAATGAAACCGGTTTCCATGCTCCGGACCGCACTGTTGGTCCTGCTGTTGGCCGTCCCGCTCCAGGGGTTTGCGGTTGCGGCCGACCGTATCGGCGCCCGCTGGGACGAAATCACCTACCACTGGCCCAAGGCCCGGCGTGAGGCCGGCCTGACCCGGCTACTGGCGGAAATCCGCGCCCTGCGGCAACAGCAGCCGGATCAGGCTGATCTTCTCATCTGGGAAGCGATCGTCACCGTCAGCCGCGCGAGCCTGTCCCCGAACCTGTCCGTTCTCGGGCAACTGCAGCAGACCCGCAAGCTGCTGGAGCGGGCCATCGCCCTCGACCCCCGGGCCCTCGACGGAGCGGCCTATCTGACCCTGGCCTGCCTGTATTACAAACTCCCGGGTTGGCCGCTGTCCTTTGGCGACCGCGACAAGGCGGAAATTTATTTCCGCAAGGCCCTGGCGCTGAATCCGGACGGCATCGAAACCCATTACTACTACGCCCGCTATCTTCACGACCGCGGCGAGACCGCAGCCGCCCAGGCCCATTTCGAAAAGGTGCTGCAGCTTTCCGGCGATCCCGACCAGCCCTATCTCGCACAGCGCCTGAAACGCAAAGCCGCCCAAAAGCTGGGCCGGCTGCTCGCATCCCGAAGCTGAGGCCGGATACGAAAACGGCGCGGAACCGTCAGATCCCGCGCCGTTCTCTTTCTTCGCGCCGCGGAGGTTTAGAACATCACCACCACATCCACGGCGAACAGCAGCTGGTCGTCCTGGCTGCCATCGTCGAAGGGCTTGGTGTTTTCCGCCCAATCGTAGCGCACTTCGGGGCGGATCTTGGCCCAATGGGTCGGCTTGAAGTTGACCCCGAAGGTCATTTCGTAGAAGTTGGCGGATTTTCCGGGCCGCACCCCCTGACCGCCATAGAGGCTGGAGACGCGCGTTCCGCCCTCGTCCCGGAACCACTCCATGCGGGTGCCGAGCGAGACCATGTCGTTGACATCATAGGTCAGGTAGCTGTTGACGCCGTACCAGTGGGCGTCGTCATCGGTACCCAGTTGTTCCTCCCAACCGTGGTCGTGCTGGAGGGTGAAGTGCAGCGCGTCGGTGACATCGTGGTTCAGCACGATGCTGTAGAGGGAACGCGTCAGTTTATCGGAGCGGCCGTTGTTGCCGACGATGGCTCCGTGAGTGGAGGTCAGGGCCAGCGACAGGGCGCCGGCGCCCTCGACGCCGTTGTCCCAGGTCAGGCCGCCGATGAAATTCCAGGCATCGTCGATGTCGGCGGTGAAGCTGTCCCAGCCGTTGACCGCACCGACGGTAATGCTGAGATTGTTGATGAGCGGCATGGAGAACAGCACCCCGGTGTGGGTGAAGGGTTCGCCGTACTGCATGGTATAAGCGTGGGAATAGAAGAAGTTGTCTGGCGCGGTGACCACTTCATTGCCGATGATGGTGTAGAAATGCCCCACTCTGGCGGTGATGCCGTTGAGCACCGGCGCATACACTTCCAGATAAGCCTGCGGCAGGGCCATCTTGTTGAGATTGTGCATCGCATTGGTGTTCCCGACCCATTTCTGCTTGCCGGCGTCGGAGACTTCCAGACCGAGCGCCTGGGTGAAGGGCGAGTCGGTACCGATCATAAAGTCCACCCGGCCACCGAGGTCCCAACCGCCGTCGGTGCTGACCGCCCGTTCGACGAACAGATTGACCTGGTTCAGCATCACGTGGTCGTAGCGGAAATTGAAAGTGACCGGATCGTTGAGATCGTTGCGCGGATCTTCGAAGTTGTGGGTATAGCCGAAGTCGATCCAGCCGCCGGCACGCAGTCCCAGGGATTTCATGAACTGGGTTTCATTGATGTCGTAGCCGGTCAGGGCCTCGACCACACCGTCGGCGCTGTGAATCCGCTCCGGGATGACACCTTCCGTCAGTTCATGGGCGCCGGCACCGGTGGCGGCAGCCAGGGCGACGGCCAGGGCGGTGGGTTTGAAAACACGTTCGTTCATCGTTCGATCCTCTCTGTTGTCAATTTTTCACAACCATTTGTTGCCTTTTTGCAAACCAGGATAGCAGCCAAACGGAATGCACGCCAGGGGGACAGGCATCCCCCTGTGCTCGGATGAGGCTCAACGCCCGCTGCCGGTGAATTCCGGATAGGCCTCCATGCCGCACTCGGCGTAGTCGGCGCCGTTGTATTCGTCCTCGGGACTGAGACGGATGCCGACGGTCAGCTTGAGGACGTACCAGACGATGAAGCTGGCGGTAAAAACCCAGGCGAAGATGGTCACGATGCCGATCAGCTGGGCTCCCAGCCTGGCGTCAGGGTTGGACAGGCACACCGCCAGCAGCCCCCAGATGCCGACCACACCGTGCACCGACAGCGCCCCGACCGGATCGTCGATGCGCAGCTTGTCGAACCCCATGATTGAGAACACCACGATGACGCCGCCGACGGCGCCGACGATCGTCGCCAGCAGCGGGGTGGGCGTGAGCGGTTCGGCGGTGATCGCCACCAGGCCGGCCAGGGTCCCGTTGAGCATCATGGTCAGGTCCACCTTGCCGAACAGCAGGCGGTCTGTCAGCAGCGCCGCCACGGCACCGCCGGCGGCCGCCATGTTGGTGTTGACGATCACCCGGGCCACGGCGTTGGCCTCCTCGACGTTGGAAACCTTCAGTTCCGAACCGCCGTTGAAACCGAACCAGCCCAGCCACAGAATGAAGGTCCCCAGGGTCGCCAGGGGCAGGTTGCACCCCGGTATCGGGTAAATTTCCCCGTCGGGGCCGTATTTGCCGGTGCGGGGACCGAGCAGCAGCACCCCGGCCAGGGCCGCGGTCGCCCCGCACAGGTGCACCACGCCGGAACCGGCGAAATCCAGAAATTCCAGTTGATCCAGAAAACCGCCGCCCCACTTCCAGTAGCCCTGCAGCGGATAGATGAAACCGGTCATCACCACCGCGAACAGCAGGAAGGCGCTGAGCTTCATGCGCTCGGCCACCGCACCCGAGACGATGGACATGGCGGTGGCGACGAAGACGACCTGGAAGAAGAAGTCGGCCATCACCGAGTAATAGACTTCGCCGTTGCTCTTGAGCACTTCGTCGAGGGTGTGGTCCTCGCCGATCAGAAAACCGATGCCGGGCCAGACGGCATTGACCGCCGCATCGGGATACATGAGCTTGTAACCGATCAGCAGATACATGATGCAGGCGATGGCATAGAGGGCCACGTTCTTGGTCAGGATCTCCACCGTATTTTTGGAACGTACCAGACCCGATTCGAGCATGGCGAAACCGGCGGCCATCCACATGACCAGCGCCCCCATGACCAGAAAATACAGCGTATCGAGCGCGTAGCTGACTTCTATCACTTTCTCCATTTTTTCCTCCTGATGTTTGGTGCTTTACCGCCCCTTACAGCGCATCCGGCCCGGTTTCCCCGGTTCGGATGCGGACGACCTCCTCCAGCGGCGTGACGAAGATCTTGCCGTCCCCGATCCTTCCGGTACGGGCCGCCTGCTGGATCGCCTCCAGCACCGGCTCCAATCGCTCGTCGGCGACGGCCACCTCGATTTTGACCTTGGGCAGAAAATCCACCACATACTCGGCCCCCCGGTACAATTCGGTATGGCCCTTCTGGCGCCCGAAACCCTTGACTTCGGTCACCGTCAAACCGGCGATGCCGACTTCCGACAAGGCTTCCCGCACGTCATCCAGTTTGAACGGTTTAATCACAGCCGTGACCAATTTCATGACGATGCCTCACTCTGATATTGACAGACAATCTAGCTGATGCAGCTATCGTACCAAAGGGAAACAATCCCGCTACGTGCGTGCCGCCGCTCTCCGCACACCCGGCTGCACCAGTCTGGTGCAACCGGGCCGTTCTCATGCCCGGCACGATGCAAAATTTCAGGCATATATATTGCTTTCATTCCCGTATGAACCCTGAAAACCTCTATCGCCAGATTCTGGACAACCTTGGCAATGCGGTGCTGCTGTTCGACCGCGGGCTGCGGCTGCGTTTTCTCAATCCTGCCGGGGAAATGCTGCTCGATACCAGCGTCGCCAAGGCGCTCGGCCAACCGCCCGCCCTCCTGTTCGGTTCCCTGGGACAACACCTCGCCCGCAACCTGAGAACGACGCTCCAGACCGGCGCGCCGCTGGTCGAGCGCCATGTGCCGCTCCAGCAGGGGGAACGCACCCAGACGGTGCATTGCACCATCACCCCTCTGTTCGAAGGAGACAGGGTCGCGGCCGCCATCGTCGAGATCGAGCCGGTGGAGAATTACAGCCACCTTTCCCGCGACCACCAGGCCCAACACCAGCAGGCCGCCGTCAACCAACTGTTGCGGGGGCTCGCCCACGAAATCAAGAATCCGCTCGGCGGCCTGCGGGGCGCCGCCCAGCTCCTCGCCCAGGAACTGGACAGCCCCCAACTGCGCGAATACACCGATGTCATCCTCCAGGAAGCCGACCGCCTCGGCACCCTGATCGACCGTCTGCTGACGCCCCACCGACCACCCCGGAAACAGCGCCTCAACATCCATCAGGTATTGGAGCGGGTCCGCCAGCTGCTGGCGGCCGAATATCCGGCGCTGGCGTTCCACTGCGACTACGATCCCAGCCTGCCGCTTCTGGAAGGAGACTTCGACCAGCTCATCCAGGTGTTTCTGAACCTCGCCCGCAACGCCGCCCAGGCCGTGGCAGGCGAGGGCGAAGTCAAACTGCGGACCCGCATCGAGCACCGCCTGACCATCCGCGGCCGAATGCACCGCCTGGTGCTGCGCGTCGACATTGCCGACAATGGCCCCGGCATTCCCGCCGAACTGGGCGAGCGGATCTTCTACCCCATGATCACCGGCAAGGCCGAAGGCACCGGCCTGGGGTTGTCGATCGCCCAGGCCCTGGTCACCCGCCACGGCGGCCTGATCGAATACCGCTCCCGCCCCGGCGATACCTGTTTCTCCGTCTATCTGCCCCTGGAGGATTCCCCTCGTGAGCCGTGAAATCTGGGTCATCGACGACGATCAGTCGATCCGCTGGGTACTGGAAAAAGCCTTGAGCAAGGCCGGCTTCAAAGTCTGTCCCTTTGCCGAGGTCTCGGAACCCGAGCGCCTGCTGCGCCACACCCGCCCCGACGTGCTTCTGACCGACATCTGCATGCCGGGCACCGACGGCCTGATGCTGCTGCGGCAGATCCGGCAGCGCCACCCGGAACTGCCGGTCATCGTCATGACCGCCCATTCCGATCTCGACAGCGCCGTCGCCGCCCTCCACGGCGGGGCTTTCGAATACCTGCCCAAACCTTTCGACCTGGACGAAATGGTGCAGGTGGTCCGGCGCGCCTGTCAGGAACACGGCTCCGGCGAGACCTCCCCGCCGGAAACCGACACCCCGGAAATCATCGGCGCCGCCCCGGCGATGCAGGCCGTCTTCCGCGCCATCGGCCGGCTGGCGCGCTCGCCGGTCACCGTACTGATCACCGGCGAATCCGGCACCGGCAAGGAGCTGGTGGCGCGAGCGCTGCACCGCCACAGTCCCCGCGCCGGCGGACCGTTCATCGCCCTCAACATGGCGGCCATCCCCAAGGATTTGCTGGAGTCGGAACTGTTCGGCCACGAGAAAGGCGCCTTCACCGGCGCCGATCAGCGCCGCAGCGGCCGCTTCGAACAGGCCCACGGCGGCACCCTGTTCCTCGACGAGATCGGCGACATGCCCGCCGATCTGCAGACCCGCCTGCTGCGCGTCCTGGCCGAAGGGGAATTCTATCCGCTCGGGGCCCACACCCCCTGCAAGGTGGACGTGCGCATCATCGCCGCCACCCATCAAAACCTGGAAACCCTGGTCGCCGAGGGACGCTTCCGCGAAGACCTTTACCACCGCCTCAACGTCATCCGCATCCCCCTGCCGCCCCTGCGCCAGCGCCGCGAGGACATCCCCGCGCTGCTGCACCATTTCCTCAAGCGCGCGGCGGCGGAACTGCAGACCGAAGCCAAAACCCTGCGCCCGGACGTGGAAGCCTTCCTGAGCCGGCTGGACTGGCCCGGCAACGTGCGCCAGCTGGAAAACCTGTGCCGCTGGCTGACCGTGATGGCCCCGGGCAACGTGGTCCACATGGAAGATTTGCCGCCGGAACTGCGCCGGCCTACCCTCGAAACCGCACCCGCCACCGACCATTGGACCGAGGCGTTGGCCTGCTGGACCGAACAGGCGCTGGCCGAGGGGCGCCCCAACATCGCCAAGGAGGCGATCACCGAGGCGGAACGCATCCTCATCCGCACCGCCCTGAACCATACCCGCGGGCACCGCCAGGACGCTGCCCGGCTCCTCGGCTACGGCCGCAACACCCTGACCCGGAAAATCAACGAACTGGGACTGGACAGGTAAAGAAAAAGCCCCTGTCGCAATGCTGGCATGATTGCCCTTGTGGCGCATCTTGTTCTCGTGATGAGAATGCCGCCAGGGTGCTTATGGCCTGGGTCATGGAACAGATTGGCAGCCGGGAACCGGCCGAGGCGTGAAGGGAGGTAAGACCGGCGAGCCTTCCGGGCAATCCGGCGCTCCCGTAAAATCGCGAAACTCGCGCCATACCGTTATGGTTGGTGGGAGTCGTTCATTGCAGCAAGCGGTTTTTGTTCTTCAAAAGTCAGCGGGCACGGGGCATGGAAGGACGCTTGATCGTCCAACCGCGCTCAGAGCAGCCACGGCGGTAGCGGAAACAGGGATTCCTGGCTGAAGGCAGGAAGGGCAGGAGAAGAATGGAGGCGGCGGTCGGAATCGAACCGGCGTACACGGCTTTGCAGGCCGCTGCATAACCACTCTGCCACGCCGCCTTGAGAACAGAAGAAAAAAGCCGCATGGCGGCGGCTTCTTCCTGAAACTGGAGCGGGAAACGGGACTCGAACCCGCGACCCCAACCTTGGCAAGGTTGTGCTCTACCAACTGAGCTATTCCCGCGTTGAACGACGTGCTATTTTAAGCACCAGCGATTTTCTGTCAACCCCGATTTTCATAAGGAGGTGACCATGACCGATCCGGCCTGCAACAAATTCCGCCTGGTCAAGGGCGACATCACCCGCATGGAAGTGGACGCCATCGTCAATGCCGCCAACTCCTCCCTGCTGGGTGGCGGGGGCGTGGACGGCGCCATCCACCGGGCCGCCGGCCCCGAACTGCTGGAAGAATGCCGCAAACTGGGCGGCTGCCCCACCGGCAAGGCCAAGGCGACCCAAGGCTACCGCCTGCCGGCCAAATACGTCTTCCACGCCGTCGGCCCGGTGTGGCACGGCGGCGACCGGGGCGAGGACGAACTGCTGGCCTCCTGTTACCGCGAATGCCTGCATTTGGCAAAGCAATACGGCGTCCGCACCCTCCCCTTTCCCGCCATTTCCTGCGGCGCCTACGGCTTTCCAGTGGAGCGGGCGGCGCGCATCGCCATCCGCACCCTGCGCGAAGGACTGCAAAGCCAGCCGCAGATCGAGGCGGTGTATCTGGTATGCTTCGACGATCATACCTATCGCGCCTACCGCCAAGCCCTGAAGGAGGAATGCCCCGATGCCCTCGATTGATCCGGAATTGCGCCGTCCCGCCCAGCACCTGCTGCGCTTCATCGACGCCTCCCCCACCCCCTGGCACGCCGCCGCCGCCCTGGTGGAATGGCTGGAGGAGGAAGGCTTCAGCGCCCTCGACGAACGCAGCCCCTGGATCCTGGCACCGGGGGGGCGCCATTACGTGCTGCGGGACGACTCCTCCCTGATCGCCTTCATCGTCGGCAACGACGACCCGGTCCGCGCCGGTTTCCGCCTCGTCGGCGCCCACACCGACTCACCCGGGCTGCGCCTCAAGCCCCAGGCACCCCATGCCGCCGATCCCATGCTGCGCCTGGGGGTGGAGGTCTATGGTTCGCCGATCCTGGCCACCTGGACCGACCGCGATCTGAGCCTGGCCGGCCGGGTAGTGCTGCGGTCCGAACCGCCGAGCGTGTGCCTGGTGGACTTTGGCGCACCGCTGCTGCGGCTGCCCAACCTCGCCATCCACATGAACCGCAAGGTCAACGACGAAGGACTGAAGCTGGACAGACAGACCGAACTGCCCCTGTTGCTGGAAGTGCTCGCCGACGAGCTGCCGCCGCAGGCGCGCTTCCGCCAACTGCTGGCCGAGCGGCTCGAGTGCGGACCGGAGGCCATCGTCAGCTGGGAGCTGTCCGTGTACGACACCCACAAGGGGGCCTTCTGGGGACCGGCGCAGGAATTCCTCGCCGCCGCCCGCCTCGACAACCTGGCCTCCTGCCACGCCGCCATCCGCGCCCTGATCGCCGAGGAGGAAACCGCCGCGACCCGGGTCTGCGCCCTGTTCGACCACGAGGAGGTGGGTTCGGAAAGCTTCAAGGGCGCCGCCGGCGCCTTCCTGCGCGACGTGCTGGAACGCATCGGCGCCGCCCTGGGGCTGGACGGCCCGGCCCGCCAGCAGGCGCTGGCCGCCAGTTTCCTCGTCAGCGCCGACATGGCCCACGCCTATCAGCCCAATTTTCCCCAGGGCTACGACGGCGAACACAAAGTCCGGGTCAACGGCGGCCCGGTCATCAAGACCAACGCCAACCTGCGCTACACCACCGAAGCTCTGTCACAGGCCCTGTTCATCGGCTGGTGCGAGGAGGCCGAAGTGCCGTGGCAGCATTACGTCCACCGCACCGATCTGCCCTGCGGCTCCACCATCGGCCCCCTGACCTCGGCCCGGCTCGGGGTGCGCAGCATCGACGTGGGCAATCCCCTGTGGGCCATGCACAGCGTGCGCGAGAGCGCCGGGGTCGTCGATCACGCCTGGATGATCCGGGTGCTGGAACGTTTCTTCGCCTGCCCGCTGCTGCCGGTCAGCGGTTGAGCGCCCGCCACCCGATGTCCCGGCGGTACTGCACGCCGGGCCAGTGGATGCGTTCCACCCAGGCGTAAGCCTTGCGCCGGGCCTCGGCAACGGTTCCTCCCAGGGCGGTGACGCACAGCACCCGGCCGCCGGCGGTGACCACCTTGCCGTCCACCAGCCGGGTGCCGGCGTGGAACACCTTGAGGTCATCGCGCTCCTCGGCGGGCAGGCCCTCGATGACGTCGCCGGTGCGGACCTTGCCGGGATAGCCCGCCGCCGCCATCACCACCCCGAGGGCGAAGCGGGGATCCCATTCGGGATCCAGGCCGGCCAGATTGCCTTCGACCCCGGCCAGGCACATTTCCGCCAGATCGCCGCGCAGCCGCATCAGGATCGGCTGGGTTTCCGGGTCGCCCATGCGGCAGTTGAACTCCAGCACTTTGGGCTCACCGGCGGGGGTGATCATCAGCCCGGCGTAGAGGAAGCCGGTGTAGGGCACGCCATCGCTAGCCATGCCGGCGATGGTGGGATGGATAACCTCGTCGAGGATGCGCCGCTGGATTTCCGGGGTGACGACCGGCGCCGGCGAATAGGCCCCCATGCCGCCGGTGTTGGGGCCGCGGTCGCCGTCAAGCAGCGGCTTGTGGTCCTGGGAGGTGGCCAGGGTGAGGATGTTCTCGCCGTCGGCCATGACCATGAAGCTGGCCTCCTCGCCTTCGAGGAACTCCTCTACCACCACCCGGCGGCCGGCCTCGCCGAACACACCTGCGGCCATCATGTCGCGCACCGCGGCGATGGCCTCGTCTTCGCTGCGGGCCACCACCACTCCCTTGCCGGCGGCCAGACCGTCGGCCTTGACCACGATGGGCGCCCCACAGCGACGGATGTGGGCGATGGCCGCCTCCGGCTCGGTGAAAGTCGCATACCGGGCGGTGGGAATGCCGTGGCGCTGCATGAAGTCCTTGCAGAAGGCCTTGGAGCCCTCGAGGCGGGCGGCCGCCCGGGTCGGGCCGAAGCAGCGCAACCCCCGCTGGCGGAACACGTCGACGATCCCGGCCACCAGCGGCGCCTCGGGGCCGACGACGGTGAGATCGATGCCCTCGGAGGCGGCGAAATCGGCCAAATCAGGCAGATCGGTGGCGCCGATGGCTACGTTGTCGATGTTGGGCTCCAGGGCGGTGCCGGCATTGCCCGGCGCCACATAGACCCGCTTCACCCCGGTGGAGCGGGCCATCTTCCAGGCCAGGGCGTGCTCACGGCCGCCGCTGCCGACGATCAGTATTTTCAATGCGCGTTCTCCCTTGTCGTGTCAGTATCCCGGTGTGAATTTTTCGCCTTCGCAGACCTCGCGGATGCGGTCCTTCACCAACCGCCCTCCCTGCCAAATCCGCTCGTGGACCTTGTGGCAGCGGGTCTTGGCGTCGTAGCCCAGCGGCTGGGCCTCGACCCGCTGCCAGCCGTCGGTGCTCTGGTAAGCCACCGGCCGGTTGCTCATCGCCGCCTCGCGGGCGGCACGGGCGGCGATCTCGGTGGTGAGCGCCCCCAGAGCGCTTCCCAGGGCGCCGCCGATCACAGCGCCGCGCCAGCGGTTGTGTTTGTCGATCAAGGCCCCGGCCGCCGCTCCGATGGCCGCTCCGGTGGTCCCGCCCTGATAGGTGTAGGGATTGGTGGTACAGGCGCCGGTCAGCATCAGAAAGCTGCCGAGCACGAGTCCGGCGATCATCTTACGCTGCCACATGCTTCTCCTCCGGTATCGTTGCGGGAAGCACCCAGCCCAGTGCCACCGCCGCGCCGCCGCAGTGCAGCCACAGGCCGGCCTCCAGGCCGACGAGACGGACGATGGCGCTGAGATCACGGATGCATTGGGGGAGATTATCGGCTTCCGTGAGAATCACGGCAAGGCGGCCGTCGAGCAGCCAGTCGATGCGGTAAGGCGTCGAAAAACGCCCACCGCCGTACTCGGCTTCCACCGCCACGTCGGCGCGGAAGGGCAGCGACCGGTTGGCCAGCTCCAGGGTCAGCGCCGCCCGGTACACGGGCGTTCGCAATCCCGGCCCCAGTGCGTGACGCACCCGGCAGGCAGCCTGCCACATCCCCTTAGCCAACGCCTGCAGGCGGGCGTCCGCCGGGGCGGCATACTGCCAGGGGCGCTCCAGCAATGCCGCCAGCCAGACGCCCAGTTCGTCCGCGCCATCCAGCTGTCTGGCCCGCTGCAGCAGGTGGCGGGCCTGGGCCGGCTCCCCCGCCTGCAATTGTTCCACGGCCTGGCGCATCAGGGCCCGGGCCTGGCGGCAGGCCTGCTCGGCGGTGGTGAAATCGCTGCCACAGCGGGGACAGACCGGATCGGTGAGGTGGGCGCGGCAGACGGGACAGCGGTCCATCAGGACTCCAGGTAATAGAGGAGGTCTTCCAGGGCTGCTTCGGCCCGGGAAACCGCCTGTTCGTCCCCGGCCTCCAGCGCCTCGCGCAGCGCCTGGCTGAGGGTTTCCAGGTCTTCACGGTTTTCCCCCTCGAGCTGGGGCAACAGCCGTTCGGCGCGGGCGAGCAATGTTTGCGCGTAGGGTCTTGCAGCCGTTTCCCCCAGCAGGCCGGCGACGCGCTCGCGGGCAGCGCCGAGCGCCCGACGGTCCAGCGGTGGCACGGCGCGTTCGATGCGGACGCTTTTCTCCAGGCCGGTGGCTTTCTCCGTGGCGGTCACCTGGAGGATGCCGTCGGTGTCGAGATCGAAGCGCAGCACCACCGGATCGTCGGCCACCCCCCGCAGCCCCTCGACGCTGAACTCGCCCACCAAAGTGTTGTTGTCGGCCTCCGGATCCTCCCCCTGATAGACGCGTACATCCACGCGGGTTTGACCGTCGCGGACGGTGTAGAACACCTCGCTCTTGGAGGCGGGCAGGGGCGTGTGCTTGCGGATCAGGGGCACGAACACGTTGGGATGCGGCCGGCCGTCCAGCTCTCCCAGAGCGCCGGTGCCGAAGGTGTAGGGGGTGACGTCCACCAGCACCGAGGCCACCGTCTCCCCGGCGAGCATCCCGGCCTGCACCGCCGCCCCCATGGCGACGCACAGGTCCGGATCGACGGTGGCCTTCGGGGTCTGACCGAGGACGGCCTCGAGGCGCTCGCTCACCAGCGGGGTGCGGGTGGCGCCGCCGACCAGCAGGACTTCCTCGATGTCGCCGCTGCCCAGCCCGGCGCTCTTGAGGACGGTGTGGACCGCCTCCAGGGTGCGGTCGAGGTAGGGGGCGATGAGGGCCTCGTATTCATCGCGGGCCACTTCGGTGTGGAGGTGCCAGGGGGTGCCGTCGCGTTCGAACAGGAATTCTTCGCGGATCGCCACGAACGGCCGCTCGGAGAGGGCGTGCTTGGCCGTCACCGCCACCCGCAGCAGGCGGACCATGATCCTGCGATCGTTGCGCACGTCCACGCCGCTTTCCTGCTGGATCCGTTCCGCCAGCAGTTCCACCAGCTCACGGTCGAAGTCGTCACCGCCGAGGCGGTTGTCGCCGTGGCTGGCGATCACTTCCACCACACCGTGCTGGATACGGACGATGGAGACGTCGAAGGTGCCGCCGCCGAGATCGTACACCAGCACCTGACGGGGACGATCGAGATCGCTTTCGTACACCAGGGCGGCGGCGGTGGGCTCGTTGAGCAGCCGCTCCACCGTCAGCCCTGCGATCTCACCGGCCTCGCGGGTGGCCTGGCGCTGGGCGTCGTTGAAATAGGCCGGCACGGTGACGACCGCCCGGGTCACCGGCCGGCCCAGATGGTCCTCGGCGCGCTGTTTCAGGGTCCGCAGCAGGATGGCGGAAATCTCCTGAGGCGTATAGTCCTGTCCCCCAAGGTGGAAGCGGGTGTCGCTGCCCATGTGGCGCTTGACAGACTTGACCGTGCGCTCGGGATAGAGGGGATGCTGGTTGCGGGCCGGCTCGCCCACCAGGAGCCGGCCTTGGTCATCGATGCCGACCACCGAAGGCAGCAGCGCGTTTCCTGCCGCATCGGTCAGCACCTTGGGACGGCCGTTCTCCAGCACCGCGACCTCGGAATTGGTGGTGCCGAGGTCGATGCCGATGATGTCGGTCATGCTTTACTCCTGTTCCGTTCGGTTGACGACGACTTCCGCCGGCCGCAGGATTTCCCCGCCCCAGCGGTAGCCGGACCGGATCTCGGCCACCACTTCGCCCGCCGGGCGGCCGGCATCGTGCACCACTTCCGCCACCCGCATGCAATGGGGCTCGAAGGGCCGGTCGAGGGTTTCAAGGCGGTGCACGTCCATGCCCGCCAGGGCCTGATCGAGGCGCGTCAGCGTCAGGCGCTGTCCTGCTATGATGGCCAGCAGTCGCTCGAGTTCCTTTCCCAGCAGCCAGCGCCGGAACCAGCCGGGACGCCAGCGCTCCAGGGCCTCGACCCCGGCGGCGAAACGGTCGCGCCAGTCGAGCACTTCCCGAAGCAGAGGTTCGAGGGCGCGGCGTTGGGCGCGGGCGATCTCATCCTCGTGACGGGCGCTTTCCCGCGTCAGGGTTTCCACTGCCTGCTGCAGGCTGGTGAGCGCCTGTCTGGCCTGACGGCGTTCGCCGCGGACCTCGGTGCGCAGCGCCGCCATTTCGGTCAACAATTGGGCCAGGCCGACTTCCGCTTCCGGCGGCTCGGGCTGCTCCTCGAGCAGACGCTCGAAGGCCGCCAGCAGTTCAGCCCTATCCATCGTCCTGCACCTGGGCGCAGTCTCGCAACAGCGCCCGCAGTTGCGCCAGGGAAGGACGACCGGCTGGCAACGCCGCGGCGATCTCCTCCGGTTCCATCACGTGGAACAGCCGGTGGTGGATGCGGCTGCGTTCGTCCCTGATCTGCTCGTAGGCCCATTGGATCTGCCGGAAGATTTCGGGATCCCGTTCGGGAGGATGCCGGCGCACCTGATCCAAATAGGCGCGGCGGATGGTTTCGTCATCGGCCTCCGGCCCCACCTGCAGCACGACATAAGGGTCCAGTGGTTTCATTTCGATCTCACGCTTTTGATCCAGTCCATCACCCATACACGGGCGGTTTCGAGCATTTCCGCAGGCGACTGCGGGGCCGGCACGGAAACCGGCACCTCCGCCGGCACCGGCGGAGCGGGATTGGCCGCCAGCAAAGCGTCGATGCGGGGGATCAGCCAATCCTGTCCCTGGACGGCCGCCGTTTCCGATGCCCGCACCAGGCGCTGCACCTCGATGAGATCCAGATTGCCGGGAACCCCGCGGCTCTTGGCCGCCAGATCGCAATAAACCAGCCGGGGATCACCTTCGCCCCAGGCCGGGTGCCGGCGCACCAGATCCCGCAGCCATTGCCAGCACTCCAAGGTCAGCAAACGTTCGCCCAAGTCCCGCAGTTCATCCCAGGTCCAGGACAGCGTCAGCGCCCGCCTGAAGTAGCGCCCGCTGACTGAAAACAGGCGCGAGACGGCTTCCGGATGCTGTGCCGCCACCACGGCCGCCTCATCAAGCAGAGCCAGCACCTGGGTCTTGTCAGGCGGCTGCCGGGCGGCCAGGTCCATCGCCTGCTTCAATGCCTTGCGCTGAATCTGGAGTTCGGCTTCCGGCCGCCCCAGGCGGATCTGCAGCAGGGCGATGAGCCAGTCCCCCCAGGGCGCCGGTACCTGCTCGCGGGCACGGTAAAACTGGATTTCCGCCGAGGCCAGTCCCGCCTGTTGGCGGATGATGCCTTCCAGGGCCAGCCAGCGGGCGCGGTCCTTGGGCGTCTCGGCCAAAGGTTCGGCGGCGGCCACTTCCTTGCGCGCCAGATCGCTGCGGCCGGCCGCCAGCTGCCTGCCCACCTGGGCGACGACGGCATCGAACAGACGGCGGCGCGCCTCGCGGTCGAGAGGATTGCGGGCCAGAACCCGGCCGAACAGGCGGATGGCCTTCTTGTAGGCACCGCGCTCGAAGGCCGCCTCCGCCAGGGCGGTCAGGAAGGCGTCGTCATCCGGGAATGCCTCCAGGGCCGCCTCCAGCACCCGGCGGCGGCGTTGCCGGTCCCCGCGCAGGCGGTAGTAATCGGCCAGATCCTGCCAGCTTTGGCGGCATCCGGGATCCAGCTGGCAGGCCGGAATCAGACTCTGTTCGATCTCCTCGGCCCCCGGTCCGAAATGTCGCCGCGCCAGCTCGGCCCGGTGCCGGGCCACGGCCGCGGCCTCAAGGCGATCCCCTCGGGTCTGATAGACTTTGCCCAGCTGGACCCAGGTCTGGAAGGCTTCCCGGGGATCGCCGTAACGCTCCAGATGCAAAGCCTGCAGGCGCAGGCGGTCCGCCTCGTCCAGGGGGCCGAAATGGCGCTCGTAATCTTCCCGGCACTGGGGACAGTGGACCAGCAGCTGCTTCAGCAGATTCTGCCAGGACGGATCGTCATCCTCCCGGGCGCGGGCCAGTGGCCGGCGGAACAGCGCCTCGTCGTCGGTCTCCGCAGGGCGCAGGGATTTCAGGAATGGCGGCGTCAGCCGGGCCGGTTCCCGGAAAGGCGAATCCGGGCCGATGCGCGCCAGCCATGCTTCGGCCCGATGCTCCTCCCGGGGCTGACAGGCCAGCGCCGCCAACCACCAACGCAGGTCCCGGTAAGGAGAGCGAAAGGGAAGCTGCTTGAGCGCCGCCTCCATGGCCGCATCGTCCCCCCGGCAGAAGGCATAGAGAGCGGCTCGGGCGGCCGGCAGATGCCGCGCCAGGGGCGAGTCAGGCGGCACCTCGTCGCCGGCCAGGGCCAACAGCACCTGCCGCCGCGCATCCATCTCAGCCTTCCTGCAGCTTCTTCCGCAGCAGTTCGTTGACCTGTTTGGGATTGGCCTTGCCGCCGGTGGCCTTCATCACCTGGCCGACGAAGAAGCCGAACAGCTTGTCCTTGCCGGCGCGGTACTGTTCCACCTGTTTGGGATTGGCGGCGATCACCTCGTCGATGATCTTTTCGATGGCACCGGTATCGGTGATCTGTTTGAGGCCTTTCTCATCGATCAGAGTATCGGCGTCCTTGCCCGTCTCCCACATCAGCTCGAACACCTGCTTGGCAATCTTGCCGGAGATGGTGTTGTCGGCGACACGTTTGAGGAGACCGGCGAGGCGGTCGGCGCTCACCGGGCTCGCCACGATGTCGAGGCCGGCCTTGTTGAGGGCGCCGGACAGCTCCACCATGACCCAGTTGGCGGCCAGTTTGGGATCGACGCCCGATTCTCTGACCACCTGCTCATAGTAGTCGGAAATCCCGCGGGTGGCGGTGAGCACCTCGGCATCGCAAGGTTTGAGACCGTACTGGTCGATGAAGCGGTGGTAGCGCTGCTCCGGCAGCTCCGGCAGCTCCCGGCGCACTTCGTCGATGAAGTCGTCGCTGATGACCAGGGGCAAAAGATCGGGGTCAGGGAAGTAACGATAGTCGTTGGCTTCCTCCTTGGTGCGCATGGGACGGGTTTCATCCTTGTCGGCGTCATAGAGACGGGTCTCCTGGACGATGGTGCCGCCCGATTCGAGCACTTCGATCTGACGTTCGATCTCGTAGGCAATCGCCCGCTCGACGAAGCGGAACGAGTTGACGTTCTTGATTTCGGTGCGGGTGCCGAATTTCGCCGCCCCCTTCGGCCGCACCGAGACGTTGGCGTCACAGCGGAACGATCCTTCCTGCATGTTGCCGTCGCTGATGCCGAGCCACACCACCAGCTGGTGCAGCTTCTTCATGTAGGCGACCGCCTCTTGCGGCGAGCGCAGGTCCGGCTCGGAGACGATCTCCAGCAGCGGGGTGCCGGCGCGGTTGAGGTCGATGCCGGTCAGGCCCTGGAAATCCTCGTGCAGGGACTTGCCGGCGTCTTCTTCCAGATGGGCGCGGGTGATGCCGATGCGCTTTTCCCGGCCGTCCAGATGGATCATCAGATGGCCCTTGCCCACCACCGGCAGCTCGTACTGGCTGATCTGATAGCCTTTGGGCAGGTCGGGGTAGAAGTAGTTCTTGCGCGCGAACACTGACCTCCGGGCGATTTCCGCCTCCACCGCCAACCCGAACCGGACCGCCAGGCGCACCGCCCTTTCGTTGAGCACCGGCAGGGTACCGGGCATCCCCAGGTCCAGGGCGCAGGCCTGGGTGTTGGGCTCGGCCCCGTAGGCGGTGGAAGCCCCGGAGAAGATCTTGGATTTGGTAAGGAGCTGGACGTGGATCTCCAGCCCGATGACAGGTTCCCATTCCATCGTGTCGATTCCTCTGCGATTGGTTCAGGCGAAGGCTTCCGGCAGGCGCCGGTGCCAGTCGGTCACCTGTTGATAACGGTGGGCGGCGCCGAGCAGGCGGGCCTCGTCGAAATAGGCGCCGATCAGCTGCATGCCCACCGGCAGGCCGTCGATGAAACCGGCCGGCAGCGATATCCCCGGCAGCCCGGCGAGGTTGACGGCGATGGTGTAGATGTCCGACAGATACATGGACAAGGGGTCGCCGGTTTTCTCCCCGAGACGGAAGGCCGGGGTGGGGGTGGTGGGCCCGAGGATCAGGTCCACTTCCTCGAAGGCGCGCTTGAAGTCGTCGGCGATCAGGCGGCGGATCTTCTGGGCCTTGAGGTAATAGGCGTCGTAGTAACCGGCCGACAGGGCGTAGGTGCCGATGAGGATGCGGCGCTTGACCTCGGCGCCGAAACCTTCGGCGCGGGTGCGCAGGTAAAGGTCCTCGAGATCCTTGGGATCTTCGCAGCGGTAGCCGTAGCGCACCCCGTCGTAACGGGCCAGGTTGGAGGAGCACTCCGACGGGGCGATGACGTAGTAGGCCGGCACCGACAGGCCGATGTTGGGCAGATCGATGTCCCGGAACTCGGCCCCCAGTTTTCGGTATTCGGCGACGGCCGCCTCCAGCACCCGGGCCATTTTGGCATCGAGATCCCGGAAGAACTGGGTCGGCAGGCCGATTTTCAGACCCTTCAGGTCCAGGTCGAGGGCGGCGGCGTAGTCGGGCACCGGCGCGTCCACGCTGGTGGAGTCACGTTCGTCGAAGCCGGCCATAGCCTGCAGCAGCAGGGCGCAGTCCTCGGCGCTGCGGGCCATGGGACCGCCCTGGTCGAGACTGGAGGCGAAGGCGATCATCCCCCAGCGCGACACCCGCCCGTAGGTGGGCTTGAGCCCGGTGATGCCGCAGAAGGCCGCCGGCTGGCGGATGGAACCGCCGGTGTCGGTGCCGGTGGCCGCCGGCACCAGACCTGCCGCCACCGCCGCCGCCGAGCCGCCGGAGGAACCGCCGGGCACCCGCTCCGGATTCCAGGGGTTCCGCACCGGGCCGTAATAGCTGGTCTCGTTGGACGAGCCCATGGCGAACTCGTCCATGTTGAGCTTGCCCAGTAGCACGGTGCCGGCCTCGGCCAGCCGCCGCACCACGGTGGCATCGTAGGGGGCGGGGAAATTGTCGAGCATCCTGGAGCCGCAGCTGGTGCGGATGCCGTCGGTGCAGAAGATATCCTTCTGCGCCAGGGGGATGCCGGTGAGCGGCCCGCCCTCGCCTTTGGCCAGCCTGGCGTCGGCGGCCTCCGCATCGGCGAGAGCCCGCTCGGCGGTGACGGTGATGAAGGCGTTGAGCTGCGGCTGGTGGCGCTCAATGCGGGCGAGAAAATGCCCGCTCAGCTCACGGCTGGAAAATTCCTTGTTTTTCAGTCCTTGGGCCAGTTCGGCCAGGGTTTTGGTGTGCATGGCGCTCCTTGGAATTAAGTTCAGTCGATGACTTTGGGCACCAGATACAGGCCGTTTGCCACCGCCGGGGCGACAGCCTGGAACTTTTCCCGCTGGTTCGGTTCTGTGACCTCATCGGGCCGCAGCCGCTGCGGCAGGTCGAGGGGATGGGCCATGGGCTCGACGGATTCGGTATCGACGGCGTTCATCTGGGCGACGAAGTCCAGGATTCCGGACAGGTCGTGGGCGTACTTGGCGGCGGCCCCGTCGTCGATGCCGATGCGGGCCAGCCAGGCGATCTGCTTGACTTCTTCGATGGAAAGGGACATGACGGACTCCTGCTCGAAAGCGTTTTTCATGCAGCAACCGCATATGATAACCCAGATTCCCTGATAAGCCTGCAACCTGCGGGAAATGGGTCTGTATTACCATGATACAGATGTGGTTATCTCTAAAAATGCTCTCGAGGCAGGGCGGTGGGCATCTCTGAGGGTGAAAAAGGTGCCACTGCGGGGCTGCTTACCGGGCCGCAGGCGTGCTCAAGACAAGCGCCATTCTGCGCAGGTGGCGCATCGACGGAGTAAAGACAACTCAAGCAGCGAAGGGATGGCTATTCCAACTGACAACTGGCGTAGTACAGCCAGTCGAGCCGGAAGGCTGTCTTGGCGAAGTCCAGCCGCCAGCGTCGGGCATGGCAGACCAGGCGTGCCGTGGAACGGATCAGATGGCGGATCAAGGGACGAATGCCATGCCCTCTGGCCTTCGGCGGCAACAGCTGATACTGGATCATCCGTAACAACAACTGGGCCAGCTGGCCACACAGGTAATAGGCCTGATTGGCATGGAAGGCGCGGCAGGGTGGATGATGCAGATCGAGATCGATCAACGGCCCCTTGAAGGCATTTTCCTGGCCTTGTTTCTGGCGATGCCGACGCACCAGTTCGTCCACTGGCAGATCGTCACGTGAGACCAGGATGACGGTATAGGCCGGCTGAAGGCGTTTCTGTGCGCCGTCATGGGTCCGACGGATCACCACATAGGGATGTTCCCGCCACCCCTGGGGACGATGGTAGGTCAGCGTCGCCTCTTCCCCCAGTCCAATGTCGGTCCAGGCCTCGTCGGTCAGACCCTCGATCGAGTCGAGCACCGGGCGCCGAAAGCCTTCGTGCGTGACGCTGATGGAGTAGTCCCAGCCCCGGCGATGGCAGTCCTCGACGAAGTCCTTGCTGTAATAGGCATTGTCCACATGAACCCACACCGGGGTTTCTGGTGCGATCCAGGACGCCACCGCGGCCAGCTGTTCCCGCCAGCCCTCCGTGACCGACACGCCGCCCGGATGCAACCGGGCCGCGCCCCAGGCGGTGCCGAGGAAGACGCCATGCAGCCAGTATTGATCCTGGCCGTTGTAGCCCTTGGCCGCTTGCTCGAATAAAGGTCCCGACACCTCGATGGCGCTGCCATCGACGAACAGAGGAAGATAACCTCGCTGATCGAGTTCATGAGCAATGACCGCCGGCATCACCTCAGCGGCCACCGATTGCACCAGCAACTCCAAGCGTTCGATCGAGTGGGCATCGAAACGGCAGAGATACTCGCCTAATCTCCGGCTGTCAGGCACTTCCGACAACCCCAGCAACCGCTTTCCCACCGCATCGACCCGCAAGACGTCCACATCCGACAACGCCCCACCACCGGCCACCTGGGAAGCCACCAGCGATAACAGCATCTGCGCATCACTCGCGCCACGGGCGCGTTGCTTCAGGCGAAGTGTCTCTCCGATGCGCTCACCGAGCCTCAACCGATTGAACAAGCGACCGAGAAATATCCATCCCCCATGGCTGGTCAGCTTCTCGTCGGTGAAGTCGATCTCGATCTTGGCGGGCATTGGTTGTAGGCTTGTCATCGGCGCACCTGTGGGGTGTGGGTTTGCTTACCTGGCATTTTGCCGTAACTCCCTGCAGCGTGCGCCTTTTCTCTGCTAGGGTCCCAGACCTATCCGGGGATCAAGGTATGATAATCCATCCCTTGCCCGATCCCCTATCCGGTTGTTAAAGTAACGCCATTTCTCAGGTCAAAAGTCCATGTTCAAACATCTGCGCGGCTTTTTCTCCAACGACCTTTCCATCGACCTCGGCACCGCCAACACCCTGATCTACATTCCCGGCCAGGGCATCGTCCTCAACGAGCCTTCGGTCGTCGCCATCCGCGAGGAAAAGCTCCGCGGCAACAAGACCATCGCCGCCGTCGGCCAGGAGGCCAAGCAGATGCTGGGGCGCACGCCGGGCAACATCACCGCCATCCGCCCGCTTAAGGACGGCGTCATCGCCGACTTCACCGTCACCGAGAAGATGCTCCAGTTCTTCATCCACAAGGTGCACGAGAGCAAGCTGCTCAAACCCAGCCCCCGGGTGCTGATCTGCGTGCCCTGCGGCTCCACCCAGGTGGAGCGGCGGGCGATCAAGGAATCGGCCCTTGGGGCCGGCGCCCGCGAGGTTTATCTGGTGGAGGAACCGATGGCGGCCGCGGTCGGCGCCGGCCTGCCGGTGGACGAGCCGCGCGGCTCAATGGTCATCGACATCGGCGGCGGCACCTCCGAGGTGGCGGTGATCTCCCTCAACGGCATCGTCTATTCCCAGTCGGTGCGCATCGGCGGCGACAAGTTCGACGAGGCCATCATCAACTACGTGCGCCGCAACTACGGCACCCTCATCGGGGAGGCCACCGCCGAGAAGATCAAGCATGCCATCGGCAGCGCCTATCCCGGCACCGAGGTCAGGGAAATCAAGGTCCGCGGCCGCAACCTGGCCGAGGGCGTGCCGCGCAGCTTCACCCTCAACAGCAACGAGATCCTCGAGGCCCTGCAGGAACCGCTGGCCGGAATCGTCGGCGCGGTGCGGGTGGCCCTGGAGCAGACCCCGCCGGATCTGGGCGCCGACGTCGCCGAACAGGGCATCGTCCTCACCGGCGGCGGCGCGCTGCTTCAGGATCTCGACCGCCTGATCGCCGAGGAGACCGGCATGCCGGTTTCCATCGCCGAGGATCCCCTCACCTGCGTCGCCCGCGGCGGCGGCACCATTCTGGAACGGATAGACGCAAAGGGACCGGCCGCTTTCGCCCTGGAATGACGGCACCGCACCTTGACCGCTAAACCCATCTTCACCCGCGGCCCGTCGCTTCCGGCCCGGCTGGCGCTATGCGTGATCGCTTCGCTCGCCCTGATGGCGGCGGACCACCACCGCCATCTCGACCGGCTGCGCCAGGGACTGGCGCTGACCGCCTATCCGGTCCAGTGGCTTGCCAGCACGCCGGCCCGGATTGGAAAGGCGCTGGCCGAACAGCTGGCCGCGCATCAGGTGCTGGTGGCAGAAAACCGGGCCCTCAAACGCCAGGTCGCCGAACTCAAACGACGCACCCTCAAGTACGAGGCACTTAAGAAGGAAAACGACCGCCTGCGCGCCTTTCTGGACAACTCCTTCAAACTGGGCGAGCAGATGCTGGTGGCCGAGCTGCTGGCGGTCAACCTGGTTCCCTACGAGCATCGGGTGCTGGTCAACAAGGGCAGCCAGTTCGGGGTGCACGTGGGCCAGCCGGTTGTGAGCGTCGACGGCGTGGTGGGTCAGGTGGTGCGCGTCACGCCGCTGACGGCGGAGGTGCTGCTGATCACCGATCCCAACCACGCCATTCCGGTCCAGGTCAACCGCAACGGTCTGCGCGCCATCGCCGTCGGCAGCGGCGAGTACGACCGTCTCGTGCTGCCCAACCTGCCCAACAACGTGGACATCCGCCCCGGCGACCTGCTGGTTTCCTCCGGCCTCGGCGGGGTGTTCCCCCAGGGCTATCCGGTGGCCCGGGTCACGACGGTCGCGCCGCAACCGGGCAAACACTTCGCCAGGGTAGAGGCCAAACCAACCACCGCCCTCGACCGCATCCGCGAGGTCCTCATCACCTGGAGCCAGAACACACCTTCCCCGTTCCTGCCGCCGACCGCCGATGCAGCCCGCCCCTGAACCCAGTCCCTATCCCCTGATCGCGGCGACCCTGGTCGGCGCGCTGTGGCTGCGGCTGCTGGCCCTGCCCGAGGCCATCGTCCCCTTCAATCCCGACTGGGTGATGCTGGCGCTGATCTACTGGAGCCTGGCTCTGCCGCAGCGGCTTGGGGTGGGGCTGGCCTGGATCGTCGGCCTTTGGACCGATGCCGCCACCGCCAGCCTGCTGGGGCAGCACGCCCTCGTCTATGCGGTCGCCGCCTTCATCTGCGTCCGTTTCCACGCCCGCCTGCGCGTCTTTCCGCTCAGCCAGCAGATGCTGCTGGTTCTGGCCTTTCTCCTCGCCGCCCAGCTCATGACTTTCTGTTTCCAGTTCCTGCAGGGACGAAGCGGACTGCGTTGGACCTACTGGCTCCCATCACTGACGGGCACGCTGGCCTGGCCACTGGTTCTAACCCTGTGCCGCCGCCTGAAACACCGCTTTCTGGGCTGACATGGCGCATTTCCGCCTCAAAGACGCCGTTCATGAAAACCGCCTGTTCCGGCAGCGGATCCTGACGTCCGCCGCCGTGGTGCTGGCGCTGACCCTGGCGCTCGTCGCCCGTCTGGTCTACCTCCAGATCTTCGGCCACGAACACTACGCCATGCTGGCCCGCGACAACCGGGTCAAGATCGCGCCCCTGCCCCCGACCCGCGGGCTGATCTACGACCGCCACGGCCGCATCCTGGCGGAAAACGTCCCGGTCTACAGTCTGGAAATCGTGCCCGAGCAGGTTGAGGACATGGAAGCGACCCTCGCCCGCCTGCAGCGGCTGCTCGCCGTCACCCCGGAGGAGATCGCCCGTTTCCGCCAGCAGCTGCGGCGCCACCGGCGCTTCGACAGCATCCCCTTGAAGCTCCATCTGAGCGACGCCGAAGTGGCGCGCTTCGCGGCCCGCAGGCCTTTCTTCCACGGCGTCGACATCCACGCCCGGCTGGTGCGTCATTATCCTTACGGGGAACTGACCTCCCACGTGGTGGGCTACGTCGGCAGCATCGACGAACGCGAGCTCAAACGTCTCGATCCGGCTGAATACCGCGGCACCACCCACATCGGCAAGATCGGCATCGAACGCGCCTATGAGGACCTGCTCCACGGCCAGGCCGGCTATGCCGAGATCGAAACCAACGCCCGCGGCCGCGCGCTGCGGGTGCTGCGTGAGGTTGATCCCCGCCCCGGCGCCGATCTCCACTTGGGATTGGACATCGATCTGCAGCGTCTCGCCTATGAGGGCCTGGGGGAGCACAACGGCGCCGTGGTCGCCATCGAACCGGCCAGCGGCCAGGTACTGGCCCTGGTGAGCAAACCGGGCTTCGACCCCAACGCCTTCGTCTACGGCATCCGCCGTCAGGAATACCAGGCGCTGCAACGCTCCCCCGACCGCCCCCTGTTCGACCGCACCCTGCGGGGCCGCTATCCGCCCGGCTCCACGATCAAACCGTTTGTGGGGCTGGCGGGGCTGGAATACGGGGTCATCGACGCCCACCGGGAGATCTTCTGCCCCGGCTACTACCAGCTTCCCGGCGTCTCGCACCGTTACCGCGACTGGAAGAAATGGGGCCACGGCCGGATCGACCTCAAAGACGCCATCGCCCAGTCGTGCGACGTCTATTTCTATGATCTGGCCCACAACCTCGGCATCGACCGCCTCCACGATTTCCTGGACCGCTTCGGCTTCGGCCGCCGCACCGGCATCGATCTGGTGGGGGAAAAGGCCGGGCTGTTGCCGTCACGGGACTGGAAACGCAAGGTTTTCCACCAGCCCTGGTATCCGGGGGAAACCCTGATCGCCGGCATCGGCCAGGGCTTCCTGCAGGTGACGCCCCTGCAGCTGGCCCGGGCGGTGGCCGCCCTGGCCAACCGGGGCCGGCTCATCCGTCCCCATGTCGCCGCTTACCAGGTCAGCGGGGAGCGCTCGGCGCCGCTGTTCCCGGATCCCGGCGAAGGCCGCATTGCCCTCGATCCCCGCCACCTCCACACCATCGTCGACGCCATGATCGCGGTGGTGCACGGCCCCCGCGGCACCGCCCGCCGCATCGGCAAGGATCTGGACTTCCTCATCGCCGGCAAGACCGGCACCGCCCAGGTGTTCACGGTGAAACAGGACGAGGAATACCGGGCCAGCAAGCTCGCCAAGGAACTCCACGACCACGCCCTGTTCATCGCCTTCGCCCCGGCGGACCACCCCAGGATCGCGGTGGCGGTGATCGCCGAACACGCCGGCCACGGCGGCTCGGTGGCCGCCCCCATCGCCCGCCGTCTCATTCTCCATCATCTCAACCAGCCATGAACGCCACCCTGGACACCTATTCGACCCCATCGCGCAGCCTGTGGCTGCGCCTGCACATCGACCCCTGGCTGCTGGGAGGGCTTTTGCTGCTGGCCGGCACCGGTCTGCTGATCCTTTACAGCGCCGGCGGCGGCAATCCGGTGCTGGTCTATAAACAGGCGGCCCGCCTCGGCATCGCCTTCACGGTCATGCTGGCACTGGCACAGGTCCACCCCCGTACCCTCTATCGCTGGAGTCCCTACCTGTACGCCGTCGGCATCGTGCTGCTGGTCGCGGTGCTTGGGGTCGGGGATGTGGGCAAGGGCGCCCGGCGCTGGCTGGATCTGGGATTCGTCCGCTTCCAGCCCTCGGAATTCGTCAAGATTTTCACCCCCATGCTGGTGGCTCGCTTCCTGGCCCAGCAACCGCTGCCGCCGGGGCTGAAAACCCTGGCCTGGGCGGGGCTGTGGATCGCGCTGCCGGTGCTGCTGATCGCCAAACAGCCGGACCTGGGCACCGCCCTGCTGGTGGCCACGGCAGGCGGGGCGGTGGTATTCTATGCCGGCGTCTCGTGGCGGCTGCTGGCGGTGCTCGCCGGCACCGTGCTCGCCGCCCTGCCGGTCGTGTGGATGCTGCTGCACGATTATCAGCGCGACCGGGTATTGATGTTCCTCAATCCGGAGCAGGATCCCCTGGGACGCGGTTATCACACTATCCAGGCCAAGATCGCCATCGGCTCCGGCGGCCTCCAGGGCAAGGGCTGGCTCGGCGGCACCCAATCCCATCTGGAATTCCTGCCGGAACCGCATACCGACTTCATCTTCGCGGTGCTGGCCGAGGAATTCGGCCTCGTCGGCTGCACCGCCCTGCTGGGGCTGTACCTGTTCATCGTCGGCCGCGGTATGGCCATGGCCCTGGAGGCCCAGGACACCTTCAGCCGCCTGTTGTGCGGCGGCCTGGCCCTGACCTTTTTCGTCTACGTGTTCGTCAACGTCGGCATGGTCATCGGCCTGCTGCCGGTGGTGGGGGTGCCGCTACCGCTGGTCAGCTATGGCGGCACCTCGATGGTCACCCTGATGGCGGGCTTTGGTATCATGATGTCCCTGCACACCCATCGCAAACTGGTGCCTTCCTGATGAACGCCGCCGCCCGCTGCAACCTGCTCGCCCTGGTCTTGGCCGCCGCCCCGGCCTTCGGCCTCCCGCTCGCTGAATATCCCGAGGCCCGGCAGTTCATCGACACGATGGCGGCCCGCCACGGCCTCGACCGCGACACCCTCACCCAAGCGCTGGAACAGGCCCGGATCGATGCCGGCATCCTGAAAGCCATCCAGCGCCCGGCGGAAGGGCTGCCCTGGCACCGTTACCGCAAGATCTTCCTCACCGAGGAGCGCATCGCCGGCGGGGTCGAATTCTGGCGCCGGCACCGCCGGCTGCTCGATCAGGTGGCGCAAAAGTACGGCGTTCCACCCGAGGTCGTGGTCGCCATTCTCGGCGTGGAAACCTTCTACGGCACCCGCACCGGCGGTTTCAGGGTGCTCGACGCCCTCGCCACCCTGGGGTTTTCCTATCCACGCCGGGCCCCGTTCTTCCGCCGCGAACTGGAACAGTTCTTCCTGCTGACCCGGGAGGAACGATTGCCGCCCACCGAACCGGTGGGTTCCTACGCCGGGGCGATGGGCTGGCCCCAGTTCATGCCCTCGAGCTATCGCCGCTATGCCGCCGATTTCGACGGCGACGGCAAGCGCGACATCTGGACCAACCCCGCCGATGTGGCCGCCAGCGTGGCCAACTACTTCGTCGAACACGGTTGGCGGGGCGGCCAGCCGGTCGCCCTCCCCCTGCCGGCGGAGGCGGCAAAATTCGGGGACGAAACCCTGGAAGCCAAATATCCCCTGGCGGAACTGGAAGCCAAAGGCTTGAAACTGCCGCAGCAATCCATACCGAAGGACCTGCGGGGGAATGTCGTCGTCCTCGACGGCGAATCCGGCCCGGAAGCGTGGCTGGGCCTGCCCAACTTCTACGTCATCACCCGCTACAACCGCAGCCGCCTCTACGCCATGGCGGTCCACCAGCTGAGCCAGGCCATCAGGCAGCGCATGGAGGGAGCGCAATGAAAAGGATACTCTGGCCCCTCGCCCTGATCCTCGCGGGCTGCAGCCTCCAGCAGGCCGACGGCCCACCCGAAGACCCCCGGGATCTGAGCGCCGTCACCGATGCGGTGCCCCGCTACGAGCCCTTCCGCCCGGCGCTCAATCCCGAAAGTTACCGGGTCGCCGGCAAGCATTACCGGGTCATGCGCAGCGCCAGAGGCTACCGCGCCCGTGGCATCGCCTCCTGGTACGGCAGGAAGTTCCACGGCCGTCCCACCGCCAGCGGCGAGCCCTACGACATGTACGCCATGACCGCGGCCCACCGCACCCTGCCGATCCCCAGCTACGTGGAGGTGACCAATCTGCGCAACGGCCGCAAGGTGGTGGTCCGGGTCAACGACCGCGGGCCGTTCCACCCAGACCGCCTGATCGATCTTTCCTACGCCGCCGCGGTCAAGCTCGGCATCGACAAAAGCGGCACCGCCCCGGTGGAAATCCGGGCGCTGGAGCCTCCCGCTGCAGCCGGGCGGGCCTGGCTGTTGCAGGTGGGGGCTTTCACCGCCCGCGACAACGCCGACCGGCTGCTGCAGCAGCTCAGGCGCCACCGCCTGCCCAACCCCCATCTCGCCGCCGTCAGCCGGGACGGCAAAACCATATATCGCGTCCGCCTCGGGCCGCTGCAGTCGAAAACCGAGCTGGCCGCCCTGGACCGTAAACTGCATCAGCTCGGCCTCAACGCCACCCTGATCGTCCATCCCTGAATTTCCGGAAATCCGCCATGCGACGACTTCTTCCGTTCCTGCTTCCCCTGTTGTGGCTGGCACTGCCGGCCCGGGCGGTGATCCCCCCACCGCCTCAGCTGGCGGCCAAGAGCTACCAGCTGATCGATTTCCACAGCGGCAGCGCCCTGGCCGGCAAGGCGGCCACGATGCGCCTGCCGCCGGCGAGCCTGACCAAAATCATGACCGTCTATGTCGCCTTCCATGAGCTGGAACAGGGCAATCTCAAGCTCGACGACAAGGTGACCGTCAGCGAGAAGGCCTGGCGGGCGCCGGGCTCGCGGATGTTCATCGAAGTGGGCAAGCAGGTCCGGGTCGAGGATCTGCTCAAGGGGATCATCGTCCAGTCGGGCAACGATGCCAGCATCGCCCTGGCCGAGCACATCGCCGGGGACGAACGCACCTTTGCCGAACTGATGAACCAGCACGCCCGGCGCTTAGGGCTGACCGACACCCACTACGTCAACAGCACCGGCCTGCCGGACCCGGACCACTACACCACCGCCCACGACCTGGGCGTCCTGACCCGGGCGCTGATCCGGGAATTTCCCCAGTATTACAAGTGGTTCAAACTCAAGCAGTTCACCTACAACGGCATCACCCAACGCAACCGCAACCTGCTGCTGTGGCGCGATCCCACAGTGGACGGCGTCAAGACCGGCCATACCGAGGAGGCCGGTTACTGTCTGGTGGCCTCGGCCAAGCGTGGCGACCAGCGGCTGATTTCGGCGGTGATGGGCACCGCCAGCGAGAACGCCCGCGCCGGCGCCTCCCAGGCGCTGCTGAACTACGGCTTCCGCTTCTTCTTCACCCGCCGTCTGGTGGATGCCGGCAAGCCCCTGGAGGAGGTCAGAGTCTACAAGAGTGACCGCAAGACCCTGCCGGTCGGGGTCAGCGCCCCGGTGTACGTCACCATCCCCAAAGACAAGGCCGACGCCCTGGAGAGCGAAATCGTCGTGGAGCCGTGGCTGACCGCCCCGGTCGCCAAGGGTCAGACGGTCGGCGTGCTCAAGGTCAAATTGGGGGACGAAACCATCGCCGAGCATTCGCTGGTCGCCCTGGAGGACGCGCCTGAAGGGGGGCTGGCCAGCCGCCTCATCGACGAAGGCTGGCTGTTGTTCGATCAGTGGCGGACGGAGCGCGGCCATGAATGATACGCGCGCCTATCTCAACGGTCAGTTTCTGCCCCTGAGCCAGGCCCGGGTGCCGGTGCTCGACCGCGGCTTTCTGTTCGGCGACGGGGTCTACGAGGTCATTCCCGCCTACGGCGGCCGTCTGTTCCGCCTCGACCAGCATCTTGAGCGGCTTGAAAACAGCCTGCGCGCCATCCGCCTTGAGCCGCCCCTGACGCGGGCGCAGTGGCGGGAGATCCTGACCGAGCTGCTCGACGGCGCTGCCGACCAGGCGGTCTATCTCCAGGTAACCCGCGGGGTGGCGCCGAAACGCGACCACGCGTTTCCGCCGGTCGTGGAACCGACGGTGCTGGCCTGGGCCTTCGCCATCGGCACCGCCGCCCCCGCACCGGCCAAAGCCATCACCCACGAGGACATCCGCTGGCAGTGGTGCCACATCAAGGCCATCACCCTGCTCGCCAACGTCCTCCTGCGCCAGGAGGCAACGGAACGCGGCTGCCAGGAGGCAATCCTGATCCGCGACGGCCGCATCACCGAGGGTGCCGCCAGCAATGTCTTCGCCGTTGTCGACGGCGTCATTGTCACCCCGGCCAAAGGGCCGCACCTGCTGCCGGGCGTCACCCGCGACCTGATCCTGGAACTGGCCCGGGAACTGGCACTTCCCTGCCAGGAGCGCGATCTGGACGCGGCCGAGCTGGCCCGCGCCGAGGAAATCTGGCTTTCCAGCTCCACCCGCGAGCTGGTGCCGGTGGTGGAACTGGACGGCGAGGCGGTGGGGGACAGCCGCCCCGGCCCGCTGTGGCGCCGTCTTTACCGGGCGTTTCAGGACTACAAGCGCCGTTTCCGCGAGCAAGCGCCATGAGCCAAGTCACCGGACTGGAATTTCCCTGCGAGTGGCCGGTCAAGGCCTTCGGCCCCGGCACCGAGGCTTTCGAACTGGACGTGGTGAGCATCGTCCGCCGACACGCCGGCGACCTGCGCGAGAACGCGGTGACCACCCGCCCCAGCCGCAACGGCAAATACACCGTGGTCACCGTCACCATCCGCGCCCGCAGCCGCGCGCAGCTCGAAGCCCTGTACACCGAACTGCGGGCCCACCCTGACGTGGTCATGACCCTGTGAACACGGTACGGCTGCGCTGGCTGGGACGACGCCCCTATCTGCCGGTGTGGCGGGCGATGCAGCGCTTCACCGCCGCCCGCACCCGGGAGACCGAAGACGAAATCTGGCTCCTGGAGCACGAACCCGTCTACACCGTCGGGGTGCGCGGCGACCGCGCCCTGCGCCGCATCGGCTACATCCCGGTAATCGCCACCGATCGCGGCGGCCTCATCACCTATCACGGTCCCGGCCAGCTGATCGCTTACCCGCTGCTGGATCTGGCGCGCTCGGGTCTGAGCGTGCGCGACCTGGTCACCGCCCTGGAAACCGCCACCATCGACGTGCTGCGCCAGTACGGCATCGCCGGCCACGCCCGCCGCGACGCCCCCGGCGTCTATGTGGACGGCGCCAAGATCGCTTCCCTCGGCATCCGGGTGCGGCGCTTCTGCAGTTACCATGGTCTCGCCCTCAACGTCGATCTGGATCTGGCCCCGTTCCAGCGCATCGACCCCTGCGGCTACCGCGGCCTGGCCATGACCCGGCTGGCCGATCTCGGCGTCGGCGCCGGGGTCC
Organism: Methylomarinovum caldicuralii; assembly: GCF_033126985.1. Classification (NCBI taxonomy): domain Bacteria; kingdom Pseudomonadati; phylum Pseudomonadota; class Gammaproteobacteria; order Methylococcales; family Methylothermaceae; genus Methylomarinovum; species Methylomarinovum caldicuralii. The sequence continues at coordinate 337,293 of NZ_AP024714.1, forward strand.
ACGAGGCAGCCGTGCCCCTGCTGGCCGCGCTGCTGGAGCGCCTGGGCCTGGCGTCCGTCAGCACCCGCCTTGACAACCTGCCCGACGAGGACATCCGCCATGACCGACCCGCTTGACGAACTGCGCGCCCCCTCACGCCGCCGCCCCGACACCCACCAGCGCGGCGCCGCCAAACTGGCGCGGATCCCGGTGAAGGTGGAACCGGCCGCAGCCCCCCTGCGCAAGCCGGCCTGGCTGCGCATCCGCATCGCCAGCGATCCCAACGTGGTCCGGGTCAAGCGCCTGCTGCGCCGGCACCGCCTCAGCAGCGTGTGCGAGGAGGCCGCCTGCCCCAACCTGGGGGAATGCTTCGGCCACGGCACCGCCACCTTCATGATCCTCGGCGACCTGTGCACCCGCCGCTGCCCCTTCTGCGACGTCGCCCACGGCCGGCCGCAACCGCCCGACCCCGAAGAACCGCAGCACCTGGCCCGGGCCGTGGCCGAACTGGGGCTGCGCTACGTGGTGATCACCTCGGTCAACCGTGACGACCTGCGCGACGGCGGCGCCGGCCACTTCGCCGCCTGTATCGCCGCCCTCCGCGCCCAGACCCCGGACACCCTTGTCGAGATCCTCACCCCGGACTTCCGCCGCCGCGAGGACAAGGCCCTGGCGCTGCTGGCCCGCCAGCCGCCGGACGTCTTCAACCACAATCTGGAAACCGTCCCCCGCCTCTATCGTCAGGCCCGCCCCGGTGCCGACTACCAGGGATCGCTGCGGCTGCTGCAGGCGGCCAAAGAAACACTGGCGGTTCCCACCAAATCCGGCCTGATGCTGGGGCTGGGGGAGACGGAAGCGGAAATCGTCGCCGTGCTCGAGGATCTTCGCCGCCACGGCGTGGAGATGCTGACCCTGGGGCAGTACCTGAAACCGTCGCCGGACCACCTGCCGGTGCGCCGCTACGTACCGCCGGAGGAATTCGACCGCCTGGCCGAACACGCCCGGAACCTGGGCTTCCGCCAGGTGGCCTCCGGCCCCCTGGTGCGCTCCTCCTATCACGCCGACCAGCAGGCCCGGGCCCTCTTTGCAGTAACCCCCAAAGGAGAGGAAGCATGAGCGACCGCCCCGTCATCGCCTGGCTCGGCACCGGCCTGATGGGCGCGCCGATGGCCGCCCGTCTGGCGCAGCACGGTTTCGCCGTCCACGCCTGGAACCGCACTCCCGCGAAAGCCGAAGCGCTGGCCGCCGCCGGCGTCCGTCCCGAACCCACAGCGGCGGCCGCGATGACCCCGGCCGGGATCGTGTTCACCACCTTCAGCGATTACCCCGTCACCGAAAGCGTGCTGACGGGGTTGCCGCTGGAGGGCAGAATCCTGGTGCAGATGGCCACCTTGGGGGTGGAACAGAGCCAGCGCCTGGCAGCGCAGGTCGAGGCGGCGGGCGGACGCTATTTGGAGGCGCCAGTCCTCGGCAGCATTCCCGAGGCCAAGGCCGGCACCCTGATCATCATGGCCGGCGGCCGTGACAGCGATTTCAACACTGTGCGGCCGTTGCTGGCCATCCTCGGCAAGGAAATCCGCCTGATCGGCCCGGTGGGACAGGCGGCGGCCCTCAAGCTCGCCCTCAACCAGCTCATCGCCACCCTGACGACGGCCTTCGCCACCACCCAGGGCTTCGTGCAAAAGCACCAGGTGCCGGTGGACACCTTCATGGACATCCTCCGCGCCAGCGCCCTGTACGCTCCCACCTTCGACAAGAAACTTCCGAGGATGCTGGTCCACGACTACGCCGATCCCAACTTCCCCACCGAACACCTGGTCAAGGACATCGACCTGTTCCTGGCCGAAGCCCAGGGTCTCGAAGGAAAGCTGCCGGCGGCCGCCGCAGCCCTGTACCGCCAGGCCCTGCAACATCACCGTTTCGAGGACTATTCCTGCGTCTTCGAAACGGTGACCGGGAACGAACCCTGATCAACCGCCTACCAGCGCCGCCTGCAGGGCGCTGGCCAGGGCGTTGCCACCGGTTTCCTTGACGTAATTCACCACCACCGGGATGAACTGGTTGACCATGTCGGAAGACAGGTTCAGTTGCCTGAAACCCTGAATCAGATTGGCGGCCTGATTCACCGTACTGCCGGCGCCCCCCATGAGCGAGGAAAGGCCGCCGGTCTGGGGTGCCGCCGCCATCAGCCGGTCCACGCCCGGCACCGAGTGCTCCAAAGCCTTGAACTGTTCCGGCGCCATCCTTTGTCTGGCGGTCTGGAACAACAAGCCGGCACCGCCGGCGGCCTGCTCCGGCGCGTCCCCCAGCTGCCGGGTCAGCTGCTGTACCAGGGGGTGACCGGCGAGCGATCCGGCCGTGCGCAGGGCGGCTCCGCTGCGCCCGCTGGCCTGGCTGACATTCGCTGCCGACTGGACGGCATTGCCCCAACCGTTCACACCTGCGGCCGCTGCCGCCCCGGAATTTCCTCCCTGACCGGCACAGCCTACGGCAAGACTCATTCCCGCCAGTGCGGGCAGAATGGCATATCAACGCATTTTTTGACCCCGTTTGGTTGATACAAAATGGGATTCTACCCTGCCCGCCGGTCAGGACCCAACTCCGGCGCCACATCTTTGCCCTGCAGCCGCACTTCATGGGTGAGTGGGGTGGCCAGGGAAATCCCGTGACGATTGGCCGCCTCGAGGACATATTCGTTGAGGGTTCGCCGTATTGCCGGGATCCGTTCCGGGGTCTTGGTGTAGTAGAACAACCCCCATTCGAGGGCGTGATCGCCGGTGTTCTCCAACCCCGTCTCCAGAGGAAACTGGATTTCCACCCCCTCCGCCTGGTCCTCCACCACTTGGCTCCAGGCGTCTTCCAGCATCGCCCGTACCTGCGCGGGGCAAACGTCATAACCGATGTTGAAAGCCAGCCGGTCGCGGACGCCGCGGGCGGAGGCGAACTTGGAAAGGTTGTGGATCACCCGGTCCCGCAGGGCGGCATTGCGCACCAGCAGGCGGTGGTTGGCCACCAGGTCGAGAATCTCGGTGTGGAACATCTTGGTCTTGAACACCACCCCCAGGAAGCCATCCTCCCCACCGATACGGAGCACATCCCCCTCCTCCAGCACATTGCTGTTGAGCAGAATCAGGCCGCTGAACAAATCCGGCGCCCAGGTGGCCTGAGTCATGGCTAGCAGCACGCCGATGAATCCCAGAACGCCGCCGGCCTCCAGCAACGATTCGAAACCCAGCATCCGCACCAGGGTGATGAGCGTGACCACGAACACGAGCAGACGGGACACCAGCGTCAACAGGCGCGACTGGTAGGTTTCCACCCAGCGCCACTCCCCCCGGATCTGTTTGCGTTTCCCAAAGCGGCGCAGAATCCAGATCCCCAGCAGATGGGCCACCAGATAGGCCAAGTAGATCAGAACCAGGATTCCCAGGGCGGTCCGCGCCCAGTGCCCCTGGGCGTCGCCGCTGAAGAAATGCCAATAGACGAAACCCAGGACGATGGCCAGGTTCAGGCTCTGGAACACATGCACCCGCAGACGCAGCAGGGCCGGTGGCGTGTCATGACCGGAGGCCAGACGCACCAGATGGCGGGCGAACAGAATCAACACCAGATTGACGGCGACAACCCCCCAGGTCAGGCCATCGACCCGCTCCAGGAGGCCGGCCAGCCGGTCCCAGTTCAAGCGCCCGTCCATTCCAGCCGCTGCCCGCAGGATTTGCAGACGTATTCCCGTTCCCCCCGCTGAATCCGCCCGTGGCGGATCGAGGTCAGCTCGTGCTCGCGGCAGCCGCAGCGGTAGCGGAACCGTTGCAGGCGGCGGGCCTGGGCCCCGGCGACGTCGTAATCGTGGCAACGCTGCGGTTCCAGACCGAACAGTCGCATCACCGCCTGCCATTCCGGTCCGTGCGGTTTGGCCCGCCTGCCGTATTGCCACCAGACCACCGCGTGGGCCAGTTCGTGGGCCACCACCCTATGCAGGAAATCCTCCCAATTCTGCCGCATCAGCACCGGATTGAAGCGCAGACGCACCCCGCCGCGACCGGCGACCATCTGCCCGGCCGCCTTGCCTCTGAGGTCGAAGGCCACCTCGAAGGCCGGCAGCACCTGCCAGCGGAAATGCCCCGCCGCAAGCGCCAGCAATTCACCGAGACGCTGATAAATTGGTGTGATCCGGGGTGTTTCCGGTAATGGCGTCATCCCTCACCCCCCTCAGAGCACCAGGTCTCCAGCAACCGCAGCAGGGAGGTGCGCACCCCCTCGTCCGCCACCCAGGCGACCTGCTGGCGCAGCTGGGCGACGATTTCCGGCGGCGGCACGCGCGGTTGCGCCGCCGCCATGGCGGGCGGAGGTGACGGCGGCAGCACCCGGGTCCGCAGTCGGGTGACGGGCGCGATGGCCGTCAGCGCAGGCAACAGGCGGGGCTGAAGATAGCGCAACTGCGTGGCCCAGGCCGGCGAATCGGTGTAGAGGATCAGCGTCCCGTCGCGCCCGAACACGCAGGCCAGGCAATGATCGCGCAGGGCTGACGGCAAACACTGGCGCAGCGCCGTCAAAAGCCGCTGATGCAGCGCCAGGCGGCCCTGCAGGCCGCGGTTTCCGGCCGCGCTGCGGAGCCAGTCACGTACCGGCCTGGGGGATTTTCCGGCCACCATTTCCTGAACGTTTTTAAGGTTGAAGCGTCCAAAAAGGCGATGATCCGGTTTCCGGCCCGCCTCTCCGGTAAGGTAAAATGGCGGGCAGTCAACGGGTCGCCGTTCCCATCAATCTCGGAATTTAACCACAATGCTAGGCAAGCTGGTCAAGAAAGTCATCGGGTCGCGCAACGACCGCATCATCCGTCAGAAACGCAAGATCGTCGACAAGATCAACGCCCTGGAGCCGCAGTTCCAGGCCCTGAGCGACGCCCAGTTGCGCGCCAAGACCGACGAATTCAGAAAGCGCCATCAGGACGGCGAAAGCCTCGACGACCTGCTGCCGGAAGCCTTCGCCACGGTGCGCGAGGCCGGCCGCCGGGTGCTCGGCATGCGCCACTTCGACGTCCAGCTCATCGGCGGCATGGTGCTCCACGACGGCAAGATCGCCGAGATGCGCACCGGCGAAGGCAAGACCCTGGTGGCGACGCTGGCGGCCTACCTCAACGCCATCCCCGGCAAGGGCGTGCACGTGGTCACGGTCAACGACTACCTGGCCCGGCGCGATGCGGCGTGGATGGGCAAGCTGTACCAGTTCCTCGGCATGAAGGTGGGAGTGATCGTCAGCAACATGGACCAGGCCCAGCGCCGTGAGGCCTATGCGGCCGACATCACCTACGGCACCAACAACGAATTCGGCTTCGACTACCTGCGCGACAACATGGCCTTCAGCAAGGCCGAGCAGGTCCAGCGCGGCCATCATTACGCCATCGTCGACGAGGTGGACTCGATCCTCATCGACGAGGCCCGTACCCCGCTCATCATCTCCGGCCCCACCGAGGAACGCACCGACCTCTATGTGAAGATGAACCAACTGGTGCCCCAGCTGGAGAAACAGGAAGGCGGGGAAAAGGAAGAGGAGGTTACCAAGCCCGGCGACTACACCGTGGACGAGAAGACCAAACAGGTCTTCCTCACCGAGCGCGGCCACGAGAAGGTGGAAAGGCTGCTGGTGGAACACGGCCTGATCCAGGCGGGTGAAAGCCTCTACGACGCCAACAACATCCGCCTGCTCCACTATCTAAACGCGGCCCTGAGGGCCCACGCCCTCTACCACCGGGACGTGGACTACATCGTCAAGGACGGTGAGGTTATCATCGTCGACGAGTTCACCGGCCGCATCATGCCGGGGCGGCGCTGGTCCGAGGGACTGCACCAGGCCATCGAGGCCAAGGAGGGGGTGCCGATCCAGCAGGAGAACCAGACCCTGGCATCGATCACCTTCCAAAACTACTTCCGCCTCTACGAGAAGCTGGCGGGGATGACCGGCACCGCCGACACCGAGGCGTACGAGTTCCATCAGATCTACGGCTTGGAAGTGGTGGTGATCCCGACCCACCGGCCGGCGATCCGCAAGGACCACAGCGATCTGGTCTATCTCACCGCCCAGGAGAAGTACGACGCCATCGTCAAGGACATCGAGGACTGCCACAAACGCGGCCAGCCGGTGCTGGTGGGCACCACCTCGATCGAAAATTCCGAGTACCTGTCCCAACTGCTCAAGCGCCGCAAGATCCCGCACGAAGTGCTCAACGCCAAGCAGCACGAGCGCGAGGCCCAGATCATCGCCCAGGCAGGCCGTCCGGGGGCGGTGACCATCGCCACCAACATGGCCGGCCGCGGCACCGACATCGTCCTCGGCGGCAATCTGGAAGCGGAACTGGCCCAACTGGGCGAGGACGCCCCGGAGGAAGCCAAGGAAAAGGTGCGCCGGGAATGGCAGCAGCGTCACGACCAGGTGGTGGCCGCCGGCGGCCTTCACGTGATCGGTTCCGAACGCCATGAGTCGCGCCGTATCGACAACCAGCTGCGCGGCCGTTCCGGACGGCAGGGGGACCCGGGCTCGACCCGCTTCTACCTGTCGCTGCAGGACAACCTGATGCGGATCTTCGCCTCCGACCGCGTCGCCGCCCTGATGCAGCGCCTCGGCATGGAGGAAGGCGAGGCCATCGAACATCCCTGGGTCACCAAGGCGATCGAAAACGCCCAGCGCAAGGTCGAGGCCCACAACTTCGACATCCGCAAGCAGCTGCTCGAATACGACAACGTCGCCAACGACCAGCGCAAGGTGATCTACGAACTCCGCAACGAACTGCTGGAGGCCGAGGACATCAGCGACATCCTCGACGCCGTCCGCCGCGACGTGATCGCCGAAGTGGTGGACAAGCACATCCCGCCCCAGAGCTTCGAGGAACAGTGGGACCTGGACGGGCTGGAACAGACCCTCAAAAACGACTTCGACCTCGACTTCCCGGTCAGGCAGCGCCTGGAGGCGGACCCCAACCTGCAGATCGAGGATCTCAAGGAAGCGATCATCCAGGCGGCGGAGCAGCGCTACAAGGAGAAGGAACGGCAGGTCGGTCCCGAGGTCCTGCGCCAGTTCGAGAAATCGGTGATGCTGCGGATCCTCGACCACGCCTGGAAGGAGCACCTGGCGGCCATGGACCACCTGCGCCAGGGGATCCACCTGCGCGGCTACGCCCAGCGCGATCCCAAGCAGGAATACAAGCGCGAGGCGTTCCAGATGTTCAAGTCGATGCTCGACAACATCAAGCACGAAACCGTCAGCACCCTGTCGCGGGTGCAGGTCCAGAGCGAGGCCGATGTGGAGGTCATCGACGAGCAACGCCGCGAGGAGACCCCGCAGGAAATGCACTTCGAGCACGCCGAAATCGCCCCCCTCGAGGAAGAGGAAGCCACGGCGCTGCTGGAGGAAGACAACGGCGGAGTGGCGGTGGAGCAGAAGCCCTTCGTGCGCGCGGGGCGCAAGATCGGCCGCAACGAACCCTGCCCCTGCGGCAGCGGCAAAAAGTACAAGCACTGCCACGGCAGGCTGAGCTGATGGCGGTCGGCCCCGACACCTTTCCCGCCATGCCGGCCATCGCCGGCATCCGCCTGGGTACGGCCCATGCCGGCATCCGCAAGTCTGAGGCTGACGATCTCACCGTCATCGAACTGGCCCCGGGCACTGCAGTGGCGGCCACCTTCACCCGCAACGCCTTCTGCGCCGCTCCTGTCCGCGTGGCCCGGGAACACTTGGCGCACGGCGGCGACATCCGCTGGCTGGTGATCAACGCCGGCAACGCCAACGCCGGCACCGGCACCGAGGGGCTGGCGGCCGCCCGCGCCACCTGCGCCGCCCTGGCGGAACTGACCGGCGGCACACCCCGTCAGGTCCTGCCTTTTTCCACCGGCGTCATCGGCGAACCCCTGCCGGTGGTGAAGCTGACCGCCGCCCTCCCCGCTGCCCTGGCCCGGCTCGATGCCGCCGGCTGGGAAGCGGCGGCCCGGGCGATCATGACCACCGATACCCGACCCAAGGGCGCGGCAGCCACCTGCAGCATCGAAGGCCGGCCGGTCACGGTCGCCGGCATCGCCAAGGGCAGCGGCATGATCGCCCCCAACATGGCCACCATGCTGGCCTACGTGGGCACCGACGCCCGCGTCGATCCGGCCGCGCTCCAGACCCTGCTCCGGGAAGCGGTGGCAGTCAGTTTCAACGCCATCACCGTCGATGGCGACACCTCCACCAACGATGCCTGCGTTCTCATGGCCACCGGCCAGGCCGGCACTTCCCCCTTGGCCCCTGCCCATCCCGACTGGGGCGGGTTCGCCGCTGCGGTCACCCGGGTCTGCCGCGAGCTGGCCGAGGCCATCGTCCGCGACGGCGAGGGCGCGACCAAATTGATCCGCATCCGGGTGGAACAAGCCGCAGATCAGGACGAGGCCCGCCGGGTCGGCTTCACCGTCGCCAACTCTCCCCTGGTCAAGACCGCCTTCTTCGCCGGCGACCCCAACTGGGGGCGGATCCTGGCCGCGGTGGGACGCGCCGGCATCGAGGGTCTGGACATCGGCCGGGTGGAGATCTGGCTCGACGCGGTGCGCATCGTCCGCGCCGGCGGCCGCGACCCGGACTACACCGAAGCGGCCGGGCAGCAAGTGATGGCGCGTGACGAGATCGGCGTCCGCATTCTGCTGGGACGGGGACAGGCCGGGGCGGAAATCCTCACCTGCGACCTGTCCTACGACTATGTCCGCATCAACGCCGAATACCGCACCTGACCCTTGGCCCCACGTCGCCGCCGGCGTGATCCGAGACGCCTGCAGGCGGGTGCTGCTGAGCCGGCGGCCGCAGCACGTCCATCAGGGGGGGTTGTGGGAATTTCCCGGCGGTAAGTGCGAGCCGGGGGAAACCGCCCGCCAGGCGCTGATCCGGGAGCTGGCCGAAGAACTGGGGATCGCCGTGACCGCCGCCGAACCCCTGATCCAGGTCCGCCACCGCTATCCGGACCGCTCTGTCCTGCTCGACGTTTTCGAAGTCACCGGCTTCGAGGGCATTCCCGAAGGCCGGGAAAACCAACCCCTGGCCTGGGTGGCGCTGGAGGAACTGGACCGCCATCCCCTGCCGGCCGCCGACCGCCCCATCGTCACCGCCCTGCGCCTGCCGCCCCGCTATCCCATCCTCGAAGGCGGACGGACGGCAGCGCGTTATCAATACTGGCTCGAGCACCTGCTGGCGACAGAGCATACGCTCATCTACTGGCGGGCCCGGGACCTCGATCCTGAAGCTTACCGCAAGCTGCTGGAGCGCTTCCTGCCCCGGGTCCGGCAGGCCGGCGCCACGCTGATGCTGCGCGCTGATCTCGAAATCCCCCCCGCTCCGGGGCTGGGGCTGGGGCTGCACCTGGACCGCACTGCCCTGGCACGCTGCCGCCAGCGGCCGGCGGGCTGGCGCTGGGTCGCCGCGGCCTGTCACACCCTGGCCGAGCTTCAGCAGGCCCAGTCCCTGGGGCTGGATTTCGCCGTCCTCTCCCCCGTCCTGGCCACGCCCACCCATCCCGACGCCCGTCCCCTAGGCTGGGATACCGCTGGCGACTGGCTGCAGCAGGTCAATCTTCCGGTTTACCTCCTCGGGGGGTTGAAGCAGCGGCATCTGAGCCGGGCGCGCCGCTGCGGCGCCCGCGGCCTGGCAGGCATCCGTGCTTTTCTTCCGGAACGCGAATTCAACTACACTTGAAGGAGACGAGCTATTGGCACCGCGCCAGAATTTTCTTTTTGAGCCTGCCATGCCAGTGAGTTTCTTCGACAAAGAACCGCCCTGCCGATCTGGAACGGCATTTTAAAGGTGTCTTCCATGCTGAAACGCCTGTTGAAAAAAGCCGGCACCCGGCGCAAACCGGCTGCCACTCTCGCTCCCAGACCGGTGACGCTGGCGGAGCTGCAGCAACTGATCCCGATCCGCAACCTGTCCGAGGAGGAGTTGCTCGCCTTCTCCCTGAACCAGAGCACGGAAACCTACGGCGCCGGCTCCATCCTCTTCGAAGCGGGCACCCCGGAGGACACCGTGCTCTATCTGCTGAACGGCACGGTGACGATGGTCCTGGGCGAAAGCCAGGAATACGAGGTCGTCGCCGGCTCGGCCAAATCCCGCTTCCCCCTGTCCCACGGAGACACCCACAAGGCCACCGCCATCGCCAAAACCGACGTCGAGGTTCTGCGGGTCTCCGCCCGCGTCATGCACAAGAATCTGGTCCTTGACGACGACCGCCTGTCGCAGCCGGAAAACTGGGACGTCCCGGACTGGATGCGCAAAACCACCCTCTATCAGGCTTTCTGCCAATATCTGACCGACGAGGAAACGAAACTGCCGATGCTGCCAGACATTGCCGCGCGCCTGCGCCGGGCCATCGACTGGGACGACATCGGCGTCGCCGAAGCGGCCAAGATCGTCCAGCTGGATGCCAGCGTCGCCGCCCGCCTCATCCAGGTTGCCAACAGCCCCCTGTACCTGGCGGCCAGGCCGGTGACCAACTGCCTGGAGGCGGTCAACCGCCTGGGACTGAAGGCCACCTGCAATCTGGTGATGTCGTTGTGCCTGAAGGATTTGTTCCAGTGCCGCGATCCCCGGCTGCGGAAACGGATGCAACGGATCTGGCGGGACGGGCTGCATCTCTCCGCCCTGACTTACGTGCTTGCCAAGGACAATCGCTGGCCCGATCCGGAAGAGGCATTGCTGGCCGGGCTGATCTGCGAGATCGGCGCCATTCCCTTCCTGGTGTTCGTCAGCGACTTTCCCCGGGACCACTATACCGAGGAAGATCTGGACCGGACCCTGAAGGCCGTTATGGGACCTGTCGGACACTACCTCCTGAAAACCTGGGGATTTGCCGACGAACTCGCTCAGGTGCCGTTGCTGGCCGAGGCCTGGCACTACGACAGCGGCCCTGAACTGACCCTCAGCGACCTGGTGATGCTGTCCAAATTGCATTACTGCATGGAACAGGGCCAACGGGATCAGGTTCCCATGATCAGCGCCATCCCGGCGGGCCAGAAACTGCGCGACGGCCGCCTGTCACCGGAATATTCCCTCAAGGTGTTACACGAGGCCAAGGCCGAGATCCAGGAAACGCTGGCGCTGCTGCGCTGAAGCCGCAGGCTCAGAAGCGCAGCGGCCGGGGGATCGCGTGGCGCCGGCGGCGGTAGTCCGCCAGGATCTTCCGCACGTAGCGGCGGGTTTCCCGATAGGGTGGAATGCCCCGGTGCTGCCGGACCGCCGCTTCCCCCGCGTTGTAGGCCGCAAGCGCAAGCCCCACGTCGCCTTTGAAATGGCGCAGCAGCCAGTGCAGATAGAGCGCCCCGCCGATCAGATTCTCCACCGGATCGAACCGGTTCACCCCGAAACGCCGAGCCGTCTCCGGCATCAGCTGCATCAGCCCGTAGGCCAGCTTGGGGGACAGGGCGGTGGGATTGAAATCCGACTCGGCCTTGACGACCGCCACCACCAAACGGGGGTCGACCCCCAGTTCGGTGCCCAGCAGCTTTGCCCAGGCAACCACCCGGCGGCTGTCGAAACGCCCGGGATCCCGGGTCAGGGGACAGCCCGGATCCGCGGCCGGCCGGAGACCACGCAGCCGGCGCACCATCCGCAGGGCATAGCCGTCACCGTGGCGGGCGGCGCGCCGAAACCATCCCAGGGCGATGCGGGGATTGCGCTTCACCCCCCGGCCGTTGAAACGGAGCCAGCCCAGGCGGAACATGGCCCGGCGGTCGTGCAATGCGGCCGCAAGGCAGTAAAGGCGGTATGCCCGCCCCAGATCCTGCCGTCCTGCGGTTCCCAGTTCGAAGCTGTGGGCCGCCTGGCGCAAGCGTGCGGCAGGCAGCCCACCCTCCTGGCTCCTTGACGGCCAGGAGACCAACAGACACCCCAGGAGAACCCAACACTGCCAGGATTTCATCGCCGTCCGCAAAGTGATTGTCCTGCTGATTCGAAGGGCAAAATCGATACCACCCCACGAATTCCGGTAATCCTTTCCGACAGCTGTAAAAAATTCTGACACTTCAGGCCAGCAACTGCCTGAGCAGATCGGCCAATGCTTCCCGTTGCCGTGACAGCCGCAGGCGGTCGGCGACGATGATGCTTTTGAGCGCGCTCAGGGCCTGATCGAAATCGTCGTTGACGACCAGAAAGTCGTATTCGTCGTAATGAGCGATCTCGGCCTTGGCGTCGCGCATGCGCCGGGCGATGGTTTCCTCGCTGTCCTGGCCGCGCCGGCGCAGGCGTTGTTCCAGCACCTCCCGGGAGGGGGGGAGAATGAAGATCGAGCGGCACTCCGGCAGTTTCTCCCGGATCTGACGCGCCCCCTGCCAGTCGATCTCCAGGATGACGTCGTAGCCCCGCTCCAGCTCGTCCAGCACCGGCTGGCGGGCGGTGCCGTAGTAGTGGTCGAACACCCTGGCGTATTCGAGAAACGCCCCCTCGGCGATCATGCGTTCGAAAACTTGGCGGGATACGAAATGATAGTCGCGCCCGTCGACCTCACCCGGACGGATGGGGCGGGTGGTATGGGAAACCGAGATGACCAGACGGTCCATCTCCTCCCGCAGGCGTTTGAGCAGACTGGTCTTGCCCGCCCCGGAAGGCGCGGAAACGATGAAAAGGGTTCCTTTGCTCATGGTTCACTCGATGTTCTGTACCTGTTCGCGCATCTGTTCGATCAGCACCTTCATCTCCAGGGCGCACTGGGTCAGGGCGGTGGAGGCGGCCTTGGCGGCCAGGGTGTTGGCCTCGCGGTTCATTTCCTGACACAGAAAGTCCAGCCGCCGCCCCACCGGCGCATCTTGGGTCAGGAGGCGCTCGACCTCGTCCAGATGGGTATCGAGCCGGTCCAGTTCCTCGCTGACGTCCAGTTTCTGCGCCAGATACACCAATTCCTGTTCGAGGCGGTCGCGGTCCGGTTCGGCGCAGACTTCCTCGATGCGGGCGGTCAGCTTCTCCCGCAGCGCGGCCAGGGCCTGCGGCAGACGCTGCCGCGCTTCGGCCCCCCAGAGGCGCAGTTCCTGCACCCGCTGGCGCAGGAACTGCGCCAGCCGCTCGCCCTCCCGCTGCCGGACCGCAACCAGCTGCGTCAGGGCCTGGTCGAGCGCCTCCAGAATGGCGCCTCCCAAGGTCTCGCGGTCCACCTCCGGCTCCTTCAGCACCCCGGGCCAGCGCGCCACGTCGGTCGGGGAAGGCGGGGTCGAGGCCGGCAACCGGGCCTCGATGCCCACGAGCGCCCGCACCAGCGCGGTCACCAGCGGCTGGTTGAGCGCGAAGGTCCACTCCACATCCGGCAGGGGATCCAGACGCAGGGCGCACTCCACCTTGCCCCGTTTCAGCCGCCGGGAGACGCGCTGGCGGATCTCCGGCTCCAGGAAGCGGAAATTTTCCGGCAGCCGCGGGATCAGATCCAGATAGCGGGAATTGACCGAGCGGATTTCCCAGCGCACCGCGTAAGGTTCGGCCCGCGCCTGGGCCTCGGCAAACGCCGTCATGCTTTTGATCATGGCCTCTTCCATCTATGCTTAAGGGACATGATGGTAAGCGCAATCCACGACAGATGAAAGCCCGCCGCCCCGAGCCGCCGCCCGAGCGCCCCTTCGACCACCTCCCCAGCGGGCTGGTGGTGGACCGATACGTCATCGAGCGCCCGCTGGCCGACGGCGGTTTCAGCGCGGTCTATCTGGCCCGGCGGCTGGAAGACATGACCCAGGTGGCGATCAAGGAGTACCTCCCCCGCCGTCTCGCCTACCGCGACTGGAACGGCGCCGTGGTCCCCAACGACGAGGACTGCTGCAGCGCCTTCCTGCGGGGACGGAAACTGTTCGTGGCCGAGGCGCAGATGCTGGCGACCCTGAAACATCCCAACATCGTCGAGGTCAACAGTTTTTTCCACGCCAACGCGACCGTCTACATGGTCATGAGCTACGACTACGGCAAACTGCTCTCCTGGCACCTGAAACACCGTCCCCGGCAGCTGAACACCGCCTTCCTGCGACAGCTGGCCCTGGCGCTGCTGTCCGCCCTCGAATGCATCCACGGTCACGGTTTCGTGCATCTGGACCTGAAGCCGGAGAACATCCTCATCCGTCCCGACGGCAGCCCCCTGTTGCTCGACTTCGGCGCCGCCCGCCCGTTTCCCGCCGCAGCCGACTGGCGTCGCCCGGGCAAGGTCCGCACCCCCGGATTCTCACCGCCCGAACAGTATGGCAACCGCTGGCCCCTGGGACCCTGGAGCGACTTCTATGGCCTCGGGGCCACCCTGCGCTACTGCCTGGAACGACGCCCCCTGCCCGAAGCCTCCCGCCGCCTGGAACAGGACCCGCTCGCGCCCCTCGCCGCCACCGCGGCGAGGCAGCGCCCACGCCCTTTCCTCGAAGCGATCGACCGCTGCCTGGCGCTGGAGCCGGGAAAACGCCCCCAGACGGCGGCCGAACTGCGCACTTTGTTGACTTCCGAAGGTTGATGCGATGAAACCAAAGAACGTCTGGCTCCTCCTGGTTCTGGTGCTGCTCGGTTGCCAGCTGGGCGATCTGGACTTTTACGTCCGCTTCGGGCAATCGCCCGGGCTGCAGGCGGAAGACCGGGTGCTGCTGGCGGGACGTCAGGCGGGCAAGGTCGTGGCTGTCAAGCGCGTCGAAGACGGCAGCTGGTGGGTGCAGGTGCAGATCGCATCCGGATTCCGCCGGCAGGTGACGACCGGTTCGCTGTTCCGCGCCCAGCCCGATCCGGGCCGGCCCGGGCGCCGCTGCCTCTACATCGTCCCCGCCCCGGAGGGAAAGCCCCTGCGTGACGGCGCCGTCGTGGAGGGGACGGAGGTGCCCGCCGACTTCCTTTCCCCCCTGTTGCAGAACATGGAGCAGGCGCTGAAGGAACTGCAGCGCCTGCCCGAATCGCCGCAGTTCCGGCAATTGCAGCGCCAGCTGGAAGAACTTTACCGGCAGATGGAGGAGACGGCCCGCGAGCTGGAGAAAAGGCTGTTCCCCCGGCGGCCGTCCCCCCAGCGGCGGCATACGCCCGAGCCGATGGACCTGTGACGCCGTCAGGGCTGCAGGACGATCAGCAGCTCCAGCACCAGCCAACCAGCCAGGATGGTGGCGAAAATCAGATGCATCAATATCCGGATCGGCAGTCCGGGCGGCGCCTCTTCCGTGAAGGGAACGAAATAGTCCGCCACCCCCAGCAGCTTCTCGCAGGCCAGGATCCGGCGGCACTTGAGGTCGTAGAACTTCTGGGTCCGGCTGTCGAGGATCCAGAACAGCACCGTGAGCACGATGCCGAACAGGGCGATGTAGATGTGATAGGGATGCAACTCGGCGATGGCGAAGGTGGCGGCCCCGACCACGGCGTTGATGGCGACGAAGATGGCAAAGCGCAGATAACGCAGCCGGATGTAGGCGCGGGCGTTGATACACGCCTGGCGGTAAAGCTCCAGCAGCACTTCGACGTCGATCTCGTCCAGATGGTGTGGATGCACGGTCATGCTTCCCCCCTTGTCTGTTCCAGAGCGGCCCTTCAGTCGAAGGGATGTTCCAGCACGATGGTCTGCTGACGATCCGGCCCGGTGGAGAGGATGGTCACCGGCACCGCCAGCAGTTCCTCGATACGGCGGATATAAGCCCTGGCGTTGGCCGGCAGATCCTCCAGGCGGGTGAGGCCGAAGGTGCTTTCCCGCCAGCCCGGCAGGGTTTCCAGAACCGGCTCGCAACGGGCGTAATCCTCGGCACTCAGCGGCGTGTGGTCCAGCACCTGGCTGTCGAGACGGTAGGCCACGCACAGGGCGACCTGTTCCAGGCCGTCGAGCACGTCGAGCTTGGTCAGGCAGATGCCCGACAGGCTGTTGAGGCGGACGGATTTGCGCATCGCCACCGTATCGAACCAGCCGCAGCGCCGCGGCCGCCCGGTGGTGGCCCCGAATTCCTGCCCCTTTTCCGCCAGATGCCGTCCCACGGCATCGTGGAGTTCGGTCGGGAACGGCCCGTTGCCGACCCGGGTGGAATAGGCCTTGGTGATGCCAAGGACGTAGTCGAAATCCCGCGGCCCCACCCCGCTACCACAGGCCGCCACGCCGGCGGTGGTGTTGGAGGAGGTGACGAAGGGATAGGTACCGTGGTCGATGTCCAGCAGGGCGCCCTGGGCGCCTTCGAACAGCAGGTCGGCACCCTGGCGCCGCAGGGCGTCGAGCCGGGCGCCCACGTCGATCACCAGGGGCCGCAGCTGCTCCCCCCAGGCCAGCAGTTCGTCAAGGGCGCGGGCGGGATCGACCGCCGGCTGAGCGTAGAAGCGGGTCAGCATGAAATTGTGATAATCCAGCAACTCGTTCAACTTCTCCGCCAGCCGCTCCGGATGAAACCAGTCTTCGGCGCGCAGGCTGCGGCGGGCCACCTTGTCCTCGTAAGCCGGCCCGATACCGCGTCCGGTGGTGCCGATGGCCTTGGCGCCGCGGGCCGCTTCACGGGCGTGATCCAAGGCCACGTGCACCGGCAGCAGCAGGGGGCAGGCGGCGCTGATCCCGAGACGGGGGCGGATTTCCACACCGGCTTTTTCCAGGCTCTCGATCTCCGCCAGCAGATCGGGGGGGGACAGCACCACACCGTTGCCGATGAGGCACTCCACCCCCACGTGCAGAGCGCCGGAGGGGATCAGGTGGAGCACGGTCTTATGGCCGTCGATGACCAGCGTATGGCCGGCATTGTGCCCCCCTTGGGGGCGTACCACCGCATCGACCCGGTCGGTGAGCCAGTCGACGATCTTTCCCTTGCCTTCGTCACCCCACTGGGTGCCGATGATGATGACGTTCTTTCCCATGTGCTCGTACAAGTCAGTCGATTATCGGTTGTGTCCGGTAACGTCCGTCCTGCCGCACCAGACGCCAGTTGCAATCGGCCTCCGCCCCGGCCTGTCCCGGCAGGGCCTGGAGCACCTGCCAACCCTCGGCCCGCAGTTGACGGATCGCCTCCAGCAGCTCGGGGTCGTCGCCCGCCGGCGCCCATACCCGGCGCCGCGGGCCAGCGTCGGGCAGTTCACCCAGGCGCATCAGCTGTTTGAGATCGGCGCTGAAACCCACCGCCGGCCGCGCCCGGCCGAACACGGCGCCGATGGCGTCGTAGCGCCCGCCACGGGCGATCTCCCGTCCCACGTTGGGCACCAGGGCGGCGAACACCAGACCGGTATGGTAGTGATAGCCACGCAATTCGGCCAGATCGAAGTGGATCGGCAGCCCCGGATGCACACGCCGCAGCGATTGCGCCACCCGGGCCAGGGCGTCGATCGCCCCGGCAACCTCATCGCCGCTCAGGCGGGCCCGGGCATCGGAAAGCACCTCATCGCCGCCGTTGAGCTCGATCAGCGCCGCCAGCTGGGCCTGGAGCGGCAGCGGAATGTCGAGTCCGCCCAGGAAGGCATCGAGATCGGGGCGGGACTTGCGCTGCAGGATGGAAAACAGCATCGCCTCGCTATCCGCGTCCAGGCCGGCGGCCTGCGCCAGATAGCGATAGATCCCCACGTGCCCCAGGTCCAGGTGGACGTCGGTGATGCCGCTCTCGGCCAGAAGCGCCAGCATCAGGCGGATAATTTCCAGGTCGGCCTCGAGACCGGCGTGACCGTAGAGTTCGGCGCCGATCTGCACCGGGCTACGCGAGGGCTCGAGGGGATCACCGTAGGCCCGCAGCACCGTGCCCACGTAACAGAGCCGGGTCGGTCCCTCGCGCTTGAGATTGTGGGCGTCGATGCGCGCCACCTGGGGGGTCATGTCGGCGCGCACCCCCAGCAGGCGGCCGCTCAAGGGGTCGGTCAGCTTGAAGGTCTGCAGTTCCAGATCGTGACCGCTGGCGGTCAGCAGGGCGTCGAGGAACTCGATCAGCGGCGGCACCACCTGTTCGTATCCCCAGGCGCCGCAGGTGTCGAGCAGGCGGCGGCGCAAGGTTTCCAGGCGGGCGGCTTCCGCCGGCAGCAGCTCCTCGATGCCGGCCGGCAGCAGCCAGCGGTCGGTGGGAAGTCCTTGAGGCATGAATGGCGACTCCGAATCCACAAACGAAGGCCGGTCCCGATTGACATCGGAACCGGCACCCGGTTCAGCCGGGACGCTCAGTGCGTCGGCTTCTCGTGCTTGAAGTAGCGGAAGAAGTCCGAAGCCGGCTCGAGGACGATCATGTCCCGCTCCTGGTCGAACGACTTCTGATAGGCGTTCAAGCTGCGATAGAAGGCGAAGAACTCCTCGTTCTTGCCGTAGGCCTTGGCGTAGATGTCCGAGGCGACGGCGTCCCCTTCACCGCGGATCTTTTCCGCATCGCGGCGGGCCTCGGCGATGATCACCTCGCGCTGGCGGTCGGCATCGGCCTTGATGCGTTCGGCCGCTTCCATCCCTTGCGAGCGGAATTCCTTGGCCACCCGGGAACGCTCGGAACGCATCCGCTCGTACACCGAGCTGGACACCCGCGGCGGCAGATCGATGCGCTTGATGCGAATGTCGATGATCTCGATCCCCAGCTTTTCGGCGATCGGCTTGGTCGCCTTGAGGAGAATCTGACGGATCACCTCGCGGTCGGTGGACACCAGCTGGCGGATGGTGCGCTTGCCGAACTCGCTGCGCAGCTCGTCCTTGATGATCTGGTCCAGGCGGATGTTGGCCTGACGCGGATCGCCGCCGACAGTGATGTAGAAGGTCTTGACGTTCTTGATCCGCCACTTGACGAAGGAATCGACGATGACGTTCTTCTTCTCCGAGGTCAAAAAGCGCTCCGGCTTCGAATCCAGGGTGAGAATGCGGGCATCGAACTTCTTGACGCTGTTCCACACCGGAACCGGCACCTTGAAGTGCAGGCCCGGCTTGTAGTCGTAGCGGACGATCTCACCGAAGCGGAACTTGATCGCCTTTTCGGTTTCGTGGACGGTGAATGCCGAGTTGTAACCGAGGAACAACAGCAGGACCAGCAGGCCCAATCCCCATTTCGACTGTGCCATCAGCGTCCCCTCCCTTCACGGCTGCGCACCACCCGGCGCAGCGGCTGGCGCTGCAGCATCTGCTGGGCCGCCGCCGGCCCGCTGAGGACCGGCTGCGAATGGGGCAGGTTTGGCGCCGGTGCCGCCTTGAAGCGGTCGAGCGGCAGATAGAGCAGGTTGTTGCCCCCTTTCACGTCCACCATGATCGTCTCCGTCTTGCTGAACACCGCCTCCAGGGCGTCGAGATACAGGCGGGTCCGGGTCACTTCCGGCGCCTGTTCGTACTCGGCCAGGATCTGCTCGAAACGGCTGGCCTCACCCTGGGCCTTGGCGATCATCTTCTGTTTGTACCCCTGGGCTTCCTCGAGGATGCGCGCGGCCTGACCGCGGGCCTTTGGAATCACCTCGTTGGCATAGGCCTGGGCTTCGTTGATGAAGCGCTGTTTGTCCTCCCGGGCCTTGATGGCGTCCTCGAAGGCAGCCTGCACTTCCTCCGGCGGCTGGGCGTCCACCAGGTTGACGGTTTCGACGGCGATGCCGGAACCGTAACTGTTCATGATCTGCTGCACCAGCTTTTTCACGTCGGCGGCGATCTCGCTGCGGCCTTCGGTGAGGACGAAATCCATGGTGTGCTGTCCCACGACCTCACGCAAGGCGCTTTCGGTCACTTCACGCAGGGTCTTTTCCGGGTCATTGATGTTGAAGAGGAAATCCCGGGCGCTGCTGATGGTGTACTGCACCGCCAGGCGCACATCGACGATGTTCTCATCCCCGGTGAGCATCAGGGCTTCCTGGGGCACCGACCCGACCCCGGTGCGGTAACCCACCTCGAGGAAACGCTGGTGTTCCACATCGACGATGTCGACAGCCTCCACCGGATAGGGAATGTGCCAGTGCAGCCCCGGCATCGTGGTCTCGGTGTAGCGCCCGAAACGGGTCACGACCCCACGGTTGCCCTCGTCGACGATGTAGAAACCGGACAGCAGCCACAGGATGAAGACGATGCCGACCAGCGCCCAGACGACGAACGCCGATGCCGCAGCACCACCGCCGCCACCGCCGAACAGGCGGCCGATCTTTTCCTGCAGCGACCGAATGATTTCCTCCAGGTCCGGCGGACTGCCGCCCGGCTCCTGACCGCTCCAGGGGTCTTTCTTGCCTCCACCCGGTTCATTCCAGGACATGGATTTGTGCTCCTGATTGTGATTCTTGGAAAATCGACCGCCCAGCGGTCGCAAATGGCGCTAGTTTAGCATTCATTCGCATTTGAGGCCCCATTATACCCGGCCAGGTGACTGAGCACGCCCCTGTGACGCTCGGGCAACTCCACTTCCATGTTCCAGCCGCCGTCGGGATCGACCTCGTCGCGCAGGACTTTGCCCAGGCGGAACAGCCGGGCGCGCACGCATCCTTCCGCAGGAAGCAGATGCACGCGGGCGCGGAAAACGTGCTCGCCCAGACGTTCGGCCAAGGCCTCCTTCAGCAGCTCCAGGCCGGCGCCGGTGGCCGCCGACAGCCACACCCGCCGCGGCCGGCCCTGCGCGTCCCGCTCCAGCCGCGGCTGCCGGTCGAGGCGGTCGATCTGGTTGTAGACTTCCAGCACCCGGTCCCGCGCCACGCCGAGTTCGTCGAGGACGTCGTACACCGCCTCGATGTTCTCCCGCCGGCGCGGGTGGCTGGCGTCGATGACGTGCAGCACCACCTCGGCCTCGCAGGTCTCCTGCAGGGTGGAACGGAAGGCGGCCACCAGCTCGTGGGGCAGGTGGCGGATGAAGCCGACGGTGTCGGCCAGCACCGCCGCGCCGCTGTCGAGTTCGATGCGGCGCAGGGTGGAATCGAGGGTGGCGAACAGCTGGTCGGCGGCATAGACCCCCGAGCCGGTCAGCGCATTGAACAGGGTGGACTTGCCGGCGTTGGTATAGCCCACCAGGGCGATGGTGGGCAGGTCCGCCTTCCTGCGGGCGCTGCGCCCCTGGGCGCGGTGCTTGTCCACCCGTTCGAGACGCTGGCGGATCTGGCGGATGCGCTGGCCGATCAGGCGGCGGTCGGTTTCAAGCTGGGTTTCCCCCGGGCCGCGCAGGCCGATCCCGCCTTTCTGGCGCTCCAGGTGGGTCCAGCCCCGCACCAGGCGGGTCGAAAGGTGGCGCAGCTGGGCCAGCTCCACCTGCAGCTTGCCCTCGTAGGAACGGGCCCGCTGGGCGAAGATGTCCAGGATCAGGCCGGTACGGTCCACCACCCGGACCTTGAGCTCGCGTTCCAGGTTGCGTTCCTGGCTGGGGGACAGGGCGTGGTTGAACAGAACCAGTTCGGCCTCGTGGGCGGCGACGGTCTGGCGCAACTGCTCCAGTTTGCCGCGGCCGATGAAGAAGCGGGGGTCGGGACGCTGCCGGCTGCCCGACACGGTCGCCACCGGCTCGGCCCCGGCGGCCCGGGCCAGGGCGTCCAGTTCGGCGAGATCCTCTTCGTCGAAGGTGGTGGCGATGTGAACCAGAACGGCGCGCTCACCGGCGCCGGGACGCTCGAAAAGCTGCATCAACCGGTCGGACTATCGGGGCGCATTCATTCTCTGGGACCGCCTTCGTCCGGATTGCCGTGGGGGATGCGCACCGGCCGGGCCGGCACGATGGTGGAAATGGCGTGCTTGTACACCATCTGGCTGACGGAATTCTTCAGCATGATGACGTACTGATCGAACGAGTCGATCTTGCCCTGCAACTTGATCCCGTTGACCAGATAGACTGAGACGGGAATGTGCTCTTTCCGCAACGTGTTCAGGAACGGATCCTGTAGATTCTGGCCTTTGGACATCCGCAATTCTCCTTATTGTTTTGCCCGGGAAGGATGGCTTGTATTAAAACAGATTCTATTCAAATTGGCCATGCGCCATTATCATAGACGCGATCCAGGTTGAAAAGTTTTCCCTCAACCCATCCATCAGCCATTCTCAAGGTTCAAGTCCATGCAAATTCTGCTCGCCAATCCCAGAGGTTTCTGCGCCGGTGTCGACCGGGCCATCGAAATCGTCGAACGCGCCATCGACGCCTTCGGCGCACCGGTCTACGTGCGCCACGAGGTGGTCCACAACCGTTATGTGGTCGACAACCTGCGCCGCCGCGGGGCCATCTTCATCGAGGAGCTGTACGAGGTCCCGGAGGGCGCCACCCTGATCTTCAGCGCCCACGGCGTTTCCAAACAGGTGCAGGAAGAGGCCGAAAGGCGCAATCTCAAGGTTTTCGACGCCACCTGCCCGCTGGTGACCAAGGTTCACATCGAGGTCCACCGCCTCGCCAGGGAAGGGCGGGAAATCATCTTCATCGGCCACGCCGGCCACCCGGAGGTGGAAGGCACCATGGGGCAGTACCAGACCGACAATCCCAAAGGCGGCATCTACCTGGTGGAAACCCCACAGGACGTGGACAGGCTCCAGGTCAACGACCCGGACAATCTCGCCTATGTGACCCAGACCACGCTGTCGATGGACGATACCAAGGCCGTCGTCGACGCGCTCAAGCGCCGTTTCCCCAACATCGTCGGCCCCAAGAAGGATGACATCTGCTACGCCACCCAGAACCGCCAGGACGCGGTGAAGAAACTGGGCGGACAGTGCGACGTGGTCCTGGTGGTCGGCTCTCCCAACAGCTCCAACTCAAACCGCCTGCGGGAAATCGCCGAAAAGCTGGGCCCGCCGGCCTATCTGCTGGACGACGCCGCCCAGCTGCGGCGCGAGTGGGTCGAAGGCGCCCGCACCGTCGGGGTCACCGCCGGCGCCTCGGCGCCGGAAGTGCTGGTCCAGCAGGTCATCGCCCGGCTCAGGGAATGGGGCGGCGAGACGGTGGAGGAAACCCCCGGCGTGGAGGAAAAAGTGGTGTTCTCCATCCCCAAGGGGCTGCGCCAGTCCGCCTAAGCGCCCGTTTCGGCCGCCGGTGACCAGCACAGGGCGGCGGCACCGTAACGCTGGCGGTACAACCAGCGCAACAACCAGCCGTGGGGAAGGTCGCGACCGGTCACCACATAGAACAACAGGTGCTCGTTGTTGAGGGTCGCCTCCAGCCAGGTGAGGGCCGCCTCGGTGCCGCACAGCAGCAGCTCGTCGCCCACTCGCACCTCCACGTCGTCCTCCGGGAGGAACGCCAGTCTTTCATCAGGGCCACGGAGGACGAAGGGAACGATCGCCAGACGCGCCTCCCGCCCCCGCGGATCGCGCAGCAGATCCACCAGGCGGATCCGGGCGCCCTCCTCCCAGGCCCGGTACAGGGCGGGCGCCTGTTTTTCGGACAGCACCACCGACCCGAGCTGCGGCCACTCGTCGCCGATGGTCTCCTTGAGGCGGGTCAGTAACCGCTCCATGAACCGGACATCGAGGCGGTGGCGGCGCAGCAGAAAGCTGAAGAACGGCCGCAGCAACGGCGCCGTGATCATGAACAGGATCTTGCGCGCCGTCACCAGCGACGGCTGCATGATGATGTCGGCATTGGCGGCGTTGAACGCCACCTCGTTCTCATGGCGGTTCTGGCGCACGATCATGAACACCCCGGGGTTGAGCCCCCGGGCGTTGATGATGATGCTGAGGTTGTGGCCGTCGTCGTCGTTGGCGGCCACCACCCCGACCGCCTTGCGGATACCCGCCGCCTTGAGGGTCTTGGCGGTGGCCCGGCCGCGGATGTAGATGTCGATGTCCTCTTCGGGGGGATGCGGGTCGATCACCGCCGTTTCCACCCCGAAACTGTGCAACACCTGGTGAACCTCCCGCCCCATGCGGCCGTAACCGCAGATGATCCAGCGCCCCGGCGGCGGCAGCCGCAAACGCATGTCCAGGGTCACGCCCCGGGCGTGGGACAGCCACTCGTTGAGTACGTAAAGCGGCGGGTTGACGATCGCCGCCCCCAGCCCCCGGGCGAATACCTTGAACGGATCCACGAAATGGGTGTCATGTCCCAGGGTGGCCAGGGTCTCTTCGTGGAACTGGGAGGCCGACACGGCGATGATACGGATGTTGGGGTTGAGCAGGCGGGAGACAGCGGCGATCTTGAGATTGACCTCCTCGTCGTGGGTCAGGGCGATCACCCCCTTGCAGTTGGGCGCCTGCACCCCGGCGTCGATGAGAAAGCGGGGCACGCTGGCATCGCAGCACAACCCCGGCATCGGCACGTTGTAGTCGCGCAGCCTCAGCGCCCGGATGCGGTTTTCGTCCTTGTCCAGCACCACCGCCGGAATGCCGGCGTCGCTCAAGCCCCGGGCCAACAGGCTGCCGGTGTCGCCGAAGCCGCAGAGGATGTAGTAATCCTCACTGATACGCCGCACCGCGGCGATGAAACGCCATTCCTCCCGCGCCAGCTGGAAGAAGCGGTTCTGCAACAGACGGATGATGGCGCCGATGGAATACAGCCAGGTGATGACGGTGACGAACAGGCAGACGATGGCCCACAGGCGCTGGGCGTCGCTGAACTGCTCGGGAATCTCGCCGAAACCGGTGGTGGTGGCGGTGTACATGACGAAGTAGAAGGCATGGAAGATGCTCATCGGCTCGCCGTCGCGGCCGGGGATGAGCGCCATGCCGAGGATCGCCACCGCATAGACGCAGATGAGCACCAGGATGGGGGTGCGCATCTCGCGCAGGATGATGAAGATGACCGGGTTGTTCACCGGTCGCGGACGGATCGCCATGGCCGGTCAGCGCCGCAGCATCAGGGTCTCGGCCACCACCATCACCACCGACACGATGTTGGCCACCAGCGCCCCGCCGCTCAGGGAAACAATGCTGGCGGTCACGTCCGGGGTCATCCCCGTTTCGGTCACGTGGACCACCACGGTCCAGTAGATGGCCGCCGCGATCAATTCCAGATCCGCCACCAGGCTGGTGGAGAGGAGAATGGCGCCGATCTGGGTCCGGTCCCCCAGCTTCAGGCCGGTGGCGATGAGGTTGACCACCACCAGCACGAACAATTCGTAGGCGTTGTGATACTGCGGATTGTCCATCTCACCGAGGAAAAAGCCGAAGTTGAGGGTCAACGCCAGGACGATGAAGAAACCGAAGATGACTTTTTCCAGATTCATGCGCTACCTCGCGGCCGATTTGGGAAAGGCGCATTATCGCGCGTTTGCCGCCACAGCGGAATCCGTCGACTATCCTTAATCCTACGACAGTGCAAAACTCCGGAGTGAATTTCGATGTCACGCCCCCTGCTGATCGGCCGCCAGCCCATTTTCGATCGCCAGCAGCGCCTATTCGGTTACGAGCTGCTGTTCCGCGACCCCGATCCGGGGCTGTCTCCGGAGACGGACGGCGACCGCGCCAGCGAACGCCTGCTGGTCGATGCCGTGCTGGAATACGGCCTCGATGCCCTGTGTGGCGACGGTTACGCCTTCGTCAATGTCACCCGTGATAACGTGCTGTCCAATGCGGTCCGGGCCCTCCCCAAGGAGCGGGTGGTGCTGGAGATCCTGGAGGACGTGACCGTGGATGCCGAGCTGGTCGCCGCGGTCCGGGATCTGGCGGCAGCCGGCTACACCATCGCCCTGGACGACTTCGTCTTCGAGCCGGCCTGGGAACCCCTGGTCCGACTCGCCCGTATCGTCAAAGTCGATCTCCTGGCCCATACTGCCGGCGAACTGGAAACCCTGGTCCGCAGACTCCGGCCCTACGGGGTCCGTCTGCTGGCGGAGAAGGTGGAAACCGAAGCTGTCCTGCAACGCTGTCACCAACTCGGCTTTCACTACTTCCAGGGCTATCATCTGCAGAAACCGCAACTGGTCCGCGGCAAACGCATCGACGCCGGCCGTCTGGCCCAGCTGCGCCTGCTGGCAGCCATCAACGACCCCAAGGTGACGGTCGAAAACCTCGCCGCCATCGTCCGCACCGATCCAGGGCTCAGCTTCAAGCTGCTCAAATTCATCAATTCCGCCCGCTTCGCCCTGCCGGGACGGGTCGATTCCATCGAGCGCGCCATCGTTCTCCTCGGTCTGGCGGAACTGAAACGCTGGGCCACCCTGCTGATGCTCAGCGAAGCGATCACGGAATCTCCCGGCCACACGCTCCGCCTCTCTCTCTGCCGTGCCAGAATGTGTGAACGCCTGGCTGAAACCGCCAATATGGCGGACACCGCCAGCTTCTTTCTGGTAGGCTTGCTGTCGATATTGGAAAGCGTGCTCCAGAAACCCATGGCGGACATTCTGCCCCATCTACCCCTGGCAAAGCCGGTCGCCGAAGGTTTGCTGGGTCGGGGACCCGGCGGCGAGGCGCTGGGTTGCGTCCTGGCCTACGAAAATTGGAAAATGGACGCCGTCCGATTTCGCGATCTCCCCCTGCCGGTATTGGGGGAGCTGTATCTGGAAAGCCTGCGCTGGGCGGCGGCGGCCGTGGCGGAAATGCACTGACCCCGGAACCTGAAGCCGCCCTCGGAGGCCAAAACCTGGAATCTGCCGACAACCCCGGGGCGTTCCTCATGTCCGAATCCTCTCAACGCATGCGCCTGGACAAGTGGCTCTGGGCCGCCCGTTTCTTCAAGACCCGCAGCCTGGCCGCCGAAGCCATCAAGGGCGGAAAGGTCCATGTGGACGGTCACCGGGTCAAGCCCAGCAAGGAAATCGGCGTTGGCAGCCGGATCGAGATCACCAAGGAACCCTACACCTGGGAGATCACCGTGGTCGCCCTCGAAACCCGGCGGCGCCCGGCCAAGGAGGCAGCCCTGCTCTACGAGGAAACCCCGGAAAGCCACGCCCGCCGCCAGGAAGAGGTGGCCCGCCGGCGTGCCGAACGGGAGGCTGCAGGCCAACCCCAGCGCCGCCCGGACAAGAAACAGCGCCGCCTGATCCACCGCTTCAAGCGGGGGGCGGACTGATGGCGGCGGTCGTCGATCCGTCCCATCAGGCGCGGGACGTTTACAGCGTCTCGCGTCTCAACCGCGAAGTCAAATGGCTGCTGGCAGACAGCTTTCCCAAACTCTGGGTCGAGGGGGAAATCTCCAACCTGGCCCGTCCAGCTTCCGGCCACTGGTACTTCAGCCTCAAGGACGCCAAGGCCCAGGTGCGCTGCGCTATGTTCCGGCGCCACAATCAGGACCTCGGTTTCGTGCCGGAAGACGGCCTCCAGGTCCTGGTAAAAGCCCAGGTGAGCCTGTACGAACCGCGGGGAGATTACCAACTCCTGGTGGAGACCATGGAACCTGCCGGCGACGGCGCCCTGCGGCGGGCCTTCGAGGCCCTCAAGCAGCGCCTGGCGGCCGAGGGACTGTTCGCCGCCGAACACAAGCGGACCCTCCCCGCCTGGCCGGAACGCATCGGCGTCATCACCTCACCGACGGGCGCCGCGATCAGGGACGTGCTCACGGTGCTGCAACGGCGCTTCGCCGCCCTGGAAGTGATCCTCTACCCGTGTCAGGTCCAGGGGGAGCAGGCCGGGAAAGCAATCGTCGCCGCCCTGGATCGCGCCAACCGCCACGGCGTCTGCGACGTGCTGCTGCTGGTGCGCGGCGGCGGTTCCCTGGAGGATCTCTGGCCCTTCAACGAGGAGCAGGTTGCCCGTGAGATCCGCGCCAGCCGGATTCCGGTCGTCACCGGCATCGGCCATGAGATCGACTTCACCATCGCCGACTTCGCCGCCGACCACCGCGCCCCGACACCCTCGGCCGCGGCCGAAACCGTCAGCCCGGACGGCGAAGTGGTCACGATCCAGATCCGCCGCCTGCGGGAACGCCTGCAGCGGGCCATGCGGCAGCAGCTGGGCCGGCTCGAGCGCAATACGGCGTGGCTGGCGCGCCGGTTGCACGCCCTCCATCCCCGGCGGCGGCTGAGCGATCACGCCCAGCGCCTCGACGAACTGGAGGCCCGGCTGCTGCGGGCACAGAGCCGTTACTTCCGGGAACGGCGGCAACGGTGGCAGGTTCTCCGCCATCGGCTGCTGCGCCACCCCCCGCAGCAACGACTGCAGCGGCACCGACAATCCCTGCTCACCCTGCGGCAGCGCCTGTATCAGAGTCAGGCGCAACGGCTCTCCCTGGCCCGCACCCGCCTGAGCACACTCAGCCGGGCCCTGGCGGCGGTCAGTCCGCTGGCGACACTGGAACGAGGCTACGCCCTGGTCACCGACGAACAGGGACACGTCCTGACCGCGGCGGACCAGGTCCGCCCCGGGGATGCCGTCGAGGTAGAGCTGGCACGGGGACGGCTGCGCTGCCGGGTGGAGAAAACCGGGCACTAAAAAAGGCGCCCCTCGAGGGGGCGCCTTTGTCTGGACTGGCGGCTGATGTCGGATCAGTCCTTCACCACGCTCAGCCCCACCTTGCTGGCGTAATAGGCAGAAACGTTCTTGACGTCCTCTTCCGACAAGCCCTGTACCATGGATTGCATGACCGGGTTGGCGCGCTTGCCGGTTTGATAATCCTGGATGGCCTTGACCAGATAGCTTTCGTACTGACCGGCCAGACGCGGGAAGTTGGGCGCCGGCGGGTTGCCGTCCTCGCCGTGACAGCTGGCACACTTGGCGGCCACCTGCTTGCCTTGGTCCACGTCGCCGGTGACCGGCCCCTCCTGTTCCCTGCCCTCCAGCTGGGTCAGATAGGCGGCGATGTCGGCGATATCCTGTTCGCTCAGGCTGCCGGCGTTGCCGTTCATGCTGGCATGCTTGCGGGCTCCCGTCTTGTAGGCCTGCAGGGCGCTGACGAGATAGGGTTCGGTCTGGCCGCCGATCTTGGGCACATGGTAGCTGGGATAAGCGTTGGAATAGCTGGGAATGCTGTGACACCCCTCGCAGGTATAGAACTTTTCCTTGCCGGCAGCCGGATCGCCTGCCGCCTGTACCGCACCCGCCACCAGCAGCCAAGCGCCGACCGCTCCCAAAAAGGTTTTCTTGTTCATAGACTTGTCACTCCCCCAAACGGACAAAAAACAACCTATCAATTATAACAATTCCCGCACCGCGTCTCGCTCTTCCAGCAACTCTTTCTCGGTCGCGGCCAGATGCTCTCGGCAGAAGTCGTCCAGCTCCAGACCGGAAACCACCTGCCAATCCTGCTGCCGCGTGGTCACCGGGAAGGAAAACACGATGTCCCTGGCGATGCCGTAACTGCCGTCGCTCCAAACCGCCATGCTGACCCAGTCGTCTTGCGGGGTAGCAAACACCCAGTCGCGCATGTGTTCGATGGCGGCGTGGGCCGCAGACCCCGCACTGGAACGCCCTTCCAGATCGATGATGTTCTCGCCTCGGTGCTGGACCTGGGGAATGAAGGTGTTCACGTACCAGTCCCAGGGTACCCGCTCCAACGCCGGCCGCCCTTCCACCTCGGCATGAAGCAGATCGGGAAACATGGTGGCGGAATGGTTGCCCCAGATGGAGATGCGCCGCACCGCGGTGACCGGCACCTGGCAGCGGGCCGCCAGCATGCTGCGGGCGCGGTTGTGATCGAGGCGGGTCATGGCGGAAAATTGGCGGGGGTCCAGATCGGGGGCGTTGTGAATGGCGATCAGGGCGTTGGTGTTGACCGGATTGCCGACGACCAGAATGCGGGACTCCCTGGCCGCGACCCGGTTGAGCGCCCGCCCCTGTTCGGCGAAGATGCGGGCGTTGGCCTGGAGCAGATCCTTGCGCGCCATCCCCGGCCCCCGGGGACGGGCGCCGACCAGAAACACCAGGTCGGCGTCGGCGAAGGCCTCGTCAGGAACGTGGGTGGTCGTCACTCCCGCCAGCAGCGGGAAGGCGCAATCGAGCAATTCCAGGGCGACGCCCTGCATCACCCGGTCCATCGCCTCGACATCGAGCAGCTGCAGAATCACCGGCTGCTGCGGTCCCAGCAATTCCCCTGTAGCGATGCGGAACAGCAGGGAATAACTGATCCGTCCGGCGGCCCCGGTCACTGCAATGCGTATCGGCGTCATCTCGCCCTCTTCAGTATCTGCCAATCCCCATTACTTTACCCTCACCCGGAAGGTTTGACAAAGCGCATCAGGCCACGGTCTGCAGGCGGTAGCCTCGCAGCAGCGCGGCGAATTCCCGCAGGGTGTCGATGCCGCTCTGCTCCGCTTCCTGGCACCAGATCCTGAGCTGCTGCAGGCGCACTTCCGGGTGGGGCAGATTGCGCGCCCAGATCGTCTTGAGGCGGTTCTTGAAGTCGTAGACCGTCTCCAGCGTGTCGCTGGCCTCGATGGCCTGCTGCAGCAACCGCTCCCGCTCGCCGTCGAGGGTGAGATCCTCCCGTACCAGCAGCGGCCTGACCTGTCGGAACAGGCGGCGCAGGCGGCGGTCGGCGCGGCGGGCCTCCAGGCGCAGGACCGGGAGGATCACTTTGCGGGCATAAAGGGTCAAGACATGGCAGCGGTTGCGCATCAGCGCCTTGATCGTCTCGGCGCTCGGCTCGCCAGCGGCAGCCTCGATCCTCACCTTGGGCGCGACGCGCTTCACCTTGGCCAGCCCGAACAGCGATAGCAGACGGATGTACAGCCACCCCAGATCGAATTCCCACCAGCGCAGGGAAAGCTTGGCCGAGGACGGATAGGCGTGATGATTGTTGTGCAGTTCCTCACCCCCGATGAGGATGCCCCAGGGGATCAGATTGGTGGCGGCGTCGTCGGTCTCGAAATTGCGGTAGCCGACGTAATGCCCCAAGCCGTTGATCACCCCGGCGGCCCAGACCGGGATCCACAGCATCTGCACCGCCCACACGGTCAGGCCCAGGACGCCGAAGCAGACCAGATCGATCACCAGCATCAACGCGATGCCCAGATCGCCGAGGCGGGGATGGCTGTAGATGTGGCGCTCGACCCAGTCCTCGGGCGTTCCCCAGCCATACTGCTCGATGGCCTCGCGATCGGCACGGGCCTGGCTGTAAAGCTCGGCCCCTTCCAACAGCACCTTCCGGATACCGAGAACCTGGGGGCTGTGGGGATCCTCCTCGGTTTCACAGCGGGCGTGATGCTTGCGGTGGATCGCCGCCCAGTCCTTGGTGCGCATGCCGGTGGTCAGCCACAGCCAGAAACGGAAAAAATGACTGACCAGGGGGTGCAGATCCATGGCCCGGTGGGCCTGGCAACGGTGAAGGTAGAGGGTGACCGAGACGATGGTGACGTGGGTGAGGGCGAGGATGACGAGCAGGTAACCCCACCAGGGGAGTTCAAAGAGTCCAAACATGAAGAAAAAACCGGAAATCAAAAACAAAACAAGCCGCCCTGACGGCGGCCTTTCTCAATGCGGAAACATTCAGAAAGCATGTTTGAGTGTAGCCCAAAGCCATACCTGCCACAAGGAAAAAGTTCAATAGCGGTCCCAGAACGGCTGGTAGCCGTAAACCGCGTTGAGATGATGCAGGAAGGCGTGGCGCGCGTGGTCGGCCCAGAGCCGGTCCAGAACGGCGGAGATTCGGCGGTAGTCATCTTCCGCCAATCCGTGCACAGCCTGCTCGGCAGCCAGGCGCTGCACCAGTTCCAGCCACATGGCGCTGACTCCCATGATGTACGCCGGCCAGGTGATCTGGATCACCTCGTTCCAGTTCGGATCGCTGGTGTCGGCCAGACCGGGGCGGGTGATCCGCGCGGTGTCGTCGAGCCGGACCGCCTCGACGATACCCCGGCGCCGCAGCTCGGCCAGATCAGGATCGGCCTCGATTTCGGCGTAGATCCGCCGGGCCGTTGCCGGGGTGGCGTAGAAAATGAAGCTGAACTGGTGGCCGGCCCCGTCACGGGCGGCGCGGCGATGAATCCGCCAAAGCCGGATCTCCCGCAGATGACGGGACAGCACCGGCGCCACGATGCGGTGGGCCACCATCAGATCCCGGTGCCAGGCGGGTGCCCCGCCCTTAGGCCAATGGAAGCGGAAAGCGGCGTACCACCAGCCGTAACCTTCTTCCGCCCGCAGCTCGACGGGCGCGGCGATGTCGTGGCGGGGCGGCGGTGCCACGGTGCCGCACCCCGGTAACCCAACCGCCAGCCATAACAGCAGCACCCAGCGCATCATCGCTTCGCCGTCTGGACCACACTGTCGATGCGATGCCGGCGCAACCGGGCGCGAATCCGCTCCACCTCGGTCATGGAGGTGAAAGGCCCCAGCCGCACCCGGTACCAGGTCGCCCCCCGAACCTGGGCCGGCTCGACCCGTGATTCGACCCCGAGCAGCGCCAGCTGCGCCTTGAGCCGGTCGGCATCGCGCAAACTGCGAAACGACCCGGCCTGAACGAAATAACGCCCTTTGGCGGCCCGCCCCAGCTGTTCCTCGCGCTTGCGGGTGCGGACCTCGCCCTCCGGCACGATGACCTCCTTTTCCGGCAGAAGGGTATAGAAGGTAAAGCGCGGTTCCTTGGCCTTGCCGCCTTCGGCCGCCTTCGGCCGGGGGGTTGCCTGGGGCTTCTTCTCGGCCGGTGCGGGGGGCGCCTCCCGGGACAGGTAATAGAGAAAGTAGCCTAAACCGCCGAGCACCACCAGCACTGCGCCCCAGAGCCACCAGGGCACCCGCCGTTCCCGCCGCGGCGGACGGCGGGAACGGGAGACGGGACGGCGGCGGGGCGGCGGACGGCGGGCCATCTACATCGACTCGGGGGCGCTGACGTCCAACAACCCCAGACCGTTGGCGATCGTCTGCCGCACCGCCGCGATCAGGCACAGGCGGGCATCGCGCAAGGTGGCATCTTCCACCAGGAAGGTATGGGCGTTGTAATAGGTATGGAATTCGGCCGCCAGCTCGCGCAGATAGTGGGTCAGCTGATGGGGCTCGCGCAGCAGGGCGGCGCGCTCGACCACCTCCGGATAGCGCCCGAGGGTGGCGAGCAGCGCCTGCTCGTGGGATTCGGTCAGCCGCGGCAGGTTCTCCAGTCCGGCCTCCCGGTCCCATTCCCAGCCCCTCTCGCGCAACTGGCGGAACACGCTGCACACCCGCGCGTGGGCGTACTGGACGTAATAGACCGGATTGTCGTTGGACTGGGACACCGCCAGCTCCAGGTCGAAATCCAGATGCTGTTCCGGCTTGCGCATCACGTAGAAGAAGCGGGCCGCGTCCTTGCCGACCTCCTCCCGCAGCTGGCGCAGGGTGACGAATTCCCCGGCGCGGGTGGACATGGGCACCTTCTCCTTGCCGCGGTAGAGGACGGCAAACTGCACCAGTCTGACCTCCAGGACGTCCGGATCGGCCCCCAGGGCCTGGATCGCCGCCTTCAGCCGGGGCACGTAACCGTGATGGTCGGCGCCCCAGACGTCGATCAGATGTTCGAACCCCCGTTCGAGCTTGTCCAGGTGATAGGCGATGTCGGAGGCGAAATAGGTGTACTGGCCGTTGTCACGCACCACCACCCGGTCCTTCTCGTCCCCCAGCCGGCTGGAGGCGAACCAGACGGCGCCGTCCTGCTCGTACAGCCAGCCGCCCCGGCGCAGCGTCTCCAGCGCCTGCTCGACCCGCCCGGCGCGGACCAGGTACCGTTCCGAGAACCACTGGTCATAGTGAACGCCGAAGGCCTCCAGGTCTTCGCGGATGTCGGCCAAGATCGCCTGCAGGCCGGTCTGGAAGATGTCCTCGTAAGCCGCCTCTCCCAACAGCTGTCTGGCCCGCACGATCAGGGCGTCGATGTAGGCTTCCTTGTCCCCTTCCGGGGCGTCCGGCGGCAGACCGGCGAGCACTTCGGCCGCCGGGCGACGGTAGCGGTCGCCGACGCGCGCGTGCAGCGCCTGGGCGATGTCGCGGATGTAATCACCGCGGTAACCGTTGGCGGGAAACGGCACCGCCTCGCCACACGCTTGCAGATAGCGCATCCAGATGCTGACGGTGAGGATGTCCATCTGACGGCCTGCATCGTTGACGTAATACTCCCGGTGCACCCGGAAACCGGCCGCGGCCAGCAGATTGGCGACGCTGGCCCCGTAGGCGGCGCCGCGGCCGTGGCCGACATGCAGGGGCCCGGTGGGGTTGGCGGAGACAAACTCGATGTGAACGCGCCGCCCCCCGCCGATGTCGCTGTGGCCAAAGCGCCCGCCCTGTTCCAGGATCCTACCGACGATGGCGAACTGGGCCGCCGGATCGATGAAGAAATTGATAAAGCCGGGGCCGGCGATCTCGACCTTGCGAATCCACGATTCCCGGGGCAACGCCGCAACGATGGCCTCCGCCAGTTGCCGGGGCGGTTTCCCCGCCGCCTTGGCCAGAACCAAAGCGACATTGGTGGCGAAATCCCCGTGAGCGGCATCGCGGGTGCGGTCCACTTTGACGACGGCCTGAACGTCGGACGGCAACATACCCTGCCGTTGCAGACGATCGACCGCCTTCTCCAACAAACTTCGCAGCTGGTCTTTCATGATCTCTGACAGTGAAAGGGTGACTATTATCTTTGAAACCGACCGCGACTACAAAAAATGAACTCCCGCCCGACCGACACCACAATCCAGGACGCGCCCAAGAAAAAGCATATGGATATAAAAAATTGCCATCTGCATGACTGGCAGAAAAAACAGAACAGGTCCGTGTATCACAGGCGAGTGAGATGTTCAGCTAACGAACATTGAGACTCGATCACAACCAAACAGGCCGAAAGGCAACCTACAGTATTGATTTCAAACAGGAGATACGATCATGACCAAGACCATCACTGCACTGACCGCCGCTATCGTGGGTTTGACTCTGGCTTCTGGCGCCATGGCTGCCGGCTCCACAATCAAGAACTCGACTATCACCAACAAGTCCACGGTCAAAAACGCCGCCAACCTCGCCATCAGCACAGGGGTAGGAAAGGCGGAAGCCAACCAGGGCAGCATCAAGATCAAACGCTCCACGGTCAAGAATTCGACCATCACCAACAAGTCCACGGTCAAAAACGCCGCCAACCTCGCCATCAGCACCGGCCTCGGCAGCACCAAGGCCAACCAAGGCTCAGTCGACATCGAATAATCAGGAAACGTAACGAGGCCAAGGATGGCCTCAACCACACGGACACGACCTCTGATTTTTTCCTTAAATTTGGTCGGTAAGCCATAATCCAGGCCATACCAAGAAAAAGCATATGGATATGATAAATAGTTATCTATATGACTGACAGAAAAAACAGAACAGGTCCGTGTATCACAGGCGAGTGAGATGTTCAGCTAACGAACATTGAGACTCGATCACAACCAAACAGGCCGAAAGGCAACCTACAGTATTGATTTCAAACAGGAGATACGATCATGACCAAGACCATCACTGCACTGACCGCCGCTATCGTGGGTTTGACTCTGGCTTCTGGCGCCATGGCTGCCGGCTCCACAATCAAGAACTCGACTATCACCAACAAGTCCACGGTCAAAAACGCCGCCAACCTCGCCATCAGCACAGGGGTAGGAAAGGCGGAAGCCAACCAGGGCAGCATCAAGATCAAACGCTCCACGGTCAAGAATTCGACCATCACCAACAAGTCCACGGTCAAAAACGCCGCCAACCTCGCCATCAGCACCGGCCTCGGCAGCACCAAGGCCAACCAAGGCTCAGTCGACATCGAATAATCAGGAAACGTAACGAGGCCAAGGATGGCCTCAACCACACGGACACGACCTCTGATTTTTTCCTTAAATTTGGTCGGTAAGCCATAATCCAGGCCATACCAAGAAAAAGCATATGGATATGATAAATAGTTATCTATATGACTGACAGAAAAAACAGAACAGGTCCGTGTATCACAGGCGAGTGAGATGTTCAGCTAACGAACATTGAGACTCGATCACAACCAAACAGGCCGAAAGGCAACCTACAGTATTGATTTCAAACAGGAGATACGATCATGACCAAGACCATCACTGCACTGACCGCCGCTATCGTGGGTTTGACTCTGGCTTCTGGCGCCATGGCTGCCGGCTCCACAATCAAGAACTCGACTATCACCAACAAGTCCACGGTCAAAAACGCCGCCAACCTCGCCATCAGCACAGGGGTAGGAAAGGCGGAAGCCAACCAGGGCAGCATCAAGATCAAACGCTCCACGGTCAAGAATTCGACCATCACCAACAAGTCCACGGTCAAAAACGCCGCCAACCTCGCCATCAGCACCGGCCTCGGCAGCACCAAGGCCAACCAAGGCTCGATCGACATCGAATGATCAGGAAACGTAACGGGGCCAAGGATGGCCTCGTCTTCCTTGGAGGATCTCCCCATGCGGACACGAATTCTGATTTTCCTTATAAGCATCGGCCTGGCATTCGCCGGAATAAAAACCGTTCTCGCAGCCGGCTCCAAAATCAAGAACTCGACCGTCACCAACAAGTCCACGGTCAAGAACGCCGCCAACCTCACCATCAGCGGCGCCGGCAAAGCAGAAGCCAATCAAGCTAGCATCCAGGTCAAAGGCGCCCGTCTGAATAACGTCACAGTCATCAATCGGGCCAAGGTCACCAATTCCGCCAACGTCGCCATCAGTGCAGGCGGCAGTGCCCGGGCCAATCAGGGATCGGTGGTAATCAAGCGATCTCTGAACGGAGTGACTATCGTAAACAACGCTAACATCAAGAATTCTGCTAACATCGCTGTAGATGCCATGGGAATTGGCGGTTTATTGGGCACCAACGAATCCAATCAGGGTTCTATTGTGATTAAATGATTCGAGGTAAACACCATGACTTACCGCAACTTCCAATCGATCGCCAACAGATTGATCTTGTGTTCTTTAGCGCTAGCGCCTGGTGCTGTTTCTCTGGCGATGGCCAACGATCTCAACGATGGCATTGCTATCGACGACCCGATCGATGATTCACTGAAGCCTACTCTAAACGTCCCCTTTATTCTCATGAAGGCCAAGGCGGCCGAATTAAGATCCAAGAAAGGTTTGAAATCTTCACGCCCGGTCATCACCCAGGGCGAACAGGGACAGGGCAACATCACTTTCGGTATTGGCAGTAAAATCGCGCCCGGCACTACAATCATTAACTCATCTGAGATCAAAAACTCCAATGCCATATCCCGCTGAACCGATACGGTGACACCTCATGAAAGCCTGCCTGCCATCTTTCCTCTACCCGCTTCGCCATGTTCTGTTATCCACTGGGATAGCCTGCTTCATCTCTGCCTGCGGCATTAACCCCCAGGATGTAGACCTGGATTTGAATACTTCCTTGCCTGAAGTTAAAACTACCGTTTTTAGCGAAGCAATCCATAATCTGGGCCGTCTCAATGCCATCTATGGCAGGGATCCGCTCTATATTATGGCAAAACCGGCCTTCGATCGTACCGGCACATCTCTTCCCACCCAAGGCGAAATCCCCCAAGATATTTCAGAAATGGTGAAAAGCAGCCTGAACGCCATCGGAGGTGGTATCTGGTATGTGCCATACGATCCGGAATTCATGCTTAATACCGCTCAGACCGGCTATTCAGAATGGGGCGACAAATTGCTACCCAATGTAGTCCTGGTGGGAGGACTGACCGAATTCGATCGGGGCCTGGTTACCAAGGAAGAAGGCGCTGATGTCAGTGGCAGCGCTGAAGAATTGGGAGTCCCCATGGGGCTTGACTTCGAGGATACTCGCAAAAGCTCTCTGGCCCGCATTACGCTCGATTTCAACCTATTGGATTTCAAGACTTTTACCGGCATTCCCTTCATGCAAGCGGTTAACTCCATTCAGGTTCACAAAGGACTCGGCGTCGATCAGCTGGGATTCACCGTCTACGGCCAAACCCTGGGGCTTCGGGGCAATATCAAGAAAATCCAGGGACGCCATGCTGCCACCCGCCTGCTGGTCCAGCTCAGCATCCTGCAAATTATTGGCAAATACCAAAAATTACCCTATTGGCGGCTGATTCCCAATGCCGAGCCGGATCCAGTGGTACTCGACGCCCTGCGCGACGAGTTTTACCGCATGGAACAGCCGGACCGGATCGCAAAAATCCAGGAGCTGCTGTACCTGTATGGAAAAGACGTGGAAATCACCGGTATGCTCGATGCCAGGACCCGCAATGCCATCTCACAGTTCAAAAAAGAGAAGAACCTTGCCGCTCCGGATGTGAGCGAAGCCGTTTACTTGGCATTGTTCGAGAGCGTTCCCCTGGGTCGGGAGACGCTCGCACGTCGCCAACGGGTTGACAGGCTGCTGGCGGCCTATAACCAGCGCTTGCGTGAACTGGCCTTCCAGGCCCAGGCAGCTCCGACCGCCGCCGCCGAACCGCAAACGCTGCCATCCAAAGCGACACCTCGTATCGGGCAAAAGAAACCGCGACCGGCCGAACCCGAGAAGAAGAAATCCCTGGGCGACGTGCGGGTGTGGCTGAGCAAATCGGCCTACCAGATCGGCGAGCCACTGGAAATCTTCTTCGAAGTGACCGAACCGATGTTCGTACGGATCATCACCATCAATTCGGTGGGCAAGATGGCCACCCTATTTCCCAACCCCTATCAGAATGACAATTTCGCCCGCCCTGGAAAGGTCTATCGGATTCCACCCGCCAATGCTCCGGTGAAATTGACGGTAGGGGCCCCCGTGGGGACGGATACCATTTACGCCATCGCTTCGGTCAACCCCATCCCCGCCGATTCCCTTCCGCTGGATGACCAGGGGCACGTGGTCGCCGAAGGAAGAGGGAAGCGTTTCGCCTTCGCCGAAGAGGCGTTTCAGGTTCTGCCCAACGGCGCCAGCCAAGCCGCGGTAAAGACGGGAGACCAGCCATGAAAAAAACCGCCTTGCTTCTCATCGTCGCCCTGACAGGGCTGACAGCCTGTGAAACCGCCCCCGTCCGCCGGGAGGACTACATCGCCCAGCATCCGGAATGGGATCCGGAAATGGTGCGCCTGATCCGGGCCGGCATGATCGCCAAGGGCATGACCAAGGAACAGGTCCGGGCCGCCTGGGGACGGCGCTGCTATACCTGCCAGGGAACCAAGAAAGGCGAATGGGGTGAATCCTGGGAATATCGAACCCAAGTGGTGTTTTTCGGCCCGGATGGCCGTGTAACAAGGTGGGAACCGAAATGAACAACCACGTGAGGTTAACGATGACCAAGAAACTGACTCATACGCAATGGTTATTCCGACTGTTTGCCCTGGGACTTACCATTCTGCCCCCCATCACCTATGGGGAAGAGGTCAAATTGTTCCAGAACCCGCCTTCTGCGGAAGAGATGGGAAAACTGCTCTTCCCTGCAAAAGCCGCCAAACCCAAGACCCGATCCCTGGCTTTCAGTCCGGTGGAAACGCAAAGCGCTCCCAAAGAGTCGATCGCCATCGCTTTGCCGATCCAGTTCGACTTCAACTCCGCCACCATTCGGGATGATGCCAAACCGTTTCTGGATGAAATCGGCCGAATGCTGACCATGGCGCAGTTTCGCGGAGAACGCCTGCTGATCGAAGGACATACCGACGCCATCGGCCCGGAAAGCTCCAACGACTGGCTTTCCCGCCAGCGGGCCAAGGCGGTCAAACAGTATCTGGTCAGCCATTTCGGCATCGCTCCGGACCGGCTGCGCGTGGTTGGCCGCGGGGAACACCGGCCCCTTCCCGGCAAGAATCCCAACGATCCGCTCAATCGCCGGGTCGAACTTCATCGGATAAACTGACATGCGTACCCACTGGCTTTCCCCCTTGTTATTTCCGCTGTTGATCGCCCCCGCGGCGGCCGGCACCAATACCGGCAAGATCGTGATCGACGGCATCGAGTACGGCCAAGGGGTCACGCGGGGCGATCACCGCTTTGCCACGGAACGGCGCCGGTTGCCCTGTTTCGATCACATCCGCCTCGAGGCCAGCATCGATCTGGAATATACACCCGGCAAACGGTGCGAAGTCATCCTGGAGGGGGACAGCAATCTGTTACCCCTGATCGAAACCCGGGTGACGGGCGGTGGCCTTCAGATCCGCACCCGCCGATCCTTCCAGACTGATGGCATCCTGCGGGCCCGTGTGACCAGTCCCGATCTTCGGGCACTGACGATTCAGGGCTCAGGAGACGTTTATCTGAACGGCATTCATTCCCCTGAACTGTCCGTACAAGTGGCCGGCAGTGGCGACATTCGCGGGGAAGGCCGGGTCGGACGCCTGGATCTGACCGTCGATGGCAGCGGTGATCTGGATCTGGGGCGGCTGCGG
Source organism: Methylomarinovum caldicuralii (assembly GCF_033126985.1). Classification (NCBI taxonomy): domain Bacteria; kingdom Pseudomonadati; phylum Pseudomonadota; class Gammaproteobacteria; order Methylococcales; family Methylothermaceae; genus Methylomarinovum; species Methylomarinovum caldicuralii. Next base: position 377,222 of record NZ_AP024714.1, read on the forward strand.
GCCGAAGCAGTAAAAATCCGGCTGCGTGGATCCGCCGATGTGACCGTCCACGCCAGCCAGCGCTTGGAGGTGGATCTATCCGGGGCGGGGGATGTTTCCTACTACGGCCATCCTGCCCAGGTGATCACGCATATTTCGGGAGCCGGGGATGTGGAAGCGATGGACTGATCCGATGCGGTGGCCGCTCATCCTGCTACTCGCACTGGCAACGGAAGGGGAAGGGAGTCCCTTCCTGGTCAGGACCACCCTGGATTTCCAGACCGCCCCCCCCAAGCGTCAAAAGCCACCGCCCAAGGTCAAACTAAAGAAATTCGATCGCCCCCACCGCTCCAAAGGATGGTTCAAGGTGGCCGGTTATTCCGGATCGAAGTATTTTTACGGCACCGTTCAGATAGTGAACCGCTCCAAGGTCGCCGGTTATGTGTACAGCCAGAACCCTGCAAAAGAACCCCCTGACAAATCACAAGATTATCAGCGACCTGAGAACAAAGAAAACGGTGCTCACACAGAAAAGGGACAAAAGTACATTTACGGGAAAGTAACCAAGAACGGGTGGATTCAGGCTTTCGATCAACAGGGCAATCTTTACCGCCTGACCATTCTGCAACAGCCTTGAACTTGAAGTGGAAACCGCCCGGCAGCGCAGAAAGCGGGATATTTTTCTATCTACTCACTTTCGCCCTGCCGCTGCCCATCGACCTGGGTCTGCTCGGGCTGGCCGTTTGCGGCAGTCATGCTGCCTTGAGCCGGGCGCCTCGTTTTTCCTATCCGGCATGGCTCGGCCTGCCCCCTTTTCTCTTGTCAGCCGGGCTGGGTTGCTTGCTCAGCCCGGATCAGACCAGGGCCTTGCACCTGATGCTGGCTTTGATTCCCGCCACCATGATCTATCTTCTGCTGGCAGGGTACTTCGAGCGCCGCCACACATCCACCCTGGCCTGGGTACTGACCGCCCTCATCCTGGATCTGGGCGGTTGGTTGCTGATCACTGCCATTCTGCACCCCGGTCAATCACCTCCCGAATGGGTAATCGCCAGTGGTCTGACAGCCTTCCGGGTTCCCAACGACATCGTCCTGTTCGCCATTTTGCTGCCTTTTCCGCTCGCTCTGCTTGATGGAGCCGGTCATCGCAGCCGCTGGCTTTGTTGGAGCGCGTTGGCTGTCGTTCTCCTGCTCACAGTAATCTATCGTAGCCGCCTGACGCTTCTGGTCAGCACCGTGACGGTCGGCACTTTCTTCCTTCTGGCAGGAAAACGATGGCAATTGCTCCGGGGGCTGGCCTTTCTGGCCGTCTCCGTCCTGGTCCTCGACGGCGTGCTGGGATTCCGCCTGTCCGGAAAGTTCCTGTCAACCTGGAGCAGCCGTCTGCCCCTGTGGCTGACGGCCTGGCGCATGTTTCTCGACGCACCGGGGCTTGGCCACGGTACAGGCAGCTATCTCAGCCTGTATCGGCAATACCTTGATCCTGCCGATTTACCCGCCTGGATCGTCTTCGATCAACGGCTCACTCCCTGGGCCCATAATTTGTATCTGGAGCTGCTGGCAGAACTGGGATTGGTCGGTTTCCTGAGTTTCTTGGGGCTGGTTTCCCTGCCGTTAAGAAACCTGCTTGCTTTTCCTGAAAAAAGCTTATTCGAATATGCTTTTATTGCTGCGCTTGCCGGTTTCTCCATTGCCGCCCTGTTTGAGCTCAGTCTGTGGCGCCAATGGGTAGGGTTGACTTTGCTGACCATAATTGGTTTGATGAGCAGCGATCAACATTGCGGCCAATGAAAACAAAAATTGACCGAGAGGTAACTCATGAGAAAAACACGCCGATCATCTGCGCTTCTGGGGAAAATAACCACCGCAGGACTAGCAGGATTATGCGGTACCATTGCCCTGTTGACCCCCGACTGGCGCCAACAGCTCCTCGCTGCTTACAACCCCCTGCTGATGGAACAGCAGGCCCTCAATCAAACCGAAAAGACCATGGCCGACGTGATATTCGAGGCCTGCAGCCAACGCAACGAGCAATTGGAAGAGCAATTGGAAGAGCAATTCCGCAATCGCTGCAATGCCCTGGTCGGCACCGCGCTAGATGAAAGCGCAAATCCTGCGGAAGTGGGCAACGCCCTCTTCCGGGTTGGTCCTGAACAGCTGCTGGTATATGGCCTGCAGGCCACCCGCACCATGGCCAGCAACATCAATGTGGTCAATACTTCGGTCCTGGGACGCCTGCAAACCCTCCACGCCGGTCTGGACTCGGTCCGGTTCGCCGGTGTTCAGCTGTACCAGGACGGTCAGCCTCTGCGCGGCGGCAATGCCGGCAGCGAGGCCTTCGGCAAACTGGGGGTCTGGCTCAATGGTAGCTATCATTTGGGGGAAGTGGACTCCACCCGGGATGTCAAGGGTTTCACTTTCAAAAATTGGAGCGTGACCGCCGGGGCCGACTACAAGATTCTGGAATCCGTGGTCGTGGGGGGCGCCTTCACCTACATCACTTCCGATAACGATTTCAAGCACAAAGGAGGGGAGTCGGACAACGACTCTTATATTGGCTCTCTTTATGGCTCTTTCTACCCCATCGAGAACCTTTACGTGGATGTGTTGGGTACCTACGGCCACATCAATTTCGACATAGACCGCAAGATCAGCTACCGTCTCGCCTCCTCCACCGATCCTGACAACTTCGATGTGGTGAACACCAAGGCCAAGGGTGACACCGACGGCCGCCAGTGGGGCCTGACCCTCAGCACCGGCTACAATTTCCATTGGCAGTCGGTCAAGTTCACGCCTTACGCCCGTTTCAGCTATCTCAAGCTGGACATCGACAACTACCGGGAACGGGGCGGTCAGGGTTGGGCCCTGCGCTTCGACAGTCAGGACATCGAATCGATGAAGAGCATCGTGGGGGGGCGTCTGGCCTATGCCATCAGCCTGCCGTGGGGAGTGGTGGTACCCCAGGCACGGGGGGAATGGCACCATGAATTCCGCGATCCCAGCCGTACCATCAAAGCCAGTTTCGTGGGGGACCCGCTCGGCCAGAAGTTCTCCATATTCGTGCCTCATCCCGATGAAGACTACGCCATCTTCGGAGGCGACCTGACCGCCACCTTCGCTCAGGGGATTTCCGCCTTCGTCGGTTACGAAGCCCTGGTGGGCTACGACCGCATCAGCAGCCACCGCGTCACCCTAGGCGCCCGCGTCCAGTTCTGATCGTTTCGCAGGCCCCACGCCCGGGCGTGGGGCCTCTTCTTACAGCCCGGCCTGGACCGTACCGGACGCTGGCACGAAGAAGAATTCTCCCGCTTCGTGACCGGCATGACGGATCGGCGCGAACTCCGGCACCTGATGGAAATCCTGTTCCCGCGCCGCATCGGCCACCAGCGCCAGGGCAATCGCATGAACGCTACGTCCATCCAAGCAACTGAGCCCGGTAGTGGTCACTGGAGGCGGCCAGGAGCCGTCTTGCCTTGATGCCCCCGCGGCGTTTGGTGTGGTCGAGGCGAAAGAGATTGAGCACCATCTGTTTGAGCAGCGCCAGGTTATGAGCCGCATGTCGGGTTCGAAGGCGCATCTGATCATCGTTGAATACGACATCCATACACCAGTGAAGCGGGTTCTCCACCGCCCAATGCTGGCGCACCGCCGAGGCCAGCCGTTCGGCATCGGCCGGCAGGCTGGTGATGTAGAAACGCCGTTCCCGGGTGGTTTTGCCGGCGACGGTGCGTTCGGACTCGACCACGGCAAAGCAGGCCAGATCCGGCCAGCGCTGGGGCCGGTCCAGGCCGTCGAGCTGGTCGAACACATAGCAGCGTCGCACTTCCAGGCGACCATGCGCCTTGTCGACCGTCTCGCATTGCTGATGCGGGGTTTTGTCCGGCGCGTCCTGAAAGGCCTGGAAGAAATCCCGGATCGATTCGGACAGACCTTTCTGGTTGTCCTTGACCGCCAGTACATAGTCGGCCCCCCGGTCACGGATGGCCTTGGCAATCTTGGGATCGGTCCCCATGGCATCGAGGGTCACCACGCATCCTTTCAAGGCCAGGGTCTCCAGCAGGGCGGGAATGGCCGTCTTCTCGTTGGATTTGTCGGCCACCGCCTCTTGACCGACCACCAACCGGTACTGAGCCGCAAAGGCACTGACCAGATGCAGGGGATCCTGCCCCTTGGACCGGCTGCGCCGACTGGTCTTGCCGTCGATGGCGATCACCTGACCTTCCAATGCCGGAACCACGCTCACCGCCCAGCGCTGGAAGGCCGATCCGAACGCTTCCGGATCGATCATCGCCAAAATCCTCCCTAGGGTGTCGTGGGACGGAATCCCATGCGGCAAGGGCACATATCGACGCAGCCAATCCAGCTTCTCTTTGCCCCAAAGTTCAATCTCCACCAACGTATCGGCACCGCAGATCACCGCGCACACCACAACCACCAGCACTTCCACCAGATCGTAAGTTACCTTCGATGATTGTCGCGGGTCCGGAATCGATACGAACACCTCGCTCAGCGCCAGGGGCTTTTCCAGCATCTGTGCCTCCCACAAAAAGCATGCTCCTCAGAGAAGAAGTCTCTAATCTCCAAGTAATCTGCTGCAAGTCATCGAATCTTAAACCATCATCTTCGTGGGGTATATTCATGCGATTGCCCTGCCACCAGCGCGGATACCTGCGCATACAGGCGGAACGATTCCAGAACGCCGTCATTGCGCTCCAAAGCCTGGATCAACGCTTTGGCGAACACCGAATGGTTGCCCCCCCCGCTGTCGAGAACCGGACTCAAGCCGCCGGAAGTCAGCGCCATGCGTGACTTTGCCTTGAGCATCAGCTTGATCCACTCGGCTTTTTTTTCCGGGCTCATGCCCGCTTCCAGCCGCGCCACCGAACTGCGCGTCAGAGATCCCGAATAACAGGAATCGGCGATGAGCATCACATGGGCGGCGTTCATGATGCGCAGCAGGTCGGTGATGTCCTGGTTGGAGATCCAATTGGCGGTATTCTCCATCTCCGCATCCACCGGCAACCAGAATCCCCGCTGGGTGACTTTCTCCAGAGTACCGTGCCCGGCGTAGTAGATCAGCAGGCTGTCCTTTTCGGTCAGAATCTTGCGGTACTCGTTGAGGGCCTTGAGGATGTCGTAACGCGTGGCATCGAGCAGGACCTTGGTCTGGAAACCATAGCGGGTACGCAGTACCCGGGCCAGCGCCTTGGCGTCGTTGATCGGCGTATCGAGCACCGGCAGATGCCGATAGGCGTTGTTGCCGATGATCAAGGCGTAATAACGACCGAAAATTTCCCGTGGCAGGGAGTCGACCACACGCTTGGACAATTCATCTTCCACCTCGGAACCCGCCTCGAGCGGGACCGGCGCCGCAGTCTGGATGTCACGAAGAATGATGAATTCCAGTTCGCTGCGGCGACTGGCCCGATCGATCGCCACCAGCCGGACGGGCGTCTTTTCACCCTTGAGCGGTACCTTGACCTTAAAGGTGCCACTAGGATCGACCGGAAACTCCTGATCGTTGACCAGGAATGCCAACAATCCCTTTTCCGCCTGCACCCGGCCAACCACGGTCCTCGCCTCCACCAGCCCACGGGTGACTACCATCAGGTTCCCCCGCTGGGGCCGCAGCGGAGGATCGATGATCTCGATCTTGGGACCACCGGCGGCCTTGGTTTCCGCCCGCGCCACCAGCGGCACCGGCTGGTCGCCGGCCTGGCGTTTCAGATCGACCAGCTGTGCCTGCAGCTGCTGTATCTGCGCCTGCTGGCGGGCCAGTTCCGCCTGTTTGGCCTGTAACTGGCCGGACAGCAGGGCCAGTTCCGCTTCGCCGGTGTGTCCGTCTTTCTTTTTCCGGGCCAACTGGCGCTTGAGGGCTTCAATGTCCTGACGTTGCGACAAGAGCCGGCGGTTGGCCGCCTGCAGTTGCTGCTGCAGGTCCTGAATCGCCTGTTCCTTCTCCGCCAGGGTGCGGTTCAAAGTCTGCAATTGCTCGGCTTGGCTCTGAACCTTTTGCTGGGCACCGCTCAAGCGCTGCTCCAACCGGGCCAGTTGGCGCTGACGGTCGGCCAGTTTGCTCGCCAGACTCTGATTGAGACGCTGCAGACGAACCATTTCCGCCTGCACATCGCTCAAGGCCTGGCGGCTGCGCGCCACTTCTGCCTGCTTGGCGGCCAACTGCGCCTGCAGGCGGCGCCAATCAGCCGTATCGGTCTGACCGCTGGCCTTCTTCTCCGCCACCCGGCGCTTCAGTGCTTCCAGCCGTGCTATCTGGTCGGCCAACTGCTGGTTTCCTTGGGCGACCTGCTGCTGCAAGCGTTGCAGGCGCTGGCGGCTCTGATCCAATTGGTGTCGGAGGTCTTCCACCGTTCGATTGCGCTGCGCCAGTTCCCGCTCCAATTGCTGGATGCGGCTTTCCTTGGCCTGGAGGGTCTGGGAAGTACTGGTCTGCAGAGTGTGAAGCTGCTGGTTCTGACGCTGCAATTCCTTTTCCAGCAGCCCCACCATCTGTTCCTTCTCCTGCAGGCGGCGGATCTGCTCTTCGAGCTTTTGCTTCAGCTCGGAACTGCTTCCCGTCGGCAAACGTTGCAACTGACGCCGCAATCGCTGGATCTCCCGTCGGCTGGCCCGGACCTGGGCCTGGTAACGCCGGAGGGTCTTAAGGGTCTGTCGGTGCTCTGACTGCAGCGCGGCCAGTTTCTCCCGCAGTCCGGCGGCCTCCCGGCGGTATTTGTCCGCGTCCTGTCGCAAGGCAGCCATCTTGCGCTCATAGACTTCCACCGAAGCGGCAAAGGCGATGTCGGTCTTGTCGAGACCGGAAGCCCTGCGATACCAGTTGAGCGCCGCCACCGGATCCCTGGGCACGCCCAGGCCCTTTTCGTAAAGGAAGCCTAGGTTGATCATGGCAGGGGCATAACCCTGTTCCGCCGCTTTGCGGTACCAGTGGGCGGCGGCCTGGTAGTCCGGTGCCAGACCAAGCCCCTTTTCGTAGATTTCCCCCACATATGTCTGGGCCTTGGCGTCCCCGGCCTTGGCCTGGGGCAGCCAGATCTTCAGGGCCGTGGCATAATTGCTGCGATCGTGGGACACATACTCGCCGCCGCGGATCTCACAGTCGATGGCTGTGGTCCGGACCGCCTTGCGGGCGGCCAGGTAGGTCATATGCTGCCCCAACTGCCGCACCTGGGCCGGCAACAGGCAATCCACTACGTACAATTTGTCCACCTGTCCGGGACCGACGGCCACCTCGTCCATCGGCGTGGAGGCACAGCCGGCCAGCATAGCGGTCAAAAAGGCGGCACCGAACATCCACAACTGGGCAAGCCAACGCGATGCTTTCATCCTCGGATCTCCAAATTCGTCTTCATTATGAATAAGGACGTACTTCCGGCGGAGAAATCCATCCTCAGACGCATCATACTCCCTTGGATCATCCTCGCCAGCATCGGTTTCAGCGGCTGCAGCCCTCGTTACGTCCAGCTCGATCGCCAAGCGGAAAAATTGGGATTCCACAGCGCCTGGGTAGAGGGTTCCGGATTCCGCCACCGGGTCTATTTTCGCACCTCCGGTGACGGCGCCCCGGGACCGTTGTGGGTCTTTCTCGAGGGAGACGGCCTGGCCTGGCTGTCCAGCGATCGCGTCGCCCGCGAGCCGACCCCTCCGCACAGCTTCCTGCTGACCCGGATGGCCGAAACCCCAGGAAATGTGGCCTATCTGGGCCGTCCCTGCTACCACGGGCAGGCCCAGGCGCCGGGCTGCCATCCCCTCCTGTGGACCCGGGACCGTTACGCGCCCGCCGTCGTCGCCAGCATGAAGGCCGCTCTGCAGGCACTGACGGATGACTTCCGACGACCTATCATCCTGGTGGGTTACAGCGGCGGCGGCACGCTGGCCATGCTGCTGGCCGCCCGCCTGCCCTCCGTGATCGGCGTCATCACCCTGGCGGGAAACCTGAACGTGGCTGCATGGCGCCGCCTACATGGATACAGTCTTCTGACGGGTTCCCTGGACCCTGCACGCCAGCCACCCCTGCCCGGTGACATTTTTCAGATTCATATCGCCGGCCAACTGGACGATAATATCCCGGCAGACTTGATAGCCACCGAGGCGGCACGCCAGCCGAACGCCCGCCTTCTGATCGCCCCTGGAACGGGGCACGACTGCCCAGCGGAGGAAATATGGCGTGCCGTCGTGACCGCCGCCACGACGTTGGCGCCCCGAACCGGCAAAAAACGGGAGCAATGTCCGTGCATGAAGGGTAATCACAACAACGACCAAAGGAATCCCGGTCATGATCTGTGTACAGGCCCTTCATCCGGCAGCAGTGCCTTGCGTCCCCCGGAACCTGCAGGATGAAACAACAATGACGACACCCATCCCAGAACTGCGCTTTCCCTTATCTGAACAAACCGCCCGCAAACTGGTCTTCAGCCATTGGGATCTGTTGCAGCACTTGGCCCGACGCCGTTTCCCCAACGATGACAACACGGCCCACCTGGCCCTGGACTTCGTCTTGGAAAAGCTCCAGGAAGAGGGCTGGCACCGCATCCGAAGCTGGGAAGGCAAAGGAAAGTTCTCCACGTTTCTCGGCGTGCTGACCGGCCGTCTGATGACCGACTACGTACGCAAGATATACGGCCATCAGCGTCCCCCCAAGTGGCTGACCGAGAAGAAAGATCCGATCTGGCGGGAAGCCTATCGCATCCTGATCCTGGATCGCTTCGAGCGTCAGGAAGCCGTCTCCCTCCTGGAAACCAACCACCCGGACCGGGACCGCACCACGCTGGAACGCATCGTCTCCGAGGTCATCGGCCACTGTCCGCCCCGGCACCGTTATCAGGACAGCCAGGGGATCGCCATCGACAGTATCGCCGAACCGGCCAGCGAGGCACCTTCACCGGAAGCCGAGCTGGAACCCCAGCCCCGGGCGCTGCTGGAAGCCTTGGAAAGCTACATCCGCGGAGAGGGCGACCTGCCCGACGAGGCCCGTCCCCTGTTGGAAAAGCTGCAGGCCCACCTGGAACTGAGCGATGAAGAGCGTTTGCTGCTGCGGCTACGCTTCTGCGAGGGCATGAAGATGGCCCAGATCGCCAAACTGTTGGGAATCAAGGGCGATCCATACAAGCGCCTCAACAAAATCTTGACCCGCCTCAAACAAGCTTGTGAAGCGGCCGGTATCCTTTAATTCTCAACATTGAATCGATACAATGAACGAAAACGCCCCTATGAAAGGAGACGAACGGCTGATCAGCCTGCTTGGCCTGGCAGCCACCCGCCGGGAAGAAACCGAAGAAGACCATCCGCCGCCGGAAGTGCTGACTGCCTTCATCGAACAGCGCCTGCCCCCCTCCCAGCGGCAGGCGGTCATGGCCCATCTGAACCGCTGCGAATGCTGCTATCAGGAATGGCTGCACAGCGCGGCCGCCCTGGAAGAAGCCCAACCGGAGGAGACGCCGATCCAACGGCCTGCGTGGTGGCAGCGCTTGTGGGCGCGTCTGCGCCCCCGCCCTTGGATCATCCCCCTGACCGTGGCCGTGACCGCCGGTTTGGCGGTGGCCGTGGTGCTGGTCCAGCAGCCGATAGCGGGCAAATGGCCGCCCCACCGGATCATCGCCGCTCTGCCTAAGGGACAGGAAATCCCTGCTGACCGACTTCCACGTGCCGAAGCACCGTTTGCCTTCAACGATACAGCGGCCGATCCGGCCAAGGAGACAGTCGCCCAGGGGCTGCGAGACGCCCGCTTCTGGATCGAACATCCCGACCAGGTGGACCTGAGGGACGAAACCCACGACACGCCGGAGAAACGGGCCTACCGCAGCCTGGGCCAATGGCTGCTGTTGGCCTGGGCCATGACTCAGAAGGAGGACTCCGATCCGAATGTCTGGCAAGTGTTCCGGCGATACGGCCAGAGCCTGGCGGCAGAATTTGAGAAACTGCCGCCCTCCCCCCAACGGGATCAGGCACTGGCGGACCTGCACACGGTCCAGACCATGATGGAACCTTTGGCTGAAACGCCGGACGCTGTCCAGCGGACCCGTCTGCAACGCAAGCTGCTCCTGATCATCGGCCGATGGCAAGGTTGATCCTTATCCTCCTGACCGGGCTGTTGGCGACAGGGACGGCCGCCGCCGTCCCCACCGAGGATAGCATCGACTTCTATGTGGAAAGCTACGGCGCACTCACACCGGAAGACGATCCTCGAATCGCCATCGCCTATCGGGTGTTCGAGCGGGTACGGGCCGCCGCCGACCAATCCCGCCACCGGCCCCCAAGGCTGGTGGTAATCGGCGGCGACACCAACGCCTGGGCCATCGCCCTGCCCAGCGGCCACATCGTTCTGTCCCGCAAGGCGGTAGCCTTGTGCTTCAAACAGGCCGACGAGAATCTGGCCCGCACCCGCCTCGCCTTCGTTCTCGGCCACGAGCTGGCCCATCTGGCCCACGACGACTACTGGCACGAAGAGGTGGAGCGGTTTCTGGCCGCTTCGCCGGACACCCAACGCATCGCGCATTTCCTGGATCAGAACTTCGAGGTCCGGGAAAAGGAACTGGCCGCCGACGACAAAGGGTACATCTACGCCGCCATGGCCGGTTATCCCGTCCACCTTCTGCTGGAGCGGAACGATACCAAGACCGATTTCTTCACTTTTTGGATGCAGCAGACCCAGGCCCGCATCAGCGCCTCCCATCCCTTCCCGGAAGACCGGGCCGCCCTGCTGCGGGAGCGCCTGCGCATGCTGCAGGAGAAGGTCGCCTTCTTCGACATGGGAGCGCGCCTTGTCCACTTCGGCCGTTGTAGCGACGCCATCTACTTTCTGCGGGAATTTCAACAGGTGTTCCCGGGACCTGCGGTGCTCAACGACCTGGGCGTCTGTGCCCTGCAGCAGGCCCGCCAGGCCATGCCGCCCCGGCAGGCACACTTCTACTGGCTGCCGTTCCTGCTCGATCTGGACACCCGCATGCCCCGTACCCGGGCCGCGCTCCCCGAAGACGAATACCGGTTCCTGAAGCACTTCCCGTTGAACGGGACGGTGACCGGCTATCTGCGCGATGCCGCCGACTATCTGGAACGGGCCGCAGAATCCGCCCCCGACTACCTGCCCGCCCGCATCAATCTGGCCACCGTGCAACTCTACCTTGGCCGCCCCCATCAAGCCCGGGCCGCGCTGGCCGAGGCGTTGAAGCTCGCCCCGGACGACTGGCAGGCCCAGATGCTGGATGCGCTAGCGCTCTACGAGCAAAGCGATGCTGACATCGATCTGTGGCCTGCAGCGGTCAAACGGCTGGAGACCCGCACCGACATGCCACCGGCCTGGCGTTACAACCTGGCCCGGCTGCTGGACATGCGCCCCCGCAACAGCGACGCCGACCAACACTGGAATCAGCTGGCCGCCCTCGCTCCCCGTCTGCCCCGCCTCATCCGGGAACAGGTCTGCCGCCGCCAGCGGGTCCAGCCTCAACCCCAGTGTCTGACTCCTCCGTCGGCCGGCGGTACCGCCCCCTTGCCCTGGTCATGGCCGGTCCCGCAGAGCGGCGGCACCTTGGTCACCCCTTCCCTGCGCGCCCGTCTGTTCGCCGGCTGGGAGTCGATTCCCTTCGACTGGTTCCGGGCCAAGCTTTATGGCTTCATCCACCGGGTACCCCATCACACCGCGGAGGTGATGGAAATGGATCAGTATCTTCAGCTGCAGGTGACCCGTACCGGCCTGCCGAGCAGCGAACAAGCGGTCGCCCGTGCCTGTCCCCAACCGCTGCGCCGCCGGCGGATTTTCCAGGGCACCGTGGTCACCTGCGGCAACTGGGCGGTGTTGCTCCGTGACGGCCGTCCCCGCGAAGCCTGGTGGATCTCCCGGTAATCCTCTATCATCGGGAACCGGCAATCGTAACAGGGAGATCCGTCATGTCCGAACACGTCTACAAGGTCATCGAAATCGTCGGTTCCTCCACGGAGAGCACCGATGCCGCCATCCGCAACGCCATCGAGCGCGCCGGCAAAACCCTCAAGCACCTGAACTGGTTTCAGGTGGTGGAAACCCGGGGGCACATCGAGGACGGCAAGGTGGCCCACTTCCAGGTGGTGCTCAAGATCGGCTTCCGTCTCGAGGACTGATGCGCTCGCGCCAGCGCGCGATACGCTCCAGCAGCACCGGCGGCGAGCCGAAACACATCTCGCCGCTGTCAAGTTCCACCGCCACCTGGACGGTGGTGCCTTTGGCCAGGCGGCGGCCTTCGGTGTCGTGGATCTCGTAGGCCAGCTTCAGGCGGTATTCGTATTCGAGCATTCTCGCCTTCACCCGCAGGGTCTGGCCGAAGCGGGCCGGGGCCAGATAGCGGACCTGCAGATCCACCACCGGCCACACGTAGCCGGTGGCCTTCATGGTGAGGTAGTCGTAATCGATAGTTTCGAGCAAGGCGCAGCGGGCGATTTCGAAGTATTTGAGGTAATGGCCGTGCCAGACGATGCCGAGCATGTCGGCATCGAAGAAGGGCACCTCTAGGGTCACCTCGGTCTCGGGCAGCCCGCTCATGGCGCCTCCCAGAAGGGGTAGAAGTTGAACCATTGCAGCGGCGCCTGCAAACAGTGGCGCTGCAGGCGCTCGACGAAGGGGCGGGCGTAGGCGCGGATCGACGCCAAACGCTCCGCCCTTTCCTGCGGCAGCTGGACCTGTTCGTGCAGCGGGTCGAAGTGGATGTGATAGCCGTCGCCGCGGCGATAGCAAAACAGGGTGAACACCGGGCACTGGAGCAGGTGGGCCAGCAGCCAGGGGCCCTGGGGAAACGGGGCCGGGGCGCCTAGAAACGGCAGCTGCACCACCCGCTGGGGGCTGCTCACCGGAACTCGGTCCCCCACCAGCACCACGAACTCGCCCTGGCGCACTTTGTCCTGCAGCAGGATTGCCGTGGCCGGGTCGATCTCGGTCACCTGAATCAAGGTCATGTGGTGGGAGCGGTCCACGCTGCCGAGCAGGCGGTTGAACTTCTCCGCGTGCTTGGTGTGCACCAGGATGTTGAGGCGCAGGCGCCGGCGGAAGTCGGCCAGCGCCCGGCAAACCTCCAGGTTGCCGAGATGGGCGGTGACGATCAGGCCGCCCTGGCCCTGATCGAGCAGCCGCAGGAATAGCTCGCGGTTGTGGAAGGCCACCGCGGCGGTATCGAAGCGTCCCAGCCAGACCACGATCTTGTCCAGCAGGCATTCGGCGAAGCTGAGGAAATGACGGTAGCTGTGCCACAGACCGCCGTCCAGCCCCAGTTGCGGCGCGAAGCGGTGCAGCCGGCGCAGGTAATCGCGCGAGGCCGCCCGCGCCCGGCGGTTGACCACGAAGTAGTAGCCCACCACCGGATACAGAAACAGCCGGAAGAAGGGCCGGCCCAGCAGCAGATACACCCCCAGCAGGAAGCGCATCCCCCAGAGGACGCCGCGTTCCTCCATCGCCGCCCAGTGCCCGCTCACCGCCACCCTCCCAGACGCTGCAGGAACAGGCGCGCGTGCATCCGGCTGATGCGCCAGTTGTCTTCCCAGGCGCGGAAGTGGGACACGCCATCGGCCCGGTAGCGCACCCGGGTGGGCAGCCACACCATCGGCACCCCGGCCCAGTGCAGCCGCACCAGGATTTCGATGTCGAAATCCATGCGATCGCCACGGACTTTCTCCAGCAGCGGTTCCAGCACCGCCAGCGGATAGACGCGGAAGCCGCACATGGCGTCGGGAATCGCCAGGGAAGCGGTGTTGATCCACACCCACACGTGGGTGAGCCAGCGGCCATAATAACGGCTGCGGGGCATGGAGGCGTCGAAACGGGGCCGGCCGCAGACCGCCGCCTCGGGCCGGGACCGGGCCACCTCCAGGAAGGCCGGCACGTCGGCCAGCTCGTGCTGGCCGTCGGCGTCGATCTGCAGCGCGTGACTGAAACCGGCCGCCCGCGCCGCCCGCAGGCCGGTCTTCACCGCCGCCCCCTTGCCGCGGTTGCGGGCATGGCGCAGCACCGTCACCCCGCCCTCATCGCCCAGGCTGTCGATGACGCGGCGGTGGGCGGGATCGCTGCCGTCGTCCACCAGAAAGCAGGGCAGGCCGTGGGACCGCAATGCGGCAACGATGGTCCCGAGACGGTCGCTGTGGTTGTACACGGGGATCACCGCGCAGGGTTCGAACGCCATCGTCACTCCCAGTACAGCCGCCCGGAACTGCACTCCCCTTCCCCAGTGCGGTAACGGAAGGCCAGCCGCTTGCGTTCGGGATCGTAATCGAGGCGCAATTCCAGCGTCATCTCCGGCACCACCAGGCGCTTGAACTTGATGTTCTCCATCCGCCGGAAACACAGCGGCAGGGCGAATTCCTCCAGAAACAGCGCTGCGGCCCAGTGGATCTGCACCACCCCGGCAAGAAGGGGAAAACCGGGAAAATGGCCCTGGAAACAGGCCAGATCCGCCGGCAGATACAGGCGGTAGTCCACCCGCCAGTCTTCCCGCCGGCGGGCCAGAATCTGCGGCAGCGGGCGGGGATCAGGCATGGCCGTTGCGCCGCATCGTCCAGCGCCGCACCCCGTATTCCACCGCCATCAGGGCGCCGCTGAGCAGATAAGCGAGCAGACCGTTGTAAAACGTCCACAGGCGCAGGTCCCCGTACCAGACGGTGAAGGCGGCGATAGCGCCGTTGACGGCGAAGAACAGGCACCAGACCCAGGTGACGGTGCGGGTGTAACGCACCCCTTCGGGAGGCAGATCAGGGTCCAGCAGGCGCGCCAGCCGCTCCACCACCGGCGGCGGAAACCACCACAGCGACGCCAGAAACCAGACCAGAAACACCCCGTTGACCAGCACCGGATAAAGCAGCAGCGATCCCTCCCGCCCCCACAGCAGCAGGCCTGCCACAGCCAGGGTCAGGGCCCAAAACGGCCAGCCCCCTCTCAGCCACCAGGCCCGCAGCCCCATCAGCCCCAGCAACGCCAGCAGCAGCCAGCGGGGATCAATGCGGCCGAGGGACAACCACACCAGGAGCGGATACAGCAGGGTGAGAGCGACGAGGACGGCCAACCACCATCCGCGCCCCGGACGGCGGCTCATGGGCGGCTGAGGCGCTGCACCACATCGACGACGTCGCCAACGGTCCGGATCTGACGAAAGTCATCCGGCGGGATGCGCTTGCCGATGAGATCGTGCAGACGGACCACCAGATCGACCGCATCGATGCTGTCGATGTCCAGTTCCTGGAAGGTGGTCTCGGGGGTGACCTGTGCCGGGTCGATCTCGAACAGTTCCTCGAGCAGGCGGCACAGCGTGGCGTAAACGGCATCCCGGTCTGTCATCGTGTCCTTCATCAAAGGGTGTCTCCCCGGTTGAACGGGAGCTGCGATTTCCCTGATTGTAGCGCAAGGAGAGAAAGCGACCAAGGATGCAAGCGCCGGGTGTCACCTTCGCTTCAACGCCTCCCGGCAGGCGCTCTCGAAGCATCTCGCTCATGCCAATCCGAATACAGCCGTTCCAGATGGCGGGTCAAACGCCTGGCGGCCACAGACAAGGGCAGCCCCGCGTCCATGACCTTTCCAGGATCGATTTCCGCCCCCACGGTCACCGTCACCGCAGGTCGATACTCGGGCACCTGATGCCAGGACTGCCCCTTGCCCAGCAACAGGGGCCGGTAACGCAGGTACACCGGCACGATGGGCGCACCGGTCTCCAGGGCAATGCGGGCAGCGCTGCGCTGGAACCGCCACGCCGCTTCCGGCGGGGTGCGGGTTCCCTGGGGGAACAGGATCAGGTTGGCGCCTTGCCGCAGCGCGGCCAGCGCCGCCGGCAGCAAGGTCTGCGAATCGTCCGCGAGGATGTGGCCGCAGCAGCGGATCGGCCGGCCCACCAGCGGCACCCGCGCCAGCGACGGCTTGACCACGCATACGGCGTCCTCCACGAAAGCGAACAGCAGCACGATGTCGAGAAACGAGGGGTGGTTGGCGACGATCACCCGCCCCCGGCCCCGCAGGCGCTGCGCACCTTCCAGGTGGAAGTCCCAAACCCCGGTCCGGCGCATCCATTCAACGAAAAAGCGAAACGCCCGCCGGCTCAGACGGCGGGCGTAGGCCGGACGGGCGGCGGGGGGATGACGCCAGGCGGTGGCCGGATAGATCAGCCACCACACCAGCAGCGCGCCCAGCCCGTAGACCAGATAGCTGAGCACGGTGGCGGCAAAGCGCAAGCCCCGTTCCATCTCAGGGGTGGCGGCGCAGGATCAGGGCGGTGTTGATGCCGCCGAAGGCGAAATTGTGGCTCGCCACCACCTCGCAGTCGAGCCTCCGGCCGTCGCCAGTGAGATAGTCCAGCGGCGCGCAGGCAGGATCGGGATGCTCCAGGTTGAGATTGGGATGGAACCAGCCCTCGCGCATCATTTCGATCGCCGCCAAGGCTTCCAGCGCCCCGCAGGCCCCCAGGGTGTGGCCGGTGTAGCTCTTGAGGGTGCTGACCGGCGTGCGCTCGCCATAGACGTCCCAGGTGGCCCAGCTCTCGGCTTCGTCTCCCTGGCGGGTGCCGGTGCCGTGGGCGCTGACGTAACCCACCGCTTGCGGCGGCAGGCCGGCGTCCTCCAGCGCCAGCTCCATCGCCCGGCGCATGGTGGGGCGCGACGGCTGGGTGACGTGGGCGCCGTCGGCATTGGTGCCGAAGCCGGCGATTTCGGCGTGGATGCGGGCGCCGCGCGCCAGGGCGTGGTCACGGTCCTCCAGAATCAGGGTGCAGGCTCCCTCGCCCAGCACCAGGCCGTCGCGGTCGCGGTCGAAGGGGCGGGGGGTCGCCTGTGGCGCCTCGTTGCGGGTGCTGGCGGCGTACAGGGTGTCGAACACCGCCACTTCCGTGGGGCACAGTTCCTCGGCGCCACCGGCGATCATCACCGTCTGGCGCCCGGTTCGGATCGCCTCATAGGCGAAACCGATGGCCTGGCTGCCGGAAGTGCAGGCGCTCACCGCCGGGATGATGCGGCCGCGCACCTGGAAGAACAGGGCAACGTTGACCGCGGTGGTGTGTCCCATCATCTTGAGATAGGTGCCGGCGTTGAGACCGCCGAGGCGGTGGTGGAGCAGCATGGCGCCGAAATCGGCGATGGCGTCGGTGGAGCCCACCGAGGATCCGTAGGCCACGCCGGTTTCCCCGGAAGCGACGATGGGGTCGTCCAGCAGGCCGGCATCGGCCAGCGCCAGCTCGCTGGCGCGCACCGCCAGCAGCGACACCCGCCCCATGCTGCGGGTGCGCTTGCGGGTATAGTGGTCCGGCAATTGGAAATCGGTCACCGGTGCCGCCAGCAAGCAATGCAACCCTTCGTAGGCCGCCCAGTCGTCGCGCCGGGCCACGGCGTTGCGCCGCTGCCGCAGCCGCTCCCGCACCGTGGCCCAATCCGACCCCAGGGGGGAGATGGCCGCCATGCCGGTGACCACCACCCGTCTCATCCGCTCAACCCTCCGTCGACGGCGATGACCTGGCGGGTAACGTAGGCCGCCTCCGGCGACAGCAGGAACGCCACCAGCGCCGCCACCTCCCCCGGTTTGCCGAGACGGCGCTGGGGAATGTGGGCCTTGATCTCCTCCAGGAGCAAGTCGGCGACCATGTCGGTCTCGATCAGGCCGGGGGCGACACAGTTGACGGTGATGCGGCGCTTGGCCAGTTCCAGGGCCAGCGCCTTGGTGGCGCCGATGATGCCGGCCTTGGCGGCGCTGTAGTTGACCTGGCCGCGGTTCCCCAGGAGGCCGGCCACCGAGGCGAGGGTGACGATCCGCCCCGGCCGGCGGCGCTGGATCAT
This sequence comes from Methylomarinovum caldicuralii, assembly GCF_033126985.1. Classification (NCBI taxonomy): domain Bacteria; kingdom Pseudomonadati; phylum Pseudomonadota; class Gammaproteobacteria; order Methylococcales; family Methylothermaceae; genus Methylomarinovum; species Methylomarinovum caldicuralii. The sequence goes on from NZ_AP024714.1 coordinate 394,976, forward strand.
GGGCAGCACCAGCGGACGGAGCACGTTGTAGAAACCGTCCAGATTGGTGTGCACCACCCGGTCCCATTCCTCCCCGGTCATGGCGGGAAACACCGCATCGGCGGTCAGGCCGGCGTTGCAGACCACGCCATAATAGGCCCCGTGAGCGGCGACATCGGCCTCCAGAGCCGCCGCGGCGGCGGCCCGGTCGGCCACGTCGAAGGCCAGGCAGCGCACGGTGACGCCGTGGTTCCGGCGCAACGCCTCCGCCAGCGCTTCGAGCAGTTCCCGATTGCGGCGGCAGGTCAGGACCAGGTCGTACCCTTCGCGCGCCAGGCGCTCGGCGATGGCGCGGCCGATGCCGCGGCTGGCACCGGTGACCAGGACGGTTTCAGACTTCATCAGCTCGCTCCAGATAGGCTTTCAGATCCTGCGGCAGCAGCACGTTCAGACGGGCATCGGCCAGCGGCCGGCCGGCTTCGATGGCGCAGTCGAACACGCACATGTCGTTGGCGGCCCGGAACACCCGCCGCGCCCGCACGCAAAGCTTCTGCCCCACCGGGAAATGATCCACCGCTGCCTCGAAACGTCGCGTTCCCAGCAACAGGCCGGCCCGGATCGGCTCCCCCCGGTGAAGGCAATGATAGCCGGACCAGACGGCCACGGTCTGGGCCATGTACTCCAGCCCCACCCAGGCCGGGACACGGCCCGGCTCCAGCAGAAACAGCGGATCATCGCGCACGGTCAGGGCGGTACGGGCAGTCTCGTCGGTGATCTCCACCACCTCGTCCACCAAGCGCATGACGCCGCGCTGGGGCAACAACTCGGTGATGGGGAAACGTCGGGGCGGGTAGTTCACGGCATCTCGATGCGGTTGACGGCAGATTTTTTCATGCCCGCCGGGGAAATGCAACGCGGTCGGGGCTGTGGCACAATGCCACCTACATCATGAAACCGCCACCCATGGGTTCCGGAACCCCGCCCGAAGAACTCCAACGCCGGATTGCCGCCCTGGCGCCGGGGCTGCCGCGCCGCCGCCCCCTCGTCAACCTGTGCCGGGACCGCATCCGTTTCACCGCGGTCCTGCTGCACGCCGCCTGCCGGCGGCAACGCTGCCTGCTGCCGCCCACCCACAGCCCCGCCGCCGTGGCGGAACTGCAGGCCCGCTTTCCCGATGCCGTCCTCGTGACCGATGACGCCGTCGATCCCGCCCCCGCGTTTCCCTGCCTGCCTTCTCCCTGGCCGCCCCTGCGCCGCTGGCGCGTTCGGCTGCGGCTTATGTGTTTCACCTCCGGCTCCAGCGGCCGGCCGGCGGCCTGGGAGAAGACCGGAGCGATGCTGGTCCGCGGCGCCCGCTGCGCCCTCGCCGCCCTGGGTCTGGGCGAGCGGGACTGGGACGTGGTCGCCACCACCCCAGCCCAGCACCTGTTCGCCCTGGAAACTGCGGTGATCTGGCCGCTCTGTTCCCGGCTGCGGCTGACCGCCGCCCGCCCCTTCTATCCCGAGGACATCCGCCGCCTGCTGGCCCGCAGCCCCCGGCCGGTCCTGCTGGTTTCCACCCCGCTGCAGCTGCGCGCCTGCCTGGGCTCGGCGCCGCGCTGGCGCAACCTGGCCGGTATCCTGTCGGCCACCGCCCCGCTCGATCCCGGCTTGGCGCAGGAACTGGAAACCGCCACCGGCCGGCCGGTGTGGGAAATCTACGGCAGCACCGAAACCCAGTCGCTCGCCTGGCGCCACCCCGCCCGCGAGGAAGGCTGGCGCCCCTATCCCGGGGTACGGCTGGACTGCGGCACCGAAGGCGTCACCGTCCGTGCGCCCTGGCTGCCCCGCCCCGTCGTCCTGGCGGACCGCTTCGAGCCGCTTGGCGATGGCCGCCTGCGGCTGCTGGGACGGAGCCAGGAATTGATCAAGGTGGGCGGCAAGCGCATCGCCCTGGGAGAACTGAACCATCACCTCCAGGCCATCGACGGCGTCGAGGACGGCCTGTTCTTTCCCACCGAAACCAACCGGGTCGGCGCCCTGGTGGTCAGCCGCCTGGACCGCCGCACCCTCCTCGCCCGGCTGCGCCAGCGCATCGATCCGGTGTTCCTGCCGCGGCCGCTGCTGTTCGTCGAAGCCATTCCCCGCACGCCCACCGGCAAGGTAAGACAGGCCGACCTGGAGGCGCTGCTCAGCCGCCTGCGCCGCCGCTGACCCGGCGCCACAGGCTTTCCTGATCCTCAATGCCAAGGATGGCCTGGGCCGCCATCACCCCCGACAGCGCCGCCCCGTACACCCCGCCGCCGGGCGCGGCCCAGTGACCGGCCAGATACAGCCCCGGCAGGGGTGTCTCCACCGCCGGCCGTCCCGGCCCCACCTGGCGCGGCAAGGCGGCCCAGCCGTAGGCCGCGCCCTGGTGATTGAAGGTATAGCGCATCATGGTGCGCGGGGTGCCCGACTCCAGCCAGCGGATGCGCGCCCCCAGCCCCGGCAGCCGCGCCTCGGCCCGGGCCAGCAGACGCTGCTGGAAACGGGATTTCAGCACGCGCCAGTCCTCGGAAAGCCGGTAGGGGGCCAGGGTGGTCAGCATCAGCAGGTGACCGCCGTCGCGGCTCAGACCGGGATCGGTGTGGGTCGGGCAGGTGACGGAGAACCAGTCCGGCGTCCCCCGGCAGGTGGCATCGAAGGCCCGTTCGTGGTCCCAGCCGGGATAGAAGAAAACCTCGTGCGCCGCGGTGGTCGGCGGCAGGGAATCGACACCGAGGTAGGTGACGAAGGCCGACAGGGACGGCTGCATCCGCCGCAGCCGCTGCAGGTAACGGGACGGAACCCGGTCGGCCGGCACCAGGTGTTCCATGGTGTGGCGCAGATCGGCGTTGGCGATCACCACGCCAGCCTCAATGTCCTGACCGGTTTCGGTCATCACTCCGGCGGCGCGCCCGTCGTCCAGCACGATCCGGCGCACCCCGGTGCGGTAGAGCAGCTCGCCGCCGGCCGCCTCGATGCACCCGGCCAGCGCGTCGGCCAGACGCTGGAACGAACCCTGGCAGTAACCGGCCCCGTCCCGGACGTAGCCCATGAACATCAGCGCCCAGTAGAGAAACGACAGCCGCCCCGGCGGCAGCCCCAGATAGGGCCACAGTCCCGCCAGTGCTGCCATCAGGCGGGGATCGGAGAAATGATCGGCCATGACCTGGGCCAGGGTGGCTTGGCGGAAACGGGCCAGCAGGGGAAAGTCCTGTCCCTGGCCGGCGGCGGCGCGGCAGGCCTGGTCCGCCAGTTCCGCGGCCAGATCGAGAAACGCTTCCAGCCCCCGGCGCTGGACCGGGAAGCGTTCCCCCAGAGATTCCCGCAGGGCGCCCAGCCCCTGGGGAAGGGCGATGCGTCCGTCCGGAAACGCCACATGGGCCACCGGGTCCACCGCCAGGAAACGGACCCGGCCGTCCAGCCCCAGGCTCTCCACCAGCATCCCCAGCACCCGCCGGTGCGGCGGGCCGGAAGCGGCGCAACCGCCGACCGTGTGCACACCGGCGTCACACTGGATGCCGCGGCGGCGGAAGCCGTGCAGGTAACCGCCGGGGCGGTCGTGGCGTTCGATCACCAGCACCGAGCGCCCGCAGCGGGCCAAAATCGCCGCCGCCGTCAGCCCGCCGATACCGGCGCCGACGACCACGGCGTCGTAGCGATGCCGCCGCGATTCCCGGTGAAAGCCGGCCTGCATCAATCGGCGTAGCCGTCCTCGGTGGGGTCGTAGATGACCTGATGGACCTTGTAGACCCCTGTCCCCATGGCGCCGCTGGGCACGAACACGACCCGCCCCAGACCCTTGAAGTAGGCCTCCTTGCGGTGGACGTCGGGACCGAAATAGAACGGAATCCACTGCTTGCCGGTGAGATAGGTCTTGGTTTCGGTGGGCTGACCGAGAATGTCGTACACGTGGCCTTCGCTCATGCCCGGCTGGATCTTAGCCAGCGGGCTGTCGGCCGGTATTTCCGGCGTGGCGACAGACCCGTCGTTCCGTTTGACCGAAGACCCCGCGGCCGCCTGCGATGCGTCCGCGTGACCGCCCTGACTGGCGCAGCCGCCCACCGCCAGTCCCAGACAGGCGCCCAGCAGCAACAACCGAATTCGCATGTTCTCCCCCTTTTCTTGGTTGTGATATCGAGCGGATATGGTATCTTGCCCGAAGCGGAAAGAACATCGGTCCCATGAACGACATCAAATCCCGCCTGCGCGATTTCGTCCTCGGCGAGCTGGTTTACTGCGAAGACCCGGACGCCTTCGGCGACGACGACGATCTGCTCGAGGCCGGCCTCGACAGCCTCGGCATCATGCGCCTGATCATGTTCGCCGAACGCGAGTTCGACGTCACCCTGCCCGACACCGACATCGAGCCTGACACCGTCCGCACCCTCGAACGCCTGAGCCGCTGGATCGAAGCCCACCGCCGATGACGGCCCCCGTTGCGCTGAATCCGGCCGACCACTTCCTGCTGGCGATGGACCGGGAGATCCGCAAGGCCGGGCTGCCCGGCGCCTGGTGCGCCTTCGCCCTGGAACTGGCGGGCAGACCGGACACCGCTGCCCTGGAAAGCGGACTGGCCGAACTGGCCCGTCATTTTCCCACTCTCGGCGCCCGGCTGGTGTCCCGGGGACGGCGTTTCGCCTGGCAGCCCCAGGGCCGCGGCATTCCCCTGCACACCCGCTCCTGGGACGGCGACCTCAGCACCGCACTGGCGGACCTGCTCAACGGCGCCGGCGATGCCTTCGCCTCCCCGCCCCTGGATTGCCACTGCCTGACCGCCCCGGAACGCACCCTGCTGGTGGTCCGCTGGCTGCACCCCCTGCTCGACGCCGGCGGGGTCAAACGCCTGCTCGATTATCTGGCGGCCGAACCGCAGGCACGGGACTGCTACCACGGCCGGGAAACCGCCCTGGTGCTGCAAAAGTGGCGCGGCTGGTCCTGGCCCCGGCGCCTGAAACTGCTGTGGCGCGGCAAACGCCACAACGACTGGATCGACCGCCTCGCCAGCAGCCAGCCGGCCCGGACGGCCACAGCCCCCCGCCGGCTGCGCCATACCGTGCTGCTCCTGGACCGGGACGAAACCCAAGCGGTGCTGGCAAGCGCCCGCCGCCGGGTCGGCCTCGGCGGCCAGACCCTCTATCTCATCGGCTGCCTGATGCGGGCGCTGGAGGCCGCCGGACCGGCCGAGCGGCGCGATGCCTGGTGCATTCCCTACGCCTTTGACCTGCGCCTTGGCAACGCCCCGGCGCCGGTGACCGGCAACCAGGTGGCGGCGCTGTTCGCCCAGGCCGGGCACGCCGTCACCGCCGACCGCGACGCCCTGTTCCGCCACCTGCGGGCCCAGCACGAAAGCGCCCTCCGGCAGGAGCTGGATCTGGCCTATCTGCCCCTGATGTGGCTGGGGCAGTGGCTGTCCCTGGACCGCTACGCGGAAATCCTGCGCCGGCAGAAGTCCGGCGGCGAACGGGCTTCGGCCTGGTTCTCCGACGTGGGCGAAACCCGCTTGCGCTGCCCGGATTTTCTCGGCGCCCCGGTCACCGGCGTCCATCACGCCTGCCAGGTCACCGCCCCGCCTTCGCTGGCGGTGCTGTTCGCCCGTTTCGACGGCCGCCTCCAGGCCGCCATCAACCATCTGGCCCCGGACCTGGACGACGCCTGGGCGGCGCGCTTCCGCAGGTGTCTGCACGATGAACTCCTTTCCGGCTGAAGCCTCCCCCTTACTGGGGCCTGTTCTCACCCGGGCGGCCGGGCACCCCGACGCCCCCGCGCTGCGGGAGGGCGACCGGACCCTCAGCTACGCTGGACTGGCCCGCCGGGACTCCGCCATCGCCGCCGAACTCGGCCGCCTGCGCCTGCCGCCGGGCACGCCGGTGGCCATCGACCTGCCCCGCGGCATCGACGCCGCCTGCGCCGTGCTGGGCATCCTCGCCGCCGGCCATCCCTATCTGCCCCTCGACCCCAAGGCGCCGCCGGCCCGCCGCCGGGCCATCGTGGCCGACGCCTGCGCCGGCGCCGTCGTCGCCCGGGAAAACTGGGCGGAACTGCCCACCGTACTCCCCCGGGGAGAGCGTGACGCGCCCCTTACCGGCCCGGGGTCGGCGGAAGCCCTGGCGGCGATCCTCTACACCTCCGGCTCCACCGGCCGCCCCAAGGGCGTCGCCCTCAGCCACGGCGCCATCGCCGCCTTCGCCGACTGGGCCCGCACCCAGGTTGCGCTGACGCCGGCCGACCGCATCGCCGCCATCGCCCCGCTGGCGTTCGACCTGTCCACCTTCGACCTGTTTTCGGTGCTCGGCGCCGGAAGCTGTGCCGATTTCCTCCCCGACGGCCTGGCCATGGCCCCGCGCCGTTTCACCCAGTGGCTGGCCGCCCGCGGCATCACCGGCTTCTACACCATCCCCTCCCTGCTGGGATTCTGGGCCTGCAAGGGCGGGCTGGCGGAGATCCCTTTGCCCGGCCTGCGCTTCCTCCTCTTCGCCGGCGAGCCGTTTCCCACCCCGTCGCTGAAGCGGCTGGCGGACGCCCTGCCCCAGGCGGCGCTGTTCAACCTCTACGGTCCCACGGAAACCAACGTCTGCTGCTGCTGGCCGGTGGACCGCCGCCGTCTCGACACCGATGATCCGATTCCCATCGGCCGCCCCGCCTGCGGCGACGCGTTGAAGGTCGATCCGGGCAGCGGCGAGCTGAAGGTCCGCGGCCCCACCCTGCTGTCCGGTTACTGGCGGGAAGGCCGCCTGCGGCCGGCGCTGGATCGTGAGGGTTGGTACGCCACCGGCGACCGGGTGGAAGTCAACGAGCACGGGGAATACGTCTGGCGCGGCCGCCTCGACCGCATGGTGAAGATCGCCGGCCACCGGGTGGAGCCGGCCGAGGTGGAGGCGGCGCTGCTGGCCCTGCCCGGGGTGACGGCCGCCGCCGTGGTCGCCTGCGACACCCCGGACGGCCCCCAGCTGCACGCCGCCGTGGTCGGCGACGGCACCCCCGCGGCCCTGCGCCTGGCGCTGCGCGCCCGCCTGCCCGGCTACATGGTTCCCGCCCGCATCACCCGCCTGCCCGCCCTGCCCCGGCTCGCCAACGGCAAGCCGGATCTGGAGGCCGTCCGGCAGCTGGTGGAAAAAAGAAAAGCCGGTCACGGGGACAGGCCGAGGGAGGGGGAGGAGGTTCAATGAAGCAACGCGGCGAAATCTGTTCTCTTGCCTTTCTTACACGGACCCGGACGGTAAAATTCTCCCGATGGCCATGAACTTTTATGCCCTCGGCCGCACCGGCCTGTTCCGTCACGCCGTCCCGGAATCCTGGGGCGGTCTGGGGGACGGCTTTGCCGGGCTGCTCCAGGCCCATATCCGCCTGGGACGGGAAAGCCGCGATCCCGGCCTGGTGCTGGCAGCGGGCGCCCACCTGTGGGGGGCGCTGTTCCCCCTGCTGCGTCACGGCGACGATGCCCAGCGAAACCGCTGGCTGCCGCAGCTGGTCAGCGGGCAGTGGCTCGGCGGCCACGCCATCACCGAACCCCAGGGCGGCTCCGATCCGGCGGCGATGACGGCCCGGGCCGTCCGCTGCGGCGAAGGCTTCCGCCTCGATGGGGAAAAGTATTACATCACCAACGTGCCGGCGGCTGACCTGCTGATCGTCTACGCCCGTCTCGACGGGGCCGTGTCCGCCTTCGTGGTGTTGAAGGACGACCCCGGCGCGCACTATCGCCAGGACTATGCCGTGGCCGCCTGCCGCAGCGCGCCGATGGGCGAGGTCGTGCTCGAGGACTGCCGGCTTCCTGCCGGCCGCCTGCTGGGCAGACCCGGCGCCGGTCTGGCGCTGATTCAGCAAGCGCTGGAGTGGGAGCGGGCCTTCATCTTCGCCGGCATCGCCGGGGTGATGGAATGGCAGCTGGAACAGGTGATCGCCTTCAGCCGCAAGCGCCGCAGCGGCGCGGCCCATCTGGGCCGTCATCAGGCCGTCGCCCACCGCATCGCCGACATGCGCACCCGCCTCGACACCGTCCACCTGTGGCTGCGGGAATGCGCCCGCCTGGCCGACGCCGGCCTGCGCCTGACCCTGGCCTCGGCCCAGACCAAGCTGGTGGCCTCCCGCGCCTTCCTGGAATCGACCCTGGACGCCGTTCACATCCTCGGCGCCCGGGGGCTGGAGGAAGCCGGCGGCATGAGCGCGTGGCTCAACGACGCCGCCGCCGGGCGGCTGTTTTCCGGCTCCGACGAGGTGCTGAAGAACCTGATCGCGGCGCTGCTGGGAACCGGGGAAGGCTACCGGCCCGGGATCGGCGGATCAAATCCACAGTCTCGGCAATAATCTGGCTTTATCCTCCAGCCGCCCGCCCAGCGCCGTCAACCCCGAGGCCTCGATCAGGCGGCGGAAATGGCGGGTGCGGTGGGTGATGTGGGACACCGCCAGCATCAGTTCCAGCTCCCGCTGCGGCACCGAGCGCATGAAGCGCTTCACCAGCTCAAAATCGACGCCGTTGCCGCCGACGTCCCCCAGGGCCAGGGCGCGGGAGAAGCTGTAGAACTGGTGCAGGCGGTGGGCGCACAGCTGGGCGTGGCGCTGCCGCCGGGCCGGATCGCGCAGGGATTCGCGGATCGCCAGAGCGGCCAGCAACGCCCCGTAGAAGGCGTTGAGCACGCCGTGGGAGAAAATCGGATCGACGAAACCGCCGGCATCGCCGATGCAGTAGAGATTGTCCTCGGCCACCTGCGCCACGTGATAGGAAAAGTCCGGCCGCCCGCTCAAGGAGCCTTCGACGAAGCGGGCCGGGGCCAGCAGCTCCCGCAGATAGGGCGCCCGGGCGCAGGTTTCCAGGAAGTAACGCTGGCGCGCCGCCCCCTCCAGGCCCCGCACCCGGTCGCGGTAGATCACCAGACCGACGCTGGTGCTCCGGCGCAGCGGGATGTGCCAGATCCAGCCGTCCTCGTAGGCACAGACGAAGGTGACCGGTCGCACGGCCTTCAGCTCCTCAAAATCCCGCGCCCGGCCCTCGCCGTCGATGAAGCGGGAATTTTCGAAATAGCCCCAGAAGGACAGGAACTGATGGGGGGATCGGGCCAAATGGCGGCGGCCGAGGCGGCGCGCCACCAGGCTCGAGGCGCCGCTGGCGTCCACTAGATAGCGGCAGCGCAGAAAGCCCTGTGCCGGCGGGTTTGCGCGGCGGTCCGCCCAGCGCAGCCGGATTTCCTCCCCGGGCGCCACGTCGGTGACGGTCACCTGCTCGAACACCCGCGCCCCGCAGCGCTCGGCGTGGCGCAGCAGCAGGTGGTCGAAGACGTCGCGCTCCACGTGCAGCGCCGGACGCTCAAAGCCGAAGTCGGCAAAGCGAATGCGGTGGATCTCCCCCTCCCACACCGTGATACCGCCCGCCTTGGCGACGAAGCCCTCGGCCTCGATCGCCGGGGTGGCGCCGGTCAGATCGGTGTATTTCCAGAAGTGGGGAATCAGGCTCTCCCCCACCATCGGCCGCGGATGCCGGGCCCGCTCCAGCACCACCACGTCGAACCCGTCCCGGGCCAGCAATGCCGCAGCGCTGCTGCCGGCAGGGCCGGCGCCGATGACGGCGATGTCGCAGTGACGGGGCGGCCCGCTCATCCGCTGTCGATTACGCCGCCCGCCGTCCGGGAAACACCCGCCTCGCGGTCTGTATGCCGCGAAGATAACGGCGCCGGCGCCGGCGCCGGGCGCACAGGTCCACCAGCGAGGAAGGCGCTCCCACCGCGGTGCCGAATTGCTTCAGCAGGCGGTCGGCATGGGCGATGAACCGATTCCCATCGATCCCCAGTCGGACCAGGATTTTTGGCTGATGGGCGGGGATGTGGCCGCGCTTGCCGTCGCGGATCGCTCTGCCGCTCCAGTCCACCAGTTCCAGATAGTCCTGAAAGTCGAAGGGAACCGCCCAGGGAGTTCTGCCGGTGGCGTCGAAGGGCAGCAGCGGGGCCGGGGGCAGGGATTGGACCCGGGCTTCCGGTAAGGGGGCGTTCTCCAGAGACTCGGCCTCGGTTTGAGGTGCGTCCTCGATTTCCACCGTTTGCGGTAATCCGCCGATCCGCTCCTGAATCGAGGTGTAGTCCGAACTCTCCGGAGTGTCGGCGATCCCGGCCCGGATGGGATTGAGATCCACATAGGCCATGGCGGCCAATAGGGCTGCCTCGTCCAAAAGGGCCTGGCTCTTGAACCGCCCTTCCCAGAACCTGCCCTTGACTCCGTCTTCGGCATTGGCGCGGCGGGCGATGTACTCGTTCAAGGTGCGCATGAACCAGGACAAGTCATACAGCCGGGCCCGATAGACTTCGGCCAGTTCCGCCACCTTGGCGATTTCCGCCGCCCCCATCTCCTTACGGGCTTCGGTCAGATATTTCCTCACCAACAGCGGGCCGGAAAACAAGGCCGTCCAGCGGCGCAATACTTCCTCCACCGACCAGCCCAGGGCCCGGTCCCGGTCGATGCGCACCACGATGTGGTAATGGTTGCTCATCACCGCGTAGGCGGCCACATCGATGGCGAAGATCCCGGCCAGCTGCTTGATCCTTTCGGCGATCCAGCCCCGGCGGTGGTCGAAACTTTTTCCCGTGACCGCATCCTCGCCACAAAGAAAGGCCCTTCGCACACAGCGGCTGACGCAGTGGTACCAGGGGGTGTCGTCAAGGGAAACCAAAGAGGTGCGGGGCTGGGTCATGATGGAGTGCCTTGTTCATTGATTTTCGATGGACAGAATAGCGTAGGTTAGAAACAAGATCAAGGAATATGGGTGTCCTATAGATCTCATTGGATGCCGAGGTTCTGGCCGACTATGGCAGATCAAGGAATATGGGTGTCCTATAGATCTCCAGGGAAGTAACGGTCTGGAATGACCGCTTACTCACCACAGTCTGCACACCTTTGCTTGAGATCTTCTCCCAACGCCGCGGTGTGGGTCAGGATTTCGCTTATCTGGCCATTGCCTGCCTGCGCGGCCTGAGGCTGACAGCCCGCTATGTGAACGGATTTCCAGATCCATTTCCATTTTCCTTGCTTCACATCCGCCCCTGATCGGGGCAGATTGGTCAACATTTGTGCAAGAAAAAAGAATATTTGGGGTCAGAGTAACGTTTATCTGTTATAAGTTGTTCGAGATTTTTTGCGGTGGTGCCATGGCAAGATTACTCCGGGGGGCTCCAATAGGCATGCCGCAACATATCATTCAGCGAGGTCATAACAGACAGTGTCAATGGCCAGACCCGAAATCAGGGAGTGGCCATTTTTGAATTTTCAGAAAGACGTGGCAAACAACACAGATTTGTACCGGCTGGTTGATCGTTTTCTCCGTACATGGCCCGGACTCAACCTGTTCTGCACCCAGAACGGCTGGATCGACAATGACACCCTATGTTTCGAGATCGAGCAAGTGAACGGGAAAGAAGTCATTGTGACGGTCTCCTTCGAAGAAATCCTGATGGAAGGTTCCGGCTGTGTCGCTGGCCGTGAACCCTGCTTCGGCCGTCTGCGGTTGAGACTGAACCAGGAGGGCGCGGTAAGTTCGGCCGAACCCTTTTGAATAGGCTGATCAGTGCGACGGTTTGCTTAGGAGTTTTTAACTTGACCATCTCCACTCACAGCGTCTTAAGGCAAACAAACCTCCATACCGGTCAAGAATAATTGCTGTCCAATACTTTTCCCGCGGTCCTTGCTAAAACGCGATCCTCATCCCCACCTGGGCGCCACGCCCTGGCTCCGGAGCGACAGTACGCAGGTTAGAAACCGAACTGCGCACCACTTGGTCGAGCAGGTTGGTCGCCCGGGCAAAGATTATGACCCGGGCGCGGTCCTTGACCAGCACTCGGTACTCACCGCCGAGGTTCAAAAGCACATAGCCAGGGGTAGATGCTTCGTTTTCACCCGGTTGTTTCTGGGGTTCGGCGCGGGTAAGGCGCAGGAAAATCTCTCCTTCTTCACGGTGGAATTTCCATTCAAAGCCGTAGCGCAGTGGCGGCATCCTGGGAACATCCCCGCCGCTTGCGAAACGGCCGCGGGTATAGTCGCCAAACAGGATCAGATCCAAATCCCCATAGTTGCTGGCATACAGCGGCAGATGCACCTGGGCCTCAAAGCCTTTGAAACGGGCATCCTGCTGTTTGGCGGTAAAAATTGGCAGCCCGGAGCCTGCATCGATCCGCCCTGTATTGCGGAAGAAAATGTAGTCGTTGACCCAATAGTGGAAAAAGTTGATTTCCGCCGTCATCCTCGGATGTTCAAAGCGGTAGCCGAGCTCAAGCTGGTTCGAATGTTCCATGTCCAGGTTGGGATTGCCGATCTCGAAGGCTTGGGTAGCGTGGTGAACACCAAACGAATAAAGCTCCTGGGGAGCCGGCGGCCGCTGGGTGGAGGTGAATGCCAGGCTCAGGCGGTGCCGGTCGGCGGGGTTCCAGGTCAGGCTGGCTGCACCACTGACCGGGAGATCGTGTCTTTCGTTGAATCCCTGCGCCTCAGTGGTCAGATGTTCGATCCGCATTCCCAAGTCCAGCTCGAATGGCCAGAGGTCCAGATGCTCGGCGATAAATCCTGCGTAGCTGGCGGTGTCGGTTTCGGGGACCACCGCTTCCTCCCCTTCGGCCTCCATCGTGCCATTTCGGGATTGAAAGCCCAGACTGCCACGAGCCGGTCCCCAAGGCACATGGTGCAGTTCCAGCCGGCTTTCGTGACTGCGCTGGGTCCAAAGGGTGCCGCGTTCGCCGCCTTCCAATTCCAGATGGCGGTAGTCCGTGTAGCCGTAGCCCAGGCGCAAATCCTCGGCCCACCCCCAGGGATTCTGGATGCCGGCCCGAAAATCGTACCGGTTCTGTTTGAGGTCAATGCGGATTTTGCCATCTTCGTGTTCTTCGTGCCCGGGCTCATCCTCATGTGTATGCCCAGCCTCGTGTTCATGCTCATCCTCGTGTAACGTTATCGCCTCATCGTGGTCTGCTGCTTCCAGGGAGGGCACCCCGTAATCTTTTTCCAGGCGCTGAAGGCCGCCGCCGACGAAGCCCCACCCGCCGATCCAGGAGAGTCCCAGGCTGCCATTGCGGTCATCACCGTCAGTGCCCTGCAACCGTCCGGCACCAGTGACCAGATCGCCGCGCGCCCGGCGTGCCCCGCCGGCACTGAGAACCATCGGTCCGATCGCTCCGGTCAGGCGGGCAACCCCGGCATGCTCGTCGGCAGTCGAGTCGTACTGGTACTCGCCGATTGCTGTCACTGGTCTGGTAGGCAGTTGCTCAGGGATGCGGCCGTCCAGAACATTGACCAGGCCACCAACGATGCCGCTGCCGTAACGCAGGGCATCCGGTCCGTGCAGGATTTCGATTTTTTCAGTGAGCAATGGCTCGAGACCAATGGCGTGGTCCGGACTTATCCGGGAGAGATCGTTGACCCCCAGGGAGTTTTGCAATATCCGTACCCGTGGACCACTTTGTCCTCGAATCACCGGCTGCCCCACACCAGGACCGTAGGATTGATTGGAAAAACCGGGGAGCTGCTCAAGCATCTCCCCCAAGTTTCGGCGCAGGGTGCGCTGGAAGACCTCTTTTTCCAATACGGTGCGACCCGGACCGTGTTCATGGGCAGCAGTGACCGTCAGTGGAGTCAGCCTAACCGTAGCCTGGTGGGCAAAGGCGGCACCGGAAAAAAGCACCAACAAAAATCTGGATCCAGACATGTCTCCCCCCTTGTATCCAATCCAAATATTTTATACGTTATATCATAACGTGCATGAAATTATTATAAAAACCTGAATCCGTGATTTCACATCCCTTGATATCTCTCCCAGATTCCCTGATAAGCCTGCAACCTGCGGGAAATGGGTCTGTATTACCATGATACAGATGGGGTTGTCTCTAAAAATGCTCTCGAGGCAGGGCGGTGGGCATCTCTGAGGGTGAAAAAGGTGCCACTGCGGGGCTGCTTACCGGGCCGCAGGCGTGCTCAAGACAAGCGCCATTCTGCGCAGGTGGCGCATCGACGGAGTAAAGACGACTCAAGCAGCGAAGGGATGGCTATTCCAACTGACAACTGGCGTAGTACAGCCAGTCGAGCCGGAAGGCTGTCTTGGCGAAGTCCAGCCGCCAGCGTCGGGCATGGCAGACCAGGCGTGCCGTGGAACGGATCAGATGGCGGATCAAGGGACGAATGCCATGCCCTCTGGCCTTCGGCGGCAACAGCTGATACTGGATCATCCGTAACAACAACTGGGCCAGCTGGCCACACAGGTAATAGGCCTGATTGGCATGGAAGGCGCGGCAGGGTGGATGATGCAGATCGAGATCGATCAACGGCCCCTTGAAGGCATTTTCCTGGCCTTGTTTCTGGCGATGCCGACGCACCAGTTCGTCCACTGGCAGATCGTCACGTGAGACCAGGATGACGGTATAGGCCGGCTGAAGGCGTTTCTGTGCGCCGTCATGGGTCCGACGGATCACCACATAGGGATGTTCCCGCCACCCCTGGGGACGATGGTAGGTCAGCGTCGCCTCTTCCCCCAGTCCAATGTCGGTCCAGGCCTCGTCGGTCAGACCCTCGATCGAGTCGAGCACCGGGCGCCGAAAGCCTTCGTGCGTGACGCTGATGGAGTAGTCCCAGCCCCGGCGATGGCAGTCCTCGACGAAGTCCTTGCTGTAATAGGCATTGTCCACATGAACCCACACCGGGGTTTCTGGGGCGATCCAGGACGCCACCGCGGCCAGCTGTTCCCGCCAGCCCTCCGTGACCGACACGCCGCCCGGATGCAACCGGGCCGCGCCCCAGGCGGTGCCGAGGAAGACGCCATGCAGCCAGTATTGATCCTGGCCGTTGTAGCCCTTGGCCGCTTGCTCGAATAAACGTCCCGACACCTCGATGGCGCTGCCATCGACGAACAGAGGAAGATAACCTCGCTGATCGAGTTCATGAGCAATGACCGCCGGCATCACCTCAGCGGCCACCGATTGCACCAGCAACTCCAAGCGTTCGATCGAGTGGGCATCGAAACGGCAGAGATACTCGCCTCATCTCCGGCTGTCAGGCACTTCCGACAACCCCAGCAACCGCTTTCCCACCGCATCGACCCGCAAGACGTCCACATCCGACAACGCCCCACCACCGGCCACCTGGGAAGCCACCAGCGATAACAGCATCTGCGCATCACTCGCGCCACGGGCGCGTTGCTTCAGGCGAAGTGTCTCTCCGATGCGCTCACCGAGCCTCAACCGATTGAACAAGCGACCGAGAAATATCCATCCCCCATGGCTGGTCAGCTTCTCGTCGGTGAAGTCGATCTCGATCTTGGCCGGCATTGGTTGTAGGCTTGTCATCGGCGCACCTGTGGGGTGTGGGTTTGGTTACTTGGCATTTTGCCGTAACTCCCTGTAGCGTGCGCCTTTTCTCTGCTAGGGTCCCAGACCTATCCGGGGATCAAGGATATCTCTATAACCTCATGATTACAAAGATAATAAGTGTTAAAATATGGCTATCCAACCATTCACCCAGTAGGTGAGTCATGAGGCATTTTATTCTGGAGCAATCGGATCGCGAATTTTATACCTCCCATTCCGGACTGGCTTTGGCGGGTGCCTGTCTGAATTAATATGCGGAAATCGATATGGCCCTGAAAGCGATTCCTTTGCGGCATGGCATGACGCACGGGGATATGTTGAAAACCTACATTGGCCTGTTGTGTCTTGGCAAGAGCGATTTTGATGCGGTGGAGAACTATCGCAAGGACACCTATTTCCGCCACGCTCTGGACATCGGCCAGGTGCCTTCTTCGGCCAGCCTGCGCCAGAGACTCGATGCCCAGGCAGAGGCCTATTTGCCCCTGGCGTATGCCAACAACATCGATTTTCTGGCTCGGGCCAAGGTTCCTATCACCCCCCTCAAGACCGGCCATGTGCCGTTGGATATGGATGTCTATCCGATGGACAATTCCGATACCCACAAGGAAGGCGTTTCCCGAACCTATCACGGTTATGATGGCTATGCCCCGATCGGTGCCTATCTGGGTCTGGAAGGCTGGTGCCTGGCCAATGAGTTGCGTCCTGGCAGTCAGCACAGCCAAAAGGAATTTACCTACGTGCTGGAGCGGGTACTGCCCAATGCCAAGCGCCTGGCGGGACGCACGCCGATCCTGGTCCGTCTCGACAGTGCCCATGATGCCCTCGAGACTCGGGGAGAGTTGGCCAAAGACGAAGTGGATTTTCTGATCAAGTGGAACCCTAGGGGTATCGATCCCGAAGACTTCATGGCCCGGGCGGACGAGTTGGGGTGTTGGGAACACCCTCGCGAAGGCAAACGGGTGGCGGTATTTTCCGAAACGGTGACCCAGGTATACAAGAAAAAGACCTACCATTTCCGGCGGGTGATCCGGATCACCGAACGCACTCTGGACAAACATGGCCAATGGATGGTGCCGAACATCGAACTGGAGGGCTGGTGGACCACCCTGGATGAAAACTACGATGACGCCACCATCATTGCCTTGTACAAGGATCACGCCACCTGCGAGCAGTTCCACAGTGAATTCAAGACAGACCTGGATCTGGAACGGACCTTGATGCAGTATGCCAGTGTCTACAACCATCAGATCCCCCAGAAGGCCCTGGGACACAGATCACCGGTACAGGCCCTCAAAAACTGGCAGGAGAAGCGGCCGGAGCTCTTCAAAAAACGTGTATACAAGCTCACGGGGCTTGACACATAACATATAAGCATTTTATCTGCCGTGCGCAGCATGGCAGATAAATGTCTGTTGAACTATGCCGCCACCACGGCGTGCTATTTATAGGGGATTGTATTGTGGGAGGGCCGGATTGTCGAAGAGAATTGTTGACTTTTTGCCGTCAGTCTCTGTGAACGGGACGATTTGATCAGGTAGATCTGCGTTCCCCGCCATGATTTTTCTCGTTCTTCGTTGATCATAAAGCGCTTTTTATCTGTTTCGATTGCCTTGGGCCGAGTGACATTGCAGACCCTCGGGGCCCGATGAATGCACTTCAAGTCCGATCCTGCTTTCAGCGTGAGCTCAGTCAACCATATTCTGTACGCCTCGGCGCGATTTCAGAGCTCACGATAAGGTGTCCGACTTTGCAGTGCGGGCACTTGTAGGTCAGGGATTCGCCCCTGTCTGGTTGGCTGTCTTCGCCTTGGCCGGGTTCAACTGGCTCAGGAGCATCCAGGCAGGCGCGGATTCTGGCCAGTTTGCTTTTCCGGCAGCGGTTGGCGAGAAAGCCGAAATGGCGGATGCGCATGAAGCCTTGGGGCAGGATGTGCAGCAGGAACCGCCGGATCAGTTCTTCGCCGCCCAGGGTCATCACCTTGGGACACTGGTCCCGGTAGTCCCGATAGCGCAGCCTGATCTGATCATCTTCGATACCGAGAATCCGCCGGTCATTGAGGGCAACCTTGCGGCTGTAGCGGCCGAGATAGTCCACCACGGTCTCCGGTTGTTTCAGGTAGGCCTTGGTATAGACGACCCAGTCGGTTTTCATCAGCCCATCGAGCAGGGTGTCGATTTCCCCGGGCCGGGTGACCCGGTGCAGTTGACCGTGATTGGCCGCCTGGCGCAGGGCACCGACCATGACGCCACGAAAACGGCGCGACAGCGCCCTGACCGGAAACAGATAGTTGCCCTGGGTCTCGTGCCACTGCCCCTGATCGGTCAGCGCCCCGCCGGGTATCAGGCAGTGCAGATGCACATGGCGGCACAGGGTCTGGCCCCAGGTGTGGAGCACACCGGTCATGCCCAGGGTGCCATTCAACCCTTTGGAATCCCGGCCAAAGGCATTCAAGGTCTCCCAGACGCTCTGGAACAGCAACCGGTAGATCACTTCCGGGTGCAACTCCACCCAGCCGTTGAGCTCATGGGGCAGGGTGAACACCAGGTGATAGTAGGTCACCGGCAGGATCGACTGTCTTTGCCTTTCGCACCAGGCCTGCTGGGCACGCCCCTGGCATTTGGGGCAGTGACGGTCGCGGCAGGAATGGTACTGGGGTGCCTCATGGCCACACCGGTCGCAATGCTGCAGCAGGCCGCCCATGGCCTCGGTGCGGCACTGCTCGATATGACGACAGGCCTTGGCCTGAGCCGGGCTGAGGTCATGGTGTTGCCGGTAAGCGTCCAGGAAGTGGCCGAAGACCGACTGTAATCCCTCAGCCATGGCCCACCTCCAGTCCTGCAATCAGATCCGCGCCGCTGCGTCCTTCCCGGTGGTCCGGGATCCAATGCACGTAGCGCAGGGTCGAGTGGATATCCTGATGCCCGAGCAGCCGCTGCAGCTGATGGACCGGCATCCCGGCTTCCAGCTGATGGGTCGCGTAGGCGTGACGCAGGGCATGGATGCCACCCACCTTGTCGATGCCGGCACGGCGCTTGGCGGCGGTATACACTTTCTGGATACTGGTGAGGCTCAAAGGGCTCGAAACCTCCCGTCCCGGGAACAGCCATTCGGGCGGTCGCATCACCTGCCAGTATCGGCGAAGACATTGCAACAGGGTAGCCGACACAACGACATTGCGATCCTTCGCCCCCTTCCCCTGCTCCACCCTTAACAGGTGCCGCTCGCCATCGATGTGGCGCACCTTGAGCGCCACCAGCTCGCTGACCCGCAAACCGCAGCCGTAACAGGTCGTCAGGGCCATCCGGTGCTTGAGATTCCGGCAGGCCGACAACAGCCGGCCCACCTCGCCCCGCGTCAACAGCTCCGGGATGCGCTGGGCCCGCTTGGGGACCACCAGGGTGACCCCGAAGGAATCACGTCCCAGCACCTGCAGATAAAAAAACCGTATCGCATTGAGATACAGCCGGCAGGCCGCCCCGGACAGGCCGCAGTCCTTGGCCAGATACAGGAAATACGCCTGCAGTTCCTCTCCGGACAATGAATCAGGCGAGCGTCGATAGTACTTCGCAAGGCGGGCAACCGCATCGAGATAACTACGGTGGGTTCGTACCGAAAAACCACGCATCTGCATGGCATCGATCATCTTTTGACGTAACGGTGTCATCACTCTTCTCCTCTGATCGCGACCAAAAGCGGTCAGAATGAGTGTCCGACAAACCGTCAATGAAAGGGAAATCTATAGAGGTGAGGGAAAAAGGCTACCGCGAAGCGGTTTAGTTCAACTTTTAGCAGACATCCTAAATAACGCCTTACATTACGTCACATCTAACATCTACACACACCTTTTGTGACTCAAGTCACTGTGATTCCTTGCATGCTGGGCTATAAATCTCCCCCATTTCCTGTCTCCTTTTAACCTTTTTTTACATGACAGACAAGCCCAAACTGCTCAACCAGGTGCGGATGAAGATCCGCCAGAGGCATTACAGCATCCGCACCGAACAGGCCTGGGTGGACTGGATCCGGCGGTTCATTGTGTTCCACGGCAAACGCCATCCAACAGAGATGGGGAGCGCCGAGGTCGAGGCGTTTCTGACCCATCTGGCGGTCGATCGGAATGCGGCGGCCGCGACCCAGAACCAGGCCTTCAGTGCTTTGTTGTTCCTCTACCGGGAGGTGCTGGGAAAGGGATTCTGCGATGTGTTATCATCAGAACATCATTGCCTACCGTTGAGTGATTACCATGCGCACGACTTTGGATTTGGATGAAGATGTGCTCGCTCTGCTCCGGGAAATGGCCCGGCGCCACCGGGTTTCCATGGGGAAAGAGGCTTCCCGGCTGATACGGCTGGCGCTGCAGCGCACGACGCCAGGAAAGGAACCCGGCATCGCCGGCTTCGAACCTTTTCCCGGGGAAGGACGGATTGTCACCGATGACCTGGTGGAACGGCTACGTGACGAGGAAGGCGTTTGATGCGGGCACTGTTGGACGTGAACGTACTGATCGCCTTGCTTGACGGCGCCCATAGCCATCATGGCCTAGCCAAGCAGTGGCTTGCGGCGGAATTGGACCAAGGACGCGGCTGGGCTTCCTGCCCCATTACCCAGAACGGTTGTGTTCGCATCATGTCTTCTCCTGCCTATCCAGGAAATTTCACCCCGGTGGATGTAGCCTTGCGTCTGAGCAAAGCAGTCGCCCATCCCTCCCACCAGTTTTGGGCGGCGGACGTAAATTTGCTCGATGGCCAGTCGTTGGACTGGCAGAAGATTTTGGGCCACCGGCAGATCACTGACGCTTACCTGCTTGCCCTGGCGGTACACCACAAGGGCCGTTTCGTTACCTTCGACCGCAGGGTATCAACCACTTCCGTACCTGGCGCCGGGGCTGCGCACCTATGCATTCTGGGTTAACTTTTTTCACTGCCGTTCGGAGAGGAAGGCGGCAAATTAATCCTCAATCCTACGAGTAGGCAGGATGCGCATCTGGCTCGATTACTACATTCAGACGATGATCTACCGCCCAAACCGCCCCCTAAGCAGCGTCTCCTGCCACGGATTGCCCCCGCTCCACAGATTTCCCGCCAGAAGCTCGCTGATGGCCTGTTTGATGGCCGCGTCGCGGTGGGCCTCGAAGAAGACGTTGTGGATCAGGTCCGACTGGTAGAAGCGTTCGACGAAGGCGTACATGGTGTTGAAGCCGAGGGCGTGGGCCGGGTCGTCGGGGCGGTGGAGGTCGGGATCGGCCTCGGTGCCGCTTTTCAGGCCGAGGTGGATGCGGTCGGCTGCGCGGGCGGCGGAGGTCAGGGCCAAAAACACCCCGGAGGAGAATACCGGGTCGAGGAAGCCGGCGGCATCGCCCACGCTGATGAAGCGGGGACCGTAGCGACGGCGGTTGAGGTAGCTGAAGTTGGCCTCGGCCTGGACCGGCAGCTGTCGTCGCGCGCCATCGAGCAGCCGCCGCAGCCGCGGGGAGGCAGCCACGTAGCGCTGGAACAGGGTTTCGGTGGACAGCCCTTGGGGGCGCCCCCGGTCCGACACCAGGCCGATGCTGACCTTGCGCCCGGCCAGGGGGATCACCCAGATCCAGCCGATGTCCACCATCAGAATCCAGATGTTGCCGTGGGCGTAGAGTGCGTCGGCCAGTTCCCCCCGCACCGGGGCGTAGTGGCTGTAGAGGGCGAAACGGCCCAGGTGGCGGATGCGTTCGACAGCGCGCTGGCGCCGGCCCAACAGGGCGGTGCGGCCGGTGGCATCGACGAAGTAGCGGCCCTGGAACCGGCCTTCAGGGGTCGCCACCGCCACCCGGTCACTTGTGAACTCGACAGCCGCCACCGGACAGCGGTCGCGGCATTCGACCCCAAAGCGGGCGGCGTTGTCCCAGAGCCGGCGGTCGAACTCGCTGCGTTCCACCTGGTAGGCCCGGTGCTCACCGCTGAGCTGGAAGAACATCTCCTGGCCCGTGGCCTCGTCGATGAACACCGCCCCGGCCTTGAACACGTTGCCCTGGCTCCAATCCAGCCCCAGGCGGCGGATCACCGGCTCGCTGTAGGGCAGCATCGACTCGCCAATGTGGAAACGGGGGTGGCGGTCCTTTTCCAGCAGCAGCACCCGGTGGCCATACTGGGCCAGCAGGGTGGCGGCGGTGCAGCCGGCAGGGCCGCCGCCGGCGATGATGACGTCGTAGTTCATCGCAGTTCCACGCTCCATCCGCCACCCAAGGCCACGGTTCGCCGGTTTTCGTTCCCCAGGGCCCGGACCAGCGCCAGCCCCGCCAGCACCGGCGAGGAAGCCGCCAGCGGCTGCAAATCCGCCGGCAAATCTGTCCCGGTCTGCTCCGGCGGACCGATCCGCCCGCCCCGTTCCAGCACCCAGGCCAGAGCGGCGGGATGACGTCCCATGCCCGGCTGCAGATGCGGCGGCCAGCGTTCCTCGTAGCAGACCAACAGCACCCGCTCAGCCTCGGTCAGCAGCCGGATCCAGGCTTCCAGCCAGGCCATGGCGAAGGTGGCCTCCCCCGCACCCAGGGCGGTGGCGGGCTGGCGGCTGCCGGTGGCGATGCTCCAGTAGCCGGAGGCGGCGTTGTGGACTGAATTGTGGAAGGCGGTGGGCGAGACGCAGCCCTCGGGCTTGGCCAGCTCGACGAGCAGGCGATCGGTGATTTGCATCTCGCCGCCGACGCTGGCGAACACCGCCGGCAGCTCCCGGGGATCGACCCCGGCGCGTTCGCAGGCCAGAAACCCGGCGCACAGCGCCAGCCGGGTCGCCTCGCCGGTGCGGCGGCGGATGGCGGCGGGAATGCGCTTGGGGTCCGGCAAAGCCGTCTCGACATCCAGGGATGCCGCCCACGCTTCTTCCGGGGTACAGACCACCGTCACCTTCACACCGATCCCGACCGCCACCACCGGCTCGGTGACAGCATCGGCCTCCCGCCCCAGCAGCACGCTGGCGTTGCTGCCGCCGAAGCCGAAGGCGTTGCCCAGCACCCGCCCCGCCTGCTGCCGTCGGGGCTGGCGCTGCAGGTTCAGACGGCAGGCCGGATCGGGGGTCTCCAGCCCGCAGGTGCCCGGCAGCCAGCCGTGTTCCAGGGCTTCCAGCAGGGCCACCGTCTCCAGCGCCCCCGAAGCGCCCAGGGTGTGCCCCAGAAGGCCCTTGAGGCCGCCGCAAGGCACCCGGTCGCCGAACAGGCGTTCGACGGCTTGGGCCTCGGCCAGATCATTGAGGGGGGTGGCGGTGGCGTGGAGCTTGACATAGTCGATCCGCGCCGGATCCAGTCCGGCCAGGGCCGCCGCCATCGCCGCCTCGGCGCCGCGGCCTTGCGGGTCGGGGGCGGCCAGGTGGTGGGCATCGGAGGATTCGCCCACCGCCAACAGCCGGGGGCAGGCCCGGTTCGCCGCGCTGGCTTTCTCCAGCAGCAGCAGGGCCGCAGCCTCGCCGATGCTGATGCCGCGGCGGTCGGCGTCCAGTGGCCGGCAGGCGGCTTCAGCCACTAGGCCGAGGCTGTGGAAACCGAACAGGGTCAGGCTGCACAGGGTGTCCACTCCGGCTGCCAGCACCGCATCACAGATGCCGGTCAGCAGCAGCCGCCGGGCCGTGCCCAGGGCCTTGGCGCTGGAGGAACAGGCGGTGGACACCGCCACCACCGGGCCGGCGAGACCCAGGTCCGAGGCCAGGGCCTCGGCGGTGGCGTGGACCGCGTGGCGGTGGATGAAGTCGAAGTCCGCCGACATTTCCCCGTGGGCGACGAAATGGCGGTAGGCGGCTTCGGAATCGTAGATACCCGAGGTGCTGGTCCCCAGCACCAGCCCGACCCGCGCCGCGCCGTAACGGTCCAGCGCGGCCTCGACCCGGCGGCGGAAACCGTCCTGTTCCAGGGCAGCCCGGGCGAGGCGGGCGTTGCGACAGTCGTAGCGCGCCAGTCCCGGCGGCAGAGGCGGCAGCGGGCCGGGGTACTCCCCCACCAGGGTGGGAAACGGCAGCGGCAGCAGCCGGATCGGCCGCAGGCAGGGCTTGTTGGCCCGGATGGCGGCCAGCAGCGCCTGCCGTCCAGCGCCGGCGGCACCCAAAACCTGCCAGGCGGTGATGGCGACCGGATTCATGGCGCCCCGCTGGTCGTCGGCAGCCCCAACTTGCGCCAGCGGGCCATGTGACCTTCCAGCAACAGTACTGCCTGGCAGCCCAGATCCCGCAGTTTGGAGGCCGCGTACATCGCCCGCGGCCCGTGCTCGCAGGTCACCACCACCGGCTCGTTGCGGCAGCGTCGCAGCACCTCGGGCGGGGTCTTTGCGGCCACTTCAGTGAAGGGGACGTGAACGGCACCGGGAATGTGGCCGCTGCGGTATTCCCCCTCGGAGCGGACGTCGAGCACCAGGGGCGCCTGGCCGGCCTCCAGGTCCCGGGCCAGATCACGGGGGGCGACGGTGGGGCCGCCGCAGGCGGCCAGCAGGGTAAGCAGTAGCAGACAGACGAAACGCATCAGGACTCCTTCGACTCGGAAAGCGGGACGACCAGCACCGGACACCAGAGAAAGCCGCTCACCACTCCGGCAGTCACCGCCAACGCCAGAGCCTGCAGCACCGGCTGGCTCGCCAGCCCCAGGGCGGCGAAGGCGGTCACTGTGGTCAGCATCGAGGCCCCCATGGCCTGATAGGTGGCGGCGGCATCGCCGCCGCGTCGTTCCCGGTAGAAGATAGCGTAATCCACGCAGATGGCAATGGCCAGCAGGGCGGCGAGCAGGTGGAAAAAGCTGAGGGGAAAGCCGGCGGCGGCAAAGCCGATCAGAATGGTGGTCCCGCCCAGCAGGGGCGGCGCCAGCAGCTGCAGAGCGGCCAGGGGACTGCGGTAGCGCCAGGCCAGAAGCGCCCAGATGACGGCGACGCCGGCGGCCAGGGTCTTCAGGGCCCGGCGGCGGTACTGCTGCGCCAGGCGGTTGACGTGGTCGTGCTGGCTGAAATAGCGCACTCCCTCCAGCCCCGCCAGGGCGGCGCGCACGGCGGCCGGGTCGTGACTGCCGAGCCAGATGGCCAGCTCGGCCCGTCCGGGGGAAAGTTGGACCTGGCCCACCATAAGCTCCGCCAGCCGCGGGTCAAAGGTTTTCAGCCACGGCGGCTCGCTGCGCGCCAGCTGCGACAACGGCTCCACCGCTAGACCGGCGGCTGCCAGGGCGCGGCGCCAGGCGGCGACGAATTCCGGGGTCACGTGGTTTTGGTAGTGGTGCCAGTTGCGCGCCTGAAGAGCCTGGGAGACATACCAAGGATAGAGGGGCTGGAAGCCGGCCAGCGCCCCTGTTTCCCTGAGCCGGCGCAGCACCAGCGTGGCGGCCTCGGCGCGCTGGAGGGCGGTTTCCAGGTCCGGGGCTGCGACCAGCACCGCCCGTCCCGGTTCGATGCCCCCCAGCCGGGCGCGCAGCTGGCGGTCCTGGCGCCTGAGCGCGGGATCGACCGCCGCCAGCTTTTCCAGGTCGTCGAGCCACTGTAGCCGCGGCCACGCCGCCCCCGCGGCGGCCACGGCCAGCACCGCGACCAGTTGCAGGCCCCTCCGGTGACGGCAGGCGAAACCGCGCCAGGCCGTCAGCGGCCGCAAACGGGGGCGGCGCAGGCGCACGGCGGCGATGAAGTCCGGCAGGAAGTAACGGGTCGCCAGCAGGGCGGCGACGATGCCGGCGCCGGCAAAGACGGCGACCTGCTCGAAACCCGGATAGCCGGTGGCGCCCAGGGCCAGATAACCGATTAGAGTGGTACCGCCGCCCAGCGCCAGTGCCGGCCACAGCCGCCGCACCACTGCCCGCGGCTCCCGACCGCCGCAGTGGGCCAGGACGTGGATGGGATAGTCGATGCACACCCCCACCAGGGTGCCACCCAGGGCCAGGGTCAGGGCATGGACGTAGCCGAAGGCCAGCTGGGTCGCCAGCGCCCCGGCCTCGGCGGCGAAGGCCAGCACCACCGCCACCGCCAGCAGACTGCGCAGGGTGCGAAACAGCCCCAGGAACACCGCCAGCACGCCGAGGGTGGAGGCGGCGGTGACCCGGGCCACGTCCCGCTGGATCCGTTCCTGGGTCCGGACTGCGAACACCGGCACCCCGGTGAGGGTGAGCCGGTAAGTCCCGGCCTCCGGGGTATCGAACAGCTGCCGCAGGCGCTGCTGCAGCGCCCGCTGACGCTCAAGAGCGAAGGCATCGGCCTCGGATTCGATCACCAGCACCTCGAAATTCCCGTGCCGGCGCGGCTGCAGGCGGTCGCGCCAGTCCTCGAGGGCGTGGAGAGTCAGCAGCAGGGGATCGCGGCGGGCGATGGCCTGGACCCAGTCGCCGTAGGGGGAAAGCAATGCCCGCCTGAGGTTCTCGGCCCGCTTGGGCAGAGTGGCGGGATCGAACAATTGCGGGGCTTCACGCGCCGGCTCGAGACTGTAGATAACCTCGGCGTGATCGGCGTACTCCCGCAGCAGATCCAGGAACGCCAGCGGCGGCTCGGACAGGGACCACACCCGGGCGACGCCCTCGACCCGGGCCAATTGCCGCCGCAGCCGGCGGGCGAAGGGCGCCACCGCCTGCTCTCCCCGGGCCGGTTCGATCAGCAGCAGGTAACGGCGGGCGAAGCGGGTCTGCTGCAGCCGCCCGAGCATGCCGGCCTCCCCGTCGGTGCCGAGGAAGAACACCGTCAGCCGGGTTTCTAGCCGCAGCTGGGCCGCCAGCGCCCCGGCCAGCACCAGCAGCAGCCCGACGGCGGCCAGACGCCGCCTCATTCCCCCTTGGCCTGCTGCAGCAGGCGGGCGATCCTGACCTTCAGGCGGGCGCCTGCCTCGTCCGGCGTCAGGCGGGTGAGGCTGCAGTCACCGTCGCGTTCCTCCACCGTCAGATAGCGCCCTTTGTCGTCCTCGCCCAGGATCACGCGGCGGAACGGGCTATCGGGGCGCTTGGGCGTCAACACCAGGCGCCAGCCGGTTTCCGTTTCCTGCTCCTCCAGATTGAACTCCCGGGAAACGGCCTCGAGATCGCCGCGCAGCAGATGCTGCAACAGCACGATGCCCTGGACCTGGGGCAGGGAACTGGGCAGGGCGAGACGGCGGCGCTCGCTGGCGACGGGATCGTAGTACAGCAGTTCCTCGGGAGTGGCGATCAGGACGAGGCGCTCGGGCAGCAGCTGCAGCTTCACCAGGGTGCCGTCAGGGTCGGCGATCATAAAGCCGCTGCCGCGCCAGGGCTTGGCCAGCAGGGCCAGATGACGGGTTTCCTGGTAACGGAACTGGCGCGGCTGGTCGAGCGCCAGTTTCGCCGCCAGGTCACCGGCCCAGACCGGCGACACGCAGAGCCACAGCAGCAGCCAGCAACCGGTTTCAATCCAACCAGAACGCCTTGCCATAACGGACGATCTCACGGAAGGTTTCCTGGGGCGGCGGCATCCGCTCCAGCTCCGGGAAGCGCCGGCGCCGGTACAGATATTCGCCGCCGACCAAAAGTCCCGTCGCCAGCCAGATACCGATGCCGTGAAACCCGGCCCAGACCTTGGGGCTTGCCAGCAGGGTCAGGATCGCGGAAACCAGGGCGGCGGCGACGAAAAAACCGGTCCAGACCTGGGTCAGGCGGCTCAGGTAGGCCAGCAGATACGGCGGAATGACGGCGAACTGGAGCCGCACCATGCGCTCTATCAGCGGCGGCGGCCGCCACAGGGTGCGGCCGAACAGCCAGGCCAGGAGGAGAAAGGTCACCGCCGGCACCCAGCGCACCACCGCCGCCCCCTGCCACCAGGCGCCGGCGGCCAGGGCGGCGGCCAAGCCCAGCCACAGCAGCCGCCAAGCGCGGCGGGGTTCACGCACCGCCCGCACCCCCAGCCAGGCCGCCAGCATCCAGGGCAACAAGCTGCGTCCGCCGGGCCACGAGGCTGCGAACACCCCGGTCAGGAACAGGACGGCGACGGTGGGCGGCAGCTGGGGTTTCATCGCTGGCGGTGGGCAGCGACGAAGTCGGCCAGGGAAACGAGGGAGGCGAAAATCTGCGGGTTGCGCTTGTCGTCGGAGGTGATCTTGATGCCGTAGCGGCGGTCCAGCATCACGCCGATCTCCAGGGCGTCGATGGAATCGAGCCAGAGGCCATCGCCGAACAGGGGGGCTTCGGGGTCGATGTCGTCGGGGGTCACATCCTCCAGATGCAACCCCTCGATCAGCATGGATTTGAGTTCGTCGATCAGTGCAGTTTCGGCCATGGACGTTTCCGTCAATTGATGATGGCCACTACCTTACCATTGCGGAAGCGGACGATGAAGGTGTCGAAGCGCGAGGACCAGTAGCGCCACTCATCCAGGTCCAGGGTCGGAGTCGCCGTGACCGGCGGATAGCCGATGGCCGCGATCACCGCCTGCTTGCGCATCCCCACCGCCACTTTGCCGGCCTTGATGAGCTTGCGCTCCTTGGGGGTGAACCGGTGCAGGTTCACCGGCCGGCGCGCCAGCATCTTGTGGAACGCATGTTCGACGGTGTCGCCGGTGTGTTTCTGGACGTTCTCGATCTCGATCACCGGGCCGGAGGGCAGCACCCGGATCTGAAAGCCCTTGCGCCCCCAGCTCACCAGCTCCACCTCGGTGTTGATCGGCACCAGCAGGCCGCGGCGGTAGTTGGTGGTACGGTGGCGGTTCTTCTCGTACTGGAAGGAATACTGGGTGTAGAAGTGATCGCCGATGGCCACGCCGGCGGGCAGATTGGCCTCGTTCCCCTTGAAGGCCTTGGGGCAGCCGCTCAGGCCGGTCAGCATCAGCAGCAACCACAACCACAATCCGAACTTACGCATGGTATCCCCCTGTCTTGTACATGGCGTCGGTGAATCAATCTAGCACAAAGCGGAGCGAGATATAATTCCGTGTCCTCGATACGCCCATCCTTCAATCGCCATGCCCTTGCAGCGCTACCGCCCCCTGATCGACGACTGGGACGCCTTCGCCGCCGCCCTGGCCCGGCCCCTGCCCCGGGTGCTGTGGGCCAACCCGCTGCGCCTCGACGCCGCCGCCCTGGCCGGGTTGCTACGGGAGGAGGGGCTGGCGCCGCAACCTGTCGCCTGGTATCCGGGCGCGCTGCGGCTGCCGGCGGGGACGCCGGTGGGCGGGCGCTGGTGGTATTTCGCCGGTCTGACTCACGCCCAGGAGGAGGCTTCTCTGCTACCGGTCCGGCTCCTCGACCCTCTGCCGGGGGAGCGCATTCTCGACCTGTGCGCCGCCCCCGGCGGCAAAACCGCCCAGATCGCCATGATCCTCCACGGGCGCGGCACGGTGGTGGCCAACGACGTAATCCTGGGGCGGATGCGGCCGCTGCGGGCCAATCTGGAGCGTCTCGGCCTCCTCAACGTCAGCCTGACCCTGCGTGACGGGGCCGGTTATCCCAACGCCGCCGGGGCCTTCGACCGCATCCTGGTGGACGCGCCCTGCTCCTGCGAGGGCACCCTGCGCCGCCACGATCCCCTGGAACGTTACGGCGCCGAGGTGTCGTCCCGTTACGCCCGCCTGCAGCAGGCCCTGCTGCGACGCGCCATCGCCCTGTGCCGCCCCGGCGGGCGCATCGTCTATTCCACCTGCACCTTCGCCCCGGAGGAGAACGAAGCAGTGATCGACGCGGTGCTGCGCCAGAGCGATGGAGTGGTGCGGGTGGTGCCGCAGGCGGTGGCCGGTCTGCGTACCGCCCCGGGCGTCTCCCGTTGGAACGGGCAACGTTTCGACCCCCAGGTGGACCACTGCCTGCGCCTGTGGCCCCACCACAACGACACCGGCGGTTTCTTCGCCGCGGTGCTGGAAAAGGCGCCCGACGCGGAAGCCCCCCGGGCCGCCCCCGCCCACCCGCCGCAGCTGGCGGCGCCCGAATTGGAAACCTGGCTGCGCTGCCACCACGACCTGCCCCCGGACTGTATGGAAGACTGGCTGCCCTGCCGTCACAGCAGCCGCGGCATCCACGTGGTCCAGCGCGACCACCGGCCGCCGGCACGGCCCGAGCCGGAGGTGATGGGGGTGGAGGTACTCAAGACCGCCACCCGTCCACCCAAGGTCACCACCGCCGGCGCGCTGCTGCTGGCGCCGCAGGCGCAGGCCAACGTGGTCGATCTCGAGACGGCGCAGCTGCCCGCCTACTTCGGCCGCGGGACCTTCGCGGTGGCCGCCGCCCAGGCCCACCGCTGCCGCCGCGGTTTCGTCATCGTCCGCCACCGCGGCTTCGGTTTGGGCAGCGGTTGGTACGATCCGGGCGCCGCCACCCTGCAGAGCCTGTTTCCCAAGCGCGCCCCCGGCCGGGTGGTACCGTGATCCCCGGCATCGGCACCGCCTTGGCACTCATCGCCCTCTACGCCGTCGGGGTGCAGATCGCCAGCGCGGTGATCGCCGCCCTGCTGGGCTCTCTGTGGTTCTGGCGCAGCCTGCTGCTGGGGGAAACCGTGTTGCTGGCCTGGCTGGCGCCGTTCCTGCGCCGCTACGATCTGCACGCCCTGGGATTGCGGCCGGTGGGCTGGCGGGAAGGAGTGGTCGTGGTGCTGTGGTTCCAGGCCATCGCCATCGCCATGGATGCAGTGGTGCTGTGGCTGGCGCCGGCAGCGCTGGTGCGAAGCTATCTGGCCAGCTTCCATCCCGCCGGTCTCTGGGAATGGCTGGCGCTGGGGACGGTGGCGGTGATCCTGGCCCCGACCCTGGAGGAACTGCTGTTCCGGGGCGTGTTGCTGGCGGCGCTGCGGCGGCATTTCCATCTGCCGACGGCGGTGCTGGGCAGCGCGGTGCTGTTCGCCCTGGTGCACATCAAACCGGTGCAGATCGTGGCCGCCCTGCCCCTGGGCTGGATGCTGGCCCACTACGTCGCCCGCGGCGGCAGCCTGTACGTCACCATCGCCGCCCACATGGCCGGTAACGGCCTGTCGCTGCTGGGGCTGCTGCTGCCCGGGGTGCCGTGGATATCGGCCAGCTGGCGTCCCAGCGACACCGAGGGGCTGCTGGCCCTGGGCTGCGCGGCGGTGCTGTTGACGGCCTTTGCCAGAAGGCCGCTGCCTAACGGCTAAGCTCATGATTTAAGACGATTTTCCCCTGGCCCCGGGCGGCACCCCGCCTTGACAAGCCGCTTGCCGAACGGGTAACGTTATCCGACTGATCTCCAGCCTTTTCACTGAATTTCAGGTAAGTATCCGATGACCGAGCAGAACGCCTCCGCCACGCCGTTGACCGCTGACATTCCGCAAAGCCTGAGCCACGTCGTCAAGCGTGAGCTCGATGACTGCGACGTGGTTTCCACCTCGATCGAATGCGGCACGGTGGAGGACATTCGCATCGAAGTGCCGGATACGGTGTTCCGCGACGCCGAACAGAAGGTCAACACCACCCGTTCGCCCAGCATCCAGGAGAAGATCGCCCAAGGCATCCCCAAACTGCCGGCGCGATCCATCGACATCGTCGAGCAGGGCGGCCGGATCCTGCTGACGGTGACGAGCGACGACGACCGCCCGGTGACCCTGAACTTCAGCTTTCCAAAGGGAGAAACCGAGATTCACCGCGGCCTCGGCGGGGGCGCCTTCAACACCACGGTGGACAGCGCCATCATCAACCTGGCCCTGTGCCGGGCCCTGGGGCTGCCGGAGCAGAATCTTCCCAAGGCCCACCTTTACCTGACCCTGCCGGAGGACCAGGCCGATCAGGTGCGCAAACAGGCCGAACCGTTTCCCAATCTGGACATCATCTGGGTGGACGGCAAACCGCGCCGCTCGGTGTTCATCAAGAATAAGGACAGCGGCGAGGAAATCTACTTCAGCACCCCCTACGGGGAGATCAACCCCAAACGGCCGATTCCGTCGATGCGCACCCCGCGCTTCCTGCTACTCCACAACCAGCCGGACGACCGCATCTTCTGGGACGTGGCGGTGCGGGTCCGCAACGATCTCAAGGACCATTCGGTGGTCTGGAGCGTCGGCTCCAACCAGATCCGCGACGGCATCGACCCCTACGCCTCCCCCATCGGGGTGTGCGAGACCATGACCCTGAACCTGGGGGAAGCCCTGGCCTGGATCCGCAAATCCAGCTCCAGCTACATCCGTGACGACGACGTCCTGCTGCGCTACCTAGAGGAATACCACAATGGCGAGCCGACCAAGTCGGGCGCGGGCCGGGTCAGTTTCGTGCGCCTGTTCGGGATCTTCAAGACCGAGCTGCAGCAGAAGGAAAAGACCCTGGTGCTGCCGGAGGATCCGATCAAGCGCCGCATCGTCGCCCAGCGCTGCGCTGACATTCTCCACCGCTTCGGGGTCAAGGAGAGCGTGTTCATCACCGACGGCGGCAACCCCACCATCGCCAGCTTCAAGTACGAGGACAAGAAGGAGGGGGTGCGCAAGAAGGTCCAGTATTACATCCCCATCATCGACAAGGAAACCGGCGAGCGCATTGACCGGATCATCCAGGAGGCCGGCTGCGACATCAGCCACAAGGACGCCACCGGCTGCGGCGATTCCTACACCGCCACCGTGCTGGCCCTGAAGCAGATCACCGGCAACCACATCTATCCCACCACCATCGCCATCCTCGCCAACCACATTGCGCGGCTGGTCTATGCCCTGCCCTTCTCCAACCTGATGGAGATCGAGGCCTATTGCCCCGGCGTCACCGAGAAGGTTCTGAGGCTGGCGCTGGAAAATCTCGACGAGCTCAACGCCCGCTGCTGCGCCAACAACAAGCTGGAACTGCTGCAGTCCCAGGCGCGTTCGCTCATCTTCCAGGTGCTGCGCTGAGCCGGCGCCATTCCCGCGCCAATTCCCCGCCCTGGCGCTCGATGGCCGCCGTCAGGGCGAACTGCCCGCGGGCCCGCTCCAGATTCTCCCCGCGGTAATTCACCTTGAAATAACGGTCACCGGCCAGGTGATCGATCAGAAACCGCACCCCCAGCTCGAACGGCAGGCGCCAGACCGCCTCCGGCACCCAATCGCGTTCGGCACGCGTCAGCACCGGCCGGACCTCCCGCCACCAGGACCCCAGCAGAGCCAGCGCCCGCTCGAGACGGAAACGGCCGCCGGCGCCACAGGCGGAGCGCACGCAATCGCCCACGTCCCACAGCCACAGGCCGGGTTTGAGGGTGTCCGGATCGATCCAGGCCAAAGGCGTGCGGGAGCGGGGATCGAACAGCACGTTGTCGAGCTTGGGATCGCCGTGGATCACCCGCCGGGGCGAGCCGGTCTCCTCCAGGGCCAAGGCCCGGGCCCGGCGGGCTTCGATGAATTCGATCAGGGAGGCGGTTTCCGCATCGACGGGGCCGTCGGTCAGCTGCCGGTCAAACTGGGAAAGGTAATGGGCCATTTCGTGAAATCCCGGCAAGGTGTCGTGGAGGCGGCCGGGATCGAGATCGGCCAGCCCCCGGTGCAACTTCCCCAGGCTGCGGCCGAGGGCGGCGGCGTCATGAAGATCCCGCAGCGCGGTCAGGGTGATGCCGGGGAGGTGTTCGAGCAAACGCCAGGCGTGGCCGTCTGCGACCACCAGATCGCCGCCGTCCACGGGCGGGATCGGCTGCGGCAGGCGGATCGGGGCGGCGGCCAGATGGCGGGAGACGATGCGGAGATTGGCCATGATCCGATCAGGCCGGGGAAAGACGGCACCGTTGAGACGCTGCAGCACACCCCGCGCCTCGGTGGTGACCAGCCGCCAGGTGTCGTTGATCAGCCCCCGCCCCAGAGGCTCGACGGCGACGACGCGCCCCGGCAGGGCGAAACGGGCGGCGACGGCGGCCGGATCGGTCATCGCTCCGCCAGCTGATAGCGGCGGCGGTTGCGTTCCTTCTCCAGCTCGCTTTTCCTCAGCAGCACGTAGAGCGCGCCGCTGCCGCCATGATGACGGGAGGCGCTGTGGAACGCCATCACCTCCGGCAGCAGCGGCAGCCACCGCAGCAGGCAACCCTTGAGCAGGCCGGGCGATTGCGGCGTCCCCTTGCCGTGGATGATGAGGGCGCAGCGCACCGACTGCTGCAGGCACGTCTGGACGAAGTGATAAACTTCGCGCCGGGCCTGCTCGACCGTCATGGCGTGCAGGTCCAGCAGCGCCTCGACCGGATATTCGCCGCGCCGCAGCTTGCGAAACACCCCGTCCTGCAGCCCCGGCCGGCGGTACTCCAGAATCGCGTGCGGCGGCAACGGCTCGATGAAGCTGGTGGGCAGGAAGTTGGGATCGTCCAGCTGCCGCCTGGCCGCCTCCCGCCGGTAGTCCTGTCCCGGGGTCGGGCGGGCGGCGCGCCGCAGCGGCACCTTGTCACAACGAAGCGGCCGGGCGTCGGCCATCGCTGCCCGGAACAGCTCGTCTTCCTCATCCGTCATCACCCACCTCCTGTTCCGGCCCCACTTGCTGCAGCCAGCCGTAGATGCGCTCCACCAGCCACGCCTCCCGGCCCCGGTAACCGTGCCCGCTTCCGCTGATGCGCCACTGGCGGAAACCGTCCAGATCCTTGAACAGCAACCGGCGGCGCGGCGCACTGCGCAGCACTGCGCGGTCATCACGTTCGCCGTAAACATCCAGCACCGCCACTGCGGCAGCCCTGCCCCAGGTTGCCAGTTCATCGTTGTGGGCCGCCGGCCACCAGGGGCTGAGGAGGACGGCGGCGCGCACGCTGTCGTCGCCGCCCTGACCGAGATAGCGCAGGGCCGCCGTGGCGCCGAAGCCGTGCCCTACCAGGGCGATGCTGGTGTACCCGGCCGCCTTCATGCGCACCACCGCCGCAGCGACCCGGGCCGCCGCCTGGGGCAGAAGATCCCAGTATTCCTGCGGTTCGGCCTCGGCCTCCAGGACCGGCAGCTGCAGGCTCAGGGTGCTCCAGCCGTGGGGGGGCAGTCCCCGCCGCAGCGCCCGCAACACACCGGCATCGGCACGCGCACCGGCCTCGGGCAGCAGAATCGCCACCCCCTTCCTCTCCCGGGTGGCGGCCTCGTCGAGAATGGCCTGAAACGGCCCCGTCGGCGTGGTCAGGGTCAACGCCCTGGCGCCGCCGTCCAGATGCAGCCCTTCCAGCAGCCGGGATTCTTCCAGGGCGTTGCCGCCGGCCCAGGCCACGCCCAGCCATCCCCAAAGCAGCAGCCAGCGCATCGTCAGGGCACCAATACCGCTGCGCCCTGGAAACGGCCGTGGCGCAGATCGTCGAGGGCGCGGTTGGCGTCTTCCAGGGGGTATGGGTGGACCTCGGTATGGATGCGCAGCGTCGCCGCCAGGGCCAGGAATTCCTCGCCGTCGCGGCGGGTCAGGTTGGCCACCGAGCAGACGCTGCGCTCGCCCCAGAGGATGGAATAGGGGAAAGCCGGAATGTCGCTCATGTGGATGCCGGCGCAGATC
Source organism: Methylomarinovum caldicuralii (assembly GCF_033126985.1). NCBI lineage: Bacteria > Pseudomonadati > Pseudomonadota > Gammaproteobacteria > Methylococcales > Methylothermaceae > Methylomarinovum > Methylomarinovum caldicuralii. Next base: position 429,579 of record NZ_AP024714.1, read on the forward strand.
ACCTGCCCGCCTTTGCGCACCGCCCGCAGCGCCTGGGGCACCAGGGCGCCCACAGGGGCGTAGAGGATCGCCGCATCCAGCTCCACCGGTGGGAGTTCGGTGCTGTCGCCGGCCCAGACGGCACCGAGCTCGCGGGCGAAATGCTGGGCCTCGGTGTCTCCGGGACGGGTGAAGGCGTAAATCTCGCGTCCCTGCTGCAGCGCCACTTGGGCGATGATGTGGGCGGCGGCCCCGAAACCGTAGAGACCGAGCCGCTGCGCCTCTCCGGCCAGGGCATAGGAACGGTAGCCGATCAGACCGGCGCACAGCAGCGGGGCGGCGTGGAGATCGTCATAGCGGTCCGGCAGCGGAAAACAGTACCGGGCATCGGCGACCGCGTATTCAGCATAGCCCCCATCCACGGTGTAGCCGGTGAATCCCGGCCGGTCGCAGAGATTCTCGCGCCCCATGCGGCAGTAACGGCACTGACCGCAGGTGTGGCCCAGCCAGGGAATCCCGACCCGCTGCCCCGGACGGAAGCCCTCGACCCCCGCGCCCAAGGCATCCACTGCCCCGACCACTTCATGACCGGGAATGACGGGCAGTTTGGGGGCGGGCAGGTCGCCGTCGACCACGTGCAGATCGGTGCGGCAGACCCCGCAGGCTTTGACCTTGACCCGGATCTGGCCCAGCCCGGGCACGGGAACCGGCAACTGCCGCAGCTGCAGCGGCTGGCCCGGGCGTTCCAGCACCATGGCGCGCATCGCGTTGTAGGACATGGAGGGCTCCTGTAAGATGAGTGACGTTACTCCAATATACAATGTTTTCCGCTCCCGGTTCCCGCACCCATGCAAGCTGACGACCGCTCCCCCAGACTGAGCCACCGGCGCGAGGGCGAACGGTTGCTCGTCGGTCTGGCCGGTGATTGGCTGTTGTCGGCCCCCGCCCGTCCCCGCATCGACGCCGTGGCTGCCCTGCTGGACGCCCCGGTCCGTATCGTGACGGTCCGGGACGAAGGCATCGGCCGCTGGGACAGCAGCCTGGCGCTGTGGCTGCAGCAGCTTTACGACCTGTGCCAGACCCGCGGCCTGGAGCTGCACATCGATCAGTTGCCCGAGGGGCTGCGTCGCCTGCTGCAACTGGCCACGGCGGTGCCGCCGGCGCGCACGGCGCCGCCGCACCAGGAACGCGGCTGGCTGGCCCAGCTCGGCCAGGCGGCGCTGCAGATCCTCGACGAAACCTACGCCTTCGTCCATTTCATCGGCGAGACAACCCTCGCCGCCCTGCGTTTCGTCCACGGCAAGGCCCGCTACCGTCCTGTGGACCTGTGGCTGCTGCTGCAGGAATGCGGCCCCGGCGCCCTGCCCATCGTCACCCTGATCGCCCTCCTGGTGGGTCTGATCCTGGCCTACGTCGGCGCCTTGCAGCTGCAGATGTTCGGCGCCCAGATCTACGTCGCCAGTCTGGTGGGCATCGGCACCCTGCGGGAGATGGGGGCGATGATGACGGCGATCATCATGGCCGGACGCACCGGTTCGGCCTATGCGGCCCAGTTGGGCACCATGCAGGTCAACGAGGAGGTCGACGCCTTCAGGACCCTGGGGTTGTCGCCGATGGAGTTTCTGGTCATCCCGCGCATGCTCGCCCTCATCGTCATGGTGCCGCTTCTGACCCTGTATGCCGACCTGGTGGGGATGCTGGGCGGTGCTTTGGCGGCGGTGACCGTGTTCGATCTGACCCTGCTGGAATACGTCACCCAGACCCGCGCCTCCCTGGGGCTCTCGGACGTGATCGTGGGCCTGGTCAAGGCGGCGGTGTTCGGGATCCTGATCGCCACCGCCGGCTGTCTCCAGGGCATCCGCTGCCAGCGCAGCGCCCAGGCGGTGGGGGAAGCCTCCACCACGGCGGTGGTGACCGCCATCGTCGCCATCGTGGTGGCCGATTCACTGCTGACCATTCTCTTCACCCGCCTGGGCATCTGAGGCATGACGGAGGCACACCTCACCGTCCGCGATCTGACCATGGCCTATGGCGACCGGATCATCCAGCGGGACTTGAACTTCACCGTCAACCGCGGCGACATCTTCATCATCATGGGCGGCTCCGGTTGCGGCAAGAGTACGCTGCTGCGCCATCTCATCGGCCTGCTGCCGCCGGCCCGGGGGCACATCTACTACGGCGACGTGGATTTCTGGGCCGCCCCGCCGGCGCAGCGCCAGGCCATCCTGAGCCGGATCGGGGTGCTGTACCAGAGCGGCGCCCTGTGGAGCTCCATGACCCTGGCGGAGAACGTCTCCCTGCCGCTGGAGGAATACACCCGGCTGCCCGAAACGGAGATCCGGGCGCTGGCCTCGTTCAAGCTGTCGCTGGTGGGGCTGCGGGGATTCGAGGATTTCTATCCCTTCGAGATCAGCGGCGGGATGCAGAAGCGCGCCGGGCTGGCCCGCGCCATCGCCCTCGACCCGGAGATCCTGTTCTTCGACGAGCCCTCCGCCGGCCTCGACCCCATCAGCGCCAAACGCCTCGACGACCTGATCGTGGAACTGCGCGACAGCCTGGGGGCGACCGTGGTCATCGTCACCCACGAGCTGCCCAGCATTCTCGCCATCGGCACCAATTCCGTCTTCCTCGACGCCGAAACCAGGACCATGATCGCCCAGGGACCGCCCCGCGAGCTGCTGCACCATCCCAATCCCAAAGCCCGAGAATTCCTGACCCGAGGAGGAACCCTGCATGAGTAAACGGGCCAATCCTACCGTCATCGGCGCGTTCGTCATCGGTGCGGTGTTCCTGTTCTTCGCCGCCCTGCTGCTCTTCGGCGGCGCCGAACTGTGGTCGGAACGCGAACGCTACGTCATTTACTTCCACGAATCCGTCAACGGCCTCAACATCGGCGCCCCGGTGAAGATGCGGGGAGTCCAGATTGGCAAAGTCGCCGAAATCCGCCTGATCTTCGACCCGGAAACCAAGCAGCCGCTGACCCGGGTGGTCGTCGAAATCCAAAAGGGACACGTGCAGCTGGGCGGTGAAAAGCGGCCCCTGGATACATTGATCCAGGCCGGGCTCAGGGCTCAGCTCAAACTCCAAAGTCTGGTCACCGGCCAGCTCTATGTCGACATCGACTTCCGCCCTGAAACCCCGGTCAACCTGGTGGGCAAGTACAACGACGCCCTGGAGGAAATTCCGGCCATTCCTTCCAGCCAGGAGGAAATCGAAAACACCATCACCTCCCTGGTGAATCAGATCAAGGAGCTGCCGCTTCAGGAACTGTTCGCCAAGCTGGATTCCACCCTGACCCACATCAACGCGGTGGTCTCCCAGCCCGCATTCAGGGAACTGGCCCCTCATCTCGACACCTTGCTGGTGGATCTCGATGCCAGCGTCACCCACCTGGACGAGAACCTGCGGCTCTCGAAACGCACCCTGACGCACATCGACAAGGCCCTGCCGGCCCTGGCAATGCAATCGGAAGCTGCGCTGAGACAGACCCGGCAGGCGCTGGCACAGGCGGAAGCGGCCTTCCGCGCGTTACAGCAAAGCTTCGGACCGCAGGCGCCGCTGACGACGGAAGCCCAACTAACACTCCAGGCGCTTCAGGAGGCCGCCAGGGAGCTGCGCGTCCTGTCCGAGACCCTGCAAACCCATCCGGAAGCGCTGCTGCAAGGCAAAGGAGGTGATCTGTGAATGCCCGCATCGTCCTGCTGATCCCACTGCTCCTGCTTGGCGGTTGCGCGCTGACCGGCGGCCGCAGCCCGGCGAGCCATTATTACGTGCTGCCAGCGCCGCGGCCAACCGCAGCGACAACCAACGTGGCGACCACAATCGCGCTGGCACCGGTGCGTCTGCCCCGCTATCTGGACCACCCCCAGATCGTGACCCTGGACCGCCAGGGCCGGGCCCGGCTGGCGGAATTCCACCGCTGGGCCGAACCCCTGAATACCGGCTTCACCCGGGTGCTGGCCACAGCCCTGGCGCGGCAGCTGCATGAAAGCCGGATCGTTCTCCTGCCGGCCCGCAACGTGGCCCCGGCCTGGACCCTGGCGCTCCAGGTCCACGAACTGGAGATCATGCCCGAGCGGCTGAAACTGCTGGCCGAATGGCGCCTGCTGCAGGGTCAAACGACCCGTGTCTGGCAGCGGGAGGAAATCGAACGCCGGCTGGCGGACGCCGATTATGCCGCCATCGCCACCGGCCTGAGCGGATTGTGCGAGGAACTGGCCCGGCGCATCGCCCGCACTCTGGCCGGGATCACCGCCGCGCCGGCGGCCGGCAGCGGGGGTTCCGTCCCTGGGCCCGGGCCTGCTGGTACAACGGCATCACCCTAGGCAGATAGGCTTCTATCTCGCGGATGCGGGTTTCGTGGGAGGGGTGGGTCGACAGCCATTCGGGCGGCGCCGCCTTGCCGGCCCGGTCCATGTTGCGCCACAGTGCGACTGCCTCGCGGGGATCGAAACCGGCTCTGGCCATCAGCTCCAGACCGATCAGATCGGCCTCGGACTCCTGAATCCGGCTGTAGGGCAGCAGGATGCCCACCTGGGCCCCCAGACCCAGCGCCGCCATCGCCAGCTGGCCGGTCGCCGAACCCGGATTGGCGATGGCCTGGATCAGCGACAGCCCCTGCTGCACGGCGAACTGCTGCGACATCCGCTCGTTGCTGTGGCGTGCCAGCACGTGGCCGATCTCGTGGCCGATGACCGCCGCCAGCTGATGCTGATTCTCCGCCACCCGCAGCAAACCGGTGTAGACCCCGATGTGCCCACCGGGCAGGGCGAAAGCGTTGACCTGGTCGGAACGAAACACCACCACGTCCCACTGGCCGCCCAGATCGCGGGTCAATGCATCCACCACGCAGCGGACATAGGCATTGACGGCCGGATCGGTTTCGACCGGTTCCTTCTGCTTGATCTGCTCGAAGGCCTGCCACCCCATCTGTACCAGCTGGTCCTCGGGCATCAATACCAGCTGGCTTCTTCCCGTCGGCGAGGTGGCGCAGGCCGCCAGCCACAGACACAGGAAAACCCAGCCCCAAACTGTATGCTGCATGTTCATCCTCCCCATGGAAACCGAAAGCCACCGAGCGTTGCCGTCAGCCTCCGAATGCAATAAAGTATACTGAATTCCTTAATTTCTTCGCTTCGACAAGCATGACGCAAAATCCCGTCTCCGGCAACGAACGCCGTCTCCAGACCAGCCACATTATCGAGGAACTGCTGGCCGAACGCCGGCAGATGTGGCAGCTCTACTGGGAACTGGCGGAAATGAAGCCGTTCGACAAGCACAAGGAACCGTTGGAACAGATCCTGGACCGCTTCTGCCAGGTCATGATCGACTACATTTCCCTCGGTCACTTCGGCGTCTACCGCCGCATCATCGAAGGCACCGAACGCCGGCAGCGAGTGCTGGAAGCTGCGGAAAAATACTATCCCGCCATCGCCGAGGCGACCGAAGTTGCCCTCAAGTTCAACGACCAATACGAGAACGCCCATCTCACCGACCACGACGTGCTCCATCAGGCGCTTTCCGAACTCGGCGAGGCCCTTGCAACCCGAATCGAGCTGGAAGACAAACTGCTTTCCGCCATGCGTCGATGAAGTTCTGCAGTGAGTGCGGAGCGCGCCTGAACCTGCAGATCCCGCCGGGCGAGGACCGGCTGCGTCACGTCTGCGGGCGCTGCGGCACCATCCATTATCAGAACCCCAAGATCATTGCCGGCTGCCTCCCCGAATGGGAAGGCCGGATCCTGCTCTGCCGCCGGGCGATAGAACCGCGCAAGGGACTTTGGACCTTGCCGGCCGGGTTCATGGAACTGGGGGAAACCCTGGAACAGGCCGCCGCCCGGGAAACCCTGGAGGAAGCCTGCGCCCGGGTAAAGGCGCTGGATCTCTACACAGTTTTCAGCCTGCCCCACGTCGACCAGGTCCACGTGTTCTTCCGTGCCCGGATGGCAGAACCCCGTCACGCCCCTGGCGAGGAAAGCCTTGAGACTGCGCTGCTCCCGGGAAAGGAGATCCCCTGGCGGGAACTGGCATTTTCCACCGTCAGAAGAACGCTGGAAGCCTATCTGAGGGACAGGAAATCCGGCAGTTTCCCCGTCCGCGTTGAGACCCTTGAGCCGCCTTCCAGACGTAAAAAAGCGCCGTCTCCTGACAGCGCTTTGCAATGATATGGTGCCTCGGGCCGGACTCGAACCGGCACGGCTTTCGCCACCGCCCCCTCAAGACGGCGTGTCTACCAATTCCACCACCGAGGCAATAAAGCTTAAGGCGCGTTTTCTTCGGTCTGCTGGGGTGTTTCCACCGGCACGACTACCGGCGTGTCTGTCGGCGCAGGGGCTTCTTTGACCGGCGGGACGTCCTCTGCAGACTTCAGGATTTCCACGAAATCCTTCTTATTATCCTGAAGGTCGGCGAAATACGCAAGGAAAAGGCTAGTGAGAAAGAACAGGGTTGCCAAAATCGCCGTGGTCCGCGACAGGAATGACGCCGACCCACGGGCACCGAACACGGTCCCGGAAGCGCCGCTGCCAAAGGCGGCACCGACATCGGCGCCCTTGCCCTGCTGCAGGAGGACGAACACGATGATTCCAACAGCAACGAGAACGTGAAAAACGATCAAAACCTGGTATAGCATCTCACACCGTTTGTGCTGCTGCCTTGACAATGGTCAGGAACGAATCCGCCCTGAGGGAGGCGCCACCGATCAGGCCTCCGTCGATGTCTTCCATGGCGAACAGCGAGGCCGCGTTGTCGGCGTTGACGCTGCCACCGTAGAGGATCCGCACCCGGGCTGCGATTTCCTCGCTTTGGGCCGCCAACTGCCGGCGGATATGGGCGTGGACTTCCTGGGCCTGCTGCGGCGTTGCCGTGCGGCCGGTACCGATGGCCCATACCGGTTCATAGGCGATCACCGCCTGTTTCAGGGAATCGATGCCGGCGACATCCAGAACCGCCTGCAGCTGCTGATCCACGACAGCGAAAGTCTCACCGGCTTCCCGCTGCTCCAGCGTTTCACCGATGCACAAAAGCGGGCAGATACCGTGCTCTATCGCTTTCTGGTAACGGGCGGCCACCAGGGCATCGCTTTCACCATAGATGAGGCGGCGTTCGGAATGACCGACGATGGCGAGCGTGCAACCGAATTCCTTGAGCATGGGGGCGGAAACCTCACCGGTGAAGGCACCGGCGTCCTGATCGGCCACGTTCTGGGACCCCACCTGCACCGGCGTGTCCTGCAGCTGCTCGGCGACCGCAGGGATGAACACGAAAGCCGGGCATACGCCCACCGCCACGGGACAGTTGGCGGGCAACCCGCCGGCGATGGCGGCCGCCAGCTCACGGGTGCTGGCACGGGTGCCGTTCATTTTCCAGTTTCCTACGACCAAAGGCTGACGCATGGAATTCCCCCTTCAACAAATTGCCGCATTTTAGCCCGCCCGCATCCTCAAGGCAAATCATTGAGGCAGGGCAATCGCATGAATATACCCCACGAAGATGATGGTTTAAGATTCGATGACTTGCAGCAGATTACTTGCAGATTAGAGACTTCTTCTCTGAGGAGCATGCTTTTTGTGGGAGGCACAGATGTTGGAAAAGCCCCTGGCGCTGAGCGAGGTGTTCGTATCGATTCCGGACCCGCGACAATCATCGAAGGTGACCTACGATCTGGTGGAAGTGCTGGTGGTTGTGGTGTGTGCGGTGATCTGCGGTGCCGATACGTTGGTGGAGATTGAACTTTGGGGCAAAGAGAAGCTGGATTGGCTGCGTCGATATGTGCCTTTGCCGCATGGGATTCCGTCCCATGACACCCTGGGGCGGATTTTGGCGATGATCGATCCGGAAGCGTTCGGATCGGCCTTCCAGCGCTGGGCGGTGAGCGTGGTTCCGGCATTGGAAGGTCAGGTGATCGCCATCGACGGCAAGACCAGTCGGCGTAGCCGGTCCAAGGGGCAGGATCCCCTGCATCTGGTCAGTGCCTTTGCGGCTCAGTACCGGTTGGTGGTCGGTCAAGAGGCGGTGGCCGACAAATCCAACGAGAAGACGGCCATTCCCGCCCTGCTGGAAACCCTGGCCTTGAAAGGATGCGTGGTGACCCTCGATGCCATGGGGACCGATCCCAAGATTGCCAAGGCCATCCGTGACCGGGGGGCCGACTATGTACTGGCGGTCAAGGACAACCAGAAAGGTCTGGCCGAATCGATCCGGGATTTCTTCCAGGCCTTCCAGGACGCGCCGGACAAAACCCCGCATCAGCAATGCGAGACGGTCGACAAGGTGCATGGTCGCCTGGAAGTGCGCCGCTGCTATGTGTTCGACCAGCTCGACAGCCTGGACCGGCCCCAGCGCTGGCCGGATCTGGCCTGCTTTGCCGTGGTCGAGTCCGAACGCACCGTCGCCGGCAAAACCACCCGGGAACGGCGTTTCTACATCAGCAGCCTGCCTGCCGATGCCGAACGGCTGGCCTCGGCGGTGCGCCAGCATTGGGCGGTGGAGAACCCGCTTCACTGGTGTATGGATGTCGTATTCAACGATGATCAGATGCGCCTTCGAACCCGACATGCGGCTCATAACCTGGCGCTGCTCAAACAGATGGTGCTCAATCTCTTTCGCCTCGACTCCACCAAACGCCGCGGGGGCATCAAGGCAAGACGGCTCCTGGCCGCCTCCAGTGACCACTATCGGGCTCAGTTGCTTGGATGGACGTAGCGTTCATGCGATTGCCCTGATCATTGAGGATGCGGGCGGCGGTTTCCTCCAGTTCGGCCGCCAGTTGTTCGATCAGGGAGGCGTCACGTCCCTCCAGCATGATCCGGATCACCGGCTCCGTACCGGAAGGCCGCAACAACACCCGCCCCTGGCCGTTGAGACGGCGCTCCACGCGTTCCTTTGCCTCACGCAGGGGGGCAATCGCTTCCAGATCGGCCGGTTTCTGCCGGATCCTGAGATTGCGCAGCACCTGGGGATACTTGTCCATCCCCTGCCGCAGCTCCCGCAGCGACCTGCCCGAGTCCCACATCTCCGCCAGCACCTGAAGCGCGGCGACGATGCCGTCACCGGTGGTGGTGCGGTCCAGACAGATGATATGACCGGAACCTTCCCCTCCCAGAATTCCATCGGCGGCGGTCAGCATTTCCATGACATAGCGGTCGCCGACCTTGGCACGCCTGAAATCGATCCCCAGTGCGGCAAGCGCGTGCTCAAGCCCCAGATTGCTCATCTGGGTCCCCACCACCGGTCCGCGCAGCTGTCCACGCGCCTGTCGCGACCGGGCGATGATGTAAAGCAGTTCGTCGCCATCGACCATCTCACCGGTATGATCGACCATGATCACCCGGTCGCCGTCACCATCGAAGGCGATTCCGAGATCGGCCCCACGGGCGACAACCTCCCGCTGCAGCGCTTGCGGATGGGTCGAGCCGCGCCCCTCGTTGATGTTGAAACCATCCGGTTCGGCACCGATGGCATGGACCTTGGCTCCGATCTCGCCGAACACGTGGGGGGCGATGTGATAGGTTGCCCCGTGAGCACAGTCGATGACGATGGAAAGTCCGCTGAGGTCCATCCTCGCCGGCACCGTGCTCTTGCAGAATTCGATGTAGCGGCCGGCGGCATCCCCGATTCTGAGCGCCCGTCCCAGACCCTCCGAAGAAACCGTGGTCATGGGTTTGTCGAGCATGGCCTCGATGGCCATTTCCACCTCATCCGGGAGCTTGGTTCCCGCCGAGGAGAAAAACTTGATGCCGTTGTCAGGATAGGGATTGTGGGAAGCGCTGATGACAATACCGGTTCGCGCCCTCAGGGTCCGGGTCAGATAGGCGATTCCGGGCGTCGGCATCGGCCCCAGGAGGTGGGTATCGACGCCGGCGGCCGCCAACCCCGCCTCCAGGGCGGACTCAAACATATAGCCGGAGATCCGGGTGTCCTTGCCCACCAGCACGTGGCATGGCCCTTCTTCACGGAACACCTGCCCGGCCGCCCAGCCCAGCTTCAGCACGAAGTCAGGGGTGATGGGGGGTTCCCCCACTGTACCGCGGATGCCATCGGTACCAAAATATCGCCTGCTCATTTTGTATCCCCGTTGTCATTGACAGATGAGTCGGCCCGAAGCACGACACATTCCCCTTGCAGTTTTTCTCGGTGGCCCGATTCAGTCTTTTCAAGTATAAGCAAAAACCGTCTGCTGGATGCGGGCATTTCTGTCCCGAAATAAAAAAGCCCCCTCGTTTGAGGGGGCTTTGAGTTGGGGATTGTTGTTATTGTTATGCGGTGACCACGCCGCGGTCCCTGCCTTACATGAAGGTCGGGATCAGCGGAGCGTCAATCATCACCATCTGGCGGTTGCCGGCATCGTCATAGAAGAACAGAATACCACCCATCCGGCTGTCCGGGTCGTAGATGATGTCTGCCAGACGATACACTTCCCAGGCTGCGTCCGATGCGGTCACTTCGATCGTCTTGGTCTCACCCGGAGCAATCGGATCGTTCGGTACCACGGTCAGACCTTCGTCTGCCAGCAGGTCTTCCGGATAGCCGGTGTCGTCTTCGCACACTTCCGGATTCATGAAACGCACGTTGGCGGTCATGAACTCGCACAGCTGGACCGGACGATCACCCTTGTTGGTGACGGTCAGCACCATCTTCATGGCGCGGCCCGGCACACGGTAGGTGGCTTCGTCCACTTTGACGTCCACGCTCGGAGCCGGCATTTCGATCGGCTTGATGCCACGCAGGGTACCGGCCTGCAGCGGAATGGTCACCGGGTACTTGCTCTGGGTGCTGCTGTAGCCGAAGATCAACAGCAGAATGGTGGCGGCGCCAAACAGCATGCCCACTTTCTTTTCGGTCGGGGTGATCAGTTCGTCACCACGGCCGGCATTGACCATCACCATGCGCGGCAGGAACACCGGGTTGCGCACGAAGTAGATAATCCAGGCCAGACCGATGGCATACCACAGCACGTGCCAGAACACGGTGTTGGCAGTGTTGTAGTTTTCCAGGTCGATGGTCTGACCGGTCAGGGTGGTGATCGGGTTCTTGAACTCGCTCAGTTTCCCCTCGATGATCACCCATTTACCCGGACCGATGATCGGACCACCGCCCTGGACGTTCAGCATCGGGTGAACGTGCCATTCACCCCCGCGGCGGGCTTTCAGCACTACGCGGAAGGTGTAGGTGTTGCCGATTTCCAGGCGCACGGAACGCGGCACGAAGGTGTCGCCGATGTAGGATTCCTTGCGGATGAACACCGGTCCAGGAATCCCGACGTTCAGGAACGACACTTCGGGCGGATCCACGGATTCAGGCCAGCCTTCGAAGACGTGGAATTTGCCGCTGATCTCCATCTCTTCGTTGACCTTGAGCTGGTCGGTGGACCAGTTCAGGTCGAACCAGTGGATGGTACGCATACGCAGGAACGCTGCCTGCGACTTTTCACCGTGGGCCGAAGCCGCCGGGGTGTACATCACCGCGGCCGCCAGGGTCATCAGCAGGCCGACCAGCGACCAGCGGGTGAGCCTATCTCTTATCGTTTTCATCTATTTCCTCCTCAGATGTGTCTGTCGATGTCGATGCGCGCAAAATTCATCAGGTCTTCTTGACGAATTTCACGGTGCCGAACCAGCGGCCCACAAAGTGCCACATGAAGTAGATCAGAATGGACATGAAGCCGGAGAAGAAGGCAGACACCGGAACCACGTCCTTACCGAAGGTACGCAGGGTGCCCTTTTCCACCATGCGGATGTATTCCGGGGTACCGGTACGCACATAGTGGTAGCCCTGAATGTCGGCAATCGACATCAGCATGCCGTTGTATTCCACCGGCACGTGCAGCGGGCCAATGATCGGCCAGTTGCCCGGGTACATCAACAGACCCCAGCCCAGACCACCGACCACGGCGGTTAACAGGTAGCTGCTGGACAGCATCAGCACCACGTCAAGGAAGATCGCCATGTGGACCGCGGCGGTCGGGAACACGAAGTTGATCGGGAAGTAGGTCCAACCCCAGAAGTTGAAGTAGCGGTTGACCCATTCGCCGAACAGAATCCCCAGAATGCACACCGTGGCGCCCCAGGGCAGACGCAGGCGTTCCCACAGTACGGCCTGTACCGCCGCCGGGAAGGTGATCATGACGATCGGATACACCGTCACCCACAGACGACGGTCTTTCCAGTCGGCCCAGAAGTCCCAGTCACCCATGGTCAGCATGCCATGGATGTGGTAGGAACCGGTCAGTACCATAAACAGGATGAACAGGCCCAGGTAGTCTACCCACCTGGAGGCCTGAACTGCTTCGGCATGTGACCGAACAACAGATTCAGCAGTGCTCATTATTTACCTCCAAAGTCGCTTGTTGTTGCTTTACCACCAACTCTCAAAGTCGGCTTCTCTTCGCCTCCCTGGCAGGGGGACCGCCGGCGCCCCGGCGGCCTCCCTCATTTCAAGTCCTTCAGGGATTTTGCAACCCAGTCGGACCTCATTCGGCCCACTGAGCCTGGTCTTCGCCGACGCGGGCAACCGCTTCGTCGTAGACCTCACCGCACAGCGGCTTGCCAATCAGATTCAGGAAGCTGGCAAAAACCTGCAGCAGCAGCCCCAGAATCGACAGCGCAAACCAGCCAAACACCACAAAGCCATAGTGCAGCGGCGCCACAAACAGCTCTTCCATGAACCAGAAGGTGTGACCCCATTCGTTCAGACCCACGTTCGGCAAAATCATGAACGGCCCCACCACCGTGATCAGGTACGGCAGCGACAGACCCTTCTTCTGATAGTTGAAGTACGGAAGACGGGTGTGCGCATAAATCATCGCCGCAAACCCGGTGATGATGTAGATCGGGTAGCTCAGATAGAACTCGATAATGTGGCTCGGCGTGAAGTCCGTGTCACGAACGATGGTCTGGTGCCAGGTGCCGTCCTGTTCGGTGAAGTAGCTCGCTCCCCAGTAAATCGCCCACGCATAGGCCACCAGCCAGATCAGGTGGGTGAAGTTGCGGCGCAGCTCTTCACGGGTCCCTTCCACCGCTTCAAGATTGCGGTCACGGGTCCGCCACAGATAACCCCACAGCACCGAGGCAGTGACCACCTCAGCCACAATCTCCGTGTACAGGAAGTTCATCCAGTAAGTTTCAAATTCCGGTGCAAAAGAGTCCAGACCGGCACTCCAGCCGTAAACCCCTTCGTACCACCGGACCCACATATAAAACACGGTGTAAATGCCGATCGCAAAAGCAAGCCAGCCCTTGTGCACAAGGGGGGCTTCCTGCTCTGCGCCAACAGCTTGAGTCGTTGCAGCCATTGAGTTACCTCCTTAAGTTCACTCAATCAAGTTTTTCGTTGGGTTTCGCTCCATCCCTAAACGCTCCACCTGCAAACCCCTAAAGCCCGCAGGTGACCTCCTTCCTTCGGTATCCGCCAGTCTAGCATCGGTCAAGGGGTTGTCAAGAGGCTTTGCGGCATATCCCACAGCCGCCTGCGGGATATGGCGGCACGGATCAGAATAACCCGCTGATCTGCCCATTCTCGTCGATGTCTATGCGCTCTGCCGCCGGTGATTTCGGCAGTCCCGGCATGGTCATGATGTTGCCGCAGATGACGACGATGAATTCGGCCCCGTAGGCCGGACGCACCTCGCGGATGGTGACCGTGTGACCGGTGGGCGCCCCCCGCAGCTCCGGGTCGCAGGCGAAGGAGTATTGGGTCTTGGCCATGCAGATGGGGAAATGGCGGCACTCCCGATCCAACGCCTCAATCTGGCGCCTGACTTTGGAATCGGCGCTGACGCCGGCGGCGCCGTAGAGCCGGGTGGCGATGGTTTTGATCTTTTCCCACAGGGGAAGATCGTCTTCATACAGGAAACGGAACTGATTGGGGGCGCTCACCAGATTCACCACTTCGCGGGCCAGCGTCTCCGCGCCCGCGCCGCCCTCGGCCCAGTGCCTGCAGACGAGGGCTTTTCCGCCGATGGCGGCCACCTTCTCCGTCAACAAGCGAATCTCGGCCTCGGTGTCGCTGACGAAATGGTTGATGGCCACCACGCATGGCAGGCCGAACTGTTCGCGGATGTTGCGGAAATGGCGCTCCAGATTGGCGAAACCGGTCTCCAGGGCCGCTAGGTTCTCCTCTTGGAGCGCATCCTTGGGCACGCCGCCATGCATCTTCAGCGCCCGCACGGTGGCGACCAGCACCACCGCATCGGGGCGCAGCCCGGTCTTGCGGCATTTGATGTCGATGAACTTCTCCGCCCCCAGATCGGCGCCGAAACCGGCCTCGGTGACCACGTAGTCGGCCATTTTCAGGGCGGTTTTGGTGGCGATGGCGGTGTTGCAGCCATGGGCGATGTTGGCGAACGGCCCGCCGTGGACGAAAGCCAGATTGTTCTCCAGGGTCTGGACCAGATTGGGACGGATGGCGTCCTTGAGCAGGGCCGCCATCGCTCCCTGAGCCTTCAGATCGCGGGCGAAGACCTTGCCACCGCCGCGGCTGTGGCCGACCAGCACCTTTCCCAACTGGCGCTTGAGTTCACCAAGGTCGTCCACCAGACACAGGATAGCCATGACCTCGGAGGCGACCACAATATCGAAACCGTCCTCCCGCGGCACACCGTTGACGCGCCCTCCCAGCCCTTCGACGATCTGGCGCAGATTGCGGTCGTTCATGTCGATGACCCGCTTCCACGCCATCTGGCGCACGTCCAGATCGAGGGCGTTGCCATGGTGAATGTGGTTGTCTGCCAGCGCCGAGAGCAGATTGTGGGCCACACCGATGGCGTGAAAATCCCCGGTAAAATGCAGGTTGATGTCTTCCATCGGCACCACCTGGGCCCGGCCACCGCCGGCCGCCCCGCCCTTGATGCCGAAACAGGGCCCAAGGGAAGGCTCGCGCAGACAGATCAGGGCTTTTTTGCCGATCCGGTTGAGGGCGTCGCCCAGCCCCACGGTGGTGGTGGTCTTGCCTTCACCTGCCGGCGTCGGGCTGATGGCGGTCACCAGGATCAGCTTGCCGTCGGGACGGTCCTGCAAGGATTGGATGTAGTCGAACGACAGCTTGGCCTTGTAATGGCCGTAGGGATCGAGGTGCTCAGGTGCGATGCCGAACCGGTCCTGCGCCAGCTCGACGATGGGTCGCAGGGTGGCCTGGCGGGCGATTTCGATATCCGAAAGCATGAATGGTGTGCCTCCCGAACAGGGTCTGAAAATTGGATGAATTGCCTGGAAGCGCACAGAGTAGGGGATGATCACCCCGAACGCAACGGGCCCGTCCGGCTACAGCCGGACGGGCCCGTCT
Organism: Methylomarinovum caldicuralii; assembly: GCF_033126985.1. Lineage (NCBI taxonomy): Bacteria > Pseudomonadati > Pseudomonadota > Gammaproteobacteria > Methylococcales > Methylothermaceae > Methylomarinovum > Methylomarinovum caldicuralii. The sequence goes on from NZ_AP024714.1 coordinate 444,836, forward strand.
TTGGTCATCGGCAGAAAGCGGAAATCAGACGCATTCGTCGGGCGGCGGCAGCTTGAGCACCTCCTTCAGCTTGGCGATGTGGCGCACCCCGTCGGCACCGACCACCTTGATGCTGCGCAGCCCTTCGATACTGTCATCGACATAGACTTCCTTGGGATGAGGAACCAGGTGATCGACCCCTTCGAGAACGAACTCGATCACATCGTCCTTGGGATCGTAGCTGACGCCGTAGAAAGGCACCCATTCCGCCTCGATCTGATCACCCAGGTTGATCGAGGCCACTTCGATTTCCGCCGTCTCCGCCTTCAGGTGTTTGGAAACGTGATCGAAATACGCTTCCCATTCGGACTTGGGTAAAGCACGCGTTGCCATCTTCGTTTTCCTCCGTTGATGAAGTTCACCTGCAAACATGGGGGCACGCCGATGAAAACGCAACCCCGTCAGAGACAGTGGGGCGGTTTGGGCAGACCGGCCAGCTTGCAGGCGTATTTCAGCGGCCCCCGGGGAAACAGCCGGTGCAGATAACGGCTGTTGCCTTTTTCCTCCCCTAACACCTGCGCCACCGCCTTGACGAACACCCGCATGTTGGGGAAATGCCCGTACGCCAGATAATGCGCCCGCACGAAACGCACGATCTCCCACCGGGCCGCGTCCAGCTCGATTCCCTCCGCGGCGGCCAGCTGCGCCGCCACCGCTTCGTCCCAGTCGTGCAGGTCCACCAGAAACCCTTCCTCCGTGGTTTCGACGACCCGTCCCGCCTTTTCGATCACCATGACAGAATACGCACGCAGGCTACCGTCAAATCGACGAATTCCTCGTAATCGATCACCCTGATACCCTCCGCGCCGGGGGGCTCGACCCCACGGGCGACCAGATCCGGCGCCAGGGCGGCAATCCCGGCGCCGGTGTCCTGCAGCCGCCCCAGCAGCGGGTGCCTCAGACCATACACCCCATCCCCCAGCAGCAGCACCCGATCCCCGTCTCCCAGGCGCGGGACCAGGCTTTCCCAAACCGGACCCGGCGGCTGTGACAACAGATGCAGCACCCCCATCTCAGTCCCCCACGATCCGATCATAACCACCCCACCATTGCGGCAGCGCCGCCTCGGCAACGAGACCGACCGGCAGGATCAGCCGCTCGGGCGTCAACCCGCACCGCTGCAGCGATTCCCGCCCCACCCAGATTTTTTCGATCCCGTAAAGCCCGAGCCCCTGCCACAGATCCGGCAGCCGGCGCTGACCGATCCGCGCCGGCTGCTGCCCGGGCGCCAGGTGCCACACCCCGTCGTCCAGCAGCAGCACTTCCACCGTCTGGTCGAAAGCCGCCAGGGTCAGGAGCAGGTCCAGCGCCTCTCCGCCGCGGCTGTCGGCATAGGGGGGATGACGGAACACGAACAGAAAGCGCATCAGCCGAAACTCAGCCAGCGGTCGCTGTCCAGCACCGATTCGGCCAGCAATGCCAGCCCTGCCACCCGCAATCCCGGCGCCAGGTCCCTCGTCTCCGCGGCCCGCCAGACCCCCCGGCGCTGAGCGGCGGCCGAGCAGATCACCAGATCCACGCCGTGACGCTCGGCCAGCGCTGACCAGCGGCCGATGCGGTCGGGCTCGTCCGCCGGTGGCTCGGCACCGGCGAGGGCGTGATACACTCCATCCCGATAGAAGAATACCCGCCGCAACCGGTGCCCCCTGCGCAGCAGGGCCTCGGCGAAGCAGAACGCCCGGTCAGCGGCCGCCGTGTAAGGCGGCGTGTTGACCTGCAGCGTATAGGTCAGGAACCGATCGGTTTCGGCACAGGTCTTCTGGTCATTCATCATCGCTCGTCTCGACCTTTGATATGGCGCGAATCATCCTCCTCTGGCTGCTGGCCGCCGGCCAGGCAGCGGCCAACCTGCCGCCTCTGCCTGACATGGGCGCGGCCTCCGATGCCCTCATCAGTCCGATCGAAGAACGCCGCCTGGGACAAGCCTTCTTCCGCAATCTGCACCAGCACCTGGACATCAGCACCGATCCGGAGATCCAGGATTATATCGCTTCCCTGGGGGCACGGTTGAGCCGCGCCAGCGACGCCAGCGGGCGGCCCTTCTACTTCTTTGTGGTGATGCAACCGGAGATCAACGCCTTCGCCGGTCCCGGCGGTTACATCGGCGTCCATTCCGGCCTGATCCTGGCGACCCGCAACGAGAGCGAACTGGCGGCGGTGATGGCCCACGAAATCGCCCACGTCACCCAGAATCATCTCAAGCGCGCCATCGCCGCCGCCAAGCAGCTGACCCTGCCGATGGCGGCGGCGATGCTGGCGGCCATTCTCATCGGCACCCAGTCGCCCCAGGCGGCCCAGGCGGCGCTGATCGCGCTCCAGGCCAGCAGCCTGCAGCACCAGATCAATTTCACCCGCAGCCACGAGCAGGAGGCCGACCGTATCGGCCTGCAGATCCTCGCCGAAAGCGGTTTCGACCCGCGGGCGATGCCAAGTTTCTTCGAGCGCCTGCAGCAAAGCACCCGCTTTAGTGGTGCCCACATCCCCGAGTTCCTCCGCACCCACCCGGTCACCAGCAGCCGCATCGCCGACACCCGCGCCCGGGCGGTGGAATTCCCCTATCGCCAGTACACGGATTCCTTCGCCTATCAGCTGACCAAGGTCAAACTCCAGGTGCTCAACGGCGACGATCTCAAGGCCTTGCGCCGGGCATTCGCCAACCACGCCCGCCAGGGAACGGTCTGGCAACGCGCCGCCGCCCGCTATGGCATGGCGCTGATCGACCAGCGCCGGCACCGGCTCGCCCGCAGCGCCAGGATTTTTGCCCAACTGCTGGCCCGGTTCCCGGATCAGCCCCGCTTCATCCACGGGCTGGCCGGCGTGGAGCTGGCCCAAGGCCGGACGGAAGCGGCCCTGGCGCGCTACCGCCAGGCGTTGCGGCGCTTCCCCGCCTCCTCCGTGCTCCGGCTGGAATACGCCAAGGCCCTGCTGGAAAGCGGCCGCTTCGAAAATGCCCGCCAGCTTCTGGAAGACCACATTCTGGAACGTGGCGCCCGTCAACCTATTCTTTTCAAATATCTGGCCCAGGCGTATTCAGGGCTGGGACAAAGGGCGGAAGCCCGCCGTTATCTGGCCGAATACGCCTATGCCCGCGGCGATCTGGAGGAGGCCCTGCGGCACATGCGGGCCGCGGTCAAACTGGCCAACGGCGACCGCATCCTCAGCGCCATCACCCGCCAGCGGCTGCGTGAGTTCCTGGCCGAAAAGCAGGCCCGCGAGCACTAGGCCGTCAACGACTCCCCCCGCGCCAGACGCGGCAGGTTGCCGTCCAACCCCATGGCGTAACGCATCACTGCCAACCGTGCCGGATAGAGGCGCTGGGCCAGAGACAGGCCGAGGTTGCGCGCCAGCTTCAGCGGCAGCGAGGCGTTGCTGAAGACCCGGTAGAACAGATCCATCGTGGTCATCATGGTCAGGTTGTCGCGCCGGCGCATGGCCTCGTATTCCTGCAACACCTTGAGGGCGCCGAGGTCCCGTCCGGCCTGATGGGCGGACACCACCACCTGGGCCAGGGCAGCGGCGTCGAGCAGGCCGATGTTGACCCCCTGTCCCGCCAGGGGATGGATGGTATGGGCGGCATCGCCGATGAGCGCCACACCGGGCTTGACGTAACGCTGGGCGTGCTGGCGCCGCAGGGGGAAACTGCCGCGATCGAGGATCCGCACCACATCTCCCAATTCCCGGGGGAAGGCTGCGTACAGGGCATCGAGCAGCTCCCCGTCACTGAGCGCCTGCAGCCGGCGGACCTCCTCCGGCTTCTGATACCACACCAGCGAAGCGTGCGGCCCCGGCAGCGGCAGGAACGCCTGCGGTCCCTCGGGGGTGAAACGCTGCCAGGTGATGTCCTGCTGGCCATAGGCGGTTTCCACCGTCAGCACCAGGGCCGACTGTTCGTAGTCCCAGGCGGTGACCCCGATGCCGGCCGCCTGGCGCGCCTGGGAACGGGCGCCGTCGGCGGCCACCAGCAACCGTCCCTGCAACAGCCGCCCGTCCTCGAGCTCGATTTCCGAACCTTCGGGGCCATAGTCGATCCGCCGGGGACGGGCCGGACACAGGCGTTCGACGTTGTCCAGCGCCGCCAGGCGCTCCCCCACCCCCAGTTGCACCAGGCGGTTCTCGATGATGTAACCCAGTTCCGGGTACTGGACGTCGCGGCTGCGGAACTCGGTGCCATCAGTCATTTCCCAGACCTTCATGCGCCGGAACGGGCACAGGCGCATGGCGGCGATGTTCTCCCACGCGCCGACCCCTTCGAGGATGCGCCGCGAGGCGATGCTGATCGCCGACACCCGCAGGTCCAACGGCTGCGCCGGATCGAACGGCTGGGGGCGGCGGCTCTCGATCAGCGCCACTTTCAGGGGGGTCTGCCCCAGGGAGGCGGCCAGCGTCGCCCCGACCATCCCGCCGCCCACGATGATGACGTCATAGGTATCGGCCATGTTTCCTCACCTTGTTCGATGTTGCCCGCCCGCAGCCTACCCAAGCCCGATCCCCAATGCAACAGGCCCGCAGCGGACGAACCGGCTGCGGGCCTGTCTGGGCGCCATCCCGGGATCAGGACAGCAAGGCGTCTGAATCGCCTAAAGCATCAGCTTTTAGGAGAATTCGCGGCGCGGGCGGAAGTCGTCGCGGGGACGGGCTTCGTTCACGCGCAGCGAACGGCCTTTGAGATCCTGGCCGTTCAGACTCTGGATGGCGGCTTCCGCTTCCGAGTCCACCGGCATTTCCACGAAGCCGAAGCCCTTGGAACGGTCAGTGTAGCGATCCTTGATGATGCGAACCGAAGACACTTCGCCGAATTCGGCGAACGCATCGCGCAGCTCATCTTCGCTCAACTGGTAGGACAGATTGCCAACATAGATATTCTTCATTGCTATACCCTTAACGGAAAAAGCGCACCATTTTCGTCATGATTCGCCAGGCCAACCAATGGTGCGAAGACCGGCCTGCCGAGTTCCGGGCGGTCGCCCGTGAGCAGACGCATACGACCCGGCCCGCGCCCGGCAGGGCGGTGAGCGAAGACGCAGCGAAAAACGGATGCAAAAACAGGATTCCTCTCGCAGAGAGGGGCGGGCCCGGCAGGGGCCGCGGATAGTCCGGTCTGCGAACCGGAGAAGGCGGGGAAAAGACTCATAAAGCGCAAAATCGAACCTATGGGCACAGCCTAGTGAACAACCGGGGAAAAGGCAAGGATTATTTTGTCTCCCGCAGCAAAATTTCCTTGGCGCGGTTGATCTGGGCGGCGAGAAAGTCGGAACCGCCGCGGTCGGGATGGACCTTCTGCATCAGGCGCCGGTGGGCGGCGACGATCTCCTCGCGGGAGGCGCCGGGCCGCAGGCCCAGGATCTCGTAGGCCTGGGCCACGGTTTCCGGCATCGCCCGGCCGCCTGCCGCGTTAGTGGTCTTCGTGCCGGCCCGCTGTTGCAGCAGCCGCTCGATGAGCGGCCAAAGGCGCGGCAGATACGGCAGCGTCCGCGCGGCCAGCGCCGCCAGTGCCCCCAGCAGGGGCAGCAGCCAGCTGTGGGCCAGCAACGCCAGCAGGATCAGCAGCCCGAGCGCCGCCAGCCCGCCCTTGCCCTTCAGGGCCCGCGCCACTTCCTGCGGCGGGGTGCGCAGGAACCAGCGCAGCCCCCACAGCAGCGCGCCCAGGACCAACAGCAGCAGCAACACCCGGATCACGACGATCCTCCCACGGTCGCAGCGATGGTATAGTAGCGGCCCATGAAACTCACCCATTTGCTGTTGCTGGCACTGTGGATTATAGCGGCCCTGGGCTGCCAGGGGCCGCTCAACGATCCCTATCCCGCCCGCGAACGCCGGGCCAACATTTTCTACACCTCCTTCAGCGAACGTCCCAAGCACCTGGATCCGGCGGTGGCCTACAGCAGCGACGAATACCGCCTGATCGCCCAGATCTACGAACCGCCGCTCCAGTACCATTATCTGAAGCGCCCCTACACCCTGGTGCCGCTGGCAGCCAGCGAACTGCCGCAGGTGCGCTATTTCGACGCCGCCGGCCGCGAACTGCCCGCCGATACTCCGGCGCCGCGCATCGCCTACAGCGAATGGCGCATCCACATCCGCCCCGGCATGCGCTACCAACCGCATCCGGCCTTCGCCCGCGACGCCGAAGGGCGGCTGCGCTACCGCCACCTCAGCGAGGCGGATCTGGAAGACATCGCCTCGCCGGCCGATTTCCCCCATCAGGCCAGCCGTGAGGTCACCGCGGAAGACTTCGTCTATCAGATCAAGCGCCTGGTCCACCCCCAGATCCACTCCCCCATCGCCGGGCTGATGCAGACGCACATCGTCGGGCTCAAAGATTTCGCCCGGGCCATGCGGCAACGCTACGAGCGGGAAAAACCGGCCGGTTTCTTCGACGTCCGCCCCTATGGCATCGAAGGCGTGAAGGTGGTGGACCGCTACACCTACACCATCCGCATCCACGGCAAATACCCCCAGTTCAAGTACTGGCTGGCGATGCCGTTCTTCGCCCCCATGCCCTGGGAGGCGGATGTGTTCTACCACCAGAGGCCGCTGATCGAGCGCAACCTGACCCTGGACTGGTTCCCGGTGGGCAGCGGCCCTTACCTGCTGCTGGAGAACAATCCCAACCGCCGCATGGTGCTGGCCAGGAACCCCAACTTCCACGGCGAGACCTATCCCGCCGCCGGGGAAGCGGGCGATGCCGCCAGAGGCCTTCTCGCCGACGCCGGCCGCCCCCTGCCTTTCATCGACCGTATCCACTACATCCGCGAACGGGAATCGATTCCCGCCTGGAACAAGTTCCTCCAGGGCTATTACGAAGGCTCGGGGATCGGCTCCGACAGTTTCGAGCAGGCGATCCGTTTCTCCAGCGGCGGCCAGGCGGAGTTGACCCCGGCGATGCAGGCCAAGGGGATTCAACTGCGGACCGCGGTGGCGCCGTCGATCTTCTATCTGGGCTTCAACCTGCTCGACCCGGTGGTCGGCGGCCTCGACGAGTCCCACCGCAAGCTGCGCCAGGCCCTGTCCATCGCCATCGACTACGAGGAATACATCGCCATCTTCGCCAACGGCCGCGGCATCCCGGCTCAGGGAGTGCTGCCGCCGGGGATATTCGGCTACCGCCCCGGCCCCGAGGGCATCAACCCCTACGTCTATCGCTGGCAGGACGGCCGCCCGGTACGCAAACCGATCGCCGAGGCCAAGCGCCTGCTGGCCGAGGCCGGCTTCCCCAACGGCCGCGACCCGAAGACCGGCGCGCCGCTGCTGCTCTACTTCGACGTTCCCGGCGGCGGCCCCGATGACAAGGCCCGCCTCAACTGGTACCGCAAGCAGTTCGCCAAACTGGGCATCCAGCTGGTGGTGCGCGCCACCGACTACAACCGCTTCCAGGAAAAAATGCGCACCGGCGCCGCCCAGATCTTCACCTGGGGCTGGAACGCCGACTACCCCGACCCGGAGAATTTCTTCTTTCTGCTCTACGGCCCCAACGGCAAGGTCAAGTACGGTGGTGAAAACGCCGCCAACTACGCAAACCCCGAGTTCGACCGCCTGTTCGAACGCATGCGGGCCATGGACGACGGTCCCGAGCGCCAGGCGCTCATCGACCGGATGCAGGACATCGTCCGCCGCGACGCCCCCTGGGTGTTCGGCTTCCACCCCAAGAACTTCGCCCTGTACCATCAGTGGCTTTACAATCTGAAGCCGAACCTGATGGCCAACAACACCGTCAAATACCTGCGTCTGAATCCGGATCTGCGCGCCGGGCTCAGGGCCCGCTGGAACCGCCCCCTGTGGTGGCCGCTGCTCGTGCTGCTGGCGGGACTGGCGCTGGCGGTGATCCCCGCCTGGCTGCGTTACCGCAAACGGATGCAAGCGACCGCCCTATGACCGCCTATCTGCTCCGCCGCCTGCTCAACGCCGTCCCCATCCTCATCGGCGTCAATTTCATCACCTTCGTGCTGTTCTTCGTGGTCAATCCGCCGGACGCCATGGCGCGGATGCAGCTGGGGCAGAAATACGTCACCCAGGAAGCCATCGAGCAGTGGAAGCACGCTCACGGCTACGACCTGCCGCTGCTCTACAACGACCGGGCCGAAGGGACGGCGCGCTTCACCCGCACCATCTTCTTCCAGAAGTCAGTGAACCTGTTTCTGTTCCGCTTCGGCCGCTCCGACAGCGGCCGCGACATCGGCGCCGACATCCGCCAGCGCATGTGGCCGTCGCTGGCCATCGCGGTGCCGACCCTGCTCCTCGGGCTGGCGGTCAACATCACCTGCGCCCTGCTGCTGGTGTTCTTCCGCCGCACCTATCTGGAATGGAGCGGGCTGGCCCTGTGCGTGGGACTGATGTCGATCTCGGCGCTGTTCTACATCATCGCCGGCCAGTACCTGTTCGGCAAGCTCATGAAACTGGTGCCGATCTCCGGTTACGACACCGGCCTGGCGGCGATCAAGTTCGTGATCCTGCCGGTGACGGTGGGGGTGGTGTCGGGCATCGGTTCCGGGGTGCGCTGGTACCGCACCCTGTTCCTGGAAGAGATCGAGAAGGACTACGTCCGCACCGCCCGCGCCAAAGGGCTGTCGGAACCCCGGGTGCTGTTCGGCCACGTGTTCCAGAACGCCCTGATCCCCATTCTCACCGGGGTGGTGACCATTCTGCCGCTGCTGTTCATGGGCAATCTGTTGATGGAGTCGTTCTTCAGCATTCCAGGACTCGGCAGCTACACCATCGAGGCCATCCAGCGCCAGGATTTCGCCATCGTCCGCGCCATGGTGTTTCTGGGCTCGGTGCTGTACATCGCCGGCCTGATCCTCACCGACATTTCCTATACCCTGGTGGACCCGCGGGTGCGGCTGCAATGACCTGGGTGCCGCTGTGGACCGATGCCCTGCTGTATCTGCTGCTGGCCGCGCTGGCGGCCCTGGTGCTTTACGCCCGGCGCCAGGAACATCTGCGCCGCCCCTGGCGCCGGGTAGTCCGCAGCCGGGTGGCGATGGTGTCCCTGGTGATCCTGGCGGCCTTCAGCACCGTCGGCCTGCTCGACTCGCTGCATTTCCGCGCCCCGGACAGCGGCGAGGTACTGAGCCTGTTCGACCGTCTGGCCACGCCGCTGCGCACCCACATGGAGAAGACCTATTCGGCGCCTTTCGCCACCCATCTCTACAGCCGCGAGTGGTTCGTGGTCGAGGGTAGGCGGATCTGGACCTATCCCCGCCTGCGCTACGGCGGCGCCCACCTGCGCGACCCGGCGGAGAAATGGCCCGACATCGCCCGCACCACCGCCATCGGCGCTCTCAAAGGACTGGCGGTGTGGTGCCTGGCGTTCCTCACCGTCGCCCTGGCCCGCCGCGGCCGCCCGCCCCGGGATTTTCCCTGGAAAACCGTGGCCGCCACCGTCGCCGGGCTGTCGATTTGCGCTTTCGCCGTTGCCGGGCTGAGCCTCAAATACCACGTTCTGGGCACCGACAAGGTGGGTGAGGACGTGCTCTACCAGAGCCTCAAAAGCATCCGCACCGGGCTGGTGCTCGGCACCCTCACCACCCTGGTGATGCTGCCCTTCGCCATCGCCCTCGGGGTGCTGGCGGGCTATTTCCGCGGTTGGGTGGACGACGTGATCCAGTACCTCTACACCACCCTCAATTCCATCCCCGGCGTCCTGCTCATCGCCGCCGCCATCCTGATGCTGCAGGTGTACATGGCCACCCACGCCGAATCCTTCACCAGCGTAGCGGTGCGGGCGGATCTGCGCCTGTTCTTCCTGTGTCTGATCCTGGGCGTGACCAGCTGGACCGGCCTGTGCCGCCTGCTGCGGGCGGAAACCCTGAAGCTGCGGGAGATGGAATACGTCCAGGCGGCCCGCGCCCTGGGCGTGTCCCACGGGCGTATCCTGGTGCGCCACATCGTCCCCAACCTGTTCCATATCGTCTTGATTTCCGTGGTGCTGGATTTCAGCAGCCTGGTACTGGCCGAGGCGGTGCTTGCCTACGTCAACATCGGCGTCGATCCCACCACCTACAGCTGGGGCAACATGATCAACAGCGCCCGTCTGGAACTGGCGCGCGAGCCGGTGGTCTGGTGGACCCTGGCCGCCGCCTTCCTGTTCATGTTCAGTTTCGTGCTCGCCGCCAACCTGTTCGCCGACGTGGTGCGCGACGCCTTCGACCCCCGCCGGGCGGAGGAAAACGGATGACGCAGGCTACAACCCACAACGATAACCACCCATGCACCGAACCACCCTGATCCACGCCGATACCCTCACTCCGGACCAGCGCGCCCGGCTCCAGTCCCTTGGCAGCCTGACGCCCCGTGGCGACCACTTCCTGCTGCGCCACCGAACCCCGCTGGATGCGGAAGCCCTGGCCAGCGAACTGGGCTGCGACGTCAACACCCTGCCGACTGACTTCGACCCGGAGCGGGTCAGGCTGGTGGTCAGCGATCTGGACTCCACCCTCATCGGCATCGAAACCATCGACGAGCTGGCCGCCGAACTGGGCCTCAAGGAGCGGGTCGCCGCCATCACCGAACGCGCCATGGCCGGCGAGCTGGATTTCACCGCCGCTTTGCAGGAACGGGTGGCGCTGCTGGAAGGGCTGGCGCGCGAACGCCTGGAGCAGGTGTTCGAAACCCGGATGCTGCCGGCGATCCAGCCCGGTGCCCGCGAAACCCTGGCCTGGCTCAAACGGCGCGGAATCACTTTTGCGGTGGTGTCAGGCGGCTTCACCTTCTTTCTGGAGCGCCTGCAGCGCCATCTGCCCATCGACGACTTCCGCGCCTGCCGCCTGGAAATCCGCAACGGGCGTCTGACCGGCCGGGTGATCCCACCCGTGGTCGACAAACACGTCAAGGCCGCTTACGTGGAGGAACTGCGCCGGCGACTGGGACTGAGCCCACAGCAGGTGGTGGCGGTGGGAGACGGCGCCAACGACGTCCCCATGCTCCGGCAGGCCGGCCTCGGCATCGCCTACCACGGCCATCCCATCGCCCGCGCGCACGCCGATGTCCGCATCGACCGCGGCGACTGGCACACCCTGCGGCAACTGTTGACGCCATGAACGACGTGGTGCTGCAGGTTCAGGACCTGGCCATCGCCTTCCGCCAGGAAACCGTGGTGGACCGGATCGGCTTCCAGGTGCGGCGGGGCGAAACCTTCGCCCTAGTGGGGGAATCGGGCTCGGGCAAGTCGGTCACCGCCCTGGGGGTGATGCGCCTGCTGCCGCCGGCGGCCCGTTATCTCGACGGCCGCGCGCATCTCCACGGCGAGGACCTGCTGCGCCTGCCGGAATGGCGCATGAACCGCATCCGCGGCCGCCGCATCGCCATGATCTTCCAGGATCCCATGACCTGTCTCAACCCGGTGCGCACCGTGGGGGAACAGATCGGCGAGGTGCTGACGCTGCATTTCGGCCTGCGCGGTACCGGGCGGCGCCGCCGGGTGCTGGAACTGCTGCACCAGGTGGGCATTCCCGAACCCGACCGCCGCATCGACAGCTATCCCCACCAGCTGTCCGGCGGCCAGCGCCAGCGCGCCATGATCGCCATTGCCCTGGCCGGCGAACCGGACCTGCTCATCGCCGACGAGCCCACCACCGCCCTCGACGTCACCATCCAGGCACAGATCATGGCCCTGCTGACCCGTTTGCAACGGCAGCGGCAAATGGCGCTGTGGCTCATCACCCACGACCTGGGGCTGGTGGCGGACGTGGCCGACCGCGCCGCGGTGATGCAGCAGGGGCGGATCTTGGAAACCTTCGAACGCCGGGGCGATAAATTGTTCGAGCGGCCGCAGCATCCTTACACCCGCAAACTGCTGGCCGCCCTGCCGCAGCTAGATGCCGCCCGCAGCCGCAGCGTGGCAACCACCCCGCCGCTGCTGCAGGTGCGCGATCTCAAGGTATGGTATCCGATCCGCAAGGGCCTGCTGCGGCGGGTGAAAGGCTACGTCAAGGCGGTGGACGGGGTGTCCTTCACCCTGGAACGGGGGCACACCCTGGCGCTGGTGGGCGAATCCGGCTGCGGCAAAACCACCCTGGGGAAAGCGATCCTGCAGCTGATCCCCGCTACCGGCGGACGGATCTACTTCGACGGCGAGGAGATCTCGACGCTGCCCCGCAAACGCCGCTGCCGTGACATGCAAATCGTGTTCCAGGACCCGTTCTCGGCCATGAATCCGCGGCTGCTGGTGGGGGACATCGTCGCCGAGGGCTTGGTTTCCCTGCGGCCGGAGCTGTCCCGCCGGGAGCGCATCGAACGGGTGGAGACCCTGCTGACCCAGGTCGGCCTGCCGCCGGACGCCCGGCTGCGCTACCCCCATGAGTTTTCCGGCGGTCAGCGCCAGCGCATCTGCATCGCCCGCGCCCTGGCGGTGGACCCCAAGCTGATCGTCTGCGACGAACCCACCAGCGCCCTGGACGTGTCGGTCCAGCGCCAGATTCTCGATCTGCTGCGAGACCTGCAGCGGCGTTTCCAGGTCAGTTACCTGTTCATCAGCCACGACCTGGCGGTGGTGGCGGAGATCGCCCACCAAGTGGCGGTGATGCGGCAGGGAAGGATCGTCGAGCTGGGCGAGACCGGCCAGGTGTTGTTCGAGCCCCGCCACCCCTACACCCGCACGCTGCTGGAGGCGTTGCCGGGCAAGGGGCTTCTGGCCCGGTCAGATCCTGACGCCTGAAAATCCGTGCCGGGCGAGCAACTCGGCCAGCAGCGCGGCGACCGTCCGCAGGAACGCCAGCTGCAACGCATCCCAACGGCAGCGGGGGACGCAGGCCAGCACCAGCGCTCCGTACAGAACGCCGCGCTTTTCCAGCGCAACGGCGCAAAGATCGTGCGGCAGGCGGCTCACGCCGGTACCCCCTGAATCCGGACCCACCGGATGCAGTACCCGCCGTTCGGCCAGCTGCCGCAGGTCGAGTCCTGACGGCCGGCCGTCCTCCCATTCCAGATCGATCCGGGCCAGAGACCGCAGCGCCGCGGTTTCCTCCGCAATCGCGAAGATCCCGCCCCCGCGCAATGTCGGCCAGGGCAATGCCAACAGGTGTTCCAGGGCGGTCCGGCCGGTCCGGGGCAGGGGGGCCGGATCGTCCAGCAACCGCACCAGTTCGTGCAGGCAGCCCTGCTCAGCGAGCAACCGGGCATGCTCCCGCTCCAGCCGTTGGCGCCGCAACGCCTGCCGCCAGCGCACCCCCAGCCATTCCCATGCCACCGGTTTGACGATGAAATCCGCCATCCCGAGGCGGAAAAACGCCTCCAGCTGTGCCGCCGTCACCTGCCTTTCGGTCAGGACGACGAGCGCCGGCGGGACGGCGGCAGCCGCCCGAATCGTCGCCAGGGCATCGCCATCCGGAAGCTCCGGATTGACCAGAATCCCGTCAGGTTGCAGCTGGACGATGCTTTCCCGCAGCGCCTGGCAGGTCTGCACCCCGTACGAACGAAAACCCGCCTCGCGCAGGCTTTCCTCCGCCAGCAGGCAGGTCATGGGGTCGTCGTCCGCGACCAGGATCAACGGCGCAGGGGCAGCGGCAGCCGCCTCAGTCATGGCGGGCCACCCCGAACAGGCAGCAGACCCGGCGATAACCCGCCCAAAGCCGGGCCAGGCATTCGGGATCGGCCGCCGCCGTCTCCTTTTCCAGTTCGGTCAGGATCGCCACCAGATCCCGAATGCCGAGATGGACGCAGGCCGAGCGGAAGCCGTGCGCCACCTGCCGGATCCTGGCGTCATTCCCCTCCCTGCGGGCCTGCTCCAGAGCCTGCAACCACTGCCGCCCCTGCAGGCGGAACAGGGACAGCAGGCGTTCGAGCAGCCCCGCCTGACCGGCTTCCAGACGCTGCAGCTGGGCCAGGGTATCCGGATCGAACAAGGCTCCCTGCGCCTGCCGGCGCCCGGCTTCGGCAGTCTCCGCAAGCGCTGCCTTCTCCGGCAACCAGCGCTTCAGGCAAGCCCGCAGGCGCTCCAGCGTCACCGGCTTGTGGAGGCAGTCATCCATGCCGGCACGGTGGCAGCGGACCTCGATGCCGTCACTCACGTCGGCGGTCACCGCCACGATCGGCGTGTCCCGCTCGGGATAACGCTCCCGCAGCGTCCGGGCGATTTCAAAACCATCGACGCCGGGAAGCTGACAGTCCAGCAGCACCAGATCGTAACGGCCGCGCCGCCAGCGGGGCCAGAGGGCGTCGGCGTCCGCCACCGCCTCCGCCTCACAGCCCAGATGCTTCAGAATCTCCGTCAGCAACGCCCGGTTGAGGCGGTCGTCCTCCACCACCAGCACGCGTCCTCGAAGACATTGCGCTTGCGCTTCGGCCTCCGTTGCCGCGGGTATTGGGGCGGGCGGCGCTTCCGGCAACGGCAATACCACCGCGAAACAGCTTCCCCGGTGCAGCTGACTGGTCACCGAGATCGTTCCTCCCATGGATTCGACCAGCTGCCGGCAGATGCTCAGGCCCAGACCGGTGCCGCCGTGGCGCCGCGTCGAGCCACCGTCCACCTGGGTGAAGGGCTCGAAAATGCGTTCGCAGTCCTCCGCCTGCAGACCGATGCCGGTATCGCGGACTTCCAAACGCACCCGATCGCCCTCTCCGGCCACGGTCACTTCCACCTTTCCCCATTCGGTGAACTTGATGGCATTGTGCACCAGGTTGCTGAGCACCTGGCGGATCCGCCCCGCGTCACCGTGGCGCCAGGCGGGCAGATCCGCAGGATAGCGACAACTCAGGGACAGGTTCTTGGATTCCGCCAAGGGCCGGTGCAGTTCGACCACCGAGGCCACCAGGGCGGCCAGATCGAAAGGGCGGCAGTGCAGCTCCAGGCGGCCGGCCTCAATCCTGGCCACGTCGAGCAGATCCTCGATCAACTGGAGCAGCGCCTGGGCGGCCTCCCGCGCCAGACGGACGTAATTCCGGGTTTCGCTGCGCAGCTCCCCGGCCAGCAGCAGCTCCATGAAACCAAGGATGGCGTTGAGCGGGGTGCGCAATTCGTGGCTCACGTTGGCCAGAAAGCGGGATTTGGCCTGACTGGCTGCCTCCGCCTTCTGCGCCAGGGTGTGGGCATGGCCGATCATCTGACGCAGGGACTCGGCCCGCTGCGCCACCTGGGCCTCCAGGTCAGCGCGCGCCCGCCGTTCCTGTCGGAGATCGTACTGCAGGCGCCCGAGCGCCTCGGCCAACCGGCGTATCTCCACCGGACACCCGGGCAGCGGTGGAGGCATGGTCCGGTCTGCGGCCGCGGCGGACGCCAGATGCTGCAGCGGCCGGCCGAGGCGACGGGCCAGCCACAGGATCAGACCGGCCGCCAGCAGCGATGCCGCTGCGCTCGCCAGCAGGGCGACGCCCAGATAGTGCCGGGCGTGACGATGGAATTCCGCCAGCGACACCCCCAGCTCCAGATAACCGGCGATCTGCCAGGGCGCCCCGGAACGGACGGCGAAGACCGGCAGGCACAGCGGCAGCCGCTCCTGCCCGGAGAGCAATACCTGCCACCACGCAGGTGCCGCGGCCTGCTTCCGGGGGTCCAGGCGGGCAGGCGCGCCCTCCATGCGGACGAGCGCCCGCCCCTCGGCATCGTAAACCGCGGCGTAACCCAATTGCGAAGACTGCGCCAGGGCGGTCAGGGTGCGGCTCAAGGAAGCCGCCTCTCCCTGGCGCAGGGCCGCGGCGGCCAGAGCGGTGACGGCCGAGCCCAAGGTGTGCGTATTTTCCAGGGTGCGGCGGTAGTCGTGACGCAGCGCGCTCGCCCCGATGATTCCCGCCACGGTCAGGGTAATGCCGAACACCAGAGGCAGGACCCGGACCAGGAGGTGCGATGCCAGTCTCACGCGCGCCGGGGCCGCCGTTCCCGCTCAGCTTGAGGCCTGTTCGACGTAGAGCTTGAGGCGCTGACCGGGGTGGATGGTGCGGCGGACCTGATTCCACGAACGCAGGTCCTGCAGCCGCACGCCGAAACGGCGGGCGATCTCATACAGGGAGTCCCCTTTGCGCACGGTGTAAAGGATCGGCGCGGCGCCGCCGCGGATCTTCAAGCGCTGCCCCGGCCGCAGGGGATCGCGGGGGTCGAGGCCGTTCCAGCGCGCCAGCTGCCCGACCCTGACGCCATAGCGGCGGGCGATCTGCCACAGGGTATCGCCACGGCGGACCACGTGCACCCGGCGCACCGGTGCGGAACGTCGCTTCACCGGAGGCGGCCGCAGCCGGGCCAGCACCGCCGACTTGGGCGCGACCGGAATCAGCAGCTGCTGCCCCGGATAGATCCGGTGGCTGCGCAGGCGGTTGGTCTGCTTGATCGCCGCCACCGGGGTACCGTAGCGATGGGCGATCTGGCTGAGGGTCTCGCCGCGCTGGACCTGGTGGCGGGCCCAGCGCACCCGTTCCGATTGGGGCAGTTCAGCCAGCCGCTCCTCGAACAGCTCGACCTTCTCCAGCGGCAGGATCAGGCGGTGGGGACCGTCGGGGGCCGTCACCCAGCGCCGGTAACCGGGATTGAGACGGTAGAGTTCCTCCAGGGGCATCTCCGCCAGTTTCGCCGCCAGGGTCAGATCCAGCTGGGAGTCGAGTTCCACGACGGCATACAAGGGGCGGTTGGGAATCGGCTCCAGGGCGATGCCGTACTCCTTGGCATGGGCGAACAACCGCGCCACCGCCAGCAGTTTGGGCACATAAGCCCGGGTTTCCCGCGGCAGGCGCAGGTGCCAGAAGTCCGTGGGCCGGTGCAGGCGGCGGTTGCGGCGGATCGCCCGCATCACCGTCCCCTCGCCGGCGTTGTAGGCGGCCAGGGCCAGGAGCCAGTCGCCGTGAAAATCGGTATGGAGCTTCTTCAGGTAACGGATCGCGGCGCGGGTGGAGGCGTGGACGTCCCGGCGCAGGTCGATCCACCAGTTCTGCTTCAGGCCGTACAGCCGCCCGGTGGAGGGAATGAACTGCCACAGCCCAGCGGCGCGGCGGTGGGAATAGGCATCGGGCTTGAAGGCGCTCTCGACCACCGGTAGCAAGGCCAGTTCTCCGGGCAGGTGCTGGCGTTCGATCTCGGTGACGATGGTGTAGAGGTACGGCCGGGCCCGGCGCTGCACCCGGGCGATGTATTCGGGATGGGCCTGGTACCAGCGCAGCTCGGCGTCGATGCGCGGATGGTCGATCTCCGGCAGGCGGTACAGCGAGAACAGGCGGCGCCAAAGATCGTCCGACGCCTGGGTTGCCGTTTCTTTTTCCGTGGCCGCTTCCTTGGCGGGTTCGGCGACCGGCTCGCGCAGGGTGACCCGCAACGGCGGAATCTCAGGTTTCCCGGCAGCAGCAGACGGTGCCGCCGGCTCGGGTCTGATCGCCTGCTGACTGCAGGCGGCCAGCAGCAGGCCGGCACAACCGGCCGCGAAAACCCCCAACCTTCTCATCGTAACCTCCCCGTTCGGCGATCGCTTATTTTCAGACGTTTTCCAGGTATTATAGGGTAAACGACTTCCGCCGCCACCTCCGTGCCAAACCGAAATTCCCGTCTCAGCGCCCTGCGCGCCTGGTACCGGACCCCGCTGGGACGCAAGATCCAGCGGCTGGAAAGCCAGTACCTCAGCCGCGCCATTCAGGTCCCCTACAGCTTCACGCTGGTGCAGCTGGGGGCGATGGGCTGGGAGAGGCGTTATCTGGACAGCGGTTACTGGCACCGCTTCATCATCGTCGATGAAAGCACCTCCCCCCGGACGCCCTTCCGCAGCATCGCCGCCCATCTGGACTCCCTGCCGCTGGCGAGCGAATGTGTCGATGTCCTCATCCTGCTCCACACCCTGGAGTTCACCGCCGACCAGCACCAGCTCCTGCGCGAGGCCGAGCGGGTGTTGAAGCCGGAGGGACAGCTGTTCATCCTCGGCTTCCAGCCCTGGAGTTTCTACCGCCTCTACCGCTGGCTGCCCGGGCGGCGCCATGCGGCCCCCTGGAGCGGCCGGGCCATCGGCCACCGGCGCCTGCTGGACTGGCTCAATCTGCTCAATTTCTGTTGCGAGGTCACGGCGTGGTACGATTTCCGCCTGTTGCACCCCTGCGAGGAAGTGGGCCGCTGGCGCAGCCTCGGAGCCCCGCTGTGGGCGGTCGCCTACGCGATCCGGGCGATCAAGCGCACCTACACAGTCATCCCGCTCGAGCCGGCCGCGGAGCCTAACCTCGGCTGGGTTCCCGGCATGGTCGAGCCCACCATCCAGAGAAGAAAGAATGCCCGACGCTGATGCCGAAATCGTGGAAATTTTCACCGACGGAGCCTGCCGCGGCAATCCCGGCCCCGGCGGCTGGGGCGCGATCCTGCGCTACCGCGGCCGGGAAAAGGAACTCTACGGCGCCGAACCCCACACCACCAACAACCGCATGGAGCTGATGGCGGCCATCAGGGCGCTGGAGGCGCTGAAACGCCCCTGCAAGGTGGTCCTCAGCACCGACTCCCAGTATCTCCAGAAGGGCATCAGCGCGTGGCTACCCAACTGGGTCCGGCGCAACTGGAAGACCGCCGGCGGCAGCCCGGTGAAGAACGTCGACCTGTGGCAGCGCCTGCTCGAGGCGATGGCGCCGCACGAAGTGTGCTGGGAATGGGTCCGCGGCCACAGCGGCCACCCGGAGAACGAGCGCGCCGACCGGCTCGCCAACAAGGCCATCGACGAACTGTTACGGCAAGGAGAATCCCGTGCGCCAGATCGTGCTTGACACCGAAACCACCGGCCTAGACCCCGCCCAGGGCCACCGCATCATCGAGATCGGCTGCGTGGAACTGATGAACCGCCGCCTGACCGACAACCGTTACCACGTCTATCTCAATCCGGAGCGGGAGATCGACCAGGGGGCCGTGGACGTCCACGGCATCGACAACGACTTCCTCGCCGACAAGCCCCGCTTTGCCGACATCGTCGACGACTTTCTCGCCTTCGTCAAAGACAGCGAGGTCATCATCCACAACGCCCCCTTCGACGTCGGCTTCATCAACGCCGAGCTCGAGCGCCTGGGCCCGGATTACGGCCGCCTGGAGGACCACTGCACCATCTTCGACACCCTCACCCTCGCCCGGCGCAAGCACCCCGGCCAGCGCAACAGCCTCGACGCCCTCTGCAAGCGGTACCAGATCGACAACAGCCACCGCGAGCTTCACGGCGCCCTGCTCGACGCCGAGATCCTCGCCTCGGTCTACCTGGCCATGACCGGCGGCCAGGTCACCCTCGGCCTTGACAGTCTGCCGGCCGCCACCGCCGCCGCGGCCGGCGCCTCCCGGGGAAGCCGCCCGCGGCCGGCCCTGAAACGCGTCACCTGTCCCGAAGCCGAGCTGGAGGCCCACCGCCAGCGCCTCGAGGCCATCGACCAGGCCAGCGGGGGCAACTGCCTGTGGCTCAGGCACGGGTGAGACTGGCGCATCCCGGGGGCTTGGGATATGCTTATGTGCCATCGGAGAGGTGGCTGAGCGGTTGAAAGCACCGGTCTTGAAAACCGGCGAGGGGAGACCCTCCGTGGGTTCGAATCCCACCCTCTCCGCCAGATAAGAACTACAACTCCCCTACTCCCCATGATCAAAGTCATCGTTGCGGACGATCACGAACTGGTCCGCAGCGGCATCGAACACATCCTCGGCGAGGACCCGGAAATCCAGATCGTCGGCAGTGCCGCCACCGGAGAGGAACTGCTCCGGCAGGTCGGGGAAAAGACCCCCGATGTCGTGATCGTCGACGTCAACATGCCCGGCATGGGCGGGGTGGAAGCCTGCCGCCGGATTCGCAGCCGCCATCCCGACGTCCGCATCATCGCCCTCAGCGTCTATACCGGCGGCCCCATTCCCCGCCACCTGCTCGAAACCGGCATCGACGGCTACCTCTCCAAGCATTGCCCGCCGCAGGAGATGATCCAGGCGGTCAAGAGTGTGTACCGCGGCAAACGCTATCTGAGCGCCGACGTCGCCACCCATCTGGCCCTGGAAAACGCCGACGGCCAGCCCTCTCCCTTCACCCGGCTGTCGAAGCGGGAGATGGAGGTGACGCTGCTGACCCTGCAGGGAAAATCCATCCAGGAAATCGCCGACCTCCTGTCCGTCAGCCCCAAGACCATCTGCACCTACCGCTACCGCATCTTCGAAAAGCTGGGCATCCGCAACGACGTGGAGCTGACCCGCCTGGCGGCCAAATACGGCTTGCTAAACGGCAACGGCGGCTGAAATAATAAGCGGTCGCGCCTCGGTGGTGGAATTGGTAGACACACGGGACTTAAAATCCCGAGGGGGCAACCCCGTGCCGGTTCGAGTCCGGCCCGAGGCACCAGCTCTTCTCACCAACCAACAAGGACAGACAATCAATGGCAGGTCGTAACCATCTCTACGTTCCCGGCCCCACCAACGTGCCGGATTCCGTCCTCAGCGCCATGCACGTGCCGATGGAGGACCATCGCGCCCCCGATTTCCCCAAGCTGGTCAAGCCGCTGCTGGAGGATCTGAAGAAAATCTTCCGCACCGAAACCGGCCAGGCGTTCATCTTCCAGGCCACCGGCACCGCCGGCTGGGAGGTGGCGATGTGCAACACCCTGTCGCCGGGCGACAAGGTGCTTTCCTACCGTTTCGGCCAGTTCAGCCATCTGTGGATCCAGTCGGCCCGGCGCATGGGGCTGGACGTGGAATACCACGAGGTACCCTGGGGCGAGGGCGTCCCCCTGGACCACCTGGAACAGCGGCTGCGCCAGGACGCGAACCACGAGATCAAGGCCCTGCTGATCTGCCACAACGAAACCGCCACCGGCGTCACCAACGATCTCAAGGCGATCCGCGACGTGCTCGACCGCACCGGCCATCCGGCCCTGTTCATGATCGACGGGGTCAGCTCCATCGGCAGCATCGAGTTCCGCATGGACGACTGGGGCATCGACGTGGCCCTGACCGGCTCCCAGAAGGGCATGATGCTGCCGGCCGGCAACGCCTACGTCTGCTTCAGCCAGAAGGCGCTGGAAAAGCGTCACGAGGCCAGGCTGCCGCGCAACTTCCTCAACATCGAGGACCAGATCCAGGCCAACAAAGACGGCTATTTCCCCTACACCCCCAGCACCCCGATGCTCCACGGCCTGCGCAAGGCCATCGACCTGATGCTGGAAGAGGGTCTGGACAACGTTTATGCCCGCCACCACCGTCTGGCCGAGGGGGTGCGCCGCGCGGTGCTCGACGGCTGGGGCCTGGAGCTGTGCGCCCGCGACCCCAAGTGGTATTCCGACACCGTCTCCGCCATCGTCGTCCCGGAGGGCTTCGACGCCCGCGACGTGATGAAGGTGGCCTACTACCGCTACAACCTGTCCCTGGGCGGGGGGCTGTCGGAAGTGGCCGGCAAAGTGTTCCGAATCGGCCACCTGGGGGACGTCAACGAGCTGATGCTGGCCAGCGCCATCGTCGGCGCCGAGATGGCGATGCGCGACGTGGGCATCGACGTCAAGCCCGGCAGCGGCATCACCGCGGCGATGGAATACTGGCGCGACACCGCCCCGCCGCTGGAGGCATGATGCCGGCCCGATCCTGTCACCGACAAGCCGCCCCGCGCGGCTTGTCTCGCTTTGGGCCGCCGTCATGACCCGCATCCTCCTGACCGCCCGCTGGCCGCAGGCGGTGGAGGCCGAACTGGTCCGGCGCTTCGAGGTTGCCTTCAACCCGGATGACCATCCCTTCAGCCGTGAGGAACTGAAACAGGCCCTGCAAAACTACGAGATCGTCTGTCCCACGGTGGTCGATCCCCTCGACCGGGAGGTGTTGAGCGTCGAACCGCTGCGCTGCCGCCTGCTGGCCAACTTCGGCGTCGGCGTCAACCACATCGACCTGGAAACCGCCAGAAAACGCGGCATCACGGTCACCAACACCCCGGGGGTGCTGACCGACTGCACCGCCGATCTGGCCATGACCCTGCTGCTGATGACGGCCCGCCGCGCCGGTGAGGGGGAGCGGCAGGTGCGCTCCGGGCGCTGGCGCGGCTGGCGTCCCACCCATCTGCTCGGCACCAAGGTCACCGGCAAGACCCTGGGCATCGTCGGCATGGGCCGCATCGGCCGCGCCGTGGCCCGCCGCGCCCGACACGGCTTCGGCATGCGCATCCTGTACGTCCATCCCCGCCCCCTGGCACCGGAAGATCTGGCCGGCCTGGACGCGCAGGCCTGCGACAGTCTCGAGGCGATGCTGCCCCAGTGCGACTTCGTCTCCCTCCACTGTCCCGGCGGGGCCAAAAATTACCACCTGCTCGACCGCGCCCGCCTTTCGCGGATGAAACCCGGCAGCTTCCTCGTCAACACCGCCCGCGGCGACGTGGTGGACACCGACGCCCTCATCGCCGCCCTCGACCACGGCCCCCTGCGCGGCGCCGGCCTCGACGTGTACGAAAACGAGCCCAACATCGATCCCCGCCTGCTGGCGCGTGAGGATGTGGTGCTGCTGCCCCATCTGGGCAGCGCCACCCGCGAGACCCGCGAGGCCATGGGAAGGCGGGTGCTGGCCAACCTGGAAGCCTTCCTTGCCGGCCGGGAGCCTCCGGACCGGGTGGTGTGAGCGCCATGTGGCCCACCGACCGCCTGCCCCTGCCGCCCGCCCGCCTGACCGAGCTGGCGCGAAGGCTCGAGCCGGTCTTCCGCCGCCGCTGCACCGAGCTGCAGCTGGAAACCGACCTGACGCCACAGCTGGCGCCGATCTACCTGCCCCTGGCGGCCTGGATCGCCGAGCACCATACCCAGGGCGCGCGGGTGATCGGCATCAACGGCGCCCAGGGCAGCGGCAAGTCCACCCTCACCCGGCTGCTGCAGACCCTGCTGGAGGCCAGCTTCGGCCTGCGGGCCGCGGGCCTTTCCATCGACGATATCTATCTCACCCGCGCCGAACGCGAATGCCTGGCCCGGACCGTCCACCCCCTGCTCATCACCCGCGGCGTCCCCGGCACCCACGACGTGGCGCTGGGCATCCGCACCATCGAGGCCCTGAAACGGGCCGGCCCCGGCGACCGGATTCCGATTCCCACCTTCGACAAGGCCATCGACGACCGCCTGCCGGAAGCACAGTGGCCGGTGTGGCAGGGACGGTGCGATCTGGTGCTGTTCGAGGGCTGGTGCGTGGGCGCGGTGCCGGAGCCGGAGGCGCGCCTCGAGGAACCCGTCAACGACCTGGAGCGCGAGGAAGACCCGGACGGCCGCTGGCGGCGTTACGTCAACGACCAGCTCAAGGGGCCGTACCAGGCACTTTTCGCCCTGCTCGACCGTCTTCTCATGCTCAAGGTGCCGAGCATGGAATGCGTGTTCCGCTGGCGCCTGCAGCAGGAGCGGCACCTGGCCGCCCAGGTCCAAAATCAGACCGCCCAGCTGCGGCTCATGGACGAGGCCCAACTGCGCCGCTTCATCCAGCACTACGAACGGTTGACGCGCTGGATGCTGGAGGAAATGCCGGCCCGCGCCGACGTCGTCCTGCACCTGGGGGAAAACCATCAGATCCACCGCATTCAACTCAACCATCCATGAGAGCCATCAAAGATACCCTCTTCGTCCTGCTCCAATATCTGCTGCCCCACCACGCCCTGTCGCGCCTGGTGGGAAAGATCACCCACTGCCGCTGGCGGCCGCTGAAGAACACCATGATCCGGCTGTTCATCCAGGTCTACGGCATCGACCTGGAAGAGGCCGCCAGCGCCGATCCGGACGACTATGCCTGCTTCAACGCTTTCTTCACCCGCGCCCTGAGATCCGGTACCCGCCCCCTGCCGGACGATCCCTATGCCGTCGTCAGTCCCGCCGACGGCAAAATCAGCCAGATCGGCCGCCTGACCGGCCAGTGGCTGATCCAGGCCAAGGGCCGGGATTTTTCCGCCGCCGCCCTGCTGGGGGATGAAGCCCTGGGCACCGCCTTCGCCGATGGCGAATTTGCCACCGTCTATCTGTCACCGCGCGACTACCACCGGGTCCATATGCCCTATCGCGGCAGGCTGCAGGAGATGATCCACATTCCCGGACGGCTGTTCTCGGTCAACGACGCCACCGCCGAGGGTGTGGAGAACCTCTACGCCCGCAATGAGCGGGTGGTGTGCCTGTTCGATACCGAGACAGGCCCTATGGCGGTGGTGCTGGTGGGCGCTCTGCTGGTGGCCAGCATCGAAACCGTCTGGCACGGGGCGGTCACCCCGCCCACGGGCCGGGAAATACGCCGCTGGTGCTACGACGACAGGGAAATCGTCCTGCAACGGGGGGCGGAACTGGGGCGCTTCAACATGGGCTCGACGGTGATCGTGCTGTTTCCGCAAGATACGGTCGAGTGGGTGCGGGAGGCGGGACAGGCCGTCCGCATGGGGGAAATCCTCGGACGGAGGCGGTAAAAAAAGCCCCGTCCTGGGACGGGGCGTCAGCAGTTGGCTGGAATTACCGAGAGAATGACTGGAAAAAATCAGAAGGTCAGCTGAGTGCGGAGCTGGAAGATGTCCAGATCCTCGGCCTGCTTGATGCGGCTGTTGTTGAGCTGGTGGGTCCAGTCGAACATCAGGCGGATGTTGGGATTCAGGTACCAGTTGAGGGCCATGGTGAAATCCTGGGCCCGGCCGCCCTTGACCTCCTGATCGTTGAGGTCAATCCATGCGTAACGGGCCGCCAGTTCCCAGGCTCCCAGGCCGCCCTGGCTGAGGCTGAAGTACTGATGGGGCTTGAGACGTTTGAACTCGCCGTCCTTGAGCTTATAGGCCGCCGCCCGCGACTCCCCCGTCAAGGACCAGGTGGCCTGGACGTGGAAACCGTCGAAATCCAGGTCGCTCAGGCCCTTTTTCCGTTCCACCATGGCATGGGTGTATTCCCCTTCCAGGGAGACCGGACCGTAAACGAACGCCGCCTCGGCGCCCACCAGGGCCGTGTTGTCCACGTTCCTCATCGTTCCTGTGTTGACAAGCTTAAGATTGGACTGATGGGTACTCTTATAGTGGAAATCCTGCTGTCGGTCATCGTTGGGCTCACGATAAGCCCCGCGCACCCCCAGATGCACCACCTTTTCCTGGTCGTGAAGCGGCGCAAGGATAAAACGCCCCGCGGTTCCCCAACCTTCGTCGTTGCCCTTGCCGATGCTCTCGCCATATAAACCGGCTGCGGCAAACCAGTAATGGCCGTGGGTCTGCAAGCGCATCCCCAGGGCACGGTCGACCACCGCCTCGGTAAAACCGTAATCCAATGCTCTTTCGATGAAAGGGATGTCATTGGAGCTCATCTCCACTTCCAGGCTGTAAGGCTGCTTCTGGTGGCCGAAGCCGATGAAGTCCAGGCCATAGGATTTCAGGCCGGTGTAAGCCACCCATAAATCTTTGATATGGGTCTTGTTACCGGCAAAGTCGTATTCGGCCGTGTACTTCCAGTCGTGGTAGAGCACCCCTTTGGCGTAGAGACGGCCGCGGCGGATTTCCAGGCCGTCGTCGATGTTCTGCCCGGCGATGTTGTCCCGGTCGTGATAGGCGGCCTGCAGATGCATCCGGCCGCCGATCTTGGTTTCGAAATTGCCGTCGGCGGTTTTAAAGTGCAGGCCCTTTTTCAGACTGATCTCGACGTCGTTCTTGGTCAGCGGTTCTTTCTTCTTCAGCAGACGATCGTATTGGTCGCGGGTGATGGCGCCGTTGGCGAGCAAGATGTCGAGCAGTTCCCGGTCCGCCGCCAGCGCACCCTGGCCTGCCAATACCAGTCCCAGCATGGCGGTGACCCCGGTTTTCTTCAGTCGCATGAAAATCCTCCTGTTGTTGTCGGATAACAAATTTGCGCAAGGACAAGGATAGAGGGGAGAGTGTTAAAAACAGGCGACGATCTTATGATCGGTTTTGTGACAACAACGGCCAGGCCCGGCGGCCGCGGATTATAAAATAGGGGCATAAAAAACCCCGCGGTTCCAAACGGACCAACAGGGTCTTTCCAAAACTTATGGCGGAGAGGGAGGGATTCGAACCCTCGATGGGCTTTTGACCCATACTCCCTTAGCAGGGGAGCGCCTTCAGCCGCTCGGCCACCTCTCCGGGATTGCGTGCGGTTATTCGACTTCCGGGCCGGCTTCCAGATCGGAGGAATCGACGTCCGGCGTCTCCGGCTCGGAAGCAGGCGACTGCTGGACGGCTTCCGATCCCTGTTCGCGCTTGATGCGTTCGTAGATTTCCTCACGGTGGACGGCGACGTCCCGGGGGGCGTTGACGCCGATACGAACCTGATTGCCTTTGACGCCCAACACGGTGACGGTGATGTTGTCACCGATGACCAGCGTTTCCCCTACTCTGCGGGTCAGTATAAGCATACGGATCGTCCTTTCTGTTGCCTTTGGGCCGGCCCTGGCGTGACGCGTCCAGCGCGACCGCAGTCCGGATTCGATTATAACACCGCCATTTTCTACGGCAAGGCAGCTTACGCCGGCGCCTTGTCCAGTTCGAAGGCATCGTGCAGGGTGCGTACCGCCAGTTCCAGATATTTCTCGTCCAGGACCACGGAAATCTTGATCTCGGACGTGGAGATCATGCGAATGTTGATCCCCTCCTGGGCCAGGGCCCGGAACATCTTGCTGGCGATGCCGGCGTGGGAACGCATCCCCACCCCCACCAGGGACACCTTGACGATGCAGTCGTCGCCGGTGACCTTGCGGGCGTTCAGTTCTTCCCGCACCCCCTCCAGAATCTCCAGCGCCTTGGGATAGTCGTTGCGGTGCACGGTGAAGGTGAAGTCGGTGGTGTCGTCCTCGGCGACGTTCTGGACGATCATGTCCACCTCGATGTTGGCGTCGGCGACCGGGCCGAGAATGGCGGCGGCGATGCCGGGACGGTCGGGCACGCCCTCCACGGTCAGCTTGGCTTCGTCGCGGTTGAAGGCGATGCCGGAAATCAGGGCCTGTTCCATGTCCTCTTCCTCGTAGGTGATCAGGGTTCCGGGGCCGTCGTCGAAGGTGGACAGCACCCGCAAGGGAACGTTGTACTTGCCGGCGAACTCCACCGCGCGGATCTGCAGCACCTTGGAGCCGAGGCTGGCCATCTCCAGCATCTCCTCGAAGGTGATGCGGTCGAGGCGGCGGGCCTTGGGCTCCACCCGCGGATCGGTGGTGTAGACGCCGTCCACGTCGGTGTAGATGCGGCATTCGTCGGCATCAAGGGCGGCGGCCAGGGCGACGGCGGTGGTGTCGGAGCCGCCGCGGCCGAGGGTGGTGATGTCCCCCTCCTCGCTCACCCCCTGGAAACCGGCCACCACCACCACCCTGCCCCGGTCGAGATCGCGGCGGATTTTGGCGGTGTCGATGTCGAGGATCCGCGCCTTGGTGTGGGCGGCGTCGGTGAGGATGCGCGCCTGGGCGCCGGTATAGGACACCGCAGGACAATCACGGGCCTCCAGGGCCATGCACAGCAGGGCGATGGTGACCTGCTCCCCGGTGGACAGGAGCACGTCCAGCTCGCGGGGGTTGGGACGTTCCTGCATCTGCTTGGCCAGACCCAGCAGGCGGTCGGTCTCACCGCTCATGGCCGACACCACCACGACGAGGTCGTCACCGCGCCTGCGCGCCTGGACGATCTTGTCGGCCACGTGCCGAATCCGCTCCACGGTGCCGACGGAGGTGCCGCCGTATTTGTGTACGTACAATGCCATAACTAGAACCGTTCCTTGACCCAGTCCACCACGCTCGCCAGCGCCTGATCCAGCTTTTCCGGCGCGGTGCCGCCGGCCTGGGCGAAGTCCGGCCGGCCGCCCCCTTTGCCGCCCACCTGATGGGCGACGAAGTTGACCAGCTCCCCGGCCTTGAGACGATCAGTCAGATCGTTGCTCACCCCCGCCACCAGGGTGACCTTGCCGTCCTTCTCGGTCGCGAGGACGACGACCACGCTGCCGAGCTTGTTCTTGAGCTGATCCAGAGTGTTGCGCAGCGCCTTGGGATCGCCGCCCTCGACCTTGGCGGCCAGCACCTTGACGCCGTCGACCTCGACCGCCCGGGAGGCCAGGTCGCCGCCAGCCTGGGCCGCCAGCTTGGCCTGCAGGCGTTCCAGTTCCTTTTCCAGCCGGCGGCTGTGTTCCAGGCTCTGGCGCGCCTTGTCCACCAGCTTGTCCACCGGACTGCGGAATAACTCGCCCAGGGCCTGCAGGGTACGGTCGGCCTGCTGGGCCCAGCGCACGGCGTATTCGCCGGTCACCGCCTCGATGCGGCGCACCCCGGCGGCGACCCCGCTCTCGCCGGTGATCTTGAAAAAACCGATATCGCCGGAGCGTGTCACGTGGGTGCCGCCGCACAGCTCCACCGAGAAATCCCCCACCTTGAGAACCCGGACCCGGTCGCCGTATTTCTCCCCGAACAGGGCGATGGCGCCGGCGGCAAGCGCGGCATCGTAGGCCATGACTTCGGCGCTCACTTCCAGGTTGCGGCGGATCTGCTGGTTGACCAGGCGTTCGATTTCCTCGAGCTGCGCCCGGCTCAAAGGCTCGAAGTGGGAGAAATCGAAGCGCAACCGCTCCGGCTCCACCAGCGACCCCTTCTGCTGCACGTGCTCGCCCAACAGCCGGCGCAGGGCGGCGTGGAGCAGATGGGTGGCGGTGTGGTTGAGGGCGGTGGCGTTGCGTGCTTCCTCGTCCACCTCGGCCACCACGGCGGCGCCCCGGCTCAGCGTCCCCTGAACCACGTGGCCGAAATGGAGCCAGGTGTCGCCCTGCTTCTTGGTGTCCTCAACCCGGAACAGAGTGCCTTCCCCGGCGCGGATCAGGCCCTTGTCTCCCACCTGACCGCCCCCCTCGGCGTAGAACGGGGTGCGGTCGAGGATGACCACCCCCTTGTCGCCGGCCTCGAGCCGCTCGGCTTCGGCATCGTCTTTCAGCAGCGCCAGCACCCTGGCGTCGCAGCGCAGGGCGTCGTAACCGACGAAGCGGGTCTGGGCGTGGATGGGAATGACCTTGTGGTGACCGGCGTCGAAGCCGCTGGCGGCACGGGCACGCTGGCGCTGTTTCTCCATCTCGCGCTCGAAGCCCTCCAGATCCAGCTCGATGCCGTGTTCGAGGGCGAAATCGCGGGTCAGGTCCACCGGGAAGCCGTAGGTGTCGTAGAGGCGGAAGATCAGCTCGCCGGGAAGGCGTTTGCCCTGAATTTTCCTGAGGCTGTCCTCGAGGATCTTCATGCCCTGTTCCAGGGTTTCGGCGAAACGTTCCTCCTCGCGGCGCAGGAGCCGTTCGATCTGGTCGCGTTTTGCCACGATCTCGGGATAGGCGTCGCCCATCACCTCGCCCAGCGGCGCCACCAGCTTGTAAAAGAACAAGTCGCGGCAGCCGAGGCGGTAGCCGTGACGCACCGCGCGGCGGATGATGCGGCGCAGCACGTAGCCGCGGCCCTCGTTGGCGGGCAGGATGCCTTCGGCCACCAAAAAGGCGCTGGCGCGGATGTGGTCGGCGATCACCCTGAGGGAACTGCTGGCAAGGTCGTCGGTACCAACGACCTTGGCGGCTGCCCGGATCAAATGCTGGAAAATGTCGATGTCATAATTGCTGTGGACGCCCTGCAGCACCGCGGCGATGCGCTCCAGCCCCATGCCGGTGTCCACCGAGGGTTTGGGCAGGGGCCGCAAGGTGCCGTCGGCGCTGCGGTCGTACTGCATGAACACCAGGTTCCAGATTTCCACGTAGCGGTCGCCGTCGGCCTCGGGCGTTCCGGGCGGTCCGCCGGGCACCTCCGGGCCGTGGTCATAGAAAATCTCGGTGCAGGGACCGCAGGGGCCGACATCGCCCATGGACCAGAAGTTGTCGGGGGCGCCGATGCGGGAAAAGCGCTTGGGATCGACCCGGATCTCGTCGAGCCAGATCGAAGCCGCCTCGTCGTCCTCCTCGTAGACCGTCACCCACAGTTTCTCCGGCGGGATCTCCAGTCCCTTGGTCAGGAATTCCCAGGCGTAGCCGATCGCCTCGCGCTTGAAGTAGTCGCCGAAGCTGAAGTTGCCGAGCATCTCGAAGAAGGTGTGATGCCGGGCGGTGTAGCCGACGTTCTCCAGATCGTTGTGCTTGCCGCCGGCGCGCAGGCACTTCTGGCACGAGGCTGCGCGGGTGTAGGTCCGGGTCTCGCGCCCCAGGAACACATCCTTGAACTGGACCATGCCGGCGTTGGTGAACAGCAGGGTGGGGTCGTGCTCCGGCACCAGCGGGCTGGAGGGGACGATGGTGTGGCCCTGGCGGCGGAAATAGTCCAGGAACTGGGTTCGGATCTCGGCTGTTTTCAGAAATTTCATGGTTTGTCCAACACGCTGCGAATCTGCTCGCTGTCGAAACCGCGCCGGGCCAGGAAACGCCAGCGGCGGGCATACTCGTTGCGGTCCGAAGCCGGCCCGTCACCGAATTTGCGCCGGCAGGCCCGCGCGGCGGCCTCGGACCAGTCGGGGGCCATCTCGGCCAGCACCGCCTCGATCACGGCATCGTCCACCCCCTTGCCGCGCAGCTCGAAGCGCACCCTGAGCGGCCCGTGACCGCGCTGGAGGCGGCTGCGCACGAAGCTTTCCACGAAACGGGCATCGTCCTGCCAGCCGCGGGACCGGAGCGCGTCGATGACCTCCCGGGTCAATTCGGCATCGAAGCCCCGCGCCGTCAGCTTCCGCAACAACTCCTGGGCGCTGTGCTCGCGGCGTGCCAGCAGCCTCAGGCAAAGATCGACTATTTTAGCGCGATCTTCGCTTCGACTCAGCCTTCTTTCTCCTCGGCCTGGGCCGTTTCACCGGTTTCGGCAGGCACCCCGAACACCTTCTCGCGGATCTGCCGCTCCAGCGTCTCGGCCCGCTCCGGGTGCTCCTTCAGATACTGACGGGCGTTGTCCTTGCCCTGGCCGATGCGTTCTTTGCCGATGCTGTACCAGGCGCCGGACTTCTGCACCAGACCGTGCTCGACCCCCAGATCGATCAGCTCGCCCAGTTTGGAGATGCCTTCGTTGTAGAGGATCTCGAACTGGGCGGTGCGGAAAGGCGGCGCTACCTTGTTCTTGACCACCTTGACCTTGGTCTCGTTGCCGAGAATCTCGTCGCCCTTCTTGACGGCGCCGGTGCGGCGGATGTCGAGACGCACCGAGGCATAGAACTTGAGGGCATTGCCGCCGGTGGTGGTTTCGGGATTGCCGAACATCACCCCGATCTTCATGCGGATCTGGTTGATGAAGATCACCAGGGCATTGGAGCGCTTGATGTTGGCGGTGAGCTTCCTGAGGGCCTGGGACATCAGCCGCGCCTGCAGCCCCACGTGGGCGTCGCCCATGTCCCCCTCGATCTCGGCCTTGGGAGTCAACGCCGCCACCGAGTCCACCACGATCACGTCCACCGCCCCGGAGCGCACCAGCATGTCGACGATCTCCAGGGCCTGCTCGCCGGTGTCCGGCTGGGAGATCAAAAGATCGTCCAGGTTGACGCCCAGGCGCTCGGCATAGGCCGGATCGAGGGCGTGCTCGGCATCGACGAAGGCCGCCACCCCGCCCTGTTTCTGGGCCTCGGCGATGGTGGACAGGGCCAGGGTGGTCTTGCCCGAGGACTCCGGCCCATAGATCTCGACGATGCGTCCCTTGGGCAGGCCGCCGATGCCGAGGGCAATGTCCAGGGCCAGGGAACCGGTGGGGATGGCCTCGATGTCGCGCACCAGACCGGCATCGCCCATGCGCATCACCGAGCCCTTGCCGTATTGCTTCTCGATCTGCTGCAAAGCGGCGCTCAGGGCCTTGCGTTTGTTTTCGTCCAGCATGTCAGTCTCCGTAACAGGAAATAGGGGAATTATGGCACAGCCTCACGGCTGCTGGGCCAGCGGCCGAGGATGGTATAGCGGGAACCGCGGTCGTCGCGTTCCGATTTGACCAGGACAAAATCGCGCACCGGCCAGCGGACCGGTTCGATCCGCCGTTCCACCACCCGGCGCCGCACCTTGCGCGCCAGGGTCAGATGGGGGCGGAAGGGACACTTCTCCGGTTTGAACCCCAGCTTGCGCACCCCGCGTTTGAGCAGGTTTACCAGTTCAGCCACCGGCTCCGGCACCTCGGAGGCGGTCAGACATAGGACGGCGGGGCGGACCCAATGTTCCAGACGGTCGAGGACGATTTCGCAGGGTGCCAGGGCAAGGCGGTCGGCCAGGGCCTTGAGGTCATCGATGGCCTCGTCGGGGACGTCTCCCAGAAACAGCAGGGTGATGTGCAAGTTCTCCTCCGGCACCGGCCGCCCCTGATCCAGCCCCAGCTCCCCGCGCACCCGTTCGACCGCCTCGATCACCGTCTCGTCGGGCCAGAGGGCGAAGAACAGGCGGCTTTTGGAGGGAGTCCCGGCTTCCACGGATCACTGGCTCCCCGGCCACACGCGCCACAGCAACAGGATGATGGCACCAAACTGACTGAGCCAGAACAGAAAACTCCATTTCAACCAAGCGGCATGACTCCGGGCAATTTCTATTTCCACATCGGCACGTGCCTGCTCGAAGCGCCTGTTGCCTTCCTCTAGACGCTTATCGACTTGATCAAAGCGCTTGTCGAGCTGCTCAAGGCGTTTGTCCGTTTGCTCGAGACGCTTGTCGACCTGATCCAGACGCCTGCCAAGCTGTTCAAGATGTTCGTCCGTTTGCTCAAGACGCCTGTCGACCTGATCCAGACGCCTGCCAAGCTGTTCAAGATGTTCGTCCGTTTGCTCAAGACGCCTGTCGACCTGATCCAGACGCCTGCCGAGCTGTTCAAGGTGTTTGTCCGTTTGCTCGAGACGCCTGTCGACCTGATCCAGACGCCTGCCGAGCTGCTCAAGGCGCTTGTCCGTTTGCTCGAGACGCCTGTCGACCTGATCCAGACGCCTGTCATGCTGCTCAAGTTGCCTGTCGATCTGATTGAAGCGCCTGTCAACCTGCTCGAAGCGCTTGTCCATCTGCACCAGGATTTGCTGGATCAGCTCACGCTGATGGCTCAGCTCCTCCTCGACCCGCACCAGACGCTCGCGCAACTCGATTTCATAGACTACCGGAGGCCGGCCAAGCGAAGCCTCGGCCAGCCACTCACCAAGATGGGCCTTGATGAATTCGATATCTTCCTGAGTCAGACTCATACCGATTCAGTCCGGTGCGGGGGAAACCCTGTCACAAATCCCGATTATACCCTGCAAAGCTGCCGTAACAGCCTGACGGCGCACCGCTTCCCGGTCACCGTCGAAATGATACCAACGGGCCACCGGCGCCTGTCCCTTCATCTGCCAGGCCAGCCACACCGAGCCCACCGGTTTGTCCGGCGTCCCTCCCGAAGGCCCCGCGATCCCGCTGACCGCCACCGCCACCCGGGCCCGGCTGCGGGCCAGTGCCCCGGCGGCCATCTCCCGCACCGTCGCCTCGCTCACCGCCCCGAAACGACCCAGCGTCTCCGCCCTCACGCCGAGCATCTCCATTTTGGCTGCGTTGCTGTAGGTAACGAAGCCGCGGTCGAACCAGCTGGAGCTGCCGGGCACGTCGGTGATGCACTTGGCGATCCAGCCGCCGGTGCAGGATTCGGCCGTGGTCAGCAGCAGTCCTTGGCCGCGCAGCCGCTCCCCCACCTGCCGGGAAAGTTTGGAAAGGTTCATCACTATCGCTTCCCGCCGCCAGGCGTGGTCCACTCCATCTCAACACCCAAGCCACCCTTGGGGACGCACCGTGTGGGCGAGGCTTACCATCACTCCAACGGGCCACCAGCCCACCACCAGCCAGCGCCCCCATGTCCCCAGGGAGGTGACTCCCTGCCAAGCCAGGGGGGCGGCGAACACGGTCCAATAGTTCATCACCCGGATCATGCCATTCTTGCCCCCATCCAAGGGGAAAGCAGGAGTACGCCTGCCCCCATTATCATTAAAATCGCGGCAGCAGTTCCATAGCTCGCTGTTCCCCTATCCTCCCGCAGCAACAACCAGCCACCGCGGATGAAGCTGAGGGCAAAGACGAGGTTACCGCTCTCCGCTATCAGGAAACGCCAGAAATCCCCCTGGTAAGAGGCAGGCGCAGCAGGCGGCAACAGCAGCGCCTGAACCGCAAAGGCAAGCGCCAGCATTGCTGCCAGCACCAGCAAGCACGGCACCGGATGGAGTACGCATATGGCCTGCAGCCGTTTCCAGTAACGTCCAACCATTATCAGGGCGGCAGCCGAAATGATGGCAGCCATCGCCACCCATGGCCATGCCAAGGCGCGGAAGTGGAAGTTCGCCAGATCCGCCATCATCGCCCGGTAGGGTCCGCTGTCGGACCATAAAGCCTCAAGGCATACCAGACCTGCCAACAGCAGCATGCCTTCGGCCATTCCCGGCCGCCGCCCCCTCCCCAGCTCTAACAGTCCATACGCCACCAACAGGCCGTTCAAGATCAGAAAGCTCAGCAGATGGACCAGGAAGGTCGCCCCGTAAATCCCCAGAAACCCCAGGGCGAGGGCAGGAGCAGGACAGTACCGCAAAGCCACAAAGAGTAAGAAGGATGCCATCGTAAGACCCATTCCCCACTGCTGAGGGCGCCCCTCCAGCAAAGGGGCGAGAAAGTAGCTGGTACTGAAAAGCCAGACCACACTGGTTACCGTTCACGGGCTTGCCACTGGAAGTGGTTGAGGTTCCGGCAGGGGCAGGCGGAAGGTGACCTCGCCCTCTGCCATGCCCTGGGCGCAGATGGTCCGCAGGGTCTGATAGACGCCGATCTTGAGGCGCTTGCAGGTTTCGACCAGCGACAGGATCATGGGTCGGAAGCAGTCACCGCGATGCGACTGGCTGAAGAAACGGGTCTTGCGCCAGATGACATAGGGGCGTAGGGCACGCTCTGCCGTGTTGTTGGTCATCGGTACCCCGGGATGGTCCAGGAAGGTCCAGAACCTGGGAAAATCGTCCAACAACTTGCGGCAGCTGCGACCGGTTTTGTTGTCGCCATGTCTTTGGGCGGCCTGTTCCAGTTCGCGCCGGAAGAGGGCTTTGAGGCGTTCCAATCGCCTTCGGTAGCGGTCGGATGGGTAATGGCTCTGTTGCCAGAGCTTGCCGTAGTGAACCGTCAGGCGGGCGGCCCGGAGCAGGCGTTCGCCATCTTCGCCGGCCTGTCCCTTGCGCCCGGCGATCCGTTCCAGGTTGCGGATGAGATGCGCCCAGCAGTATTGGTGTGAGTCCTGGGGATGGTCGTTGTAGGCCCCGTGGCGGTCGGTCACCAGGATTCCCTGGAAATCCCCCAACAGCTCACCGGCCGCACCCTTGCCGCGGGAATAATGGGTCAGGAAATACGCCATCTGATCGGTCGTCAGCGCCCACAGCCAATAGATGCTGCGGCCCCGGTAGTGGCGGGTCTCGTCGGCATGGGCGATCAGCGCTTTTCTGACCGCTTCGCCAATCTGGTTGTAGACCGGACCCAGCCACGCCTGCAGCGGGATCTGGCTCTGGCTGATCGCCCCCAGGCTGAATCTCAGACCCCATTGTTCTTCCAGCAGCGCTTCGACTTCCCGCAGCGACAGGTGATAGCGCCCCGTCATCAAGCCAATCCACGCCACCAGCCCAGGTCCCATCTGGCCGCGGGGCACCTCATCCGGTAGCCGCCCCTGGTGCTTCTGACCACAACACCCACAGCGGCCTTCATACACCCGGTGTTCGACCACCCGGTAACGAATCTCGGGCAGGTCGAACACCTGATGGGGACGGAATCCCCGCACCGCCACCGACCCACCGCACTCGCAGCGGCCATGGGGAAAGTAATGCCGGACCTCGTCCACTGCTTCTGCCGGAACCAGAGCCCGCTCGTGCCCGGGATGTCCCACCTGCGCCCCTTTCTTGCGTCCCGTCGGTCGCTTGCCCTTGCGCTCGGCGCGCTTCTTCGGGCTGTCCTGGGAAGGTGGTTGGGAGGAATTGTCGGACCCCAAGGCCAACTGTTCCTCCAGTTCTTCCACTCGCGCCTGGATCTGCTGAAATTCTCCCAGCGCCCGCCAAAGCGCTTCGATCACCCGGTGGCATTCCTCCACCGTCCCGGGCAAGGGAGGTGGGCGGCTCAGGTCCAGATCAAATCCTTCCATGCCCGTATTCTCCTGAATCTTCAGGCACTTGGCAAGACCGGCCGGGTGACCGCGGGCGATTGCTCACCCGCGGTTCCCACAGATCCGGACGTGCCCGATTAAGGCATCCGGCTCCTCGGACTATGGCGTCGCTACGCAACGGGCAATTCCGTGAACCACGCGCGGTGGGGGGAGTGGGTATCGTTTGTACAGCCGCCCAAAATGGTCCCAGTTCATCCGTTCCCGGTTGCGGCGGGACAACCATTTGTACCAGCGCCGTCTGACCTCGTACAGGAAGCGGGCCAGCGATTGGCTGTTGCCGACGATCC
This sequence comes from Methylomarinovum caldicuralii, assembly GCF_033126985.1. NCBI lineage: Bacteria > Pseudomonadati > Pseudomonadota > Gammaproteobacteria > Methylococcales > Methylothermaceae > Methylomarinovum > Methylomarinovum caldicuralii. Next base: position 481,109 of record NZ_AP024714.1, read on the forward strand.
CATAGTAGGCATAATGCCCCTTGAGTTTGCGGCTCAGGGCCGCTTGTTGGTCTGCAACCGGCCAGTGGCGGTGCATCCGGCACCAGTGGTTGATCGCCTGCAGGGAGCGGCTGAGCCGGGCTTGGGCGGTCTTGCGTTTGACGACCCAACGCCCTTTCCTTGAGCGTCCCCAGTAGTGGGTGAATCCCAGGTATTGGAAGCTCTGGCCTTTCCGTCCGGGTTTTCTGAAGTCGAGCAGGCGGGTTTTGTCCGGGTGCAGGCGCAGGCCGTATTTGGCCAGGCGCTTGCCCAGAACGGCCAATACCCGCCGGGCGTCTTCTTCCCGTTTGAACACCAGGACCGCATCGTCGGCGAACCGGACTTCGAAGGCGCTGCCTTGCAGTCGCGGTTTGACCGTCTGCTCGAACCACAGGTCGAGCACGTGATGCAGGTAGAGGTTGGCCAGCAGTGGGGAGATCACCCCACCTTGCGGTGTCCCTTGTTCGGGGTAGTGAAGCTGTCCGCCTTCCATGACACCGGCATTCAGCCATTTACCGATCACGCGGCAGATCACGCCGTCGCGCACCCTCTGCCCCAGAAAGTTCCGCAGCCGGTCCCGGTCCACATCGTCGAAGAAGTTTTGGATGTCCAGGTCGATGACCCAGCCACCGCCCATGGCCATCAGCCCGCCCCATAGCCTCTCCAGGGCCTGGTGGGCACTGCGTCCGGGCCGGAACCCGTAGGCGCAGTCGAGAAAGTCCTGCTCGAAGATGGGTTCCAGCGCCATCAGCACCGCCCGTTGCAGCACCTTGTCTTCCAGCGTGGGAATGCCGATCGGGCGGGTCTTTCCCGTTCCCGGCTTGGGCAGGTGGACGCGCCGTACCGCAGGCGCCCGATACCGGCCGGTCTTGAACCGTTCCAGCAGGCGCGTCAGGTTCTCCTCTAAGTCGGCTGCGTATTGGGATGCAGTCACGCCGTCCACCCCGGCGGCCCCGTCCTTGCGGGTGCGCCGCCAGGCTTCTTCCAGCCACACCACGTCGATGTGGTGGGCAATCGTGGTCAGTTCCAGCTTCGGTTCGATCCGGGCCAGTTCCGCTAGCTTCCGTTGTCGTGTTGAGATGTTCTCCTGGCTCGATGTCCCGGCCATCTGTCCCTCCGAAAGCCCCATCGTCCGACCTGCCGCTTCCCTCCATCGGGTCCCTTGGGGCAGGTTCCCCGACTTCCCAGGTACTATCGGCAGGCTCCGATTGCTCGATCACCTTCCCAGCGCGCTTCGTCGCCTTCGCGCGCCGGTACCCTGCTTCGTGTCCCGTTCGCTCCCATCGGCCGGACACCGCTCCGATGGGCCTGGGCCTTTTCTCACACGGCGCCCGCACCGCTCTTCCCGCAAGGAGTGATCGAGCCCTCCCAGGTTCCTGGGCGACCCTTGCCCTGCATGCCCCGCTCTTCGACCCCGGCGGAGGGATGATGCCAGGCCAGTACAGCACCACCCCTGTTGCCTTCCGTCCGTTCAACAACGTCGGCTCCGCATTCCGTACTTTCGAGGCTCCATCACGCGGCCTACAGGCCCCCTGTGTACGCTTCGCAGTCGGGATCGCTCCTCGACCACGCAACACTCGGTTCCGGCTGGTGGCCAGCCTTGGCCGGACAGGACTTGCACCTGTCAGGTCGCTCTGAAGGTTTCAGCGATGTCTTTCCTTCTACATAACTTCCTCCTTCTCCAGGCTTGGCCTGGCGCAATGAACGGGTACCCACACTGCCCAAGGCTTCCTGAAGATTTAACCCGCTATACCGGTAACAAAGATATAGCAGTGGTGGCAGCCAAGCGGCGCCGACTACCGCCAGGGCAGATATCAATGTTTCGTAGGGAAGGCCGCTAGCCGCCGCCAGCCACCGCAGCAGGCCCACATAGGCCGGCCCCGACACTGGCCAGTCGATACCCGCATCGAGGTAGTAGAGGATGGAGATCCAGTTGCCCTCGTCCGTGGGACAGCAAGGATACTCCAGCCCTAATCGCGCAATCATAGCGATCCCCAGCCCGACTAGGGCGAGCCCAAGGGAAAGAAAGCGATCAAACGTCGCAGCAGTCATCACCACCCTGTTGCTCATATTGTCACAATCCTCCAAACCCTGACTCTGCCGGACAGACAATCTTGCTCGTACCACGCGACGCGCCGGGTATTTGCCGCTGATCGGCAGTTCGAATCTGATCGTACCCCGCACGGCCGGGATTCGAGGCACATTGTCGGGCGGGGTATCATTGAATCTGCGATTGTCTCTCAACCTCCAAGGAAAATCACACAGAAAGCCGTCGGTATACCGCCACCGTCTCTGCCACCGTCCGCTCCCAAGAGAAAGTCTGGGCCCTGGCAAGCCCTTTTGCTATCGCCTCCCGCCGCCAGGCGTCATCCTCGAGCGCCCTGCGCAAGAAACCACGCAGACCTTTCACATCGTCGGGATCGTGCTGCAGGGCCGCATCCCCGGCCACCTCCGGCAGGGAGGCAGCATGGGAACAGACCACCGGCACCCCGGAGGCCATCGCCTCGAGCACCGGCAGGCCGAAGCCTTCGTACCGCGACGGATAGGCGAACGCCCGCGCCCCGGCATAAAGAGCAGGCAGGATTTTCTCGGGCACGTAGCCCAGATAGCGCGCCCAGCCCTGGCGCTGTGCTTTCTGGATGCGGGCGTGCAGGTCTTCGCTGCGCCAGCCCCGGTCCCCAGCCAGGACCAGGGGATAGCGGGTACGCAGGGAAAGCGGCAACCCCGCATAGGCTTCCAGCAGGACGGCGAGATTCTTGCGCGGCTCGATGGTGCCGACGAACAGGGCATAGCCACCCGGTTCCAGCCCCAGGGCATCCAGTTTCGGCGCCAACGTTTCCCGGCTGCGGGGATGATATTCCGCTGAGGCCGCCAGGGGGGTGGCGGTCACCTTGTCGGCCGGCCAGCCGTAATGGTCGATGACTTCCCGCCGGCTGAATTCGCTGACGGTGATGATATGGTCGGCGCGCCGCAGGGTGATGGGAAGCTCCTGTTCCATGAAGCGGACGCGCTCGGGGGGATGGCATGCCGGGAGGCGCACGTGGGAGAGATCATGGAAGGTGGCCACCCTGGGGCCGGGAAAGGGTGGCAGGAAGTAGTTGGGGCTGTGGAAAACATGATCGCCGTAGCGGCGTAGCACCGCCCAGCGCCAAGCGGGGGTCAGAAAGCGGTAAGCGGCTACTACCAGTCGGTTATGCAGGGCCCAGGCACGCAAAGCACGGGCCTGATCGGAACGGGGAGGAGGTTCTTTGATTGGCGTGGAGCTACAACCAATGCCGTTGAAATATTTTACTTTTCCAATCCCAGCCTGCTCAGACAGGTGGGTTGCCATTTCGAAAGCATAACGCCCCACCCCAGTGAGAGGGCTAAAAATCGCATCGGTAGCCAAAACAACCTTTATTCTGCTGTCGGGCATCATACCCATATCCCCACATCCGCCTGTTCCAGCATCGCCCGGTCGCCGGGGCTGTCGCCATAGGCATAGATTTTCTCCGGCCGGCCGATCTGTGCAAACAGAGTGTCGATGCGGCGCACCTTTTCCGCTCCGTGACAGTTGCCGCCGACGAGGCGGCCGGTGACGCGGTCATGCCGGTCCCGTTCCAGGACCGAGGTCAGGCAGAAGTCGAAGCCGGCGCTTTGAGCCCAGGGATTAAGATACACATCCAGTGAGGCGCTGATCAGGATGCAGAGATGGCCCTGACTTTGATGCCAGTGGAGGCGTTCGAGAGTGTCGGGTCGCAGCAGGGCAGGGATTCGTTCTTTGGCAAAGCGGGCCCCGTGTTCTGCGACCTGTTCCCAGGGCAATCCCCCCAGGGTCCGGGCCAGCAGGGCTTCCTTGGCGCGGCCATTGTCCAGCAGCTTGAGCGCGTAGCCGGCCAGCCAGGGTGAGGTCCGGACAAAATCCATTCCCAGCCGGAGAGGACCCCGCACCTGACGCAGGAAGGGGAGCAGGCTGTCACCTCGGGTCAAAGTGCCGTCGAAGTCGAACAGGGCGGCGGTTGTTTTCACAGCGAAAGCCGCTTGAAGAGGCGCTCGGGGATATGGCGGAGCACTCCCATGATCCAGTACCAGAACCAGGGCAGATAGACCTCGTCGCGTCGGCGGTCGATGGCCTGGACGATGCCGCGGGCGATAGTTTCCGGTTTGGCCCACAGGGGGCCTTTGGGGAAGGCGGCGGTCATGGGGGTATCGACGAAACCGGGCTTGATCGTCACCACGGCCACCCCCTTTTTGGCCAGGCGGTTGCGCAGTCCCTGGAGAAACAGGTCCAGCATGCCCTTGGCGCAGCCATAGACGTAGTTGCTCTGCCGTCCCCGGTCCCCGGCCACCGAGGCGATGGCGGCCAGGGTGCCGCGGCCGCGGGCCTCGAAGCGGTTGGCGGCTAGGGTCAGCAGGGAGACGGGACTGAGGGCGTTGGTGTGAATGGCATTGAGGGTTTCAGTCACCGAATTCTGACAGCGCTGCTGGTCCGGCAGGGTGCCATGGGCAACGAGGATGACATCCAGAGGACCCAGGGTGGCCTCGATCCGGTTCAGCAGGGCTTCGTGGTCGTCGATCCGGTCCAGGTCGGCCTGGAAGGTGTGGATGGTTTGGCCGGGGGCGGCGCGCACCCGGAGATCGGCCGCCAGGGCGGCCAGCTTGTCGGGATTGCGGCCCACCAGGGCCAGGTGGTCGCCGCGGGCGGCCCACAGGCGGGCGCAGTGGCCGGCGATGGCGGAGGTGGCGCCGAAGATGGCGATTCGTTGCATCAGGCTTCTCCTGTCACACGTCTCCAGAAACTGGAGGAAAATTGCGGGTCGATGAAGCGCTGGAAGTTTTCCCATTCGGGATAGGCTCGGCGGAATAACTCCCCGGGCATGCGCGCGTCCTTGGCCGGATACAGGCCCCCCCCAGCGTCGCGCACCACCGCGTCCAGCTCCCGGAACAGGGCTAGGGTTTCAGGGCCCCGGTTGGGGAAGTCCAGGGCCAGGGTGACCCCGGGGCGGGGGAAGGACAGCATTCCCGCAGACGGTTTGTCGCCGAAGGTCTTGAGCACCGCCAGAAACGAGCCGCTGCCACTGGCGGCGATGCACTGCAGTAATTCGGCCACCCCCTTGCGGGCTGCCTGCGGCGGCAGGACGCACTGGTACTGGAAGAAGCCGCGGCGGCCGTAGAGGCGGTTCCATTCCCGAATCCGGTCGAGAGGATAGAAGAAGGGCTGATAGTGGCTCAGCTGTCTTCCCTTACCCCGGGGCAGATGATAGTAGATCTGGTTGAACAGGCGCAGGCTGAGGGAATTGACTAGGGAGATGGGCGGCTCGAGCGGGAAGCGCCAGGAGCGAGACCTCCAGGCGAAGGGGTGCGCTTGCATGGGAGCATGGGCACCGGCCAGCAGCAGGCCGCGGCCGAGGCGGGCGGTGCAGTCGATCCAGGCGACGGTGTAGGGCCAGCGCCGTTCCAGTTCCCGGTTCAGGTCCCAGAAGCCGTCCAGGGTGGCGAAGCTGTGGGTTTCCGTCACCAGGGCCGGGTTGGCGATGGGTATCAGCTGCAGTTCCGCCCAGGTGATCAGGCCGGTCAGTCCCAGTCCGCCGACGGTGGCCCGGAACCAGTCCGGGTTTTTCTCCGGAGAGCAGAGCATGCGTGTGCCGTCGGAACGCAGTAGTTCGAGGCAGCGCACGTGATGGCCGAAGCTGCCGGCCACATGGTGGTTCTTGCCGTGGACGTCATTGGCGATGGCTCCGCCGACAGTGACGTACTGGGTGCCCGGAGTGACCGCCGGGAACCAGCCTTGGGGCACGGTCAGGTTCAAAATGTCCCGGAGCAGCACCCCGGCCTCGCAGCGCAGCCGCCCAGTGGCACGGTCAAAGACGATGAAGCGGTCCAGGGGGCGGGTGCGGAGCAGCACGCCGCCGGCATTGAGGCAGACATCGCCGTAGCTGCGGCCGTTGCCGTGGGGCAGTAAAGGACGGTCCGTCCCGGGGAGCGGGGCGTGGCGGTCCCACAGGTCGATGACCTGGGCGTGGGTGACACGGGGGTAGCGGTTCCAGGACTGGATCATGGGCTTTGCGGCAACGGTTGGGGTGGTCGGTTGAGGGCTTTGCCGCCGGCCAGCAGCGCCACGGCTCCCAGCGCTACGGCGAACCACAGGGTGGTCAGGCGGATGAGCAGGGTGGCGGCCACGGCATCGGCCTGGCCCACCCCGACCCAGAGCAGCAGCAGGGTCATGGCGGCCTCGGCTCCGCCGATGCCGCCGGGCAGGAAGCTGACCGCACCAGCGAGCATGGCCAGGGCGTAGATGGCACAGGCGATCACCAGGTCGATGGCATCATAACCCAGCCAGTGCAGCAGCAGATAGAAGGCATACCCTTCCGCGAACCAGGCTAACAGGCCCAGCCCGGTGGCGGGGGGAAGCAGCAAGGGATGGTGACACTGGCGAGTGTCAAGTACCAGGCCCAGCAGATGCCGCCCGAAGCGCAGCAGGCGGCCGGGGTGGCGTTGCAGCTTGTCGTGCCACCGGCGCAACCGGCCGGCACCGGCCAGCAGCACCAGGCCGGCGGCGATGGCCGCCAGGCCGTACTTCACCAGCGGCTCCCCCGGCGGGTAAAGCCGGCCGACGCCGGCCAGGGCCAGGAGGGCCACGGCCACCACGTCGGAAAGACGTTCGCTGACGAAGGCGGCGGTGCTGGAGACGTAGGGCATGCCCCGGGCCTTCAGGAACACCCCGCGCAGCATCTCGCCGGCCTTGCCCGGCGTGGTGGTGAGCGCGAAACCGGCAAAATAGATCAGGGCGCTGAGCCCGACAGGAGGACGGTGGCCGAGGGCGGTCAGATACAGTTGCCAGCGCAGGAAGCGCAGCAGGTAGTTGGTTAGCGAAAGCCCCAGCAGGACCGCCAGCCCCGGCCCCTCCACCTGGCGGAACACCGCCAGCACCTCGCGCCAGCCGGCCCACAGGGAAAAGGCCAGGTAACCGGCGGCAGCCAGTACCACCGACAGGATCAGGCCGGTCAGGCGCCGGTTGCGGGCCATCCGCTTCATAGCAGCAACGACACCGTGGTCACCGCCCAGCCGGTGACGGTAAGGAGAATATGGGGATCGGAATACAGGTCGCGGGCGGTGTCATGGCCGGCGTCCCGGGTATGCAGGATCAGGATGTAACGCAGGATGCCGTAGATCACGAAGGGAACGGTATAGATCAGGTTCGGGGTGCCGTGACGGGAAACGGTCTCCGGGCTGACGGTGTAAAGGCTGTAGGCCAGAATGGCGCAGGCGGCGCTGATGGCCATGAACTGCTCGATCGTGGCCGGGGTGTAGTCGTCCAGCACCCGCCGGGTCATGGCCCGGTCCCCGGGCAGATCCTCGATGGCCAAAAGCTCCGCCCGCCGCTTGGCAAAACCCAGAAACAAGGTCAACATCAGACCGCACAGCAGCAGCCAGGAGGAGGGCGGAATGCCAAGCCCCACAGTACCGGCCAGAATCCGCAGCATGAAGCCGGTGGCGATGATGAAGACATCGAGCACGGCAATGTGTTTCAAACGCCAGGAATAGGCCAGGTTGAGCAGGGCGTAGGCAACGATGAAACCCAGTACCCATTCAGTGACCTGCCAGGCAATGGCCAAGGAGAGGGCAAACAGCAGGCTGGCCAGCAGCCAAGCAGTGGTTAGGGAGATGCTGCCCCGGGCCAGGGGCCGGTTCTTCTTGACGGGATGTTGGCGGTCGGCCTCGACATCGAGAATGTCGTTGACGACATAGACGGCACTGGAGACCGCACAGAAGGCCAAAAAGGCCAGCCCGGCAAGGGTCAGGGTTTCCACATCCCAGTGCTTGGCAAACAGCACACCAATGAAGACGAAACCGTTCTTGATCCATTGGTGAGGGCGGATCAATCTCAATATATAAAAATACATTCTTACAGAGCTGTCCTTAAAAAAACAATGTCTTTCAGCCTGATCTCGCCGACAAACCCTTTCCCATATAACTTTACCTCTTTTGGATAGTGAGGCGCATCATTAAAGAAACATAAAGACGGATTGAAATCACCATGCAGCTCAGAATTAAATATCTCTTCCATTTGATACACCTTATAGATGAAAGCATCCGATATATACCACTTCAATTGCTGAAACGAAGCATCAACATCCATATTCATTTTCATACAATAGCGACCAAAAGGAATATATACATAAGGCCCGTACAGCATATCACCCGAAAATGGCATACCCAATTTAAAAACACGAACATGATCGCTGTCCAAGTAATCAGATGAAAGACCGGAAAACATCTGAACCGGCGTTATGGTGACAACATCATAAGCCTTAGCCTTTTCGTGACCAAGCAAGCCCAGTGGAACACACAAAGCCAGCAATGCAAGAGACAACTTGATACCTTTAAACGCAAGTGAAAACATTGCCAACAATAAAAACAACCACAGCAATGCAAGAGCAATGTTCTCAACTGGGTACTTGAAACTCAATAAATTCGGAAACAACCCATACATACTGCCTGAAAAGCGCCCCATAAACAGGGGCAAATCCTTCAAAATTTGCATTTGGCCTGAATAAAGTATGAGGAACACTGCAGACCTGCCATAAAGACAGCCCAAACGTGATGATGTAAAATGCAATTACAAGCGCCCTGGCAACATTACCACACCAAATATGCCTGGAATTGTGCGCCATAAACAAAATACCCACAGGAATCATGGGGTAAAAGAACCTTGACACCGGAGTTTGAAACCACATAGGTACCTCGCCAGCATCTATAAACCAAGAACGGATAAAATCATACGAAATATCGGCCACCTCTAACTTGAGAACATGCATACTGGAAACAAGCATCAATGGGAAGCCGGCTATTACTACAATGAGCAACAGGATAAAATTGATTCTATCAAGCCTCAGGCGACGGAACAGGTAAGCAAGCATTACGCCATATATTGGAGCACAAAAAAATATGCCGGTATGCCCATCAAAAAGAACACCTATGATTCCCTGGACCAAATATGTCGGCGAAAGCGCCCCAGAGGGGTATTGGGCATCAAAGGAAAATGACCATAATGCATATAGTTAAAGCAAAGAAGCCCCAGCAAAAACAACAGGTACACAACAGATCCCAGAATTATCTTGGCACCACTCAGCCTTGAACGGTTAACAAGCACATAAACTAACAAACAACCAACTGATAAAATTAAAAATTTAACATGAACCCACAATATGGCACCTGCAATCAGAAACACTAAACAGACCCACAATAGTGAAACCTTCTCCCTAACGGAGGCCCATATAAGCAAAGACACAAAAAAAAATGCCACAACCTCAACAGCAATAAACTTGGTAAACACCAAAACAGGGTTTCACCAGAAATAACATAAAAACACAGACACGCAAAAGAAAAAGCTCAGCATCCACGGAATCGGACAGAAGCAAAAAAGAAAACAGCGTAAGCGTAATCAAAATGATACCTACACCTATATCCAAACCTCGCCTAAGGCCACCTACATAAGGCGCCAACGCCTCCCCAGCAATATATCCAGGAGCCAAAAGCACCGGCAACCCATATCCATGAATTGAATACCAATGCTTTCCTTGTGAATTTGGCGATATATGCGGATCAAGTATACCAGAATATATGTTTTTATAACTTTCCTTGTTGTAATTGTTTTTTAAATCAAAATCAAAATCCCTGGCAATTGATTGCGCCGCCAGCAAATAATGAGGCTCATCAAAAGAAAAAGCCCGCTTCTCATAATAAAAAATCGATGTCAACGCATAAAAAGCAATCAATAACAGCGGCATGACACAAAAACTAACCCTCTGAACCAATGACATGGAATCACTTTCTTTAATATTGATCATTGCCATCACCAACATTAATGCACACCTGATGTCATAGAATTTTTCGGAGTGCTTAATACAGCGATTAATTGTTCCACCACTCTCCCCCACGTATATTTTATGATTTACGAGTTTTGCCGCATTATGGGAAAGCACTTCTCTGATATTGCTATCCTTCAATTTACAAACAGCATCTGCCCACTCTACCGGCAGACCGGGGTCCGCAAACAAACAAGCATCTTTTAATAACTCGGTCATCGCCGGTCTTCTGCTGCAAACACTAGGTGTTTCCCAAAAGTGCAGCTTCCATAGGTGGCAACCCAAATCCTTCATATAAGCTTGGAAATACAAGTGCCAGTGCGTTTTTAATCACATACGCGACAATTTCATCTGGCTGTCTCCCCAGAAAATGAACTCTATCATATAAACCCAATTTCGCCACGATTCTCTTGCTTCCAAGATTATCCCCGATCATGATCATATTGACATCTGAAATCCTGGGATCTCCAAGTGACCGAAAAATAATATCTATATTTTTGTGGTGGTCGTATGAACCAAGATACACAATATACGGCTTATCAGGGATGTCTATATCAACAGATTCAGCCACTGGAAGCTTTCTCACACCATTATAAATAACATGAATTTTACCTTGATCAATATTCAACAGCCGCGCAATATCCATTGCACTGGTCTTGCTTACCGTTACTATCTCTTTCGCCTGCTGCGCAACATTCTTGTAACGAGTCTTCCACTCATCCACAACAGACTCTGGAAATCTGCCGGGAAACAACAAAGGTATCACATCATGGATCATGACAACTGAAGGCTGCGGCAAATTTTCAGGACACCAATGAATGGATGAATAAAAATACACATTTTTATTCGAAGAATCACCACAATTTCCGCTTGAATCTCTGTACTCAATTTCTTTTTTCCGTAACAGATCCAAGATTTCCCTGGATACCCTGCCTATCCCTCTTTGATCAGCAAGAGGACCTTTGTGGAAATGAATAGTCATATCTCTTAAACTGATGGGAATAAAGTCATCCGACAAGAGCGGGTTGGAAGCAGGTGAATCTGGCGATTTCAGAGATGGCTTTTCAGTGGAATCCGGAAAAGTCGGTTCAATTAGCCCATAACGAACAGCCAGTACTCTCAGTTTTCTGTGCAGCCAGGGAATACGCAAAAGCTTCCGATTGATCCGATCGGCAAGCACGGGGTTACCCAGCACCCGGCGCATGGCCAAAAGCAGCGGCGAGAGTAATACAGCCTTGAGGGTCTTAAATGGAAGCAGGAAAAGCCAGAGCAGCGCTGCAAAGCCCAGCCTGATGGCTTTTCCGATTTGCCGGACCGTCCAGCGGGCGACATCGTAGCCGAACCGAAGCGGGGCGGTCACCTTCCAAGACCAGCTGGCATACATCGCGGCCAATTGTTTCTCCCGCTCCTGCGTAATCACGTGCCAGTGGTGAGCATGGCCGTTGAGTTCTTCGATTCTGGTCTTGGCCGCATTCAGCTCGGCCTCAAGCCGGTGGTTGTGGGCTTGGATTTCGGCAAGCCGCGTTTGCTCTTCTGCCAGCGCCTGCCGGGTACTTTGCAGTTCCTCAGTCAGCGTGCGGCAGCTCTCCTTAGACAGCGCCAGCTCGCCCGTCAGCTTTTCAATCCGGGCTTTGGCCGCCTGCCATTCGGCTTCGAGCCATTGGAGACGGGATTGGGCCTTTCCTAGCTCTTCCCGGAATGAATGCGCCTCTTGGCGAGCTTGCTCGGCTTGGGCATTGGCTGCATCCAGTTCAGCGGTCAGCCGATGGTTATTGGCCTGCTCTTCGGCCAACGCCTGCCGGATATTCTGCAGCTCTTTGGTCAGAGCCTGGCAGTCCATCTGCGCCAGTTCCAACCGTGTGGCAAGCTCATCGTTCTCAGTCCGTAACAGACCACAATACGGAGTGGTGTGGGCCAATTGGAAATCATCAAAAATATTAGGCGGGGCCTCAAAGTGCCGTTGCAATTCCCTATAACTTTCATGGATATAAAACCGGTTCAGACCGTCGAAATAGACAAACCTGTAGCCCCTTTGGATCAACTGTTCCTCAAAATACTGATGAGTTTCCACCTGGCTAAGTGGCAAGGTACTCTCGACCACCACGATCCATGGACGCGTCTCGGCACTTCCCCAGCTTTCCAAAACCTGTTTTTCCCAACCCTCGACGTCAATCTTCAGCCAGTGGATTTCTCGACCAGCGACTAACTCGAAGATGTCTGCCAATGTCAGAGTTGGGACCACCGTCTCACGCACTTGGTGGCCCGCCGCCCGATGACGCTCGGCGATCGCAGGATTAGCAGTGCTCAGGCCGGTATCGGGGATTTCATAGAAAGCCAGCGTTCCCTTGCTATTGGAGACAGCAGCTTCGATCACAGTCTCATCCGGCCGTTCCCGGCGTAGTAGTTCAGCATAGTATGGGCAAGGCTCCACATGGATGCCACGCCAGCCCCGCTCATAAAAAGTCAGACTGACCGAATCCACCACCGGATGCTGGGCACCGACGTCGATATAAAACCCTTTTTCCACCTGTTGCAACGCCCGCCAGAGGATGACATCTTCAAAATTCTGGGCATGGGAGATGATGCCGCTCATGTGGTCACCTTTTCCTGAATGGAGATTTGGAACTGCGCATCGAGCCAGCTCGATCCAATGAAGAAGGGATAATTCGTGTTAATCACATCGAACACCAAGGCATTATCGGTCCATTCGTAGTTGTTGACCAGATGGGTGTCAGTGCTGACCAATGCTGGGGAAAACGAATAAGATCCAGGTCCCAGGGTGCAGGTGAAGGGCAACCGGTAGATCACCCGGTCTCCGGGTTTGAGGCCTTCCAAGACCTGCCGCGTGTGCCAAGTGTTGGTCCCCCACACCACATGGCCAAGCTTGTCACGCAGCATGTAACCGAGCACCAACTTGGGAATGGGCTCTACGATTTCGACTTCAGCAATCAGGCACAGCGTCTGGCGGACGCGGGCAGTGGCGACCTCTTCCCCGGTTTCAGCATCCACAAGGGATAATCTAGCAACCCGAACTTCCCCCGTTCCCGAACGGGTTAATAACCACCCCCCTCTCTCCCGACGCTGCTCGATGGTGAGTTTCGCATTTTCCCTCTCTGCAATGAGCGCGTTGTAATAATCCACCACCTCATCCGGCAGGCCATCTTTGAGTACTTGACCTTTATCAAGCAAAATCACTCGATTGCAAATTTCCTTAACCGTCTCCATCCCATGAGAGACAAAAAGAATAGTGGTGCCTTCCTCCTTGAATCTACGAATGCGGTCAAAACTTTTATGTTGAAAATAGCTATCCCCCACCGACAACACCTCATCGACAATGAGCACCTCCGGCCTCACACATGTCGCCAGGGAAAATGCCAGCCTTGCCTGCATGCCGCTGGAGTAGACCCTAAGCCACCCTATTACCCGTATCTTCCCCCTTCTCATAGGAATCAATGTCTTATCCGTTTTCTCTGAGGGAACTTGATCTCGGCCGCCCGGATGGCGGTCACGGCCTCCACGTAGGCGCTCAGTTTGGTCATGCCCTGCCACAGGGCTTTGGGACCGGGCGGGGGATCGTTCTTGCGCCCCAGCCAGCCGCCAAAGCCGGCCACGATGCGGACGATGGTGCCCAAATCCGGCGGCGTCGCGGGCGGCGGGGTGCGATGGTGGATGGCCCAGGCGGTCTGCCATTCTTCGACAGAGAACACCACTTCACAGCACCACTCGGGATGTTCCCGCCCGAGCGTCATCAGCATCAGGATGCGCCAGGCGACGATCAGATACAGCACCAGGGCCCGTTCCAGGCGTTCCCGGGTGCGAAGTTGCAGGGCTTCGATGCGGCAGCCGCTTTTGAGGATGCGGAAGTAGACCTCGATCCACCAGCGTTTGCGGTACCATTCGATGCGCGCTCTGGCCTGTTCCAGGGTGGTGATCTTTTCGTTGGTGATCAGGCACCATTCGACCGCTTCCTGGCCTTCGGGGGGCGCCTCTTCCCGGGCCAGGATGACGGTGACTTGGGGACCCGGGCCGCTGCGGGTCTTCAGTTCGACCCGGGCGAGCCGGATTGTTTGTGTGACCTGCCGGGCCGGGCGGTTGCCGCCGGCCGGCAGGTCAAAGGCGATCGTCCCCAACACCGGCTGGGCTTCGACCGCGGCCCGCAGTTTGCCATCGAGAGGGTCGTTGAGCTTACGGTCGTGCTGCACCCGGATCAGGTAATCGGCGGCAAAGCCCAGCTGTTCGGCCCGGTCGATCAGGGCCCGAAGGTCACCTTCGCGGTCGGCGACATACACCAGCCGGGTCTCGGGCGCCAGGGCGGCCATCTCGGCCACCCGCTCATAACCTTCCACCCAACGCAGGCTTTCGGCCAGGTCCGGCTCCCCCTTGGGCAAACGCGCCCAGTGCCAGCAGTCGGTCACCCCCAGGGCCACGCCCGCCTCACTGATCACCAGTGTCGGATGCAGGTACAACCCCTGACGCTGCTCGTAATTCAGCCTTCCCAACCCCGCCATCGACGGCCGCCCGGAATAATCCAGCTCGGTGGTGTCCTGCAGGCACAGCACCCGCGACTGCTGCCGGATCCGTTCCAGGGTCGGCACACTGTGGGCCCGCAACACCTCCCGAAAATCCAGCCTGGCATTGTCCAGCAGCCGGTAGGCCGCCTTGGTCTCCGCCCAGCCACCCCCGCAAACGTTGGGAACGCTCGCCATCGGATCGTTTGCCATCGCTTCTATCACCCGGCACAGCCGCCGGTTCAGGCGGGCATCGCCCAGCGCCAGGGAAAAAATTCTTGTTCAGCCCAGCTCATGTCAACGCCTATCCAAAGAAATCAATATCTTACTACAGGGGCGAGAGATGTGGGTAATAGGGTGACCCTAAGCGGCTGGTCGAAAAATTCTCCCAATTCGGCGAATTCTTCAATAGCGGGCATAAGTTCGTCGAGTTCCCGCACGGAAAACCCCATCAGCCCACCGGCCAGATACACGTTCTGGCGACCGGTGAATTCCGGATTGAAGCCGAGCCCCAACTCCAGCATGGCGCTGATACGGCCAGCGACATGGACTCGGCCGGTGGTGGGACGGACGGTGCCGGTGATGAGTTTGAGCAAGGTGCTTTTCCCGGCCCCGTTCTGACCAATGAGAGCCAGCGCCTCGCCTGACTTGAGGGAAAAGCTGGCATCCCGAACTGCCCAGTACTCGTTGCGGTGCTTCATCCGCAATCCGAACCATTCAGCGAAGCGGTGCAGGTTGGAAGGATAGGAAACGTAACACTTACCCAATCTTTCGACTGACAGAACGGTTCGTGTCATAAGGCATCCACAAGATCCGCATTGGCACGAATGAAGACAACGAGCGTCAGCAAACCAAAGCCCAAGGCAAAGAGTGCGGGCACGAACAGGGTGGACCATTCCGGCCACTGGCCATACAGCATGGCCTGCTGGTAAAGCCTGACCAGAGGAGCCATGGGATTGACCTGTAGCGCCCATTGCATGTGCTTGGGGACCACTTCGGCCGGATAGACGATGGGAGTCAGCCAGAACCAGATCTGCAGGGCCACATTCAATACCTGGGAAACATCCCGATTGAAGACATTGAAAATCCCCAACAACACACCAAGCCCGAAGGCGAACAGGGTGATCAGCACGATACCCAGCGGCAGCACCAGAACCGCTTTTCCCGGCAGGTGACCGAAAAAAACAAACACGACGAAGATCGCCAGCAGCAGCAACACATGGTTGAGCAAGGCGCTGCCGCCGACGATCACCGGCAGACAGATCCGCGGAAACGTGATCTTTTTCATCACGTTGGCGTATTCGATGAAAATGTTGGTGCTGCGGGTGACGATTTCGCTGAACAAACCCCATGCGGCCGTCCCCGCCATCAAATAAACCGCATAGGCGGATTTGCTTTCCACGCCAGGCAGTCTCGCCCCGAGCACTTCGGAAAGAATCAAAGCGAAAATGGCCGCCTGAGCCAATGGGTTCAGGATGAACCAGAGCGCCCCGAGTCGGGATCGGGCATAACGGCCTTTGAGGTCACTCTTGATCGAGGCAAGCACGAAATGGCGAAAGCGCCACAACGCCAGTAGCATTTGCTTCATGATTCCTACTCTCTGGACCTTTTCAATTCCGCCTCCAACAGGGCCATACGCTGGATCAGCCGCCGCAGAGCCCGTTCCTGGCGCGAGTTTTCGATGTCCATGAGCAGCAGCTTGACCAGCAACACGCCGATGGCGGCGACCAGGGCCAGCACCGGGGGATAGGCGACGCCCAGCCGCAGGCCGAGCCAATCGACGAGATTGGGAAAGAAACCAAGCACGAACACGGTCACGGCGACCGCCATCCACCAGAAGGCGTGGCGGGTGTGCATATGGTCCTTGTAGATCAGCCACAGGATCACGACAGCCAGGGTGAACCCCAGCAGGGCGGAGGTCAGTTGATAGGTCATCCGGATTTGAATCTGCGGCGATGATGGGCGCAGGCAAGCAGCAGCAGCACAGTCTGGGCCATGTACAGTGCCACCCGCCACCAGCTGCTGAACACCCGTGACTTGCCCGCCAGCCGGGGGCGCATGATTACTGCCGTTTCGACGATTTTCAAGCCGCTGGACCGCATTAGGATGAGTACGCCCAAGTCTTGGTATTCTAACAAGGTGGCCCGGGGAGAGGCCAGCAGCCACAAGGCCCGGCGGCTGTAAATTCTGAATCCCGAAGTCAGGTCGGCGAGGGAAAAGCCGCTCAGCCGGCGGAACAGGCTCCAGGCCAGACGCCGCGCCCGGCTGCCGCGCTCGGGATAAGCACCGATGACCACATCGGCTCCATCCTGATCTCGGATTTTCAACAACTTGGGAATTTCCTCCGCCAGGTGCTGGCCGTCGGCGTCCATGGTCACCACGGCGTCGAAGCCCTGCTTGAGGGCGTAGCGCATCCCGGTCTGGATCGCCCCCCAGGCCCCCAGGGGAACCGGCAGGCGCAGCACCACAGCGCCGGCCTGTTCCGCCACTGCGGCGGTGCCATCGGCGCTGGCATCATCGACCACGATCACCGGGCTTCCGGGCAGATGACGACTGACCGAGGCGATCACTCCGGCGATGACAGCCGCCTCGTCCCGGGCGGGCATGACCACCGCCAGATGCCGGTTGGCGGCGGTCTCCCGGACAACACGCCGGATGGTTGCCACCTGCTCGGGCGTCAATCGCATAATTTACCTTAGGTTTATGGTGCTGTTGCAATCAGCCACGGATCGTTTGGTAGATCCGGGCGAGGTGCCGGGCGCAGGCGCGGATGTGGAATCGCTGCTCCAGCCGTGCTCTGCCCGCTTCCCCCATTTGCCCCCTCCTGCCCGGATATTCTCTCACAGTATCAAACGCCTGTGCCAATGCCGCCGCATCGTCCGGTTTCACCAGCAGGCCGGTCTCCCCATTTTCCACCACCCACCCCATGCCGGATCCCGGCACCCGGGTGGCGATTACTGGCTTGCCGTAGGCCATTGCCTCCAGCAGTACCAGGCCGAAGGCCTCGGTGCGTTCCACCGAGGGCAATACTAGGACATCGCAACTGGCCAGGAGGGCGTTGCGTTGCCGCTCCGGCAGTTGTCCCGCCAGCCGCACCCGATCCTGCAGTGATCTTTGCCTGATTTGGTGTTCCAGTTCCTCCAGCAGTTCTCCGCCACCGACACAGATCAGGTGGATGTCCTTGCACCGCGCCACAGCCTCCAGTAAAACCCGGTGGCCTTTGTAATAGGTCAGACGGCCGAGGCACAGCGCCCGCAGTATGCCCGACTGCCATTGCGCTTCAGCCCAGGCCAGGTCGGCGGCATCGGGTGGCGGCAGGCGGCCCGGATCGATCCCCAGCGGCACGACCTCGGTTTTGGCCCGCCAGGTTTTCAGCGGCTCGCTGGAATCCCGGTAAGGCGGCGAGGTGGTAATGATTTTGGCGCTGTGACGCAACAATGCCTGTTCCAAGGGACGGTACAGTCTATAGGCCAGGGCCAGTCTGGTATCGATCTCAGAGGCCACCACATCGGCGTGCCAGTGAATGATCCAGGGAATACGCCTGACCGCCGGCAGGGCCAAAGTCCAGAAAGCCGAGGGGTTGGGTAGATGGATGTGGAGCAGGTCGGGATGAAAGCTTTGGATCATCTTCGCCAGCCACTGGGGATAGGCGGGACTGACCGGAGCATACAGCAGTCTGCCCCAACTGGGCACTCGCCAGAGCGGGAATGGCTTTTCCCGCCGTTCTGCCTCGTTATGGGCGTGCACTAGAGCCGCCGGCTCGATACCCTCCCGCTGCAATGCCGGCAGCAGGTCACCGAGGAACTGCTCCATGCCCCCGGCGAAGGGGGGATAGTACTTACCGAGATGGAGAACCCGCACGGCGTTGCAGCAGATATTCCGCAAGGGCCAGTTTGCGGCGGGCGCGGGCCTGACCGGGCCAGTGCTTCAGAATGGTGCGGAAAACATCCCGCGCCTCGACCAAGCGGCCCTGGGCGCCGAGCGCTTCTCCCAGCGACAACCAGGCATCCAGGTTCTCCGGCAAATATTTCAGAGACCGACGGTAATGACGCTCAGCCTTTGAAAAATCCTTCTGTACCATCGCCGCATCACCCAACAGCAAATGGAACATCCCCTGGGCCCGGGCTACCGGGAAACTGTCGAGATAATGACGGGCCACCCGGGCGGCATCCTCATGCCGGCCCACCAGAGAATAAGCCAGGGCGATGTTGAGCACTTCACTCCAGGTCAGGTTCTCCTGTCCCGGCTGCCAGCCCTTGTGGTCCAGCAAAGTCACCAACTGTGCCGCCACCTGTTTCGCATCTGCCTCACGACCAGCATGGAAATAGACGTAACCCAGTTCCGTCAGCGGCCGATAGCCTTCCGGCGTCAGCGCTGCATTCTCTCGCCAGAAAGCAATGGGATCACGCCACAACTGATTCCGCTGCCAGGTGGTCCAGCCAAGCACACACACGAGCAACAGCGCCAGGGCAGGTTGCCAGCGCCTTGCCGCAGGCAGACGCTCAGGCAGCCCGACGACCAGTATCCAGGCCGTCAGCAATGCCAGACCGAAATTGGGCAGATAGGTCCGGTGCTCGAAAACCAGGTCCCGAATAGGAATAACTGAGGATTCGATCACCTGCGCCGTGTAATAGAACAATACCGAAAAGGCCGGTACAGGATAGCGCCTGAGATACCCCAATGCCGCCCCCAGAACACCGATGTGCCCCAGCGCTGCGACGATGACCCCCGCATCCTCCCAAGCGGGCGGCTGGTGCAGAGCATAATCGAAACGTAGCCCGACCGGCCAGAAAAACAGGCGCACGTACCACCACAGCACTTTCATCTGTGCCGCCAGATAATCGCCGCGGCCGAACCAAAGGGTTTCCCGGGTCATATGATCGAGCCAGCGCAGCCAGGGATGATCCACCCAGCTCATGGCGGCCAGCAGGCCCAGCCCGATCGTCAAACAGCAAACCATGACCATCCCCGCCCAACGGCTCTTGAAAAAGACGATCTCCAGCCATAGCCAGATCAACGGGAGGGTGACGGTGTTCTCCTTGGTGTGAAAAGCCAGTCCGGCGGTGACGACAGCAAAGGCCATCCAGAGCCCCTGGCGGACCCTGCCGCTGGCCAGCCGGGCCTCCAGGTAGGCCCACACCGAGGCCAGGTACCAGAGCGCTGCCAGGGAAGCCATACGCTGGGTGAGATAGGTCACCGCCTGGGTCTGAAGCGGATGCAATGCAAAAACCAGGGCCGTCACCCATGGCAGCCAAATCCCGAAGTCCGACGGACACCGATCCCGCAGCGCCGGCGTTCTCAGGAGAGCGCGCACGAGCGCCCAAACCAGCCACGAGACCAGCCCGTGAATGATGATATTGGTGATGTGATACCCGGCCGGGTTCAAGCCATGAAGATGATGATCCAACGCGAAGGTGGCCGTCGCCACGATGCGCCTGGGGCTGAAGCGCGACCAGTCATGCCAATCCCAGGTACGCAACGCCCCATTGGTTTCGATAGTCAGATAATCATCCAGGTAAAAAGGCACATCCAGGGTATGGCCATAGGCCGCCGCGACGGCCAAAGCGATTACAGCGAGCTGCGCCACCGGCGAGCGGAAATGATACTGCTGGTTCATCGCCCACAAATCTTGTTAAATCGAAAAGCAAGGTAGAATGGTACATCTAGGTTAACAAATCTTGAGCCGGTCCTATGAAACATCTCATCGTTGCTTTCTGTCTGCTCCTCCCCCTGTTCGCGCAAGCGGACGAGTCCATTTATCCTGCGCGGACTTACCCACTGGCATCACCCCCGGCCGCCCACCAGCAGGCAGCCCGCCACGACACCAACGTCGCCACCGAGCTCCTTGCCGGCTTTGCCAGCTTCCTGGTCACACCGGTCTATGGGGCGTTCAAGCTTACCTTCGCCGGGCTGGGGGCATTGACCGGCGGGCTGGCCTGGGCCTTCACCGGCGGGGATGAGCGGGTCGCCCGGGAGATCTGGCAGACCACCATGGGCGGCACCTACGTCATCACGCCTGACCATTTGGCCGGACGCAAACCGGTACGGTTCACCGGCGATTCCTGAGCTCTCCTCCCGCTAAATGGAATGCCAGACTTGCGGTTTTGTGCCCGGCCAGACAGGAGCCGTGACCGATGAGCTCATCCGTTCTCGACCTGTATGACAGACTCCGCACCGCTCCCAACGACGAGGCGCGGGCCAGGATCATCGCCGAGGCTTTCGAGGCGCTGGAGGAGCGTTATCCCCATCTTGGAGACATGGCCACCCGTACCAATCTAGGGGAAACCGAGCTGCGCCTCGTAAGGGAGATTGAACAGGTGCGCTTGGAAACGGAAACCATCCGCTCCGAGCTGAAGGAAACCGAGCTGCGCCTCGTCAAGGAGATCGAACAGGTACGCTCGGAAACGGAGGCCATCCGCTCTGAACTGAGGGAAACCGAGCTGCGTCTGCTCAAGGAAATCGAACAGGTGCGCTTGAAAATGGAGACGATCCGCTCCGAGATGAAGGAAACCGAGCTGCGTCTCCTCAAGGAAATCGAACAGGTGCGCTTGGAAATGGAGACGATCCGCTCCGAAATGAAGGAAACCGAGTTGCGTCTCGTCAAGGCAATCGAGCAGGTACGCGCAGAGCTGAAGGTGGACATCGCCAACAGTCACACGGCCTGGTTGAAATGGAGTTTCCTGTTCTGGCTGAGCCAGTTCGGCGCCATCGTGTTGCTGTTGTGGCGGGTATGGCCGCAGTGAGCAGTTATTTTCGCCGCCCGCGCGCATGACCCCGACCCTTCCCCTCGAACACCACACCCCCATGGTGCAGCAGTACCTCCGCCTCAAGGCGGAGTACCCCGACACCCTGCTGCTGTACCGCATGGGAGATTTCTACGAGCTGTTTTTCGACGACGCGGTCAAGGCCGCCCGGCTGCTGGACCTGACCCTCACCTCCCGGGGCGAATCCGGCGGCCAGCGGGTGCCGATGGCCGGGATTCCCTATCACGCCCTGGAGAACTACCTGGCCCGCCTGCTGAAACTGGGCGAGTCGGCGGCGATCTGCGAACAGATCGGCGATCCGGCCAAATCGAAGGGACCGGTAGAGCGCAAGGTGGTGCGGGTGGTGACGCCGGGAACCGCCACCGACGAGGCCCTGCTGGAGGAGCGCCGCGACAACCTGCTGCTGGCCGTCGCCCCCGCCGGGACCGGCTTCGGCCTGGCCCACCTGGAGCTGAGCTGCGCCCGCTTCGCCGTGCAGCAGGTGGAAAATGAGGCGGCCCTGGCGGCGGAACTGGAGCGTCTCGATCCGGCGGAAATCCTGGTGCCGGAGGACTGGGACCTGCCTGCCTGTCTGGCCGAGCGCAGTGGCATCACCTGCCGCCCGCCGTGGCACTTCGACCCCGCAGGCAGTCGTCGCCTGCTGCTGGCGCAGTTCAAAACCCGCGATCTGTCCGGCTTCGGCTGCGAAGGGCTGGAGCTGGCGGTGGCCGCCGCCGGCGCCCTGCTCCAGTACGTGCAGGAAACCCAGCGCAGCGCCCTGCCGCATCTCACCGGACTGCAGGTGGAAAGCGGCGCCGACACCATCGGCCTGGACGCCGCCAGCCGCCGCAACCTGGAACTGGACCGGCACCCCTCGGGCAAACGCGAGTTCACCCTGCTGGGGGTGCTCGACGCCACCGTCACCGCCGCCGGCGGGCGTTTGCTGAAGCGCTGGCTCCACCGCCCCCTGCGCGACCGCGCCGCCATCGAGGCCCGTCTGGATGCGGTCGAGACCCTGATCGAAACCGGGCGCTACGAGACCCTGCGCGAGGCGCTGCGCCGGACCGGCGACATCGAACGGGCCGCCTCCCGCATCGCCTTAGGGACCGCCCGCCCCCGGGACCTGGCGCTGATCCGCCAGACCCTGGAGACCCTGCCGGACCTGCGCGGATTGCTGGCCGATTCCGACACCGCCCGCCTGCGCCATCTGCGGGCTGAGTTGGCGGATCTTCCGGAAATTCAGGCGCTGCTGGAACGGGCCCTCGTCGCCGAACCGCCGGCCCTGATCCGCGACGGCGGCGTCATAGCCCCCGGTTACGATGCCGAGCTGGACGAACTGCGGCGCCTGAGCCAGCACGGCGACGACTGGTTGCTGGAACTGGAACGGCGCGAACGCGAACGTTCCGGTATCGCCAGTCTCAAGCTGCGCTACAACAAGGTCCACGGCTATTATCTGGAAATTCCCCGCACCCAGAGCGAGCGGGTGCCGGCCGACTACGTCCGCCGCCAGACCCTCAAGAACGTCGAACGCTTCATCACCCCGGAACTAAAGGCCTTCGAGGACAAGGTCCTGAGCGCCCGGGAGAAAGCGTTGGCGCTGGAAAAGGCCCTGTACGAGCGGCTGCTGCAGACCCTGGCGCCCCAGGTGCCGGCCATCCAGGCCCGCGCCCGGGCGCTGGCGGAGCTGGACGTGCTCGCCAACCTCGCCGAACGGGCCGTCGCCTGTGACTGGCGTCGCCCCCAGCTGACGGACACACCGGGCATCCGCATCGAGGCCGGCCGACATCCGGTGGTGGAACGCCAGGTGGACAACTTCGTGCCCAACGACCTGGAACTGAACCCGCAGCGCCGCCTGCACATCGTCACCGGCCCGAACATGGGCGGGAAGTCCACATATATGCGCCAGAACGCCCTCATCGTGCTGATGGCCCACCTCGGCAGCTTCGTCCCCGCCGAGCGGGCGGTCATTGGCCCGGTGGACCGCATTTTCACCCGCATCGGCGCTTCCGACGACCTGGCCTCAGGGCGGTCCACCTTCATGGTGGAGATGACCGAAACCGCCACCATCCTCCACAACGCCACCGAACACAGCCTGGTGCTGCTGGACGAGATCGGCCGCGGCACCAGCACCTTCGACGGCCTGTCGCTGGCGTGGGCGGTGGCCGAAAGGCTCCTGGGCAGAAACCGGGCCCTGACCCTGTTCGCCACCCATTATTTCGAGCTTACCGCCCTGACCGAGCAGCTGGAAGGGGCCGTCAACGTCCACCTGGAGGCAGCCGAATACGACGGCCACATCGTGTTTCTCCACAGCGTGCGCGAGGGGCCGGCGAGCCAGAGCTACGGCCTGCAGGTGGCGGCCCTGGCCGGGGTGCCGCAGGATGTGATCGAGCGGGCGCGGCGCAAACTGGTGGAATTGGAAAACCGGCGTGACAATACGGAAACGCCCCCGCCGCAGCTGGATCTTTTCACCCGGCCGGCGGGCGCCTGGCTCGACGAGCAGCTGCAGCGGCTCGACCCGGACGGTCTGACCCCGCGCCAGGCCCTGCAGCTGTTGTACGAATGGAAGGAAAGACTGGAGCAGCACGCCGGCGCCCGTTCCTGACGGACGCCGGGCTCCGGGGGATCAGCGCCGCCGGGTGCGCTTGGTCTTGTTGGCGCGCTGGCGGTTCTGATGGCGCAATTGCGCTTCGGCATCCTCGGCCAGTTCCTCGATCACTTCTTCTTCCGCCTCGGCTGCGGCGGCTTCCGCCTCCGGATCGGCGGCCGCTTCCGTATCGCCTGCTTCAGGCGCTTCTTCCACCTCGACCGCCGCTTCGCCGGCCGGCGCCGCCTCGCGCCGCGACCACCAGAAGGCCAGGGCGATGACCCCCAAGGCGATCAACAGGGCGGTGTAAGGCGGGGAAACGTCGCCCGGGGTGCCCTGGGGACGGGGCGCGCGCTGCACCGCCGGATTCCCGGAGTCCTTGGGTGGCGCGGATACCGCCGGCGCCGCCGGGGTTTCCGGCACCGCCTGGGGGCCGACCTTTTCGATCAGCTCCGGGTCCTGATAGATCACCTGCGGTGTGAACGCAGCCGCCGGATAGTCGGGATCGGTGGCGGTAACAGGCTCAGCTGGGGAGGTGGCGGTTTCCGCCTGGTAGATCACTTCGGGCTCGAAATTGGCCGCCGGGTATTCCCCCTCGGCGGCCATCGACGGCGAGCCTGCGACGAGCAGGGCCGCCAAACACAGGATCTCGTGACGCATGA
This sequence comes from Methylomarinovum caldicuralii, assembly GCF_033126985.1. NCBI lineage: Bacteria > Pseudomonadati > Pseudomonadota > Gammaproteobacteria > Methylococcales > Methylothermaceae > Methylomarinovum > Methylomarinovum caldicuralii. The sequence goes on from NZ_AP024714.1 coordinate 505,472, forward strand.
ATTGGTTCTCCTTGGGTCTCGGTCTTTATCGTTATCGACGCCCCAAGGATAAGCCCCCCAAAGCCCGGACGCAACGCCGGCAGGCGGCCGATTTTGGACTACACTTGCCAGTAAACGCCTTTTCGAGGGAGAGCAATCACGATGCGCGAGCGACCGACCCCAAAAAACCACGAGATCAAACTCGGAGAAGAGGAATTCATCGTCAGCAAAACCGACACCAGCGGCAAGATCACCTACGCCAACCGAGTGTTCATGGAAATCTGCGGCTACAGCGAGCGGGAGCTTTTGGGAGTGCAGCACAACATCATCCGCCACCCCGACATGCCCCGGGCGGTGTTCCGGCTGCTGTGGGACACCCTCAAGGAGAAGAAGGAATTCTTCGGCTTCGTCAAGAATCTGTGCAAGGACGGCTCCTACTACTGGGTGTTCGCCAACGTTACCCCGGATATTGACAACGGCGGCCGGGTGGTGGGTTACTACTCGGTGCGGCGTCAGCCGCCGCTTTCCGCCATCCGCACCATTGAGCCCATCTACCAGGAAATGCTGCGGATCGAAAAAAGCGCCGGCGGCGTCAAGCAGGGCATCGCCAAGGCCCAAGCTTATCTGCAGGACCTGCTTGCCGGCAAGGGCACCGATTACGAGAAATTCGCGCTGGAACTCTACGGTTGAAGGGAAAAGTCATGACCGACAAAAGCCAACGTTACCAATACCAACCGTTTCTGCGGACCAAGATCAACCTTCTGTGTGCCGCCGTCGTTCTGCTGCCGCTCGCCTTTATGATCTGGCAGGGATTCAGCCGGGGCTGGGACGTGTCGCTGGCGCTGCTGCCGCTGGCCATGGCGGCCGTCGCCTGGTTCGGCCATCGCACCATCAGCCGCTATCTCGATGCCATCGGCCGGGTTCACCAGGTGTTGAAGCGTTGCCGCCAGGGTGAGTTCCATCACCGCATCACCCACGTCCATGCCCTGGGAGAAGTGGGGCAGATAGCCTGGGAGCTGAATGAGTTCCTCGACCTGTGCGAGGCCTATTTCCGCGAGATGACCACCGTGTTCACCCGCGCCGGCAACGGCGATTTCCACCGCCGCGCCTTCGGCCACGGCCTGCCGGGGCGGCTGCGCCAGAGTCTGAAGTACGCCAACCTTGCGCTGGAGACCATGAAGGAGAACCACGAACACCAGCTGGCCACCCGCCTGTCCCACAATCTCCACGACCTCAACACCGGCAATCTGGTCAGCAACCTCAAACTGTGCCAGAACGACATGGTCCAGATCACCCAGATCCTCGAAGACGTGGTGAAGATCGCCGACGAGAACGCCACCGCCGCCTCCGAGAGCAAGGCGGGGGTGGACGAGGTGCGCGAGGCGGTCGGCAACATCGCTGACAAGGTCGCCTCCGCCGCCCGCATCATCAACGATCTGAGCGAGAACAGCAAACAGGTGATCAATTCCCTGTCGATCATCACCGAAATCGCCGACCAGACCAGCCTGCTGGCCCTCAACGCCTCCATCGAGGCCGCCCGCGCCGGCGAATACGGCCGCGGTTTCGCCGTCGTCGCCGACGAGGTCAAGGCCCTGTCCAACCGCACCAAAGAGGCGGCGGTGGAGATTTCCAAGATCCTGCAGAGCTTCGGCACCAGCGTGGAGGCGATTTCCCGGGAGGCGAGCGAATCGGTCTCCCTGGCCGAGCAGATGCAGCCGCTGGTGCAGGCTTTCAGTATCCGCTTCGGCGAGTTCGAACAGGCCTCGCACCGCACCATCGTTCAGGCCACCAATGCCCAGGAAACCGCTTTCAGCACCCTGGTGAAGGTGGACCACGTCATCTACAAGCAGAACGCCTATCTTGCCGTTGCCGATCCGGGAACCAACGTCAACGAGGGCAAGGCCATCGCCGTGGACGATCACTCCTGCCGCCTCGGCAAATGGTACTACGAGGGGGTCGGCAAGGAGCGTTTCAGCAGCCTGCCGAGTTACAAGAAGCTCGAGGCACCCCACGAGGAGGTGCATACCTCAGCCCACCGGGCGCTGGAACTGGCCCGCCAGGACTGGAAAGCCAACCAGCACCTCATCGACGAAATCACCGCCGCGATGGAGAAGATGGAAAGGAGCAGTCTGGGCGTGATGGAAGTGCTCAATCAGATGAACGCGGAGTCCATCGCCCGCCGCGAACAGCAGGAACAACGCCTGCACCAATAGGCTGCCTGAAACGCTGGTCGGGTGGGCTGACGCGGGCGGAACCTCAAAACTCGATCCCCTGCTCGGCCTCGATCCCCTGCCGATAAGCGTGCTTGACCAGGCGCATCTCGGTAACGGTATCGGCCGCCTCGATCACCTCGGGGGGGGCACTGCGGCCGGTGAGGATCAAATGCAGCCAGGCGGGCTTGCGCGTGCGGATGAAGGCGGCGATCTCCCGACCGGAAATCCAGCCGTAACCGCAGCAGTAGTTGATCTCGTCGAGGACGACGAGATCGTATTTCTCGCTGAGGATCTTCGCCCGGGCGAAGTCCCAGGCCGCCCGGGCGACGGCCCGGTCACGCTGCGGGTTCTTGGTGTCCCAGGTGAATCCCTCGCCCTTGACGTGCCATTCGATGTTGTCGAAGCAGGCCGCGGCGCGCTGTTCGCCGGTCTGCCAGCGGCCCTTGATGAACTGGATCACGCATACCTGCATCCCCCAGCCTGCGGCGCGGAACGCCACCCCAAAGGCGCTGGAGGATTTGCCCTTGCCCTCGCCGGTGTGCACCAGCACCCGGCCGTGACGGCGGGAACGGGGTTTCACGTTGCCAACAGGGGGAAACGCTCCGGATGCTCGATGATTTCCAGGCTCAAATCCACATCCAGATCGGGCCAGTACAGATGCCCGGGAGTTATTTCCTGCACATGGCAGATCCTCTCCGACGGCTGATCACGAAACCAGGGGAAATCGTCGTATGCCAGGAAATACTCCCGGCCATGGAACAGTATCCAGATTCCGTGCTCAGTGATCCCTGTCACTTCGATTCCTGAAGTGTGTTTTCCAGGCGTTGACGAATGTTGCATAGTTGGCCTCGATGACTTGCTCGATATGCTTCAACTGCCGTCGCGATAGGCGGTAATTTTTCGCCAAGTCGATCTGCGGTTCCAGCCAGAATTTGGCTTCTCCCTCGGCACACACCACATGTACGTGCATTCGGGGTTCTTCCCGGGAAAAGAAGAAATAGCGATAACCGTCTTCCTGGAGGATTGTCGGCGTCATTGCCCTCCGGCTTCCTCCAGATGCCGCGCCAGGGTGTCCGGGGGCACGTAGCCCGGCAGGATCTCGCCGGTTTCGGTGACGATCATCGGCGTGCCGGTGACGCCGAACTGCTGGGCCAGCGCCATATGCTGATCCACCGGATGGTCACAGGTCTTCAGTTCGATTTCCTTGCCCTGCTTGGCCTCCGTCAGCGCCTTGCGGCGGTCCTTGGCGCACCAGACCGCGATGGCCTTGTCGTAGGAATGGGATCCCTTGCCGGCGCGGGGGAAGAACAGGTAGCGCACCCGGATACCCCTGGCCAGATACTGATCGATCTGGGAATGGAGACGGCGGCAGTAACCGCAGTCGATGTCGGTGAACACGCTGATGGTGTGCTTCGGGTGCTCGGGGGCGAAGATGATCATCTTGTCCTCGCCCAACGCTTCCAGTGCCTTCAGGCGGGCCTTGGCCTGCTTGGCCTCGGTCAGGTCGGTGCGGGTCTTGAGATCGATCAGGTGGCCGCGCAGGAGATAACGGCCGTCTTCGGAAGCGTAATAAATGTGCGGGCCAATGACCACCTCGTACAGGCCGGGCACCGGGGTTTCCCTGATGGCGTCGATGGTCGCTCCCGGCAGCTGCCGGCTCAAAGCCTGGCGCAGGGCGTCCGGTGGGGTCTCGGCGCCGGCGGTGGCGGTCAACAGAAGCAGGGGCAGGAGGATTTTCTTCATGGCAACCTCAATGGAATAGGCGTTGGATGTCGAGGAAGATCGCCAGGGTCATCAGCGCCAGCAGAATGGCCATGCCGATCTGCTGGGCCAGCGCCATGGCCTCGTCGGAGAGGGGCCGGCCGCGCACCGCTTCGATCAGGTAGAACAGCAGATGACCGCCGTCGAGCACCGGAATCGGCAGCAGGTTCAACACCCCCAGGCTGATGCTGACGATGGCGATGAACTTGAGGAAGGCGTCCATCCCCAGGGCCGCCGACTGGCCCGCATACTGGGCGATGCTGATGGGACCGGAAAGGTTCTTGACCGAAGCCTGGCCCACCAGCATCTTGCCGATCATCTTCAGGGTCAGCCAGGCGTATTCGAAGGTCTTGCCGACGGCGGCCGGAATCGCCTCCAAAGGTCCCAGACGGTAGCTGACCTTGAGACGCTCGAAGGCTTCAGCGGGGATCCTGACTCCGGCACCGATCCTGCCGCGCGGCTTGCCGTCCGCCCCCGGCACCGATTCGGGAATGACCGTGACCTCGGCCTCCAGACCGGCACGCTCGAGCGTCAGGGTCAAGGGCTTGCCGGGGCTGTCGCGCACGATCTTGACCAGCTCGCGCCAGTCGTCGATGGGCCGGCCATCGACCGCCACGATCCGGCCCCCCGGCTGGAGGCCGGCCTGATCCGCCGGGCTGCCCGGCTGAACGGTGGCGATGACCGGCGGAATCGGCGGCTGCCAGGGGGTAAGGCCGAGCTTGCCGCCGAGCTCATTGGGGTTTTGCGCCAGTGCCTCGGGAATCTCCAGGATGCGGATCTCGCGGTCGCCACCGGGACGGCGCACCTCGATGCGCAGCCTGCGCTTTTCCAGCATTTCCGCCGTCAGCTTGCTGATGACCAGGCTCCAGGTGGGCGTGCGTTCGCCTTCCACGGCGATGATCTCGTCCCCGGGCTCGAAGCCGGCGGCGGCCGCCAGGGTGTCGGGGGGCACCTCGCCCACGACGGGTTTGAGACCGGTTTCCCCGGTCACCAGCACCACCCAGTAGAGGATCACCGCCAGCAGCAGATTGAACAGGGGTCCGGCGGCGACGATGGCGACCCGCTTGGCGAGCGGCTGCCGGTTGAAGGCGCGGGGGAGGTCTTCCGGTTTCACCTCCCCCTCACGCTCGTCCACCATCTTGACATACCCCCCCAGGGGCAGGGCGCAGATGACGAACTCAGTGTCCTCCGGGGCGCGTTGCCAGCGCCACAGCGGGGGGCCGAAGCCCACGGCGAAGCGGATCACCTTGACCCCCATGCGGCGGGCGACCCAGAAGTGGCCGAATTCGTGGAAGGTGATCAGGACCCCGATGGCGACGATGAAGAAGAAAATGTTATGGGCGATGTCCATGATCCACCTCGGCGGATTGGGTTAGCGGGCAACCAGGCTTTCCGCATGACGGCGCGCCTCGGCGTCGGCCGCCAGGACGCTGTCGAGATCGGCGGCGGTGCTGGCGGGGATGGCGTCCAGGGTGGCGGCGATGACCTCGGCGATGGCGGTGAAGGGGATGCGGCGTTCCAGGAAGGCAGCCACCGCCACTTCGTTGGCGGCGTTGAGCAGGGCCGGGGCGGTGCCGCCGGCACGGGCGGCCTCGAAGGCCAGCTTAAGACAGGGGAAACGGTCGAAATCCGGCTCGCGGAAATCCAGCCGCGCCACATCGAACAGATCCAGCGGTTCCACCCCGGAATCGATCCGCTCAGGCCAGGCCATGCCGTAGGCGATGGGAATGCGCATGTCGGGGTTGCCCAGCTCGGCCAGCACCGAGCCGTCGTCGTAATCCACCAGGGAGTGGACCACGCTCTGGGGGTGAATCACCACCTGGATGCGCTCCGGGGGCAGATCGAAAAGCAGACAGGCTTCGATGACCTCCAGGCCCTTGTTCATCATGGTGGCCGAATCCACCGAGATCTTCTTGCCCATGTCCCACTTGGGGTGGGCCACCGCCTGTTCCGGGGTGACGTGGGGAAGGCGCTCCAGCGGCGTGTCGAGGAACGGCCCGCCCGAGGCGGTCAGCAGGATCCGGCGCACCGCCGCCGGGGGATGCCCGGCGCGGTAGCCGGCGGGCATGCACTGGAAGATGGCGTTGTGCTCGCTGTCGATGGGCAGCAGTTCCGCGTCCGCCTCCCGCACCGCCTCCATGAACACCGGCCCGGAAACCACCAGCGCCTCCTTGTTGGCCAGCAGAATGCGCTTGCCGGCCCGGGCCGCCGCCAGCGTCGGCAGCAGGCCGGCGGCGCCGACGATGGCGGCCATGACGTAATCGACCTCAGGCAGGGTGGCCACGGTGGTCAGCCCTTCTTGGCCGTGCAATACCTGGGTGTCCAGCCCGGCCTCACCCAAGCGCTGCTGCAGCGCGGCGGCATCGCCTTCCTCGCCCACCACGGCATAGGCGGGGCGGTGGCGCAGGCACTGGCGGTACAGGTCTTCGATACGGCGGTGGCCGGTCAACGCCACCACCCGGTATCGCTCCGGGTGGCGTGCCACCACATCAAGGGTGCTGACCCCGATCGAGCCGGTGGCGCCGAGGATGCACAACCCTTTCACCAGAAAATCTCCCGTCCGTAGAAGCCGGCATAGAGGACACAGCCGGCCGCCAGCAGGCTGTCGATGCGGTCGAGCAGTCCGCCGTGGCCCGGCAGCAGCCGGCCGGAATCCTTGACCCCGGCCCAGCGCTTGTACAGGCTCACCAGCAGGTCGCCGCAAACGGAAACCAGCACCGCGATCAGCGCCAGCAGGGTAAAGTCGAGCACATCCTTGATGGAAAACTCCAGGAAGAAATAGCCGATCCCGGCGGCGAACAGGGCGCAGGCCAACAGGGCGCCATAAACGCCCTCCAGGGTCTTGCCCGGACTGATGGCCGGCGCCAGCGGCGTCCGGCCCCACTTGCGGCCGGCGAAATAGGCGGTGCTGTCGGCGATCCACACCAGCAGCAGCAGGTAGAGGATGGAGGCGTTGCCGAAATTGGCCCGCAGGCGCGCCATGATCAGCCAGGCGGTACAGAGGACGAACCAGGCGACGAAGACCCGCATCCCGCGGGACCAGACTTGCTTCACCAGCCGCTCCGGCCAGGTGCGCAGATAGAAACCGAAGCCGAGCCAGAACAGCAGCGCCGGCCAGACAATGTGGTCGAGGGCCAACACCGCCTTCATCAGCCACGACTGCCCCGTGGTCGCCGCCAGCCAGCCGATCAGCTTGGGCCAGTACCAGGCCAGTATCTGGAACGCCAGCACTAGGGCGACGAAAACGATCCTTCCCGGAACTTTGCGGATCCCCGCCAGGGCGCTCCATTCCCAGGCGGCGGCGAGGATGACCACACCCCAGGCGATGAGAAAGCCTTTGACCGGCAGATAGTAGGCCGCCCCCAGCACCAGGGGAATCAGTACCGCGGCGGTGGCGACCCGCAACATCAGATTGCGGTTCCAGAGGGAAGATGGGGAGGTGGTGGTTTCAGCCATGGCTCTTGATCTTCTTTATCGTTATGAGATTCAGGCGCTCGATGCCGACAGCCTGCGCGCCACCTGCTCGCTGGTATGGCCGAAACGGCGCTCGCGGCGGGCGTATTCGGCCAGGGCCTTGTCCAGTTCCGCCTCGTCGAAGTCCGGCCACAGCACTCCGGTGAAATACAGTTCGGTGTAGGCCAGCTGCCACAGCAAAAAATTGCTGATCCGCAGCTCGCCGCCGGTACGGATGAACAGGTCCGGCTCCGGCAGATCGGCAAAGGACAGATGGGCGGCCAGCCTATTCTCGTCGATGTCGTCCGGGCTCAGCCGCCCCTCCGCCACCTCACGGGCGAGCCTACGGACCGCCTGGGCGATATCCCAGCGGCCGCCGTAGTTGGCGGCGATGAGCAGGGTCATGCGGTCGTTGCCTGCGGTCAGCGCCTCGGCCTCGGCGATCTTCGCCTGCAGCGCGGGGGAGAAGGCGCTGCGGTCGCCGATGACGCGCAGGCGGATGCCGTTCTCGCCGAGCTTGCGGGACTCGCGGGCCAGGGCCATTTCGAACAGCCGCATCAGGACGCTGACCTCCTCCGCAGGCCGGCGCCAGTTCTCGCTGCTGAAGGCGAACAGGGTCAGGACTTCGATGCCCCGCCTGGCGCAATGCTCCACGGTCTTGCGGACCGCGGTCACCCCCGCCTGGTGGCCGGCGGTCCGGGGCAGATGACGGCGCCGCGCCCAGCGGCCGTTACCATCCATGATGATGGCAACGTGACGGGGCAACGTGGATTCCTCTGGCAGGGCTTGGGTCATGCAGAATGGCTACAGCGACAGCAGGTCTTTTTCCTTCTCCGCCAGGACAGCGTCGATCTTCTTGATGTAGTCGTCGGTCAGCTTCTGGATCTGCTCTTCGGCGCGGCGCTCCTCGTCCTCGGTGATGAGCTTTTCCTTGAGCGCCTCTTTCAACTCCTGGTTGGCCTCGCGGCGGATGTTGCGGATGGCGATGCGGCCCTGTTCAGCCTCGTGGCGGGCGACCTTGACCAGCTCCTTGCGGCGCTCCTCGGTCAGCGCCGGCAGCGGCACCCGGATGACGGTTCCGGCGGTCATGGGGTTGATGCCCAGATCCGATTCCATGATCGCCTTCTCGATCACCGCCACCATGTTGCGCTCCCACGGGGTGATAGTCAGGGTACGGGCGTCCTCCACGGCGACGTTGGCCACCTGGCTGATTGGCACCTCGCTGCCGTAGTAGCTCACCCTGATGTGGTCGAGCAGGCTGGGATGGGCGCGGCCGGTGCGGATCTTGGCCAACTCCTGCTTGATGGCCACGACGGTCTTCTCCATCTTGGCCTTGGCTTCTTTGAGTATGTCCTCAATCATCGTGCCTCCCCGTGTCGATGAGTGAACCGATGTCCTCGCCCTGGACCAGCCGCATAATCGCCCCCGGTTCGAACACGTTCATCACCCGCAGGGGCAGGTTGTGATCGCGGCACAGCACCAGCGCGGTGGTGTCCATCACCGCCAGCCGGCGCTGGAGGGCCTCGTCGTAGGTCAGATAGGGAATTTTCTCCGCGGCCGGGTCCTTGAAGGGATCGGCGCTATAGACGCCGTCCACCTTGGTGGCCTTGATCAGCAGATCGGCGTCGATCTCGATGGCCCGCAGGCTGGCGGCGGAATCGGTGGTGAAGAAGGGATTGCCGAGCCCGGCGGCGAAGATCACCACCCGCCCCTTCTCCAGATGGCGCACGGCACGGCGGCGGATGTAGTCCTCACACACCTGGTTGACCTTCAGGGCCGACATCACCCGCACCGGCTGCCCCAGGTGCTCGATGGCATCCTGCATCGCCAGGGCGTTGATGACCGTGGCCAGCATGCCCATGTGATCGCCGGTGACCCGGTCGAGCCCCTCGGAGGCCAGCTGGGCGCCGCGGATGATGTTGCCGCCGCCGATCACCAGGCCGACCTCGACCCCGATGCCGCGCAGCTGCACGATTTCCCTGGCCAGACGGCGGACGGGGCCGGCGTCGAGGCCGGACTCCCGTTCCCCCATCAGCGCTTCGCCGCTGAGCTTCAGTAAGATCCGGCGGTAGCGCGGTTCCATGTCAGTCGCCGCGGACCTGGGCCATCACTTCCTCGGCGAAGTCGGCCTGCTGCTTCTCGATGCCTTCCCCGACCTCGAAGCGGACGAAGCGGACCACCCTGGCGCCCTTCTGATCCAGCAGCTGGCCGACGCTCAGATCGGGATCCTTGACGAAAGGCTGGCCCAGCAAAGTGACCTCCTTGAGGAACTTGCGCAGACGGCCTTCCACCATTTTCTCGACGATGTTGGCCGGCTTGCCGCTGGCCTCGGCCTGGGCAGTGAAGATTTCCTTTTCCTTTTCCAGGGTTTCGGCCGGCACGTCCTTCTCCTCCACGCACACCGGCTTGCTGGCAGCGATGTGCATGGCGATGTCCTTGGCCAAGTCATCGTCGCCGCCCTCCATCTCCACCACCACGCCGATGCGGTTGCCGTGGAGATAGCAGGCCAGCTTGCCGGCCTCGGTCTCGAACTTCATCAGGCGGCGGATGGCGATGTTCTCGCCCAGCTTGGCCACCAGCTCGCGGCGGGCCTCCTCGACGGTGGGACCGCCCTCCTCGATCGGGGTCTCGAGCAGTTGCTCGACGGTCTCGACGCCGGTTTCCAGGGCGCGCTGGGCGACCTTGTCGACGAACTTGAGGAAGTCCTCGTTCTTGGCGACGAAGTCGGTCTCGCTGTTGACCTCCAGGATCACGGCGCGCTTGCCGTCGTCGGACACCTTGATGGCGATCTTGCCTTCGGCGGCGGTGCGGCCGGCCTTCTTGTCGGCCTTGGCCAGCCCGGCCTTGCGCATGTGCTCGATGGCGGCCTCGATGTCGCCGCCGGTTTCCACCAGGGCCTTCTTGCATTCCATCATGCCGGCGCCGGTGCGCTCACGCAGCGCCTTGACCATGGCAGCGGTAATATTGCTCATCTCTCGCTTACCTCTCGCTTGGATTTCAGTCCTGGGCGGCGGATTCCGCCGCGGCGTTTTCTTCCGGCGCCTCGACGAACTCGTCGGCGGCCGCGACCATCTCCACCTGGCTGGCCTTGCCTTCCAGAATCGCCGTCGCCGCCAGGCGGCAGTACAGCTGAATGGCGCGGATGGAGTCGTCGTTGCCGGGAATGATGTAATCGATGCCGCTGGGATCGTTGTTGGTGTCGACCACGCCGACCACCGGAATGCCCAGCTTCTTCGCCTCCTTGACGGCGATGTACTCCTGGCCGACGTCGAGGACGAACAGCACGTCAGGCAGGTCGTTCATGTCCTTGATACCGCCGAGGCTGCGCTCGAGCTTTTCCAGCTCCCGCATCAGCTCCAGGGCCTCGCGCTTGCTGAAGCGCTGCAGGCTGCCGTCGTCACGCATGGCCTCCAGCTCTTTCAGGCGCTTGACCGACTGGCGGATGGTCTTGAAATTGGTCAGGGTGCCGCCGAGCCAGCGGTGGTTCACGTAGGGCATGCCGCAGCGGGTCGCCTCTTCCTGCACCGCCTTCTGGGCGGTCTTCTTGGTGCCCACGAACAGCACCACGCCCTTGTTGGCGGCGGTGTCCTCGAGGAAGTTCATCGCCTGCTTGAGCAGCGGCAGGGTCTTTTCCAGGTTGATGATGTGGATGCCGGCGCGGACCCCGTAGATGTAGGGGGCCATTTTGGGGTTCCAATAGCGCTTCTGATGGCCGAAATGCACGCCCGCCTCGAGCAGCTCGCGCATGGTGACGTCTACCATGGATTCACTCCTGATTGTCGGTTGGGGTTAAGCCTCCACCCATCCCGCCCGGCGACCTGTTCCATCTTCTGGAACAAGCACCCCGCCGGCCGTGTCGATAGGTGTGTGGATTGCTGTTAAAATAGCCGAAGTTTATACCACGAAACCCCATCTTGCGACAACGCCTTATGCAACACGGACCCCTGCGCCGCCGGCGCCGCGACTTTCACCTCAAGACCCCGGAAGAACTGGAAAAGATGCGCGTCGCGGGCCGACTCGCCGCCGAGGTGCTCGATTTCATCGCCCCCTACGTCAAACCGGGGGTGACCACGGAGACACTGGACCGGCTGTGCCACGAGTACATCGTCGAGGAGCAGAAAGCGATTCCGGCACCCCTCAACTACCGCGGCTTTCCCAAGTCCATCTGCACCTCGGTGAACCACCAGGTGTGCCACGGCATCCCCGGCAACAAGCGGCTCAAGAACGGCGACATCATCAACATCGACATCACCGTCATCAAGGACGGCTGGCACGGGGACACCAGCAAGATGTTCTTCGTCGGTGAGCCCTCGATGAAGGCCAAGCGCCTGGTGAACGTGGCCCAGGAGGCGCTGTACCGCGGTATCCGCGAAGTCCGTCCCGGGGTGGACCTGGGCCAGATCGGCCACGTGATCCAGAAATACGTCGAGTCCCAGGGCTACTCGGTGGTGCGGGAATTCTGCGGCCACGGCATCGGCCGCGAATTCCACGAAGAGCCCCAGGTGCTCCACTACGGCAAGCCGGACACCGGCGTCATCCTGGAACCGGGCATGACCTTCACCATCGAGCCGATGGTCAACGCCGGCAAACGTCAGGTGAAACTGTTGCCGGACGGCTGGACCGTCGTCACCAAAGACCGCAGTCTTTCGGCCCAGTGGGAACACACCCTGGCGGTGACCGAAGACGGGGTCGCGGTTCTGACCCTGCGCGACGAGGAAGACTTCCCCCGTATCCTGCGCAGCGAATGAGCGCCCCGGCCGCGCTGAAACACACCCTGCAGGCCTTTCACGACGAGCTGGCCCGGCGTTTCCGGGCCGGCGCCCCCATCGAATCCCTGATCCACGCCCGCGCCGATTTTATCGACGCCCTGCTGCGCGGCTGCTGGCGGCGGCACTTGGGCGATCATGCCGCCACCGCTGCCCTGGTGGCGGTAGGCGGGTATGGGCGCCGGGAGCTCCATCCACATTCGGACATCGACCTGCTGGTGCTGGTTCCGGAAGCGCCGCCGCCGGCGCTGGCGGAAAAGCTCGGCCGCCTGTTCACTCTGCTATGGGACATCGGCCTCAAACCGGGCCACAGCGTGCGCACCGTACCCCAGTGCCTGGAAGCGGCCGCAGGCGACCAGACCGTGGTCACCAACCTGATGGACGCCCGCCGTCTCGACGGCGACCCCGACCTGTTCGCCGCCATGAAGGCGGGCATCGCCCCGCAACGCCTGTGGCCCTCGGAAGACTTCTTCCGTGCCAAGCTCGCCGAACAGCAAGCCCGTTACACCAAGTATCACGACACCGCCTACAACCTGGAACCCAACATCAAGGAAGGGCCCGGCGGCCTGCGCGACATCCAGACCGTCGCTTGGGTCATCAAGCGCCATTTCGACACCGCCACCCTGCGGGAACTGGTGGCGCGCGGTTTCCTCGACGAGGCCGAATACGCCGAACTGCAGCGGGACCTGCACTATCTTTGGCAGGTCCGCCTCGCCCTCCATCTGCTCGCCGGCCGCTGCGAGGACCGGCTGCTGTTCGACTACCAGCGCGATCTGGCCCGCCAGTTCGGCCACCGGGGCGACGGCAACGCCCCGGTGGAAGCGTTCATGCAGGACTACTTCCGCACCGCCCGCAGCGTCCAGTGCCTCAACGAGATCCTGCTGCAGCGGCTGAGCGAGGCGCTGAATCCCGGTTTCCGGACCGAGGCGCAGATCCTCGACGACCGCTTCCAGGTCGTCAACGGCTATCTGGAGATCCGCCGTCCCGAGCTTTTCCGGCAAGATCCCCTGGCGCTGCTGGAGGTCTTCCTGCAGCTGCAGCGCCACCCCGAGCTCAAAGGCATCCGCGCCGATACCGTCCGCGCCATCCGCCGCCACCTGCACCTGATCGACGACCGCTTCCGCGCCGATCCCAAGGCCTGCCGTCTGTTTCTGGAAATTTTCCGTCAGCCCGCCGGGGTCACCCACCAGCTGCGGCGTATGAACCGCTACGGCGTGCTGGCGGCCTATCTGCCGGAGTTCGCCCGCATCGTCGGCAAGATGCAGTACGACCTGTTCCACAGTTACACCGTGGACGAGCATATCCTCTTCACCGTCCGCAATCTGCGCCGCCTGGGGCTGCCCCGGCACCGCGACGAGGTGCCCTTCGCCGCCGACATATTTCCGCAGCTTCCCAGGCCGGAGATCCTCTACCTGGCCGGACTGTACCACGACATGGGCAAGGGCCAGAGGGGCGATCATTCCGTGATCGGCGAGCGGCTGGCGCGCGACTTCTGCCACCGCCACGGGCTGGATCGGCACGGCACGGAGCTGGTCTGCTGGCTGGTGCGCCATCATCTGCTGATGTCGGTCACCGCCCAGCGCAAGGACATCCAGGATCCGGAAGTGGTGGCGGAATTCGCCCGCCGGCTGGGCAGCGAGGAGCGTCTCAACCATCTGTATCTGCTGACCGTGGGCGACATCCGCGCCACCAATCCCACCCTGTGGAACTCCTGGCGCGACAGCCTGCTGCAGGAGCTTTATCTGGCCACCCGCCGGGTCCTGCGCCAGGGAAGACAGCCGCTCGACGCCCAGGCCCGCATCGACGGATGCCGCGAAGCTGCCCTCAAGTGTCTGAGACAGCTGGGGCTGGATACCGAGGCCGTGCGGCCAGTCTGGAACCGCTTCAGCCACGACTATTTCCTCCGCTGTCACCCGGACGAGTGCGTCTGGCATACCGTCGCCATCGCCGCCACTGCGGATGACGACCTGCCCCTGGTGATGGTCCGTCCCCACGATCACCGCGGCAGCACTGACGTCTTCGTCTATATGCGCGACCGGGACGGCATCTTCGCCCACACCGTCGCCCTGCTCGACCGTCTGGGGCTCACCATTCTCGCCGCCCGCCTCGACACCACCGACGACGGCTACGCGGTCAACAGCTTCCGGGTGCTGGAACGAGACGGCACCCCCATCACCGAGCTGGCGCGGGAACAGCAGATCGTCCAACAGCTGAAACGCTGCCTCAAGACCCCCACCCCGCACTGTTTCCGGATCACCCGCAGGCCGGGGCGCCAGTTGCGTCACTTCAGCCTGCCCGTCCAGATCCGCTTCAGCGAGGACGCCAAGGGACACACGGTGATGGAACTGGTCGCCGCCGACCGCCCCGGCCTGCTGGCAGCGGTGGCCAAAATTTTCGACGAATTCGGCCTGCGCCTGCACGAGGCCCGGATCTCGACCCTGGGACAGCGGGCCGAAGACGTCTTCCATCTGACCGACCGCCGCAATCTGCCTCTGACCGAAGACCGCCGCCGGCAACTGGCGGCGCGTCTGAGCACAGCGTTAGGGCGGGGTTGAGGGCCTGGTTGCGGTGCTCAGGAGCACGCGCTCGACCTCGATCACGTCGCTTTGCAAGGGATCGGCGTAACTGAGACCGATACAATAGCGGTCGCGCGAGAGACGGCGCACGAAGACGATGCGGCAGTGAAGCTGCAGCGGCCGGCTTTCCGGCTGAAAGCAGACATCCACCTCGATCGGACGTCCGTGACGGTCGAGGCAGTCCCCGCCCGGGGCGATGATCTCGCTGTCCAGAGCGTCGCAGTGGATCTGCAGCCCCCCGCCGGAAACATCGAACACCCGTACCGGCAGCTCCATCCCCGAGGCCAGCCTGACGGTGCCGGGTAAATCGACGTGAATGCGAAGAAAACGCCTGCGATCCATAACCATTCAGGCCGCGCGCCACTTTTCCCAATAGGGCACAGGGTGCAACCGTTCGGCGAGAAAATCAAGAAACGTGCGCACCTTGGCCGACAGATGACGGCGGTGGGGATAGACCGCATAGATGTCCATCGGCGCCATTTCGTAATCCTCCAGCACCGGCTCCAGACGCTTCTTCTCCAGATCCTGGCCGGCGATGTAGGTGGGCAGCACCACCAGCCCCAGGCCGTGGATCGCCGCCAGACGCAGGGGATCGGCGGTGTTGGCCTGGAGATTGCCGGCGACCTTGACGGTGATGGCTTCACCGTCGGGATCGGTGAAACGCCAAAGATCGTGGGGCTCGAAACCCCAGTTGACGAGGCAGTTGTGTTCTCTGAGATCCTGGGGATGGCGCGGCCGGCCGTATTTTTTGAAGTATTCCGGAGCGCCGCACACCACCCGCGGCGAACTGGCGAGACGCCGGGCGATGAGGCTGGAGTCGGGCTGCTCCCCCAGCCGGATCGCCAGATCCAGCCCCTCCGCCACCACGTCCACGAGACCGCCGCGCACCACCAGATCGACCCGCACCTTGGGATACTGCTTCAGGTAGGCAGCGATGGTGGGCGCCAGGTGGAAAGTGCCGAAAAAGGGCGGCGTGGAGATCCGCAGCAGCCCCTGGGGCTCGGTTTGGAGCTGGGTCACCGCCAGCTCGGTCTCCTCGATGTCCTCGAGGATCTGCTGACAGCGTTCCAGATAGGCGGCCCCTGCCTCGGTGAGGCTGATCTTGCGGGTGGTGCGGTTGAGCAGCCGCACCCCGAGGCTGTTTTCCAGGTGCATCACGTGCTTGGTGGCCATCGCCCGGGAGATGCCCAGTTCCTTGGCAGCGGCGGCAAAGCTGCCGTGTTTGGCCACCCTGGCGAACACCTTCATGCTGGTAAGCTTATCCATCGGCCTCCTGAAGTCGTTGCTGATAGACCCGCCAGGCGAATTTCAGATCCTCCCACGCCTGACGCTTGGCCGCCGGATTGCGCAGCAGATAGGCCGGATGATAGATCACGATCAGGGGGATGCCGTCGTAGTCGTGCACCTTGCCCCTGAGGCGCGCCAGCGGCACCTTGGTCCTGAGCAGGGCCTGGGCGGCGATCCGTCCCACCGCCAGGATGATTCTGGGCCGGACCAAGGCGATCTGGCGCTGCAGGAACGGCTCGCAGGCCGCCACCTCCTCCGGTTTGGGGTCGCGGTTGCCGGGAGGGCGACATTTGACGGCGTTAGTTATGTACACCTGCTCGCGCCGGTAGCCCAAGGCCCGGATCATCTCGTCGAGCAGCTTGCCGGCGCGGCCGACGAAGGGCTCGCCCTTCAGGTCCTCCTGCTCACCCGGCCCCTCGCCGATGAGCATCCAGTCGGCGTGGTGGTCGCCGGTGCCAGGCACGGTGTGGGTGCGGGTCTGGTGCAGGTCGCAGGCGGTGCAGTGGGCGATCTCGTCGAGCAAGCGGCGCCACAGTTCGTCCTCGTCCGCCGGGGCGGCGTTCGAATCGGCCTCACCGACGGGCTGGCGCAACACCCATGCCTGGATGCCCATCGCCTGCAGGTATCTGAGCCGCACCGGGTCCACCGCCGTCTCAGACGTCCGCCGCCTGCGGATGTTTGCGGGCCTCGGGGCTCAGCAGACGGTTGACCGCATGGACGTAGGCCTTGGCCGAGGCGATGACGATGTCGGTGTCGGCCCCCTGGCCGTTGACGATGCGGCCGGCCTTCTCCAGGCGCACGGTCACCTCACCCTGGGCGTCGGTGCCGGTGGTGATAGCGTTGACGGAATACAGCAGCAGGGTCGCGCCGGTGTTCAGAATCGACTCGATCGCCTTGAAGGTGGCGTCCACCACCCCGCTGCCCTCGGCCTCGCCGGTCTTTTCCTCACTGTCGACCTTGAGGACCACCTTCGCCTTGGGGGTTTCCCCGGTGTCGGCGCAGACGTGCAGGGCGATCAGCTTCACCCGTTCCGCCTCGGCCTCGAGGATCTGTTCGGAGATCAGCGCCTGCAGGTCTTCGTCGAAGATCTCGTGTTTCTTGTCCGCCAGCTCTTTGAAACGGGCGAAGGCTTCGTTGAGGGCTTCCTCGGTGTCGAATTCGATGCCCAGTTCCTTCATGCGGGTGCGGAAGGCGTTGCGCCCCGAATGCTTGCCCAACACCATGCGGTTGGCCTTCCAGCCCACGTCCTCGGCGCGCATGATCTCGTAGGTTTCGCGGTGCTTGAGAACGCCGTCCTGATGGATGCCGGACTCGTGGGCGAAGGCATTGGCGCCGACGATGGCCTTGTTGGGCTGCACCGGGAAGCCGGTGATCGAGGCCACCAGCTTGGAACAGGGCACGATTTCGCGGGTGTTGATGCGGGTGTCGCAGGGAAACACGTCCTGGCGGGTACGCACCGCCATCACCACCTCTTCCAGCGCTGCGTTGCCAGCCCGTTCCCCCAGGCCGTTGATGGTGCATTCCACCTGGCGGGCACCATTCAACACCGCCGCCAGGGAATTGGCCACCGCCAGCCCGAGGTCGTTGTGGCAGTGGACCGAAAAGACGGCCCGGTCCGCATTGGGGATGCGCTCGATCAGGCGGGCGATCAGGGCGCCGAATTCGTGCGGCAGGGTGTAGCCGACGGTGTCGGGGATGTTGATGGTGGTGGCCCCGGCGGCGATCACCGCCTCGATGATGCGGCAGAGGAAATCCTCCTCGCTGCGGCCGGCGTCCTCGGGGGAAAATTCCACGTCGTCGGTGTAGCGGCGGGCGTGTTTGACCGCCGCCACCGCCCGTTCCACCACCTGGTCCGGGGGCATGCGCAGCTTGCGCTCCATGTGGATCGGCGAGGTGGCGATGAATGTGTGGATGCGCGGCTGCCTGGCGGCCTTCAGGGCTTCGCCGGCACGGTCGATATCCTGCGCCAGCGCCCGGGCCAGACCGCAGACGCGGCAGTCGTCCACGGCGCTTGCCACTGCCTGCACCGCCTCGAAGTCACCGGGGCTGGCGGCGGGGAAACCGGCTTCGATCACGTCCACCCGCAGGCGCTCGAGGGCCTTGGCGATACGGACCTTCTCGTCACGGTTCATGGAAGCGCCCGGGCTCTGCTCGCCGTCGCGCAGGGTGGTGTCGAAGATGATCAACGGGTCTTTGCTCATGCTGCTGGCTCCTGAAAAGTGTCGCGGTGACTGCGGATGCGGAAAGAAAGACGATGGTTCGCTATGCCCCTAACGGGGCAGACGCAGTACCGCCAGCCGGCAGGAACGGAAACCGGGGGACGGGAAGGGAATGGTTTTGAATTTTCTGTCTTGAATGTTCATGGCTTTGAAACAATCCGTTCCAACCGGGAAATATACCCCGAGACGGCGCAATTGCCAAGCTGCAGACAAAGACGATCAGCCGCGCCAGGGATCGATCACCGGTACCGGCAATCCCTGGAAGTCTCTGGCATTCCGGGTGACGACCGTCAGTCCGTGCACGATGGCGGTGGCGGCGATCAGGGCATCCCGCTCGGGCCTGGGATCGGGGACGTGCAGTCTGACCGCGCACACTGCCACCTCGGTATCGATAGGCAGAACCCGGTCGGCAAATTGGGATTTGACCTGATTTTCCAGCCATTGCCGCAACCGCTTTCCCTGAACGCCATCCTTGCGCTCCATCAGCAGCACACCGTGCTCCAGCTCCAGCAGCGCGATGACCGAAAGGAAGAAATCGGTCACCGGCTGGCGGGAGGCCCATTCGACCACGCGGGCATCGGCGCGCCCTGAAGGGGCTTTCCGGAGTTCCGAAACCAAGTTGGTGTCCAGCAGATACATCAATCCTCCAACTCGGGGCAACGGTGGAATCCGGCCTCGTGTCTCGGCGACTCGAAATCGATCGGCTCCGCTTCCTCCATCCCCAGCGCAGCGGCCAGCCTGGACTGGCGCTGCACAAGACGCCGATAGTCCGCCCAAGTCAGCAACACGTGGGTCGGGCGGCCCCGGTCGGTGATGACCACGGCCCCCTGGGCCGCGGACTGTTTGGCCTTGCCGGGATTATGATTGAATTCACGGCTGGACAGCTTTGGCATAGCTTCCGACTCCTCCTGGCTTACAATATAATTATTTTTTACTACATTCGATCGCCTGCCCGCCATCGTTTCCAGACTCCGAACCAAACCGGCAACACCAGCAGCACCACGATCAGGGCGGTGGCGATGCCGCCGATCATCGGCGCGGCAATGCGGCGCATGACGTCAGCGCCGGTGCCATCGCTCCACAGAATTGGCACCAGTCCCAAAAACGAGGCCAGTCCGGTCATCAGCATGGGGCGCAGACGGCAGCCGGCGCCGACCACCACCGCCTGTCCCTGACGCCAGGCCTGGTCCAGGTAGACCAGCATCAGCAGCCCCATCTCGGCGCTCAGGCCCGCCAGCGCGATCATCCCCACTCATACGGCCACGCTCAGGTGATAGTCCAGCACCCACAGCAGCCACACCGCCCCCACCAGCGA
This sequence comes from Methylomarinovum caldicuralii, assembly GCF_033126985.1. NCBI lineage: Bacteria > Pseudomonadati > Pseudomonadota > Gammaproteobacteria > Methylococcales > Methylothermaceae > Methylomarinovum > Methylomarinovum caldicuralii. The sequence goes on from NZ_AP024714.1 coordinate 525,041, forward strand.
GAACGGAATGGTGGCCAGCACCAGCGCCGCCTCGGCCACCGAGCCGCGGTGGAGATAAAGCATCAGGAACACGATCACCAGCGTCAACGGCGCGATCCACAGCAACCGGGCGCGGGCGCGTTCGAGATAGCGGAACCGCCCGGCCCAGGCCAGCCGCATCCCCGGCGGCGGTTTCGCCTGCTCCGCCACCACCGCCTTGGCCCGGGCCACGTAGTCGGCGATACCGATGGTGTCGGCCACGTCCACGAACACGTATCCCACCAGCTGGCCGTCCTCGTCGCGCAGCATCGGCGGGCCGGTGCGAAAACGCAGGTCCGCCAGCTGCGCCAGCGGCACTTTCGCCCCATCGGGGGTGTCCACCAGCACGGCTTTCAGCGTCTCGGGATCGTCGCGGAAATCACGGGCATAGCGCAGGGTGACGCCGTAACGCTCGCGCCCCTCGACGGTTTCGGTCACCGTCAGTCCACCCACCGCCGCCTGGATCGCCTCCTCTACGTCAGCCACGGTCAGACCGTAGCGGGCGATACGCGCGCGGTCGATGTCGAAATCGAGGAAATAACCGCCTCCGAGACGCTCGGCGAAGGCGCTGCGGGTGAAGGGCACGGTGCGGGAATCCCGCTGCAGGGCCTGTGCGATCTTCAGCCCCAGAGACTCGATGGCCGCCGGATCGTCACCGAACACCTTGATGCCGAGATTGGAACGAATCCCGGTGGCGAGCATCTCCAGACGGGTCTGGATCGGCATCCACCAGACATTGGGCATCCCCGGATAGCGGAGCCGGCGGTCCATTTCGGCGATCAGTCCGTCCCAGGTCATCCCCGGACGCCAGCGGTCGCGGGGCTTGAGGGTGACGACGATCTCGGCCATCGACAGGGGGGCCGGATCGGTGGCGCTGGTGGAACGGCCCATCTTGCCGAACACCCGCGCCACCTCGGGGAAAGACTTCAGCTCCTTGTCCATGGCGTGGACCACCCGCCCCGCCTCGGTGATCGACATCCCCGGCGGCGCCGTGGGCATGTACAGGATGCTGCCTTCGTTGAGGGGCGGCATGAACTCGGTTCCCAACCGTTCCCACAAGGGCACCGTCGTCAGCAGCGCCAGCCCGGCCAGGCCGCTGACCCAGCCGGGATGGCGCAGCATCCACCCCAGCAGCATCCCGTAACCCCGCACCAATGGTGCGAACCAGTCCCGGTGCTTGCGCCGGGGGCGACCGACCAGGGCGGCCGCCAGTGCCGGGGTCAGGGTCACCGCCAGCAGGGCGGCGAAGCCCATGGCGTAGGTCTTGGTCCAGGCCAGGGGCCGGAACAGACGGCCCTCGGTGCCTTCCAGGCTGAACACCGGCAGAAACGACACCGTGATGACGAGCAGGGAGAAGAAGATGCTGGGCCCCACCTCCTGCATCGCCGCGATCACCGTCTCCAAGCGCTCGCCCGGGGCTTCCCGCAGGCGGCGGTGAACGTTCTCCACCATCACGATGGCGGCGTCCACCATCGCCCCCACCGCCACCGCGATGCCGCCCAGAGACATGATGTTGGCGCTCAGGTGCTGCTGCTTCATGGCGCCGAAGGTCAGCAGAATCGCCACCGGCAGGCCGATCACCGCCACCGCCGCCGCCCGTGCCTGTCCCAAAAACAGGGCGATCACCGCGGTCACCACCAGTGCCTCCTCCCACAGGGTGGTGCGCAGGGTGGCGATGGCGCGCTGGATCAGGTCGCTGCGGTCATAGACGGTGACGATCTCCACCCCCTCGGGCAGGCCGGGGCGGATCTCGGCCAGTCGCGCCTTGACCCGGTCGATGACCGCCAGGGCGTCCTCACCGGAGCGCATCACCACGATGCCGCCGACCGTCTCCCCTTCCCCGTCCAGCTCCGCCAGGCCGCGGCGCTGGGCCGGCCCCAGGGTGATCTCGGCCACGTCCCCGAGACGCACCGGCGTCCCGTCGGCCCCCAGGGTCACCACGATTTCGGCCAGATCACCGGTCCCGTGCAGATAACCGCGGCCGCGGATGAAGTGTTCGTGACCGGCGATCTCCAGCACCCGGCCGCCGACGTCGGCATTGGAGCAGCGCACCGCGCGGATGATCCGGTTGAGGGAGATGCCGTAGCCGTCCAACTTAGCCGGATCAAGATGGATCTGGTATTCCTTCACGAAACCGCCCACCGAGGCCACCTCGGCCACCCCCGGCACCGCTTCGAGCCAGTAGCGCAGCTTGAAGTCCTGCAGGCTGCGCAGTTCGGCCAGGTCGTGTTTGCCGCTTTTGTCCACCAGGGCGTACTGATACACCCAGCCGACGCCGGTGGCATCCGGCCCCAGGGCCGGGTGGACACCCGCCGCCAGGCGGCCCTGGAGGCCGCTGAGGTATTCCAGCACCCGCGAGCGGGCCCAGTAGAAATTGGTGCCGTCCTCGAAGATGACGTAGACGAACGACAGCCCCATGTAGCTCTGCCCCCGCACCGAGCGCACCCCCGGCGCCGCCAGCAGGGCGCTGGCGAGCGGATAGGTGATCTGGTCCTCCACCAGATCGGGGCTGCGCCCCGGCCACCGGGCATGGACGATCACCTGCACGTCCGACAGATCCGGCACCGCATCCAGGGGCACCCCCCGCAGTCCCTGAAGCCCCCAGAAGGCCGCCAGCGCGGTCAGCAGCAGGGTCGCCAGGCGGTGGCGGGCGCACCACGCGATCACCCGTTCAATCACCATGCCGCCACCCCCGCTTTCAACTTGCTCTCGGCGGCGATCAGGAACACCCCCGAAACCACCACCATCTCCCCTTCCGCCAACCCGGACCGGACTTCGATCCAGTCGCGGTTGCGCCGCCCCGCCTCGATACGGCGAGGCTGCAGGCGGCCGTCCCCCAGATCGAGCCGCAAGCGCACGGTCACGTAGTGGCCCGGCAGCAGCCCCCAGGGATTTTCCAGCACCAGACGCATCCGCCCGCTGCGACTCGTCTCCTCTACCCACGGATAGACGTAATCCACCCGGGTCTTCCAGCGGCGTTGGGGCGGGCCGGGCAACACGACCTCGGCCGCCATGCCGGCGCGGACCTGATCCAGCCACGGAGGATAGATCGCCGCCTCCACCCACAACCGGGACAGATCGGCCAGCTGCAGCAGCGTCTGCCCGGCGCGGAAACCGCTGCCGGCCGGCAACGGCTCACCGAGCACGACCCCGTCAATGGGCGCTTGCAGCCGCACCGTCTCCTGAATCCGCCCGCGCCGCAGCAGGGATCGCACCCAGTCCGCCGGCAACCCCCAGCGTCGCAGGCGGCTGTGAACGCCGGCCACCAGGGTGGCGCTGCCGCGGGCGGCGAGCAGTTCCTCCTGGGCCGAGATCAGTTCCGGACTGTAAATAGTCATCAGAGGCTGGCCGCGGCGCACCGGCTGGCCGGCGGTATCGGCAACGAGGGTTTCTATCCAGCCCCCGAAGCGCGGGGCGATGGCGACCACCCGGCCGGGATCGGGTTTCACCGCCCCGGGCAGACGCAGGGTCACCACCAGCGGGCGGCGTTTCACCGGGGCGCTGCGGATGCCGATGAGCTGGCGCCGCGCCGGGTCCACCCGGATGGTGCCCACCGGGCTGACCGCCGTGCCGCAACTGCTGCAGCGGATGCCCTTGCGGCCGGTGGCCAAGTCAAAAGTGAGGCGGGCCTTGCCGGCCGGTCCTGCGATCTCCACCGTCAGGGGCCACTCCCCGGCCATGGAGGGGCGGAACTCTCCCTCGTAGCGCCCCGGCCCGGTTTCGCGCATCTGCGCCGGCGCGTACATGGTGGGCATCGCCCCCATGGCCGGCATCACGGCCACTGCCTTGAGACAGGCTCCGGTCACCGGCCGGTCCGCCCGGTCACGAATCCACACCGTCACCCGATTGGGTCCGACCCTGGGGGTTTCCGGTTCGACCACCACCTTGACCTGATAGGGTCCGGCAGGCAGAAAGCCCTTGTCCGCCGCCCATCCCGTCCCCAGCGCAGCGAAAATCAGCAGCCACCAGAGCCCCCTCATGGCGCCACCTCCCCGCCGCTGACCCGCGCCAGGGCCGCCAGGCGCTGCAGATGGTCACGGCGGCCCGCGCCAGTTGCAGGCGCACCGCGATCCACTCCTTCTCCGCCGTCAGCAGATCGAGAAAATCACCGCTGCCGGCAACGTAGGCCGACTTCGCCGCCGCCAGGGACTGGCGCGCCAACGGCAGCAGCCGGGTGCGGTACAGCCGGATCGTGTGCCGGCTTTCCCCGACGCGGTCGTAGACGTCCTGCAGGTCCTCAAGGACTTGCGCCCGCCGCTGCCGCAGCCGTGCCTCCAAACGCAGGGTCTCGGCCCGGGCCTGATCGAGGCGGGCGCGGCGCCGCCCCGGCAGGGGGATGTTGATGCTGGCGCCGAGGGTGAGGCGTTTGTGCGTGTCCGTCCACAGGCTGTTGTAACCGCCCCCCAGGGTGAAATCGGGCCAGAACGCCCGCCGTGCCAGCTGCACGCGCCGGTGGGCGGCCTCGAGACGGGCGGCCAGCGCCCGCAACCGGGGGTCGGCCGCCAGCGCCCTGGCGCGCAGCTGCGCCAAGGCGGACAGGTCCTGCGGAGGCGGCAGCTCGCCCGGCGGGGGCAACGGCGCGCGAGGATCGCGCAGCAGCAGAGTGTTGATACGGGTACGCACCTCCCGCCGGCGCCGCTCTAGAACCAAACGGCGGTGATCCCGCAGCGCCAGTTCCACCCGGGCATGCAGGGCGTCCTGGCGTGAAGCCCTTCCGCTGGCGTAACGGACTTCCGCCAGCTGCTGCAGACGTTCGAGTCGCTTCCGGTCCTCGCCGTCGAGCGCCAGGGCCCGATGCACGAACACCCAGTCGGCAAAGGCGCGCCGTGCCGCCTCGGTCAGAGCCAACCGCGCCTCGGCGACCGACTGGCCAACCGCCTCGGCCTCCCGGGCCGCCGCATCCCCGCGCAGGGCGAGCTTGCCGGGCCACGGCAGCTTCACCGCCAGGCTGGCGGTCTGGCCGAAATCCAGCTGTGGTTCACCGACAGTGCCGGGAGCGAAACCGTAGGACACCACCGGGTCATCGAAGGTGCTTTCCTGGGCGATGCGTGCCCGGGCGGCGGCCCAGGCGGCGCGCATCGCCGGCAGATCGGGATTGCGGGCCAGCACCTCGCGGACCAGTGCCGCGGGCGTCAGCGGCCCGTCGAAGGGATCGGCCCAGGCATTGGCACCGGCCAGGGCCAAGAGGAAAAACGGGAACAGGGGATGAAGCATGACCTCCTCCTTGCCAGAGAATAAGGGACCGCACCCATGCAGGGTGCGCCGGACGGCAGCGGAGGGCGGTCTAGATCCGCAGGCGGCGGGAGGTCAGATAGAGGGGAGCGACAGGGAACAGATTTGGCGGCGGATCGGTGGCGAGACGGCACGCCTGCCGCCGGGAATCATCCGCCGGCAACGACACCGGCGCCGCCAGAGAGACGCTCGCCAGCGGCAAAAAGAGCGCCGGCCCGTCGCCCTGCCAGGGCAGCAAACCGGCATCGGCGGGTTCGTGATCCACGTCGCAGCAGCCTTTCCCGGGCTTGTAATGGGGGCAACCGCCGCCGTGACGACAATGGCCGTGATCGTGACAGCAGCAGCGGTAATGGCGCATCCCGTCCAACTGGCAGGCAAACACCGGATGCTGGGGCGCCAGCAGGCTGGCCAGGAGCAGCAGGACGGTGACGAAGCGGGTGGATGACAAGGTCATGGATTCATTATGCCAGATGGCCCGCGGCGCTTCACGCCGCAGCGTAATGAGCGATCATCCGCACCACCTGTCCCCGCTCATCCAGACGCATGAATTCGGCTGCATGGGCGCCGTCCTGGTTGGCATAGCCGAGCACCAGGCTGGCATCCCCCAAAAACACGTGTTCCAGACGGAAATGCAAGTTGGGATAACGCGCCAGCCCTTCCCGGAAATAGGCGGCCAGCGCCGGCTTGCCGTGGACATCCGCCCGCCCGGTCAGGCGGGCGGCGATCGGGGAGGTAACGTGCACGTCCTCGGCGTAATGGCCCAGGATGCGCACCAGATCGCGGGCGTTCCAGGCGGCGATCCAGTCATGGGCGAAAGCGGTGGCGGTTTCAGGGGTGAGCGTCATGGGTGTGCTTCCTGCCTGTCCACCAGGCGGCCAGAACGGCGACCAAAGCCAGACCGTAGGCCGTCCATTCGTAATGGGACCAGCGCCGCGGGGTCTTCAGGTCTGACAGCCAGGTCTGCCAGTCGCCGCTGAGATGATAGCGCCAGGCTAGTCCCGCCGTCAGCGCCAGCAGCGCCAAGGCCCATCCCAGCGCCGCCCAGGGGAAAGGCACCCGAGCGTGGCCGTGATCCTGGGCATGGTTGGGCTGACCGCAGGCTTCGTGATTGGCCAGACAGGCCGACACCGTTTCCGGCGTCGCCAGCTCGAACTCCAGGGTGGAATGGCCGATGTGGTAACGTTCCTCCAGCCGCCGTTTGAGCCGCTGCTTGATCGCCTCGATGCGGGAAGCGTCGTCGGGATCGATGACCACGTGGGCCTCCAGGGAGCGGCGGTGCTCGTCGATTTCCCACACGTGGACGTGATGCACGCCGCAGACGCCTTCCACGCTCTCCAGGGTATGGATCAGCTCCGCCAAGTTGATGTCGGCCGGAGTGCTCTGCATCAGGATACGGATGGTGTGTTTCATCTCCACCCAGCCGTGGCGCAGCACGTAAGCGGCGATCAGCACGGTACAGACGGGATCCGCCAGATGCCAGCCGTAGCGGATGACGAGGGTGCCGGCGACGATCACCGCCACCGAGCCCAGCGCGTCGGCGACGTTGTGCAGAAAAGCGGCGCGGATGTTGGCGCTGTGCTTGGAACCCGCATAGGTGAGCAGGGCCGTGGCCACATCCACCACCAGGGCGAAGGCGCCCACGTACACCACCGTCCATCCCTCAATGGGCTGGGGATTGACGAAGCGCAGCAGCGCCTCGTAGATCAGATACAGGCCGATGAGCAGCAACGTGGTCAGATTGATGAGCGCCCCGATCAGCTCGGCGCGCTGATAACCGAAGGTGCGCCACTGGTCCGCCGGCCGCTTGGCGATCCACCGCGCCACCAGCGCCACCGCCAGGGAACCGGCGTCCGCCAGGTTGTGCAGGGCGTCGGCCACCAGCGCCAGGCTGCCGGAGAGGATCCCCCCCACCATCTGCACCACCGTGAGCAACACGTTGACCAGCAGCGCCCAGATCAGGCGGGTTTCGTGGACGTCGCCGTGGTGGTGATGGTGATGATGCGCCATGGCCGTCTCAAAGCAAGATCAGCCGATCACTTTACCACCGCCGGACAAACCCGCAAACTGCCGATTACAGCCACCCGAAGCGGCATCCGCCGCGACTACCGGGATGGGACGGCACGATAGCCGGCCGGATTCAGCCGGTAACGTTTGAGCTTGTGATAGACCGCCCGGGGGGTCAGCCCCATGGCGGCGGCGATCGCCTTGACGTCGCCCTGGTGGTTGCGCAGGGCGGTTTCCAGATAGCTTCTCTCGGCCTGTTCCAGCACCCGGGCGCGGATTTTGGACCAGTCTTCGCTCTCCGGGGCGACAAGCGCACCGAATTCCACTTCCGTCAGCTCCTCATCCTCGCAGAACAGAAAGGCGCGCTCCAGCACGTTCTCCAGCTCGCGCACGTTGCCCGGCCAGGGGTGGCTTCGCAGCCGGGCCATCGCCTCCCGGTTCACCCGGGGCTGGGGACGACCATACTTGTGCGCCAGACGTTGCAGGATCAGGTTCACCAGCGCCGGCAGGTCTTCCGGGCGCTGGCGCAGCGGCGGGATTTCGAGCCGGACCACGTGGATACGGTAGTAGAGGTCCTCGCGGAAGCGGCCCTCCTCCACCAGCCGGGCCAGATCCCGGTTGCAGGCGGCCAGCACGCGGGTGTCCACCTGCAGGGTGCTGCGGCCGCCGACGCGCTCGATCTCGCCTTCCTGCAGGGCACGCAGCAGGCCCACCTGGGCGGCGGGGGACAAAGCGTCGATCTCGTCGAGAAACAGGGTGCCGCCGTCGGCGCGCTCCAACACCCCGCGGTGCACGTCCACCGCACCGGTGAAGGCGCCTTTCTCATGACCGAACAGGGTGCTCTCCAGCAAACTCTCGGGAATCGCCCCGCAGTTGACGGCCACGAACGGCTGGCCGGCGCGGGGGCTGAGGGCGTGGACGGCGCGGGCCACCAGCTCCTTGCCCACACCGGTTTCCCCCTGGATCAGCACGGGGGCGTCCGTGGGCGCGACCCGGTGGATCAGACGCAGCACCCGGCGCATGGACGGGGATTCGGCGACGATGAAGGGCGGCTTGCCGGCTTTTCCCCGGCGGCGGGAGTGCCGCAGCCACAGTTTATGGAGCTGGTTGTCGATGCGGGACTGCAGGGTGCCGATTTCCTCCTGCTCGCGCCGGCGCTGCTCCGGCGGCAGATATTCGGTGCCCGGCACCTCGGCGGCCAGGCGGCGGTCGAGGTGGATCTCCACCTGGCAGTGACCGTGATCGCGGGCGATGCAGCGGGGAATGTGCACCTTGGCGTAGCCGAAGTTGCGGGCGGCGATGCCACCGAAGACGCTGGAAGTCATGCGGCACAGATCGGGAAAGTTCTGCACCCCATCGCCGAAGGGACAGCGGGTGTTGTGGACCCGCAGGCAGGCGGCATCGCTGGAGTCGAGGGAGAAGCGCCCGCCGATGCGGTTCTTGAGACCGAGGATCAGGTCCACGTAACGCGACCGGTCGAGGGGACCGTCGATCCCATGGTCGTTGCGGTACGCTTCCTCGAAGAAGCGGCCGGCGCTGTGGGCGATGCGTTCGATGTATTCCGTCTTGGGGCCGCCCTCCTGCTCGCAGGCGTGGAGCAGTTCCAGGACGAAAGTCTGGAGGAAGAACACCGGGTCGAGCTGGGTGAAGGAGGGACGGTCGGGCATGGATGTGAAATCAATTTTCGTTGGTTTGAAATCTGATTTCAAATCATAGCCCTGCAACGTCGCTGAATCAAACCTTTAGCTGGCATCAGAATCTGGCATGGTGGTTGCTCTATTGTCTTTGCATAACAACGATTCAAACCGACTTCCCGGAGGCAACCATGAACGACTACGCAGACCGTCCCCCTCTCGATCCCCATCCTTTGAGCGATTACGTCGCCTGGGCCGGGCGTCGCAACCGCGACCCCATCCTGGCGACGCTGAAGAGCCTGTTGCCGGCCGACAGCGGCGAGGTGTTGGAGCTGGCCAGCGGCAGCGGGATGCACATCAACTACTTCGCGCCCCATTTCCCCCATCTGACCTTCCAGCCCTCGGACCGCAACGATGAAACCTTCGACCACATCCGCAAACTGCGCGACGAGCAGGGAAACCGGAACGTGCGCGATCCGATCGTGCTCGACCTGATGGCGCCGGACACCTGGCCCCGGGAAGGCAGCTACCGGGCCATGTTCTGCATCAACGTGTTCCAGGTGGCACCGGTGAGCATCGCCGAGGGCATGATGGCCTGCGCCGCCTCGCTGCTCGATGAAGCGGGCTTTTTCATGGTTTACGGCCCCTTCAGCGTGGACGGGCGCTTCACCACCCCCTCCAATGAGGAATTCCATTGGATGCTGCGCTCGGCCGGAGTCCCGGAATGGGGCCTCAAGGATGTGGCCGACCTGCGCCTGGCCGCGGAAGCCCAGGGATTGCGGCTGGCGGAGCAGCTCGACATGCCCGCCAACAATTTCTCCCTGATCTTCCGGCGGGCATGAAGCCGGCTGCCGTGGTGGTGGGCGTCGGCCCGGTCCAGGGACTGGGAGCCGCCCTCGCCTACCGTTTCGCCCAGGCGGGGCTGACGGTGTTCCCGGTCGGCCGTACCGAGGCCCGGGTGCGCCGGGTGGCCGGGGACATCGAACAGCTCGGCGGCCGCGCCAAGGCGCTGGTCGCAGACGCCACCGTGCCTGAACAGGTGGAGACACTGTTCACCCAAATTGCGGATCTCGGATACGTCCCGGAGCTGGTGACCTGCACCGTGGATCTCAACCTGAAGGCTCCGCTGCTGGAGACGGCGCCGGAGGACTTCGAGGCCCTGTGGCGGGCCAACTGCTTCGCCGCCTATCTGGTGGCCCGGGAGGCGCTGCGCCGGATGCTGCCGAGGCGGCGGGGCACCCTGATTCTGACCGGCGCCAGCGCCTCGCTGCGGGCGCGTCCGCCCTTCACCGCTTTCGCCGCCGCCAAGTTCGCCCTCCGGGCCCTGGCCCAGGGGCTGGCGCGGGAATACGGCCCCCGGGGCATCCACGTGGCCCACGTGATCATCGATGGCGTCCTGGACGGCGAGCGGGCCCGGCGGCGGTTTCCGGAACTGGTGGCGGTCAAGGGTGATTCCGGCCTGACCCGCCCGGAATCGGTGGCCGAGCTCTACTGGCAGCTGCACTGCCAGCCCGCCGATGCCTGGACCCATGAACTGGACCTGAGACCGGCGACGGAGCATTTCTGACATGAGCGAAACCATCGACTGGTACCTGGAAGGCGAATACCTGGAAAGCTGCAACTGCACCACCGTCTGCCCCTGCATCTGGCTGCAGCCCCCCAGCGAGGGAGAATGCAAGCTGCTGGTGGGCTGGCACATCCGCAAGGGCCGTTACGGAGCCACCGACCTGGCGGACCGCAACGTCGCCCTCGCCTGCTATGCCGACGGCCCCATGCACGAGGGCGGCTGGCAGGTGGCGCTGTACCTGGACCAGCGCGTCGATGCCGACCAGTGGCTGGCGCTGGAAAAGATCTTCGGCGGCCAGGCAGGCGGCCAGCCCGCCCTGCTGATGGGGCTGGTGGACAAGGTGCTGGGCATCCACCTGGCCGACATCCGCATCGACGGCGAGGGCCGGCGCCGCCGCCTGACGGTGGCCGGGGTGGCCGAAACCGAGATCGAGGCGCTCGAAGGCATCCGCGGCGGTCCGCCCACCATCGACAACCCGCCCCTGTGCGTGGTATCCAGCCATCCGTCGGTGGTGGCCCGTTCGCAACGCTATCGTTACGAAGATGCCCACTTCAGCTGGCAGTTCTCGGGGCGCAACGCCTTCTATTCCCCCTTCATCTACCGGCCATGAATGGGTCATTCATCCAGACCGCAGGGCTCTGGCTGGCGGCCATGGCGCTGATGATGCCACCGATGGCGCTGCCGACCCTGACCCTGCTGCGGCGCGCCTGCCGCAGTCCGGCGCTGGCCTGGGGATTCGCCGGGGGTTATGCTGGCGTTTGCCTGGGCTTCGGCCTGCTGCTGGCAGGGGTACAACCGGCATTGCGTTCGGCGGGCTGGCCGCAGCCAGCGGCGGCGATCCTGCTGCTGACCTCCGGGCTGTATCAGTTTTCCGCCTGGAAGGCGGCCTGTCTGCAGCGCTGCCGCTCCCCCCTGAGGCAGCTGCTGGCGCTGCGGCAACCCGGCTGGCAGGGCGGCCTGGAACTGGGGTGGCGGTATGGCGCCCATTGCCTCGGCTGCTGCTGGGCGCTGATGCTGACGATGCTGGGGGCGGGAATGATGACGCCGGCGGCCATGCTGGCCATCACCCTGCTGCTGGCCGGCGAGCGGCTGCTGGCTTTCGATCCCCGAACTGTGGCCCACGCCAACGGCATCCTTCTGGTAATCTGGGCGCTGTTGACGGGAACACCCCCCTAGAGGAGAACCCCATGATGAAACGCATACTGACACTGGCCAGTCTGGCGCTGCTGATCGCCACGACGGCGTGGGCGGCCGGCATGCCCCAACGGGACGTGCTGCTGGCCCGCCCCGTGACCCTGCCGGACACCCATATCGTCACCCGGGTGATCCGGGTCACCTTCCCGCCCGGATTCCGCACCCCGGAGCACATTCACAAGGGCCCCGGGCCCCGTTATGTGCTCTCGGGAGAAATCCGCATCATCGACAAGGAAGGCACCAAAATCTACCGCCAGGGACAGGTGTTCTGGGAAACCGGCAAGCCGATGGTGGCGGAAAACGCCGCCGGCGAGACGGTTCTGTTGATCTTCGAGATGGCGCCCGAAAAGCAGGCAGAATCCACGCCGCGCCGTCGCAAGATCGTCATCCGACCACAACGATAACTCACCAGAGGAGAACCGACATGAGCAAGATCGTCGAAGAAGTCCTGAAAGCCAACGAACAGTATGCCGCCCCCTTCGACAAGGGCGACCTGCCGATGCCGCCGGCGCGGCACTTCGCCATTCTCACCTGCATGGACGCCCGCCTCGACCCGGCCAAGTACGCCGGCCTGTCCGAGGGCGATGCCCACGTGATCCGCAACGCCGGCGGACGGGCCAGCGACGACGCCATCCGCTCCCTGGTGATCTCCTACAAGCTGCTGGGCACCCGGGAATGGTTCGTAATCCATCACACCGACTGCGGCATGGAGACTTTCACCGACCAGATCATGGAGAACCTGCTCGCCAGCAGCCTCAAGACCGCCCAGCTGACCGAGGAGGGCTGGAAGGACGTGGGCGAAGGCCCCGGCTCGCCCTGGGGCAAGTACATCCGCTGGCTCACCATCGAAAACCAGAAACAGAGCGTGGTCGATGACGTGGTGCGGATCAAGTCCCACCCGTTGGTGCCGGCGGAAATTCCGGTCTACGGTTACATCTACGACTGCAAGACCGGACGCCTGATCGAAGTGCCCGAAGCCACCGAGGCCGGCCGGGCCCGGTAAGCCGCAAGGCACCATAAGACGGAAAAGGCCGGGAAACACCCGGCCTTTTTCCTTTCCGCCGCCGGTTGTCGCAAAATGACCGGGTTTTCACCCAACCGCGAGATGCCAATGCTGGACTGGCAACACGAACTTCTGGTCCATGAGATCCCCATCCGGCTGGCGGCCTTCACGGCGGTGCTGACCCTGATGGCCCTGTGGGAAACCCTGGCCCCGAGGCGGCACTGGCATCATCCCCGTCCGCTGCGCTGGCTTAACAATCTGGGACTGGCGCTGCTCAACAATCTGCTGGCGCGGGCGCTGTTTCCGATGGCGGCGGTGGGGGTGGCCGCCTTCACCGAACGTCACGGCTGGGGGATGCTCGCCCTGACGTCCCTGCCGGCCTGGGGGCGGGTGATCCTGTCCGTGGTGGCGCTGGACCTGGTCATCTACCTGCAGCACGTGATGTTCCACGCCCTGCCGACACTGTGGCGCCTGCACCGGGTCCATCATGCCGACGTGGATTTCGACGTCACCACCGGCATCCGCTTCCATCCGCTGGAAATCCTGCTGTCGCTGGGAATCAAAGCGGCAGCCGTCCTGCTGCTGGGAGCGCCGGTGGCGGCGGTGATCGTATTCGAGGTGCTGCTCAACGCCACCGCGATGTTCAATCACGGCAACGTCCGCCTGCCCCGGAAGCTGGACCGGATACTGCGCTGGTGGGTGGTCACCCCGGACATGCACCGCGTCCACCATTCGGTGGCCGATGACGAGGCCAACTGCAACTTCGGCTTCAACCTCCCCTGGTGGGACCGGCTGCTGGGCACCTACCGCGACCAGCCCCGCCGCGGTCACGAGGTCATGACCCTCGGGATCCACGGCATCCGCCGCCGGCGCCATATCCTGTGGCTGCCGGGGATGCTGCTGTTGCCTTTCAACGCGCCGGTGGGTGGCTATGTCATCAACCGCCGGGCTGGGAACCCGTCCGGACGGCGGAAACTCAAGGCAGATATTTGATGGCGGCCACCACCAGACCGCCGACGGTGAGGGTGAGGGCGAAGGACCAGCGCATGAAGCGATCGATACGCTCGGTCAGTCGTTCGAAGCGGGTATCGATCTGGGCGAAACGCTTCTGGCTGTACTCGATTATCTGCTCGAAGCGCTTGTCCATTTGCTCGAAACGTTTGTTCGTGTCCTCACGCATCTCTTCGAAGCGCTTGTCCATCAGGCGGAACCCTTGCTCCATCAGCTCCCGCTGGTGCTTGAGTTCTTCCTCCACGCGGACGATTCGATCCCGCAATTCCAGATCGTAACGGACCGTTCCGGCCGGAAGGCGGGCATCCACTTCCTCGCGGATCAGGCGGCGAAGCTGTTCGAGGTCTTCCTAGGCAAAGGGCATGGCAGGCCAAATATCAGGTTAAATGCTTGAGGTTGAAAGTATATCAGAACCAAAATCCATCCGGCGTTCGGGATTTCTCCTCCAGACAGGATGTCCGCACCGCTGGTTTTCAAGATGCCACTGCGCTATGATTCAGGCATCCGGAACCAAGATCCAGTACGGTGATTTCAAGGACGCTGTTCTATCTGCTGTTGGTTTGCTCCGCCCTCCTGGCCTGGGCCGGAGAGGGGGAGCGCCCTGTGGCCGCGTCCGCCGAAATCGCCGCCACCCGCCCGGTCAGCGTGACCGCAGCAATCCAAGAACCTGCCGGACACTGCCCTCACCACTGTCAGCGCTGCCGCACGGGCCTGTCCACCTGCGGCTGCGGGGTCGCGGCATTGCCGGTAAAAGCAGGCTTCGTCATCACCGACGGGGTCGAATCCCTACCCGGGATCGATTCCTTCCCGGCGTTCCCCGGTCACACCACCCCGCCCCCCGGCAAACCACCCCGAACCCTCGCTTGACAACGACACCGGCCCTGCGCCGGTGACAAGCCGGTTCGCGCCTGCGAACCCCGATTTCGTTCCCCAAGCGAGGAAACCGCATGAAACCCCATTGGTGGCTCGGCCTGATACTGATCTTCGGTATCGCCCGGGCCGACACGACCGACGCGCTGAGCCTGGAACAGGCCCTGGCACAGGCAGAGCGCCGCAATCCGTCCCTGGCGGCGATCCGCGCCCGCTATGAGGCGCTCAGGGCGGTACCGGACCAGGCCGGTTCCCTGCCGGATCCGGAGATCAGCCTCAACGCCCTGAACCTGCCGGTCGATACCTTCGACATCCCCCAGGAGGCCATGACCCAGTTGCAGCTGGGAATCAGCCAGAAATTCCCCTTCCCCGGCAAACTGAAACTCAAGGCCGAGGCGGCCGAATGGGAGGCCCGGGCCGCCGGCGACGACGTGGAGGAATGGCGGCTGCGCCTGCGGCGCGACGTGGAAAGCCTGTGGTGGCGGCTGTTCTATCTCGACCGCGCCCTGGAAATCATTTCCCTCAACCAGGATCTGCTGCGCCAGTTCGTCGAGATCGCCCAGACCAAATACAAAGTGGGACAGGGACTGCAGCAGGATGTGCTGCTGGCCCAGCTGGAACTGTCGCGGCTGCTCGACCGGGAACTGCAACTGCAGGGGCTGCGGGCGCAGGAAGCAGCCCGGATCAACGCCCTCATCGACCGCCCGGCTAATTCCCCGGTGCAACTACCCCCCAGCGCTCCCCGGCAGCTGCCGGAAGCGGCCGCGGAAGCCCGGCTGTTCACTTTGGCGGAGCACACCCGCCCCCTGTTGGCGCGGGTGCGCAAACAGATCAAAGCCGCCAAGACCCGGGTCGCGCTCGCCAAGAAAGACTTCCTCCCGGATTTCAAACTGGGGGCCACCCACGGTTTCCGCAGCGGCCGAAATCCGGACGGCTCCAGCCGTACCGATTTTCTGAGCCTGAGGCTGAGCATGAGCGTGCCGCTGTATTTCGCCACCAAGCAGGCCAGGGCGGTGGACCAGCGCCAGAGCGAACTGATCCGCGAGCGGTTCCAGTGGCAGGACACCTGGAACCGGGTCCGCGCCGTAATCTCGGCGGCCCTGGCCGATTACCGCCGCGCCCGCGACCAGGTGGCGCTGTTCGACCGGGGCATCATCCCCCAAGCCCGCCAGACGGTGGCCTCGATGCTGGCCGGCTATCAGGTGGGCAAGGTGGATTTCCTCAATCTGGTCAGTGCCCAAATCACGCTCTACAACTACGAGATCCAGTACTGGAAGACCCTGGCCGAAGCACGCCAGGCGCTGGCGGATCTGGAAGCCGCCGTCGGCAAACCTGTCACAAGCCAAGAAGGAGACAAATGATGCCGTGGAAATGGATCGCGATCGTGCTGATCGCCTTGAGCGTGGGGCTGGGTTCCGGCTACCGGCTGGCTTCCCGCCAACCCGAAACGGCAACGTCCGTCAGCGCCGGAGGCTGTGAGCCCATGTTCTACCGCCACCCCATGAACCCGGCCATTACCTCCAAGACCCCCGCCAAGGATGAGATGGGCATGGACTACATTCCCGTCTATCCGCCCGGCTGTCCCGGTGCTGCGGCCGAAGCCAGCGGCCCGCCGGGCACCGTCGTCATCGACCCCACCGTGGTCCAGACCATTGGCGTACGCACCGCCAAGGTGGTCCGCCGCGACTTCTCCCACCCCATCCACACCGTCGGCCGGGTCAGCTACGACGAAGACCTGCTCGCCCGCCTCCATCCCAAGACCGAGGGCTGGATCGAAAAACTCTACGTCAGTGACACCGGCGCCTTCGTCGCCCGCGACGCCATGCTCCTGAGCCTCTATTCCCCGCAACTGGTGGCCAGCGAACAGGAATATCTGCTGGCCTTAAAGAGCCTGCGGCTGCTGAAAGACAGCCCCTTCAAGGACATCAGTCGCGGGGCCCGTCAACTGGTGAAAAGCGCCCGCGAGCGGCTGGAGCTGCTGGACGTGCCCGAGCACCAGATCCTCGAACTGGAGCGAAGCGGCCGGATCATGAAAAGCCTCCACATCCATTCGCCTTTCGACGGCTACGTGGTCCACATAGGGGTGCGCGAGGGCCAGTACGTCACCCCCCAGACCGAGCTGTATCTGATCGCGGATCTGAGCAAGGTCTGGGTCTATGCCGACATCTACGAATACGAACTGCCCTGGGTGCGGGTGGGCGATCCGGCGGAGATCACCCTGACCGCCGTCCCCGGACGGGTGTTCCACGGGCAGGTGGTCTACGTCTACCCTTACGCCGATCCCAAGACCCGCACCATCAAGGTTCGCCTTGAGTTCGACAATCCCGACCTGACTCTGAAGCCGGAACTGTTCGCCAACGCCACCCTCCACACCCGCCCCAAAACCGGCGTGCTGGCCATCTCCAGCGAGGCGGTGGTGCGCACCGGCCTCAGGGATCATGTCTTCGTGGTCAAGGGTCCGGGCCGGTTCGAACCGCGCATCGTCGAGCTGGGCGTTCCCGCCGACGGCTGGGTCGAGGTCCTGGCGGGGCTTTCCGAGGGCGAGGAGGTGGTGGTCTCCAGCCAGTTCCTGATCGACTCCGAATCCAGACTGCAGGAGGCGCTGTCCAAGTTCACCGAGCCGGCGCGGCAGAAGATGGAGAAGATGCCGGGAATGAAGGGCATGGACGGCATGCAGCATGGAGGCAGCCATGATTGAGAAAATCATTTCCCTCTCCCTGCGCGAGCGCTTCCTGGTGCTGCTGGCAACCGGGCTTCTCCTGGGGGCCGGGATTTGGGCGCTCAGGACCATCCTCCTGGACGCCATCCCCGACCTTTCCGACGTCCAGGTGATCATCTTCACCGAGTATCCGGGCCAGGCGCCCCAGATGGTGGATGACCAGGTCACCTATCCCCTGACCACGGCGATGCTGGCAGTGCCCAAAGCCAAGGTGGTGCGCGGCTATTCCTTCTTCGGCTACTCCTTCGTCTACATCATCTTCGAGGACGGCACCGATCTGTACTGGGCCCGCTCGCGAGTACTGGAATATCTCAACTATGCCAGCAAGCGACTGCCCCCGGGCGTGACGCCCTCCCTGGGGCCGGACGCCACCGGGGTCGGGTGGATCTACGAGTACGCCCTGGTGGACAAAAGCGGCAAACACGATCTGGCAGACCTCCGCTCGCTCCAGGACTGGACCCTGCGCTATCCCCTCCAGACCGTCCCCGGGGTGTCCGAGGTGGCCTCCATCGGCGGCCACGTCAAGCAGTACCAGGTGGAGGTCGATCCCAACGCCCTGTTGGCTTATCGTCTACCCCTGGCCAAGGTCAAACAGGCCATTGCCCGCTCCAACAACGACGTCGGCGGCAGGCTGATCGAGATGTCCGAGACCGAGTACATGGTGCGCGGCCTGGGTTACATCAAGACCCTGGATGATCTGAAAAGCGTCCCGGTGGGGGTGGACGAGAACGGCACCCCGATCCGCCTCAAGGATGTGGCCGACGTCCATCTCGGGCCGGAGCTGCGGCGGGGACTGGCGGAGCTGAACGGCGAGGGGGAGGTGGCCGGCGGCATCGTGGTGATACGCTTCGGCGAGAACGCTCTGGAGACCATCCGCAAGGTGCGGGAAAAGCTCGAGGAACTCAAAGCTGCCCTGCCGGAGGGGGTGGAGATCGTGCCGGTGTACGACCGTGGCGATCTGATCGAGCGGGCGGTGGCCACCCTCGAAACCGCGGTGGGCCAGCAGCTGGTCATCGTTAGCCTGGTCATCGGCCTGTTCCTGCTCCACGCCCGCTCCACCCTGGTGGCGGCCATCAGTCTGCCCCTGGGCGTCCTGGGGGCGTTCGTGCTGATGCGCTGGCAGGGGATCAGCGCCAACATCATGTCCCTGGGGGGAATCGCCGTGGCCATCGGCGACATGGTGGACGGCGCCATCGTCATGGTGGAAAACGCCCACAAGCATCTGGAACGGGCCGAACGGGAAAAGGGCGCGCCCCTGGCCGCCGCCGAGCGCTGGCAGGCGATCGGAGCGGCAGCGCGCGAGGTGGGGCCGGCGTTGTTCTTTTCCCTGCTGGTGATCATGGTGGCGTTTCTGCCGATCCTGGCGCTCCAGGCCCAGGAGGGGCGGCTGTTCCGACCGCTGGCCTTCACCAAGTCCTACGCCATGCTGGCGGCGGCGGTCCTGACCGTGACGGTGGTGCCGGTGCTGCTCGGCTATTTCGTCCGCGGCCGCATTCTGCCGGAGGCGCAAAACCCGGTGGCCCGCGCGCTCCATGCTCTCCACCGGCCGCTGCTGCGCGGGGCGATGCGCTGGCGGGACCTCACCCTGGCGCTGCTCGCTCTGGTGCTGGCCTCCACCCTGTATCCCTTCTCCCGGCTGGGGAGCGAGTTCATGCCGCCTTTGGACGAGGGGGACATTCTCTACATGCCCACCACCTTCCCCGGCATTTCCATCACCAAGGCCCGTGAACTCCTGCAGCAGACCGACAAGATCCTCAAAACCTTTCCCGAAGTCCATCACGTCTTCGGCAAGGTGGGGCGGGCCGAAACCGCCACCGATCCGGCCCCCCTGTCGATGATCGAGACCACGGTCAGGCTCCAACCCCGGGACCAATGGCCCGATCCGGCCAAGACTACCCGGGAGCTGATGGCGGAGATGGACAGGGCGATCCGCTTTCCCGGCCTGGCCAACGCCTGGACCATGCCGATCAAAACCCGTATCGACATGCTTTCGACCGGGATCAAGACACCGGTCGGCATCAAAGTATCCGGCCCGGATCTGAACGAACTGCAGCGGCTTTCCGAGGCCATCGAGCAGGCCATGAAGACGATGCCGGAGACCCTGTCGGCCTTCGGCGACCGGGCCGTGGGCGGCTACTACGTGGATTTCGACATCGACCGCTTCGAGGCGGCCCGCTACGGCCTTACCGTCGGCGACGTCCAGGACGTGATCCAGAGCGCCATCGGCGGCATGAACATCACCTGGACCGTGGAGGGACTGGAGCGCTATCCGGTCAACTTGCGCTACCCCAGAGCCTTCCGCGACAACCTGGAGATACTCAAGCGGGTGCTGATTCCCACTCCCACCGGCGCCCAGATCCCGCTGTCCCAGGTGGCGGACCTGAAACTGCGGCGCGGCCCGCCGTCGATCAAGAGCGAGGACTCGCGTCCCAACGCCTGGATCTACGTGGACATCAAGACCTCGGACATCGGCGGGTTCGTGGCCAAGGCCAAACGGGTGCTGGCCGAACAGGTCAAAATCCCCCCGGGCTATACGGTGAGTTGGTCGGGCCAGTTCGAGTACATGGAGCGGGCCGCCAAAAGGCTTAGGGTCATCATTCCGGTCACCCTGGGGCTGATCTTCCTGCTGCTTTATTTCACCTTCGGCAACTTCATCGAACCGCTGCTGGTGATGCTGACCGTTCCCGTCGGTCTGGTGGGCGGCATCTGGCTGTGCTGGGGGTACGACTTCAACCTGTCGGTGGCGGTGGTGGCGGGTTTCATCGCCCTGGCCGGAACCGCCGCCGAAACCGGTGCGGTCCTGCTCAAATACATCGACGTGGAGGTGGAATCCCGCCGCCGGGCCAAGGGAGCGCCCCTGGATCGGGAGGAAATCCTGGCGGCGGTGGAGGAGGCTACGTCGCTCCGGGTGCGGCCGGTGGTCATGACCGCCGTCACCACCATTCTGGGACTGGCGCCAATCTTCTGGAGCACCGGCACCGGAAGCGACGTGGCCCGCCCCATCGCCGTGCCGGTCTTCGGCGGCATGACCACGGTCATGATCGCCACCCTGCTGGTGTTTCCGGTGCTCTACAGCCTGGTGTTGCAGTGGCAGGAACGGCGTCAGAGGGAAGCGACGACGCCCTGAGGAACGCTGGGCGGATCAGGGAAGCGGGGGCAGGGTCCATTCATTCAATCAGGAGAAGCGGCAGAAGATGAAAAACGAAATCTCTACAAGCACCGCCGGCCAGGCCACCGGTCTGTTCCTGGCGCTCAGCTACACCCTCTGCGTCATTTGCTGTTTGATATTTCCCGAACACCGGCTTTACTTGAGCTGGCAGAAGTGGCTGCCGGGGTTTTCCTGGCTGAGCTGGCCGTCATTCTTCCTCGGGCTGGTGGAAAGCTACGCCTACGGCTGGTACTTCGCCCTCGTCTGGGTGCCGCTCTACAACTTCTTTTTGAAGGCACCGTGGTCAAAACGGACGCCAATCCAGGCAGCACTGCCAGGCTGCACCTGCAGGACAGTCTGTCAATGCCCGGCCCATCCGGACGTGGTTTCCGACAGGCCGGGTTACTGCCCGGAATGCGCCCGCCCCCTGGAGCCGACCACCGAATACCGGCCGGGGGTGGAATACACCTGCCCCATGCACCCGGAGGTGCGCCAGTTGGAACCGGAGCCGTGTCCCAAATGCGGCATGGCCCTGGAGCCGCGGCCGGTGGCCGGTGCCGCCGAAGCGGAAAATCCAGAGCTGGTGGAAATGTCACGGCGTTTCCGGATCGGCCTGATCCTGGGGCTGCCGGTGGTGGTGCTGGCCATGCTTCACGATTTGGCTCCAGGGGCGCTGCCGGAGGTCCTGACCCCACGCAGGCTCCAGTGGCTGGAACTGATCCTGGCCACCCCAGTGGTCTGGTGGGCGGGCTGGCCCTTCTTCGTCCGCGGCTGGGCCTCCGTCGTGCGGCGCCGGCTCAACATGTTCACCCTGATCGCCCTCGGTATCGGCGTGGCCTGGACCTACAGCACCGTGGCGGTGCTGTTTCCCGGCCTGTTTCCGGCCACCCTGCGCACCGCCGAAGGGCTGGTGCCGGTCTATTTCGAAGCCGCCGTGGCCATCACTGTGCTGGTGCTGCTGGGTCAGGTGCTGGAACTGAAGGCTCGCAGTCAAACCAGCGCCGCGATCAAAATGCTCCTGGGCCTGGCCCCGCCCATCGCCCACCGCGTGACGGAGGCGGGTAAGGTGAGCGACGTTCCCCTCGACCAAGTACGGGTCGGGGACATCCTTCAGGTCCGCCCCGGTGAAAAGATCCCGGTGGACGGGGTGGTCATCGAAGGCTCGAGCCACGTGGACGAGTCCATGCTTACCGGCGAGCCGATGCCGGTGGCGAAGAAACCCGGTGACAAGGTGGTGGGCGGCACCGTCAACGGCACCGGCAGCCTCTTGATCGAGGCCCGCAAGGTGGGTGCCGACACCCTGCTCGCCCGCATCGTCCGCCAGGTCCAGGAGGCCCAGCGCAGCCGGGCACCGATCCAGCGCCTGGCCGACACCGTCGCCGCCTGGTTCGTTCCGGCCGTGGTCATCGTCGCCGTTTTGACCTTCGTCGCCTGGAACCTGTGGGGGCCGGAGCCGCGCCTGGCCCACGCGGTCATCAACGCGGTGGCGGTTTTGATCATCGCCAGCCCCTGCGCCCTGGGGCTGGCCACCCCGATGTCGATCATGGTGGGGGTCGGCCGCGGCGCCCTGGAAGGAATCCTGATCAAGGACGCCCGCGCCGTCGTCGAGGAGGCCAGAAGGCGCAAGCTGAAACCCGAACCGGTCGAAGACTTCCACTCCCTCACCGGCCGCGGGGTCACCGGCAGGGTGGCCGGTCACCAGCTTGCGGTGGGGAGCCAGAGGCTTTTGACAGAACTGGGCATCGATCCTGGCAGGCTGACGGAAACAGCCCGCCGGCTGCGCGCCGAGGGCCAGACGGTCCTGTTCGTCGCCATCGACAATCGTCCCGCCGGCCTCCTCGGCGTCGCCGATCCGATCAAAGCCACCACCCCCGAGGCGCTGGAAATCCTCAAGAAAGAGGGCATAGAGGTGATCATGGCCACCGGCGACAGCCGCGCCACCGCCGAAGCCGTGGCCAAAAGGCTCGGCATCGATCGCTTCTACGCCGAGGTGCTGCCGGAGGACAAGACCGGGATCGTCAAACAGCTCCAGGCCGAAGGCCGGGTCGTCGCCATGGCCGGCGACGGCATCAACGACGCCCCGGCCCTGACGGCCACCGACGTGGGCATCGCCATGGGCACCGGCACCGACATCGCCATGGAAAGCGCCGACATCACCCTGGTCAAGGGCGATCTGCGCGGCATCGCCAAGGCGCGGCGGCTGTCGCGGGCAGTGATGGGCAACATCCGCCAGAACCTGTTTTTCGCCTTCATCTACAACGCCCTGGGCGTGCCGGTGGCGGCCGGGGTGCTGTATCCGTTCTTCGGCATCCTGCTCTCTCCCATCATCGCCGCCGCGGCCATGAGCTTCAGCTCGGTGTCGGTGGTGCTCAACGCCCTGCGGCTGAGGTGGGTCCGGTTGTGAT
Source organism: Methylomarinovum caldicuralii (assembly GCF_033126985.1). Classification (NCBI taxonomy): domain Bacteria; kingdom Pseudomonadati; phylum Pseudomonadota; class Gammaproteobacteria; order Methylococcales; family Methylothermaceae; genus Methylomarinovum; species Methylomarinovum caldicuralii. Next base: position 547,846 of record NZ_AP024714.1, read on the forward strand.
CGGATCACCGTCGTCTTGTTCCCACCTCCAGGCGATGCTAAGCTTCCCGGACGCAATCTTGACCGGCCCGTAAATTGAACCTGCTGCGCCTTCACGTCACCCTGTTTTTCTGCCTGCTGCAGGTGTTCGCGCCCCTGCTGCACGCCCACGTGGGGGCGGAGGCTTCGCCGACGGTGGTTCACCTGCCCGGCCTCGAGCATATCGCTACTTACGGACAGTCGGCCGCCCCGGCCGAAGGGGTGCTGGTGTGCGCTGCTAAAGGCGTATGCCCAAGAACAGTGGTCTTCCCCTCCGAATCGGCTGTCGTCCTCGGCAGGCGCCCCTCCCATCCTCCACCGATCCGCACGAACCCGCTGCCCATCCGGAGACTAAGCCTCTATTCCATCTTCCATCCGCCTTCCCCCCCGAGTCGCGCCCCGCCCACACGGGCGTCCTGATACCCTTGCGGCTTTCCGGCCCGCTTTGCCGGAAGCGATTCAACTTCCCGACAGGTAAGAACCGTGCGCAAACTGTGTCACTGGCTGTTTTGCGCCTGTCTGCTGGTCCAGGCGGCCGGCGGACGGGCCCAGGAGGATCTGCTGGTCCCCCACCGGGACGAACTCCATTACGATTCCGAACTGACCTTGGCCCAGGTGGTGGAAACCGCCCTGGCCAACTTCCCCCGCAGCCGTCTGGCGGCCGCCTTCCGCGAGGAGGCGCGGGCCTGGCGGCGGCGCGCTGGCGGGATTCTGGCAGGCCCCGTGATGTTCGGCACCACCTACAGCGGCGACCAGGTGGGCGAGGACAGCGGCGCCTGGGAAATCGACAATGACCTCACCTTCATGCTGTGGAAGTGGGGCCAGCGCAGCGCCGCCCGCGAGGTGGCAGACCACGCCGCCAAACACGCCGCTTCCTACCGGCGGGCCCTGGCGCTGCAGGTGGCGGGGCTGGTGCGCAAAGCCCTGTGGGACCTGCGCCTCAAGCGCAGCGCCTACGAAACCGCGCGCCAGCTGCTGGCGGTGGACGAGAAACTGGTGGGGGCCGTGCGCAAACGGGTCGAGGCCGGTGATCTGGCCCGCGCCGATCTGTTGCTGGCCCAGACCGAGCTGCTCAACCGCCGGGCCGAGGCCATGACCGCCGAGGCCGAATGGATGCACGCCCGCCGCCGTTATCTGAATCTGGTGCGCCTGGACCGGGTGCCCCAGAACTTCCGGGAAACCCGGGCGCCTGTCACCGCCATTCCGGCCGACCACCCCCTGCTGGCCGCCGCCGGCGCCCGCATCGCCGAACTCAAGGCCAAGGTGCGCTGGACCCGCTTTGAGTCCGACACCGGCAACCAGCAGGTCTATCTCACCGTGGGCGGCACCCACGCCAAGGCGGCACGGGGCGGCCCCACCACCCACGGACTGATGGCCAACCTCACGATCCCCTTCGGTGGCGGCCGCTATCAGGCCCCCAACGTCGCCGCCGAAGCCATCACCCTGGCGGAGGCGGAAAGCCAGCGGGGCGAGCTGCAGCGACGCCTGGAGCGGGACCTGCACGAAGCCGAACACGCGCTCCAAGTGGACCGGCTCCAGCTGGAAGCCGCCGAATCCCGCCACCGGCTGGCCCGGGAGCACCTGCAGCTGGCCCGCCAGGCCTTCGCCGCCGGGGAGATGGACCTGCTCGACCTGCTGCGCATTCAGAAACTGGCCCAGGAGGCCCTGCGCGACGCCCGCCAATGGCGCCTCCGCCGGGACCGCGCTATCGCCCGTTACAACCAGGTCGTGGGAGTCTTGCCATGCGACGCTTGCTGATTCCATTGCTGTTTCTGACCACCGCGGCATTCGCCGAGGAAGTGCACCTCTCCACCGACCAATGGCAGCGTCTGGGCCTGAAAGTCGCCTCCGTGCGCAAGGCGGAACGGGTGCCCCTGGGCCGGGTGCCGGCGCAGGTGACGGTGCCGCCGGAGAACGACCGCCTCGTCACCGCCCCCCTGGGCGGGCGGATCGTGGCAGTGACGGTGGACCGGGGCGATGCAGTACGGGCCGGCCAGGTGCTGGCGGTCCTGGAGAGTCCAGAACTGCTTCAGCACCAGCAGCACCTGCTGGATGCCTGGCACGAGCTCAAGGTGGCCCAGTCCCGCCGGCAGCGGGAAAAACCGCTCTACGCGGCCGGCGTCATTCCCAAAAGCCGTTGGCAGGAGACGGAGAAACGCTGGCAGCTGGCCCGCACCGCCTACCGTCAGGCGCGTCTCGAACTGGAAGTGATGGGGCTGACGACCGCCGCCATCGACCGCCTGCTGTCCGGCGGCCGCCTCGACAGCCGCCTGCAACTGCGCGCCCCGGCGGCGGCGGTGGTGCGTGAACGCCGCGTCAAGGTGGGACAGCGGGTTACCCGTGCCGATCCCCTGCTGCATCTGATCGTTCCCGATCCCCTGTGGCTGGAACTGGCGGTGCCGGTGACCCTGGCCGACCGCCTCGGCGGGCAGATCGAGGTGGAGATCCCCGGGCGCGGCGCCCACGGTCAGGTGATCCGCATCGGCACCCTGGTGGACCCGGCCAACCAGACCATCCCGGTACGGGCGCTGCTCGACCGCCCCGCGGATCTGCGACCGGGGCGCAGGCTCGAAGCGCGCCTGACGGCCCCGGCCCACGGCGCGGTGAAACTGCCGCGGGCCGCGGTGATCGAACATCAGAGCCGCCATTTCGTCTTCGTCCGCACCCCCCAAGGCTTCGAGGTGCGGCCGGTGACGCCGCTGTGGCTGGGGACCGAGACGGCCTATGTGAAGGCGGGGCTGCGTCCCGGCGAGGAGGTGGCGGTGCGCGCCACCGCCGCCCTCAAGGCCGCCTGGCTCGGCGTCGGGGAGGAGGAATGACGTGGCTGCCTTGATCCGCTTCGCCCTCACCCAGCGCCTGCTGATGCTGCTGGCCGCCGTGGTGCTCGCCGGCCTGGGCTGGAACGCCGCCCGCCGCCTCCCCATCGACGCCTTCCCCGACGTCTCCGTGCCCCAGGTCAAGGTGATCGTCAAGGCCCCGGGGATGACCCCGGAGGAAGTGGAGTCCCGCATCACCCTGCCCCTGGAAATGGAGCTTCTGGGGATTCCCCACCAGAGGATGCTGCGTTCCATCGCCAAGTACGCCCTCACCGATATCACTATCGACTTCGAGGAGGGCACCGACGTCTATTGGGCCCGCCAGCAGGTGGCCGAGCGCCTCGGCAACGTCTGGGGCGACCTGCCGGCGGGGGTCCAGGGCGGCATCGCCCCCCTGACCACGCCGCTGGGGGAGATGTTCATGTTCACCCTCGACGGCGAATCCCTGAGCCTGATGGAACGGCGCCGCCTGCTCGACTGGGTCATCCGCCCGGCCCTGCGCACGGTGCCGGGGGTCGCCGATGTCAACGTCCTCGGCGGCTACGTGCGCAGCTTCGAGGTCAAACCCGATCCCGCCAAACTGGCCGCCGCCGGCATCACCCTGGACCGGCTGGCCGCCGCCCTGGCAAGCAACAACCGCAACGACGGCGCCGGGCGCCTGGAAACCGGGGAGGAATCCCTGATCGTCCGCAGCCGCGGCCGCATCCAGACCCTGGAGGACGTGCGCCGCATCGTGGTGGCCGAACGCGGCGGGGCGCCGGTACGCGTCGGTGACGTGGCCGAGGTCCGCATCGGCGCCCTGACCCGCTACGGCGCCCTGAGTGCCGATGGCGAGGGCGAGACGGTCGAGGGCCTGGTGCTGAGCCTGCGGGGCGCCAACGCCGGCCAGGTGGTGGAAGCGGTGCGGGCCAAGCTTGAGCAGCTGGAGGCCGGCCTGCCGCCGGGGGTGCGCATCCGGGTGCTGTACGACCGCGGCAAGCTGGTGGACCGCGCGGTGCACACCGTCACCAAGGCGCTGGTGGAGGCGGTGGTGCTGGTGCTGATCCTGCTGGTGCTGTTCCTCGGCGATCTGCGCGCCGCTCTCACCGTGGCCCTGATCCTGCCCCTGGCGGCGCTGTTCACCTTTCTGCTGATGCGCTTCTTCGGCCTCTCTGCCAACCTCATGAGCCTGGGCGGGCTGGCGATCGCCATCGGGATGCTGGTGGACGCCGCCGTGGTGGTGGTGGAGAACATCGCCACCCAGCTGGGGGATGAAACCCGCACCGCGCGCCTGCCGCGCCTGCACCTCATCTACCGGGCGGTGCGGGAGGTGGCCGCGCCCGTCACCGCCGGCATTCTCATCATCGTCATCGTCTTTTTGCCGCTGCTGACCCTGCAGGGGCTGGAAGGCAAACTGTTCACGCCGGTGGCCCTGACCATCGTCTTCGCCCTCAGCGGCTCCTTGCTCCTGTCGCTGACGGTGATCCCGGTGCTGGCCTCCTATCTGCTCAAGGCGCTGCCCCACCGGGAACCGTGGCTGCCGCGCTGGCTTCACCAGCGCTACCGCCCCATCCTGCACTGGAGCCTGGCCCATCCCCGCTGGGTGCTGGGGGGCGCGGCGGCGGCCCTGCTGGTGGCAGTCGGCCTGTATCTGCAGCTGGGCAAGACCTTCATGCCGGTCATGGACGAAGGCGACATCGTCATCCAGACCGAAAAGCTACCCTCCATCAATCTGACCGAAAGCGTGCGCCTGGACCTGGCGATCCAGAAGGCGCTGTGGGAACAGGTGCCCGAGGTCGAGCGCGTGGTCAGCCGGGTCGGTTCCGACGAGATCGGCCTCGACCCCATGGGGCTCAACGAAACCGACCACTTCCTGGTGCTCAAGCCGCGGGCGGAATGGAGCGTGCCCGACAAGGCGGCCCTGATCGACAAACTGCGCGGGGTGATGGAGCAGTTCCCCGGCATCGCCTACGGCTTCACCCAGCCGATCCAGATGCGGGTGACGGAGATGCTCACCGGGGTGCGGGGGGACGTGGCCATCAAGCTGTTCGGGGATGACCTGCAGCGGCTCAACCGCACCGCCGAGCGCATCGTCGAAGTGGTCAGCCGGGTGCCGGGGGCGGTGGACGTGATGACCCGGCGCAACGAGGGGATGCGGTTCCTGGAGGTGGCCATCGACCGCAGCGCCGCCGGCCGTTTCGGCCTCGACGCCGACACCCTGGCCCGCCTGCTACGGAGCCAGATCGAGGGGCTGCGCCTGGGAGTGGTGCAGGAGGGCATCCAGCGCACCCCGCTGCTGCTGCGGGGCCCCGGCGATCCCGAGCGCCTCCGCGCCCTGACCGTGGCGCTGCCCGACGGCCGCACGGTGCCCCTGACTGAAGTGGCCCGCCTCGAACCCCGGGAGGGGGTGGTGGCGGTGGAGCGGGAACGGGGGCTGCGCTATGCGGTGGTGCGCGCCAACGTCAAAGGCCGGGATCTGGTAGGCTTCGTGGAGGAAGCCAAACGCCGCGTCGCCGAGGAAATCGAGCTGCCCACCGGTTATTTCCTCGAGTGGGGCGGCCAGTTCGAGAACCAGCAGCGCGCCGCCCGCCGCCTGGCACTGGTGGTGCCGGCGGCCATCGGCCTGATCTTCCTGCTGCTGTTTTCCACCTTCGCCTCGGTGCGTCAGGCGCTGCTGGTGCTGGGAAACATCCCCCTGGCCCTGATCGGCGGTGTGGTGGGACTGTGGATGTCGGGGGAATACCTGTCGGTGCCGGCCTCGGTGGGTTTCATCGCCCTGCTGGGGATCGCGGTGCTCAACGGGGTGGTGCTGGTGACCCATTTCAACCAGCTCAGGGCGCTGGGCAAGCCGCTGGAGACGGTGGTGGTGCAGGGGGCGATGCGGCGGCTGCGGCCGGTGCTGATGACCGCCAGCATCGCCGCCTTGGGGCTGGTACCGCTGCTGTTCGCCACCGGCCCCGGTTCGGAGATCCAGCGCCCCCTGGCGATCGTGGTTATCGGCGGCCTGGTATCGTCCACCGCCCTGACCCTGATCGTGCTGCCGATTCTGTACCGGCGGTTTGGGGATGCATGAACCAGGAGGCGGGTATGGCCCTTCGGGGACGCCGTGAATCCTTCCCTGGAGGCTTGAACGCGGCCGTCCGGGCCGCGTACACCCCGAAGGGCCACACCTGCCTCCTCATCCATTCCAACGAGAGGTTTTTTTGATGAGCGAGCTATACCAATTGACGCTGGTGGCCGACCCAGGCCTGGAAGAGCCGGTGGTGGATTGGCTGCTGGAACACGAACCCCGCTATGGCTTCACCAGCAGCCACCTTTTCGGCCACTCCCGCGCCCTGGAAAACCTGAGCCTGGCCGAGCAGGTGGCCGGCCGCAAGCACCAGGTGCGGTTTCAGCTGTGCGTGGACCAGGCGCGCCTTGATGAGCTGCTGGCAGATCTGGCGCGCCATTTCGGTGGCAGCGGAATTCGTTATTGGGTGGTACCGGTGATGCGGGAGGGAGAGGTTTAAGATAACCGCTCAGGCAGCTTGCTGGGGCTGGGCGCGGGGCGCTGGGATGGGCTCTCCGGATTTCCGGCATGCCTCGATCCAGGCTTCCATTGCATCCTGGATTTCCCGCAATGCTGTTTCCGGCGTCTCGCCAAAAGCGGAGCACCCCGGTAAATCGGGAACCACAGCGATATACCCTTGATCCTCCTCGTTCCAAAATATTTCAATCAAATAGCGGCAGGAAGGCATCACTTGGCTCCATACTTTTCTATCATTGCGATTAGCTGACGCGCTTGGTAGACAGGAATATAACCACCACGGTTCTGAAAGTTCAACTGAACTAACTCGCCTCGACGTTTGAACACACGGTGGGAGCCTTTCCCGCCCTCATAGGTAAACCCCAGTATTTCAGCGGCTCGACAGGCATCGGTGAACCGAACCGTTCTTGGATTGCGCCGTATTGCTTCAAGCAATTTTTCCTTTTGTGTCATGCGGAATGCTATATCCGCTCCCGACGCCGCTTGAGACGCTGACGGACAACACTGCGGCGGCGGCGCAGTTCGATGAAGGTCCACACCGGCCCTGAGGCCGCGTAAATCGCAAACGCGAGGAACAGCACCAGCTGGGGCTGGGTGGCGACCACCGCCAGCGCCAGAACGATGGCGATGATGACCACGAAGGGCACCCGGCGGCGGATGTCGAACTCCTTGAAGCTGTAGTAGCGGAAATTGCTGACCATCAGCAGGCCGGCGGCCAGAGTGATGAGCGTCGCCACGTAGCGCATCGCCTCTCCCTGCAGGCCGTAGGTCTCCCCGACCCAGATGAACCCGGTGACGATGGCGGCTCCCGAGGGGCTGGGCAGTCCCTGGAAGTAGCGCTTGTCCTCGACCCCGATCTGGGTGTTGAAGCGCGCCAGCCGCAGCGCGGTGGCGGCGGCATAGACGAAGGCGGCGAACCAGCCGAGCTTGGCCAGGCTCGACAGGGACCACAGGTACATCACCAAGGCCGGCGCCACGCCGAAGGACACCATGTCCGACAGGCTGTCGTATTCAGCGCCGAACGCGGTCTGGGTGTGGGTGAGGCGCGCGACCCGGCCGTCGAGCCCGTCCATGATCATGGCGGCGAAGATGGCCGTCGCCGCCAGTGCAAAATGACCGTTCATGGCCGCGGTGATGCCGTAGAAGCCGCAGAACAGGCAGCCGGTGGTGAACAGGTTCGGCAGCAGGTAGATGCCGCGGCGGCGTTTGCCGGAATGGGAAGCGGCCATAGCCTCTACCACCACTTCATCGGTCGCTCATCCTGCAAGGCGCGGCGGGGACGAACCTGTGGGGACGCGGTACATCCATCCCTGGACGCTCGATATCCGGCCGTCCAGGCCGGGTACGCCCCACAGGTCCGTCCCCGCCACCCAGGCACCGCCACTGCCGCCGCAATCAGTTCTTTTCCTGATCCACCAGCCGGTTGGCCTTGATCCAGGGCATCATCGCCCGCAGCTTCTCGCCTACTGCCTCGATGGGATGCTCCTTGCCCAGCCGGCGTTTAGCCTTGAGGGTGGGACAGCCGGCCTGGTTCTCGAGAATGAATTCCCGGGCGAATTCACCGTTCTGGATTTCCTTGAGGATGCGCTTCATCTCTTCCTTGGTCTGAGCGTTGATGACGCGCGGGCCGCGGGTCAGGTCGCCGTACTCGGCGGTGTTGGAGATGGAGTAGCGCATGTTGGCGATGCCGCCCTCGTACATCAGATCGACGATCAGCTTGAGTTCGTGGAGGCACTCGAAGTAGGCCATCTCCGGGGCGTAACCCGCCTCGGTCAGCACCTCGAAGCCGGCCTGCACCAGGGCGGTGGCGCCGCCGCACAGGACCGCCTGCTCCCCGAACAGGTCGGTTTCGGTTTCCTCGCGGAAACTGGTCTCGATGATGCCGGCCCGTCCCCCGCCGTTGGCGGAGGCGTAGGACAGGGCGATGTCCTTGGCCTGGCCGCTGGCGTCCTGGTACACCGCGATCAGCGTCGGCACCCCGCCGCCCTGGGTATAGGTGGCGCGCACCAGATGACCGGGGCCTTTGGGGGCGATCATGATGACGTCGAGATCGGCGCGCGGCTCGATCAGCTGGAAGTGGATGTTGAAACCGTGAGCGAAGGCCAGCGCCGCCCCCTGCTTGATGTTGGGCTCGATCTGTTCTTTGTACAGCTTGGGCTGGTGCTCGTCCGGCGCCAGCACCATGACCACGTCGGCCCCCTGGACCGCTTCTTCCACCGGCTTGACAGTCAGCCCCGCCTTCTCCGCCTTGGCCCAGGACTGGGAGCCGGGACGCAGGCCGATGGTGACGTCCACCCCGGAATCCTTGAGATTGTTGGCGTGGGCGTGGCCCTGGGAACCGTAACCGATGATGGTGACTTTTTTGGCGCGGATGATGGAAAGATCGGCGTCTTTGTCGTAGTAAACCTGCATGGAAGTCCCCTGTTCGTTGATAGGTTATTTATAGATGTAAGCCGCGCTCGCCGCGCAGGATGCCCGTCGGCCCCGAGCGCACCACCTCGATGATCTGACTCGGCGACAAGTTGCCTAGGAAGGCGTCGAGCTTGGCGCTGTCGCCGGTCATTTCGACGACGTAGGAACGGGGGGTGACGTCGATGATGCGGGCACGGAAAATGTCGGCGAGGCGTTTGAGCTCTTCGCGGTCGTGGCCGTTGTGGGTGCGGACCTTGAGCAGCATCAGCTCGCGCTCGATATGGCCGGATTCGGAGATGTCGAGCAGCTTGATGACGTCGATGAGCTTGTTGAGCTGTTTGGTGATCTGCTCGATGATGCGCTCGTCGCCGCGGGTGACGATGGTCATGCGTGACACCGTGGGGTCCTCGGTGGGGGCCACGGTGAGGGCCTCGATGTTGTAGCCGCGGGCGGCGAACAGCCCGGCGACCCGGGCCAGGGCGCCGGCTTCGTTTTCCAACAGCAGGGAAATGATGTGACGCATCAGGCCAGCTCCCGGTCCACGTTGATCCACGGCGGCAGGCGCATCTGGTGCTGGGCCTTGCCGGCCTCCACCATCGGATAGACGTTCTCGGTGCGGTCGGTGATGAAGTCCAGGAACACCAGCCGGTCGCGGTGGCGCATCGCCTCCTCCAGCGCCGGGCGCACGTCCTCGGGCTTCTCGATCCGCATACCCACGTGGCCGTAGGCCTCGGCCAGGCGCACGAAGTCGGGGATGGTGTCCATGTAGGAATGGGAATAACGGCTCTCGTAGCTGAATTCCTGCCACTGCCGCACCATGCCCATGTAACGGTTGTTGAGATTGACGATCTTGATCGGGGTCTTGTACTGGAGGGCGGTGGACAGCTCCTGGATGCACATCTGGATGCTGGCCTCGCCGGTGACGCAGACCACGTCGCTGTCGGGGTGGGCCAGCTTGACCCCGATGGCCGCCGGCATTCCGAAACCCATCGTTCCCAGGCCGCCGGAATTGATCCAGCGGCGCGGCTTGTCGAATTTGTAGTACTGGGCCGTCCACATCTGGTGCTGGCCCACGTCGGAGGTGACATAGGCCTCGCCCCGGGTCACCTCCCACAGTTGTTCGATGACGTACTGGGGTTTGATCAGCGGGCTTTCGCGGTCGTAACGCAGGCAATCGACGGCGCGCCAGCGTTCGATCTTCTCCCACCAGGCCGCCAGGGCTTCTGCATCCGGCTGTTTGCCGCTGGCCCGCAGCGCGGCGATCAGGTCGGCCAGGACCGGTTTCACGTGACCGACGATGGGAATGTCCACCGGCACGTTCTTGGCGATGGAGGCCGGATCCACGTCGATGTGGATGATCTTGGCGTAGGGACAGAATTCGTCCAGCTTGCCGGTGACGCGGTCGTCGAAACGGGCGCCGATGGCGATGAGCACGTCGCACTCGTGCATGGCCATGTTGGCCTCGTAGGTGCCGTGCATCCCCAGCATCCCGAGGAACTGGCGGTCGGTGCCCGGATAGGCGCCCAGCCCCATCAGCGTCAGAGTGATGGGGAAACCCAGCAGGCGGGTGAATTCGGTCAGCTCCGCCGATGCCTCGCCCAGAACCACGCCCCCGCCGGCATAGATCATGGGGCGTTTGGCCTCGAGGATCAGCTCCGCCGCCTTCTTGATCTGGCGCGGATTACCGTGCAGTTTCGGCTTGTAGGAGCGCAGCGAGACGGACTCCGGATAATGATACGGAATCTTGATGTTCGGGTCGGTGATGTCCTTGGGAATGTCCACCAGCACCGGGCCGGGACGGCCGGTGGTGGCGATGTGGAACGCCTTTTTGATGGTCTCGGCCAGCTTGCGGCGGTCCTTCACCAGGAAGTTGTGCTTGACGCAGGGACGGGTGATGCCGACGGTGTCGCATTCCTGGAAGGCGTCGCTGCCGATCACCGGCGTCGGCACCTGGCCGGTGAGCACCACCATCGGGATCGAGTCCATGTAGGCGGTGGCGATCCCGGTCACCAGGTTGGTGGCCCCGGGACCGGAAGTGGCCAGCACCACGCCGGGCTTGCCGGTGGCGCGGGCGTAACCGTCGGCCATGTGGGTGGCGCCCTGCTCGTGGCGCACCAGCACGTGCCTGACGTCTTCCTGGCCGAAAAGGGCGTCGTAGATGTGCAATACCGCCCCGCCGGGATAGCCGAAGATGTATTCGACCCCCTCGTCCTTCAAGGCCTGGACCACGATTTGCGCGCCGCTCAGTTCCACCGCTGATACCTGGTTTCCTATGGAGAAATAGCCCAGTAATCTACTGTATTGATTGGCTTGCCGTCAAGGCGGCGCCTCGAACAGGCGCGCCAGGGGGACGTCGAAGCTGCGCTCGAGCGTATCGCCCACCGGCGTCAGCAACGGCCGCAGTTCGGCCTGCGCCCGGATCGGTGATGGCAGGATGTAAGGATGGCTGTGGTAGAGGTCCGCCAGGGAATGGAGATGGGGATCGCGCCGCAGCAGCCAGGCGCCACCTTCGTCGCGGGCGAGCCAGCCATTAGCCTGGAGAATCTGCAGGATCCGGTCCAGCGCCGCCGGATTCAGGGCCGGCCAGTGGCGGGCCAGATCCGCCTCGGTCGGCAAGCGGTCGTCGCGCTGGCCCCGCCAGATCCGCTTGAGCAGGCCGTAGGCCAGATCGAGATCGTGCTCAGGCACGGGAACGGCGTTCTCCTCCGCGCCGTCCCGGAAGGTGTGCAGGCAGAAGGTGAACTGGGCCCCTGCCAGGGTCACCATCCACGACAGGTACAGCCACACCAGAAAGATCGGCACCGCCGCCAGCGCCCCGTAAATGGCCTCGTAGGTGGGGAAGCGGGTGATGTAGGCGGTGAATCCGGCCTTGGCCAGCTCGAACAGGGCGGCGCTCAGGGCGCCGCCGGCGACGGCCAGCCTGACCTTGACCCGGGCATTGGGCACCACCAGATACAACAGGGTGAAGGCGACGGCCTCAAACAGGAAGGGCAGCAGTTTCAGCAGCCCGAAGGCCGGCCCAACCATCCCCCAATGGGCCTGGGCCATCAGCCTGGAAGTGACCGCCACCGCCGCCCCCAGCAGTAGCGGCCCCAGGGTCAGCACCGACCAGTACACCAGCAGCCGGCGGTGAATCGCCCGGTAAGGCGGCGCCCGCCAGATTTCGTTGAGCGACTTTTCGATGGTGATCATCAGCATCAGGGCGGTGACGATCAGGAACAGGATACCGGGGCCGGTGAGCTTCTTGGCCTTGTCGGCAAAGGTGTAAACATACTGCTGGATCGTCTCCCGCGCCGCCGGCACCAGCTGCTCGAACAGGGCGTCCATCAGCCGGTCGCTGATCTCGTGGAAGGCGGGGAAGGCGGTGAAGATCGCCAGGGACAGCGCCAGCAGCGGCACCAGCGCCAGCAGGGTGGTGTAGGAGAGGGCGGCGGCGCTGTGGGTGCAGTGGCTCTCGCCGAAGCGGTGCCAGAAATAGCGCCAGAAGGCGGCGGCGCGGCGGAGGGCGTTGGCCGCCCGTCGGTAACCGTGGTAAGATTCGGGCACTTTACCTTAACCGGAACGAGCAGCAGACAAGGTTTATGGCCAAAGAAGACGTCATCGAAATGGAAGGCACCGTGATCGAGACCCTACCGAACACCATGTTCCGGGTCAAGCTCGACAACGGTCACGTGATCACCGCCCACATCTCCGGCAAGATGCGCAAGCATTACATCCGCATCCTAACCGGCGACCGGGTCAAGGTGGAAATGACGCCTTACGATCTCACCAAGGGCCGGATCACCTTCCGCCTCAAATGAGCTGTCCCGCCCGCCTCAGGCGGGGGTGACCGGCTTGCCGCTCTCCACCGAGAACTTCAATTCGCCGCCCTGCACGAAGAACTTGACGTGCCCGCCTTCGGTCAGGCGACCGAACAGCAGATCCTCCGCCAACGGCTTTTTGACGTATTCCTGGATCACCCGTGCCATCGGCCGCGCCCCCATCTTGGGGTCATAACCGCGCTCGGCCAGCCATTCGCGCGCCTGCGGGGTCAGCTGCAGGGTGACACCGCGCTCGGCCAGCTGTGACTCCAGCTCGAAGATGAACTTGTCCACCACCTGGCCGATGACCTTGCGTCCCAGAGGCCGGAACTGGACGATGGCGTCGAGGCGGTTGCGAAATTCCGGGGTGAAGGTCTTTTCGATCACCTGCATGCTGTCGCTGGCGTGGTCCTGCGGGGTGAAGCCGATGGACGCCCGGCTGCTTTCCGCCGCCCCGGCGTTGGTGGTCATCACCAGGATGATGTTGCGAAAATCCGCCTTGCGGCCGTTGTTGTCGGTCAAGGTGCCATGGTCCATCACCTGCAGCAACAGGTTGAAGACGTCCGGGTGCGCCTTTTCGATCTCGTCCAGCAGCAGCACCGCGTGGGGATGCTTGTTGACCTCCTCGGTCAGCAGCCCGCCCTGGTCGTAACCGACGTAACCCGGCGGCGCGCCGATCAGGCGCGATACCGTGTGCCGCTCCATGTACTCGGACATGTCGAAGCGAATCAGCTCCAGACCGAGCAGCCTGGCCAGCTGGCGGGTGACCTCGGTCTTGCCGACGCCGGTGGGCCCGGCAAGGAGGAAGGCGCCGATGGGCTTGCTCTCGGTGCGCAACCCGGCGCGGGCCAGTTTGATCGCCGTCGCCAGCGCCTCGATGGCCTCGTCCTGGCCGTACACCAGCATCTTGAGGTTCTTTTCCAGGTCGCGCAGCTTTTCCTTGTCGTTGGCCGACACCGTGCGCGGCGGAATGCGGGCGATCTTGGCGACGATGTGCTCGATTTCCCCAGTGTCGATCACCGCCTTGCGCGCGTCCTCGTCGAGCAGGCGCTGGCGGGCGCCGGCCTCGTCGATGACGTCGATGGCCTTGTCCGGCAGATGGCGGTCGGTGATATAACGGGCCGACAACTCCGCCGCCGCTTTCAGGGCCTCCTCGGTGTACTTGACCTGATGGTGCTCCTCGAAGCGGGTCTTGAGCCCCTTGAGGATCTCGAAGGTTTCCTCCACGCTGGGTTCGTGGACGTCGATCTTCTGGAAGCGCCGCGCCAAGGCCCGGTCCTTCTCGAAGATGCCGCGGTATTCCTGATAGGTGGTCGAGCCGATGCAGCGCAGTTCACCGGAGGCCAGCATCGGCTTGATGAGGTTGGAGGCGTCCATCACCCCGCCGGAGGCGGAACCGGCGCCGATGATGGTGTGGATTTCGTCGATGAACAGGATCGCCTCCGGCTGCTTCTTGAGCTGGGCCAGCAGGGCCTTGAGGCGCTTCTCGAAGTCGCCGCGGTACTTGGTGCCGGCTACCAGGGCGCCGAGGTCGAGGGAATAGATGACCGCGCCCCTGAGAACCTCGGGCACCTCCTCCTCGACGATCTTCTTCGCCAGCCCTTCGGCGATGGCGGTCTTGCCGACCCCGGCCTCCCCCACCAGCAGGGGGTTGTTCTTGCGCCGGCGGCACAGCACCTGGATGGTGCGCTCGATTTCCGCCTCGCGGCCGATGAGCGGGTCGATGCGCCCCTCCCGGGCGGCCTCGTTGAGGTTGGTGGCGTACTTGGTCAGGGGATTGCTGGCGTTGGCCGGCTGGGCCTCGTCGCTGTTCTCGTCCATATCAGAGGCGGAAGGCTCGCTGTCTTCGCTTTCGTCCTTCACCTTGGAGATGCCGTGGGCCATGTAGTTCACCACGTCGAGGCGGGTGATGTCCTGCTTGTGGAGCAGATAGACGGCGTGGGAGTCCTGTTCGCTGAAGATCGCCACCAGAATGTTGGCGCCGGTGACCTCCTTCTTGCCGGAGGACTGGACGTGGAACACCGCCCGCTGCAACACCCGCTGGAAACCCAGGGTCGGCTGGGTTTCCCGGTTGACGCCGGGCGGGATCAGCGGGGTGGTCTCATCGAGAAACTGGACCAGCTCCTCGCGCAACTGCTCGACGTTACCGCCGCAGGCCCGCAGCACCTCGACCGCGCTGGCGTTGTCGAGCATCGCCAGCAGCAGGTGCTCCACGGTGATGTATTCGTGGCGCTTGTTGTGAGCATATTTGAAAGCGGCGTTGAGGGACTGTTCCAGCTCTTTGCTTAACATGACGGGACCCGTTCGGTCTGTTGATCTCTTAGGCTTCTTCCATCGTACACAACAACGGATGCTGGTGACGACGGGAATATTCGTTGACCTGTTGCACTTTGGTTTCAGCCACGTCGCGGGTGAACACGCCGCACACCCCGACACCGCGGGTGTGGACGTGGAGCATGATCTGGGTGGCCTTTTCCTCGCTCATGGCGAAAAACCGCATAAGCACCTCGACGACGAAATCCATCGGCGTGAAATCGTCGTTGAGGAGGATCACCTTGTACAGCGGCGGCCGTTTGAGTTTCGGGCGCGCAGTCTGGACTGCGGTGCCGGTGCCGCCGTCCTCGGGCTGATCGTCATTATATTGCGACATTGCTCGCTCTGGATATCTCCCTGTTGTCGGTTGCAGGATAGCGCGCATCGTCAACCTCCGCATTCGACAGGACAAGCGCCGCAGGGTTCAATGCCGCGGCCGCAGATAACGGCTGTAGGACTCGGTCCGGATGGTCCCACTGCGGTCGCGCAGCGGCACAATCCACATCTCGTACATGGACACGATCCACATGAACACGAACGACATCGCCATCCCGGCCCCGCCGGCCACCACCAGCCAGGCGAAATGGGGCGACAGCTTGGTAAGCCACCAGGAAGCGATGTCGGTCATCTGAAAAATGAACGGCATCGCCACCGCGATCGCCTTGAGATATTCCGGCACGCCGGAGGCGAAGCAGAAGATGATCCCCACGAACATGAAGATGAAGGAAATGCCGAACAAATGGATGTGGGACACCCGCACCAAAGACTGGATGGTGGCGCCGGTGTCGGTTTCGGCCTGCGCCTTCAGTTCCTCGTAGCGATGAAAATCGGGCAGGGAGGAGTTGGCGTTGTGGCACATCACGCAGCGCTTTTCCACGATCGGCTTGATGATCTTCTCGTACACGTTCTTCGGGGCGCCGTCCCGCGCCCACTGGATGAGTTGGAAGCGCTCCTGGGGCGGGGCGTAGGGCTTCATCGGACCGTTGAGCATGATCTCCAGCTTGGAACCGGAACGGTTGCCGTAATAACTGTAGACGATGTCCTCGATGGAGAGGCCGAACTTGCCGTCCGCCAGGCCGTGGGTGAACAGAATCTGCAGCATCGCCACGAAATAGCCGATGGCGATGATGATGAGATAGGAGGAGAACAGCACCTTGGCGGAAAACGGCAGGTTGCGCAGTTCGTAGGTCATGACAGATCCTTGGGTAATGGGCAGATGGAATTCGAATCTCATTATTTGCCGCCCATCCGGGTTTGGCAAGACAAAATCCAGTAAAATGATCGGGTTTGAATAAACGGAGCTTTTATGGTCTGGAAGCCCAACGTCACCGTCGCCGCCGTCGTCGAGCACGACGGCCGCTACCTGCTGGTCGAGGAGGTCATCGAAGGCCGCCGCGTCTTCAACCAGCCCGCCGGCCATCTGGAGCCGGGCGAATCGCTGCCGGATGCCGCCCGCCGCGAGGTGCGCGAGGAAACCGGCTGGGCCTTCGAACCCGAGGCGCTGGTGGCGGTGCAGCTGCTGCCGGTGTCAGACGCGCTGACCTTCCTGCGCTTCACCTTCTGCGGTAACGTCCACGACCACCGTCCCGGGCAGCCCTTGGACGAGGGCATCGTCGCCACCCACTGGCTCACCCGGGCCGAAATCGAGGACCGAAGGAAACGTCTGCGCAGCCCATTGGTCCTCGATTCCGTCCATGCTTATGAATCGGGGCAACGCTGCCCCCTGAGTCTGCTGCGACACTATCCATGACCAAAGTCATCGTCGGCCTGTCTGGCGGGGTCGATTCCTCGGTCACCGCGCTGAAACTGCTGGAGGAAGGCTTTGATGTCACCGGCCTGTTCATGAAGAACTGGGACGAGGACGACGGCACCGAATACTGCACCGCCCTGCGCGACCTGGAGGACGCCCAGCAGGTGTGCGACCGGCTCGGCATTGAGCTTTACGCGGTCAACTTCGCTGCCGAGTACTGGGACCGGGTCTTCACCCACTTCCTGGAGGAATACAGCGCCGGCCGCACCCCCAACCCGGACATCCTCTGCAACAAGCACATCAAGTTCAAGGCCTTTCTCGACTACGCCCTGGACCTGGGTGCCGAGGTCATCGCCACCGGCCACTATGCCCGGGTACGCCGGCATCTGGGCCGCTATCAGCTGCTGCGCGGGTGTGATGCCAACAAGGATCAGAGCTATTTTCTCTACGCCATGGGACAGGCGGCCCTGTCCCGCACCTGGTTCCCCATCGGCCACCTGGAGAAAAGCGAGGTCCGCCGCATCGCCGCTGCGGCCGGCTTCCCCAACCACGCCAAGAAGGACAGCACCGGCATCTGCTTCATCGGCGAGCGCAAGTTCCGCGACTTTCTGCAGCGTTACCTGCCGGCCCGCCCCGGCCCCATCGTTACCCCGGAAGGTGAGGTCATCGGCGAGCATCAGGGGCTGATGTACTACACCCTGGGCCAGCGCCAGGGTCTCGGCATCGGCGGCCGCGCCGGCAGCGCCGGCCAGCCCTGGTACGTGGCCGGCAAGGATCTGGAGAACAACGCCCTGATCGTGGTCCAGTGCCACAATCATCCGCTGCTGTTCCACCGCACCCTGGAGGCAGCGCAGCTGGAATGGCTGGAAGGCAGCCCGCCCACAGGCGACTTCCGCTGCACTGCCAAGATCCGCTACCGCCAGCCGGACCAGTCCTGCCGCGTCGAGCGCCTCGGCGACGACCGCGTGCGCGTCACCTTCGACCAGCCCCAACGGGCCATCACCCCGGGGCAGTCGGTGGTGTTCTACGACGGCGAGGTCTGTCTCGGCGGCGGCGTCATCGAAACCCTGTCCAACGAGAGGAACCCCTGACATGCATACCCCGCTGACCTCCATTTCCCCCATCGACGGCCGCTACGCCGACAAGAACGAGACCCTGCGGCCCGCCTTCAGCGAGTACGGGCTGATCCGCCACCGGGTGCTGGTGGAGGTGCGCTGGCTCCAGGCCCTGGCGGACGAGCCGGCCATCGCCGAGGTGCCGCCCCTGTCACCCGAGGCGCACCGGTTCCTGGAGGAAATCCTGGAGACCTTCAGTGAGGCCGACGCCGAGCGGGTCAAGGCCATCGAACGCACCACCAACCACGACGTCAAGGCCATCGAATATTTCCTCAAGGAAAAGGTGGCAGGCCAAGCGGAGCTGGCCAGGGTCGCCGAATTCATCCACTTCGCCTGCACCTCCGAGGACATCAACAACCTGGCCTATGCCCTGATGGTCAAGGCCGGGCGCGACGAGGCCCTGCTGCCGCTGATCGACGAGGTGAGCGAGGAAATCCGCACCCTGGCCCACCGCACCGCCGCCGTGCCGATGCTGTCGCGCACCCACGGCCAGCCAGCCAGCCCCACCACCCTGGGCAAGGAAATGGCCAATTTCGTCCACCGCCTGCGCCGTCAGCACCGCCGGCTGGCCGAGGTGGAGATTCTGGGCAAGATCAACGGCGCCGTGGGCAACTACAACGCCCATACCGTCGCCTATCCGGAGGTGGATTGGCCGGCCCTGTCCCAACGTTTCGTCGAAGGCCTGGGGCTGACCTGGAACCCGTACACCACCCAGATCGAGCCCCACGACTGGATCGCCGAATTCTTCGACGCCCTCGCCCGCCTCAACACCATCCTCATCGACTTCGACCGCGACCTCTGGGGCTACATCAGTCTGGGCTATTTCAAACAGAAAACCGTCGCCGGCGAGGTGGGCTCCTCCACTATGCCCCACAAGGTGAATCCCATCGACTTCGAGAATTCCGAGGGCAATCTGGGGGTCGCCAACGCCGTCGCCCGCCATCTGGCGGAGAAGCTGCCCGTCTCCCGCTGGCAGCGGGACCTGACCGACTCCACCGTGCTGCGCAACCTCGGCGTGGCGGTGGCCCACACCCGCATTGCCCTGCAGAGCACCCTCAAGGGCATCGCCAAGCTAGAGGTGGACGAGTCCCGGCTGGCCGAAGACCTGGACGCCAACTGGGAGGTGCTGGGGGAGGCGGTGCAGACGGTGATGCGCCGCTACGGCATCGAGCAGCCCTACGAGAAGCTCAAAGAACTGACCCGCGGCCGCCGCATCGATGCCGAAAACCTTAAGGGTTTCATCGCCAAACTGGACATTCCCGACGCGGCCAAACAGCGCCTCCTGGCGCTGACGCCGGCGGATTACACCGGCCTGGCACGGCAGCTGGCGGAGCAGATCTGAAATCTGTGAACCGGGTCACAACCCGATCCCGTTTCTCTGCCACACTTAAGACCATGGTTGTCGTGCGGATGGCGGTGAATCTGCCCTCTATCCCCTCCTCCCTCCACCGCCGCCGGCGGCAACCTAACCCCGGGAGCCGACAGGACGGCAGTTCCCGGGGTTTTTTCATTCCCTGTTAGAATACCAGTTACCGACCAACCTGTGGATGAGGGGATGCAAGTCGCTTTTCAAACCCTGGGATGCCGTCTCAACGAAGCCGAGACCGAAGCCTGGTCGCGCCAGTTCCGCGCCGCCGGCGCCCGGGTGGTGCCACCGGATCGGGCCGACGTGGTGGTGCTCAACACCTGCGCGGTAACCGGAGAGGCGGCCCGCAAATCCCGGCAGTGGATCCGCCGCCTCAGGCGGGCCAATCCCGACGCCCGCCTGGTGGTCAGCGGCTGCTATGCCAGCCTGCGGCCGGAACAGGTGGCCCGGGAGCTGGGGGTGGACCTGGTCGTCCCCAATCGCGACAAGAACCGGCTGGTGGAACTGGCCCGGCGGCTGCTCCCCGCCCCTGCAACCACCGGGCATGAAACCCCGGGCTTCACCCGCAGCCGCCAGCGGGCCTTCGTCAAGGTTCAAGACGGCTGCCGCCACCGCTGCACCTTCTGCATCGTCACCGTGGCCCGGGGCGAGGAACGCAGCCGCCCGGTGGCCGAGGTGGTTGCGGAAATCCAGGCGCTGCGCCGGGAGGGCGTGCAGGAGGCGGTCCTCAGCGGCGTACACCTGGGCGGCTACGGCAGCGATCTGGGAAGCTCGCTCACCGAACTGCTCCGCGCCGTCCTGGAGCGGACCGATCTGCCGCGTCTGCGCCTGGGTTCGCTGGAACCCTGGGAGCTGGGCGAGGACTTCTTTACCCTGTTCCGCGACCCGCGGCTGATGCCCCATCTGCACCTGCCGCTGCAGAGCGGCTCCGACGCCGTGCTCAAG
This sequence comes from Methylomarinovum caldicuralii, assembly GCF_033126985.1. NCBI lineage: Bacteria > Pseudomonadati > Pseudomonadota > Gammaproteobacteria > Methylococcales > Methylothermaceae > Methylomarinovum > Methylomarinovum caldicuralii. The sequence goes on from NZ_AP024714.1 coordinate 567,885, forward strand.
CGCATGGCGCGGCGCTGCCGGGTGGCGGACTTCCGCACGCTGGTTTCGACGGCGCGCCGCCACTGTCCCGATCTGGTGCTGACCACCGACATCATCGTCGGCTTTCCCGGCGAGACCGAGGCCGACTTTCAAAAGACGCTGGCGCTGGTGGAGGAAATCGGCTTCGCCCACGTGCACATCTTCCCCTACTCCCCCCGCGAGGGGACGGCGGCGGCGGCCTTTCCCCATGAGGTGGACGAGAAAACCAAGAAGGACCGCAGCAGCCGCCTCCACCGCCTGGCAGCCGCGCTGCGCCGCCGGGTTCTGGATGCCTGGGTCGGGAAGACCGCGGCGGTGCTGTGGGAAAAGGGGGAATGGCGTGACGGGCGGCGCTGGTTCAGCGGCTACACCCCCCACTACCTGCGGGTGCAGATACCGGCGCCGGAGGGAACCGATCTCAGCAACCGGATTCAGACCGTCAGGCTTACCGCGGTGGCCCCGGAAGGCGACCGGCTCGTGGCCGAGCCGGTTTAAACCCTATTCCTTGCGGGCGCCGACGAAATAGACCGTGGCCGCAATCACCGCCGCCGGCGGCACGAGGATATTGAGCAGCGGCACGCCGATCCCGAACATCACCACGCCGCCCAGGGTCAGATTGCCCAGCCTGGCCCGGGCCAGCAGGCGGCGCTGTTCGGGGAACAGGATGCCGTGATTGGCCAACGGATAGGCGGTGTATTCCAACCCCATGAACCAGGCGTTGAACAGCAGCCACAGGAACGGGGCAGCCAGATTGAGCCCCGGGATGACCGAAAGGACGGCCAGCGGAATCGCCCGGGTGACGAAATACCACAGCCGCCTCAATTCCGCCCCCATTTCCCGCATCACCGCCTGGGTCAGGCTGGTTTCCGGCGGCTGGGGCGCGACCCCGGTGAGCAGCTCCTCAGTGCGCTCGGCCAACTTGTCGTAGAAGGGGGAGGCCAGCAGGTTGGCCACCAGGGTGAAGCTAAAGAAGGTGATGAGGATGAAGGCCAGTCCGAACAGGGGCCAGAGCAGCCATTCCAGCCAGTCGAGCCAGGATGGAATCAGCCAGGCGAGAAAATCGGCGAAGTAGTAGCTCGCCAGGGCGAAAGCGCCGGCGTAGAGCAGGAAGTTGATCGCCAGCGGGATGAGGACGAAGCGGCGCAAGGTTGGCCGGGGCAACAGCACGAGCCCTTGCCACAGACACCGCAGGGCGTAGAGGGGATTGTTGAGTTTGCGGGTATCGTAACGGTCGATGGCCATGGCGGTTTGAGGTTCCGGTTTGCAAAGGGCACCATTGTACCGCCTTCCCCGCCCAATCAGGCGGCCATCATCGGGCGATCGGCCGGATACAACTGCGAATAACGCAACAGGGTATTTTTGCGGCTGAACATGGCGTGGACCGCCTGGGAACACTCGGGGATGCCGTCGAACGCCGTCGCAAGCTTTGCCAGATAAGGGTAACGGATTCCCCGGTGCTCACAGGGATCGCCGATGATGTCCATACGCATCCCCAGGTTGCCAACGATACGCATGATCGAGCGCCGGCATAAAAACAGCCAATAATCCAGACCGACCTGGGCACTGTAATCGCGGGCGGCACGGATCAGACCCAGCAGCACCTCCGGCTCGCTGACCTGCTGGCGCTCACCGTGACGACGGTAAGATTTCAGAATGGAAAGACGGGACAGTTCCGCAAAATATCTGCCTCCCGTCTCGACCCCATCGAGGGAAAAGCGGGTGATCCGGGCCATCGGCAGGCTTTCCGGCTTACCGAATACCAGCCGGGCGGTCCCGACCCACTCGCCGCTGGCCAGGTGCTGGATCAACAAATGCGCGGAACGGCTATCATAGACGTCGATTTCCTGCTGGTCGCAGAAACGCTCGACCGGCTCGAAACGCTTTTCCAAGCAATAGACCTGATACCGCAAACGATAGTGGATGGATTTGCTCTCCTTGGTATCGGCAATGACCGCCCGGTAGCGTCCGTCAAACATATTGGATTCCTCCCCTTTAATTTCTTAGCGGAATTTATGCCCACCCTATTACCCGTATCTTCCCCCTTCTCATAGGAATCAATGTCTTATCCGTTTTCTCTGAGGGAACTTGATCTCGGCCGCCCGGATGGCGGTCACGGCCTCCACGTAGGCGCTCAGTTTGGTCATGCCCTGCCACAGGGCTTTGGGACCGGGCGGGGGATCGTTCTTGCGCCCCAGCCAGCCGCCAAAGCCGGCCACGATGCGGACGATGGTGCCCAAATCCGGCGGCGTCGCGGGCGGCGGGGTGCGATGGTGGATGGCCCAGGCGGTCTGCCATTCTTCGACAGAGAACACCACTTCACAGCACCACTCGGGATGTTCCCGCCCGAGCGTCATCAGCATCAGGATGCGCCAGGCGACGATCAGATACAGCACCAGGGCCCGTTCCAGGCGTTCCCGGGTGCGAAGTTGCAGGGCTTCGATGCGGCAGCCGCTTTTGAGGATGCGGAAGTAGACCTCGATCCACCACCGTTTGCGGTACCATTCGATGCGCGCTCTGGCCTGTTCCAGGGTGGTGATTTCTTCGTTGGTGATCAGGCACCATTCGACCGCTTCCTGGCCTTCGGGGGGCGCCTCTTCCCGGGCCAGGATGACGGTGACTTGGGGGCCCGGGCCGCTTCGGGTCTTCAGTTCGACCCGGGCGAGCCGGATTGTTTGTGTGACCTGCCGGGCCGGGCGGTTGCCGCCGGCCGGCAGGTCAAAGGCGATCGTCCCCAACACCGGCTGGGCTTCGACCGCGGCCCGCAGTTTGCCATCGAGGGGGTCATTGAGCTTACGGTCGTGCTGCACCCGGATCAGGTAATCGGCGGCAAAGCCCAGCTGTTCGGCCCGGTCGATCAGGGCCCGAAGGTCACCTTCGCGGTCGGCGACATACACCAGCCGGGTCTCGGGCGCCAGGGCGGCCATCTCGGCCACCCGCTCATAACCTTCCACCCAACGCAGGCTTTCGGCCAGGTCCGGTTCCCCCTTGGGCAAACGCGCCCAGTGCCAGCAGTCGGTCACCCCCAGGGCCACGCCCGCCTCACTGATCACCAGCGTCGGATGCAGGTACAACCCCTGACGCTGCTCGTAATTCAGCCGTCCCAACCCCGCCATCGACGGCCGCCCGGAATAATCCAGCTCGGTGGTGTCCTGCAGGCACAGCACCCGCGACTGCTGCCGGATCCGTTCCAGGGTCGGCACACTGTGGGCCCGCAACACCTCCCGAAAATCCAGCCTGGCATTGTCCAGCAGCCGGTAGGCCGCCTTGGTCTCCGCCCAGCCACCCCCGCAAACGTTGGGAACGCTCGCCATCGGATCGTTTGCCATCGCTTCTATCACCCGGCACAGCCGCCGGTTCAGGCGGGCATCGCCCAGCGCCAGGGAAAAAATTCTTGTTCAGCCCAGCTCATGTCAACGCCTATCCAAAGAAATCAATATCTTACTACAGGGGCGAGAGATGTGGGTAATAGGGTGATTTATGCCCCCTGTGATTTAGGGCAAAAAATATACCATGACAATGGAAACAACTGCGTAACAGAACATCAAGGATTCTGTGAAACCGTCGATGACGCCGGAATGCGACACCCTATACGATTCGATGCCAAACATTTTGGCCGGCGTGAAACATAAGCCTTTGATTCCCAATAGAACCGATATGTCGCTGATTGGCGACATATCGGCCTTGAGATGAACAATCGTGCAACACGAACAACTTGAATCCAGCATGAAGGTGATAGAAATCATCCATCCCGGCGGCCCGGAGGTCCTGCAGCTGACGGAAAGACCGGTCCCCCGGCCGGGACCGGGAGAAGTCCTCATCCAGATCAAGGCGGCCGGGGTCAACCGGCCCGACGTGGTCCAGCGTCAGGGGCTTTACCCGCCGCCCCCCGGAGCCCCCGACATCCCTGGCCTGGAGGTCGCCGGCACCATCACGGCCGTTGGCCCCGGAGTGTCACAGTGGCAGCGCGGGGATGCGGTCTGCGCCCTGGTGACGGGCGGCGGTTACGCCGAATACTGTGTCGCCGTGACGGACCTGTGTCTGCCGATCCCGAAAGGGCTCGATTTCGTCCAGGCCGCCGCCATCCCGGAAACCTTTTTCACCGTCTGGCACAACGTGTTCGAGCGCGGGCAGCTGCATCGGGGGGAACGCTTCCTGGTTCACGGCGGCGCCGGCGGGATCGGCACCACCGCAATCCAGCTCGCCCGCGCGCTGCGTCAGGCGGAAATCTACACCACCTGCGGCACCTCGGAAAAATGCCGCTTCTGCGAAACCCTCGGCGCCCGGGCCGCGATCTGTTACCGCCGCGAAGATTTCGCCGCCCGCATCGCCGAACTGACCGCCGGCCGGGGCGTCGATCTGATTCTCGACATCATCGGCACCCCCTACCTGCCCCGCAACCTTCGATCCCTGGCGGAGGACGGCCGCCTCGTCATCATCGCCGTGCAGGGCGGCCCCAAAGGGGAGATCAATCTGCTGCCCGTTTTCCTCAAGCGGCTGACCATCACCGGCTCCACCCTGCGCCCGCGGCCGCCTGAGGTGAAGGCCGCCATCGCCCGGCAATTACACCGGCACGTCTGGCCCCTGCTGGAAAGCGGCCAGGTGCGGCCGATCATCCACAAGGTGCTGCCCCTGGCTCAGGCCGCCGAGGCCCACCGCCTGCTGGAAGAAGGTGAAGTCATCGGAAAAATCGTGCTCATTCCCTGAAGACGCCGCCGAGGTGATCTATCTTTAGAAAGGGACTTTCTGCGCATGGCAAGCGACGAACAGCTGCAAATGACAACAGCGGTTTCAACTTTCGATCCGGCGACCCACCCGACCTGGCTCATCGAGCTGGAGGACAGCACGCCCAAGAAGCGCGCCAGCGCACTCTATCAGCGCCTCCAGCAACTCAATGGCGTACACCTCGAGGCCGATTCCCGCCTCCAGCAGCTGGAACGCCTGCGGGGACCAGTGTTCGCCGCCGCACAGGCATTGGCCGGGGTGCTCCTTCAGGAGATGAAGGATTCATACCTGTCGGCCCGCAAGACGGCCAAGCTCTGCATTTTCCTGCAGCACCAACTGGCCAGCGGCTACGAACACCTGTCCGGTCCTTTGGCGCACCAGCGCATCCTGGCCTCGCTCGGACAAATGCTGCTGCATTTCCATCAATTGGGCGAACCTCCCGGCACCGCCTTCTGGCGCCGCCTCTACCGTGGGCTTGGGGACGCCCAGGCGAACGGCGGGCTCGATCATCACATCGACGACCCGGTCCAGGGAACCCGCTTGAGCCCGCGGGAACAACTGTATCGCATCCTCGCCTTCGCTGCCCTGCCCGCGAGCCGCTTCGAAGCGGCCGATCTCCATACGCTGTACCAGCACCTGCAAAGGAGCGACGGCCTGGAGATCCGGGGTGACCCGACTGAACCGCGATGGGTCTTCGATCCCCACCAGCCGGCCCCGCCCCGCCATCCCGACACCCGCCCTCCTTCCGGACCGTGGCACGGCTTCAGCGTCCGTCTCCGACAGGTGGAAGGGCTGCCCGACCGTATCGCGGTCCGGCTGCAGCATCACCTGGGACAATCGCCTGCCGCAACCTTGTCCGCCGAACGCCGGGTGGAAGAGATTTGGATGGGACATGCCCGGATCAGTGAAGAACTGCAGCACCGCTACCAGAGTACTGAAACCCTGAACTGGCTCGAAGTCCCCTCCCTGGAACTGGTGACCGCCGAAGACCCGGCCCCGATGGAACAAAAGGGCATCCACCGCTATCTCCAGGCCAAACTGTCCCACCACCCCCAGGACTCGTTGGCGGTGCTGGAGGTGGACAGGACGCTCCCTTGCGGCCGGCTGCTGGCCCTGAAAGGCTTCGACGGGCGGCTGACCCTGGGCGTTGTCCGCTGGTGTATCGCCGGCAAGTTCGGCAAACCCCACCGTTACGGTCTGGACCTTTACCAAGGACAACCGTGCTGCGGCCAGGCGCTGGTTCCGGAGCTGGGGCCACAGCCGGTGATCCGCTTGCCGGACCGGAACCTCGTATTCCTGCCTCCGGTCAGATTGAAGCTTGGAACCGAGATTCTCATCGACGCGGCCCCTGCGAAAAGCGGCCGCCTGCTCGAATGGAGCGGGGATTTCTGCGCCTATGCGCTCCAGCCATGAACGGCGCCGATCCGTTATCATGAATGGATGCATCTGTCCCGTCTTTCTCTTGCCAATCTTCGCAACCTGCATCCGGCACGACTGGCATTCGACCCGCGTCTGAACCTGATCGTCGGCCCCAACGCCAGCGGCAAGACCTCACTGCTGGAGGCGATCTATCTGCTCGGCCGGGCGCAGTCCTTCCGCACCTCCCATCCCCGGCCACTGATTCAGAGCGGGCAGTCGGCCCTGACCGTCTCGGGGTGTCTCCTCGTGGACGGGCGCGAACACCGTCTGGGCATCGGCTTCGAAGGCGTCCGGCGGCGCCTGCGCCTCGACGGCCGCGAACTGGACGCCCGCGCCGAACTGCTGCGGCTGATGCCGGTAAGGATCATCGATCCCACCCTTTACGATCTGCCCGAGACCTCCCCCCACCGGCGGCGCCGTTTTCTCGACTGGGGCGTCTTCTACTTCGATCCCGACTATCTGCCGGCCTGGCGGGCCTACCGCCGCGCCCTGCAGCAGCGCAATGCCGCCCTCAAGGCCGGCGACGCCGAAGGCGCCGCCCTGTGGGGGCAAAGCCTGGGGAAATACGGTAAAATGGTGAGCCGCAGCCGGCAACGCTATTTGCAAGTCTTCGCCGCCCGACTGGCGCCGCTGGCCGAAAAACTGGGGCTGGGAAAGGAGGCTGGCATACGTTATCTGCCCGGATGGCGCGCGGACGCCGACCTGGACACCGTTCTCAGGGAAGATCTGCCCCGGGATCTGCGCCATGGCTGCACCCACAGCGGCCCGCACCGGGACGACTTTCGCATCGCAATCGAAGGACATGACGTGCGCCAACGCCTCTCCCGCGGTCAGATGAAGTTGCTGGCACATGCCTTGATCTCGATCCAGGGAACGCTGCTGGAGCGTCCGGGGATTCTCCTGATCGACGACCTGGCATCCGAATTAGACCAGGAAAATCAGGCACTTTTGAGCGAATTGAGCGTCCAAACCCAGGAGCAGATCTTTATCACGGCCACCCGGCCAGCGGCACTGACCGCTCTGACTTCCCATCCGCACCGCATGTTTCACGTGGAACATGGGCGCATCAGTCCCGCAGAACCTTAGGAAACCACCTTATCTGATGAACAAAGCAAGCGCACACGCCTACGACAGTTCCAGCATCCAGGTCCTCAAGGGCCTGGAGGCAGTCCGCAAACGCCCCGGCATGTACATCGGTGACACTGATGACGGCACCGGCCTGCACCACATGGTGTTCGAGGTGGTGGACAACGCCATCGACGAAGCCCTGGCCGGCTACTGCAAGAACATCGTCGTCACCCTCCACGGCGACGGTTCGGTGTCGGTGGAGGACGACGGCCGCGGCATCCCGGTGGACATCCTGGAGGAGGAAGGCCGGCCGGCGGCGGAAGTGATCATGACGGTGCTTCACGCCGGTGGCAAGTTCGACGACAACGCCTACAAGGTCTCCGGTGGCCTGCACGGCGTCGGGGTGTCGGTGGTCAACGCCCTGTCGGAAGAGCTGATCCTGGAGATCAAGCGCGACGGCAAGCATTACCGCCACGTCTACCGCATGGGCGACCCGGTCACCCCCCTGGAGGTAATCGGCAAATCCAGGCATACCGGCACCAAGGTGCGTTTCAGGCCCAGCCCGGAGATCTTCAGCGACACCGAATTCCACTACGACATCCTCGCCAAGCGCCTGCGGGAACTGTCTTTCCTCAACTCCGGCGTGCGCATCGTCCTGCGCGACGAACGCACCGACCGCGAGGACGTGTTCCAGTTCGAGGGCGGCATCAAGGCCTTCGTCGAGCACCTGGCCCGCAACAAGACCCCCTTGTTCGACAAGGTGTTCTACTGCCAGGGGGAACGCGACGGCATCGGCGTGGAGGCGGCCATGGTGTGGACCGACAGCTACCAGGAGAACGTCTTCTGCTACACCAACAACATCCCCCAGAAGGACGGTGGCACCCACCTGGCCGGTTTCCGCGGCGCCCTGACCCGGACTCTCAATCAGTACATGGAATCCCAGGGACTGCTGAAGAAGCACAAGATCCACCCGGAAGGGTCTGACATCCGCGAGGGGCTGACCGCGGTGCTGTCGGTCAAGGTGCCGGACCCCAAGTTCTCCTCCCAGACCAAGGAGAAGCTGGTGTCCTCGGAGGTCAAGCCGGTGGTGGAATCCATCGTCGCCGAGAAGTTCCAGGAGTTCCTGCTGGAGAACCCCCAGGCGGCCAAGGCCATCGTCGGCAAGATCATCGACGCCGCCCGCGCCCGCGAGGCGGCGCGCAAGGCCCGGGAGATGACCCGGCGCAAGAGCGCCCTCGATATGGGCGGCCTGCCCGGCAAACTGGCCGACTGCCAGGAGAAGGATCCGGCCCATTCTGAACTGTTCATCGTCGAGGGGGATTCCGCCGGCGGCAGCGCCAAGCAGGGCCGCGACCGCCGCACCCAGGCGATCCTGCCACTGAAAGGCAAGATCCTCAACGTGGAGCGGGCCCGCTTCGACAAGATGCTGTCGTCGGACGAGATCGCCACCCTCATCACCGCCCTCGGCTGCGGCATCGGCCAGGAGGACTACGATCCGGACAAGCTCCGTTACCACCGCATCATCGTCATGACCGACGCCGACGTGGACGGCGCCCACATCCGCACCCTGCTTCTGACCTTCTTCTATCGTCAGATGCCGGAGTTGATCGAACGCGGCCACGTGTACATCGCCCAGCCGCCGCTGTACAAGGTCAAGAAGGGCAAGCAGGAGCACTACGTCAAGGACGACGACGAGCTGAACGAATACCTGCTGCAGCAGGCGCTGGACAAGGCCGTCCTGCTGCCTGACGCGACCACCCTGCCGATCCGCGGCGCCGGCCTGGAACGGCTGGTGCGCGACTGGCTGGCGGCGGCCGATGCGATCCGCCGCCACAGCATCCATTACGACGAGGCTTTCCTCGAGGCCCTGGTGGAACTGCCGGCGTTCGAGGACCACCTGCTGGCCGACGCGACCGCCTGCCGGCACTGGTTCGAAGCCTTAGAGGCCCATCTCAACCGCGACCCCACCAAGCCCACCCGCTACCACATCGCCGTGGAATTCCTCGAGGACAACGGTGCCGCCTTCAAGGCGACCGTCACCAAGCGCCTGTACGGGGTTTCCAAAAGCTTCGAAGTCACGCCGTCGTTCTTCCAGTCGGCCGACTATCACAAGCTGGCCGGATTCGGTACGGAAACCCGTGGCCTGTTCGGCGGGGACACTGTGCTGCAGCTGGGAGAAAAACGTATCGGCGTGCGCGACTTCAAGCAGGTGTTCGAGGCCTTGATGGCCGACGCCCGCAGGGGTCAGCAGATCCAACGCTACAAGGGGCTTGGGGAGATGAACCCGGAGCAGCTGTGGGAAACCACCATGGACCCGGACAGCCGCCGTCTGCTCCAAGTCACCATCGAGGACGCGGTGGCCGCCGACGAGGTCTTCTCCACCCTGATGGGCGACCACGTGGAACCGCGGCGGCGCTTCATCGAGGATAACGCCCTGGCCGTCGAAAATCTGGACGTGTAGGCCAATGCTGCCCTACCCCCGCATCGATCCGGTCGCCGTCCAGCTGGGACCGCTCAAGGTCCACTGGTACGGTTTGATGTACGTCTTCGGCCTGCTGGGCGCCTGGTGGCTGGCTCGGTGGCGGGGGCCGCGGTTCGGCTGGCGCAAGGAGGAGATCGACGATCTGGTCTATTACGCCGCCTTCGGGGTGGTGCTGGGCGGGCGCACCGGCTACATGCTGTTCTACAACCTGCCGACCCTGCTCCACGATCCGCTGAGTTTCTTCCGGGTCTGGGAAGGCGGGATGTCCTTCCACGGCGGCCTGCTTGGGGTGCTTGCGGCCGTGGCGCTGTTCGCCCGCAAGTACGGCCGCGCCTTCTGGGAGGTGACCGACTTCATCGCCCCCTTCGTTCCCATCGGGTTGTTCTTCGGCCGCATCGGCAATTTCATCAACGGCGAACTGTGGGGCAAGGTCAGCGATGTCCCCTGGTCCATGGTATTCCCTACCGGCGGCCCGCTGCCACGCCATCCTTCCCAGCTCTACGAAGCCTCGCTCGAAGGGATCGCCCTGTTCGCGATCCTGTGGTGGTACTCCGCCAAACCCCGGCCGAGGATGGCGGTTTCCGGCCTGTTTCTGCTGGGCTACGGCGTTTTCCGTTTTCTGGTGGAGTTCATCCGCGAGCCCGACGCCCACATCGGCTATCTGGCCTTCGGCTGGGTGACCATGGGCCAGGTGCTGTCGCTGCCGATGATCGTGGCCGGAACCTTGCTGCTGTGGTGGGCCCATCGCCGGGAGAACGCCCATGCGCCCTTATCTTGATCTTCTCCGGGACATCCTCGAGCACGGGACTCCCAAGGACGACCGCACCGGCACCGGCACTCTCAGCGTGTTCGGCCGCCAGCTGCGCTTCGACCTGACAACGGGCTTCCCTCTCCTGACCACCAAGAAACTGCACTGGCCTTCCATCGTCCACGAGCTGCTGTGGTTCCTGTCCGGCAGCACCAACATCCGCTATCTGCACGACCACAAGGTCACCATCTGGGACGAATGGGCAGACGACGACGGCGAGCTGGGACCGGTCTACGGCAAGCAGTGGCGCGCCTGGGAGACGCCGGACGGCCGCACCATCGACCAGCTCGCCGAGGTGGTAGCGACGATCCGCCGCGATCCCGACTCCCGCCGCCTGCTGGTGAGCGCCTGGAACGTGGCTGACATAGGACGCATGGCGCTGCCGCCGTGCCACTACAGCTTCCAGTTCTACGTCGCCGCAGGGAAGCTCTCGTGCCTGTTCAACATGCGTTCGGTGGACGTGTTTCTGGGCCTGCCCTTCAACATCGCCAGCTACGCCCTGCTGACCCACATGGTGGCCCAGCAATGCGACCTGGCGCCGGGGGAGCTGATCTGGAGCGGCGGCGACGTCCACCTCTACCGCAACCACCTCGAGCAAGCCCGGCTGCAGCTGGGCCGCCAGCCTTACCCGCCGCCCCGGCTGGAGATCCTGCGCCGGCCGCCAAGCCTGTTCGCTTACCGCTTCGAGGACTTCCGCCTCCACGACTATCGGGCCCATCCCCACATCAAGGCGCCGGTGGCGGTATGAGGGGGCCGAGCCGTATCAGCCTCATCGTCGCCATGGCCCGGGGGCGGGTCATCGGCCACCGGGGGCAGATGCCCTGGCACCTGTCCGAGGATCTCAGGCGCTTCCGCCGCATCACCTGGGGCAAGCCTATCCTGATGGGGCGGCGCACCTTCGAGGCCATCGGCCGCCCCCTGCCGGGACGGCTCAACATCGTGCTGTCGCACTCGCCGGACTTCCGTCCCAACGGCTGCCGGGTGGCGAGCTCTCTGGAAGCAGCGCTGGCACTGGCTGAAGACCAGGAACTGATGGTCATCGGCGGCAGCCACGTCTACCGCCATCTGCTGCCGCAGGCGGATCTGCTCTATCTCACCCTGATCGACGCCGATTTCCCCGGCGATACCTTCTTCCCTCCGTGGGATGCGGAACAGTGGCAGGAAATCGAACGGGAGGAACGGGCGGCAGGGGCCGCTTTCCCACACCCTTACCGCTTCGTAACCCTGCGGCGGATCAGCCCGGCTTGCGGTAGCAGGGACAGTCGATACTGATCCGGTACATCTCCCCGTCCAGACGCAGCGCGGTCAGCTGCCCGCCCCAGAGGCAGCCGGTGTCGATACCGTAGCATCCCCGCTCGGCCACGAAGCCCAGGGTGGACCAGTGGCCGAAGATGATCTCCTGCCCCTCGCTGCGCCGCCCCGGCACCTGGAACCAGGGCAGCAGCCCCTGCGGCTGGCTTCCCGGCGGCCCGGAGAATCTGAGCGCCAGGCGCCCTTCGCGGTCGCAATAACGCAGCCGGGTGAAGCAGTTGACGATGAAACGCAGCCGCTCCCAGCCCTGCAAATCCTCGGACCACCTATCCGGTTGGTCGCCGTACATGTGCTTGAGAAATTCCCCCAGCCGGTCGCTCTGGAGCACCGACTCCGCCTCCCGGGCGCAGCGCCTGGCGGTGTCGATGTCCCACTGGGGCGGCAGGCCGGCGTGGATCAGACAGAAACGTTGGTCGCAGTGGAACAGCGGCCGGTGGCGGAGCCAGTCGAGCAGCGCGTCCCGGTCGTCCGCTTCGAGCACGTCGGCCAGATCCTGGCGGTGCTTGTAATCCTGGCCGTGGGCCACCGCCAAGAGATGCAGGTCGTGATTGCCGAGGACGGTCACCGCCCGGTCCCCCAGGGCCTTGATGAAACGCAGAGTCTCCAGCGAATGGGGTCCGCGGTTGACCAGATCGCCGGTGAACCAGAGCAAGTCCGCCGCCGGATCGAAATTGATCTTGTCCAGCAGCTGCTGCAACTCGAAGAAGCAACCCTGAATGTCCCCGATCGCGTAATGCGCCATGGGTAATGAGACTCCGAAAGGGTTCGATGGAAAGGGCGCCACTTTGTACCCCAGCGGGAGGGAGATTGCAAGTTGGGCGTTGAATCCACTTGGCACCCGTCCATTGGCGCTGCCGGGTACTGGAAAAGGTCTACCGGGCCATTGACAGACCCTTCGGCAGAAGCGGCAGATCAATCCGCGGAGAATTTGCGAAACTGCCAACGGCTTCAAAGTTTTCCCACCGACGGCGGCCTATGCTTGTTCCCGAAAGCAAGCGATCAGGAGAAAAAACCATGACCACCTTCATCAAGGAAAAACTGGAACTGAGCCTCATCGGCTTTGCCACCCTGGTGTACAGCGCCGGCTTCATGGCCATCGCCTCCATCGGCTATCTGCTCGACGAGATCCGGCATCTGCTGACCGCGCCGCCGGAACCGCAAAGGCACTGAGCTTCCATCCAACATCCTCTCCTTGAAGCCGGCGTCTGCCGGATTTCTTTTATGCAGCTATACTGATTCCCAGGCACCATCCATCGGGAATCGACCGCCATGCGTCTGCTGTACCTCGTACTGCTATTGTCTTTCAGCCTTGCCTGCCGGGCCGAACCGGCGGCGGAACTGTTCTCCGCCGCCGCCCGGGGGCGGATCAGCCAGGTGGAATCATTGCTGCGTCAGGGGGTCGCGGTGGACAGCCGGACCGCAACCGGACGCACACCGTTGATGATCGCCGCGTATTTCGGCAACGAGCGCGTCGTCCGCCTGCTGCTGGGTTACGGCGCCGACGTCAATGCCGCCGACAACCGCGGGGTGACGCCGCTGATGGAGGCGGTGGCCGGCGGCTGGCCCAGGGTGGTCCGGTGGCTGCTGGCCGCCGGCGCCGATGTCGGGGCCAAGGACCAAGGCGGCCTGACCGCCCTCGACCGCGCCCGCCAGAAAGGCCGCGCCGATCTCGTCCAACTGCTACAGGGCGACGAGAACAAAGACAAAAAAGCGGCCGACGGCGGGACGGCTGACAAAGCCGCCCAACAAGCCCAACAGAAAGACGGCGGCGGCAAAAAGGAGGGCGACAAGAAACAGGAAGCCGCCCCAAAAGCCGACGCCGCGAAACAGAAGGCGGAGGAAAAATCCGGTTGAATCCGGTACCATAGCCGCCCATGCACATCCACATCCTCGGCATCTGCGGTACCTTCATGGGCGGGCTGGCCCTGCTGGCCCGTGAACTGGGGCTGAGCGTCAGCGGTTCGGACCAGAACGTCTACCCCCCCATGAGCACCCAACTGGAGGAGGCGGGCATCCGCCTTTCGCCCTACGATCCCGCCAACTTGCACCCTCGTCCCGATCAGGTGATCGTCGGCAACGCCCTGTCGCGGGGCAATCCGGAGGTGGAAGCGGTGCTGAACCAGTGCCTGCCCTACACTTCCGGCCCTCAGTGGCTGGCCGAGACGATATTGCAATCGCGGCGGGTGATCGGCATCGCCGGCACTCACGGCAAGACCACCACGACCGCCATGGTGGCCTGGATTCTGGAAGCCGCAGGTTTAGCGCCCGGTTTCCTGATCGGCGGCGTCCCCAAGAATTTCGGCCGCTCGGCCCGTCTGGGCAGCGGCGAATGGTTCGTCATCGAGGCCGACGAATACGACACCGCCTTTTTCGACAAGCGCTCCAAGTTCGTCCATTACCGGCCCTGGATCGCCGTGCTCAACAATCTGGAATACGATCACGCCGACATCTTCCCCGACCTGGCGGCGATCCAGACCCAGTTCCACCACTTGGTCCGCACCGTACCCGGCCAGGGACGGCTACTGGTCGCTTCCGGTGACAAGAATCTGGAGGCGGTACTGGCCCGGGGTTGCTGGAGCCCGGTGGAACGCTTCGGGATTCAGGCCGGAGACTGGCAGGCGCAGCTGCAGCGCGAAGACGGCAGCCGTTTCCGGGTGAGCCGCCGGGGAGAGGCGCTGGGCGAGGTCGCTTGGGAACTGAGCGGCCGCCACAACGTCGCCAACGCTCTGGGGGCCATCGCCGCCGCCGCCCACGCCGGCGTTCCGGCATCCGACGCCATTGAGGCCCTGGGAAGTTTTGCCGGTGTCAAACGCCGTCTCGAGCTGCGCGGCGAGGCCGCCGGCGTGCGGATCTACGACGACTTCGCCCACCACCCGACGGCAATCGCCGCCACCCTGGAGGGACTGCGGGCCCGCATCGGCAATGACCGGCTGGTGGCGATCCTGGAGCCGCGCTCCAACACCATGCGCATGGGCGTCCACAACGAACAACTGGGACCGTCTCTGGCCGCGGCCGACGTGGTCTATCTCCATACGCCACCCGACCTGGGCTGGGATCCCCGCCCCCTGACCCGAACGCATCCCAATCTGCAGTGCTTCGAGAACCTGGAGGCATTGCTGAATCACCTGCTTGCCGAAAGACGCCCCGGCGACCACTGGATTTTCATGAGCAACAGCGGCTTCGGCAATATCCATCAGCGCGCCCTGGAAAGGCTGCAGGAAATGTTTCACGTGGAACATCCCTAGACCGAAACCTAAGCGATGTTCCACGTGGAACATCGCCGCGGCAAGCTGCCACGGAGAGAAATGTTCCACGTGAAACAAAAGGGGGCGCTCGGCGCCCCCTTTTGTTCCGCACTGAGGGGCAGACTTATTCTGCCCGCTGCGGCTTGGACACTTCGGTGCGGAAGCCGCCCACCGCCTTGCGCAGCTTGGCCATCATCTGGTTCAGACGTTCACCCCACTTCTGACGCTTGACCTGTTTTTCCAGATCTTCGATCTGCTTGTACAGGGGCTTGTAGTCCTTGTCGATGTCACCGTAACCCAGCGCCTGGGCGACGCGCAGCTGGTATTTGGCGTTTTCCAGATAGCGCAGGATTTCGTCCCCCTTCGGCTGCTTGGCGTGGGCCAGTTCGTCCGCCTTGCGCAGCATCGCCTCGGCCCGCAGGACCGGAATCGGGATCACCGACTCGGTGATCACCAGGGTGTTGAGCGCTTCGATCAGGGTTTCCTTGGCCTCCTTGATCTTGCCCTGGTCGATCAGCGGGGCCACCTTTTTGATGATGTCCGGATACAGCGCCAACGGCAGATTGGTGGTGGTGATGCGGATTTCGCTGGCCAGCGGCGTGAGCAAAGCGCGGGCGTCCTGCACCTTGCCGTCGTCCAGCAGATCCTTGGCCTCGTCGACGACTTTCCTGATCGCCTTCAGGTCTCCCTCGAAATCGATGATGATCGCCTCGCTGTCGACGGGAATCAGCCCCAGTTCCGGACGGCGGGCGATGAGCAACGACAGTTTGCCGTTGGCGATTTCCAGATGGGCCAGGGCTTCCTTGCTTTTGCCGGCTTCCAAGGCGGCCAGAGCGGCATTTGTGGCCAGCACCGCCTCGGCGGCTTCCTTGACCACCGCCTCCTCGCCGCGGCTGATCGCCTTCTGTTGTTCCGCACGCACCTGCGGCTGGACCTCCTGGCGGGTGGCCTGATGGTCCTTGCCCGCCGCCTGTGCCGGCGCGGTTGCGATCAGAAACAGGGACAGTCCTGCCAGATGCCAAAACGTTTTCATACGCATTACAATCCTCCTATTGATGGTTTCAGGTCAGTGAAAGTCATTTGAACGCGGCCAACAGTTTGTCGACCTTTTCCGCGATGTCGATTTCGAACAGCGCGATCGTCGGGACCAGCCAGGACAGCCGGAAGCGGGCGTCCCTGTCCTTGTTTTCGCCGAAGTACGCGAGCGCCACCCGGCCGAAGCCCATTTCCTTCTCCACTTTCTTGGCCTCGCGCAGGAAACGCCGCGGGACGTTCGGCAGCTGTTCGAAGGAAACCGGCTTGCCTTCCTGCCCCCGCTGCTTGGCCAGTTCCGTCGCCGCCCCTACGCTGCGGATGGCCTCGGCCACCTGAGACAGGCGCTGCTTCTTGCAGTAGGCCATCAGCAGGGAAGCGGCCGGCAGCCGTAGAATCTCGATGTTCTCGTCTCCCTCGCGCAACTGCCCGATCAGCATGGCAGTTCCCTCCGCCATAGCGATATGGGCATACAACTTCTTGTTCTTGGGAAGCTCCGTCAGAATCTCCTCCACCTCGAAGCGGCTGCCGCCTTCCTCGTACACGTCCTGAGCGCGATGCCGATCGACGGCGCCGGTGAAGAAAGTCGTTTCACCATTGCGGCGGCCGGCGATCAGATCCAGCCCCCAACGTTTGAGCGACTTGAACCGGAATTCCCGCTCCTTCTCCGGCTGTCCCAGGGTTTCGAAGACCAGGGTGTTGAGCGCAATCAGTTCGCGCAGTTCTTGTGGCGTCATGATCTCAGGCTCCCAGCTTGCGCTTTTCCAGCGCGATCGCAACCAGCATGGCGCCGTTCATTACCAGCTCGATGGCGATCAGCAGCCCCAGCACCCAAAGCGCCGTCCACGGCATTCCCATCATGATGATGGTCGCCATCAGGATGTCGGCGATACCGACGGCCGCCAGAGTCCCCCAGGGCTGGCCCTGCTTGCGCCGTTCCACGGCGACATAGACACGATAGACACCCATCGCCAGGAAGACGCCGGCGAGCATCGCCGTCAGCACGAAGGAACCGGCGATCGGGTTGAACACCGTCAGCAGACCGCCGATGATGTAGAAAACGGCGCTCAAGGTGTGCATCGCCTTGCCCTTCCAGTCCTGGATTTCCTTGCCAAAAAGGGCGTGAGCCAGCTGCATACAGCCGCTGACCAGCATGAAGGCCCCGAAGAACACCACCGTGGTGATGGTCAGGGTGAAACTCATCCCCATACCGATCACCCCGAGGACCATCATCACGATCCCCAGTGCCAGCATGGTCTTCCAGGATTTGGGCAGGTCCTCCAGATTCGTGGACGTTTCAGCATTCATCGCATTTGCCTCTTTTGTTGATTGTTAACGACGTTTTCTGCCGTGCCTGGGATATATGGGGGAAAATGCTTGGAAATCAACGGGACGAGGCTTTATGATGATGAAAAACAACCAAACGGAGGGTGAGCCGTGATCAGACTGGTTTTGCTGGTTCCCGAGGTCGAGACGGCTAAAAAGATTGTCGCCGACCTGCTGCTGGCGGGCCTGGACAAAGACGAAATCCACATCATCGCCAAAGAGGGGGTCCCGCTCGACGGCCTGCCCGAGGCGGGCCTGACGGAAAAGACGGACCTGATCCCCGCCATGAAAAGGGGGCTTGCGGCCGGTTCCGCCACCGGCCTGCTGGCGGGCCTGGCGGCGGTACTGCTGCCGACGGGCCTGGTCGCCGCCGGCGGTGCCGTGATTCTTGCCGCCACCCTGGCGGGGGCGGCCATCGGCGCCTGGTCGGCAGCGCTGGTGGGCGTTTCGATCCCCAGCGAGGAAGTGCGCAAGTACGAGCAGGCCATCGAGCAGGGGCAGCTGCTCATTCTCATCGACATTCCCAAGTCCCGCGCTCAGGAGATCTGCGAGATCATCCGCAGGCATCATCCCGAGGCGGACATCAGGGAGGCCGAATACATCCCACCGCCACTGCCGGAATTTCCCGACGAATGAGCCGCTCATGAGAACGCCCCCGGTCCGGGGGCGTTCTCGTATCAGCCGCCGAAATCGTCGAAGAAGATATTGTCGCGCTCGACTCCCAGCTCATCCAGCATCTTTAAGACCGCCTTGAGCATCGGAGGCGGGCCGCAAAGGTAGTAATCGCATTCCTCCGGCGCCGGATGATCCTTGAGATACTGGTCGTAGAGCACCTGGTGGATGAAGCCGGTCGGCCCCTGCCAGTCATCCTCCGGGCCCGGTTCCGACAGGGCCACCTGCCAGCGGAAATTGTCGTGCTCGCGCGCCAGGCGCTCGAATTCCTCGGCGTAGAACAGCTCCCGCAAGCTGCAGGCGCCGTACCAGATCGAGATTTTTCGTGACGTCCGGACCCGCTCGAGCTGATCGACGATCATCGAGCGCAACGGCGCCATGCCGGCCCCACCGCCTACGAAGATCATTTCGGTATCGCGCTCGCGCACGTAGAACTCTCCGAACGGGCCGGTCAGCTTCACTTTGTCGCCCGGCTTGAGAGAAAACACGTAAGAGGAGACCCGCCCCGGCGGCGCATCCGGTTTGTCCCGCGGCGGCAGCTGCAGGCGGACGTTGAGACGGACCCGGTTGCCCTCGGCCGGGGCGTTGGCCATGGAATAGGCCCGGCTGGTGGGCTTGTCGATCGTCACCTGATAACGCCACCAGTCGAAGCGGTCCCAGTCCTCACGAAAGCGGGGATCAATATCGAAATCCGCGAAACGGATCCTCGCCCTCGGCGCTTCCAGGAGAATGAACTGGCCGGCGCGGAAACGCAGAGGCGGCTGGGGCAGCTCGATGACCGGCTCTTTGAGCAGCGGCGTCAGGTTGCGGTTGGAAACCACCGTGCCGATCCAGGTGTGGGAGCCCAGCACCTCCGGCGGCACCTTAACTTTCAAGGGGCGTTTGACCGGAATCTGACAGCTCAGCCGCCACCCTTCCTTGAGGAGGCGTGCGGGCAGCCTGGCGCGCTCGGTCGGCAACACCGGCCCCGCCCCCTCGACGATCAGACGGCACTGGCCACAGGTCCCCTGCCCGCCGCAGGCCGAAGGGATGTGGATGCCGTGCTCCACCAAGGCCCACATCAGCTTGGTCCCGGCAGGCACCTTGAGGGTCAGTTCGTCGTTGACCACCACCGGAACCTCCCCCTCTGGGGCCAACCAGAGCTTCGCCAGCAATACCAGCAGGCTCAGCACCAGCACCAGGCCCACGAAAACGCCGACACCCAGCAGGATAAGATCCCCCTTCTGCGCCCATACCTCGGCGGACTGGGCCAACCACGCCTGCAACCATTCGCGCGTCATCGCTCACCCTCCCGACGCAGACGGGCCAGATAGGGACCATACCCCTCCGGCCCCAGCCAATACCGCACCAGACGGTCCACCGCCCGGGTCGTCAGCGTCGCCCCGCTCAAGCCGTTAACCTGATACGCTGCAGTCGACGATCCCGGCGGGATCGAGCCCTTGGCCACGCGGATTAGCACATTCCCGCGTTCATCGTAGGCCAGTTTGCCGCGCCACAGCGCCTGCCAGCGGGGATTGGCGATTTCGCCGCCCAGTCCCGGCGTTTCCTTCTGTTCGAAAAACGTGATGCCGGCGATGTGACGCAGGTCATTCTCCAGCGCCAGATAGCCGTACAGGGTGGACCACAGCCCCTTGCCGACGAGCAGCAGCGCCACCCGCCCCGCGGCCGGGCCATGACCTTTGACGACGTAGAGCGGCATCAGCCTGGGTCTGCGCCGGAGGCCGATGCGTTCCGGCGGAATCGGCCCGCCATAACGGGGATCGCGGGCGGCCTTGTCGAAATCGAACGCATCGGGCTGCAGATGGCGCGGCAACCCCTGAAGCGGCACCGGCTCGGCACGGTGCAGGTCGATCAGGCGCGCATCGATCGCTTCACGGTAGGCGCTGAGCGGTTCGGCCGCCTCGATGCCGACGACCGCCAGGATATGACGAATCCGCTCCAGACGCAGATTCCTCTCCTGCCGCTCCGCCAGCAGCACCGCCGCCGCGGTGACCATGAACGAACACACCAGCGCGACGCTCAGCACCACCGTTAAGGCACCCAGAACCTTACGCATGACGTCCCACCCCTGTGTTGGTGTCGCCACAATATGCGGGCCGGGAGGGTGGATTGCAAGGGCAGGCAAGAAAGCAAAAAGGCCGGCATACGGCCGACCTTAGATTTTCGGGGAGGATTGGAGCCGGTGAGCGGAATCGAACCGCTGACCTACTGATTACGAATCAGTTGCTCTACCGACTGAGCTACACCGGCTGCTAAGAGGGGAGATTATACGACCAATCTGGAAAAATTTGAATCAGTCGGCAGGGTTCTTCTCCAGCCAGGATTGCAGGGCCTTGACGATGTTTCTGGCCTGGTCGCGGCTGGAGATGTTGAACTTGGAACGCTGCTGGTACTGGCCGTCGCGTTTCTGATAGCGGCGGATGGTGTATTTTTCCGGACCGTATTCGCCTTTGCGGGCGTCCCATTCCTGATAGCGGAACAGGATGGTGGTCCAGGCGCCCTTGGAGAGGATGACCTTGTCCAGTTCCTTGACGGTCTGGAGGTCGCCTTCGTAGTAGTTGACGGTCAGTTCTTCGGGTTTTTCGGCCATGCTCAGTCCCGGGTCAGTAATTTGTCGAAGTCGCGCAGCAGGCGGAGGAGACGCCCGGTTTCGATCCCTGAACCGGCGAACCATTCCTCGGCCATGGGGGCGATGCCGCATTGGCCGGGCAGCGGGCCGCCGGCTTCGATCAGGGGTTTCATGCGCTCCAGAAACACGAACTGCAGCCACTGGGGAAAGGATAGCGTATCGCAGCAAAAGGGCAACGCACTGGCGAGCGCCTCGTCGCTGGGACGGGCATCCTCCCACAATCCCAAGCGGCGCAGCTCCGCCTCCAGTTCCAGCAGCAGATCGGCGGCACGATTAAGACGCTCGGGATCGCTCATGGGCCGATGAAATTGCCGAAGCCGCGGCTGCCTTCGCCCGTGGGGATGGTCTTCAGAGGTTTCAGATCGTGCATGTCGAGGACCGACACCGAATTGCTGAACCAGTTGACCACATACACCCGCCGGTCGTCCGGATGGGTATCGATGCCTTCCGGGTATTCCCCCACCGCCAGGGTGTCGATGACCTTGAGGGTGTCGGCATCGATGACCGACACGGTGTCATCGTACTGATTGGTCACCACCACCCGGCTGCCGCCCTGGGCCAGGGTGATGGCGTAGGGGCGGTCCCCTACCTTGATGGTGGCGAGGGGCTTGAGGGTTTCGGCATCGAGCACGCTGACATCGTTGCTGATCACGTTGGCGGTATAGAGACGGCCGCGTTTCTCGTCGAGGGCGATGCCGAAGGGATGAACGCCAACCTTGCCGCTGGCGAGGGTTTTGAAGGTCCGGGTATCGACCAGCGCGACCGCATCGTCGTCACGGTTGGCGACATAGAGGCGTTTGCCGTCGCGGCTCACCGCCATGCCGGCCGGGGACTTGCCCACCGCCACCTTGGCGATGACCTTGCGCCGCTCGAGATCGATGACGCTGACGCGGTGCTCGTACCAGTCGGCCACGTAACCGCGCCGGCCTGCCGCATCCACGGCCAAGCCGACCGGCCCTTCCCCCACCGGGATCGCACCCAGCACCTCCAGGCGCTCGCCGTCGATCACGGTCACGTCCCGGCTCTCCGGATTGGTGACCAGCACCCGGCGGCCGTCGCGGCTGACCGCCACGCCGGCCGGTTTCTTCCCCACCTTGAGGGTCTTGACGACCCGATCGGTGGCGGTGTCGATCACCGAGACGCTGTCGGCGCCCTGGTTGGTGATGAAGGCATAGGGCCCGGCGCTGACGGCATCAAAAAAGAAGGCGGCTGACGCCGCCAAAATCAGGGTGGATAGCAATGGAGAACGGAGCATGTCGCGTTACTGGCTTTCGGCGATCTGTTTCAGATGATCGAGTCCCTGACGGTAGAATTCGGTCACGGCCTTGATGGCGGCCTCCTCATTCATTTCCGGCGGCGGGTTGTTGTTCATGTAGGCCCGGTAGAAGGCGCCGCGCCAGACCACTTTGGTCTTGCCGTCGGCCTCTTTGACCTCGAAGATGCTGGAATAGTTCGCCACCGGAATGACCGGCACCTTCACCTCGGCGCCGGACCAGGTGATGGTCTTGGCGGTGCTGATTTCCTCGTCCGGGGTGCAGCCGCAGAAGGTCTTGTACATCCGCTTCTTGGGATCGTACTTCTTCAGTTCCTCGACCATCCAGCCGCCGCCCGCCAAAGTCACTTTGCGCTTGGCGCCCTTCTTGGTGCCGTCGCCTTCCAGGGTGCAGGCCTTGACCTGCGGGTGCCATTTCTCGAGGCTGCAGAAATCCTTGACGATCTCCCAGACCTTGGCCGCCGGGGCGTCGATCACGACTTCTTCGGCCACTTTCTGCCGGCTCGGACCGTGGGCCTCGGTGCTGACGGCCCACACCAGGGCCAGCAGGGAAAACAGGGGGATGAGTTTACGCATCAGATCCTCCAACGATAGGGTTGCAAGATTCGACCAAAACCGTAAATCATGACAGCGTTTTCTCCAGAAGGCAACGGCCGGCAGCCGGGAGAATCTCCCGGGCGTACTCCTCAAGCGCCTCCAGTATCGCCGCATCGCCCTGAACCGCCTCTGAACGCAGGCGCGCCAGTTCCCGCCAGAAATCCTCCCACACGATCGAGGCCCCCCGTTCCGGGCGCGTCAGGCGCTCGAGACGGAAGCGCTCCCAACGCGCCTGCTCCTCGGCCGACAGGGTTTCGGGCCAGTTGCGGGCCCGGAAGCGGAACAGCAGCTCCGGCAGGCGGGGGTCGTCGAAATCCGCTTCGAAATGACGCAACTGTTCAGGGTCGAGGCGATGCACCCGGGCCATCAGCGCCCGGTCCCTGTCGCTGAAGAAGCCGCCACGGTAGAGCGCCAGATCCGGGTCCAAGGGCGCCGCCTCCGCCTCGGGCCATTGCAGCAGTTCCGGCAGCAACTCCTCGACCGCCCGCCGGTGGCGACGCAACCAGGCCAGATGGCGCTCGCAGACGGCCAGATCGATCCCCAGCCGCTCGGCGTCTTGCGGCCGCAGCGCCTTGGGCGGTACCAGTACCGGACAGCGGTTCAGGCGCACGGTCTTGAGCGCCGGCCGGGTCTCGTCCGCCGCCAGTTCCCCCGAGGGCGTGTAAAGCAGCCGCCGCAGCTGCGCTGTCTCCAATTCCAGCAGCATGGCCGGATCAAGGCTCAGATCCCAGACCGCCACCCCGTTGGGATTGCCCGGGTCCCACCCCAGGGGGGCGACCAGCGCCAGGCAGCCGCGGCGGGCGGGGTACTTCTCCGACACGTGCAGCAGCGGCTTCAGCGTCTCCAGATCGATCAACTGCCGCACCGCGTCCTTGCGGCGATGGTCGAAGCAATAGGCGTAGAGCCTGGGCTGGCGCGCGCGGACCAGCCGGGCCAGGGCGATGGTGGCACGCACGTCGGCCAGGGCGTCGTGGGCCTCGGCATGGGCGATGCCGTTGGCGGCGGTCAGCTGATCGAGGCGGAAGCTGGGTGCCCCGTCCTCCCGCTCGGGCCAGACGATCCCTTCCGGACGCAGGGCGTAGGCGAGGCGGACCACGTCGATCAGATCCCAGCGGGAATTGCCGCCCCGCCATTCCCGGGCATAGGGATCGTAGAGGTTGCGGTAGAGGGTGTGACGGGTGACCTCGTCGTCGAAGCGGATGTTGTTGTAACCGGCCACGCAGGTTTCCGGCCGGGAGAACTCGGCGTTGATGCGGGCGATGAATTCGTCCTCGCACACACCCTTCTCCCGCGCCAGCTGCGGGGTGATGCCGGTCACCAGACAGGCGGCCGGCTGGGGCAGGAAATCGGGTGCCGGGCGGCAGTACAGCACCAGCGGCTCACCGACGGGCTCGAGGTCCTCGTCGGTGCGGATGCCGGCGAACTGGGCCGGGCGGTCGCGCACCGGATCGGCGCCGAAGGTTTCGTAGTCGTACCAGTACAGACTCGGGGGCATGACGCGGGATACAGGTAAATTAAGGTATAATACCGCAATTTACTCAGCGATCACGGTAGCACCATGCGCATTCTGGAAGAAGCCATCACCTTCGATGACGTTCTCCTGGTTCCCGCCCATTCCACGGTTCTGCCCAAAGAGGCGGACATCCGCACCCGGCTGACGCGGGGAATCACCCTCAACATCCCGCTGGTGTCGGCGGCAATGGACACGGTCACCGAAGCCCGCCTGGCCATCACCCTGGCCCAGGAAGGCGGCATCGGCATCATCCACAAGAACATGACCGTCGAGCGCCAGGCCCAGGAAGTGGCCAAGGTGAAGAAATACGAAAGCGGGGTCATCAAGGAGCCGATCACCGTCACCCCCGACACCACCATCGGTGAAGTCATCCGCCTGACGCGGGAGAAGAACATCTCCGGCGTGCCGGTGGTGGAAAACGGCGACCGCCTGGTGGGCATCGTCACCAACCGCGACCTGCGCTTCGAGACCCGTTTCGATGCCCCGGTGTCGGCGGTCATGACCCCCAGGGAGCGGCTGGTGACGGTCAAGGAGGGGGCGCCCAAGGAGGAGATCGTCCGCCTGCTGCACCAGCACCGGATCGAGAAGATCCTGGTAGTGGACGACGACTTCCGCCTGCGCGGCCTGATCACCGTCAAGGACATCCAGAAGGCCAAGGACTACCCCAATGCCTGCAAGGACGAGCAGGAACGCCTCCGGGTCGGCGCTGCGGTCGGGGTCGGGGCCGGCACCGACGAGCGGGTCGCCGCCCTGCTGGAAGCCGGCGTGGACGTGATCGTGGTCGACACCGCCCACGGCCATTCCCAGGGGGTGATCGACCGGGTCCGCTGGATCAAGCATCACTACCCCGACGTCCAGGTGATCGGCGGCAACATCGCCACCGGCGAGGCGGCCGTGGCCCTGCTGGAAGCGGGCGCCGATGCGGTCAAGGTCGGCATCGGCCCGGGCTCCATCTGCACCACCCGGGTGGTGGCCGGCGTCGGCGTACCCCAGATCACCGCGGTCGCCAACGTCGCCCAGGCATTGAAGGACACGGGGCTGCCGCTGATCGCCGACGGCGGCATCCGCTATTCCGGCGACGTGGCCAAGGCCCTGGCTGCCGGGGCCCACAGCGTCATGCTCGGCAGCCTGTTCGCCGGCACTGAGGAAGCCCCCGGCGAGGTGGAACTGTACCAGGGCCGCTCCTACAAGACCTACCGCGGCATGGGGTCCCTGGGCGCCATGTCCCAGCAGCAGGGCTCCAGTGACCGTTACTTCCAGGAGGATACCGACGCCATCGAGAAGTTGGTGCCGGAGGGCATCGAGGGCCGGGTGCCCTACAAGGGCAGCGTGGTGGCCATCATCCACCAGCTCCTCGGCGGCATCCGCGCCAGCATGGGCTACACCGGCTGCCGCACCATCGCCGAACTGCACGAGAAATCCCGGTTCGTGCGCATCACCGGCGCCGGCGTGCGGGAAAGCCACGTTCACGACGTGGCCATCGTCAAGGAAGCACCCAACTACCGTCTGGACTGAGCATGGACATCCACGCCCACAAGATCCTGATTCTCGACTTCGGTTCCCAGTACACCCAGCTCATCGGCCGGCGCGTGCGCGAGCTGGGGGTGTACTGCGAGATCCACCCCTTCGACTGGACCGAAGCACAGATCCGCAACTTCGCCCCCCGCGGCATCATTCTCTCCGGCGGGCCCCGGACCGTGACCGCCGACTTCACCCCCCGCGCCCCCCAGGTGGTGTTCGAGCTGGGGGTGCCGGTGCTGGGGATCTGCTACGGCATGCAGACCATGGCGGCCCAGCTGGGCGGCAGGGTGGAACCGGCGTTGAAGCGCGAGTTCGGCTACGCCCAGGTCAGGATCCGGGGCCATTCCCGCCTCCTCGAAGGCATCGAGGATCACACCACCCCGGACGGCGAGGCCCTGCTCGACGTGTGGATGAGCCACGGCGACCGGGTGGTGGAAGTGCCGCCCGGCTTCCAGGTCATCTGCCTGACCGAGGACGCCCCCATCGCCGGCATGGCCGACGAGGCGCGGCGGTTTTACGGCCTTCAGTTCCATCCCGAGGTCACCCACACCCGTCAGGGCCAGCGCATCCTGGGCCGTTTCGTCCACGACATCTGCGGCTGCGAGCCGGTCTGGACGCCGAAAAACATCATCGAGGAAAGCGTCCGCAACATCCGCCGTCAGGTGGGCAAGGACAAAGTGCTGCTGGCCCTGTCCGGCGGGGTGGACTCGTCGGTGGTCGCCGCCCTCATGCACAAGGCCATCGGCGATCAGCTCACCTGCGTGTTCGTGGACACCGGCCTGCTGCGGCTCCACGAGGGCGACCAGGTCATGGCCGCCCTGGCCAAACACATGGGGGTCAAGGTCATCCGCGTCAATGCCGCGGAACGCTATTTCAACGCCCTGAAGGGCGTCACCGACCCGGAGGAAAAGCGCCGCATCATCGGCCACCTGTTCATCGAAATCTTCGAGGAGGAGGCCAAAAAGCTCGAGGACGTCAAATGGCTGGCCCAGGGCACCATCTATCCGGACGTGATCGAGTCGGCGGCGGCCAAGACCTCCAAGGCGTCGCTGATCAAGTCCCACCACAACGTCGCCGGCCTGCCGGAAACCATGCGGCTCAAGCTCATCGAGCCGCTGCGCGAACTGTTCAAGGACGAGGTGCGCAAGATCGGCCTGGAGCTGGGGCTGCCCTACGAGATGGTCTACCGCCACCCCTTCCCCGGCCCCGGCCTGGGGGTGCGCATCCTGGGCGAGGTGAAGCCGGAATACGCCGAGATCCTGCGCCTGGCCGACGACATCTTCATCTCCGAGCTGCGCAAGCACGAACTCTACGACCAGGTCAGCCAGGCGTTCGCCGTGTTCCTGCCGATCAAGTCCGTCGGCGTGATGGGGGACGAACGCAGCTACGACTACGTCATCGCCCTGCGGGCGGTGGAAACCACCGACTTCATGACCGCCCGCTGGGCCCAGCTGCCCTACGAATTCCTCGACACCGTCTCCCGCCGCATCATCAACGAGGTCAAGGGGATTTCGCGGGTGGTGTACGACGTCTCCGGTAAACCGCCGGCGACCATCGAGTGGGAGTGAAGGACTTTTGCGAGGACAGGGATTCGGTTGCGGAACGTACTCGGCCCGGACGGCCGAGTCCCAAGCCTCCAGGGAAGGATTCACGGCGTTTCCGCAACCGAATCCCCGTCCGCATCGCCCACGGTACCCGATGACCGCCATCACTCCCCGCGACGAGATGTGGATGCGCCGGGCCCTGGAACTGGCCCGCCAAGCGGAAAGCGAGGGGGAGGTCCCCATCGGCGCGGTGCTGGTGAAACACGACCGCATCGTCGCCGAAGGCTGGAACCGCCCCATCGCCGCCTGCGACCCCACCGCCCACGCCGAAATCGAGGCCTTGCGCGCCGGCGGCCGGGCGCTCGGCAACTACCGCCTGCCCCACACCACCCTCTACGTCACCCTCGAGCCCTGCGTCATGTGCATGGGCGCCATCGTCCACGCCCGCATCCAACGCCTGGTCTTCGGCGCCGCCGACCCCAAGCGCGGTGCCGCCGGCAGTGTGCTGTCCCTGCACCAGGCCGACTTCCTCAACCACCGGGTGACGGTGACGGCGGGGGTGCTGGCCGAGGAATGCGCGGCACCGCTGCGAACGTTCTTCGCCGCCCGGCGCTGAGCGCCGGGTTGTCGAGCGGCAGCAGCAGGTCGTAATAGTTGCGGATGTTCTCCACGTAGCGCACCGGCTCCCAGCCGCGGGCATAGCCGCGTTTGACCCGGCTGTACCAGCGTTTCTGCGCCAGCTTCGGCAGATATTTCTTTACATCCATCCAGCGGTCCGGGTCCTCTCCCGCCTGCTGGGTCAGGATCCGGGCGTCCTCCAGATGGCCGAAACCGACGTTGTAGGCCGCCAGGGTGAACCAGGTGCGGTCGGGCTCGGGAATGCGCTCGGGGATCTTGGCCTTCAGCCGGTTGAGGTAACGGGCCGCCCCGAAAATGCTTTCCTTGGGGTCCCGGCGATTGCGGATCCCCAGCTGGCGGGCGGTGTCCCGGGTCAGCATCATCAGGCCCGCTACCCCGGTGGGGGAACGGGCGTTGACGTTCCAGTGGGATTCCTGGTAGGCGATGGCGGCCAGCAGGCGCCAGTCCCAGCCGTATTTTTCTCCCGCTTCCCGGAACCAGGGCAGATATTGGCTCAAGCGCTGGCGCACATGGCGCTGGAAGGTGCAAACGTCCAAGAATTCCAGGACATCGACATGGCCGTAGTACTGTTCCAGCAGCGATTCCAGGGTCCGGTCGCGACGGGCCTGGGCGAGAAAACGGTTGGCCGCCTGCCGCAGGGAATCGTCCTCCTCAGGATTGAAGGCCCAGGCCAAGGGCACCGACTCGGTCAGATCGAACCCCACCTGCAGACTGGGATAGAAACGCTGCAGCACCCGGAACCGGTTGGAATCCATCACCGTGTAATCAGTCAGGCCGACATCGACCCGACGCAGGATTTCCTCACTGGTCGCATCGCTTTCGCGCCAGCGCAGCGCGCGGTGGCTCCGGCGCAGACGCGCAAGCCGGGAGGCATGGCTGGAACCGAGCATGACCTCGATGAAACGGTCCTCGAGATCGGCGATCCGGCGCGGTCTGGGGGCGGCGCCCCGACGATAGATCACCTGCTCGGAGACATACTGGTAAGGTTCGGAAAAGCGCAGGTACTGACGCCGCACCTCGGTCACCGTGAGGCCGGCGGCGGCCATGTCCGCCTTGCCGGCCAGCATGGCGGCCAGCAGCTCGGCCACCGAGTCGGCGGCCACGAACGCCACCTCGACGCCGAGCCACTGACCGAAACGACGCACGAGATCGTATTCAAAACCGGCGAAACCCCCATCGGCGACGGGATAGTAAGTGGTCGCGCCATAAACCGTGAGCACCCGCAGCCGGCCATCGTGGCGGATACGCTCCAGCTGGGAGCCGGGCAAAACGGCCGGAGCGCGACGCAAATACCATTGCAGCAGCGCCACGGCGGCCACCGCCAGCAACGCCAGGATCAGGAGCAGCCGCCGCAGCCTCACCGGCGCAGGCAGGCGATGACCGGCGCTGTTTGCGGCCTGACCCCGCGCCAGATGCGGAAGGCTTCCGCCGCCTGCTCCACCAGCATCCCCAGGCCGTCGACGCTGAGACCGGCACCGTGATCGAGGCCCCAGCGCACGAACGCCGTCGGGACATCGGCGTACATCAAATCGTAGCAGACCGCCCCGGGCGCCAGCAGGTCATCCGGCAACGGCGGCAATTCCCCCTGCAGGCTGGTGGAAGTGGCGTTGATCACCACATCGAAGCGGCATCCTTCCAACGCGGCAAAGCCGCACGCCGCCACCTGCCCCAGGGCGGCAAAGCGCCGCGCCAGTTCCTCGGCCCGGGAGACGGTGCGGTTGGCGATGACGATCGCCTCCGGCCGCTCGGCCAGCAGCGGTCCCAGAACGCCCCGGGCCGATCCCCCCGCACCCAGCAGCAACACCCGTTTCCCGGTCAGCGCCACTTCCAGGTTCACGGTCAGATCCCGCACCAGGCCGACGCCGTCGGTATTGTCGCCGTGCAGGACATCGTCCCGGTCCCACCACAGAGTGTTCACCGCCCCGCTCAGGCGGGCCCGGTCGCTGAGTACCTGTGCCGCCTCGAAGGCTTGCTCCTTCAAGGGAACGGTGCAGTTGAGCCCGGCACCGCCGCCGGCGCGGAAGACCCTAAGCGCGGTGGCGAAGCATTCCGGCGGCACGTCCTGGGCGGTGTAGACGAGCGCCTCGCCGGTCTGTTCGGCGAAGAGACGGTGGATCTGGGGCGATCTGCTGTGGCCGATGGGATGGCCGAAGACAGCGTAACGGTCCGGTTCAGGCATGTTCGCTCAGACGGCGCGCCTCACGGCGGCCGCGCACGATGGTGTAGACGATGAGCAGTACCGCCAAACCGACCACGAGCGGCAGAAATTGTTCCACCAGCGCGATCAGCATCGCGGAAACGCCCAGGAAAACCCCGGTGAGGCTGAAGCGCCAGCCGATGCGGATGCCATCAAGGAAGGTGGCCAGTCCCAGAATCAGCAGCATCACCAGGGCGGCGGCCTCTTCGTCCAGCACCCGGGCAAAATGCAGCACGAAGACGCCGATCACGGTACACAGCACCCCGCCCCAGTGCAGCGCCTGAATCTTGAGCAGCGCACCGATGGGATAACCGTGCACTTCGCCTTTGACCCGTGCCTGGGCCCAGCCGGCGACGATCGCTGCCAGCCCGAACAGCGGGAGCATCGTCAGCCAGTAGAGATAGGCGTCCTGCGGGGAGAAGTCGGTGATCACCGCCCCGCCGACCGACAACAGCAGCATGACGACCAGCACCGCCTCGTCGAGCCAGACCACCACCTTGCGCGGTGCTTCGGTTTCCGGCGGTTGTTCTTGTTCTTCTTCGCGCATCGGTCACTCCCAAATGCTTTCCGCCAGCGGATCTTCCCGCAGCCAGGCCGCCACCTCCTTGGCATAGTAAGTCAGAATGCCGTCGGCCCCGGCACGCTTGAACGCCAGCAGGGATTCGAGCACGGCCTTGCGTTCGTCGAGCCAGCCGTTCTGGCCCGCCGCCTTGAGCATGGCGTATTCGCCGCTGACCTGATAGGCAAAGGTCGGCACCCCGAAAGTTTCCTTCACCCGGCGGACCACGTCCAGATAGGGCAGGCCCGGCTTGACCATCACCATGTCGGCGCCCTCCTCCAGATCCAGCGCCGCCTCGCGCAGGGCCTCGTCGCTGTTGGCCGGATCCATTTGATAGGTGAACTTGTTGGCACCGCCCAGGTTGGCCGCCGAGCCCACCGCGTCGCGGAACGGCCCGTAGAAGTGGGAGGCGTACTTGGCCGAATAGGCCAGAATCCGGGTCAGGGTGAAGCCGTTTTCCTCCAGGGCGGTGCGGATGGCGCCGATACGGCCGTCCATCATGTCCGAGGGGGCGACGATGTCGGCCCCGGCCTCGGCGTGGGACAGGGCCTGGCGCACCAGCACGGCGACGGTTTCGTCGTTGAGCACGTAACCGGCGGCGTCGATCAGACCGTCCTGGCCGTGGGAAGTGAACGGATCGAGGGCGACATCGGTGATGACCCCCAGCTCCGGCACGGCCCGTTTCAGGGCGCGCACGCTGCGCTGCGCCAGACCGTCGGGATTCCAGGCCTCGTGGGCATCGTCAGACTTCTTCTCCGCCGGCACCACCGGAAACAGGGCGATGGCCGGCACCTTCAGGGCCGCCAGCGCCTCGGCCTCCCGCAGCAGCCGGTCGAGGCTGAGGCGCACGACGCCGGGCATGGAGGGAACCGGCTCGCGGACGTTCTCACCCTCGCACACGAACACCGGCCAGATCAGGTCGGCGGCGGTCAGCACGTGCTCGCGCATCAACCGGCGGCTGAAAGCATCGCGGCGCATACGCCGGGAGCGATGGCGGGGATAACGTAGGCTATATTTATTCATTAGTATATCTATTCATTAGTCGATCCGATTGCGTCGTTGGTGCTAGTTTATTCCGGTCGCCGCGGTTATGATAAGCAAAATCTCTCACGATATGGACCTTTGGGAGCGTTCGATGCAAAAGTTGACGATCACGAAAACCTGGCTCGCCTGGCTGCTCACCCTGGCGGGGCTGATGGTCATGGCAGGGCCGATCCAGGCGGCGGACGACCTGCTACCCCCACAGCAACTGATCAAGGAGGTTTCCGACCAGATCCAGCGCGAGCTGCGCCAGATCGACTACAAGGTGGACTTCAAGAAGGCGGTGGAGATCGTTGACAAGTACATCGAACCCCACGTCGATTTCGACCGCTTCGCCGCCCTGGTGCTGGGCAAATACTGGCGCACCGCCACCCCGGCGCAGCGCGAACGCTTCAAGCGGGAATTCAAGACCATGCTGATCCGCACCTACGCCACCGCCTACGGGGAATACGCCGACTGGGAGATCCGCTTCAAACCGATCCGCGACTGGAGCCCGAAGAAAAAGAAGGTGGTGGTGCAGACCGAGTTCGTCCAGCCCGGCAAACAGCCGGCGCAGGTCGCCTTCCGTATGATCCGCAAGGGCGACGAATGGAAGGCCTACGACGTCGTCATCGAGGGGGTGGATCTGGTGAAGAACTACCGCACCACCTTCACCCAGGAAATCGCCCAGACCGGCTCCCTCGACGCCCTCATCGAGCGCTTGGCGCAACGCAACCGCGAGGCGCTCGAGAAGGGTCCCGAAGCCTCAGCCCTCGTTCAGCCAGTCGCGGGGGCGTAGGTAGTCGTACAGTTCGGCTTCCTTCGATCCTTCCGGCGGGCGCCAGTTGTAGGCCCATTTGGCGACCGGCGGCAGCGACATGAGAATGGATTCGGTGCGGCCGCCCGACTGCAGGCCGAAGATCGTGCCGCGGTCATAGATCAGATTGAACTCCACGTAGCGGCCGCGCCGGTAGGCCTGAAACTCCCGCTCCCGTTCCCCGT
Organism: Methylomarinovum caldicuralii; assembly: GCF_033126985.1. Lineage (NCBI taxonomy): Bacteria > Pseudomonadati > Pseudomonadota > Gammaproteobacteria > Methylococcales > Methylothermaceae > Methylomarinovum > Methylomarinovum caldicuralii. The sequence goes on from NZ_AP024714.1 coordinate 600,482, forward strand.
AGGGCAGATCCTTGCGGCGCTCGACGATGGGCAGATAGGCGGGGATGTAATGGTCCCCCACCGAGCGCAGAAACGCGAAACAGCGCTCGAACCCCCAGTCGTTGAGATCGTCGAAGAACAGGCCGCCGACCCCACGGGTTTCGCCGCGATGCTTGAGATAGAAATACTCGTCGCACCAGCGCTTGAAGCGCGGATAGACCTCGGCGCCGAAAGGTTCGCAGGCTTCCCGGGCCACCCGGTGCCAGTGGATCACGTCCTCCCGGAAGGGATAATAGGGGGTCAGGTCGAAACCACCGCCGAACCACCACACCGGCTCGGCCCCGTCCTTCTCGGCGACAAAGAAGCGCACGTTGGCGTGGGAAGTGGGCACGTAGGGGTTGCGCGGATGGATCACCAGCGACACCCCCACCGCCTGGAACCGCCGCCCGGCCAGCTCGGGACGGTGGGCGGTGGCGGCCGCAGGCAGCCGCTCCCCCACGACGTGAGAGAAATTGACCCCGCCTTTCTCGAAGGTTTCGCCGTCGGCGATCACCCGGGTACGCCCGCCGCCCTCGCCGCGCTCGTACTCCCAACGGTCCTCCTGGAAGCGGGCAACCGGTTCGGCGCTTTCCAGGCTTCGGCAGATGGCCTCCTGAAGCTGCAGCAGATACGCTTTGACCGCTGCCAGATCGACTTGACTCATGCGTCCTCCCTTTGACTGAATGACATCGGCAGCCGCTAGATTAGCACAATGTCTTCCCGGGATTTTGACCTGAACCAAAGCCGCGACCGGCTGTTCGCCGATCCCCAGGCCCCGGTCGCCGCCTTCCGCTTTGACGAGCGGGTCGCCAGAGTCTTCGACGACATGATCGCGCGCTCGGTGCCGGGCTACCGCACCATCGTCACCGCCACCGGCCTGCTCGGCGAACGCCTGGTTTCGCCCCACAGCCGCTGTTACGATCTGGGGTGCTCCCTGGGGGCGGTGAGCCTGGCGCTGGCGCAGCGGATCACCGCCCCCGGCTGTGAGATCATCGCCGTCGACAACGCCTGGCCGATGCTGGCGCAGATGCGCCGGCGCCTCGCTCCGCTGGAGCCGCTGCCAACGCCCATCCGCCCCGTCTGCGCCGATCTGGCCGACGTCCGCATCGACAACGCTTCCCTGGTGGTGCTCAATTTCACCCTCCAGTTCGTGCCCCTACAGCGGCGGGCCGAGCTGATCGCCCGCATCCACGAAGGGCTGGTCCCCGGCGGCGCCCTGATCCTGTCGGAGAAGATCGCCCTCGAAGATCCCTGTCAGCAGGCCCTGTTCACCGACCTGCATCACGCCTTCAAGCGCGCCCAGGGCTACAGCGAGCTGGAGATCGCCCGCAAGCGCGCGGCCCTGGAGAATGTATTGGTCCCCGAACCGCTCACCGTCCATCGCCGCCGCCTGGAAGATGCGGGATTTGCCAGCATCGAGGTGTGGTTCCAGTACTTCAACTTTCTGTCGCTGATCGCGATCAAGGCCCCGGCATCGACAAAACCGGCTTCAGCCTTTACAGTGGCAGCAACCGACGGCTGAGGTCCCTCCTTTTGAGCACGCCCCTCGATCAACTGTACCACCGCCTCGACGCCCTGCAGCAGGAGATCCGCCGCGAGCTGCAGCAGGCCCAGCACCGTTTCGCCTACCGCCTGGAGCGGGGCAAGGTGATCTTCGACCGGGAACGGCGCGCCGCCCTCAAACCGGGGCTGGGGGAATTCGTCGCCTACCTGTTCGGGGCCGAACCCAAGCACGTGCTCACCGCTCCGGTGATCTATTCATGCATCGTGCCGGCGGTGATCCTGGACGCCTGGGTCAGCACCTATCAGGCCATCTGCTTCCCGGTCTGGGGCATTCCCCGGGTAAAGCGGGCGGACTACATCGTCATCGACCGTCATTATCTTCCCTACCTCAACCCGCTGGAGAAGCTCAATTGCGTCTACTGCGGCTATTTCAACGGCCTGATCGCCTACGTTCAGGAAATCGCCGGTCGCACCGAGCAGTACTGGTGCCCCATCCGTCATGCCCGCCACCCCCGCACCGTCCACAGCCGCTATCCCCTGTTCGTCGACTACGGCAATGCCGAGGGCTTCCGCGACAAACTCCAATACTTGCGCCGCCACTTCGACCCGGCGCCCTGGCGCTGATCCCGTGATGACTGTGTTACCCTTGACACCAAGGTCATCATGAAGCCGCCGTCATGTCACCGAACCGTATCCTCCGCTTGAGCATCCAGGCACTCGGCATCGCGATACTGGTCGGCCTCAGCGCCCTGCTGCTGATCCACGTCCTGGACGACTACCGCCTGATTCTGACCCAGGCCCGGGAGCGCAGCCGCCTGACCGCCCATTACGTCGCCCACGATCTGGAGCGGCGCTTTTACGGCATCGAGCAGATGTTCCTGGGTATCGGGGACCTCCTGACTGTGCTCGGTGATTCCCCGCAGGCTCACACGCTCATCGAGGCCGTGCTGAAGGACCGGCAGCGGCGCGAGGCCGATTTCATGGACCTGCTGGTCGTGGATACCCAAGGCCGCATCCGCCACTGGACCGGCACCGGCACACCGCCGTCGGTCACCGACCGCAGCTACGTCACCGCCCACCTGCAGAATCCCGACAGTCAGTGGTTCGTGGGGCCGCCGCAATGGTCCAAAGTCCACCAGGGGCAACGTTTCTTCGCCGTCAGCCGCGCCTTCCGGGAGCCGGACGGCCACCTGCGCCACATTCTCGTCGCCATCCTGGACCTGCAGACCCTGCCCCGTGCCTATGTCGAACCCGGCCTCGACAATCTGCGAATCCAGCTGAAGAGCAACACCGGGAACGTCTATTTCACCGTGGACGGGATTTCCCGGCCCCGCTGGGAACGCCCCAGCGCCTGGTTCGGCCTCGACGACACGCTCGGAACCGCCACCGCCGTCCCCGGCACGCCCCTCGGCGTCCAGGCCCGCCTGGGTACCGACGCGGTCCTGGGACCGTGGCTGGCGAACACCGCCGTCAGCTTCTCTCTCGGGGCTCTCCTCAGCCTCGCCATGTTCACCGCCTTCCGCCATATCATCCGCCAACAGGACCGGCTCGACTTCCTCGCCACCACCGACGCCCTCAGCCGCCTGACCAACCGGGGCCATTTCATGGCCCTGGCCCGGAAACTGTTCACCCAGAGCCGCCGCTACGACCAGCCGCTCTCGACCCTGGTGCTCGACATCGACGACTTCAAGCAGGTCAACGACCGTTACGGCCACAGCCAGGGTGACCGGGCGATCCAGGCTGTGGCCCGTCTGCTGCGCGAACACTGCCGCGACAGCGATCTGGTCGGGCGCATGGGCGGCGAGGAATTCGTCATGCTGCTGCCCAATACCACGGTGGCCGGCGCCCTGGCCACCGCCGACAAGTTGCTGAAGGCCGTGGAGGATGCGCCACTGGGTGAGAAAGAGCCGTTCTCCATCACCGTCAGCATCGGCGTCAGCGGCCGGACGGCGGCAGATAGCGATCTGGAGTCCCTCATCAATCGCGCCGACCAGGCCCTCTACCGGGCCAAACGGGCCGGCAAGAACCGCGTCGAACAACTGGCCGTCCCGCATTCGTGAGCCCCCTGGAAAGCTATCAGCCGCTCCTGGATGCCCTGCCCGCCGCCCTGCGTCCCTGGGGGCGAACGCTGCCCCGGCAGCTGGCCGCCGCCCTGGCTCCGCAGCGCCACGGTGATCTGCGCCACTGGCGGCAGCTGCTGGCGGAACTGCCCCGCCCTGTGCCATCGTCGCTGGCGCTCGCCGCCCCGACCGTGCGCATCGGCGCCCCGGCGGACTGCGACGCCGCAACCCGCACGGCGCTGGAGGCCGCCCTGCGCCAGCTGCATCCTTGGCGCAAGGGTCCGTTCGAGGTGTTCGGCATCCACATCGACGCCGAATGGCGTTCCGACCGCAAATGGGCCCGGCTGGAACACGCCGTTTCCCCGCTGGCAGGCCGCCTGGTCCTCGACGTCGGCGCCGGCAACGGCTACTACGCCCTGCGGATGCTGGGGGCAGGGGCGGCCCGGGTGATCGGCATCGACCCGACCCTGCGCTACGTGTTCCAGTTCCTGGCCCTCAAGCGCCTGGCCGGCGATCTGGCGGCGGACATCCTCCCCCTGGCCCTGGAGGACCTGCCACCGAAGCTGCAGGCCTTCGACACCGTGTTCTCCATGGGGGTCCTCTACCACCGCCGCTCGCCCTTCGACCACCTGTTCGCCCTCAAGGACTGCCTGCGCCGCGGCGGCGAGCTGGTGCTGGAGACCCTGGTGACCGAAGGCAGAGAAGGCGAGGTGCTGGTGCCCCGGGACCGTTACGCCCGGATGCGCAACGTCTGGTTCATACCCAGCGTGGTGACCCTGGAAGGCTGGCTGGTACGGGCCGGCTTCGAGCGTATCCGCTGCATCGACGTCAGCCGCACCACCCCGGAAGAACAACGCGCCACCGACTGGATGCGGTTCCAGTCCCTGGCCGATTTCCTCGATCCGAGCGATCCCGACCGCACCGTGGAAGGCTATCCGGCCCCGCGCCGGGCCATCCTGCTGGCGGAGAAACCATGAACCGGTTCGAACGCAAAATCCAGGTCACCGCCGACAAGGCCGTCACCAGCGTATGGGCGGTCCCGGACGGCTACGACCGCCGCCGCGGCCTGATCCTGGCCCACGGCGCCGGGGCCGGCATGGACCATCCGTTCATCACCTTCGTCCACGAGCAGATGGCGGCGCGGGGGTTGCTTTCGGTCAAGTTCAACTTTTCCTACATGGAGGCGGGCCGCAAGGCGCCGGACCGGGCGCCACTGCTGCAGGCGACCTGGAAAGCGGTCATCGACGCGGTGCGCCGGGACCGGGAACTGGCCCCGCGCCAATGGTATCTGGCCGGCAAGAGCATGGGCGGGCGCATCGCCTCCCTGCTGACGGCCGAGGGCGAGTCCTGCGACAGCCTGATTTTCCTCGGCTATCCCCTGCACCCGCCCGGCAAGCCGGAGAAGCTGCGCGCCGACCACCTGCCCCGCATCCCCTGCCCGATGCTGTTCATCCAGGGCGACCGCGACCGCCTCTGCGATCTCGACCGCCTGCGCGACGTCCTGAAAACCCTGACGGCGCCGCTCACTCTCCACGTCATCGAAGGCGGCGATCACTCCTTCAAGGTGCCAAAGCGCGCCGGCCGCACGGAGGAAGCGGTTTGGCGGGAGATCGTCGAGGTCATGTCCACCTGGATCAGCCGGGCCCACCAGTCGGCCACCACCATGCACTCCAATCCGAACGGCAAATAACCGGCATAGCCCAAAACCGGCATCTCGAACAGCTTGAACCGGCCCACCCAGGGTACGTGATAGACCCATTTGGGCCAGCTCCAGTAATTCCACATCTCCCAGAAGAAACCGCAGACCAGCGCCGCCAGCATCGGCACGGCGACGATTTCCCAGCGCCCTTCGCGCAGGGGATGGAAATAGCTCCGCTCACCCAGCAATACCTGAAGGGAGACGAACAGCACCAGCGGCGCCACCCACAGCATCGGAAACAGCCACTGCGGCCACACTCCGATGCCGATCAGGCTCAGACCGGCAAGACCGAGCCCCGCCAAGGCCCAGCGGCGGGGATGGGACAGCTGCAAGGGCGGCAGGCCACGGGCAGGACCGAAGAAAACTCCCAGCAGCGCCGTGGTGCTGACCACCGCCGGCAGCACGGTGGAGAACGGCAGGGTGGCGCGCCAGAAATACGCCCAGGCCCCCAGATCCTCCACCCCCAGGTACTGCCAGTTGCCGACGAAGCGGTTGAGATACTCGAAGTACCACCAGAACAGGGCGCTCAGCGGAAACAAACCCAGCAAGAACCGGGGGCGATGGGTCAACAGGCACCAGCCGCGCCAGCGCAGGCACAGGGCGTTGACCACGGCGACGTAACCCAGCCACAGCGGCGTGAAGGTCCAGTCCTGCAGCTGCCCCAGCCAGTCCGGCCGGGTCCAGGCCAGCCACCAGGCTGCCGCCAGCCAGGCCAGCGCCGCCCAGCCCCAGCCCGGGAACGGTCGAATCCTTCGCGACGGGGGCGGGCAGTGGCGCAGCAGCCCCGCCAGCATCCCGTAAAGGCCGACCGCCAGCACTGCCAGGAGCAGAAACAGCGGCCAGGAAAACGGCGTTTCGGGCGGGGCCGGCGGTCGCGGCGGGAAGCGGAGATAGTCCACCGGAGTCCCGCTGCCCCAGCACACCCCGGCCAGAGGCAGCCCCACCAACAGCAGCGTCAGGAGCACCCAGTGAATCAACGGATTCGTGAGACGACTCACATTCAACTTCCGCGCAGATGGACTATGCTTCATATTACCCTGAACCGGATCAGCGGATGTTTCATGTTTTCCAGAGCCACAGGCTTCACCCTCATCGAACTGATGGTCACCGTAGCCATGGCCGCCATCGTGCTGACGGTGGGGGTGCCGGGCTTTCAGGCGCTGGTCAAGAACAACCGCCTGACCGCCGCCGCCAACGAACTGGTCGGCACCCTCAGTCTGGCCCGCAGCGAGGCGGTCAAGCGGGGGATACGGGTGACCGTCTGCAAAAGCGCCGACGGAGAGAGCTGTGCCACTTCCGGTTACTGGGAACAGGGGTGGATCGTGTTCACTGATCTTAACAGTGACGGTGCCTTCGCCGACAATGGCGACTCGACGCCCTGCGAGAGCGGTGAAGAGTGCATTCTTCGGGTCCACGGCGCCCTGCCTGATACACTCACACTTCGGACAGGCAGCAACTTCAGCAACTGGATCAGCTACCTGCCTTCCGGCATCAGTCGGGGCAACGGGGGGCTGGCGAACGGTACTTTCCGCCTGTGTCACGGCACAGACACCGCCGATGCCCGCAGCATCGCTATCAACACAACAGGAAGGGTTTCCGTCACCAAGGGGGCTTCGACATGCCCGTGAAATGCCGGGGGTTCACGCTGATTGAAATTCTGGTCGCCGTCCTGGTCCTGGCCATCGGCCTGCTCGGCCTGGCCAAGCTGCAGACCTTCGGTCTCCACAGCAGCCATGGCGCCAACCTGCGCACCCAGGCCACCCTGCTGGCCTACGACATGACCGACCGGATGCGGGCCAACCGGGCGGGTTTCCAGGGTGGTTTTTACAACAATCCAACCCCCGCCGACCATAACTGCGTCTGGGACGGCCACGCGCCTTCCGTCTGCACTCCCCAGCAGATGGCTGAGCACGATGTCTGGGAATGGAATACCGCCGTGGGCCAAGGGCTGCCCCAGGGCGTGGGGGTGGTCTGCCTCGACGCCACCCCCGATGACGGCGACGATACGAATGGTGACGGCACGGTGGATACGCGCGAATACGCCTGCGACAACAACGGCAGCCTCTACGTGGTCAAGCTGTGGTGGGTGGATGAATTCGACAGCGCCGGCAATCCGGTCATCAAACGCTTCGTGACGGTGTTCCAGCCATGAAGATGTCGAGGCAGCAAGGCGTTTCCCTGGTTGAGATCCTAGTGGCCCTGGTGACCGGCCTGATCCTCACCGCCGGGGTGATCCAGATCTACGCCGCCAACAAGCAGACTTACCGGGTCGCCGAGGCTTCGGCAAGAATTCAGGAGAACGCCCGCTTCGCCATGGAATTGCTGGCCAGAGACATCCGCATGGCCGGTTACCAGGGCTGCGCCGGACAGGCCCGAACTCTGGTCAACACCCTCAACGACACGTCTTCTTTTCTGTACAACTTCGGCAATGCTATATACGGGTTTGAGGCCACCAGCGCCAGCGCCTGGACGCCCACAAAAGATTCCAGCATCACCAGTCCTCTTGGGGGACGCGACATCGTCGCCATCCGGGGCATGTTCGACGAAGGGGTGGCCGTCACGGGGCAGCCGAGCAACTCAGGGGACTGCGGCAATTCCAGTTCCTTTACCGCCGATTTGAAGGTGAGCGATGCCTCGGTCTTCAGCAACGGCGACATCGTCATCGCCGGCAACTGCTCCCGCGCCTCCATTTTCCAGATCACCAACGTCAATGCCGGAATGAACGTGGTCCACAACACCGGCGGCTCGGTCACCCCCGGCAACGCCACCAAGGATCTGGGCGCCTGCTACGCCGGCAACGGTGAACTGGCCAAGATCACCACCCGCACCTTCTACATCCGCACCAATCCGGCCGGTTTCCCGGCCCTGTACCGCAAGGATGGCAGCAATGCCGCCGAGGAACTGGTGGAGGGAATCGAGAACATGCAGATCCTCTTCGGCCAGGATTCCGACGGCGACGGTGTCACCGACCAGTTCGTGCGCGCCAACGACGTGACCGACTGGAGCCGGGTCGCCAGTGTCCGCATCAGCCTGCTGCTGCAGTCAACCGAGGACAACATCACCACCGCTCCCCAGACCTACACCTTCAACGGCGCCACCGTGACGCCGGCGGACCGCCGCCTGCGGCGGGTGTTCATCACCACCATCGGCCTGCGCAACCGCCTGCCATGAGGAACGGAATGACAAACTGTAAAAGCTTTCAGACCGGCGCCGCCCTGATCGTAGGGCTGGTGATGCTGCTGGTGATGACCGTGCTCGGGGTCGCCGCCATGCAGACCAATCTGCTGGAAGAAAAGATGGCCGGCAACTACCGCGATCAGAACCTGGCCTTCCAGGCCGCAGAAGCCGCGCTGCGGGACGCCGAAGCCGACATTACCCCTACTTCGGGAAGGATCATTTCCGGCCTGACCGGTTTCGCTGCTGACTGCACCAATGGCCTGTGCGATGCCACCGCCGGGTTTTCCGACGTCTGGAAGGATGCTACCAAGGGACCCAACGGCGTCACCCTGGGGACCTATACCGGCGCAGGTTCTTTGGCGCTGGTGGCCTGCCAGCCCAGATACTGGATCGAGGGATACCAGGCTTGGCCGGCGGGGGCCGCCTCGTGGAAAACCCAGTACCGCATCACGGCGGTCGGGTGCGGGGGGAACGCCAACACCCAGGTGGTGTTGCAGGAAGTGTTTGCGCCTTGATTCGGAGATACGCAATGAAATTATCGATCTGGAATCGCACACTGGCAATTGCAGGCATTCTGCTCATTAGCCCTTCCACCCATGCCACATTGCTGACACTTTCCCAGTCTCCTTTGTTTTTAACCTCTCCAGCCTCGGCCAATGTGCTCATCGACATGTCGGTAGAAACCCCCATGGGAGGGGCGGCCTATGCTGACCAGCAGGGAAACCCCCCCGGCTGTTCAGGGCGGATAACTAAGGGCGGTGGTGAGGTGGGCGCCTGTTATTTTCCAGATTATACTTATTTAGGCATCTTTGATCCTGACAAATGCTACGTTTATAGTAGCGGTCAGTTTAACCCGGACAGCGCCGCATCAAGCCATACCTGCAGTGGCGGCAAATGGAGCGGCAATTTCCTCAACTGGGCCACGATGACAGCCATCGACATGTTCATCTGGACCATGACCGGCGGTAACCGGATCGTGGACAGCCCGACGGAGACTGTTCTGGAGCGTGCACGAGCGCAGAATAACATTTCCTGGTATCCGATCAAATATGTGGCCGATGGATCAGGCGCCACCCCCTGGACCGGTGAACTTTACATTACCAACCACAGTGTTGGTGGATACCGGTTCAAGGTCGGCACAAGGCGCGGAGAAAGCCAAAAAGGCAGATTTAATGTCAAGGTGAAAGTCTGCGATCCAAGCAAGGGGCTTGAGGCCAATTGTAATAAATATACCGATTCCGCAACCGGCAATACTGTTTACAAGCCTGAAGGGTTCATCCAAAAATATGCCGAGACAATGCGCTTTGGGGTTTTCTCCTATACCAACGACAACTCCAAAGCACGCGACGGAGGTGTATTGCGCGCACCCATGCGTTATGTTGGCGAAAAGAAAATCGATAATTCCGGAAACGTCGTTGCCAACACTACCAGGGAAATCAATCCTGCAACCGGGCAGATTTACCAGAACCCATTGGGTGAAGCCGGCGGTTGGAGTGGGGTGATCAACTACATCAACCGCTTCCACTATGATGGCTATAAGTCTTACGATCCAATAGGTGAAATGTTCTACGAGGCAATTCGGTATTTCAAAAACCTTGCCCCAACGCCGGAATATGCATCAGGAGCACCGGGCGGTAGTTTTCCCATCTACACCACTTGGAATGATCCTATCCAGTTTTCCTGCCAGAAGAACTTCATCGTCGCCATCAATGATGCCAATCCCTGGCTCGATAAGAAGCTTCCGGGTACTTTCTTTACTTGTGACAAGGCGGGCAAGACAGGATTGCCAGGTAGTTTTCAAGCCGGTGACTGCGGCGAGCCCAGTAATCCGGACACTTCCATTGACGTTGCCGCATTGACCCAGCAGGTCGGTGAAATGGAAGGGTTGCATACCACCTGGACTCAAGATAATGCAAGCGGAAGTGACACCGTTGGATATGTGTACGGCACCGCTAGAGATTCCCGGGTGCGAAGTTGCAGGGCTTCGATGCGGCAGCCGCTTTTGAGGATGCGGAAGTAGACCTCGATCCACCACCGTTTGCGGTACCATTCGATGCGCGCTCTGGCCTGTTCCAGGGTGGTGATTTCTTCGTTGGTGATCAGGCACCATTCGACCGCTTCCTGGCCTTCGGGGGGCGCCTCTTCCCGGGCCAGGATGACGGTGACTTGGGGACCCGGGCCGCTTCGGGTCTTCAGTTCGACCCGGGCGAGCCGGATTGTTTGTGTGACCTGCCGGGCCGGGCGGTTGCCGCCGGCCGGCAGGTCAAAGGCGATCGTCCCCAACACCGGCTGGGCTTCGACCGCGGCCCGCAGTTTGCCATCGAGGGGGTCATTGAGCTTACGGTCGTGCTGCACCCGGATCAGGTAATCGGCGGCAAAGCCCAGCTGTTCGGCCCGGTCGATCAGGGCCCGAAGGTCACCTTCGCGGTCGGCGACATACACCAGCCGGGTCTCGGGCGCCAGGGCGGCCATCTCGGCCACCCGCTCATAACCTTCCACCCAACGCAGGCTTTCGGCCAGGTCCGGTTCCCCCTTGGGCAAACGCGCCCAGTGCCAGCAGTCGGTCACCCCCAGGGCCACGCCCGCCTCACTGATCACCAGCGTCGGATGCAGGTACAACCCCTGACGCTGCTCGTAATTCAGCCGTCCCAACCCCGCCATCGACGGCCGCCCGGAATAATCCAGCTCGGTGGTGTCCTGCAGGCACAGCACCCGCGACTGCTGCCGGATCCGTTCCAGGGTCGGCACACTGTGGGCCCGCAACACCTCCCGAAAATCCAGCCTGGCATTGTCCAGCAGCCGGTAGGCCGCCTTGGTCTCCGCCCAGCCACCCCCGCAAACGTTGGGAACGCTCGCCATCGGATCGTTTGCCATCGCTTCTATCACCCGGCACAGCCGCCGGTTCAGGCGGGCATCGCCCAGCGCCAGGGAAAAAATTCTTGTTCAGCCCAGCTCATGTCGACGCCGGAAGGTGCAAAAATGGGAAAAGCGTGGTTGTAAGCAATCTAGCCGAGATCATGGGAACTTGCCCCTATGCGCCCAAGGAAAATTCCTATTACATTGCTGGACTGGCCTATTACGCCAATATAACCGATTTGCGTTCAGACCTCGATGGTACCCAGAATGTCAGCAGCTTTTTCATCGATACCCAAGAATACAACAGTAACCCTTTAGATGGCAATCGCAACATGCTATATCTTGCGGGAAAATACGGTGGATTCAACGATTCTAACGGAAACAACAAGCCTGATCTTGCAGAAGAATGGGATGCTGACGCTGATGGTCAACCGGACAACTATGTGATGGCGACGACCCCGGACAAGCTGGTGGGAGGACTTGGAAAGGCGTTCAACAATATCTTGGCCAAAACCGGCTCCGCAGCTTCCGCCGCCACCAATTCCACCTCACTGGTATCCGGCAGCGTGGTTTACCAGGCCCGCTTCAACAGCGGTGACTGGAGCGGCCAGTTGCTGTCTCTCGACATCGATCTTGCCGGCACCGTCAGCTCCACTCCCAACTGGGATGCCGGGGACGTGATCGACACCCAGACGCCGGCCAGCCGCACCATCCTCACCATCAGCCGTGACAGTCACGATGGCATTCCTTTCACCTGGTCGGCCATCGCCGGGCTCAGCGACACCACCCAGAAGGATTATCTGAACAAAAACGCCTCCGGCGCCCCCGACGGCCAAGGCAGCGATCGGGTGGACTTCCTGCGCGGCAGTGACGTCTCCGGCTTCCGCGTGCGCAGCAGCAAACTGGGCGACATCGTCCATTCGCGCCCCTTCTATGTCGGCCCGCCCAAGGCTGGATTCCTGGACAGCAGCTATGCCAGCTTTGCGTCCACTTACGCTTCTCGCACCCCCATTGTTTACGTCGGCGCCAACGACGGCATGCTGCACGGCTTCGATGCCGCCACCGGAGAGGAGAAGATCGCCTACGTGCCGGGGCCGGTGTACAAGAATTTGAGCCGCCTGACCGATTCCAACTACGGCCAGTCCAGCGTGCCCCACCGTTATTTTGTGGATGGATCCCCCATGGTGGCCGACGCCAAATTCTCCAGCGGCTGGAAGACGGTGCTGGCCGGGGGGCTCAACGGCGGCGGCCAGGGCTACTACGCCCTCGACGTCACCGACCCGGCCAATTTTTCCGAGGCCAATGCCGCCAGTCTGGTGCTGTGGGAGTTCACTGACGAGGATGATGCCGATCTGGGCTATACCTACAACCAGCCGCCACTGAATTTTCTCACCCGCCAGTCGGCCCAGATCGCCAAGATGAACAACGGCAAGTGGGCGCTCATCGTCGGCAACGGCTACAACAACAGCGAGGCCGACGGCCATGCCTCGACCACGGGGCATGCCGTGCTGTTCGTGCTGTTCCTGGAAGGCGGGACGGACGGCGACTGGACCGACAGCGGCGATTACGTCAAGATCGACACCGGCGTCGGCTCGACCGCCACGCCCAACGGCCTGGCGACGCCGATGCCGGTGGACACCGACGGCGACGGCGACATCGACATCGCCTATGCCGGCGATCTGGAAGGCAACCTGTGGAAATTCGATCTGACCGACACCGATCCGGCCAACTGGACCACGCGCAAGCTGTTCACCGCCAAGGACGCCAGCAACAATCCCCAGCCCATCACCACCGCGCCGATGGTGGTGCCCCATCCCAACGGGGGCTACATGGTCGGCTTCGGCACCGGCAAATACCTGGAACACGCCGACCTTACCGACACATCCCCCCAGACCCTGTACGGCATCTGGGATGACCAGCCGGGTGGCGGGGTGACCGCCGTCTCCGGCCGCAGCAAGCTGGTGGAACAGACCGTTCTGACGGTAAAAACCATTTCGGGCCAGGACCTGCGCCTGACTTCCAACAACAGCGCGGCTTATTCCCGCAATTCGAGCGGTGCGGTCAGTTCAAGCAGCGACCGCGGCTGGTTCATGGACCTGCCGGACAGCGGCGAGCGGGTGGCCTACAATCCCATCGCCCGCGACCAGCGCTTCGTGTTCGTGACCCTGGTGCCGGATTCCTCCGATCCCTGTGCTGCGGGCGGATATGGCTGGCTGATGGAGCTGGACTATTTAGATGGCTCCGAACTCCCGATCCCGCCTTTCGATTTCACCGGCGATGACAAAATCGATGACAGCGACAAGGTCGCCTACGACCGGGACGGCGATGGGGCCAACGAGCTGATCCCGCCCACCGGCAAAAAAATGGCAGCCATCCCAACCACGCCGGCGCCGATCGACAAGGATGCGGGAACCGAGGTCAAGCTGATCAGCCAGAGCAGCGGCAACGTGGCATCGGTTCTGGAAAGCAAGGCACCGGGAACCAGCGGCCGGCTTTCCTGGCGTCAGGTCATCGGAGACTGATGGAGCTTGGACATGACAAACCGGGGCTTCACCCTCATCGAGCTGATGCTCGCCGTTGCGATTGCCGCCATCCTGGCGGCAATCGCCTACCCCAGCTATCTGGAGCAGGTGCGCAAGAGCCGAAGATCCGACGCGATCGCGGCGCTGCTGAAAACCGCCCAGGTATTGGAGCGCTGTTACACCGAGTACAGCGCCTACAACGACACCGGCTGCGCGGCGGTGGATGACAGTGACAACACCAAGCTCGCTACTGCCTACACCAGCACCGACGAAGGCTATTACACGATCAGCGCTTTGGGGTTGACGAGCACTGCCTTCAATCTTCAGGCTGCCCCCCAGAACGACCAGGCCAACGACAAATGCGGCAAACTCACTTTCAACCACATCGGTCAGAAAGGCATCAAGGATGCCGCCAGTGGTGTCACGGTCGCTGACTGTTGGTAATCCGGAAAGGCCCGATGGATTCAGGGCCTCAATCGCCTGAAAACTCCGCAAACGATTCCCAGTCGATTTCTACCCCCTCGACTGCCGCGACCTGCTGCCGCCCCCGCAGCTCGCGCACCTCGGGGACGCCATAGCGGCCGTCTTCCAGGCGGTAGATGGTCACGATCCGGTCCACCGGGTGCACCAGCCAGTACTCGCGCACCCCTGCGCGCTCGTAGACGGCGCGTTTGCGGATGTGGTCGTGGCCGGCGGTGGCCGGCGACAGCACCTCCGCGATCCAGTCCGGCGCCCCGCGGCAGCCGCGCGCGTCCAGTTTGTCGGGATCGCAGACCACCGACAGATCCGGCTGCACCACGGTGTCGATCTCGTCGTCGGCCTCGTTCCCCTTCGGCAAACGCACGTCGAAGGGGGCGATGAACGGTCGGCAGGGATGGCCCACCAGTGCGTTGGCCACCTGACGGAACAGCTCGCCGAGCACTTCCTGATGAATCCGGGAAGGCGCCGGGGCCATGGCGTAGGCCACCCCCTCGATCAGTTCGTAGCGGGCATCCTCCGTCCACTGGCGGTATTCCCCGTAGGTATGGCGGGCATCGTCGCGTTTGGGCAAGCTCATGGCGGACCTCCTCAAACAATGGCCTGCCGTCAATTGTAAGCCCATTCCTGCCACAGCAATATCGCGATGCCGACGGCGATCTGCCCCAGGAACACGCCGCCGACGGCCGTTCCCAGCCGCCAGCCGCCAATGACCGCCGCCATGCCGCCTTTCACCAAGGTGTTGACCACTGCCGCCAGCAGGATCCCCCGCACCGCTACCGCCAGCAGCGCCGGATCCTCCGCCAGCCGTGTCAGCGACAGGGTGATGGCGTCCACGTCGGTCAGCCCCGACAGCACCGCCGTCAGATAGACCCCGGCCTCGCCGATCCATTGGCGCAGCACCTGGGTCAGCCACAGGATGAAGGCGAGAAAGAGACCGAATCCCAAGGCGGTGTCCAGCTCGAAGGGATTGCGCAGCCCGCTCTGGGCCCCGGAGACCGCTGCCTGCCCGTCCCGGCGGCGCACCAGCTGCCAGGTCCCCAGATAGCCGGCAGCGGTCATGGCCAGCAACGGCGCGGCCAGATACTCCGTCAACAAAGGCCGCAGCAGCAAGGTGACGATCAGGATGCGCACGAACATGGTGGTGGAGGCGATGACGATCCCGCCCGCCAGCAAACGCTCGCTTCCCGGCTGCAGGCGGGCCAGCCGCGAAAGGTTCAAGGTCACGGCGGTGGAGGAAACCAGCCCGCCCAGCAGGCCAGTCAGCAGGACGCCCCGGCCGGGACCGGCGATCTTGATGGCGAAATAGCCCAGAAAGGAGATCGCCGAGATCAGCACCACCATCCACCAGATCTCGTAAGGGTTGAGAGCGTTCCAGGGATCGAAGGTCCGGTTCGGCAGAATCGGCAGCAGCACCACCGAGATCAGCAGCAGTTTGAAGACCGCCTGCAGTTCCTCCGGCGACAGCCGCCGGATCCAGGCATGCAGCACCGGCTTGGTGCCGAGGACGATGGTGGTGATGACCGCGGCGGCGGCAGCCAGTTTGACATGCGGCGTCATCGTCAGCGCCCCCAGGACGAAGGCGATGAAGGCCGCCACCTCGGTGGTGATGCCGTATTCCCCGGTCTTCTGGGCCTCCACGTAAGTGACCGCAGCGATCAGCACCCCCAGGCCGGCAAAGGCCAGGGTGATCACCCACAGGCTGGACTCGCGCGCCAGCAGCATGGTCAGGGCGCCGAGCAGGGCGATGAGGCCGAAGGTGCGGATGCCGGCGATGCGCCGCCCCGGTTCCAGCTCGCGCTTGGACCACCCCCGCTCCAGACCGATGAGGAACCCCAGCGCCAGAGCGATCAGCAGATTGCGGAACAGGATCAGATAGTCTTCCATGTCGTTTCCCTGGAAAATCTCCGAATCTCAGCATAGCGTTTGCCCCGCCGGCGGCGCAAACCTACAATGCCAGGGAAAACATCACGGAGGAGCGCCCATGGACCCGCACGAACCGCTTTCCCCCGATCAGCTTTACCGTGCCTGCGACCCGGCCGACTTCCCTTTCTCCACCACCGAGGAACTGCCCGACGTTCCCCTGGTGTTCGACCAGCGCCGCGCCATGGAGGCCCTGCATTTCGGCGTGGACATGGCCGATCCCGGCTTCAACGTCTTCGTGCCTGGCCCCACCGGTGTCGGCAAGCAGACCGCGGTCACGGACGTGGTGAGCCAGCGGGCCGCCCAGCGACCGGCGCCTCCGGACTGGTGCTACCTGCACAACTTCAAGGACCCGTTCAAACCCAAGCGGCTGCAATTGCCGGCCGGGCACGGCCGCCGGTTGCAGCAGGACATCCAGGAACTGATCGACGAGCTGCGCACCGCCATTCCGGCCGCTTTCGAAGGCGAGGAATACCGCGCCCGGGTGGAGGAACTGGAGCAGTCCGCCCGCGAGCGCGAAGCCAGGGCCATCGAGGAACTGCGCCAGAAGGCCCGGGAGAAGGGCATCGCCCTGCTGGAAACCCCCACCGGCTTCGCCTTCGCCCCCCTGACCCACGAAGGTCAGGTAATGCCGCCCCAGGTCTTCAACCAGCTGCCGCCGGAGGTGCAGAAGCAGATCGAGGCCACGGTCGCCGAACTGCAGCAGGAACTGCAAAAGGTGGTGCGCCAGTTCCCCGCCTGGCGTAAGGAAATGCGCGAGAAGCTGCGCCAGCTCAACCGCCAGGTCACCCAGAACGCCGTCGGCCATCTGATCGAGGACCTGCGGGAGAAGTACCGGGAATTCGAGGGCGTGCTGGCCCACCTGGAGGCGATCCAGCAGGACATCGTCGACCACCTGGAGGATTTCCTGCCCCAGCCGGCCCCGCCCATCCCGCTGCCCTTCCTCATCAACCGGGCCGAGGAACGCCTCAAGCACTACCGGGTCCACCTGCTGGTGGATCACAGCGAAACCCGCGGCGCCCCGGTGGTCCACGAAGCGCTCCCCAACCACACCAACCTGATCGGCCGCATCGATTACCGCGCCTTCATGGGCACCCTGGTGACCGACTTCTCCATGATCAAACCCGGCGCCCTGCACCGGGCCAACGGCGGTTTCCTGATCCTCGACGCCCGCAAGGTGCTGCTTCAGCCCCACGCCTGGGACACCCTCAAGCGCACCCTTCAGGCCGGCGAGATCCGGATCGAATCGCTGGAACGCACCCTGAGCCTGATCAGCACCGTGCCGTTGGAACCGGAGCCAATCCCCTTGAACGTGCGGGTGATCCTGCTCGGTGACCGCCTGCTCTACTACCTGCTCGACGCCCTCGATCCCGAATTCCGCGATCTGTTCAAAGTCGCCGCCGATTTCGAGGAGGACCTGCCCCGCAGCCCGGAAACCCACCAGCTCTACGCCCGCGTGCTCGCCACCCTGGCGCGCAAGGAGAAACTGCTGCCGCTGGCGCGCGATGCGGTCATCCGCATGGTGGAGCAGGGAGCCCGCGAGGTGGAGGACGCCCACAAGGTCAGCGCCCATCTGCGCGGCGTTACCGATCTGCTCAAGGAAGCCGACTTCCGCGCCCGCCAGGCCGGGCGCGGACACATCACCCGGGCCGACGTGGAGGCGGCCATCGACGCCCGTATCGATCGCAACAGCCGCCTGCGCGAGCGTATCCAGGAACTGATCGAGCGCGACGTTCTGCTGATCGACACTGAAGGCAGCCAGGTGGGCCAGATCAACGGACTGTCGGTGATCTCCCTGGGGGATTTCAGCTTCGGCCGCCCGTCGCGGATCACCGCCACCGCCCGTCTCGGCGACGGCAAGGTCATCGACATCGAACGCGAAACCGAGCTGGGGGGCGCGATCCATTCCAAAGGGGTGATGATTCTGGCCAACTTCATGGCCGCCCGCTATGCCCGGGTCCAGCCCCTGTCCGTGGCCGCCAGCCTGGTGTTCGAACAATCCTACGGGCCGGTGGAGGGCGACAGCGCCTCGCTGGCCGAACTGTGCGCACTGCTGTCGGCGCTGGCGGACCTACCGCTGCGCCAGGATCTGGCGGTGACCGGCTCGGTCAGCCAGCACGGCAAGGTCCAGCCCATCGGCGGAGTCAACGAGAAGATCGAAGGCTTTTTCGACATCTGCCGCCGCAAGGGGCTGACCGGCACCCAAGGGGTCGTCATCCCCCAAGCCAACGTCCAGAACCTGATGCTGCGCCAGGACGTGGTGGCAGCGGCCCGCGACGGCAAATTCCGCATCCACGCCGTCGCCACCGTGGATCAGGCCCTGGAGCTGCTGCTCGGCGTGCCCGCCGGGGAACGCGGTCCCGACGGGCGCTTCCCGCCCGAGACGGTCAACGGCCGAGTGGAGCGGCAGCTGCAGGAATTCGCCGAACTGCGGCGCCGCTTCGCCAAGAGTAAGGATCAGGACAATCGCGGGGGCGAAGAGGCATGAACCGGATCATCGTCGCCATCGATCTGCACTGCCGGCAGTACCGGGCCCTGGAGATCGGCGCCCGCCTGGCGCTGATCCAGCGCCGCGAGCTGACGGTGCTCCTCATCGAAAGCGTGGACCTGCAGCGGGCCGCCGAACTGCCCTGGGTGCGGGAGATCGACCGCCTGTCGGCCAGCCTGCAACCTTTCGATCCCCAAAGGCTGCGGCGCTGGTGGCAACAGCGCCGTCAGGAAATCGAACGCTGGCTGTCCCGCCACGCCCTGCCGGGCCAAATGCGGATCGAAACCGGCCGCTATCCGGAAACCGCCCTGGCCTGGAGCCGGGACAGCGACCTGCTGGTGCTCGCCACCCCGGCGTCATACGCCGCCCGCACCCAGCCGCCGGTCTGGGTCTGGTACGACGGCAGCGAGGCGGGGGAACGGGCCTTGCGGCTGGCCCGGGAACTGGCCGCCGCCGAAGGCTGTCCGCTGAGGGTCGTCGCCCCGCCCCAGCAGCATCCCGAGCTGCCGGAACCGGTGACGCCGGTTCCTCCCGAACAGCTGGCCGACTTCCTCGCCGGCCGGGAATGCAGCGCCGTCGTCTGCCCCCGCAGTCAGCCCCGGGCCGCGCGGTTACCGCAGGTGGCGCGCTGCCCGGTGCTGCTGGTGTAGCGGGCTCACACCCACTTGCGGGCGCGGTTGAAGGCCTCGTGGAAGTCGAAGTAAACCGGTTTCTCGGTCTGCAGCAGATCGCGCAGCATGGCGTTCTGGATTTTGTACTTGAGGTTGCCGACCGCCAGCGGACCGACCGCCACCGCGCCGGGGCTGTTGGGGGCGGTGCTCAGCGGCGTCCCCATGTCGCGGGGTTTGACGCCGGCGATCCCCGCCGGCGGCACCGCGTTGACGTCGCCGACTACCTTGAGGCGGCGGGCGTCTTCGAGGATTTCCTCGTCGAGGACCTGGATTCCGGCCTTGGTGGTGTTGAAGATGATGTCCGCCCGTCTCACCAGCCAGGCCTTGCTGGCCCCGGAGCTGGCGAAGGTTCCCTTGATGTTGCAGCCGCAGCGGCGGCTGTATTCCGAGGCGATCTGCATCGCCGTGTCCAGGCTCAGGTGATCGACGATGGTGACGTCGGCCCCCGCCAGGGCGGCGATGACGCCGGTGGAAATCCCCACCGGCCCGGTGCCGCCGAAGACGATGGCACGGCAGCCTTGCATCTCCAGCCCGTGTTTTTCCTTGAGCTGCTTCTCCACCGCCGCCACCAGCGCCGTGGCGGTGGTGAAAGCCCCGGACGGGTCGGCCAGAACAGAAACCTCAAAGGGCGGCACCATCGCCTTCTGGACGGTTTCCATCATGTCGAGGGCGAGGCCGATGTCGCGGCCGCCGATGAAGATGGCGGTCCGTTTCACCCCGGAGGGTCCGCGGGAGAAGATGATGTCCTGGGTCAGCCCGTAAACCTGATCCGGTTCGACATTGGCGTGGGGGAAGATCATGTCGAAACCGGCATCGACCGCCATGTTGATGTCGAACGGGCTGACCTGAGGCCGGGGGCTGAGCATGTGGAGTACGGTGCGCGTGGTCATCGGCATTATCCTCGTTTGGCTTGAACGATTTCCCGGGCCGTTGCGAAGGCTTCGTCGAAGGCTAGATAGACCGGCTTTTCGGTTTCACGCATCTGTCTGAGCAGGCGGGCGTGGGTCTGGTATTTGATATTGCCGATGGCCAGGGCACCGATGCCCACCGCCCCCGAGGGGGAATCCTCGATCGGCGCGCCGTCGGCCTGCGGGTCGATGCCGGCTATCCCTGGCGGCGGCACCGCGTTGACGTCGGCGGCTACCATCAGCTTGGTGGCGGCGGTGACCTGTTCGGCGGTCAGCAACTGAATGCCGGCCGCCCCGGTGGCGAAGATGACCTCGGCCTCCGGCAACAGCTCCGGCAGTTTGTCGTTGCCCAGCCCCTTGATGCGGGTCTGGCCCTGGCCGAAGAACTCATTGCACAGTTTGGCAATACGCTCGGACTTTTCCTGCTGGCGGCCAAGGATGCTCACGTCGCAGCCGGCCTTGGCGCACAGGACCGCGGCGATCTGGCCCACGGGACCGGTGCCGGCGAGAATCAGCACCTTGCAACCGCTCAGGGTGGTGTCGAACTTGTCCGCAAGTTCGCGCTCGGCGGCGGCGACCATGGCGGCGGCGGTGGTGAAAGCACCGGAGGGATCGGCCAGGACCGAAATCTCGAAGGGCGGCACCATCGAGGTGCGGGCGGTCTCGAGCATCTTCATCGCCGCCTCGGGATCGCGCCCGCCGATGAAGGCGGCGGTGCGCTTGACGCCCTTGGGTCCACGGGAGAAGATCGCATCCTGGATCAGGCCCTGAACCTCGCCTTCTTCCACCTGCAGGTACGGCATGGTTACCTGCCAGCCGGCGTCCTGGGCCATGTTGACATCGAAGGGGCTGAGATTCTTCTCCGTGGTGAGCATGTGAAGGATGTAGGGTTTTTCCATCGGACGGACTCTTGTTCTTGTTGACCGGAAACCGTTGCAGCGCGCCGCAGACGGCAGATTTCACCAATTATTACGTGGCCGATATGCAAAAACAAATTTTTCGTCTCTATCCCGCGCCCTTTGCGGAAGTCCCGCTGTCCGGGCTGTATCTGCAGCACCGGGTCTTCACGTTGGGATCGCCGCAAAAGCCTTTCGTCTATGCCAATTTCCTCGCCAGCCTCGACGGCCGCATCGCCCTGGAGGATCTGCACACGGGCCAGCCCTATCTGCCCAAGAGCCTGACCACCCCGGCCGACTTCCGCCTGTTTCTGGAGCTGGAGGCCCAGGCCGACTGTCTCATCACCCACGGCGGCTATCTGCGGGCCCTCGCGGAAGGGAGGCTGGGCAACATCCTCCAGATCGGCACCCATCCCAGCGGGGCGGATCTGGTCCCGTGGCGCCGGCAGCAGGGGCTGGCGCCGCAGCCAGCCATCGCCATCGCCAGCGCCAGCCTGGATTTCGTCATTCCCGACTCGGTCCGGACGCACCGCCAGCAGGTGTTCATCTTCACCGGGGAAGGCGCCGACCCCGACAAGGTGACCGCCTGGCGCAAGGAAGGGTATCCGGTCATCTTCGCCGGCCGCGACACCCTGGTGGAAGGACGCCGCCTGATCCCCATCCTGGGGGAACTGGGCTTTCGCAGTATCTATCTCATCGCCGGCCCCGCCATGCTCGACACCGTGGTGCGCAGCGGCCACCTGCAGCGACTGTATCAGACCATCACCCATCAGCTCATGGGCGGGGAGGCGTTCCGCACCATGGTGCCGGGGCCGGAACTGGGACCGGCCGGCCACCTGACCCTGCGCACCTTGCATTACGATCCCGCCGGCCCCGGCGGGGCGGGGCAATGGTTCGCCTGCTTCGACAATCAGTAACCGGCGGCGTGGCGCTCGGCCTCGCGCGCTCCGGAGGCATCCCCGCTGCGGCGGCGGGCCTCGGCGATCAGGCGCCAGTCGCGCTGCTGCAATTCGACGTCGCCCCGGGCCAGCTGCAGGGATTTCTTGGCCAGTTCCTCGGCCAGCCGCGGCTGGCCCTGTTCCAGCCGCACCACGGCCAGTTCGTACCACAGCCGGGCGTTTTCCGGCTGGATTCTCAAAGCCCGTTCCAGGCGCCCGGCGGCCCGCTCCAGGTCCCCGCGGCGGCGGTCCTCCCGGGCCTGTGCCACGAGCGCCACCACCGCCGGCGGGGGCGCTTCTGCGCGAACCGGCGGTGGAGGCGCTGCACTAGCCGGTGGCGGCGGGGCGGACTGGCGGGCCTGAGGCGCAGGATGGGCCGGCGGGGCCGGGTAACGCGGTTGCGGCTGCACCACCGGCCCCGGTGTGAACAGGGGATCGAGGGAACAGGCGGACAGCCCCAGCATCAGGGCGAGGATCAGCGCACGTTTCATGGCGCCGGCGCCTCATCGGCCGGTCCGGGGGCGGGCGCTGCGGGGGTTTGGTTCGCTTGCGGCGCCGTCACCGCCGGCTTGCGGCCGGGGGGCGGCACCCGGCGCTTGTTCCTGGGGCCGTAGTACATTCCCAGCAGGGTCATGAAGCCCATGAACAGCGCCGCCGCTATCGCCATCACCCACAGGCGGTCCAGCCTGTCGGTGCCGAAGACCCAGCGGGGATTGATCAATCCGAAGATCAGGAAGATCACCGAAAACAGCACCACCGCGTGGATGGCGGCGACCTGCCAGGGATTGCCGAGGCGCAGACTGAAAAAGAAATAGCTGACCAGAAACAGCAGCGAACCGGCGGCGAACATATAGACGGGCTTGGGATTTTTCATCCACCCCAGGAACCACTGGGGCCGGAGCACCCCGACCAGGATCACCAGCAGGGACAGCACCACCAGCGACTGAAAGACGACCAGTTGGATATCGACCACTCCTTCCTGCATAAACCTCTCCTCCGGGATTCCGTTGTGGTTTTTCTCATGGCTGCGCAGCAGCTTAGGTGCAAACCCAGGCGAAATCAACCAGCCCCGCCCGTCATGGCGTCTCGAGCCAGCGCCAGCGGGAAAAGCAGGCGGCCTGGCCGATGAGGCGCCCCTGGGCGTCGAGCACGTTCCAGACCGTCGCCTGCTCGATGAGGAAACGGCGGCCGCTGCGGCTGATGCGGACACCGTGGTAATCACCGATGTAGCCGTGGCGCGACACCTGCTCCAGCAAGCGCCGACGCTCCTCACGCAGGGGTGCCTCGGCGGAAAGGCGTGAAGGCAGGCCGACGAATTCCTCCCAGCGGCGTTCGAACAGACGCTGGGCGGTGAGATTGGCGTAATCGAAGCGGGGATCGGCCTGGTCATCGTGGGACACCAGGGCGAAAGGGGCCCGGTACAGCCGGCGCGCCGCCGCCACCGGATCCAGCGCCGGATCGACCAGATCGCGCCCGGTCCAGTGACGGAAACTGCGCCGCAGCCGTTCAGTGTGCTCCGCCAGCCAGGCGTTGGCCGGGGAAGGGGGTGTCAGGCTCATAGCCGCTCCAGGGGGATTTCGATCTGAACATAGCTGCGCCCGCGGTAGTGGCGCACCACGATCAGGAACAACAGGGCGGTGACCAGCATCGCCGCGGTAAAGAACCAGAAATAGTCCGCCCCGGCCAGGCGGCTGCCGCCGTCGGGGTTGCGGATCAGGAAATTGACCGCGCTGGTGAACAGGTTGCCGGCCGCCACCGAGAGCATGAAGAAGGCCATGATGAAGGACTTCATCGCGTTGGGCGCCTGGGTGTAGGAAAACTCCAGGCAGGTGATCGATACCATCACCTCGGCGCAGGTCAGGATCACGTACGCCAGCAGCTGCCAGGCGATGGACGGAGTCTGGCCGGCGTCGATCCTTTCCTGCAGCCAGGCCGCCAGGGCGAAGGCGAGGGCGGTGACGAACAGGCCGGCGGCGATCTTGCGCAGCGGCGTCAGTTCCACCCGGCGCCCCACGGCGGGATAGATGACGTAGGAAAACAGCGGCACCAGGAGCATGATGAGCAGGGGATTGCTGGCCTGAATCTGGGAGGGCAGCACCTCGTAGCCCCAGAGGTGCCGGTCCATGCGTTCGGCCTGCAGCACCCAGGACGAGCCGGTCTGATCGAACAGGGCCCAGAACATGGCGACGAAAACGTAGACCAGGCTGAGTCGCCCCACCACCTGCAACCCCTCGCGGCTGAACACCTGGCGCACGAAGCCCATGCCCTGGGGCGGGACGTGGGCGTAACGGTAGCGGCCGAGCCAGAAGATCAGCGTGGCCAGCGCCATCAGGATGCCGGGCACGGCGAAGGCCACCGCAGGACCGTGACGGTGCAGCAGGTAAGGGGTGATCAGCATGGCGCTGAAGGCGCCGAGGTTGATGGCGAAGTAGAACCAGCCGAACGCCCGGCCGAGCAGATGGCGGTTGCTGGCGCCGAACTGATCCCCCAGGTGGGCGGAGACGCACGGTTTGATGCCGCCGGCCCCCAGCGCGATCAAGGACTGGCCCAGCAGCAGGCCGGTGCGGGTGGCATCGAGGGCGAGGACGAAATGCCCGAGGCAGTACACCAGCGACAGGGTGACGATGGTGCGGTACTTCCCCCACAGGCCGTCGGCCAGCAGCGCCCCCAGCAGCGGGGTCAGATAAACCGCGGACACGAACAGATGGAACCAGCCCTTGGCCTCCTCCTCGGTCATGGGATCGGGGCGGCCCAGGGAATCGCTCAGATACCGGCTCATGAACACCACCAGGATCGCCCGCATGCCGTAATAGCTGAAGCGCTCGGCCGCCTCGTTGGCGACGATGAAGGGGATGCCCGGCGGCATTTCCGGGATGGCCAGGGGGGCGCGGCGATAGTCGGACATGTTGCTCCGCTCGAATGTCACGAAGGTCGAAATTATAGGCCAAGAAACGAGAGGGCCTGTTTTACAATGGCAGGCAAACGACAATAGGGGGGCAAGCCCATGTTTCCGGTACGCGACACCATTTCCAGCCATTCACCGCCGCTGATGACCTGGGCGCTGATCGGCGCCAACTGCGGGGTCTTCCTGTTCGAACTGGCGCTGCCGCCGGAACAGCTGCAGGCGATGTTCTACTGGTTCGGCATCGTCCCGGCCCGCTACACCCATCCCGAATGGGCCATGATCCTGGGTCTGCCGGTGGACAATTACTGGCCCCTCCTGACCTGCCTGTTCCTCCACGGCGGCTGGCTCCATCTCATCAGCAACATGTGGGCCCTGTGGATCTTCGGCGACAACGTGGAAGACCGCATGGGCCCGTGGCGGTTCCTGATCTTCTATCTGTTGTGCGGCGTCATCGCCGGCATCGTACACTGGGCCACCAACCTGCATTCCCCGGTGCCCACCGTGGGTGCCTCCGGGGCCGTCGCCGGAGTGATGGGCGCCTATCTCCTGCTCTATCCGCGCGCCCACATCATCACCCTGATCCCGCTGTTCTTCTATCCGCTCTTCGTCGCCCTGCCGGCGGCCACTTTCATCCTGATCTGGTTCTTTTCCCAGCTGTTCTCCGGCGTCGCCGCCCTGTTGGGGCCGGAACAGGTGGGCGGAGTGGCCTGGTGGGCCCACATCGGCGGTTTCATCGCCGGCATGATTCTGTGCAAGCCGTTCCTCGATCCCAACCGGCGTCAACACTTTTACAAGGATGAATTTACCTTCGAGAACGCCTGGGATGTCGCCCTGGACGAACCCAAAGAAAAACTCAAAGGAGACTCGTGATGGATTTCGCTTCCCTGTTCTGGCTGTTCTTCATTCTGTCGGCGCTGCAGCCGGTCATTCACCAGCGCATGCTGGAGGCCAGTCGGGCCCGCCTGATCTCACGCATCGAGGCCAAGCGCGGCAGCCGGGTGATCCTCATGATCCACCGCCAGGAGTCCATGAATCTTCTCGGCTTCCCCGTGGTGCGTTACATCGACGTCAACGATTCCGAGGAAGTCATCCGCGCCATCCACCTGACCGATCCGGAAGTGCCCATCGACCTGGTGCTCCACACCCCCGGCGGCCTGGTGCTCGCCGCCCTCCAGATCGCCCGCGCCATCGCCCGCCACAGGGGTCGGGTGCGGGTCATCGTGCCCCATTACGCCATGTCCGGCGGCACCCTGATCGCCCTGGCCGCCGACGAGATCATCCTGTGCGAGCACGCCGTCCTCGGCCCGGTCGATCCCCAGCTGGGTCAGTACGCCGCCGCCTCCATCATCAAGGCGGTATCGCAGAAGGATGTCAACGAGGTCGACGACCAGACCCTGATCCTCGCCGACCAGTCGGAAAAGGCCATTCGTCAGGTGCGCGAGGCGGTCTACGAACTGCTCAGGCCCAAGTTCCCGGAAGACAAAGCCCGCGAACTGGCCGAGCTGCTGTCCACCGGCACCTGGACCCACGACTATCCCATCACCGCCGACGAGGCCAAACGGATGGGGCTGCCGGTCAACACCGACATGCCGGAGGAGTTCCTGCAGCTCATGAGCCTGTACCCGCAGCCGGTCAAGCGCATGCCGACGGTGGAATACCTGCCGGAGCGGCGCATGGGCCAACCTGCGACCCAAAGGAGGCAATGAACCTGTGACCGATCTGCCCGCCAACGTCATCGACCAACCGCAGCTGCGCGACACCGTCGGCGTCTTCGAGGACCGCGCCGAGGCCGGTGAGGTGCTGGCGGAGATGCTCGCCGGGCTGGCCGGGGAAAAGCCGGTCGTCCTCGCCATCCCCGCCGGCGGCGTGCCGGTGGCGGCGGTCATCGCCCGGCGGCTGAAGGCGCCCCTGTCGCTGCTGGTCACCAGCAAGGCGACGCCCTCGTGGAACACCGAAGTGGGCTTCGGCGCCGTCGCCTTCGACGGCACCGAGCTTGTCAACCCCGAGGCCGTCGAACGGCTGGGGCTGAGCGAGGCGGAAGTCGCCGAGGGACTGGCCCAGGCCAGGGCCAAGGTGGCCCGCCGTTACCGGAACTTCCTGGGGGAGGCGGGCATGCCGGAGGTACGCGGCCGCACTGTCATCCTCGTGGACGACGGCCTGGCCACCGGCTACACCATGGAGGTGGCCATCAGGGCGCTGAAGAGGCTCGGGGCCGGCAAAATCATCGTCGCCGTCCCCACCGCCCACCGGCAGGCGTTGCGGCGCATCGCCCCGCTGGTGGACAGGATCTACTGTCCCAATGTCCGCGGCGGCTGGGTCTACGCCGTGGCCGAAGCCTACCGCCACTGGTACGACGTGCCTGAGGAGGAAGTCACAGCCCTGCTGACGGACCAAGGCCGGCAGGGCGGCGCCTGATCACTCTTCGGTGCTGATGCCGCTGTGGCGCAGCAGCGCGTCGATCTTCGGCTCGCGCCCGCGGAAGGCCTTGAAGGATTCCAGCGCCGGGCGGCTGCCGCCCACTTCCAGGATGTGCTGGAGGAAGGCCCGCCCGATTGCCGGGTCGAAGATGCCCTCCTCCTCGAAGCGGGAGAAGGCGTCCGCCGACAGCACTTCGGCCCACTTGTAACTGTAGTAGCCGGCCGCGTAACCGCCGCCGAAGATGTGGGAGAAACTGTGGGCGAAGCGGTTGAAGGCCGGGGGCCTGAACACCGCCACTTGATCGCGCACCTCCTCCAGAATCTCGTAGATGCGCCCGCCCCGGGCCGGATCGTATTCCAGGTGGATGCGGAAATCGAACAGGGCGAACTCCAGCTGGCGCACCATCATCATGCCGGCCTGGAAATTCTTGGCCGCGAGCATCTTCTGGAACAGCGCCTCCGGCAGGGGCTCGCCGCTGCGGTAGTGGCCGGAAATCAGATCGAGGGTTTCGCGCTGCCAGCAGAAATTCTCCATGAACTGGCTCGGCAGCTCCACCGCGTCCCATTCCACCCCGCGGATGCCGGAAACGCCGCTGTAGTCCACCTGGGTGAGCAGGTGGTGGAGGCCGTGGCCGAATTCGTGGAACAGGGTCAGGACTTCGTCGTGGGTCAAGAGGGCGGGATCGTTTCCGGCCGGCGGGGTGAAGTTGCAGGTGAGGAAGGCGATGGGCACCTGCACCTGGCCCTGGAGCCGGCGGCGGGCGACGCACTCGTCCATCCAGGCCCCGCCGCGTTTCTTGGGGCGGGCGTAGAGATCGAGATAAAAACGGCCGCGGACCTCGCCCCGGGCGTCGCGGATCTCGTAGCAGCGCACGTCCGGATGCCAGACGTCGATCCCCTCCAGCGCCTGAATGTCGAGTCCGTACAGGCGCTCGACCACCCGGAACAGCCCGGGCACCACCCGGGTGGCGGGGAAGTACTGCTTGACCTCCTCCTGGGACAGCCGGAACTTGTGCTGGCGCAGCTTTTCCGAATAGTACATCAGGTCCCACGCCTGCAGTTCGTCGATCCCGTGATGGTCGCGGGCGAAGCGGCGCAATTCGGTCAGATCACGCTCGGCCACGGGTTTGGAGCGGGCCGCCAGCTCGTGGAGAAAATCCAGCACCTGTTGCGGGGTTTCCGCCATCTTGGTGGCCAGCGACAGCTCGGCGAAGTTGGCATACCCCAAAAGCCGGGCCTTTTCGTGACGCAGCTGCAGGATCTCCTCCATCACCTCGGTATTGTCCCAACGGCCGGCGTGGGGGCCCTGATCGGAGGCGCGGGTGACGTAGGCCTCGTACAGTTCCCGACGCAGACCGCGGTCATCGGCGAAGGTCATCACCGCCGCATAACAGGGAAACTCCAGGGTCAGGAGCCAGCCGTCCAGCCCCCGGGCGGCGGCGGCCTGGCGGGCGACTGTTTTGGCGGTCTCCGGCAGGCCCTGGAGGCGGGCTTCGTCGGTGACGTGCTTGGTCCAGGCGTTGGTGGCGTCGAGGACGTTCTCCTCGAAGCGGCTCGCCAGTTTCGACAGGCGCTGCTCGATGGCCTTGAAGCGCGCCTTGCGTTCCGGGGGCAGGGCGACGCCGGCCAGGCGAAAGTCGCGCAGGGCGTCCTGGATGATCTTGCGCTGGGCCGGATCCAGGCGCTGGAATTCCTCGCTGGCGGCGATGGTCTGGTGGGCCTGGTAGAGGGCTTCGTTCTGGCCCAGGTCGGTAGCGTAGTCGCTCAGCTTCGGCAGACAGGCGTTGTAGGCCTGGCGGAGCGCCTCGCTGTTGACCACGGCGTTGAGATGGCGCACCGGCGACCACGCCTTGTCGAGGCGGTCGTCCAGATCTTCCAAGGGTCGGATGAGATTGTCCCAGGTGTAGGGGCCGCCGCGCTGGAGCAGGCGCGCCACCTGCTGGCGGTTGTCGTGGAGGATCCGGGTGATGGCCGGCTCCACGTGCTCGGGACGGATACGGGAAAAGGGGGGAAACTCGTAAGCTTGCAACAGGGGATTGGTCATGGCTGGAATCCTGCGGTGACGATGCGGTCATCTTAATTCCCACGGAGGAAAAGGCAACTGGTTATAATGACCGGCTTATGACGACCGACTTGTGGATCTATGCCGACGCCCTCGTCGTCGGCCTCATCGCCCTGGTTTACTGCGCCGACCGTTTCGTGATCGGGGCCGCGAGCATCGCCCGCAATCTGGGGGTGCCGTCCCTCATCATCGGCCTGACCATCGTCGGCTTCGGGACCTCGGCGCCGGAGATCCTGGTGGCCTCGGTGGCGGCCTGGCACGGCAACACCGGCCTGGCGGTGGGCAACGCCATCGGCTCCAACATCGCCAACATCGGCCTGATTCTGGGCTGCACCGCCCTGTTGGCGCCGGTGGCGGTGCATTCGCGCACCCTGAAACGCGAGATCCCCATGCTCCTCGCCGCCTGCCTGACGGCCTTCGGCCTCAGCTACGACGGGGAACTGAGCCGTCTCGAAGGGGGGCTGTTGCTGGCCGCCCTGATCGCCTTCCTGGGCTGGCTGGGATGGATTGCGCGCCGGGCGCCGGCCACCGCCCCGGTGGCCCTGGAGGTGGAAAGCGAAATCCCGGCCCCACTTCCCACCGGCCAGGCCTGGTTCTGGTTCGGTTTCGGGCTGTTCGGACTGGTGCTCAGCTCCAGGCTGCTGGTGTGGTCGGCCAGCGGCATCGCCCATTCCTTCGGCATCAGCGATCTGATCATCGGCCTGACCATCGTCGCCCTGGGAACCAGCCTGCCGGAACTGGCCGCCTCCCTCGCCAGCGTGCTCAAACAGGAGGACGATCTGGCCATCGGCAACATCGTCGGTTCCAACATGTTCAACATACTGGCGGTGTTCGCCATGCCCGGCCTGATCCATCCGGGCCGTCTGGAAGCGGTCGTGATCCGGCGGGATTTCCCCTGGATGCTCGGCTTCACCGTCGCCCTGCTGATACTGGGCAACGGCTGGCGCCGCTCCCCGCAGATCGGCCGCCTCGGCGGCCTGGTGCTGCTGGCCGGTTTCTGCACCTATCAATTCCTGCTCTACCGTAGCCTGCATTCATGACTGAAACTCAACATCAGCGTCTGTACCAACTGGGACAGGAGGTCATCCGCCTGGAAGCGGAGGCGGTCGCCCGCCTGGCGCGGCGCATCGACGCCAACTTCGCCCGCGCCTGCCAGCTGATGCTGCGCTGCGAGGGACGGGTGGTGGTGACCGGAATGGGGAAATCCGGCCACATCTGCGGCAAGATCGCCGCCACCCTGGCCAGCACCGGCACGCCGGCCTTCTTCGTCCACTCCGGCGAGGCCAGTCACGGCGACCTGGGGATGATCACGCCCAGGGACGTGGTCCTGGCGCTGTCCAATTCCGGCGAGACCGACGAGCTGGTCTTCATCATCCCCCTGATCAAACGCCTCGGGGTGCCGCTGATCGCCATGACCGGCCGCCCCGATTCCACCCTGGCGCGCCAGGCCACCGTCCACATCGACGTCAGCGTGGCGCAGGAGGCCTGTCCGCTGGGCCTGGCGCCGACCGCCAGCACCACCGCCGCCCTGGCGATGGGCGACGCCCTTGCGGTCGCCCTCCTGGAGGCTCGCGGCTTCACCCGGGAGGATTTCGCCCGTTCCCATCCGGCCGGCAGCCTGGGAAGGCGGCTGCTGCTGAAGATCGACGACATCATGCACACCGGCGACGCCATCCCCAGGGTGCCCGAAACCGCCACCCTCGATCAGGCGCTGCTGGAAATGACCGCCAAGAAACTGGGCATGACCGCGGTGGTGGACGGGGACGGCCGCGTGCAGGGCATCTTCACCGACGGCGACCTGCGGCGGCTGTTCGAGCGCGGCGACTGCGACATCCACACCACCCCGATCCGCGAGGTCATGACCCGGGGCTGCGCCACCGCTCCGCCGGGGATGCTCGCCGCCGAGGCGGTCAAGCTGATGGAGGACCGCAAGATCAACGCCCTGCTGGTGGTTGATGACGACAACCGCCTGGTGGGGGCCCTGAACATGCACGATTTGCTGCGCGCGGGAGTGTTCTGATGCGAGCCGAAATTCTGGAACGGGCCAGGCGGGTGCGCCTGGTGATCTTCGACGTCGACGGCGTCCTTACCGACGGCCGGCTGTTCTTCGACCACGAAGGCCGGGAGTACAAGGGCTTTCACGCCCGCGACGGCCACGGGCTCAAACTGCTGCGCCGCAGCGGCGTGGCGACGGCGGTAATCTCCGGCCGCTCCTCCCGCTCGGTGGCGCTGCGCTGTGAGAGCCTGGGGATAGAGCACGTCTATCAGGGCTACGAGGACAAGCGCCTGGCGCTGCAGTCCCTGCAGCAGGCCACCGGCATCGCCCCGGAGGCGATGGCCTGCGTCGGCGACGACGTGCTCGACCTGCCGCTGCTGACCCGGGTGCATCTGGCCATTGCCGTGGCCGACGCCCACCCGGTGGTCAAGCGTCATGTCCACTGGGTCACCGCACTGCCCGGCGGCCGGGGCGCGGCCCGGGAGGTTTGCGATCTCGTCATGGCGGCACAGCAGACTCTGGATGCAGCCATCGGGGAGTACTTGCGATGAAGCGGCTGCTGCTCTGTCTTGCCCTGCTGGCGCCGCACCCGGCGCTGGCGCTGGAGGACGATTCGGAAAAGCCGGTCTACATCGAGGCCAACAGCGCCCACTACGACGAAAAGACCGACACCAGCACCTACACCGGCAAGGTGATCCTGATTCAGGGCAGCCTGCGGGTCGAGGCCGACAAACTGGTCGCCTACAGCCCCGGCGGTGAGGTCCAGAAAGTGATCGCCTACGGCAAGCCGGTCCGCTTCTGGCGGAAACCCAAACCCAACGAGGAGATCCACGGCACCGCGAAAAAGGCCGAATACTATCTGGACAAGGAGCTGATCGTCCTCATCGGCGATGCCGTGGTCTGGCAGAACGGCAACAAATACGCCAGCGACCGCATCGAATATGATCAGATCAAGGGCCTGATCAGGGCTGGCGAACCCACCTCGGACACCAAGCGGGTCAAGATCCTGCTCCAACCGAAGAAGGACTGAGATGGCGGCGCTGCTCGAAGCCGAACGGCTGGTCAAACGCTACCGTCGTCGCACCGTGGTGGATGGCGTGTCACTGACCCTCAAAAGCGGGGAAATCGTCGGCCTGCTGGGGCCCAACGGCGCCGGCAAGACCACCACCTTCTACATGATCGTCGGCCTGATCGCCCCCAGCGACGGGAGGATCCGCCTCGACGGCCAGGACATCACCGCCCTGCCGATTCACGTCCGCGCTCATTTCGGCATCGGCTATCTACCCCAGGAGGCTTCGGTCTTCCGCCGTCTCAGCGTGATGGACAATCTTCTGGGCGTGCTGGAACTGCGTCCCGAACTGACCCCGGGACAGCGGGAACTCATCGCCGCCGAGCTGCTGCAGGAATTCGGCCTGACCCCGCTGGCCCCGCAGCAGGCCGCCAGCCTTTCCGGCGGCGAACGCCGACGTCTGGAAATCGCCCGTGCCCTGGCGCTGGAACCGCGTTTCGTGCTGCTGGACGAACCGTTCGCCGGCGTCGATCCCATTTCCATCCTCGACATCCAGAAAATCGTCCGCCATCTGAGCGAGCGCGGCATCGGCGTGCTCATCACCGACCACAACGTGCGCGAGACCCTGGGGATCTGCCAGCGGGCCTACATCATCAATCAGGGCCGGGTTCTCACCACCGGCGCCCCGGAACAGATCCTGGCCCATCCCCAGGTGCGGGAAGTGTACCTGGGCGAAAACTTCAACCTCTAAGTTTGCTGCGCCGGCCCGGAAAAGGCTCTACAATAATTTTTTCATTCACCTTCCACCCCCAAGCGGATCGCTGTCACGTTGAACGGCCATATCACCTACGAATTTCCCCTGAACGAGCGGATGCGGACTTTCATCCGCCTGGAGCAACTGTTTCGACACCTGCACCATTTCGCCCGCGGCGGTTCCGAATACGACAGCCGTGCGGCGGTGGACGGCCTGCTGGACATTCTCGCCATCTTCAGCCGCAACGACATCCGCTCCGAACTGCTCAAGGAACTGGAGCGCCATTACAAGGTACTGGCCCGCATCGCCCGCAGCCAGGGCATCGACCGCGACAAGCTGCAGGCGGTGGTGGCACAGATCGACACGCTCAGCGAGCGGCTGCGGAGCATCAACGGCAAACTGAGCGCCCAGCTGAACAGCAACGGCCTGTTCAAGAGCATCGCCCAGCGCAGCGCCATCCCCGGGGGGACCTGCAACTTCGATATTCCCGGCTACCACTACTGGCTGCAGCAACCGGCCGGCCAGCGCCAGGCCGATCTAGGCGCCTGGATCGCCCCCTTCAGCCCCATTCAGGATGCCCTCGGCTTCGTGCTCGACACCATCCGCCACAGCGCCCTGCCGACCACCGAGCTGGCCCAGGCGGGTTTTTTCCAGCAAAACCTGGACCGCTCCCTGCCGTACCAGATGTTGCGCGTCACCCTTGACGAGGAACTGCCGGTGTTCGCGGAAATCAGCGGCGGCAAGCACCGCTTCACCATCCGCTTCATGGAACCGGCGTTCGAGGAGCGCCCGCGTCAGACCGAGGCCGATATTCCCTTCCAACTCACCCGCTGCCTTTTCTGAGCCATGCAAGTTCCCTGTCCGATTTGCCGCAAACCGGTGGAATGGCGCCGCGACAATCCTTACCGGCCGTTTTGCAGCCGGCGCTGCAAGCTGATCGACCTGGGGGAATGGGCGACGGAAAAGCGCTACATTCCCGGCCCGCCCGCCGAAGACGGCCAGCCCTCCCCGCCGGAAGATTTCGAGCCGTGACGTTTTCGGGAACTTTTTCGAAATTATATAGTCATAGAATCGTCAACCCGACAATTCTTCCCATAGGAGGTAAGAGATGGCTGCAACAACTCAAGCTGTCAGCGCAACGCAGGAAGCCCCCCTTGTGCACAAGGGCTGGCTTGCTTTTGCGATCAGCATTTACACCGTGTTTTATCTGTGGGTCCGGTGGTACGAAGGGGTTTACGGCTGGAGTGCCGGTCTGGACTCTTTTGCACCGGAATTTGAAACTTACTGGATGAACTTCCTGTACACGGAGATTGTGGCTGAGGTGGTCACTGCCTCGGTGCTGTGGGGTTATCTGTGGCGGACCCGTGACCGCAATCTTGAAGCGGTGGAAGGGACCCGTGAAGAGCTGCGCCGCAACTTCACCCACCTGATCTGGCTGGTGGCCTATGCGTGGGCGATTTACTGGGGAGCGAGCTACTTCACCGAACAGGACGGCACCTGGCACCAGACCATCGTTCGTGACACGGACTTCACGCCGAGCCACATTATCGAGTTCTATCTTAGCTACCCGATCTACATCATCACCGGGTTTGCGGCGATGATTTATGCGCACACCCGTCTTCCGTACTTCAACTATCAGAAGAAGGGTCTGTCGCTGCCGTACCTGATCACGGTGGTGGGGCCGTTCATGATTTTGCCGAACGTGGGTCTGAACGAATGGGGTCACACCTTCTGGTTCATGGAAGAGCTGTTTGTGGCGCCGCTGCACTATGGCTTTGTGGTGTTTGGCTGGTTTGCGCTGTCGATTCTGGGGCTGCTGCTGCAGGTTTTTGCCAGCTTCCTGAATCTGATTGGCAAGCCGCTGTGCGGTGAGGTCTACGACGAAGCGGTTGCCCGCGTCGGCGAAGACCAGGCCGTGTGGGCCGACTGAGTCGCTGACCGGAATCCAGAAACTTCAGCAAAAAAGCCCCGGCACCATTTGCAGGTGCCGGGGCTTTTGTTTCGCTGCCCGTCAGTTTCGCGGTGGAAGTGAACCCGCCTCAGGCGATGGCCGATTGCACCGCCACCGGCGAAGAAAGACGGTCGTTTCGCGCCGCGCTTTCTTCCGGAAGCTCGTAAAGCCGGATCCGCTTCCAGTTGCGGAACAGGGTATCGTCGAAAGGACGGTCGTGGTCGATCGCATACTCATAGGCCTTGCGGAACGCCACCGCGGTCCGGTAGGCGTGCAGCTCCTGGTCTGCGGTCACGCTCTTGACGTTGCCGACCTGGAAAGTCTTGTTGCGCGGTTTGCCGTCCTTGATCCAGAAAACGGTGTAACACAAGTAGCTCTTGTCCTTGCGCTTGTCGTACTTGATCGTCCGCGAAACCCCGGTCACCCCGGTGGAAATCTTGTTGCGCGGGGTCTTCATGAAGCGGGTACGGCTGCCTTTGAGGATCACCAGCATCTGATCCCGCCAGCGGATGGCGGCCTGCAGGGATTTCTTCTTCCCGCCCCACAGCTTGTGAGAGAAATAACGGCTCCGTTCCACCCCCCGGCGCACGATTCGCACCTGATACCCGAACGGATCGGGCTCGGTGATGTGTTTATGTTCAGCCATAATCTTCCAACCTGAAAGTTAAGTGGTTATTGTTGTTGTGGACAGCAGGCGGCTCGCGTCGCCTGCTGTCGGAATAATCTTACAAAAATCGCCGGGCGCGCGCAAACATCAGAAAGACCTGATGCGCAAAGCGGCGCATTTCAGAGTAAATTAGTGTAAAATCAATCCGTTCGTCCCTGCAACGAAGGGACTTTGCAACAAGAAACCAAAACTATCTGGAGGGATTGCGATGAGCGTACTCGTAGGCAAACCGGCACCTGATTTCACCGTTCCGGCAGTCCTGGCCGACGGCCAGATTGTCGACGAATTCAACTTTTCCGAAGCCACCAAGGGCAAATACGCCGTTCTGGTGTTCTATCCCCTCGACTTCACCTTCGTCTGCCCCAGCGAGCTGATCGCCCTCGACCACCGTGTGGACGAGTTCGCCAAGCGCAACACCGAAGTCATCGCCATTTCCATCGACTCCCAGTTCACCCACAACGCCTGGCGCAACACCCCGGTGGAGAAGGGCGGTATCGGTCCGGTGCGCTATACCCTGGCGGCGGACATCGGTCATGAAGTGGTGCGTGCCTATGACGTGGAGGCCGAAGGCGCCCACGTGGCCTATCGCGGCAGCTTCCTGGTGGACAAGGAAGGCATCGTGCGCCACCAGGTGATCAACGATCTGCCTTTGGGGCGCAACATGGACGAGCTGATCCGCATGGTCGACGCCCTGCAGTTCTTCGAACAGCACGGCGAAGTATGCCCGGCCAACTGGAAACCGGGTCAGGAGGGCATGAAGCCCGATCCCCAGGGCGTGGCCGAATATCTGGCCAAGCACGCGCAGGAACTCTGATCCCTGCGTACCCGCTTTATTTAGGGAAGGCTGCCGAACGCCCGTTCGGCAGCCTTTTTTTCATTCCTCTGAATCCTGCTTGCGCTGGCTGGCCACCCAGCGGCTGCGGACGAACCAGACAACTGCCAATCCTGCCAAAATACCGCCGTATTTGAGCGCCGCCAACATGGCCTGGCTTTGATGGTGCAAGGCGGCGCTGGCGGGCTTGAGCACCAGAAACCACCACAAAAAAACGACGATGTAATAGACGATGACGCCATTGGCCGCCCACATGAAGGGTTTGGGGTCGTCGATCTCCACCGCGGTGCGGTAGAACCAGATGGCGATCGCCAGGGCAACGAGTCCTCCGAGCATAATCTGCCTCCTCTCTTGCTTGTTATGATAAGCCCGTACATGATAGGGCAGTTTCAGGCGGAATTCAGCCTGCCGGACCGATGATGTTCTCCGTTGGAATCCCCGCCGTAGGAGAAGGGAAAAATGAGATACCTGCTGTACGTCCTTGCCGGTCTGATACTCGTGGTCATCGTGGCCGTCGCCGGACTGGCCCTTTTCGTCGACCCCAATGCGTACCGCGACGACATCGCCAGGGTGGTCGAAGAAAAAACCGGCCGCGCTCTGACCATTGAGGGCGATCTGCATCTGTCCGTCTTTCCCTGGCTGGGAATCCGTACCGGCCCGCTGGCGCTCGCCAATCCGCCCGGTTTCGGGGATGAACCCATGCTCCGGGTCGAGGGTGCGGAGATCCGGGTCAAGCTGCTTCCCCTGCTGCACAAACAGGTGGAACTGGACCGCATCGTCCTTGCGGCTCCCCGCATCCATCTGATCAAAGACGCCGGCGGACGGGGGAACTGGGAATTTTCCACCGGTGAAACCCGGCCGTCCGCCCCGGCGGAAAAAAGCACCCGGCCGCAACCGCTTCCAGCCCTGGTCATCGGCGGCCTGACGATCAAGGACGGGGAGATCTTCTGGGAGGATCGCCAAAGCGGCAAGAAAATCCAGCTGGCGCATGTCAATCTGGATCTCGGAGATTTCGAATTTGGCCGCCCTGCCGATCTGGCGCTCGGCTTTGTGCTGACATTGCCGCAAGCACATCTCAAGGAGACCCTGGCGCTGGAAACCCGCCTCACCGTCGGCGCCGATTTGCAACGTTTCGAGCTGGCGCAACTGGAAGTCCACTCCCATAGCGAAGGGGAATCCCTTCCCGGCAAACAGCTCCGCGCCGAACTGAGTGCCGCGGCGATCATCGCCGACCTGACCCGCCAGACCCTCGAGGCCAGGGAACTGCTGCTTTCCGCCGCCAAGGCACAGCTTCGGGGAGAACTGGAGGGCAGCACCATCGTGGACGCGCCAAAATTCCAGGGCAAGTTCCAACTGGAAGCGCCTCTCAAGGAAACCCTGACGGCACTGGCCGTCGCCATCGCCCCCGCCGACCCCAAAGCGATGCAGCAGCTGCAACTGGCCTTCAAACTGCAGGCCGAACGCCAGAACATGGCCATCGACGCCCTTCAGGCCAAACTCGACGACACTACCCTCGGTGGCTGGCTCAAGGTGACAAACTTCGCCCACCCGTTCGTTCGTTTCGATCTCAAGGCCGATACTCTGGATGTGAACCGTTATCTTCCCAAACCGGCACTGGAACCTGCCGGAAAGGCTGCCGCCGCCCCCAAAGCAGCCCTGGAAAAACCGTTGCCGCTGGCGGCCCTGGCCGCCCAGCGCGTGGACGGGGTGGTACGGATAGATCGCCTCAAGGCGCAGCGTCTGCAGATACAAAACGTGCGCCTAAAGCTCAAGGGCGACCACGGGATTGCGACCCTCACACCCTCACTGCAACTTTATCAGGGACGTTATCAGGGGCGGCTACAAATCGACGCCCGGAGGAAAACCCCACACCTTGCCCTGACCTCGCAACTGGAACAGGTGAAGATCGGCAACTTGCTGCAGGATTATCTCGCCAAGCAGCCACCCCTGACCGGAACGGCGGACTTGAATCTCAATCTCCGGGCAGACGGCCAGACGGAAACAGCCCTGAAACGGAGCCTCGACGGCCGGATCGCCCTGCAGGTGCAGAACGGCCGTCTCGCCAACAGCGAACTGCTGCAGATGCTCGAACAGGGGCTGGCCTGGTGGCAGGCCCGGGGCGAGTCCGTCCAGGTGGCGGAAAAGCTTCAGCAGCTGGATTTCGTCACCCTGGACTTTCTTGCCAACATGGATGACGGCGTCATCCAAACGGAGCGCCTGCTGATCGACAATCCGAAACTGAAGATCACCGGCACGGGTACGGTGGACCTGGTCCGCGAACGGCTGGATTACCGCATCCGCGCCCTGCACACCAGCGGCAACCGCAAGCCCGGCAGCAAACTCGGCAAGATCGCCCGCGATCTGCCCATCATCGTCCGCATTGAAGGTCCCCTGGCCAAACCGAAATACCGTCTCGATCTGGTTCAGATGGCGCAGGAGAAATTCCGGGAAAAGATCGAGAAGAAGAAAGCCAAGCTGGAACAGAAGCTCGGTGAAAAATTGGAGAAAAAACTGGGGCCGGGCGCCGGCCAGCTGCTGAAAGGACTGTTCGGACCATGACCCCGGCCGAATTCGCCACCCGCCTGCTGGACTGGTTCGACCGCCACGGGCGCAAGGACCTGCCCTGGCAGCATCCCCGCACCCCTTACCGGGTCTGGATCTCGGAAATCATGCTGCAGCAGACCCAGGTGGCAACTGTCATTCCCTATTTCGAGCGCTTCACCGCCCGTTTCGCCCATCCCCAGGACCTGGCGGACGCGCCGCTCGACGAGGTGCTGGGGCTCTGGTCCGGGCTGGGTTATTACGCCCGCGCCCGCAACCTCCACCTTGCCGCCCGTCAGATCGTCGAAAGGCATGGCGGCGAACTTCCGGCCGATCCGCAGACTCTAGCCGCGCTGCCCGGCATCGGCCGTTCGACGGCCGGAGCGATTCTGAGCCTCGGTTTCGAGCAGCCGGCCCCCATCCTCGACGGTAACGTCAGGCGCCTTTGGTGCCGCCTCTACCACATCGACACCTGGCCCGGAGACAGCGCCACCCAGCGCCGTCTTTGGCAGCTCAGTGAAATCCATCTGCCCGGACAGCGGGCTGCCGACTATACCCAGGCGCTGATGGACTTTGGCGCCACGGTCTGTACGCGCACCCGGCCCCGGTGCAACGAATGTCCGTTCGAGCCTTCCTGTCAGGCCAGAAAGGCCGGCATCGAAGCCCGGCTGCCCGTCCCCCGGCCCAAGCGCCAACTGCCGCAACGCACCGCTTACTGGCTGGTCCTGCGCGACGCCCGGCGGCGAATTTATCTGGAACGACGCCCGCCTGCCGGGGTATGGGGCGGTCTCTGGGCCTTCCCCGAATGGCCGGATTCCGATGCGCTGACGCACCATTGCCATCGTCTGGGCATCGCGCCCGAATCCCTGACTCCGCTGCCCTCCCGGCGCCATACCTTCACCCAGTTCCGGCTGCACTACCACCCGGTCATCGCGAACGCAATTTCCGTCACCCAATGTCACGATCACCCGGGAAACTGGCTTTACCCCCAAGAAGCGCTGGATCTGGCCCTGCCTGCCCCGGTCCGGAACCTGATCACCGAATTGGACACAGCGGCATGCTAATATAAACGGATTCGTTTCAATCGACGGAGTCTTCACCATGCCACGCACGGTCAAATGCACCAAACTCGGGATCGAAGCCGAAGGACTGGACGCGCCCCCCTTCCCGGGCCCGGAAGGCCAGCGCATCTACGAAAACATCTCCAAACAGGCCTGGGAAGAATGGTTGCAGGTCCAGACCATGATCATCAACGAGCACCGGCTGGTAGTATTCGAACCGGAGGCCAAGGAATTCCTGGCCCGCGAACGGGAAAAATTCCTCTTCGGGGGCGGCACCGCCACGCCCGAAGGCTACATACCGCCGCCGGAAACCCTCGATCGGACTTGACAGCATCCCAACGGCCTAGTTTAATACTTTCTTTCTTTCTGGCCAGGTAGCTCAGTTGGTAGAGCAGGGGACTGAAAATCCCCGTGTCGGCGGTTCGATTCCGTCCCTGGCCACCAA
Organism: Methylomarinovum caldicuralii; assembly: GCF_033126985.1. NCBI lineage: Bacteria > Pseudomonadati > Pseudomonadota > Gammaproteobacteria > Methylococcales > Methylothermaceae > Methylomarinovum > Methylomarinovum caldicuralii. Next base: position 641,258 of record NZ_AP024714.1, read on the forward strand.
TAAAATCAAAGCCCTACCGGATCTTTCCGATAGGGCTTTTTTCTTGGGGCTATGCGCGATGTTAGGCGCAAACAGCCCGGCGTTTTTAACGCCACAGGGTGCGACCGGTTTGTTTCACTGAATGGTTGGCGCTGCCTGCCGATATGCCGCCTGAATCCGTCCCCGACCGTAGATGCGCTCCAGACGGCGGAGGGTGAAGTGGGCCTGGGCGGTTTTCTGGAAGTGGTCCATGAAGATGACGTTGACCGTCGCGCCGCTCGCTGCTCCCAGCAGCGGCAGCGACTGAACCGCCAGCTTCTGTGAAACCTGAACGCTGAAACGCTGGGCGACCGCGCTCATGAACCTTACCAACGCCGGCGCCCCTTCCTTGGCCAAGCCTTTTTTGACGATATGTTTGGCCGATTCCTCCAGGGTTTTGGAGAGAAAAGCCCGGACTGCGTAATACCCGATTTCGGCATTGTCGTCGCTGCGGCTGCTTCCGCCCAGGGCGAACACTTCGAGGCAGGCCAGGCGGACCCGGGGGTCATCCAGGTCTTCGCCATGCTCGTGGGCAGTCGCGGCGATGGCGCGAAGCATCAGCGTGGCCGACACCGGCAACTCCACGGCCAGGCTGGCGATACCGAAGCTGCCGCCCACCGCGCCGCTGAGACCGGCCAACAGCTTGTGACTCAGTTTGGGAGCCGGCCGCGGCACCGCCCCGGCGGGCATGGTCAGCAGGGCGGCATCCAGGGCTTTTCCCAGGGCTTCCTGGGTGAGGCGCGTGACCGGCTTGACCCAGGTTTCGGGCAGGCTCGCCAGCGCCTTTTCCACGGGCATGCCGATATAATTGGACAGGCGTGCTGCCAACCCCGGACTTTCCAGCTGGCGCACGGCAGTGAGCAGCCGCTGGTAATCATCCGCGGCCAGGGGCGCCCGCTGCCATTGCAGGGCAGTGTCATCAGGTGCAACGATCAACGCTTTCATCAGGTCCTGTTACATCAATGTGTGGCCGTTTCTTTTTGACCGCTTCCGGCGAGGAAATACGCCGGACTTTCGCCACTGTCAATACCATCGACTGGCAGCCGCGTTACAACATCGCTCCGTCGCAGCCGATTCCCCAGGTGCGCCGTGACGCACCCGGCCGCCTCGCCGAACTGGCACGCTGGGGGCTGATCCCCTTCTGGGCCAAGGATGCCCAGATCGGCCAGCGCCTTATCAACGCCCGCGCCGAGAATCTCCACGAGCGCCCCGCCTTCCGGGCCGCCCTGCGGCGACGGCGCTGCCTGATTCCCGCCAGCGGCTTCTACGAATGGGCCCGCAGCGGCCGGCGCAAACAGCCTTACGCTGTCGTCCCCCGCGACGGTCGCCTGATCGCTTTCGCCGGCCTGTGGGAGGATTGGCGCAATCCGGAGACGGAAGAAACCGTACGCTCCTGCGTCATCATCACCACCGATGCCAACGAAACCCTCAAGCCGCTGCACCACCGCATGCCGGTGGTGCTGGAACCGGAGCACTGGAACACCTGGCTCGATCCGTCCCACCCCGCTCCCCAGACGCTGCTGAGGCCGTGCCGGGACACGCTGTTGCGTACCTATCCCGTCAGCACCTACGTCAACAACCCTCACCACGACGATCCCCGCTGTCTGGCGCCGCAGGAGCCAACTCAGCCGCTGTTTACCGAATAAGGCCCGTCGATACGCACGCAGCGGTAACCGTGGCGCTGACGGGTGCGGTCGATCTGCCGCAGCAGTTTCATGCCGTCGGCCCGGGACGGGCAGGGCACGTGCAGAACCCGGCCCAGGCGGCCGCCGCGCCGACCCCAGACCCGGGTCACGATCCATTCGCCCCACAGATCCTGGTGCAGATGGGCCTCGTAATAACGGCTTTCTTTCTCCCAGCGCAGCTTGACCCAGGCGTCGGTGTCCATTTCACGAGGGAATCAGGCGGTAGGTGGGTTCGTAGTGATCGGCCAGCTTCATGCGCTTCTGCGCCACTAGATCATCCAGCAGGCGCTGGAGTGGTTCCAGGATGCGGCAGTCACCGCGAATCTCGAATGGACCGTGGTGTTCCACCTCGAGGATGCCGAGTTCCTTGACATTGGCGGCGACGATGGCGGAGAAGGCCCGGCGCAGCTCGGCCGCCAGCTCATGGGGCGGCAAATCCAGGCTCAGGCGCAGTCTGGCCACCTTTTCGTGGGTGGGGAGGAAGGGTTGCTGGAACGCCGGGTCGATTACCAGGCGCCAATTAAAGTAATAGGCGCCGTGCACCTTGATCCGGTAGCGGTGCACCGCCTGCAGTCCTTTCTGCATCTCCCGGGCCACGGTGGCCGCGTCCCCGACCACGATACGGTAACGCGTCCGCACCTTCTCTCCCAACACCTGGACCAGAAAGGCGTTGATACGCTCGAAATAGGCCCGGCTGGCTTCCGGTCCGGTGAACAGCAGAGGGAAGGGGAGGTCATCGTTGGCCGGATGCAGCAAGATGCCGAGTAGGTAGAGGATTTCCTCGAACGTGCCGACCCCGCCCGGGAAGACTACGACCCCATGCCCGACCCGGACGAAAGCCTCCAGGCGTTTTTCGATATCGGGCATGATAACCAGCTGGTTGACAATGGGATTGGGTGGCTCGGCGGCGATGATGCCGGGCTCGGAAATCCCCAGATAACGGCCGTCGTAGAGACGCTGCTTGGCATGACCGATGGTTGCCCCTTTCATCGGCCCCTTCATCGCTCCCGGACCGCAGCCGGTGCAGATGTGCATCCCGCGCAGGCCCAGTTCGTAACCCACCTGCTTGCTGTAGTCGTACTCTGCCGGACTGATGGCATGACCGCCCCAACACACCACCAGATCAGGCGGGCGATGGGGAATGAGCACCTGGGCGTTGCGGAGAATGTGGAATACCGCATCGGTGATGTCACCGGGACAATTCAGATCGAATGCCCCGCTTTCGACGATCTGCTGACTGGTATAGACGATGTCGCGCAACACGGCGAACAGATGTTCGCGGATCCCGCGGATCATTTGCCCGTCCACGAAGGCGGATGCCGGCGCGTTGACCAGCTCCAACTTGATGCCGCGCTCCTGCTGGCGGATGTGGATGGCGAAATCGCGGTAACGCTCGAACACCGCCTTGGAATCATCAAGATGGGTGCCGCAGTTGAGCACCGCCAGGGCGCACTTGCGGAAGGTTTCGAACAATTCGCTGTGGGCACTATCGAGCAGCAGCGCCACTTCCTTCTTTGACAGAACCTCGAGGGCACCGTCGGGGGTGATCTGAATAGGGCCGTTGAGAAGGTCAGACATGGAGCAACCTGTGGATAACTTTGTGGAAAATCAGGGAGGAAACTGTCGGCAAACGGTGTAAAGGACAAACTTATTTTTCAAATCAACGATATACAAAGAAATATCGCTGCCGTTTGCTGAAATCTCATTGTGGATAATCCGAGAATGACGCCAGTGCCGAAGGCGGCACGATTTTCCACAGAATCTGTGGAAAACTTTGTGAACAACTTGCTGAAAATCGCCGCCAGACAACGCATTTCCTTGCCTTTCTTCAAATTGTAAAAATTTTGGCCATCCCAAATTACCACCTTCAAATCAATGGCTTGCAAGATGCGTCCAATACCCGCTCAGGACTTGACAAACGCAGGAAAGAAGCTCCTGGCGATCTGTGCATAACTTTCACGGGGTGCGGACTTCACGCTGCTGTTCCCGCTTCACGAGTCGGGCCAGGTCACCCAGCATTTCCGCCAGCAAATCGATAAGATCGTCCAGGGTGACGATGCCGACCAGGCTGCCGTCGGCGGCGACCACGGGCAAGCGGCGGATGGCGGCATCGCGCATGCGTTCGACGGTGGGCAGGATTTCCGCCGTCTCGGCCACGGTTTCCGCCCCGGCGCTCATGATTTCCTGCACCCGCAGATGGGCAGGCTCCAGACCACGGGCCAGAACCTTGACGACGATATCCCGGTCGGTCACGATACCGACAGGGATGCGTTTGCCGTCCTGCTCCTCCACGACCACCACACTGCCCACATGGAATTGCCGCATCAACCTGGCGGCTGCCAATACATCTTCGTCGCGGTGGACGATCACCACTTCGCGGTTGCAGATATTCCCGACGGTCATGCCTTTCCCCCTGATGTGACGAGAAACTGACCAAGCGCCCGTCATCCCGGGACTGGGACGCCCGACGTTGTTTCCCGAGGTATTTTACGCGAACCGATGCCGCCCCACAGCGATTCCGGTTGGCTCACAGCGAGCGGGCAGGGGGCAAAATTCACCCCAGGTGACTATGCTTAGAAGAATCGGACCATCGAAAAGGAGCGAAACGTGGAACCCCTGGCGATCGAAGACCTCACCCTGTTGCTGATCGAACCCTCGAACACCCAGGCCAAGATCATTCGTGACCAGCTGCATGACGAGGGGGTGGAGAAGGTAGACTGGGTGGCCAACGGCAACGATGCCATGGCCCAGCTGGAGCATTACACTCCTGACCTGGTGGTCAGCAGCATGTATTTGCCGGACATGACCGCTGTGGAACTGCTCACCCAGCTGCGCACCGAACCCCGTTATCAAAGCCTGCCGTTCATGCTGGTTTCCAGCGAGACCCGCCTGAGTGAACTCGAACCGGTCCGTCAGGCTGGCGTGGTCGCCATTCTGACCAAGCCTTTCAACCGCAACGATCTTCACCGGGCGCTGATAGCGACGCTGCAATATTTGGAACCGTCTGAAATCGAGCTGGAGAATTACGACGTCGAACAGCTGCGGGTATTGGTTGTTGACGACAGTCGTCTGGCGCGCCGCCACATCGTGCGCGTGCTCAACGACATGGGACTGGACAACATCGCCGAAGCCGAGGACGGGCAGCAGGCGGTACAACTGCTGGCAGAGCAGGAATTCGATCTGGTGGTGACCGATTACAACATGCCCCATATGGACGGCATGGCGCTGACCCAGTTCATCCGCGAACAGCTCGACAATCCGTTCCTGCCGATCATCATGGTCACCAGCGAGCAGAACCAGACCCGCCTGGGCGCAGTACAACAGGCAGGTGTGTCCGCCATCTGCGACAAACCGTTCGAGCCGGCAAACGTCAAGGAAATCCTGTACCACTGCGTGGAAGCCCAGGTGTGACAGGGCAGGGGAGGGAAAAACAAAACCCCCATCCAGATCACTGGATGGGGGTTTTGGATGTAAGGCGCCTGGCGGTGCCCTACTTTCACGGAGCGGTTGCTCCACTATCATCGGCGAAGCGCTGTTTCACTGCCGAGTTCGGGATGGGATCGGGTGGTTCCAGCGCTCTATGGCCGCCAGGCAAAACGGGTTGGCAAAACTGTACACTTGCTTTGGATCGACGTCCCAGACCCCTTTGGTGTTATAGGGTCAAGCCTCACGGGCAATTAGTACCGGTCAGCTTCACCCATTGCTGGGCTTCCACACCCGGCCTATCAACGTCCTGGTCTTGAACGGCCCTTCAGGGACCTCTAAGGGTCCTGGGAGACCTCATCTTGGGGGAGGCTTCCCGCTTAGATGCTTTCAGCGGTTATCCCGTCCGGACTTAGCTACCCGGCTGTGCCACTGGCGTGACAACCGGACCACCAGAGGTCCGTCCACTCCGGTCCTCTCGTACTAGGAGCAGCTCCCCTCAAGTCTCCAACGCCCACAGCAGATAGGGACCGAACTGTCTCACGACGTTCTGAACCCAGCTCGCGTACCTCTTTAAATGGCGAACAGCCATACCCTTGGGACCGGCTTCAGCCCCAGGATGAGATGAGCCGACATCGAGGTGCCAAACACCACCGTCGATATGAACTCTTGGGTGGTATCAGCCTGTTATCCCCGGAGTACCTTTTATCCGTTGAGCGATGGCCCTTCCACGAAGAACCACCGGATCACTAGGACCTGCTTTCGCACCTGCTCGACCCGTCGGTCTCGCAGTCAAGCACCCTTGTGCCCTTGCACTCACCGCGCGATTTCCGACCGCGCTGAGGGTACCTTCGTGCTCCTCCGTTACCCTTTGGGAGGAGACCGCCCCAGTCAAACTACCCGCCATACGCTGTCCCCGGGAAGGATGACTTCCCTGGGTTAGAACACCAGACTTGCCAGGGTGGTATTTCAAGGGCGGCTCCACCAGGGCTGGCGCCCTGGCTTCACAGCCTCCCACCTATCCTACACAGGCAAGCCCAGCATCCAGCGTAAAGCTGTAGTAAAGGTTCACGGGGTCTTTCCGTCTTGCTGCGGGTACACTGCATCTTCACAGCGATTTCAACTTCACTGAGTCCCGGGTGGAGACAGTGGGGCCATCGTTACGCCATTCGTGCAGGTCGGAACTTACCCGACAAGGAATTTCGCTACCTTAGGACCGTTATAGTTACGGCCGCCGTTTACCGGGGCTTCGTTCACCGGCTTCTCCAAAAAGGATAACCGGATCCCTTAACCTTCCGGCACCGGGCAGGCGTCACACCCTATACGTCCGCTTGCGCGTTTGCAGAGTGCTGTGTTTTTGGTAAACAGTCGCAGCCCCCTGGTCACTGCAACCCGCCTCGGCTTCGGCCGCGAGGGCCTACACCTAATGCGGGCACACCTTCTCCCGAAGTTACGGTGCCATTTTGCCTAGTTCCTTCACCCGGGTTCTCTCAAGCGCCTTGGGCTTCTCGCCCCGCCCACCAGTGTCGGTTTGCGGTACGGCCTCCCGTGACCTGAAGCTTAGAGGGTTTTCTTGGAAGCATGGCATCGGCCAGTTCGCCCCTAATGGGGCTCCCCATCACGTCTCGGGGTTGACGTGGCTCCGGATTTGCCTGGAGCCACCCCCTACACGCTTGGACCGGGACATCCGTCACCCGGCTGCGCCTAGCCTTCTCCGTCACCCCATCGCAGTCACGGCAGGTACCGGAATATTAACCGGTTTTCCATCGACTACGCCTTTCGGCCTCGCCTTAGGTGCCGACTAACCCTGCGCCGATTAGCGTTGCGCAGGAAACCTTGGGCTTTCGGCGAGGGGGTTTTTCACCCCCTTTAACGTTACTCATGTCAGCATTCGCACTTCCGATACCTCCAGCATGCCTTTCGACACACCTTCGCAGGCTTACGGAACGCTCCCCTACCACCTGCCCCGAAGGGCAGATCCGCAGCTTCGGTACACCGCTTGAGCCCCGTTACATCTTCCGCGCGGGCCGACTCGACCAGTGAGCTATTACGCTTTCTTTAAAGGGTGGCTGCTTCTAAGCCAACCTCCTGGCTGTCTAAGCCTTCCCACATCGTTTCCCACTTAGCGGTGATTTAGGGACCTTAGCTGGCGGTCTGGGCTGTTTCCCTCTCGACGACGGACCTTATCACCCGCCGTCTGTCTCCCGTGCATCACTTTCCGGTATTCGGAGTTTGCCTCGGCGGGGTACCCCTAGATGGGGCCCCCAACCGAAACAGTGCTCTACCCCCGGAAGTGTCCACACGAGGCACTACCTCAATAGTTTTCGGGGAGAACCAGCTATCTCCGAGCTTGTTTAGCCTTTCACTCCTACCCACAGCTCATCCGATGGTTTTGCAACACCAACCGGTTCGGGCCTCCAGTGGGTTTTACCCCACCTTCACCCTGGCCATGGGTAGATCGCCCGGTTTCGGGTCTACTCCCAGCGACTTGGCGCCCTTATCAGACTCGGTTTCCCTACGGCTCCCCTACGACGGTTAACCTTGCCACTGAGAGTAACTCGCTGACCCATTATACAAAAGGTACGCCGTCACCCGCCGAAGCGGGCTCCGACTGCTTGTACGCATACGGTTTCAGGTTCTATTTCACTCCCCTCTCCGGGGTTCTTTTCGCCTTTCCCTCACGGTACTGGTTCACTATCGGTCGGTAGGGAGTATTTAGCCTTGGAGGGTGGGCCCCCCATCTTCGGACAGGATAACACGTGTCCCGCCCTACTTGTTCGCACGCCTAGTTCCACCAACGCCCTTTCGTGTACGGGACTATCACCCTCTCAGGTCGGACTTTCCAGACCGTTCCACTAGGGCGTTGGCTAAATCGTGCCAGGCTGTTCCCCGTTCGCTCGCCGCTACTGAGGGAATCTCGGTTGATTTCTTTTCCTCCAGGTACTTAGATGTTTCAGTTCCCTGGGTTCGCCTCCCGGCCGAAGCCGGGATGACCACCTATGGGTGGCCGGGTTGCCCCATTCGGAAATCCCCGGATCAAAGCTTGTTTGCCAGCTCCCCGAGGCTTATCGCAGGCTACCACGTCCTTCATCGCCTCCTACCGCCTAGGCATCCACCGTATGCGCTTAGTCGCTTGACCCTATAACCCAAAAGGGTCTAGGAACATCGATACAGTGTACAGTTTTACCCAAATTGTTAAAGATCTATCCTTGGTGGAGCCAGGGAGGATCGAACTCCCGACCTCCTGCGTGCAAGGCAGGCGCTCTCCCAGCTGAGCTATGGCCCCAATCCTGGTGGGTCTGGGTGGATTTGAACCACCGACCTCACCCTTATCAGGGGTGCGCTCTAACCAACTGAGCTACAGACCCATAAACTTCGGTCTGTCGCCCTTTCCATCCTGGAATTTCCTGCCTCCTGGCGCCACCGACAGACTTTGTCGAATCATCCGTGTGGGCCCTAAACCGAGACGCCCGGGCAAAATAGTAAGGAGGTGATCCAGCCGCACCTTCCGGTACGGCTACCTTGTTACGACTTCACCCCAGTCATCGACCACACCGTGGACGGCGCCCTCCCCGAAGGGTTAGGCTACCGGCTTCTGGTGCAGCCGACTCCCATGGTGTGACGGGCGGTGTGTACAAGGCCCGGGAACGTATTCACCGCGGCATTGCTGATCCGCGATTACTAGCGATTCCAGCTTCATGCAGTCGAGTTGCAGACTGCAATCCGGACTACGACCGGCTTTCTGGGATTCGCTCCGGGTCGCCCCTTCGCAGCCCTCTGTACCGGCCATTGTAGCACGTGTGTAGCCCTGCCCATAAGGGCCATGATGACTTGACGTCATCCCCGCCTTCCTCCGGCTTATCGCCGGCAGTCTCCTTAGAGTGCCCGGCCGAACCGCTGGCAACTAAGGACAGGGGTTGCGCTCGTTACGGGACTTAACCCAACATCTCACGACACGAGCTGACGACAGCCATGCAGCACCTGTCACCCGGTTCCCGAAGGCACCCCCGCCTCTCGGCAGGGTTCCTGGAATGTCAAGGGCAGGTAAGGTTCTTCGCGTTGCATCGAATTAAACCACATGCTCCACCGCTTGTGCGGGCCCCCGTCAATTCATTTGAGTTTTAACCTTGCGGCCGTACTCCCCAGGCGGTCGACTTATCGCGTTAGCTGCGCCACTAAGCCCCAATCGGGCCCAACGGCTAGTCGACATCGTTTAGGGCGTGGACTACCAGGGTATCTAATCCTGTTTGCTCCCCACGCTTTCGTCCCTCAGCGTCAGTCTTGGTCCAGGTGGCCGCCTTCGCCACTGGTGTTCCTCCCGATATCTACGCATTTCACCGCTACACCGGGAATTCCACCACCCTCTACCAGACTCTAGCCTGCCAGTATCCAATGCAATTCCCAGGTTAAGCCCGGGGCTTTCACATCAGACTGAGCAGGCCGCCTACGGACGCTTTACGCCCAGTAATTCCGATTAACGCTAGCACCCTCCGTATTACCGCGGCTGCTGGCACGGAGTTAGCCGGTGCTTCTTCTGCAGGTAACGTCAAACCCTGGGGGTATTGGCCCCAGAGCCCTTCGTCCCTGCCGAAAGAGGTTTACAACCCGCAGGCCTTCTTCCCTCACGCGGCATGGCTGGATCAGGCTTTCGCCCATTGTCCAAGATTCCCCACTGCTGCCTCCCGTAGGAGTCTGGGCCGTGTCTCAGTCCCAGTGTGGCTGGCCACCCTCTCAGGCCAGCTACCCGTCGTCGCCTTGGTGAGCCGTTACCTCACCAACTAGCTGATAGGACGCGGGCCCATCCCTCGGCGCGAGGCCTCCGAAGAGGTCCCCCGCTTTCCTCCGTAGAGCGTATGCGGTATTAGCCCGGGTTTCCCCGGGTTATCCCCCACCGAGGGGTAGGTTCCCACGCGTTACTCACCCGTTCGCCGCTCGTCAGCACCCCGAAGGGCCTGTTACCGCTCGACTTGCATGTGTTAGGCCTGCCGCCAGCGTTCAATCTGAGCCATGATCAAACTCTTCATCCAAAGCAGAAAAATTTCTCTTCCGCCCGGACGACCCGATCAAGGACCCACACGGATGATTCGATCTGTTTTTTAAAGAACTGCCCGCCGAAGCGAGAAGAAGAATTCTATCACACCCCCTCCCTGTGTCAACACCCGGACCCAAATTCCTGCTCCGGGACGCCCCTCCCTGTGGCGCAACAGCTGAGACTCCCACCCAGCCAACAAGTTCCCTTCCCTGAAAAACAGCTCCCGGACCTCCCGCCGAAAGAGCAAAACATCTTACATCCCTGTAAATGAAACGTCAAGCGTTTTTGCGCTTTCTGAGGCTCCTTGCCTCGTTCCTTCAGGAACACAGTCCTGAGAGACGGAGCATTTTATGGATTCGTTTTCTTCTCGTCAAGTGCCTGCGGCCTCTTTTTGCCGCCGGCCTCCACTTGGGCCTCCAGAAGACGCTCGATCCGCTCCAGCCTGCGTTCCAGTTGTTCGATGTGGAGATGAATCGCGGCCTCGTCGATTTCCAGACGCTGGACCTCGCGCTCAACCTCCCCCAGATTTTCCCCGACCCGGCCGATCAGAGCGGCGGAGATCTGTGCCGTCAACAGCGCGAACAGGCCGATACCCAGCAGAATGATGAAAATGGCGAGTATCCGCCCCCAGGTGGAGACAGGGACGTAATCGCCGTAACCGACGGTGCTGACGGTGACCCAGGCCCACCAAATGCCATCGAAAGGCGTCTCGAAGGCCGGATCAATGGCGGACATAACGACCCCGGAGACGACGATGATGACACTGGCGGCGATCAATGTGGCACCCAGGGTGTTGCGCCGCAGCACCTGGAAGATCACCTTGAGCAGGCGGAGCAGCAAATCCACCAGCACCACCAGGCGCAGCAGGCGCAGGCTGGCGGGCAGGGCGGAAATTTTCCACAGGGGTGGGAAGATGACGATGATGATGAAAAGATTGAGCCAGTTCTCCCGCAGATAGCGTTTCGGATCGCGCACGTTCAGGCTGATTAGCACCGCCTCGAGGACGAACAGCCCCCAGATGATCCAGTCGAACCCGTAAGCCAGACGGGGATCGAGACGGCCCTTGAATTCGAAGTACCAGCGAAACGGGATGAGGACGGCCAGGGCCAGCATCGGCCATTCGAACCATCGCCCCAGCCTCTTGGCCCGGACCGTCTCGTAGGGGGAAACGCCAGCGACACCAAGGCCGCGTTTCCAGCGCTCGTCGTTCATTGCCTTTCGGGAACACCCAGCCTCTGCGCCTTGCCCATCGCCTGGCGGGTGAACCAGCGTTTGGCCAGGGGCAAGTGATCGAGCGCGACCAAGCCGAGATTGCGCGCCAGTGCCAACGGCGGGGCAGGGGAGGTGAACCACTCGATCAGCCGGTCGCTGAAACCGATGACGCGGTCGTGATCGCGGGCCCGGGCATGGGCATAGCGCTCTAGTAATATCAAGGCACCGGGATCGCCACCCTGGCGCACGTGGCGGCGGAGCAATCCGGCGAGGGTCATGACATCGCGCAGCCCCAGGTTGAAGCCCTGCCCTGCGACCGGGTGCAGCTGATGGGCGGCATTCCCGACCACCGCCACCCGCTCACCGAACAGGCGCCTGGCCCGGATCAGGCGCAGAGGAAATCCCCGCACCGGGGCGACCACGCGCAGACGTCCCAGACGCCAGCCGAAAGCCTGTTGCAGGCGGGCCTCGAAAGCCGGCGCTTCCAGGGCCATGATCTCCCGTGCGGCCCGGCGATCGTGGGTCCAGATCAAGGCAGCGCGGCGGTGGCCCAGGGGCAGCAGGGCCAGCGGCCCCGATGCGGTAAAGCGTTCGTAGGCGGTTCCCTCGTGGGGGCGTTCCGCTTCTACCGTAGTGACGACGGCGACCTGACCGTAATCCCGCTCCTGCTGGCCGATTCCGGCCCACTGGCGTACTTTCGATTGCCCGCCGTCGGCGGCGACCACCAGGCGGGTCCGGCAGGAAAGCGGCCCCGTATCCCGAGCCAGGGTCAATTCAACCCGGTTGCCTTGCCAGGTCATGCCCTGCACTTCGGCCGGGCAAATGACCTCCACCCCTTGGCTGGAACAGGCCTCGGCCACCGCCTTTTCCAGCTCCCGGGCCGGCATGACGTAGCCGAAGGCCGGCACGTCCAGGTCCGCCGCCTCCAGCCGGGTCTTGCCGAAATGGCCGCGGTCGGAAACGTGGATCCGGCGGATGGCGGTGGCTTTGTCTGCGGCCCGGGGCCAGACGTTCAGTTCCTGGAAGATCTCCACCGATCCCAACGCCAGCGCCAGGGCCCGGTCCCCGGCGGGGGAATTCCATTTCGCCTCCGGGGTCTGGCTTTCCACCAGCACCACCTTCAATCCCGTCGGCTGCAGCGCCAGGGCCAGGCTGGCGCCGGCCAGCCCGCCGCCGACGATGACGACGTCGTATTCCTCAGTCACGGGCCGCCTCCATCACCGCTTCGATGGCTTCCACCGTTTTCGGCACCGCCGCGGTCAGCACCTCGCAGCCGTCCTCGGTCACCAGCACGTCGTCCTCGATGCGGATGCCGATGCCGCGCCAGCGTTTGTTGACCTGCTTGCAATCCCTGCTTATATATAGGCCCGGCTCCACGGTCAGCACCATGCCCGGCTGCAGTTCGCACCATGCGTCCCCGACCTTGTAGTGGCCGACATCGTGCACGTCCATGCCGAGCCAGTGGCCGGTGCGGTGCATGTAGAAGTCCTTGTAGGCTTCCTTCTTGATCAGCCGCGAGGGGCGACCTTCGAGCAGGCCCAGCTTCACCAGCCCTTTGGTGAGCACTTTCACCGCCGCCTCGTGGGGCTCGTTCCAATGGTTGCCGGGCCGGACCTTGTCGATCGCCGCCAGCTGGGCCTCGAGCACCAGTTCGTAGATGGCCCGCTGGGGGGAACTGAAGCGGCCGTTGACCGGGAAGGTGCGGGTGATGTCAGCGGCGTAACAGTCGTATTCGGCACCGGCGTCGATGAGGAGCAGATCGCCGTCGCGCAGCTGGGCATCGTTGTCGGTGTAATGGAGGATGCAGGCGTTGTCGCCGCCGGCGACGATGCTGGGATAGGCCGGCGAGCGGGCACCGCCGCGCATGAACTCATGCACCAGTTCCGCCTCGATCTGATACTCGTACAGACCCGGCCGGCAGACCTGCATGGCCCGGACATGGGCCCGGGCCGAGATTTCCATTGCCCGTCGCAACGCCGCGATCTCTTCCGCCCCTTTGACGAGGCGCATCTCGTGCAGGTCGCGGTCGGGATCGACGATCTCCTCCGGCGCCCGCACCCCCTTGCGCACCTGGGCCTTGACCGCCTGGAGCCAGCCCGCCAGCTTGCGATCGAAACCGGCATCCCGCCCCAGGGCATAATGGAGCCGGGTACGGTTGGCCAACAGCTCGGGCATCACCTCGTCAAGCTGGTCGATGGCGAAGGACTGATCGGCGCCGTATTGCTTGCGCGCCCCCTTGAGGCCGGCGTGGCGCCCCTCCCAGATAGCCTTGTGCGGATCGTACTCACGACAGAACAGCACGTACTGCCCCTTCTTGCGGCCGGGCAGAAACACCGCCACCGCATCAGGTTCGGGGAAACCGGTCAGATAGTAGAAATCGCTGTCCTGGCGGTAGGGGTAGTCCACGTCGCGGCTGCGGGGCCGGTCCGGGGCGGCGGCGAACACGGCGACCTCGTCGTCTCCCAGCCGCGCCAGATAAGCAGCCCGGCGGCGGGCGAACACCTCAGGATTCATTCCCGGCCTCCCGCTCGTCCTCCAGCAGACCCTCGGCAAAGATGAGCTGGGTGCCGACGCGCAGGTATTCCACCAGCTCGGCGAAGGCCCGCTCGTCCTCCTCGCCTTCCGCGTCCGGATTCAGCTGGGCGATGGCCTGAAAGTCGCGTAGGATCTCCTGGATCTGCGCCGGCCACGACTGCCGCCCGCTGAGCCCCAGGCCGTAGAGGAACCCCTGACACCACTGTGCCAGCGCCTGCGCCCGGTCCGGCAGCGGGGTTTCATCATCGGGAAGCAGGGGCTGGAACCCCAGACTGTCGTCCTCCAGCGCTTTGCGGGTGGCCGCAAACAGGGGCCGCAGCCGCCCGGCCACGCCGGCCTCGACGGCCGGTTCGTCGTCCAGGGCGGCAATGGCCCGGTCCGCCGGGACGTTCACGTCGCCGCAGAGCAAGCCGCTCCAAAGGCCGTGGGCTTCGGCCGCGGAACACGGGCGGCCGGCGGCCGCCAGGGCGGCGTCGAATTCGGTATAGGCATCGGCTTTGGTCATCGTCTCCACTCAATCGTTGCGATGTCTTATGCTAGCATTAGTTTTTGATCGCTTGAAACCAGCCCGCCCGTGACATCGGTACCCGACCCGGAACAGGAATTGGCCCGTCTGGCCGAACAGCTCGACCAGCTGGCCACGCTGTGTCAGCAGCTACGGGCGGAGAACCGCGCCCTGCGGGACGAACGCGACCGGCTGCTGGCCGAACGCGAACACTTCAACCAGCGCACCCAGGCGGCGCGGCAGCGGGTCGAGGCCATGCTGGAACGGCTGCAGACTTTGAGCCGGACATGAGTGGCGAAGATCTGATCAGCGTCAGAATCCTCGGCCGGGAATACCGCCTCCGCTGCGCCCCGGACGAGCGCGATGCCCTGCTTGCCGCCGCCGCCCGCCTCGACCGGGAAATGCGGCAGATCCAGAGCCGCTCCCAACTCATCGGCAACGAACGGGTGCTGCTGCTGGCCGCCCTCAACATCGCCCACGAGCTGGTGCTGCTGCAGCGTGCAAACGACGATCTGCGCCGCCGGCTGACGCAGCAGGCCCAGGATCTGAACCGGATCGTCACCCGGATTTTGCAGGAAGAAGACGCATCCTGACTTCCGTTCCGCCATCTTGGTGTACAATTAAACCAGTATCCCCTGCAGCGTGCGAAACGTCCCGGGGTTACCTCTTGAGCCTAATTCCAAACCCTGGGAGCGGGTGCCTGGCGCTGGTGTGCACGTCCGCCATGTGCGGGAAGCCTGATTCGCCACCGAAGCTCCCACTTGAACCGACCGGTTCAAGAGCAAAGGGACGTTACGGCGCCGGCGGGGGATACATTCCTTATCTATCGGCGCTTTCATGAGCCCATCCACCTGCCGCTACTGGCTGCTGAAATCCGAACCGGCCACCTTCGGTATCGACGACCTGGCCGCCTGCCCGGACCAGACCACCCATTGGGACGGGGTTCGCAATTACCAAGCCCGCAATTTCCTCCGCGACCGGATGCAGGTGGGCGATCAGGCCTTCATCTATCACTCCAACTGCAAGGAGCCGGGCATCGTCGGCACCGTGGAAATTGTCCGCGCCAGCTACCCTGATCATACCGCCTTCGACCCGGACAGCCCCTATTACGATCCCAAAAGCACGCCGGAAAATCCGCGCTGGTTCATGGTGGACGTGCGCCTGACGGAACGTTTCCCCCGCACCCTCACGCTGGCGGAGATCAAACGCCACAGCGACCGCCTGGAGGGACTGGCGCTGCTCCGCCGCGGCAATCGCCTTTCGGTGATGCCGGTGGCGCCGGAGCATTGGCGGTTTCTGCTGGAACTGGCCCGCCGCTAACCTCCGTTGCCAAGCGGCGGCCACGGCCGCTATCATCGTCGGCTCCGAATTCCGAAACCACCCAAGGAGAAGTCCATGAGCTCTGCCGACGACCTCAAACGCAAAGCCGCCGAAGCCGCCCTCGAATACGTGCGCGGCATTCCCATCCTCGGCATCGGCACCGGTTCCACCGTCAACCATTTCATCGATCTGCTCGCCGATTTCAGGCACCAGATCGAGGGCGCTGTCTCCAGTTCCGAGGCCAGCACCGAACGCCTGAAGAAGCTGGGCATCCCGGTTCTCGACCTCAATGCGGTCGGCGACCTGGAGGTCTACGTGGACGGGGCCGACGAAATCAATCCCCATCTGCAGCTGATCAAGGGCGGCGGCGGCGCCCTGACCCGGGAGAAGATCATCGCCGCCGCCAGCCGCAAGTTCGTCTGTATCGCCGACGAGGGCAAGTATGTGGACGTGCTTGGCCGCTTCCCGCTGCCCATCGAAGTGATCCCGATGGCCCGCAGCTACGTCTCCCGGCAGATGGTCAAACTCGGCGGCCAGCCGCAGTGGCGCGAAGGCTTCATCACCGACAACGGCGGCCAGATCATCGACGTCCACAACCTGGAGATCCTCAAACCCATCGAGATGGAACAAACCATCAACAACATTCCCGGCGTGGTCACCGTGGGCATCTTCGCCCTGCGGCCGGCGGACGTGGTCCTGCTTGGCACCCCGGATGGCGTCAAGACCCTGAACCGTTAGACCTTCTCCCGCCAACCCCCATCAAAAAGCCCGCTACGCGGGCTTTTTGCGTTTCAGGGGGAGACGGCCTCGCGCGCAGGTTCCGGCAATGGTAGCAAGGGCGCCCCCGGATTGACGCCCTCCAGGGTCTGCCCGCGCAGTTCCAGCTCCCGCATCGTCTTGGCGATCAGCTCCTGACGCAGCCTGTCGAACGCTTCCTTGAGGGAACGCTCCATCACCACTACATTGCCCATGGAGACGATGATGCGGGTCAGCTGCGGAATGCGGGTCTCGCCGGCGGCGATCAGATAGACCGGTTGCACGTACAGCACCGAGTGTCCCACCGGCAGGACGATGATGCGGCCGCGCTTGACCTCCGAGCCCTGCTGGTTCCACAGGGTGAAGGCGGCGGAGATTTCCGGATCCTGGTCGATGAGGGCGTCGATCTGGGCCGGGCCGTCCACCTGTACTTCCTTCTTGAACTGGTAGACCACCAGCTCCGGCACGTAGGGTCCTTCGGTCAGGTCGCGGACCCCGGCGATCGCCAGTGCCCGCAGGTTGTCGCGGCCGATCGGGGTCAGGGGGCTGATCTGCACGAAGGGCTGCAGCTGGGGGTGGGATTTCTCCACCAGCTGGACCGTCAGGTAGTAGGGCAGTTTGGGCACGTCCTTGACCTTGGCGAAGTCCCAGGTGTCGGCCTGCTGGAAGAACAGCTCCGGCTCCCGCTGGTGGTACTTGGCGTAGATCTGCATCTGGATGCGGAAGAAGTCACGCGGATAGCGCAACTGGGTCTGGATCACGTGGGGCATGGCGCCGATGGGCTTGAACACCCCCGGAAAGGCACGGGCATAGGCGCGGATGATGGGATCTTCCGGATCGGCGACGTAGAAA
Organism: Methylomarinovum caldicuralii; assembly: GCF_033126985.1. Taxonomy (NCBI): domain Bacteria; kingdom Pseudomonadati; phylum Pseudomonadota; class Gammaproteobacteria; order Methylococcales; family Methylothermaceae; genus Methylomarinovum; species Methylomarinovum caldicuralii. The sequence continues at coordinate 658,596 of NZ_AP024714.1, forward strand.
TCCACGTGGCCGTCGTAGGCGTCGATGACGATCTTGACCGAATTGCGGATGTAGTTGATCTCCCGCTCCCGCCCCTCCAGGGTGGTGGGCTTGGAGATCGGATACCAGTCGGAGGTGGTGTAGGCATCGATGAGCCAGTAGAGCCGGTCGTCGGTGACGATCACGTAAGGATCGCTGTCGATCATCAGGTAGGGCGTCAGCTCGCGAATCCGTTCGATGATGTTCCGGCGGATGCGCAGGCGGCTCTCCTCACCAATGTTGATGGAGAAGAAGATCTTGGGGTCCTGGAAATAGACCGCGGCGATCAGCTTGCGGAACAGGGATTTGATCTCGACCCCGCCGCCACCTTGGTATTGCTGCGGTGTTACCTTCGTTCCCGGCAGCTCGGCGACTTCCAGCTTGTTGGGCACGATGGCGTAGGTCAGGTTCTCCTGGCCGTAATAGATGTCGGGAGTGTCGATCTTGAAACCGACCGGCGAATACAGGGTCAGGTCGCGGATGTACCATTCCATCGGCCGGTCGCCTTCCTGGGCCGCCGGCGTCATCACCACGCCGTAGCCGTGGGTGTAGCGCAGGTGGATATTCTCCCAGTTTTCCACCACCGAGGCCGGCAGCTTGCTCAGGTTCAGCTCGCGGGCCGCCAGGTTGACCTGCTGCACCCGGCCGTGAATGGTGTAGCGGGCCACGTCCACCGGCGAGAAGCGGTAGTACGGCCGCAGCCCCTGGAGCTGCTGATAGACGTCATAGAGAAAGTTCTCGTCCCAGACCGGAATGTTGTTGATGTAGTCGGCCACATCTTCGCCGATGTCCGTTTCCGGCCGCTGACTGACCTCGAAGTTCACCGCCGTGGCCCCGTCCAGGCGGTAGGCCGCCAGGGTCGCTTCGATGTTGTTCTTCATGAAGCGGCCTTCGGTGGTTACCGGATTGGCCTTGACGATGTACTGATTCAACATCTCTGGAATCAGCGTGACATGGCGCAGTCCTGCCGCGACCAGGAACACCACCGCGCCGGTGATGCCGATGACCAGATAGAGGCTCCGGCGCAGATTGGCGTAGAAGATGAAGGCCACCGCTGCGATCAGAAAGGCGAGCAGCGCCAGCCAGATCAGCGGCAGATGATAGTAAACCTCGACGAAACCGGGGCCGTAGAAGGTCGGCTCGTGATCGTCCACGTAAAGGAGGGCGAAACGCTGCAGCATCAGCCCCCAGGCAAGCACCAGCGCCGACAGAAAGGCGAGAATCGACAGATGGATGCGCACGCCTTCGGGAAATTCCTGGCGCTCGACCGGAATCACCCGGTTCTCGAGCCAGTAAAGGAAGCCCACCCCCACGAACAGAATCAGGAAGGTGGCCAGAAGCCCCCGCTGCAGCATCAAAAAGATCGGCAGGCGGAACAGATAGAAGGAGACGTCGTTGCCGTAAAGCGGATCGTCCACCCCGGCCCCGGGGCCGAAGAAGAACAACAGCCCGGCTTCCCACTGCTGGTAGAAGGGGATCGCCAGAATGATCCCCATCACCAGCGACAGGGGCGTATAGACCTCCATCGCCCCGGTCTGGAATTTGTGGATCCAGCCTTTGGAAACCCGGCCGCGGGCGCTGCGCCCCAGATAGCGGGAGGCGATCCAGAAGTTGGCGAAGAAGAGAATGAAGAAAAACAGCGTCACCCCGCCCGCGAGAATGTAGCGGTACAGGAGGCGCAGCCAGAAATAGCCGCCGAAGTTGAGGGACAGATACCACCACAGATCGATGAGAAAGTGGCTGAAAAGAATCCCCAGCACCAACAGCAGCAGCGCCAGGAACAAAAGACCGCCGAAGGCGACGATCAACCCTCTCTTCCAGTTACCCATTCCCATAGATAGCCGCCCCTGTTGTCCTACGGCAAACGTTCAAAAAGGAATTAAGGGTAATACGTCAAGGAAACGGAAACAAGGAGAAAGACGGCGGCAGAAGGGCAGGAGAGGGGCGGGGGGGAGAACCCGCCCCGGATAATGACAATTCCGGTCGGAAGGTCAGCCGGTCAGTGGACTTGACCGTGACGCTTTTCTTCCTCGGTGGCGTCGCGCACGTCGGCGATGTCCACGGAGAAGTGCAGGGTTTCACCGGCCAGGGGATGATTGCCGTCGACGATGACTTCGTCGCCCTCGACTTTCACCACGGTGAGGATCTGCATACCCGCCGGCGTCTGGGCCTGGAACTGCATGCCCGGCTTGATTTCGTCCACCCCTTCGAAGGCGCTGCGCGGCACCGCCTGAACCAGGGCGTCGTTCCGCTCCCCATACGCTTCTTCCGGAGCGATGCTGACATCCACGTGTTCGCCGACGTCCTTGCCTTCGAGCGCTTTCTCCAGCCCGGGAATGATGTTGCCGACACCGTGGAGATAGGTCAGCGGCTCGCGGCCTTCGGAGCTGTCGATCACCTCACCGGCATCGTTTTTCAGCGTATAGTGGATGGAAACGACTTTGTTTTCAGAAACTTGCATGAAACGAACCTTATATTGCACAATGGAAACTAACCTCCCATCATACTCCGATGGGAAAAAAAACCAAGTTTTTTGTCATTTCCTCAGGGCAATCGCATGAACGCTACGTCCATCCAAGCAACTGAGCCCGATAGTGGTCACTGGAGGCGGCCAGGAGCCGCCTTGCCTTGATGCCCCCGCGGCGTTTGGTGGGGTCGAGGCGAAAGAGATTGAGCACCATCTGTTTGAGCAGCGCCAGGTTATGAGCCGCATGTCGGGTTCGAAGGCGCACCTGATCATCGTTGAATACGACATCCATACACCAGTGAAGCGGGTTCTCCACCGCCCAATGCTGGCGCACCGCCGAGGCCAGCCGTTCGGCATCGGCCGGCAGGCTGCTGATGTAGAAACGCCGTTCCCGGGTGGTTTTGCCGGCGACGGTGCGTTCGGACTCGACCACGGCAAAGCAGGCCAGATCCGGCCAGCGCTGGGGCCGGTCCAGGCTGTCGAGCTGGTCGAACACATAGCAGCGGCGCACTTCCAGGCGACCATGCGCCTTGTCGACCGTCTCGCATTGCTGATGCGGGGTTTTGGCGCGTCCTGAAAGGCCTGGAAGAAATCCCGGATCGATTCGGCCAGACCTTGCTGGTTGTCCTTGACCGCCAGTACATAGTCGGCCCCCCGGTCACGGATGGCCTTGGCAATCTTGGGATCGGTCCCCATGGCATCGAGGGTCACCACGCATCCTTTCAAGGCCAGGGTCTCCAGCAGGGCGGGAATGGCCGTCTTCTCGTTGGATTTGTCGGCCACCGCCTCTTGACCGACCACCAACCGGTACTGAGCCGCAAAGGCACTGACCAGATGCAGGGGATCCTGCCCCTTGGACCGGCTACGCCGACTGGTCTTGCCGTCGATGGCGATCACCTGACCTTCCAATGCCGGAACCACGCTCACCGCCCAGCGCTGGAAGGCCGATCCGAACGCTTCCGGATCGATCATCGCCAAAATCCGCCCCAGGGTGTCATGGGACGGAATCCCATGCGGCAAGGGCACATATCGACGCAGCCAATCCAGCTTCTCTTTGCCCCAAAGTTCAATCTCCACCAACGTATCGGCACCGCAGATCACCGCACACACCACAACCACCAGCACTTCCACCAGATCGTAGGTTACCTTCGATGATTGTCGCGGGTCCGGAATCGATACGAACACCTCGCTCAGCGCCAGGGGCTTTTCCAGCATCTGTGCCTCCCACAAAAAGCATGCTCCTCAGAGAAGAAGTCTCTAATCTGCAAGTAATCTGCTGCAAGTCATCGAATCTTAAACCATCGTCTTCGTGGGGTATATTCATGCGATTGCCCTGGTCATTTCCTTCGTTTGACATCGCCCCCACGGCCCACGATAATAGGGTTTTTCCTGAATCAACGGCAATCATAGGGGAGCGACTTGGCTAACATCGCATCTGCAAAAAAGCGCGCGCGCCAGAACCTGAAGCGCTACGCGCTCAACAAATCCCATCGCAGCCGCATGCGCACCTTCATCAAGAAGGCCATCAAGGCGGTCGAGGCCGGTGATCTGGCGACGGCCCAGGAAGCCTATCGCAAGGCGGTGCCGGTCATTGATTCGATGGTCAACAAGGGCATCATCCACAAGAACAACGCCGCCCGTAAGAAAAGCCGCCTCAACGCCCGCCTGAAGGCGCTGGCACAGCAGGCTTCCGCCTAAGGCCGAACCGGCAGAAATTTCAACCACCGCAGCGTCAGGCGCTGCGGTGGTTTCGTATTGCCTAGAGCAGCACCAGATTATCGCGGTGGATGAGCTCCGGCTCGTCCACGTAACCGAGCACCTCGGCGATATGCCGGCTGGAGCACCCCTGGATCCGGCGCACCTCCTCGGCGGCATAATTGACCAACCCGCGGGCGATCTCCCGCCCCTCCGGATCGAGACAGGCCACTACGTCACCGCGGCGGAAATCCCCTTCCAGCCGTTTCACCCCGACCGGCAGCAGGCTTTTTCCCTGCGTCTGCAGCGCCGTCACCGCACCGGCGTCCAGCCACAATTTTCCCTTAAGCTGACGCTGTCCCACCAGCCAGCGCTTGCGGGCATCGAGCGGTTCGCAGTCGGGGATCAAAAAGGTGCCCAACGGCTCCCCGGCCAGGAGCCGCTGCAGCACGTTCGGGGTCTTGCCGTCGGCGATCACCGTCGCCGTACCGGAGCGCGCCGCCAGGCGGGCGGCGCGGATCTTGGTGATCATCCCGCCGCGCCCCAGGCCGCTGCGGCTTTCCCCAGCCGCTTGGTCGAGCACCGGATCGTTGACCGAAGCCTCCGCGATCAGGCGGGCCTCCGGATCATCGCGGGGATCGCGGTCGAACAGCCCCGGCTGGTCGGTGAGAATCACCAGCAGCTCGGCCTCGATCAGATTGGCCACCAGGGCCGCCAGGGTGTCGTTGTCACCGAAGCGGATCTCGTCGATGACCACGGTGTCATTCTCGTTGACGATGGGCACCACGCCGTATTCCAGCAGCGTGGCAAGGGTGCTGCGGGCGTTGAGGTAACGCTGACGGTGGCCGAGATCCTCGTGGGTCAGCAGGATCTGGGCACTGCGGCGGCCGTGGCGTTGGAACTGGGATTCGTAGGCCTGCACCAGTCCCGCCTGGCCCACGGCGGCGGCGGCCTGGAGCAGGTTGAGCTGCTGCGGCCGGCGGCGCCAGCCCAGTCGCGCCATCCCCTCGGCCACCGCCCCGGAGGACACCAGCAGGGTCTGACGACCCTCGTCCCAGAGCGCGGCGATCTGGTCGGCCCAGTGGGTCAGGGCGGCGTGATCGAGCCCCTGGCCGCCGGCGGTCAGCAGCGAGCTGCCGATCTTGACGATGATCTTATTGGCCCGATGAAGCGCTTTGCGGCTGCGCATCGGCCTCTCCGAGAAAGTTCATCACCGCCTGCACCAGCTCGCGGGTGCCGCGGCCGTCGACCGCGGAAATCGCGCACACCGGCCCTTCCCAAGCCAGCGACTCGACCAGGGCGCGGCGGCGGGATTCGACCTCGTCGGCCGGCACCAGGTCGATCTTGTTGAGCACCAGCCAACGGGGCTTGTGCGCCAGTGCGTCGCTCCAGCACCGGATTTCGGTTTCGATCTGGCGCACGTCCTCGGCAGGGTCGTGGCCGTCGAAGGGGGCGATGTCCACCACGTGGAGCAACAGCCGGGTCCGGCCCAGATGCCTGAGGAACTGGATCCCCAGACCCGCGCCTTCAGCCGCCCCCTCGATGACGCCGGGGATGTCGGCGACCACGAAATGCCGCAGCGCATCCACCTTCACCACCCCCAGATTGGGATGGAGGGTGGTGAAGGGATAGTCGGCCACCTTGGGGCGGGCCGAGGAAATCCGGCGGATCAGGCTGGACTTGCCGGCATTGGGCAGCCCCAGCAGGCCGACATCGGCGAGCAGTTTCAGCTCCAGCTTCAGGCGCCGCTGCTCCCCCGGCGTTCCCGGGGTGGACTGGCGCGGGGTGCGGTTGGTGCTGCTTTTGAAATGGACGTTGCCGAGCCCGCGGCGGCCGCCCCTGGCCACCAACAGGGTTTGACCGGCCGCGGTGAGATCGCCGATAAGCTCGCCGGTGTCGGCGTCGTACACCAGGGTCCCCACCGGCACCGGAATGCGGCAGTCCTCGCCGCGCTTGCCGGTCATCTGCCGTCCCATGCCGTTCTCACCCCGGCCGGCCCGGAACAGACGCTGGTGGCGGAAATCGACCAGGGTGTTGATGCTGTCGCTGGCGACCAGGTACACGTCCCCGCCATCCCCGCCGTCGCCGCCGTCGGGGCCGCCTTTGGGGATGTACTTCTCGCGCCGGAAGCTGACGCAGCCGTTGCCGCCGTCGCCCGCTTCGACCTTGATTTCCGCTTCGTCGACAAATTTCATGGGTTCATCAAATAAAAAAGCCCCGTCGATGACAGGGCCTTGGGATTCGCTTGGGGGTGGCGCCGTCAGGCAGGCATGACGCTGACGAACTTGCGCTTCTTCGGCCCTTTGACCTGAAAGACCACTTTACCATCGGTCAGCGCGAACAGGGTGTAATCCTTGCCCAGGCCGACGTTCTCGCCCGGGTGGAAATGGGTGCCGCGCTGGCGCACGATGATGTTGCCTGCTTTGACCTGCTGGCCGCCGAAACGTTTCACGCCGAGGCGCTTGGAAATCGAATCGCGGCCGTTGCGGCTGCTGCCGCCCGCTTTCTTGTGAGCCATGGTTGCCTCCGCTGAAAATCAGGAAATGTCGGTGATCTCGACTTCGGTATAATACTGCCGATGACCCTGGCGCTTCATGTGGTGCTTGCGCCGCTTGAACTTGAGAATGTTGATCTTCTTGTGGCGACCGTGGGCGATCACCCGGGCGACCACCTTGCGGCCTTCCACGTAAGGTTTGCCGGTTTCGACCCGGTCGTCGGCGCGCACCAGCAGAACCTTGTCGAACGCCACCGTGTCGCCTTCGGCCGCGTTCAGCTTCTCGATCCTGAGCTTGTCGCCGGCGCTGACTTTGTACTGTTTGCCGCCTGTTTTGATTACCGCGTACATGGCTATCTGCTCCCTTGGCAAGCCGTTGCAATCTTCCAACGTAAACTGGGAATTTTATAGCCGTGATTAAATTTGGTCAAGGGTAAAGTCCTGTTGTATTATTCCGGGACTCATCCGACCATCGCAGCACGGTTTTTTCCGCAATGACGGACACGGTTTCCGAGAACACGTCCGCCTCCCCGCAGCAAACTTTCGAGCAGGTCCGTGCCCTGGTCGCCGACCAGGTCGAGGCCGTCGACCGGCTGATTCTGGCGGAGCTCAGTTCCGACGTGGTGCTCATCAATCAGATCGGCCGTTACATCGTCAGCAGCGGCGGCAAGCGTCTGCGGCCGCTGCTGCATCTGCTCGCGGCCAACGCCCTCGGCTACGAAGGGGAGGACCACATCACCCTGGCGGCGGTCATCGAGTTCATCCACACCGCCACCCTGCTGCACGACGACGTGGTGGACGAATCCGAGCTGCGCCGCGGCCGCGACACCGCCAACGCGGTGTGGGGCAACGCCGCCAGCGTGCTGGTAGGCGACTATCTCTATTCCAGCGCCTTTGAAATGATGGTGCGGCTGCAACGGATGCGGGTGATGGAGGTGATGTCGAAGACCACCACCGCCATCGCCGAGGGTGAGGTCCTGCAGCTGCTCAACGTCAACAATTCGGCCACCAGCGAGCAGCGCTATCTGGAGGTGATCTGGCGCAAGACCGCCATTCTGTTCAGCGCCGCCGCCCAGCTGGCCGCGGTCATCGCCGGCAGCGACGCCGCCACCGAGGAGGCCCTGCGCCGCTACGGTATGCATCTGGGCGCGGCGTTCCAGCTCATCGACGACGCCCTCGATTACCGCGCCGATCCGGATAGCCTGGGCAAGAACCTGGGCGACGACCTGGCCGAAGGCAAGCCGACCCTGCCGCTGATCTACGCCATGCAGCAGGCCGGGGCGGACGATGCCGGCCTCATCCGCCGCAGCATCGAGGAAGGGAACCGCGACGCATTCGCCGAGGTCTACAAAATCGTTGAATCCACCGGCGCAATCGCGTACACTGAAATGCGTGCCAGAGACGAGGCGCGCAACGCGATCGCGGCGCTGGCACCCATCGCCGCCTCTCCCTTCAAGGAGGCGATGGTTGCCGTGGCCGAATTTTCGGTGCAACGGTCTTACTGAATCCGACCAGATTCGGGGTGTAGCTCAGCTTGGTAGAGCGCCGTCTTCGGGAGGCGGAAGTCGCTGGTTCAAATCCAGTCACCCCGACCATTTCCCGCCCTATTTCTCCACTTCAAACGCGGTTTCCCCGTTGCTATAATCGCGGCTTTTGGTTCGATCCCCGATTGGAGTCGCGTCCCATGATTACAAGAAAAGGCTCGCTGCTGCTTTCCTGCGCCGGCCTGCTTGCCGTCTCGCTCGCTCCGTCCGCCGATGAACTGCAGCTGGAAACCGTCGAGGTGGTCAGCCGCGCCAGCAACGTGCTTGGGATGACCTCTTCGGCGTCCGAGGGTTTCGTCGGCCGGCCGGAATTCGAGTTCCGCCCCTGGATGCGGGTGGGGGAGCTGGTGGAAGTGGTCCCCGGCATGGTGGCGACCCAGCACAGCGGCGAAGGCAAGGCCAACCAGTATTTCCTGCGTGGTTTCAACCTGGACCACGGCACCGATTTCGCCGGCTTTCTCGACGGCGTCCCCCTCAACCTGCCGACCCACGGACACGGGCAGGGGTGGCTGGATCTCAACTTCATGATCCCGGAGCTGATCGATTACATCGAATACGGCAAGGGGCCCTATTATTCCGAAATCGGCGACTTCGCCTCCGCCGGCTACGCCAAATTCCACACCGCCAACCGGTTGGAAAGAGGCTTCTTGAAACAGACCTTCGGCAGCGACAAATACTTCCGCACCGTGGTCGCCGACTCCATCGATATCGGCCAGGGGACCCTGCTGGGGGCGACTGAAATCGGCTTCTTCGACGGTCCTTGGGACACACCCATGGACATGCAGCGTTACAAGGGCTTTTTGAAATATTCCTGGGAAGGCATCGGCCGCGGCTTCGACATCAGCGCCAACGCCTACTTCAATGACTGGACTTCCACCGACCACATCCCGGAACGCGCTGTCCAGCAGGGCCTGATCTCCCGTCTGGGGACCATCGATCCCAGTGATGGCGCCCAGGTGCATCGCTTCGGTCTCACCTTCAACGGCTGGAACGATTCCCGCTGGGGCCAGACCCGCCTGACCCTGTACACCTATTATTCCGACCTGCGGCTGTATTCCAATTTCACCTACTTTCTCGACGATCCGGTCCACGGCGACCAGATCTTCCAGAAGGACCGCCGTTTCGTCCTCGGCGGCAAGCTGAGCCATCATTGGCACTGGGTGTTCCACGGCATCGACGCCGGCTTCAAGCTCGGCGCCCAGGTGCGCCAGGACTTCATTCCCAAGGTCGCCCTGTACCACACCCAGCGGCGCCGCATCATCAATCCGGTCCGCATCGACGAAGTCAACGAAACCCACGTGGGCCTGTTCCTGGAGAACAACACCCGCTGGCACGAGAAGGTCCGCACCATCGCCGGCCTGCGGGGCGACATTTTCTTCTTCGACGTCCAGGACCGCTTCATCGACGCCAACAGCGGCGACACCTCCGATTACAAGATCAGTCCTAAGTTCGGCATCGTCCTGGGGCCGTGGTACGACACCGAACTGTATTTCAACTACGGTTTCGGCTTCCACAGCAACGACGCCCGCGGTACCGTCACCAAGGTCGATCCCCAAAGCGGCGCACCGGTCCGGCCGGTCGATCCCATCGTCGGTTCGCGCGGCTTCGAGGCCGGCCTTCGCACCTACTGGATTCCCAACCTCAGCACCACCCTGGCGCTGTGGCAGCTGCGACTGGATTCGGAGCTGGTGTTCGTGGGTGACGCCGGCACCACCGAGCCCAGCGGGGAGAGCAAGCGCTACGGCATCGAGCTGAGCAACACCTACAAGCCCCTCGACTGGCTCACCCTGGACTTCGACATGGCCCTGACCCGGGCCCGCTTCCTCAACGCCGGCAGCCACGCCAACAATGTCCCCAACTCCGTCGGCCGCGTCATCACCGGCGGCATCACCGTCGATCATCCCACCGGCGCCTTCGGTTCCATTCGGGTACGTCACTTCGGTGCCATGCCCCTGGAGGAAAGCGGCACCCACGATGCCGACAGTTCCACCATCGTCAACATGGGGGTCGGCTGGCGCTGGCGCGACCGGCTGCGGGTGTCTCTCGACATTCTCAACCTGACCGACAGCGATGACTCCGAGATCCAGTACTACTATGCCTCCCGCCTGCCCGGCGAACCCGCACAGGGGGTAGAGGACTATCACTTCCATCCGTTCATGCCACGGCAGTTCCGCGGCACGGTGCAGTTGTTCTTCTGAGGTGATGGATCGGAGCCGGAACTAACCTCCGCACGGACAATCCAATCCTGCGATTCGAATCTAAGGGGATTTTTATGGCTACGAGGCGATTGTTGCTGTTCTGGCTGGCGGCCTTACTGCCGCTGTGGGCCCAAGCCCACGCCATCCTGGTAGAGGCCAATCCGGCTCCGAAATCGGTCATCAAGGTGAGCGAGGCGCCCAAGGAGATCTGGCTGCGCTTCGACGCCGGCGTCGGTGAGCGTTACCTGGCGCTGGCAGTGATCGACCGCAGCCGCAAGAAGCGGGTGGACGCCAAGGACGCCGACCGGGATTTCACCGATCCCAGCATCGTGCGGGCGAGCTTCAAGGAACCGCTCCAGCCGGGCAAATATCTGGTCCGCTACCGGGTCCAGTCCGCCGACACCCACATCATCACGGGCCGTTTCCAGTTCACCGTCGTCGAGGATGACCAATGAATCTGCGCATTTTCATCACCCTGCTGGCGCTGCTGGTCGCCGGTTTCTCCCTTCCCGGACAAGCCGCCCCCAACATGAAGGGACGCGCCTGCATGGTGACCACCGACTTCTACATCGTCCACTTCTCGGCCTTCCAGCCCCCGGCCAAGAAGCCTGAAACCGACGCCGAGCGCAAGGAGGCCTTCCGTCCCTACTGTCATGAGCTGCCGCGCACCGGCACCACCTATCTCGGCATGGACTTCATCGACCGCGACGTGCGGGAGATGCCCATCAGCATGAAAGTGGTGGAGGAAAAACCGGGCGCTGGCGAGGAAGGCAAGTCGCAGGTCACACGGGTGATCAAGGAAGTTCCGCCCAAACTGTATCCCCAGGGGGTCGCCGACCTGCGGGTGGATTTCGACAAGCAGGGACACTACGCCCTGATCATCCAGTTCGGCGGCGAGGACGCGCTGGAGGAGGACATCATGCGGATTCCTCTGACCGTGGCCCTGACCTCACCCTGGGCGCATATTCCCTTCATCAAATACGCTGCGGCAGCCGCCATCGTGGTGTTCTTCACTATGGTGATCTTCTTCATTTCCCATTTCCGTGGCGCCCGCAAGGCCACACAGGCGTAAATCCCACAGCCACCGCTGGCTGATCACCGGCCGGCGGTGGGCTTTCCGCCTGCACCGCTGGCTCGCCCTGGGCACCGCCCTGCTACTGGTGCTGCTGGGGCTGAGCGGCAGCCTCTTGGTCTATCGCGACCCGCTGTACCGGCTGCTGCATCCCCAGACCCGGATTCAGATCAGGGAGCAGCCCGCGCCTTTGGGACGCCTGCTCGACGCCGCTTTCACCTTGTATCCCCCCGACTCCGGCGCCTGGCGGCTGGTGCTGCCCACGCAAGCCGGCGAGCCGGCCAAGGCCACCTATGTCAGCGACGACCCCTTCGAAGGCCCGGAAGGGGAGGTGATCGTCTGGATCGATCCGTACCGTGCCGAGGTCCTGCGTGCCTTCGAGAAGGACAGGGACTGGTTCGAAGGGTGGTTGTACCGCTTCCATTCCACCTGGCTGCTGGAGGAAGGAAAGCTGCTCAGCGCCGCCCTGGGGGCGGTTCTGGCGATCCTCATCGCCACCGGCCTGTTCCTGTGGTGGCCGACCCGCCGCCGCCTGCCCCTGGATCTGGCCGGCAGCCACCGCTGGCTGGGGGCCCTGGGCAGCCCGCTGCTGCTGTTCAGCACCCTCACCGGGCTCTATCTCGCCATCCCCCACGCCTGGCTGCCGGCGCTGTATCCGGCCATAGTCAGCGAGCCACGCCCGCCTGTCCTGGAGCCGGCGGACACCGCACCGCTGGACATCGACACCCTGGTGACCCGCATCGTCCGCCGCCATCCACGCCTGGAACTGCGGGCCCTGTCGCCGCCGCGCAGCGAAACCGATCCCTGGCTGCTGGAGTTTCACCGCCAGGGGGACTACGACGCGCCGCCGAGCTGGGACAAAGTCTGGATCGATCCCTGGCACGCCCGCCTTGCTGGCCGGATTGCGCCACCGCCCACCTGGCGGGAGACGCTGCTGCGCTGGATGTTCCCGCTTCACAGCGGCGCAGCCGTCCCGCCCGAAACCCTGCCGTTGCTGGCTCTCACCGGCCTGCTGCCGCTGCTGCTGGCCTGCACCGGTCTGTGGCTGTGGCTGCGGCACCGACTCAGGAGACGACACCGTGCTCTATCTGCTCGCCAAAACCGTCATTAACGCCCTCATCATCACCGCCGCCAGCGAAGCAGCCAAGCGCAGCCCACTGATCGGTGCGGTGCTGGCGTCGATCCCGCTGGTTTCGGTACTGGCGATGATCTGGATGTACCACGAGCAGCACGACGTGGCCCAGATCGCCGCCTTCGCCCGCGACATCTTGTGGCTGGTGCTGCCGTCCCTGCTGCTGTTCGCGATCCTCCCGCTGCTGTTGCAGCGGGGACTGCATTTCTATCTCAGCCTGGCCATCGCCATCGCCGTCACCGTCGCCGGCTACGGACTGATGGTGGTATGGTTGCGCCGTGGCGGTTGATTTCCCCCGCCGAAAACCCTATTTTCCTTAAGAAAAAGCGAATTTTTGGAGGAGCGCTGCGATGAGCGAAACGAAACAACTGTGGGACCGGCCCCTGCAGCACTGGTTGATCGGCGGCGGCATTGGGCTGGCTGTGATCGTCGGCTGGGCCCTGTTCTCCGGCGAGGAGGCGCAATACCAAGAGAAGGACAAGGTGCTGGCCCGCTGTCAGGACAACTACCTGCGCGGCTGGATCAAACGGGTGCGGGCCACCGGTTACGAGGTCAAGTTCGACAAGGACACCCAACCGATCCTGTGCACCCCCTATCTCTGGAAGCCGATGTTTCTGGAGCCTTATCAGCCGGCCACGGAGGTCGAGGTCGGAGGGACGACCTACAAAATCGGCGACAAGGTGGCCTTCGAGATCAAGGTGGAAAAAAAGCGCTACAAACTGATCGCCGAAATCGTCGATCTCACCGCCGACGGCAAAGCCAGGCTCAAGGTGGTTGATGGCGATCCCCTGGCGCGGGGCTACTATGACCAGCACATCGGTTCCAACTATATCGCCCTGGATCGCTTCGAGCTGATCAAAGTCCACCGAGAACCCCGCGTCAGGGACAGCCGTCAGCCGTAAAGATCCAGCCCCAGCGACGCTTCGGCAACCCGAACGTAGCCGTAGGCGCTGATGCCCGCTTCCTGCCCTACGTTCCGGCGCAGGGGATTGTTGCCGCCATCCTGACGCTGCTGGATCTCGATCTGTGCCTTCATCGCCATCGCCGCCGCGGCGGCGGCGACGCTGCGGTCCTGGGGCGAGGGATCGCCGGGAGCGAGGGCGGCGCGGCGGATGGTTTCCGCCTTGCGCAAGGTCGCCTCGGGATCGCCGGGAACCGGGGAGGTGTCGATGTTGACATGACCGCCGATGGCATAGCGCCGGCCGTCCGGTCCCACCTGGTACTCGAACGTCGGCCCGCCCAGGGCGTAGGAACCGGCGGCGGCCAGATGGGCCATTTCATGGGCCCGCACTTCCCGGTCGCGCTGGCGCAGTTGTTCCACCTGCCGCAGCTGAGCCTGGTCCAGCTGCAGGCGGTTTTCCGTACCACTCTTGGGTTTGCCCTCGCTTTCGGCGTCACGGCCCGCCGCCGCATCCGCACCGGCCACCTGAACGTGGGGAAGAAACGCCGGGGAGGTGGAATGAACCTGCATACCCGTCACCGTAGAAACCGCCTCTTTGCCGTTAGCGGCCGCCGCCCCGGATCCTTTAGGGATCAGTCTCGTCCAGACGCTCCATCAGATAGCACAGGCAGTCCTGACGGATGACACGCGCGTCCAGGGTCAGCATCGACGGCATCACCCGCTGGCACTGGATCAGCCTACTGTCTTCCACCGCGAAATAGCGCCCCGTCACCTCCCGGCCTTCCTCGTCCACCACCTGCACCGGCATCCGCTCGGTGTGCACCTCGCCCCAGGCAACGCCGGGCGGCAGCTTGGTGAAGTTGAGGTGGTCCAGGTCGCCGCGCAGCACCAGATCGGCGCTCTCGTCGTGAAAACTGAAGCGGATGTCGTCGGGAATCCTGACCTGGGCCACGGTGTGGAACAGGTCGATGGCGCCGCGGCCGATGGGTTTGTCGGGAACCTGGCGCAGATGCAGGCAGGTGTCGATGAAGTCGGCGGCATGGACCGCGCCGCGTTCCACCCCGGGCCTGCCGCATTCCAGGGTCACCGCCGGGCACAGTTCGGCGAAGGCCAGCGACTGCACCCCGCGGGGCCGCAGGAAATACACCACCAGGTGACCGAACAGCGCCGCCAGGTGGAGGAACGGCCGCTCCAGTTTATTGACGCAGGCGTAGTGGGGATTGCGGCCGGTGTTGTTGTGGACGTCGATACTGGCGAACACCCGGCGCCGGCGCATGATCTCCCACACCTGCCGCATCAGCCGCACCTCCGGGCAGTCAGGGTGGTCGGTTCCCGGCCAGACCCGGTTGTAGTCCGGCTGGCCATCGAGCCGCCGCATTCCCGCCGCCGCAGCGGCGACATTGCCGAAGAACACCGACAGGGAGCGCGGCAGCGGCGCAGCCCGGTATTTGCGCAGGAGGCGCTGAACCGCCTGCAGCCCGGTCACCTCGTTGCCGTGCAACAGGACGGAAACGAACAGGGGGCGCGTCTCGCGGCCCGGCAGATGCAGCAGGGTGGGGCCCGGCAGCAGGGTGTGCAGGTCGCGGGCCTCGATGTCGAGCAGACCTTCGGGAACGCAGTCGATTTGATGCAGGGTCAGATCGGCCATGTATGGACAGGGTCTCCTTGGCGTTGATGATGAAGATAGGCTGCCGTCAGAGCGGTGAAGTCCCGCCCGTGGGCGGCGGCGAAGCGGCGCTGCCACAGGGCGCCGTTCTGGTCGGCCAGCACCCGCTGGCGCACGATGTCGAGATAGAATTCGCGGTCACGGCGGCATATCCCCAGCCGCTGCAGTCCCTCCCGCGCCCGCGGAATCAGCTCGTCACGCAGCAGTCTGGACAGGTGCCAGCGCTGGCCCCCGGTCCAGGTCACCCGCGTGTCCCAGCCGTGTTTGGCGGCGCGGTAGAAATTGTCCCGGGCGACGGCGAAGGGCAGGGGCTTTTCGTGGCTGAGGGACTCGGCCAGCCCGTAGTACAGCGCCGCGTTGGCGATCATGTCCACCAGGGTCGGGCCGGCGGGCAGCACCCGGTGCTCGATGCGGAAATGGGGGGTGCCGTCGGCGTCGAACCCCACCAGCGGGCGGTTCCAGCGCCAGATGGTGCCGTTGTGCAGGCGCAGATGGGCCAGCTTCTCCGGCGGGGTGTCGAAGCAGATCGGCAGCAGCGGCGGAAAATGCCGCAGGTTCTCCTCGAACACCTCGCTCAGCTGGCGGCGGGCGTAGCCGCTGCCGAAGCCGACCCGGCGCAGGGGGCCGCGCACCGCCGCCCCGTAACCGCCCACTTCGATGGCTTGCTCGAACAGGGGGATGCGGGTTTCGGCCCACAGATCGCGGCCGAACAGGAACGGCGAATTGGCCCCGGCCGCCACCGTCGCCGCCGAGGCGACGATCGATGCGTTGTAAAGGGCCACCGCCCGCCCCCGGGGGGCCTGCAGATGAATCTGGAACGAGGTGGCGGCTGACTCCAGCATGACGTCGTGATGCAGGCACTTGAGATGTTCGAGGCCGTGGATGTCCAGCTGCAGCGGCTGGCCGCCCCGCTGTTTCAGAATCTGCTCGTTGAGCGCCAGATAGCGGTTCAGCGGCGACAGGTTGGCCAGGCTGAGATCGGCCTGCCGCAGCGTGGGCAGAATGCCGATCATCAGCAGCGCCAGGTCGAGGCGGCGGGCGCAGGCATCGGCCCGGCGCCACAGCTGCGTCAGCTCGTGATGGAAGCGGCGCAAAGCGTCCTCACGCAACGGACGGGGCTGATTGTTGAGCTCGACGTTGAAGCGCGCCAGCTCCGCCGAGGCCAGGGGATCGGCCAGGGCCTTAAGATAGCGGACGTTGTCCGGCGCCGGGCGCAACCGGCGGTCCACCAGCCAGGCCTCGATTTCGAAGCCGCCCACCGGCTCGCGTCCGGAAAGACGGTCTTCGTCCTCCAGCACCCGCAGCAGGCGGGTTTCTTCGGCGACCCGGCGGCGGAAGCACTCGAAATCCGCCGGCATGAAGCGGATACGTTCGATTTCCTGACCCAAGTTGAGCGATCTCCTCGGCCGAAGGTTACAGGTTGAAGGCGTTCCACACCGGCTCGACGCCCGGCGGCAGCGGCTCCAGCCGCCCGAGATCGATCCAGGGAAAGGCCGGATCGTGGAAATCGGACCCCACCGACCCGGCCAGACGGTAACGGCGGGCGTAATCGGCGCAGGTGGCGATCTGGTTGGGGGTGCTGTTGCCGTTGACCACCTCGATTCCCACCCCGCCGGCGGACTGGAACGCCGACAGAAAGCGCCGCAGCCAGCTGGCGGTGAGCTGATAGCGCAGCGGATGGGCCAGCACCGCGACGCCGCCGGCGGCGCGGATCCATTCCAGGGCCTCTTCCAGCCCGGCCCAGCGGGTGGCGACGTAACCGGGTTTGCCCCGCACCAGATAGCGGTCGAAGACCTCGGCCACCGAAGCGGCATAATCCCGGGCCACCAGAAAGCGGGCGAAGTGGGTGCGGGTGATCATGCCCTCACCGGCCATTTCCTCCACCGCCGCCAGACTGCCCTCGATGCCGTGTCTGGCCAGATTCTCGGCCATCGCCGCCGCCCGCTCGCGGCGGATCCGCTGCAGGCCGGCCAACCCCCGACACAGGGTTTCATTGGCGGGATCGACGCCCAGACCGAGAATGTGGAAGCAGCGCTTCTCCCAGGTGACGGAGATTTCCACCCCGGCGATCAGGCGGACACCGAGCACCTCGGCGGCGCGGCGGGCGCTCGCAATGCCGGCGACGCTGTCGTGGTCGGTAAGGGCCAGATGACGCACGCCGTTCTCCGCCGCCCGCCTCACCACCCGGGCCGGGGACAGGGCACCGTCGGAGGCACTGGAATGACAGTGGAGATCGAACGCCGAGGTCATGGCAAGGCCTGCTGGCGTTTGCCGTACAGCCTGGCGTAAAGGCCGCCCTGGGCCAGGAGATCGGCATGGCCGCCCTGTTCGCAGATGCGGCCGTCCTCGAACACGTAGACCCGGTCGGCCTGTTTCACGGCGCTGAGGCGGTGGGCGACGATCACCGTGGTGCGGCGCGCCAGGAAGCGGGACAGCGCTTCGTGGAGGCGCTGCTCGGTTTCGGTGTCCAGCGCCGAGGTGGCCTCGTCGAAGATCACCACCTTGGGTTCGGCCAGGATCATCCGGGCGATGGCGAGGCGCTGGCGCTGTCCTCCGGAAAGACGCATGCCGCTGCGGCCGATGACGGTGTCCAGGCCGGCGGGCAGGGCGGCGACGGTGTCGGCCAGCTGGGCGGTCTCCAGGGCCTGCCACAGGCGGCGGTCGTCCAGATCGCGGCCCAGGGTCAGGTTGGCGCGGATGGTGTCGTTGAACAGCACCGGCTGCTGCAGCACCGTGGCCACGTGTTCGCGCACCACTTCCATGCCGATGCGGGTGATGGGCTCGCCGTCGTAATAGACCATCCCCCGTGTCGGCGCGTAGAGGCCGATGAGCACCTGCACCAGGGTGGACTTGCCGCCGCCGCTGGCGCCCACCAGGGCGATCTTTTCACCCGCGCCGACGTCGAGGCTCACGCCCTTGAGGACTTCGTCCCCCCGGTCGTAGCGGAAGTGCAGATCCTCGACCCGGATGGACACCGTGGGCTTGCCGCGGAAGGGATTGACCTGATGCGGGTAACGCGGCTCCTGGCGCAACGCCAGCAGGCGGTTGATCCGCGCCAGCGCCGCCTGGGCGCTGTAGAAGGCGTACTGGATGCCGAGCAGTTCCTGCACCGGCCCCATCATGAACCACAGGTAACCGAACACCGCCAGCATCTGGCCGATGCTGAGATCGGAGAACAGCACCATGGTCATGGCGGTGGCGCGGAACAGATCCACGCCGTGGAGGAAGACCACGAAGCTGAAGCGGTTGAGAGCGTCGCTCTTCCAGGCGTACTGGCCGGCGCGGTGGCGCACCTGGTCGGCGCGATCGCGCAGGCGCTCGAAGTAATAGCGCTCGCGGTTGCTGGCGCGGATCTGCTGGATGGCGTCCAGGGTTTCGGTCAGGGCCTGCTGGAACGCCTCCAGAGCGCCGTTTTCCTGCTTCTTGAGCTGCTTGACCCGTTTTCCCAGGGCGCGGGTGAAATAGATCACCAGGGGGTTGAGACAGAGGATGAACAGGGCCAGGGGCCAGTGGATCCACAGCAGGATCGCCGCGGTGCCGACGATGGTGAGGGCGGCGATGAGGGAACGGCTGATGGTGGCGCCGAGAAACTGGTCCAGGGTGTCGACATCGGTGACCAGGTGGGTGACCACGGTGCCGCTGCCGAGGGACTCGTATTCCGCCATCGACACCCGTTCCAGGCGCTTGAGCAGATCGGTGCGCAGCCGGTAGGTGACGTCCTTGGAAATCTCGGTGAACTGGCGCGTCTGCCAGACGTTGAAGCCCAGGGCCGCCAGCCGCAGCAGGAACGACAGCACCAGCACCGCGCCGATGTACCACAGAGCCCGGTCCCAGGGGAACGCCGCCGGCGGCGGCAGCCAGCGGTCGATGAAAGCGGTCACCGGTCCCGGATGTCCCAGCAGGACCTCGTCCACCAGGGTCGGGATCAGCAGCGGCACCGGCACCGCCGCCAGGGCCGCCAGCAGCGCCACCGCCTGGGCCAGGAGCAGCTTGCGCCGGTGACGCAGGCTCAGGCGGATCAGGGTGCGCCAGTCGTAGCGGCGCGGCGGCAGGGCGGCGGTGCGGGACATGGGCTTCAAGGGCGCAGACAGGGATAAACCGGGTCGATCTGGTCCACGTCTTTGTCCGCCGCGATGGCGAGCGGCCGGTAACGGCTCAGTTCCTCCAGTGGCAGGGGACCGACGAGGGCTTCCAGCTGAGTCAGTTTCAATCCCTGGCGAAGCAGATGGACGATGTAAGCATGACGAAGCGCTTCCGGGGTTACGCTTTCCGGATCTTCCAGTCCGGCTTCGACCGCGGCCAGATAGAGCGATTTGCGGACCGCTTCCGGATCGCCGGGCACCAGGGGCGTCCCCCCGCTGGCCGCCAGCCAGGTCTTCAACCGCGGAGCCAGGGGCAGGGAGCGCCGGTGCGGGGGCGGGACCAGCAGACGCGCATGGGCCAGATCCACATCCGTGGTTTCCAGGCGGGTCAGCTCTTCCGGGGTCAGGCCGCTAAGAAGCAGGGCGATGGTCTGGCGGGTCTTCAGGTCGGCGTGGTCGATCAGGCGTTGCAGCGTCCCGGTATCGAGCTCCTGCGGCTGGGAAGGCAGCCTTTCCGGCACCGTTTCCGTCCTCAGAGCTTCGGCCGGCGGCGGTCGGGAAAACAGGGGAGCCTGACCGGGATCGGCATAAACGTGCACCCCCGCGAGGGTCAGCCGGGTGTCCGGCAGCCGTGCCTCCCGCCGGGTCAGGAATTCCAGCAGCCAGACCGCCACCAGTCCCAGCCCGAAGGCGAGCAGCACCACCACCCCGGCATCACGCCAGTAATGGGGCCGGATGGGGCTTTCCGGCGTGTAGGCCTTTTCGACCACCTCCACCTGGGGATACTGTTCCAGCTGCTTGACCTCCAGCTGGGTGATGCGGGCCTGGAGCTCGCGCTGCTGTTCTTCCAGCTGTTCCAGGTCCTTCACCAGCGACTCGTGCTCGGCGAAGCGGGTGCTGAATTCCTGCGCCTGGCGTTTGTGCGCCTCCAGCTGGCGCCGGGTTTCTTCCACCGTCTGGAGGGCGGCGGCGTAATCCTGCTGCGCCTGGGCCAGCACCACCCGGCGCCCCCGTTCCACCAGCGCCGCGATCTTGGCCTCCACCTCCCGCAGCTGCTGCGGCACCTTGCGGTAGGCAGGATTGAGGCGGATGTACTGGGGGGTGAAACGCTGCTTCATGGCGGTCAACTTTTCCCGCAGCGCCTGGGCCCGCTGCTCCAGCACCGCCAGCACCTGCTGGTCTTCCTCGGGGACCACGGGCTTGCCGGCGGCGACCGCCGCTTTTACCGCATCCAGCCGCGACCTGGCCTCGATCACCGCCTCGTTGGCCTTGTTGAGGGCCTCGGTCAGACCGTTGAGACGGGCGAGCACGGTGTTTTCCCCGCGCTCCAGGGAAGCGATGTCGTAACGCTGACGGAAATCCTCCAGGGCCTTGCGGCGGGCGGCGATTTTGCCCTGAAGCGCCGCCAGCCGTTCGCGCAGCGCCCGCAGGGTGGCGCCGGTGGAAGCCTCGATCTCCCGCGCCCGCGCCTCCCGGTAGACTTCGACCCAGGTGTTGACCAGGGGGGCGAGCAGGTCGCGGTCCGGGCCTTCGGCGATCAGGCGCACCAGATTGGTGTCGGGCACCGGTTCCACCCGCAGCATCTCCCTGACCGCCGCCGGGGTCAGGCCCGGCGGCAGGCGGCCATCCCATTCCAGCCGTTTGAGGGTTTCCTCCAGCAGCGGCTGGCCGGTAAGCAGGACCCGCTGGATGGCGATGTGCTGGGGATCGACGACGATCTCGTTGGCATCGGCCGCCGGCGGCGGAGTGGTCAGCAGGGTGGCGCCGGCCTGATAGATCGCCGGGCGCAGAAACACGACCAGCCAGCCCAGCAACAGGGTCGCGGCGGCGACGGCGGTGAACACCTGGACCCGGCGCTGCCGGTACCAGGGCAGAGGCGGGACGCTGGCGGGCGGGGCCGGTTCCGGCCCGGAAATTCGTTCCACGGGGATCTGTGCCATCGTCTCACCTCGTTCGGCTGATGATCTAGGGTAACAGGGCCAACAGGTGGTGCAGGCGCGCCTCCAGGGCCTTGGCCGAGGCCGCCCGCACTGTGGCGTGACCGACCTTGCGCCCCGGGCGCTCGGCCTTGCCATAGAAATGGCAGTGGACACCCGGTTGCGCCAGCACGTCGGCCAGCGCCGGCAGCACGCCGATGAAATTCACTATCGCCGCATGTCCCACCGGCTCGGTGCCGCCCAAGGGCAGGTCGAGGATGGCGCGCAGGTGGTTTTCGAACTGGCTGGTTTCCGCCCCCTCGATGGTCCAGTGACCGGAGTTGTGCACCCTGGGCGCCATCTCGTTGGCCAGCAGGCGGCCGTTCACCTCGAACAGCTCCAGAGCTAAGACCCCGACATAATCGAGACGTTCAAGCAGGCAGCGGGCATATTCCTGTGCCTGCACCGCGGCGGGATCGCCCGGGCGGCAGCGGGCGAGATGAAGAATGCCGTTCTTGTGGAGGTTCTCGCTGAGGGGATAGAAGGCTGTCTCGCCGCTGGCGCGGCGCACGGCGATGACCGAAACCTCGCGGTCGAAGGGAATGAAGCCCTCGCCGATCAGCGGCCGGCCTGCCAGCTCGGCCCAGGCGGCATCCATGTCGGCGGCGGTGCGGATCAGAAACTGCCCCTTGCCGTCGTAGCCGAAACGGCGGGTCTTGACCAGGAACGGCCAGCCCAGCTGCTTGGGCGCCTCCTCCAGATTCTCCCGGCTGTCGATGGCGACGAAGGGCGGGGTGGGAATGTCGAGGCTGCGAAACAGCGATTTTTCCCGCAGGCGGTCGCGGCTGGCTTCCAGAGCCGCCAGCGGTGGATAGATGCGGGTGCGGTCCTGCAGCCTGCTCAGCCCTTCCAGGGACACGTTCTCAAACTCGTAGGTGATGACTTGGCAGGTGTCGGCCAGCCGCGCCAGCGCCTCCGGATCGTCATAGGGGGCGACCAGGTGTTCGGCCAGGGGGCCGGCGCAGGCATCCGGGGCCGGGTCGAGGACGGCGAAATCCAGCCCCAGGGGGTAACCGGCTAGAATCAGCATCCGCGCCAGCTGGCCGCCGCCGATGATGCCGATCTTCATGAGGCTACCTCGCGGGGATCGGGATGGGCCAGCACGGTTTCGGTCTGGCGCTGGCGGTAGGCAACGAGCGCGGCGTCGATCCCCGGGTATTCCGGGGCCAGGATCGCCGCCGCCAGCAACGCGGCGTTGACCGCCCCGGCGCGGCCGATGGCCAGGGTGCCGACCGGAACCCCGGCCGGCATTTGCACGATGGACAGCAGCGAGTCCAGGCCGTTGAGGGTGCGCGACTGCACCGGCACCCCGAGCACCGGCAGGGTGGTCTTGGCCGCCGCCATGCCCGGCAGGTGGGCAGCCCCGCCGGCGCCGGCGATGATGACCCGAAGGCCGCGCTCCCTGGCGCTGCCGGCGTATTCGAACAGCAGATCCGGGGTACGGTGGGCGGAGACGATGCGCACCTCGAAGGGGACCTCGAGCTGCTCCAGCATATCGGTGGCGTGGTGCATGGTGTCCCAGTCGGATTGGGAACCCATGATCACGCCGACGAGAGGTTGGGTAGTCATGAAAATTTTTGTCACGCTGAATGGTTGCGGCGATGTTATTATGACAAAATTCAGCCGTTCCGGCGGCAGTTCCCGGTTCGCCGCTCTTGAGAAACGGCCGGCCGACCCCAGATTTGTCGTGTAGCCAACTCTGAAAGAACCAAGGAGATCCAACTGATGAGTATCATGGGCATCAGCCAGTTCGAGCGCTTTTTCCGTGAAGCCGCGTCCCTGGACGTGGACAAGAACGACCTCAAGCGCCTGTCGGACTTCATCAACCAGAAACTGCACGACCTGCTGTTGATGGGCGTGGCCACCGCCAAGGCCAACGGCCGCGACGTCATCCTGGTGCACGACCTGCCGATCACCAAGGGGTTGCAGGAAAGCATCCACCAGTTCCGCAAGCTGGACCTGGCCCTGGAGCTGCAGCCGATCCTGGACCAGCTAGCCAAGCTGCCGCCGCTGGAACTGGCTTACGGTGAGGACGTGGAAGCCAAACTGCCGGAAATCGTCGGCGGCCTGACCTACGCCATGGCCAAGACCTTCAAGATCGTCGACCCGACGCTGAAAAATCCCCAGACCGAGCACTGGAACCGGGTCGCCGACATCTTCAGTCTGCTGCTGTAAGCCGCAGCCGGATCATCCCATCGGCAAAGCCCGCCTCCGTGCGGGCTTTTTGCCGCCTGCCTGCCGGCCGAGACTGGGTTACAATTAACCGGTTTTTCCCGAGGAGATCCGAGCGTGTTGGAAATCATCGAAGCGGGCGGCTGGCTCATGTGGCCGATCCTGGCCTGTTCCGTGCTGGCGACCGCCATCGTCTGCGAACGCTTCTGGAGCCTTCGGACTACCCGCATCATCCCGCCGCACCTGGTCACCCAGGTCTGGCGCATGTTCCGCCAGGGAGAGCTGGACGCGAACCACATCCGGCAACTGCAGACCAGCTCCCCGCTGGGGGCGATTCTGGCCGCCGGCCTGAGCAACTACCGCTACGGGCGCGAGGTGATGAAGGAGGCGATCGAGGACGTCGGCCGTCAGGTGGCCCACGAGCTGGAGCGTTTCCTCGATCTGCTCGGCACCATCGCCTCGGTCACCCCGCTGCTGGGCCTGCTGGGCACGGTGATGGGGATGATCAAGGTCTTCAGCGCCATCACCGCCGTCGGCGTCGGCGACCCCAAGGTGCTCGCCGGCGGCATTTCCGAAGCCCTCATCACCACCGCCGCCGGATTGTCGGTGGCGATCCCCAGCCTGATCTTCTACCGCCACTTTCAGGCCAAGGTGCAGGATCTGGTGCTGAAAATGGAAAACGAGGCCCTGCGCTTCATCGACATTATGTACAGCGAAACCGACCACGAGGAGCCGAAAGGGGAATGAACTTCCGCACCACCCGGCGCGAGCGCCTCGAACTGAGCCTGACGCCGATGATCGACGTGGTGTTCCTGCTGCTGATCTTCTTCATGGTCACCACCACCTTCGAGCGCCAGGCCCAGCTCAAGCTCGAACTGCCCCAGGCCAAAAGCGCGGTCCAAAGCCCCCGGCAGAAACCGCTGGAGGTGGTCATCGACGCCGCCGGCCATTACTACATCGGCGAGCACGAACTGGTCAACACCCGCCTGGAGACCCTGAAAAGGGCCATGCAGCGGGCGCTGCAACAGGGCGTGCGGCCGGTTGTGGTCATCGTCGCCGACAAGCGCACTCCCCATCAGGCGGTGATCCGGGTGCTCGACGCCGCCCGCCAGCTGGGCCTGAGCCACATCTCCTTCGCCACCGAAACCACCCAAGAGTGAACCGATGGACAAGAGACTCCTGGACATCCTGGTCTGCCCGGTCTGCAAGGGCAAACTGATCTACGCCGCCGAGACCGAGGAGCTGATCTGCAAGGCCGACCGGCTGGCCTATCCGATACGCGACGATATCCCGGTGATGCTCGAAGAGGAGGCCCGCAAGCTGAGCCTGGAGGAATACGACCGTCTCAAGGACCGATGACCGGCTTCAAGATCGTCATCCCCGCCCGCGCCGCCTCCTCGCGCCTGCCCGACAAACCCCTGCTGCACCTGGCCGGCGAGCCGATGATCGCCCACGTCTGCCGCCAAGCGCTCAAGGCCGACGCCGACGAGGTGGTGGTCGCCACCGACGATGCCCGTATCGCCGAGGCCGCCCGCGGCGCCGGCGTGGAGGCGGTCCTGACCTGCCCGTCCCACACCAGCGGCACCGAAAGGATCGAGGAGACCGCCCGCCTCAAAGGCTGGGACGACGACACCATCGTGGTCAACTGGCAGGGGGACGAGCCGCTGTTGGACCCGCGCCTGGTCAACCGCCTGGCCTGCGACCTGGATGAACATCCGGACGCCATGGTCGCCACCCTGGCGGCGCCGGCGAGCGAGACCGAGATCTTCAATCCCAACGCCGTCAAGGTGGTCATGGACCAGGCCGGCTACGCCCTCTATTTCAGCCGTGCCCCCATTCCCTGGCATCGCGAATCCTTCGCCACCGACCGCCCCGATCTCGCAGCCGCCTGCTACTGGCGTCACATCGGCGTCTATGCTTACCGGGTCGGGCTGCTGCACCGCTACGTGCACTGGCCGCCGGCACCGCTGGAGCAGGCCGAGGCGCTTGAACAATTGCGCATCCTGTGGCACGGTGAGCGCATCGTCGTGCTGAGCGTGGAACATGCGCCGGAACCGGGCGTGGACACCCGCGAGGATCTGGAAAGGGTGGACCATGTGCTGCGGCAGCGCCAGGGCTGAAACCACCATTTCGAGGTAAGCGTCATGATTCGTATCCTGTTCGTGTGCATGGGCAACATCTGCCGTTCCCCCATGGCCGAAGGGGTGTTCCAGAAACTGCTGGAACGGGAGGAACTGGCCGATCAGGTCATGATCGATTCCGCCGGCACCCACGCCTATCACCTGGGCAAGGCACCGGACGAGCGCGCCATCCGCGCCGCCCGCGAGCGCGGCATCGACATCTCCCACCTGCGCGCCCGCCAGGTGGAGCCGGGGGATTTCGAGGAATTCGACCTGGTCCTGGTGATGGACGAGCAGAACTACGACACCCTGCTGTTCACCAGCGCCCGCAAATATCAGCACAAACTGGGCTATCTCCTCGACTATGCCCCCCACCTCAAGACCCGCAACCTTCCCGATCCCTACTACGGCACCGAACCGGGCTTCGACCGCGTCCTCGACATGATCGAAGACGCCTGCGAAGGTCTGCTCGCCCATTTACAGGAACGCCGTCAGCGACAGGCGCCCTGACGTGGCCACACCGCAAGCCTGCTCCTTCGCCATTTTCGGCGCCACCGGGCATCTGGCCCGGACCAAGCTGCTGCCGGCCCTCTACCGCCTCGATGAGGCCGGACGCCTGAGCGGGCCGACCCGAATCGTCGGCGTCGGCCGCCGCGACTGGGACGCAGCCACCTGGCGCGGCATCGTCGCCGAGCAACTCGGCGAACGCCTGACCCTCGACGAGGCCGCCCTGGCCCGCTTCCTGGAACGCCTGCACTTCGTCCAGGTGGACCTGGACCGGCCGCAGACCTTCGCCAACCTGGCCGCCACCGTGGCCGAGGCGGCTTTTCCGCCCAACTGGGTGTTCTATCTGTCGATCCCGCCGCAACAGTACGCCGAGGTGGCCCGCCATCTCGCCGCCCACGGTCTCAACCGCGAGGTTCAGGGGTGGCGCCGGCTGGTGGTGGAAAAACCGTTCGGTTACGACCTGGAAAGCGCCCGCGTTCTCGATCACAGCCTGCACCGCGATTTCGCCGAGTCGCAGATCTACCGCATCGACCATTACCTGGGCAAGGAAACGGTCCAGAACATCCTGGTGTTCCGCTTCGCCAACCTGCTGCTGGAACCACTCTGGAACCGCAATCACATCGACCACGTCCAGATCACCCACGCGGAAACCGCCGGCGTCGAGGGCCGGGCCGGCTATTACGACGGCACCGGCGCCCTGCGCGACATGATCCAGAGCCACTTGCTGCAGATGTTGGCGATGGTGGCGATGGAACCGCCGCCGCGCCTGGACGCCGAGTCCCTGCGCGACGAGAAGGTCAAGGCCCTCAAGTCGGTGCGGCCGATCCGCCCCGACGCGGTCCACGCCCACGCCTTTCGGGCCCAGTACACCCGCGGCCGGGTCGGCGACCGGGAAGTGCCCGGCTATCTGGAGGAGGAAGGTGTCGCCCCCGACAGCACCACCGAAACCTATGCCGCCCTCAAGCTCTATCTGGACAACTGGCGCTGGCGCGGCGTGCCCTTCTACCTGCGCACCGGCAAGCGCCTGGCCCGGGACCGGGCCCTGGTGGCCATCCGCTTCAAGCATCCCCCACAGCAGCTGTTCCGCAGCGCCCACATCGAACGCCTCGAACCCAACTGGCTCCTGCTCGGCATCCAGCCGGACCAGTGCATCCGCGCCGAAGTTTACGTGCGCGAGCGGGGCACGGCGATGAAAATCCGCAAGATCCAGCTCGACGCCACCACCTGCGGCATCGACCTCGACCGCCTGGGAGCCTACGAAACCCTGCTCCTGGACGTGATCGCCGGCGACCACTCCCTGTTCCTGCGCAGTGACGAGGTACTGTGGGCGTGGCGGGTGGTGGACCCAGTTCTCAAGACCTGGGCGGTGGAACGCGACTACATCCCCACCTATCCGGCCGGCAGCTGGGGGCCGGAGGAAGCCCGCGCCCTGTTCGACCGCGACGACCATCATTGGCGCAACGGTTTGGAAACCGACTCGGAGGAGGACAAACGATGACGATTCAGACCCGTGAAGTGGAATATTTCGACGGCGACACCCGTCTGGTCGGCTTTCTCGCCTGGGACGACACCCGCACCATCCCCATGCCCGGGGTGCTGATCGCCCACATGTGGGGCGGGCGCGAACAATTCGTCTGCGACAAGGCCGTGGCTCTGGCGGAGCTGGGCTATGCCGGTTTCGCCCTGGATCTCTACGGCGACGCCAGGACCGGCAGCGGCCCGGAGGAAAACGCCCGCTTGATGCAGCCGTTCCTCGACGACCGCGCCCTGCTGCAGCGGCGCATGATCCTGTCCTGGGAGACCATGCGCCAGCAGTCCATGGTCGATCCCGCCCAGACCGCCGCCATCGGCTACTGCTTCGGCGGCCTGTGCGTGCTCGATCTGGCCCGCACCGGCACCGAAGTAGGCGGGGTTGTCAGCTTCCACGGCCTGCTCAAGCCGCCGGGCAACACCGCCGGCAACCCGATCAAGGCCAAGGTGCTGGTGCTCCACGGCCACGACGATCCCATGGTGCCGGTGGAAGACGTGGTCGCCCTGGAAACCGAGCTGACCAAGGCCGGCTGCGACTGGCAGGTGCACGTCTATGGTCACACCATGCACGCCTTCACCAATCCCAAAGCGAACGATCCGGATTTCGGCACCGTCTATAACCCGGACGCCGACCGGCGCTCGTGGATCGGAATGCGCAACTTCCTGGAAGAACTGTTCAACGCCCGATGAAAAACCCCCTCAACTATCTCGACTTCGAACAACCCATTGCCGAACTGGAAGCCAAGATCGAGGAGCTGCGCCGGGTCGGCTTCGACAACGAAATCAATATCTCCGAGGAGATCGCCCGCCTGGAGGAGAAGAGCCGCAAGCTCACCGCCTCGGTCTTCTCCAATCTGTCCGCCTGGCAGATCTCCCAGCTGTCGCGCCACCCCCTGCGGCCCTACACCCTGGACTACATCCAGCAGATCTTCACCGACTTCCACGAGCTCCACGGTGACCGCACCTTCGCCGACGATCCCGCCATTGTCGGCGGCCTGGCGCGGCTGGAAGGGCGGCCGGTGATGGTGATCGGCCACCAGAAGGGCCGCGACACCAAGGAGAAGATCCGCCGTAATTTCGGCATGCCGCGCCCGGAGGGCTACCGCAAGGCCCTGCGGCTGATGCAGCTGGCGGAGAAGTTCCACCTGCCGGTGCTGACCTTCATCGATACCCCCGGCGCTTATCCGGGCATCGATGCCGAGGAGCGGGGCCAGAGCGAGGCCATCGCCCGCAACCTCTACGTCATGTCCCAGCTCAAGACCCCGATCATCTGTACCGTCATCGGCGAGGGGGGGTCTGGGGGGGCGCTCGCCATCGGGGTCGGAGATCGCCTGCTGATGCTGCAGTACAGCACCTATTCGGTGATCTCACCGGAAGGCTGCGCCTCCATCCTGTGGAAGAGCGCCGACAAGGCCGAACTGGCGGCCGAGGCCATGGGCATCACCTCCGAAAGCCTGGAGGCGCTGGGGCTGATCGACGAAATCATCCCCGAACCCTTAGGCGGCGCCCACCGCGACAAGAAACAGGCCGCCGCCAACATCAAGGCCGCCCTGCTCAAGCATCTGGAACAACTGGAACGGATGCCGCTGCCCCACCTGCTCGACGAGCGCTACCGGCGCCTGATGCGTTACGGCGTCTACGACGAGAGTGAATGAACTGCGCCACCGGCTCCATCGCTTCCTAAACGCCCATCCGGCCCGCCGCTACTGGATCGGTTACAGCGGCGGACTGGATTCTCACGTGCTGTTGCACCTCTGTGCGGAATTACGGGCGGAAACCGGCCCCGTTTTCGCCGCGCTCCACGTCAACCACCGACTCCATCCCGATGCGCCGGTCTGGCAGGACCACTGCCGGGCGATTTGCGAATCGCTCCAGGTGCCGTTCCGGGCCGTACAGGTCGATGCCACCCCACGGCCCGGCCAAAGCCCGGAGGAAGCCGCCCGGAAGGCCCGCTACCGGGCCTTCCGCGAAACGCTAGGGGCGAACGAGGCGCTGCTGCTGGCCCAGCATCAGGACGATCAGGCCGAAACCGTGCTGCTGCAGCTGCTGCGGGGCGCCGGTCCCGCCGGTCTGGCGGGGATGCCGGCTTGCACTGATTTGGGTCAGGGATGGCTGCTGCGACCGCTGCTCGACGTGCCACGTCAAACCCTGCAAGCTTATGCCAAAGCTGAGGGACTGCACTGGATCGACGATCCCAGCAATACCGACACCCGCTACGACCGCAACTTCCTCCGCCACCGGGTCATGCCGCTGCTGCGCCGGCGCTGGCCCGCTGCAGACCGCACCCTGGCCCGCAGCGCCCGTCACTGCGCCGAGACGGTCGCGCTGCTGGAGGCGGCAACGAATCCCGCCCTGGATGCGCTGATGGCAGCGGACGGCAGTCTCGATTTCGCCGCGCTGACGACCCGCCCGGAACCGCAACAGCGCGGACTGCTGCGGACCTGGCTGAAACGCCAGGGCACGCGACCACCCAGCACCGTCTATCTCGACCGTATCCTCAGCGAGTGCCGCCAGGCCGCAAGCGACCGGATTCCCTGTATCCGCTGGCGCGGCGGGGAAGTGCGGCGCTGGCGGGGGCGGTTGTATTTTCTTGCCACCCCGCCGCCGCCCGCTACCGACTGGCAAAGCCCCTGGGACGGGCGCGCCGCGCTGCTGCTGCCCGACGGCTCCCGGCTGGAAGCGGTCCCGGCGCCACGCGGCATTCCCCTTGCCCTGTGGCAGGAGCGCCCCATCACGGTCCGCTACCGCCGGGGCGGGGAAATCCTCCGCCAACACGGCCACCGGCGCCCGTTGAAAAAGTTCCTTCAGGAGCAAAGGGTTCCGCCGTGGAAACGGCACCACCTGCCCTTGGTATATCTCGGAGAAGAACTGGTGGCCGTGGCCGGTCTCTGGTGTGCCGAGCTGACGGACCGAACCCCGGCGGTGCGGCCGCGATGGCTGCCGCAATCCCATGACCGGTCATTTGAACCCGTAACGGATTGATTGAAGAGGCAGGCGGTCTGCTTTGGAAGCCTCGCCGGCAGGGAGGCCGGCGTGGAGCCTACAGGGAGGTATTGACGGCGTCTTTCGAAGCAGACTGCCTGCCTCAGCTGGAATGGACGACGAAGCCCCGGCCACAATCTTTGCAATCACCCATGTTGTGATAGAATCGGTCCCGTACGCCCAAATCACGAATTAAGCATCGATTAAGCTGCATCGGGCGATCCTTTGAATGACGCTGTACGTCACTAAACAACCAATACCTTGTGAGGGGGTTTAACTATGAAAAAAACCATGAAGACCGTTCTGACCGCCGCCATCATCGCCGTCTCCGGAGGCGTGATCACCGCGTATCCCACCGCGCCGCTGGCCGCTGAAACCGCCGAGGGCGTGACCGCCGCCGTCGCCGCAGTGAAGGCCAATCTGGAAGAGGCCCTGAAGCTGGCCCAAGAAGGCACCGACCCCCGCGCCGTGCTGGATGCGCTGGGCGCGGTCAAGCAGGCGGCCAAGGAAATCACCGGCGACCAGTTCGGCATGCCGGTGCAGCGTCTGATGACCAACGTGCGCCGCGCCCGCGGCATGGCCCGCCGTGGCGATCTGGCCGGCGCCGAGGAGCAGATCAAGCAGGCACTGGAACAGGTCAAGAACTTCCCGGTTTCCGGCCGCTGATCGACGGTCTTAACCGTTGTTCCCGAAAAACCCGCTCTTCGGAGCGGGTTTTTCGTTGAATGCCTCGCCCGGTGGCAAGCTGCCTGCGCTTGTGCTTCAATATCGCCTCGCACCTTGCGTCAAGTTTTGCACAACAACAATTCCGTTTCGAGGAGGCATCCATGTTCAAACGCAAATCCATCGTCGCAGCGCTGGCGCTCGCCGGCGTGACCGGGCTGGCGAGCGCCGCCCAGTGGCAGGCCCTGCCGGAAAAGGCACCGGAACCGGCGGACAACCCCACCACCCCCGCCAAGGTCAAGCTGGGGAAACTGCTGTATCTCGACCCGCGGCTGTCGTCCACCGGCACCGTATCGTGCAATTCCTGCCACAACGTCATGGCCGGGGGTGAGGACAACCGTCCGGTGGCGGCTGGCGTCCACGGCCAGACCGGCGGCCGCAGCGCCCCCACGGTCTGGAACGCCGCTTTCAACGCCACCCAGTTCTGGGACGGCCGCGCCGCCAGTCTGGAGGATCAGGCCC
The DNA here is from genome assembly GCF_033126985.1 of Methylomarinovum caldicuralii. Lineage (NCBI taxonomy): Bacteria > Pseudomonadati > Pseudomonadota > Gammaproteobacteria > Methylococcales > Methylothermaceae > Methylomarinovum > Methylomarinovum caldicuralii. The sequence goes on from NZ_AP024714.1 coordinate 690,337, forward strand.
GGGGCCCTGTGACCAATCCCATCGAAATGGGGATGAAGAGCTGGGACGACGTGGTCGCCCGCCTGAAACAGATTCCCGAATACCCGCAGCTGTTCAAGGAAGCCTTCGGCCCGGACGCCGAAATCAGCGAGGACAACGCGGTCAAAGCCATCGCCGCCTACGAGCGCACCCTGATCACCCCCAACAGCCCCTACGACCGTTACGTCAAGGGCGACAAGTCGGCCCTGACCGAACAGCAGGTCCGCGGCATGAAGACCTTCGCCGAAGTAGGCTGCATCGGCTGTCATTCGGGGCCCGCCTTCAGCGGCCAGATGGGGCAGGGTACCGGGGTGTTCCAGAAATTCCCGATGTTCGACAACCCCTACTTCGAGGGCAAGTACGACTTCAAGAATGACCTGGGCCGCTACGAGGTCACCAAGAACGAGGCCGACAAGCACCTGTTCAAGGTCCCGACCCTGCGCAACATCGCCCTGACCGCACCCTATTTCCACAACGGCGCGGTCAAGACCCTGGACGAAGCGGTGCGGGTGATGGCCAAGCTGCAGCTCAACAAGGATCTGTCCGACCAGCAGGTGGAAGACATCGTCGCCTTCCTCAACGCCCTGACCGGCCAGTTCCCCAAACAGGACCTGCCGCGCCTGCCGGCCACGCCGGGCAGAACCTTCGACTTCGTCAAATAATCCCGCAGCAGGCTGCAACCGACGGACGGGCGCCATCCGGCGCCCGTCTTTCATGGCAGCCGTCCCCAGACCGCCAGATGCCGGTCGCTCACCGGAGCGACCTCGAATCCGGCCAATTCCGCATCGACCAGCTGGCTTCGAACCTCGGCCACCGTATAGGCCGCCCGCAGGGAGTGAAAAAAATCCCGCTGCAGAACGGGCGGCGCCCCGACGGCATAACGGTGCACCAGATCCCGCGCTTCACCTTCGCTTCGGGGACGGATCAGATCCATCACCAGCACCGCCGCACCAGGGCTGCCAAGACGGCGGACCTCCCTCCACAGATCGAGGGGATCGGCCAGATGGTGGAGCAGGCTGTTGCTGAGCACGGTATCGAAACCGGCCGGCAGCGCCGCCCCCGGTAACCTGGCCAAGCGGAAATCCAGCCGTTCCCGCAATTCCGGACAGGATTCCCGCTGCCGGCGGGCGATAGCCAGCATGGCCGCACTGCCGTCGATGCCAACGACCCGGCAGGCCCGGTGACGGCGGGCGAAAGCAAGGGGAATGTCGCCGGGACCGCAACCGAGGTCAACCACCTGCCGTGGTTCGTGGCCGGGAAATTTTTCTGCGAACAGCGCGAGGAACAGACGGTTGGCGTCGCTGAAATCGGCCGCTGCATAGGCGGCGGCCTGTTCCGGATCGTCCATCAGTTCCGGTTCGGGGATTCGTCGCATCTTTTGCACTCCCTGGCGGTGTCGATTTGGTATATTTACACGTTACCCTGCAATGAGTCGATCGAACATGGCGCAAAAACTCTACATCCAGACCTACGGCTGCCAGATGAACGAGTACGACTCGGCCAAGATCCGTGACGTGCTCGCAGCTTCCCACGGCCTGGAGTTGACCGACGATCCGGGAGAAGCCGACGTTCTCCTGCTCAACACCTGTTCGGTGCGGGAAAAGGCCCAGGAGAAGGTGTTCTCGCAGCTGGGGCGCTGGAAACCCCTCAAGCGCAGGCGCCCCGGCGTGGTCATCGGCGTCGGCGGCTGCGTCGCCAGCCAGGAGGGGGAAGAAGTCCAGCGCCGCGCCCCCTACGTGGACATCGTCTTCGGTCCCCAGACCCTGCACCGCCTGCCGGAGCTTCTGGAGCAGGCCCGCAGCGAACGGCGGCCGGTGATGGACATTTCCTTCCCGGAAATCGAAAAATTCGATTCCCTGCCCCAGCCGCGCGCCGAAGGCCCCAAGGCTTACGTGTCGGTGATGGAGGGGTGCAGCAAGTACTGCACCTACTGCGTGGTGCCCTATACCCGCGGGCCTGAAGTCAGCCGCCCGCTGGCGGACGTGGTCGCCGAGGTGACCGATCTGGCGCGCCAGGGCGTCAGGGAAGTCAATCTGCTGGGTCAGAACGTCAACGCCTACCGGGGCGCGACCGCAGACGGCGACGAGGCCGATCTGGCCCTGCTGCTGTTCGAGATCGCCGCCATCAACGGCATCGAACGCATCCGCTTCACCACCTCCCATCCGGCCGAGTTCGACGACAATCTGATCGAGGCCTTCGCCGCGATCCCCCAGCTGGTCGATCACCTCCACCTGCCGGTCCAGGCCGGCAGCGACCGCATCCTGGCGGCGATGAAACGCGGCTACACCCGCCGCGACTACGAGCGGCGCATCGCCAGGCTCCGGGAAGTGCGCCCGAACCTGTCGTTATCGTCGGACTTCATCGTCGGCTTCCCCGGCGAGACCGAGGAAGACTTCGAGCAAACCCTGGACCTGATCGAAACCGTCGGCTTCGACCATTCCTACAGCTTCATCTACAGCCCCCGTCCCGGCACCCCGGCGGCGGAACTGGCCGACGACGTGCCCCTGGCAGTCAAAAAACGACGCCTGGCCCGGCTGCAGGCCTTGATCCAGCGCCAGGCCCGGGCGATTTCGGAAAAGATGGTCGGCAGCCGCCAGCGCATTCTGGTGGAAGGCACCTCGCGCAAGAACCCGCGCGAGCTGTGCGGGCGGACCGAAAACAACCGGGTGGTCAACTTCATCGGTCCCTCCCAGCTCATCGGCCGCTTCGCCGAGGTGGTCATCACCGAGGCGCTGCCGAACTCCTTGCGGGGCCGTCTGGTCTAAGCTATGCTAGCCGAAAGGCACGCGCACAAGAGGTGTTCAACCAGCCCGGTCAAGGGCTCAACCCAACTTCATTGACAGACCGACAAGCCACAACCCTGCAGATCACCCTGGAGCCCGCCGACAACCAGAGACTGGCCAATCTGTGCGGGCAGTACGACGAAAACCTCAAGCAGATCGAACAGCGCCTCGGCGTCGAAATCGCCAACCGCGGCAACCGTTTCCGCATCGCCGGCGCCAGCGAACCGGTGGAGGCCGCCTCCCGCCTGATTCAACAGCTGTTCCAAGTCTCCTCCTCCGAGGACATCACGCCGGAACGGGTCCATCTGTCGCTGCAAAGGGCCCATCTCGATGCCCTGCTGCAGGACGAAGACGAGGAGGCGCCGGTCACCATCCGCACCCGCAAGGCGGTGATCAAGCCCCGCGGCGCCCACCAGCAGCAGTATCTGAAAAACATCCAGTCCCACGACGTCAACTTCGGCATCGGCCTGGCCGGGACCGGCAAGACCTACCTGGCGGTGGCCTGTGCGGTGGCGGCCCTGGAGGAGGAACGGGTCAAGCGTCTGATCCTCACCCGCCCGGCGGTGGAGGCCGGCGAGCGCCTGGGCTTCCTGCCCGGGGACATGGCCCAGAAGGTCGATCCCTACCTGCGCCCGCTCTACGACGCCCTGTACGAGATGATCGGCTTCGAGCGCGTGGGCAAGCTGATCGAGCGCCACGTCATCGAGGTCGCGCCCCTGGCCTTCATGCGCGGCCGCACCCTCAACGACGCCTTCATCATCCTCGACGAGGCCCAGAACACCACGGTGGAACAGATCAAGATGTTCCTGACCCGGGTCGGCTTCGGTTCCACCGCTGTGATCACCGGCGACATCACCCAGGTGGACCTGCCGCGCGACCGCCAGTCGGGCCTCAAGCATGTGCTCGAGGTGCTCCGGGAGGTGGAGGGCATCAGCTTCACCTATTTCGACGCCCGCGACGTGGTCCGCCATCCGCTGGTGCAGCGCATCGTCTCCGCCTACGAGGCCCACGAGCTCCGGCAGGCGCAAGCCGACGGAGCCGTCTGAGCCGTGGACACCCACCCTCCCGAGGTGGCGGTCCAGATCGCCACCGCAGCCCCCCACCCGGAACCGGAAGACCTGTGCCGCTGGACCGAGGCCGCCCTCGAAGGCAAGGGCGGCGAGGTTTCCCTGCGCCTGGTGGACGAGGCCGAAATCACCGATCTCAACACCCGCTACCGCCACCAGGCCAAAGCCACCAACGTCCTCAGCTTTCCCTTCGACGCCCCGCCGGGGGTAAACCTGGATTTTCTGGGGGACGTGGTCATCTGCGCCCCGGTGGTCAACCTGGAAGCCGAACGACAGGGCAAGACACCCCAGGCCCACTGGGCCCACATGGTGGTCCACGGCGTGCTGCACCTGCGGGGCTTCGACCACATCGATCCGGGCGAGGCCGAAATCATGGAAGCGCGCGAGCGCGAGATATTGGCCCGCCTGGGTTTCCCCGATCCCTATCAAACCGAGGAACCGACGTCATCATGAACGAACAAGTCGCCGACAGTAGCAGTTGGGTCGAGCGTCTCAGTCAGTTTTTCACCGGTGAGCCCAAGGACCGCAAAGATCTGCTCGCCATTCTCCGCGACGCCCAGAAGCGTCACCTCATCGACCGCGATGCCCTGTCGATGATCGAAGGGGTCCTGATGGTTTCGGAGCTCCGGGTCCGCGACATCATGGTGCCCCGGGCGCAGATGGACGTGGTTCACCAGGACGCCTCCCTCAGCGACATCTTCCCCATCGTCATCGACACCCATCACTCCCGTTTTCCGGTCATCGGCGAGGACCGCAGCCAGGTGGTCGGCATCCTGCTGGCCAAGGACCTTCTGCCCTATGCCTACCGCCGCAGCCTCCAGGTGCCGGTCAAGAAGCTGATGCGCAAGGCGTTGTTCGTTCCGGAAAGCAAACGCCTCAACGTCATGCTGCGGGAATTCCGCCAGCAGCGCCAGCACATGGCCATCGTCATCGACGAATACGGCGCCGCGGCCGGTCTGGTGACCATCGAGGACATTCTGGAACAGATCGTGGGGGAGATCGCCGACGAACACGACCTGGAAGAGGAATACATCTTCCGCCGCAGCAACAAGGTCTACACCGTCAAGGCCATCACCCCCATCGAAGAATTCAACGCCTACTTCGACGCCGATCTGAGTGACGAGGACTTCGACACCATCGGCGGCCTCATCGTCCACACCCTCGGTCACGTGCCCCAGCGGGGCGAGAAGATCCAGATCGACCGCTTCGAGTTCGAGGTCCTGCGCGCCGACAACCGCCGCATCCACCTGCTCAAGGTGAAGCTGCTGGAACCCAAGCTACAGGAGTCCCGTGCCGACTGACCGGCTGCGGCCGCTGCTGGCCTTCGGCACCGGCGCTCTGACGCCGCTGGCCTTCGCGCCGTTCCATCAGAGCTGGATCGCACCGCTCACCCTCTCGGTGGCGTTCTGGCTGTGGCTGCACGCCCGCAGCGTGGGCGGGGCCGCCCGCGACGGATTCCTGTTCGGACTGGGCCTGTTCGGCCTTGGCGTCTGGTGGGTGTTCGTGAGCATGCACACCTATACCGGAGCTGGGGCCGGGGTGGCCGGCCTGCTGACGCTGCTGTTCGTCAGCGTGCTGGCCCTGTTTCCCATGCTCGCCGCAAGTTTGAGCCGCTGGTTGGCGGACGCCGACACCCCGCCGTGGCGGCCGGTGGTGCTCTACCCGGCCGCCTGGGTGGCGCTGGAATGGCTGCGGGTCTGGATTTTCACCGGCTTTCCCTGGCTGCAGCTGGGTTACAGCCAGACCGCCGCCCCCCTGGCCGGTTATCTGCCGGTCTTCGGCGTCCTCGGCGCCAGCTGGGTCCTGGCGCTGACCGCCATCGTCCTGGTGCAGCTGCTGCGACGCCGGCCGTTGCACCGCTGGGTCGCGGCGGTGGCCGTCCTCTGGCTGGCCGGCGCCGGCCTGCACCGGATCGACTGGAGCGAACCGGCCGGCCCGCCCCTGACTGCCAGCCTGCTGCAGGGCAACATCCCCCAGGAAATGAAATGGCGCCCGGAAAGCCGCCGGCAGATCGTCGCCACTTATGTGGAGATGACCCGCCAGCGCTGGGGCGCCGACGTCATCGTATGGCCGGAAACGGCCGTGCCCTACTTCCACCATCAGGCCGAAAAGGACCTGCTCGACCCGCTGCAGCAGGAGGCCCTGAGACAGGGCGCCGATCTGCTCATCGGCATCCCGGTCAAGGACGGGCAAGGCCGCTACTACAACGCCCTCGTCAGCCTGGGCAAGACCCCCGGCATGTACTTCAAGCGCCACCTGGTGCCTTTCGGGGAATACCTGCCGCTGCGGCCGCTGCTGGGTTTCTTCCTCGAACTGATCCAGTTCCCCATGAGCGATTTCACCCCCGGCAGCGACGATCAGCCGCCGCTACAGGCCGCCGGCCACCCCCTGGCGCCGACGATCTGCTACGAGGACGCCTTCCCCCGCGACACCCTGCGCTACCTGCCGCAAGCGGCCTACATCGTCAACGTCAGCAACGACGCCTGGTTCGGCGACACCATCGCCCCGGCCCAGCACCTGCAGATGGCCCAGGCCCGGGCGCTGGAGGCAGGCCGCTACCTGCTGCGGGCCACCAACACCGGCCTGACCGCGGTCATCGGTCCCCACGGCCGCATTCTGGCCCAGGCCGCCCCTTTCGTCCGCACCTCCCTGACGGCGACCTTTGTCCCCCTGCAGGGCGCCACGCCTTACGTGCGCTGGCACGACTGGCCGCTCGCCACCTTGTTTATCGGGTTGCTGGGTTGGGGAATCGCGCAGCGAAGGAAGCGCTAAAAGAAGAAAGGCCCATCCGAAGGGCTACGGATGGGCCTTTGCTGCTTGGCTCCCCGCTTGCAACCCTCTTCATAACCACTCTCCACCGCCAGGATATAACCTAACCCGTTGATACACAACATCTTTTCAAAGAGCGGCACATTCCCGAGGGGGCGGAAACGGCGTTGATGCGGATTTCCGCTACAGTCCCAACCGGGCCGCCACATCCTCGTAGTCCGGGTCCTCGACGTAGAGCTTCTCGAGCTCGCTGCGCGCCCGCCGGCGCTGGCCGAGGTACTCATAGACCAGGGCCCGTTCGTACCGGAGCGCCCGGAGCAGCTCCTCGGAGCGGGCTTTCCTCCGGTGCAGGGCGCCCGTCAGGGTCTCCCGCGCCGCGTCCAGGAGACTGAGCCCGCGCAGGGCCCTGGCCTTGTACAAGAGCAGCGCGGTGTGGACCGGCGTCTCGTTCTCGATGCCCTCGGCCAACCGCACAACCTTCCGGCAGACGTTGACGCTCGCCGTCCCTGGCTCGCGCCCTTCGGGCGTGCCTCCGGCACGTCCAAATCGGCCGTCCTGCCGATTTGTCTTGTCGGCCGGGCGGGCGTCCAACAGCAGCTCCGCGAGGGACAGCTTCACCACCACGTCGTCGGGTTCGAGCCGTTGCAGCCTTTCCAGGCAGGCAATTGCATCCTCCCAGCGCTCCTGGCGCTGGTAGACCTCCACCAGGCCCAACAGCACGCCGCGGAGATCCGGGCCCACATGCGCGGATACCTCGTCTGTGATGGGGAGGCTCATGGTGGCGGAGATGCCGTACTTGGAGAAGTATCGGCCCAGACGGCTGTGCTTCTCGGCGGCCATCGCCAGGTAGTTCGCGGCTTCATTCAGCCGCTCCTTCTTGAGCGCCAGGAAACCGGCGAGGTACGCGCCGTCGGCCAGGTGGACGGCCTTCTCGAGGTGTTCGAGGGCCTTCTCTTCGTTGCCGAGGACCAACTCCCGGCACCCGTCCACCAGGGCCTCCTCGTCGTCCGGCGTGATGAGACGCTTGAAGAAACCCAGCGTCAGCCGGTCTTCCGGGCGGACCGTTGGAACGGCCGGAGCGGAGTAGGACGCGCTCCTCTTACCGCTGGACCTCCCGCTCGGAAGCGTGGTCGTGTAGAAAAGGCCTGTTCCCGGAATGCCCACCGTGGCCCGCTTGCCCCTCGGACCGACGGTGAACTTCGCCCCGCGCGGCCCGAACGAGAGTGACCCGCCCGACTTGCTCAGGTTCAGGGTTACTCCTGGTGCAATCCTGATTCTTCGCCAAAAGCGGAAGCTCATCCGAAACGTCCCTGTTACCCTTCGGGCGGATACGGATCCTTGCCGTATGTGTGTTCCGTCTGGATCGTACCGTCCTGCTTGTGAATGATCACCTGTCCAAGCGCCTGCTTCTTCGCCAATTCCCTGGCACGGGCTATAGCCTCGGCCTTCGTATCGTGGCTGCTGGACGCCCTTGACGCATTTTCTTCTTTGACGTTCCAGCCGCCGTCGGTCCGAGGAGTCACATGGTAAGTCTTACGTCTTGGCATTGTTTCACCTCCATTCATGTCGTTCCTGTGAGGCGACATGCAAAAATGACCCTATAACGACACGAAGAATTGACCCTCCCTTGAAGAGACAGAGGAGAGGTCAATGAAGAGAGAAAGTGATACGGTCCTGCCTTTTTGCCCGGTAGCAAAAAGGAGGGAAGAGATGAAGCTGCCAGAGGAGGTAGCGGCGGTGATGAGCTTACATGCCAAGGGATGGGGGAGCCGGCGGATAGCCAAAGAACTTGGCATGAGCCGCAACACGGTCAGGCGTTATGTACGCCAGGGGGGTTGGAAACCATCTGCCAAGCCCAAACGATCCTGCAAGTTGGAGGGGTTGGAGGCCTTTGTGGAGGAGCAGTTCCGCCGTCATCGCGGCAATGCCGAGGTGGTGCGCCAGGAGTTGCAACGGGTGCATGGGGTTGAGGTTTCCTTGCGGACGGTGGAGCGGGCTGTGGCAGGTCTTCGCCGGCGCCTGGAAGCGGAGGGCAGGGCGACGGTGCGGTTCGAGACGCCGCCCGGCAAACAGATGCAGATCGACTTTGGTCAATGTGTGGTGGTGATTGCCGGGGAGAAGATGCGGGTGCATCTGTTTGTGGCGACCTTGGGTTACAGCCGGCGGAGCTTTGTGATGGCGTTTACCCATCAACGCCAGTCTTCCTGGCTGGCGGGGATCGAGGCGGCCTTCCGGCATTTTGGCGGGGTTGTCGAGCAGCTTTTGCTCGACAATGCCCGGGCGTTGGTGGATCGGCATGATCCGGTGACCCGGGAAGTCAGCTTCAACGAGCGCTTCCATGCCTTCTGCCGTTACTGGGGGGTGACGCCCAAGGCCTGCGCCCCGCCTGTACCAAGGGCAAATGCGAGAATGGTGTCGGCTATGTCAAGCGCAACGCCATTGCCGGACGTGAGTTTGGCTCGTTTGCCGAGCTCCAGGCCCATCTGGAACACTGGATGGCGGCCGTGGCCGACGTGCGCATCCATGGCACCACCGGTGAGCGTCCCATCGACCGCTTCCAGGCACAAGAGCGGCAGGCGCTTGGGTCCTTGAAAGACCGGGCGCCCTTCCAGCAGATCCGGGAGTTGAGCCGCAAGGTCCACGCCGATGCCTGCGTCGAAGTGGACACCAACCGCTACAGCGTTCCCTGGCGGCTGATCGGCCAGCAAACCCAGGTCCAGATCGAAACCGGCCAGGTGAAGATCTACCACGGCGGCGTGCTGGTCGCCTGCCATGCCGAAGCGGTCGGCAAACGTCAGCGCCGTCTCGATCCGGCCCACCTCAAGGGCGTGATCAGCTCCCCGCATCCGGCCCCATCCCCGTCGGTCGAGCCCGCCACTTCCGAGCTGTTACGCCCCCTGGCCGAGTATGAGCAGATCGCAGGAGGTGCCTGGTGAACAACGACCGCCTCGACGCCATGCTCACCCGGCTCAAGCTCACTGCCATTCGCGACGGCCTCGACACCCTGCTCGACGAGGCCGCCCGAAGAGACCTCAACCTGCGGGAGGCCCTCACCTTCCTGTGCGAAGCCGAAATCGCCAGGAAGGACCAGCGCCGGGTTCACATGGCCACCAGCATTGCCAAATTCCCCTACGTGCGCACCCTGGAGGGGTTCGACTTCCAGGCCCAGCCGTCGGTCGATCCCAAACAGATCCGGGAACTGGCCACAGGACGCTGGATCGCCAACGGCGACGCACTCCTGCTGCTCGGTCCCCCGGGAGTCGGCAAAACCCACCTGGCCGTCGCCTTAGGCCGTGAGGCCATCCACAAAGGTTATTCGGTGCTGTTTACCACCGCCACAGCCCTGATGACCACCCTCACCCAGGCACAAGCCCAGGGCAGGCTGGAGGAACGTCTCACGCACTACAGCAAACCCAAGCTGCTCATTGTCGATGAACTGGGGTATCTGCCTTTCGAATCCCAGGCAGCCCACCTGTTCTTCCAACTGGTCTCGAGGCGCTATGAGCGGGGCAGCCTGCTGATTACGAGCAACCGCAGTGTCGGCGAATGGGGAGAAGTCTTCGGAGACGCGGTGGTCGCCACCGCCATCCTGAACCGGCTGTTACATCACAGCCATGTCATCACCATCCGCGGCGAAAGCTATCGCCTGCGGGAGAAACGGCGGGCCGGCCTTATCAGGCCCGCTTCCCACCTCCCCGGGACTGAGCAAGCCGGGAAATCCAACGCAACAACCTTGTAAACCAGGGGGGGAAGTTCCAAGTGTCGCAAGAGGGTCAATTTCTGGTGTCGCTTGACAAAGGGCGCTGGGTCGTCAAACGCAAGACCGCCCAAGCCCGGCTCAGCCGCTCCCTGCAGGCGATCAACCACTGGTGCCGGATGCACCGCCACTGGCCGGTTGCAGACCAACAAGCGGCCCTGAGCCGCAAACTCAAGGGGCATTATGCCTACTATGGGATCGTCGGCAACAGCCAATCGCTGGCCCGCTTCCTGTACGAGGTCAGACGGCGCTGGTACAAATGGTTGTCCCGCCGCAACCGGGAACGGATGAACTGGGACCATTTTGGGCGGCTGTACAAACGATACCCACTACCCCCACCGCGCGTGGTTCACGGAATTGCCCGTTGCGTAGCGACGCCATAGTCCGAGGAGCCGGATGCCTTAATCGGGCACGTCCGGATCTGTGGGAACCGCGGGTGAGCAATCGCCCGCGGTCACCCGGCCGTGGGCGCCACAGCGCATGGCTTCCACCAGGCTGGTTCCCCCTCCGACGAAGGGATCCAGGACCACCGCGCCGTCCAGCGGCACCTCACCCAGGAAGGTGTCCCAAAAGCGGTTCGCTTCATCAGCATCAAGCGAAAGGCCGGTCAAGATTGACCGGAACTGAGAACCGAGGCGTCGGGCGAACCAGCGGTGAACCCGATAGAGCGGGTTCGTGCATTGACCTTCCCGCATGGCAAGTTCAGCGATGTCGGCAATCGGAAGTGCGCCCGACTCAAACAGGGTCGTGTCTGGGAAACCGTGAAAGTGAGAGCGCGCGACGCCCCTTTGAACGACCCGGCGCTTCTGGGATGCGGATTGCACGAGCGTCATGATCCGCCTCCCTTCGCCGCTGGCAGGCTTTCCGTGCGGAGCATGATCAAGTCCTGGTCAAGGCCGTGTCGCAGCACATCGAGCCCTCCGGATACCGCGACCAGGTGGTCTGCGGATATTGGGCTGAGACGGAACGGGAACAGGCTCGTGGAATCGAGGACCGTTCTCAGAGCCACCGAACCGTTGGGATGAGCGTGCAAGAAGGCCTCGGCCAACCAGGCGATAAGCTCCACCTGAGCTATGGCGAGTGAAAGCCCGGGCACGTATGTGCCGCCTTTGCGTCGAGCGTCATGCGTCTGGGCGTCTCTCAACACTTTCCAGTCGACCATGGAACGCAGGACCCGTCGCACGGCATCCTTCACGGTCGGTCTCTGACCGTATTGTTCCATGATGCGCCTGCGTACCTGGGCATGGCTTGCGGTTCCCTGGAGCCTGAGCAGTCGCCCCACATGGGCCGCTACGGCCCCCCAGAACGGATAAACCGCCATGGCCATGCCCCAGTGGACCGCGATATGGTCCTCACGCGGCAGGTGTGAGAGAAGCTTGAGGCCTTCCCGCTGAAGGGGATGGAGGTCGCGCGGGGGGCGGACCCAGATCTTCATCAGGATGGTGATCACCTTCTCCCGATTGCCGCGTTTGGCATTCCCGCCGACAGACAGCTTGTCTTCGAGCAGCTCTTGGAGGGCGTTGTAGATGGACGCCTCGTCGTTTCCGGCAAGCACCAGGTTGGCCGTTCTCTCCAGCCATTCAAGACGGACCCGCTGGCTGAAACCGATCTGGGTCAGGCGACTGTTCATGGCGCACCTCCCTGTGCGCCATCCTTACGGGCGGCCTTCGGCCGTGCAAATCGGCTGTCCTGCCGATTTGTCATCGGTCCCTCCTATCGATCTGGACAAAAGGGACGAGCAGTTCCTCGACACTAATGCCTCCATGACCGACGAGGGTTTCACCCGCCCGCACGAAAGCAGCCCGGGGTGGCGCGATGAGGGCGAGGTAGTCCTCTGGGAGGCCCACCGACGGCCACTCCAAGGACTCCGGGAATCGCTCCTTGATTTGAGCCCTGAGCCTGGGATCGGAGTAGACACGCACGCGCTCGCCGCGCAGGTCCGCGACCGCCCCCTCGGCAGGCCGCCCTACACCTCTCGCCTCGATATTGCCGTGGTCCGAGGCAAGGTAGACCTGGAAACCTTGGGTCTGGAGCAGGCCAAGAAGGTCCCGCATGAATCCCTGCCTGGCCCATTGCCGAACCTGGTTGTGCATCCCCGCTGCACCCAGCTCCATGCCGTGCATGATCCGGTCGACCTTGTCGATGACCAGTCCGACCACGCGTAGCCTGGGCCGGGAGAGGAGCTCGGAGACCTCGTCCAGGTCCCCGTCGCCCAGGTTACCGTTCACGGGCTTGCCACTGGAAGTGGTTGAGGTTCCGGCAGGGGCAGGCGGAAGGTGACCTCGCCCTCTGCCATGCCCTGGGCGCAGATGGTCCGCAGGGTCTGATAGACGCCGATCTTGAGGCGCTTGCAGGTTTCGACCAGCGACAGGATCATGGGTCGGAAGCAGTCACCGCGATGCGACTGGCTGAAGAAACTGGTCTTGCGCCAGATGACATAGGGGCGTAGGGCACGCTCTGCCGTGTTGTTGGTCATCGGTACCCCGGGATGGTCCAGGAAGGTCCAGAACCTGGGAAAATCGTCCAACAACTTGCGGCAGCTGCGACCGGTTTTGTTGTCGCCATGTCTTTGGGCGGCCTGTTCCAGTTCGCGCCGGAAGAGGGCTTTGAGGCGTTCCAATCGCCTTCGGTAGCGGTCGGATGGGTAATGGCTCTGTTGCCAGAGCTTGCCGTAGTGAACCGTCAGGCGGGCGGCCCGGAGCAGGCGTTCGCCATCTTCGCCGGCCTGTCCCTTGCGCCCGGCGATCCGTTCCAGGTTGCGGATGAGATGCGCCCAGCAGTATTGGTGTGAGTCCTGGGGATGGTCGTTGTAGGCCCCGTGGCGGTCGGTCACCAGGATTCCCTGGAAATCCCCCAACAGCTCACCGGCCGCACCCTTGCCGCGGGAATAATGGGTCAGGAAATACGCCATCTGATCGGTCGTCAGCGCCCACAGCCAATAGATGCTGCGGCCCCGGTAGTGGCGGGTCTCGTCGGCATGGGCGATCAGCGCTTTTCTGACCGCTTCGCCAATCTGGTTGTAGACCGGACCCAGCCACGCCTGCAGCGGGATCTGGCTCTGGCTGATCGCCCCCAGGCTGAATCTCAGACCCCATTGTTCTTCCAGCAGCGCTTCGACTTCCCGCAGCGACAGGTGATAGCGCCCCGTCATCAAGCCAATCCACGCCACCAGCCCAGGTCCCATCTGGCCGCGGGGCACCTCATCCGGTAGCCGCCCCTGGTGCTTCTGACCACAACACCCACAGCGGCCTTCATACACCCGGTGTTCGACCACCCGGTAACGAATCTCGGGCAGGTCGAACACCTGATGGGGACGGAATCCCCGCACCGCCACCGACCCACCGCACTCGCAGCGGCCATGGGGAAAGTAATGCCGGACCTCGTCCACTGCTTCTGCCGGAACCAGAGCCCGCTCGTGCCCGGGATGTCCCACCTGCGCCCCTTTCTTGCGTCCCGTCGGTCGCTTGCCCTTGCGCTCGGCGCGCTTCTTCGGGCTGTCCTGGGAAGGTGGTTGGGAGGAATTGTCGGACCCCAAGGCCAACTGTTCCTCCAGTTCTTCCACCCGCGCCTGGATCTGCTGAAATTCTCCCAGCGCCCGCCAAAGCGCTTCGATCACCCGGTGGCATTCCTCCACCGTCTCGGGCAAGGGAGGTGGGCGGCTCAGGTCCAGATCAAGTCTTTCCATGGCCCGCATTCTCCTGAATCTTCAGGCACTTGGCAAGACCGGCCGGGTGACCGCGGGCGATTGCTCACCCGCGGTTCCCACAGATCCGGACGTGCCCGATTAAGGCATCCGGCTCCTCGGACTATGGCGTCGCTACGCAACGGGCAATTCCGTGAACCACGCGCGGTGGGGGGAGTGGGTATCGTTTGTACAGCCGCCCAAAATGGTCCCGGTTCATCCGTTCCCGGTTGCGGCGGGACAACCATTTGTACCAGCGCCGTCTGACCTCGTACAGGAAGCGGGCCAGCGATTGGCTGTTGCCGACGATCCCATAGTAGGCATAATGCCCCTTGAGTTTGCGGCTCAGGGCCGCTTGTTGGTCTGCAACCGGCCAGTGGCGGTGCATCCGGCACCAGTGGTTGATCGCCTGCAGGGAGCGGCTGAGCCGGGCTTGGGCGGTCTTGCGTTTGACGACCCAACGCCCTTTCCCTGAGCGTCCCCAGTAGTGGGTGAATCCCAGGTATTGGAAGCTCTGGCCTTTCCGTCCGGGTTTTCTGAAGTCGAGCAGGCGGGTTTTGTCCGGGTGCAGGCGCAGGCCGTATTTGGCCAGGCGCTTGCCCAGAACGGCCAATACCCGCCGGGCGTCTTCTTCCCGTTCGAACACCAGGACCGCATCGTCGGCGAACCGGACTTCGAAGGCGCTGCCTTGCAGTCGCGGTTTGACCGTCTGCTCGAACCACAGGTCGAGCACGTGATGCAGGTAGAGGTTGGCCAGCAGTGGGGAGATCACCCCACCTTGCGGTGTCCCTTGTTCGGGGTAGTGAAGCTGTCCGCCTTCCATGACACCGGCATTCAGCCATTTACCGATCACGCGGCAGATCACGCCGTCGCGCACCCTCTGCCCCAGAAAGTTCCGCAGCCGGTCCCGGTCCACATCGTCGAAGAAGTTTTGGATGTCCAGGTCGATGACCCAGCCACCGCCCATGGCCATCAGCCCGCCCCATAGCCTCTCCAGGGCCTGGTGGGCACTGCGTCCGGGCCGGAACCCGTAGGCGCAGTCGAGAAAGTCCTGCTCGAAGATGGGTTCCAGCGCCATCAGCACCGCCCGTTGCAGCACCTTGTCTTCCAGCGTGGGAATGCCGATCGGGCGGGTCTTTCCCGTTCCCGGCTTGGGCAGGTGGACGCGCCGTACCGCAGGCGCCCGATACCGGCCGGTCTTGAACCGTTCCAGCAGGCGCGTCAGGTTCTCCTCTAAGTCGGCTGCGTATTGGGATGCAGTCACGCCGTCCACCCCGGCGGCCCCGTCCTTGCGGGTGCGCCGCCAGGCTTCTTCCAGCCACACCACGTCGATGTGGTGGGCAATCGTGGTCAGTTCCAGCTTCGGTTCGATCCGGGCCAGTTCCGCTAGCTTCCGTTGTCGTGTTGAGATGTTCTCCTGGCTCGATGTCCCGGCCATCTGTCCCTCCGAAAGCCCCATCGTCCGACCTGCCGCTTCCCTCCATCGGGTCCCTTGGGGCAGGTTCCCCGACTTCCCAGGTACTATCGGCAGGCTCCGATTGCTCGATCACCTTCCCAGCGCGCTTCGTCGCCTTCGCGCGCCGGTACCCTGCTTCGTGTCCCGTTCGCTCCCATCGGCCGGACACCGCTCCGATGGGCCTGGACCTTTTCTCACACGGCGCCCGCACCGCTCTTCCCGCAGGGAGTGTTCGAGCCCTCCCAGGTTCCTGGGCGACCCTTGCCCTGCATGCCCCGCTCTTCGACCCCGGCGGAGGGGTGATGCCAGGCCAGTACAGCACCACCCCTGTTGCCTTCCGTCCGTTCAACAACGTCGGCTCCGCATTCCGTACTTTCGAGGCTCCATCACGCGGCCTACAGGCCCCCTGTGTACGCTTCGCAGTCGGGATCGCTCCTCGACCACGCAACACTCGGTTCCGGCTGGTGGCCAGCCTTGGCCGGACAGGACTTGCACCTGTCAGGTCGCTCTGAAGGTTTCAGCGATGTCTTTCCTTCTACATAACTTCCTCCTTCTCCAGGCTTGGCCTGGCGCAATGAACGGGTACTCGCCCAGCCCCTTGGCATAAGCCACCTCGTGCTGCGTCAGCCCCTGATCGACCCAGAACTGCGTCCAAAGGCTCGGCTCCTTGTCTGTGGTATGGATACTCGCCGGGAAGTAGATGGGCGGCTTGCCGGCAAAGGCGGCCTGCCGGGAAACCGAGGTGATGGTGGGAATCCAGGCGAAAACGGCGTCCTCACGGAACCGCAGCGTCGCATCCTGCTCTCCGAGTACCTCGCGCAAGGCGATCCATTGGTCCAGGGCGAGGCCGTCCACCACGAGATATGCGATCTTCGTGCGCCGGTCGTCTCCGAGGCTTCGGGCGAGGTACCGCGGGATGTGATGCAGCATCACCGGCGGCGCGGGCGGAAGGTTGATCAGGCTCGCGTAGCGCTTTATCACCCAATCGGTGAGCGCGGAATCGATCCGGGATCTCAAGGCTTCCAGGCGCTCCCGGTATTCTTCCGGCAGGGTGGTGTCCGGCTCCAGCTCCAAGGCGACGAGTTCCGCCCAACGGTAGGCGAAATGAAGCCACTCCCCATGACGTGCCTGCACCGTGGGGATCGTCTTCTCGATGGAATCCAGCAGCCCCTCCATGCGGCGGCGACGGTTCTCCACGGGGGAGACTTTGATGCCGTAAGCCACCCAGGTCTTGGCGAGCGCTTGCGATTGCTCGTGAGGAACCGGCTGGAGCAGGCCCTCGAGGAAAAGGTTGTCGATGTAAATGCGGACATCGTGGTGATCGAAAGGCAAAAGCGCCGGTCCTGGGAATTGATACTCGCCATCCCTGGCTCGTACCCCTTCGGGGCGGCCTTCGGCCGTCCCAATCTGCTGTCCTGCAGATTGGTCGAAGTCGTAGTCCGCCGCGTCCTCGGGAACGGCATCGTCCTTCGGCTTGGCGAGCGAATCCAGGAACACCGGCCAGCGCTCCTGCAGGAACGCAAAGAAGGCTTGCGCGTCCGGAATGATGGCTTCCAGAGGCCAATCCTCAAACAGGCCGTTTTGATGCTCGCCATCCCTGGCTCGCACCCCTTCGGGGCGGCCTGCGGGCGTCCAAATCGGCTGTCCTGCCGATTTGTGACGAAGAATCTTGATGAAATGCTCATCGAGGATGGCCGGAATTCGTTGTCCGCGGTAATGGCGGCGCAGCAAGACCCGGAGCAGGTCCGATGGCTGCTTGATGAGTTCCGGCGCGATCTCGAACACATGACGAAGGACGAAATCCTTCGTAGCATTGTCGCCGAGCTGCCCCGGCGCGTGTTTCAATTGCGCATCGTACAAGGCGTCGAGATCAGCCCGGTCGAGCGCCGCGACCACGGGATAACTGAGATTTGGGAAGAGATCGCCCAGGTTGAACGAGAGCTTACGGCCTGCCTGCAGCAGATCAAAGGGCAAGGCATTGAGATTGTGTGAGGCCGATCTCAGCACCACCACCAGATCGGTTTTCTCGCCACGGTCCCAGCGGGAGCGGAACTTGGATTCGTAGGCATAGCGAAAGGCGACATGATCCTCGAACGGGATCAGCTCAAAGCCCCGTTCTCGGATCCCTTCGAGGACACCTTCTTCAAGGAGCAGGCCATCCGGATCCGCGACCAGGGTAAGCCGGGCGACCTGGGGTGTGAACTCACTCAGGATTTGGTCACACCAACTACCCATGGGCGCCTCCCTCCACGCGGACGAGAAGCAGGGGCGCCATTTCCGGCAAGATCTGTGCCCAGCGCTCGAGTTGTTCGTGGAAGCGTTCTTCCTCCTGCTCCAAGAGTCTAAGGCGATGGTTACGGACCTGGGGCAGTCCGATGCGCTCGATGGCTCTGCGTCGCGCAGCGAAGGCGTACTCGCCCTTTTCGCGCTCCCGAGCAAGGCGCTCCCGGTGAGCGACTACCTGCTCGTCGTAGATCGTCTTCCCCTGTTGTTCCGCCGCCTCCTGCAGTCGCTCGAAGGCTTGATGCGAGGTCTCGACGTCCAAATGCCGGAGGATCGTGGGCTTCGTGACCAGCAGTTGATCCCAGATGTGCCGAGCAGTCGGCGCAAACACCCGACCGTCGTCGGCCAGGAACAAAGGCATGATCCGGCGACGATTCCAGCCTGTCTGCCAGCCAGGCAGGTCGGCGGTCGAGATCGAGATTCGCCAGAGCGACCAGAAACCCATGATCTCTGGGGCAAGGCCAGGAAGCGTGATGACCGGGACCGGTTGTCCCGGGGCAAAGGGAGGAAGGCGCATGGCCAGCCCACGCACCTTGGGATCTTCCAGCGTCACGTGGCGGCTCAGAGGCTTCTCTTCAGCCTCCTTGCTGCTGAAAACGACATTGGTCAGTCGCTCGCCGTTGGGCCAAGTGAGATCCCAGGCGCCGTTCTTTCTCTCAGCCTTGCCGCCGTGAGCCTGCAGGTAGCTTACCGTCATGCGCTCCACCCAATGCGGGAGCGGGTGGGCCAGCAGCCGCTGGGCCTCGCGAGGGTCCAGGTCCGAGGTCTCGCCGAGCACGGAAGCGCTCTGCCGGGACTCCCGGGCCTGCTCCTGGATGCTTTTCAGTACCTCGTCGACCTTCGTTTCCACCACATCGGGATTGAGGATGGCTTCCACATACAGATCATCGAAGATCTGGCCCGCCTGGGCAGAGTCGAGCACGTCACCGGTCTTGTCGATGCCGAACTCTTCGAAAATGACCGCCAGTTTCTCCTCCAGGACCTCGCGGACACGGTGTTCGACCGAGTCCTCAAACACGAAGTTGATGGCGCGCACCGTGTGGGTCTGGCCGATGCGGTCCACCCGGCCGATGCGTTGTTCCAGGCGCATCGGGTTCCAGGGGATGTCGTAGTTGATGACCACATGGCAGAACTGGAGGTTGAGACCCTCACCACCGGCGTCCGTCGAGATGAGGATGCGGGCACCCTTGGCGAATGCGTCCTGGACCTGCTTGCGCTCTTCGAGTCCAGGGGGCTTTTGTCTTAGCGTCCGCTCCGCGCAAGCACCGGTCACGGCAACTCCGGCAATCCGAGTTCTCTCAGAAACGCGTTGTGGCGGGCCTGCGCCTCTTTTTCCTTGCTGGTCAAGTCCACGAGTTCCGCGTGCACCTGTTGCAAGTCCACTTCCGGTTCAGGCTTGACAGTACTCACGTAACGGGTGATGTTGAGGTTGAAGTCGTTTTCCTCGATCTCCTCCATGCTCACGCAGCGGGAGGCGAATATGGAGCCGTTATCCAGCTCCTCACTGACCTCCCTGCGGTACTGGTAGGTATCTATGATCTTGTTGATGTGCTCAGGCAACAGGGTATTCTGGCGTTTGCCCGGGACATATAGTTCGGCAGCGTTGATGAAGAGCACGTCATCGGTGCGTTTGCACTTTTTTAGCACCAGGATGCAGACCGGAATGCCCGTGGAATAGAACAGCTTGGCCGGCAGGCCGATGACGGTGTCGATATTGCCATCTTTGAGCAGCTTGGTGCGTATCTTTTTCTCGGCGCCCCCCCGGAACAGAACGCCGTGCGGCAGGATGATCGCCATGGTGCCGTCCTTGGCGAGGAAATGGAAACCGTGCAACAAAAAAGCGAAGTCCGCCGCGGACTTGGGCGCTAGCCCGTAGTCCTTGAAGCGGAAGTCCTTGGCCATCTCCTCAGAGGGGTTCCACTTGTAGCTGAACGGCGGGTTGGCCACCACGGCATCGAACTCGATCTTTTTGGCCGGGTTCGGCTCGCGCAGAATATCCCAGTCATTTTCCAGGGTGTCGCCGTGATGGATTTCAAACTCGGTATCGCGCACGCCGTGCAGCAGCATGTTCATCCGAGCCAGGTTGTAGGTGGTGATGTTCTTCTCCTGTCCGTAGAGCTTGCCAACGCCGTGCTTGCCCATGTGCCGCCGGACATTTAGTAGCAGCGAGCCAGAGCCGCAGGCGAAGTCATAGAGCCGGTT
The DNA here is from genome assembly GCF_033126985.1 of Methylomarinovum caldicuralii. Taxonomy (NCBI): domain Bacteria; kingdom Pseudomonadati; phylum Pseudomonadota; class Gammaproteobacteria; order Methylococcales; family Methylothermaceae; genus Methylomarinovum; species Methylomarinovum caldicuralii. The sequence goes on from NZ_AP024714.1 coordinate 710,354, forward strand.
CAGCTTGTCCCGCTTGCCGGTGGCAGGCTCCTGGCTGTCGAGGGTCACGATACCTGAGAGGATGCTGGAGATCTGCTGCGGGGTGTAGAACTCGCCTGCCTTCTTGCCGCTGCCGGCGGCGAACTGTCCGATCAGGTATTCATAGGCATCGCCCAGCAGGTCGCGCTCGCTGGGAAATTCCGCCAGGCCCTCGGCAATCTTCTGGATGATGGTGCACAGGCGGTCATTGCGTTGTTTGTAGTTCTTGCCGAGCTTTTCGGAGTCGAGGTTGATCTCGGAAAACAGTCCATGAAAGCTGCTGGAGAAGGATTCGTTCTCGATGAACTTGAATCCGCGCTGCAGGGTATGCAGCAGCTCATCGTTCTGCGTGCGTGCAAGCTCCGCGATGGAGCTCCAGAGGAATTCGGGTTTGATGACATAGTGCACCTTGCGGCGCATGACTTTTTCGAATTCCTCGATGTCTTCGGGGTTCTGTTCGTACCATACCGCCAACGGCGAACGGCGGTCATCCGCTGGCAGTTCGGGCCAGTCGGCGCCCAGCTCAGCCTTGGCGGCCTCCTCGTAGTTGTCCGAGAGATAACGCAGGAACAGGAACGAAAGCATATAGTCGCGGAAATCGTCCGCGTTCATGGAGCCGCGCAGCTCATCGGCGATGGCCCAGAGCGTCTTGCCCAGTTGTATTTGGTCTTGTTTTGTCATGCAGTTGCCTCCTCTGCTTCAACCGCCGGAAACAGCTCGGGGTTGAAGCGGTAATCATTCATAAAATTGCGCAGTATCTTGCGGAAGATCCGTTTATTCTCAGGCATCATCTCTACCGGCTCGAAAAGCGAATAGCCCCCATGGCTCAGAAGCTGGACATAGCGGAAGTGCAGCGTGCCATCCTCGTCATCGGGATCGCGCTTGATGATATCCCCCACATGGTTGAAGCCATGGAAAGTGGCGGCTTTTTCCATGATGCTACGCAGGATGGTGAAGTGGTAGGTATAGAGTTTTTCTTTTTCCGTCTCCGCCGCCTCGTGTAGCTCTTTGAGCATGGCGACGTGGTAGAAGCGAGGTGTGTCTTTTGTGTCGCGCAGGTGATAGCCCTCTTCGTCATGGTTCAGAAAGTAACGCTGCGCCTTTTTCATTTCGTTGCACAGTACGTTGAAGAACAGCGTGTGGTGGGAGGAGATGACCGCCTTCAGCTGCTCCTGCTCCTTGAGCATCTGCGCCAGATGGGCGGCTACCGCGATGGCATTGTTCTCGTCGAGTGAGGAAATCGGATCGTCGATATAGAGGTATTTTACCCAGTCATAGGCCTCCTGGCCGTCGACGGCGAGCTGGGCAATGGCCAGGAAGAAGCACCAGATAAAGATGTTTTCCTCGCCTCGCGAAATCTTGATCGGCACGGGCACGTCATTGCCGTCTGAATCCTTCTCGGTCTCGCGCCAGAACATCACCGTGCCCGCGTCATAGTCGATCTGGAACTGGACATCGCAATAGCGGTGCAGCAGCGGGCGGATACGGTTTTCCATCTCCAGCTCGGCGAGGCCGTCGAAGAAGGCGGAAGCCATATTCATTCGCAGGACACGCTCGCGGTCGTTGTCCCAGCTGAACAGGTCTTCGGTGAAGGCGTTGAAATAGAGCGTGTCGCGCGTCGTGGTCTGGCCATCCTTATCGTAGGACTTGCCCTCTTCCTTGAAGGCCATCGACAGGCGCGTCTTGCCGGTGCCGTTGTGGGCGAAGATGAGCGTGACCTTCTTGGCCCTGTCCTCGATCTGCTGGCGCAGATAGCCCGCGAGGGCGTTAAGGTTGGCAAAGGTCTGAACGCTATTTCCTTGTGCCATGGCTCAACCGACCTCCTGCGGAAAGAGCTGCTGCATCAAGCCCTTCTTGTGCTGCTTGAGGGCTTCGATCTTCTCGGCCTGCGCCCGGATCAGATCGTCGAGCGACGTGAGGCAATCGGCGATCTTTTGTTGTTCGGTAAAGGTTGGGGTTGGAACCTCAAATGACCGCAACGTCGCTGCTGAAATCTCCTTAAAGCCCGCGCCGGCGCCCAAATCGTTTAGCCGAGCGTTCGCCCGCAAGAGGCTGAAATAGAGGAATTCGTGGGACACGCCGTTCTTCGGAACGATCCCTTTGCAACCCTGATTTGTGGCCATTTCGACCGTGTTGATCGTGACGTATCCGATAGGCGCGCGGCTTGAGATGATTACGGAGTTGACCGGCAGGAGTTCGGTCGATGAGTTACGCAGGCCCTCCGCCGAAATCGAGCGCGCTGTCTTTTCCGTATGGTAGTGCTCAGCGTCGTTGCCCATTTCCGCCGGCGTAATCCAAGGGATTTCGCCGTTCCAGTAGGCGGATACAGACGTCTTTGGCGTACCGCCTTGGGCAATTCTCTCAGAAAGGTCTTCGATGGTTCGCACCTCCCACGGCCCCGCATTGCGGAATTCGGGGAAGCGGAGGCGGGGGGTGGTTTCGCCTTCGCGGGGGAAGAGGCGTTGCATCAGGCCGCGCTTGTGGTCCTTCAGCGCCCCCAGCCGCGCCTCCTCGGCGCGAGTAAGATCGTCGAGCGAGCCGAGGCAATCGGCGAGCTTTTGTTGTTCGGTAAAGGTTGGGGTTGGAACCTCAAATGACCGCAACGTCGCTGCTGAAATCTCCTTAAAGCCCGCGCCGGCGCCCAAAACGTTTAGCCGAGCGTTCGCCCGCAAGAGGCTGAAATAGAGGAATTCGTGGGACACGCCGTTCTTCGGAACGATCCCTTTGCAGCCCTGATTTGTGGCCATTTCGACCGTGTTGATCGTGACGTATCCGATAGGCGCGCGGCTTGAGATGATTACGGAGTTGACCGGCAGGAGTTCGGTCGATGAGTTACGCAGGCCCTCCGCCGAAATCGAGCGCGCTGTCTTTTCCGTATGGTGGTGCTCAGCGTCGTTGCCCATTTCCGCCGGCGTAATCCAAGGGATTTCGCCGTTCCAGTAGGCGGATACAGACGTCTTTGGCGTACCGCCTTGGGCAATTCTCTCGGAAAGGTCTTCGATGGTTCGCACCTCCCACGGCCCCGCATCACGGAATTCGGGGAAGCGCAGTCGGGGCACGGCGGGCTTTTTCTTCTCAAGCATCTTCATACACCTCCAGTCCAGAGAGCTCACCCCCTTCGGCCTTGCGGCGCAAGAGCGGGATCAGGTCTTCCATTAGTGCCAGCTCAGCGCGAGCGCGAGCCTTCCAGCCCAGACCCTTGGGCCGGAACAGTTCGGTCAGCGCATCCGGGTCGAAGATGTAGCGATCCAGGATGTGATCGACAAAGTCCTGTAACGCCTCGACGGGGAGCTCGTGCTTCTCGGCAATGCGAGCCAGCTCCTCGGCCTGGCGCCGGGCCTTGAACTGTTCGTAGCCTTTGCGGACCTCTTCTTCGCTCAGGCCCTCGCCCTCCTTGAGGGTGGCGATGTAAGCTTCCAGATCTTCGCGTTCGTCCATCAGCCGGGCGCTGGAGGCAAGCAGCCCCATGAGCTGCTCGCGGGTCATCTTCTGCTTCTTGGGCGGCTGGCCGCTAAAGCGGGCGATGAGCTTCATGATGTAGTCGTAATCGATCAGCGCCGAGTCGAACAGCACGAACTCGAAATCGAGCTGCTGGATGGGGTCGTCGGGGTCGTCCTTTCGCGTTTTACCCTCTTCCTGCAGGCGCTTGGCGGTCTCCAGGTACTGGGCCGAGAAGGTGCGCAGGTCGTCGCTGGGCATCAGCGTCTCGATCTTTGCTTTTTGCTCTTCGTCCAGGTCGGTGTACTGGCCCAGCTGGGTGGTGAGCCGGCGCACTTCCTTGAAGCGTTCGATAAAGCCGGCGCGGGCCTCGTCGCCCTTGAGGTTGGCCACCTCTTCGGGGCGGGCGTCCAGGCCTTGGGCGGCCATGAATTCCTTGAGCTTTTGCGTGGCTTCTTCGAGCTTTTCGATCACCTTGGGCGCGGGATCCACCAGCCAGACCTCCTTGGCCCGATCAGGCGCCTCGCCCGAGAAGAGCGCGATGGCTTCGTCCACTGCATTTTTCTGTGCGCGGAAGTCGAGGATGTTGCCATAGGGCTTGGAGTCATTGAGTACCCGGTTGGTGCGCGAGAAGGCCTGGATCAGGCCGTGATACTTCAGGTTCTTGTCCACATAGAGGGTATTGAGATATTGCGAATCGAAGCCGGTGAGCAGCATGTCCACCACGATGGTGATGTCGATCTTCTTCTTGCGCGGCAGGTCGCTGTTGGGGTATTTCTGGTCCTTGATGCGCTGCTGCACATCTTGGTAGTAGCTGTCGAAATTGGCCAGATCGTGGTTGGTTCCATAGCGCGCGTTGTAGTTGGCGATGATCTCCTTGAGCGCCGCTTTCTTACGATTAGGATCGACCTTGTTGTCTTCCAGCTCCTGCGGCAGGTCCTCCTGCAGCTGGGCGACGTCACGGTTGCCTTCTGCGGGGGGCGAGAAGACGCAGGCGATATTCAAGGGGATGAAATTCTCGTCCGCCTCGGCCCGCTCGTTCTGGATCTCTTGAAACAGATGGAAGTATTCGATGGCGTCGTCGATGGAAGCGGTGGCGAAGAGCGCGTTGAACTTGCGCTCGTTGGTGGCGGCGTCGTGCTTCTCCAGAATCGCCTCGACCACGGCCCGCTTGGCGAGGACTTCGCCCGGCTTGACGGGGGCGCCCTTTGGCTTGAAGTAGTCCACATGAAAACGCAGCACGTTGCCGTCGTCGATGGCGTGGGTGATGGTGTAGGCGTGCAGCTGCTTGTCGAAGATGTCCTTAGTGGTGGCCAGACGTGCCTCATCGCCTTCGATGCGCCGATAGGTGGCGTTCTGCTCAAAGATGGGCGTGCCGGTGAAGCCGAAGAGCTGGGCCCTGGGGAAGAACTCGCGGATGGCCTTGTGGTTGTCACCGAACTGGGAGCGGTGGCACTCGTCGAAAATGAACACGATGCGCTTGTCGCACAAGGGTTTCAGCCGCTGGCGGTATTGTTTGCGATGATTGGCATCGAGCGCCAGGCCCAGCTTCTGGATGGTGGTGACGATGACCTTGTCCTTGTAGTCGTCCGAGAGCAGCCGCTGCACGAGGGTTTCAGTGTTGGTGTTCTCCTCCACGCACCCCGACTGGAAGCGGTTGAATTCCTCCCGGGTCTGCTTGTCGAGATCCTTGCGGTCGACCACGAACAGGCATTTCTCGATGTCGGCGTTGTCCTTGAGCAGGGTAGAGGCCTTGAAGGAGGTCAGCGTCTTGCCACTGCCGGTGGTGTGCCAGATGTAGCCGTTGCCCCGGTTCTCGTGGATGCTGTCAACGATGGCCTTGACGGCATAGATCTGGTAAGGGCGCATCATCATGAGCTTGCGCTCATTCTGGATGAGCACCATGTAGCGGCTGAGCATCTCGGCCAGGGTGCACTTGGCGAGGAAGGCATCCGCAAAGGCGTCGAGGTGGGTGATTTTCTTGTTGTCGGGCGCAGCCCAGCGGTAAATCGGCAGGAAGCGTTCCTCCACATTGAAAGCGAAGTGCTCGTTATTGTTGTTGGCAAAGTACCAGGTTTGGCTGCGGTTGCTGACGATGAACAACTGCATGAAGCAGAGCAGGCTGTTGGTGTAGCCGTTGCCGGGGTCGTTGCGGTAGTCGATGATCTGCTGCATCCCCTTGCGCGGCGAGACCTGGAGCGATTTCAGTTCGATCTGCACCAACGGCAGGCCGTTGATGAGCAGGATGACGTCGTAGCGATGATGGCTGCTTTTGGTATTGATGCGCAGCTGGTTGACGACCTCGAAGGTGTTCTTGCACCAGTCCTTGAGGTTGACAAGCTGGTAGTGCAGGGGGGTGCCGTCCTCACGCTCGAAGGTATTGCGGTTTCTCAGGCGCTCAGCGTTTGCGAAGACATCGGGCGTCACGATCTCGTCCAGCAGGCGCTGGAACTCGCTATCGGTCAGCGTCACCCGGTTGAGCGATTCGAACTTCTCGCGAAAATTGCGCTCCAGCGCCTCGCGGTCGCGGATGTCGGGGCAGTAGGTGTATTTGAGCGCCTTCAGCTTCTCTATGAGTTGGGTTTCTATTTCTTGTTCTTTCAACACATTCATGCTCATGCTGTCCTCAGTTCATTCACTGCTAGCGCCTCGTCGGAAATATTCTTGCGACCTGGCGGATAAAAGGCTTGAATCGGTACAGTTTCCACCTGGAAAAGGAGGTCGTCGGCCGGGTCTCCGCCCAGGTCCTCGATGCCGGGCTGGTAAAGACAGAGCGCGTCGCGCAGCTCCCCGTTCATGTGGCCGTAGAACTTGGCGAACGGTGTGAGGTACTCGCGGATCTTGACCTGCTGCTCGCCGGTCTTCTTGAGCAGGCGCTCGGCGACGACGAACTTCACGTCCTTGCGGGCGATGAGGATCTGCTCGAAGCGGTCCTTGACCCGGCGGATGCTGTCGGCCACGAAGGCGAAACGGGGGCTGTCGAAGATGGCCTCCAAGCTGGGGGATCACAAGACCGGTCAGCTTCTCTGCCATCTCGTCGGAGATGACATAGGTGCTGACCAACTGGCGGGCAGCAGCGGCCTCATCGGCATCCCGTAGCTGGACTACGGACTCGATGGGCTCGAACTGGATCAGGTCTTTGTATCTCATTGCACATGCCCCCTTGCAGCTTCGCTTCTTGTTTCCTTCATGTCGTCACCGAGGGACTCACCACCAGAAAATCGCGAATCGGGTAGCGGCGGTATTCGGGGTGGTCCGGGACGGCGTAGGTCATGTGACCATCCACGATGGATCCGTTCCAGGCGGCCACGACCGTCTTGTTCCGGGACAATCCCTGAAGCAGACGCAAAGGATCCTGCTTCAGGTGAACATCGAAAAGGATCTCGATGTTGTCGAGCAAAACCAGCTCGCCTGTGGCTTCACCCACGATTTCGCCCAAGAGCCGCGGTAGCTGCAGAGCCCGCCCCCGTCCGGTCAGGTCCAGCATCCGGCGAGACAGCTCGAGGTTGACGTTGATGAGCGGTGCGGAGGTCGAGGCCGACACCTCCTGCAACGCGGACGTCTTCCCGCTTCCCGCCGGGCCCACCATCAGGATCAGGCGGTGATAGAGGGAGCACACCTCGCCGATCTTTCGCAGGACCTGATCCGCCAAGGGCTCCGCCATTACTCGTTTCCTCCGTCTTAGACTCGGGCCTTCCCTGGCCCTCGCCCTTCGGGCGTGCCTTCGGCACGTCCAAATCGGCTGTCCTGCCGATTTGTCGTATCGCCGTGTGTCTCTTCCAACCAGCGGTCGATGGCAACTTTGCGGAAGCGCCAATGGCGGCCAATCTTCTGGCACGGGACTTTGCCTTCCCGAACGAGCTTGTAGAGCGTCGACTTCGGTATCTTCAGGTAGGCAGACAACTCGTCAATGGTCAGGACGGCGCCTGGTTTTTCATCCATCGGAAGCACCTCTCTGGCCGCAAGGCATAGTTCTCGAATTATACCTCATACCAAGCTCGTAGTTTACAGTTGCTGTCAGTTGCTGTCAAGCGATTTTCTCGACGTCGTCCTCAATCCATCCAAATACCGGTCGGCAGATACCGCATGGCATGCCACTGCCGGGCACCGCCGTGGTACAGCCAGGCCGGGAACATGCCTCGTTCAATACCTGCCGGAACGAGAACGCGTTCGTAGAGACAAAGTCCGCCGGGCAGGAAGCCCTTGAGGCGGTCGATGGCCGGGAGGCGGGTCTCGGGATCGTCGAAGGTCAGGAGCTCGCCGTACACGGGGCCCCAGCGGCCGCCCGGGGCGCCGTTCTCCCCGGGGTCGGGGTGTGCGGCGCGTGCGGCGAACTCCGCGGCCAGGCGCGCCTGTGTGGCCACGTCGGCGAGCGGGTCGGCGGTGCCGTGGGCCAGGATGTCCGTCTCGGGCACCTCCAGGACGGGGATACCGGAGGGCATCTCGTATAGGCGGCCGCGAACCACAGCTTCCTGTACATGCAGCGCGCCCCGGCAGAAGCGGTCGTGGTTCCAGTAGCCCCGCTTGAGGGTGCCGTAGACGAAGAGTCTCAGGATGCCTGTTGTGTTCTCCTTCGATGGTTCATTGGGATTCATTGACTGTTCTCTTCGGTTCATTGCCGATTCTGTCATGGTGCTTTCCCCCTTTTTGCCTGAGCGATGAACTCGAGAGACTCCCTCGAGAACTCCATAAGATCCTCGTGCCTGAACACAACCATGCTCATGGCAGGAACAGGCAGCTCCCGCCAGCCGCGCTCGTCGGTCAGGACGGCGTCCAGGAAGGCGGGGTCCGAGGCGTAGAGCACCACCCGGTACCGGCGGTGGGCCCGCAGTTCGAGCGGTTTGTTCCCCTTGAGCACGAGGATGGTTTCGGGATCGAGCCGGGACGCGAGCACCGCCGTTAACTGGCCCCGGCAGAGCTCCAGGCGCGCCCTGAACCTCTCCATATCAATCCGGTCGTCCCGGACGGCGTTGTGGGCCAGGCGGAAAAGCAGTTCGCTGTCCACCTGGGCGAAGCGCCGCAGTTTGAACCGACGGAAAAGGTAGCCAGCGTTGTAGATCGTGCCGTTGTGGGTTCCGATGACGTCGCCGGCCCGGATCGGGTGGTTGTTGCGGTTGATGCGCTCATCCCCTCGGGTGCGCCACCGAGTGTGTCCGAGCAGGATCGTGGTGCGATTGTCGATGCCGGACAATACCTCTTGATATGCCTTGTCCGTAACGAACTGCCCGGCGCGTGCCGGCCGCTTGAAGAGCCGGTGTTCGCCGTCGCGGTTGAGCCAGGCGACACCCGTGGCGTGAGGACCCCTGCATTCACTCATGACCAGCAGCCGCGTGAAGAGCCATGCCAGGTACTCCCGTTCCTCGGCGCGCCGCCGCTTCTTCCCGAAGATGACGCCCGCCAGCCCGCACATCAGCGCCCACCTCCTTCTTCGGCCTCGAAGCCCCGGAACACGCCCTCGGCGTAGTCCCTGGGATGGGTCTCGATCCAGCGGGCGGCATCGGGGAAGCCGAGCTTCTCCGCCAGGTCCGCCACCACCGGCCGGTCCAGCATGTTGGTGAGGCCGCAGCGGCGCACCGCCAGGATGCCCTCCAGCACCGCCGCCGGAACGCGCACCCCGGGCACGTGCCGGCGCGCCGTGCTTTCCTCCTTTGCGGTGTCGTCCGGGAACTCGGCCAGGCCGCCGGCCACGAGGGCGTCGAGGAAGGACGCGGCCTTCTCCTCGATGGTTTCCCCTTTGACCACCAGTTCGATACCGGCCAGCATCTTGGCGTTGCGCAGGACCATGTCGATGTAGTCCTCGCAATCCCGATGGTCGGAAAACAGGGTCGCCCCTTTCATGGCCAGGACCACATCGAGAGGGGACCGGCCGGTGAAAACTTCACCGTCACCATCGAGGGGGCGGCCGTCCAGGGCGGTGTTCTTTATGAGAACCTTCATGACGTACCTCCATCATCCGTCACCGCAGGTTCGTCCCCTGACAAATCCGCAGGACAGCGGATTTGAACCGCCGCAGGCGGGCCCGCAGGGCGAGCCACAGGACGTGGCTTGTAAAACGCCGGAGGCCGGGTTTGATGCTCGCCGTCCATGGCTCGCCCCCTTCGGGCGTGCCTTCGGCACGTCCAATTCGGCTGTCCTGCCGAATTGTGTGGCCCGGCCTCCGTGGGAGATTCCGCCTTGGTGGCGGTTTGTTGTTCGGGTTTGGGTCTTCCTCGCTTGAATGCCGAGTCGCCCGGCAAAGCGGCAAGAAGATGTTTGCGCGCCGTCTTGAACTCGTCGCCGATGAGTCCCAGGTGCAGGAGGAAAACCCTGAAGTCGTATCTGGCGCTCTGCGGGTCGTAGCTGCGTTTGCGGCTGGAAGCGGCCCGACCGTTCAGGGCCTTGGCGGCTACGGCCAGGACCAGCTGAATGTAAGCTCGGACCTTGCCCGCGTGGAGCGTCCCTTCGAACCAGCGGAACTCCACGGTGCCCCGGTACCAGACGTTGTGCAGGTTCACGCCGTAGTAGCGGGTCGAGTCGAAGTGCTGGGGCCGGCGGTTGTGGTAGCCGTACCAGATGCGGTTGAGCTGGTCCTTGGTCCGCGGGCGGCTGCGCTCGATCTTCCTGATGAGCTTGTCGCTCACCGGCTTGCTGTAGTTGCGGAGCCGGTTCTCGTTGACTCCGAGCGCCGTGAGGATGAGCGCCTCCTGCTTGTAGATGATCTTGGCGAGGTTGGCGAGGGTCCGCCCGTCGAAGGGCCGGGCGTCCACGTGGATGTGGATGCCGCACTTCTCGTCCACCTTGACCCCGCAGCGGCGCACCGCCCGGATGACCTCCTGGAGGGTGGGGATGTCCTCGTAGGCGAGGACCGGGCTCACCACCTCGGCCCGCAGGTGGCCGGGTACGTTGATGAGCGAGCCGTCGGCCACCACCTTCCAGACGCGCCCCTGGGTGTCGGTGACCTCCCAGGGGTCGAAGCAGGCCGGGCTGCCCACGTGGCGCACCTCGCCGCCCACCACCGGCTGGATGGCCCGGGCCACCCGTTCGCGCCTGCGCTTGACCGTCTCGATCTCGACTCCGAAACTGATTTCCCGAAGGTCCATCGTCGTCTCCTTGCCTTCTGTAAGCCGTTGCGCCGCAAGGTGTTCCGGCGCGTGTTCACACACATACAGGCTTCTTTCCGAACAGAAAGCAAGGCGATTCCGCCGGTTTCGTCGAAGATAAGTCCTTTGTTTTCAACGTGTTTTGTACATCGGGCCGCAACCGGCGGACAAATCCGCAGGAAAGCGGATTTGGACGGCCGCCAGGCCGCCCCGAAGGGGTGCGAGCCAGGGACGGCGAGCATCAAACTCGGGGTTTGCGCGGTCCCTTGCCCGGGGCGGGTGTTCGGGAGACCTGGGAAAAAGAACAGCCCTCAGGTCCTCTTCCAATCGGTCCCGGTGAACTTCTCCCACTTCCCGCCGCCGGAGAGGTCGGTGTTGAACCACTCGTCGCCCAGGGCCGGGTTGGGGATGGCGGCGTCCCGTTCGGCCTCGGAACCCCTGCCGCGCCGGACGGCGCTCCGGGGGGCGAGTCCCTGGCCCAGGTGGTCGGCGGCCAGCAGGTCCTGCCAGTCGAGGGTCTGGGCCCTGAGGCGCGAGACGAAGGTGCGGTAGGAGGCGTCGTCGCGTCCCGAGCGGTAGAGCAGCAGGGAGCCGTCGGCGTCACGCACGAGGCTGGGCGTGTAGCAGCGCTCGAGGAAGGGCCCGCCGCCGGCGCGGAAGACGGGGTTGAAGGCGGCCTTCGTCCAGTGGATGCGGTCCCAGGACCAGGCGTAGCCGATGCCGGCGTTCCCGGCCGGGCCGCCGGAGTAGAGCATCCACCACCGGCCGTCGGCCAGGCGCTCCACGTGGGCCGCGGAGACGTAGCCGTTGTCGCCCTCCCAGGGCTGGGTGTCGACCAGACCGGAGAGGACGGGGCCGTCGCCGTACAGGCGCCAGTCCAGTGCGTCGTCCGAGCACCCGAGCCCGAGGCTGTCGTTGCCGCCCGTGGTGGCGATGAAAAGGAGCGCGTAGCGCCAGGTGAATGGCCTGCCGGGGATGGACGTGGGCTCCGGGTTGTACCAGAGGAAGGACGGCCCGTAGTGCCCCCGGTTCCAGGCGGGATCGCCGCCCGCGGTGACCAGGTTCCCGGTGCAGGCCGCGTCCTCCGTGAAGGCGGCCGCGTCGGTCTTCGGGTTGCACGCGGCGGTCCTCAGACCGGCCATGTTGTAGGGCTGGTCGGGGACGTCCGGGTCCCAGTAGAGGATGCGCAGGCGGTCCGGGGTCTCGAGAGCGCAGACCACGTGGTAGCCGCTCTCCGCGATGCCGGAGACCTTCTTCTCGTTGTCCCAGGCGAGCCCGTCGTCGGAGAAGGCGCAGCTCATGCCGTCTCCGTCGCCGTAGTAGGCCACGAAGTCCCTGGGTCGGGTCCCGTCGTGGAAGCCGCCGGGTGCGCGGAGCACCCGCACGTAGTAGGCGCGGTCGGCCGAAAGCGGCAGCACGTGCGGGTAGTGGTGCTCGAACAGCACCGGCGGCAGCCCGGGCGGCGGCTCGGCCCCGGAAGGGACCAGCAGGAGCCCGAGGTCCACGGCCCGCACGAGGTCTTCGGTCATGGCCGGTACGGCCACGGTCTTCCCCGGCCCGAGGGTGCCCGCCAGGCCGGGCAGTTCCAGGACGGTGTCCGTGTTGCTCTGGATGGTGATGCTCATGGTCATACTTCCTCTCCGTGTGCTATCCCGGCGTCCATCAGCTTCCGGTTGATCAGCCGCGTCTCCTGTTCCTCGCGCCGGATACGCGCCATGACGTCGGCGAAGGCCCTCGCGCCTTCCTGCGGCAGGCCGAGCGCCTTTTCGATGCGGCGCAGCCGGGCGTCCAGGTTGGCGAGGAGCTCGAGCGCGTGGTCGCGGATCAGCCCCTCCCGCTTCTCACGGGGCGAGGGGATGAACTCGGTCATGTCTCCTTGTCGCCGGACGATCATGCGGCTCCCTCCGTCAGCTCAACGTCGCCCCGAGGGTGTGGATGCGCGGGTAGACCAGGTTGTTGCCGGTCATCTCCGCCTTGTAGCGGACCTTGTTTCCCGTGGGGTCGGAGAAGGTGCGGGTCAGGGTGTACTCGGTCCATTCCTGGTCGATCTCCCGCGTGGACTCAATGGACATCGGCTCCCAGGTGGCGCCGCCGTCGTTGGAGTATTCCCACACGATGCCGGTCCCTTCCGGGATGGAGGAGTACTCGTCCAGGTTGAGGTCGGAGAACTGCACGCCGGTGACGGGCAGGAAGCGGACCTCGCCGGTGGGCTGGAAGTCGTAGCCGTAGATCTTCATGGTGAGGTCGGAGCCGTTGAGGGGCGTCCAGGTCTCGGCGTTGGAGCTCTCCAGCAGCACGCCCGCGGCGTAGGTCTGGCGGGTGATGACGCCGTTCTGGCCCATCTGGCCCAGCGTGGCGATGCGCACGCGGTACTCGGTGCTGTTGGTCAGGAGCACCACCGCGTAGCTGGTGTTGGCCTCGGCGTAGAAGGGGTCGTCGAAGACCACCTTGGTCTCCGCGCCCAGGTTGACCTCGTCGGGCGAGACCACCTTTTCGGCCAGGACCACCTCGTTGGGCAGGCCAGTGGTCACGCCCCGGATCTGGACGGTGACCGGGATGGAAGCGTCCTTGCGGGTGAAGTAGATTCCGATGGCGGAGATCACCCGGTTCTCGGTGGAATGTTGGGTCCCGTGTGATCATATCCCCAAAAGGAGCTATCCTTTGTTCCGTGCCTGCAACCTGGCTGTTAAACAAGACGGGCTGTGAAACGGAGAATCGGAGAGTTCGAAGAGGATATGCGTGGGTTGCGCCTGCAACCCTGGGGGTTGCGCTTGGACCCCACGCGCTTCATCTCGAACCGGAGAATCAAGGGGGATGTACGCGGGGCCGTAAGTCCGCGTGACAAATCGGCAGGAGGGCCGATTTGGACGCGCCGAAGGCGCGCCCCGCAAGGGGCGAGGGCCAGGGACGGCCCGAGTCAATCAAGGAGAAAAGCAAAGACCCCGCCGGGTCATCCCGACGGGGTCTCGCGTCAACCAAGAACCGCCCAAATTGGCGGATTGTAATCTGGCTCCCCGGGACGGACTCGAACCGCCGACCCGGTGGTTAACAGCCACCTGCTCTACCAGCTGAGCTACCGGGGAGTGGAAACTGAATTGTATCTTACAATTGGCGCGCCCGGAAGGATTCGAACCTCCGACCACCTGGTTCGTAGCCAGGTACTCTATCCAACTGAGCTACGGGCGCTGCGTTCAGAGAGTGCGTAAATATAAGCACTCGTTTCCAGATTGTCAACCTTTTTTCCGTATATGAGGTTTGGCACGAACACCCGGGATTGCTTACAATGGAAGTTTTTCCTTATCAACTCATCAACTCCTTAGCGGAAATCGCCTATGCCCGTGCAACCTTTGGTCAAAAGCCAACCCTGTGAATCGATCACCGAACTGGAACCGCTGGGGATGGATCCCGAATCGATTCAGCGCGACTACAAGCGCCACTTCAACTATACCCTCGGCCGCGACCGCGACTGCCGCTCGGCCCACTACGCCTACACCGCCCTGGGGCTGGCGGTGCGTGACCGCATCATGGAGCGCTGGCGCGATACCCGCCATCTGTGCAGCACTTCTCTGTGCAAGCAGGCCTATTACCTGTCGATGGAATTCCTCCTCGGCCGCACCCTGGGCAACGCCATGCTCAACCTGGGGCTGAAGGACGTCGCCACCCGGGCGCTGTACGAACTGGGGATCGAGATGGAGGAGCTGATCGAGATCGAGCCGGACGCCGGACTGGGCAACGGCGGCCTGGGACGGCTGGCGGCCTGCTTCCTCGACAGCTGCGCCACCCTGGAACTGCCGGTCATGGGCTACGGCATCCGCTACGAATACGGCATGTTCCGCCAGGTGATCGACAACGGCTACCAGGTGGAGGAGCCGGACCACTGGCTGCGCAACGGCAACGTCTGGGAACTGGAACGGCCCGAACTGACCGTGCGGTTACGCTTCGGCGGCCGCACCGAGGTCATCAGCGACGGCAACGGCGGCATCCAGCGGGTGCGCTGGGTCGATACCCACGATATCCTGGCTGTGCCATTCGACGTGCCGATCCCCGGTTACCACAACGACACCGTCAACACCCTACGGCTGTGGAAGTCCATGGCCACCGACGAGTTCGACCTGGAGGAATTCAACGCCGGGGACTACCCCGAGGCGGTGGCAGCAAAGAACACGGCCGAGCAGATCTCCCTGGTGCTGTACCCCAACGATACCAGCGAGAACGGCAAGGAACTGCGCCTGCGCCAGCAGTATTTCCTCGCCTCGGCCAGCCTGCAGGACGTGCTGCGCCGCTGGGTCTGGACCCACGGCGAGGATTTCAGCCAGTTCGCCGACAAGAACGCCTTCCAGCTCAACGACACCCACCCGGCCATCGCGGTGCCGGAACTGATGCGCCTGCTGATGGACGAGCACGGGCTGGGCTGGGACGAGGCCTGGAGCATCACCACCCGCACCATGGCCTACACCAACCACACCCTGTTGCCGGAGGCGCTGGAGAAGTGGCCGGTGCGGCTGTTCCGGCAGCTGTTGCCGCGGCTGTTGGAAATCATCTACGAGATCAACGCCCGCTTTCTGGCTGAAGTGGACAAACGCTGGCCAGGCGACGGCGAGCGCCTGGCGCGGATGTCCCTGATCGAGGAGGGGCACGAACCCCAGGTGCGCATGGCCTATCTGGCCATCGTCGGCAGCTTCTCGGTCAACGGCGTCGCCGCCCTCCATTCGCGCCTGCTCACCGAGGGGCTGTTCCGCGACTTCTACGAACTGTGGCCCCACAAATTCAACAACAAGACCAACGGCATCACCCCGCGGCGCTGGCTGGCCTGGGCCAACCCCGAGCTGAGCGCGCTGATCACCGAGACGCTGGGGGAGGGCTGGGTCACCGACCTGAACCGCCTGCGGGAACTGGCGCCGCTGGCCGGCAAACCCAAGTTCCAGAAGCGCTGGCAGGAAATCCGCCAGCATAACCGCCAGCGGCTGATCGACTTCGTGGCGCGGGAAACCGGCGTGGAAATCCCCGCAAACTTCATGCTCGACGTCCAGGTCAAGCGCATCCACGAGTACAAGCGCCAGCTCCTCAACATCCTCCACGTCATCCACCTGTACGACCGCATCAAGCGCGGCGACGTGGCCGACTGGACCCCGCGGGCGGTGATCATCGGCGGCAAGGCCGCCCCCGGCTACCTGATGGCCAAAAAGATCATCAAGCTGATCAACAACGTCGCCCAGGTGGTCAACAGCGACCCGGACACCGAAGGGCTGCTGCGGGTGGTGTTCCTGCCCAACTACCGGGTCTCGGCGATGGAGGTGATCTGTGCCGGCGCCGATCTGTCGGAACAAATCTCCACCGCCGGCAAGGAGGCCTCGGGCACCGGCAATATGAAGTTCATGATGAACGGAGCCCTGACCATCGGCACCCTGGACGGCGCCAACATCGAGATCCTCGAGGAAGTGGGCGAGGAGCATTTCTTTCTCTTCGGCCTCACCGCCGCGCAGGTGGAGGAAATGCGCCGCCACTACGATCCGATGGCTTTCATCAACCGCGACGAGGATCTGAGCCGGGTCATGCGCCTGCTGGAAACCGGTCATTTCAACCGCTTCGAACCGGGAATCTTCGACGACATCATCGGCTCGGTCAAAAACCCCCACGATCCGTGGATGACCGCCGCCGACTTCCGCAGCTACGTGGAGGCCCAGAAGCAGGCCGCCGCCCGCTTCCGGGATCAGAAGGCCTGGACCCGTTCCAGCATTCTCAACACCGCCGCCAGCGGGCGGTTCTCCACCGACCGCACCATCAGCGAATACAATCAGGACATTTGGAAGCTGACACCGCTGCATCAGCTGCGCTGACCGCGGCGGCCGCAACCATCAGGAAGGCGGACCGCTTCGGTCCGCCTTTTTTCGTGGGGAAAGGCGATGACGCACCTGTCCAGAACGACCGTCTTCCACACCCTCAAATACCTGATCTATCTGCTGCTGGCCTACGATGCCTGGCAGTACTTCCAGCAGGACTATGCCGCCAGCCGCCAGATTCTGGGCGGTGGCTTCAGCTATCACCAGTTCGTTGAGAGCTTCGCCATCACTATCGATGTGACCTCGTGGCTGGTGCTGCTGCTGTGCTTCGAGGTGGAAACCGTGTGGCTGCCGCCGGAGAAGCTCCGCGGCCGGGTGTCGTGGCTGCTCCACGGCATCCGCGCGGTGTGCTACTTCTTCGTGCTGTCGTCCTACTACGGCTACATCGCCAAATACCTGCTGTTCACGCACACGGCGCCGCTGCCGGCGGCCGATGTCTGCGAACTGGCAGGGCGGGGCTACACCTGGTTGCAGGGACTGGACGAATACCTACCCCTGGATGCGGCAAGCTGCCAGCGTCTGCGGGAGCTGCCCCTGGCGCTGATCGCCGGCACCCGTATCGTCGCCGACCCGGCGACCCTGGAGGAGACCCGTTTCATGGCCTGGGTGGACGTGCTCTATGCCACCACCTGGCTTCTGGTGGTCGCCATCCTGGAACTGGACGTCTACCTCAAGGAGCGGGACAGACTCAAAGGCTGGGTGCTCAAGACCAGCGAGATTATCAAGGCGGTCCTTTACCTGGGGCTGCTGGGCGGGGCGGTTTTCTGGGGCGTCAAGGGGGAGTTCCTGGATTTCTGGGATTCCTTCCTGTGGCTGGCCGCCTTCGTGCTGATCGACCTGGACGTGTTCGGCATCACCGCCGAAGCCGAGCCCGCCTCATAGGGTGCGCACGTCCAGGAACGAGCCGCTTTCGTATTCCTTGAGCCGGGGGAAGGTGGCGGCGAGCCGTTCGGCCGCTTCCTCCGGCGACAGCTTCTCCACCTCCCGGATGCGCCTGACCGAAGGGTATTTCTCCGTGTCCGCCGTCTCCACCACCTTGGCCAGCATCGGGGTCCAGATGATGCCCGGCGCCAAGGCGGTAAGGTGGGTGCCCGCCATCTCGCGGGCGTAGAGCTTGAGCAGGACGTTGAGACCGGCCTTGGACAGGGAATAGGCGTTCCAGCCCCGGTTGCAGTTGACCGCCGCCCCCGAGGAAATGCCGACGATCTGCTCCACCGGCAGCCCCAGGTCGATCAGGGTGTCGAGCAGCACCTTGTTGGCCCAGACGTTGACCGTCATCACCCAGTCGATTTCGTACAGCGGGGTTGCGGTCATGTCCTTGATGGCGCTGAGCACCCCGGCGTTGAGGATCACCAGATCGAGCCGCTCGGCGTCGGCGAGCAGCTTGTGCAGGGCCGGGCCGACCGCCTCCAACTGCTGCAGGTCACAGGGCTGGAAGCGCAGTCCGGGACGGCCGGCAAGATCGTCGGGCAGATGGCGGCTGAGAGCGAAGACCCGATCGCCCCGGTTCAGATAATACCCGGCCAGGGCCTTGCCGAGGCCGGAGCCGATGCCGGTGATGAGGAGATTGGCCATGGACTTACTCCCAGAAAGCGTGTGGATAGTGATCCTGAATCGTGGAATCCTTGCTGATCAGCATGGCACCGAAAAGCGCTGCCTGCGCGACGATGAGGCGATCGAAAGGATCACGGGTCCAGGTTTGGGATTCCGCCTCCCTGATCACCGCCGCAAAAGGGGCGGGGCAAAATTGCAGATCGAGGGCTGTGGTCAAAGTGTCCAGTACCGGCAAAGGCGGCTGGGAGACGCGCCCGATCTCATACAGATATTGCAATTCCAGCCGAACCATCGGCGAGATGCGTATTTCCTCGGTCGCCAGCAATCTTTCCATTACCAACGGAGGGACGGCGTCTTTCCCCAAGGCATACAGCCACACGACCACATGGGTGTCGAGATAAATCAGGGACGCCATTCTTCCGACCAGTCCATGTGAACGATGTCATCGGGAGGGACTTTCAGATAATCCGGATGGGGCTTGAGCAGTTCCAGTTTGATCTTCCGCTCAGGGACGATGCGCAAGCGCCGCCCTTTGCGCTTGATTTCCACCGCCTGGCCGGTTTCCAGGATGCGATCGAGGATGCGGTACAGATTCGCCCGTAACCGGGAGGGTGTGAACGCTTCGATCATGAAATAGCGATCCGTTTGATTCGTACGCCATCTTATCGCCAACGTACGTTATCAGCAAGCCCCGCCAAACCCCTGCTGCCGCCAGGCTTCGTAAACCGCCACCGCCACGGCGTTGGACAGATTCAGACTGCGGCTCGAAGGCACCATCGGCAGGCGCAGCCTCCGCCCCTCGGGAAACGTTTCCAGCAGTGCCGGCGGCAGACCGCGGGTTTCCGGGCCGAACAGGAGGGCGTCGCCGGGTTCGAAAGCCGCCTGGGTGTGCCGGCGCCGGGCCTTGGTGGTGAAGGCGAAAATCCGGTGCGGGGCGACCGCATCGAGAAAGGCGGCGTAGCTGCGGTGGACGCGGACCACGGTCAGATCGTGGTAGTCGAGACCGGCGCGGCGCAGTTTCCTTTCCTCCAGATCGAAACCCAGCGGTTCGATCAGGTGCAGGCGGCAGCCGGTGTTGGCGCACAGGCGGATGACGTTGCCGGTGTTGGGGGCGATCTCCGGTTCCAGCAGGACGACGTCGAACATCAGTCCCGCAGGGTCTCCAGCGTATCCCGGCCCGGCCGCACCACGCCTTTCTCGGTGACGATGGCGCTGATGAGATCGGCCGGGGTCACGTCGAAGACCGGATTCCAGGCGCCCGCCAGGCTGTCCTCCCGCTGGTAGTAGGCCGGCAGCAGTTCGGCCGGATCGCGTTCCTCGATGGGAATCAGACCGCCGTGAGGGGTGTTCCAGTCGATGGTGGAAGTGGGCGCTACCACCATCAGTTTCACCCCGTGACGGCGCGCCGCCACCGCCAGGGCGTAGGTGCCGATCTTGTTGGCGACGTCGCCGTTGGCGGCGATGCGGTCGGCACCCACCACCACCCACTGGACCCGCTCCTGGCGCATCAGGAAGGCGGCGGCGGAATCGGCGATCAGCATCGCCGGGATGCCGTCCTGCTCCAGTTCCCACAGGGTCAGACGGGCGCCCTGGTTCCAGGGGCGGGTTTCGGTGGCGTGGACGGTGAAACCGGGTTGCCGCTGCCACAGGGTACGGATCACCCCCAGGGCGGTGCCGAACCCCCCGGTGGCCAGGGAGCCGGTGTTGCAGTGGGTCAGAATGCCGCTCAGGTCGCCGATGACCTCGGCCCCCAGTTCCCCCATGCGGCGGTTGGCGGCGACATCCTCGGCATGGATCCTTTCGGCTTCGGCAAGCGCGGCAGGGCAGGGATCCCCTTCGGCCGCCAGCACCACGCGACGCATCCGTTCCAGGGCCCAGAACAGGTTGACCGCGGTGGGGCGGGAACGGGCCAAGCGTTCGAAATCGGCCTCGATGGCCTGGCGCCAGGTTTGCGGCGCCTCCCGGAAGCGCTGACACACCGCCAGGACCACGCCGTAGGCGGCGGCGATGCCGATGGCGGGGGCCCCGCGCACCTGCATGGCGGCGATGGCCTCGGCCACTTTGGCGGCGGTGGTGCAGCGGCGATACGCGCAGCGGTCGGGCAGCAGGCGCTGGTCGAGCACTTCGAGAGCGGTTCCGGTCCAACGCAGGGGACGGACCCGGTCGTGTGCGGATGGATGCATGTCGCGGCTTTCCGTGCTAAAGTCTGTCGGCTCTGAAACCCGAGGCCCCCTATGGAACCCGTAGATATCCTGATTCAGGCCGGCTGGATTATACCGGTCGTCCCCGCCGGAGAGCTACTGGTGGACGGCGCCGTGGCCGTCGCGGACGGCCGCATCGTCGCCCTGTGCAGCCGGGAGGAAGCCGCACGCCGCTTCCGAGCGGCGGAAACCGTGTCCCTGCCGGACCACGCCCTGATTCCCGGCCTGGTCAACGCCCACACCCACGCCGCCATGACCCTGCTGCGCGGCATCGCCGACGACGTGCCGCTGATGGAATGGCTTAACGACCATATCTGGCCGCGGGAGGTGCGCTGGGTCGATGCCGTGTTCGTCCGCACCGGCACCCGCCTGGCGGTGGCGGAAATGCTGCGGGGCGGCACCACCTGCTTCGCGGACATGTACTTCTTCCCCGATGCCGCCTATGAGATGGTGCGGGAAACCGGCATCCGCGCCGCCCTGGGGCTGATCTTCGTGGACTTTCCCACCCCCTGGGCCCGCTGCCCGGAGGAGTATCTGGAGAAGAACCGGGCGCTGCTGCAGCGCTTTCCGGCCGACGACCAAGTCCAGTGGCTGCTGGCGCCCCATGCCCCCTATTCGGTCGGCGACGCCACCTTCGAACGCATCGCCGAACTGGCCGATCACGCCAATCTCCGGGTGCACCTCCACCTGCACGAAACCACGCAGGAAATCCACGAGAGCCTGGACCGTTACGGCGAGCGCCCCCTGGCCCGCCTGGAGCGGCTGGAACTGGTGAACGAATGCCTGCTGGCGGCCCACATGGTCCACCTGACCGAAGAGGAAATCGAAACCGTCGCCGAGCGCGGCGTCCACGTGCTCCACTGCCCCGAATCCAATCTCAAGCTCGCCAGCGGCTTCTGCCCCGTGGCCCGGCTGGCCGACCGCAACGCCGCGCTGGCGCTGGGCACCGACGGGGCGGCGAGCAACAACGACCTCGATCTCATCGGCGAGATGCGCACGGCGGCGCTGCTGGCCAAAGGGGTGACCGGCGACCCGGAAGCGCTACCGGCGGCCAGGGTTCTGGAAATGGCCACCCTGGGCGGGGCCGAGGCGCTGCATTTCGACCACTGCATCGGCTCCCTGGAACCCGGCAAGTACGCCGACATCGTCGCCATCGATCTGGGCCGGCCGGAAACCCAACCCTGTTACGACCCCGTCTCCCAGATCGTCTATGCCGCCACCCGCGAGCAGGTCACCGACGTCTGGGTCGGCGGCCGCCGCCTGCTGCGGGAACGCCGGCTGACCACCCTCGACTGGCCGGCCCTGCGGGAAAACGTGACGGAATGGCAACTTCGACTCGCTCAACCCTTGGAAAGCACATGAGCCAGGAAAACGTCCATCCCGAGGAAATCTCCAAGTTCGGCAATCAGGCCGAGCGCTGGTGGGACCCGGAAGGGGAGCTTTGGACCCTGCACCGGGTCAATCCGCTGCGGATTCAATTTATCCGCGAAACGGCCGCTATCGAAGACAAGCGCATCGTCGATGTCGGCTGTGGCGGCGGCATCCTCAGCGAGGCCCTGGCCAAGGCGGGGGCCGCCGAAGTCCTCGGCATCGACCTGAGCGCGGAACTGATCGACGTGGCCGAACTGCATGCCCTGGAACAGGGGGTGGACAACGTGAAATACGAACGCATCAGCGCCGAGGCGCTGGCCGAACGCGAGCCGGAAAGCTTCGATCTGGTCACCTGCATGGAGATGCTCGAACACGTGCCGCGCCCCGCCTCGGTGGTGGCCGCCTGCGCCCGGCTGGTCAAACCCGGCGGCAAGGTATTCTTCTCCACTCTCAACCGCAACCTCAAGTCCTATCTGCTGGCCATCGTCGGCGCCGAATACCTCCTCGGCATCATCCCCAAGGGCACCCACGAATACGAAAAGTTCATCCGCCCCTCGGAACTGGCGGCCTGGGCGCGGGCGGTGGACCTGGAACCGGTGGCGATCCGCGGCATCGAATACAATCCGCTGACCCGGCGCTTCTCCCTGAGCGGCGACATCGACGTCAACTACCTGATGGCTTTCGAGAAAGCGTCATGACCCTGCAGTGCATCCTCTTCGACCTCGACGGCACCCTGCTCGACACCCTGCCGGACCTGGCCCTGGCGGTGAACACCATGCTGACCGAGGAAGGCCGCCAGCCCCTGGCCGAGGCGGTCATCCGCAGGGCGGTTTCCGACGGCGCCCCGGGGATGGTGCAGCTGGCCTTCGGCGAAGACCAGGACAAGGAAGACTTCGCCCGCCGCATGGCCAGGCTGCGGGAAGTCTATCTCGACCACCTGACCGACCGCACCCACCTGTTCCCCGGCATGGAAACGGTGCTCGAAGACATTGAAGGCCGGGGTCTGAAATGGGGCATCGTCACCAACAAGCGCCGTTACATGACCATTCCCCTGCTGCGCGAACTGGGGTTGCTGGCGCAGACCGATGCCGTGGTCTGCGGCGACGATACGCCCCTGGGCAAACCCAACCCCCAACCCCTGTGGCTGGCCTGCCGGGAAGCCGGCGTGGAGGCGACCCGCTGCGTCTATATCGGCGATGCCGCCCGCGACATAGAGGCCGGCCGCCGCGCCGGCATGATCACGGTGGCGGTCGGATACGGCTATCTGGCCCCGGGGGACAAACCGGAGCACTGGGGCGCCGACCACCTGATCGAACAACCGGGCGACATCCATTCCCTGCTGGAGGGCTGGCTGCCGGCGGCCCGCCCGGCCGGAACCGTCAGCGCCGCCTGATGCGGATTCCCCTTCCCCTGCCGACCCCGGACACCCTCGCCGGCCGGGTCATTCTGGTCACCGGCGCCGCCGGCGCCCTGGGACGGGTGGCGGTGGCGGCGTGCCTCAGCGCCGGCGCCGAGGTGATCCTGCTCGACCGCGACGTCCCGGCGCTGGAGCGCCTGCGTGACGAAATTCTGACGCGCCAGCCGGGCGCGGCCTTGAGTCTGTTTCCCTTCGATCTGGCCGGTGCCGGCCCCGAGCACTACCGGGAACTGGCCGCCACCCTGGAGCGCCACGCCCCCTGCCTCGACGGCCTGCTCCACAGCGCCGCCCACCTGGACCATCTGGAACCCATCGCTTGCCTGCCGCCCGAGCGCTGGTTCCAGAGTCTGCAGGTCAACCTGCACGCGCCTTATCTCCTGGTCCACCATCTCCTGCCGCTGCTGCAGCGCAGCAGCGACGCCAGCGTCGTTTTCACCTCCGACTCCTCCGCCCGTCAGGCGGAAGCCTACTGGGGCGCCTACGGCGTCAGCAAGGTGGCCGTGGAGACCCTGGCCCGCATCCTGGGACGGGAATGGCAGGTCAACGATCATCTGCGCGCCAACGTCCTGGTGCCGGGTCCGGTGGCAAGCCCGATGCGCCACCGGGCCTTCCCGGGAACGGAAAAAGACTTGACCGGTCCACATTCCTTAGCAAAACTGTATGTTTATCTGCTGGGGCCGGAAAGCCGGGACCACAGCGGCCAAGTGTTCACTTTCCAGGACGAGAATCATGTTCTACGGTCAGGGTGAAAGCATCGTCCTCCAGCGCGACGTCGAGGCGGTGCGCGTTCCCGACGGCGAACCTGTCAAGCTCCACAAGGACGAAATCGTCACCATCTACCAGGCGCTCGGCGGCAGTTACACGGTGCTGACCGAGGACGGCACCATGGCGCGCATCAGCGCGGGCGACGCCGACGCCCTCGGCAAGGAACCGCCGCTCATCCCCGATCTCAAGGAAGGCACCGACCCGGAAACCGTCAAGCACAACGTCTGGCAGGTGCTCAAGACCATCTACGACCCGGAAATCCCGGTCAACATCGTCGATCTGGGCCTGGTCTATCACGTCCGCGTCACGCCCATCGAGGAAGGCAAAAACCGGGTCGAGATCGTCATGACCCTGACCGCCCCCGGCTGCGGCATGGGGCCGGTGATCCAGCAAGACGTGGAGATGGCGGTGAAGAACCTCCCCGGGGTCGAGGAGGTCCAGGTCGAAGTCGTCTTCGATCCCCCCTGGTCGCGGGACATGATGACCGAGGCCGCCAAACTGCAGCTGGGCATGATCTGAGGCGGCAAGCGGCTGCCAGCCTCAGGCAGTCAAATTTCCGTCGCTTGCCGCCCTCTGGCGAAAGCCGATTCCAACAGACTGATTTCATTGAAAAAAATTTTTGGCACGGGTTTCGCTAGTCACCCCTTGAAGCATTGCGGCACACAATGGCCCGATACAAGAGGGGAGAGTCATGCGACAGGAACAAGCCACTTTGGAGGTCATCCCCAACCCGGCCTTCCAGCACAAGGAGCAGGTTGCCACCCCGGAGCAGATCCAGCGTCTGGAACTGAGCGGCATCCTCCAGACCACGCTGGTACTCGACCAGCTACTGCAGATTTTCAGCCAATCGATCCGCCAATGGGTTCCCCATGACGGTTTCCACTACCGCTACCAGGATCTGGGGCTGCAGATCCGCGGCGGCGAGCGGGCGGTCCACAGCTGCCATTACACCCTGACCCTGGAGGGCGAGTCGCTGGGGGAACTGACCCTGACGCGGCGCAAGCGCTTCAGCGAGAAGGAGCTGGAAACCTTCGAGACCCTGCTCTGCAGCCTCCTCTATCCGTTGCGCAACGCCCTGCTTTACTACCGGGCGCTGGAGTCGGCCCATACCGACCCCCTGACCGGGGTTTACAACCGCACCGCCCTGAACAGCGCCATGCAGCGGGAATGGAAACTGGCCCAGCGCCTGCACACCCCGCTGTCGATCCTGGTGCTCGACATCGACCACTTCAAAGCCATCAACGACACCTACGGCCACCCCGCAGGCGACGCCGCCCTGGTCAAGATCGCCGACTGTCTGCGTCAGGGCGTACGCGCCAGCGATATCATTTTCCGTTACGGCGGTGAGGAATTCGTCATCCTGCTGAGCAATACCGACACCGCGGGCGCGACCCTGCTGGCCCAGCGCCTGCGGCGCCGCATCCGCGACATGGACTGCAGCGACATCGCCCCCAACCTGCGCATCACCACCAGCATCGGGGTGGCGACCCTCAACCACCCGGAGGAAACCCCCGAGCAGATGCTCAAACGCGCCGATGACGCCCTCTACCGCGCCAAGCGCCAGGGACGGGACCGGGTGGTGACGGCCTGACGGCGAAACCGCGTAAAATGGGATCCTCTGTCATCGCAACGAGGAAATCCCGATCATGAGCGGTTACCGTTTCCATCTCCATCACGTCAGCCTGCTGGTGTCCGACACCCAACGGGCGCTGGATTTCTACTGCGGCATCCTCGGCATGGCGCAGACCGAACGCCCCGAGCTGCCGTTTCCAGGCGCCTGGCTGCAGATCGCCGAACACCAGCAGATCCATCTGCTGGAACTCCCCAGCCCCGACCCGGTGGAAGGCCGCCCGGCCCACGGCGGCCGCGACCGTCACTTCGCCCTGGTGGTGCCCGATCTGGAAGTCATCCACCGGGCCCTGGAGGCGGCCGGTTGGCCCTATTCACCGAGCAAATCCGGCCGCCGGGCATTGTTCTGCCGCGATCCGGACGGCAACGCCGTCGAGTTCTTCGAGAAGGGCGTGGTCGCCGGCACCGAGACGCTGTTCGATTGAGCCGTCACGGCCGGTCCCGGAGACGGCTGGCCAGCACTTCCATCACGTAGAGGGAAAAGTAAGGGCTCTGCTGTACCAGAAACAGGAAGCGGCTTTCATCCACCGGCAGCAGTTCGCAGTCGGTGCGGGCCAGGGCAGTGGCGCTGCGGGGTTCGTGGCAGATCAGGGCCATTTCCCCGAACAGCGCCCCGGGCCCCAGTGAGCGGATGAGGCGGGATCCGTCGAGGATGTCCACCTGCCCGCGGCGGATCAGATACATCTCCTCACCTGCATCCCCGGCCTGGAAGATCACTTCTCCGGCCCGATAACGGCACAGCCTGCCGTATTCCTCGAACAGTTCCTGCAATGTCACGATCCATCCCTCCGATGCCGCCGCTTGATTCGGTACTGCTTTCGAGGCCATACTGCCATAACCGGCGCAGAGGGGGAATCACTTCATGCATGCAACATCACGACAGGACCATGAATTCCGCGGCTTACGGGTGGCCTTCGTTTCCACCCGTATCGCCGGCAAGGACGGGGTGTCTCTGGAGATCGAGAAATGGGCGACCGTGCTGGAAGCACTGGGTGCGGAATGTTTTTACATAGCCGGTGAATGCGACCGTCCGGATCAGCGCAGCGCAATCATCGAAGCCGCCCATTTTCGCCATCCGGAGATCACCGCCATCACCGCAGAGGCGTTCGGCCGCCGGGGTGGGCGGCCGTCAGCCCTGACCGAACGCATCTTCCAGCGGGCAGGGGCGATCCGCGACGCGCTCAATCAGGCTTTGCAGCGTTTCGGCATCGATGTGGTCATCGCAGAGAACGCCCTGACCATCCCCATGAACCTGCCGCTTGGAGTCGCCCTGGTCTGGTCCCTGGAGGAACTGTCCCTGGGATGCATCGCCCATCACCACGATTTCTACTGGGAGAGGGAGCGCTATCTGGACAGCCAGGTGGATGACCTGCTGCGTTACGCTTTTCCCCCGGCCCTGCCACGGATTCAGCACGTGGTCATCAACCAGATGGCAGCGGAAGAGTTCAGCCGCCGTACCGGACTGTACTGCCATGTCGTGCCCAATATCATGGATTTCGCCCACCCACCGCCGCCCAATCTTTCCGCAGTGCAGACGTTGCGCCGTCAGCTGGGCATCAGCGAAGGAGAATGGCTGATCCTGCAACCCACCCGGGTGGTCGCCCGCAAGGGAATCGAGCATTCGGTCGAACTGGTGCGGCGTCTGTCCCACCCGGCCCGCCTGGTCATCAGCCACGCCAGCGGTGACGAAGGAATGGCTTATGCCCATTTTACCGCGCAGCGTTATTTCAGCTACCAGGTGCTGGACGAAGCGTTACGGCCCTTATTACGCCAGGCCCTGCTGGCCGGACGCACCCGCTGACTCATTTTTCCCCGGGCTCCCAAATCCCGTCGCGCAAACGGCCCTGTTTCCACCAAGTGAGCAGAGTGTGCCGGTCCCGGGCATAGATCTCCGGGCAATCGGGCAGGGGGGACAGACCGCGTTCGAGAGCGGTCAGCCAAGTTTCCCAACCGGCGATCCGATCGGGAGCGAATCGCGGCCAGCTTGCCGCTCCCAGAGCGAAGACCCGGGCCGGCTCGGGACGTCCCTTGAGGCGGAACGTTCCCAGCCGCCGGCGACACAACCCGTATCGCGGGGCCATCCTCGCCAGGGAGTCATCGGCCAGGATGGTGTCGCCGAAGTGACGGGTCAGGGCTTCCAGCCGGGCCGCCAAATTGAGCGGATCACCCAGAAGACCGAACCGTCTTACACCGTGCCGGGGGCCGAGATCCCCCATCACCGCCATGCCTCCGGCCAGACCGATACCCGCATCGATCAGTTCCCGCAGACTTTTCAAGAGACCGGGGGGCAGCCTGCCCTGATAGCGGTCGGGGAGGGAGTCGAAAAAACGCGATTGCAGATCAGCCAACTCCATCGCCCCGGTCAGCGCATGGCGACAGGTGGTCTCCCAGTCCTGCCATACCGGCCAGTAGTAGCAGACCATATCCCCGACGTAGGATTCCAGCCAGCCCTGGTAGCGCGACTGCAGCACCTGGGCGGTGGCTTCCAGATAATCGTTCATCAGGGTCAGCACCAGGACCGGATCCTGAAGCAGGCTGGTGACGGTCGTGTAGTTGGCCAGATCGGACTGAAGGACGATGACGCGGTAACGCTGGTTGCGAAAACGGCAACCCGGTGCGGTGATCAGAAGATCGTGGACCGGGGGTGGCATGTAGCGCTGAATCAACCGTCCTTCCCGGAATCCGACCAGAATCTGCAATCCGGTGACCTGGACGGCGGCCACCAGATAAGTGGCCAGCGTGGCGCTGACCGGCCATAGCTGGACCCGGGGAACCCAAAAACACAGCGCCATCATACCCAGCGCCAGCAGTGCCCCCCATCCCCACAGCCAGATCATTCCCCGCCGCAGTCCGAGCCAGACACTGAAACCTGCCACCCCAGCCCACAACACCCATTTGGCCGGCTCAGGTGGCGAACGAGGGTGATCCAGGTGCAACAGCGTCTCGATGGCATCGGCCAGATACTGGGCACCGGAAGTGAGCATGTGGGGGCTGTTCCAGGCGGTGGTCATGGGGGTCACCACCAGATCGGTGGCTTCGGCCGGGCCGGTCAGCTGCAGGATGACGACTTTCCCGCGCAAGGGATCTGCCGCCCGGCGGGCCGTTTCCACATCGCAGGCGGCCAACCGGCTCAGGGGGAAAAACGTGCGCGAACCGGCCGGCTGGAGACGATGCAGGGGCGGGCTGAAACGCACCCGCCGGCAGCGTCGCTCGGCCTGGCAGCGTTCGTCTTCCGGCCGGGGCCGCAATGCCTGGGCGGCGGCCGCAGGATCGGCCAAACGAGCCATCTGCACCACCGCGTGACGACCGTCGAGCGGCATCCACCGCATGACCGATGGATCCCGCCCCACCAGGACATCGTCGGCGGTCAGCGGCCGACCGAAACCTTCGGCCGCAGGTCCGAACAGCAGAAAGTTGGACCAGTCTTCCTGCCCGTCCAGAAAGGGGGCGATCCACAACCGGCTCAGCGTCTGACGGCTCATGGCCAAAGGCGCCATGCCCGCCTCGCTGGCCGACAACCGGCAGACACCGGCTTCGCTGGCGAAACAACGCGGCCTGGACCAGCGGACCTTCCCGTCCACTTCCAGACAAAGGGCGTAAGGCATCGCCGGTTCCTGCTCCCGGGCCAGACGCACGTCCAGGAAGATCCCTTTGGCCCCGGCCTCGATCAACCGTTCCGCTGCCCTGGCAACCAACGGCAAAGCCTGACGCCGACCGACCTGCATGGGGATGTCCCTGTCGAACGCCACGATGGCCACATGGGGCCAAGCACTGCGTGCCTGATGAACCACGGCGGCATCGTGGATCCAGTGATCTGGAACGATGCCCAAATCGTCCAGCACGATGCCGGCTCCGAACGCCATGATGACAAACGGAGCCGCGACCCGGAGGACCATGTCATTGATCGGCAGGTTCGCGGAAGGTACAGGCGGGAGGATGACGGAAACTGCGTATTACATCGACCAGGCAGGCTGCCGACCGGGGATGCGCCCGTTCCCATTACGGGGGCAGGTGAATTTCCTTCACCCTGCCATCCTCCCCCGTCTGCCAGCTCAGGGAAACAGGATCGGTCCTGCCCGTCAGTTCGAGACACAGGCGAAGACCGCGCCTTACCGCCTGGGGAACGGTCCGGCAGTCCTGTCCGGCCACCCCGGGCGGAGAACGCAAGACGAGGGAAGTCGCCGGCTGGGGGGTATCGGTTCGTTTCTCTTCGCCCCGGTTTTCCGCCAGCACACAAAGAAGCAGCATCTTCCCGCGCCCGTCACCACAGCGCCACCGCCTTTCCTGCCAACGACAATCGGGCAAGCGGGCGGAGCTGAACCAGGGGGGATCTGTCCGATTGATCAGCAGGGCGATAGGGGAATCGGAGCGACTCTGGCAGACCATTTCCTCGCCTGACGCTGACTGGAGCCAAAGGCGGGATCCGGGCAACAGCTGCAGGATACTTCCCAGCGCGAGCTGTGGCTTCTGAGGACAACGGGCGCTCAGCGGTACGACGCCGCGGCTGCGCTCTGGCATCCATGCCAACCGGTCACAGGACGGGGCGCACCAAACCCCGCCGGCGAAAAACATTGTCCCCCACAGGAGGAAAGCCGATACGCGTGACACGGATAGGTCCTCCTTCCCAGAAGGATTTCATGGGAACAATTGCGTTGCCCCGATTATGGAGGACGGGAAGATACATGACAAGCAAGCAAAAACCCCGGCTGTCGCCGGGGTCAGAATGAGGCCGGGATGCCAGGAAGATTTACCCCCGCATCCGCCGCAGCACTTCGATGCGCTCCTCGATGGGGGGATGGCTCATGAACAGGCGCGCCAGCCCGCGGCCGATGCCGCCGTTGATGCCGAAGGCGGCGAACTCGCCCGGCAGATCCCGGGGTTCGGCGTAGCGGCGCAGGGCCTCCAGGGCGGCTATCATCTTGTGGCGGCCCGCCAGCCGGGCGCCGCCGGCATCGGCGCGGAATTCCCGCCAGCGCGAGAACCACATGACGAGGATGGTCGCCAGAATCCCCAGCGCGATCTGGGCCAGCATCTGGGTGATGTAATAGCCGGGGCCGTAGCCGTAGTAATTGCCCTCCTCGTCGGCGGACTGGAACAGAGTTCTGTCGACGATGTGGCCGATGATGGTGGCGAAGAAATAGACGAAGGTGTTGAGCACCCCCTGGAGCAGCGCCAGGGTGACCATGTCACCGTTGGCCACGTGGCTGACCTCGTGCCCCAGCACCGCCTCGATCTCCTCGGCGTCCATGGTTTCCAGAAGGCCGGTGCTGACCGCCACCAGGGCGTTGTTCCTGTCCATACCGGTGGCGAAGGCGTTGGGATCGGGACTGGGGAAGATGCCCACCTCCGGCATGCCGATGCCCGCCTGCCGGGCCAAGCGCTCCACCGTGCTCACCAGCCAGGCCTCGGTGCGGTTCTGGGGCCGGTCGATGACATAGACTCCCATTGAGGTCTTGGCCATCCATTTGGACAGCGCCAGGGAAATGATGGAGCCTGTCATGCCGATGAGCGCCGACATGATCAACAGGGCGTTCAGGTTCAGATGCACGCCCTGACGGTCGAGGAATTCGCCCAACCCGAGCCACTGGAACAGGGCGGTGATCATGACGAGCACCGCGGCGTTGGTCGCCACAAACAACAGGATACGCAGCATGAATGTCACTCCTTATGGAAACGTTGGTTCGAATGGGATGAATGAAGACAATGACCGCAGGATTCAAGCCTTTGTTTCCCAAAAGCTTATCACAACCTCCCCGCGATGGTGGACGCCGCCGCCCGCACAGCCGATAATAACCGCCATCGCCCTTTCGGAGGAGGCCGATCCATGTTGCGTCTCACGATTCTGCTCTGGTGCTGGCTGGCTTCCGCCCACGCCTTCAACGATCCGGTCACCACGCTGCTGAAACTGCCGCCGGGCTTTCACATCGACCTCTACGCCCGGGACCTGCCCGACGCCCGCTCGCTGGCCCTGGGGGATGACGGCACCGTCTACGTCGGCAGCCGCAAGGCCGGCAAGGTCTATGCGGTGCGCGACGAGGACGGCGACGGCAGGGCCGAGCGCCGCTTCGTCATCGCCAGCGGCCTGACCCTGCCCAACGGCGTGGCCTTCCGCGACGGGGCGCTCTACGTGGCGGAGGTCTCCCGCATTCTGCGCTTTCCCGGCATCTCCGGCCGCCTCGCCGATCCCCCCAGGCCTGAGGTGGTCTTCGACGGCTTCCCCACCGATCTCTGGCACGGCTGGAAATACCTGCGTTTCGGCCCCGACGGCAAGCTCTACACCGGCGTCGGCGCCCCCTGCAACATCTGCAAACCGGCCGACGAGATCTACGCCACCCTGGTGCTCCTGAACCCGGACGGCTCCGGCCTGGAAATCTTCGCCAAAGGGGTCCGCAACAGCGTCGGTTTCGACTGGCACCCCGAGACCGGCACCCTCTGGTTCACCGACAACGGCCGCGACTGGCTCGGCGACGACCGACCGCCCGACGAGCTCAACCACGCCCCCCGCCCCGGTCTTCACTTCGGTTATCCTTACTGCCACGGCGGCGACATCCCCGATCCCCGTTTCGGCCGGGACGTGGACTGCAAACGTTTCGAGCCGCCGGCCTGGCGCTTCCCCGCCCACGTCGCCCCCTTGGGAATCCGCTTCTACACCGGCGCCCGCTTTCCCAAGCGCTACCGGGGGCAGCTGTTCGTCGCCGAACACGGCTCCTGGAACCGCTCGCGGCCGGTCGGCTACCGGGTCGTGTGGCTGGAATTCGACCACGGCCGGCCGGTGGCCGAGCACCCCTTCGTCGCAGGCTGGCTGCGGCCGGACGGCCGGGTGATGGGCAGGCCGGTGGACGTGCTCCAGCTGCCGGACGGGTCGCTGCTGGTCTCCGACGACCTGCGCGGGGTCATCTACCGCATCGACTACCGCCGCTGACGTTTGGCCGCGATTCATTTCCGATGGGCTACAGTTGAAGCAGGATTCAAGAAAAGCGATCGCCATGAGCCAAGACACCGATACCCCTTGGGAACGCCAGGTCCTGGAACGCCTGGCGAGCGAGACCCTCGCCGAACGCCGCCGGGCCCGGCGCTGGAACGTCGCCATCCGCCTGGTGTTCCTCGCCTACCTGATCGCCGTCACCCTGAGCCTGATGAAGCCCTGGTCCCCGGAAGGGCTGGCCGGCAACGCCCAGATCACCGCCAAGGTGAAGGTGGAAGGCATCCTCCTGCCCGATTCGCCTGCCAACGCCAAGGCGCTGATCGAAGGGCTGAGACGGGCGGCGAAGGCGCCCAACGCCAAAGGCATCCTGCTGGAGATGAACTCTCCCGGCGGCAGTCCGGTGCAGGCGGCGCTGGTCTACGACGCCATCCGCCGCCTCAAAAAGGAAAAGCCGGATCTGCCGGTGGTGGCGGTGGTGCAGGACATGTGCGCCTCCGGCTGTTATTACATCGCCGCCGCCGCCGACAAGATCTACGTCAGCCCCTACAGCATCGTCGGTTCCATCGGCGTCATCATGAACGGTTTCGGTTTCGTGGAGGCGATGAAGAAGCTCGGCATCGAACGCCGCCTGCTCACCGCCGGGGAGCACAAGGCGCTGCTCGATCCCTTCTCCCCGGTCAAACCGGAGGAAAAGGCCCACGTGCAGGGGCTTCTGAACGAGGTTCACCGCCAGTTCATCGCCGCGGTCAGACAGGGAAGGGGACCGCGCCTCAAGGACGACCCCAAAATTTTCTCCGGCCTGATCTGGGTCGGCCACCAGGGTATCGAACTGGGACTGGCCGACGCCATCGGCGACACCTACAGCGTCGCCCGGGAGGTGATCGGCGTGGAAAAGATCGTCGACTTCACCCCGGAGGAGAACGTCTGGGAACGCCTGGCCCGGCGTTTCGGCACCTCGCTGGGAACGATGCTGGCCGCAGCCGTCGGCAGCGCGAGGCTGGGGCCATGAAGCCGATCCGCATCGCACTGGCGTTGGGCTTTGCCCTCATCGCCTCCGGGGTGGCGGCGATCACCGTCGAGGAGGCCGCCAAGGCGGTACAGCAACAGATCAAGGGCCGGGTCCTGGGCGCCAAAACCGTCACCGAAGACGGACGGAAGATCCACGTCATCCGCATCCTGACCCCGAACGGGCGGGTCCGCCACATCCGGGTGGACGCGGCCAGCGGCAGGATACTCCAGGAGCCCCCAAAATAAACAGGGGCAAAGCAATGAGGCGGCGGTGAGCGCAATCCTGGTTCTCTCCATCAGCATTCGTCTCATCGCCTTCCTCGTCTCCCTGCGGGTCTGGCACCGCATCCGTGACTGGCGCATCGGTTTTCTGGTCCTGATGCTTCTGCTGATGACCGTGCGCCAGGGCTGGACCCTGATCGAAAGGACCCATGACTGGCACACCTTACGCTGGCAGGCGTGGGAGGAACTGCCAGGACTGGCTTGACCCCTGGCCCAGACCCAACCCTTCCTCGCCACCCTCAAATCCCTGGGTTGCCGTCTGGCGCTGGACGATTTCGGCACCGGCTTTTCTTCTTATGCCTATCTGAAACGGCTGCCGGTGGATTATCTCAAGATCGACGGCCAGTTCATCCGCAATCTCAGCCAAGATCCGGTGGACCTGGCCATGGTCCGCTCCATCAACGAGGTCGCCCACATTCTCGGCAAGCGGACGGTGGCCGAGTTCGTCGAATCCGAAGCGATCATGCAACAACTGATAGATCTGCGGGTCGATTACGCCCAAGGTTTCTTCGTCGGTCAATCGGTACCCCTGAAAACCATTCTGCAAACGCAGCGTCAGGCCTAGTGAAACCCACCTTCCAGCCCCAACTGGTCAACGATCCCTTCGGCGATCCGGCCCTGTACGTGGAGTTTCTGTTCCAGAAACGGGCCCTGCTGTTCGACCTCGGCGACATTCACGCCCTCAGCCCGCGCAAGCTGCTGCGCCTGAGCCACGTCTTCGTCTCCCACGCTCACATGGACCATTTCTACGGCTTCGACTACCTGCTGCGGGTGTGCCTGGGGCGGGCGATGACCCTCCGCCTCTACGGCCCCGCAGGTTTCATCGACCGGGTCGAGCACCGTCTCGGCGGCTACACCTGGAATCTGGTGGAAAATTACGCCGACGAACTGGTCTTCATCGCCCACGAATGGGAGGGCGGGACGACGATGGCCCGGGCCCGCTTTCGCTGCCGCCGGGCCTTTGCCCGGGAAAACCTAAGCGCGGTGCCGGTCGAGGACCGGACCCTGGCGGCCGAGCCGGGCCTGAAGGTGCGCGCCGCGGTCCTCGACCACAAGATTCCCTGCCTAGCCTTCTGTCTGGAGGAAACCGAACACGTCAACATCTGGAAGAACCGCCTGGAGGAACTGGGCGTTCCCACCGGCCCCTGGCTGCAGGAACTGAAACAGGCCGTTCTGGCCGGAAAACCGGATGACCTGATCATCACCGCCCGCTGGCGCGACGGAACGATCCCCCGGGAACGCCGCTTCACCCTGGGCGAACTGAAACGGAAAATCCTCAGAATCGTCCCCGGGCTGCGCGTCGGCTATGTGGTGGACTGCCGCTACGACCCGCAAAACCTCAAAAATTTGCAGGCTATACTTTCCGGTGTGGACCGGCTTTACATCGAAGCGGCCTTTTCCCAGGAGGAGGCGGAGATGGCACGGGAAAAATATCATCTGACCGCCTGGCAGGCGGGCGACATCGCCCGGCGTGTCGGCGCCAAACGCCTGGTGCCGTTTCATTTTTCCGCGCGTCATCAGCAAAATCCCGACCTTCTGTATCGCCAGGCGGCGGAAGGATTCGGCAGGCCCCTGTCATAAAAGGGGGAACCGTATGCGGGCGCTGTTCATCCTCATCGCGTTGCTGCTAGCCGCAACGGTCGGGGCCGCGCCGCGCTGGAGATCCGGCTGCCTTTGACCGGCACCGGCCAGAGCCGGGACGCCTATCAACGGGCTTTGCTGCGCCTGCTTCTGGACGAGGCCGGCGTCGATTATCGCATCACGATCGTCCCCGTACGCTTCTCCCAGGCCCGCATCATCCACGAGCTGACCCAGGGAAAACTGATCAATCTGTACTGGATGGGCACTTCGCCGGAACTGGAACGTCGCCTACTGCCGGTACGGTATCCCATCGATCGCGGCTTGCTAGGCTATCGGCTGCTGTTCATCCGCGACGATCGCCAGACCGATTTCGATTCCGTTCGCAGTGCGGAAGACTTGGGGAAATTTATCGGCGGTCAGGGAATTGGATGGAGCGACGTCGCCATTCTGGAAAAGGCGGGATTGAAACAGCGCCAACACCTTTACGAAGATCTGTTCCTGTTGCTCGATGCCGGCCGGATAGACTACTTTTCCCGGGGGGTCACGGAGATCTTTTCCGAGCTTGACGAATGGCGGCAGCGCTACCCCCATTTGGCGGTGGAGGATCGTCTGGCGCTACATTATCCCTTCGCCATGTTCTTTTTCGTTTCCCCCAGCCAACCCCGCCTCGCCGCCGCCTTGCGGCAGGGCTTCGAAAAGGCCTATCGCAGCGGCCGTTTCGAACGCTTCTTTTATCAACGTTCCGAGATCCGGGAATCCTTATCGCGAGGACGCCTGACCGATCGCCTCGTACTGGAAATTCCCAATCCCTCCCTGACACCGGAAACCCGTGCCATCCCCGCCCGTTACTGGCACCGCCTGTCCCAATGAAACGACCCCGCTCCGTCGTCCAAAAGCTCATCCGCCTGACCTTCGCCAGCTATCTGGGCATCACCCTGGTTCTGACAGCGATCCAAATGGCGGTTTCCTGGCGTCAGGAACAAGGCAACCTGGCCAGGGAACTGGCGCTGCTGACCCAGGCCTATCGGAATTCCCTGGAAAAGGCGGTGTGGGATCTCAATCAATCCCAGATCGACGCCCTGCTGAGCGGCATGCTGTCTCTGCCATCCATCGCTGGCGTGAGCCTGACATACGCCGGGCATGAAAAACGCCTGGGCCATATTGAAAGGTTTCAGCCTCGCCATGTCCAAACGCTGTTCCTGGACCTGGACCCGCCGTATCCCATCGGGAAACTGACGCTGTACGCGGAACCCGACATCATCCTGGCGCGGCTGCGTTGGCCTTATCTGGTGCTGATCGGCAACGCCCTCCTCAAGACGTTGGCCCTGTGGATGATTCTGAGCTGGTTCGGGCGCCGCCTCATCGGCGAACCCCTTCATGCCCTGGAAGACCGGATTTCCAAACTGAACTGGGCGGAGATGCAACGGGGGAAGGAGCAGATCGACCGGCTAGCGCAACAACTCGGTCCTGTCCATGGCGATGACGAAGTGGCGCGATTGGCCCGGGCTTTCTCCCGCATGGGTGGACGCCTAGCTGAAAGCAAGAAAGCCTTGGAACAGCTTCAGCACAACCTGGAGCGTCAGGTCGCGGAAAGGACCCGGCAACTGGAGATTGTGAATCAGCAGCTGGAGGCCAGAAACAGGGCGCTGGAGAGACTCAGCACGACCGACACCCTCACCGGAGTGGCCAATCGCGGCAAACTGGAGCAAGTGCTGGAGAACGAGATACTGCGCTGCGACCGCTACGACAAGGTGCTCTCCGTCATCTTGACCGATGTGGATCATTTCAAGCATATCAACGATACTTACGGTCATCAGCAAGGAGACCACGTGCTGCAGCAACTGTGTCGGGTTCTGGAAATACATCTGCGACACACAGACACATTGGGCCGCTGGGGCGGGGAGGAATTTCTGATCGTAGCGACGGAAACCGATCTGACAGAAACCGAACGCTTGGCGCCAAGACTGCGTAAAGCAGTGGAACAGCACGATTTCGGTCTGGACCTGCCGGTCACCGCCAGTTTCGGAGTCGCCTGCTATCAGCGTCACGACGATCTCGTCTCCCTGTTCGCAAAGGTAGATGCGGCCCTCTATCAGGCCAAAACAGGCGGACGCAATCAGGTTCGGGTAGTGAAGAGTTCAAAGGGCAGCCGCAATGACGAAACGGCTTGACAGCCAGGAAATGACCCTGCTGAGGCTGCGCCTAGGCCGCACCCACCTGGAACAGCGCCTGGGGATGGAGGCCGACTTCGAACGCCGGGTCTTCGGCGGTCTGGCGCGCAATTTCTTTCACCTCGAGAACTGGTACTCGGTTCACGGTTTCATCCGCGGCTGCCTGCGGCTGGCGGGCCTGCACGGACGCGGCCGCCGCAACGCCCGCCGCATTCGGGTGATCCGCAACGAGGTGACGATTCCACATCTTCCGTCCGCCTTCGACGGTTTCACCCTGCTGCACCTGAGCGACCTGCATCTGGACATGAGCCCCGATCTGCCGGCAGCCCTGAATGCCGCGGTGAGCGGGCTGGAATACGACCTCTGCGTGCTCACCGGCGACTTCCGCGCCCGCACTTTCGGCCCCTGGAAACCGGCGCTGGCGGCGCTGGCCCAGGTCGTCCCGCAGTTGACCGCACCCGCCTTCGGCATTCTCGGCAACCACGACACGGTGCGTATGGTTCCCGGGCTGGAGGCGCTGGGAATCCGCATGCTGCTGAACGAGGCGGTCACCATCGAGCGGGAGGGACAGACGATCTGGCTGGCGGGCGTCGACGATCCCCATTACTACCGCGCCGACAATCTGGAAAAGGCCCTGGATGCGGTGCCGGAAGGGCAGGTGACCGTGCTGCTGGCCCATTCCCCGGAACTGTACCGCCAGGCCACCTATGCCGGCTGCGACCTGTACCTGTGCGGCCATACCCACGGCGGCCAGATCTGCCTGCCCGGCGGCATCGCCCTGATGCGCAACGCCGCCGCTCCCTACCGCCTCTGCAACGGCCCCTGGCGCTACGACAAACTTCAGGGTTACACCTCGCGCGGCTGCGGCGTGAGCGTGGTGGACGTGCGCCTCAACTGCCCGCCGGAAGTGACGCTCCACACCCTGCGGGCTCAATAAGGCCGCTTGCGGATTCCCAAGCGGTACAGGAGCGGGGAGATGCTCACCTCGAGGACGAAGAACACCGCCACCAGCAAGAAGATGTCCTCCCAGCGCAACCCGCACCGCTCCCGGATCCACCACAAAGGCAGCAGGCTTTCGGGGATCTGATCCAGGCCGCGGGCCTTGCCGCTGGGCTCGATGTCCAGGCGCCGCTTGAGGAAGCTGGACAGCAGATCGCCCGCCATCGCTCCCAAAGCCACCATTAAACCGGTCTCCCAGGACAGGCCGAGCATCAGGGCGGCCGCCGGCGTGGCCAACAGGGCGGCAAGCAGTCCGCGCCAGGTCTTGGAAGGGCCGAACAGCGGACGGCCGTCCCGCCAGCGCCGCCCCAAATCCACCGGCCAGGCGAAACGCTCGCCGAACAGATCCCAGGCAACCACCGGCGCACCGTTGGCCACCAGCAGCAGGCACAACAGCTTGAATTCCAGCACGGCCATCCCCAAGATGAACAAACGGGCAAGCCATCATAACAGGGGGAGAACGGATGGCCGAAGCAGGCTGGGAACATTTCGAACACATGGCCGACATCGGCGTCCGCGGCTGGGGCCCCACCCTGGAGGAAGCCTTCGCCCAAGCGGCCCTGGCCTTGACCGCGGTCGTCACCGACCCGGCCCGGGTCGAACCCAGACAGGCGGTCACCATCGAGCTGGAACGCGACGACGACGGCGACCTGGAACTGTTGCTGGTGGACTTTCTCGACGCCGTCATCTACGAGATGGCGGTGCGCAAAATGCTGTTCAGCCGCTTCGATGTCGAGATCGACGACCGCCGCCTGCGGGCGACCCTGTGGGGCGAGCCGGTCGACCGTGCCAAACACCAGCCGGCGGTGGAAGTGAAGGGAGCGACCTTCACCGAACTGAAAGTGACCCGGAGCGACGACGGCCGCTGGGTCGCCCAGTGCGTGCTGGACGTATGACGAGGTGAAGCGATGGACATCAGCAAGCTCGAACGCATCGACGAAACCTGCTGGCG
Source organism: Methylomarinovum caldicuralii (assembly GCF_033126985.1). Taxonomy (NCBI): domain Bacteria; kingdom Pseudomonadati; phylum Pseudomonadota; class Gammaproteobacteria; order Methylococcales; family Methylothermaceae; genus Methylomarinovum; species Methylomarinovum caldicuralii. The sequence goes on from NZ_AP024714.1 coordinate 749,584, forward strand.
CATTCCGGCCACCGGCAAGATGCGGGTACCGGTGCTGATCTATGCCGACGAGGATCTGATCCGCGACATGGACGACAAGGTGGCCGAGCAGGCCGGCAACGTCGCTTCCCTGCCCGGCATCGTCGGGGCCTGTTACGTAATGCCCGACGCCCACTGGGGCTACGGCTTCCCCATCGGCGGGGTGGCGGCTTTCGATCCCGCCGAGGGCGGGGTGATTTCCGCCGGCGGGGTCGGTTTCGACATTTCCTGCGGGGTGCGCACCCTCACCACCGGCCTCAAGCGCGAGGAGGTGGAACCGCTGAAGAAATCCCTGGCCGAGGCGCTGTTCATCCACATTCCCGCCGGAGTCGGCAGCAAGGGTTCGATCTCCCTGAACGATGCGGAAATGGACGCCATGCTCAAGGGCGGAGCGACCTGGGCGGTGAAACAGGGTTACGGCCGCGAGGAGGACCTGGAACGGATCGAGGAACACGGCTGCATGGCCGGTGCCGACCCGGCCCAGGTGTCGAAAAGGGCCCGCGAGCGCCAGCGCCGGGAGATGGGCACCCTCGGCTCCGGCAATCACTATCTGGAAGTCCAGGTGGTGGAGGAGATCTTCAACCCGGACGTGGCCAAGGTCTTCGGCCTGGAGGCGGACGAGGTGGTGGTCACCATCCACTGCGGCTCCCGCGGCCTCGGCCACCAGATCGGCAGCGAATACCTCAAGCTGATGCAGAAGGCGGCCAAGGAGGCGGGAATCGAACTGCCGGACCGGGAGCTGGCCTGCGCCCCGATCCGCTCCCCGGTAGGGCAGCGTTATCTGGGCGCCATGCGCGCCGGAATCAACTGCGCGCTGGCCAACCGCCAGATCATCACCCACCTGGTGCGCAAGGTGTTCGCCGAATTCTTCCCCGACCACGATCTCAAGCTCATTTACGACGTCTCCCACAACACCTGCAAGGAAGAGGAACACGAGGTTGGCGGCAAGCGGCGGCGGGTCTTCGTCCACCGCAAGGGGGCGACGCGGGCCTTCGGCCCCGGCCATCCGGCCCTGCCGGAAGCGTTCAGGCTGGTGGGGCAGCCGGTCATCATCGGCGGCTCCATGGGAACCGGCTCCTACATCCTGGTGGGCACCACCGAGAGCGAACGCCGCTCCCTGTCCTCGGCCTGCCACGGCGCCGGGCGCTGCCTGAGCCGGCGCCAGGCCACCAAAACCTGGAAAGGGCAGCAGGTCATCGCGGAGCTGGAGCGCCAAGGCATCATCGTCTGCAGTCCGTCGATGCGCGGGGTCGCCGAGGAGGCGCCGCAGGCCTACAAGCCGGTGGATGCCGTGGTGAGGGCCGCGGACAAGGCGGGACTGGCCAGGCTGGTGGCGCGGCTGCGGCCCCTGGTCTGCATTAAGGGCTAGCGCCGGAGCGGAAACGTTCTGGTTCAAGCCAGCAGAACCGCCAGCACCCCGGTCATGAAAATGCCGTCGAAGGTGCCGGCCCCGCCGATGGAGGCCATGGGCGCTCCGAGCCGGGGGATGTCCCGCAGGTGCAACACGTCGGCCCCGATCAGCACGCCCAGGGTGCCGCAGATGTAGGCGAACGGCGCCCGGTATTCCTCCCCGCCCAGCACCACGGCCACGGTGGCGGCGATCAGCGGCGGCAGCAGCATCGGCATGCCGATCCCCATTCCCGGAACCGGGCGGCTGAAGACATAGCTGAGCAGGGCGACGATGGCGGTGCCCAAAAGGAGCGGCGGCAGGGGCAGGTCCAGTCTGGTGATGAGGTACAGCGAAAACAGCAGCGGAATCAGGCAGCCGCCCACGTTGACGGCGATCACCGTCCGCCCGGTGAAGGGCAGGGGCGGAGGCCGCAGCAGGCCGAAGGGGGTTTCGATCACCTCCGGCGGCGGCTCGGCGCGGATGCTGAACAGGGGAATGTTGATGCCGCTGCCGAGCAGGGAACCCAGCAGCATCAGCAGGGTGGCGGTGGGGGACAGCCCCAGGCGCTCGAAGGACAGGGTGATGAGCTGGAGCTGGATGAAGGTCAGCAGAAACACCAGCAGGAAGAAGAACAGCAGAAAGTGCAGCAGCGAAAACGGCGAACGCATCTCAGGTGCCCTCCTGCCAGGAAGCCAGATAGGCCTGCTGTTCCGCCGTCAAGGTGTCGATGGCGATATTCAGGGCATCGAGCTTGTGTCTTGCCACTTCCTGGTCGATTTCCGCCGGCACCGGATGAACCGCCACCGGCAGCTGCCCTTGCCTGCGCCACAGGTATTCCACCACCAGGGCCTGGTTGGCGAAGCTCATGTCCATCACCGCCGCCGGATGCCCCTCGGCGGCGGCCAGATTCACCAGCCGGCCCTCGGCCAAAAGCCGCAGGCGGCGGCCGTCGGCGAGGCGGTACTCGGTCACGTGGGGACGGGGGCGGTGCCGGTTTTCGGCCAGCCGTTCCAGGGCGGGAATGTTGATTTCCACATTGAAGTGGCCGGCGTTGGCGAGAATGCAGCCGTCCTTCATCACCGCCAGGTGTTCGGCATCCACCACGTGCTTGTCGCCGGTGGCGGTGACGATGAAATCGGCGATCCGGGCCGCTTCCGCCAGGGGCATCACCCGGTAGCCGTCCATCGCCGCCTCCAGGGCCCGCAGGGGATCGACCTCGGTGACGATCACGTGGGCCCCGTGACCGCGGGCGCGCATGGCGATGCCGCGGCCGCACCAGCCGTAACCGCAGACCACGAAGTTGCGTCCCGCCAGCAGGATGTTGGTGGCCCGGATGACGCCGTCCAGGGCGCTCTGGCCGGTGCCGTAGCGGTTGTCGAACAGGTGCTTGGTCAGGGCGTCGTTGACGGCGACGATGGGATATTTCAGCACCCCGTCCCTGTCCATGGCCCGCAGACGGATGACGCCGGTGGTGGTTTCCTCGGTGCCGCCGGCGATCTCGGCCAGCTGTTCCGGGCGCTCCCGGTGCAACGTGGTGACAAGATCGGCGCCGTCGTCCAGGGTGATCCGGGGGTGGGTGTCGAGGACGCTGCGGATGTGACCGTAGTAGGTGTCCTCGTCCTCCCCGCGGCGGGCGAACACGGCGATGCCCTTTTCCACCAGGGCGGCGGCGACATCGTCCTGGGTGCTGAGGGGATTGCTGGCGCACAGGGCCACTTCGGCCCCGGCGGCCTGCAGGGTCAGCACCAGATTGGCGGTTTCGGTGGTAACGTGCAGGCAGGCACCGATGCGCACGCCGGCCAAGGGTTTCGTCTCCGTGAACGCCTTGCGGATCCGAGCCAGTACCGGCATCTCCGCCCCGGCCCATTCGATCCGCTTCCAGCCCTGGGGAGCGAGGGAGGGATCGTTGATGTCGCACGCAGTCATCGCCAACCTCCAACCGTAGAAACAAGCCTTCAGCTTATCACTCAAGGCAAAGGGATGCCCATCTCCCGCAACCGGCGGCGCAGGTCCGCCTCGTCCTGGAACAGCAGCGCCCGCCAGCCCCGGCGGCGGGCTCGCTCCACGTTGCCGGGGCTGTCGTCGATGAAGAGGATTTCCTCCGGGGCCAAATTCAGATCGCGGGCGATGTCGTCGAACAGGGAAGGATCGCGCTTGCCCTTGCCGAGGCGGTAGCTGACGTAGAGACGATCGAAGTGATCATAGATGCGGTAGCGGCGGTCCAGTTCGTCGAGCCACTCGGTCTGATCGCTCAGCAGGCCGACCACGTATCCCGCACGGCGCAGCCGGTCCACCAGGGCCAGCATCGACAGCCGGACCCGGAACCGTTCCAGAATGACCGCCCGCAGGGAGACGGGATCGCCCTTCAGACCGGTCCATTCGGCCATCAGGCGCCAGAAATCGGCCTCGGTGCCCCGCCCCGTCACCCAGCCACTGTCGTACACCGCATCCATGCCGGCCTCGAAGATGGACTGCTCATCCAACCCCTGTTGCCGGGCCAGGGCCCTGAGTCCGTCGCGGAAGCCTTCCTCGGCGATCACGCCGCCGAAATCGAATAAAACCGCCTTGATGCCGTCTAAGTTGTCGTTCCGACTCACAAGGCGCGATTCTCCATGCTGGGTGTCATCGTTCTGTTTCTTCTGGCCCTGACCGGCCTGCGTTTCCGTCATCCCGTCCTCCTTGCCGGCGGCTATGGTCTGCTGACCGGCCTTTACAGTTTAACCTTCGACGATTTCCAGGGGGCAGGCCTGCGGGCCATGATGGCGACCGCTTTCGGTCTGTTTTTCTTTCTCGCCCTCGACCGCACCCGCCATCACTGGGGCTACTGGCTGGCGACCTTGGTCATCTGTCTTACAGCCTGGTATTTCTGGCCCTGGCTGGTGATGTGAAAACAGGCGGGACAACCTGTTCCCAAGCCTGTGGATAACCGGGGGACACAGACGGGAGAAAATTTTATCCCCGATTCCTCCACAGGCTTCCCCATCCTGTCCACACCCTTGTGGACAACTTTTAGGTAACACATCAATTTGATTTATAAGGAAAAAAACCGGTTATCCCGGAAAAACGCGCCGGCTTACAACAACCAAATCTTTCTTCAAGAAAAAAGACAAAGACTAAGAGTTGTCAGATGGAGGGACTGGAGACTGTATAATGTTTAGCCAATTTTCCCTACCGGACATCTATGGAGTTCCCCAAAGTCTTTGACGTCATCGTGGTCGGCGGCGGTCATGCCGGCACCGAGGCGGCGCTGGCGGCCGCCCGCACCGGTGCCAGGACACTGCTGATGACCCAGAACATCGAAACCCTGGGCCAGATGAGCTGCAATCCCGCCATCGGCGGTATCGGCAAGGGGCATCTGGTCAAGGAGATCGACGCCCTCGGAGGGGTGATGGCGCGGGCCATCGACCGTGCCGGCATCCAGTTCCGTATCCTCAACGCTTCCAAGGGACCGGCGGTGCGTGCCACCCGGGCCCAGGCCGACCGGACTCTGTACAAGCAGGCGATCCGGCAGACGCTGGAGAACCAGCCCAACCTGTGGCTGTTCCAGCAGACGGTGGCGGATCTGATCGTCGAACGGGGGCAGGCAGCCGGTGTCGTCACCCAGATGGGGCTGAGATTCCAAGGTCGCTGCGTGGTCCTGACCGTGGGCACGTTCCTCGGTGGGGTAATCCACATCGGCGAGGCCAACTATGAGGGAGGACGCGCCGGTGACAGTCCCAGCAACGCTTTGGCCCGCCGCCTGCGGGAGCTGGATTTCCAGGTGGGCCGGCTCAAGACCGGCACCCCACCGCGACTGGACGGCCGCACTCTCGACTACCGGGCGATGACCCCGCAGCCGGGGGACGAGCCGACGCCGGTGTTTTCCTTCCTCGGCACGCCGGAAGAACATCCCCCCCAGGTGGCGTGCCACATCACCCGCACCAACGAACGTACCCACGCCATCATCCGCGCCGGCCTGGACCGCTCCCCCCTGTTCAGCGGCGCCATCGAAGGCGTCGGCCCCCGCTACTGTCCCTCCATCGAAGACAAGGTGGTGCGTTTCGCCGAGCGCGATTCCCACCAGATTTTCGTGGAGCCGGAGGGGCTCAACACCCACGAGGTCTATCCCAACGGGGTGTCCACCAGCTTGCCTTTCGATGTCCAGCTGGACTTTATCCGCTCGATCCGCGGCTTCGAGAACGCCCACATCACCCGTCCCGGCTATGCCATCGAATACGACTTCTTCGATCCCCGCGGCTTGAAGCCGAGCCTGGAAACCAGGGCCATGGAAAATCTGTTCTTCGCCGGCCAGATCAACGGCACCACCGGCTACGAGGAGGCCGCCGCCCAGGGCCTGATCGCCGGGCTCAACGCCGCCCGCAAGGCCAAAGGGCTGGAACCCTGGTGGCCGCGGCGCGACGAGGCCTACATCGGCGTGCTGATCGACGATCTCATCACCCGCGGCACCAGCGAGCCTTACCGCATGTTCACCAGCCGGGCCGAATACCGCCTGCTGCTGCGCGAGGACAACGCCGATCTGCGCCTCACTCCCAAGGGCCGGGAGCTGGGGCTGGTGGACGACGCGCGCTGGCGGACCTTCGAACGCAAGGTGGAAAACATCGAAACCTTGCGCGGCGAACTGGAACGATCCTGGATCCAACCCGACAGCGAGACTGCCAAGCGGCTTGCGGCGGTGCTGAAAAATCCCCTGCAGCGGGAAGCCAGCCTGCTGGAACTGCTGCGCCGCCCGGAAGTGGACATCGCCCGCCTGCTCGAACTGGCGGAGGTGGACAGCGCCGCTTACACGCCGGCGGAGGTGGAACAGGTGATGATTCAGGCCAAGTACGCCGGTTACATCGAACGCCAGCGGGCCGAGATCGAACGCACCCGCCGCTACGAGGATCTGCGGCTGCCCGAAAGCCTCGACTACCGCAACGTGGTCGGTCTGTCGCGGGAAGTGCAGGAGAAACTGGCGGCCCGCAAGCCGGCCACCCTGGGGCAGGCAGCCCGGATTCCCGGCGTGACTCCAGCGGCCATCTCCCTGCTGCTGGTTCACCTCCGGAAGAAAAGCGCCTGATGGCCGCAAGTATTCTGACCGCCGGCATCGAGGCTCTGGGACTGGCGCCGACGCCCGACCGCATCGGCCGCATCCAGCAGCTTTACCGCGGACTGGTGCGTTGGAACCGGGTAGTCAATCTCACCGCCATCGAAGACGAGGCGCGGTTCGTCACCCACCACGTCCTCGACAGCCTGGCGATTCATCCGTACCTGCACGGCGGGCGGATTCTCGACGTGGGCACCGGCGCCGGCTTTCCCGGCCTGCCGCTGGCGGTCTTCTTTCCCGAGCGCCGTTTTGTGCTGCTGGACGCGGTGGCCAAGAAGATCCGTTTCGTGCGCCAGATGGCCCTGGAGCTGGGATTGAACAACGTAGAGGCGGTCCACGCCCGGGTGGAGGACTATACAGACCCGGCGGGATTTTCTACCATCGTCACCCGGGCCGTCACCGAAGCCGGCCGCAGCCTGTCCCAGAGTGGTCACCTGCTGGCGCCGGGCGGCAGGTTGCTGGTGATGAAGGGCCGCCATCCGGCCGAGGAACTGGCGGCGCTCCAGGCCCCGCACCGGGTGATCCCCCTGCAGGTGCCCGGTCTGGAGGCCCGGCGCCACTTGATCGAAATCACACCGAAAACCGAATGACCAGAATCATCGCCGTCACCAACCAGAAGGGCGGGGTGGGCAAGACCACCACCAGCGTCAACCTGGCCGCCTCCCTGGGTGCGACCCGGCGCCGGGCGCTGCTGGTGGACATCGATCCCCAGGGCAACGCCACCATGGGCTGCGGGGTGGACAAGAACGAGGCCGAGCCCAACTGCTGCGATCTGCTGCTGGGGGAGACCGGCGCCGAAGCGGTGTTGACGCCGCGGCCGCAACTGGGATTCGACCTGATTCCCGCCAACGCCGATCTGACCGCCGCCGAAGTCCGGCTGATGCAGGCCGACCGCCGCGAACGCCGCCTCGCCGAGGCCCTGGAGCCGGTCCGGTCCCGTTACGACTACATCCTCATCGACTGTCCGCCGTCCCTCAACATGCTGACCCTCAATGCCCTGGTGGCCGCCGACGGGGTGTTGATCCCGATGCAGTGCGAGTATTACGCCCTGGAAGGCCTGTCGGCCCTGCTGGAAACCATCGCTGACATCCGCCGCAGCGTCAATCCCCGCCTGCAGATCGAGGGGGTGCTGCGCACCATGTTCGACCCCCGCAGCCGCCTGACCCGGGACGTCTCCGAACAACTGCAGGAACACTTCGGCGACCGCCTGCTGCGGACCTGCATCCCCCGCAACATCCGTTTGGCCGAAGCGCCCAGCCACGGTCTGCCGGTACTCCACTACGACAAATCCTCCCGTGGCGCCCTGGCCTATCTGGCCCTGGCCGGAGAGCTGGTCGGCCGACACCAAGGAGAAAACGCTCATGGCCGGTAAAAAAAAACGCGGCCTGGGACGCGGCCTCGACGCGCTGCTGGGAGAAGCGGCCCTGCCCCGGGCCGAGTCGCCCCAGACCCTGCCTCTGGAGCGGATCGAGCCGGGCCGCTTCCAACCCCGCCGCGACATCGATCCCGAGCGCCTGGCGGAACTGGCTGAATCCATCCGTGCCCACGGGGTGGTCCAGCCGGTCGTGGTCCGCCCCCGCGAAAACGACCGTTACGAGCTGATTGCCGGCGAACGGCGCTGGCGGGCCTCGCGTCTGGCGGGGCTGACGGAAATTCCCGTGGTGGTGCGCCGGCTCGACGATCGCACCGCCCTGGCCCTGGCCCTGATCGAGAACATCCAGCGCGAGGATCTCAATCCGCTGGAACAGGCCGAAGCCCTGTGCCGGCTGCTGGAGGAATTCGACATGACCCACCAGCAACTGGCCGAAGCGGTGGGCAAGTCACGCACCACCATCACCAATCTGCTGCGCCTGCTCGATCTCGAACCGGAGGTCAGACAGTTGCTGGCCGAAGGCCGGATCGAGATGGGCCACGCCCGCGCCCTGCTGGGACTGGCCGGCGAGCAGCAAGTGCAAATCGCCCGCCAGGTGGCCGACGGCAAACTGACGGTGCGCGCCACCGAAGCCCTGGTGAAGAAACTGCAACAACCCCGGGAGAAATCCCGGCAGGACCGGCCTGATCCCGACATCCTGCGGCTGCAGGAGGAGCTGTCCTCCCTGCTCGGGGCGCCGGTCACCATCCGCCACGGCCGTGGCGGCAAGGGCAGCCTGGTGATCCGTTACAGCGATCTGGAACAGCTGGAGGGATTGTTGACCCGGATGAGATAAAGTCGTCGTTCTCCTTGATTTCAATCAGAGGCGCCGATAGAATCCGGGTCTTGTGTGTGCGGGGAAGCGATGGCGATCAACGTCGCAGCCGCCGTCGGTCGGGTTCTGATCCTGCAGCTGGCGGTCGGAGGCCTGGTTTCGCTGGGGATCGGACTGTTCTGGGGCTGGCCGGCGGCCAAATCGAGCGCGCTGGGGGCTTTGATCGCATTCCTTCCCAATGCTTATTTCGCCCTCAGGATCGCCCGCAGCCGCGGGCAGACGCCGAAGCAGATCGTGCGCGGCTTCTACCTGGGGGAAGTGGTCAAGCTGGTGTTGACCGCGACCCTGTTTTTTCTGGTACTGAGGATGCCCGGACTGCAGTTCGGGCCGTTGTTTGCAGGATTTGCGGCGGTTTTGGGCGCGTTCTGGCTCGCCCTGCTGCTGGAAAAGAAGACCAAGTGAGGCGTCATGGCTAAAAGTCCTACCGAGTACATCGTTCACCACCTGACCCCCCTGCACGTGGGCGAGGGTTTCTGGACCCTGCACCTCGATACGCTGTTCTTCTCCGCCGTGCTCGGCCTGGCCTTCGTGTTGACCTTCAAGTTCGCCGCCGAGCGGGCCACCGCCGGGGTGCCGGGGCCGATTCAGAATTTCGCTGAAATGCTGGTGGAATTCGTCGACAGCCAGGTCAAGGACACTTTCCACGGCCACAATCCGGTCATCGCCCCGCTGGCGCTCACCATCTTCTGCTGGGTATTCCTGATGAACGCCATGGACCTGCTTCCGGTGGACCTGCTGCCCACCGTCGCCGCCCTGGAAGGGATCCCTTATCTGCGGGTGGTGCCGAGCACCGATCTGAACGCCACCTTCGCCATGTCGATCACGGTGTTCTTCCTCATCATTTTCTACAGCTTCAAGGTGAAAGGGCCGTGGGAGTATCTCAAGGATATCCTGCTGCACCCGTTCGGGGTCTGGTTCATTCCCTTCAACCTGCTGCTGCGTCTGGTCGAGGAGCTGGCCAAGCCGGTTTCCCTGGCCCTGCGACTGTTCGGCAACATGTACGCGGGGGAGCTGATCTTCATCCTCATCGCCCTGATGCCCTGGTATCTGCAGCCGTTGCTCAGTTTTCCCTGGGCGGTGTTCCACATCCTGATCATCACCCTGCAGGCTTTCATCTTCATGGTGCTGACCATCGTCTATCTCAGCATGGCGCACGCATCCCATTGATTTGATTTTTACAACGACACGACATCCAAAACGGAGGAAATGATGGAAAATCTGGCTCTGATCGCTGACATTCAAGGTCTCACCGCCATCGCTGTGGGTCTGGTTCTGGGCATGGGCGCCCTGGGGACCGCCATCGGTTTCGGCCTGCTCGGTGGCAAATTCCTGGAAGGTGCCGCGCGCCAGCCGGAAATGGTGCCGATGCTGCAGGTCAAGATGTTCATCGTCGCAGGTCTCCTGGACGCCGTGACCATGATCGGCGTGGGGATGGCCCTGTTCTTCACCTTTGCCAACCCGTTCCTGGCGCCGGTCACCGGCGGCTGAGGGCGTCCGCCGCCGGCGGACTGACCGTCCCTTAATCAACGACTGAACGAGGCAAAGGGTCGTGAGTATCAACATTACCCTTCTGGGGCAGATGATCACCTTCGCGCTTCTGGTGTGGTTCACCATGAAGTACGTCTGGCCGCCCCTGATGGAAGCGCTTGAGGAGCGCAAACGCAAGATCGCCGAGGGGCTGGAAGCGGCCGAGCGCGGCAAGCAAGAGATGGAACTGGCCGAAAAACGGGCCAAGGAGCTGCTGCGCGAAACCCGCGAGGAAGCCAACGAGATCCTCAACAAGGCCCAGAAACGGGCGAACGAGATCATCGACGACGCCAAGGAAGCCGCCCGTCAGGAAGGCGAGCGCCTGATCGCGACGGCCAAGGCTGAGATCGAGCAGGAAATGCAGCGGGCCAAGGAGAGCCTTAGGGAGCAGGTTTCCCAACTGGTAGTGACCGCAGCCGAACAGATCCTCCAGGAAGAGATCGACGCCGGCAAACATCGCCGTATCCTTGAAGAGGTCACCCAGCAACTGGAACAAGTGCCATGAGCGAACCGATCACGCTGGCAAGACCGTATGCCGAGGCCGCTTTCAAGCACGCCCTGGAGAGCGGCAAGCTCGAGCAGTGGTCCGAGATGCTCGCTTTCCTCGCCGCGGCCTTGTCCGATCCCGAACTGGCGGCGCTGGCCCAAAATCCCAAGATCGGCAAGGAGCGGTTTCTCCAGATCCTGCTCGACATCGGCAAGGGCTATCTGGATCAGGAAGGGCAGAATTTCGTCAAGTTGCTGGTTCACAACGGCCGCATCACGTTGGCCCCGCAAATCCATGAGCTGTTTGAGCGCTATCGTGCCGAGCACGAAGGGATCGTGGACGTGGAGGTCAGGACCGCCTATCCCCTGGAAGAAGAGGATCAGGCCAAACTGACCCGGGCGTTGGAAAAGGCCCTGGGCCGGAAAATACGTCTTCAGCTCGCCGAGGACCGCGATCTGATCGGCGGGGTGGTCATCCGCGCGGGTGACAAAGTGATCGACGGCTCGGTGCGCGGGCGGCTCGAGCGTTTGGCAAAAAGACTCTACAGCTAGAGCGAGAACAGAATTATGCAATTGAATCCTGCGGAAATCAGCGATCTCATCAAAGAGAAGATCAAGGCATTCGAAGGTGCGGTGGAGGCCCGCACCCAGGGCACCATCGTCGGCCTTACCGACGGCATCGTCCGCATCCACGGTCTTCAGGACGTCATGCACGGGGAGATGCTGGAGTTTCCCGGCGACACTTTCGGCATGGCCCTGAACCTGGAGCGCGATTCGGTCGGCGCTGTGGTCATGGGTTCCTACGAACACCTGAGCGAGGGTGACTGGGTCAAGTGCACCGGCAAGATCTTCCAGGTGCCGGTGGGCGAGGCACTGCTGGGGCGCGTGGTCGATGCCCTCGGTCGTCCCGTCGACGGCAAGGGGCCGGTCGAAACCGAACACTTTTCCGAGATCGAGAAGATCGCCCCCGGGGTGATCGCCCGGCAGTCGGTGGACCAGCCGCTGCAAACCGGTCTCAAGGCCATCGACTCGATGATCCCCATCGGCCGTGGCCAGCGTGAGCTCATCATCGGCGACCGCCAGACCGGCAAGACCGCCATCGCCGTCGATACCATCATCAACCAGAAAGGCACCGGGGTGAAGTGCATCTACGTGGCGGTAGGACAGAAGCAGTCCACCGTCGCCAACATCGTCCGCAAGCTCGAGGAGCACGGTGCGATGGAATACACCACCGTGGTGGCGGCCACCGCGGCCGAATCGGCGGCGCTGCAGTTCATCGCCCCCTATGCCGGCTGCGCTATGGGCGAATACTACCGCGACCGCGGCGAGGACGCCCTCATCGTCTACGACGACCTCACCAAGCAGGCCTGGGCCTACCGTCAGGTGTCCCTGCTGCTGCGGCGTCCGCCGGGCCGCGAGGCTTATCCCGGCGATATCTTCTACCTCCACTCGCGGCTGCTGGAGCGCGCCGCGCGCATCAATGCCGCCGAGGTGGAAAAGCGTACCAACGGCGAGGTGAAAGGCAAGACCGGTTCCCTGACCGCGCTGCCGATCATCGAAACCCAGGCCGGCGACGTGTCCGCCTTCGTGCCCACCAACGTGATCTCGATCACCGACGGCCAGATCTATCTGGAAACCGACCTCTTCAACGCCGGCATCCGCCCGGCGGTGAACCCGGGGATCTCGGTGTCCCGCGTCGGTGGTGCGGCCCAGACCAAGATTATCAATAAGCTCGGCGGGGGGATCCGTCTCGACCTGGCCCAGTACCGGGAACTGGCGGCCTTCGCCCAGTTCGCCTCCGATCTGGACGAGGCCACCCGCAAGCAGATCGAACGCGGCCAGCGCATCACTGAGCTGCTCAAACAGCCCCAGTATCGGCCGATGAGCATCGCCGAGCAGGCGGTGTCGCTGTTCGCCGCCACCCAGGGCTACCTGGACGATGTCCCGGTCGACAAGGTCCAGGATTTCGAGGCCGCGCTGCAGGATTTCGTCAGGTCCGAATACGCCGCTCTCCTCAAGGAGATCAACCGCAGCGGCGACTACAACGACGAAATCGCCGCACAGCTCAAGGAAGCGGTCGAGAAGTTCAAATCCACCCACGCTTGGTAACGGTCCATGGCAGTCGGCAAAGAGATTCGCACCAAGATCTCGAGTATCAAGAATACTCAGAAGATCACCAAGGCCATGGAGATGGTGGCCGCCAGCAAGATGCGCAGGACCCAGGACCGCATGCAGGCCACCCGTCCCTACGCCCGGCGGATGCAGCGGATCATCCGTCACCTGGCCCACGCCCATCCGGAATACCGCCATCCCTATCTGCTGCCGCGGGACGGCAAGCGTGTCGGTATCCTGCTGGTGTCCACCGACCGCGGCCTGTGCGGCGGTCTCAACGCCAACCTGTTCCGCGGTCTGCTGCGGCGGATGAAGGAATGGGAGGACGACGGCCACACGCTGGAGCTGAGCGTCATCGGCCAGAAGGGCGCCTCCTTCTTCTCCGGTGTCGGCGCCAACATCGTGGCCCAGAAGACCCAGCTGGGGGACGAACCGCATCTGGAGGACATCATCGGCGTGGTCAAGGTCATGCTCGACAAGTACGACGCTGGCGAGCTGGACCAGCTCTATCTGGTGTTCAACGAGTTCGTCAACACCATGACCCAGAAGCCGGTGATCCAAAAACTGCTGCCGGCCGAGGTGGAAGCGGAAGAGGACCAGCTCAAGCATCACTGGGACTACATCTACGAGCCCGACGCCAAGGAGGTGCTCGACGAGCTGCTCATGCGCTACGTTGAGTCCATCGTGTTCCAGGGGGTGGTGGAGAACAAGGCATGCGAACAGGCAGCGCGGATGGTGGCGATGAAGAGCGCCTCCGACAACGCCGGCAAGTTCATCGACGAGCTGCAGCTGCTCTACAACAAGGCCCGTCAGGCTTCCATCACCCAGGAGATTTCCGAGATCGTTTCGGGTGCGGCGGCGATTCAGCAGTAACCGGATACCAACATCAGCTTTCAAGAGGAACTTCACATGAGTTCGGGTAAGATCGTACAAATCATCGGCGCGGTGGTCGACGTCGAATTCCCCCGCGAGAACCTGCCCAAGGTCTATCACGCCCTCAAGGTGGACGATGCCGACCTGACCCTGGAAGTCCAGCAGCAGCTGGGCGACGGCGTGGTGCGGACGGTGGCCATGGGCAGCACCGACGGTTTGCGCCGCGGCATGGGCGTCACCAACACCGGCGCTCCCATCACCACCCCGGTGGGCACCGAAACCCTGGGCCGGATCATGAACGTGCTCGGCCAGCCCATCGACGAAAAGGGCCCCATCGGCGAGAAGGAACGCTGGCCCATCCACCGCAAGGCGCCGAGCTACGAGGATCAGGTGCCGGCCACCGAACTGCTGGAAACCGGCATCAAGGTGATCGACCTGATCTGCCCCTTCGCCAAGGGCGGCAAGGTGGGCCTGTTCGGCGGCGCCGGCGTGGGCAAGACCGTCAACATGATGGAGCTGATCCGCAACATCGCCATCGAGCACTCCGGTTACTCGGTGTTCGCCGGCGTGGGGGAGCGGACCCGTGAGGGGAACGACTTCTACCACGAAATGCAGGAATCCAACGTGCTCGACAAGGTGGCCCTAGTGTACGGCCAGATGAACGAGCCGCCGGGCAACCGCCTGCGCGTGGCCCTGACCGGCCTGACCATCGCCGAGTACTTCCGTGAGGAAGGCCGCGACGTGCTGCTGTTCATCGACAACATCTACCGTTACACCCTGGCCGGGACCGAGGTGTCGGCACTGCTGGGCCGCATGCCTTCGGCGGTGGGCTACCAGCCGACCCTGGCGGAGGAAATGGGGATGCTGCAGGAGCGCATCACCTCCACCAAGACCGGTTCCATCACCTCCATCCAGGCGGTGTACGTGCCCGCCGACGACCTCACCGACCCGTCGCCGGCTACCACCTTCGCCCATCTGGATGCCACCGTGGTGCTGTCGCGCCAGATCGCGGAACTGGGCATCTATCCGGCGGTGGATCCCCTCGATTCCACCAGCCGTCAGCTCGATCCGCTGGTCATCGGCCACGAGCACTACGAGGTCGCCCGCCGGGTCCAGTCCACCCTGCAGCGCTACAAGGAACTGCGCGACATCATCGCCATCCTGGGGATGGACGAACTGTCCGAGGAGGACAAGCTCACCGTCTCCCGGGCCCGCAAGATCCAGCGCTTCCTGTCGCAGCCGTTCTTCGTCGCCGAGGTGTTCACCGGCGCCCCGGGCAAGTACGTGCCCCTCTCCGAAACCATCCGCGGCTTCAAGGGGATCGTCGACGGCGAATACGACGACGTTCCCGAGCAGGCCTTCTACATGGTCGGCACCATCGACGAAGCCTTGGAAAAAGCCAAGAAACTGGCTGCCTGAGGTAAGGGAACATGGCCATGACCATTCATGTGGATATCGTGAGTGCCGAAGCGGAGATTTATTCCGGGACCGCGGAAATGGTCTTCGCGCCGGCGGAACTGGGCGAGGTGGGCATCGCGCCCCGCCACGCCCCGTTCCTGTCGCGCCTGATTCCGGGGGAGGTCCGGGTCAAGGTGTCGGCTTCCGAGGAACTGCCCTTCTACGTCTCCGGCGGCATCATCGAGGTCCAGCCCCACGTGGTGACGGTCCTGGCCGACACCGCCATCCGGGCCAAGGACATCGACGAGGCCGCCGCCCTGGAGGCCAAGCGCCGGGCCGAGGAGGCCCTTAAGGACCGTTCCGGCAAGATCGACTACGCCAAGGCCCAGGCGGAGTTGGCGGAAGCGGTGCGACAGCTGCAGATTCTCGAGCGCTACAAGAAGCACAAGGGGAGCTTCGAAAAATAGCGATTGTCGGCCATGGAGTTGCGATTTCCGAAGGCTCGCCAGTAAAGGTCTTGGCGGGCTTTTTCTTTTGGACTACCTTTCTAATTGTTCCGATTCGAGTAAGGCGATACCCATGTTGAACGTGGTGATACTGGCCGCCGGCCAGGGGACGCGGATGCGTTCCGATCTTCCCAAAGTCCTGCACACCATCGGCGGCAAGCCGCTGTTGCAGCATGTCTACGAGCTGGCGGCAAGCCTGCGGCCGGATTCGCTCACCATCGTCTATGGCCATGGCGGGGAACAGGTGAGACGACGGTTCTCCGCCTGGCCGGTGCACTGGGTCGAACAAGTCCGGCAGTTAGGCACCGGCCACGCGGTGCAGCAGGCCCTGCCCCACCTGGAGCGGGGGCAGGTGCTGATTCTCTACGGCGACGTTCCCTTACTCCGCAAACCCACGCTGCTGCGCCTGCTCGAAGCCGGCGCCGGCGGCAAGCTGGCATTGCTGACCGTCGAGCTCGAAGATCCCAGCGGTTACGGCCGCATCGTCCGCGATTCCGGTACCGGCCAGGTGCTGCGGATCGTGGAGGAAAAGGACGCCACCCCGGAGGAGAAGCGCATCCGCGAGGTCAACACCGGCATTCTGGCCGTGCCGGCCGAGGCGCTGAAGGTCTGGCTCGGGCGGCTGAACAACGACAACGCCCAGGGGGAATACTACCTGACCGACATCATCGCCATGGCCGTGGCCGACGGGGTGCCCATCGAGACGGTCGGCGCCGAGCCCGACGAAGTCGAGGGGATCAACAACAAGCGTCAATTGGCGGAACTGGAGCGGGTCTGGCAGCGCCGTCAGGCCGAAGCACTGATGGATCTGGGCGTGACCCTGCGCGATCCGGAGCGCTTCGACGTCCGCGGAGAAGTCGAGGCCGGCCGCGACGTGGAGATCGATCCCAACGTGATGCTGGAAGGCCGGATCCGCCTCGGTGACCGGGTCAGGATCGGGATGGGTGCGGTCATCCGCGACGCCGAGATCGGCGACGACGTTGAAATCCTGCCTTACAGCGTCATCGACGGCGTCCGCGTCGGGGCCGGGTGCCGCATCGGTCCCTTCGCCCGCCTGCGTCCGGAGACGGTGCTGGCCGATCACGTCCATATCGGCAACTTCGTCGAGATCAAGAAATCCAGCGTCGGTTCAGGTTCCAAGATCAATCATCTGAGCTATGTCGGGGACAGCGAGGTGGGGTCCGGGGTCAACATCGGCGCCGGCACCATCACCTGCAACTACGACGGCGTCAACAAGC
Source organism: Methylomarinovum caldicuralii (assembly GCF_033126985.1). Taxonomy (NCBI): domain Bacteria; kingdom Pseudomonadati; phylum Pseudomonadota; class Gammaproteobacteria; order Methylococcales; family Methylothermaceae; genus Methylomarinovum; species Methylomarinovum caldicuralii. The sequence continues at coordinate 766,461 of NZ_AP024714.1, forward strand.
ACCGCACGGTGATCGGGGACGGCGCCTTCATCGGCTCCGACACCCAGCTGGTGGCGCCGGTGCAGGTCGGCGAGGGCGCCACCATCGGCGCCGGTTCCACCATCACCCGCGACGCCCCCGCCGGCAAGCTGACCCTCAGCCGCAGCAAACAGGTCACCGTCGAACACTGGCAACGTCCCCAGAAGAAATCTTGAAGCGAGGCAAGTAATATGTGTGGCATCGTCGGCGCCATCGCGCAACGCAATGTGGTTCCCATTCTGATCGAAGGCCTGCGGCGGCTGGAATACCGCGGTTACGATTCAGCCGGGGTGGCGGTGATTCAGGACGGCGAGATCCGCCGCCGCCGCAAACAGGGCAAGGTGGCCGAGCTGGCCGCCGCCATCGAGGCCGATCCCATCGAGGGCCGGATCGGCATCGCCCATACCCGCTGGGCCACCCACGGGGTGCCGAGCGAACGCAACGCCCATCCCCACGTGTGCCGCAACACCGTCGCCCTGGTCCACAACGGCATCATCGAGAACCACGAAACCCTGCGCGAGGAACAGATCGCCGCCGGATATGAGTTCACCTCCGAGACCGACACCGAGGTGGTGGTCCATGCGGTTTACGACCAGCTCCAGCGCACCGGTTCCCTGCTGGAGGCGGTCCAGGCCACGGTCGCGAAACTGGAGGGAGCCTATGCCATCGGGGTGATCAGCGTCACCGAGCCGGATGTACTGGTGGCCTGCCGCAAAGGCAGCCCGTTGGTGATCGGCCTCGGCATCGGTGAATACTTCATCGCCTCCGACATCGCCGCCCTGCTGCCGGTGACCCGGCGCTTCATCTTCCTCGAGGACGGCGACATCGCCGAGCTGACCCCGGAGGGCGTGCGGATCTTCGACGAAGCCGGCAACCCGGTGGAGCGGCCGGTCAAGGACAGCGAGGTCCAGCTCGATGCGGTGGAACGGGGGGAATACCGCCATTACATGCAGAAGGAGATCTTCGAACAGCCCCGCGCCATCGCCGAGACCCTGGAGGGGCGCTTCAACGGCCTGAAACTGATCGAGGAAGCCTTCGGCAACGATGCGCCGGCGGTGTTCGACCGGGTCAAGGCAGTGCAGATCCTCGCCTGCGGCACCAGTTACCATGCCGGCCTGGTGGCGCGCTACTGGATGGAATCCCTGGCCGGCATCCCCTGCAACGTCGAGGTGGCGAGCGAATACCGCTATCGCGATCCGGTGCTGCTGCCCGACACCCTGGTGGTCACCATCTCCCAGTCCGGGGAAACCGCCGACACCCTGGCGGCGCTGGAGGAGGCCAAGCGCCGCGGCGCGCTCCATTCCCTGGCCATCTGCAACGTGCAGGAAAGCTCGCTGGTGCGCGAATCCGACCTGGTGCTGCTGACCCGCGCCGGTCCCGAGATCGGCGTCGCTTCCACCAAGGCCTTCACCACCCAGCTGGTGGCCCTGATGATGCTGACCCTCGCCTTGGGACGGCGTCACCGCCTCGACCGGGTGACGGAAAAGCGCATCGCCTCCCAGCTGTTCGCCCTGCCGGCCCGGGTCGAGGACGTGCTGGAACTGGACGACCGGATCCGCGCGCTGTCGGAACGCTTCGCAGACAAGCAGCACGCCCTGTTCCTGGGGCGGGGCAGTCACTACCCCATCGCCATGGAAGGGGCCCTCAAGCTCAAGGAAATTTCCTACATCCACGCCGAAGCCTATCCCGCCGGAGAGCTCAAACACGGCCCCTTGGCGCTGGTGGATGCCGACATGCCGGTGATCGCCGTGGCGCCCAATAACTCCCTGTTGGAAAAGCTCAAATCCAACCTGCAAGAGGTCAAGGCCCGCGGCGGCGAGCTGTACGTGTTCGCCGACGAGACCCTGGACGTGCAACCCGATGACCATACCCACGTGCTGACCGTGACCCCCACCGAAAACGAGCTGTCGCCGGTGATCTTCACCGTGCCGCTGCAGCTTCTGGCCTATCACGTGGCGGTGATCCGCGGCACTGATGTGGATAAGCCGCGCAATCTGGCCAAATCGGTGACGGTGGAGTAGAGTCAGCGTTTCCAAAGTGAACCTTGAGGAGGAAACGATGAAACGACGCCACTTCATGACCGGCGCCGCCGCCCTGGCCGCCGCCGGGGCAGTGCCGCCCGTGCTGGCCGCCCCGCCGTCGCCTGCCGGCGGTGTCTATTATACCCAGGACCTGCCGGGTCGCTGGAAAGGCAAGGAGGCCGGCCATGTGCCGCGGATGGAGGTGCTGGGGCGGGTCGGCGGCCTCCATATCCAGGTGACCACCGCCCACCCGATGGACGGTTGCCGTCATTACATCGTCAAGCACGTGGTTCTCGACGGCAAATACCGCTTCCTGGACGAGCACGTCTTCGACCCGGAAAAGGACAAGGTGCCGGTGTCCGAATTCAACCTGGGCACCTACCGGGGGCAGATCTACCTGCTCAGCATGTGCAATCTGCACGACGTCTGGCTGGCGACCTACCGGGTCTGACCCGCCCCTCCATTGCTTTTCCGAGAGGTTGGGAAGACACTTCCCAGCCCTCCTCCCGCAGGCAGGGACGCGGCGGTCTATACTTCTCCTGAAGCAATTTTTTCGGGAGTAAGAAATGAGACACGCCTATCGCCTGAGCGGATGGTGGCTGCTGGCGCTGCTGGTTCTGGCCGTGCCGGCCTGGGCCGGGGACGACGAGGAGGAGGGGGAGAAGGCGGCCCCGGAGATCGAATATCTGGCCCTGCAGCCGAAGCTGATCGTCAACCTGGCCGGCCGCCGCCACTATCTGAGCGCCGATGTGCAGCTGATGATCAAGGGCAAGGACAACAAGGAGCGGATCCAGAAGCACACGCCGCTGATCCGTCATGCCCTGATCATGCTGTTCAGCGGTCTGCCGCCGGAGCAGGTCGCCGACATTTCCCAGCGCGAGCAGCTGCGGGAGAAGGCGCTGACGGAAATCCGCAAACTGCTCGACACCTATTCCGACAGCGACGGCCTCAAGGACGTGTTTTTCACCGAATTTCTGGTGCAATGAGGCTATAATCTTGCCGGGCAGTCACGCCTGAAGGGAGGAAACCATGCCGTATCTGCGTATCGAGACCAACGTCGAGCTGGATGACGCCAAGACCGACCACTTGCTGTCCGCCGCCTCCAAGGCGATCGCGGCGGAGCTGGGCAAGCCGGAACGCTACGTGATGGTGCAGGCGACCGGCGGGGCGGCGCTGATGTTCGACGCCAGCCGGGAACCGGCCGCCTATGTGGAGCTGAAGAGCATCGGCCTGCCGGAAGGCCAGACCCAGCCGCTGTCGCGCTTTTTGTGCGTCTTTCTGGAAAAGGAGCTGGGAATCGCGCCGGACCGGGTCTATATCGAGTTCATCGACATTCCCCGGAAATTCTGGGGCTGGAACGGCGGGACGTTCTAAAGCGGGGAAGGAAAGGGCCGGTCGCGACCGGCCCTTTGCGGCTCAGTGCCAGCCGCCGTACTGCTTGGTCAGGTCGCCCTTGAAGCCGGTCGAGGAGCGTTTGCCTCCCTGGCTGGGGCGCATGTTGATCGCCGCCCCGGCCGCCTTGGCGATGTTCTCCGGGGTCAGGCCCCCGAGCTGGCGGGCGGATTTCACCACCAGATCGGTGTAGGGGCTGATGTCCTGTTCCACCGCCTGATTGCTGGTGACCACCGCCAGCAGTTGTTTGTCGTTGGGCAGCTTGGCCACCAGCAGCAGGGGATAGGGAGCGGTGGCGGGGAGGGTGATTTCGAAGCGGCCGCTGGCGTCGGCATCCGCGGTCGCCAACAGACGGCCTTCCTCGTCGGTCGCCTCGATCACCGCCAGCGGCACCGGGCCGTTGTCGTCGCTGACCAGCCCTTTGATGGTTACAGGACCCCGGCCGGTGACGCTGCCGCTGTCCTCGCTGCAGCCGCCGAGCGCCAGCCCCAGGATGAAAATCAGCCAGAAAAACGGTTTCATGGTCGTCACCTCTTCAGGAAGTCATTGGGATGCCTGTTTGCGTTTCTGCCGCTCTTCGTAGGCTTTGCGCTGTTCCGGGGTCGCTTCGGTCTGATATTTGGCCTTCCATTCCGCGTACGGCATGCCGTAGATCCGCTCCCTTGCGGTTTCGTAGTCCAGTTCGACGCCCCGGGCCTCGGCCTCGGCCTTCAGCCACTTGGCCAGACAGTTGCGGCAGAAGTCGGCGGTGATCATCAGCTCGATGTTCTGCACCTCCGGATGACTGCGCAAATGTTCGACCAGGCGGCGGAAGGCGGCCGCTTCGATTTCGGTCTGGAGTCGTTCGTCCATCATGGTTTTCCGGGGAGGTTGGTTCGGAAGATCCATTGTTGCACAGGGGAAGGGGACAGGATAGCATAGCCGGATCGGATCAATTCAGATAGCTGTATGCGGATAGACCGGTTTTTTCACGCTCCCGTACCGCATAACGCAGGCCGGAACCCGGTTCCCGTCAGGGCGGTCGAAGCGGTGCGGCCGGTTCCTCAGGAGGACTTGCGCCGTCCGCTGAGCGAATTCGTTCAGCGGTCCGGCGCTGCCTTGACCGATTTGCCCACCGACCGGCGGGTACGTCAGGCGCTCGAGGCTTATCTGAGCCATAGCGCGCCGGAAACCGCAGCGGCAACCTTGTTCGGCGTGGACGTTTACGTATGAAGTTATTGTTCGATTTTTTCCCCATCATTCTGTTCTTCGTCGCCTACAAGATCGAAGGCATCTATGCCGCCACGGTGGTGGCCATCGCCGCCACTTTCGTCCAGGTGGGCTGGATGTGGCTGCGCCACCGTCGGGTCGAAACCATGCATCTGGTCACCCTGGCGCTGATCGTGGTCTTCGGGGGGGCGACCCTGTATCTCCACGACGAGCAGTTCATCAAGTGGAAGCCCACGGTGATCAACTGGCTCTTCGGCATCGCTTTTCTCGCCAGCCAGTTCTTCGGCGACAAACCCTTCATCCAGCGGATGATGGCCGGCAACATCGAACTGCCGCGGCCGGTCTGGTACCGGCTCAATCTCAGCTGGGCGCTGTTCTTCCTGTTTCTGGGGGCGGTCAATCTGGTGGTGGTCTATACCTTCGACACCGACACCTGGGTCAATTTCAAACTGTTCGGGATGCTGGGGCTGACCCTGGCCTTCGTCATACTGCAGGCGGCTTTCCTGTCCCGTTATCTGCCCGAACCGGAATCAGAACAGGAATGACCATGCTGTACGCCATCCTTGCCGAGGACGCCCCCGGCACCCTGGGGTTGCGCCGCGAGAACCGTCCCGCCCATCTGCAACGCCTGGAAGCGCTGCAGGCGGAAGGCCGTCTGCTGCTGGCCGGACCCCATCCCGCCATCGACAGCCCCGATCCGGGGGAGGCCGGTTTCAGCGGCAGCCTGATCGTGGCGGAATTTCCCAGTCTGGAAGCGGCCCGGGCGTGGGCCGAAGCCGATCCTTATCACAAGGCGGGCGTCTATGCCCGCGTCATCGTTAAACCCTTCCTGCAGGTATTTCCAAGATGAGCGATCGCGTCGCGCGGATCAAGGACCGTTTGCAACAGACCCTCTCTCCGCAACATCTGGAGCTTGTGGACGCCAGCGCCGCCCACGCCGGCCACGCCCAGGCGGGCGGCGCCGGGCATTTCTATCTCACCATCGTCTCCGCGGCTTTCGCCGGCAAGGGGCCGGTCCAGCGCCATCAGCTGGTCTATCAGGCGCTTGGGGACATGATGCAGAGCGAAATCCACGCCCTCAGCATCCAGGCCTACACCCCCGAAGAATTTGCAACCAAAGGATGAAATCCATGAAGAAAACGCTACTTTTCACCGCCCTCTCTTTCGCCATGCTGAGCGGCTGCAACGCCGGCGGCAACAAAGCTTCCGAGGGTCTGTCCCTGGCGCCGGTGGACGAAAAGGACATCGTCGCCACCGTCAACGGCCGTCCGATCTCGCGCCAGGAGCTCGACTACATCAAGGCGGAAATCACCCGCGGCAATCCCCATGCCAAGATCAACATCCCGGAAGATAAATTGGTCGAGGAGCTGGTCAACCGCGAACTGCTGCGCCAGGAAGCGGTTCAGAAACAGCTGCCCCGTCAGCCGGATGTGGCCACCCGAATCCGCTATACCGAGCGGGCGGTGCTGTCCCAGGCCGGCGCCCAGGAATACCTGAAACAGCATCCTGTCACCGAGGAACAGATCAAGGCCGAATACGACCGCCTGGTGGGGGCGATGAAACAGCAGGAATTCAAGGCCCGCCACATCCTGGTCAAGAGCAAGGAAGAAGCCGAGGAAATCATCAAGCAGCTGGACCAGGGCAAGGATTTCGCCGAGCTGGCCAAGCAGTACTCCATCGGTCCCTCGGCCAAGAACGGCGGCGACCTGGGCTGGTTCGTGCCGCAGCGCATGGTCAAGCCTTTCGCCGATGCGGTGGTTGCGCTCAAGGACGGGGAATACACCAAAGAACCGGTGCAGACCCGCTTCGGCTGGCACGTGATCCTGCGGGAACAGTCCCGGGCCAAGACTCCGCCCCCTTACGAACAGGTCAAGCCGCAGATCGAGCAGATGCTCAAGCGCAAGCTGATCCAGCAGCACATTCAGGAACTCAAACAGAAGGCGGACATCCAGCTGAAAACCGCCGCGCAGGAGGCCGCCCCGGCGCCCCAGCCGGCCGAAACCGCAACGCCCTGAATCTGGGGATTCCAAAAGCTTGGAAAGGCGCCGTCAGGCGCCTTTCTTCTATCCGGCCGCCTTGTGTTCGAGCCGGGTCAGAACCCCGCCGCTTTCCACCTGGTTGCGGCCTTCGCGCTTGGCGACGTAAAGGGCCTGGTCGGCGAGTTCCAACAGGCGCATGAGATCTTCCTTGCCCACCGGAGAAACCAATTCGGGATCGTATTCCGCCACTCCGATGGAAAGGGTGAGGGAAACCGTATTCTGATTGTGGTCGACGATCTCCAGGTTCTCGATGCGCTGGCGGATGCGCTCGGCCACCTCGATGCCCCGTTCGAGGTTCGCGCCTGGCAGCAGAGCGACGAACTCCTCCCCGCCATAGCGGGCCAGGACGTCGTTGCTGCGCAGCTGGGTGCGGATCTGCTGGGCTACCTCCGCCAGCACTAGATCGCCGGTCTGGTGGCCGTAGGTGTCGTTGATTTTCTTGAAATGGTCGATGTCGAGGAACAGGCAGGTCAGCGGTTCGCGGGTACGCTGGGCGCGATCGATCTCCTCGCTCAGGCGCTGTTCGAAGAAGCGGCGGTTGTTGACGCCGGTGAGGGTGTCGATCAGGCTGGTGCGGCGCAGCAGCTCGAAATTGAGGGTGTTTTCCAGGCACACCGACAGCACCGAGCGCAGCCGGTCGAGGAAATCGGTCGCCATGCCGTAGCTGAAACGGTCCGCCTCGTCGCTGCCCAGGTTGAGGCTGCCGAGCAGCTGGCCGCGCCGCCCCAGCGGCAGCAGCGCGATGCTGGCGGGGCACTCGCCGGAAAACAGATGGCGGTGGCGGGCTTTGCAATCCCCCAGATAAGGACGGAAGGTGCGGCCGAACCAGTCCTTGAGCGGGTTTTCCTCCGCCACCAGGATCAGTCCTGGCAGTTTTTCCGGTTGCAGGCCGTCTTCCATCAGGAACTGGCGCAATTCCCCCTTGCGGTCGATCAGGGTCAGGCTGACGTGGGCCAGGTCGAACACCGCCCGGGTGTCGGCCAGGACGTGCTCGACCAGTTCGCGCAGGGAGTTGAGGGCGAGCAACTCGGTTTCCAGGGTGTGAAAGCGGTGGAGCTTGTCGTCGTTCTGGCGGATGCGTTCGATCATCCGGTCGAGATGGCTCTGCAGGATGCAGAGTTCGGTCTGCAGGGCTTCGATCTCCGTCACCGGATCCACCTGGCTCATCAGGAATACCTTTTCAGCAAGTCGAGAAACGCGTTTTCGTCGAGGATTTCCACCCCCAGCTGGCGGGCCTTGTCCAGCTTGGAGCCGGGATTTTCCCCCACCACCACATAATCGGTCTTCTTCGATACGGAATTGCTCACCTTGGCACCGAGGGCCTCGACCCGGCGTTTGGCTTCCTCGCGGGTCATGGCGGCGAGGGTGCCGGTGAAGACGAAAGTCTTGCCCGCCAACGGTTTGGGTTTTTCCGCAGGCGCGCCTTCCTCCCAATGGACGCCGGCACGGCGCAGGCGTTCGATGACCTCGCGGTTGTGGGGTTGGCGGAAGAAGGTAACGATGTGGCGGGCGACGACCGGGCCGATGCCGGGAATCCGGGCCAGCTCCTCTTCGCCGGCGTTCATGATCCGTTCCAGGGAGCCGAAATGTTCGGCAAGCAGCTGGGCGGTTACCTCCCCCACTTCACGGATCCCCAAGGCATAGAGAAAGCGGGGCAGGGTAGTGTGCTTGCTGCGTTCGATGGCTTTCAGCAGGTTCTGCGCCGATTTCGGCCCCATACGTTCCAGCTGGATCAGTTGGTCGAAGGTGAGATCGTAAAGGTCGGCGACATCCTTGACCAGTCCCTTGTCCACCAGCTGATCGATGAGTTTCTCCCCTAGCCCTTCGATGTCCATCGCCTCGCGGGAGGCGAAGTGTTTGATCGAGGCCTTGAGCTGGGCGGGACAGTAGAGCCCGCCGCTGCAGCGCAGGATGACGCCGCCGGGATCGGCGACCACCTCGGCGCCGCATACCGGGCAATGGGTCGGGGGTTGAACCGGTTTGGCATCCGGCGGCCGTTTCTCCAGGATGACCTTGACCACTTCCGGAATCACCTCGCCGGCGCGGCGCACCAGGACCGTGTCGCCGACACGGACGTCCTTGCGTTTGACCTCCTCGAAATTGTGCAACGAGGCGCTCGACACCGTCACCCCGCCCACCTGCACAGGTTTGAGCTTGGCCACCGGGGTCAGCACCCCGGTGCGTCCCACCTGGACCTCGATGGCCTCCACCACCGTGGTGGCTTCGTGGGCGGGGAACTTGTGGGCGATAGCCCAGCGCGGGGCGCGGGCGGTGTAGCCGAGCAGGCGCTGCCAGTCGAAACGGTCCACCTTGTAGACCACGCCGTCGGCCTCATAAGGGAGCGACTCGCGTCTGGCGAGCATGCGGCGGTAGTAGTCGAGACAGCCCGTCACCGCTTCGACCACCTCGCGTTCGGGCGCGACCGGCACGCCCCAGTCCTGGAACCGGTCCAGCAGTTCGTGATGGGTCTTGGGCAACTGATCTTCGGGGAAGATGCCGTAGCCGTAGGCGAAAAAATCCAGGGGGCGGCGGGCGGTGATCCTGGGATCGAGCTGGCGCAGGCTGCCGGCGGCGGCGTTGCGGGGATTGGCGAAGACCTTTTCCCCGTGCTTCAGGGCCCATTCGTTGAGCTTCTTGAAGCCCTCGATGGACATGAACACCTCGCCGCGGACCTCGAAACGCTCCGGCCAGCCACTGCCGCGCAGGCGCAGCGGGATGGAGCGGATGGTGCGGACATTGGCGGTCACATCCTCGCCGGTGTAGCCGTCGCCGCGGCTGGCGGCCCGGGTCAGGCTGCCGTGCTCGTAGAGGATGGACACGGCCAGGCCGTCGAGCTTAGGCTCGCAGGAATAGATGACCTGTTCCACCCCCAGACGCTCGCGCACCCGGCGGTCGAAGTCGATGACGTCCTCGTCGCTGAAGGCGTTGTCCAGCGACAGCATCGGCACTTCGTGGCGCACCGGGGCGAAGGCTTCCGAGGGCGGAGCGCCGATGCGCTGGGTGGGGGAGTCGGGGGTGATCAGCTCGGGATACTGTGCCTCCAGACGCCGCAGCTCCGCCATCAGGGCGTCGTATTCGGCATCGGAGATGACCGGTTCGTCGAGGACGTAATAGCGGTAGTTGTGGTATTCGATCTCGCGGCGCAGCTGTTCGACCCGCCTGCGGATCTCCTCCGGGACCGCCACTCAGGCTTCCCCTCTGAGCTGGCGGCGCCACTGGGCCAGGCGTACCGCGGTGAGCGGCTGGCGGCGGTCGTCCCATTCGCTGCCGCCGAGGCGCTGGGCGAGGGCGTGGCAGGTTTTCACCATGATCTCGAAGCTTTCCAGGGGGCGCTTGAGCAGGGGAGGCTGCATGAACAGGGTCACACCGGGGGTGTGGAATTCCTCCATCCGTTCGATGGGAAAGGTGCCGGGCTTGACCAGGCTGGCGAGGCTGAACAGGGTTTCGCCGCCACGGCGGTAGTGGAAGATTTCCATCTCGCCGTATTCGAGGCCGAGGTCGGTCAGCGCCTGCAGCAGTTCCGGACCCCGGAACGGCTGATTTTTGGGGGCGGCGATGCTGAGCTGGATGACTTCCGGCAGATCGGGTGGTGGCGGCGTTTCGTCCGCCGGTTCCGCGGCGGCTTCCGCCTCGGCCTGCTCGGCGTCGGCCACGTCCACGTCGGGGGTGAGGTTTTCCTCCGCCGGGTTGAGGGAGACGGCGTCGATCTCGTCCACTTCAAAATCGTTCTCCGGCAAAGCCCGGTCCAGGGTTTCGAAGGTGTCCTTCAGTTCGCGGCGGCGTTTCTTCCAGGAGTCCCACAGGAAGACGCCCACCAGCAGCAGCACGCCGGCGACGGCGAGCACGATGCGCAAGGTGGTCTTGTCCAGCGATTCCATCTCCACTCCCCTCTAGGCCGCCATTTCGGCCGCGCGTTTAAGATCCACGGAGACGATGCGCGACACCCCGGGCTCGCGCATGGTGACGCCGATGAGCTGGTCGGCGATCTCCATGGTGATTTTATTATGGGTGATGAACAGGAATTGTACCCGCTCCGCCATGGATTGCAGAAGCTGACAGAAGCGACCTACGTTGGCATCGTCCAGCGGGGCGTCCACCTCGTCGAGAATGCAGAAGGGGGCGGGATTGAGCTCGAAGAAGGAAAACACCAGGGCGACGGCGGTCAGGGCCTTCTCGCCGCCGGAGAGAAGATGGATGGAGCTGTTGCGCTTGCCCGGCGGCCGGGCGACGATGCGCACCCCGGCTTCGAGCGGGTCGTCCCCGGTCAGCTCCAGCCGCGCCTCGCCGCCGCCGAACAGGGCGGGAAAACGCTGGCGGAAATGACCGTCCACAGCGGTGAAGGTCTCCCCAAAGCGGGTCCGGGTTTCGCGGTCGATGGTGCGGATCGCCTTCTCCAGCAGAGCCAGGGCGGCTTCCAGATCCTGATACTGGCTGTCGATGAAGTCCAGCCGTTCCCGATGGGTTTTGTGTTCCTCGATGGCGGCCAGGTTGACGTCCCCCAGGCGGTCCTGATCCCGTTCCAGCTGCTTGAGGCGCTGCTGCCACACGGCCGGATCGGCCTCGGGCGGCAGGGTCTCCAGCAGGGGTGCCAGCTCGACATCCGCGTCGGTCACTTGCGCGCGGGCGGCGTCGAAACGCACCCGCGCCGCCTCGGCCGCCAGACGGGCCTGCTCCACCTGCTGACGGGCCTGGTCGCGGGCCTGTTCCTGCTGGCGGCGCCGGCCTTCCAGGGTCCGCAAGGTTTCCACGGCCTGTTCCAGTTCCCGCCGGCAGGCGGCCAGCGCCGCCTCCAGTTCCGGACGGCGGGCGCGCAACGCCTCCAGTTGCTCGTGGGCACGGGCGAGGGGTTCGGCCTCCGCGTCCTGGCGCGCTTCGGCCTCGGCCAGGCGCTGGGACAGTTCCCGGCATTGCCGGTCGCCGCGCTGTAGTTGCCCGGCCAGCAGGTCGGCGGTGCGCTTGGCGTGTTCCAGCGCGGCTTCCAGCCGGGTGACCTGTTCGCGGCTATGACGGGCCTGGGCGGCAGCGGTCTCGTGGTGCTGGCGGCAACGGTCGAGCCGGGCCTCGTGGCCTTGGATCTGATCGGTCAGTTCGGTGGTCTGTTGGTGCAGGGTGGCGATCCGGCGGTCCAGGGAGGCCAGTTTGGCGTCGATCCGGCTGCTTTCCCGTTCGGTTTCCTGACGTTCGCGCGCCAGTTGTTCCAGGCGCTGGCCGGTTTCCCGGTGCTGGCGCTGGGCAGCCTGGTGTTCGGCCTGCAACCGGGCCAGGGCGGCGTGTTGGTCGCGTTCGCGGGCCTGCAGGGTTTCCTGCTGCCGGGTGTGGGTTTGCAGGGTTTCCTGCAGCCGGGTCAGTTCGGCCTGAACGCTGCGGTGCTGACGCTGCAGCCGGCCCAGGCGGTCGCGCAGCTCGCGCAGGGTCTTCTGCCGCGCCAGCACCCCGGCCTCCTCGTCGGCGGGGCGGGGGAGGTGGCAGTGATCGGGACCGACTTGTTCGCCGGCCGGGGTGATCCAGCATTCGTGAGGGGCGAGGCGGTCGCGCCGGGCCAGGGCGGTGGCGAGGTCTGCGCAGCAGCGGAAGCGGTTCAGGAAGGCGGGCACCGGGCCCTTGAGGATTTTGGCCGCCAGGGTGTCTGGCTGCGGGGGGGCGGCGGTCGCGGTGGCCAGCAGGGAAAGGCTGGCCGGCGGCGTCTCCGGCGGCATCGGCAGGCTTTCATGGCACAGGGCCTCGAGCCAGTGGCCGAGCGCGGCCTCCAGCGCCTGTTCCCACCCCGGTTCCACCTCCAGGGTTTCCCCCAGCCGGGGCAGTTCCTGCCAGCCCTGGCGGGTCAGCCAGTCCTGCAGCGCTTTTTGATCCTTGCCCAGGGCGTGGCGTTGCAGGGTTTCCAGGGCGCTGATGCGGCCCTGAATGCGGTGGCTTTCACGTTCCAGCCGGGCCAGTTCCCGGCGCTGCTGTTCCCGCTGCTGCTCGAGAGACTGGATTTCGGCTGCCAGCTGCGCCAGTTGCTGGCGGCACTGGCGGTGGGCGCTCTGGGCCTGGTCGAGGCGCTGCTGCCAGGCGGCGGCATCGAAGCGGCCCTGGGCCTGTTCCAGTGCTTCGCGCTGGGCATCGAGTTGCTGCAGGCGCTTTTGCAGCTGGGCCTGCTGGCGCTGCAGGTGCCCGGTTTCGGATTCCGCCAGCTGCGCTTCGTGCCGGTATTGGCGTTGCCGGTCGCGCAACTGAGCGAAGCGGCGGCGGGCTTCCTGCCATTCGGCTTCGGTCTGACGCTGACGCTCGGTATCGGCGTGGGCCTGCTTCCGGGCTTCTTCCAGCTCGGTTTCCAGCTGGTGGCGCTGGCGAGCCAGTTCCTCCAGCTGCTGGCGGTCCTGCGCCAGGGCGGCGCGGGTGCGCTCCAGTTCCCGGCGCCATTCTTCCAGGGTCTGGCGGCGCTGGGCCTTTTTTTCCTCCAGATGCTTGACCGTCTGCTCGCTGTGGCCGATGTCGGCGTCCAGCTGGTACCGTTTGGCCTGCCATTGCTGCAATTGCTTCTCCAGCCGATCGACCCGCTCCCGGGCGGCGCTGGCTTCGGCTTCGGCCTGCCGCCAGGCGGCCTCGTGCTGCTTCAGGTCGCGCTCCCTTTCGGCCAGCCGGGCCTGGGTGCGGCGGTATTCGTCGTCGGCCACGCGCCACTGCAGGGCCAGAAGCTGATGCTGGCAGATGTGGATCTGGCGCGCCAGGTCGCGGAACTTCTCCGCCTTTTTGGCCTGACGGGCGAGGCGGTTGACCTGGGTCTGCAGTTCGGCGCGGACGTCGGCGACCCGTTCCAGGTTGGCGCGGGTGTGCTCCAGCTTCAGTTCGGTCTCGCGGCGCCTTTCCTTGTACTTGGACAGTCCTGCGGCCTCTTCGATGAACAGGCGCAGGTCGTCGGGTCTGGCTTCGATGAAGCGCGACACCATGCCCTGTTCGATGATGGCGTAGCTGCGCGGCCCCAGGCCGGTGCCCAGGAACAGGTCCATGATGTCGCGGCGGCGGCAGCGGCTGCCGTTGAGAAAATACTGGGACTGGCCCTCACGGGACACTTGGCGTTTGACCGAAATCTGGGCGTAGTTGGCGCACTCGCCCCCGGCGCGGCCGTCACTGTTGTCGAAGATCAGCTCCACCGTCGCCAGCGAGGCCGGCGCCCGCCCGGCGGCGCCGTTGAAGACGACGTCGCTCATGGCGCTGCCTCTTAGGTGTTTGGCCGAGCTTTCGCCGATGACGAAACGCACCGCGTCGATGAGGTTGGACTTGCCGCAGCCGTTGGGGCCGACGATGCCGATCAGCCGCCCCGGCAGGACGAGGGTGGTGGGATCGACGAAGGATTTGAAGCCGGCCAGTCTGATCTTTTCCAGGCGCATGGAATGGTGCCGCCCGCAGGGCGTCTAAGCGAAGAATCGCTTATTATATCGACCTTTCTCCCATTCCTTCAGAAAACACCATGACCGCCAAACCGAGCAAGCAGCTGGAAACCTTCCCCAATCCCAACCCGCAGCGCGACTACACCATCCGCATCGAGTCGCCGGAATTCACCTGCCTGTGCCCCAAGACCGGCCAGCCGGATTTCGCCACCATTCTGATCGAGTACGTTCCCGACCAGCGCTGTATCGAACTCAAGTCCTACAAGCTGTATCTGTGGTCCTACCGCGACGAGGGCGCCTTCCACGAGGCCGTCACCAACCGGATTCTCGACGACCTGGTGGCCGCCTGCCGGCCGCGCTGGATGCGGATCGAGGCCAGGTTCAACGTCCGTGGCGGCATCTATACCACGGTGACGGCGGAATACCGCAGGGACTGAGCTTCCGGAACCGCAGATCACCCAGCTCCATCGGGCTTGCGGCCCTTGATGCAAGGCGGCGACGGGACGATAATCGCCGTAAACGGAGGAGGTGCGTCATGGCCGAATTCAAAGTCGCCCGGGAAGCGGATCTGGCCGTCGGCCGGATGAAACAGGTTCAGGCCGGCGCCACCGCTGTCCTGCTGCTGCGGCTGGAGGACGGTTTCCATGCCCTGGGGGCGCTGTGTCCCCACTACGAGGCGCCGCTGGCGGCCGGGACCCTGTGCGACGGCCGTATCGTCTGCCCCTGGCACCACGCCTGCTTCGACGCCCGCAGCGGGGCGTTGCTGGAGCCGCCGGGTCTGGATGGCCTGCCGGTCTATCCGGTGCGGGTCGATGACGGCGAGGTCTGGGTCACGATCCCCGAGCAAAGCCAGTCGCCGCCACCGTCGCGGCGCGATCCCGCCGATTCCCGTCTGTGCGTGGTGATCGGCGGCGGCTGTGCCGGGGCCTATGCGGTGGAAGTACTGCGTGACCACGGTTTCGGCGGCCGGATCGTGTGGGTCACCGGCGCTGAGTTTCCCCCCATCGACCGCCCCTTGCTGAGCAAGGGGTATCTGAGCGGCGAGGCGCCGGAGAGCTGGCTGCCGCTGCGAACGCCGGATTTCTATGCCGCCCGCGACATCGAAGTGGTTGAGGCGTCCGTGACCGCCCTGGCGGCCGATGCCCGGCAGGCGACGCTCAGCAACGGCACGGCGCTCGCTTACGATGCCGCCATTCTGGCGAGCGGCGCGGTCAACCGCCGGCCGCCGATTCCGGGCATCGATTTGGGCGGGGTCTTTTTCCTGCGTTCCCGGGACGATGGCGAACAGCTGCGCCAGGCCGCCGAGGCGGCCCGCCGGGCGGTGGTGGTCGGGGCCGGCTTCATCGGCATGGAAGTGGCCCAGAGCCTGCGCCGGCGGGACATCGCGGTGACGGTGGTGGCGCCGGAGACGGTGCCCTTCGAACGGGTGCTGGGGCCGGAAATCGGCGCCGCCTTGCACAGGCTGCACGAGGATCACGGGGTGGCGTTCCGCCTCGGACGCACGGTAAAGGCTTTCGAAGGCGACGGCCGGGTCGAGCGGGTTTCGTTGGACGACGGCAGCGAGTTGGCGGCCGATCTGGTGGTGGTGGGCGTGGGGGTGCGCCCGGCGACGGATTTCGTCACCGGCGTCAGCAAGGCCGACGACGGCGCAGTCCTGGTGGATGCGGGCCTGCGGGCGGCGGAGGGACTGTATGCGGCCGGCGATCTGGCCTGCTTTCCCGACTGGCGCAGCGGCGCGCCGATCCGGGTCGAGCACTGGCGCGTGGCCGCCCAGCACGGCCGCCTCGCCGGCGCCAACGTGGCCGGCGCCGGTCTGGAATACCGCGGCGTGCCGTACTTCTGGACCCGCCAGTACAACCGCACCCTGCAGTATTTCGGCCACGCCGCGGACTGGGACGAGATCCGCTACGACGGCGATCCGGCCGGATACGATTTCATCGCCTATTTCGTCAGGGACGGTCAGGTCCACGCCGTCGCCGGCATGGAGCGCGAGCGCGAACTGGCCGAGCTGGAGGAGCGCATGCGTCGGGAAGGGCTGTGGCGGCCGTGACCGGGGCGCCGTTCCCCCAGGAAATCTCCCGCATCGTCTGGGAGAGCAAGTACCGCGCTCCGGGCGAGGCCGACATCCGGGAAACCTGGCGGCGGGTGGCGCAGGCGGTGGCCAGTGTGGAGGTGGAGCCGGCGCTGTGGCAGGACCGGTTCCTGGATTTGCTGGCGGATTTCAAATTCCTCCCCGGCGGCCGCATTCTCGCCGGCGCCGGCATCCGCCGCCAGGTGACCCTGTTCAACTGCTTCGCCATGGGGCCGATGGAGGACAGCCTCGACGGCATCTTCGAGGCCCTCAAGGAAGGCGCCCTGACCATGCAGCAGGGCGGCGGTGTGGGCTACGACTTTTCCACCCTGCGTCCCCGCGGCACCCGGGCCGAAAGCGCCGGCACCGTGGCTTCCGGGCCGGTGTCGTTCATGCACATCTTCGATGTCGGATGCGCGGTGCTGCTGTCCACCGGCAGCCGCCGCGGGGCGATGATGGCGACCTTGCGCTGCGACCACCCCGACGTGGAGGAATTCGTCGAGGCCAAGCGCGACCCGCAGGTGCTGCGCAACTTCAACCTGTCGGTGACCGTGTCCGATGCCTTCATGGCGGCGGTGGAACAGGACAGCGACTGGCCTTTGGTGTTTCCCGCCGAGCAGCTGACCCCCGGCTGCGGCGAGGGCAGCGTGCTGCGGGACTGGCCCGGTTACGACAAACCGGTGCCGTGCCGGATTCTGAAGACCGTCAGGGCCCGCCAGCTGTGGGACCGGATCATGCACGCCACCTACGAGGTGGCCGAGCCGGGCGTGCTGTTTCTCGACCGCATCAACCGGCTCAACAATCTCCATTACTGCGAGCGCATCCACACCACCAATCCCTGCTCCGAACTGCCGCTGCCGCCCTACGGCGCCTGCGACCTGGGCTCGATCAACCTGGTGCGGTTCGTGCGCGAGCCCTTCAGCGACCGGGCCCGGCTGGATCTGGACGCCATCGCCGCCCTGGTGCCGGTGGCGGTGCGTTTTCTCGACGACGTCATCGACCTGTCCGGCTTCCCCTTGGAGAAGCAGCGCCGCCGCGCCCGCGCCACCCGCCGTATCGGCCTGGGGCTGACCGGCCTGGCCGACACCCTCATCTTCCTGGGGCTGCATTACGACAGCGACGCCGCCCGCCGGCTGGCCGAGAAGGTGATGGCGACGATCTGTCACGCCGCCTACCGGGCTTCCATCGCCCTGGCCCGGGAAAAGGGCGCCTTCCCCTTGTTCGAACCCCGGGTCTATCCCCAGGGTCCCTTCGTCGCCCGGTTGCCGCAGGACATCCGCGACGGCATTGCCGCCCACGGCCTGCGCAACAGCCATCTGCTCGCCATCGCCCCCACCGGCTCCATCAGCCTGCTGGCGGGCAACGTCTCCAGCGGCCTGGAGCCGGTATTCGCCTGGCGCTATCAGCGCCGCCTGCAGCTGGGGGGCAGGGAATGCCGCCTGGTGGAGGTGACCGACCCCGCCTGGTCCCTGTGGCGCCGGCGCTACGGCGACGGCGCCTTGCCGGATTTCTTCGTCACCGCCACCGAACTGTCTCCCGAGGCCCATCTGGCGATGCAGGCGGTGCTGCAGCGCCACGTGGACAGCGCCATCTCCAAGACCATCCACATCCCTGAGGATTATCCCTTCGAAGCCTTCCGCGACGTCTATCACCGCGCCTACGAGCTGGGTCTGAAGGGTTGCACCACGTATCGCCCCAATCCGGTCCGCGGCAGCGTCCTGGTGACCGAACGCCACTGCTGTGACATCGACCGGGAAGGGGATTGAAGGACAGCGCCTGCCGCCAGTGGGTCACCCGCCCCTATCCCCGCTGGGGGGAGAGCTATTTCGTTGCGGTTCCCCACCGTCGGGAACCGCTGCACCTGCTGTGGCGGGAAGCCGAAAGGCCTCGGGGCGGCCTGCTGCTGGTGCACGGCATGAAACCGCCCGTTCCCCAGCGCTTGCTGACCGAAGTGGCGGTCTGGATGGCGGAACGGGCGGGTTGAGAGGGGATCAGCCCAGGGCGGCTTTTTGGTTGCCCCGGCCCTTGACCTCGCCGCGCTGGATACGGGCGTATTCCTCCAGCTGACGGGCGGCGGCCTGGAAAGCGTCGCGGATGGCGACGTAGGCGTCCTCGTAGGCGTGGTTGTCGTGGTGCTCGCGGCTGATGACGATTTCCTTGCCGGGCACGGTCAGGTCGATGCGGACGTGATACAGATCGCCCTTTTGATGCTTGTGGTGGGTGCGTTCCACCATGACGCGGCAGCTGGTGATCTTGTCGTAGTAGCGCTCCAGCTTCTGCGCTTTTTCCTGAATCTTGGCTTCCATGGCGTCGGAATGCGGCAATCCGCGGAAGGTGACCTGCAATGGTATCTGCATGATGACTCCTTGTTGCTCGTGAATCGGATGGGATTCGGGGACCTATCTTAGCAAGCCGTCACCCGGCTTGCCCGGTCCCGGCGCGGCCGCTATGCTGTCGGCAACGGATGGAAACGGGCGCGCGCCATGACCTTCATTGTAGAGATTTTTCCCGGTTTGCGGGAGATGATGAACTGGCACCCCCTCTGGGTGCATTTTCCCATCGCCTTTCTCAGCGTCTTTTTCCTCGTCGATCTGCTCGCGGCGGTTTTGCGCAGCCGCCCCCTGTTCGTGGTGGCCAACTGGCTGCTGGGGCTGGGGGCGCTGGGAGCCAGCGTCGCGGCTGCTTTCGGCCTGCAGGCGGCGTTGACCGTTCCCCATCCGCCGCAGGTCCACGAGATCCTGGAAACCCACCGTTACTTCGCCCTCAACGCCACCGCCCTGGCTTGGCTGCTGCTGATCTGGCGTTTTCTCAACCGCGGGCGGTTCTGTCTGCTTGGCCGGCTGTTCCATTTGCTGCTGGCGCTGTTCATGGTGCTCAATCTGGTGCTGGCGGCTGACTACGGTGGGCTGATGGTGTACAAGTACGGCGTCGGGGTGAAGGCGGTGCCGGCCTGGCCGCCCGGTGCCTCAGGCCATCGTCACGGCAGCGCCTGGGACGAGATCCGGGAATGGCTGCACGAAATTGTTCCCCACAGCCACGCTTCCGGGCATGAGCACCATCATCACTGAACCGTGAATGCCCCCCAGCGCTGGGGTTCGGTGCAGCGCCACAGGATCAGCCCGGTGCGCGGCGGGGCGAATTCCACCGCATGGCTGCCCGGCGTCAGCGCGATCTTCAGCCCGAAGCTGGGCACTTCCAGCTCGCTGCGGCAGAAGGCGTTTTCCGCCACCTCGATTTCCCAGCGTACCGGCGTGCCGACCTGAAGCACGAAGTGATCCGGCTCGAAGTCCTCGGCGTTGACCTGCATGCGGATGATCCGCAGCGGCTTTGCCGGGGAACGCATCTGGCTCACCCAGGTTTCGGCGCGGGCGATCAGGCTGGCAAGATCGTAATCGCTGCGGGTCAGGATCAGGCCGCGGTTGAGCATCACCGCCCCCATCAGGATCACCACCACGCTGGAGAATTTCACCAGCACCGGGCCGACGCTCTTGGCCAGGGTGCTGGCGAAGATCCCGAAACCCAGCATGAGCGGCAGGGTGCCGATGCCGAAACAAAACAGCAGCGCCGCCCCCTGGAGCGGGTCGCCGGTGCCGGCGGCGAGGATGTACATGGCCTGCAGCGGCCCGCAGACGATCATCAGGCCGTTGAGCAGGCCGATGACGAAGGGGTGGCTGTGCTTCTTGTACTGGCGGCCGAGAAAGCGCATCAGCGCCGGCGGGGTGCGCAGCTGTACCCGCAGGCGGATGATGCCCAGCAGGTTGAGGCCGAACAGGATCAGAAAGATCCCGGCGGCGATGGCGATCGCCCCCCTCAGCCCCGGGGTGAAGGCGATAATGCCGCCGAGTGTGGCAAATGCCGCACCGATGGCGGTGTAGGACAGGGTCTTTCCCAGACCGTACCAGAAGTGGGAGAGATAGCGGGGCCTTCCCAGGGCGGCATCCTGGGTGGTATAGCTGAGCACCAGGGCGCCGCACATGCCCACGCAGTGGAAACTGGTCATGAAGCCGATCATCAGCGCCAGGGTGTAGTTGACCTGTGACAGGGGGCGGTGGCCGTGAAAGCCCGACCGGGCGTCGAGCCAGACGATGAACAGAATGCCCAGCAGGCCAAAGGCCAAGCCGAGCCAGCGTTTTAGCGTTGCGGGCATGGGGCGGAAATCTCCGTGGTTGATCGGCGATGAACCTTTGAGTTAAGCAAGAATCATGTAATCTCTGAAATCCAGCGGTTTCGCGGCTGCAGTTGTGGAAAGCGGGATGCTAGGACTGCGGCATATCCAGCACTTTGCTGGATATGCCGCAGTCTTTTCCGGAAGTATTTCATGGTATTTTATAAAAACATTAATAAAAACAATAGATTAAAAAATACGGCACATTTAGTGCCTAATAAGGTCGATAGTGTTATCGACCGTATTCACGAGGTGACTGCCATGAGTGAAAAAGCCATTGCCACGGTTTCCCAAGCATCCCAATACGATACCGGATCGCTGCTGCTGGGGACGACCCTGACGGTCGCCGCCCTGATCCTGGTGCCTGCCGTGGCCTCCCGGCTGGGGCTGGGCACGGCCCTGACCGGGGCGATGCGCATGGCGCTGATGCGCGCCTCGAGCCGGGCGGTCAACGGCGGCAAAACCGAGGAATGCGGCGATGTGGGCGGAGGTTTCAGTTGTCATTGAGTTTCTAATCTTCCAACCTGTCGGCTGGAGAAGGGCGCCAGGGAGGGCGCCCGTTTTTTATTATCCCCCAGGGTCGGTGTTAGAATTGCAGGGTCGGTATTGCAACCCCAAGTGGCTTGAATGAGCGAAGAAAAACCCAGCTGCGATCTCTGTTCCCTGCTGGTGGAAATCCCCGATTTCGAATTGAAGACCAAAGACGGCGTCAAGCGCTTCTGCTGCGAGGGCTGTCTGGGGATCTACCGCATGCTGCACGAGGACGAGATCGTCGAAGATCCGCAGACCGCGGAAGAAAAAACCAAGTAGGAGGTAATCATGGCTCACGTACACGGCGACAAGAAGAAAATGGCCGAGGCGGCCGCCCATGCTGCCAAGGCTGTCATGCCCGGTCCCCACGGTCCGATGGGTTCCGGCCCCCACGGCCCGATGATGATGGAAATGCACCCCATGATGCATGGGGCCGGCAATCCCGGCGCCCATGTGGTCAAAGCCGCTGTTGTTACCACTGGAGGAGGTTTGATGAGTCGTCTATCCCGTCACCCGTTGTTGATGTTCGGTCTCGGCGTGGTCGCCGGGGTCGTGGTGTACAAGTACCGCAAGGAGATCATCGCCACGGTCGCCGGCGTCGGTGAGAAAGGCAAGGACTTCGTTCTCGGCGCCAAGGAGAATCTGGAGGATATCATCGCCGAAACCCAGGAAGAAGGCGAAACCAAGTCCTGATGCTCACCCGCAAGATCATTCTGCGCTACCGCGCCCCCGGGCACGTGCGCTTTCAGCTGCCGCCGCAGTTGTGTCGGCCGCCGGCGGCTCAGGAACTGGTGGCGGCGCTGCGCCAAGTGGACGGGGTGTATCGGGTGCGTCTTGGCGGCAACAAGCTGTCGATCCGCTATCACGAGCCCTTCGTTTCCTTCCAGGAGCTGGCCCGCCACCTGCACCGCATCGTCACCGAGCTGGAACGCAGCGGCAAGCTGGAAGCCCGCTCGCCGGCGCCCCGCCGCCCGCTGCTGGCGCGGGTGAAGGGAAGCCGCCCGGTGCTCTGGATCCGCAATCAGCTCCAGGCGCTCAGGGAAACCGCCACCGCCTTCGGCATCCTCGCCCGCCGCGGAGTGCTGGGAAAAGGCGGCGCCATCATCGAGGATCCGCGGAAGTTCGCCTTCGAGTTCGCCAACGACGTGCTGGTGCTGTATCTCATCAAGGTCCACTGGCACCGCATTGTCCACGACTGGCTGCCCCACCCGGTCAGGAACCGCTACAACTGGGCGGCAGTGTTCTACCTGACTTATCTGCTGGTGAAGTCACGGCTGCCGAAGCATTAACCATTTTCACGCTGTGGTGGAGCCGCAGGAAATGGGTTCCGGATACGCCGTGAACCCTTCCCTTGGGGCTCGATACTCGGCCATCCAGGCCGAGTACGCTCCTCCACCCGTTCCCTGCGGCCCCAGAATTGGGGAAATACGATGCCGAAACATTTCCAGACCGCCCACCGCTTGAGAAGACGGATCCGCATCATCTCGCCCGTGCTCAAGGGCGATCCGGAAAAGACCTACCTGTTCGAGATCCTCCTCACCAAGCGCCCGGAGGTCAAGCAGGTCAAGGCAGTGCCGGAGATCGGCTCGGTCACCGTCTGGTTCGATCCCAAGGCCCTGCCGGCCGAGAACCTGCTCAGGATCTGCGACGCCATCCTCGAGAACCTGGCCACCGCCAAACCGCAGATCGTCGAGAAAAAGCCCGTCGATCCCAACGCCCCGGTGGTGGAGACCCAGTTCGCCGTCGAGGGCATGACCTGCGCCTCCTGCGCCCTGCTGATCGAAATGCTCTTGCAGCGCGACCCGCGCATCCGCGAGGCCCAGGTCAACTTCGCCAGCGAGACCGCCACCGTCTGCGGGGCCTTGCCCAAGGAGGACATCTACCGCCTGATCGAGAGGCTCGGCTACCGCGCCCACCCCCTCGACACCCTGAGCCAGCGCAAGCTGCTGATGGAACGCGAGCGGCGGCGCATCGAAGATGCCAAACGCCGCTGCGTCCGTGCCGCGCTGCTCAGCGCCCCCGCCATCGTCATCGCCATGGTCATGCCCAAAGCGCGGATCTGGCACTGGGTCCAGTTCTTCCTCACCACCCCGGTGGTTTTCGGCAGCGGCCGGCCCTTTTTCGACAAGGCCCTCGCCCTGGCCAAGCAGCGCCGCGCCAACATGGACACCCTGGTGGCCCTGGGCACCGGCGCCGCCTATGGCTACAGCGTGCCGGCCCTGCTGTTGGGGCGCCATCGCGAGCTCTATTTCGAGGCCGCCGCCGGCATCATCACCTTCGTGCTTCTGGGCCGCTGGCTGGAGGAGAAGGCCAAGGGCCAGGCCCACGAGGCCATCTTCAAACTGCTCGACCTGCAGCCGGAGACCGCCACCCGGATCCGGGACGGCAGGGAAGAGATCGTCCCCATCGATCAGGTCCAGGTGGGCGACATCCTCCTGGTGCGGCCCGGCGAACGCATTCCCACCGACGGCGAGGTGATCGAGGGCACCACCACCGTCGACGAATCCATGCTCACCGGCGAGTCGATGCCGGTGGTGAAAAATCCCGGCGATAAGGTGATCGGCGGCTGCATCAACGGCCCCGGCGCCTTCAAGATGAAGGCGACCGCGGTGGGGCCGGACACGGTGCTGGCGGGCATCGTCCAAATGGTGGACCAGGCCCAGGCCAGCAAGCTGCCGATCCAGAAGACCGTGGACCGGATCTCCGCCGTGTTCGTGCCCACGGTGATGGGGATCTCGGCCCTGACCTTCGGCGGCTGGCTGGCGGCCGGGGCCCGCTTTACCACCGCCCTCGGCAATGCCATCTCGGTGCTGCTGATCGCCTGTCCCTGCGCCCTGGGGCTGGCGACCCCGGCGGCGATCATGGTGGGCACCGGCCAGGCGGCCCGCCGCGGCATCTACATCAAGAACGGCGAGAGCCTGGAACTGGCGGCCCATCTGACCGCCATCGTCTTCGACAAGACCGGCACCATCACCGAAGGCCGGCCCCAGGTGACTGACTTCATCCCCTTGAGCGACCGGGTCGACGCCACCGCGCTGCTGGCCTGGATCGCCGGGGCCGAGGTGCGCTCGGAACACTTCCTCGCCCGCGCCATCGTCGAGTACGCCCAGGATCGTGGCGTGGAACCGGCCCCGGCGGAAGACTTCGAAACCCGGCCCGGCGAGGGCATCGCTGCCGAAGTGGACGGCCACCGGCTGCTGATCGGCAACCAAAGCTGGCTGGCGCGTCACGAGATCCCCCTGGAGGGGCTGGAAGAGGCGATGGAGCGGCTGGCGGGCGAGGGCAAGACCCCGGTGCTGGCGGCCCTCGACGGATGGCCGGCGGCGCTGATCGGCATCGCCGACCGGCCCCGGCCCAACGCCCGCACCGCCATCGAGCGCCTCCACCGGATGGGCATTCGTACCCTGATGGTGACCGGAGACGTGGAAACCGCGGCCCGCTGCATTGCCCGGCAAGTCGGCATCGATGAGGTCGTGGCCCACGCCAGGCCCGACGACAAGCTCAGGATCATCCGCCGGCTCCAGGCCGAAGGCGAAAAGGTGGGGATGATCGGCGACGGTATCAACGATGCCCCGGCCCTGGCGGCGGCCGATGTCAGTTTCGCCATCGGCAGCGGCACCGACATCGCCATCCACGCCGCCGACATCACCCTGGTCCAGGGCGACATCGAAAAGGTCGCCGAGGCCATCGACATCTCCGCCTTCACCCTGCGGGTCATCCGCCAGAACCTGGCCTGGGCCTTCGGCTACAACACCGTGGCGATCCCGGTGGCGGCCCTGGGCCGGCTCAATCCCATGATCGCCTCCGGCGCCATGGCCTTGAGTTCGGTGTCGGTGGTGCTCAATTCCCTGCGGCTGCAGCGGTGCTGACGATGACGCGAAGCATCCTGCTGGCGGGATGGCTGGTGCCGGCTTTGGTTTGGGCCGATCCGGTCGGCCGCGCCATCGATCTTCAGGTGCAGACCCAGCAGGATTCCGCCAAGATCCAAAAGCGCATCGACCAGCTCGACGACGAGACCCGCCGGATGGTGGCAGAATACCGCGCCAAGCTGGCGGAGCTGGACGAACTGGAACGCTACAACGGCCAGCTGGAAAAGCTGGTCGCCGACCAGCAGCAGGAGCTGGCCCTGCGCGAGCGCCAGCTGGCGGAACTGGAGACCCTCAAGCGCAGGCTGTTTCCGTTCATGCTGGAAATGCTGACGGCGCTGGAAAAGATCGTTGAGGTGGACACACCCTTCCTCACCGAGGAGCGCCGCCAGCGGGTGAAGGCGCTGCGCGAGCTGATGAACCGCGCCGACGTGGCCCTGCCGGAAAAATACCGCCGTCTGATGGAGGCGTTCCGCATCGAGGCCCGTTACGGTCACAACACCGAAACCTACGAGGGGCCGCTGGTAAACGACGGCCGGCGACGCACGGTGCGTTTCCTGCGCTTCGGCCGCACCGGGCTGTATTACCTGACCCTCGACGGTCACGAGGCCGGGATGTGGGACGAGAACACCCGCAGTTGGCGCCGGCTGGGGAAAGATTTCCTCCGTCCCCTGGATCACGCCCTGCGAATCGCCGCCAAGCAGGCGCCGCCGGATCTGGTGGTGCTGCCCGTGCCGGCGCCGGAGGTCCCATGAGCTTGGGGGGCAGGAAGGTGGGAATCCGGTTCCAGGGACGCTGTGAATCCGTCCCTGGACGCTCGGTACTCGGCCGTCCAGGCCGAGTATTCCCACCTTTCTTATGGTTGTGGTGGTTGCTGATGTTGCTGCCCGTGCAGATTCAGGCCGTCACCCTGGAACAGTTGATCGAGACCATCCGCAAAGAGGGGGTGCAGGAGCATCGCCACCAGGAAGCCCGGTTGCAGCGTTTCCTCGAGCATCACCAGGAGCGTCAGCGTCTGCTGAAACAGCTCGAGGCCAAAGTGGAGGCCGCCCGGGCCCGCGCCGATGCCCTCCGTAGCCGGTTCGAGGCCAACGAGAAAAAACTGGCCGAATTGGACCAAAAGTGGCGCCAGGAGGCCGGGGACATGGAGGACCTCTTCACCCAGGCGCGTCAGAACGCCAGCGCCATCAAGACGATGCTCGCCGGCTCCCTGGTCAACGCCCAAAAGCCGGGGCGGCTGGACTTTCTCGCTGCCCTCACCGAACCCCGCCACCGGGCCACCTTGGCCGATCTGCGCCGGCTCTGGGACCTGCTCCTGGACGAGATCGCCGAGGCCGGCCGGGTGGTGCGCTTCCAGGCGCCGGTCATCGCCCCCGACGGCACCGAGGGTAAGCGTGCGGTGGTGCGGGTCGGGGTGTTCAACGCCTTTTCCGGCGGTCATTATCTGCGTTATCTCGCCGGCAGCGATCGGCTGCTGGAGCCGGCTCAGCAGCCGCCGGCCCGCTTCCGCCGTCTGGCCGCCGAACTGGAGCAGGCCCAGCAAGGCTGGCATCCGGTGGCGCTCGATCCTTCCCGCGGCGCCCTGCTGGCGCTGATGATCCAGCAGCCCGACTGGCGCGAGCGCCTGCGTCAGGGCGGGGTGATCGGTTACCTGATCCTCGCCCTGGGGGCGCTGGGGCTGCTGCTGGCGCTGGTGCGGGGTCTGGTCCTGGGCCGGGTCGCCCGGCGCATCGAGCGCCAGCGCCGCAGCGACGAGCCGCGTCCGGACAACCCCCTGGGCCGCCTGCAGCTGGCCCTGACCCGGCACAACCACGGCGGCGAGGAGGCGCTGGCGGTGTATCTCGACGAGCTGATCCAGCAGGAGAGCCGGCGTCTCTATGCCGGTATGACCTTCCTGGCGCTGCTGGCGACGATCTCGCCGCTGTTGGGGCTGTTGGGGACGGTCACCGGCATGATCGAGACCTTCGACGCCATCGCCCTGTTCGGCACCGGCGATCCCAAGCTCATGTCCGGCGGCATCTCCCAGGCGCTGGTGACCACCCAGGAAGGGTTGGCGGTGGCGGTGCCGCTGCTGTTGATCCACAGCCTGCTGCGCAGCCGCGCCGACCGCCTCGTCGCCGAGGTGAGTCAGGCCGGGGCCGAACTGCTGGAACGCTACAGCGAGGCCGATCATGGCTGACGGACTGTGGACCCTGTTCGACCGTGGCGGCAGCCTGCTGTGGGTGATATTGGCCCTGTCCTGCCTGCTGTGGACCCTGATCCTGGAGCGGCTGGATTTCCTCCGCCGCCTGTGGCCGCGGCTGCATTGCCGTATCCTGCAAAACTGGCGGCCGCCGATGAAGCCTGCGGTGGCGGAGCGCAAGCGTCAGGCGGTGCTGCTGCAGGCCGAGGTGCGGCTGGCGGCCCCCCTGGTGCTGATCGACGCCCTGACCCAGGCGCTGCCGCTTTTGGGGCTGCTGGGCACGGTCACCGGCATGATCAAGGTCTTCGACGTTCTCACCGTGTTCGGTACCGCCAACGCCCGCGCCATGGCGGCGGGCATTTCCGAGGCCCTGATCACCACCCTGGCGGGGCTGGTGACCGCGCTTTCCGGACTGTGGCTTGCCAGCTATCTGCGGCAGCGGGCCCGCGCTGAACGCGACCGCCTGGCCCTGGAACTGAGCGGGGAGGACTGAGCCGTGCCGCGCCAGCGTTTCGAGCCGCCCGCGCCCCCGAGCCTCAACATCACCCCCCTGATCGACATGGTGTTCATCCTGTTGATCTTCTTCGCCGTCAACGCCTCCTTCACCAAGGAGGCCGGGGTCGAGGTGGAGCGGCCGGCGGCCAGCACTGCGGTGGTCCAGGAACACGCTACCCTGTTTATCGCCGTCACCGCCGACGGCCGGGTGTGGATCGAGAAGAAAGTGGTCGATCCCCGCGACGTCCAGTCCCACGTGGCCCGCCTCCTGGCCGAGAACCCCAAGGCCGGGGTGGTGATTCTGGCCGACAAGCGCGCCCCCACCGGGGTGGTGCTGGAAGCGCTCGACGCCGCCCGCCTGGCCGGGGCCGAGCACGTGGCGGTGGCGGCGACGGTCAAGCCGTGAAGTCAATCCTGCAGCGTTTCCAGAACCGCCTTGGGATTGCGTTCGATCAGCTGCAACAGCACCCGTGCGGCGCCGCGAGGTTGGCGGCGGCCCTGTTCCCAGTGACGCAAGGTGCCCAGAGAGATGCCAAAGGCAGCGCAAAAGCTTTCCTGGTTCATGCCCAGACGCCGGCGGATTGCCTTGACGTCAGGTATGTGGGGCTGGTGCAAGGTTGTCGGAGTCGGTTTTCCCTGGGCATGGCCGATGGCCTCCTCAAGGCCGGCGGCGATTTCGTCAAATGCTTTGGTCATAATGCTTTCTCCATTGGGCAATCAGTTGTTCGACCATCGCGGCCAGGCGTTTTCTTTCCTCCGCGGACAGGTCTACACGCTCGTTCTTGCCAAAGACGGTCAACAGATACAGCGGCATGGTCGCATTGTGATAGTAATAAACGATTCTGAGACCGCCGCGTTTGCCTTTGACACCCCGGCCCCAGCGGAGTTTGCGCAACCCGCCGGTGCCAGGGATGAGAACGCCGGTCTGGGGGTGCTCGGCCAGATAAGCGATCAGGGCGGCTTTTTCCTCGGGCGTCAACAGACTGGCAGCCTTGCGTTGGAAGACGCCGGTTTCAGCGACGGTGATCATGCATGCCGATTGTACGCCATTGGCGTATCCATGACCAGGAGGATGCCATGCGCGTGACCCTGTGCGCCGTACTGGCTCTGGCTCTCAATCTGCTGCTGTTCCAGTTCATGGCAGGGCTGATCGCCCGTCACCGGCTGGGATCGCGGCCAATCCTCCACGTCCACCGTCTCGACTTCATCCGTCTTCCCGAGGCCGAGGCGGCACCGCCCCCGCCGCGCCGGCGGGCGGTTCCCGAACCGCCGCCCCCGTCCCGGCCGCCATCGCCGTCATCGCAGCCCACGGCCCCG
The DNA here is from genome assembly GCF_033126985.1 of Methylomarinovum caldicuralii. Taxonomy (NCBI): domain Bacteria; kingdom Pseudomonadati; phylum Pseudomonadota; class Gammaproteobacteria; order Methylococcales; family Methylothermaceae; genus Methylomarinovum; species Methylomarinovum caldicuralii. The sequence goes on from NZ_AP024714.1 coordinate 795,137, forward strand.
GTGCGGGGCACGGTGCGGCAACTTCCGGTGCCGGATCTGGCTCTCAAGGTGGAAGTGCCGCTGGCGGCTTCGGTCAAGGTGGCGGCGCCGGCGTTGCCGTCCCTGCTGGTGGAGGGGGAGACGAGTGGTCCGCCGGGTCCGGTTCACCTGCCACCGCAGCCACCTTCATTCATCTCCGCTTCGGAGCTGATCCCCGTGGCCCGTATCCCGCCGGTCTATCCCCCCGAAGCCAAGCGGAGGCGGATCGAGGGCTATGTGGTGGTGGAATTCACCGTCACCGAAACCGGCGAAGTCAAGAACCCCAAAATCATCGAATCCCGTCCTCCGGGGGTGTTCGACCGGGCGGTGCTGCGGGCAGTGCGGCACTGGCGTTTCCGGCCAAAGAAGTGGGACGGCAGGCCGGTGGCGGTGCGGGCGCAGCAGAAACTGGAATTCCGGCTGCGGCGATGAAGCGGGTCTGGCTGCTGCTGTTTCTGTGGCTGGGTGCAGCGCAGGCGGCGACGGTTTCGCCCACCCTGTACCGGGGCCTGCAGCAGGTGGAGAAGCTGCAGCAGCAGGGCGACTACGCCGCTTCCCTGGAAAGGCTCAGGAAGCTGGAGCGGCAGGCGGGAAACGGCCTCGAACGGGCCCTGGTGCAGACCTATCTGGCCTACGCCGAGCTGGGGCTGAACCACCTGGACAAAGCGGCGGCCGCCGCCCGCAGGGCGCTGGAATCGCCCGATCTTCCCGGAGACCTGCGTCCCCAGCTGATGCTGCTACTGGGGCAGATCGAACTGCAGCGGAGGCGCTTCCGCCAGGCGGCCGCATGGCTGGAAAAAGCCCTGACAGCGATGGAGAAGCCCGATCCTCAGGTGCTGTATCTGGCCGCCTATGCCCGCTACCGGGTAAAGAATTATTCCAGCGCCATCGGCCACCTGCGCCGGGCCCTGAAACTGCGTGCCCAGGCGCCGGAAGACTGGTACCGGCTGCTGCTGGCCTGTTACCTGGAAAGCAAGCGCTACCGGGAGGCGGAAACCGCCCTTAAAGCTCTGTTGCAGCGCCATCCCGGCGATACCGCCCTGTGGCGCCAGCTGACCGCCCTGTATCTGACGGAGAACCAGATCCACCGGGCGCTGGCCGCCCTGGTGCTGGCCTGGCACGCCGGTGACCTGAAGCGGCAGACGCTGATGGAGATCGTCCAGCTCCACGCCCACCTCGGCATTCCGGAAAAGGCCGCCCGCCTGTTGCGGCAGTGGCGCGAGGAAAAGCGCCTGCCCGATGACCTGAAGACGCTGTCGCTGGAGGCACAACTATGGCTGGCGGCCCGGGAGCGGGACCGCGCCGCCACAGTCTATGCCACCCTGGCCCAGCGTTACGGCCGCGGGGAGGACTGGCTGGCCCTGGCCCGGATCGAGCTGGAGCGGGAGCGCTGGCCGGCAGCCCTGACGGCGGCGGAACACGCCCTGCAGGCAGGCGTGAACCCGGCGGAAGCCCATCTGCTGGCGGGAATCGCCGCCCTGCGGGCCGGCCGCCACTCTCTGGCCGTAAGGCATTTGCGCGCCGCTAGCCGCCACAGGAAACTGGCCCGGCAGGCCCGTTACTGGCTGCGCTGCGCCCGGCGGGAGCGGCGCTGTCCCTGAAACCGGCGTAGCGCCAGATACAGGCCGTAACCGCTCAGGACCACCGCCAGACCCGCCAATGCCAGGGTCCGCAGCAGCGGATTGTTGATGTCGTCGCGGCTGTGCAAGTCCAGGGTGTGGAGCATCCACAGGAAGTCGAAAACCCGCCAGCCGTCGTGGCGTATCGCCGTGACGGCGGCAAGTTCGGCGGCCACATAGACGGTCGGATGGCCGGGATGGTCGAAGTGGACCGCCCAGGCCGGCAACGGATGGCCGCGGTATTCGTGTCCCGGCGGCAGCTCGGTCAGATAGTCGATCCGGCTGACCGGGGCATCGGGCACAAAAACGCGCTCGGCCAGTTTGCGCGCCTGATCCCGGTTCAGGGGCGGCAGCCGGCGGCCATCCGCGGCTGTGAACAATGCGGTTCGTTCCCCTGCATCGTTCCGATAGCGGATACGGATGACCGCCTTGTCCAGCGGCTCGATGAAATCGATGCGTTTCCAGGCACGAATATTTTCGCGCGCCTGCAGGTGCGCGAGTACGGTGGCCAGCACCCGGGGGTTGATCTCCCCGGCGGCGACCGGCTGGGGCCGCCGGAGCAGGTGATCACCGTGGATCCAGTCCAGATCGGTCCAGCTGAAGTAAATCCCACCGATAACCCAAGCCAGAATCTGGATGCCGATGACAATGGCCAGCCACCGGTGGAGTATTTTTGCGACCCGTAACAATGCTTCCGCTTGACGGGAGAAATTTTAAAGTTTCAAACCGGCAAGATAGTTTTTAAATGCCCCGGCCACCTCGGGATGCTGCAGGGCATAGTCCACTGTGGCTTCCAGATAGCCCAGCTTGGAGCCGCAGTCGTAACGCTTGCCTTCGAAGCGGTAGGCATAGACCGGCTCCTCGGCCAGCAGCCGGGCGATGGCGTCGGTGAGCTGGATCTCGCCGCCGGCGCCGCAGGGGGTGGTTTCCAGCAGCGCGAAGATCCGGGGGGTGAGGATGTAACGGCCGACCACGGCCAGGTTGGAGGGGGCGTCTTCCGGCTTGGGTTTTTCCACGATGTGGGTGATGCGGCCGAGACGGTCGTCCACCGGCTCGACCGCGACGATGCCGTAACTGGCGGTGGCCTCGCGGGGGACCTCCTGCACCGCCAGCACCGAGCCCTTGTGGCGGTCGTAGATGTCCGCCATCTGTTTCAGGCAGCCGGGGCCGCCGTTGTTGGCGATGAGATCGTCGGCCAGCAGCACCGCGAAGGGTTCGTCCCCCACCAGGGGGTGGGCGCAGAGGACCGCATGGCCCAGCCCCAGCGCCTCCGGCTGGCGGGTGTAGGCGCAGCGGACGCCGGCCGGCGGGATGTTGCGCACCATTTCCAACAACCGGCTCTTGCCGCGCCGTTCCAGCTCGATTTCCAGCTCGAAGGCCTTGTCGAAATGATCGGGGATGTTGCGCTTGTTGCGGCCGGTGACGAACACCATCAGCGCCGCGCCGGCCTCCTGGGCTTCCTCGACGCTGTACTGGATCAGGGGTTTGTCCACCACCGGCAGCATTTCCTTGGGGCTGGCCTTGGTGGCCGGCAGGAAACGGGTGCCGAGGCCGGCGACGGGGAAGACGGCTTTCCTGAGCTTCACGGGCATTTCTCCCATTGTTTGAGTTCTTCGGGGATGGCGGCGATCTTGCCGTTTTTTTCCAGGTAATCAAGGATCCGGCGGGCGCATTCGTCCAAAGGGTCGCTGCCGGTGTTGACCACAATTTCCGGATTTTCCGGCGGCTCGTAAGGGGAAGAGATGCCGGTGAAATCCTTGATCTCGCCGCGGCGGGCCTTCTGGTACAGCCCCTTGACGTCGCGCTGCTCGCAGATCTCCAGCGGGGTGTTGCAGTAGATCTCGATGAAGTCGCCCGGCTCCACCAGCTGGCGCACCATTTCCCGGTCGCGGCGGAAGGGGGAGATGAAGGCGGTCAGGGCGATGACCCCGGCGTCCACGAACAGCTTGCTCATCTCGCCGATGCGGCGGATGTTCTCGTGGCGGTCCTTGGCGCTGAAGCCCAGATCGCTGCAGAGGCCGTGGCGGACGTTGTCGCCGTCGAAGACATAGGTGCGGCAGCCGCGCAGAAACAGCAGTTCCTCGACCCGGTGGGCCAGGGTGGATTTGCCGGCGCCTGAAAGCCCGGTGAACCATAGGATGAAACTTCGGTGGCCGTTGAGGCGCTCGCGGTCGCGGCGGGTGACGGTGGCGTTGTGCCAGCGGATGTTTTTGTGCATGGTGGACGGATTGATGGTCGGTGAGAGCGATTTAACCTTAGATCGGCTTCGGTTTCCAGTCGCCTTAAGTATGAACTATTTGTGCCATAGCGTCAGGTTGACGGGGCGGTTCATCGCGTCAGCCATTTTTCGAATGCTTCTGCAGGCAGCGGGCGGCTGAAGAGATACCCTTGCCCCAGCCGGCAGCCGTGTTGCAGCAGGAAGCGGCGCTGGGCTTCGGTTTCCACGCCTTCGGCGAGGGTCTCCAGGCCCAGGGCCTGGCCCAGGGCGATGACGGCCTGGCAGATGGCGGCATCCTCCCGGTCCTCGGGCAGGTCACGGACGAAGGACTGGTCGATTTTGAGGCAGTGGATCGGCAGGCGCTTCAGGTAAACCAGGGAGGAGTAGCCGGTGCCGAAGTCGTCGATGGCCAGGGTGATGCCCTGGTCCCGCAGGGCTTCCAGGATACCGATGGCGTCCTCGGCCTTCTCCATGATGAAGCCCTCGGTCACCTCCAGTTCCAGCCGGGACGGCGGCAGTCCGGAACGGGCCAGCGCTTGGGCCACCTGATCGCAGATGACGCGGTGGCGAATCTGGCAGCCGGAGACGTTGACGGCGATGCGCCCGAAGTCCAGCCCCCGGTCGAGCCAGCCTTTCGCCAGCCGGCAGGCGTTCTCCAGCACCCAGGCCCCCAGTTCCAGGATCAGGCCGGTTTCCTCCGCCAGGGGGATGAAGCGCGCCGGCGACACCGTCCCCAGTTCCGGATGGTGCCAGCGCGCCAGGACCTCGCAGCCGATGGGGCGGCCGTCGTCCATGTCCACCTGGGGCTGGAAGTGCAGCTGCAGCTCGCCGGCCTCCAGCGCCCGGCGCAGGGCGCTTTCCAGCAGGATGTGTTCCCGTGCCCGCTCGGTCATCTCCCGGGTGTAGAAGGCGTAGCTGCCGGCACCTTCGGATTTGGCCTGATACATGGCGGCATCGGCGTTGCGCAGCAGGGTGGCGGCGTCCTCGCCGTCGCGGGGGAACATGCTGATGCCGAGGCTGGCGCTGACCGGGATGGTGTGCCCCCCGATCTGGAAGGGCCGCTTCAGCGCGGCGATCACCTTGTCGGCCACCAGGGCGGCGTTCTCCGGTTCATGGAGATTCTCCAGCAGGAAGACGAACTCGTCCCCGCCGAGGCGGGCCACTGTGTCGTCTTGGCGCACACAGTTTCGCAGCCGTGCGGCCACCTGTTGCAGCAGCGTATCCCCGGTCGCATGACTGAAACTGTCGTTGACGTGCTTGAAGCGGTCCAGGTCCAGGAGCAGCAGCGCCAGCTGGGTGCGGTGGCGCCGGGCGTGTTCCAGGGCGTGTTCCAGGGCGTGGTCGAGGCGGGCGTTGAGGCGGGCGTTGAGGAGGGCGCGGTTGGGCAGGCCCGTCAGGACGTCATGGTAGGCCAGATAGGCCAGCTCCTCCTCGGTGCGCTTCAGGCGGCTGATGTCGGAGAACATGGCCACGTAATGGGTGGTGGCGCCACCCGGGTCGCGCACGGCGCTGATGGTGAGACACTCCACCACCAGGTCGCCGTCCTTGCGCCGGTTCCAGATCTCTCCCTGCCAGTGGCCGGTTCTCTTGAGGCTGTCCCACAGATTCTGGTAGAAGCTGCGGTCGTGGCGGCCGGACTTCCACAGCCTCGGAGTCTGGCCGATGATTTCCTCCGGGGCGTAGCCGAGGATCTCGGTGAAGGCACGGTTGACCTGGAGGATGTGTCCCTCGGAATCGGTGATGAAGATACCCTCGGCGGCGTGTTCGAACACCGTGTCCCACAGGCGCAGCCTTGCCTCGTCGCGGTGCTGCCGCCGCCGCAGTGCGACCCTCTTGAGGGCGCGGTCAATGGCGGGCAGCAGCCAGGCGAGATTGTCCTTGTTGACGAAGTCCTCCAAGCCGGCCTTGAGCAGGTCCACCGCGGTTTCCTCCCCCACGGTGCCGGAGACCATGATCACCGGGACCTCGGGGAGATGCTCGAAGATCCACTGCAGCCGGGTGCGGATGTCGATGCCGGGTAGGGTGTAATCGGTGAGTATCAGGTCCCACGCCTGGGTTTCCAGGGCGGCTTTCAATTCGGCGGCGTCGCGGGCGCGGTGAAGTCTGGCCTGCAGCCCGCCCCTGCGCAGGTGGCGCTCGAGGAGGTGGAAGTCGGCATCGCTGTCCTCGATGACCAGGATGTTCAGGTCGGCCGGGTTCATTGGGAAGGAGGCGGTGGTTGGTTGAGCGCGAGCCAATATAGCCCGACTTGGGCGACGGCGCGAGTGAACTCGCCGGGATCAATGGGCTTGCGCACGTAGCTGTTGCTCCCCAGGTAGTAGCTGCGCACCAGGTCCTTTTCGTCGTCGGAGGAGGTCAGGATCACCACCGGCAGGCGGCGGGTGCGGGAATCGCCGCGGATCCGCGCCAGCACCTCCAGACCGCTGAGCTTGGGCAGCATCAGATCGAGCAGCACCACGGCGGGCAGTTCCTTGCCGGCGCGGTGGGCGTAGGGGCCGGTGGCGAACAGATAGTCGAGGGCTTCGGCGCCGTCACGCACCACCTCCACCCGGTTGGCCACGTGGATCTTGTCCAGGGCCCGGAGGGTGAGCTTCTCGTCTTGGGGATTGTCCTCCACCAGCAGTAGGGTTCGGATGTCCATGATGCTGCCCTCCTTTGGGGGCCAGGGTGAACAGGAAGCGCGCCCCGCCGCCGACTGTGCCCTCGCCGCGGATCCAGCCGCCGGGGCGGCGGACGATGCGCTGCACCGTCGCCAGCCCGATGCCCAACCCGGGAAACTCGCTCTGGGCGTGGAGGCGTTGGAACGGTTCGAACAGCTTGGCGGCGAAGGCCATGTCGAAGCCGGCGCCGTTGTCCTCCAGGCAGAAGACCCGTTCGCCGTCCTCCTCCCGGGCGCTGAAACGAATCCAGGCGTCCTTCCGGCCTGCTGTGTACTTCCAAGCGTTCTCCAAGAGATTCTGGACCAGAATCCGGCACAGGCGCAAGTCGGCTTCCGCCTCCAGGGGGCCGGGGATCTCCAGGCGCACCCGGCGGTGGGGCTCGCGGCGTCGCAGTTCCGCGAAAATCTCGTGGGTGATCTGGTCGAGCCGCACTGGCTGGCATACCAGTTCGGCGCGGCTGATGCGCGACAGGGTCAGCAGGCCGTCGATCAACTCCCCCATGCGGTGGGCGCCGGCGGCAATCTCATCCAGAAATTCCCCGGCCCCGGCGGGCAAGGCCTCACCGTAGTCCTCCTCCAGGGCCTGGGCGAAGCCCTGGATGGCCCGCAGCGGCGCCCGCAGGTCGTGGGAGACGGCGTAGGTGAAGGCCTCCAGCTCCCGGTTGGCGGCGCTCAGCTCGGCGGTGCGCTCGGCCACCCGCTGTTCCAGGCGGTCGCGGGCGGCCTGCAGCGCCGCCTCGGCCTGTTTGCGGGCGGTGATGTCGTGCACCAGGACGACGGCCTCGTCGCTGCCGCGCACGGGACTGAGTTTGGCCTCGAACCAGTGTTTGCCGCCGGGCACCTCGAGGGCGTACTCCAGGGTCACCGGTCCCCCGTCCTGCCGCAGCCGTTCCAGGGCCTCGCTGAAGCGCGCCGCCAGCGGCGGCGGCAGGACCTCCTGCATGGTCTTGCCGAGGAACTGCTGCGGCGGCACATAGAACAGGTCGGGGTTGGGACTGTGTCCCTCCAGAATGGTGCCGTCGGGACCGATACGGAAGAACAGGTCGGGGATGGAATCCAGCAGGGCCTCCAGCAGCGCCCGGCGCGCCTGGGCCTGTTCCAGCAGCTCGTGCTCGCGGCGCTGGCGCCGGGCCAGCTCGCGCTGCAGCATCCAGTTCCACAGCAGCACCAGCAGGACGATCACCACCGCGGCCCCGGCGCCGCCGCCCAGCCACCAAAGCACCCGGGGGTCGAGGCCGCGGCGGGGCAGTCCCAGCCAGCGCGCCAGGATGGCGGCCCGCTCCGGAGGCGGAATGGCGCGCACCAGGCGGTCCAGCAGTTCCGCCAGCCGGGGGCGGTCGGCGCGCACCGCCAGCCGCAGGGTCAGGGTCGCCTCGGTCACCGGGGCGTGGGGCTGGACCGCCTCCAGCCCGGCGGCCTCCCGCGCCTGCAGGCCCAGGGTCACCTCCATCACTGCCGCCTCCGCCCGCCCCCGGGCCACCGCCTGCAGCGCCTCTGCGGGCTTTTCCACCGCCACCAGCTGCAGGCCCGGCTGGCGTTTCAGGAGGTCGTAGGCAGGGCCGTGGCGGCAGACCGCCACCGGGCGGCCGGCCAGCTCCGCCAGACCGCCGCTGAAGTGGGGCTTGTTGCCACCGAAGATCATCAGCGTGGTGCGGTGCAGGGGGGGGGTGAGGCGCACGCCGGGCAGGGGGGTGTCGTCGGCGGTGGCGACCACCGCCAGCTCCAGCTCGCGCCGCTGCAGCATCGCCAGCAGCGCTTCCCGGTGGGGGGCGGGGCGGTAGGCGAGGGTCAGGCCGGTGCGGTCCTGGATCCAGTGCAGCATGTCCACGGCGATGCCGGCGGGGTTGCCTTGGTCGTCGATGAAAGCGAAAGGCGCGGCGGCGGCCGGGATGCCGATGCGCTGCGGCGGCAGCCGCTGCAGCCAGCGCTGTTCCGCCAGGGTGATCCCGGTGCCCAGGACCGGGATGGACTCGGCCGCCACCGGCAGCCAGCGGCGGAAGATGGCCTGCCGGTCGGCCTGGGGGATGGCCGCCAGGGCCTTGTCGAGGATGCGGGCCAGGATCCCCCAGTCCTTGCGCACCCCGAAGCGCTGGCCGTTCTCCACCATGTCGAAGGCGGCGTTGACCTTGAGGTTGGTGAGGCCGTAATGCTGCATCAGCCAGGTGTTGACCCCCAGCACCCCGACGTAGGCGTCCGCTTCTCCTGCGGCCACCGCCCGCAGCCCCGCCAGGGGGGTGTCCACCCACACCGGGACGATGCCGGGATAGCGCTCCAGGGCCTGGCGGGCCGAGGAATAGCCCTTCACCAGGGCCGTTTCCATCCCTGTCAGGGCCTGGGGCCCGGGCAGGGGCGGGGTGTCGGTGCGGGTCATGATCACCAGCGGGGTGGGGAGGTAGATTGCGGTGAAGGCCAGATAGCTTTCCCGCTCCGGCAGCTTCACCACCGTGGCCACCGCGTCGAGGCGGCGCTTGCGGACGGCGTCCAGGATCTCGGTCCAGGCCAGCCCCGCCACCGGCTGGAAATGGATGCCGAGCATCGCCTCCAGGCGGGCGGCGAAGTCCGCCGCCACCCCGCGGAAGCGCCCCTCCTCGTCGAAGAAGGAATAGGGGGCGTAATCCCCGTCCACGCCCAGGCGGATCACCGGATGGGCGTCGAGGAAGGCGCGCTCCTCGGGGGTCAGGTCGAGGGCACGGGCGGGGAGGGCGGCGGCGAGGAAAAGCAGCGCAAGCCAGAGCCGGAAAAGGAAACAGCCGAAGGGAGGGTTACTGCCGGCTGTCCGTTTCCGGGGCATGGAGCCAGTACAGGTCGTAGGGGAGTACAAGGGTGTCGAACACGGCCGAGACCGGCAGATCGGCGGTCAGGATGGTGGCGACCAGGGTCTGAATCCAGACCGGTTCCCGGCGCTGGCCGGTCACGATCTCGGCCATTTCCCGCAGGTCCTGGCGGACGCCGGGATAGACGGTCCGTTCCGCCAGCGGGCTGGCGTCCCGGGCCCGGATGCTCGAGCAGCCGGCCAGGAACAGGGTCAGGGCGGCGATGACGAGTAGGGTGGCGGTCTTTCCCATGCCGTTTTCCTTGTGTCGTTGTTGCAAGACTTTCTCGCGGATCTGTTTCAGGTCTTCTTCGGCGAGCGCCGTGTCAGTCAGCCCGAAGGGGATTGGAACCGAAGTCTAGCACAGGTCCCGTTCTAGGATCGGCGTCAGCCTGCCGCCAGGCGGGCTTTCAGGGCCGCGATGCGGTCGCGCACTTTGGCCGCCTCCTCGAACTCCAGCTCCCGGGCGTGGCGGTACATCCGTTCCTCCAGTTGCTTGATGAGGCGGGCGGTTTCCTTGGGGGATTGGGGCAGGGCCTCGTAGTCCCCCGGCTGCTCCGCCACCTTGCGGGATCTTCTGCCGCCGGCGCCGGGGACCGGCAGCTCCAGGATGTCGCCCAGGGAGCGGACCGCGCTTTTGGGGGTGATGCTGTGCTTTTCGTTGTAGGCAATCTGCTTGGCGCGGCGGCGCTCGGTCTCCTCGATGGCGCGGCGCATGGCCTCGGTGACGGTGTCGGCGTAGAGGATGGCCTTGCCGTGGACGTTGCGGGCGGCGCGGCCGATGGTCTGGATCAGGGACACGGTGGAGCGCAGGAAGCCCTCCTTGTCGGCGTCCAGGATCGCCACCAGCGACACCTCCGGCATGTCCAGGCCCTCACGCAGCAGGTTGATGCCCACCAGCACGTCGAATTCCCCCTTGCGCAGGTCCTGGATGATCTCCACCCGCTCGACGGTGTCGATGTCCGAGTGCAGATAGCGCACCCGCACGCCGTGCTCCATCAGGTAATCGGTCAGATCCTCGGCCATGCGCTTGGTGAGGGTGGTGACCAGGACGCGCTCGTTTTTCGCCGCCCGCCGGTTGATCTCCGACAGCAGGTCGTCCACCTGGGTCAGGGCCGGGCGCACTTCCACCTCCGGATCCACCAGGCCGGTGGGGCGCACCACCTGTTCGACCACGGCGCCCGAATGTTCCTGCTCGTAAGGGCCGGGGGTGGCGGAGACGTAGATGCGCTGGGGGGCGCGGGCCTCGAACTCCTCGAGGGTGAGGGGGCGGTTGTCCAGGGCCGAGGGCAGGCGGAAGCCGTAGTTCACCAGGGTCTCCTTGCGGGAGCGGTCGCCGCGGTACATGGCGCGCAGCTGGGGAAGGGTGACGTGGCTTTCGTCGATGAAGACGATGCCGTCGTCGGGCAGGTAGTCGAACAGGGTGGGGGGTGGTTCGCCCGGTTTGCGCCCGGACAGGTGGCGGGAGTAGTTCTCGATCCCGGAGCAGTAGCCCACCTCCAGGATCATTTCCAGGTCGAAGCGGGTGCGCTGCTCCAGGCGCTGGGCCTCCACCAGCTTGCCGTCGCGGCGCAGTTCCTCCAGGCGCTGCTGCAGTTCGGCCTTGATGGCGTCCACGGCCCTGAGCAGGGTCTGGCGCGGGGTGACGTAGTGGGTCTTGGGATAGACGGTGTAGCGCGCCACCGGACTTAGCACCTCGCCGGTCAGGGGATCGAACAGGCTCAGGCGCTCGACCTCGTCGTCGAACAGCTCCACCCGCAGGGCCTCGGTTTCGGACTCGGCCGGGAAGATGTCGATGACGTCGCCGCGGACCCGGAAGGTGCCGCGCCGAAGCTCCGTGTCATTGCGGGTGTACTGCATTTCCGCCAGACGGCGCAGGATCGAACGCTGGTCGATGAGGTCGCCGCGGCGCAGGTGCAGCACCATCTCGAAGTAGGCCGCCGGCTCGCCCAGGCCGTAGATGGAGGACACGGTGGCGACGATGACCACGTCGCGCCGCTCCAGCAGCGCCTTGGTGGCCGACAGGCGCATCTGCTCGATGTGTTCGTTGAGGGAGGCGTCCTTCTCGATGTAGGTGTCCGAGGCCGGCAGATACGCCTCCGGCTGGTAGTAGTCGTAGTAGGAGACGAAGTACTCCACCGCGTTCTCCGGGAAGAACTGCTTCATCTCCCCGTAGAGCTGGGCCGCCAGGGTCTTGTTGGGGGCCAGGATCAGCGCCGGGCGCTGCATCTCGGCGATGACGTGGGCCATGGTGAAGGTCTTTCCGGAACCCGTCACCCCCAGCAGGGTCTGGTGCAGCTCGCCGTGGCGCAGTCCCGCCACCAGCCGGCGGATCGCCTCGGGCTGGTCGCCGGCGGGCTGGTAGGGGCTGTGGAGTTTGAAGGGCCTGCCGGTTTTGGGATTCAGCACCCGGGCGTCATCGGGTATCATGTTGTCGCTTTGCTCCCGCGTCCGGTCCAGCACCTTGCGATAGACCGAGCGGCGGGAACCGATTTCCGGGGATTTCATCTGTCAACTCCAGTCACGAATTCAGGGCCAAGCCTATGACCATCCCACTGTCCCAGCGCGTCCAGCGGATCAAGCCGTCACCCACCCTCGCCGTCACCGCCCGCGCCGCCGCCATGCGCGCCGCAGGCCATGACGTCATCGGCCTCGGGGCCGGGGAGCCGGACTTCGACACCCCCGAGCACATCAAGCAGGCGGCCATCGAGGCCATCAGGGCGGGGATGACCAAGTATACGCCCGTGGACGGGATTCCCTCTTTGAAACAGGCGGTGATCGCCAAGTTCCGCCGCGACAACGGCCTGGAATACCAGCCGGACCAGATCCTGGTGTCCTGCGGCGGCAAGCAGAGCTTCTACAACCTGGCCCAGGCGCTGCTGGACGCGGGCGACGAGGTGATCATCCCCGCCCCCTACTGGGTGTCCTATCCCGACATGGTGCTGCTGGCCGACGCCAAGCCGGTGATCGTCGCCGCAGGACAGGACCAGAAATTCAAGATCACCCCCGCCCAGCTGGAGGCGGCCATCACCCCCCGGACCAAACTGTTCGTCCTCAACAGCCCCTCCAATCCCACGGGGCAGGCCTACAGCCGCGAGGAGCTGGCCGGATTGGCCGAGGTGCTGCTGAAGCATCCCCAGGTGGTCATCGCCAGCGACGACATGTACGAGCACATCGTCTGGGAGGCGGGCGGTTTCTGCAACATCCTCAACGTCTGCCCCGAGCTGTACGACCGCACCCTGGTGCTCAACGGCGTCTCCAAGGCCTATTCCATGACCGGCTGGCGCATCGGTTACGCCGGGGGACCCAAGGAAGTCATCCAGGCGATGAAGAAGATCCAGTCCCAGAGCACCTCCAATCCCACCTCCATCTCCCAAGCCGCCGCCCAGGCGGCCTTGGAGGGGGACCAGTCCTGCATCGCCGAAATGCTCAAGGCCTTCAAACAGCGCCACGACTTCGTGGTGGAACGGCTCAACCGCATCCCCGGCATCGACTGCCTGGCCACCGACGGCACCTTCTACGTCTTTCCCAATGTGGAAGGCATGATCGCCGCTCTCGATGGCATCGACGACGACGTGGCCCTGGCGGAATACCTGATCGAGAAGGCGGGCGTGGCCCTGGTGCCCGGCTCGGCCTTCGGCGCCCCTGGACACGTGCGCATTTCCATCGCCACCAGCATGGAGAATCTGCAACAGGCGCTGGAGCGGATTGTGACAGTGGCAGGCTGAGGGCTTTTCAGCCGGCGGCGGATCTCATCTCGGCCGTTTCCTGCCCTTGCAGCAGGCGGGCGAGGGCCGCGTCGCGTTCCTGGGCTTCCGCGCCCCGGCGTTGAAACTCTCGGGATTGCAAACATCAGTATCCAAACCCGGGGGATGTTAAAGGACAGCAGACAGGACGGAGGTTTGATCTTGGCGGCGTCCGCGACGTGGCAGCGGCTCAGTTGCGCAGGGCGTGGATCGGCGCCGGGATGCGCCCGCCGAGGCGGATGAAGCCCTCGCCGCCGGCGCGCACCGGCATCACCGGCGCCTCGCCGAACAGGCCGCCGAACACCGCCACCTCCCCCGGCCCCTTGCCGGGGACCGGGATCAGGCGGCAGGCGGTGGTCTTGTGGTTCATGACCCCGATGGCGCATTCGTCGGCGATGATCCCGGCGAGGGTCTCGGCGGCGGTGTCGCCGGGGATGCACACCATGTCCAGCCCCACCGAGCAGATGGCGGTCATGGCCTCCAGTTTCTCGATGGCCAGATGGCCGGCGGCGGCCGCCTGGGCCAGCACCGTGTCCTCGCTCACCGGAATGAAGGCCCCCGACAGCCCGCCCACCGACGAGGAGGCGAAGGCCCCGCCCTTCTTGACCGCATCGGTCAAAAGGGCCAGGGCGGCGGTGGAGCCGGCGGCGCCGATGTTTTCGATTCCCATGGCCTGGAGGATCTCCCCCACCGAGTCGCCGATCTTGGGAGTCGGCGCCAGGGACAGATCGACGATACCGAAGGGTACCCCCAGGCGCTGGGCCAGGGCGGTGCCGATCAGCTCGCCGATGCGGGTGACGCGGAAGGCGGTGTGCTTGATCTCCTCGGCGATTTCCCCCAGATCGGGGTGCGCGGTATGCGCCCGCAGCCGCTCCACCGCCCGCTTGACCACGCCGGGACCGGAGACGCCGACGTTGATGACGCATTCCGGCTCCCCGGCCCCGTGCAGGGACCCGGCCATGAAGGGATTGTCGTCGGGGACGTTGGCGAACACCACCAGCTTGGCGCAGCCGAAGCCGTCGGCCTCGGCGGTGCGCCGGGCCAGTTCCAGAAGCGAGCGGCTGACCGCCAGGATCGCGTCCATGTTGATGCCGGCGCGGGAGGAGGCCACGTTGACCGAGCCGCACACCCGCAAGGTGTCTCCCAGGGCCTCGGGAAGGGCGGCGATGAGGCGGCGGTCGGCCTCGGTTTCCCCCTTTTCCACCAGGGCGGAGAAGCCGCCGATGAAATCGACGCCGCTGTCCGCCGCCGCCTGGTCCAGCGTCCGGGCGATGCGCACCAGCCCGTCGTGGTCGTGACCGGCGGCCCACCAGGCCACCGGGGTGACGGCGATGCGGTAGTTGACGATGGGGATGCCGTAGCGGTCCGAGACCGCCCGTCCCTCCGTCACCAGCCGGCCGGCGAGGCGATGGATCTTGTCCCGCACCTTGCCGCAGCAGGCGGCCAGGTCGGGATCGGCGCAGTCCATCAGGTTGACCCCCAGGGTCACGGTGCGCACGTCGCAGTTCTCGTCCTGGAACATGCGCAGGGTCATGAGGATGTCCTCGATGCGCATCATGGCTGCACCAGGCGGCGGATGGCGCCCACCTCGCTGGTGGTGCGGAGGATGTCCCGGTGGAGCAGGTGGAGATCGACGCCGAGCCTTTCCGCCAGTGCCGGCAACCCGGTGCGCAGGCCCTCAAGGGCAGCGGCATTGCGGGGATGGACCTGAAAGATCATGGTGATGTTCCCTGCCTCGCTGCGGGTGTAGAGATCCTCGATGTTGACGTCATGCCCGGCCAGAAACCGGGTGACCGCGGCGATCAGCCCCGGCCGGTCCGGTCCCTGGACGGTGAGGAAGTGGACCTGGGCGCCCTCTGCCGGCTGGAACAGCGGTTCGGGCCGATAGCGGCGCACGTGGACCGCAAGTCCCAGTTCCGGGCGGGCCTGTTCCACGGCCTGCTTGATGCGGGCCGGGTCCAGCCCCGCCGGCAGGTCGGCGCGCAGGATCAGGGTGAAGTAGCCGCCCATCACCGTCTGGCTCAGCTCGGTGACGTTGCCGCCCAGCGCGAACACCGCTTCGGTGATGGCGGCGATGATGCCGGGACGGTCCCTGGCGGTGACGGCGAGAACGAAGGCTTCGGTCTTCATTTCGGCCACACCCGCCACAGCAGCAGCAAAATGGCGCCGAACTGGGAGATCCAGAACAGGAAGCTCCATTTGAGCCAGGTGAGCTGGGCCCGGGAGATATCGGAATTCAAATCCACCCGCAGCCGGGCGATTTCCACCTTGAGTTCGGATCTCACCTTTTCGGTTTCCAGCCGGAGGTTTTCGATTTCCTTGGTGAGATCGGTGCGAACCTGCTCAATCTCCACTTTGAGATCGGCCCGCACTTGTTCGATCTCTTTGGTGAGATCGGCGCGAACCTGTTCGATTTCCTTGGTGAGATCGGCGCGGACTTTCTCGATCTCTTTGGTAAGGTCGGTACGGACTTGTTCGATTTCCACCTTGAGACCGGCGCGGACCTGCCCGATTTCCTTAGTGAGATCGGCCCGGACCTGCTCGATTTCCACCCGGAGTTCCGCCCTGATCTGCTCGATTTCCTTGCGAACCTGCTCGATCTCCCTGAGCAGCTTCAATTCGGTTTCCCGCAGATCCCGGCGGGTGGCCATGTCCCCCAGGTTGGGATAGCGTTCCTCCAGCGCCTCGAACGCCTCGGCGATGATCTTGGCGCGGGTTTTGTCGTCCGGCGCGGTGGCAAGGCGCTCGTAAAGATCGATGACGGAAGGCATGACGGTCGCTGCCATTCTTTGGGATTTGACTCCGTATGGTAGCACAAGGGCGAGCTGTCGCCCGGCAGGGGATTCGGGTAGAATGCCGATTTCATCCGTTTCAGCGCTCCGTCTTTGGCATCCGATTCCAGCCGTTTTCCCGATTACCATGACCTGGTCTTGCTGCGCCAGCAGCATCCGGCCTGGCGCCTGTTGGCCGCCGCCCATGCGCCTTTGGTGCTCACCTTGCTGCATACTGCCTTCATCGCTCCCAACCGCCGTGCTCTGCCCCGCCAGCAGTTGATCGCCCTCCTCGACGACCTGCTTTTCGACCTGCGCCAGCAGGTGGGCGGGGACGCCTTTCCCAAAGCGGCGGCCGCCTATCTGGACGACTGGGCCGGGGACGACAAGGGCTGGCTGCGTAAGTACTATCCCGAGGACAGCGACGAGCCCCACTACGATCTGACCCCGGCGGCGGTGCAGGCGTTGGAGTGGGTGGCCGGGTTGCAGCGGCGCGAGTTCGTCGGCACCGAATCGCGTCTGCTGCTGGTCTTCGAGCTGCTGCGGCAGATGGCCGAGGGCAGCGAGACCGACCCCGAAGCCCGCATCGCCGAGCTGGAACGCCGCCGGGGCGAGATCGACGCCGAGATCGAACGCATCCGCAGCGGCCAGCTGGAACTGATGGACCCAACCCGCCTGCGCGACCGTTTCCTGCAGATGCAGGACACCGCCCGTCGCCTGCTGGCCGATTTCCGCGCCGTGGAACAGAACTTCCGCGAACTCGACCGCCGCGTGCGCGAGCGCATCGCCACCTGGGAGGGCGGCAAGGGGGAGTTGCTGGCGGAAGTGTTCGGCCATACCGACGCCATCGCCGATTCCGACGAAGGCCGCAGCTTCCGCGCCTTCTGGGATTTCCTCATGGACCCGCGGCGCCAGGAGACGCTGACCGGCTTGCTGGAAAAGATCCTGGCGCTGGAACCGATCCGCCAGCTCCGCCCCGACCCGCGCCTGCGCCGTATCCACTACGACTGGCTCGAGGCCGGCGAGGCCACCCAGCGCACCGTCGCCCGGCTGTCCCAGCAGCTGCGGCGCTGGCTCGACGACCAGACCTGGCTGGAGAACCGCCGCATCATGGCCCTGCTGCGCGACATCGAGCAGCACGCCATCGCCGTCCGCGAGTGCCCGCCGCCGGGGGATTTCATGACCGTGGACGCCGCCGCCCCGGCCATCGAACTGGTGATGGAGCGCCCCCTGTTCCAGCCTTCCGCCCGCATCCGCATCGAGGACCGGGTGGTGGTGGAAGGGGAGGCGGGGACGCTTGACGAGGCCCTGTTCAAGCAGCGCTTCGTCGACCGCGAGGCGCTGGCGGACCACATCCGCCGCCTGCTGCGCTCCCAGTCCCGGGTGTCCCTGGCCCAGGTGGTGGCGGCCCGCCCCCTGGCGGAAGGGTTGGCGGAACTGCTGACCTATCTGGAGCTGGCCGAGGCCGACCCCAGGGCGGTGGTGGACGACGGCCGCAGCGAAACCATCGACTGGACCGGCGGCGACGGCGTCGTCCGCCGCGCCCGTGTGCCCCTGATTCTGTACTGCCGCTGAGGAACCGAATGGAAGACCCGTTGCCCCAGGTGCTGATTCCGCTGCTCAAAGGGGTGGTTTATGCCGAGGCCGACCCGCCCCGCTGGCAGAAGCTTTTGGACCTGCAGGCGAGGATCCGCGAGGTGACGGGCCTCATGGGCCTGGAGCTGATCATCGACGAGGCCGAAGGCCACGCTTTCCTGCGCCAGCGGGAATTCGTCGCGGAGGAAACGCCGTTGCCGCGGCTGGTGCCGCGCCGCCCCCTGAGCTTTCCGGTGAGCCTGCTGCTGGCGCTGCTGCGCCGCCGCCTGCTGGAATTCGACCAGAGCGGCGCAGACACCCGCCTGGTGCTGCACCGCGACGACATCGCCGAAATGGTGCGGGTGTTCCTGCCCGAATCCAGCAACGAGGCCAAATTGCTCGACCGCCTCGACCGCGACCTCAAGCGCATCGAGGAATTGGGCTTCCTGCGCCGCCTCAAGGGGCAGGAACACCTGTTCGAGGTGCAGCGGATTCTCAAGAGCTTCGTCGACGCCCAGTGGCTGGGGGAATTCAACGAACGGCTGGCGGCGTATCGCAAGCATTTGGAAGAGGAAGACTGACATGGCCGCTCAAATCGAACTTCTCCCCTTCGCTGCCGGCGACCGCCCCGGTTTCCGGCTCCATCGTCTGGAAGTGCGCAACTGGGGCACCTTCCACGACAAGGTCTGGAAACTGGAACCGAGCGGGGCCGATCTGCTGCTCACCGGCGACATCGGTTCCGGCAAGTCCACCCTGGTGGACGCCCTGACCACCCTGCTGGTGCCGCCCCAGAAGCTGGCCTACAACCGCGCCGCCGGGGCCGAGGCCAGGGAGCGCGATTTTCGAAGCTACGTGCTCGGCTACTACAAGTCGGCCCGCAGCGAGGAGGCGGCGGGCGTCAGGGGGGCCAAACCGGTTTCGCTGCGCGACCCCGGTTGCTGCAGCGTCATTCTCGCCCACTTCCGCAGCGAGGATCTGGACCAGGATCTCACTCTGGCGCAGGTGTTCTGGTTCCGCGACCCGGCGGGCCAGCCGGCGCGTTTCTATGTCCTGGCCGAGCGGGCGCTCGCCATCGCCGCACATTTCGGCGGTTTCGGCGGCGAGATCGGCCGTCTCAAGAAGCGCCTGCGCCAGTCCGGCTGCGAGCTGTTCGACAGCTTCAGCGCCTATGGGGCGGCTTTCCGCCGCCGCCTCGGCATCCCCTCGGAACTGGCCCTGGAGCTGTTCCACCAGACCGTGTCGATGAAGTCGGTGGGCAACCTGACCGACTTCGTCCGCCGCCACATGCTGGAGCCGCCCCAGGTGCAGCGTCGCATCGAGGCTTTGGTCGCCCACTTCGACGACCTTACCCGCGCCCACCAGGCCATCCTCAAGGCCCGGGACCAGATCGAACGCCTCAAACCCCTGGTGGCCGACTGCGACCGCCACCAGCAGCTGGAAGCCGAGGCCGGCCGACTGCGCCGGGCCCGCGAGGCGCTGGGTTTCCATTTCGCCGCCCTCAAGCGCGAGCTGTTGGCAAAGCGCCTGGAGAAACTGGCGGTCGAGCGCGACCGGGGCCAGGCGCAACTGGCGGCGCTCGACCGTCGCCGCGGCGAATTGCAGGCCCAGCGCGACGAACTGCGCCACGCCATCGCCGAACAGGGCGGCGACCGGCTGGCGCGCCTGGAACACAACATCGGCCAGAAAGACCGGGAATGCCAACAGCGCCGCAGGCAGTCCGAACGCTACGCCGAGCTGGCCGCCGCCCTGGGACTCCCGTCCCGGCCGGATGCGGCCACTTTCGTCGCCAACCGCAGGGCTGTCGCGGCCGAGCGCGAAGCGCTGGAGGACCGCCGCGCCGAATTGCAGAACCGCTACACCGACGCCAGCGTCGAATTCCGCCGTCTCAACGAGCGCCACCGGGAGCTGAGCGCGGAGATCGAATCCCTGGAACAGCGCCGCTCCAACATCCCTGCGCAGATGCAGCGGCTGCGTCAGGCGTTGTGCCAGGCCCTGGAACTGGCGGAAGAGGAACTGCCTTTCGCCGGCGAGTTGCTCCAGGTGCGCGAGGACGAGCGCGCCTGGGAGGGGGCCGCCGAGCGCCTGCTGCACCCGTTCGGCCTTTCCCTGCTGGTGCCCGATGCCCATTATGCGGCGGTCAGCGCCTGGGTGGACCGTACCCACCTCGGCGGCCGCCTGGTCTATTACCGGGTGCGGGATCAGGTCGCCCCCCGCAAACGGACCCAGCCCGACAGTCTGGTGGACAAGCTGGAGATCAAACCCGACTCAGCTTTCTATCCGTGGCTGGAGCGGGAGTTGTCCCACCGTTTCGACTACCGCTGCTGCGACGATCTGGCGGACTTCCGCCGCGCCGACCGCGCCGTCACTGCCAGCGGTCAGGTCAAGAGCGGCGGCGACCGCCACGAGAAGGACGACCGCCACCCCATCGGCGACCGCCGCCACTACGTCCTGGGCTGGAGCAACGCCGCCAAGCTCGCCGCCCTGCGTCAGGACCGTGAGGCCCTGGAAGTACAGATCCACCGGGCCGCCGAGACCATCGCCGCCCTGGAGAAGGAACGGCGTGACCTGGAGACGCGCCAGGACACCTTGACCCGGCTGGCCCAGTTCGACGACTTCCAGCTTCTGGACTGGCAGCCCCTGGCCCTGGAGCTCGAGGCGCTGCAACGCCAGTTCGAGGCTTTGAAGGCAGCCTCCGACGTGCTCCGCACCCTCCAGGCCCAGCTGGAAGCGCTGGAAGCGGAACTGAAGGCGGTGGAGAAGCAGCGCGACGACTGCCTCGGCGACATCCAGGCCAAGGCAGTGCAGATCGACCAGTGCCGGGCGCAGCAGGCCGAGTGCGAGACGCTGCTGGCCGACCGCCCCGCGGAAACCGAGGCCGCCCTGGCTGACCTGCGCCAGTGGCAGGCCGAGGCCCTGGGAGACGCCCGCCTAATCCTGGAAACCTGCGATGCCCGCGAGCGCGACTACCGTGCCTGGCTCGGGGCCGCCATCGACCGTCTCGACAAGCAGATCGGCCGCTTGCGCGAACGCATCGTCCGCGCCATGACCGACTACCGCCACGCCTATCCCGCCGACACCCGGGAAGTGGACGCCGACCCGGCCGCCGCCGGCGACTACCGCGCCATGCTGGAAGCCCTGGAACGGGACGACCTGCCGCGCTTCGAGGCCCGTTTCCGCGCCCTGCTCAACGAGAACACCCTGCGCGAGGTGGCCAACTTCCAGGCCCATCTGCACCAGGAGCGCCAGGCCATCGGCGAGCGCATCGATGCCATCAATCAGGCCCTCCGCGGTATCGACTACAATCCCGGCCGCTACATCCGTCTCGAGGCCCGCGACAATGTCGATCCCGACATCCGCGGCTTCCGCCACGAGCTGCGCCTGTGCACCGAAGGGGCCCTCATCTCCGGCGACGATCCCGCCGAGGCCGAGGCGCGTTTCCTCCGGGTCAAGGCCCTGATCGAACGCTTCCGCGGGCGCGAGGGCAGCGCCGAGAGCGACCGCCGCTGGACCGCCCAGGTCACCGACGTGCGCAACTGGTTCCTGTTCGCCGCCTCCGAGTGCTGGCGCGAGGACGACAGCGAGCACGAGCACTACGCCGACTCCAGCGGCAAGTCCGGCGGTCAGAAGGAAAAGCTCGCCTACACCGTCCTCGCCGCCAGCCTCGCCTACCAGTTCGGTCTGGCCACCGCTCCCCACCGCCCCCGCAGTTTCCGCCTGGTGGTCATCGACGAGGCCTTCGGCCGCGGATCCGACGACTCGGCCCGCTACGGCCTGGAGCTGTTCCAGCGTCTCGGGCTGCAGCTTCTGATCGTCACCCCGCTGCAGAAGATCCACGTCATCGAACCCTACGTGGCGGCGGTGGGTTTCGTCTTCAACCGCGAGGGCCGCCAGTCGCTGCTGCGCCAATTGACGGTGGAGACCTACCGGGCCGAGCGTGACGCCCGGCAATCGCTAGAAGAATGACGGCGGCGACCTGGACCACCCCCGCCGATCTGCGCCGGCGCCTGCAAAAACGCTGGCGGCGGGGGGATTTTCTTACCGGCGCGGTGGCCTTCCCCCTGCGCCTGCCCCTGAAAGGGCCGACGGCGGCGGCGGTGACCGGACGGTTCGAGGCGGTGCGCGCCTGGGTGCGGGACTGGCAGGCGCAGGAAGGGCGCCTGGAACTGGAATGGCGCAGCGTCCGGGCCGCCATCGGCAGCCAAAGGCTGCCGGCGGCGGTGGTGTTCGCCGACCGGGCGCGGCTGCTGCGCTTTCTGGGACGACAGGCGGCGCAGGACGCCCGCCGTTTCGAGGTCTTGGAGGCCGAAACCCTGGAGCGTTTCCCCGAACTGGCCGACTGGCTCCAACGCCATCCGTTAACTGTTCTGAAAAAGGCGGCGCACTGGGACAAAGTGCTCGCCGTCCTCGACTGGTTCAAGGACCATCCCCGCAGCGGCCTGTACCTGCGCCAGCTCGACATCCCCGGAGTGGACACCAAGTTCATCGAATCCCGCAGGAAGCTGTTTGCGGACCTGCTCGACCGGGTGCTGCCGCCGGAAGCCATCGATGCCACCCAGCGCGGCGCCGCAGGCTTCGAGGCCCGCTACGGCCTGCGTCCCAAGCCGGTCCTGATCCGGTTCCGGTTGCTGGATCCGGGGTTGTATTTGCACGGCCTGACCGATCTGTCCGTGCCCCTGGCGGAGTTCGCCCGGCTGGAACCTCAGGCGGAACGGCTCTTCGTCACCGAGAACGAGGTCAACTTTCTCGCCTTTCCGCCGGTCGCGCGGGGGCTGGTGATCTTCGGTCGCGGCTTCAACGTCTCGGTGCTGGGGGAGATCGGATGGCTGCAGCAGCGGGACATCCATTACTGGGGCGACATCGACACCCACGGCTTTGCCATCCTCTCACGGCTGCGCGCCCACCTGCCGCGAGTCCACAGCCTGCTCATGGACCGCGCCACCCTGCTGGTCCACCGCCACGCCTGGGTCGAGGAGCCGTCCCCCACGGCTGCGGATCTCTCCCGGCTGACGCCGGAGGAACGCGCCCTCTACGGCGATCTGCGCCGCGACCGTCTCGGCGAGCGGGTGCGGCTGGAGCAGGAGCGGGTGGGGTACGGCTGGGTGCGGCGTTATCTCGAGGCCCTCTGAGGGCGCAGGGTAACGGCGAGGTTCGCCAACATCGGTTAAACTTGGCACCGTCAACCGCAACCGGGAGCCCCGATGTCCGAACCCCGCTATCTCAACCGCGAACTGAGCCTGCTGGCTTTCCACCGCCGGGTGCTGGCGATGGCCGAGGATGAGTCCCTGCCGCTGCTGGAGCGGTTGCGCTTTCTGTGCATCTCCAGTTCCAATCTGGACGAGTTCTTCGAGGTGCGGGTGGCTGCGGTAAAGCAGAAGATCGCGCTCAGGGTGCGCGAGACCGGCGTGGACAAGGCCGATCCGGTCGCCCTGCTGCAAGCATTGCGGCAGCGGGTGCGGGCGATGATCGACGACCAGTACCGCCTGCTCAACGCGGATTTGATTCCCGCCCTGGCCGGCGAGGGCATTTACTTCCTGCGCCGGGACCACTGGAACGCGCGGCAGCGCGCCTGGCTGGCCGATTACATGCGCCAGTGGGTGTTGCCGGTGGTGACGCCCCTGAGCATCGATCCGGCCCATCCGTTCCCGCGCATCGCCAACAAAAATCTGCACTTCATCGTCAGCCTCCACGGCAAGGACGCCTTCGGGCGCAGCCACCGCTATGCCCTGATTCCCATTCCCCGCACCCTGCCGCGGCTGGTGAAGCTGCCGGATGAGGTGGCTGGGGAGGGCGTCGCCTTCGTGTTCCTTTCCTCGGTGATCCACGCCTTCGTCGGCGACTTGTTTCCGGGGCTGACGGTGGAGGGTTGCTATCAGTTCCGCGTCACCCGCGACACCGAGCTCTACATCGACGAGGAGGAAATGGAGGACCTCAAGCGCGAGCTCCAGGGCCGGCTGGAACAGCAGCGCCGCTTCGGCCGCGCGGTGCGCCTGGAGGTGTCGGACAACTGTCCCGAGGCCGTGGCGGAATACCTGTGCCGTCAGCTGCAGGTGGAAGCGGAGGACCTGTACCGGGTCAACGGGCCGGTCAATCTGCACCGGCTGGAATCGGTCTATGACGACGTTTCCCGTCCCGATCTCAAGTTTCCCGATTTCACCCCGGTGCTGCCGGCGCGGCTGGAAGACGCGGAGGACTATTTCGCCGTCCTGCGCCGCGGCGAGGTGCTGCTGCACCATCCTTACGACGCCTTCACCCCGGTGGTGGATCTGGTGCGCCAGGCGGCCGCCGATCCCGACGTGCTCGCCATTCGCCAGACCCTCTACCGCACCGCCTCGCGCTCGGCTATCGCCGACGCGCTGGTGCAGGCGGCCCGGAACGGCAAGGAAGTGACCGCGGTGATCGAGCTGCGGGCCCGCTTTGACGAGGCCGACAACATCCGTCTCGCCGAGCGGCTGTATCAGGCCGGCGTCCACGTGGTTTACGGGGTGGTGGGGTACAAGACCCACGCCAAGATGCTGCTGATCGTCCGCCGCGAGGGGAAGGGGGTGCGCCGTTACGTCCATTTGGGCACCGGCAACTACCACGAGATCACCGCCCGTTTCTACACCGACATCGGCCTGCTCAGCGCCGATCCGGTGCTGGCCGAGGACGTACAGCGGGTGTTCCTCCAGCTCACCGGCCTGGGCCACGCGGTGGCGCTCAACAAGCTGGTCCAGGCGCCTTTCGGCCTCCACTGCTTCCTCCTCGACCGCATCCAGCGCGAGACGGAACTGGCGCGCCAGGGCCGCAAGGGGCGCATCATCGCCCGCATGAACGGGTTGGAGGATCCGGAGATCATCGACGCCCTCTACGCCGCCTCCCAGGCGGGGGTGCGGATCGACCTCATCGTCCGCGGCATCTGTTGCCTGCGGCCCGGCGTCGAGGGACTGTCGGAGAACATCCGGGTGCGCTCGGTCCTGGGACGGTTTTTGGAGCACAGCCGGGTGTTCTACTTCGGCAACGACGGCGACCCGGTGGTGTACGGATCCAGCGCCGACTGGCTGATCCGCAACCTGCACCGCCGGGTCGAGGTGGCCTTCCCCATCCAGCCCCGCCCCCTCAAGCGCCAGGCGATCCGCGAGGCGCTGCGCTATTACCTGCGCGATACCGCCGGCGCCTGGGAGCTGCGTTCTGATGGCGAATACCGCCGGGTGCGGCGCCGGGGCAGGCCGTTCTCGGCCCAGGCGCAGCTGCTGGCGGATCGGCAGCCTCAGTGAATCACGATTTTCGGAAACGGTCGCTTCAGGCCGACGGCGCTGTCCAGCCCCAAGGCGCCGTCGAGTCCGGCGCCGCGCAGATCGGCCCCGGTGAAGTCGGCGTTGTCCAGATGGGCCTCGCGCAGGTCGGCGTTTTTGAGCTTGGCCTGGCGCAGGCTGGCACCGGATAGGTCAGCCCGGTACAGATTGATGTTCTCCAGATTGGCCTTGTCCAGTTTGGCAAACCGCAGCAGCACCCGGTTGAAGTCGGCGTTTTTGAGATGGGCGCCGGTGAAATCCGCCTTGTTGCAGCTGGCCCGCATCAGGCCCATGCTCTGGTTCTTCATGTCGGCGCCCCAGTAGGCGTTTTCGAGGTCCGCCCCTGCCAGCTTGGCCCGGTCGAGAGTGGCGACGACCCGAGTGTTCCTCAGGTTGGCCCCGGTAAGGTCGGCGTCGATCATGATGACGCCGAAGATGCTCGCCCCTTCCAGATTGGCTCCCACCAGCTTGGCGCCGCGCATCACCGTCAGATCCAGATTCTGGCCCTGGAGGTTGGTGTGGGACAGATCGGCGTAACGCAGGTCGGCCCCCCACAGATCGGCACGGCGCAAATCCAGGCCGGAAAGGTCGACGTGCTTGAGATCCTTGCGCCGCAGATCCGCCGGTTTGTCGGGCGTGGCCTGGTGCAGCAGCGCGATGACCTGCTGACGGGTCAGATCGGCGGCCTCGAGCGCCGGGCTCAGCAAAATAAGCAGCAGCGGGAACAGTCGCCAGATGCGCATCGTGGTCTCCTTCGCGTGGACATCTTACAGGCGGGTATAATAGGCCAATCCAACCAACCGTGACGAGAGACTATGGCAGGACACAGTAAATGGGCGAACATTCGCCATCGCAAGAGCGCGCAGGACGCCAAGCGCGGCAAGATCTTCACCAAGCTGATCCGCGAGCTGACCGTGGCCGCCCGCATGGGCGGGGGCGATCCGGCCAACAACCCGCGCCTTCGCGCCGCCATCGACAAGGCCCTGTCCCACAACATGCCCAAGGACACCATCCAGCGGGCCATCAACAAGGGCACGGGCGCCGGTGACGACAGCAACTACGAAGAAGTCCGCTACGAGGGCTACGGGCCCGGCGGGGTGGCGGTGATGGTCGATTGTCTCACCGACAACCGCAACCGCACCGTGGCCGAGGTGCGCCACGCCTTCACCAAGGCGGGCGGCAACCTGGGCACCGACGGCTCGGTGGCCTACCTGTTCAGCAAGGCCGGGGTGATCAACTTCCCCGCCGGCAGCGACGAGGACGCCATCATGGAAGCGGCGCTGGAGGCCGGGGCTGAGGATGTCGTCGTTCACGACGACGGCAGCATCGAGGTGCTGACCGCGCCGGAGGACTTCGAGGCGGTCAAGAAAGCCCTGGAGGATGCCGGTCTGAAGCCGGAGTCGGCGGAAGTGACCATGCGCGCCAGCACCACCGTCAGCCTCGGCGCGGGGGATGCGGAGAAGATGATCCGTCTGCTGGAGCGGCTGGAGGATCTGGACGACGTGCAGCAGGTCTATTCCAATGCCGACATCAGCGAGGACGTGCTGGAAAAGATCGCCTAGATGGTGCGGATTCTCGGTGTCGATCCCGGCTCCCGGATCACCGGCTACGGCATCGTCGACGCCGAAGGCGCCCGGCTGCAATTGGTGGAGGCAGGGTGTGTGGCCACCGCGTCCAGGCATTTTCCCGCCCGCCTCAAGGCGATCTACGACGGCATCCTGGCCGTGGTGGAAACCTGGCGGCCGGAGGTGCTGGCGGTGGAGCAGGTCTTCATGCACAAGAACGCCGATTCCGCCCTGAAGCTGGGTCAGGCCCGCGGGGCGGCCATCTGCGCCGGTCTGGCGCGGGATCTGCCGGTGCACGAATACGCCACCCGCCAGGTCAAGCAGGCGGTGGTGGGCAGGGGCGGGGCGGACAAGCAGCAGGTGCAGTACATGGTGAAGCTGCTGCTCAACTTCCGGGGCGAACTGGCCCTGGATGCCAGCGACGCTCTGGCCGTGGCCCTGTGCCACGCCCATTATCAACAGA
Organism: Methylomarinovum caldicuralii; assembly: GCF_033126985.1. Lineage (NCBI taxonomy): Bacteria > Pseudomonadati > Pseudomonadota > Gammaproteobacteria > Methylococcales > Methylothermaceae > Methylomarinovum > Methylomarinovum caldicuralii. The sequence continues at coordinate 821,854 of NZ_AP024714.1, forward strand.
CCCGGCAGCGGCTGGCGGTGTCGGCACGATGAGGAAAGGCAGAGGGGATGTCCAGCTTCCGGGACGCTGCCAGTACGTCCCTGTAAGCTCGATACCCGGCCATCCAGGCCGGGTACGCCCTGCAGCTGGACATCCCCTCCACCTTTTTTGGAGCCCATCCCCATGATCGGTTTCCTCCGCGGCCGTCTGGCTCTCAAGCAACCGCCCTCCCTGCTGCTCGACGTGGGCGGCGTGGGTTACGAGGTGGATGCTCCCATGTCCACCTTCTACCAGCTGCCGGAAACCGGCGAAGAGGTGATGCTCTACACCCATCTGGTGGTGCGCGAGGACGCCCACACCCTGTTCGGTTTCGCCACCGAGGCCGAACGCGCCCTGTTCCGCGCCCTGATCCGGGTCAACGGTGTGGGCGCCAAGATGGCCCTGGCGATCCTCTCCGGTTTGAGCTGCGAGGACTTCCACCGTTGCATCGAATTCGGCGACGCCGCCACCCTCCAGCGCCTTCCCGGCATCGGCAAGAAGACCGCCGAGCGCCTCATCGTCGAGATGCGCGACCGTCTCCCGCAACCGTCCGACGCCACCGTCACCCTGCCCGCCGGGACAGCCGCCGATCCTGTGGGTGAGGCTGCCGAGGCGCTGGTGGCCCTCGGCTTCAAACCCGCCGAAGCCGGGCGGCTGTTGAAGCAGGTGGCAGACGAGGCCGATTCGGTGGAGGAACTGATCCGGCTGGCGTTGAAGCAGGTGGGGAGCCGATGACCGCGGAGCGCCTCGTCACCCCCGTCCAAAGCCGCGACGAGGCCGCCCTCGACCGCGCCATCCGCCCCCGGCGGCTGGAAGACTACATCGGCCAGCCCCAGCTCAAGGAGCAGCTGGCGATCTTCATCGAGGCCGCCCGGGGGCGCGGCGAGGCCCTCGACCACGTGCTGATCTTCGGCCCGCCGGGCCTGGGGAAGACCACCCTGGCCCACATCATCGCCGCCGAGATGGGGGTCAACCTGCGCCAGACCTCCGGGCCGGTGCTGGAAAAACCCGGCGACCTGGCTGCCATCCTCACCAACCTGGAATCTCACGACGTGCTGTTCATCGACGAGATCCACCGCCTCAGCCCGGTGGTGGAGGAAGTGCTGTATCCGGCGATGGAGGACTTCCAGCTCGACATCGTCATCGGCGAGGGCCCGGCGGCGCGCTCCATCAAGCTGGATCTGCCGCCCTTCACCCTGGTGGGGGCCACCACCCGTGCGGGGTTGCTGACCTCGCCCCTGCGTGACCGCTTCGGCATCGTCCAGCGCCTGGAGTTCTATTCAGTCGCCGATCTGGGCAGCATCGTCACCCGTTCCGCCCGCATCCTGGGATTGGAGATCGACGCGGGCGGCGCCGAGGAGATCGCCCGCCGCGCCCGCGGCACCCCCCGCATCGCCAACCGCCTGCTGCGGCGGGTGCGCGACTACGCCCAGGTAAAAAGCGACGGCCGGGTCAGCCGCGAGATCGCCGCCGCCGCCCTGGAAATGCTCAAGGTCGATCCCTGCGGCTTCGATCCCCTCGACCGCCAGTTGCTCAAGACCCTGATCGACAAGTTCGACGGCGGCCCCGTCGGCCTCGACAGCCTGGCTGCCGCCATCGGCGAGGAGCGCGGCACCATCGAGGACGTGCTCGAACCCTACCTGATCCAGCAGGGCTACCTGATGCGCACCCCCCGCGGGCGCATGGCGACTCCCAGGGCGTATCTGCATTTCGGCCTGACGCCGCCGACTGCGGTCAGCGAGGATTTGTTCGATGGTTGAGATCCTTCCCTCCCTGATTTGCGCCGATCCCAACCGCCGCTCCGATGCGGTCCGGGAACTGGAATCCCTCGGGGTGGACGGCCTGCACGTGGACATTCTCGACGGCCACTTCAGTCCTTCGCTGCCGCTGGGGATCGAGGCGGTCAGACAGCTGCGGCGGGAGACCGAACTGCCGTTCGACGTCCACCTGATGGTGGCCGACCATGACTATTTCATCGACGCCCTGCTCAACTGCGGGGTGCAGCGCCTGTGCTTCCATCTGGAAGCCGAACCCCACATCGACCGCCGCTTGCAGACGATTCAGGCGGCCGGGGTCGCGCCCGGCGTGGCGCTGAAGCCGGCCACCCCGCTGGGGGTGCTGGAATACTGCCTCGAGCGCATCAATTTCGTCCTGCTGATGCTCATCAACCCCGGCTTTGCCGGTCACAAGGGGGAGGCCCAGGTGCCCTACGCCCGGCGCAAGGTGGCCGCCTGCCGCCGTTTTCTCGACAAGCGCGGGGCAGGCCACGTCGCCATCGAGATCGACGGCCGGGTCGGGTTCGACAATCTGGCCGATCTGGTGGCGGCCGGGGCCGACCGGCTGGTGGCCGGCACCCGCAGCCTGTTCCACCCCGAGGGCGGCCCGGCGGACAACCTGGCCAGGATGCGGCGTCTGGCCGCCGAGGGACTGCAAAGGAGGCAGGATGGCTGAATTTACCTGGCCGGTGCGGGTCTATTACGAGGACACCGACGCCGGCGGCGTGGTCTATTACGCCAATTACCTGAAATTCTTCGAGCGGGCGCGGACGGAATTTTTGCGCGCCCTGGGGTTCGAACAGGATGAACTGCTCGCGCGGGAGGGGATTTTGTTTGTGGTGCGCTCGGTGCAGGCCGATTACCGCCGTCCGGCCCGCTTCAACGACCTTTTGACGGTGAGCTGCGAGGTCACCGAGGTCAAACGCGCCAGCCTGGCGTTTTCCCAGCAGGTGCGGCGCGGCGATACGGTATTGTGCGAGGCGGCGGTGCGGATCGCCTGTCTCGACGCCCGCAGTTTCCGCCCCAGGCCGATTCCCCCCACGCTGATACAAAGGATTATTGATGGGTAGCAATTCGATTCTGGATCTGATCACCGGCGCCAGCCCGGTGGTGCAGGCGGTGATGGCGCTGCTTTTGACCGCCTCGCTGGCCTCGTGGGCGCTGATCTTCCGCAAGTCGCGCCAGCTGGGCGAGGCGGGACGAGCGGCGGAGGCGTTCGAGGCGCGGTTCTGGTCCGGCATCGATCTGGCGGACCTTTACCGCCAGCTGGCCAAGCGCGAGGAGGTGGCCGGGATGGAGGCGGTGTTCTTCGCCGGCTACCGGGAGTTCGCCCGCCTGTTCCGGCAGAACGCCCCGGCGGGATTGCTGGCGGAGAACGTCGAACGCGCCATGGGGGTGGCCATCGGCCGCGAGCTGGACCGCCTCGACCAGCATCTGCCCCTGCTGGCCACGGTCGGTTCCACCAGTCCCTACGTGGGCCTGTTCGGCACCGTGTGGGGGATCATGAACGCCTTCCGCGCCCTGGGCCACGTGCAGCAGGCCACCCTGGCGCTGGTGGCGCCTGGCATCGCCGAGGCCCTGGTGGCCACGGCCATGGGGCTGTTCGCCGCCATTCCGGCGGTGATCGCCTACAACCGCTACACCAGCCGCATCGACCGCCTGGAACGCCGCTACGAACGTTTCGCCGACGAGTTCCTCTGCCTGTTGCAGCGCAAGGCTCTGGAAAAACCATGAAATCCCGCACGCCGCGCCGCCGACCGCTGGCGGACATCAACGTGGTTCCCTACATCGACGTCACCCTGGTGCTGCTGATCATCTTCATGGTCACCGCCCCGTTGCTGCAGAACGGCGTGGACGTAAACCTGCCCCAGGCGGCCGCCAAGCCGGTTCCGCCCGCGGACACCCCGCCGCTGATCGTCACCGTCGGGGCCGATGGTGGTTTCCGGGTCGATCTGGGCGGAGAGCGGGAAACCGTGGACGTCAAGACCCTGCTGGCCAAGGTGCAGGCGGTGCGGAAATACAAGCCCGGCACCAAGATTCTGGTGGCCGGCGACGACAAGGTGGCCTACGGCCGGGTGGTCCAGGTGATGGCGGTGCTGCAGCGGGCCGGCGTGGAACAGGTGGGACTGCTGACCCGGCCGCCGTCATGAGGGACTGGCTGATTCCCTGGCTCAAGTCCCTGGGACTGCACGGCGTGCTGCTGGCGGTGCTGCTGCTGAGCTGGCGGTCGGCGCCGACACCGCCCCCGGCCCCGCCGCAGCCGCCGGAAATCATCGAGGCGGTGGCGGTGGACGAGACCGCGGTCCAGGAACAACTCCAGCGTCTCAAAGCCAGGGAACAGGCCGAAGTCCAGCGCCGCGAGCAGCTCAGACGCCAGCGTCTGGCCGAGGAGCGGCGGCTGCAACAGCTGCGCCGCCGCCAGCAGGAGGAACGCCGGCGCCTCAAAGCGCTGGCCGAGGCCAAACGCCGCAAGGCGGAAGCTGAAGCCCGGCGTCTGGCGGAACTGAAGCAACGCCAGCGCGAGGAGGCCGAGCGCCTCAAGCGCCTGGAGGAAGCACGCAAGGCGGCGGAGCGCAGGCGTCTGGAGGAACAGAAACGCCGGGAGGCGGAAAGGAAGCGCCAGGCCGAGGAAGCCCGCCGCCGGGCCGAGGCGGAGAAAAAACGCCAGGCCGAGGAAGCCCGCCGCCGGGCCGAGGCGGAGAAAAAACGCCAGGCCGAGGAAGCCCGCCGCCGGGCCGAGGCGGAGAAAAAACGCCAGGCCGAAGAAGCCCGCCGCAAGGCCCTCGAGGCCAAGCGCCGGGCGGAGCAGGAAAAGCGCCGCCAGGAAGTGGACAGGCAGGTCAGTCAGACCATGGCCCGGATCGCCCGGGCAGTGGAACGGGTGTGGCTGCGGCCGCCGGGTTTCCATCCCGGGCTTTCCTGTACAATTCGGGTTCAGGTGGCGCCGGGCGGCCGGGTGACCGGGGCGCGGGTGGTCAAGTCCAGCGGCGATCCCCGTTTCGACCGCAGCGCCGAGGTGGCGGTGCGCAAGGCCTCGCCGCTGCCGATCCCGGACGACGCCGAGGTGGCCGGACAATTCCGGGAATTCAATTTAGTGTTCAATCCGATAGGATAACCTTCCATGCGACGCAGATTCTTGGCTTCGTGGCTGGGTCTGGCGCTGTTGCTGTGCAGCGCCGTCCGTGCCGAACTGACCATCGAGATCACCCGCGGCATCGAAGGGGCCATTCCCATCGCCGTGGCGCCCTTCGCCTGGACGGGGCCCACGCCCCCGCCGGTGGACGTGGCGGCGGTGATACGGGCCGATCTGGCCCGCAGCGGTCAGTTCCGCCCCCTCCCGCCCCGGGAAATGCTCACCCGTCCCGCCGCTGTCCCCGAGGCGGTCAACTGGCGGGTGTGGCAGACCCTGGGACAGGATTATCTGGTCATCGGCCGGGTGGAATCCCCCAGCCCGGAACGTTACGAAGTCCAGTTCCACCTGCTCGATGTTTACCGCAAGGAGGCGCTGGCGGGCTACCGTCTGCCGGCAAAATCCACCGGCCTGCGCAAGACCGCCCACCGCATCGCCGATCTCATCTACGAGAAGATCACCGGCAGGCCGGGGGCCTTCGCCACCCGCATCGCCTACGTCACCGTCACCGAGGAGGACGGCCGCCGCATCTACCGGCTGCAGATCGCCGATGCCGATGGTTACAACCCGCGCACGGTGGTGATTTCCCCGGAACCCTTGATGTCGCCGGCATGGTCGCCGGACGGGCAGCAGATCGCCTACGTGTCCTTCGAGCGCCGCCGTCCGGCCATCTATGTGCAGACCCTGGCCACCGGGGCGCGGGAGAAGATCGCCGCCTTCCCCGGCATCAACGGCGCGCCGGCGTGGTCACCGGACGGCGGCAGGCTGGCGCTGACCCTTTCCAAGGACGGCAGTCCTGACATCTATGTGCTCGATCTGGCCAGCCGCCGCCTGCGGCGCCTGACCCACAGCTTCGCCATCGACACCGAGCCGGCGTGGTCGCCGGATGGCAAGACCCTGGTGTTCACTTCCGACCGGGGCGGCAGCCCGCAAATCTATACCATCCCCGCCAAGGGCGGGGCGGTGCGGCGCCTGACCTTCCAGGGCAATTACAACGCCCGCGCCACCTTCTCCCCGGACGGCGGCAAACTGGCTCTGGTCCACGGGGGAGAGGGCTATCGCATTGCCGTGCTCGATCTGGCCAGCGGCCGGCTGCAGGTCCTCACCGACGGCCCCCTGGACGAATCTCCCAGTTTCGCCCCCAATGGCAGTATGATTCTCTATGCCACCCAGGCGGGTGGCCGCGGCCAGTTGGCGGCGGTGTCGGTGGACGGCCGGGTCCGGCAGCGGCTCGGGACCGAGAAAGGGGACGTGCGCGAACCGGCGTGGTCGCCGTTTTGAAGCGGAGGATAAAACGATGAAACGATGGTTGGGACTCGGATTGGTGTTGGCCCTGGCAGGTTGCAAGACCCTGACTGGGAGCGATCAGGAATCCCGGGCGGGCGCCCGGGCGGCGGGGGCGCAGGCCGAGGCGGCGCGCACCCAGGGGCTGGCCGGTGAGGAAGGGGCGACTCTCTACGAGGTGCAGCGCGGCGTTTCCGAAGACGCAGGGCCCGGCGCCGATGCCGGCGCCCTGCTGCAGCGCCGTACCCTGTACTTCGACTTCGACAGCGCCCAGGTGCGGCCGGAGGACGTGCCGGTGGTGCAGGCCCACGCCCGCTATCTGGTCGATCACCCGCAGTTGCAGGTCACTCTGGAAGGGCATACCGACGAACGCGGTTCGCGCGAATACAACGTCGCCCTGGGCGAGGCCCGGGCCAAGGCGGTGGCGCGGCTGCTGGAGTTGAACGGCGTGCCGGCCCGGCGCATCCACGTCGTTTCCTACGGTGAGGAAAAGCCGGTGGCCCTGGGCCACGACGAGACCGCCTGGGCCAAGAACCGGCGGGTGGAGATCGTCTATGGCCGTTAAGCGCGCGGTTTTGGCGCTGGGGCTGGCGGCGGCGTTTCCGGCCCTGGCCGGGGACGAGGACCTGGAACGCCGGGTCCGGCTGCTGGAGCAGCGCCTGTCCAGCCAGGCGCTGATGGACATGCTGCAGCGGGTCGATACCCTGCAGCGGGAGGTCCAGGCTCTGCGCGGCCAGGTGGAAGCGCTGCAGCACGAGGTGGAGCGGCTGCGTCAGGCTGCCCCTGCCGGGGCAGCCCCGGCGACCGTGACGTCCGCGCCGGAGGCGCCGCCTGTGCCTCCCGCCGCGGCGGCATCGCCCCCGGCCGTTGAGGAACAGGCCCAGCCGGCCGATCCCGAGGCGATCCGGCAGGCCTACCGCCAGGCCTTCGACCTGCTTCAGGCCGGGCATTACGATGCCGCCATCGACGCCTTTTCCACCTTCCTGCAGCGTCATCCCGATGCTCCCCTGGCTCCCAACGCTTACTACTGGCTCGGCGAGGCCTATTACGTCAAGCGGGATTTCCGCGCCGCCGCCGATGCCTTCCGCCAGGTGGTGGAACACTTCCCGGACAGCGCCAAGGTGCCGGACGCCCTGCTCAAGCTCGGTTACATCGCTGAAGCCCAAGGGGACCGACAGGCGGCCAGGCGCTATCTGGAGAAGGTGCGCGACACCTGGCCCACCGCCCACGCCGCCCAACTGGCCGCCGAACGCCTGGCGCGGATGGAACAAGCGCGTCCTTGAGTCTGTGAGCGAAACCCTGAAGATCAAGGAAATCTTCCTCTCGATTCAGGGGGAGGCGGACACGGCCGGCTGGCCGACAGTGTTCGTGCGCCTGAGCGGCTGTCCGCTGCGCTGCCGTTGGTGCGACACCGCCTATGCCTTTCAGGGCGGCGAGCGCCTGAGTCTTGAGGCCGTCGTCGCCCGGGTCGGTGATTATGGGGTCCGCCATGTCACCGTCACCGGCGGTGAGCCGCTGGCCCAGCCCGCCTGCTTGGCGCTGCTGACCCGGCTGGCCGACGCTGGTTTTGCCGTGTCCCTGGAAACCAGCGGGGCGCTGGACGTTTCCGGGGTCGATCCGCGGGTGGTCAAGGTCATGGATCTGAAGCCGCCCGCCTCCGGCGAGGCGGCGCGCAACCGCTGGGAGAATCTGGCTTTCCTGCAGCCGGCCGACCAGGTCAAGTTCGTCATCGCCGACCGCGGTGACTACGAGTGGTCCCGGGAACAGGTGGCGCGTCACGCCCTGGCCGGGCGCTGTCAGGTGCTGTTCTCGCCGGTGGCGGGAGAACTTCCGCCGCGGCGATTGGCCGAATGGATTCTGGAAGACCGCCTGCCGGTGCGGTTCCAGTTACAGCTTCACAAACTGTTATGGGGCGATCAGCCCGGACGGTGAGGGAAGGTTCAGGGCCAGAGCCGCTGCAGGTCGATCTTCACAGCACAGGGGGCAAGATCGAGGGTCAGTACGGCGGTGGCGGGAGGGTGTTCCTGGTAATCCCGGCCTGTCAGTTCGAGCACCCTGAGGCGGCGTTCGGCGGGATCGACGATGAGATAGAAACGCACGCCCTGCTTGGCGTAGAGTCGGCGCTTGAGTTGTTCATCCTTGCTGCGGGTCGCCGGGGACAAAACCTCGACGATCAGCCGGGGAGGGTGGGTCAGGTAGTCCTCGCTGACCGGTTCGCAGGTCACCAGGATGTCCGGCTTGACCACGGTGTCATCGCTTACGATCCAATCGGTTTCGTAAACTGCGATGCAGTCGGGGCAGGATTCCAGAGCAGTTTCGATCTGCACGAACAGGCGTCCGGCGATGCGTTGGTGGAGGAAAGAAGGACTGGGTACCATAGCGTAGGGGATGCCCTCGATCAGTTCCCAGTCGCCTTCCCACTTGCGATAGTCGGTGACAGTATAGTGGGGAAGATATTCCGGTTTCAGCATCGGCTTTGTCACAACGCAGCAGTCAGACAAGATTCATGGTAGCACGCAAAAAAGCCGTCGTCCTCCTCTCCGGAGGGCTCGATTCCATGACCACCCTGCTCATCGCCAAAGCGCAGGGATTCGAATGCCACGCCCTCAGCTTCGACTACGGCCAGCGGCAGCGGGCCGAGCTGGAGGCGGCCCGGCGCATCGCCCAAAGGTACGGCGCCGCGGCCCACAAGGTCGTCCGCATCGGCCTCGACGATATCGGCGGTTCGGCGCTGACGGACGCCGCCATCGCCGTGCCGGAAACCCCCAGCGAAGGGATTCCAGTGACCTACGTGCCGGCCCGCAACACCGTGTTTCTCGCCTTCGCCCTGGGATACGCGGAGGTGTTGGGGGCGTTCGACATTTTCATCGGCGTCAACGCCGTGGACTACTCCGGTTATCCCGACTGCCGCCCCGAGTACATCGAGGCCTTCGAGCGGCTGGCTAATCTGGCCACCAAGGCCGGGGTGGAAGGCGGGCGCTTTGCCATCCACGCGCCGCTGATCCGGCTCAGCAAGGCCGAGATCATCCGCAAAGGCATCGAACTGGGGGCCGACTACAGTCTGGCGGTGTCGTGCTATGCCGCCGACGCCGAGGGCCGGGCCTGCGGCAAGTGCGACGCCTGCCGCTTCCGCGCCGAGGGTTTCCGCGCCGCCGGGGTGGCGGATCCGACCCGCTACCAGGATTGAGAACTCTCTCCTGCCTCAGCGCCGCCAGACGGCCACCAGGCGGAGGCATTCCCGGCGCAGCGGGCAGTTGCGCTTGCGGCAGAAGTAGCGTTCGTCGCTGCGAAAGCACAGCGGTTTGCGCGGGGGCGGGAGATTCTTGATCGCGGTCTGCATGGCGATGCTCCTGTCCACAGGTGGGGATAGATTCCCAAGCGGGAACCGTGCCAGGATTCATGCCATACAGATCAAGGACTTGCTTCGGCTGTGGGAGAGGCGCTGGGGCTTTTGCCGCAGCCGTGCGGCTTTTGCCGGAAAGCGGGTCAGATCTCGGTCTGGAAGACGGCTTCCAGGGTCACGCTCAGGCCGTCCAGCACTTTCGGGGTCACGGTGCCCTCGCCGCTGGCGAAGCTGACCGAAGCGTAGGCGCCGCCGTCCAGCCCCAGCACGTCCACTGCCCGGTTGCCCGGGTCCATCAGTCAGTATTCCCGCACCCCGAAGCGTTCGTACAAGCGCTGCTTGAGGGCGTAGTCGCGGTGGACCGAAGACGGGGAGACGATCTCCACTACCAGGTCGGGCGGGCCGAAGATGCCCCGTTCCTGGATGATGTCGCGGCGCTGCCGGGCGACGAACAGGATGTCCGGCTGGACGACGTTTTCGGGACTGAGGATGACGTCGATGGGAGCGTGGAAGACGTATCCCAGCTTGCGCTCCCGCACGAACTCGAACAGCAGCACTTCCAGATTGCGGGAGTACCATTGGTGAAACGAGGAAGGCGCGGGAACCATCAGCAGTTCTCCTGCGATGATCTCGTAACGGCGCTCATCGTCCAGCGCCAGATAATCCTCGTAGGTCCAGCGGCGGGTCTCCCGGGGCAGGGCGGCGGTGGGCATGGCGAATCCTCGTAAGGAGTCTTCATCGACATTTTACCTTTCGGGAGGGGGCTGGGAAGGACCCGCCGGACCGAAATTCGTCCGTAAATTTAGGTCCGGGGCGGCCTTCCCCCCGACGCAAGTTGAATAACAACTGCCGAGGCGCGCCTCAGAAGGTCAGCCGGAATCCCCCGTATCCCGCCACCCGGCTGGTGCCGTAGCCGGGCACTTCCTCGTATTCCTGGTCGAAGGCGTTGTCGATGCGGCCGTACAGGGTCAGCCAGCGGTTGATCCGGTAGTCGCCGGCCAGGTTGACCACCACGTAGCCCGGCAGCTTGCGCTTGATGCTGAAGGCGCTGAAACGGCGGCTGCCCACCGTCAGGACGTTGACGTGGAAGTGGGCCGCCTCGGTCAGGGTCAGGTCGGCGTCGAAACTGCCCTTGTGGCGGGGGCGGCGCAGCAACTGCTGCTCCTGGTCGTCCTCGGTGTTGGTGTAGGTGTAGGTGCCGCGCAGGGTTAGAAAATCCAGCGGCCGGATTTCCGCATAGGTTTCCAGCCCGGCGCTGCGGGCGCTGGCAACGTTGACGTAGCCGGTGCCGAACTGGAAGTCGATCAGGTTGCTGAACTGGTTGTGGAACCAGGTCGCCCCGAAAAGAATCCGTTCGTCCCAGAAGCTCTGGTCCACCCCCACCTCCCAGCCGCGGCTGCGCTCCGGTTCCAGGTCGCGGTTGCCGACAGGGCCGAAGGCTCCGGCCGGGGCGAACAGCTGATACAGGCTCGGGGCCTTGAAGCCCTTGCCGTAGCTGCCGCGCAGCTTGGTGCCGGTTTCCGGTATCAGCACCGCCTGGGTGACGCGCCAGGTGACCTTGTCGCCGGCGTGTTCGTGATCGTCGAAGCGGACCCCGGCGCTGGTGACGAAACGCTCCAGCCACTTGACCCGGTTCTCGCCGTAATAGCCGTTGATGGTGGCCGAGTGGGTGGGGAGGGTGTCGGCGTTCATCCATTCGGTTTCGCTGGTGACGCCGAACACCAGGGTATCCCAGTCGGTGGGGGTGACGGTGTTCTGCCAGTCGAGCTTGAACTTTTCGCCGCGGAAGGCGCTGTTGTCGACGAAGGTGTCGGCCGGATCGGGGCGGTCGCGGGTGTGGCGTTCGGTGCGGCTGTAGGACAGGCGCAGCTGCTGGCGCCACAGGTGGTCGAACAAATCCAGGGTACCCTGGGTGCGGGCGAAGACCTGATCGCTGTCCTGACGGTAGTTGGGATCGTCGCAGCCGGGGCCGCCGCAGTTGTCGAGATCGGCCTCGCTGTGATGGAAACGCACCACCGCATCCAGGCTCAGATTGTCCAGCGCCTGCCAGTCGGCGCGGGCCGAGACGGTGGTGTTCTTGTAACCGTCGTCCTCGTGGTTGCCCAGGCGGCTGTCGGCGGCGGAAAAACCGTCGCTGTGCAGTTGGCTGGCGGCGATGCTGTAACCCAGGCGGTCGTATCCGCCGCTGGCGTTACCGCCCAGCTTCCAAGTGCCGTAACTGCCGCCTTCGGCATTGAAACCGAAGCGGGGTTGGCCTCGGCCCTGTTTGGTGAAGATCTGGATCACGCCGCCGATGGCGTCACCGCCGTACAGAGTGCTCTGGGGGCCGCGGAGGATTTCGATGCGTTCGATGTTATCCACGGTCAGATGGGCGAAATCGAAACCGGCGCCGGGACTGGCCGGGTCGTTGACCTCGATGCCGTCGATCAGCACCAGGGTGTGCTGGGAATTGGCGCCGCGCAGGAACACCGAGGTGGTCCTGCCCAGGCCGCCGTTCTGGACCACGTCGAGGCCGGGCACACTGCGCAGCAGGTCGGCGACGGTGAAGACCTTGCGCGCGGCGATGTCTTCGGCGGTGATGATGGTGATGCTGCTACCGCTCTCACGCACCGGGACCGGGATCCGGCTGGCGGTGACGGTCAGGGTGTCGAGGCGGCTGGGGGGAGGATCGGCGGCCAGGGCCGCGGTTGCCGGCAGGGCCAGCAGCAGTGTACGAAGTTTGCAAGTCATGGCATGTCTCCCAGCGGGCGTGCCCACCGCACGCCCCAAGGTGGATCGACACGGCGCCGGCGGCGCCGCACCCACCTACCAGGCCGGTCTCCGGGCTCGTGAGTGCCGCTTGGGCCGGCGGACCGCCTTCCCGGGTCTCCCTGACCCGGTGGCATCTTGGCCGCCTTGACTCACCTACCGTTGCGGGGGCAGCGCCGGACTTCGACCGGCTTCCCGTTTCACCCTTTGCAGAGCACCTGGCAGGGGCGCCTATTGTAGGGGGTGGCGGGAGAAATGCAACTCAGGACCCTGTTACCTCTGGGGTCGGGGAAGGGTCTGCCGGACCGAAATTCATCCGTGAATTTAGGCCCGGCGCGGCCCTCCCTGGCCGCTGACAGACCCTTCTCCCGCCCCCTTGGGCAGAAGTGACAGATGAGTCAGGGTGTGGTTGGCGCGGTTGCGCTGCTACGCCAATGGCGCACAGCCCAGCGCCCGGCGAGCGCCAGGCCGGTATAGGCCAGGGTGGTGCCCAGGTAGGATGGCAGGTAGCGGGCGACCCGGATGGCGTATTCCGTCAGGCTCATCTCCCCGAAGCGCCCCGAGAATCCGTAGAAGCCGAGGTTGGAGATCACGAAGGCGAGGGTGGTGGCGGCGGTCGCCGCCAGCAGAGTCGCTGCGACGGCGGCGGCGTTGTCCGGGGACAGGCGCCGGCACCCGTATCCGGCCAGCCACTGGACGCCGTAGGCGGGAATCAGGAACAGGTAGGCGGGGGTGACGCACCAGCCGCTGACGCCGCCGTAGCGGATGGCGATGAAGTCGATGAGGCCGGCTTCCAGCAGCAGCACGGCGAAGAAAGTCGGGCGGGAGATAAACAGCCCGGCGAGGAAGAACACCGCCAGGGAGGCGTCGGGCAGGGTCTGAAAGTCACCGAAGTGGTGGAAACGGGTCGCGGCCATCAGCCCCATGAGGGCGACGGCGGAGAGGGAAAACGTTCTGTTTGCGGTCATAGTGAACTCCATCGGCGCTGAATTTGGGATAAGGTTAAAGGAAAACCCCGCACGAGGTCGAGCGATGACGAAAATTTGGATGCTGGCGCTGTTGCTGTGGTTCCCGCCGCTGCAGGCGGCGACGGTGACGATACCGGTTTCCCACCGCCCGCCTGCCGAGCTGGCGCGCATCTTGGCGCCGCTGCTGGAACGGGACGAGGCGGTGGTGCCGGTTCCCGACGCCCTGGTGGTCAAGGCGCCGGAAGGGCGGGTCGGGGAGATCCGCCGGTTGGTGAAGCAGCTGGACCGGCCGCTCAGAACCCTGACCATCCGGGTGATCCAGAGCGACCGCCTGACCCGGGACGAACTGGAGGCCGGCGGCGGGTTTTCGGCTACCCTCACCGAGGGGCCGATCCGCGCCCGCGGCCACGTTTACCGCACCGAGTCCGACCGCGGTGTGGCCGAAGCCCAGCATCTCAAGGTACTCGAGGGCCAGCCGGCGTTCATCGCCGTGGGCGAGGAGCGTCCGGTCCCCAGGATCTGGGTCGGGGGCCAGCCGCCGGCGGTAATGGGCGGTATCGCCTACAAGCCGGTCACCAGCGGCTTCAGGGTCGTGCCCCGGGTGGTCGGCTGCCGGGTGCGGCTGGAGATCGCCCCCTGGTCGCAGCGGGCGGGAGATCTGGGGGACGCCCGCATCGAGGTGCGGTCGGCGGCCACCGTGGTGGAAGTGCCCGCGGGCCGCTGGATCGAACTGGGCGGCAGCGACCGGGCGGGGACGGTGGCCGGCGGCGGGATCGGTTTGCGGCAGACCACCGAGCGCCGGCACCAGCGGATCTTTCTCAGGGTCGATCCTCCGGAGGGCTGCTGAGGGCGCGCAGCCGCTCCCGGTGCAGGGCCAGCCACTGGAGGGCGAGGATGGGAATGGCTGAGTCGATCTCGCCGTCTTCCACCTTGGCGTAGGCGGCCTCGAAGGGCAGCACGTGGACGCGGATGTCCTCGTCCTCGCAACTCAGGCCGTGGATGCCGCCGGCCTGAGCGGCCTCGACGTCGGCCCAGAACAGGGTGATCTTCTCCGAGGAGCCGCCGGGGCTGGTGTAGAACTCGGTGATGCGGGTCATGGCGCGCGCCCGGCAGCCGCACTCCTCCTGCAGTTCGCGCCAGGCGACCGCCTCCGGGGTTTCCCCGGGCTCGATGGCGCCGGCGACGATCTCCAGCATCCAGGCGGGGTCGCCGTTTTTCAGTGGTCCGACCCGGAACTGTTCCACCAGGAGCACTTCGTCGCGGCGGGGATCGTAGGGCAGCACGGCGACGCAATTGCCGCGCTGGAACAGTTCCCGCACCAGCACCCGGCTCCAGCCGCCGCGGAACAGCCGGTGGCGCAGCTTCAGCCGCAGCAGGTTGAAAAAACCGCGGTAGGCCACTTCCTCTTCGAGGATCTCGTATTCGTAACGCATTTTCCTTCACCTTCAGCTTGAAACCGGCAGCCGGATTTCCCAGCCGGCTCCGCTCCAGGGGCTGGCATGGTAGCGCAGGGTGCCGCCGTGGAGCCGCACCAGTTCGTTGACCACCGCCAGGCCGATGCCGTGGCCGTGGGTGGACTGGTCGGCGCGCACGCCCCGTTCGAGCACCGCCTGGCGCATTTGTGGGGGGATGCCGTGGCCGTCGTCCTCGATGCACAGACGGATCTCCCCGCCGCTGGCATCCGCTGCGACCCGCACCCGGTGGCGGCACCACTTGTAGGCGTTGTCGAGCAGGTTGCCCAGCAGCTCGTACAGATCGCCCTCGTCCAGCGGGAGGCGGAGTTCGGCGTCGCAGTCCAGCGTCAGGGTCACGCCCTTGTCGCGATAGACCTTGTCCAGACTGGCGCAGATCCGTTCCAGCACGGGACGCAGCCGCACCGATCGCAGCGGGGAGGCGGCACCCTGGGCGGCCGCCTTCTGCAGCTGATAGTCCACCAGACGCTGCATCCGCGCCACCTGGTCGGCGAGGGTGCGGCGGGCGTCCGCCGGCAGCGCCTCGCGCTCCAGGCCGCGGAGGACGGCCAGCGGGGTCTTGAGGCTGTGGGCAAGGTCGGCGAGGGTGTTGCGGTAACGGGTCAGGTGGGCGCGTTCGCTGTGGAGCAGGGCGTTGAGGTTGGCGGCCAGGCGTTGCAGTTCCCGGGGATAGCGGCCTTCGAGGCGCTGCTTGCGGCCGGCCTCGATGGCGCTCAGGTCGCCGGCGATGGTGCGCAGGGGTTTGAGGCTCCAGCGCAGGATGGCGATCTGCGTCCCCAGCAGCAGCACCCCCAGTCCGCCCAGCCAGACCCACAGGGTGCGGCGGAAATCGTTGACCTCGGCGACCAGGGTGGCGGCATCGGTGGCCACGGCGATCACCAGGGGAACCGGATGGCCGCGCTCGGTTTCCCAGGTGATCCCTTGATACAGCACCCACAGGGAGGGGCTGCCATCCAGACGGGTGAAGAAACGCCGCCCGCCGCTGAGGCGGACGGAAGGCACGGAGATTCCCAGGGCGGAGGGGGACTGCCACAGCACCTCGTCGTAGAGGAAGATGAAGCCGTAGAGTCCGGAGCCCGGGGTGGAAAAACGCCGGTCGAGGCGGCGGGTTTCCATGGTCACCCGTCCGCCCGGATCGATCTCGAAGGTGGCCAGCAGGGTGTAGATGTAGGCCTGCAGGCGTTCTTCGGTAGCCTTCTCGGCGGCTTCCCGGAAGGCGCGTTCCAAGGCGATGCCGGCCAGCCCCAGGAACGCGATCAGGATCGCCCCGGCGGCGATGCCGAGGCGGGCGTGCAGCGACAGGGTCATCGGCGTTCGGCGAGCGTCCAGCGGTAGCCGCGGCCGCGCAGGGTCTCGATGGGCTGGAGGGTGCCGTCGGGATCGAGCTTGCGGCGCAGCCGGCCGACGAAGACCTCCAGCACGTTGCTGTCGCGTTCGAAGTCCTGGTCGTAAAGATGCTCGGTCAGCTCCGCCTTGGAGACCACCTTGCCCGGATGCAGCATCAGGTATTCCAGCACCTTGTATTCGAAGGCGGTCAGGGCGACCGGCTCGCCGTCGCGGGTGACGGTCTGGGCGGCGGTGTCGAGGGTGATGGGGCCGTGCTTTACCTGCGGCCGGGCCTGGCCGGCGGCGCGGCGGATGAGGGCGTTGATGCGGGCCCACACCTCCTCGAAGTGAAACGGCTTGACCAGGTAATCGTCGGCCCCCGCCTCCAGTCCTTCCACCTTCTCCTGCCAGCGCCCCCGGGCGGTGAGGATCAGGATGGGGAAATCGCGCCCGGCGGCACGCCACCTGCGGATCAGCTCAAGACCGGAAATGTCCGGCAGCCCCAGATCGACGATGGCGACGTCGACGGGATACTCCTCCCCCAGATACTGGCCTTCCCGGGCATTGGCGGCGGCGTCCACCGCATAGCCCTTGGCGGCGAAAAAGTCCCGCAGCTGCGCCAGCAGCGGCGCTTCGTCTTCGACGATGAGAATACGCATGACCGTTCTCCGTGACAGAAGCCTCAACATAGCAGATTTGGCGGCTGTTGGGCAGTCGCCGTTGGGCTATGATGAAAGCTGGACTGTAGCAACTTCCCCACGAGGTTTCGCCATGCTCGACCACGGAGAAAGACGCCGGTTTATCCGCATGGAAGCCCGGTGTAAAATGCATTGCCGGATTCCTCAAAGCGACGAGGAATTCACCGCCACCTGCCACAATCTCAGCGGCGCGGGGGTGCTGTTCACCACCGACCGTGCCGTCGAAGTCGGCAAAGCGCTGGAAATCCGCATCGAACCGGAAAGTGCGGTGACGCCGCCGCTGGAGGCGTTCGTGGAGGTGCTGCGGGTGGAAAAGCGCGACGGCGAATACGCGGTGGCGGCGGAAATCAAAGGCATCAAGGGCTGACAAAGCGAACATGAGTTATTCGGTCACCAAGGAAATCCGGTTCTGTTACGGACACCGGCTCATGAACCATCCGGGCAAGTGCCGCCACCTGCACGGCCACAGCGTGCGGGCGGCGGTGACGGTGTCCGCCGCCGCGCTGGACGCACAGGGGATGGTGTGCGATTTCGCCGATCTGAAACGCGCGGTCGCCGGATACGTCCAGGAAACCCTGGATCACAACCTGCTGCTCCATGAGGCCGATCCGCTGGTGCCGCTGCTGCGGGACGCCGGCGAGCGCTTTCTGACGCTGGCCGAACATCCGACCGCGGAGGTGCTGGCGCGGCTGATCTTCGAACACCTCGAGGCGCAGGGCTATCCGGTCACGGAGGTCGCGCTGTGGGAGACCGACACCAGCTGCGCGCGTTACCGGCGCTGAAACCGATGCCCAGTCTGAAACCCATCCATCCGCTCCGCACCCTGCAGGATCTGTGCGAGTCGAACTACCGCAAGCTGCGCCGCCTCATTCCCGGCCTCCGGCAGCTGGAAAGCGGGGCGGTCGCCTTGCAGAACGGCCAGCCGGCGTTGCACGTCAGGCTGCTGGAGAAGGCGCCCTTCACCCTGACCCTGGAGCTGAGCTACTGCTTCGATCACGGGCCGCAGCCGCTGTTCGAACCGGCCCTCAGGCTGCGGGTCTATCTCGATGCCGGCATGGTGGAGGTGCTGGAAGATGCCGAACGCCCGCCGCTGCGGATCCGGGGGCCGGTGGACCGGCAGGTGCTCGAGCACAAGTGGCAGATGAACTATTTTCTCGACAAGTGGCTGGACCATTGCCTCCAACGTGGGTATCGTTTTAGCGCCGACGACCGCCCCAAGGCTGCCACTGCCAATCTTTGACACCAAGGAGCGCGTTATGCAGCGACGTCGTTTTCTGCGCCGACTGGGAACCGGTGCCCTCGCCGCCGGGGCGACCCTGGCCGCCCCCTCGGTGGCAGTGGCGAAAAAGACCTTCCGCTGGAAGATGGTCACCGCCTGGCCCAAGAACTTTCCCGGCCTCGGGACCGGCGCCAACCGCCTGGCGGAACGCATCACCGCCATGAGCGGCGGCCGCATCCGGCTCAAGGTCTATGGCGCCGGCGAGCTGGTGCCGGCCTTCGAGGTCTTCGACGCGGTTTCCCGCGGCACCGCCCAGATGGGCCACGCCGGGGCCTATTACTGGAAGGGCAAGGGGGAGGTGTTCCAGTTCTTCTCCGCGGTGCCGTTCGGCTTCACCCCCCAGGAGGTCAACGCCTGGCTCTATTACGGCGGCGGCATGGCGCTGTGGCGCGAGCTGTACGCCAACTTCGGCCTGGTGCCCACCGCCGCCGGCAACACCGGCACCCAGATGGCCGGCTGGTTCCGCAAGGAAATCAAGTCCCTCGATGACCTCAAGGGACTGAAGATGCGGATTCCGGGACTGGGGGGCGAAGTGCTCAAGCGTGCCGGCGGCACCCCGGTCAACATTCCCGGCGGCGAGCTGTTCACCGCCCTGCAGTCAGGCACCATCGACGCCACCGAATGGGTCGGTCCCTACAACGACCTGGCCTTCGGGCTCTACAAGGCGGCCAAGTACTACTACTATCCCGGCTGGCACGAGCCCGGCTCGGTGATCGAGTGCTTCATCAACAAGGCCGCGTTCGAGACGCTGCCCAAGGATCTGCGTCAGATCGTTCTGGCTGCCTGCCAGGCCGCCAACCTCGACATGCTGGCGGAGATGACCGCCCGCAACCAGCAGGCGCTGGAGACCCTGGTGAAAGAACACGGGGTCCAGGTGAAGGCGCTGCCGGACGAGGTGCTCAGGACCCTGCACCGGTTGGCGGATCAGGTGGTGGAGGAGATCGCCGCCGGCGACCCCTTCGCCCGCAAAGTGTACGATTCCTACCGTAGCTTCCACCGCCAGGTGTCGGCGTGGTCGGGCATCGCCGAATACGCCTTCATGCGGGCGCGCAGCCTGTAGGCTCAGGCCGTCTTGAGCTGGGTCAGCGCCTTTTCCAGGGCGGCCTTCTTCTCTTTGAGCCGCTCGCGGAAGTCGGCCGAGTCGGTGTCGGCGATTTCGTAACGCAGGTCGGACAGATAGCTTTCCAGGGCCTCTATGAGGTGGTTTCTTTCTTTTTCGCTGAGGTCGAGCTGGATCATGGCGCGGATTCCCCCGGTTGAAGTTCCGCTAACGTTTTACTCCCCCGCTTGAGAGGCGTCAACACGATGCAGGATTCCTCCCTGGAAGCGGTCGTGGTGGAAACCGGTCCCGATCCCGACGCCTGCATCGTCTGGCTGCACGGGCTGGGGGCCGACGGCCACGACTTCGAGCCCATCGCCGCGGAGCTGAACTTGCCCGGGGCGGTCCGTTTTATCTTTCCCCATGCGCCGGTGCGGCCGGTGACCATCAACGGCGGCATGGCGATGCGGGCCTGGTACGACATCGCCAGCCCCGACCTGCGTCTCCGGGTGGACGCGGCGGGCATCCGCCGGTCCCAGGCGTCGATCGACCGTCTGCTCGACACCCAGATCGCCGCCGGCATCCCGCCGGGGCGGATCGTCCTCGGCGGTTTCTCCCAGGGCGGGGTGATCGCCCTGGAAACCGGGGTGCGCCGCCGCCCGCCCCTGGCCGGGATCGTCGCCCTGTCAACCTACGTCGCCCTGGCGGACGAATTCCCCCCGGCGCCGCCGGATGCGGCCCCCATCCTGATGATGCACGGCAGCCTCGATCCCATCGTGCCGCCGGCCTTGGCAGAGGACAGCCGCCGCCTGCTGGAGGCGCTGGGTTATCCCGTGGAATGGCACGTCTTCCCCATGGCCCATTCGGTATGCGCCGAGGAGCTCGCCATCCTGCGCCGCTGGCTGCTGGCGCGCTTCGGTTGGAATTAGTCCGCCGGGTACCAGACCAGACGTCCCTGCCGCTGCTGAAAGCGGTAAAGCCGGCCGGCGGCGGTGAGCTCGGCAGGATGCCCGGCCGGCAGATCTTCCTTCAGCTGCTGGTAGCAGGCCGTTATCCGCCGGGCCAGCGTCGGGGCGGAAAAGCAGAAGGATTGCAACGTCAGCGCCTCCCCGCCCTGTTGATACAGGCGGCAGAGGGCGTCGAGCCAGCCTTCCAGTTCCTGATAGCGGTGGCTTTCCCATTCCCCCCAGGTGTTGAGGGTGAGGATTTCCAGGGTCTGGAGCAGGCATTGGCGTTCGGCGCCGTAGTCGAGCGGATCGAAGCGGGCGCTGGCGATCTCGAAATCCCCGCGCCGGGGGCGGGTGGGACGGCCCAGATTGGCGGCCAGCAAGGCCCGCTGCAGTCTTGCCGGCCGTGCGAAGGCGTCCAGTTCCGGTTCCCCGGCGGCCTCGAGAAAACACCGGAGTTCGCGGTTGAGGGCGGCCAGTTCCGCCGCCGTCACCGGGGTCTCGGGCGGCAGTTGCCAGCGGGTGGCGGGGACGGCGAGCCGGTTGACCCAGCTCCAGGCCAGGGCGCCGAGAAGGGTGTCGGCCTGATGCAACGGCGTCGGTGATTCGCCGGGAAGGGCGATCTGCCACCGTTCGGTTTCCGGATCCCGGGACAGCTGCAGCCACGGTTCCGGATCGGCGCGCAGGCGCAGGACCGGAACCTTGCCCGGGCGACTGCCGAGCACCGCCTGCAGGCGCCGGGTCAGCAGCTGCATGTCCGCCGTGGGAGTCTCCGGTTCTCCGGCGAGGCGGCGGATCGTGGCGTAGGCGTTCTCCAGGGCGTCGGTCAGCGCCTGCCATTCCTCCAGCGCCTGGGTGATCGTCAGCGTGCCGCGACGGCGGGGTGGCGGCAGTTCGCCGCGTTGTACCAGGGTCGCCGCCAGGCGGCGGTAGTCCGGATGCCGCTCGGTGTCGCCGATCTTGAGGGCGAAGCAGTGGCGGGTGAGCTGCACCAGTGCTGGCGCTCCCGTCCGCTGGGCGGCCTCGGTGGCGCGGCGGTACAGCAGCAGATACGGATCGAGGGCGAAGGGATCGGGGGTGCCTGCGTGCACCGCGGCCTTGATGGTGGTGGCGAGCCAGCGCGGCCGCGGGTGGTCGGCGGCGTAGTCGAGCAGCAGCAGCAGCTTGAGCAGGGCCTTGTGGGGGGCGTCGAGGGCCTTGTGCAGATGCCACAGGCCGGCGCTGACCAGTTCCTGCGTCGGCAGCCGTTCCAGGCCGCCGAGGTCGATGAGGCCGCCGGGATCGATGAAACGCTTGCCGAGGAGAAAATCGGCGTATTCACGGTAACGCCCTTCCCATTCCGGCGGCACCAGCCACCACAACGGCCGCTGCCCGGCCAGATGGATGGCGGTGCGGTAGAACTCCTCCAGCAGCAGGATGTGCAGGGTACTGCCGGCGCTTTCCTTGGACAGCGCGGGCGGGATCCCCCGGCGCAATGCCTCCGGCGACACCAGGAAGCAGTGCAGCTCCAGCCCGAAACCGGCCATCCAGTCCTCGATGGCGCGGCATTTGGCCTGCAGGGCCGCCAGATCGCCGACCTCCAGATCGCTGCGGTGGCAGATCCACAGATCCAGGTCGCTGCCGCGGGAAAACGCGATGCTGCCGACGCTGCCCATCAGAAACAGCGCCAGCAGCGGGGCTTCGGAATGGCCGCGGAGGCGGTGGTCGAGGCCGGGAAAGTGGCGTCTGGCCGCCCGGCGCATGAAGGGATCGGGACGATAGTCGCGGATGCCGGCGGGAGCCGGGCCGAGATCGTAGCCGGGCAGGGCGGGATGGTGCTGGTGCAGCAGCAGCGGCAGCAGTGCCAGGGCGTCGCGCTGGCGGGGGCTGAAGGTGTTCGCCAGCAGCTGCAGCCGCTGGCGGTGGAAATGGAGGAAGCGCCGGATCAGGTGGTTGAGATCGCGGCGGCTGATTTCTCCGCCCGGCGCCGCCAGACGGATGGCGCGTGCCCGGTTCAAGTTGCGCTCAGGACAGCAAGGCGCTGAGGTCGATTTCCTGATCCTGGGACACCCGCTTGAGCAGCTTGCCCAGATCGTCTCCCTTGTTCCAGGCGGCGACGCCGTAGCGGATCTTGCCTTCGCCGTCCTGGAGCTGGACGGCGGCGCGGTCGCTGAGGAGCTTGACCGCCAGCTCGCGGGCATCCTCCAGGCCGGTTTCCGGCAGCACCAGCAGGAAGGTGTTGTCGTCCAGGAGGCCGATTTCGTCGGCCCAGCGGAGTTTGTCCTTGAGCGCCTGGCTCAGCGTCCGCATCAGCTCCCGGCGCCGGGCCTCGTCGCTGTCGATCTCGAGACTGAGGCGGATGACCGCCAGCGGGTTCTCGTAACGGCGGCTGCGGCTGATCTGACGGTCCAGCTCCCGCAGGATGGCGCGGCGGTTCTGCAGCCCGGTGACCGGATCGCGGGTTTCCAGGGTTTCGAGGCGTTGCCGCAGCGCTTCAAGCTCGTCGATCATGCGCCGCTGCTCGGTGACGTCGGCGAAATAATGCGCTTCCCCTTCGGGAAGCGCATGGACGGAGTGGCGCTGGAACCAGCGGATCCCGTCGGGCGTGGCGACCTCCACCAGATCCTCCCGCCACAGACTCAGCGGCGTGTCCGCCAAGGGGCGGCCGATGAATTCCCCTTTGGGGCGGCCGGCCAGATCGGCCAGGGTCTGATTGAGCCAGGCGATCCGGTTCTGGCGGACGATGAGGACAGCCAAGGGGGCCTTGTCGAGCGCGACGCTCAGGTCATCTTGGGTGACGATCATGAGGAGTTTCCCATAGATGCGGATGATTCTGACAGTATGGCACAACTGCTCAGATAGGGGTCAAGTCCCGTGCGGGGGCTTGCCGCCCGGCAGCTGTGCCAACCGCGCCCGTGCTTCCTCGACCGCCTGCCGCACCCGCTCCGGGGCGGTGCCGCCGTAATGACGGCGGGCGGCGACCGAGCCTTCCAGGGTCAGCACTTCATAAACGTCCTCCCCGATGGCCGGACACAGCGCCTGCAGCGCCGCCAGCGGCAGCTCGGCCAGATCGCAGCCTGCTTCCATCGCCTGCCGTACCGCCTTGCCGACGATTTCGTGGGCGTCGCGGAAGGGCACGCCCTTGCGCACCAGGTAATCGGCCAGATCGGTGGCGGTGGCGAACCCCTGGCGGGCGGCGGCCTTCATCCGCTCGCGCTTGGGGCGGACGTGGGGCATCATGTCGGCGAAGGCGCGCAGGCAGGCACGCACCGTGTCGACGGCGTCGAACAGCGGTTCCTTGTCCTCCTGGTTGTCCTTGTTGTAGGCCAGCGGCTGGGCCTTCATCAGCGTCAAAAGTCCCATCAGGTGACCGAACACCCGCCCGCTCTTGCCGCGCACCAGTTCCGGCACGTCTGGGTTCTTCTTCTGCGGCATGATCGAGGAGCCGGTGCAGAAGGCGTCGGGCAGCTCGACGAAATCGAACTGGGCCGAGGTCCACAGCACCAGTTCCTCGGAGAAGCGCGACAGGTGCATGAGGATCAGGGAGGCGCAGGCTGCAAATTCGATGGCGAAGTCGCGGTCGGAGACGGCATCAAGGGAGTTGGCCGCCGGCCGCTCGAAGCCCAGCAGCCCGGCGGTGTAGAAACGGTCGATGGGGTAGGGGGTGCCGGCCAGGGCGGCGGCGCCCAGGGGCATGACGTTGACCCGGCGGCGGCAGTCGAGAAGGCGCTCGCGGTCGCGCTGGAGCATCTCGAACCAGGCCAGGAGGTGATGGCCGAAGGTGACCGGCTGGGCCACCTGCAGATGGGTAAAGCCGGGCATGATGGTGTCGGCCTCGCGTTCGGCCAGGTCCAGCAGGGCGGTCTGCAGCCGCGTCAACTCGGCCAGGATCCGGTCGATCTCGTCGCGCAGCCACAGGCGGATGTCGGTGGCCACCTGGTCGTTGCGGGAACGGGCGGTGTGGAGCTTCTTGCCGGCATCGCCGATCAGCTCGGTCAGGCGCGCCTCGATGTTCATGTGGACGTCCTCCAAGGCCACCGACCACTGGAATTCCCCCCCCTCGATCTCGTCCAATATCCGCTGCAGCCCGGAAACGATGGCCCGGCATTCCGCCTCCGTGAGCACGCCGATCTTGTGCAGCATCCGGGCGTGGGCGATGGAGCCCTGAATGTCGTAGGGGGCCAGGCGCTGGTCGAAAGAGACCGAGGCGGTGAATTCCTCGACGAATTTGTCGGTGGGCTGGCTGAAACGGCCGCCCCAGGGTTTGTCCTGCGTGGTCATGAGGATCTCCTTGTGGCTTGGGCGGGACGATTATAGCGAAGTATGATAGTGCGATCTGAATCGGGAGAAAGCAATCACGTGGATAAGAAACGACCTTTGGCGGGCGCGCGCGCCCTCATCATCGACATGGACGGGGTGCTGTGGCACGGCAGTCAGCCGCTGCCCGGCATCCGGGAATTCTTCGCCGCCCTGCGGGCGCGGCGGCTGCCCTTCGTCCTGGCCACCAACAACGCCAGTTCCACCCCGGCGCAGTACGTGGCCAAGCTGGCCGGCATGGGCGTCGAGGTGAGCGAGGATGAAATCCTCACCTCCGGCATCGCCACCGCCGCGTGGCTGGCCCAGCGCCGCGATCCCGCCTCCACCCGGGTCTATGCCATCGGCGAGGCGGGGCTGACCGAGCCGCTGCGGCAGGAAGGCTTCACTTTGGCCTGCAGCCACAAGGAAGGCGAGGACTGGCAGGCCGACGTGGTGGTGGTGGGCAAGGACGAAACCCTGACCTGGGACAAGCTCGCCACCGCCACCCTCAACCTCAACCGCGGCGCCGAGTTCATCGGCACCAATGCCGACGTCACCCTGCCGATGGAGCTGGGCATCAGCCACGGCAACGGCGCCATCCTCGCCGCCCTCACCGCCGCCACCGGCCGTGAGCCCACCATCATCGGCAAGCCGGAACCGGAACTGTACCGTCAGGCGTTGCGACGCCTCGAAGCCGCGCTGGAGGACGTGGTGGCCATCGGCGACCGGCTGGAGACCGACATCCTCGGCGCGGTGCGGGCCGGCATCCGCAGCCTGATGGTGCTGACCGGCGTCTCCAGGGAAGCCGACCTGGCCCAGGTGGACTACCGGCCCGACTGGATTCTGGCCGACATCCGCGAGGTTACCCGGGTTCTGGAGGAAGGTTGATATAGGAAGGATTACAATGGCGGGACGATCATTGCAAGAGGAGGGGAACCATGACCATCGACCGTATCGTTCTCGCTGTCGCCGGCAGCCTGATCCTGATCTCCGTGCTGCTGGCGGTGTTTCACGACCAGCGCTGGCTGTGGCTGACGGCCTTCGTCGGCGCCAACATGCTGCAGTCGGCCTTCACCGGTTTCTGCCCGCTGGCGATCCTGCTCAAAAAGCTGGGCAAGCGGCCGGGGCCGGCGTTCGAATAAATCCAAGGGAGGCGACATGAAAAAATTCATCAACCACGTCGATACCCTGCTCGACGAGAGCCTGCGGGGCTTCGCCAAGGCCCATGCCGATCTGGTGGAGGTCAGCTTCAGTCCGCGTTTCGTGCGCCGCAAGGAGGTAGCCCCGGGTAAGGTGGCGCTGATTTCCGGGGGTGGGGCCGGCCACGAACCGCTCCACACCGGTTTCGTCGGCAGGGGGATGCTCGACGCCGCCTGTCCGGGGCAGGTCTTCACCTCGCCCACCCCGGACCAGATGCTTGCCGCCGCCGAGGCGGTCGCCGGCGATCAGGGGGTGCTGTTCATCGTCAAGAACTATGCCGGCGATGTGATGAACTTCGAGATGGCGGCGGAAATGCTCGACTGTCCCAGCCGCACGGTGCTGGTGCAGGACGACATCGCCCTACCCAAGGAGCACGAAATCGGCCGCCGCGGGGTGGCCGGCACCACCATCGTCGAGAAGATCGTCGGCGCTGCCGCTGAGGAAGGCCGCTCCCTCGACGACCTCAAGACCCTCGGCGACCGGGTGGCGGAAAACACAGCCAGCATCGGCGTGGCCCTGAGCGGCTGTCACGTACCGGCCTTGGGCGGCCCCACCTTCGAGCTGCCGCCGGACAAGATCGAATTCGGCGTCGGCATCCACGGCGAGCACGGCCGCGAGATCGCCGAATTCGCCAGCGCCACCGAGATCGTCAAGCGCATGGTGGAGGCCATCAACGAGGAACTGCAGCCGAAACGGGGCGACAAGGTCCTGCTCCACGTCAACGGCCTCGGTGCCACCACCCTGATGGAGCTGTACCTGGTCTATGAACTGGCCCACGAATTCTGGCACCAGGAAGGCGTGGAAATCGCCCGCTCCCTGGTGGGCAACTATACCACCGCCCTGGACATGGCCGGATGCTCCGTCACCCTCACCCGCCTTGACGACGAGATGATCCGCCTGTGGGATGCGCCGGTGCATACGGCGGCGTTGCGCTGGGGATATGATCACACGGGACCCAACAGCTAACAAGTGGGTCAACATGGACTGGCAATTCCGCTGCGCTTCATTGCCAGCCAGTTATCCCTGTCGGTAAGCAGACCGGGACGGGCCCGCTTAACGCAGAGCCGAGCGACGGCTTCAGCGCGTCATCTCTTCCGCCAGCCTGTCCGCAACCGCGCAAATCATCAGCTGGCCGGTCCGTGCCCCGGCATCGACGATACCGCGGGCGCGTTCGCCCAGATAGGAGGCCCGCCCCTTGGTGGCCAGCATGTCGCGGGTCGATTCCATCCCTTCGGTGGCCACCGCTTTGACTTCCTCCAATACTTGGTTGAGGTCCTTGCCCTCCCCGGCGGCCCGTTTCAGATAGGCGGCCACGGGAACCAGGGTGTCCAACATGGTCTTTTCCCCCACATCGGAGCGGCCGCGCTGTTTCATGGCCTCGACCCCAGCTTCGAGGGCTTCGGCGAAGTTGGCTAGATTCATCTCCTTGCCCTTCAGCTGTTTCGCCAGGGTCATGAACAGGGTGGCGTAGAGGGAGCCGGATGCGCCGCCGATCTGGCTCATGAGGGTCATGGCCATCTTTTGCAGCGCCTGACTCCAGTCGTCCAGCGCGGCCAGTTCGTCGCTTTGCGCCAGTAGGGCTTTGAGGCCCCGCTGCAGGTTGGTGACGTGGTCGCCGTCGCCCAGGGTTTTGTCCAGTTCGGTGACCTCCTCGGCGTGGGCGTCGATGGCCGCCAGTGCGGCCTGGATGAGTTCCGGAATTGCGGGCATGGATGTCCTTCTGTCTCGTTTGTGGGAGAATTGAAAAAATTTACCGGTCAAACCACCGGGCAAGCGATAACCATCATCATGCCATTGAACCTCACATATACCAAGATCCGCCGCCTCTGTGATGATCTTTATTTCGAGCGCGGGCGGGACTACTACCAACAGGGCCGGGTCATCTCCCTCGAGGTCGAACGGGAAGCGGACAATCTGATCGTGTTCCGCGCCCAGGTGCGTGGCAGCGGCGGGCGCGTTTACGGCCAGTTCGTCCGTATCCAGGAGCGCTACGGCAGTCTGGCGCTGAAGGGCGAGTGTTCCTGCCCGGTGGGCTACAACTGCAAGCACGTGGTCGCCGCCTGTTTCCGTTATCTGAATCTGTACGGCGATCGCCCCCGGTTGACGCTCGATCTGCTCCGTTCCCCCCAATCCGTGGGCGGGCCCGGGCAGCCGGGGGAGACGGTGCTGTTTTACCGCATCACCCTGGACCGGGAGCAAGCGGCGCCGCTGGTGGAGTTGTGTTACGCGCGTATCCGCAAGAACGGCCAGCCCGGCGCCTTGCGGCCGGCCAAAGCCGGGATGATGTCCGATCCCTACTACGGCAGCCGGTACCATTTCCCCGATTACGTCAATCCGGAGGACCGCCCCATCGTGCATCTGATCGACGCGCTGCGGGAGGAATTCTCCCTGCCGCTGCTGAAGGGCCGTCTGGGCTGTCTGGCGTTGCGGCAGATGATCGACACCGGCCGTTGTTTCGTCGGGGGTGTGGACCGACCGCTGCGTTTGACCGAGGAAGTCCGTCCGGTGCGGTTCCAATGGCGCCCGGTGTCCGGCGGCAAGATTCTGGAGGCAATCGCCGAACCGGAAGCCCGGGTGATTCCCACCGACCCGCCGTTGTGGCTCGACCTGGAACGGGGCGAGGCAGGGCCGCTGGCGCAGGTGCCCCGGCCGGAACTTCTGACCGCCCCCTTCCTGCCGGAGACGGACATCCCCCGTTTCACCTCCCAGTTGCTGCTGGAATTCCCCGAGCTGCCGGTGCCGCCGCCGGTGGAGCTGCCGCTGGAGGAGATCCAGGGACAGACGCCGGTCCCGGAACTGACGTTGGCGCTGCACGGGGAAGGCGATCTGCCCTACCGCCTGCGGCTGGGTTTTGACTATCAGGGAATCCGCGTGATGGCAGGCGGCGCGGCGGTAGGGCTGTTTCGCGGCAAGGACAAACTGATCCGCTTCCGCCGGGACGAAGCCGCCGAGACGGCGGCCCTGGGCCGTCTGGAGACGGCCGGTTTCGTGCTTGAGCAGGAGGGAGTGCTGGTTCCCGCCGACGCGGATGCCGGTCGGCTGCGGCATTTCGTCGAGGAGGTTTTGCCCTGCCTGGAGGCGGAGGGCTGGCGGATCGAACGCGAGGCCGGTTTCAATCCTCGCTTCCTCGACGAGGACCAGCTGGAGGCCAGCACAGAGGAGGACGAGGCCGGCTGGTTCGATCTGCGCTTCGATCTGGACCTGGACGGCCAGAAGGTCCCGGTGCTGCCGCTGCTGGTGCCGCTGCTCGAGCGTTACGACCGTCCCGAGGACCTGCCGGAGACCGTCACTGTGCCTCTGGGGGAACAGCGTTTTCTGACCCTGCGGGCCGAGAAGCTGCGGCCGTTTTTGGAGATCCTCTACGAGTTGTACGACCGCGAGTCCGACTCGCTCCAGTTGTCCCGTTACGACGCTGCCCGCCTGGCGGAGCTGGAGGACGCCAGCCTGCGCCTGAAGGGAGCGGAAAAACTGCGCGAGCTGGGCCGCCGGCTGCGGGATTTCCAGGGACTGGCGCCGGTTTCCCCGCCGCGGGGACTGCGCTGCGAGCTGCGTCCCTACCAGGCGTTCGGCTTGAGCTGGCTGCAGTTCCTGCGCGAATACGAGCTGGGCGGCATCCTCGCCGACGACATGGGGCTGGGGAAGACAGTCCAGACCCTGGCCCACCTGCTGCTGGAGAAGGAGCAGGGGCGTCTGGACCGGCCGGCCCTGGTGGTCGCTCCCACCAGCCTGATGAGCAACTGGCGCCGCGAGGCGGAACGCTTCGCCCCGGATCTGAAGGTGCTGGTGCTCCACGGCCCCCAGCGCCACGAACATTTCTCCCGGATCGGAGAGCACGACTTGGTGCTGACCACCTATCCGCTGCTGCCCCGCGACGAGGAAGTGCTGAAGGCCCAGGCGTGGTCGTTTCTGATTCTGGACGAGGCCCAGACGGTCAAGAACCCGCGCACCCAAGCCGCCCGCATCGTGCGCCGCCTGCAGGCCCGTCACCGCCTGTGCCTGACCGGCACCCCGCTGGAAAACCACTTGGGGGAGCTGTGGGCCCAATTCGACTTCCTCATGCCCGGATTTCTCGGCGACCTGGAACAGTTCACCCGTCTCTACCGTACCCCGATCGAGAAGCACGGCGACGAGGACTGCCGCCGGCGTCTGGCGCGCCGGGTCGCGCCCTTTCTGCTGCGCCGCACCAAGGCCGAGGTGGAAAAGGATCTGCCGCCCAAGACCGAGATGGTCCGCAGCGTTGCGCTGCACCCCAAGCAGGCGGCGGTCTACGAGAGCATTCGGGTGGCGATGGAGAGCCAGGTGCGCCAGGCCATCGAAACCAAGGGACTGGCCCGCAGCCAGATCGCCATCCTCGACGCCCTGCTGAAGCTGCGTCAGGTGTGCTGCGATCCCCGGTTGGTGAAACTGGACAAGGCCAAGGTGGTCCCTTCGGCCAAGCTCGACCTGCTGGCCGAAATGCTGCCGGAGCTTTTGGCCGAGGGCCGGCGGGTGCTGCTGTTCTCCCAGTTCACCTCGATGCTGGGGCGGATCGAGGAGGCGATTCTCAAGCCCCAAGGCATCCCCTATGCCAAGCTCACCGGCCAGACCCGCAAGCGCGACGAGGCCATCGAGCGCTTCAAGCGTGGCGACGTCGATCTGTTCCTGATTTCCCTCAAGGCCGGGGGCGTCGGCCTCAATCTCACCGAGGCCGACACCGTCATCCTCTACGATCCCTGGTGGAACCCCGCGGTCGAAGCCCAGGCCACCGACCGCGCCCACCGCATCGGCCAGGACAAGCCGGTGTTCGTCTACAAGCTCCTCACCGAAGGGACGGTGGAGGAACGCATCCTCAAGCTACAGGCCCGCAAACAGGCATTGGCACAGGGAATCTACGGCAGGAAGGCCAAAACCGCCCCTACGCTGACGGCGGAGGATCTGCAAGTGCTGTTGGCACCGCTGGGCTAGCGGTACACTTCCCGTCGGTGTCCAATCTTTACGATCAACACGAGCAGGCGGTCGTCCTGGATGTGGTAGATGATTCGGTAATGACCAACGCGGATGCGGTACAGGTCCGCCCCTGTCAGCTTGATGGCTCCAGGCGACCTGGGTGTCTGTGACAGGTTGTCGATGGCAACGGCAAGGTGCTTCTGAATGTCTTTTGGCAGCTTGTCCAAGGTTTTCTTGGCCGAGGCTGTCAACCTGATCTTATAGGCCATATTCAGCCTTTACATCGTCCCAGGGAATGGTTTCTTCCTCCCCTTGCTCGACCCGCCGTAAGAGCTCCC
Source organism: Methylomarinovum caldicuralii (assembly GCF_033126985.1). Taxonomy (NCBI): domain Bacteria; kingdom Pseudomonadati; phylum Pseudomonadota; class Gammaproteobacteria; order Methylococcales; family Methylothermaceae; genus Methylomarinovum; species Methylomarinovum caldicuralii. Next base: position 852,620 of record NZ_AP024714.1, read on the forward strand.
CGGCTTCCTCGATATCCTCCTGGCGCTCCTGCCGCTGTCTGGCTTTCAGAAATTCGGCGAAATCCAACACCTCGAGGGCTTCCTCCTCAGGCAGGTCTTTTACCGCTTCGAGGATACGTCTGGCAGTCACTTCAGTGCACATAAGTCCCTCCTCATCGTCTGCCCGGTGCTATCCCGAATAGATATACAAAAAAGCCCGCTTGATGCGGGCTCGAGAGGTTATTTGGCGGAGAGGGAGGGATTCGAACCCTCGACACCCGGTTAGGGTGTACACGAGTTCCAGTCGTGCGCCTTCGACCACTCGGCCACCTCTCCAAGGAAGCTGAATATTCTATCAGCTCCGAAGCAGGGTTTCCACATGAGCGGCGACGCTGGCGGCAAGGGCTTGCAGATGGTAGCCGCCTTCCAGGGCGGAGACGACGGGGACCTCAAAATCCAGCAGGCGGCGGGTGATCCAGCGGTAATCCTCCTCTTCCAGTTCCAGCATTCCCAGAGGATCGAGGCGGTGGGCGTCGAAGCCGGCGGAAACCAAGAGCAGTTGCGGCCGGAAGCGGGCGAGGGCGGGTAGGATGCGGTCCTCCACCGCCTTGCGGAAGGCAGGGCCGTCGGTGCCGGCGGGCAGGGGGACGCTGACGATGTTGCCGACGCCGGTTTCCGTCTCCGCCCCGGTGCCGGGATACCAGGGATACTGGTGAGTGGAGCAGTACAGTACCCTCGGCTCCCGCTCGAAGGCGGCCTGGGTGCCGTTGCCGTGGTGGACGTCGAAATCGACGATGGCGACCCGTTCCAGACCCAGGTTAATGGCATGGCGGGCGGCGATGGCGACGTTGTTGAACAGGCAGAAGCCCATGGCCCGGCGGGGTTCGGCGTGGTGTCCGGGCGGGCGGACAGCGCAGAAGGCGCTTTGGGCCTCTTTTCCGAGCACGGCGTCGATGGCGTCACACACGGCGCCCGCGGCCCGCCGGGCCGCCTCGCCGGAGCCGGGGGAGACCACGGTGTCCGGGTCGAGCCAGGCGTGTCCCTGTTTGGGAATACCGGCGAACACGGTTTCGATGTGGTCGTCGGTGTGGACCAGGCGCAGTAGCCCGTCATCGGCCCGCGGGGCCTCGCGGCGGATCAACGCCTGAAACCGGGGGGCATCCAGCGCCCGCAAAATCGCCTCCAGACGGGCGCGGCGCTCCGGATGGCCGGGGCCGGTGTCGTGTTCCAGACAGGCGGGGTGGGTGTAGAGCAGGCAAGTCATGGCATCGCCTCCTGGAAAGCCCTATCATGGTTTTCCGCATTGTAACCACTTACGAGGGAGAAACGAATGAGCGAGGTGTCGTCGCCGGTGAGCGAACTGCTGGAACGGGAAGGCATCGCGTATGAATGGGTGGAGATTCCGTTGGACCCGGAGCGCAAGCCGATCCGCAGCCTGGAGGAACTGGTCGAGGCCCGCGGCCTGAGCCCGGCCCAGATCGTCCGCAGCCTGGTGTTCCGCACCGGCAGCGGCGGCTTCCTGCTGCTGGCCGCACCCGCCACCGCGCGGGCCGACTGGGGCAAGCTGCGCAAGCACACGGGCGAACGCCGTCTGACCATGGCGGAATCCGAACAGGTGCTGGCGGCCACCGGCTATCCCGTGGGCGCGGTGCCGCCCGTCGCCCTACCCGAGGATCTCAGGGTTCTGGTGGACGAGGGCATCTTCGCCCACGAGCGGGTGTTCATCGGCGCCGGGGTGCTGGGCTGGTCGCTGTCGCTGCGCAGCGCCGATCTGCGCCGCCTGCTGGCGCGGGCGGAGCTGGGGGCTTTCACCAAGGCGGCATGAGCGATCCGCGCCATTTCCAGATCCTGATTCTGGCCGGGCTGCTGCTTTATGGCCTGGGATGGCGCGATTTTCCAGGACCGCTCTGGATCTACGCCGTCTATCCACTGACGGCGCTCACGGCTCAGGGGCTTTTCTGCCGTACCCTGGGACTGCCCTTCGACTTCCGCAGTCCGCTGATCACGTCGCTGTCCCTGGGGCTTTTGTTGCACACCCAGGCGCTGCCGTGGGCGGTGACGGCGGCGGCTGTCGCCATTGCCGGCAAGTTCCTGCTCCGCATCGACGGTCGCCACGTCTTCAATCCCGCCAATCTGGGCATCGTGGCCGCGATTTCGCTGACCGACCGGGCCTGGGTGTCGCCGGGGCAGTGGGGGCTGGGGGCGTTTCTGGCCCTTGCGGCGGTGCTGGGCGGGCTGATGGTGCTGCGCCGCACCCGCAGGAGCGATGCCACTTGGGCGTTTCTGGCCTCCTGGGCCGCTCTGGTGTTCGGCCGCGCCCTGTGGCTCGGCGATCCACCCGCCATCCCCTGGCTGCAGCTGCAGAACGTCGCCCTGCTGATCTTCGCCTTCTTCATGCTCTCCGATCCCATGACCCTGCCGGACCGGCGCGCCGCCCGCATCGCCTTCGCGGTGGTCGTGGCGGCGGCCGGTTATGTGTTTCAATACCATCTGTACGTCAACGAGGGCCTGTTCTACGCCCTGGCTCTGGCCGCGCCGCTGGCGCCGCTGCTCAACCGCCGGTTGCCGGGCGTGCGCTATCGCTGGCCCCGGAGCGTTCCCTCCAGGAGGTGATCCATGCGTATCCTGCTGCTGTTTCTGCTGTCGCTGCCGACCCTGGTCCAGGCCTTCTGCGGCTTCTACGTGGCCCGCGCCGGGACCGGTCTGTTCAACCGTTCCTCCAAGGTGGTGCTGGTGCGCGACGGCGAGCGCACGGTGCTGACCATGGCCAACGACTTCCAGGGCGACGTCAAGGACTTTGCCGTGGTGGTGCCGGTGCCCACTTTCATCGAGCGGGAGCAGATCCACGTGGGCTCCTCGGCGGTGATCGATCATCTCGACGCCTACACCGCACCGCGCCTGGTGGAGTATTTCGATCCCAATCCCTGCCAGCGGCTCTACCGCCTGGAAATGAAGGCCATGAGCGCGGCGGCGGACAAAGGCGCGGCGGCCCGCGCCAGGGCCCTGGGGGTGACCATCGAGGCCCGCTACACCGTGGGCGAATACGACATCCTGATCCTGTCCGCCCAGGAGAGCGCCGGCCTGATCACCTGGCTCAAGGAGAACGGTTACCGCCTGCCGCAGGGGGCGGAACCGGTGGTGAACAGCTACATCAGGCAGGGAATGCGCTTCTTCGTCGCCAGGGTCAACCTGGAGGCATTCGAAAAGACCGGCTTCAACTACCTGCGTCCCCTGCAGGTGGCCTACGAGAGCCCCAAGTTCATGCTGCCGATCCGTCTGGGGACCCTCAACGCCCGCGGCAAACAGGAGCTGTTCCTCTGGACCCTGACCCGCAGCGGCCGGGTGGAGACCGCCAACTACCCGACGGTGAAGATCCCTTCCGGGCAGGAAATCCCGCTGTACGTCAAGGACCGTTTCGCCGACTTCTACCGCGACCTGTTCGCCCGTCAGGTGGAAAAGCACGGCGGCCGGGCGGTGTTCACCGAATACGCCTGGGACATGGGTTGGTGCGATCCCTGCGCCGCCCAGCCCCTGAGCCGCAGCGAGCTGCGCGAGCTGGGGGTGATGTGGCTGGCCGAAGAACCGCCCATCCGTCCCCTGCCGCGCGCCAAGCCCCAGATAATACCGCCACGGCCGGTGGATGTTTTCGTCACCCGCCTGCACCTGCAGTATGACGCCGAAACCTTCCCCGACGACCTGCGCCTGCATCAGACCGGCGACCGCGGCAACTTCCAGGCCCGCTACGTGCTACGCCACCCCTGGGATGGCAGCGACGACTGCCCCGAGGCCAGGCGGTACCGCGGCGAGATCCTGCCCCAGCGCCTGCGCCGGCAGGCGGAGAACCTCCACGAACTGACCGGCTGGCCGCTGGCGGAAATCTACCGGGAGATGGGGTTGAAGAACCCGCCCGAACCCTGGTGGAAACGCCTGTGGCCGAACTGAAGCGCATGGACTGGCACCGGCTGCTGTCCACCCGGCGCCTGGGCAAAGCGTCCACCGCCCCGGGCGGCCAGCCGCCGCGGACCGAGTTCGCCCGTGACTACGACCGCCTGATCTTCTCCTCCGCCTTCCGCCGCCTCCAGGACAAGACCCAGGTCTTTCCCCTGGCCAAGAGCGACTACGTCCGCACCCGCCTGACCCACAGCCTGGAGGTGGCCAGCGTCGGCCGCTCCCTGGGGATGCTCGCCGCCGAGGTGATCCGCCGCCGCGAGCCGGACCTGCGGGACACAGTCGTGCCCCAGGACGTGGGCACCCTGGTGGCCGCCGCCTGCCTGGCCCACGACATCGGCAATCCGCCTTTCGGCCACGCCGGCGAGGACGCCATCCGCGAGTGGTTCGCCGCCTGGCCGGGGTTGAAAACGCTGGGGGCGGGCGAACGGGAAGATCTGCTCCGCTTCGAGGGAAACGCCCAGGGCTTCCGCATCCTGACGGTGCTGCAGAACCCCGGCCAGCCCGGCGGCCTGCAGATGACCTGCGCCATGCTGGCGGTGATGGCCAAGTATCCCCGCGCCTCGGTGGTCGATCCAGCCCAAGCGCAAGGAGCCGGCGGACGCAAGTTCGGTTTCTTCCAGAGCGAGGTCGGGCTGTTCCGCGAGGTGGCCGAAACCGTCGGCCTGCCGCCCAAACCCGGCGGCGGTCTGGCCTGGCACCGTCATCCGCTGGCCTTCCTGCTCGAGGCCGCCGACGACATCTGCTATCACGTCATCGACATCGAGGACGGCTTCAAGGCCGGCGTGGTGGATTTCGCCACCCTTTACCAACTGCACCATCCCTTTCTCGAACAGCGCCACCGCCAGCGTCTCGAACGTCTGGACGACCCCGCCCAGCGGGCCAGCTACTGCCGCTCGGTCACCATCGACCGGGTGATCCGCCAGGCCGTTGCGGTGTTCGAGCGCCGTTACGACGAGGTCCTCACCGGCCGCTTCGACGCCCCGCTGCTCGACCACATCGACCAGGCCGCCGCTTTCGCCGCCTTCAAACAGGTGGCCGAATCCCGGGTCTATTACGCCCGCCCGGTAGTGGAAGTGAAAGCCTGCGGTTTCGAGGTCATCGCCGGCCTGCTCGATGCCTTCGTCCACGCCATCGAGGACGCCGCCGGCGGCAGCCCCTCCTCCCGCAGCCGCACCCTGCTGCAGCTCATGCCCCGGCCGCTGGCCGACCCAGCCGGACTGCCGCTTTACCAGCGCCTGCTGCTCGCCACCGACTTCATCGCCGGCATGACCGACTCCTACGCGGTGGAGCTGTATCAGCGTATTCGGGGGATTGCGTTGCCATAAGTTGAACTGCCGGTTGTTCCGCGCAACCCCAGGCACCTTGACGGCCAGGTGTAAGGGGTTCTGCCAAACACGGTCTGAGATGTTGTGGCCAGGATGTGCAGGGGCCATCATTCCCAGTGCCCCCATGGGGACTCAGAATCGCATATTCTCGTGACGGCAGCACCTAGAATTCAGGCCCTCAACCCGGAGCTGCAGCAAAAATGTCACGACTGCCTGCCGGCACGCTATGTGGTATGAAACCGGCAGCCGATGCGGGCCTCAGTGGCCATCCGGTCGTTGATCTCCGCTAAAGCCAAATCGCGAACTTGCCGGACATGGGCCACACATTTGCCACACTGGGTACCACAACCCACCCGTTTGCACAGCTTCGACATCGTGGTCGCCCCTTGATGGACTGATTGCCTGATATCCCTGTCCGTCACCCCATGGCAAAGGCATACATACATGATTCGTTTCGACATGATTTGACTGTATTAGTGTATTAATAGTGCAAATGAGAATCATTGTCAAATGCATTTGAGGCGGCAATTCAAATGCATATGATAACTGTTTGTATTCAAAGCAATTTATGGCCATTTTTGCTTTTCCCGGTTTGGCGGATGGAGTATCTTACAAACAGGCGCGTTTTCAATGCTGGGGAACGGCCTTTCGCATTTCCCGGTATTCAAGCTTTTGCAACTTAGACGGAGTATAGAACGATGCAAGGCAACAGCGAAGTCATCAAATATCTCAATGGCGCACTGAAAAACGAACTGACTGCAATCAACCAGTATTTTCTTCATGCCCGTATGTTCAAGAACTGGGGGTTTTCGGAGCTCAACGAGCACACCTACAAGGAATCGATCGAAGAAATGAAGCACGCCGATGCGCTGATTGAAAGGATTCTGTTTCTCGAAGGACTGCCCAATCTCCAGGATTTGGGCAAGCTGATGGTCGGTGAGAACGTCAAGGAGATGCTGGAAAACGATCTTGAGATGGAACGGTCCTCTCACGATTATTTCCAGGAGGCGATCGCCTGCTGTGAGTCGGTGCGCGATTACGTGACCCGGGATCTGCTGGCGCATATGCTCCATGAAGAGGAGGAGCACATCGATTGGCTGGAGACCCAACTGGATCTCATCGACAAGGTGGGTCTGCAGAATTATCTGCAATCCCAGATGTAGCGAGCTACCAATCCTGCCAGGCGGTGACCCTGCCGTTGCGCAGATAGACGTACTGGCCATAGAACGGGCTGGGATAGATCCACTGTTCATGGAGGCCCCAGCTACGTTTTGCCCGCCTGACCAGCATCGGTCTGCCGTAGGCGCAGGCCAACACCTCTTTGCGTATCCCCACCTGGATCATCCGCTGCTGGATCAGATACCACTCCCAGCGGTCGAACCGGCCCAGTTTTTTGACCGTCGCGTCCAGATCGGACTTTCCAGGTCCGGCGCGGTAATAGGCAAAGCAGGCTTCAAGGACATATGGCTGGCTATCAACAAGGGCTCCATCCGTCTTGCGCGTATCGTCCGAAGCGGATGCCGCCACCCCCAGAAACGAAACGATCAACAGTATCGACCATCGGATTTGCTTCATAAGCCGCCGCTGCCCCCAACACCAAGAATTATTTTGAATTTGGACAAATTTGTTTCCGAATCGTGCCCGAATCGGCCGGCGGAACTTTCAGGCGACCACCACCAAAGGCCGGTTTTCGGCCAGGGGATGGGGCAGCACTTTGACCGGCCAGGCGAACACTTCCGACAACAACGGTTCCTGTAAGACTTCGGCGGGTGCGCCTTCTGCCACCTTGCGGCCGGCGGCGAGAATCATGATTCTGTCACTGTAGGCGGCGGCCAGATTGAGGTCGTGAAGCACGATCAGTATTCCCACCCGGTGACGGCGCGCGAAGTGGCGGAGGGAGGCAAGGATGCGATGCTGATGGGCCAGGTCGAGCGGAGCGGTCGGCTCATCGAGGAACAACCAGCGGGGGCCGTTATCGTTCCAGATCTGTGCCAGCACCCGTGCCAACTGGACCCGTTGGCGCTCACCCCCCGACAGGGTGGGGTACTGCCGCATGGCCAACGCCTGAATGTCCGTGAGAGCCATGGCGGTCCGGGCCACCGCCAAATTGTAGTCGCCGGGTGTTGTATGGGGGATGCGCCCCATCAGCACCACTTCCAGGGCGGTGAAGGAGAACTGGAGATCACTGCGTTGCGGCAGCACCGCCCGCCGTCGGGCCAAGGCCCTGGGAGTCCACCGTTGCAACAGGGTGTCCGCCAGCCACACACGGCCTGCGCTGGGCGACCATTCGCCACTGAGCACTTTCAACAGGGTGGATTTGCCCGCGCCGTTGGGGCCGGCTACCACCATCACCTCACCGGCGGTCAAATGAACCGAGATCTCCTGCAGCAAGGGTCGGCCCCCCCGAACGACGCTGATCCCGTCCGCCTTCAGCACTCCATCCGCCCCCGGCCGCTACGGTACAGGAGCCACAAAAAGAACGGCCCACCCAGCAATCCGGTCAGAATGCCGATGGGCAGTTCCGCCGGCGCCTCCAGGGTGCGGGCGCCCAGGTCGGCCAGCAGCAACAGGGCGGCACCCGTCAACGCCGCCCCGGGCAAAAGGCTGCGATGATCAGGCCCCAGCCACAGGCGCACCAGGTGTGGGGCCACCAGACCGATAAAACCGATGATCCCGGTCAGGGCCACCGCCGCTCCCACCCCCAGCGCGACCAAGGCCACCAGGGTTCGCCTGAGCCGTTGAACCGCAAAGCCCAGATGGCCGGCTTCGGCCTCTCCCAGCAACAGGGCGTTGAGGGCCTTGGACCAGCAAGGCAGCAGGATCACGACGGCGAGCAACAGCGGCAGCCCAACTCGCAACTGCGTCCAGGTGACACCGCCCAGGCTGCCCATGCTCCAGAAAGTCAGGGCCCGCAGCTGCTGGTCGTCGGCCAGATAGGTAAACAGACCGGTGACCGCTCCGCCCAGGGCATTGACGGCGATGCCGGCCAGCAGCAGTCCGGCGGTGTCGCCGGGACGGGTAATGCTGGCGAAGAACTGAACCAGCCGGGTCGCGCCCAGGCCGCCAGCGAAAGCGGCCAGAGAGACCGTGGCCGGGCCGAAACGGTGCCAATCCAGTACGATGGCGGCCACTGCGCCCAAAGCCGCACCGGCAGAAATACCGATCAAGGCCGGATCGGCCAACGGGTTGCGGAACAGCCCCTGCATGACGGCGCCACTGAGAGCCAGGACGGCGCCGACGGCCAACCCCAGGATCACCCGCGGCAACCGAACCAGCAATACGACGTTTGTCGCAAAATCACCGTTGTCCACCCCCGCCAACGCTTTGGATAGGATGGCCGACACCTGCCGCGGGGCGATCGGCACCGCGCCCACCCCCAGGGAAACCAGAACGATCAGCGCCACCATCAGTATCAGACCGCCCAACATCCAAACCGGGCGGCGCGGCATTGCCCTCCGGCTGGAAAGCACCGAACTGCTCATGGTTTTGGCGGATGAAGTTTTTCCAGCAGTTCCAGAGCGGCCTGCGGCGTCCTGGGTCCGAAGCCCAGCAGATACAGGCTGTCCCTGACCACGAGCCGACGGGACAGGTGGGCTGGCGTCAGCGCCAGTCCGGGCAATTGCCAGACTGTCTCCGGATCGCCCAGGGCTTCGGCCATCTGTTCGCTGATGACCACCACTTCGGGGGCAGCGGCGATCATCGCTTCAGTGGAAACCGGCCGGTACCCCCGGTGCGTCAGGGCGTTGACGCCGCCGGCCTGGACGATCATCCGGTCCGCCGCCGTATCCTTGCCCGCCGCCAGAGGGGAACCCCGGACCAAATGCAACAGAAACACGACACGCGGACGGCGGTCGATCGCCGCCAGACGCCGCGCCAGGGTGGCGAAACCCTCGGCCACCCGGCGTTTCAGTCTTTCCCCTTCGGCTTCACGCCCCAGGATGGCCGCCACCTGGGCGATCTTGTCCAGGACACCTTTGGGGGAGTGGTCTTCGCTCAACTGGATCACCTTTACTCCTGCCGCACGCAGCTGATCCAGCACCTGGGGCGGTCCGGCCGCCTCGGTGGTGAGCACCAGGTCCGGCCGCAGCGACAGAACGCCTTCGGTCGACAGATTGCGCAGATAGCCCACCTGGGGCAGTCGCGCCGCCTGGGGCGGATAACGGCTGGTACTGTCGACCCCCACCAGCCGGTCTTCGGCGCCCAGGGCATAGACGATTTCGGTCAGGGCGCCACCGGCGACGACGATCCGTTCATAGCCCAGGGCGGGAAGCCCGAACAGCACCAGAAAAAGCACCCTGCTCACCTGCAGGGCCCGGTGAGCGACGCCCGGATGCGCCATCATAAGGCGGCTGGATCAGGCAGAGGCTGTCCATCCCGGCGCCGATGCCCCTGGCCGGTCAGATGGCGGATCTCGCTCAATCCCACGCCTTCCAGGGCGAAAGCCAGGCCGAAGCCTTTGACGTACAGTCCCCGGATGGGATGCAGGCAGAACAGATGGAAATCGGCCAATTCCTCCAGCGGTTTGAAATACTTGCCGAAGCTTTCATGAAAACAGCGCACCACCTGCCGATGCGGCTCCGTTCCATGAGGGATCTCTTCGGCCTGGCATTGAAAACTCAGCCGTCGGCGGGCGAAGGGATTGACGGTGTCGCGCTCGTCATCGGCGAACAGGATGCCGGCACGGCCGGTGTCCATGAAGTTGCGGGTCCGCTGCACCGTGTCACTGATATACACGTAATAGTCGCCGTCGAAGGCGACAAAGGGCGCATAGCTGGCATGGGGCATCCCTTCGCGGTCCACGCTGGCGATGAACAGGGTGCGAAAGTGGCCTGGATAGGCCAGGGCTTCGCGGCGGATTGCTTCAGGATCAATGGTCATGGTATGGCCTCCTTACGATGTGTTGATTCGGGCTTTGAAGTCACAACGGGCCTGCTCCCGGCGGGCCAGGCATTGCCAGTACAGGACCTGGTGGCGGTAATGGCACCAGGTGACGGCATCGGTGTGAAAATCCGGATGCAGGCACAACAACCGATAGAGGGCGGCGATGGTGCCTGCCAATCGTGGATCCGGTGCGCTGCGGTAGTCCTGGATCAAACGCTGAACCCGGTCTTCCAGGATGGCAGGCCGCAGGTGGGCTAAGGGATGTTCGCGCCAGAAAGGGTGGGGAGCCATCATGGGTCAGAACCGATAGGACAGGTTGATCTTGAAATTGCGGCCCGGGGACTTGAGCAATGACAGGTGTTCGCGGTAGTCCCGGTCACCCAGATTGTCGATGGCGAAATCGGCCCGCAGGCCGGCCAGTGCCTTATGGCGCGGCTGCCAGGACAGACGCAGATCGTGCACGGTGAACCCCGGCGTGTCTTCGATGCCGGCCGGCACCCGGTCCTGGTCTTCGACGATCCGGGTCCGCCAGCCCAGGGACAAACCCAGCTCGGGATGACGCAGGCCGGCCTGGATCACCCACTCGTCCGGGGCCACATTGGCCAGCGGCCGGTGCTCGGTTTTGTCCCGCCCGCGGGTCTGGGAATAGGCGAATCCCAGCCAGGCGTAGCGCTGTTGGTAGTTCAGCTCGGCTTCGAACCCTTCCAGCTCGGCGTCACGAACGTTGCGGTGCGTGGTGAAGCCGCCCGGCCCCGGATTGAGCGGCGGCATGGGGCGGGGCGAGAATACCACGATGGTATCGATGAAATCGTCCACCTGATTGCGAAAGAAACTGGCCCGAATTCGCAGGCGGTCGTCCGCGAACCACAATCCGTTTTTTTTGATCCGCAAGCCCACCTCTTTGTTGTGGGCCTTCTCCGGGTCAAGGTTGGGGTTGGGAAGGAAACGGTTGGCACACCCGGGCCCGCAGGTGAAGTGGGTGCCGGAAACGAACAGTTCATTGAGATCCGGGGATCGGAAGGCTTCGTTGTAGGCGAGGCTCAAGCCCAGCCAGTCGGTGAGCCACCACAGCGCGCCCGCCCGGAAAGTGACCTCGCCGGCGCTCCGCTCCAGGTCTCCCCTTTGGCTCTGGCGCTGGTAATAATCCCAGCGTACCCCGCCGAACAGGGTGAGGGGGTCGAAAATCCGCATCTCATCCTGAAGGTAGATCCCAGCCACATCGGATTCGGCATCCGGGAAGCTGGAACGCGGCTCGCCGTTTCGGTCCGCCTTGCCCTGGTCGTGGTAGTAGTCGATGCCGTAGGTCAGGCGCTGGGATACGGCGCCCCACTGTCCCAGGTCAGAGCGGTTGAGCAGGTTGACGCCGGTGGTGGTGAAATCGGTCTCGTCACGCCGGCGGTTCGCCCTTCGGGTTTTTTCCCGGATGAAAACCTGGTTGTGATAGGCGGTCATGTTGAGATCGAGCCAGGGATGCTGCGGTTGAAAACGATAGTTGAAAATGAAATTGTGCTGTTGGGTTTCCCGGTCCACCAGGGGATTCCCGCTCCCGTCCCGGGACTGGGGGTTGAAGGGCACCTGCTGGTTTTGCCCCAGGCTCTGGGCGGAAAAACTCAGGGAGTGGTCCGGATGGGGGCTGAAACGGAATTTAGCCAGGCCGGAATAGGCATCGAAGCCGGAATGTTCCAGGCGTCCTCGCCCAAGCTGGATGTCCTCGCTGCCCCGGAAGGCAAAATGGAACAGATAATCGAACCGCTCACCCAAGAGTCCATAGACGGCCGCACTGCCCAACCCCTGGTCACTGACGCTTTGAAAGCCGCCTTTGACCTTTGCCCCGAAGCGCTGACCGGGCGCCACCAGATCGACGGCGTCCTTGGTCTGCAAGGAGACCACGCCGCCGATGGCACCGCTGCCCCACAGGGCGGAAACCGGCCCGCGTACGACTTCGACCCGCTTGAGCAGATCGGGATCGATGAACATTCGGCTGTTGTGGCCCCGGACGAAGTTCTGCCGGGCACCATCGAGCAGGTATAAGACCCGTTCGTCACCGATACCCCGGATCACCGTGCGTTGGCCGACATTTCTCGGTCCACCGGCAATGTCGACATTGGGCAGTTCCAGCAGCAGGTCACCGAGATCACCAGCCTGCTCACGCTGGATGGCTTCGCCATCGAGCACTGTGGCCGATTCGGGCAGATCGAGCACGTCATAAGCACCCCGGCTGGCCGTCACCACCATGCCTTCCAGTTGAATCACGTTGGCCGGGGTCTCCGCCCGGGCGGGCCAGGACAGGCCGAGCAGTATCGCCGCTGCCGCACTTTTTTGGTGTATTGGCTTCATGATCGCTTCACCCGAGATCAGCATGCCTTGTTGAAAGGCAAACATAATTACAAAAGCTTATGATAATCATTACTATTCCAATGAATATCCCCTACGGGCACCTTCGCGGCCTGCCGCCGCAACCGCTCGTGGTCGAGCGTCGCCAAACGCTGCCATTGTTCCCGCAGTTTGCCGATGGCGCCCCTCCAATCACCCAGCGCCTCCCGATAGGGCGGACTCAGGATCACACCCAGGTGATAGGCCACTTTTCTGGCCAGTACCGGGCAGGGCCGAAGGGTGTAGCAGGTCATCAAATGTTGGGTGACGGTCATCAGGGCGGTAAAGTCCGGCGCCTGATCCGATTTTGCCGGTGACTGGCTCATGTTTCCCCTCCTGTGACAAAGATCCCGGCCCCTGCCGCAGGGACTGGGAACAGGCTTTCAGCAACAGTGTTCTGACCCGGCGGTGGGTTTCGCGATCGAGACAGCGGAAATCGGCCGCATGCAGCCGACCTTCCCGCAACAACCGCAACACCGTGGCCGGGGACAGTTCCAGTTTCAATCCCGGCTCGACGGTCACGTTTACGGGCGCAGCTATGAAATCGAGACGGCGCGCCACGACGACACCTCGGCGGTGGATTTCCCGGCCAGTGCCTGCAATCCCTGTACGAAGGCGCTCAGGCTCGAGCGGGGCAGCAACAGGCAGGGCTTGCCGTGATGGCGGCACTCCCGTTTGAGGCGGTGGACCGCGTCATGACTGACCCGATCCAGGGGGCACAGGATCCAGTCGGCCTGGGCCACCAGCTCCCTCAGCAAGATGCGGTTGTCCTCCTGACCGCCGTCGTGGTCGATCAATTCCCCCTGCCAGCGCTGAACCAGCCGGCGCAGATTGGCCAGGTGACTTTTGAGGCCGCCGACATACAAAATCCGCCGCCCCTGCAGACTGACCTGCCGTTCTCCTTCCGCCTGGGCGTTCAGTATCCATTCCAGCGCCTGACGTTCCCGCTGTTCCTGCTCTAACCGGGCCTGCAGGGCACGCGCCTTCGCCTGATGTTCCTCCAGGGTCTGTTGCGCCGCCTCCAGACGCAACGTCAGCCGTTCATTGCGCCAGGCCAAGCCTGGAGAAGGAGGAAGTTATGTAGAAGGAAAGACATCGCTGAAACCTTCAGAGCGACCTGACAGGTGCAAGTCCTGTCCGGCCAAGGCTGGCCACCAGCCGGAACCGAGTGTTGCGTGGTCGAGGAGCGATCCCGACTGCGAAGCGTACACAGGGGGCCTGTAGGCCGCGTGATGGAGCCTCGAAAGTACGGAATGCGGAGCCGACGTTGTTGAACGGACGGAAGGCAACAGGGGTGGTGCTGTACTGGCCTGGCATCATCCCTCCGCCGGGGTCGAAGAGCGGGGCATGCAGGGCAAGGGTCGCCCAGGAACCTGGGAGGGCTCGAACACTCCCTGCGGGAAGAGCGGTGCGGGCGCCGTGTGAGAAAAGGTCCAGGCCCATCGGAGCGGTGTCCGGCCGATGGGAGCGAACGGGACACGAAGCAGGGTACCGGCGCGCGAAGGCGACGAAGCGCGCTGGGAAGGTGATCGAGCAATCGGAGCCTGCCGATAGTACCTGGGAAGTCGGGGAACCTGCCCCAAGGGACCCGATGGAGGGAAGCGGCAGGTCGGACGATGGGGCTTTCGGAGGGACAGATGGCCGGGACATCGAGCCAGGAGAACATCTCAACACGACAACGGAAGCTAGCGGAACTGGCCCGGATCGAACCGAAGCTGGAACTGACCACGATTGCCCACCACATCGACGTGGTGTGGCTGGAAGAAGCCTGGCGGCGCACCCGCAAGGACGGGGCCGCCGGGGTGGACGGCGTGACTGCATCCCAATACGCAGCCGACTTAGAGGAGAACCTGACGCGCCTGCTGGAACGGTTCAAGACCGGCCGGTATCGGGCGCCTGCGGTACGGCGCGTCCACCTGCCCAAGCCGGGAACGGGAAAGACCCGCCCGATCGGCATTCCCACGCTGGAAGACAAGGTGCTGCAACGGGCGGTGCTGATGGCGCTGGAACCCATCTTCGAGCAGGACTTTCTCGACTGCGCCTACGGGTTCCGGCCCGGACGCAGTGCCCACCAGGCCCTGGAGAGGCTATGGGGCGGGCTGATGGCCATGGGCGGTGGCTGGGTCATCGACCTGGACATCCAAAACTTCTTCGACGACGTGGACCGGGACCGGCTGCGGAACTTTCTGGGGCAGAGGGTGCGCGACGGCGTGATCTGCCGCGCGATTGGTAAATGGCTGAATGCCGGCGTCATGGAGAGCGGACAGCTTCACTACCCCGAACAAGGGACACCGCAAGGTGGGGTGATCTCCCCACTGCTGGCCAACCTCTACCTGCATCACGTGCTCGACCTGTGGTTCGAGCAGACGGTCAAACCGCGACTGCAAGGCAGCGCCTTCGAAGTCCGGTTCGCCGACGATGCGGTCCTGGTGTTCGAACGGGAAGAAGACGCCCGGCGGGTATTGGCCGTTCTGGGCAAGCGCCTGGCCAAATACGGCCTGCGCCTGCACCCGGACAAAACCCGCCTGCTCGACTTCAGAAAACCCGGACGGAAAGGCCAGAGCTTCCAATACCTGGGATTCACCCACTACTGGGGACGCTCAGGGAAAGGGCGTTGGGTCGTCAAACGCAAGACCGCCCAAGCCCGGCTCAGCCGCTCCCTGCAGGCGATCAACCACTGGTGCCGGATGCACCGCCACTGGCCGGTTGCAGACCAACAAGCGGCCCTGAGCCGCAAACTCAAGGGGCATTATGCCTACTATGGGATCGTCGGCAACAGCCAATCGCTGGCCCGCTTCCTGTACGAGGTCAGACGGCGCTGGTACAAATGGTTGTCCCGCCGCAACCGGGAACGGATGAACTGGGACCATTTTGGGCGGCTGTACAAACGATACCCACTCCCCCCACCGCGCGTGGTTCACGGAATTGCCCGTTGCGTAGCGACGCCATAGTCCGAGGAGCCGGATGCCTTAATGGGGCACGTCCGGATCTGTGGGAACCGCGGGTGAGCAATCGCCCGCGGTCACCCGGCCAGCGGGCAGCCAAGCGGTGGCAGTCAGCGAGGGCTTCGTCGAGGCGTTTTTGCAGGCGGGCGTGCGCCTCTCCGGTTTCCACGTTACGCAACCGCTGTTCCGTCGCCTGGAGGCGGTGGCTCAATGCCGCCAAATCCCGGAGTTGATGCCGGAGTTCCATGAGTTCCTTTTCTTTCGCCTGCAGACGACGCTGGGCGTCGCTGCGGGTTTTGTGCAACTCCCGTTGCAGACGGGGCACCAAATGTCGGTAGCGGTTGAAGCGTTCCATATCGATGCGCAGACTGGCACCTTGCAGGTGCGACAGCATGTGCACATCCCCGAACAAGCGGAACATCAACGCCTCATCCGCGCAAGGATGGGTAATGCCGGCCCAGAACGCACCAGGGATCTCCCCGGCGGCAAAAGCCGCCTGCCACATTTCGGCCAGCGCCTGAACGTCCTTGGCTTGGCGAAAACGCTTCAGTTCATTGGCATATTTGCGGTCCAGATGTTTCTGCGTCAGCTTGGCCAAGGGCCCCGGTTGGGAGATGGCGGTCACGAAGGCGCAATGCAGTTGATAGTCGCTGAAATCGGCCGGCACCGTCATGCGCGCTTTGTGACAAAGCTGTATCAATTCATCCAGGGTCATGCAGGTGCCAGCCACGCTGCAATGAAATCGGTGTTCCAGTTGCCAGATTTTGCGCCGGTGAGCACGGTCAGTTTTGATGTGGGTTGCCGTAACCAGAGTCATGATGGGTCTCCTCCTTGCTTTTGAATGTTAATGATAATGGTTATCATTAACATGTCAAACCAAATTTCAATAAGCAAGCGATGCTCAACTGTGACAGCCTGACTCAGGAACACTGGTTCCCAAGGTTTCGCACGCACTGGCCCAAACTGAGGTTGCAGGTCTGATGCGGCTGCAGTCGCCAGTAGGGGATGCGGAGGCTGGCCGTATCAGGCGCCTTTTCTGGCTGCGGCATTCGCACTCGCGATACTCAGGCGCCTGTCTTGCTGCTTTTTGGGGTGGTTGTCTCTCTCGATTTGGTTTCGAATACGGTATTTTGGATTCCAAGGACAGGCCCTTCTTGACGGGATCCGTCGCCGTACTAATTGGAAGGAACGTCCATCTGTGGGTTTGCCGCCTGGTCGGGCCTGGACACCCTGTCCGAGGGTGTACGCCAGAATCTGCTGTGCTTTGAGGACTACGCCCGGGTCTTTCTTACCCTGACAGTGCTGCAGAATTTGGCCATCCCGGCCGCCTGCAAATGACTTGTGCCATGCTGGCGGTGATGGCCAAGTATTTGCGCGCCTCGCCGTTCTATCCACCCCCAGGCCAGCAGGGGCAGCAGCGCCGGTAACCGCGGCCGCACCCTGCTGCAACTGATGCCCCGTCCCTTGCCAGACCCAGCCATCCTCTCGCCGTATCAACATGCACTCCTTGCCAGCGACTTCATCGCCGGCATGACCGATTCCTACGCGGTGGAACTGTATCAGCGGATTCGGGGGCTTGCGTTGCCGTGATCTGTTCCGGGGGGAAAGGGCTCAGTGCGACGTGAAGTCGTGTAAGTGATTGTTTTGCTTGCAAAAGGAAGTGCATGACAAAACCCGATGTGCTCCCATCGGTTCCCTAGGGACACGGGCGGGATCGGCAACGATCCGGTCCGAAGCTGTCCCGACAATGCACCCCATCCCGAAAGGGTGAAGCGGACCCCGTGAGGGAGAAGCGGAGCTGCGAGCATCACGTGGCAGGGGGCTAGGGACGGAGAGTATGGCGAACGAAAGTGAAGCATCGCTGGAACGCTCGTGAATCCCGAACAGCCAAAGATGCTGAAAGGCTGTAGCTGTCAAGCCCCGTGAGCTTGTATACACGTTTTTTGAAGAGCTCCGGTCGCTTCTTCTGCCAGTCTTTGAGGGCCGGTACTGGTGATATGTGTCCCAGGGCCTTCTGGGGGATCTGATGGTTGTAGACACTGGCATACTGCATCAAGGTCCGTTCCAGATCCTGGCTGCTGCGGAAGCGGGTGGTTTTGAGGATCTCGGCGATCCGACCGTTGAAACGTTCTACCATCCCATTGGTCTGCGGATGTTTGGGTGGGATGAGGCGGTGCTCGATGCCATGGCGTTGGCAGGTCTGGTCGAAAAGGTGACGGCCGGTCGGTTCGCGTTCCCCGGTGGCGCAGAAGCGGTCGGTGAATTGCTCACCCCATCCCTGGGGTTCGCCCCTTCGGGGGCCGCTGCGCGGTCCAAATCCGCTCCCGGCGGATTTGTCTTTGCCGTTGTCGGTCAGGACCTTGGTGATTTTGAAGGGGGCCTTGGCGATCAGGCGGTCGAGGAAGGCGGCGGCGACCTGGGCTTCCTTGGTGGGATGGATTTCCAGGTAGACCCAGCGACTGGCCCGGTCGATGGCGACGAAGAGGTAACGGCCCCGAGTCTCATCGGGCATCTTGGGCAGGTACTTGATGTCGATGTGGACAAACCCGGGCTCGTAGTCCTTGAAGCCTTTCTTTTTGGCCTTGGCGGGGGCGTTCTCCCCTTCCTTGGCAGCGATCAGTTCCTTGAGATTGGAGACCCCATGGCGGCGCAGCAGCCGGTCCAGAGCCGAGCGGGACATCTTGGGATGGATGAAGCGGTGAACGACCGCCAGCAGGTCGTCCAGGGGCAGCAGCAGGGTTTCGCGCAGACAGACGACGATCGCTTCCTGCTGCGGGGTCAGGGTGGCATGGATGGTACCCGTTCATTGCGCCAGGCCAAGCCTGGAGAAGGAGGAAGTTATGTAGAAGGAAAGACATCGCTGAAACCTTCAGAGCGACCTGACAGGTGCAAGTCCTGTCCGGCCAAGGCTGGCCACCAGCCGGAACCGAGTGTTGCGTGGTCGAGGAGCGATCCCGACTGCGAAGCGTACACAGGGGGCCTGTAGGCCGCGTGATGGAGCCTCGAAAGTACGGAATGCGGAGCCGACGTTGTTGAACGGACGGAAGGCAACAGGGGTGGTGCTGTACTGGCCTGGCATCATCCCTCCGCCGGGGTCGAAGAGCGGGGCATGCAGGGCAAGGGTCGCCCAGGAACCTGGGAGGGCTCGATCACTCCTTGCGGGAAGAGCGGTGCGGGCGCCGTGTGAGAAAAGGCCCAGGCCCATCGGAGCGGTGTCCGGCCGATGGGAGCGAACGGGACACGAAGCAGGGTACCGGCGCGCGAAGGCGACGAAGCGCGCTGGGAAGGTGATCGAGCAATCGGAGCCTGCCGATAGTACCTGGGAAGTCGGGGAACCTGCCCCAAGGGACCCGATGGAGGGAAGCGGCAGGTCGGACGATGGGGCTTTCGGAGGGACAGATGGCCGGGACATCGAGCCAGGAGAACATCTCAACACGACAACGGAAGCTAGCGGAACTGGCCCGGATCGAACCGAAGCTGGAACTGACCACGATTGCCCACCACATCGACGTGGTGTGGCTGGAAGAAGCCTGGCGGCGCACCCGCAAGGACGGGGCCGCCGGGGTGGACGGCGTGACTGCATCCCAATACGCAGCCGACTTAGAGGAGAACCTGACGCGCCTGCTGGAACGGTTCAAGACCGGCCGGTATCGGGCGCCTGCGGTACGGCGCGTCCACCTGCCCAAGCCGGGAACGGGAAAGACCCGCCCGATCGGCATTCCCACGCTGGAAGACAAGGTGCTGCAACGGGCGGTGCTGATGGCGCTGGAACCCATCTTCGAGCAGGACTTTCTCGACTGCGCCTACGGGTTCCGGCCCGGACGCAGTGCCCACCAGGCCCTGGAGAGGCTATGGGGCGGGCTGATGGCCATGGGCGGTGGCTGGGTCATCGACCTGGACATCCAAAACTTCTTCGACGATGTGGACCGGGACCGGCTGCGGAACTTTCTGGGGCAGAGGGTGCGCGACGGCGTGATCTGCCGCGTGATCGGTAAATGGCTGAATGCCGGTGTCATGGAAGGCGGACAGCTTCACTACCCCGAACAAGGGACACCGCAAGGTGGGGTGATCTCCCCACTGCTGGCCAACCTCTACCTGCATCACGTGCTCGACCTGTGGTTCGAGCAGACGGTCAAACCGCGACTGCAAGGCAGCGCCTTCGAAGTCCGGTTCGCCGACGATGCGGTCCTGGTGTTCAAACGGGAAGAAGACGCCCGGCGGGTATTGGCCGTTCTGGGCAAGCGCCTGGCCAAATACGGCCTGCGCCTGCACCCGGACAAAACCCGCCTGCTCGACTTCAGAAAACCCGGACGGAAAGGCCAGAGCTTCCAATACCTGGGATTCACCCACTACTGGGGACGCTCAAGGAAAGGGCGTTGGGTCGTCAAACGCAAGACCGCCCAAGCCCGGCTCAGCCGCTCCCTGCAGGCGATCAACCACTGGTGCCGGATGCACCGCCACTGGCCGGTTGCAGACCAACAAGCGGCCCTGAGCCGCAAACTCAAGGGGCATTATGCCTACTATGGGATCGTCGGCAACAGCCAATCGCTGGCCCGCTTCCTGTACGAGGTCAGACGGCGCTGGTACAAATGGTTGTCCCGCCGCAACCGGGAACGGATGAACTGGGACCATTTTGGGCGGCTGTACAAACGATACCCACTCCCCCCACCGCGCGTGGTTCACGGAATTGCCCGTTGCGTAGCGACGCCATAGTCCGAGGAGCCGGATGCCTTAATCGGGCACGTCCGGATCTGTGGGAACCGCGGGTGAGCAATCGCCCGCGGTCACCCGGCTTGCGCCAGGCCAAGCCTGGAGAAGGAGGAAGTTATGTAGAAGGAAAGACATCGCTGAAACCTTCAGAGCGACCTGACAGGTGCAAGTCCTGTCCGGCCAAGGCTGGCCACCAGCCGGAACCGAGTGTTGCGTGGTCGAGGAGCGATCCCGACTGCGAAGCGTACACAGGGGGCCTGTAGGCCGCGTGATGGAGCCTCGAAAGTACGGAATGCGGAGCCGACGTTGTTGAACGGACGGAAGGCAACAGGGGTGGTGCTGTACTGGCCTGGCATCATCCCTCCGCCGGGGTCGAAGAGCGGGGCATGCAGGGCAAGGGTCGCCCAGGAACCTGGGAGGGCTCGATCACTCCTTGCGGGAAGAGCGGTGCGGGCGCCGTGTGAGAAAAGGCCCAGGCCCATCGGAGCGGTGTCCGGCCGATGGGAGCGAACGGGACACGAAGCAGGGTACCGGCGCGCGAAGGCGACGAAGCGCGCTGGGAAGGTGATCGAGCAATCGGAGCCTGCCGATAGTACCTGGGAAGTCGGGGAACCTGCCCCAAGGGACCCGATGGAGGGAAGCGGCAGGTCGGACGATGGGGCTTTCGGAGGGACAGATGGCCGGGACATCGAGCCAGGAGAACATCTCAACACGACAACGGAAGCTAGCGGAACTGGCCCGGATCGAACCGAAGCTGGAACTGACCACGATTGCCCACCACATCGACGTGGTGTGGCTGGAAGAAGCCTGGCGGCGCACCCGCAAGGACGGGGCCGCCGGGGTGGACGGCGTGACTGCATCCCAATACGCAGCCGACTTAGAGGAGAACCTGACGCGCCTGCTGGAACGGTTCAAGACCGGCCGGTATCGGGCGCCTGCGGTACGGCGCGTCCACCTGCCCAAGCCGGGAACGGGAAAGACCCGCCCGATCGGCATTCCCACGCTGGAAGACAAGGTGCTGCAACGGGCGGTGCTGATGGCGCTGGAACCCATCTTCGAGCAGGACTTTCTCGACTGCGCCTACGGGTTCCGGCCCGGACGCAGTGCCCACCAGGCCCTGGAGAGGCTATGGGGCGGGCTGATGGCCATGGGCGGTGGCTGGGTCATCGACCTGGACATCCAAAACTTCTTCGACGATGTGGACCGGGACCGGCTGCGGAACTTTCTGGGGCAGAGGGTGCGCGACGGCGTGATCTGCCGCGTGATCGGTAAATGGCTGAATGCCGGTGTCATGGAAGGCGGACAGCTTCACTACCCCGAACAAGGGACACCGCAAGGTGGGGTGATCTCCCCACTGCTGGCCAACCTCTACCTGCATCACGTGCTCGACCTGTGGTTCGAGCAGACGGTCAAACCGCGACTGCAAGGCAGCGCCTTCGAAGTCCGGTTCGCCGACGATGCGGTCCTGGTGTTCAAACGGGAAGAAGACGCCCGGCGGGTATTGGCCGTTCTGGGCAAGCGCCTGGCCAAATACGGCCTGCGCCTGCACCCGGACAAAACCCGCCTGCTCGACTTCAGAAAACCCGGACGGAAAGGCCAGAGCTTCCAATACCTGGGATTCACCCACTACTGGGGACGCTCAAGGAAAGGGCGTTGGGTCGTCAAACGCAAGACCGCCCAAGCCCGGCTCAGCCGCTCCCTGCAGGCGATCAACCACTGGTGCCGGATGCACCGCCACTGGCCGGTTGCAGACCAACAAGCGGCCCTGAGCCGCAAACTCAAGGGGCATTATGCCTACTATGGGATCGTCGGCAACAGCCAATCGCTGGCCCGCTTCCTGTACGAGGTCAGACGGCGCTGGTACAAATGGTTGTCCCGCCGCAACCGGGAACGGATGAACCGGGACCATTTTGGGCGGCTGTACAAACGATACCCACTCCCCCCACCGCGCGTGGTTCACGGAATTGCCCGTTGCGTAGCGACGCCATAGTCCGAGGAGCCGGATGCCTTAATCGGGCACGTCCGGATCTGTGGGAACCGCGGGTGAGCAATCGCCCGCGGTCACCCGGCCGGAGCGCTCTACGTCAACCGCCCCGAAAGCCGGCGCCGCGCCGGCAAGGGGGCGGGGGCGGCGGCCGCCTTCCGCCTCGCCCGGGGGGCGGACTGGATCGAGCGGGATTTCAGGGAGCTCTTCCTGCCCCGGTTCCACAAACAGATGCGCCTGCAGGAAGCGCTCGATCTGGGGCGCTTCGGCAAGCAGGAGCTGCTGGAACTGCTGCACGACTGGGTCGAGGAATTCGTGACCCGCACCTACGTGCAGGCCGAGGTCATCAATGTCGCCGCCGATTTCTACTGGAAGACCGCCGCGGCCAAGCTGGAGAAGGCGGGCTTCGACCCGGCCCGCTATCTGACCGTCAGCGACGCCACGGTGGTGCACGAGGCCATGAGCCTGCTGGCCCGCAGGGAGCGGGAGCCTGCCGCGCTCGAAGCCTTCCTCCGGTGCTTCGGCCACCGCGCTCCCAACGACTACGAGCTGGCCCAGCCGCGCTACCGGGAGGACCCGGAGCTGGTGGCGGCGCTGGCCCAGCGTGCCGGCCATTCCCGGCCGCCGCAAACCGTGGAGCCGCCTCCTGGGAAGGTGCTGGCGCTGGCGGTCGAGCGGGCCCGGCGTTTCCAGACCCTCAAGGAGGAGGCCAAGCACGACTGCCTGCGCCAGCTGGCCAATCTCCGCCGGCTGCTCTGCGCCATCGGCGCGCGCTTCGGCCTGGGCGACGGGGTGTTCCAGCTCACCCTGGCGGAAGTCGAACGGCTTGCCGAGCCCGGCTTCGCCGCCGGCGCGAAAGCGCTGGCGGCGGCCCGGGACGAGCGGCAGCGGCGCTGGCAGAGCCGGGAACTGCCGGCCCGCCTGTCGGCAGCGTTCCTCGAAACCCTGGGGCAGGCGGATGTCGCGGCCGGGGACAGCGCCGCTGAGCTGTGCGGCACCCGGGTCGCCGGGGAAGGCGACGCCATCGGCCCGGTCCAGGTGGTGCGCGATCCCCGCGACCTGGAAACCTTCCGCGAAGGCCATATCCTGGTGGCGCGCTTCACCGATCCCACCTGGACGCCGCTGTTCGCCCGCGCCAAGGGTTTGATCACCGAGGTGGGCGGGTGGCTCAGTCATGCCGCCATCGTGGCGCGGGAATACAACCTCACCGCCATCGTCGGCGCCGCCAGCGTGACCCGCCAGCTGAGCGACGGGGAGTTGGTGCGCCTCGGCCGCGACGGCCGCATCGTCAAGCTGACCGACCGGCGGGTCGATCCGCGCATTCCGGTGCAGGCGCCGCTGACGGTGATCCAGGGTGGCCGCCGGGTGGGGGCGGAGCTGCGCGACATGAGCCGCAGCGGCGCCCGCATCCGTACCGACGCCGGACTGGCGCCGGGCGATGTGGTCACGGTCGCGCTCGATCTGCTCGACCAGCCCCTGCCGGCGGAGGTGGTGCGGATGACCGGGGCGGGGGAGTACGGCCTGCGTTTCCGGGAGCCCCTGGAAGTCATGCCGCCGCAGCTCGACGCCGCCTGAATCACGGGTGGCGGAAATTGGGCTAGGCTTAACATACCGGCCGCGGTTTGGCCGGTATGTTTTTCCGCATGCAACGAGGGGCTGATTGATGATGCGATGGATCCGTTTCGGAGCGGCGCTGGCGCTGCTGTGGGCCTCAATGGCCGGCGCGGAGCCCCGGGTGTTGATTTTCGGCACCTATGCGGCCGACAAGCCGACCACGACCCTGAAGAAAATCAAGCCGCGATTGAAGGCGCTGGAGGCGGCCCTGAACGGGGCCGGGAAAGAGCCGGTGGTGCTGCGTTATCGCATTGCGCCCAGCTACGAGAAAGGGCTGGACGAGCTGCTCCGGGGAAAGGTGGACTTCGCCCGCCTGGGACCGGCCTCGTATGTGGAAGCCAAATCCCGCAATCCCGCCGTCCGCGTTCTGGCTCTGGAGAGCCGCAAGGGGCGAACACGTTTCAAAGGCGTCATCGCGGTCCGGCAGGACAGCCCGATCCGGTCGGTCGCGGAACTGGCCGGCAAACGCTTCGCCTTCGGCAACCGCCGCTCCACCATCGGCCGTTACCTGGCCCAGGCCTACCTGCTCGATCACGGCATCCGTGCCGACGATCTGGCCGGATTCGAATACCTGGGCCGCCATGACAAGGTCGGCTGGGCGGTGGCGATGGGTCAGTTCGACGCCGGGGCGCTGAAGGAATCGACTTTCAACAAGGTGGTCAAGGCCGGGGCGCCGTTGCGGATCCTGGCGACGTTCCCCAACGTCACCAAACCCTGGGTCGCCGCCCCCCAGCTCGACGAAGCGGTTTTCCAGCGCCTGCGGGCGGCGATGCTGTCGCTGGGGCCGGAAGCCTTTCTTCCCGGTGATGACGGCGATTTCGCGGTCATTCGTGACGCCATCGAACGAAGCGCGCGCTTTTTCGGAGATTGAACGATGCGGTCGCGGATCCGCTCCGGGTTTTCCCTGCCTTTCGTCCTCTTCCTGGCGCTGAGCGCTGCCGTGATCGGTGTCGGGTTCGCCGCCGGACAGATCGCCGCCCGGCTGGATCGGGAACAGCTTCAGGCCGAGCTGGCGCGTCACAGCGACAGCACGCTGTCGCTGCTGTCGGCCTCGCTTTTGGAACCGTTGCTGAGTGAAGACATTCCGGTCATCCGGACCGTTGTGGAACGGGTCGCCCGTGCCGACCCGGATCTGTGCGAGATCGTCGTGCGCAATGCTGACGGGGACGTGCTGGTGCGATGGTCCCGTTCCGGCCCCCATGACGAGCAGCTGCATTTCAGCGGGCCGGTTGCGTTCGACGGGGAACGGCTCGGCGAAATCTCCCTGGCCTGGACTTCGGAACGTATCCGGCAGCAGCTGGAGGCCCGGACGGTGCGGGTCTGGCTGGCGACGACCGTCCCTCTGGCCGCGCTTCTGTTCCTGGTGCTCGCCATCGTTCATTGGCTGGCGGTGCGGCCGTTGCGGCGTATCTGCCGCCATGCCGAGGCTTTCTCCCGGGGGGAGGGCAGCTCCCGCCTGCCTCCGAAAGGCAGCCGGGAACTGCGCCTGCTGACGGAAACGGTCAACAGGACCCTCGAGCTGATGGCGCAGAGCCGCCGGCAGCAGGCGGCGCTCGAAAAGGCGCTGGATGAGGCCCATGCCGCCAAGGAACTGGCCGAGGTGACGCTCCACTCCATCGGCGATGCGGTCATCACCACCGACCGTTACGGGCGGGTGACCTATCTCAATCCGGTCGCGGAGAAACTGACCGGCTGGCGCCGGGACGAGGCTGTCGGCCTGTCCATTCGCGAGGTGTTCTTCATCGTCGACGGTGAGAGCGGCGAGCGGATCGAAAACGATCCCGTCAGCCGGGCGCTGGAGGCGGACGACGTGGTGCTGCTCGAAGGCTATGTCAAACTCAATGCCCGTGACGGTCAGCAGTATGTCATCGAGGATTCGGCGGCGCCGATCCGCACCCGCGAGGGCGTCGTTCTCGGCGCGGTGCTGGTGTTCCATGACGTGACCGAGCAGCAGCACATGAGAGAGGAAATGAATTACCAGGCGACCCACGATCCTCTGACCGGCCTGCTCAACCGCCGGGCCTTCGAGCAGAAACTGCGCGATCTGGTCGAGGACTTCGAATGCAAGGAGCACGCGCTGCTCTATCTCGATCTCGACCAGTTCAAGGTGGTCAACGACACCTGCGGCCATGCCGCCGGCGACGCCCTGCTCAAGCAGCTGACTGCGGTGATGCAGGCGCGCCTGCGCCGCAGCGACATTCTCGCCCGGCTCGGGGGCGACGAGTTCGCCATCATCCTGCCCTGCTGTCCGTTCGAACAGGCCCTGGCCTGCGCCGAAAAATTGCGTCAGGCGGTCCAGGATTTCCGTTTTCCCTGGCAGGGCAACACCTTCGCCGTGGGGGTCAGCATCGGTCTGGTGCCCTTCCGCGGCGCCGAGCAGAATCCCGCTGACGTGCTCAGCGCCGCCGACCAGGCCTGCTTCGCCGCCAAGGACGCAGGCCGCAACCGGGTCCACGTGTACCAGCCGGACGACCGCGAACTGGTGCAGCGGTGCCAGGAGATGCACTGGGTGGCGCGCATCCACCGGGCGCTGGAGCGGGACGATTTCGCGTTGTACGTGCAGCCGATCGTGCCGGTGCGGGGCGAAGGGGAAGGCGACCACTACGAGATCCTGCTGCGGATGTACACCGAGGACGGCAAGCTGGTGCCGCCCGGAGCCTTCCTGCCGGCGGCTGAACGTTACGACCTGATTGGCCTCGTCGACCGCTGGGTGATCGAGGCCTACCTGGCCTGGCTGGGGGAAAATCCCGCGCATCAGGAGGATCTGGCACTGGCCTCCATCAACATTTCCGGCACCTCGGTTTCCGATACCCATTTTCTCGATTTCATCCTGCGTCAGGTGAAAGCCAGCGGTATCGATCCGAGCAAGCTGTGTTTCGAGATTACCGAAACCGTGGCTATCGCCAACATTGAGCACGCCCGCTGCATGATCGCGGCCCTGAGCGATCTGGGTTGCTGCTTCGCCTTGGACGACTTCGGTACCGGGATGTCGTCGTTCGGTTACCTGAAGCACATGCCGGTGGATTTCCTCAAGATCGACGGCTCTTTCATCAAGGATCTGGTCCGTGATCCCATCGATTATGCTTTGGTGAAGACTATCAATGAGGTGGGCCACATCATGGGCAAACGGACCATTGCCGAGTTCGTCGAGGACGACGAGATCCTGCAGCGTTTGCGTGAGATCGGCGTCGATTTCGCCCAGGGGTACGGCATCGGCAAGCCCCAGCCTCTGGAAGAATGGGTTGCGGCCCGGCGGACGAGGCCCTAAAATTCCTTTCGTTTCGCCGTGTAATTCATCCCCCCGGCATTCGAGGCCCGGCCGTGAACCGACCCCTGTCCCCGCACCTGCAGATCTACCGGCTGCCGCTGACCGCCTGGCTGTCGATCACCCACCGGATCACCGGGGTCGTGCTCAGTTTCGGCCTGGTGGTGCTGGTGGGCATTTTGCTGGTGATTGCCGGCGCCGGGGAGGGCTATCAGACCCTGCAAGCGTTTCTGCACGGTTTTTGGAGTCAGACAGTGTTGCTGCTGTGGCTGCTGGCCCTGTTTCTGCATTTCTGCCACGGCATCCGCCATCTGCTCTGGGACGTGATCCTGGGTTTCGAGCGCGAGCGGCTGCCGCGCCACAGCCTGGTGGAACTGCTGGCGGCGCTGGGATTGACCTGCCTGGCCTGGTTATGGATTTGAGGACTGCATTCCGCGCTCCCCTGGCCCGGGCGCTCGGCCTCGGCAGCGCCCACAGCGGCAGCGGGCACTGGTGGCTGCAACGGCTGACCGCCATCGCCCTGGTTCCGCTGACCGGCTGGCTGATCTGGTTTCTGGTGCAGCTGAGCAGGCTACCTCATAGTGAGATGTTGACCTGGCTGGCCCGGCCCTGGCAGGCGGGGTTGCTGCTGGCCTATCTGGTTACCGCCGGTTTTCACGCCGCCCTGGGGTTGCAGGTGGTCATCGAGGATTACGTGCATCATCCGGCCCTCAAACTGACCGCCCTGATCGGTGTCAGGTTGGGAATGGGGGGGGTGGTGCTCGTGGGGGTGGCCGCCCTGATTCGCATCATCGCCACCGGAGGTGCCGGATGAAGCCGGCCTATCCCATCACCACCCATACTTATGATACCGTCGTGGTCGGCGCCGGCGGCGCCGGCCTGCGGGCGACCCTGGGAATGGCGGCGCGGGGGCTCAAGACCGCCTGCATCACCAAGGTGTTTCCGACCCGCAGCCATACCGTCGCCGCCCAGGGAGGGATCAGCGCCGCTCTGGGCAACGTGGGGGAGGATGACTGGCGCTGGCATATGTACGACACCGTCAAGGGTTCCGACTGGCTCGGCGACCAGGACGCCATCGAGTACATGTGCCGTGAGGCCATCCCGGCGGTGATCGAGCTGGAGCACATGGGGGTGCCCTTCTCCCGTACCCCGGAAGGCAAGATCTACCAGCGCGCCTTCGGCGGCATGACCACCCATTTCGGCAAGGGGGAGGCCCGGCGCACCTGCGCCGCCGCCGACCGCACCGGCCATGCCATCCTCCACACCCTGTACCAGCAGTCCCTCAAGCATCAGGCCCAGTTCTTCATCGAATACTTCGCCCTCGATCTGGTCATGGACGAAGACGGGGTCTGCCGCGGCGTGCTGGCCTGGTGCCTGGAGGACGGTAGCCTGCACCTGTTCCGCGCCCATATGACGGTGATCGCCACCGGCGGTTACGGGCGGGTCTATTTCTCCTGCACCTCGGCCCATACCTGCACCGGCGACGGCAACGCCATGGTACTGCGCGCCGGCCTGCCGCTGCAGGACATGGAATTCGTCCAGTTCCATCCCACCGGCATCTACGGCGCCGGCTGCCTCATCACTGAGGGCGTCCGCGGGGAGGGGGGCTATCTGACCAATTCCGAGGGGGAGCGCTTCATGGAGCGCTACGCCCCCCACGCCAAGGATCTGGCCTCGCGCGACGTGGTCAGCCGCGCCATGACCGTCGAAATCCGGGAGGGCCGTGGTGTCGGTCCCCACAAGGATCATCTGCTGCTGCACCTGGAACACCTGGACCCGCAGATCATCCACGAACGCCTGCCGGGGATCGCCGAGACCGCCCGCATCTTCGCCGGGGTCGATGTCACCCGGGAGCCGATTCCGGTCATTCCCACCGCCCACTACAACATGGGCGGCATTCCCACCAACCTCGACGCCGAGGTGGTCACCCTCAGGAACGACGACCCGGAAACCCCGGTGCCGGGGCTGATGGCCATCGGCGAGACCGCCTGCGTGTCGGTCCACGGCGCCAACCGCCTGGGCTCCAATTCCCTGCTGGACATCGTGGTCTTTGGCCGCGCCGCCGCCATCCGCTGCGCCGAGCTGGTCAAGCCGCGCCGTCCCCACAAGACGCTGTCCGCTGCCGCGCTCGAGCCGCTGCTGGCCCGCTTCGACCGCATCCGCCACGCCGACGGCAGCCTGCGGGTGGCCGAGGTGCGCGCGCGCATGCAGCGCTGCATGCAGAATCACGCCGCCGTGTTCCGCAACGCCGAGGTGCTGCGGGAAGGTCTGGACCAGCTCAGGGAAATCGCCGCCAGTTTCGACGACATCCGCCTCAGCGACCGCTCCCTGGTGTGGAACACCGATCTGGTGGAAGCCCTGGAGCTGGCCAACCTGCTGCCCCAGGCCCTGGTCACCGTCGCCGCCGCCCTCAACCGCACCGAAAGCCGCGGCGCCCATGCCCGAGAAGACTATCCCGAGCGCGACGACGACCACTGGCTCAAGCACACCCTGATCTGGCTCGACCACGGCAACGCTTCCCGCATCGCCTACCGGCCGGTGCATCTCAAGCCGTTGACCGCCGACGTCGCGCCCATCCCACCCCAGCCGCGAGTGTACTGAGATGGTGGAATTCTCCCTGCCGCCCCACGCCAAGGTCAAGCCGGGGAAAACCTGGCCCGCCCCGGAAGGGGCCAAGGACATCCTCACGGTCAAGCTGTACCGCTACGATCCCGAATCCGGCGACAATCCCCGCCTCGATACCTATCTGCTGGACCGCAGCCGCTGCGGCAAGATGGTGCTCGACGTCCTGTTCCACATCAAGAACGAGATCGACTCCAGCCTTGCCTTCCGCCGCTCCTGCCGCGAGGGGGTGTGCGGTTCCTGCGCCATGAACGTCAACGGCCGCAACACCCTGGCCTGCATCAAGCCGCTGGCCGAGGTGGGCGACACCCTCACCCTCTATCCACTGCCCCACCTGGAAGTGCACAAGGACCTGGTGGTGGACATGACCCACTTCTACGCCCAGTACGCCTCAGTCCAGCCCTGGCTCAAGGCCCTCACCCCGGAGCCGGCCGACCGCGAGCGTCTCCAGAGCCCCGAGGAACGCGCCCGGCTCGACGGCCTCTACGACTGTATCCTGTGCGCCTGCTGCTCCACGTCCTGTCCCAGCTACTGGTGGAACGGCGACCGGTATCTGGGGCCGGCGGTGCTGCTGCAGGCGTACCGCTGGATCGCCGACAGCCGCGACGAGGCCACCGGCGAACGCCTCGACCAGCTCGAAGATCCCTTCAAGCTGTACCGCTGCCACACCATCATGAACTGCACGGACACCTGTCCCAAGGGGCTCAACCCCGCCAAAGCCATCGCCGAGATCAAGAAGCTTCTCATCGAACGCAAGCTGTGACCGCACCGCAACCGTTGCGCTGGCGCTGCCGCCGCGGCATGCGGGAGCTGGACGTCCTGCTGGAAAGGTGGCTGGCGCGCCATTGGGACACGGCGACGGCGGTGGAACGGGCGGCCTTTGCGCGGCTGCTGAGCTATCCCGATCCCCTGCTGTGGGACTGGCTGGTGGCCGGTCTCCCCGGACCCGACGAAGAGCTGACCGCCCTGTGCCGTCGGATCCGCGCTTCGGTCTAGACCTCCGTTTCCGCCCTTCCCGCTGGCAGTCGCTCTGGCTGCTGGGCAGTCACGGCCTCGTCCTGACGGCCGTGGTGTTGAGTGCGATCCCGCCGCCCTGGCCCATAGTACTGACGCTGCTGGTGCTGGCCCATGCCGCCGGCTTGTGGTTCGCGCGCCACCGCTTCGCCGGCTGGCGCCTCAGCTACCGTGACGGTCAATGGCGCCTGCAGGATGCCAGGGGGCGTCCGGTCGCCACCCGGCTGTGTCCCTCCACCTGGATGAGCCCCTGGCTCACGGTGTTGCACTGGCGTACGGACCGGGGGGATTTTCTCGCCGTGCCGGTCTGGAAAGACGCCCTGGCGGCCGCCGATTACCGCAGGTTACAGGCGCGTTTGCGGTGGGGATGACTGTCCGGCCAGCTCCTCCAGGCACAGCGCCAGGGCCGTGTCCCAGGCGGGCGGGGTGAGACCGAAGGTGGCGGTGAGTTTGCCGGTATCCAGGACCGACCAGGCCGGGCGGCGGGCGGGGGTGGGATAGTCGGCGGTGGTGATGGGGTCAATCCGGGCGGCGGTCTCCGGCAACAGCCCGGCGTCGATTCCCCGGCGGCGGATGGCGTCGGCGAAACCGTGCCAGGTGGTCGCCCCCGTGCAGGTGAGGTGATAGGTGCCGCAGGTGTCGGATACGGCCCGGCGGGCCAGCATCTGCGCCGTGGTTTCGGCGATGACCCGGCTCCAGGTGGGGGTGCCCGATTGGTCGGCCACCACGCCGATCCGCTCCTTTTCCCGCAGCAGCCGCAGCATGGTAAGGAGGAAGTTTTTGCCGCGCGCACCATAGACCCAGGCGGTGCGCAGGATCCAGTGGTCGCAGCCGCTGGCGCGGATCGCCTCTTCGCCTGCCAGTTTGGTGCGCCCGTAGACGCTTTGGGGACCGGTGGGATCGTCCTCCCGGTAGGGGCGGTCGCCGTCGCCGGCAAAGACGTAATCGGTGGAGTAATGAATCAGCCCGGTCCCCAGCCGGCGGGTTTCTTCCGCCAGAATGCCGGGAGCGGTGGCGTTGATCTTCTCGGCCAGCTGCGGTTCCGCCTCGGCCCGGTCGACGGCGGTGTAGGCGGCGGCGTTGACGATCACGGCGGGCCTGATCTGTCGCAGGGCGGCGACGATGCTGTCGGGATCAGCCAGATCGACGGCCGGCTCGCTGCGGCGGTCCAGGGCGATCACTTGACCCAAGGGCAGCAGGGCGCGGCGCAGTTCGAAGGCCACCTGGCCCCGGCGGCCGATGACGAGAATGGGGCGGGTCATGGGTGATAGCGGGGCAGGTCGGTTGCCGCGATGTCACGCAGACGCAGTCCGTGACGGTCCTTGTCCGACAGCAGGGGTTCGGTTACCGGCCAGTCGATGCCGATGTCCGGGTCGTTCCACAGCAGGCTGTGCTCGGTTTGCGGATTGTAGAAGTCGGTGCACTTGTAGGCGAACAGGGCCTCGTCACTCAGGACGCAGAAGCCGTGGGCGAAGCCCTCGGGGACGTAGAGCTGGCGGTGGTTGTCCGCCGAAAGCTCGTACCCCACCCAGTGGCCGAAGGTGGGCGAGCCTTGGCGGATGTCCACGGCGACGTCGAACACCGCCCCTTTAAGCACCTGCACCAGCTTGCCCTGGGGCTGGGGCCACTGGTAATGGAGGCCGCGCAGGATCCCCCGGCGCGACAGGGACAGGTTGTCCTGGACGAAGTCCAGGTCCAGGCCGGCCTCGGCATAGCGGCGCCGGTTCCAGGTTTCCATGAAGAAACCGCGCCGGTCGCCGAAGACGTCCGGTTCGATCAGCAGCACGCCAGGGAGTTTGGTTTGGGCGATTTTCATGCGGATGCGGGTTGGGTTTTTTCGTATTCTTCTAACGTTTTTTTAAGCCAGGAATAAAGCGTTTCCGGGGCGACATCGGCGCCGTTGGGCCAACAGATCGTACCCAAGGTCGGGTCCACCCGAAGTTTTCGGAAGCATTCAGGATCGCGCAGCGGCGCGAAGATGCCACGGAAAGAAAGATAGGCCCCCAAATCCAGCGCGCCTTCAAGGCCATCCTCGAAGCGTAAATAGACACGGTGGTTGTCGAGCGGACGGGCTTCAATGAGATCGACGAGCATGGGTCACTCCAATGGTGGTATCGGTTTCAAGGGGGCATAGCGTTCCGCCCGTTGCCAATTGTCCATCAGCTCCGATTGGTGTCTGGCAGCCCACTCCATCACCAGACTATAGAACATGGCGATAACGATACCAAAGAATCGGCTGATTTCAGGCATCAATGCCTCGCGAATTTTTGCTTGCGGCGTTATGGTAGTTCCTGTTCCAGAATGCGGCGCAGGTAGGCGCCGTATTCGTTCTTGTTGAGCTTCTCGGCTTGGCGGAGTAACTGCTCGGCGTCGATCCAGCCCTGGGCGTAGGCGATCTCCTCCGGGCAGCAGACCTTGAGCCCCTGGCGTTCCTCGATAGTCTGGATGAACTGGGAGGCCTGCATGAGCGATTCGTGGGTGCCGGTGTCGAGCCAGGCGATGCCGCGGCCGAGGCGTTCCAGGTGAAGCCGGCCTTGCTGCAGATAGCGGCGGTTGAGGTCGGTGATCTCCAGCTCCCCCCGGGCCGAGGGTTTGAGGGATTTGGCCAGCTCGCACACCTGGCCGTCATAGAAGTAGATGCCGGTGACCGCCCAGTGGGAGCGGGGGCGGTCCGGTTTTTCCTCCAGGCCGATCACCCGCCCGGCGTCATCGAATTCCGCCACCCCGTAGCGTTCGGGATCCTTGACCCAGTATCCGAACACCGTGGCCCCCTCGGTGCGTTCGCTGGTGCGCTGGAGCATGTCGGTGAGGCCGTGGCCGTAGAAGATGTTGTCCCCCAGCACCAGGCAGCTGGGATCGCCGGCGAGGAAGTCCTCGCCGATGACAAAGGCCTGGGCCAGTCCCTCCGGTTTGGGCTGGACTGCGTAATGCAGAGCGATCCCCCACTGGCTGCCGTCGCCGAGGAGGC
Source organism: Methylomarinovum caldicuralii (assembly GCF_033126985.1). Classification (NCBI taxonomy): domain Bacteria; kingdom Pseudomonadati; phylum Pseudomonadota; class Gammaproteobacteria; order Methylococcales; family Methylothermaceae; genus Methylomarinovum; species Methylomarinovum caldicuralii. The sequence goes on from NZ_AP024714.1 coordinate 886,251, forward strand.
GCTGGAACAGGGGGGCGTCGTGGGGGGTGGTGATGACCAGGATGTCGCGGATGCCCGCCAGCATCAGGGTGCCGAGGGGGTAGTAGATCATCGGCTTGTCGTACACCGGCAACAGCTGCTTGCTGACGGCGTAGGTGAGGGGATGGAGGCGGGTGCCGCTGCCGCCGGCGAGTATGATGCCCCGGCGCGTCATACCGCCACCCCCAGGCGCTCGCGGCGGTAGCTGCCGTCGCAGACCCGTTGGCACCAGTCGCGGTTGTCCAGGTACCAGCGCACCGTCTTTTCGATGCCGGAATCGAAGGTTTCCCGCGGGCTCCAGCCCAGCTCCCGTTTGATCTTGGAGGCGTCGATGGCATAGCGCAGGTCGTGGCCGGGGCGGTCGGCGACGAAGGTGATGAGGCGCTCGTGGGGGGCGCCCTCGGGATGCAGTTCGTCGAGGATGCGGCAAATGGTTCGCACCACCTCGATGTTCTTCTTCTCGTTGTTGCCGCCGATGTTGTACACCTCACCGGGCCTGCCGGCGGCCAGAACCCGCTCGATGGCGCAGCAGTGGTCCTCCACGTAGAGCCAGTCGCGCACGTTGAGTCCCTGGCCGTACACCGGCAGGGGCTTGCCCTCGAGGGCGTTGAGGATCATCAGCGGGATCAGCTTTTCCGGAAACTGGTAGGGACCGTAGTTGTTGGAGCAGTTGGTGGTCAGGGTCGGCAGGCCGTAGGTGTGGTGGTAGGCGCGCACCAGATGGTCGGAACCGGCCTTGGAGGCCGAGTAGGGGGAATTGGGCCGGTACGGGGTTTCTTCGGTGAACTTGCTGGTCTCCCCCAGGGAGCCGTAGACCTCGTCGGTGGAGACGTGCAGAAAGCGGAAGGCTTCCCGTTCGGCGGCCGGCAGTTCCCGCCAGTAGCCGCGGGCCGCCTCCAGCAGCTCGAAGGTGCCGACCACGTTGGTGTGAATGAAATCCCCCGGCGAGTCGATGGAGCGGTCCACGTGGCTTTCGGCGGCGAAGTTGATGATCGCCTGGGGGCGGTGCTCGGCCAGCAGCTGGCGGACCAATTCCCGGTCGCCGATGGAACCGTGGACGAAAATGTGGTCGGGGCCGTCCATCACCGGCGCCAGGGTGTCGAGGTTGCCGGCGTAGGTCAGGGCGTCGAGGTTGACGATGCGGGCGCGGCGCTCGCGGATCTGCTTCAAAACGAAGTTGCCACCGATGAAACCGGCGCCGCCGGTCACCAGCCAGGTGGGTCGGGTCATCTGCCTCTCCGGGTCATGAGTCCTTTGGACGGGTTGTAGCCCCAGATGGCCAGGGCCAGGAAAATGAACATGGTAACCAAAGTATAGAGGAAGGCATAGCGGTTGAACTGGCCGTAGAGGGCGAAGCGGATCAGCTCCACCCCCTGGGAGAAGGGATTGTAGCGGGCCAGGGTGGCCAGGAGCGGGCTGGATTCCTGCAGCCGCCACAGGGGATAGAGAGCGGTGGAGAGGAAGAACATGGGGAAGATGACGAAGTTCATCACCCCGGCGAAGTTCTCCAGCTGTTTGATGAACGACGACAGGAACATCCCCAACGCCCCCAGCATCAGGCCCACCAGCACCAGAGCCGGCAGCACTTCCAGATAACCGAGCAGCGGCGGCTGGATGTCGTAAAGATAGGCGATGGCCAGAAACACGTACGCCTGCAGGATGGACACGCAGGTGCTCGCCAGCAGCTTGCTCGACAGCAGATACCAGCGCGGCAGCGGGGCCACCAGCAGGATGCGCATGCTGCCCATCTCGCGGTCGTATACCATCGACAGGGAGCTTTGCATGCCGTTGAACAGCAGGATCATCCCCACCAGGCCGGGGGTGATGTACTCCTCGTAGAGGATGTAGGTCTGATACGGCGGGATGACGGCGATCCCCAAAGTGGAACGGAAGCCGGCGGCGAAGATGAACAGCCACACCAGGGGGCGCACCAGGGCGGCGACGAAGCGGCCGCGCTGGTGGAGGAAACGCAGCAGCTCGCGGCCGACGATGGCGTTCAGGGCCCGCAGGTAATGGAGCAGACGCATCAGGCCGTCTCCTCCGCCGTCAACACCTCGAACACCTCGGCCAAGGTGGTCACCTCCAGCCGCCGGATCACCTCGGTGACGATGCCGGTGGCGCGCACTTTGCCCCGATGCAGTACGATCAGCGCGTCGGAGGGTTCCACCTCGTCGATCAGGTGGGTGGCCCACAACACCCCCATGCCCTCGCGGGCCAGGCCGTGGACGTGCTCGACCAGCGCCATGCGGCTGGGAATATCCAGCCCCACCGTGGGCTCGTCCAGCAGCAGCAGGGCGGGGCAGTGGAGCAGGGCGCGGGCGATCTCAACCCGGCGGCGGTAACCGCCGCTGAGGGCCCGGACCTTGGTTTTGCGGTACTGGATCATCTCCAGCCGCTCCAGTTCGGCGGCGATGCGGCGGTCGGCCTCGCGCCGGCTCAGACCGTGGAGCGCGGCGTGGTAGCGCAGGTTCTGTGCCACGGTCAGGTCCAGGTCCAGAGTCGGTTGCTGGAACACCACCCCCAGGTGGGCCAGGGCCTGGCACGGCTGCCTGCGGTTGTCGTAGCCGGCGATGCGGATGGCGCCTGTGGGGCTGTCGAACAGCCGGGTGATGAGATTGAACAGGGTGGTCTTGCCGGCGCCGTTGGGCCCCAGCAGGATGGCGCAGCGGCCCGCCTCGACGCTGAAGGTGACATCGTCGAGGGCCTTTTGGGGACCGTAGGCGAAGCTGACGTGTTCGACTTCGAGGGCGGGTGTGGTCATGGCCGGACTGCCACCCCCCAGGGCCACTGTCCCACCGGAATCGACTTGATCGGTTTGAGCTTGCCGGTGTCGATCACGGTGACGTCGTGGCTGGCGCCGTTGGTGGTGAACAGCCGTTTGCCGTCGCTGGAGAAGGCCAGGTGCCAGACCCGCTTGCCGGTGATGAGATAATCGACCACTTCCAGCTTCTGGGCGTCGATCACCGCCACCCGGTTGGCCGGCCCCAGGGCGATGTAGCCGTAGCGGCGCCGGTCATCGATGATGACCCCCACCGGTTGCACCAGGGCCTGGGTGACGCCGGGGATCTGGAAGCGGATTTTCTTGACGATCGCCTTGCTTTCGGTGTCGATGATGGTCAGGGTGCTGCCGATCTCGGAGGTGACCCACAGCTGTTTGGAGTCGGCGGTGAAGGCGGCCGCTCGCGGGCGCGGGTCCACCAGGGTGTTGTGGACGATCTCCAGGCGCCGGGGGTCGATCCAGTGGGCCATGTTGGTGGTTTCCGAGGTGCTCACCACCCACTTGCCGTCGGGGCTGACGGCGATGCCTTCCGGCTCCACCCCCACAGGGATCGCCTTGATCACCTGCGCCGTCTCCAGGTCGATCACGGTGACCTGATTGTCGTCCTCGTTGGAGACGTACATGCGTTTGCCGTCCGGGGCGATGGCGAAGGTTTCCGGATCCTCGCCCGAGGGAAGATGGCCGATGACCCTGTAGGTTTCGGCATCGAGCACCTGGATGGTGTCGTCGTCGCTGGCGGCGACGTAGATTTTCTTGAAATCTGGGCTGAGCTTAATGTCGCGCGGCCGGCGGCCGATCTTGACGGTCTTTTTCAGCGCCAGGGCATCGCCGTCCACCACCGCCAGGGCGTTGTCCTTCTCCAGGGTGACTAGAACCGTGTCGGCGTGGACCAGGAAGGCGGCGGAAATGCACAGAATGGCGAGCATGATTTGCAACATGAGGTCAGTTCCTCGCTAAATGGCAACTGGATTCCCGTTCATCATAACCCAGGGTATCCAGCTCATCGACCGGATGCAGGAAACCCTCCAGCGGCGCCACTGCCACCACCGCCCGGGGGCCGGACAGCAGGATGGGCTGACGCAGCTGACCGTTCCAGCGGCGGAAGGATAACGGCCGGCCTTTGAAGCCGGCAAGGGCCAGCTGGTCGCTCAGGAGAAATTCCCGGATTTTGGCGAAATCGGCGCTCCGGGTGCGGGTAGCGGCCTCACCGATGGCCCGCACCGCCAGCCAGGCGGCATAGTCGCGGGGTTTCATCCGGCGGCCGGCGTGCTCGCGAAAGCGGTTCTGCAGCTGTACCGCGCCCCATTGTTCGTGGGCCGGATGCCAGGCGGTGGCCACCAGCCCCTGGGTGCCGGCCACCGGCCGCGGCAGCCAGGTGCGGTAGGGAAAGTAATCGCCGAACAGGCCGGCCTCGTCGGCCACCAGCAGGATGTCGTAATCGACTCCCTGGGTGAAGGTGGCCACCAGGGACTGGGCGGTGCGGCGGGCGTCGAAACCGTAGATCCAGGGCTTTTCGGCGACGATCTCCAGCCCGAAGCGCCTGGCGGTGCGCTTGAGGGCGGCGGCGAAGCGCTTGTCCTGCTCGCGGGTGCCGGGCACCAGGAACCATGCTTCCCAGCGCTTCTTCTTCAGGTACTGCCCCAGGGCGTCGGCGCGCATGGCGTGGCTGGGGAGGGTGTGGAGGACGTTGGCGCGGCACTGCTGATTGCGCAGGACGTCGTCGTAGGCGCCGGCATTGTACAATAGAACGTTTTCCGCCCCCTCCATGTCCGCCAGGGCCAGCAGATCGGCGGCGGGCAGGTTGACCACGATGTGGCGGTAGCCTTCCTTGAGCAGAAAATAGAGCGCCCGTTGCGGCTCCTCGTCCCGGCCGAGCACGGCGCCCAGCAGGCGGAAGCGCTGGCCGGTGAAACGGCCGGTGGTGTTGTTATCCTCGATGCCCAGTTCCGCTCCTCTGAGGCCCACATCGGCATAGACTGGCTCCAGGTTGGCGGTGGCGGGGCGGATGTCCTCCGGTTCCTTGCCGAGGAAGGCGATGTGGACGACGGCTTCGGCCTGAACGCCAAAGGCGAAAAGCAGTCCCAGCAGCAGGGTGGCGATCCGCGACATGAACCTAATCCCAGTGAAATGGTAGAGAATTATACCCCATCCCCCCCGCAGGTCTGGCTGCTGTGCGGCCACAAGGCCGGGGACAACGCCCAGCTTCTGGCCCTGGCGCGGGCCTTGGGCTGGCCTTACGAGATCAAACGCCTGACCTACCGCCCCTACGAACTGCTGGTGGGGCGCTTCGGCGCCACCCTGGCAGGCATCGACCGCCGCCGCAGCGATGCGCTCACCCCGCCCTGGCCCGACCTGGTGCTCACCGCCGGCCGCCGCAACGAGGCGGCCGCCCTATGGATCAGAAAACAGGCCGGCCGGCCGGTACGCATCGTTCACGTGGGACGGCCCTGGGCGCCGTTGGAGCGTTTTGACCTCATCGTCACCACCCCGCAGTATCGGCTCCCGCCCCGGGACAACGTCCTGGTCAACACCTTGCCGCTGCACGATCTGGATCAGGCAGCGCTGCAGCAGGAGGCCGAGCGCTGGCGTCCCCGCCTGCGGGTGCCGGGGCCGTTCGTCACCGTGCTGCTGGGGGGCGACAGCGGTCCGTATCTGTTCGATGCCGCCGCGGCCCGGCAGCTGGCCCGTCAGGTCAGTCAGTTGGCAGCGGCGCAGGGAGCCTCCTTGCTGGTGACCAGCAGCGCCCGCACGTCGGCGGAGGCTGTTTCCGCCTTCGAGGCAGCCGTGACGGTGCCGATGCAGCTGCACCGCTACGGACAGGGCGACAATCCCTACCGGGCTTTTCTGGGCCTGGCCGAGGCGGTCGTGGTCACTGGCGACAGCATCTCCATGATCACCGAAGCCTGCGCCAGCGGCAGGCCGGTGTTCCTCTTTCCCTTCGGCCATGGCCGCTGGGCGATGCGCCCGGATACCCCAATCCTCCCGCAATTGCCGTGGTGGCACCGCCGCCGGCTCAAAGCCTGGCGCAGCGATCTGGCCCTGCGATTGGCGCCGCAGCGCCTGCGCCGGGACATCCGCCCCATGCACCGGGCCCTGATTGACGGCGGTCACGCCGCCTGGCTCGGCGAGACGCTGCGTCATCCGTCGCCGCCGCTGCCGGATGAACTGGCACGGACGGCGGCGCGGGTGAAAGCCCTGCTGGCCTAGGCAGCCTGTTTCTGGGCCGCGCTGTCCCAGCCCAGCGGATGCCCTGGCGGCGGCGCCAGCGGCTCGATGCGTTCGAGGACTTCGAAGGCGTCGTGGCGCACGTGGTTGAGGGACATCTCCCGGCGGATGTCATCCTCGGTGACCAGGCCGTTTTCCAGGCACTCCTTCACCAGGCCGAAGAAATAGCGCTCGATGTTGGGATCGGGGTGGGGTTTGTAGTGGCCGAGGAAAGCGTACTCGCCGAACAGATGGCGGCGGGCGCGCAGGATCATCCCCCAGAGGTTCTTCTTCTCCGCCGGGCGGAAGTCCACCGGCAGGCCGGTTTTCCAGGGCTGGGTCTTGCGCTTGGTGGTGTGGAGCATCTTGGTCCTGGGGGTGAGGTGGTCGAAGTCGTTCCACGCGTCCTCGAACAGCTCGATGAGCGCGCGCGGCTCCAGCTTGAGGCAGATCCAGTCCATGTAATCGACCTCGAACTCGAACAGCTTGGCGACGGTTGCCTCCGGTTTCCAGTGGGTGAGCTTGGCGTTGTCGAGCAGCATCACGCTGCTGGCCAGACATCCCTCCTTGCCTTTCTTGCCGGTGCGGGGGCGGCACATGATGCCGGCGTCGCCCATGTCGCGGCTGAGCAGCTCCCACACGTCGCCGACGGCGAAGACGTCGGGATCGACCACCACGGCGCGGCCCTGATAGTTCATCAGCTGCGGCGGCATGAACCGCAGCGGCGTGAAGGACTGCAGGTCATCGTTGAGCCAGACCCGTCTCTGACCGTCACGCAGATATTCCTGGCCTTCGCGCTGGTGGAGCCAGGGATAATCCTTGTGATGGATGATCTCCACCTCGAACTTGTCGGCGTTGGGGGAGTTGCGCTTCATGCTGTAGGCGGCGACCACAGCACCGAGCCACTGCTTGTGATTGGTGTGGATGAAGACTTTGTGTTCCATGATGTTTCCTCGGCTGGGTGTCGAAGCGGAAATCATAATACCACGTGTTTTGAAAGGTTTAGGGGGTCACCCTGACCGGCCAGCCGCAGCGGCGGATGTCGGCGGCCAGTTCCTCCAGGATTTCCGCTGGCAGCCGCGACAGCCGGGACGCCTGCGGTTGCCGGGAGGGGCGGGCCAGGCCGTACAGAAGGACGCCCTCGAGGGGCAGGCCGCGGCGTTTGGCCTGCGCCAGCAGTTCCAGATAGGCCTGCCGTTCCTGCGGTGGGGGCGGATGGCCGTCGAGGGCGAACCAGCAGGTCTGGATCCAGACCGGGCACAGGCCGGCCGCCTGTTCCAGCCGTTCCAGGATCTGCGGCGGAGAAAGATGGATCTGGTTCACCTGGGCGATGCCGGCGCGCGTCGCCAGGTCGAGTTTGAACCACAGCACGCCTCCGGCCCGGCCCCAGCGCCCGAGTCCGCGCTGCACGGCGGGTTGGTGAATCCGGCTGCCGTTGCTGATGATGACCCGGGCCAGACCGGGCAATGGATAGTCCGTCAGGGTGGCCAGCACGGTGTCGATGGCGGCGTCGAAATCCTTGAGCGTGGTCGGCTCGCCGTTTCCGGAGATGGCGACGTCGCAGATCCTGCGGTGGGACGCGGGTACCTGGAAACGGCGGTAGAAGTCGCCGTGGACGATGCTGTCGAGCATGGCCTTAAGTTCACGCCGCAGGCGGGGGTGATCCAGGGGAGGGGCGGCGCCGCGGCTGAGTCCGGGGACCTGACAATAGATGCAGCGCCAGTTGCAGGCGCTGTTGGGATTGAAGTTGATGCCGATGGAGACCCCCCCGGCCCGGCGTGACACCACCGGATACACATAGGTGAATCCGGCGCTGTCGCGGCGGTGGTCGTCGATGCGCAGCGGAACGGCCATCACTCGGGGCTTAGGGGACGGGGAATCGCCTGTTCGTCGATGAAACGCCAGAAATCCAGATTGCCGTGTGCCTCGAAGGGAACGCGGATGTCGCGCAGCCAGTCGCGGCCGACGTTGAGGTGGCCGCGGATCTCGTATTCCAGCCCCTGATAGGTGCCGAGCTGGATCAGTTGCTGTAACAGCGCCGGGGTGCTGACGGTGGCCGCCAGGGTGATGTCGGCGCTGCCGAAGCCGGGAACGTGCACCGCCCGGTTGCTCAGCCCGCGCGCCAGCGGCTGGCCGTTGATGAGCACGTCGGCGGCCACGCCGTTGACGTCGAAGCCGTACTTGTTGGGGTTGTCGAGGCGCAGGGTGACCAGAAACTCCTGGGCCAGCAGATGGCCGCCGCGCAGACGCACGTCGGTGACCGTGACCCGGGGCTGTTCGAAGGTGGAAAGATTGGCGCAGGCGCTCAGCCCCAGCAACAGCAGCAGAATGATGAACGGGCGCATGGATGGAAGAAAAGCTGACGGTTGATCTGGAGGCATTCTAGCATACCCCCTCAGCCTTCGGCCTTGGCCTCGTGGTCGTAAAGTTCGGCGATCTCCTTGAGCCGGGCGACGGCCCTGCCGTTGATGGAATCGGGCGGATAGTTACCTTCCGCGTCCGGGGCGCCGGCCGGGCGGCCGATGAGGATCTCCAGGGCCTGATCCACGCAGGTGACCGGATAGAGATGGAAGCGGCCGGCAGCCACCGCCTCGATCACCTCGTCCTTGAGCACCAGATCGTCACAGTTGGCCCGGGGGAGTATGACCCCGTGACTGCCGTCGAGGCCGCGGGCGCGGCAGACCCGGAAAAAACCCTCGATCTTCTCGTTGACGCCGCCCACCGCCTGGACTTCGCCGTACTGGTTGAGGGAGCCGGTGACCGCCAGGCACTGGCGGATCGGCAGGTGGGTGAGGGCGGAGATCAGGGCGCTGACTTCCGCCAGGGCGGCGCTGTCGCCGTCGATGTAGCCGTAGGATTGCTCCAGGGCGATGTGGGCGGAGATGGCGAAGGGGAATTGCTGGGCGTATTTGGAGCCGAGATAGCCCGACAGGATCATCACCCCCTTGGAGTGGATCGACTGGCCCAGATTGACCTCGCGCTCGATATCGACGATGCCCTTGGAGCCGGGATAGACGGTGGCGGTGATCCGCGCCGGGGTGCCGAAGCTGAAGGTGCCGGTCTCGAACACCGTCAGGCCGTTGATCTGCCCCACCGCGCTGCCGGTGGTGGCGATGAGCAGGGTGCCGTCGAGGATCTCCTCCAGGATCACCTGCGCCAGCCTTCCCTCGCGTTCCTCCTCGGCGGCGACGGCCCGTTCCACGTGGACGGCGTCGATGTGGGGGGCCTGGTCCCGGGCGCGCCACCATTCCGACTCGGCCAGCAGGTCGCAGATTTCCGCCAGCCGAGCTGAGAGCTTGCGCTGGTTTTCCGCCAGCCGCGAGCTGAAATCCAGCAGCCGGGTCACCGCGGCGGCGGTGAGCGGGGCGGTTTGCAGCGCCTGGGTCTGGTGGGCGAGAAAGCGGGCAAAGGCGCGGACGGTGGCCGGGTCGCGGGGGAAATCGTCGTCGAAGTCGGCCAGGATCTTGAAAATCTCTCCGAATTCCGGATCCAGGGACTGAAGCAGCTCGTAATGTTCCCGCTCCCCGATCAGCACCACCTTGACCGCCAGGGGGATCGGTTCGGGGTTGAGGGTGGCCGGCAGCAGGGTGACCGGCTCGTTGAGGGCGCGTTCGATCACCAGCAGGCGGCGCCGCAGGGCCCGTTTCAGGGCCGGCCACACCAGGGGTTCGGCCAGCAGTTTGTCCGCCTCCACCAGCAGGAAGCCGTCGTTGGCCTGGTGCAGGGCGCCGGCGTAGATCATGCGGTGGTTGGTTTCGATCACCCCCTGTTCGGCGATGTACTCGATGTGGCCGAAGAGGTTGGCGAAGTTAGGATGGGGCTCGAAGATCACCGGCGCGCCGCCGTCGGCCGCGTGGGTGACCAGCAGGTTGGGGGCGTAGCTTTCCTGCAGCACGCTGCGCTTGTCTGCCTCGCTCAGCTGTTCGTTGCCGAGCTTTTCCTGGGCGGTCTGCTCCAGATCCCGGCGCAGGGCTTGGAAATAGCGTGCCAACCCTTCGATGTCGCGGTAGCGTTCCTCCAGCGGGCGCAGCAGCGGGTCGATGGCCTGACGGATGACTTCCTGATCGAGACGCCGCTGTTTCTCCGCCGCCTCCCGGCGCCACTGGGGCAGCTCGGCGAGAAGGTCGGCCAGATAGTCCTCCAGCTCGCTGACGGCCCGGTCGAAGGCTTCGCGCTCGGCCTCGGGCATCTGGGCGAACTGGGCGTCGTCCAGGGGGACGCCGTCCTTCAGAGGGGTGAAGGTGATCGAGTCGCCGTCGCGGAACACGGCGATGTTCTTCTCCAGCGCCTGCCGTTCCACCTGGCGGAGCGCCTGATCGTACTTTTGGTTGAATTCGCGCTCGATGCGGTGGCGGCGGCGCTGATAGGAAGGGCTCTCGAAGGCCGCCGGGAAGGTGTCCAGCAGCTTGTCGATCAAGTTGTCGATGGCAGCGGCCAGTTCCCGGCTGCGGCCGGCGGGCAGGGCGACCGCCAGGGGCTGGCGCGGGTCGTCGAAATTGTTGAGGTAGATCCAGTCATCGGGGGCAGGGCGCCGGCGGGCGGTTTCCTCCGTCAGGCTCCGGGCCAGGGTCAGGCGGCCGCTGCCGGTCTCTCCGGCGACGAAGGCGTGATAACCGCCCCGGTCCATGGCGATGGCGAAACGCAGCGCGGTCTCCGCCCGGGTCTGGCCCAGGATGCCTTCCAGGGGCTCCAGCTCGGCGGTGGTGGTGAAATCCAGGTCCGGCCGGGGCGGGCGCAGGGCGTCGGCCGGCAGGGTGGGGTGTTTGGGTGTGGTCATGGAGGCGGATTTCCTTTTCCCGGTATAATGGGCGCCATTTTGCAAATGGCGAATGGGCGCAATGGTGTTCTGGAAGATTATCGCCGCTTTCGTGCGGGGCGTCGATGGCTTGAGCGACTGGCTGGGGCGGACGGTGGCCTGGCTGTCCCTGGGAATGGTCGCGATCACCTTCCTGGTGGTGGTGCTGCGCTATGGCTTCGGGCTGGGGTGGATCGCCCTGCAGGAAAGCGTGGTCTATCTGCATGCGACCCTGTTTCTGCTCGCCGCCGCCTATACCCTGAAACACGACGCCCACGTGCGCGTCGATATCTTCTATCAGCGACTGGGGCCGGTGGGGCGGGCCTGGATCGACCTGCTCGGCACCTGGCTGCTGCTGGTGCCGGTGTGCGCTTTCATCGCCTGGATTTCCTGGGATTACGTGGCCGCCGCCTGGGCGGTGAAGGAAGCCTCACGCGAGGCCGGTGGCCTGCCGGCGGTGTTTCTGCTCAAGAGCCTGATTCCGCTGTTCGCCGTCCTGCTGGCGCTGCAGGGGCTGGCCCAGGGCTTCAAGGCCCTTGCGGTCATCGCCGGGCGGCCGCTGGAGGCGTGACGGCATGGCGCTGAGCGAGCATCATCTGGCCCTGGGGTTGTTCGCGGCGGTCTTCGTGGTCCTGCTGAGCGGTTATCCGGTGGCCTTCGCCCTCGGTGGCACGGCGCTGGCTTTCGCCGCTCTGGGCACCTGGCTGGATCTGTTCGACACCGCCTTCCTCGAGGCCCTGCCCAACCGGCTCTACGGCATCATGACCAACGAGACCCTGATGGCGGTGCCCCTGTTCGTGTTCATGGGGGTGGTGCTGGAGCGGGCCCGGATCGCCGAGGAGCTGCTCGACACCTTGGCGGCCCTGTTCGGGCGCCTGCGCGGCGGGTTGGGCATCGCCGTCACCCTGGTGGGAATGCTGATGGCCGCCAGCACCGGCATCGTCGGCGCCACGGTGGTGACCATGGGGCTGCTGTCGCTGCCGACGATGCTCAGGCGCGGTTACCATCCGGCCCTGGCCTGTGGCACCATCTGCGCTTCCGGGACCCTGGGGCAGATCATCCCCCCTTCCATCGTGCTGGTGCTGCTGGGGGACGTGATCTCCTCCGCCTACAGCCAAGCCCAGCTGGAGATGGGAGTGTTCGCCCCCAGGACCGTGTCGGTGGGGGACCTGTTCGCCGGCGCCCTGCTGCCGGGGCTGGTGCTGGTGGGGCTGTATCTGGTGTTCATCGTCGCCGTCGCCTGGCTTAAACCCCAGTGGATGCCGCCCCAGCCGGACGGTTTGCAGGACGGCCGTCTGCTGGTGCGGGTGTTGCGGGGCATGCTGCCGCCGCTGGTGCTGATCGTGCTGGTGCTCGGCTCGATTCTCGGTGGGCTGGCGACCCCCACCGAGGCGGCCGCCGTGGGCGCCGTGGGCGCGCTGGGGCTGGCGCTGCTGCGGCGGGAGCTGGATTCGGCCCGGCTGCGTGAAGTGATGCAGAGCACCGCCCGGGTCAGCAGCATGGTGTTCCTGATTCTAATCGGCGCGGCCCTGTTCTCCCTGGTGTTCCGCGGTTTCTACGGCGACGAGATAGTGGTGGAATGGCTCGCCGGCCTCCCCGGCGGGGCCTTCGGCGCCATGGTGGTGGTGATGGCGGTGATGTTCGCCCTGGGTTTCGTCCTCGATTTCATCGAGATCACCTTCGTGGTGGTGCCCATCGTCGGCCCGGTGCTGCTGACCCTGGGGCTGGACCCGGTGTGGCTGGGGGTGATGATCGCCCTCAACCTGCAGACCTCGTTCCTGACCCCGCCTTTCGGTTTCTCCCTGTTCTATCTGCGCGGGGTGGCACCACCGGCGGTGAAGACCGGTCAAATTTATCTGGGGGTGATGCCTTTCATCGCCCTGCAGCTGCTGTTGCTGGCCGGTCTGGCCCTGTGGCCGGCGCTGGCCACCTGGCTGCCGCAACAACTCTACGGAAACTGAACATGCGTATCGCTGCGTTGACGCTCCTCTGCCTCGTCGGTCTGGCCGCCTGCGGCCAGAAAGGCCCGCTGTATCTTCCCGAACCGGAACCCAAGCAAGAGGAATCCCGCTGAATGGACTTTTTCGATTACCGCGACGGCGAACTGTACGCCGAGGACGTGCCGGTCGCCGCCATCGCCGCCGAATATGGCACCCCGGCCTACGTCTATTCCCGCGCCACCCTGGAGCGGCACTGGCGCGCCTTCGATGCCGCCTTCGGCGGCCATCCCCATCTGATCTGCTACGCGGTCAAGGCCAATTCCAACCTGGCGGTGCTCAATCTGCTCGCCCGCCTCGGTTCCGGTTTCGACATCGTCTCGGTGGGGGAGCTGGAGCGGGTGCTCAGGGCGGGGGGGGATCCGGCCAAGGTAGTGTTCTCCGGCGTCGGCAAGCGCGAGGACGAGCTGCGCCTGGCCCTGGAGGTGGGCATCCGCTGCTTCAACGTCGAGGTGCCGCAGGAACTGGACCGTCTGGAACGACTGGCGGAGGAGATGGGGGTCAGGGCACCGGTGTCGCTGCGGGTTAATCCCGACGTGGACGCCCGCACCCACCCCTACATCGCCACCGGGCTGAAGGAGAACAAGTTCGGCATCGATGTGGCCGAAGCGCCGGACCTCTACCGCCGCATTGCCGACTCTTCCCATCTGGAGGTCGAAGGTATCGACTGCCACATCGGTTCCCAGCTGACCCATGTCGAACCGTTCCTCGACGCCCTCGACCGGGTCCTGGAGCTGGCCGAGGGGCTGGCGGCCGAAGGTATCACCCTGCGCCATCTCGATCTGGGCGGCGGTCTGGGCATCCGCTACCACGACGAAAACCCACCGCTGCCGGCGGAATACGTTGCCGCCCTGCTGGAGCGGCTCGGCGGCCGCGACTGGGAGATCCTGCTGGAGCCGGGGCGGGCCATCGCCGGCAACGCCGGTATCCTGGTGACCCGGGTGGAGTATCTCAAGCGCACCCCGGCCAAGTGGTTTGCCATCGTCGATGCCGCCATGAACGATCTGCTGCGCCCGGCCCTGTACGACGCCTGGCAGGAGATCGTGCCGGTACGCCCCCGCGATGACATTCCGGTGCGGGAATACGACATCGTCGGGCCGGTGTGCGAAACCGGCGATTTCCTCGGCCGCGGCCGCCACCTGGCGCTGGGCGAAGGCGATCTGCTTGCGGTTCGCTCCGCCGGGGCCTATGGTTTTACCATGAGCTCCAATTACAATTCCCGGCCGCGGCCGCCGGAGATCCTGGTCGATGGCGGCCGGCTCCATCTGGCGCGGCGGCGGGAAACGCTGGAAGACTTGTGGCGCGGGGAACAGGTGCTGCCGTGAAGCTGAAATTCACCAAGATGCACGGCCTCGGCAACGATTTCGTGGTCATCGACGCTGTCAGCCAGCCCGTCGCCCTCGATACCGCCACGATACGCCGGCTGGCGGACCGCCATTTCGGCGTTGGCTGCGATCAGGTGCTGGTGGTGGAACCGCCCCCCGGCCCGGAAGCCGATTTCCGCTACCGGATCTTCAACGCCGACGGCTCCGAAGTGGCCCAGTGCGGCAACGGGGCCCGCTGTTTTGCCCGTTTCGTGCGCGAAAAGGGGCTGATCGACCGGGACGTGATCCGGGTGGTGACCGCCGCAGGGGCGATGACGCTGACGCTGGTGGGCGAGGATCGGGTCCGGGTCAACATGGGGGTGCCGAACTTCGACCCGGCGGCGATCCCCCTGGCGGTGCACGAGGAGATGCCGGAATATCAGGTTTCCGTCGCCGGTCACGACGTGATCTTCGGGGCGGTTTCCCTGGGAAATCCCCATGCGGTGATCGTGGTCCCGTCGGTGGAAAAGGCGCCGGTAGCGGCCGTGGGGGCGGCGTTGCAGCAGCATCCCCTGTTTCCCGAGCGGGTCAACGTGGGTTTCATGGAAATCGTTTCCCCCGGGAAAGTCAGGCTGCGGGTGTACGAACGCGGCAGTGGGGAAACTCTGGCCTGTGGCAGCGGCGCCTGCGCGGCCGCCGTGGTCGGCATCGACCAGGGGCGGTTGCGTTCGCCGGTCACGGTGGCCCTGCCGGGCGGGGAATTGACAGTCGAGTGGCAGGGGCGGGGGGAGCCGGTCTGGATGACGGGGCCGGCGGAATCTGTCTTCGAGGGTGAAATTGAATTATGACCCGGGAACCGTGTGAGCCGTTGCCCCGCGACCGGTTGGGGGATACCGAGATCGCAGCTTGGCTACTCGACCATCCGGAGTTTTTCGTCGCGCACGAATGGCTGCTGGAGAACCTGAGCATCCCCCACGATTGCGGCGAGGCGGTGTCCCTGATCGAGCGTCAGGTGGCGCTGCTGCGCCAGACCAATCAGGAGCTGTGCCGTCAGATCGAACACCTGGTGCACGTGGCGCGTTTCAACGACGCCCTGTTGGGACACATGCACGCCCTGACCCTGGCATTGCTGCAGACGGACGAGGTGGCCGAGATCCTGGCCACGGTGGAAACCACCCTGCGGGAACGTTTCGGCGTCGAATGGGTGACGTTACGGGTTTTGACCGCGCGCGAGGCCGCCTGCCAGGACGAGGTGTTCGCCGACCCCCAGGAGGCGGCGGCCTTTGCGGCATTGCAGCGTCATCGGGAGGTCTACGTCGGTCCCCCGGACGAGCGTGAACTGTCCCTGCTGTTCCCTAAGCAGACCGCGATCCGTTCCTGGGCCCTGGTGCCGTTCGACCAGCCTCTGTTCCAGGGCGTGCTCGCCCTCGGCAGCCGGGATGTGGACCGTTTCCACCCGGATTTGGGCCGGCTGTTCCTGACCCGCCTGGGGGAACTGATCGGCACCCGTCTGAATGCGCTGCTGCAGGCGCGGGTGGCGCCATGACCCCGACGCTGGAGACGGCGCTCGACGCTTATCTACGGCAGTTGCGCGATCAGCGCCGGATTTCCCCCCATACTCTGGATGCCTACCGCCGCGACCTGACCCGGATCGCCTGCTTTTTCCAGGCGCGCGGGGTGACGGACTGGGGGCAGGTGGACGAGACCGCGATCCGCTTGTATCTGCGTCAGCGCCATGAGGCTGGCGTGGGGCCTGCCACCTTGCAACGGGAGCTGGCGGCCCTGCGTGGCCTGCTGAACCATCTGCTGCGTCTGCGGCGGCTCGAAGACAATCCGGCGGCGCGGGTCCGGGCGCCCAAAAAGGCACGCAAGCTGCCCGGGGTGCTGTCGGTGGATGAGGTCGCGGCATTGGTCGAGGCCGAAGCGGTCACCCCGCTGGAGCGCCGCGACCGGGCGATGTGGGAGCTGTTCTATTCCTCCGGCCTGCGCCTGGGGGAACTGGTGGCGCTCGACTGTAGCGATCTGGATCTGGCCGGGGGCGAGGTGCGGGTGCGGCATGGCAAGGGCGGCAAGGAGCGGTTGGTGCCGGTCGGACTCTGTGCCCGTCGGGCGCTGCAGCATTGGCTGGGGATCCGGCCGCGGCTGGCGGCGGCGGACGAGGCAGCGTTGTTCGTCAACCGCTTCGGCCAGCGTCTGGGGCGCCGGGGAGTCCAGCAGCGGCTGGCCCAGTGGGCCCGGCGTCTGGGTTTTCAGCAGCCGCTTCATCCCCATCTGCTGCGCCACAGCTTCGCCAGCCATCTGCTTGAGAGCAGCGGGGATTTGCGCGCGGTTCAGGAACTGTTGGGTCACGCCGACATCGCCACCACCCAGATCTACACCCATCTGGATTTCCAGCAGCTGGCCTCGGTTTACGATCGTGCCCATCCGCGAGCAAAACGGCGCCATTGACGGTCCAAATTTGCTAATCTATCCATCATTTGATCGATGAGGTTCCTGTGATGGTCTCGCCACACGCATCCACAGAATCCGAAGCGCATCTCGAAGCGGAGGAAGTCCTCGACGCCGAGGAGGCGCAGCGCAAGCGGCGCATCTGGACCCTGGTCGGCATCGTTGCTTCGACCCTGCTGTTGTTTACGGGTCTGGGTTGGTACTGGACCCTGCAGTGTTACAGTCCCGAAACCTACGACGTGACCGAGATTGCGCTCAAGGAAACCGGGCTGACCGATCCCAAGAAGCTTCCCGTTGGGGCCCGGACCACGGCGGTGCTGATCCACAACATGGATTACCTGCTGCACAAGTCCGGCGGTTACCTCAGCAACGACGTCACCCCGCCGAGCATCTTCCTCGACAACATGCCCAATTGGGAGTTCGGCGTCGTGGTCGCCTCCCGCGACCTGGCCACCGCCCTCCGCAACCACTTGTCCCGGGCCCAGTCCCAGTCCCAGGAGGACAAGGATCTGGCCATCGGTGAGCCCTACTATTACTTCGAAACCGATTCCTGGATTCTGCCGGCGAGCGAAAATCAATATCAAAAAGGCATCGATGCCTTCCGGCGTTATCTCGCTCGGCTGAGGGAGGGCAAGGCCCCCTTCTATCCCCGCGCCGACAACCTGACCCAGTACGTGATGATTCTGGAAAAGCGCCTCGGGAGCTACACCCAGCGCCTGAGCGCGAGCAGCTCGGTCCACCAGGAAACGGCGCTCATCGTGCGCGGCAAGCCCTCCACCGCCTTCAAGCCGATGGAACGCACCCCGTGGCTGCTGGTGGATGACAATTTCTACGAAGCCCGCGGTTATGCCTGGGCTCTGCTTCACGTCATGGAGGCGATCGAAAACGACTTCCATAACATTCTCCAGATGAAGGCGGCGGAAACGCCGGTGCATCAGATCATCCGCGAGCTGGAGGCGACCCAGGCGCCGATTCTCAGCCCGGTGGTCCTCAACGGCAGCGGATTCGGCATCTTCGCCAACTATTCGCTGACGTTGGCGACCTATATCGCCCATGCCAACGCGGCCCTCATCGATCTGCGCGATCTGTTGAGCATCTGACCATGCAAGTGCCTCCCCTCGATCCGGAGATCCAGCGCCATATCAAGGCCCCCAATACTTGGCAGCGGATTTTCTTCATGGCGGTATTCGCCTTCATCCTCGGTTTTGTCCGCATGTTGCTATGGGCGGTCGTGCTGTTCCAGGTGGCCAGCAAGCTGCTGACGGGCCAGGACAACCCCCACGCACGGCAGCTGGGGGCGACGCTGGCGGTCTACGTCTATCAAATCCTGCTGTTTCTGACCTTCAACACCGAGCAGATGCCGTTTCCCTTCGCAGAACTGGAGGGGATGGGGCGATTGCCTTCCGGCAAACAGCGCGCACCCCGGTAGGATTTTTCTTACGCGACGTGAATAAAGGCGTCTCCATGGATGTCTTTGTTTTCTCTATTTGTACAAAGGTTTGGCGGCGAAAATTTTTACGCCGGTCAAGTCTTGACAAGACCCTAGCCGATGCTAGACTGGCGGATACCGAAGGAAGGAGGTCACCTGCGGGCTTTAGGGGTTTGCAGGTGGAGCGTTTAGGGATGGAGCGAAACCCAACGAAAAACTTGATTGAGTGAACTTAAGGAGGTAACTCAATGGCTGCAACGACTCAAGCTGTTGGCGCAGAGCAGGAAGCCCCCCTTGTGCACAAGGGCTGGCTTGCTTTTGCGATCGGCATTTACACCGTGTTTTATATGTGGGTCCGGTGGTACGAAGGGGTTTACGGCTGGAGTGCCGGTCTGGACTCTTTTGCACCGGAATTTGAAACTTACTGGATGAACTTCCTGTACACGGAGATTGTGGCTGAGGTGGTCACTGCCTCGGTGCTGTGGGGTTATCTGTGGCGGACCCGTGACCGCAATCTTGAAGCGGTGGAAGGGACCCGTGAAGAGCTGCGCCGCAACTTCACCCACCTGATCTGGCTGGTGGCCTATGCGTGGGCGATTTACTGGGGAGCGAGCTACTTCACCGAACAGGACGGCACCTGGCACCAGACCATCGTTCGTGACACGGACTTCACGCCGAGCCACATTATCGAGTTCTATCTGAGCTACCCGATCTACATCATCACCGGGTTTGCGGCGATGATTTATGCGCACACCCGTCTTCCGTACTTCAACTATCAGAAGAAGGGTCTGTCGCTGCCGTACCTGATCACGGTGGTGGGGCCGTTCATGATTTTGCCGAACGTGGGTCTGAACGAATGGGGTCACACCTTCTGGTTCATGGAAGAGCTGTTTGTGGCGCCGCTGCACTATGGCTTTGTGGTGTTTGGCTGGTTTGCGCTGTCGATTCTGGGGCTGCTGCTGCAGGTTTTTGCCAGCTTCCTGAATCTGATTGGCAAGCCGCTGTGCGGTGAGGTCTACGACGAAGCGGTTGCCCGCGTCGGCGAAGACCAGGCTCAGTGGGCCGAATGAGGTCCGACTGGGTTGCAAAATCCCTGAAGGACTTGAAATGAGGGAGGCCGCCGGGGCGCCGGCGGTCCCCCTGCCAGGGAGGCGAAGAGAAGCCGACTTTGAGAGTTGGTGGTAAAGCAACAACAAGCGACTTTGGAGGTAAATAATGAGCACTGCTGAATCTGTTGTTCGGTCACATGCCGAAGCAGTTCAGGCCTCCAGGTGGGTAGACTACCTGGGCCTGTTCATCCTGTTTATGGTACTGACCGGTTCCTACCACATCCATGGCATGCTGACCATGGGTGACTGGGACTTCTGGGCCGACTGGAAAGACCGTCGTCTGTGGGTGACGGTGTATCCGATCGTCATGATCACCTTCCCGGCGGCGGTACAGGCCGTACTGTGGGAACGCCTGCGTCTGCCCTGGGGCGCCACGGTGTGCATTCTGGGGATTCTGTTCGGCGAATGGGTCAACCGCTACTTCAACTTCTGGGGTTGGACCTACTTCCCGATCAACTTCGTGTTCCCGACCGCCGCGGTCCACATGGCGATCTTCCTTGACGTGGTGCTGATGCTGTCCAGCAGCTACCTGTTAACCGCCGTGATCGGTGGTCTGGGCTGGGGTCTGTTGATGTACCCGGGCAACTGGCCGATCATTGGCCCGCTGCACGTGCCGGTGGAATACAACGGCATGCTGATGTCGATTGCCGACATTCAGGGCTACCACTATGTGCGTACCGGTACCCCGGAATACATCCGCATGGTGGAAAAGGGCACCCTGCGTACCTTCGGTAAGGACGTGGTTCCGGTGTCTGCCTTCTTCTCCGGCTTCATGTCCATTCTGATCTACTTCATGTGGCACTTTGTGGGCCGCTGGTTCGGCACCGTGAAATTCGTCAAGAAGACCTGATGAATTTTGCGCGCATCGACATCGACAGACACATCTGAGGAGGAAATAGATGAAAACGATAAGAGATAGGCTCACCCGCTGGTCGCTGGTCGGCCTGCTGATGACCCTGGCGGCCGCGGTGATGTACACCCCGGCGGCTTCGGCCCACGGTGAAAAGTCGCAGGCAGCGTTCCTGCGTATGCGTACCATCCACTGGTTCGACCTGAACTGGTCCACCGACCAGCTCAAGGTCAACGAAGAGATGGAGATCAGCGGCAAATTCCACGTCTTCGAAGGCTGGCCTGAATCCGTGGATCCGCCCGAAGTGTCGTTCCTGAACGTCGGGATTCCTGGACCGGTGTTCATCCGCAAGGAATCCTACATCGGCGACACCTTCGTGCCGCGTTCCGTGCGCCTGGAAATCGGCAACACCTACACCTTCCGCGTAGTGCTGAAAGCCCGCCGCGGGGGTGAATGGCACGTTCACCCGATGCTGAACGTCCAGGGCGGTGGTCCGATCATCGGTCCGGGTAAATGGGTGATCATCGAGGGGAAACTGAGCGAGTTCAAGAACCCGATCACCACCCTGACCGGTCAGACCATCGACCTGGAAAACTACAACACTGCCAACACCGTGTTCTGGCACGTGCTGTGGTATGCCATCGGTCTGGCCTGGATTATCTACTTCGTGCGCAACCCGGTGTTCCTGCCGCGCATGGTGATGGTCAATGCCGGCCGTGGTGACGAACTGATCACCCCGACCGAAAAGAAAGTGGGCATGCTGTTTGGCGCCGCCACCATTCTGCTGTTGATCTTCGGCTACAGCAGCACCCAGAGCAAGTACCCGGTGACCATTCCGCTGCAGGCCGGTACCCTGCGTGGCATCAAGCCGATCGAAATGCCGGCTCCGAGCGTGGACGTCAAAGTGGACGAAGCCACCTACCGTGTGCCGGGCCGCGCCATGAAGATGGTGCTGACCGTCACCAACAAGGGTGATCGTCCGGTCCAGCTGTGCGAGTTCATGACCGCCAACGTGCGTTTCATGAATCCGGAAGTGTGCGAAGACGACACCGGCTATCCGGAAGACCTGCTGGCAGACGAAGGTCTGACCGTGGTACCGAACGATCCGATTGCTCCGGGTGAGACCAAGACGATCGAAGTGACCGCATCGGACGCAGCCTGGGAAGTGTATCGTCTGGCAGACATCATCTACGACCCGGACAGCCGGATGGGTGGTATTCTGTTCTTCTATGACGATGCCGGCAACCGCCAGATGGTGATGATTGACGCTCCGCTGATCCCGACCTTCATGTAAGGCAGGGACCGCGGCGTGGTCACCGCATAACAATAACAACAATCCCCAACTCAAAGCCCCCTCAAACGAGGGGGCTTTTTTAATCTTTGGGCCCAGAAAAAAAGCCGGCGCAATGCCGGCTTCTTTGGATTGCACAGAGATCGATATCAGTCAAGCCACTTTCTGGCGTTGCGGAACAGACGCAGCCAGGGGCCGTTTTCTCCCCAGTCTTCGGGATGCCAGGAATGCTGAATGGTGCGGAAGCAGCGCTCGGGGTGGGGCATCATGATGGTGACACGGCCATCCGTGGTGGTCAGACCGGTGATGCCGCCTGGAGAGCCGTTGGGGTTGAAGGGATAGGTTTCGGTTGGGTTGCCGTAATGGTCCACATAACGCAGCGATATCAGGGCTTGGGGCTGATCCTGTGGCTCGAATACCGCACGCCCCTCTCCATGGGCGACGGCCACAGGGAGAATGGAGCCTTCCATCCCCTGCAGCAGGATGGAAGGCGAGGGAAGCACTTCCACAAGGGACAGGCGGGCTTCGAACTGTTCCGACAGATTGCGCTGGAAACGGGGCCAATGCTGCGCGCCGGGAATGAGCTCCTTGAGCTGGGACAGCATCTGGCAGCCGTTGCAAACACCGAGGCTGAAGGTTTCCTCGCGCTCGAAGAATTTCCGGAAAGTGTCACGGGCCCGGGAATTGAAAAGAATGGAAGCGGCCCAGCCGGAACCGGCGCCGAGGACATCGCCGTAGGAAAAACCGCCGCAGGCTGCAAGCCCTGAAAACTCGTCCAGGCCGCGGCCGCCGAGAATGTCGCTCATGTGGACGTCGACGGCCTCGAAACCGGCACGCTCGAAAGCCGCCGCCATCTCCACATGGCCGTTGACGCCCTGTTCCCGCAGGATCGCTACCTTGGGACGGCGTGTATGGACGAACGGGGCGCAGATGTCCTCGGCCGGATCGAAACTGAGCCTGACCTGAAGGCCGGGATCCTGGTCATCGGCGAGGTTCTCGAATTCCTGGCGCGCGCATTGGGGATTGTCGCGCAACGCCTGCATCCGGTAGCTGGTTTCGGCCCAAGCCTGGTGGAGATCGCAGCGGCTTTCTTCCAGCAGCGTCCGGTCCTGATGGCGGAAACGCATCCATCCTTCCAGATTTGGGGAGCCCAGCGGATGGCAGTGATCCGCCAGACCGTGGGCGGCCAGGATTTTACGGACTGCATCGAGGTGGGTGCTGCGGACCTGTATCATCGCCCCCAGTTCCTCATTGAAGAGGATCGCCAGGGGATCGTCTCCCAGGGATGTCAAATCGACGTCGAGACCGCAGCGGCCGGCGAAGGCCATTTCGCACAGGCAGGCGAGCAGGCCGCCGTCGGAGCGGTCGTGGTAGGCCAGCAGCAGGCCCTGGCGGTTGAGCGCCTGGATGGCGATGAAAAAAGCCCGCAGGCAGGCCGGATCGTCGAGGTCCGGCACGGAATGATTTTCCAGTGCCAAGGCATCATAAACCTGGGCCAGCACCGAGCCGCCGAGACGGTTTTTGCCGCCTCCCAGATCGAGCAGCAGCAGGTGGGTGTCGGGATCACGCCGCAATTGGGGGGTAAGGGTACGGCGCACGTCGCTGACCGGCGCGAAAGCGGAGACGATCAGGGAAACCGGTGCGGTCATCACCTTCTCCCCCCGGTTATCGTGCCAGACGGTCTTCATCGACAGCGAGTCCTTGCCCACCGGAATGGCGATGCCCAGTTCCGGGCACAACTCCATGCCGACGGCCTTGACGGTATCGAACAGGGCGGCGTCTTCGCCCGGATGGCCGCAGGCAGCCATCCAGTTGGCGGAGAGCTTGACGTCACCCAGGCGCTCGATCGGGGCGGCGGCGATGTTGGTCAACGCTTCGCCGATGGCAAGACGACCGGAGGCCGGGGCGTCGAGCACCGCCACCGGGGTGCGTTCCCCCATGGCCATGGCCTCGCCCCGGTTGGTGCGGAAACCGGCGGCGGTGACCGCCACATCGCTCACCGGCACCTGCCACGGTCCGATCATCTGGTCGCGGGCCACCAGGCCGGTGATGGAGCGGTCGCCGATGGTGATCAGAAAGCTTTTGCTGGCCACGGTGGGGAAGCGCAGCACTCGGTAGGCCGCCTCCCGGATGTCAGGCAGGGAGCCGCCGAGCGTTCGGGCGCGGGGCGGCAGGTGGTGGACGTCGCGGTGCATCTGCGGCGGTTTGCCGAACAGCAGGTCCATGGGGATGTCCACCGGATAATTGTCGAACAGCTTGTCGTGGACCCGCAGGATCTCCTTGCCCGTGGCGCAGCCGATGACCGCGAAGGGACAGCGTTCGCGGGCGCAGATCTGTTCGAAACGCGGCAGCGACTGGGGATGAATGGCGAAGACGTAGCGTTCCTGGGATTCGTTGCACCAGATCTGCATCGGCGACAGGCCGGAATCGGCGCAGGGAATCTGGCGCAGCTCGAATTTGCCGCCCCGGTCCCAGTCGTGGATGATTTCGGGGACCGCGTTGGACAGGCCACCGGCGCCGACATCGTGGACCGAGAGGATCGGGTTCTCCTTCCCCAGGGCGCGGCAGTGTTCGATGACCTCCTGACAGCGGCGCTGCATCTCCGGGTTGGCCCGCTGCACCGAGGCGAAATCCAGTTCCTCGGCCGACTCCCCGGAAGCCTGGGAGGAAGCCGCGCCGCCCCCCAGACCGATGAGCATCGCCGGTCCCCCGAGAACGATGATCAGTGCCCCGGGAGGGATTTCCTGTTTTGCGATGTGCGCCTCGCGGATGTTGCCCATCCCGCCGGCCAGCATGATGGGCTTGTGATAGCCGCGCCACTCCCGGCCGTCGCTGTCCGGCACCTGCTGTTCGAAGGTGCGGAAGTAACCGGCCAGATTGGGGCGGCCGAACTCGTTGTTGAAGCGGGCCGCGCCGATGGGGCCTTCGATCATGATGTCGAGGGCGGAGATGATGCGACTGGGTTTGCCGGGATCGTTTTCTTCCCAAGGCTGACGCCAGCCGGGGATGCGCAGATGGGAGACGGAAAAACCGGTCAGCCCCGCCTTGGGGTAACCGCCGCGGCCGGTGGCTCCTTCGTCGCGGATCTCCCCGCCGGCGCCCGTGGCTGCGCCGGGGTCAGGGGAAATGGCGGTGGGATGGTTGTGGGTTTCCACCTTCATCAGAATGTGGGCCGCTTCCTCGTGGTAGCGGTAACGGCCCTCGGGATCGCGCAGGAAGACCGGCGTGACCGCCCCCTCGATGACCGCGGCGTTGTCCTTGTAGGCGGAGAGGATGCCGGCCGGGCTCTTTTCCGCCGTGTTGCGGATCATCTGGAACAGGGATTTGTCCTGCGGCCGGCCGTCGATGGTCCAGGTGGCGTTGAAGATCTTGTGGCGGCAGTGCTCCGAATTGGCCTGGGCGAACATCATCAGTTCGGCGTCGGTGGGATCGCGGCCCAGTTCGGTGAAGCGTTCCACCAGATAATCGATTTCGTCGCAGGACAGCGCTAGCCCCAGTTCCCGGTTGGCGCGTTCCAGCGCGCCACGGCCTTCGCTCAGCAGGGGAACGGTGACCAGCGGCGCCGGCGGGCGATGGGAAAAGATTTCCGCTTCCTCGCCTTCGGCCAGCAGCACTTCGGTCATGCGGTCGTAGAGGGGCTGGAGCTGGGGTTTGGCCAGCGGCTGGTCGGCGTCGAGGCAGTATTCGACGCCGCGTTCGATGCGCGTCACCACCGTCAGGCCGCAGGTGTGCAGGATGTCGGTCGCCCTGCTTGACCAAGGGGAAATGGTCCCGGGGCGGGGGAGCACCCAGAAATGCTGTCCGTCGAAACCTGCCTCGGCGGCAGGTTGTGGATTCAGCAGCCGCTCCAGGCGGCTGCGTTCTTCGGGAAGCAGCTCCCGCTGGCATTCGAGGTAGTGCACGTAGCGGGCGGCAAGGCGGCGGATGGACGGTATCTGTGCCTGCAGGGTCTGCAGCAGCTTGTCGCGGCGGAAAGGGGAGAGGGCGGCGGGGCCCGGCAGTTCCAGTACGATCATGACGATCCTGTGGTGGCTAGCGTTCGTTGCAAACGTTGCAGCAGTTGGCGGGCGCGTTCGTCCTGCAGAGGGCGGCCGTCGGTGTCGAGAAGAAAGAGACGGGTTTGGTCTCCGGCCGGCTGCAGCACCAGCTGATATTCGCGTTCACGCAGCTGTGCGCCCCTGCCGAAAAAGTACAGCAGATCCCCCCACCAGCCCCGGTCCTGCGCCAGTTCAGCCTCGGCCGCGCTTTCGATGATGTGCAGCACGCCCCGGTTCGGGTCGCGGCCGGTAATCTCCAGCTCCAGCCGGTCGAGCGCCTGGAGGGTGTGCACCCAGGCCTCGGCGAAGGGCTGGTCCAGATCGATGTACAAGGTTTCCAGCGTGGCCGTGGCGGGGATCCGGGGTGGCGTTGGGACCACCGGTGGCGGCTTGACGGCTTCCAAGGTGGGGACGGTGCCGGAGGCCGGTGGCAGCTTGAGCGCGGGCAGGGGACGGATCGCCAGCAATTCCTTTTCCTTGTCCGGGACCAGCCAACTGCAGCCACTCAGAAGCAGGGCGATGAGCGGCGCGAAGCGCAGGCGCGTCATGACTTCAAAGCGCGCCTGCCTGGCGCAGGGCCTGGCGCACCTCGTCGTGATAGCGGTCGGAAAGCCAGGTCAGGGGCAGGCGGATACCGGCAGGGATCTTTTCCATCTCGCAAAGCGCCCATTTGACCGGGATGGGATTGGATTCGAGGAACAGGCTGTGATGCAGGGCGGCCAGCGGCGCATCGAGGCGTTCGGCGGTGGCCGCGTCCCCGGCGCAGGCGGCGGTGATCATCTCGTGCATCTTGTGGGGGGCGACGTTGGCGGTCACCGAGATCACCCCGCGCCCGCCTTCGAGGCAGACCTGACGGGCGGTGGCGTCGTCCCCGGAATAGATGGGGAAGTCCGGGCACAGGGCGCGGATTTCCCGGGCCCGGGTCGGCGTGTCGGCGGAAGCCTCCTTGATGCCGACGATGTTGTCGATCTCCGCCAGCCGGGCGACGGTTTCCGGCAGCAGGTCGCAGGCGGTGCGGCCGGGCACGTTGTAGAGAATCTGGGGAATGGCCACCGCCTCGGCCACCGCCCGGTAGTGGCGGTAAAGCCCTTCCTGGGTTGGCTTGTTGTAGTAAGGGGTCACCAACAGGCAAGCGTCGGCGCCGGCCTCCCTGGCTTCGCGGGTCAGCTCGATGGCCTCGCGGGTGCAGTTGGAACCGGTTCCGGCGATGACGGGGATCCGGCCTCTGGCCTGCTCCACGGTCCAGCGGATCACCCGGCAGTGCTCGGCGGCATCGAGGGTGGCCGACTCGCCGGTGGTGCCGACTGCGACGATGGCGTCGGTGCCTTCGGCAACATGCCATTCCACCAGCTCCCGCAAGCTGACTTCGTCGAGGCTGCCGTCGGGATGCATGGGCGTGACGAGTGCGACGATGCTGCCTTGGATCATGGCGATTCGGCCCTTGGATTAAAATCGCAAATGGTACTGAAGCGGGCCGGAAAAGACAAGACAGCGGCTTTAGGCGGGTTCCGCCTTCCTGACGTACACTCTGACCACCCGGTCGAGCAGGTTGGCGTCGATGTGCTTGATCCGTTCCAGTGTCAAGCCCCGTGAGATTGTATACACGTTTTTTGAAGAGCTCCGGCCGCTTCTTCTGCCAGTCTTTGAGGGCCTGTACCGGTGATCTGTGTCCCAGGGCCTTCTGGGGGATCTGATGGTTGTAGACACTGGCATACTGCATCAAGGTCCGTTCCAGATCCTGGCTGCTGCGGAAGCGGGTGGTTTTGAGGATCTCGGCGATCCGACCGTTGAAACGTTCGACCATGCCGTTGGTCTGCGGGTGTTTGGGTGGGATGAGGCGGTGCTCGATGCCATGGCGTTGGCAGGTCTGGTCGAAAAGGTGACGGCCGGTCGGTTCGCGTTCCCCGGTGGCGCAGAAGCGGTCGGTGAATTGCTCACCCCATCCCTGGGGTTCGCCCCTTCGGGGCCCGCTGCGCGGTCCAAATCCGCTCCCGGCGGATTTGTCTTTGCCGTTGTCGGTCAGGACCTTGGTGATTTTGAAGGGAGCCTTGGCGATCAGGCGGTCGAGGAAGGCGGCGGCGACCTGGGCTTCCTTGGTGGGATGGATTTCCAGGTAGACCCAGCGACTGGCCCGGTCGATGGCGACGAAGAGGTAACGGCCCCGAGTCTCATCGGGCATCTTGGGCAGGTACTTGATGTCGATGTGGACAAACCCGGGCTCGTAGTCCTTGAAGCCTTTCTTTTTGGCCTTGGCGGGGGCGTTCTCCCCTTCCTTGGCAGCGATCAGTTCCTTGAGATTGGAGACCCCATGGCGGCGCAGCAGCCGGTCCAGAGCCGAGCGGGACATCTTGGGATGGATGAAGCGGTGAACGACCGCCAGCAGGTCGTCCAGGGGCAGCAGCAGGGTTTCGCGCAGACAGACCACGATCGCTTCCTGCTGCGGGGTCAGGGTGGCATGGATGCGATGGGGCCGGTGCGAGGCGTCCTCGACCGAATCGCGCTGGCGCCACTTGCGGATGGTATGACGATGAACGCCGTATTTCCTGGCCAGGACCGTGGCCGGCAGATCGGAGTTCTGGATCTCCCGGCGGATCTCAGGGGTGGTGCGGGCTTTCTTGTGAAGACGGATGACCATAACTTCCTCCTCGTCCGTCAGGCTTGAGTCGTCTTTCTGGCCTGGGCCTCTGCCATCAGCTCACTCAGAACATCCCAGGCACGGAACAAAGGATAGCTCCTTTTGGGAATATGATCACACGGGACCCAACAGCTTAATTTGCAAGTCAAACCAGAAACCAGCCTTTTTATGAGGTATATTCATGCGATTGCCCTGGATGAATTGGTTGCGTCTTTTTCGATCGATTGTGGTATTTTTATGCCCCTTTTTTTCACGGGGTGAGCGATGAAAGCACGGGTCAAGTGGATCGAGAGCGTCGCCTTTCTGGGCGAGTCCGGCAGCGGTCACGGGGTGGTGATCGACGGGCCTCCCGAATCCGGCGGCCGCAACCTGGGGCCGCGGCCGATGGAACTGCTGCTGCTGGGGGTGGGGAGCTGCTCGGCCTTCGATGTGGTCCATATTCTCAAAAAAGGCCGCCATCCGGTAACCGATTGCGAAGTGCGGGTCGAGGCCGAGCGTGCCGATACCGTCCCCAAGGTCTTCACCAAAATCCATCTCCATTTTGTGGTTACCGGGACGGGGCTGAGCGAAGCGGCGGTGGAACGAGCGGTGTCCCTGTCGGCGGAAAAATACTGTTCGGCATCGATCATGCTGGGAAAGGCCGCCGAGGTCAGCCACAGCTTCGAAGTGGTCGATCCGGGGGATCGGGACTGATTTTTTTCAGAGGGTTTGCCATCGATGGAAAAGCTGAAACTGCACGGTTTCAACAACCTCACCAAGAGCCTGAGCTTCAACATCTACGACATCTGCTACACCAGCCCCAGGAACCAGCAGCGCTACATCGAGTACATCGACGAGGCCTACAACGCCGAGCGCCTGACCCGGATCCTCACCGATGTGGCCGACATCATCGGCGCCCACATCCTCAACATCGCCCACCAGGACTACGACCCCCAGGGGGCCAGCGTCACCATGCTGATCTCCGAGGATCCGCTCAGTCACGGCGGCTGCAATGCCGAAACCCCGGGGCCTTTGCCGGATACCATCCTGGCCCATCTCGACAAGAGCCACATCACTGTCCACACCTATCCGGAAAGCCACCCCCACGAGGGCATCAGCACCTTCCGGGCCGATATCGACGTGGCCACCTGCGGCCAGATCTCCCCCCTCAAGGCCCTCAACTACCTGATCCACAGCTTCGAATCCGACATCGTCATCATGGACTACCGGGTGCGGGGCTTCACCCGCGACGTCACCGGGCGCAAGCTGTTCATCGACCACGCCATCACCTCGATCCAGAATTTCCTCGCCGAGGACACCAAGGCCCGCTACCAGATGATCGACGTCAACGTCTATCAGGAGAACATTTTCCACACCAAAATGAAGCTCAAGGAGTTCGATCTCGACGATTAC
This sequence comes from Methylomarinovum caldicuralii, assembly GCF_033126985.1. Taxonomy (NCBI): domain Bacteria; kingdom Pseudomonadati; phylum Pseudomonadota; class Gammaproteobacteria; order Methylococcales; family Methylothermaceae; genus Methylomarinovum; species Methylomarinovum caldicuralii. The sequence continues at coordinate 915,539 of NZ_AP024714.1, forward strand.
CTGTTCGCGCCCGATGACGTCGTGCTTTCCCCCGAGGAGCGGGAGGCGGTGTGGCAGAAGGTGCAGCAGGAAATGGACGAGATCTTCTACGGCCGCAACTACGACTGAGTGCGGCTACATGGCGTGGATGAAGTTGTTCATCAGGGTCTGCAGGCCGTAGCGTAGTACCGGGTAGCTGTAGTATTCCCGCGCCAGGGCGAAGTTGTGGTCCACCATCTGCTGGCGGTAGTCGGGATCGTCCAGGACCCGGCGCACTTCCTCCACCACGTGGCGGTCGACGAAGCCGTCCATGGCCGGTACCCGGAAGCCCTTGGGCTCGATGTCGCGGGCGAACACGGAATAGCGGTTCACCATGATCGGCTTGCGGTGATAGACCGCCTCCAGGAAGGCGTTGCCGAAGCCTTCGTACAGGCTGGGATAGGTCACCAGATCGGCGTGGGGGTAGAGGTCGTCGAGGGTGTAGATTTTGTGCCCGTGTTCGTTGAGGCGGCGTTTGTCCTCGACCCGGTCGCCGAAGTAGCGCACGTCCACCCCCTCGTCGCGGGCCAGGTCCATCAGGCGGTTGAAGTATTCCATGCCTTCGTCGCCGACGCCGTGGGACAGGATCAGCTTGCAGCGGGGATCGTTCAGGCGCCGCAGCAGGGTGATGGCGTGCTCGATGCCCTTGCGGGGCACCACCCGGGTCGGCTGCAGCAGCAGGATGTCGTCGTCGCTCAGTCCCAGTTCCTGGCGGATGTCGGCGTTGTAGTCGTCGATGCCGGGCGGCGGGCGGTCGAAGTTGAGGACGTTGGGAATCAGCACCGAGGACAGTCCCTTGCGCCAGGCCAGCTCCTCGCGGGCGGCCTGGTTGATGACCACGTGCTGCATCTCCGGCAGGCGGGGCGGGAAGGCCATCTCTAGATAGTCGGCGATGGGGGAGATCTGGAACCGCTCCCGCTCCCAGTAGAAGTCGTGGTGGTGGCAGATGGTGGGAATCTTGGTCTCCATCAGGAATTCGATGATCGCCACCCCCAGGGGAACGTGCATGGGGATGGTGAGGGCGTTCTGGACCACCAGGCGGGTGATGTCGAAGCGGTCCACGAATTCGTACAGGGTGCCTTTGAGGTATTCGGCCAGATCGCGGATGCGCCGGCTTACCTCGGGGGTGCGGCGGGTGCGGCCCCACAGCTGCTGATTGATCCATTCGTTGTCCGGGTGGCCGAAGTAGGCCGCCGGGACCTCCAGGCTGATTTCCCGGGCGCGGTCGAGTCGGCCGGCATACCAGAAACTGATGTGGCGGTCCTCCCAGAACACCTCGGCCCATTTGGCCGATTCCAGGGAGACGCCGTCAGTGCCGGCGAAGCGAGTGGAGACGAAGCCGATGTTTTCTGCCATGGAAGGTGCGTGCGTTGGCGTGGTTTACTTCAAGGATAGCGCTTAAACCGAGCGCCATTATAAGGATTTTGCGGCCCTAGGGGGGGCAGGCATAATGGAATAAAAACTGTCAGGAAAACCGTGCGGATCGCGATCGTCCATTACCATCTGCGGCCCGGGGGCGTCACCCGGGTGATCGAACACGCCGCCCGGCTGCTGCGCGCTTCCGGCCGGCAGGTAGTGGTGCTGGCGGCCGAGGCGCCGGAGGACTTTCCGGTGCCGGTCAAGGCGGTCAAGGCGCTGGCCTACGACGAGGGAAAGGAACCTGTCTCCGTCAGCCGGTTGCACGCGGCGCTGGCGGACGCCGCCGCTGCCGCCCTAGGCGGGGCGCCGGACGTGTGGCATTTCCACAATCATCACCTGGGCAAAAATCTGGCGCTGCCGCCGGTCGTGGCCCGGCTGGCCGCCGCAGGGGCGCGGCTTTTGCTGCAGGTCCACGATTTTCCCGAGGACTTCCGTCCCTACAATTACCAGCGCCTGCGCCGCTTCCTGGACGAGGATCTCGCCGCCTGTTATCCGTCCGCTCCCCAGGTGCATTATGCCGTGCTCAACAGCCGCGACCGCGCCTTTCTGGCCGGTGCCGGCGTGGCGGCCGAACGACTCCATCTTTTGCCCAATCCGGTCTGGCTGCCGCCGCAGGATGGGGAGGCAGGGCGCTGGCCGGAAGGACGCCTGTGGCTGTATCCCACCCGGGCGATCCGGCGCAAGAACATCGGCGAATTGCTGCTGTGGGCCACGCTGGCAGAGCCCGGCGATCATTTCGCCACCTCGCTGGCGCCGGAGAACCCGCGCGAGCAGCGTTTCTACCGTCACTGGGTCTCTTTGGCCCAAGAGCTGGCGCTGCCGCTGAGTTTCGATTTGGCCCGCCGGAGCGGCTGGTCCTTCCCGGCCATGGTGCGGGCGGCCCACTGTCTGGTGACCACCAGCGTGGCGGAAGGTTTCGGCATGGCGTTTCTGGAACCCTGGCTGCTGGAGCGGCCGGTCAGCGGCCGCGATCTGCCGGATATCACCGCCGATTTCCGCGGGGCCGGACTGGCGCTGGACCATCTCTACCCCCGCCTGGATATCCCGGTCGAATGGTTGGGGGAAAAACCGCTGCGACAGCGGTTGGTGGAAGGACTTAGGGATCTGTACCGTGCCTACGGACTGCCCGAACCGACGGCCGAACAGTGCGAACGGGCCTGGGCCGCCTGGGTGCGGGAGGGACGGGTGGATTTCGGCCGTCTCGACGAGCCTTTGCAGACCCAGGTCATCCGCCGTCTTCACCACAGCGCCGCTGCCCGCCGGATGCTGCCCCGGCGACTGGCGGTCCCGTCGCCGCAGACGGTGGCCCGCAACCGAACCGTGGCCCTGGGGCACTACGACCTGCACCACTACGGCAAGCGCCTGGAAAGCCTCTACGCCGCTCTGCTGGCCGCCCCCTGCAGGCCGCCCGAAACCCTGGACGCGGCGGCGCTGCTGCACCGCTTTCTGCAACCCGAACGTCTGTGTCTGTTACGCCTGTGAACGACGATATCCTGATCGCCCGCATCCGGGCCCTGTCCCGCCCGCTCGAACCGCTGCCCACCGCCATCGAGCCCCGGCTGCCGCGGCTGCCGCGGGTGCGGGCGGTGCTGTTCGACATCTACGGCACCCTGTTCGTTTCCGCCGCCGGGGAAATCGGCGTCGGTCTGGCGGTGGACAGCGACCAAGCCTTTGCCGAGGCCCTGGCCGCCGTAGGACTGCCGCCCGGGGGCAGCGCCGCGCTGCTCGCCGCAGCGATCCGGGCCGAGCACGCCCGCAAGCGGGAGGCCGGGATCGATTATCCGGAAGTGGACATCGTCGCCATCTGGCAGGCGGTGCTGGGGGAATTGGGGCTTCAGGCGCCGCCGGAGACGGTTCGGTGCCTGGCACTGGAATACGAGCTGCGGGTCAATCCGGTCTGGCCCATGCCCGATCTGGCCGAGACCCTGGCTTGGCTGGCCGGGCGCGGCTATTTGCTGGGCATCGTCTCCAATGCCCAGTTCTTCACCCCGTTGCTGTTCCCCGCCCTGCTGGGGAAATCCCTGGAGGAACTGGGATTTCTCCCGGAATTGTGCCTGTTTTCCTGGCGGTTGGGGGTGGCCAAACCTTCGATCCGGCCGTTCGAGGCCGCCCTGACAGCACTGGCGCGCCACGGGGTGGGGGCCGGCGAGGTGCTCTACGTGGGAAACGACATCCGCAACGACATCCGCCCGTCCGTCCGGGTGGGGATGGCCGGTGGCCTCTATGCCGGCGACGCCCGTTCGCTGCGGCTGCGGGAGGACGATCCCGACTGCCGCAACGTGGAACCGACCTGCATTCTCAAAACCCTGTCCCAGATCCCTGAGGTGCTGGGGGATTGAGGCTTGGGCATTGGTGGCGCCATCGGCTAAACTGATCGGCTCCCAGCCTCAAAACAGCGACCATGCGCATCGGACCTTACGCTCTGTCTTCACCGGTGATTCTGGCCCCCATGGCCGGGGTGACGGATCTGCCCTTCCGCCGTCTGTGCCGGCGTTACGGGGCCGGACTGGCGGTGTCGGAGATGATCTCCAGCCGGCCACAGCTGCGGCACCACCGACGCACCCGCCAGCGGGCCGAGCATCGCGGCGAGCCGGAACCGCGGGCGGTGCAGATCCTGGGGGTCGATCCGGAGGAAATGGCGGCCTGCGCCCGCAGCGCCGAGGCCCTGGGAGCCCAGATCATCGACATCAACATGGGCTGTCCGGCCAAGAAGGTCTGCCGGGTGGCCGCCGGCTCCGCGCTGTTGCGTAACGAGGGGCGGGTGGCGGCGATCCTGGCGGCGGTGGTGAAGGCCGTTTCGGTGCCGGTGACCCTGAAGATCCGCACCGGCTGGGATCCGGCCCGCCGTAACGCCGTCATCATCGCCCGCATCGCCGAGGACGCCGGCATCCGGATGCTGACGGTGCACGGCCGCACCCGGGCCTGCGGTTTCAGCGGCGCGGCCGAGTACGACACCATCGCCGCGGTCAAACAGGCGGTGTCGATCCCGGTGGTGGCCAACGGCGACATCGACAGCCCCCAGAAAGCCCGCCGGGTGCTGGATCACACCGGCGCTGATGCGGTGATGATCGGCCGCGCCGCTCAGGGACGGCCATGGCTATTCCGCCAGGTCGGCGCCTATCTGGCTTCGGGGCGGCGGTTGCCGGAGCCGGCCTGGACGGAAAAGGCGGCGGTGATCCTGGAGCACATCCAGGCGCTGCACGATTTCTACGGGCCCCAGGCGGGGGTGCGGATCGCCCGTAAGCACATCCGCTGGTATCTGGAGCGGCTGGGATGGCCGGCGGCCTGCTGGCGGCCGCTGTTGCAGCTGGAGACGGCAGCGGCCCAGCGCGACGCCCTGGCCGGTCTGCTTCAGGCCCACCGGGCCGCCTGAATCTTCCAATTGCAAGCACAGGAACGTCATGACCCAGGACAATCGACAGCTGTCGAGACAGGGAATCGTCCTCAAAGAGCAGGTGCGGATCGCGGTGGAGCGCTATTTCGCCCAGCTCGACGGGGAAACCGTGGTCGGGCTCCACGCCATGGTGATCGCCGAGGTGGAAAAGCCCTTGATCGAGGCGGTGCTGAACCACACCGGCGGCAATCAGAGCAAGGCAGCCCAGGTGCTGGGAATGAGCCGCAGCACCCTGCGTAAGAAAATCCAACAATACGAGATTGAATAACCATGCACAAAGTCAAGCGCGCGCTGGTAAGCGTATCGGACAAAACCGGAGTGGTGGAATTCTGCGAGGGATTGCAGGAGCTGGGGATCGAGATCCTTTCCACCGGCGGAACGGCCAAGTTGCTGGAGGCCAACGGCATCCGGGTGACCGAGGTGTCCGAGTACACCGGTTTTCCGGAGATCATGGCCGGCCGGGTCAAGACCCTGCATCCCAAGGTCCACGGCGGCATTCTCGGCCACCGCGGCATCGACGACGCCGTGATGGCCGAGCACGGCATCGAACCCATCGATCTGGTGGTCGTCAACCTCTATCCCTTCACCCAGGTGATCCGCCGTCCAGACTGCACCTTCGAGGAGGCGGTGGAGAACATCGACATCGGCGGCCCGGCGATGATCCGGGCGGCATCCAAGAATCACCGCGACGTCGGTGTGGTGGTGGATCCGGAGGACTACAGCCAGGTGCTCGAAGCCCTCAAACTCAACCTCAACGCCCTGCCGGACGCCCTGCGGCTGCAGCTGGCGGTCAAGGCCTTCCAGCACACCGCCGCCTACGATGCCGCCATCGCCGCCTATCTGGCCAGGGTGGTCGATCCCGACGCCGGTCTGGCGCCGGCCCTGGAAGTCAGCGCCCGCAAGGTGCGCGATCTGCGCTACGGCGAGAACCCCCACCAGCGTGCGGCCCTGTATCGGGAGCAGGAACCCCCGCCCGGCACCCTGGGGCACGCCCGCCAGCTGCAGGGCAAACCGCTGTCCTACAACAATCTGGCCGACGCCGATGCCGCCCTGGCCTGCGTCCAGTCCTTCACCGAGCGCCCCGCCTGTGTGATCGTCAAGCACGCCAATCCCTGCGGCGTCGCCGAGGCTGGCACCCTGCTGGCCGCCTACGACCGTGCCTATGCCACCGATCCCACCTCCGCCTTCGGCGGCATCATCGCCTTCAATCAGACCCTGGACGGCGACACCGCCGCCGCCATCGTCTCACGCCAGTTCGTCGAGGTGATCCTCGCCCCCGCCGTCAGCGAGGAAGCCTTGGCGGCGCTTGCGGCCAAGCCCAACGTCCGGGTGCTCGCCTGCGGGATGTGGGAGCCGCCGGCCCCGGAACTGGAGCTGCGGCGGATTTCCGGCGGCCTGCTGGTTCAGGACAAGGACATCGCCATGGTGGCCCTTGAGGATCTCAAGGCAGTCACCCGGCGCAAGCCGACAGAAGCGGAGCTGGCGGACCTGCTGTTCGCCTGGAAGGTGGTCAAGTATGTCAAGTCCAACGCCATCGTCTATGCCAGGGATCGCCAGACCCTGGGAATCGGCGCCGGGCAGATGAGCCGGGTGTGGTCCGCCAGGATCGGCATTCTGAAGGCCGAGGAGGCGGGCTTGAGCGTCGCCGGTTCGGTGATGGCTTCCGACGCCTTCTTCCCCTTCCGCGACGGGGTCGACGCGGCCGCCGAGGCCGGGGTAACGGCGATCATCCAGTCCGGCGGTTCGATCCGCGACGAGGAGGTCATCGCCGCCGCGGACGAGGCGGGCATCGCCATGGTGTTCACCGGCATGCGCCACTTCCGCCATTGAGTGGCGGGGATACTACTTGCGCACCACCATCGGCCCCAGCGGTCGGCCGCCGATCAGATGCAGGTGCAGGTGGTAGACCTCCTGACCGCCGTGCTGGTTGCAGTTGATGATCAGGCGGTAACCGTCCTTGGCGATGCCTTCCTTCTCGGCCAGCCGTTTTGCCACGTAGATCATGTGGCCGAGGAGGGGCTCGTCCTCGGGCTGGACGTCGTTAACGGTCGGGATCGGCTTGTTGGGCACGATGAGGATGTGCGTGGGGGCGGCCGGGCGGATGTCGCGGAAAGCGGTGACCTGGTCGTCCTGATAGACGATGTCCGCCGGCAGTTCCCCCTTGACGATCTTCTCGAAGATGGTTGCCATCAGCGTCTCTCCTGTTCGAACAGTTTCAGATACTCACCGTAACCTTCCCGTTCCAGGTCTTCCCTGGGGATGAAGCGCAACGCCGCGGAGTTGATGCAGTAACGCAGGCCGGTCGGCGGCGGGCCGTCGGTGAACACGTGTCCCAGATGGGAATCACCGTGGCGGCTGCGGACCTCGATGCGGCGCATGCCGTGGCGGGTGTCCTCGCGCTCGGCGAGGTTGTCCGGCTCCAGCGGGCGGCTGAAGCTGGGCCAGCCGCTGCCGGAGTCGTATTTGTCCAGGGAGCAGAACAGCGGCTCGCCGCTGACCACGTCCACATAGATGCCGTCGCGCTTCTCATTCCAGTATTCATTCTGGAAAGGAGGCTCGGTGCCGTCGTTCTGGGTGACCTCATACTGCAGCGGCGTCAGGCGCTGGCGCAGGGTTTCCGGGTCGGGTTTGCGGTAATTGCGCGTCATGGTGTCAGCTCAGTTCGCGGTGACGGGTCAGAATCGGATAGGGGCCGCCCGAGAACGCCCGTTTCAATCGTTCCACCAGATAGACCGAACGGTGCTGGCCGCCGGTGCAGCCGATGGCCACGGTCAGATAGCTGCGGTTCTGGGCCTCGAAGCGGGGCAGCCAGTCGCGGAGGAAGGTTTCGATCTGGTCGAGGAACCGTTGCGTCTCGGGATATTTCTCCAGGTAGTCGGCGACGCCGTCGTCCTTGCCGGTCAGGGGGCGCAGCCGCGGCTCCCAGTGGGGATTGGGCAGGCAGCGGGCGTCGAAGACGAAGTCGGCGTCCAGGGGCAGGCCGTGCTTGAAGCCGAACGAGGTGAAGCACAGGGACAGCCTGCGGTTGTCCAGTCCGCCCAGCCGCTGGCGGATTTCCTGGCGCAGCTGGTGGATGTTGGTGCGGCTGGTGTCGATGATCAGATCGGCGCGGGCGGCGATGGATTCGAGCAGGCGCCGTTCCTGCTCGATGGCGTCGGCCAGGGGTCGGTCACCGATCGGGTGACGGCGCCGGGTTTCGCTGTAACGCTGGATCAGGGTCCGGGTGTCGGCGGTCAGGAACAGGATGCGGTATGGGATCTGGAACTGGGACAGGATTTCCAGGGCCTGGTCGAACAGATCGTCGTCACCGCCCAGGTTGCGGCAGTCAATGCTGATGGCGGTGCGGTCGAAGGGATGGTTTTCGCACAGGTCCCGGGCGAACGGTTCCAGCAGCCGCACCGGCAGGTTGTCGATGCAGTAGTAGCCGCAGTCCTCCAGCGTGGCCAGGGCCACGCTCTTGCCGGAGCCGGACAGGCCGCTGACGATGACGATCTGGTTCATAACAGGCGCTTGCGCCGGCTGGAGGCGGGAATCCCCAGGGCCTCACGGTACTTGGCCACGGTGCGGCGGGCGACGTGGATGCCCTTTTCCTGCAACAGCTTGGCGATCTTCAGATCGCTCAAGGGTTTGGCCGGATTCTCGTGTTGGATCAGCTCCTGGATCAGGGCCTTGATTGCGGTGGCCGAGGCCTCCCCGCCGAATTCGGTGCCCACGTGGCTGGAGAAAAAGTACTTGAATTCGTAGATGCCACGGGGCGTGTGCATGTATTTGTTGGTGGTCACCCGCGACACCGTCGATTCGTGCAGCCCCAGTTCCCCGGCGACATCGCGCAGGATCATCGGCTTCATGGCGATCTCGCCGTGTTCGAAAAATCCCTGTTGGCGGTCGACGATGCACTGCGCCACCTTCAGCAGGGTCTCGCTGCGGCTCTGCAGGCTGCGCAGGAACCAGCGCGCCTCCTGCAGATGGGAGCGCATGCTGACGTTGTCCGGGCTTTTGTCGGCCCGTTTGATCATGCCTGAATAGTAGGGATTGATGCGCAGTTTGGGGGCAGTTTCCGGGTTGACGGAAACCACCCAGCGCCCGCCGCGTCTGAAGACGAAGACGTCGGGAATGACGTATTCCGGTTCCCGGGTGGAGTAGGCGAGGCCGGGGTGGGGGTTGAGGGTGCGGATCAGGGCGATGACCTCGTCCAGCTGCGCCTCATCGAGCCCCAGGATTTTTTTGAGGGCGCCGATGTTCTGCTTCTCCAGTTCCCGCAGGTGGCGGGTGACGACCGTCAAGGCTTCCCGGCGCCAGGGGGTCTCCTCCGGCAGCTGATGCAGCTGGAGCGCCAGGCATTCCCCCAGGGAGCGGGCGGCGACGCCGGGAGGATCGAACTGCTGAAGCCGGTGCAGCACTGCCTCGACTTCGTCCGCCTCCAGGGCCGGCAATTCGTTCTCCAGCGCCTGGAGAATGTCCCTCAGGGAGGCTTCGAGGTAGCCCTCTTCGTTGATGGCGTCGATGAGGGCCATGGCGATGAGCTGGTCCCGTTCGCTGAAGCGCGACAGCTCCATCTGCCATTCCAGGTGCTCGTGCAGCCCTTCAGGCGCGCTGCGCTGGAGCAGGAAATCGTGGTCCGGGTCGTCCGCGCCGTTCAGGGTGGTATAGACGTTGTCGTAGACGTCCTCCCATTGGGCGTCCAGGGGGAGTTCCTTGGGGATGTCCGAGGCGGCCGCGGTCACCGGGGTTTCGGCGCTGCGGTCTTGGTCCGCCGTCTGAACCTGCGCCTGTTCCTCTTCCGCCAGCTCGAGCATGATGTTGCTCTCCAGAACTTCCTGAATCTCCTGCTTGAGCTCCACGGAGGAGAGTTGCAGCAGACGGATCGCCTGCTGCAGCTGCGGCGTCATCCTCAGCTGCAGGCCTTGGCGCAGTTGCAGGCTTTGCTTCATCGAAATCCCGTGCTTATCGGTCCTGGAAGCTATTCTAGCTGATAATGGCGACAGATTGCGGGCGGGAGAGGGAAGGGAGTGGGCCGTGTTGGATCCGAACCAACGACCATCGCATTAAAAGTGCTAATTTTTTCATAACTTGTTGATAATTAAATAAATCTTGTTCCGGGCTTCCCTTTGCTATGCGCTACTTACGTCATTTGACCTGAACCTCCCCACGCCTTTAGGCGTGGGGAGGTTCAGTGAAATCCCCATCGGCTCCCAAGGCGTCGCCTTCGACCGCCTTGACCTGGACGCCTGGGCCGACGACTATAAACAGCGCAAAGGGCGGCCCGGTAGGACAAAAGGAGGTGAAACATGGCGAAAAGAATTCCGGGCCTCAGAAAGAAAGGTCAGATCTGGCACATCGACAAGCAAATCCGAGGGTATGGCCGACTTTGCGAAAGCACTCGAACGGGCGACAGGGAAGCGGCCGAACGCTACCTGATACGGCGGCTGGCGGAGATCGAGACGGAGGCCAGAAACAGACGGGAACGGCACACGTTCCGGGAGGCGACAACGCGCTACCTGAACGAGCACATGCACAAACGCAGCATCGCCAGGGACGCTGACTGCCTCAAGAACGTCGATCCGCACATCGGCGACCTGCCCCTGGACGAAATCCACATGGGAACGCTGCAACCTTACATCGACGCCAGGCGACAGGCGGGCATCAAGAGCGCCACGGTCAAGCGGGAACTGGCCGTGGTGCGCCGGGTGCTGACGCTCAGCGCCAGACTGTGGCGGGACAGGTACAACCGCCCCTGGCTGGACACCGTGCCCATGTTCCAGATGCCGAACTGGGAAGACAGCGCCGAACCGTATCCGCTCAACGCCGAAGAACAGCGGCGGCTACTGCAAGCGCTGCCGGATCACCTGGCGGCCATGGCCCTGCTTGCCGTCAACACCGGGCTGCGCGAACAAGTCGTCTGCTGGTTGCGGTGGGGCTGGAAAACCCGGATCCCGGAACTGGACGCCACCGTGTTCGTGGTCCCAGGGCGGCGGATACGCTATGGAGACGGCATGTGGCCGGGGACGAAGAACAAAAGCGACCAGGTGGTGGTGCTCAACCGGGTGGCCCGGTCCGTCATCGAGGGCCAGCGCTTCCTGCATCCCGAAGACGTGTTCTGCTATCGCGGCAAGAGGATAGGTCACATGCACTCAACGGCCTGGAAACGGGCCTGGGCGGAAGCCGGGCTGCCGACGGACGGCAGGTACAACAAAGGCCCGCACAACCTGCGTCACACGTTCGGCAGAAGGCTGAGGGCGGCGGGCGTGCCCCTGGAGACCAGAAAGGCGCTGTTGCACCATACCGACGGCGACGTGACCCTGCACTACTCGCCGGCGGAACTTGGCGAGCTGATCGCCGCGGTGGAAAGACTGGCGGACATCGAGTCCGGAAAAACTCCGCCAGTCACGCTGCTGCGAAAAAATTTCGCTGTAAGTTCTTGAATTTGATGGGCCGTGTTGGATTCGAACCAACGACCATCGCATTAAAAGTGCGGTGCTCTACCGACTGAGCTAACGGCCCGTGGCGGGAAGGCGCATATGATAGCGGCCGATTGCGGAAAACGCAACCGGCCGTCGTTCATCAGTCCTCCACCTGCTGGATGCCGTCCAGCCGCCAGCCGGCATTGAACTGGCGCCGGGGGCGGACGAAGTGCCAGATTTCCTCGATCTGCTCGGGGGGGTGTCGTCCTTCCCTCAGCAGGGCGGTGAACAGGACCGCGGCCTCTTCGCCGTCCTCGTCGCGGCGGTAGTCGAGCAGTTGGGCGTCCAGCTCCAGCACTTCGGTCGGCTCGCCGCTGTCTTCCTGCTGCCACTGGTCCTTGATCTCCATGAACACCTCATCGGTGGTCAGCGCGCGGATGTCGGCCATCTCCCCCCGGTTCCAGGCTTCCTGGAGCCGCAAAAACAGGGACTTGGCCTCTTCCAGGAAGGCGTCCACGTCGAAGTCGGCCGGAAGTTCCGGCGGCGGAGCCTCCACGGTGCGGGCGCCCTTGCGGCCGAACAGCAGGTCGGTGTCGAACGGCCGCCGGGGGGCCGATTCCGTGGCCCGGAAGCCGCCGGTTGGGGATGCATCCGGGCCGGGATCGTAACCGCTTCCGCCATAAGGGCTTTCCGCCGCCGGTTGGGGGCGGCGCGCCAGCAGTTTGAAGGCCAGAAACGCCAGGCCCCCCAGCACCAGGATGTCGGCCAGGTTGATGTGCTCGAAGGCGCCGCCGAAGAACAGCGCCCCCAGCAGTCCTCCGATCAGGAATGGGGCCAGCATGCCCAGAAGACCGCCGCGATTGCGCCAGGACTGGCGGGCGGCCTGATTGCGCTGGGCGGTCGCCTGCCGCTGTGCCGCCTGTTGGCGGTTGTACAGGGGCTTTTTGGGGATCGCCGAGCGTTTGTACGGCATGCTGTACAGCGGTCGGCCGCCGAAGGAGCGACCGCCGCCAAAGCGCTTGGCCTCGGCGTCCTGGAAGGGGGCCATGACGAAAACGGCCGTCAACAGCAGGCTGAGAAGGCTCAGGGGAAGTTTTATCATGGATGATTCCTTAGGTTTCTACTTCGTGGAGGCAGTCATTGGACCGCTAAGGAGATTCCGGGTTCGCGCATTCACGGCGCCAATGGCCGCTGCGGCCGCCGGATTTTTCCAGCAGCCGGACGTCGGTGATCGTCATGCCGCGGTCGACCGCCTTGCACATATCGTAAATGGTGAGCAGGCCGATCTGCACCGCGGTCAACGCTTCCATCTCCACCCCGGTGGGGGCGGTGGTTTCCACCGTGGCCCGGCAGCGGATGCGGTTCTCCGCGGGCTCGAAGGTCACCTCGACCCGGGTCAGCGGCAACGGATGGCACAGGGGGATCAGGTCGGCGGTCTTCTTGCTCGCCATGATGGCGGCGATGCGGGCGATGCCGAGGACGTCCCCCTTTTTGTGGCTGCCGCTGCGGATCAGCTCCAGGGTGGCCGGCTGCATGGCGATTGCGCCTTCGGCCACCGCCCGGCGCTTTGTCGCCGGTTTGTCGCCCACGTCCACCATGTGGGCCCGGCCGCGGGCATCGAAGTGGGTCAGTTCTGCCATCGTCGTTCCTGTGCTTAAATAGATGCAAAGCTTAGCGTAATTGTCGGAAAAAGGGGAGGTCATGGCCATTCGGGTGCGCGTGTTCGCCAGTTTGAAGGAGCGATTGGGTATCGAACAGACGGAAATGACGCCGGAGGGGATCGGCTGTGTCGCCGATGTCTGGCGCCGGCTGACCGGCGACGACCTGCCGGCCCAGGTGCTGGCGGCGGTCAACATGAACCACGCCGGCCCCGATGCGCCGGTGCGCGACGGCGACGAGGTGGCCTTTTTTCCACCGGTGACGGGAGGCTGAGCATGACAGTACGGCTGGTCGAGGGTGAGTTCGACCCCTGGGCGCTCCTGCAGGCCGAGCAGCGGCGTCTGCCGCCCGGCAGTTTCGGGGCGACGGCCTGTTTCGTCGGCACCATGCGGGACTTCAATCAGGGGGATGAAGTCGAGTCCCTGTTTCTGGAGCATTATCCCGGCATGACGGAGCGGGAGCTGGAGCGGCTGACGGCGGAAGCCCGGCAGTGCTGGCCGTTGGTGGCGGTGCTCGTGGTCCACCGGGTGGGGCACATCCGGCCGGGGGAGCCCATTGCCCTGGTGGGCGTGTGGTCGGCACACCGCCGCGAGGCTTTCAAGGCCTGCCGCTGGCTGATGGAGGCGCTCAAGCAGCGGGCCCCCTTCTGGAAGAAGGAGGTGACCCCGCACGGGACGCGCTGGGTGGAGAAGAACACGCCGGGCTGAGGGGCCCGGCGCTGGGTTAGAAGTTGGGCTTTTCCTTGGCCTGGTTGTAGCGTTCGACGCTGGCGAGGATTTCCTGCTTGGCCTCCTCGACCCCGAGCCATCCTTCCACCTTGACCCACTTGCCCGGTTCCAGATCTTTGTAGTGCTTGAAGAAATGGGCGATCTGGGCCAGTTGGGATTCGGGGATGTCGCGGAAGGAATCCACCTTGGCGTACAGTGGGGTCAGTTTGTCCACCGGTACCGCCAGCACCTTGGCGTCGACGCCGGATTCGTCCGTCATCTGCAGCATGCCGATAGGGCGGCAGCGCACCACCGAGCCGGAGATCAGGCGCCAGGGGGAGATTACCAGCACGTCCACCGGGTCGCCGTCCTCTGAGAGGGTGTGGGGTACGTAGCCGTAGTTGCAGGGATACTGCATCGCCGTGCCCATGAAGCGGTCCACGAACAGGGCGCCGGTATCCTTGTCAATCTCGTATTTGACCGGGTCGCTGTAGGCTGGAATTTCGATGATGACGTTGATATCGTGGGGTACATTGACCCCGGAGGAGACGCGCATCAATGCCACTGGATTCTCCTTCGCTTAAAGTCCATGAACAAACCACTCATTATGAACGAGTGTGGCGACCTGCGCAAAATGAAGACCCGGTTGCGGGAAGACGGCACGGCCGAATACCGGCTGCCCCTGGGGGAGGGGCGCGATGTTCCCCTGGCGCCGCTCATCGGCCGGCCTCTGAAACTGGAATGGACCGGGGACATCCACTGCATCCACTGCGGCCGCAAGACCCGCAAAAGCTTCAACCAGGGCTATTGCTTCCCCTGCGTGCGCAGGCTGGCGCGCTGCGACACCTGCATCGTCAAGCCGGAGCTGTGTCATTATCATCAGGGGACCTGCCGTGAGCCGGCCTGGGCCAGGGATAACTGCCTGCGTCCCCATGTGGTCTATCTGGCCAATTCCTCCGGCCTGAAGGTGGGTATCACCCGCGCCGCCCAGATTCCCACCCGCTGGATCGACCAGGGTGCCACCCAGGCGCTGCCGATCCTGCAGGTGGGCGAGCGTCTGCTGGCCGGGCGGGCGGAGGTGGCGTTGAAGCAGCATGTCAGCGACCGGACCCAGTGGCAGAAGATGCTCCGGGGCGCGGCGCCGGTCGTCGATCTGGCGGCCGAGCGCGACCGCCTGCTGCAACTGGCAGCCGCCGAGCTGGCTGCGATCGGGGAGGGATTGGAGCGGCTGGCGGCGGCCGAGATCCACATCCGCTACCCGGTCCTGCGCTATCCGGACAAGGTCAGATCCTTCAACTTCGACAAGCAGCCGCAGGTCACAGGTACCCTCACCGGCATCAAGGGCCAGTACCTGATCTTCGACACCGGCGTTATCAACATCCGCAAGTTCGCCGGTTACCGGATCGCGCTGGCGGCCTGAGGCAGGGGACGGCGGTCGAGGCGGCGGTAGCCGATGGCCTCGCTCACGTGTCTGACCCGCACTGTCTCGCTGCCGTCGAGATCGGCGATGGTGCGGGCGACCTTGAGGACGCGGTGCAGGGCCCGGTGGGACAGGCCCAAGCGTTCGATGGCCTGCTGCAGCAGAGTCTGACCCTGGGGCTCCGGGAAGCAGAAGCGCTCGATGTCCGCCACCGGCAGGTGGGCGTTGAGACAGCCGCTGCGTGCCAGGGCAATTTCCCGCGCGCGGATCACTTCCTCGCGCAGCTCGGCGCTGCTGCGTTCCCGTCCGGCGGAGAGCAGCAGGTCGCCGGATTGGCTGCCCACCTCCAGGTGCAGGTCGATGCGGTCGAGCAGCGGGCCGGAAAGGCGGTCCCGGTAACGCTGGATCTGCGTCGGGGTGCAGCGGCAGCGGTTGCCGGGGTCGCCGTGAAAGCCGCAGGGACAGGGGTTCATCGCTGCGATCAACTGGAAGCGGGCCGGAAATTCCACCTTGCGGGCGGCGCGGGAGAGGGTGATGCGCCCGCTTTCCAGCGGCTCGCGCAGGGTTTCCAGCACCTTGCGGCTGAATTCCGGAAGCTCGTCCAGGAACAGGACGCCGTGATGGGCCAGGGAAATCTCCCCGGGACGCAGGGACGACCCCCCGCCGCCGCCCACCATCGCCGCCGCCGAGGCGCTGTGGTGGGGATGGCGGAACGGCGGCAGCCGCCAGCGGGCGGGATCGAAGGGCTGGCCGCTCACCGAAGCGATGGCGGCGCTTTCCAGGGCCTGATCCTCTTCCAGCAGCGGCAGCAGCGTCGGCAGGCGCTGGGCCAGCATCGACTTGCCGGAACCGGGCGGCCCCACCATCAGCAGGTTGTGTCCCCCGGCGGCGGCCACCTGCAGGGCGCGCTTGGCCTGGTAGTGACCGCGGACCTCGGCCAGATCGACAGGCCAGGCCGCCGCGATTGCCGGAGGCGCTGTCGCGGGCGGGAGGGACTCGCGCCCCTGCAGGTGGGCGCAGACGCCCAGCAGATGGTCGGCGCCGAACACGGCCAGGTCGTTCACCAGAGCGGCCTCGGCGGTGTTCGCCGCAGGCAGGATGAGATCGCGGCCGGCCCGGCGGCACCGCAGCGCCGCCGGCAGGGCGCCGCGGACCGGGCGCAGCTCGCCGCCGAGAGACAGTTCCCCCAGAAATTCGTAATCCGCCAGGCGGTCGCCGGGGAGCTGGCCGGAGGCGGCCAGAATTCCCAGGGCGATGGCCAGATCGAAGCGGCCGCCCTCCTTGGGCAGATCGGCCGGGGCCAGGTTGACGGTGATGCGGCGGGCGGGGAATTCGAAGCCGCAGTTGACCAGGGCGGCGCGGACCCGGTCCTTGCTTTCCTTGACCGCGGTTTCCGGCAGGCCGACCAGGGACAGCCCCGGCAGGCCGTTGGCCAGATGCACCTCGACGCACACTTCCGGGGCGTCGATGCCGCTCTGCCCCCGGCTGTAAACCCGGGCGAGGTTCATGTCATTCGGGCTTGTCCAGTTGCTGTTCCAACTGCGCCAGCTGGTGTTCCAGGCGTTCCAGTTTTTCGCGGGTGCGTTTGAGCAGCTCGGCCTGAACTTCGAATTCCTCCCGGCTGACCAGGTTCATCTGGGAAAAGGCGCTTTGCAGGATGGCGCGGAAGTTCTTCTCCATGTCCTCGCGCAGATGCTGGAGGCCGGGGGGCAGCGCCTGGCTCAGGCGCTGGGCGAGTTCGTCGAGACGTTTGGGATCGAGCATGAACAGAATTCTCCGTAAGGAAATGTTTCAAGCATAGCGCAACCCCTGCCGGCGGGCCAATTGAGTTCACCGCGATTTTGCGGCATATTGAAGCGTTGGCAATGAAAGGGGAGTCTCATGAAACTCGTTACCGCGATCATCAAACCGTTCAAACTTGACGACGTCCGCGAAGCCCTGATGGACTTGGGCATCTCCGGCATGACCGTCACCGAGGTCAAGGGTTACGGGCGCCAGAAAGGCCATACCGAACTGTACCGGGGGGCCGAGTACGTGGTGGATTTTCTGCCCAAGGTCAAACTGGAAGTGGCCGTGACCGACGACCGCACCGATGAGGTGGTGGAGGCCATCACCCAGGCCGCCTGTACCGGCAAGATCGGGGATGGCAAGATCTTCGTCTCCCCGCTGGAGAACGTCATCCGCATTCGCACCGGAGAATCCGGACCGGACGCGCTTTGACGGATGCAAAAAGGCCGGCGGCGTCAGGCCGCCTTTTCGCCCTCTTTTGCGGTAGGTAGGAATTCGCGGCAGATCTGCTGCAGGTGTCCGGCTTCCAGCGGCAGGCCGGTGAGGTCGCAGCGGTGGCCGGTTTCGGTTTCACGGAGATGCGCGCAGGTGCTACAGACGCCGAATGCTTTGTATTGGCGGGCAGCCTGCATTCCCTCCAGCAAAGCGGCCAGCCCCCGGGCCAGCTGTTCGCGCGCTTCCGGCGCCATGAAGCTCAGCCCTTGGTCCAGGGTCGCCGGCGGCAGGGAGGCGTCAACCACCGCCTTGCCCTTTTCGGTCAGAAACAGGTGGATGACACGGCGGTCCTGGGCATCCGGCACTTTCTCGATCAGTCCCTTGTTTTCCAGTACCGTCAGGGTCTGGGAGACCGTTCCCTTGGTCAGCCCCAGGTATTCGGTGACGGCCGCCGGAATGTTGCTGTGACGGTTGCAGATGCTGAGATAGTGGAGAATTTCCAGTTGTACCGGCTGGAGTTTGGCATCGCCCTGGCGGATCTCGGCGCGAAGCAGATTGCCGATACGCTCCAGATATTTGTAAACTTCAGCGGTCTTCATGTGCATGGGCTTCCATTGAGGAGGAGGAACGAACGATGAGAAAAACCTTTTCCATTATAGCATTGATGGTCGGCGGCCTGTGGGGGAATGCCGCTCTTTGCGCCGATGCCGATGCGGGGCGGAAGATTTCCCAGAGCAAAGGCTGTGTCGGCTGTCACGGCGCCAATGGCATCAGTGCGCCGGGTACCTCCTATCCGAATCTTGCCGGCCAGAAAGCCCCCTATCTGGAAAAGGCCCTGAAGGCTTACCGCGACAAGACCCGCCAGGCGCCGCTGATGAACGGGATGACCGCCGGCCTGAGCGATGCGGACATCGCCAATCTGGCGGCCTTTTACAACAGTTTGAAGCCCTGTCCCTGAAACCCGGCTGAACGGGCGGCGCAGGCCGCCCGTCAGTCTTCCTCTCTTTCCGTCGCTTCCAGAAAGAAGTTGGGTGCGGCGAAGGCGGCGCGGTGGATGTCCAGATTGTAATAGCGGGTGGGGAAGGGCCTGCCCAGGATGTCCGCCTCCCTGGGGCTGCCGATGGCCGTCTTGGCGGCCACCGTCCCGCTCCACCAGCCCGACGGGTACACCGGCTGGGGGAAAAACAGGGTCTTTACCTCCCGGAAGCCGGCGGCCTTCATCGCCTTGCGCATCGGATGGAGAATGTGCGGGTGGAACAGCGGGGATTCGCTCTGCTGGATCAACAGGCCGTTGTCGCCCAGGCACCTGAGGCAGTCGCGGTAGAAGCCTTCCGTGAACAGCCCCTCACCCGGTCCCAGGGGATCGGTGCTGTCGACGATGATGACATCGACGCTGCCTGACGGCGCTTCCCGGACCCATTGGATGCCGTCCTCGAATTTCAACTGGGCGCGGGGATCGCCGTTAGCCTGGCACAGTTCCGGAAAGTACTCCTCGGAAAGGCGGGTGACGCGCTCGTCGATCTCGATCTGGATGGCGCTTTCCACCTCCGGGTGCTTGAGCGTTTCCTGCAGGCTGCCGCAGTCGCCGCCGCCGATGATCCACACCCGTTTGGGGTCGGGATGGCTGTAGAGCACCGGGTGGGTCATCATCTCGTGATAGAGGAAGTTGTCGCGGCTCGATAGCATGACGAAGCCGTCGATCACCATCAGGTTGCCGAAGCCGACGGTCTCGTAGATCTCGATTTTCTGGAACGGGGTCTGCTCCTCGTGCAGCTTGCGTGTGATCTTGAGGGAAAAGGCGCTGTGGTTGTCCTCGTCGATCTCGGTGAACCAGCGGTTGGGCTCTAGCATGATCTCTCCTTGCGGAAAATGGAAATCGGCAAAGTTTGCTATATCGGGGAGAGGACTGCAAACGCCGTTGACGTCGTGCCGCCGTGGCGGTTTAATGACGGCAAAAACCGAGGAGGAGTGCGCCGATGAAACGCCGCCGCTTTCTGCAGACCCTGCTCGGGGCCGGAGGGGTTGCCGCCACCGCTGCAGCCCTGGGACAGCGCCGGGAGCAGGCTGTGGCTGAGACGGACGCGGAGAAGCCGTCCGGCTACCGCGAGACCGACCACGTCCGCCGCTACTATCAGACCGCGAGGGAAGCATGACCCTCAAGCGTCGTTCCCCCCAATCCATCGACCGCCGCACCTTCCTGCGGCGCACCTCCGTCACCGTCGGCGGCGCTTCCCTGGCCGCCGCCCTGCCGTTTAAGCTCATGCGCAAGGCCGAGGCCGAGGAGTCGGTCGCATCCCAGCCCGAAGTCAAACAGGTGCGCAGCGTCTGCACCCACTGCTCGGTGGGCTGCGGGGTGATCGCCGAGGTCCAAAACGGCGTCTGGGTGGGGCAGGAGCCGGCCTTCGAGCATCCCTTCAACCTCGGCGCCCACTGCGCCAAGGGGGCTTCGGTTCGTGACCACGGCCGCGGCGACAAGCGCCTCAAATATCCGCTGAAGAAAGTGAACGGCCGGTGGCGGCGCGTCACCTGGGAGCAGGCCATCGACGAGATCGGCGCCAAATTGCTGCAGATCCGCGAGGAATCCGGTCCCGATTCGGTCTACTGGCTCGGCTCCTCCAAGCACAACAACGAGCAGGCCTACCTGCTGCGCAAGTTCGTCGCCCTGTGGGGGACCAACAACGTCGACCACCAGGCCCGCATCTGCCATTCCACTACCGTCGCCGGCGTCGCCAACACCTGGGGCTACGGGGCGATGACCAATTCCTACAACGACATCCACAACAGCCGCGCCATCCTCATCATCGGCGGCAATCCGGCCGAGGCCCATCCGGTGTCGATGCAGCACGTTTTCCGCGCCAAGGAAAAGGGCGCCCGCCTGATCGTGGTCGATCCCCGCTTCACCCGCACCGCCGCCCACGCCGACCAGTACGTGCGCATCCGCCCCGGCGGCGATGTCGCCTTCGTCTACGGCCTGTTGTGGCACATCTTCGAGAACGGCTGGGAGGATGCCGATTTCATCCGTCGGCGGGTCTATGGCATGGAGGCGATCCGCGAAGAGGCGAAAAAGTGGCCGCCGAAGGAGGTGGAGCGGGTCTGCGGGGTGCCGGAGGAACAGGTGCATCAGGTGGCCAAGACGCTGGCCGAAAACCGCCCCGGCACCGTGGTCTGGTGCATGGGCATCACCCAGCACCACCACGGCACCAACCAGACCCGCCTCCTGTGCATTCTCCAGCTGGCCCTGGGCAACATGGGGGTGGCCGGCGGCGGCACCAACATCTTCCGCGGCCACGACAACGTCCAGGGTGCCACCGACGTGGGGCCCAACGCCCACACCCTGCCCGGTTACTACGGCCTGTCGGAAGGGGCCTGGCGCCACTGGGCCCGGGTGTGGGGCCTGGACTACGACTGGCTGTCGTCCCGCTTCGACCCGGCCGAATACCCGGACGGCAAGGGCGGCAGAAGCCGGACCATGTTCATGCCCGGCATCCCGGTGTCGCGCTGGATCGACGGGGTGCTGGAGGACAAGGCCAACCTGTCCCAGCGGGACAATCTCCGCGCCATGATCTTCTGGGGCCACGCCCCCAACAGCCAGACCCGCGGCCCGGAGATGAAGCGGGCCTTCGAGAAGCTGGACCTGTTGGTGGTCATCGACCCCTATCCCACGGTGTCGGCGGTGATGCACGAGCGCCAGAACGACACCTATCTGCTGCCCGCCTGCACCCAGTTCGAGACCCACGGTTCGGTGACCGCCTCCAACCGTTCGGTGCAGTGGCGCGATCAGGTGATCGAGCCGTTGTTCGAGTCCCAGCCCGATCACGTTACTATGTACCGGCTGGCGAAAAAGCTGGGTTTCGCCGCCGAGCTGACCAGGAACATCCGCGTCGAGGGCGACGAGCCGGTGATCGAGGACATCCTGCGGGAGATCAACCGCGGCGCCTGGAGCATCGGTTACAGCGGCATCAGCCCCGAGCGCCTGAAAAGGCAGCAGCAGTACTGGCACACTTTCGACACCACCACTCTGAGGGCCGAGGGCGGCCCCTGCGACGGCGAATACTACGGCCTGCCCTGGCCCTGCTGGGGCAAACCGGAACTCAAGCATCCGGGCACGCCGATCCTCTACGACCTGAGCAAGCCGGTGGCCGAGGGCGGGCTGCCGTTCCGGGCCCGCTTCGGGGTGGAACGCAACGGCGTCAGCCTGCTGGCCGAGGACAGCTACACCAAAGGCTCCGAGATCAAGGACGGCTATCCCGAATTCTCCGACAAGTTGCTGAAGAAGCTGGGCTGGTGGGACGACCTGACGCCGGAGGAAAAACGGCAGGCGGAAGGACGGAACTGGAAGACGGATCTTTCCGGCGGCATCCAGCGGGTGGCGATCGCCTACGGCTGCGCCCCTTACGGCAACGCCAAGGCCCGCTGCATCGTCTGGACCTTCCCCGATCCCGTCCCGGTTCACCGCGAGCCGATCTACACCCGCCGCCGCGATCTGGTCCAGGACTATCCCACCTATCCCGACCGCAAGCGTTTCTACCGCCTGCCGACCCGCTACCGTTCGCTCCAAGAGATCGATTTTTCCCGTGACTTCCCCCTGGTGATGACCTCCGGGCGCCTGGTGGAGTACGAAGGCGGGGGCGAAGAGACCCGTTCCAATCCCTGGCTGGCGGAACTGCAGCAGGAGATGTTCGTGGAAGTGCATCCGGCCGACGCCAACGATGCCGGCCTGCGCCACGGCGGCAAGGTCTGGGTCGAAGGGCCGGAGGGGGGACGCATCCTGGTGACGGCTTTCGTCACCCGCCGGGTGCCGCGGGGGACGGTGTTCATGCCGTTCCACTTCGGTGGCTGGTGGGAGGGAGTGGACCTCAAGCCCCGCTATCCCGAGGGCACCGCCCCTTACGTGCGCGGTGAGGCCTGCAACACGGTGTTCACCTATGGTTATGACGCGGTCACCATGATGCAGGAGACCAAGGTGTCCCTGTGCCGGCTTAAGCGGGGAGGTTGAGGCGCATGTGTGAGCAACTCTCAGCTGGGGGAGGATGGGGAAGGAAACCCGTTTTCCGTGGACGCCGTGAATCCTTCCCTGGAGGCTTGGACGCGGCCGTCCGGGCCGCGTACACCCCGGAAAACGGGTTTCCTTCCCTGTCTCGGTACCGGGCTGTCGTTGGTGTGCCGGGAAAGGGGTGGAAGGGCGTACCCGGCCTGGACGGCCGGGTTTCGAGCCTACAGGGACGTACTTGCGGCGTCCCTGGAACCCCTTTCCCGGCACAGCAAGGGGGAGTCCCATGGCGCGGATGAAGTTTCTCTGTGACGAGGAGCGCTGCATCGAATGCAACGCCTGCGTCACCGCCTGCAAGAACGAGCACGAGGTGCCCTGGGGGGTCAACCGCCGCCGGGTGGTGACCCTCAACGACGGCCAGCCGGGGGAGAAATCCATCTCGGTGGCCTGCATGCACTGCTCCGACCCGCCCTGCGCCGCCGTCTGTCCGGTGGACTGCTTCCACATCACCGAAGACGGGGTGGTGCTGCACGACAAGGATCTTTGCATCGGCTGCGGCTACTGCTTCTACGCCTGCCCCTTCGGCGCGCCCCAGTTCCCCCAGGACGGTGCCTTCGGGGTCCGGGGCAAGATGGACAAGTGCACCTTCTGCGCCGGCGGTCCCGAGGAAGATCATTCCGAAGCCGAATTCGAGAAATACGGCCGCAACCGCTTGGCCGAGGGCAAGCTGCCGCTGTGCGCCGAGATGTGTTCCACCAAGGCGCTGCTGGCCGGCGACGGCGACGTCATCGCCGACATCTTCCGCGAGCGGGTGGTGCGCCGCGCCGACCGGGAGGAAGAACCGGCTCCGTCCAAGGCGCCGTGGGGCTGGGGGCAGGCTTACGGGGACAAGAAGCCATGAAGTGGTGGGGAAGCGCTTTCGGTCATCTGGCTTCCGGGACGCCGCAAGTACGTCCCTGTAGGCTCGAAACCCGCCCGTCCAGGCCGGGTACGCCCTCCAGCCAGACGACCGAAGGCGCTTGGCGGCGCTGTGCCTTTACCCTTTTTCTGGGAGTGGTTGCCGGATTGACCGCCTGCGAGCGCCAGGCCGACCGGGTTTTCGACCGCAATCCCGAGTACGCCGGCAAGGCGGATGTCCACAAACACTACCCCGATGCCGCAACCCTGCGTAAACGGGCACTGATGGTACAGACGGACCGCTGACATGGCTACCGTGATGTCATCGACACGAAGCCGCAGACTCTGGCAGGTCACCGGGCTGGCCCTGTTGCTGCTGTCGGTGGGGCTGGTGGCGGCGACCGTCGACTGGAGCAACCCCCGCGCTGAGCTGTGGCGCCAGGTGCGCGAAGGGGTGGAAGGCTACAGCGCAGTGCGCGGTCTGGAAAGCGGCGAGCTGATCCAGGCTTCCGGCGAGGTCTGGCGCGGCTGGCGCAACGGGCCGCTGTCCTGGGCCGGGGGGCTGGTTCTCGGCGGCGTGGCGCTGGTTCTGGGACTGTTTCATCTGCTTCACGGTCCCCAGCGGCTGGAAAAGCCCCGCACCGGCATCAAGGTGCCGCGCTGGAGCCTGGGGGAGCGGGTGCTGCACTGGACCACCGCGACCCTGTTCATCGTCCTGAGTCTCACCGGCCTGAGCCTGCTCTACGGCCGCCGGCTGCTGATCCCCCTGATCGGCCACCAGACCTTCTCCGCCTATCTCGCCGTCGCCAAGTTCGCCCACAATCTCATCGGCCCCCTGTTCGTCGCCTGCCTGATCGTCATGGGTCTGATCTGGTTCCGCGACAATCTGTGGCAGCGGATTGACTGGGACTGGTTCAAGTCCTTCGGCGGCCTGTTCGGCGGCGGCCATCCCCACGCCGGGCGCATGAACGCCGGTGAGAAAGCCTGGTTCTGGCTGCTGATGACCGTGGGGGCGGTAGTGTCGGTCACCGGTTTGCTGCTCGACCTGCCCCTGTTCGGCCTCGAACGCGAGTCCCTGCAATTGAGCCACATCCTCCATGTGGCAGCAGCTCTGATCGTCATGGCCGCCGCCCTGGGGCACATCTACATCGGCACCGTGGGCACCGAGGGGGCGCTGGAAGGCATGATCTCAGGGAAGGTCGATCTGTCCTGGGTCCGGCAGCATCACGATCTGTGGCTGGAGGAATTGCAGCAGGCCGGCCGGCTTCCACGGCAGGGGGAACGCCCCAAGGTGGAGCGTCACGCCCACTTCTTCCGTCCGGACGCCGATTAGCCGTTCATTGCGCCAGGCCAAGCCTGGAGAAGGAGGAAGTTATGTAGAAGGAAAGACATCGCTGAAACCTTCAGAGCGACCTGACAGGTGCAAGTCCTGTCCGGCCAAGGCTGGCCACCAGCCGGAACCGAGTGTTGCGTGGTCGAGGAGCGATCCCGACTGCGAAGCGTACACAGGGGGCCTGTAGGCCGCGTGATGGAGCCTCGAAAGTACGGAATGCGGAGCCGACGTTGTTGAACGGACGGAAGGCAACAGGGGTGGTGCTGTACTGGCCTGGCATCATCCCTCCGCCGGGGTCGAAGAGCGGGGCATGCAGGGCAAGGGTCGCCCAGGAACCTGGGAGGGCTCGATCACTCCTTGCGGGAAGAGCGGTGCGGGCGCCGTGTGAGAAAAGGCCCAGGCCCATCGGAGCGGTGTCCGGCCGATGGGAGCGAACGGGACACGAAGCAGGGTACCGGCGCGCGAAGGCGACGAAGCGCGCTGGGAAGGTGATCGAGCAATCGGAGCCTGCCGATAGTACCTGGGAAGTCGGGGAACCTGCCCCAAGGGACCCGATGGAGGGAAGCGGCAGGTCGGACGATGGGGCTTTCGGAGGGACAGATGGCCGGGACATCGAGCCAGGAGAACATCTCAACACGACAACGGAAGCTAGCGGAACTGGCCCGGATCGAACCGAAGCTGGAACTGACCACGATTGCCCACCACATCGACGTGGTGTGGCTGGAAGAAGCCTGGCGGCGCACCCGCAAGGACGGGGCCGCCGGGGTGGACGGCGTGACTGCATCCCAATACGCAGCCGACTTAGAGGAGAACCTGACGCGCCTGCTGGAACGGTTCAAGACCGGCCGGTATCGGGCGCCTGCGGTACGGCGCGTCCACCTGCCCAAGCCGGGAACGGGAAAGACCCGCCCGATCGGCATTCCCACGCTGGAAGACAAGGTGCTGCAACGGGCGGTGCTGATGGCGCTGGAACCCATCTTCGAGCAGGACTTTCTCGACTGCGCCTACGGGTTCCGGCCCGGACGCAGTGCCCACCAGGCCCTGGAGAGGCTATGGGGCGGGCTGATGGCCATGGGCGGTGGCTGGGTCATCGACCTGGACATCCAAAACTTCTTCGACGATGTGGACCGGGACCGGCTGCGGAACTTTCTGGGGCAGAGGGTGCGCGACGGCGTGATCTGCCGCGTGATCGGTAAATGGCTGAATGCCGGTGTCATGGAAGGCGGACAGCTTCACTACCCCGAACAAGGGACACCGCAAGGTGGGGTGATCTCCCCACTGCTGGCCAACCTCTACCTGCATCACGTGCTCGACCTGTGGTTCGAGCAGACGGTCAAACCGCGACTGCAAGGCAGCGCCTTCGAAGTCCGGTTCGCCGACGATGCGGTCCTGGTGTTCAAACGGGAAGAAGACGCCCGGCGGGTATTGGCCGTTCTGGGCAAGCGCCTGGCCAAATACGGCCTGCGCCTGCACCCGGACAAAACCCGCCTGCTCGACTTCAGAAAACCCGGACGGAAAGGCCAGAGCTTCCAATACCTGGGATTCACCCACTACTGGGGACGCTCAAGGAAAGGGCGTTGGGTCGTCAAACGCAAGACCGCCCAAGCCCGGCTCAGCCGCTCCCTGCAGGCGATCAACCACTGGTGCCGGATGCACCGCCACTGGCCGGTTGCAGACCAACAAGCGGCCCTGAGCCGCAAACTCAAGGGGCATTATGCCTACTATGGGATCGTCGGCAACAGCCAATCGCTGGCCCGCTTCCTGTACGAGGTCAGACGGCGCTGGTACAAATGGTTGTCCCGCCGCAACCGGGAACGGATGAACTGGGACCATTTTGGGCGGCTGTACAAACGATACCCACTCCCCCCACCGCGCGTGGTTCACGGAATTGCCCGTTGCGTAGCGACGCCATAGTCCGAGGAGCCGGATGCCTTAATCGGGCACGTCCGGATCTGTGGGAACCGCGGGTGAGCAATCGCCCGCGGTCACCCGGCATCGGTTTCCTGCGCCTTGCCGTCCATGTCCTGCCAGTAGTGGGCCACCACGGCGAGATACACCAGCAGGACGATGACCGGGAACCAGAACAGCCACTGACTTCGGCCCTGGGGCACCGGGAACCATAGGATCCCGGCCAGCTTCAGCCCCCAGCCCACCAGGAACAGATAGACGCCCCAGCGGCGCATCTGCCACAGGCCGTAGCAGGAAATCAGCACCAGCGCGTTGCTGATCAGCCAGACGGCCGAGTACAGCCCCGGGATGACGAAGATCGCATACAGGGCGTTGAAGAATTTGGGCAGGGTCATCGCCGCCACGGCAAAGCAAAGCAGGAAAATGGCTCTCGGTCGCATGTCGAAACTCCTGGTTGTGAATCGGATAACCGCCCGTTTGGCGGGAGTGGGCTAGAATTACTTGGGAAGCAGCGGGAGTCAATGGGTTTCACCGGATGCAGGCGGAGAGCGGTATGAACCGATGAAGGATACGCCTTCCGTGCACTACGCCGAGATTCGCCGGCTCATTCCGCTGCACCTGCTGCCGCAGGAAAGTTGCAAACGATTGTGCAAAACGCTGGTTCCAAGGGAAGCATCGAGCGGGGAGATCCTGTTCGAACGGGGGGAGATCTCCCATGAGTGGGTTTATCTGCTCGAAGGCAGGGTTGCCCTCGAGGCCGGCGGCATCGTGATGGAAGAGCTCCAGGCCGGTGACGACAACGCCCGTTTCCCCCTGGCGCATCAGAGCCCCCGTAAGGTGACGGCGCGCGCGCTCACGCCGCTTCGCTACATCCGTATCGACCCTCAGCGTATCAAGCCGGCACTGCCGCAGGAAGAGACGAGGATGACAGACACCAAGCCCGGGAAAACGCAAGGCGACTGGATGACGCGGTTGTTGAAATCGCCGATCTTCCAACGGTTGCCGGCCAGCAACCTGCAAAAAATCCTGCAGCTGGAGGAGAAGGCCCTGGAGGCCGGCACGCCGGTGATCCTGCAGGGGGAGGTGGCCGACGGCGTCTTCATCCTCCGCTCCGGGCAGTGTGAGGTCAGCCGTCAGCCCCGTCCCGGCGGCAAGGTGTTCAAACTGGGAATCCTGAAGCCCGGAGACATGTTCGGGGAGGATGCGATCCTGTCCGGTCAGGCGCGGGCGGTCACGGTGACCATGGCGACCGACGGGGTCGTGTTGTGCCTTTCTCCGGAGCGATTCCGTCAACTGGTCGCCGAGCCCGTGCTCGATTCGTTCAGTTTCGAAGCGGCCTTCCGCGAGGTGGAGCAGGGGGCGCAATGGCTGGACGTGCGCGACCCGGACCAGTTCCGGCAGCATCACATCCGCGGCAGTCTTAACATTCCTTTCTTTTCCCTGCGCATGCAATTGACCGGGCTGCAGCGGGGGCAGCGGTATATCACCGTTTCCGAAGACGGCCGCCTTGCCACTGCTGCTGCTTTTCTGCTGTTGAAGCACGGCTTCGAGGCCGCGGTGCTCGAAGGCGGATTGGGCAGTGTCCCCCCCAAGTGTCTGAACGGCGAGGTCCGGGAGGAGGCCGGGCAGGTCGAAGCGCCGGCACCGGTCGTGCCTCCGGAGGAGAAGGATGACCAGGCGCTGGAGGAATTGCAGCGGCACAACCGGCAGCTGCAGCAGCGGCTGGAAGACTTGGACGCCGAAAACCGGGACCTGTCGGCCCGATTGGCGTCCCAGGCAGAGGAAACCAAGGAGAAGGCGGCACTGGAAGCCGAGGCGGAAACCCTGCGCCGGCGGGTCGCCGAACTGGAGGCGGTCATCCGCGATTATTGCAAGGCCGCGGCCGAGATGGAGGGGGACGACCGGCTCCAGGCGCTGCAGACGGAATTGGAGATGGTGCGGGAGCAGGCCGAGGCCGATGTAGCGGCGATGCGCCGGCAGGTCGAGGCGCTGCGGGCCCGTTGCCGGGAGTTGGCGCAGGAAAGTGGTGAGGGCATGAGCTGGCATCCACCGGCGGATTGGACGGCTTTGGAGCCCGAGGATCTGCCGCTGCTCCAGCCCGCCCCCCAGGCCGATGGGGAAGCGGCTCGGCGTGGCTGGGTCGGACCGCTGCTGTGGACCCTGGTGGGCGCGCTGGCGAGCCTGGCGCTGCTGGGGATCGGGCTGCAGAGTGAAAGCGGCCGCCGCTGGCTGGCGCAGTGGCTCTGGGACGGCCAGGTGGCGGAGGAATCAGCGCCGGTGGCGCCGGAGCCGGAAGGGCAAACACAGCCGCCCGAAGACCAGGATCTTTTTGCCGCAGAACCGGGTGCGGTATCTCTGGACAAAGGCGGGAAGGAAGGTACGGCGACCGCCGGTGAGGCGCCGCCCGAGGAGGAAGACCTGTTCGCCGAATGATGTCAGAGGCAAACGAAACCCCGCCGCGGCGGGGTTCGAGGTCATTTGATCTTGGCTTCCCGGAAGATCACGTGCTTGCGCACCACTGGATCGTACTTCTTGAATTCCAGTTTGTCCGGCGTGTTGCGCTTGTTCTTGGTGGTGGTGTAGTAGTAGCCGGTGCCGGCGCTGGACACCAGTTTGATCTTTTCGCGCATGGCTTAACTCTCCTTATGGCCTGATCAGATCTTGACGCCGCGCTGGCGCATTTCCGCAAGCACGGTGTCGATGCCCTTCTTGTCGATGATGCGCATGCCCTGGCTGGAAACCCGCAGGCGCACCCAGCGACCCTCGCTTTCCACCCAGAACTTGCGGGTGTGCAGGTTCGGCAGGAAGCGGCGCTTGGTCTTGTTGTTGGCGTGGGAGACGTTGTTGCCGGTCATGGGACGTTTGCCCGTCACTTGACATACTCTGGACATTTCTAAACCCCGATATACCCAGTCGATTCAAACGAGCAATTCTAGCGCAAGTTGGGGTGCGGAGCAAAAAACGGAAAGTGTTATCATGGAACGCCCCCGATCAACACGGAATGCGAACGAGACGATGACCGCCGCGAGGATCAAGCTGGGGATCGTGATGGATCCGATCCAGAACATCAACATCCACAAGGACAGCAGCTTCGCCATGCTGCTGGAGGCCCAGGCGCGGGGCTGGGAACTCGCGTACATGGAACTGGGCGATATGTATCTGCGCGACGGCCGCACCTTCGCCCGCATGCGCCGTCTTGCGGTCAGGCGCGATCCACAACGCTGGTATGCGTTTGAGGACGAAACGGTGCAGCCCCTGGACTGCCTGGACGTGATCCTGATGCGCAAGGATCCGCCCTTCGACCAGGAATACATCTACGCCACCTATCTGCTCGAGTGCGCCGAACAAAAGGGGGTTCTGGTGGTCAACAAACCCCAGAGCCTGCGTGACGCCAACGAAAAGCTGTTCACCGCCTGGTTTCCCCAGTGCTGCGCCCCCACCCTGGTGGCCCGCGATCCGCAGCGTTTCCGCGCTTTCCTGGCCGAGCAGGGGGAAATCATCATGAAACCCCTGGACGGCATGGGCGGTGCCTCGATTTTCTACCTGCATCCGGCCGATCCCAATGTCAGTGTCATCCTCGAAACCATGACCCGCCACGGCAGCCGCTTCGTGATGGCCCAGCGCTATCTGCCCGAAATCAAGGACGGCGACAAACGCATCCTGCTGATCGATGGCGAGCCGGTTCCCTACGCTCTGGCGCGGATTCCCGCCCAAGGGGAACTGCGGGGCAATCTGGCCGCCGGCGGCCGGGCCGAGGGCCGGCCCCTGAGCGACCGCGACCGTTGGATCTGCAGCCAGGTGGGGCCGGAACTTAGCCGCCGTGGTCTGATCTTCGCCGGCATCGACGTGATCGGCGATTATCTCACCGAGATCAACGTCACCAGCCCCACCTGCATTCAGGAATTGGATAAACTATTTGGACTGAACCTCAGCGCCCAGTTGATGAACGAAATCGAGGCCCGTTTGTCCCCATGACCCTGGATACCCGTTTCGGTAGTCCCGGTGACCGCCTCCTGGTGGCGCTCCTGGTCGCGCTGGTGCTGCACGCCGCGATCCTTTTCGGGGTGCGCTTCCGCTTGCCGACACCGCCGCCGGTACGGCGTACCCTGGACATCGAGCTGGTCTCCGAGGTCGATGGCCGGCGTCCCGAAAAGGCGGATTATCTGGCGAGTCACAGCAGCGACGGTGGCGCCAGAGAGCAGGCCCGCAGGCCGCAGCCGCCACCCCAAAGCCGCCCCCGCGGCGTGCCGCAGCCTCCGCCGCCGACACACTTGCGGCCACGCCGCGTGCTGACCCGTCAGGCGGCGCCACAGGCGGTGACCCAGGCCCCGCGCCCCCAGCCACAGCCCAGCCACCGTCTCGATCCGGGGCTGCTGGCCCGGCAGATCGCCGAACTGGACGTAAGGCCCCGTCGCAGCCTCCGCTTTGCCGGCGAGCGGGTGACGCCTATCGAGCGCATCCGGGCCCACAAATACGTCGCCGCCGCCTACGAACGCGCCTGGCAGGAAAAGGTCGAACGTGTCGGCAAGCTCAACTATCCTGACGAAGCCCGGCGCAAGGGCCTGTCGGGAAAACTGCTGGTGAGTGTCTGGGTGGCCAAGGACGGAACGGTGAAGAAGATCAAGATCCGCCGTTCCTCCGGTTACAAGATTCTGGATGCGGCGGCGGTGCGGATCGTCCGCCTGGCCTCGCCGTTCGCGCCGTTTCCCAAGGAGCTGGCGCAGCAGACCGACGTGCTGGTGATCACCCGCACCTGGCGCTTCTTCAACGACAACGGCTTGGCCATGGGCCGCTGAAGGACAAAACCATGACGACGCATACCGCTTTGACCGGACAGTTTCTCATCGCCATGCCGACCCTGGACGATCCCAATTTCGCCCACACGGTCACCTACATCTGCCAGCACAGCGAGGAGGGAGCACTGGGGATCGTCATCTCCCGGCCGCTGGAGGACATGCGCCTCAAGGACATCCTGGCGTCGATGCAGATCGAGGCCGGGAACGAAGCCATCGCCGCCGAGCCGGTCTATTTCGGTGGTCCGGTGCAGCCGGAGCGCGGTTTCGTGCTGCATACTCCAGTGGGCGACTGGCACGGCACCCTTGCGGTCGACGACCGGGTGGGGTTGACCACCTCCCGAGACATCCTGGAGGCCATCGCCGCCGGCCGTGGACCGGAAAAGTTCCTCGTCGCCCTCGGTTACGCCGGCTGGGGTGCGGGCCAGCTGGAGCGGGAGATGCTCGAAAACGCCTGGCTCAACGTCAAGGCCGATATGGAGATCCTCTTCGACCTGCCGCCGGCGCAGCGCTGGAAGGCCGCCGCCGCCCGGCTGGGGATCGATCTCGACCGGATGTCGTCGCAAGTGGGACATGGCTGAGGCGGAAACCTGGCTGGGCTTCGATTTCGGCACCCGCAGACTGGGGGTGGCCGTGGGCCAGCGCCTCACCGGCACCGCCTCCCCCCTGGAGACGATCCGTTCGGAGAAGAAGGCGGTGCGTTGGCAGGCGATCGACCGTCTGGTGCGGACCTGGCGGCCGGCCGGTTTCGTGGTGGGAATGGCGTATCAGGCCGACGGCAGCGACAATCCGGTGACCCCGCTGATGCGCAAGTTTTGCCGCCAGCTGGAAGGGCGGTATCATCGTCCCGTCCACGTGATGGACGAGTACCTGACCAGTTTCGAGTCCCGCCAGCTGTTGTTCGAGGAGGCGGGGCTGCGGGCCGGCAAGGTGCACCGCTACAACGACCAGGTCGCCGCCCGCCTGATCCTGCAGACCTGGCTCAACCATCAGGAGACGCCTGCGTGAATGCCGAAGCTTTGGACATCGATACCCTGTTGCAGAATCTGGCAGACTGCCTGCGCCGCCAGATCGAAACCCGCAGGTTGCGCGACCCGCTGCTCGTGGGCATCCATACCGGTGGGGTCTGGATCGCCGAGCGGCTGCGCGAGCGTCTGGGGATCGAGACCCCATTGGGACGGCTGAACATCGCCTTCTACCGCGACGACTTCTCCCGCATCGGCATGCACCCGGAGGTGCGCCCGAGCCAGCTGCCGAGCACCGAGAACCGCGACGTGATCCTGATCGACGACGTGCTCTACACCGGTCGCACCATCCGTGCCGCCCTCAACGAGCTGTTCGACTACGGCCGCCCGCGCCAGGTGATCCTGGGGGTGCTGATCGAGCGCGACGGGCGGGAGCTGCCGATCCAGCCGGACTGCGTCGGCGGCCGCGTCTCTCTGGGACCCGATCAGCGCATCAAGCTGACCGGCCCCGACCCCCTGAAACTGGAGATTCACACCGTCGAGGCCCCATGAGCTGCGTCCTGCAACTGGACGCCGGCGGCCGGCTGCGCCATTTCCTCACCGTCGAGGGGCTGGGGCGGGACTGGCTCGAGCGTATCATGGACACCGCCGAATCCTTCGAGAGCGTGGCCGTCCAGAAGGTCAAGAAAGTGCCGCTGCTGCGCGGCAAGACCGTGGTCAACCTGTTCTTCGAAACCAGCACCCGCACCCGCACCACCTTCGAGCTGGCGGCCAAGCGCCTGTCGGCGGACGTGCTCAACATCAACGTGGCGGTTTCGGCCACCGCCAAGGGCGAAAGCCTGCTCGACACCATCCGCAATCTGGAGGCCATGGGGGTGGACATGTTCGTGGTGCGCCATGCCGAGAGCGGGGCGGCCCATTTCATCGCCCGCCACGTCGCCCCCCACGTCAGCGTCATCAACGCCGGCGACGGCCGCCACGCCCATCCCACCCAGGCCATGCTCGACATGTTCACCATCCGCCGCCACAAGCGCGACTTCTCCCGCCTGACCGTGGCCATCGTCGGCGACATCCTCCATTCCCGCGTCGCCCGTTCCCAGATCCATGCCCTCAACACCCTCGGCGCCCGGGAAGTCCGGGTGGTGGCGCCGCGGACGCTGCTGCCGGTGGCGGTGGAGCGCCTCGGGGTGCGCGTCTGCCACGATCTCGACGCAGGGCTGGAGGATGCCGATGTGGTCATCATGCTGCGGCTGCAGAAGGAGCGCATGCAGGGGGCGCTGCTGCCGAGCGAGCGGGAATTCTTCCGCTGTTTCGGGCTGACCGCCGCCCGGCTGCGGCGGGCCAGGCCCGATTGTCTGGTGATGCATCCCGGCCCCATCAACCGCGGGGTCGAGATCGCCTCGGAGGTGGCCGACTGCAGCCGCTCGGTGATTCTGGAACAGGTGGGCCACGGCATCGCCATCCGCATGGCGGTGATGGCGCTGACTCTGGGAGCGGTGCAGGGATGAAGCTCGCCATCGTCAACGGCCTGGTGTGCGACCCGGTCGCCGAAACCCTGACGCCCGGCGGGGTCTGGATCGCCGAGGGCAAGATCGTCGCCACAGGTTCGCCGCCGCCCGATTTCACCCCGCAACGGGAGCTGGACGCGCGCGGTGGCGTCATCGCTCCCGGTCTCATCGACCTCAGCGTTTGCCTGCGGGAGCCGGGTTTCGAGGCCAAGGGCACCATCGCCAGCGAAACCCGCGCCGCAGCGGCCGGCGGCGTCACCACCGTCTGCGCCCTGCCGGAGACCCAGCCGGTGGCGGACACCCCGGCGGTCATCGAGCTGATCCGCGAACGCGCCGAACATGCCGCCCGGGCCAGGGTGGTGCCGGTGGGGGCGCTGACCTGCGGGCTGGGGGGCGAGCGTCTGAGCGAGATGCATGCATTGGGCGAGGCCGGCTGCCGTGCCGTCGGCAACGCCGGCCGGCCGCTGGCCAATCCCCTGGTCTGGCGCCGGGCGCTGGAATACGCCGCCACCTACGGTCTGACCGTGTTCGTCCGCCCCCAGGATCCCTGGCTGGCGGCGGGCGGCTGCGCCCACGAAGGGGAGGTGGCGACCCGGCTGGGACTGCCGGGTATCCCGGCGAGCGCGGAAACGGTGGCGGTGGCGCAGATCCTGGCGCTGGTGGCCGACAGCGGCGCCCGGGTGCATTTCTCCTGCCTGAGCACCGCCCGGGCGGCGGCGATGATCGGGGCCGCCGCCACGGACGGCCTGCCGGTCAGCTGCGATGTGGCCGCCCACCAGTTGCATCTGACCGAACAGGCGCTGGAAGGCTTCGACGCCAGTGTCCATCTGGCGCCGCCGCTGCGCACCCTGGCCGACCGCGACGGGCTGCGCCGGGCCCTGGCCGAGGGGACGGTGACGGCGGTCTGCTCCGATCACCGCCCCCACGAGGAAGATGCCAAGCTGGACGTTTTCGCCGCCACCGAACCGGGAGCCGCCGGCCTGGAGACCTTGTTGCCGCTGGTGCTGGCCCTGGTGGACGAGGGTGTCCTGACGCTGCCCCGGGCCCTGGCCCGGCTGACCATGGGCCCGGCCGGGGTGCTGGGGCTGGAGGGCGGACGGTTGCAGCCGGGCGCTCCGGCCGATGTGATCGTCATCGATACCGAGGCCCGCTGGCCCATCGATGCCGACCACTGGTACAGCCGCGGCCGCAACACCCCGTTCTGGGGCCAAACCCTGAAGGGAAAAGTGCGTTACACCCTGGTGGACGGCCGCATCGTCCATCCCGGCTGAGATCAGTCGTCCTCCTCCACCAGCCGCATCTTGTCTTCGCCGGGCGCGTAACGGTCGAGGTCGCCGCTTTCCCCCAGTTTGATCATCAGCCGCACCTCGTTGCGCGAGTCGGCGGCGGCCAGGGCGTCCTCGTAGCTGATCTTGCCGGCCTTGTAGAGATCGTAGAGGCACTGGTCGAAGGTCTGCATCCCCTGTTCGCGCGAGCGCTTCATCAGGTCCTTGAGCTTGTGGACCTCGCCCTTGCGGATCAGGTCCGAGGCCAGCGGGGTGTTGATGAGGATCTCCACCGCCGGATAGCGGCCCTCGCCGTCGGCGCGGCGGATCAGCTGCTGGGCCACGATGGCCTTGAGGTTGAGGGACAGGTCCATGAACAGCTGGCTGTGCATGTCCTCGGGGAAGAAGTGCAGGATGCGGTCGATGGCTTGGTTGGCGTTGTTGGCGTGCAGAGTGGACAGGCACAGATGCCCGGTTTCGGCGAAGGTGATGGCGTGCTGCATGGTTTCCCGGGTGCGGATCTCGCCGATGAGGATCACGTCCGGGGCCTGGCGCAGGGTGTTCTTCAGCGCCACCTCGTAGGATTCGGTGTCGGTGCCCACCTCGCGCTGGGTGACGATGCAGCCGGCGTGCTGGTGGGTGTACTCGATCGGGTCCTCGATGGTGATGATGTGCCCGGAGCTGTTGTGGTTGCGGTATTTGAGCATCGCCGCCAGGGAGGTGGACTTGCCGGTGCCGGTGGCGCCGACGAAGATGATGAGACCGCGTTTGGTCATTGCCAGCTCCTTAAGGATCGGCGGCAGGTTCAGCTCCTCCACGTCAGGGATGTAATCCTGGATGCGCCGGATCACCATCGCCGGGCTGTTGCGTTGGTAGTAGGCGCTGACGCGGAAGCGGGCCAGGTTCTCCATGGCGATGGCGAAGTTGCACTCGCGGGCGTTTTCGAACTCGTCCCGCTGGCGCGAGTCCATGGTGCTGAGCACCAGCTCGCGCGCCATCGGTTCGCTGAGGGACTTGGGGCTGATGGGCTCCAGCCTGCCGTTGACCTTGATGCACGGCGGCCGGCCGGCGATCACGAACAGGTCCGAGGCCTTCTTGTGCACCATCAGGGTGAGCATGGATTCCACGTTCATGGCCGCCTCCCTCAGAACGCCGCCTTGTTGACGGCCTTGGTGCGGGCGGTCTGGCGCGAGATGACGCCCTTGTCCACCAGTTCCTGCAGGTGCTGGTCGAGGGTCTGCATGCCGTCCTTGCGTCCGGTCTGGATCGCCGAGTACATCTGCGCCACCTTGTCCTCGCGGATCAGGTTGCGGATCGCCGGGGTTCCGACCATGATCTCCCAGGCGGCGGTCCTGCCGCCGCCGATCTTCTTCAGCAGGGTCTGGGCGATGACCGCCTGCAGGGATTCCGACAGCATCGAACGGATCATGGCTTTTTCCGCCGCCGGGAACACGTCGATGATACGGTCGATGGTCTTGGCCGCCGACGAGGTGTGCAGGGTGCCGAACACCAGATGGCCGGTCTCGGCCGCGGTCAGGGCCAGGCGGATGGTTTCCAGGTCGCGCATTTCCCCCACCAGGATCACGTCCGGGTCCTCGCGCAGCGCCGATCTCAAGGCTTCGTTGAATCCGAGGGTGTCACGGTGGACCTCGCGCTGGTTGATGAGGGATTTCTTGCTCTGATGGACGAATTCGATCGGATCCTCGACGGTGAGGATGTGGGAATAATTGTTGGAGTTGATGTAGTCGATCATCGCCGCCAGGGTGGTGGACTTACCGGAGCCGGTCGGGCCGGTCACCAGGATCAGGCCGCGGGGTTTCTGGGTCACTTCGCGGAAGAACGGCGGGCAGCCCAGATCCTCCAGGGTCAGCACCTTGGAGGGGATGGTGCGGAACACCGCCGCCGCGCCCCGGTCCTGATGGAAGGCGTTGACACGGAAACGGGCCACCCCGGGCAGCTCGAAGGAAAAGTCGGTTTCCAGGTATTCCTCGTAATCGCGCCGCTGTTTGTCGTTCATGATGTCGTAAACTAGCGCGTGGACCTCCTTGTGCTCCAATGGCGGCACGTTGATGCGGCGGATGTCGCCGTCAACGCGAATCATCGGTGGCAGGCCGGCGGAGAGGTGGAGGTCGGAGGCATTGTTCTTGACGGAAAAGGCGAGCAGTTCGGCGATGTCCATGAATCACTCCTCAGCGCAGTCGGGTCGGATGAATACCGGCAAGTATAGTTCAGAATCTCCGCTGGCCCAGCGTTTGGCCCGGATCCGGCGGCGGATCGGTGAAGCCCTTCACGCCGCCGGCAGACAGGACGATGTGACCCTGGTGGCGGTGGGCAAGACCTGGCCTGCGGGGGCATTGCTGGAAGCCTGGCGGCTGGGGATACGCCACTTCGGCGAGAACTATCTCCAGGAGGCCCTGGCCAAGCAGCAGGCCCTGGGGCACTGCGACATCACCTGGCATTTCATCGGCCCGATCCAGTCCAACAAGACCCGCGCCATCGCCACCCATTTTCACTGGGTCCACACCGTGGACCGGCTCAAGATCGCCCGCCGCCTCAGCCAGCAGCGGCCCGAATGGCTGGCGCCGCTCAATGTCTGCATCCAGGTCAACGTCAGCGGTGAGGCGAGCAAGGCCGGCGTGGCCCCGGAAGCGGCCGCCGAACTGGCCGCCGCCATCCGGGAGCTGCCGAATCTGCGCCTGCGGGGGTTGATGACGATTCCGGCGCCGGCCGCTGACTTCGACGCGCAACGGCGGCCTTTCCGGCAGCTGCGGCAGCTGCGGGACGCGCTGGGGTTGGAGGACCTGTCGATGGGGATGTCCGCAGATCTGGAGGCGGCGGTTCAGGAAGGCGCCACCCTGGTGCGGATCGGTTCCGCGCTGTTCGGTCCGCGGCAACCCCGGCGCGGATGAAACCCTATTCCTCGAAGTAGGGTTCGTCGAGCAGTCGGATTCCGGCTTCCTTCAGGCGGCGATAGTCCTCCTTGAGAAAGCCGTTGGCGAGATTGCGGTTGATGAGGGTTTCCTCCGGATCCTCGGTGGGAAAACCGAGCACATAGACCCGGTCGACGACGTGATCCCCGTCACCGGCGCGAAATATGAAACGGGCCCCCAGCAGGTAGCCTTCCTGTTCCTCCAGGATGTCCAGATCCGGATGGACCTTCAGGGTGATCGGTCGCTTGGCCAGCTGGACCTTGGCGACGAGCTTGAGGCCGCGTTTGGCGTGGGCGATGGCTTCGTCCAGGGTACGGATTTTGACGGTCATGAATGGGTTCTCCTACGATTGGGATGGGTCGGGATCGATTCACTCGAGGGTTCTTCCGGGCGGTATTCAGGCACCAGGGTCTGGAGCAGGACGTAGAGCTGGGGAACGTCGAATTCCTGGCAGGCGCTGTGGATTTGGGCCAGCAGCTTGACGATGATTTTCGGATCGCAGGCAGGCGCGCTGGCCTGTTTCAATTTTTCATAGGGCGTGGGCTGAAGATCCTCCTCGGGATAGAACAGTTCTTCGTGCAGCTTTTCGCCAGGGCGCAGACCGATGTATTCGATGGCGATATCGATGCCCGGCCGTTTGCCGCTGAGCAGGATCATCTGCTCCGCCAGGTAGCGGATACTGACGGGCTGGCCCATGTCCAGGACGAAAATTTCCCCCCCCTGACCCAGAGCGGCCGCCTGCATGATCAGTTGGCAGGCCTCGGGGATGGTCATGAAGAAACGGGTGATTTCCGGATGCGTGACCGTCACCGGGCCGCCGTTGGCGATCTGTTCCCGGAACAGGGGCACCACGCTGCCGGCGGAATCGAGCACGTTGCCGAAACGCACGGTGACGAAACGGGTTTTCTGTAACAGGTTGAAACTCTGGCAGATGACCTCCGCTCCCCGTTTGGTCGCCCCCATCACGTTGGTGGGATGGACCGCTTTGTCGGTGGAAACCAGCACGAATTTATCGACCCCGTGTTCGACTGCAAGCTCGGCGAGCCTGGCGGTGCCCAGCACATTGTTGTGAACCGCCTCCCTGATCTGGCTTTCCAGCAGCGGGACGTGTTTGTAGGCGGCGGTGTGGAAAATCACCTCGGGCCGATACTTCACCAGGACCTCTCTGACCGCCACCTTGTCTGTGACGTCGCCCAGAACGGGAATGATCTCGGTGGATTCGAAGTGTTCCCGCAAGGTGCGCTCGATGCGGTACAGATTGTATTCGCAACGCTCGAAGAGGATCAGGCGGCCGATGGGAAGATTGGCCAGCTGGCGGCAAAGTTCGGCGCCGATCGATCCGCCGCCGCCGGTCACCAGTACAGTCTTGGTCGCCAGGTGGCGGTGGATTGAAGGCCAGTCGAGACGGGTGGGTTCGCGTCCCAGCAGGTCCTCGATGCTGACGGGGCGGAGCGTTTTCTTGGAGATGGGCTGATTCCGGTTCAGGCGTTCCCGCGGCGAGGGAAGGGTCAGAAAAGGGACGCCGGCCTGTTCGCAGTGGGCGATGATCCGGCGCATCTGGGCATCGCTGGCCGAGGGAATGGCGATCAGCACGGTTTCGATGTGGTAGCGCCGGACCAGATAAGGAATCTGGCTGCAGGGACCGACGACCCGGATGCCCCGCATCTCCCGTCCCAGTTTGTGGGGATTGTCGTCCACCAGGGCGACGGGACGGTACTCCGGGGCGCTGTCCTGCAGCAAATCGCGGATCAGCATGTAACCGGCCTGTCCGGCGCCGACCACCAGGGCCCGCTTGCCGCTGTCCGGTTCACGGTGGCTGTCTTTTTTCAGGCGGTAAATCAGGCGGGGAACGCTGACCGCCAAAAACAGCAGCAAGGCGTAGAGCACCGGAATCGCCGCCGGCAAGGGGTGCGGAGGCGGTTGGATATAACCGGCTGCGCCGACAAGACCTGCGCCCATCAGGGTGGCTTTGCCGATCTGAAGCAGATCCGGCGTGGAGGCGAAACGCCAAAGGCTGCGGTAGAGCTGAAACTGATAAAAAATCGTACCCTGGAGGCAAGCGACCCAGGGGAGCCAATGCAGGGCCTGGTTCTGCAGCGGCGGAGGCACCGGATGCAAGTCGTTATGGAGCCAGTAGGCGCCCAGCCAAGCCAGGGCGACCATGATCAGATCGTGGATGAAGACCAGCCAGGCTCTGCGTAATACGGTGGGCACGCGGTATCTCCGTTGTATTTAAGCGACAAGTCCGTGTCGGTTCAGTGTATGGACCGGGGCGTTCGCACGCGCTCTGAAAGCAGGCATGCGTGAAAGATTATGACAAAACATTTGTCAGCATGAAAGTTGTCTGCTACATTGAACTCCCGCGTGGATGTTGCTTTTTAGCAAAGGTAGATCACAACAACTCCGTCAAAAGGGGAGGATGACAATGAAAAAACTGACCAAAGCCCTGATGGCCGGCTCCGTGGCCGCCGCAACCGCCCTGGCGCCGGTGGCCCAGGCACACGAGCATCACGGCGGCGCCGACGCCCGCATCCGCATGCTGGAGGAACAGCTGCAGCTGCTGAAGCAGGAACTGGCCGATCTCAAGGCCCATTCCCAGATGCATCACGAGAAGGTGATGGAGCTGGAGGAATGGAAGGAACAGGCCGGCGCCGGAGGCGCAGCCGGTGAAAGCATGATCTTCTTCCGCGGCGGTTATGCGCGGGCGATGAGCGACCGCGCCAAGGACGTGCTGCCTTCGACCGATTCTAGCGCCGCAAAGGGCCAGAATGGTTTCTACGTCGGCGCCGGCTTCGAGCACACCCTAAGCCGTGACCTGTTCGGCATGACCGAAGGGACGATCCTGGAAGGGACCGACCTGCTCGGCGAAGTGATGTTTGAATACAAGCGCTTCGCCCGGGGAAGCGGTTTGTTGACGGATAGCGACCAGGGTGTGGTGGTGACTCAGCTGGCTCCGACGAAGACTGCGGAAACCTCCACAGTGACCCAATTCACCCTGACCGCCGCCCCCAAGATCAAGTTCATGCGCGGCAGCATGATCCGGCCGTGGATCATTCCGGTGGGTCTGGGCATCCATGTCATCAGCCCGCCCTCCGACGGGGTGACGGTGCTCAATCCGGGCCTGGTG
The DNA here is from genome assembly GCF_033126985.1 of Methylomarinovum caldicuralii. Taxonomy (NCBI): domain Bacteria; kingdom Pseudomonadati; phylum Pseudomonadota; class Gammaproteobacteria; order Methylococcales; family Methylothermaceae; genus Methylomarinovum; species Methylomarinovum caldicuralii. The sequence continues at coordinate 956,496 of NZ_AP024714.1, forward strand.
TTCGGCGCCGGTGCCGATGTCGACGTCTTCAAGAACGTCGTGATCGGTGCCGACTTCCGTTACCACGTCACGCCCGGCAACGACAGCAGCCTGAATGGCGTCGAGGATACCGACACCGACGGCCTGACCGCCGGTGGTTACGTGGGCTTCAAGTTCTGAGCCATTTCCGCTCGGTATCGGGAAGGGGGCCGCAAGGCCCCTTTCTTTTTGGATTACAATATCCGCCATGAAAACCCTGTATCCGCCCATCGAACCCTACGCCAGCCATTGGCTCGAGGCCGACGGCCACCGCATCTACTACGAGGAGTGCGGCAATCCGGAAGGGCTGCCGGTGCTGTTTCTCCACGGCGGGCCCGGTTCGGGCTGCCGGCCGGACCACCGCCGGTTCTTCGATCCGGCCCGTTGGCGCATCGTCCTTCTCGACCAGCGCGGCAGCGGCCGCAGCGAGCCCCAGGGGGAGCTGCGCGACAACGACACCGGCAAGCTGCTGGAGGACCTGGAGGCGATCCGCACCCGCCTGGGCATCGCCCGCTGGGCGGTGTCCGGCGGCTCCTGGGGGGCGGCCCTCGCCCTGCTGTACGCCCAGAAACACCCCGAGCGGGTGCTGGGGCTGATCCTCAGGGGCGTGTTCCTGGCCCGGCCTTACGATCTCGACTGGTTCATCCGCGACGGGGTCAAGCGCATCTACCCCGATCACTGGCACCAGCTGGTCAGCAGCCTGCCGGTTTCGGGCTGGAACGATCTGATCCAGGGGATGTACAAGGCGGTCACCGGCGGCAACGAGGCCCTGCAGCACCGGGTCGTCGAAGCCTGGACCCGCTGGAGCAGCGCGGTGACCCTGGGGCGCGACTTCGATCCCGGCAAGCTGCCCGCTCCCGAGTCCGTCCTGCCCAAGGTCAAGATCGAGCTCCACTACGCCGCCCACCGCTATTTTCTCGACGACAACCGCATCCTCCACGACTGCCGCTACATCCGCCACATTCCCGCCACCATCGTCCACGGTCGCTGGGATCTGGTCTGTCCGCTGGAGGCCGCCTTCGTCCTCAAGCGCCAGCTGCCGGGGGCGGAACTTCGGGTGCTGGAGAACGCCGGGCACATCGCCGCCGGGGAGGAGATGATCGACGCTCTGGTGGATGCCGCCGACCGCCTGGCCGAGCGCCTGAGCGCCTCATGAAAAAACGCCTCGTCGTCGCCCTCACCGGCGCCACCGGCGCCGTCTACGGCGTCCGCATCCTCCAGCTGCTGCGGCCGCTGCCGGCGTGGGAAACCCATCTCATCGTCTCCCGCGCCGGGGTGATGAACCTGCATCACGAGCTGGGCATGAAGAAACCCCAGGTGCAGGCGCTGGCCGACGTCCACTACGACATCGATGACATCGCCGCCGCCATCGCCAGCGGCGCCTTCCGGGTCGATGGCATGGTGGTGGCGCCCTGCTCCATGAAGACCCTGGCGGCCATCGCCCACGGCTTCGGCGACAATCTCATCAGCCGCGCCGCCGACGTCACCCTCAAGGAGCGCCGCCCCCTGGTGCTGGTGCCCCGCGAGACCCCCCTGAACCTGGCCCATCTGCGCAACATGACCGCGGTGACGGAAATGGGCGGCATCGTCTTCCCTCCGCTGCCGGCCTTCTACGGCCGCAACAAGACCCTGGCGGAGATGATCGACGAGAGCGTCGGCCGCATTCTCGGCTTCTTCGGCATCGAGATCGACGGGCTGGTAGAATCCTGGGAAGGTCTGTAGCGGAGGAAAGCCCATGGCCCAAACCGCCAAACGCCACGTCACCTACGAGGACATCCTCAACCTGCCGGAGAATCTGGTCGGCGAGATTATTGGCGGCGCGCTCTACACCCAGCCGCGGCCGGCGCCGAAACACGCCTGGAGCCATTCGGTTCTGGGGGGAAGCCTTGGAGAAGCCTACGGCTGGGGCAGCGGCGGCCCCGGCGGCTGGTGGATCATCGACGAGCCGGAGCTGCACATCGGCGGCGACATCCTGGTGCCCGACCTGGCCGGCTGGCGGCGCGAGCGGATGCCGGCGCTGCCGGAGACCGCCTGGTTCGAACTGGCGCCCGACTGGGTCTGCGAGGTGCTGTCCCCCTCCACCGCCCGCATCGACCGCAGCCTGAAGATGCCGCGCTACGCCCGCTGGGGCATGCCCCATCTGTGGCTGGTGGACCCGTCGCTGCGGACGCTGGAGGTTTACGCCCTGGAGCAGGGCCGCTGGTGTGTGCTGACGACCCTCAAGGACGACGACCCGGTGCGTCAGCCGCCCTTCGAGGCGGTCGAATTTCCCCTGGACCGGCTCTGGGCCTGAGCCAGCACCCGGCAGATGCCTGCGGTCAGCGTCGCCAGGTCCGCATCGTCCATCACGTAGGCCGGCATGGTATAGACCAGCTTGCCGAAAGGCCGCAGCCAGATCCCGGCCTCGACGAACTTTGGCGTGATCTGCGCCAGGTCCACCGGTTCGGTCGTCTCCACCACCCCGATCGCCCCCAGAACGCGCACATCCGCTACCTCCGGAAGCGCCCGGCAGGGCGACAGCCCGGCGCGCAGGCCGGCCTCGATCCGCCGCACCTCGGCCTGCCAGTCCGATTCCAGCAGCAGGTCGATGCTGGCCGCCGCGACCGCGCAGGCGAGGGGATTGGCCATGAAGGTGGGGCCGTGCATCAGACAACCCGCCTCGCTGCAGCGCAGGGTATCGGCCACTGCCGCGGTGGTCAGGGTGGCGGCCAGGGTCAGGTAACCGCCGGTCAGGGCCTTGCCGAGACAGAGGATGTCCGGGGCGATGCCGGCGTGCTCGCAGGCGAACCGTTTACCCGTGCGGCCGAAGCCGGTGGCGATCTCGTCGGCGATCAACAGCACGCCGTGTTCGTCGCACAGCCGCCGCGCCCCGCGCAGGTATTCGGGATGATAGAACCACATCCCCCCGGCGCCCTGGACGATCGGTTCCAGGATCAGCCCCGCCAGTTCGTCGTGGTGGCGCGCCAGCAGGGCGGCCAGGGGTTCCAGGTCCGCCGGGTTCCAGGGATCGTGGAAGCGGCAGGCCGGCCGCGGGGCGAACCGCTGCTGCGCCAGCAGGCCGGAAAACAGGGTGTGCATGCCGGTGACCGGGTCGCACACTGACATGGCGCCGAAGGTGTCGCCGTGATAGCCGCCGCGCAGGGCCAGAAAGCGGCGCTTTTCCGGCCGGCCGCGGGCCCGCCAGTACTGCAGCGCCATCTTCAGGGCTACCTCCACCGCCACCGAGCCGGAATCGCTGAAGAACACCTTCTCCAGCGGCGCCGGGGTCAGGTCCACCAGCCGTCGGCCCAGTTCCACGGCCGGGGCGTGGGTCAGGCCGCCGAACATGACATGGGCCATCTGCGCCAGCTGCTCCCGGGCGGCGGCGTTGAGGCGTGGGTGGTTGTAGCCGTGGATCACGCACCACCACGAGGCCATGCCGTCGATCAGTGCCCGGCCGTCGGCCAGGTGCAGGCGCACCCCCTCGGCGCGCGCCACCGGCCACACCGGATAGTGGGGCGGCAGGGTGCTGTAGGGATGCCACAGATGCGCGCGGTCGAAGGCGAGGGCGGCGTTCCAGGCGCTCACAGCTCGATGTCGATGGGATGACCCAGGGCCTTTTCGGCGATGTCCTTCTGCCGCAGGGCGGCCCAGCGTTCCAGCAGCAGGTCGCCCTTGCCGAGGCAGCGGATCTCGATGCGCTTGCCGTCGAAGTGGCAATGGATTTCCGCCACCCCGCCGCGGCGTTCCTTGTCGAAGGCGATGGCCAGCCGCAGCAGCGCCGTCAGTTTGAGCCAGCGTTCCCGCGCAGCCTTGTCCAGCGGCGCCAGCAGCGCGTCGTCCCCGTCCGGCAGTTTCTTGCGCTGGCAGCGCACCACCAGGGCGAAAAGTCGCTGCTCGGCGTTGCTGATGCCCAGCATCGGCATGGCGCTGAGCAGATAGTGGGCGTGGCGGTGATGGCCGTCGGGGCGGACAAAGATGCCAATCTCGTGCAGCAGCGCCGCCAGTTCCAGCAGCAGGCGGTCGCGGGCCGGCAGGCCGTGGACGGGGGTGAGCTGGTCGAACAGCTGCAGGGCCAGGCGGCGCACCTGGTCGGCGTGTTCCCGGTCCACGCGGTACTTGCGCGCCACCGAGGCGGCCCAGGCCAGGGCGTCCTGATGGGCGTTGCCGCGGCGGCGCTGGAGCAGGTCCAGCAGCGCCCCCTCCGCCAGCCCCACGCCGGGGATCAGCAGATCCGGCTTGCCCACCAGCTTGAGCACCTGCCGCAGCACGTGGCTGGCGGGGATGATGACGTCGGCCCGGTCCGGGCGCAGCTTGAGCTGTTCCAGCCGTTCCTCGTAGCTCAGCGCGTCCAGGCGCTTGCACAGGGCCTTGAGCTGGCCGTACCTGAGGCGCTTGGGGGAGCCTGTGTCCAGCAGCTGCCGCCCCAGCTGCCCCAGGGCCTCGATGTTGCCGCCGGTGCCGACGGCGATGTCGATGGGGGCGCCGTCCACCAGTTCGCGGATCTTGCCGGCGTTGGCGTCGAAGAATTCGTCCAGCAGGCGGACGAAGCGCTTCTGGTCCTCGCCGCCGAAGCGCGACAGCAGCCGCACCGTGCCCATCTTCAGGCTTTCCAGCGCCGTCACCTGCCCCCGCGCCAGCACCACGAACTCGACGCTGCCGCCGCCGATGTCGATGAGGAAGGCGTTGCGCTTCTCCAGCTCCGGGAGCGCGTGGCGCACCGCCAGGGAAATCAGCCGCGCCTCCTCGGTGCCGGAGATGACCTCGATGACGATGCCGGTTTCCGCCTTCACCTGCTCGATCAGCACCTGGCGGTTTTCCGCCTCGCGCATGGCGCTGGTGGCGATGGCGCGCACCTGGGTCAGGGGGACGTGCTTGCGTTCCAGCAGTTGGCGGAAGTCGTGGAAGGTCTCCAGGGCGCGGGCGAGGGTGTCCTCGCCGAGACGTCCCCGGCCGAAGGCGTCCTGTCCCAGCCGCACCGGGGCGCGGATGGCCTCGATGACGTCGAGGCGGCCGCCGTGCCCCAGCGCGCCCACGCGCAGGCGGACGGCGTTGGAGCCGATGTCGATGACGGCGTGGAGGGGGGAGGATTCGGGCATGAATGAACTCCGTCAGGTCCGGGTGCCAGAGTATAAGGGGTTTGCCGCCGTCAGGCTGCGATCACGGTCAGCTTGCAACCCAAGGCCCGGCATACCTTGATGATGATGTCCATCTTGGGAGAATTGCCTGGTTGCAGGGCGCGATACAGCGTTTCCCGGCTGATGCCGGCTTCCCGAGCGATTTCCGTCATGCCGCGCGCCTTGGCGACGACGCCCAAAGCCTGGGCCAGTTCCGCCGGATCGCCTTCTTCCAGTACGGCAGCCAGATAGGCAGCGATGTCCTTCCGGTCTTTGAGGTGTTCCGCCGGGTCGAAAACAGGCAATTCGTGGATTTTGATGGGATCGTTCATGAGTCATTCCTCTAGACGTTGGGCCAGCTCGATGGCTTTGGCGATATCCGTTGCCTGAGTGGATTTGTCGCCGCCACCGAGCATGACGATCAGCGCATTACCGCATTGAGCGTAATACATGCGCCATCCCGGGCCGAAGTGTTCCCGCATTGCAAACACGCCATGGCCGATGGACCGGACATCCCCCAAATTCCCCCGGGCGGCCCGCTCCAGACGCCGGATCAGGCGGGCTTTTGCCTGATGATCCCTGAGACCGTCCAGCCAAGCGGCAAATTCATCGGTGCGTTTGATTCGATACATGCCCCCATTGTAATCGATCGCCATCAGCCGTTGCAGGACGGGGCGGCGATTTCCCGGCGGGCGGTGGAAAAGCGCCCCGGCCTAAAGTTTTTTCTCCGCAGGTCGCTAACGGGAGTGAACGCGATTCGTCCATGAGAATACGTAGGAGGAAACTCTCATGCCCAGCATCATCAACACCAACATCATGGCCCTCAACACCCAGCGTCATCTCAACAAGACCGAAGGCATGCTGAGCCAGGCCATGGAACGTCTGTCCTCGGGGCTGCGCATCAACAGCGCCGCGGACGATTCGGCCGGGCTGGCCATCGCCACCCGTTTCGACGCCCAGGCCCGCGGTCTGACCGTGGCCATGCGCAACGCCGGCGACGGCGTCTCCATGACCCAGACCGCCGAGGGGGCGCTGTCCAGCATCACCGACAACCTGCAGCGGCTGCGCGAGCTGGCGTTGCAGTCGGCCAACGCCACCAACACCGACAGCGACCGCGCCTCCCTCAACGCCGAGGCCCAGCAGCTCATCGACGAGATCCAGCGCGTGGCCGAGCAGACCCACTTCAACGGCACCAAGCTCCTCGACGGCAGCTTCGGCAAGAAGGTGCTGCAGATAGGCGCCAACGCTGGCGAAACCTTCGAACTCAGCATCGGCAAGATGACCACCGACAAGCTCGGGGCCGGTCAGAGCGCCGGGGTGTCGGCGGTCGGAACCGACAACGCCTTCGCGAACGGCGACCTGATCATCAACGGGGTGGCCATCGGCACCTCCCTGGCCAGTGACGACACTGCCTCAACCAACAATGCAGCCGCCAGCGCCATCGCCAAGGCAGCGGCGATCAACCGCGTCTCCGACCAGACCGGCGTGACCGCCAAGGTCAACGCCAATACCGTGGCCGGAAGCTCGATGATAGGGGCTGCTTTATCCGGGTCGATTACGTTGAACGGTGTCACCATCAGCAACATTGAGACCAGCACCGATACTGTGGCCACCCGCCAGGCGGTTGTGACCGCGATCAACGCGGTCAAGGACCAGACCGGGGTGGAGGCGATCGACACCGGCCAGGATTCCACCGGCATCACCCTGAAGGCCGCCGACGGTCGCAATATCCAGATCGCATTTAATACGGTGACCGCCGCTGCCACTGGCTTGGCCGGTGCTGACACCTATGAGGGCAGCATCACCCTGGTCTCCACCAACGGCCAGCCGATCAAGATCGAGGCCGGCACCAATGGCGAGTCGGGGTTGCAAAATACCGGTCTGATCGCCGGAACCTATGACGGCAACGTGGCGGCGGTATCGAACCTGGATGGTAAATCAGTTAGCGCTCAAGCAAGCGCTATCAGTGCGACCGATGGAAGCACGGGCCAAGATGCCGCGCTCAACGACGGCGACCTGGTGATCAACGGCGTGGCCATCCAGGCGGCCCAGGCCATCGACGACACTGCCTCCGATACCACCGCCAACTCCAGCATCAAGGAAGCCAGCGCCATCGCCATCGCCGCCGCGATCAACAAGGCCAGCGACGCCACCGGGGTGACGGCGACCGCCGATGCCAACGTGGTGGAAGCCACCAGCTCGAGTACTGCGGAAACTGCCGGTCAGTCCATTCAGGTGTACATTAACAACGTGGCCACTGCGGCGATCGTTTCGGTGAATGACCTTGACAAGGACCGTGCCGCCACGGCCGCCGCCATCAACGCCATCGCCGATCAGACCGGCGTGACCGCTGAGGACACCGGTGAGGGCATCCGATTGACTGCCGCCGATGGCCGCAATATCAGCATCGTTGTAGATGAGAATGGGGGAGGTACCGCCGCCAACTTCGGTCTGACTGGGATCGCCACCGACTCCGATGTGGCCGCCAATACCTTCGCGGCTACGGCGCAAACCTACTACTCCACCGTGACCCTGCACTCGGCCAAGGAAATCGACATCCAGGCAGGGATCAACGGCAAGGCGGCGCTGGAGAACCTCAACTTCCGCGCCGGCACTTATGGCGGGGCGGAAAGCGGCCAGTTCCTCAAGGACGTGGACCTGTCCACGGTGGACGGCGCCAACAAGGCCCTGGAGGCCATCGGCAATGCCCTGGAGACCATCAACAGCCAGCGCGGCGAGCTGGGGGCGGTGCAGAACCGGCTCGAGGCCACCATCGAGAACGTCCAGATCACCCGCGACAACCTGACCGCCTCCAAGTCGCGGATCATGGACGCCGACTTCGCCGCCGAGACCGCCCAGCTGGCCAAGGCCCAGGTGATGCAGCAGGCCGGGATGGCGATGCTCGCCCAGGCCAAGCAGGCCCCGCAGCAGGTGCTGTCGCTGCTGCGGTAAGGCAGGCCGGCAACTTCGACCACAGCCCAGGGACGGGCCCGTTTCGGGTCCGTCCCCTTGCCGTTTGAGGAGGCATCATGGCGACCATCACATCCACCGGACTCGGCTCCGGTCTCGACATCCAGAACATCGTCACCAGCCTGGTGGACGCCGAGCGCAAGCCGACCGAGGCCCGCATCCAGCGCCAGCAGGATCAGATCCAGGCCCAGCTGTCGGCCCTCGGCCAGCTCAAGAGCGACCTGGGGGAGATGGACGCGGCCCTTGGCAAGCTCAAGTCGCCGATCTTCTGGCAGCGGCACCAGACCAGTTCCAGCAACGAAGCGGTGGTGACCGCCACCGCCGGCGCCGTGGCCCGTGAAGGGCAGTACCAGGTGACGGTGAACCAGACCGCCCAGGCCCACGCAGTGGCCTCCGGAACCTTCTCCTCGGTGGACGAGGTGGTGGGGGGCGGAACGCTCACCATCCGCTTCGGCACCTGGAGTTACGACGCCGACGGCAATCCCACCACGTTTGCCGCCGCTGCGGGCGGCGCCGCCCAGTCCCTCACCATCGACACCAGCAACAACACCCTGTCCGGCATCCGGGAGGCCATCAACGACGCCGGCGTCGGGGTGCGGGCCTCCATCGTCAACGACGGCAGCGGCTTCCGGCTGGTGCTGACTTCGGAACGGACCGGCGCCGGCAACGCCCTGGAGGTCAGCGTCAGCGACAGCGACGGCAACGACACCGACGCCGCCGGCCTGTCGCGGCTGGCGTTCAACGCCTCGGCCCACAATATGACCCAGACCCTGGCCGGGCGCGACGCCGAGCTGGAGGTGGACGGCATCGCCGTCACCTCGCCCACCAACCTGGTCACCGGCGTCATCGACGGGGTGACCCTCAATCTCAAGAGCGCCGCCCCCGGTTCCACCGTGACCGTGGGCGTTTCTCTCGACGACGAGGCGATCACCGAAGCGATGCAGGGCTTCGTGGACGCCTACAACCAGTTCCGCGCCCACGCGACCGAGGCCACCGCCTTCGACAAGGAGCAGAACGTGGCCGCCCCGCTGCTGGGCGACAGCACCGTCCGCTCGGTGAACACCCAGCTGCGGCGCCTGATCGGCCAGGTGGTGCCGGGGCTGGAGGACGCCGGCATCCGCTCCCTGGCGGACGTGGGACTGAGCACCAACAAGGACACCGGGCAATTGTCCCTGGACACGGCCAAGTTCAAGGCCATGCTCCACGACCATCCCCGGGAGATGCAGGCCCTGTTCGCCACCCGCGGCGACACCAGCGACGCCCAGATCCGCTATTTCGGCGCCACTCCCAAGACCCGGGCCGGCACCTATGCGGTCGAGGTGACCGCCCTGGCGACCCAGGGGCATTTCGACGGCGCATCGGTGCTGCCGGCGGATTTCGCCGCGACCCCACTGGTGATCGACGCCGACAACGACGAGTTCACCGTCGAGGTGGACGGCGTCCGCTCCGGCCCCATCCAGCTGACCCAGGGCAGCTACGCCTCCGGCGACGACCTGGCGCGCGAGATCCAGAACCGCATCAACGACGATGCCGCCCTCAAGGCCGCCGCCCGCCACGTGGAGGTCAGCTACGACAGCGCCAACGCCCGTTTCGTGCTCACTTCCTCGACCTACGGCAGCAGCTCTCAGGTTTCCTTCGCCGCGGTCGATAACAACACTGCCGGCACCCTGGGCTTCTCGGTGGCCGCCGGCACCGCCGGCACCGATGCGGCGGGAAAGATCAACGGGGTGGCGGCCGAGGGCAAGGGGCAGTTCCTCATCGGCGCCGAGGGCGACGCCAGCGAGGGGCTGCAGGTCAAGGTGCTGGGCGGGGCCCTGGGGGAGCGCGGCAGTGTGACCCTGATCCGCGGGGTGGCCGATCGCCTCGACGACCTGCTCAAGCGGTTGACCGGCAGCGGCGGCTCCCTGGCCGACAAGATGGACGGGCTCAACAGCCGCCTCGACAAGCTCAATCAGGAAAAGCACAAGCTCGACGACCGCATGCAGCGGCTGGAGGCAATGTACCTGAAGAAATTCAACGCGATGGACGCCCTGGTGGCCCAGTTCAAGAGCACCGGGGACTTTCTCACCCAGCAGCTCAAGGCGCTGGAACCGAAGAGTGACAATTGACGAAATCGAGGAGAGACGACATGTACGCAACGGCAGGCAACGCAGCGCTGAAACAGTATCAGCAGGTGGGCGCCGAAGGCCAAGTGGCCGACGCCGACGGCCACCGGCTGGTGATGCTGCTGTTCGAAGGCGCCCTGGAACGCATCAACGCCGCCCGCGCCGCCCTGGAGGCCGGCAATCTGGCGCGCAAGGGCGAGCTGATCGGCAAGGCGGTGACCATTCTCGGCGGTCTGCGGGAAACCCTGGACTTCGAAGCTGGCGGCGAAGTGGCGGAAAATCTCGACCGGCTTTATGACTACATGCAGCGCCGGCTGCTCGAGGCCCACGTCAAGAACCGGCCCGAACTGATGCAGGAGGTGGCCGGGCTGCTGCGTCCGCTGGCCGAAGCCTGGGCGGCAATGCCCGAGGAGGCCCGCCGGATGCCGCTGCCGAACGACCGGATTTGAGAGACGGCCCTACACGGAGGACAGAACCATGAACGTCGAAACGCTGATGAACCCCTATCCACCCACATCACCCGCCGCCAAGCCGGCCACCGGGCATACGGGGACAAATCCGGCGACTTCCAAGCCCGCAGGGGAGCGGCAGGCCGAGGCCGCCCCGGAGCCGGAACAACTGGAAGAGGCGGTCAAGCAGATCAACGACTATCTGCAGACGGTGCAGCGCAATCTGGAGTTTTCCATCGACCGGGACACCCACAAGGTGGTGGTCAAGGTGCTGGATGCCGAAAGCGGGGAGGTGGTGCGGCAGATTCCCCCCAAATCGGCCCTGGAGTTGGCCAAGGCCATGAAGGAAAGCAAGGAGGAAGGTCTGCTGTTCGCACAGCGGGTCTGAGGGCGTTTGCATGACGGACTTGGATGAAGCGCTGCGGCTGACGGCCGCGATGGCGGAAAAGGCGGAAGCGGCGGACTTCGAGCCCCTGGAGGCGCTCAAATCCCGCCGGGACGCTATGCTGCGCCGGGCGCTGGCGGGGGAGGAGGGGTCCCGCCGGGAGCGGTATGCGGCACTGTGCCGGATCCGGGAACTGGACGCAAGGATCGTCGCCGTCCTGGAACAGGAGCGGGATCAGGCCGCCGCTGCCCTGCGCCGGCTGCGCAGCCGGCATCAGGCGGTTTCCCGGTATCTTGCCAGCGGAGCGTGAACCCGATGCCGGAAGCCGATCTGTCCCACCTGGAACGTCTCAACCGCCAGTTGCTCGACTGCGCCGCCGCCGGCCGCTGGGACGAGCTGCGACAACTGGCGCGCGAACGGCAGGCGTTGCTGCAGGCCCTGCTGCGCCGCACCGAAGGACAGGAAGCCGCCGCCTGGATCCAGCGGGCCGTGGCGGTGGACCGGACGATCATCCGCCTGAGACTTCGCCGTCGTCATCGGATGCCGGTCGAGTTCAGGCACGCCGCAAGATGAGCTCCAGCACCAGCTTGCTGCCGAAGTAAGCCAGCAGCAGCGCCGCGAACCCCCCCAGCGTCCAGCGGATCGCCGTCTTGCCGCGCCAGCCGTGGCGCCAGCGTCCCCACAGCAACAGCCCGAACACCCCCCACGACAGGATCGACAGCACCGTCTTGTGCACCAGGTGCTGGGCGAACAGATCCTCCACGAACATCAGCCCCGTCAGCAGCGAGGCGCTGAGCAACACGAACCCCACCCCGATCAGCTGAAACAGAAACGTTTCCATCGCCTGCAGCGGCGGCAGCGAACGCACGAAACGCCCCGGATGCTTGTGGCGCAGCTGCCAGTCCTGCCAGGCCAGCAGGACGGCCTGGAAGGCGGCGACGTTGAGCAGGCTGAAGGCCAGAATCGACACCAGGATGTGCAGCTGCATCCCCGGCGACAGCGTGGCGAGGGGATGCACTTCGGCGGGAAACGCCAGTCTAAGCAGCAGTGTAAGCGCCGCCAGCGGCAGGACCGCCAGCCCCAGCTTGTCAAGAGGTTTGCCCAGAGCGGCGGTGAGGAATAGCAGCACGATCATCCAGCTGATCAGGGCGGCGGTATTGAAGAAGCTGAGATCGAGCCCCGCGGGCGTCAGCAGGATGTTCCCCAGGGCGATGCCGTGCAGCACCGCGCCGATGGCGGTGGCCGCCAGCACCGTCCAGCGGCTGGCGGCCGGATGCAGCAGCCGCCAGAATCCGACGAGATAAGCGGCGATTGCGCCGCCGGCAACGATCATGGTCCAATTCGCCAATGGTTTCCTCCTTACTCACTCTGGCATAATACCCGACATTCTATTGCAGGTGACAGTACGCCATGTTTGACAATCTGACCGAACGCCTTACCAAGACCCTCAAGACCATCCGCGGCCAGGGCCGCCTGACCGAGGACAACATCAAGGACACCCTGCGCGAGGTGCGCATGGCCCTGCTGGAGGCCGATGTCGCCCTGCCGGTGGTCAAGGCCTTCATCGACCGGGTGCGCGAGCGCGCCTTGGGACAGGAGGTCCAGGCCAGCCTGACGCCGGGGCAGGCATTCGTCAAGATCGTCAACCAGGAACTGGTGGATGTCATGGGCGGGGCCAGCGAAGGCCTCGACCTGGCCACCCAGCCGCCGGCGGTGATCCTGATGGCCGGCCTGCAGGGGGCGGGCAAGACCACCACCGTGGCCAAGCTGGCGCGCTGGCTCAAGGACAATCAGAAGAAGAAGGTCGCGGTGGTCAGTGCCGACGTTTACCGCCCGGCCGCCATCGAGCAGCTGAAAACCCTGGCCGAAGATGTCGGCGTCGAGTTCATTCCCTCGTCGCCGGAGGAGCAGCCGGTGGAGATCGCCAAAAAGGCCGTCGAACACGCCCGCAGGAAACTGCTGGATGCGGTCATCATCGACACCGCCGGCCGTCTCCACATCGACGAGGACATGATGCGGGAGATCCAGGCCATCCACGCGGCGGTCAATCCGGTCGAGACCCTGTTCGTGGTGGACAGCATGACCGGCCAGGACGCCGCCAACACCGCCAAGGCCTTCCACGACGCCCTGCCGCTCACCGGCGTGGTGCTGACCAAGGCCGACGGCGACGCCCGGGGCGGGGCAGCGCTGTCGATCCGCCACATCACCGGCAAGCCGATCAAGTTCATCGGCACCGGCGAGAAGACCGACGCCCTCGAGCTGTTCCACCCGGACCGCATCGCCTCGCGCATCCTCGGCATGGGCGACGTCCTCAGCCTGATCGAGGAGGTCGAGCGCAAGATCGACAAGGGCAAGGCGGAGAAATTCGTCAACAAGCTCCAGAAGGGCAAGGGCTTCGATCTGGAGGACATGCGCGAGCAGCTTATGCAGCTCAACAAGATGGGCGGCGTCTCCAAGCTCCTCGACAAACTGCCGGGCATGGGCGAGCTGCCCAAGAACGTCAAACAGAACATCGACGACCGCGACATCGACCGCCAGATCGCCATCATCAATTCCATGACCCCCCATGAGCGCCGCTTCCCGGCGGTCATCAACACCTCACGCAAGCGCCGCATCGCCAGGGGGGCGGGGATGCAGGTGCAGGACGTCAACCGCCTGCTGAAGCAGTACAACCAGATGCAGAAGATGATGAAGAAGATGAAAAAGATGAAGGGCTTCGGCAAAGGCGGCTTCCCAGGCATGCCCGGCGGCGGGATGCCGAAGCTGCCGTTCTGAGGGGATGGGCATGGCTGAAGCGAATCTTGAGCTGCTGATGCAGATGGTGCAGAAAGTCCTCGACAATCAGCGCGAGATGCGCGAGGACATCCGCGAAATCAAAAGCCGGTTGGGGCGGCTGGAGAGCGATGTGGCCAGCCTGCACGGTTTTCTGGCGGAGCAGTCCATCCGCATGGACCGTTTCGGCGACCGGCTGGAACGGGTCGAGCGGCGTCTGGAACTGCGGGACTGAAGGCTGACCCATGCTCATCGACTGTTTCGGCCGCCGCATCACCTATCTGCGCCTGTCGGTCACCGACCGCTGCGATCTGCGCTGCCGCTACTGCATGGCCGAGGACATGACTTTTCTGCCCCGGGCCCAGATCCTCACCCTGGAGGAGCTTTACACCCTGGCCCGGGTGTTCGTGGGACTGGGGGTGGAGAAGATCCGCGTCACCGGTGGCGAGCCGCTGGTGCGGCGGGGGGGGCTGAATCTGATCGAGGATCTGGGCAGGCTGCCGCTGCGGGAGCTGACCCTGACCACCAACGGCATGCGTCTGGCCGAGTGCGCCAGGCGGCTGGCGGCGGCTGGCGTCCGGCGCCTCAACGTCAGCCTCGACAGCCTCGATCCTAAGCGCTTCCGCCGTATCACCCGGGTCGGCGACCTGGAGCAGGTGCTACAAGGTATCGAGGCGGCGCGCCGGGCCGGTTTCCAGCGCATCAAGCTCAACACCGTGGTGCTCAAGGGCGTCAACCACGACGAGACCACCGCTCTGGTGCGCTTCGCCGTCGACCGCGGCCTAGACATCAGCTTCATCGAGGAAATGCCCCTGGGGGTGATCGGCGACCACGACCGCGCCGCGGCCTTCTACGCTTCCGATCAGGTGCGGGCCGATCTGGAAAGGCATTTCGAGCTGCTTCCCACCACCGAGCGCACCGGCGGGCCGTCGCGCTACTGGCGGGTGGCCGGCAGCGACACCCGGGTCGGCTTCATCTCCCCCCACAGCCACAATTTCTGCGGCGACTGCAACCGGGTGCGCCTGACCGTGGAAGGGCGTCTGCTGCTGTGCCTGGGCAACGAGCATTCCCTGGACCTGCGCCGGATCCTGCGGCGCTGGCCCGGCGACGAGGACCGGCTGCGCCGGGCCATCCGCGAGGCCATCGGGCGCAAGCCGGAGCGTCATCATTTCGATCTGCGCGAGCAGCCGGTGATCCTGCGGCATATGAATCACACCGGAGGCTGAAATGGGCGTGCCGGAAGTACAGCGACGTTACACCTATGCCGATTATCTCACCTGGCCCGAGAACGAGCGTTGGGAGCTGATCGACGGCGTTGCCTACGACATGTCGCCGGCCCCGACGCGCCGCCATCAGGAAATCGTGGTGGAAATCTGCCGTCAATTCGCCAATCAGCTGGCGGACCGGCGATGTCGGGTTTATGTCGCCCCTTTCGACGTGCGCCTGGGGGCGCCGGGATTGGCCGATGACGAGATCGATACCGTAGTGCAGCCGGACGTGAGCGTCTGGTGCGATCCGTCCAAGTTGGACGAGCGGGGGGCCAGGGGCGCGCCGGATTTGGCGGTGGAAGTGCTCTCGCCCCATACTGCGGCCAAGGATCTCACCGTCAAGCGCGAACTCTATGCCCGGGTTGGGGTGGTGGAATACTGGACCATCGAACCGCTGGACCGGGTGCTGATGATCTGGCGTCTGGAAGGGAATGGTTACGGTGCCCCGCACATCACGGGGCTAAAAGGCGTGATGGCGAGCCGGATTGCCGGGTTGCAATTGGATTTGGATTTGTTGGCAAGCGTATTGGAGGACCTGTGACTGAGAGGAATTTGGACCCCCGCGGCCTGTCCGGGGCGCGACTGATCCAGGACAACGATCCCCAGGAAACCCGCGAGTGGCTCGAGGCGCTGGAGGCGGTGATCCGCCACGCCGGTCCCAAGCGGGCCCACTATCTGATCGAGCGTCTGATCGACCAGGCCCGCCAGGCCGGGGTCGCCATTCCCTATTCCGCCACCACGCCCTACATCAACACCATCCCCGCGGAACTGGAGCCGAGCTATCCGGGCGATCTGGACCTGGAGCGGCGTATCCGCTCCTTCGTGCGCTGGAACGCCATGGCCATGGTGGTGCGGGCCAACCGCCGTTCCACCGAATACGGCGGCCACATCGCCAGTTACGCTTCGGCGGCGACCCTGTACGAGGTGGGCTTCAACCATTTCTTCCGCGCCCCCAACGAGAACTTCGGCGGCGATCTGGTGTTCTTCCAGGGCCACGCCTCGCCGGGGATGTACGCCCGCGCCTTCCTCGAAGGGCGGCTGAGCGAGGAACAGCTGGCCAACTTCCGCAGCGAGGTCGCCGGCAACGGCCTGTCCTCCTACCCCCATCCGTGGCTGATGCCCGATTTCTGGCAGTTCCCCACCGTCTCCATGGGGCTGGGGCCGCTGATGGCCATCTATCAGGCCCGCTTCATGCGCTATCTCCACGACCGCGAGCTGGCCGACACCTCGGGCCGCAAGGTCTGGTGCTTCTGCGGCGACGGCGAGATGGACGAGCCGGAGTCGGTCGGCGCCCTGTCCCTGGCCGGGCGCGAGCGTCTCGACAATCTGATCTTCGTCGTCAACTGCAACCTCCAGCGCCTCGACGGCCCGGTGCGCGGTGACGGCAAGATCATCCAGGAGCTGGAAAGCCTGTTCCGCGGCGCCGGCTGGAACGTCATCAAAGTGATTTGGGGCTCGCGCTGGGATCCGCTCCTGGCCCGCGACACCCAAGGCCTCCTGAAGAAACGCATGGAGGAGGTGGTCGACGGCGAATACCAGACCTACAAGGCCAAGGACGGGGCCTACGTGCGCCAGCACTTTTTCGGCAAGTACCCGGAGCTGCTGGAGATGGTCAAGGACATGTCCGACGAGCAAATCTTCCGCCTCGACCGCGGCGGCCACGATCCCAGAAAGATCTATGCCGCCTACGACCGGGCGGTGAAGCACGTCGGTCAGCCGACGGTGATCCTGGCCAAGACCATCAAGGGTTACGGCATGGGCGAGGCCGGCGAGGGCCGCATGGGCGCCCACCAGCAGAAGAAGCTGGAGGAGAAGGCCCTGCGTCAGTTCCGCGACCGCTTCGAAATCCCCATCCCTGACGACAAGCTGCTGGAGACGCCCTTCTACAAGCCCTCCGAAGACAGCGAGGTGATGCGCTACCTGCACGAGCGCCGCCGCGCCCTGGGTGGATACCTGCCCCAGCGCCGGCGCCAGTCATCGGTGTTCCTCTCCCTCCCCGACGACAAGCCCTACGATTTCGCTTTCAAGGGCACCGGAGAGCGCGAGATGTCCACCACCATGGTCTTCGTGCGCCTGCTGGCGGCCTTGATGCGCGACCGCCGCTTCGGCAGGCACGTGGTGCCCATCGTTCCCGACGAGGCCCGCACCTTCGGCATGGAAGGGCTGTTCCGCCAGTACGGCATCTATTCCCACGTGGGGCAGTTGTTCGAGCCGGAGGACGCCGGGCAGATCAACTACTACCGCGAGGACAGGAAGGGGCAGGTGCTGGAGGAGGGCATCTGCGAAGCCGGCGCCATGGCCGACTGGATCGCCGCCGCCACCTCCTACAGCAACCACGATCTGCCGATGGTGCCGTTCTACATCTATTATTCGATGTTCGGCTACCAGCGCGTCGGCGATCTGTGCTGGGCTGCCGGCGACATGCAGGCCCGCGGTTTCCTGGTGGGTGGCACCGCCGGGCGCACCACCCTGGCCGGGGAGGGGCTGCAGCACCAGGACGGCCACAACCTCCACTTCTTCTCCGCCGTCCCCAACTGCATCGCCTACGATCCCTGCTTCGGCTACGAGCTGGCGGTCATCATCCGCGACGGGCTCAAACGCATCATCGGCAACGGCGAGAACGTCTATTATTACCTGACGGTGATGAACGAGAATTACCCCCATCCGCCGATGCCGGAAGGGGTGGAGGCGGGCATCCTCAAGGGCATGTACCGCATCGTCAGCGGCGGCGATCAGGCCCGGGTGCAGCTCTTAGGCAGCGGCACCATCCTGCGCGAGGTGATGGCCGCCGCCGAACTGCTGCAGCAGGATTTCGGCATTGCCGCCGACGTCTGGAGCGTTACCAGCTTCTCCGAGCTGCACCGCGACGGCGTCCAGGCCGAGCGCTGGAATCAGCGTCATCCTGCCGAGGCGCCGAAAAAGCCCTACGTCACCGAATGCCTGGAAAAGGCGCCCGGACCGGTAGTGGCGGCGACCGACTACATCCGCAGCCATGCCGAGCAGATCCGCGCCTTCGTCCCGCAGCGCTATGTCACCCTCGGAACCGACGGCTACGGCCGCAGCGACACCCGCAAGGCCCTGCGTTACTTCTTCGAGGTGGACCGCCACGCGGTGGCGCTGGCCGCCCTCAAGGCGCTGGCCGACGAGGGCAATGTCGAGGCCGGGGTGGTGCGACAGGCCATCGACCGCTACGGCATCGATCCGGAAAAACCGTTCCCGCCGACGGTGTGAAAGGGTAGAGTGAGCGCATAATAACCACAAGATCATCGAAAAAGGGGTAACGAGTGAGCCAGATCAAGGAAATCAGCGTCCCGCCGTTGGGAGATGTGGACGCCGTCGATGTCATCGAAGTGCTGGTCCAGCCCGGCGACACCGTGGCCAAGGACGATCCGCTGATCACCCTGGAGAGCGACAAGGCCACCATGGAGGTGCCCTCGTCGGAGGCGGGGGTGGTCAAGGAGGTGCTGGTCAAGGTGGGGGACAAGGTCAAGGAAGGCGATCCCATCGTCCGCCTGGAGGCGAGCGAGGCGGAGGAAGCCGAAGCCGCGCCACCCGCCAAGGAAGAAGAAGCCAAGGCCCCGGCCGCCGCGCCGGAGGTCCAGGCCCCCGTCTCCGAAGCGGCACCGCTGCCGGCCCCCGAACCCGAACCTGCACCGCCGCCTGCCGCAGCCCCGGCCGCCGAACTGCCCTACGCCAGCCCGTCGGTGCGGCGCTTCGCCCGCAGCCTGGGGGTGGATCTGTCCCAGGTGCGCGGCAGCGGGCCCAAGGGCCGGATTCTGCGTGAGGACGTGGAGCGCTACGTCAAGTCCCGCCTGCAGGGGGCGCCGGCGGCGGGTGCCGCGCCGGGAATCCCGCCGGTTCCGGAAGTGGATTTCACCAAGTTCGGGCCGGTGGAAAGACAGCCGTTGTCGCGGATCAAACGCCGCAGCGGTCCCCACCTGCAGCGGGCCTGGCTCAACGCCCCCAAGGTGACCCAGCACCACGACGTGGACATCACCGAGCTGGAGAATTTCCGCCAGTCCCTCAAACCGGAGGCGGAAAAGCGCGGCATCAAGCTGACGCCGCTGGCCTTCGTGTTGCGGGCGCTGCCGGTGGTGCTGAAGGAATTCCCCCAGTTCAACGCTTCCCTGGCGCCGGACGGCGAAACCCTGATTCTCAAACGCTATTGTCACATCGGCGTCGCCGTGGCCACGCCGGACGGGCTGGTGGTGCCGGTGATCCGCGACGTGGACCGCAAGGGCGTGTGGGAACTGGCCGGGGAGCTGGCCGATGTCAGCGCCCGTGCCCGCGCCGGCAAGCTCGGGCCCAACGATCTCCAGGGGGGCTGCTTCTCGGTGTCCAGCCTCGGCGGCATCGGCGGGGGGCACTTCACCCCCATCGTCAACGTGCCGGAGGTGGCCATTCTGGGGCTGTCACGGGCGCGGATGCAGCCGGTGTGGAACGGCGGTGAATTCGAGCCGCGAGTGATGCTGCCCATCTCCCTGTCTTATGATCACCGGGTGATCGACGGCGCCGAGGGGGCGCAGTTTGTGGTCCGCTTCGGTCAACTGCTCTGCGATTTGCGCCAGTTGGTGCTGTGAGGGAGAGGGAGGAAAAAAACATGACGATCGAAACCGAAGTCCTGGTCATCGGCGCCGGCCCCGGCGGTTACACGGCGGCCTTCCGCGCTGCCGATCTGGGCAAGAAAGTGACCCTGGTGGAACGCTTCCCGGTGCTGGGGGGCGTGTGTCTCAACGTCGGCTGCATTCCCTCCAAGGCCCTGCTGCACCTGGCGGAGCTGATCTATCAGGCCGGGGACGCGGCCGCCAAAGGCATCGATTTCGGCGCCCCGAAGATCGACCTCAACAAGGTGCGGGCCTGGAAGGAACGGGTGGTCAAGACTCTCAACACCGGCCTGGCCGGTCTGGCCAAGCAGCGCCAGGTCCAGGTGGTGCAGGGGGTGGCCAAGTTCGTCTCCCCCCACGAGGTCGAAGTGGAAGGCCCTGAAGGCAGCGAAACCATCCGTTTCCAGAACGCCATCATCGCCGCCGGTTCCCGCCCGGTGCAGCTGCCCGGTTTCCCTGACGATCCGCGGATCATGGATTCCACGGATGCGCTGGCGCTGGAGGAGGTTCCCGGCCATCTGCTGGTGGTGGGGGCGGGTGTCATCGGTCTGGAAATGGCCTGTGTCTATCATGCC
Source organism: Methylomarinovum caldicuralii (assembly GCF_033126985.1). Taxonomy (NCBI): domain Bacteria; kingdom Pseudomonadati; phylum Pseudomonadota; class Gammaproteobacteria; order Methylococcales; family Methylothermaceae; genus Methylomarinovum; species Methylomarinovum caldicuralii. The sequence goes on from NZ_AP024714.1 coordinate 976,738, forward strand.
CTGGGGGCGAAGATCTCGGTGGTGGAGCTGGCGGACCAGATCCTGCCGGGGACCGATCCGGAGCTGATCCGGCCGCTGCTGCAGACCATCACCAAGCGCTACGAGAACATCTGGCTCCGCTCCAAAGTGACCGGGGTCGAGGCCGGGGCGGACGGCCTGACGGTCCGTTTCGAGGGGGAGGGGGTGCCGGATCAGGCCCGCTTCGACCGCCTCCTGGTGGCGGTGGGACGCCGCCCCAACAGCGACCGCCTCAATCTGGCCGCCGCCGGCATCGACACCGACGAGCGCGGCCTCATCCCGGTGGACGAGCAGATGCGCACCCAGGTGCCGCACATCTACGCCATCGGCGACCTCGTGCCGGGGCCGATGCTGGCCCACAAGGCCAGCCACGAGGGCAAGATCGCCGCCGAGGTCATCGCCGGCGAGAAAGTGGCCTTCCAGGCCCTGACCATCCCGGCGGTGGCCTACACCGACCCGGAGGTGGCCTGGATGGGCAGGAGCGAGGCCGAGCTGAAGGAAGCCGGCATCGAATACGACAAGGCGGTGTTTCCCTGGGCCGCCAGCGGCCGCGCCCTGGCGATGGGGCGGCGCGAGGGGCTCACCAAGCTGCTGTGCGACAGGAAGACCCGCCGGATTCTGGGTGCCGGCATCACCGGGCCCCACGCCGGCGAGCTGATTTCCGAGGCCGTGCTGGCGCTGGAGATGGGGGCCGATGCCGAGGATCTGGCCCTGACCATCCATCCCCATCCGACCCTGTCGGAGACGCTGATGTTCGCCGCCGAGATACTCGAGGGTACCATCACCGATCTGTATCTGGGCGGCAAGAAAAAATGAATCTGGCGGAATTGCCCACGGTCGCGCTGCGTTGCCAGCATTTCGGCGAGTCCGGTCCGCCGTTGATGATCCTCCACGGCCTGTTCGGCGCCGGCCGCAACTGGTATTCCCTGGCCCGCAAGCTGGCGGATGAATGCCAGCTCCACGTCCCCGATCTGCGGGGACACGGGGAATCGCCCCAGGTGGGGCCCATCGATTATCCCCACATGGCCGCAGACGTCCTCGCCCTGATGGATCGTGAAGGATTGGCCTCCGCCAGCCTGCTGGGGCACAGCATGGGCGGCAAGGTGGCCATGACCCTGGCGCTGCACCATCCGGAGCGGGTCGAAAAGCTGATCGTGGTGGACATCGCCCCGGTGCAGTACAGCCACAATTTCGACCACGTCATCGCCGCCCTGCGGGCCCTGCCCCTGGAGCGGATCCACAGCCGCCGCGAGGCGGAAGCGTGGCTCAATCAGCACCTGGACAATCCGCTGGTGTGCCAGTTTCTGCTCCAGAATCTGGTGGCCGACGATCACCGCTACCGCTGGCGCATCGACCTCGACCTCATCGCCGAGGCGCTGCCGGGCATTGTCGGCTTCCCCCTAGACGACCAGGTCAGGCCGTTCGAGGGGCCGACCCTGTTCATCGCCGGCGGTCGCTCGGAATACCTCAAGCCCCAGTACCACCAGGCCATCCGCACCCTGTTCCCCAACGCCCGCATCCAGACCATCGCCAACGCCGGCCACTGGGTCCACAGCGACGAGCCCGAGGTCTTCCTAGACGTGGTGCGCTGCTTCCTGCGGGAGGCATGAGCCGACGCCATTAAAGCCGCGTCCCTTCCCGCCGCTAACCTCGGTGGGAATGCGGAAAGCGGCGACATGCGTATTTGGATCTGGCTCGGTTTGTTGTGGAGCGGTTGGGTGGCGGCGGAGGTGTATCAACCCTCGCCGCTGACCGCCGGCTGGCATCTGGAAACAGGGAAGCTGTTTTGCCGCCTGAGTCAGACGGTCGAAGATCTGGGAACGGTGGCCTTCGAGCAGCGGGCCGGCAAGCCGCTGCGTTTCTGGTTGCAATTGGCACACGAACCCCGGGTGGTGGACGCCGGCCTTCAGATCCATCCCGCACCCTGGCAGCACCGTTACCTGCCCGGTCGGCGTTACGCCGTCGACCGCATCGAAACGGCGGGAACCTTGGGCCGGCGCCTGGTGGTGGAAGGGGCTGTCGCCGAGCAGATGCTGGCGGCGGTGCATGCAGGCCGCTTTCCCCGCTTCGATTACCGCCGCCCCTGGGGAAACGTGCTCAGCGAGGCCCAGGTCAGCGTGTCGGCGGTGCGGTTCTGGGAGCGCTATCCCGATTTTCAGAACTGCCGCGCCAAGCTGCCGCCCTACAGTCTGGATGACTTCACAGATCTGCAGTATTACTTCCGCGAGCAGCAGGTAGAGCTGCCGCCGGCGGCCCGTACCCGCCTGTCCCAGCTGGCGGATCTGCTCCAGCGGCTGGGCAAGGGGCAGGTGGTGGTCAGGAACGTCACCGCCGGGGCCGGCAAGGCGGCCGAAAGCTGGTTCCGGAAGCGGTTTCTCCGGGTGCGGCGCTGGCTTCAGTCCCAGGGGCTGACGGCCGATTGGGTCACTACCGGCAAGGCCCGCGGCAAACCGGTGGTGGAGATCCGCCTGTTCGGCCCCGAGGGGTTGCGCCTGTACCACTACGGCCGCCGCCAGAGCCGGCTCACGGCCGCCCAGCGCCGCCGGCTCGATCTGTTGGCCCGTTATGTCAACGAATTCTTTCCCGGCCAGCTCGTCATCCACGGTTACAGCGACGGTGCCCGCTGGCGCAGCGAGCGCACCAATCTGGCGCTGTCGCGCCGCTGGGCCGAGCGCATCCGTGATTATCTGGCCGGACGCGGGGTGGCGCCGCAGCGGATGACGGTCAAGGCCTGGGGATCGCGCCACCGGGTCGCCAGCAATTTGACCAAAGCCGGGCAGGCCAAGAACCGGAGAGTGTGGATCGATTTCGACGAGAGGCCGTTACCGGGCGCCGGGCGCTGATCCGGCTTCGAGCCAGGATCTGGCCAGGGCCAGATCTTCGGGGGTGTCGATGTCCACCGCCGCCTCCGGGTGTTCCAGAATCACGAAACGGACCCGGATGCCGAGCTTCTTTTCCACCTGTCGGGCCACCTCTGCGGTGGTCAGCCGGCCCAGCAGATAACGCACCAGCGTGACCGCCCCCAGTTCCCGGATGAGGCGCCAGGGGCGTTTGCGCTGTTGTTCCAGACGGCGCCAGAAGTGGACGAACTCCCGTCCTTTGGGGGTGAGAAAGGCGAACAGATTGCAGGTGCAGAAGGGGCCGTCGGCGAAGCGCAGGGCGGTGCGCCGCACGCCTGGAAAGCGCCGGACCACCAGCCGATGCGGGACCAGGCCGACGGCCAGATCGACGCCGCTGTCCTGGGCGCGGCGGCAGAATTCCGTGAACACTGCGGAATCGGGAAAGGCCAGGTCCGAGGTGGTCAGCAGCACCGGCTGCCGGGGCGGGACGGTTTCCATGCCGCGCCAGGCGCTGAGGGAGGGGGAAGCGGCGGGCGGCAGCCAGCGCAGGGGTTTGATGCTGTTTAAGGCGTGCCGGCGCCAGATGGTTTCGGCCGGCCCGACGAGGACGATGGCCTCGATGAGCGGGCAGCCTTCCAGGGCCGCCAGCACCCGCGCCAGCAAGGGGGCGCCGGCGAGCGGCACCAGGCTCTTGCAGGGAGCCCCGGCGGCCGCGGCGACCGGGTTGGCCCGTTCACGGTCGGCGGCGAGAACGACAGCGTGCCAGTTCATGGTGCCGGTGAGCGGGCCGGGATGCCGCTTTTCGGGGTGTATACGGCCCGGACGGCCGTGTCCAAGTCCCCAGGGACGGGTTCACGACGTCCCCGAAAAGCGGTGTTCCGGCCCGCTGACGGAGGTGATGCGGGTGGGAAATTCATGCCAGCGACTTCTGGTAGATCCGGTAACGTTTGTCGATCCCGGCCCCCAGGCTTTCGATGATGCCGCGGATGCGCCGGTTGTCCTCCAGAATCCACGACAGCTCCATGAACCGCATCCCGTGGCGCAGTACCGGCTCGCGCAGGGCATCCACCAGCAGATAGGCGATGGCGGCGCCCATCAGGCTCTGGCGCTGGGATTTGCGGATGCCCATCAGGATCACCCGGCCGCTGTCGGGCGGCTGGGATTTCCAGCGCCACAGCAGTTTGAGCCAGTTGAGCGGCAGCAGGCGGCCGTCGAGCCCGGCCAGCAGCTGGTTCAGGTTGGGAATGGCGACGATCATCCCCACCGCCTCGCCCCGGTATTCAGCGATCTGGACGAAGTCGTCGGCGACGATGTGTTTGAGCGTCCCGGCCATTTCCGCGAATTCTTCCCGGGTGAAGGGCACGAAGCCCCAGTTGTCGGACCAGGCGTCGTTGAAGATGTCGCGCAGCAGCTCGAATTCCTCCAGCAGGCGCCGGCGCCTGAGGGGACGGACCCGGATTTCCCCGGCCGCCTTGGCCGCCAGCCGCCGGACTGCGGCGGAAAATTCGACATCGGTTTCGAGACGGTAGGCAAGCAGATCCTTGGCCTTGGCATAACCGAGGGCTTCGATCCGGTCGGCGTAATAGGGCGGGTTGTAGGGCATCATCACCATCGGCGGCTTGTCGAAGCCTTCCACCAGCAGCCCGCAGTCGTGGTTGATGGAGAGGTTGAACGGCCCCCGCACCGCCGTCATCCCCGCCTCCCGCAGCCAGGTTTCCGCCTGTCCCAGCAGGGCCTCGAACACCGCCGGATCGTCGACGGCCTCGAGCAGGCCGAAAAAGCCGGTCCGGTCATCGTGCCGCTCCAGATAGAGCCGGTCGATCTGGGCGCTGATGCGGCCCACCGGTTCCCCGTCGCGCAGCGCCAGCCAGCCCTGCCAGCGGGCGTGGCGGAAATAGGGATTCTGCGGGGAAAGATGCTGGCGGCGTTCCAGCTCCAGGGGGGCGATCCAGTGGGGGTTGCCGCCGTGGAGGCGGTGGGGGAGACGGAGGAACCGTGTCAGATCCTTGGGATGGGTGACGGGAAGTAATCGCAGGGTGGTCACGGACGGGGTGTTGTATCGTTGCCTTAATGAGACGGTTGATTGTTTATTAGCAACAGGCTATCCTTGAGGCCAAGTATTTCGGTGACCTTCACGGGGTGCTCAGGGCTTTGCCCCGTGCTTGTCTCCGAATTGACGTCGGTGCTATGATGTTTTTTACCCATAGGTTACCTGGCTTTCGCGTGAAAGCAACCAAAAACGACAGATAACAAGGACACCTGCCTTCGCTGTTGTTGCGAAACGCCAACCGGTTTTTATGGGCGGATTGAAACGTGAATGAAACAGGGGAGAGGCTCTTGGGTGCTCAAGCTACGCCTACCGAGAATACGTTGCCGCTGCGGCGGGCAGATTTTTCGACTTTAGCCGACGCGCTGGATTACGCCGCGCAGGGGCAGACCGGCTGCAACTTCTACAACGGCCGTGGGGAGCTGTACGAGGTTCTGCCGTATTCCAAACTGCGAGAGCAGGCCCTCGAGCTGGCCCGGCGTCTGGCCGGACTGGGGCTGCCGCGGGAGTCGCGTCTCGCTCTGGTGGCGGAGACCACCCCGGATTTCCTCCGCTTCTTCTTCGCCTGTCAATACGCCGGTCTGGTGCCGGTGCCGTTGCCCATCCCTTTCAGCCTCGGCAGCCACGAGGCTTACGTGCGCCAACTGCGGGCGATGCTGCAAAGCTGCCTTCCGGCGCTGGCGATGGCGCCGGTCAGTTTCATCTCCTTCCTCACCGAGGCTGCGGCAGGGCTCGATCTCGAGTTTTTCGGCGCCCCGGAGGATTTCTACCGCCTGCCCTACGGCAACGCCGAACCGAAGCCGCTCGAGCCCGATGAACTGGCCTACCTCCAGTACACCTCCGGAAGCACCCGCTTTCCGCGCGGGGTCATGATCCGCCAGGCGGCGGTGATGGACAACCTGGCGGGAATCGCCCAGCACGGTGTCGATCTGCGTCCCGGGGACCGGGCGGTGTCCTGGCTGCCGTTCTACCACGACATGGGGCTGGTGGGGCTGATGCTGACGCCGGTGGCGTCCCAGGTGTCGGTCGATTACCTGGGAACCCGCGAGTTCGCCATGCGGCCGCGTCAGTGGCTGGCGCTGATGTCCAGGAACAAGGCGACGATTTCCTTCGGACCGCCGTTCGGTTACGAGCTGTGCACCCGCCGCCTGCGTCCCGGGGAGGCGGCCAAGTTCGATCTGAGCGCCTGGCGGGTGGCCGGCGTGGGGGCGGAGATGATCCGCACCGAAACCTTAAACCATTTCGCCGAGGCACTGGCGCCGGCGGGTTTCCGCGAAGAAGCGTTCCTGCCCTGCTACGGCATGGCCGAATGTTCCCTGGCCGTCTCCTTTGCGCCGTTGGCCGAGGGGGTCAAGGTCGATCGGGTCGACGGGGAAGTTCTGGCTCTGGAGGGGCGGGCGGTTCCGACCGGGGACGCCGAGCGGGTCAACGAATTCGTCGACTGCGGCGTGCTGCTGCCCAGTTTCGAGATGCGGATTCTCGATGCCGACGGCAACGAGGTGGGCGAGCGCCGCATCGGCACCATCCACCTGCGCGGCCCGAGCGTGATGTCCGGCTATTTTGAGGATCCGGAAACCACCGAGGCGGTGCTTTCCAATGACGGCTGGCTCAATACCGGCGACCTCGGCTACGTGGCCGATGGTCGCTTGTACCTGACCGGGCGGGCCAAGGATCTCATCATCGTCAACGGCCGCAACATCTGGCCGCAGGATCTGGAATATCTCGCCCACCGCCAGCCCGAGGTGCGTCCCGGTGACGCCCTGGCCTTCGGGGTGCCGGATGCGGACGGCGACCGGGTCATCCTGGTGGTACAGTGCCGCGAGACCGACGAGGCCAAACGCGCCGATCTGGTGCGGCGCATCCGCTCCCAGGTGCAGGCGGAGATCGGTGTCGACTGCACCGTGGAGCTGGTGCCGTTGCACACCCTGCCGCGGACGTCCTCTGGCAAGCTGTCGCGTTCCAAGGCCCGGGAAAATTACATCACCCAGCACGGCCTGGTCCAGTCCAAGGGGCAGCGTGCTGCCGCCCTCTGAAGCGTGACGGCCCCGGCGCCTTTGATCGCGCTGACCGGTGCCAGCGGCTTCATCGGCCGCTGGATCGCCCGCCATCTGGTTGCCGCCGGATGGCGGGTTCGCGTTTTGGTGCGCCCCGGCTCCGAGTCCAGGCTGCCCGCCGGTCTTCCACTGCTGCGGCACCGGGGCACGTTGACCGCACCGGAGGGGCTGGCGGCCTTCGTCGCCGGCGCGCAGGCGGTGGTTCACTGCGCCGGGCAGGTGCGCGGCATCACGCCGGCGGATTTCGAGGCCGTCAACGTCGCCGGAACCCGGCATCTGGCCGCTGCCGCCGCCAGAGCGAAGGTGCGCCGTTTCGTGCTGATTTCGTCCCTGGCGGCCCGGGAGCCCCATTTGTCTCCTTATGCCGCCAGCAAGCGCGCGGGGGAGGAGGTGATTTCAGCGTTCGGCCAGGCGTTCTCGTCTTTGGCGCTGCGGCCGCCGGCGGTGTACGGGCCCGGTGACCGGGAGATGCGTCCGTTGTTGGAGGCGATGGCGCGGGGCTGGATTCCCGTCCTAAGCGATCTGAGTGCCCGTTTCTCCCTGCTCTACGTCGAGGATCTGGCCCGGGCGGTGGCGGCGGCGGTGCGGAGCGACGCCGAGGGGGTGTTCGAACTGGACGACGGCCGTCCCGGCGGTTACGGCTGGCACGAGGTGCAGGCCATCGCCGCCGCCTACCGTCAGGGGAAGGCCCGTCTGCTGCCAGTGCCCGAAGCCTGGTTACGGACCGTGGCCAGGATCAGCCTGGGCCTTGCCAGGCTGAGCGGGCGCCTGCCGATGCTGACCCCGGCCAAGGTCAACGAGTTACGCCACCCGGACTGGGTGTGCGACAATACCCGGATCTGTCAGGTCCTCGACTGGCGTCCCCAGGTGGATTTCGCCACCGGGTTGCCCCGGACCCTGGCGTCACCGGCTTGAACTGCAACGACCGACATGCCATGAAGACCTATCAACAAGTACTCGAAGAACTGCTGCAGACTCTCCGCACTCTGGTCCCCCAGGCGACGGAGATCGACGAGGACACCGAACTGGTGGGAAGCCTCGGCCTCGATTCCATGAAGGTGATGAACCTGCTCCAGGAAGTCGAGGACCATTTCGACGTCTCGATTCCCCTGAATGTGCTCCCGGACGTGCGCACCGTCGGCGATCTGGCCCGCAAGATCCACCAGCAGCTGCAGGATTGATGAATCTCCTCGACAAGTTCAGGCCGCTCCAGGAGACCCGCAACCAGCTCAAGGCCCTCGGCGCCGACCCCTTCAACGTGGTGGTGGAGAAGATCCTTTCGCCCACCGAGGCGATCGTCAACGGTCACCGGGTGATCCTGGCCGGCACCAACAATTATCTGGGGCTGACCTTCCATCCCGAGTGCATCGAAGCGGCGGTCCGGGCGCTCCGCGAGGAAGGCTGCGGCACCACCGGTTCGCGCATGGCCAACGGCAACTACGCCGATCACCAGGCGCTGGAGCGGGAGTTCGCCGAATTTTACGGGCTTCCCTACGGCGTGGTGTTTTCCGCCGGTTACTTGGCCAATCTGGCGCTGCTCTCCACCCTGCCGGGGGCGGACGACGTCATTCTGATCGACGCCGACTGTCACGCCAGCATCTACGACGGCTGCAAGATGAGCGCCGCCGAGGTGATCCGCTTCCGCCACAACGATGTCGCCGATCTGGACAAGCGCCTGCGCCGGCTCAAGGACCGCGCCCGGCGCGCCCTGGTGGTGGTGGAAGGGATCTACAGCATGTTCGGTGACCGCGCCCCCCTGCGGGAGATCGTCGAGGTCAAGGACCGCTACGGCGCCTTCCTCATGGTGGACGAGGCCCATTCCCTCGGGGTGCTGGGCGAGCAGGGCCGGGGACTGGTGGAGGCGGAAGGGGTGATCGAACGGACGGACTTCATCGTCGGCACCTTCAGCAAGAGCCTGGGTGCCATCGGCGGCTACTGCGTCAGCCCCCACCAGGCCCTCGACACCCTGCGTTACGCCGCCCGGCCCTACATCTTCACCGCTTCCTCCTCACCGGCCCAGATCGCTTCCACCCGGGTCGCCCTGCACCTGCTGCGGGACGGCCGGGAACTGCGCCGGCGTCTGTGGGACAACGCCGAGCGTTTCTACGACGGCCTCAAGGCGCTGGGCTGCACCCTGGGCCCGCAGCTCAGCCCGGTGGTGCCGGTGATTCTGAGCGAGGACCGGGGCGATTCGCTGGCGCTGTGGAAGGCGCTGCTCGAACGCGGCGTGTACGTCAACCTGGTGATGCCGCCGGCCACCCCCGACCACCGCTGCCTGCTGCGCTGCAGCATGAGCGCCGCCCACACGCCGGCGCAGATCGACCGCCTGCTCGACACCTTCGCCCAAGTGTTCGCCGCCCACGGCCTGACCGCCTGATGCGCCTGCTGCTCCGCTTCCTGCGCGCCTATCCCCACCAGAGCCTGATCGTGCTGGTCGCTCTGGTGCTGGCCGGTCTGGTGGAAGGCGTGAGCATGACTGCGCTGCTGCCGATGCTGAGTTCGGTGGTGGAAAGCGGCGGTGCGCTGGAAATGGAGGCCGACGGCAAAGCGGCCTATCTCCTTAAGGCATTGCAATGGGTGGGTCTGCCCCTGACCCTGGGGGTGCTGATCGTCGTCCTGGTGGTGGGCACGGTGTTGCGCAGCGGATTGGTGCTGGTGGCCAAGAAGTACGTCGGTTACACCATCGCCCAGGTGGCGACGGATCTGCGCCTGCAGCTGCTCGACGCCCTGCTCAAGGCCAAGTGGAACTTCTACCTTGGATTGCCGCTGGGGACGCTGGCCAACGCCATGTCCACGGAGCCCAACCGGGCGTCGATGGCGTATTTTCACGGCACCAACATGCTGGCCGCCGCCATTCAGGCGTTCGCCTACGTGGCGGTGGCGCTGACGGTCTCCTGGACGGCGACGCTGGCTTATCTGGGCGGGGCGGTGGTGGTCCTGGCCATCCTGCAGTTCTTCGTGCGCATGGCAAAAAAGGCCGGCAAACGCCAGACCCGGGTGCTCAAAGCCCTGCTGCGCCAATTGACCGATTGCCTGCAGTCGGTCAAGCCGCTCAAGGCCATGGGCCGGGAGGAGCTGGCCGACCGCGTGATCGCCAGCGAAACCAAGCGCCTCAACAAAGCGCTGCAGAAGGAAGTGTTGAGCAAGGAAGCGCTGAAGGCGGTGCAGGGCCCGGCATTCCTGGGGCTGGTCAGCGGCGGTTTCTACGTCGGTTACGTGCTGTGGCACATGCCGACGGCCGAGGTGATGGTGCTGCTGATCCTGCTCAGCCGGGTGCTGTCGGCCATGGGCCGGATGCAGCGCATGCACCAGAACATGGTCAGCTGCGAAAGCGCCTACTGGTCCCTGCTCGGCACCATCGAGGAGGCACGGCGCGCGGTCGAGCCGACCGGGGGCGAGCGCCGGCCGACCTTGTCCCGGGGCATCGCGCTGGAGGATGTCCATTTCGCCTACAAGCGCCGCCCGGTGCTGCAGGGGTTGTCTTTGGTCATTCCCGCCGGGGAGCTGACGGCCCTGATCGGTTTTTCCGGCGCCGGCAAGACCACGGTGGTGGATCTGGTCACCGGCCTGCTTCGTCCCCAAAGCGGGCGGATTCTCATCGACGGCGTCGATCTAGTCGAAATCGATCTCCATGCCTGGCGGCGCCTGATCGGTTACGTGCCCCAGGAGAACCTGCTGCTGCACGACACCGTTCTCACCAATGTCACTTTCGGTGATCCCGGGCTCACCGCAGCCGATGCCGAGTGGGCCCTGAAGGCGGCGGGCGCCTGGGAGTTCGTCAGCCGTCTGCCGGAGGGGATGCAGACGGTCGTGGGCGAGCGCGGCGCGCGGCTGTCCGGCGGTCAGCGCCAGCGCATCATGATCGCCCGCGCCCTGGCGCACCGGCCCAGACTGCTGATTCTCGACGAGGCCACCAGCGCCCTCGATCCCGAAACCCAGCGCGCCATCTGCCGCACCCTGCAGGATCTGAAACAGGCGTACGCGCTGACCATTCTGGCCATTTCCCACCAGCCCAGCATCGTCGAAATCGCCGACCGCGTCTATCAGCTGGAGAAGGGGAAGGCGCGTCTGCTGGAGGCCCCCAAGGCGGTCGCCGTCCTCGGTTAGGCGATCAGTTTCAGTCCCGGTGGCAGGGCTTCGCCGAACAGGCGCTGTTCGTCCTCCGCCGACAGCTCCACCACCTCGCTCACCATCGCGATCCACGAAGCCGGCGCCTTGGCCTGTTTGAGCCGGGCGATGACGGCCTCGCGCAGCTGAGGGTCCACGTCGCGGCTGCGGTCGCCGCAGCGCCGCGCCAGCAGGGCGGCGGCAAAGCCCAACAGCGGTCGTTTCCGGAAATCCATCGTCAGCAGTTGCCGCAGCCAGTCCTCCACTTCCTCGCGGGGGACGCAGTTGTGGGCGCTGCCGTAGAAGGGCATCCGGCTTCCCACCCGTCCCAGGGCCCAGGCGGTCTGTTCCGGTTCCCGGGGATTCTGCAGGCGTTTGAGCAGCCAGCGGCCCAGTTCGGTCTTGGTGCTTGCGGGCAGGTGCTCCAGCACCGCCGCCAGGCGGACGATGTTTTCGTAGCTGCGCTGCTTGCTCAAGGTGGCGAGCTTGCCCTTGCGGGATTTGACCGGATCGAGGTAGTCGCGAATGTCGGCGTAGAGGGTTTCCTGGGCATGGGCGGGGAGACCGCCGGCGAGGCGGCGCCAGAAGGTCCACCACTCGGCCCAGTTCTGGATCACGTTGACGAACTGGAGTCCCGCGGCATACAGGGGCCAGAGCTGATCGATGCGCCAGTCGTCCAGGGGATAACCGAAGCCGGGACGCAGGCAGAAACCGGTCAGGCCCAGCCAGGCGCGCTCGTGTTCGGCGCTGCGGCGGCGGAACCTGCGTCCTTCCACCAGCGCATCGGCCAGCTCCCGCAGCAGGGGCATGTCCCAGCGCTGCCGCGGTCCCAGACGCTTTTCCAGTTCCGCGCGCAGGCTTTTGACCAGCCTGGGGGAAACGTCCCGGGATTTCTTGCCGAAGACCTGGCGGATCAGTCCCAAGGCCTCCTCCAGGTGGGGATGGGAAGCGTCCTGAAGCTTGTGGCTGAGGGGTTGGCGGCGCAGTTCGAAGGTCAGCTGCCAGCGCTTTTCCGGATCGTCCACGGCGACGCAGTCCAGTTCCAGGGTGCCAACTTCGGTGAGTCGGGCGGCGAGGCGGACCTGAATCTCGCCCTGGTCTTCCCCGGCCAGCGCCAGCACCAGCGGGGGCAGGGAGGTGAAGCGCTCGCTGTCCAAGGGCAGGACCTCCCCCGGGACGGGGGTGATGTCGTCGCTGGTAGCGACCAGATGGAAGCGTACCGGACGGCCCAGGCGCAGCGCGAACCGGCGGTCCTGGAGGAGGATTTCCCGCTCCTCCTCGGCGCCGCGGGGCAGCAGGCATACTCCCTGGGGCTGACCGGTTTCGCTTTCCACCACCAGAAAGTAACTGCGGGGCGAGCCGCCGCCGATCCTGGGTTGCAGCCCGCGGCGGGCCAGGCCGTAGGCGACCGCCCCGGCGGCGACGGCGAAATCCGGATGGGGATTGTCGAGCCGGCGGATGGGCGTCCGTCCCCAGCGGGAAACCACCGCCAGCAGGCGTTCGGTGATGACCGGGCTCAGGAACACCCCGCCGTTGAGGAGAATGGCGTCAGGGACCGGTTCGGCCGCCTCGTCTCCCAACGCCTGAGCAGCGGCCCGGCGGTGGTGGCTGAGGAAGGCGGCGATGTGGCGGGTGACCGCCGGATCGGCCACATAGGGCAGGCCGAATTCCACCAGGCCGCTGCGGACCCCTTCCGGGTGATCCCGGAGCGAGACTTCGGGGAAGAAGCCGTCGAGGACGATGCGGCGGACCTCCTCGCGGGTGAAAGTGACCGAGCGGGCCGCGCCGATCAGCCTGCGGCCGCCGCCGAGGACGGTGACCGTGGCGCTGTCGGGGCTGTCTGTGGCCAGCAGGCGCTCCTTGGCCAGGCGGCACTGTTCCACCAGCTGGGCGAACTCGGCCGGGGACAGTTTGTGGCCCTGGTCGAGCAGGTGTTCCTCGGCCAGATGCGCGAGCATCAGGTCGATGTTGTCGCCTCCCAGGAGCAGATGGTCGCCGATGCCGATGCGGGTCAGTTCGGGCTGGCCGTCGCCGGGAGCGATGGCGATCAGGGTCAGGTCGGTGGTGCCGCCGCCCAGATCCACCACCAGCAGCAGGCGGCGGTCGGCGATGGGGGACAGATCGCCGCGGTGGCGGTGGAGCCAGTCGTAACACACCGCCTGGGGTTCCTCCAGCAGGCGGATGCGGGAAAGACCGGCCTGGCGGGCTGCCTCCACGGTCAGCGTGCGGGCGGCCTCGTCGAAGGAGGCCGGCACGGTGATGACGACCTCCTGGTTCTCCAGCGGGTGGTCGGGGAAGCGGTAGTTCCAGGCGCCGCGTACGTGGGCCAGGTAACTGGCGCTGGCGGTCAGGGGGGAAACCTTGGGCACCTCCGGCGGCGATCCCCAGGGCAGGATGTCGGCCAGACGGTCGACCCCCTCGTTGCACAGCCAGCTCTTGGCGCTGGTGACCAGGCGGCCGAGGGATTTGGCCCCCAGGCGGCGGGCCAGTTCGCCGATCACGGGGTGCGGCACCGGGTCGCCGATGTCCACCGGCGGCCAGGGCAGGCGGATTTCCTCCGGGTTCAGCTCCCCTTCCGCTGGATGATAGCGCACCGAGGGCAGCAGCGGCCGCTCCGCCAGTTCCCCGGGGGCGATGAGCTGGGGAATGGCGAAGCGTTCCATCGGCGCCTCGGTGCCGCGGGACAGGTCGGTGTAGGCGACCAGGGTGTGGGTGGTGCCCAGGTCGATGCCGACCAGATAGCGGGGGTTGGCCATGGGTTACTTTTTGAACGGCCAGAAACCGGCCTTGCGCTCCCGCTCTTCCCGTTCCTCGGCGGTCTCCTCCCGGGGCGGTGCTGCTCCGGCGGGCGTTTCTTCCGCCGGTGTCTCTGCCGCCGTTTCCTCGGATTCCGACTCGGCCGGCGGGGTTTCCTCCACCGCTTCGGCGATCACCGCCTCCGACACCGGCGATTCCGGCGCCTGGGGCTGGGCCGGCAGTTCCTGGCCGCGGACGTCGAATTCGATCTTCCAGCGTTCGCCGGTATCCTTGGCCACCGCCTCGAGGCGCAAGGTGCCGACTTCGGTATAGGTGGCAACCAGGTTCACCGGCACCACTTCACCGGGCTTGCGGTTCTCCGGCGGCAGGGTGATCTCGATTTCCGCCAGCTCCTGGATTTCGTCCTCGGACCACTGGTCGATCAGGGCGCCGACCGGGTCGTCGCGGCGCACGGTGGATGCGAAGAAGCGGAACCGCACGGGCTCGCCCACCACCAGGCCGAATTCGTAGGGGGGCAGGGGGGCTTCGGTGCCTTCCTCCATGCCGAAGGGAGCGACGCACAGCAGCCGGATCGGCGGCGGGAAGCCGGGAACCGCCGGCATGGCGCTTTCGACGCCCACGTAGTAGGTGGCCGCGGTGCCGCCGCGGATCCTGACCCCGCCGCCCAGGCGCACGTAGCTGTAATAGGCCGCGCCGCGGGCCACCGCCAGGTCCAGGTCGGCCCCTTCCAGCAGCCGGGCCTCCGGGGCGCCGTCGGTCTGCAGCCAGTGGTTGACCGCCTCCAGCACCCGCTGGGCGAGAATGTCGGCCTTGAACACCCCGCCGTTGAGCAGGATGGCCGAGGGATGGATGAAGCGGGCGCCTTCAGGGACGCTGACGTCCTTCAGCTCGTCCACCGCCCCCACCTGGCGGGTGAGGAAGTGGGCCAGATGGACGGTGATGCGGGCATCCTGGGCGTAGGGCAGCCCCAAGGTGGTCAGGCCGGTGCGCGGGCGCGAGACCGGTTTTTCGTCGATGGAAACGATGGGGAAGAAGCCGTCGATCAGGGTGCGCTGGACTTCCTCGCGGGTCAGCTCCGTGCGCAGGGTGCCGCCGATGAGTTTGGAACCACGGCTGGGCACCACCACCGGCACCGCCTGCAGCTCGGGATCGGCCAGCAGCTTCTCCTTGGCTTCGCGGCAGCCGTGGGTCAGGGCATGGATCTGCCAGGGGTCGAGGCGTTTGCCCTCCTGCTCCAGCTTCATCTTCACCACGTAGGCCAGGGCCAGGTCCATGTTGTCGCCGCCCAGGAGGATGTGGTCGCCGACGGCCACGCGTTCCAGCTGCAGATTGCCGTCTTCCTCGGTGACGGCGATGAGCGACAGGTCGGTGGTGCCGCCGCCCACGTCCACCACCAGGATGATGTCGCCCACGTGGACCTTTTCGCGCCACTGCCCTTCGCTGAGCTGGATCCAGCTGTACAGGGCCGCCTGGGGTTCCTCCAGCAGTACCGCCTGCGCCAGGCCCGCCTCGCGGGCGGCTTCGGCAGTCAGCTCGCGGGCGGCCGGGTCGAAGGAAGCGGGGACGGTGAGGACCAAATGCTGTTCCTCCAGAGGCGCGTCCGGATGGAGATGGTTCCAGGCGTCGCGCATGTGCTGGAGGTACTCCAAAGAGGCCTGATAGGGCGATACCCGCGGGACTTCCTCCGGAGCCTCGATGGGCAGGAAGGCTTCCTTGGGATTGACCCCGGCGTGGCACAGCCAGCTCTTGGCGCTTGAAACCAGGCGGATCGGGGTCTTGCTGCCCAGCTCGCGGGCGAGGACCCCGACGATGTGTTCGACGTTCTCGCGCCAGGGCAGCACCCTGTCTTCCGGCCGCAGTTCGTCCGGATGGGGCAGATACAGGAAGGAAGGCAGCTGACGCCGTTCCTCCACCTCCCCCGGGGCGATCAGCTGGGGGATGCCCATGGGTTCGACCGGCGCCAGATCGCGGTCGCACTTTTCCAGGTCGGTCCAGGCGACCACGCTGTTGGTGGTGCCCAAGTCGATGCCGACGGCGTAGCGTTTGTCGTTCTGATCGCTCATAGCTCCACCTCCGCCGGGGCGAGGATGTCAACCCGATGGCCTTCCGACAGCTGCGGCAGCTTCACCTTGACGGCGTGCCAGCCGCGGTGGACGAGCACGCCCTGGAACGGGGGCTCGCCGACGATGTTGCCGGTGAGGCGGATCTCCGCCGGGTCGAAGCCCTTGGGAATGGTGATGCGGGTGCCTTCCTCCTCGGGGCGCACCGGCTCGATGTCGAAGTGCTCGTGAAGCACCTTGCGGCAGCCTTCGTGGACGATGCGGGCGGCCGCCCCCACGTCGGCATCGGAATAGGCGCTGATGTCTTCTTCGAGGAAATCGAGCAGGCGGGCCTCGCTCTGGAACAGTCCCAGAAGCTGCAGGGCGGCGTCCGGGGTGGGTTCGCGCAGGATGACCGGTTTGGGGGGCGGGGCCGGTTTTTCCGCCTTTTTCTCCTCGCGGACCGCCGCGGGCGGCGGGGTTGGAGCGGGCGTGGGTTTTTCCACCACCTTTTCGATCATCTGGGGCTGGGCCGGGGCAGCGCTGCGGCGCAGCAGCACCAGCACGGCGACGGTCAGCACCAGAACCAACAGAAACAGTGTCACGATAAATGCGATCCCCAGGATCAGATGGAGCGCGTCCAGGGTCTGGGGCAGCAGGGAAATGTCGATGTTCATGCCTCTTCAAGCCTGTCGTTATGATTGGGGAGCCTCACTGGGGCGGAATTGTATCATTCCCCCGCCTGCCGGGCTGCCCGCGCCTGGGCTTCCACCGCCATGAGATTGCGCAGCACGAAACGCGCCGCCTGGGTGCGCTTGCGTTTGAGATAGCGGCGGGTGATGCGGGGATCGACACCCTCGGCGTCGAAGGCGGTGCGGATCGGCTGCAGGCGTTTCTCACAGCGGCGCAGCAGCGCCTGGGTTTCGTAGCGGGAGTCGCCGCCCCGGTAGCGGTAATGCATCAGCTCGTCCTGAATGCAGCCAAAGTAATCGCGGCTGGCGGCCATCGCCGTCTGCTTGGTTTCCTCCTGAAGCGTGCTGGGGTTCCATTGCTTCGCCGGTTCTGCCTTCGCCTGCGTGGGCGGTTGGCTCTCGGGCGTACCGGCACAGGCGGCCAGCTGCGCCATCAGGGTGAACAGCATGTACCGTATCATCCGCTACACCTCCTTGGCGAAAGACGCTTGAGGGAGAAATGGGTATGACGCTCCCGGCCAGGCTTCAGGGCCGGGGAAGCGGCTCAATAAAATCGATCGCGGCTTATTATGACACGATCTTCCTGTCTCTTCGCCGGTTAGGCTGGATCTGCCTTTGCGCAGAGCAGGATGGGGAGGGATCGGGGAACAGAATCTGGAAGGTTCGCGTCAGTTCTGTTCCGGGATGAGGTTCTTTGTTACAGTGGTGGGCTGGTGCCGAGGGGGAGACTCGAACTCCCACGGTGTTGCCACCACCAGATTTTGAGTCTGGCGCGTCTACCAGTTTCGCCACCTCGGCAAATGCTTTGCCATTATACGGCTTCGAATGAAGGAAGCAAAGATGCGCACCTCCGACTTCCATTACCACCTGCCCGAAGACCTGATCGCCCGGGAGCCGTTGCCGGAGCGCAGCGCCAGCCGGCTGTTGGTGCTTGAGGGGAGCGGGGAGATCCGGGACCGCCGTTTCGCCGATCTCGTTGATCTGCTTGCGCCGGGGGATCTGCTGGTTTTCAACGATACCAAGGTGATTCCGGCGCGGCTGTACGGCCGCAAGGAAACCGGCGGCCGGGTGGAGATCCTGATCGAACGCCCACTGGCAGATGATTTGGCGCTGGCGCACGTCCGGGCGAGCAAGGCGCCCAAGCCGGGGCAGATGATCGACCTCGACCAAGGCTTTGGCTGCCGGGTGGAGGGGCGCGAGGGGGATCTGTTCCGCCTGCGTTTCGCGGGGGCGCCGCTGTTGGAGATTCTCGGGCGCATCGGCCACATGCCGCTGCCGCCTTACATCGACCGTCCCGACACGGAAGCGGACCGGCAGCGCTATCAGACCGTTTACGCCCGCCGTCCGGGAGCGGTCGCCGCGCCGACGGCGGGACTGCATTTCGACGAGGCGATGTTGGCGCGGCTGGCGGCCAAAGGTGTCGAAACCGCCTTCGTCACCCTGCACGTGGGCGCCGGGACGTTCCAGCCGGTGCGGGTCGAGAATCTGGAGCGGCACCGCATGCACCGGGAGGTGTTCGAGGTGCCGCAGGCCACGGTGGCGGCGGTGGAATGGACCCGGGCCCGGGGCGGGCGGGTGGTCGCGGTGGGGACCACGGCGGTGCGCAGCCTGGAAGCGGCGGCCGGGCGCGGGAAACTGGTCCCCTGCCGTGGGGAAACCGAGCTGTTCATTCGCCCGGGTTACCGTTTCCGCTGTGTCGATGCCCTGGTGACCAATTTCCATCTTCCGGAATCGACCCTGTTGATGCT
Organism: Methylomarinovum caldicuralii; assembly: GCF_033126985.1. NCBI lineage: Bacteria > Pseudomonadati > Pseudomonadota > Gammaproteobacteria > Methylococcales > Methylothermaceae > Methylomarinovum > Methylomarinovum caldicuralii. Next base: position 995,040 of record NZ_AP024714.1, read on the forward strand.
GGTCTGCGCCTTTGCCGGTTACGATGCGGTCATGCGGGCCTATCGCCATGCGGTGGCGCAGCGCTACCGTTTCTTCAGTTATGGCGATGCCATGTTTCTGACCCGCAGGCCCTGATGCCATGATGCCCGCAATTTTCCCAGAGATATGCCGTGGCTGATTTGACGTCCGCCGGACAGGGGGGAATTTCCAGCCGCTTCCCCCTGCGCCGGATTCTGCTGCCGCTGGGGATCGGTCTGGGGTTCAGCGGTTTCCTCCTTTATCAGGACATCCGCCAAAGCGGTGATGAGATGTGGCGGGCGCTGCAGGCGCTGGCCCGGCCGGAGGAGCGCACGGTCCTGTGGCTGATCCTGGCGGTGGCGATGGTGCTGCTGCGCGATCTCGCCTACATGCTGCAGCTGCGCCTCCTGAGCGAGCGGCGCCTGTCGTGGCGGGCGGTGGTCGAGATCGTGTTGCTGTGGGATTTCTTCGCCGCCGTCTCCCCCTCAATTCTGGGCGGGGCAGCGGTGGCGGTGTTCATGCTGACCCGGGAGCGTATCGGTATCGGCCGCAGCACCGCCATCGTCTTCACCACGGTGCTGTTCGACGAGATTTTCTATCTGCTGATGGTGCCGCTGGGCCTTTGGATGGCCGGTTACGAGGCGGTGTTCCGGCCGTTGCAGCTGATTCATCATCCCTGGTTGACGGTGGGGATGCAGACCGCCTTTTGGAGCGCCTACGGGCTCATCGCCGCCTATGTGGCCCTGCTGGGGGCGAGTCTGTTCGTCTGGCCCCAGTCGGTCAACCGCGCGCTGCGCTGGCTGTTCATGGTGCCTTGGCTCAAGCGCTGGCGGCGGTGGGGGCTGCGTACTGCCCGGGATCTTTTGATCACTTCGGTGGCATTGCGCCGGCGCACCACCGGGTGGTGGCTGCGGATCTGGGGCGTCACCGCCCTGGCCTGGCTGGCCCGCTACGGGGTCCTCAACTGCCTGCTGGCCGCCTTCGCCGCCGGGCCTTTCGGTTGGAGTGAGCATGCTCTGGCTTTCGCGCGTCAGGCGGCGTTGTTCATCGTCATGGTGTTGTCGCCGACACCGGGCAGTGCCGGAGTGGCGGAGGCGGGTTTCGCGCTGATGTTCGCCGATCTGGTCGCCCCGGGGCTGGTGATTCCGTTGGCGCTGCTGTGGCGGATGCTCAGTTATTACCCGTACCTGTTCGTCGGCGTGCCGGTGATGTCACGCTGGTTGCAGCGGGTTTACGGAACTGGAAAGGGGTAAAAAAAGCCGGTGCCCCGAGGTTGCACGTCTTGAGAGGAGGAGTGAAAGACTGCAGGGCACCGGTAACCAGGTTGAAGAGGTTATGCACTGGTATATATTGCAGGCGGCGTGCCATTTTTGAATTTTATATTAAATTCAATGGCATAGATTTTTTAGACGGATCTTGACCCCGTAACGGGGCTGCCTGTCTGCGGCAATTGCCGCAATCTGGGTGAAAACCCTCAATCGCCGCGGATCCGGCGGTACAGGCGTTCCAGGGTGTCCCGGTCGCGGGGGCGGGGGGGGGGCGTCATTTCCCGGATGACGCGGGCCGGCGGAGGGGACAGGAAGACGATGCGGTCGCCCAGTTCCAGGGCTTCGCGTAGATCGTGGGTGACGAACAGCACCGTGTGGGGGCGGCGTTGCCACAGATCCTGCAGCAATTGCCGCATGCGGGCGGCGGTGGGCGCATCCAGGGAGACGAAGGGTTCGTCCATGAGCAACAGATCCGGCCGGGCTGCGAACGCCCGTACCAGAGCGACCCGGCGGCTCATCCCCAGGGAAAGGCGGGTGGGGTAGGTATGCTGAAAGGCGGTCAGGCCGGCAATTTCCAGCAGTTTGTCGAGCAGGGCCGGTTCCACGTCCGCCGGCAACGCCAGCGCCAGGTTTTCCCGCACCGTGCGCCAGGGGAGCAGGCGCGGCTCCTGAAAGACATAACCCAGGCGCGGGGTGTTGGTTTTGTGGAATTGGATGTGGCCCTCGAAATCCCGCTCCAGCCCGGCGATCAGGTTGAGCAGCGTGGTCTTGCCGCAGCCGGACGGCCCCACCAGGCAGACGAATTCGTGTTCCGCCAGATGCAGCTCAAGGCCGGCGATGGCGGTGTGGGAAGCGGCCCTGCCGCTGGCGGCAAAGGCCTTGCGTTCGATGTGGATGTCGATCATCGGCGCCAGCGGTTGGCGAAGCGGTCCAGGGGTTGGAGGACGGTCCATTCGAGCAGCTGGATGACGATGACGAAGGCGACGGTGTAGGCCAGGATGCCGGTGACGTCGAACAGCTGGAAGAACAGGTGGAGCTGATAGCCCATGCCGTCGCTGCGTCCCAGCAGTTCCACCACCAGGATGATCTTCCAGATCAATGCCAGCCCGGTGCGGGCGGCGGTGACCACGAAAGGGTAGAGCTGGGGCCAGATGACGTGGCGCAGGGTCTTCCAGCGGCCGAAGCGATAGACCTGCGCCATTTCCAGCAGGCCGGTATCCAGATGGCGGCTGCCCTCCCGCAGTGTGACCGCCACGTTGGGCAGTTTGTTCACCACCACCGCGAGGATGGCCGCCGCCTCGGTGAGCCCGAACCAGACGTAACACAGGATGATGGTCACCAGCGCAGGGATGTTGAGAAACACCGTCAGCCAGGGATCGAGCCAGCGGTCCAGCAGCGGATGGCGGCCCATGAGGATGCCAAGAGTGCAGCCCAGCAGCATCGCCGCCACGAAGCTGATTCCCAGCCGTCCCAGGGTCACGCCCAGGTGATGCAGCAGTTCGCCGCCAGCGGCTTCACTGCCCAGGCGCTGGAACACCTGCCACGGCGACGGCAGCAGGGGCGATGCCAGCCAGACGGCCAGTCCCTGCCACAGCAGCACCAGGGACAGCAGCGACAGGGGGACGATCAGGCGCTGCATGGGCCGCTAGCGCGGCAGAACGAAGTCCGCCCAGAAAGTGCCGCGGGGCAGGGTGGCGGCCGGGCCGGTCAGGGCGTCACCGCCGGCTTCGTGCAGCAGGGCGTAAAGCCGGGCGGCGGCCTTGCGTTCCGGCGCCCCCCAGTGGCGCAGACGGCCCTGGCAGTAGCGTTGCCGCAGAGCAGCCTGGATCTTGGGATCGGTGCTGCCGGTCAGGGGTGCGACGTAGCGCCAGGCCCGCCGGTCGCTGCAGATGGCGTCCTTGGCTCCGTAGGCGGCGCGCAGGAAGGCGGTGACCGTATCGCGGCGGTCGGCGGCCCAGCGCTGCCGGAACACGTAGCTGAGGGTCGGCACCGGCGGGGTGACCCCTAACCGGGTCAGCAGTTCGCCGCCGTCGAGCAGGCGGCGGTAACCCGCCGCTTCCAGGCGGGCGGCGTAGTGCCAGTAGTTGAGCAGGGCGTCGAGACGGCCCTGGCGCAATTGCTGATTGAGCAGCGGCGGGGCCCCGAACACCGGCCGGGCGTCCTGTTCCAGATCGAGGCCGTATTCACGTTTGGCCAGGGTCTTGAGCAGGATCCAGTTCTCGTACAGGGGGCTGCCGGCAACGCCGATGCGCCTGCCCTTCAGATCGGCGATGCCCCGGATGGGAGAGTCCGGGGGCACGATCAGGGCGCCGTGGGTGAGGGAATAGGGCGCGGCGGTGAAATCGTGCCCGCCGCTGCGCTGGCGCGCCACCCACAGCCAGTTGGTGACGATCAGATCCACGCTGCCGCCCTGAAGGCCGATGCGGCCGGCCTGGGGATTGGCGAGTTTGCGGATCTTGAGATGGAAGCCCTGGCGCCGGTCCAGCCCTTCCCGCTCGATGACGGTCAGCTCCCAGTTGAAGGTGCCGTAGGCCAGCGCCCCGACGGTGATGTCGCGGCTGCCGGCCCGGGCCTGCGGCACGAGCCAGGCCAGCAGGGCGGTCAGGATGAGGAAAGCTTTCATGCCGCCTCGCCGTGCAGTTCCCGATACAGGTTCCTGAACTCCTCGGTCAGCTTGTGATCCGGGGCATAGTGGATCAGGGGCCGGGCCTGGCTGTGGGACTCGCGCACCTTCACCGAGGGGGAGATGCGGGTCTTGAGCACCGGATGGCCCTCGGCGCTCAGCTCCTCCACCAGCTGCTGGGGCAGGCGGGCGCGGCTCTGGAACTGGTTGACCACCACGCCCTCGACGATCAGGCTCTCGTTGTGGTCGGCGCGGATCTCGGCGATGGCCTCCAGCAGCTTGTAGAGGGCGTCACGGGAGAAGGCGTCGCAGTCGAAGGGAATCAGACAGCGCTCGGCGGCGATCAGGGCCGAGCGGCTGTAGAAATTGAGGATCGGCGGGGTGTCGATGTAGATGTGGTCGAAGTCGTTGAGCTGTTCCAGCGCCTCGCGCAGCTTGTAGATCTTGTGGCGCGATTCCAGCCGGGTCTGCAGCTCCTCCATGTCCGGATGGGAGGCGAGGAGGTAGAGATTCGGGAAGGGGGTGTCCTGGATCAGCTCCCGGGCCGAGGCCTTCTGGTTCTTGGCGAAGGGGTTGATGCTGAGGGTGTCGCGGAAGAACTTGGCCAGGGTTTCCTCCGGGTCCTCGATCTTGCCGCCCAGGAGATAGTGGGTGGTGTTGCCCTGGATGTCCAGGTCCAGCACCAGGGTGGATTTGCCCTCGGCGGCGCTGATGGCCGCCAGGTTGCAGGTGATGGTGGATTTGCCGACACCGCCTTTCTGATTGAAGATGCCCCTGCGCATGGAGTGTGCCTGTGAGTTGTCAAGCCAAAATGGAGAATTTCGTCATTCTAGCATTGTTGCCGGGGGGGTGTTGCACAGCTGTGCATCGCTTTCAGGGCAATCGCATGAATATACCCCACGAAGATGATGGTTTAAGATTCGATGACTTGCAGCAGATTACTTGCAGATTAGAGACTTCTTCTCTGAGGAGCATGCTTTTTGTGGGAGGCACAGATGTTGGAAAAGCCCCTGGCGCTGAGCGAGGTGTTCGTATCGATTCCGGACCCGCGACAATCATCGAAGGTGACCTACGATCTGGTGGAAGTGCTGGTGGTTGTGGTGTGTGCGGTGATCTGCGGTGCCGATACGTTGGTGGAGATTGAACTTTGGGGCAAAGAGAAGCTGGATTGGCTGCGTCGATATGTGCCTTTGCCGCATGGGATTCCGTCCCACGACACCCTAGGGAGGATTTTGGCGATGATCGATCCGGAAGCGTTCGGATCGGCCTTCCAGCGCTGGGCGGTGAGCGTGGTTCCGGCATTGGAAGGTCAGGTGATCGCCATCGACGGCAAGACCAGTCGGCGCAGCCGGTCCAAGGGGCAGGATCCCCTGCATCTGGTCAGTGCCTTTGCGGCTCAGTACCGGTTGGTGGTCGGTCAAGAGGCGGTGGCCGACAAATCCAACGAGAAGACGGCCATTCCCGCCCTGCTGGAGACCCTGGCCTTGAAAGGATGCGTGGTGACCCTCGATGCCATGGGGACCGATCCCAAGATTGCCAAGGCCATCCGTGACCGGGGGGCCGACTATGTACTGGCGGTCAAGGACAACCAGAAAGGTCTGTCCGAATCGATCCGGGATTTCTTCCAGGCCTTTCAGGACGCGCCGGACAAAACCCCGCATCAGCAATGCGAGACGGTCGACAGGGCGCATGGTCGCCTGGAAGTGCGACGCTGCTATGTGTTCGACCAGCTCGACGGCCTGGACCGGCCCCAGCGCTGGCCGGATCTGGCCTGCTTTGCCGTGGTCGAGTCCGAACGCACCGTCGCCGGCAAAACCACCCGGGAACGGCGTTTCTACATCACCAGCCTGCCGGCCGATGCCGAACGGCTGGCCTCGGCGGTGCGCCAGCATTGGGCGGTGGAGAACCCGCTTCACTGGTGTATGGATGTCGTATTCAACGATGATCAGATGCGCCTTCGAACCCGACATGCGGCTCATAACCTGGCGCTGCTCAAACAGATGGTGCTCAATCTCTTTCGCCTCGACCACACCAAACGCCGCGGGGGTATCAAGGCAAGACGGCTCCTGGCCGCCTCCAGTGACCACTATCGGGCTCAGTTGCTTGGATGGACGTAGCGTTCATGCGATTGCCCTGGCATCGCTTTGAGACAATAGGCGCGCCTGCTTGTTCACGGAGCCTGAGGAGCGCATGTTGCCCAACGTCATCGTTTTGATCGCCGCCTTGGTTTCGGCCGCCGTCCAGGCCGATGAGACCATCCGCCTGGAAGAGATGGTCGTCCACGCTGAGGAAGCGCTGCCGCTATACGGCAGCGGTGCCAACCTGGGGACCGCTTTGGAGGGGACGCCGGGCATCGCCAATCAGTCCTTCGGGCCCAACGTGGGACGGCCGGTCATCCGCGGCCAGGGAGGCAACCGGGTGCGGCTGCTGCAGGACGGCCTGGGCGCCGGGGATCTGTCCGCCCTCAGCCCCGACCACGCCGTCGCCATCGATCCCCTCTTGGCGGGCCGCGTCGGGCTGCTGCGCGGTCCCGCCGCCCTGGCCTACGGCAGCGGGCTGCTGGGAGGCGCCGTCAACGTGGACGACGGCAGGATTCCGCAAACCCTGCCGGAAAAGCCCCTGAGCGGTGGCGCCCGCTACGGTTACACCTCCCCCGACGATGCCCACGGTGGGGCGGTGCGCCTCGATGCCGGCGCCGGCTCCTTGGGAGTGCATCTGGACGGTTCCCGGCGCCACAGCGGTGACCTGCGCACCGGACGCGGCGTGCTGGACCATACCGGCAGCGACCGCCGCAGCGGCGGCGCCGGCCTGTCCTGGATCGGGGAGAGCGGTTTTCTGGGAGGCTCGGTCAGCCGCCTGGAGAACCACTACGGAGTGCCCAGCTTCGAGGCCGTCCCCCTCGACATCGACCTGACCCGCACCCGGCATCAGCTGCGCGCCGCCTGGTATGGCCCTGCCGCCGGGGTGGAGGCCCTGGATCTGGCCTTTGCCCACAACGACTACCGCCACGTGGAAATCGAATCCGGCCAGCGCGGCAGCCGCTGGACCCGGCGCAGCTACGAAGGCCGGGTGGTGCTGCGCCATCTGCCGGTGGCCGGGATGGCCGGTCAGGTGGGGTTCCACAGCCGCCACGGCAAGGTGGCCGCCATCGGGGAGGAGGCCATCGTGCCCCGCACCAAGACCGCCAGCTAAGCCGGCTTTGTGGTGGAGCGCTGGGAGAAGGGGCCGTTTGCCGCCGGCGGCGCGCTGCGGCTGGAATGGCAGCGGCTCCAGGCCCAGGGCCGTGCCCCCCGGCGGGATTTCCTCCCCAGTGGCGCCCTGGAGGCGGTTTGGCGGCCTGATGACAACCAAAGCCTCTCCCTGGCCTACACCGCCACCGCCCGCGCCCCCTCGCCCGAGGAGCGCTATGCCTTCGGCGTCCATGCCGCCACCCAGCGTTTCGAGATCGGTGCGCCCGGTCTGAAGCCGGAGCGTTCCCACCAACTGGAACTGGGTTACCGTTTCCGCAGCGCCCGGCTCGAGGCGGACCTCACCCTGTTCCACCACTGGGTACGGGATTACGTTTTCTTCCGCGCCACCGGCGGTTCCGATCCGGAGTCGGGGTTGCCGGTCTTCGCCGCCGCCCAGGAGGATGCGGTGTTCCGGGGGCTCGAGGCCAGCGTCCGGCTCAACCTGCTGGCCCTTGACCAGGGCGATCTGGATCTGACCCTGTTCGGCGACCGGGTCCGGGGACGGCTGTCCCAAGGTGGGGACGTGCCCCGGATGCCGCCGCTGCGCTACGGTATGGAACTGGGCCTCTACCGCGCTGACGGCAGCCTCGCCCTGCGCCTGACCCGGGCCGAGGCCCAGGACCACCCGGGCCGTCTCGAAGTGCCCACTCCCGCTTATCTGAGACTGGACGTGGGCGGCGAGTACCGTCTGGCGCTGGGGGAGGGCCGCGGTCTGACCCTGTTCGCCCGGGGCACCAACCTGCTGGACCAGACCATCCGCAGCGCCACCTCCCCCCTGCGCACCATCGCCCCGGAAGCGGGCCGCGGGGCGGAGGCGGGATTCCGCCTGGAATTTTAGCGGTGGATTAGACCGGTCTGACGAGGTTGGATAGAATCCACCAATTGGACCCGACCAACCTTTGCCAGCAGGATTGAAGCCACCAATGGACGAGAACTACCGCCCCCACGCCATCGAGGAAAAGGTTCAACGGCTCTGGGAAGAAACCCGCGCCTTCGAGGTCACCGAGGACCCAAGCAAGGAGAAGTTCTACTGCCTGTCGATGTTCCCGTATCCCTCCGGGCGGCTGCACATGGGCCACGTGCGCAACTACTCCATCGGCGACGCCATCGCCCGCTATCAGCGCATGCTGGGCAAGAACGTGCTCCAGCCCATGGGCTGGGACGCCTTCGGCCTGCCGGCGGAGAACGCCGCCGCCAAGCACGGCATCCATCCGGCCAAGTGGACCTACGAGAACATCGAATACATGAAGGGGCAGCTCAAGCGTCTCGGGTTCGCCTACGACTGGAAACGCGAGATCGCCACCTGCGATCCCGGCTATTACAAATGGGAACAGTGGTTCTTCACCCGGCTGTTCGACAAGGGCCTGGCCTACCGCAAGATGGCCACGGTCAACTGGGACCCGGTGGACCAGACCGTGCTCGCCAACGAGCAGGTCATCGACGGCCGCGGCTGGCGCTCCGGGGCACCGGTGGAACGGCGCGAGATCCCCCAGTGGTTCCTCAAGATCACCGCTTACGCCGAAGAGCTGCTCCAGGATCTGGACCAGCTGGAAGGCTGGCCCGAGCGGGTCAAAACCATGCAGCGCAACTGGATCGGCAAGTCCGTCGGGGTGGAGATGCAGTTCCCCCTGGAGGGCGGTGATGAGTCCATCACCATCTTCACCACCCGTCCGGATACCGTCATGGGGGTGACCTACCTGGCCCTGTCCCCGGAGCATCCGCTGGCCCTGAAGGCGGCCGAGACCCATCCCGAGCTCAAGGCCTTCATCGAGGCATGCAAGAAGAGCGCCGTGGCCGAGGCCGATCTGGCCACCATGGAGAAGAAGGGCTGTCCCACGGGGCTTTACGCCGTTCATCCCATCCGCGGCGACAAGGTGCCGGTGTGGGTCGCCAACTTCGTGCTGATGGAATACGGCTCCGGGGCGGTCATGGCGGTGCCGGCCCACGACCAGCGCGACTGGGAGTTCGCCAAAAAATACGGTCTGCCGATCAAGCAGGTGATCGCCCCCAAACCCGGCAGCGATGTCGAATGCGATCTGGAACAAGGCGCTTTCACCGCAAAGGGCGTGCTGATCGACTCCGGTCCCTTCACCGGCCTGACCTCGGAGGAAGCCTTCGAGGCCGTCGCCCGCTGGCTGGAGAGTCACGGATACGGGCACCGGAAGGTCCAGTACCGCCTGCGGGACTGGGGGGTGTCGCGCCAGCGCTACTGGGGGGCGCCGATTCCCATCCTGTATCTGGAGGACGGCACCCCGATTCCGGTGCCTGAAGACCAGCTGCCGGTGGCGCTGCCGCTGGATGTAACCCTAGACGGGGTCCACTCGCCCCTCAAGACCGACCCGAACTTTTACGAGGTCACCCTGCCGGACGGGCGCAGGGCCAAGCGGGAAACCGACACCTTCGACACCTTCATGGAATCGTCCTGGTATTTCACCCGCTTCACCTGCCCCGACTACGCCGCCGGCATGGTGGACAAGGAAAAGGCCGACTACTGGCTGCCGGTGGACCAGTACGTGGGCGGCATCGAACACGCCATCCTCCATCTGCTCTACGCCCGTTTCTACCACAAGCTGATGCGCGACCACGGCCTGGTGAGCTGCGACGAGCCCTTCAGGAACCTGCTCACCCAGGGGATGGTGCTCAAGGACGGGGCCAAGATGTCCAAGTCCAAGGGCAACGTGGTCGATCCCGAGGAACTGATCGGGAAATACGGCGCCGATACCGTGCGCCTGTTCATCCTCTTCGCCGCTCCGCCGGAACAGTCGCTGGAGTGGTCCGACAGCGGCGTGGAAGGGGCGTTCCGCTTCCTCAAGCGCCTGTGGCGCCAGGTGGCGGCCTTCGTCAACGGGGCGGGGGATGTGGCGGCGCTCGACAAGGCGGCCCTGACCCCGGCCCAGAAGGAACTGCGGCGCCAGATCCACCAGACCATTGCCAAGGTGAGCGACGCCATGAACCGGCGCTACACCTTCAACACCGCCATCGCCGCCAACATGGAGCTGCTCAACGCCCTGGCCAAATTCGAGGACGACAGCCCCCAGGGGCGGGCCGTCAAGCGCGAGGGACTGGAGGCCATCGTCCTGATGCTCGCCCCCATCGTCCCCCACATCTGCCACGAACTGTGGCAGGCCCTGGGGCACGAGGACATGGTCATCGACGCTCCCTGGCCCAAAGTGGACGAAAGCGCCCTGGTGCAGGACACCATCGAGTTGGTGGTCCAGGTAAACGGCAAGCTGCGGGGCAGGATCCAGATGCCCGCCGACGCCGACAGGGAAGCCGTCGAAAAGGCGGCGCTGGCCGAACCCAACGTGCAGCGCTTCATCGAAGGCAGGACGGTGCGTAAAATCATCGTGGTGCCGGGGCGGCTGGTGAATGTGGTAGTGGGATGAGCGTCGGGGTGCGGTTGCTGCCGGAACAGATCGAGGCCATCCGCCGCGTGGTGCGGGAGGTGGCCGGTGAGCGGGCCCGGGTGTTCCTGTTCGGCAGCCGCACCGATCCTGAGGCCCGGGGCGGTGACATCGACCTGCTGGTGCAGCTGGACCGTCCCCTGGACGAGGCCGCCCGCTTTCGTCTCAAGCTCGAGCTTTTGGCGCGCCTGTACCGGGAACTGGGCGAGCGCAAGATCGACCTGGTGATCGTCGCCGACCGGCCGCAGACCGATTTCGAGCGCCAAGTGATTCGTGAGGCGGTGCCACTGTGAAAGATGACCATGCCCGCTTTCAGCTCTATGCCCAGGAATGCCAACGCCATTTGCAGCTGCTGCAGCGCAACATAGAACGTTTGGCTCCCCATCTGCCGCTGACGGCGGAGACGGTGGCGACCCTGGTCGAAACCGACGAGGGCTTGTGGATTCTCGACCAGATTGCTTACCGCTACCTCAAGTTGCAGGACACCTTGGGCAAACTGGTGCGCGCCTTTTTCGCCCTCAAGGGGGAAGCCGTGGAACGGATGACGATGATCGATTTGATCAACCTGGCGGAAAAGCTGGGTTATCCTGTGGACGAAGCGCTGTGGATGCGCCTGCGTGCCTTGCGTAACGAAATCACGCACGAGTATCCCGGCAGCCATGGCGAAGTTGCCGAGGCGGTGAATAAATTGGTGCAGTTTTTGCCGACGCTGCAGGCACTTCTGGTGAAACTGCAGCAGGCCGCATGAGCCGCCACGTCTGCCTGGTGTCCGATCAGGCGGTCCCCAACATCACCCCGGTGCTGGATCCGGACACCCGCCCCGCTGCGGTCACGCTGGTGGTGGCGCCGGAAATGGAACGGCAGGCACGCTGGCTCAAAAAGGTGCTGCGCGAGGCCTGCGGTGTTCCAGTGGAGCGGTGGCCGGTGGCCGATGCCTGGGATGCGGAGCATCTGCTGGGGCGTTTCATGGAATTGCTGGAGGCCCATGACGACCTGATCCTCAACGCCACCTGCGGCACCCGTCCCATGAGCATCGCCGCCTTCGAAGCCTTCCGCGCTTACGAGCGGCCGGTCTTCTACGTCCATCCCTTCACCGACGAGCTGTTCTGGCTCCACCCCCACGACCGTCCCCGCCATCAGCTGGCCGACCGCATCAAGCTGCGCCATTTTCTCCTGGCCTGCGGGGCCGAGATCAAGGCCAGTGCCGACATCCGCATTCCGCCGGCCTACCGGGAACTGACCGCCTACCTGGTGCTCAGGGTCGAAGACTTTGCCGGCGCCCTGCGGGTGCTCAACTGGTATGCCGCCAGTGCGCGGGAGACGCTCGAATCCGAGCCGATCCGTTCCGAATACCTGCACCGCCCCGAGTTCCTGGAACTGCTGAACCGCTTCCAGGCCGTCGACGCGCTGCGGATTCGCCACGGCCGCCTGGTGTTTCCCGATGAAAACGCCCGCTTCTTCGTCAACGGCGGCTGGCTCGAAGAACACGTCTTCAGCCAGGTGCAGCAGCTGCGCCGGCGGCTGCCGCTGATCCAGGACCTGGCCCGCAACCTGCTGATCGCCCGCGACACCGGCCACGGCGAGGTGGAGAACGAGCTCGACGTGGTGTTTCTGGCCAACAACCACCTCTACCTGATCGAGTGCAAGACCCGCCATTTCCATCCCGAGGAGGCCGACGAGAACGGTCCCGGCGCCGAGGCCATCTACAAGCTCGATACCCTCAAGGAAGTCCTCGGCGGTCTCCACGGCCGGGGCATCCTGGTGTCCTACCTGCCGCTGGCGGAACCGGACCGGCGCCGGGCCGCCGATCTGGGCATCCGCGTCTGCGAGGGGCGTCAGATCCAGGATCTGCCCCACATTTTCCGCGAGTGGATCATCTAAGACGCCCGCAGCGGAGATAAAGCGGATTGAGCCAGCGCAGGTAGGCCTTGACCAGGACCGCGCCCGCCAGCGGCAGCGCGGCCCGCAGGAGAAAGCGGCGGACGTTCTGGTAGCCGTTCAGGGGGGTGCGGGCAATCCGCTTGATTCGTCGGACGAAGGCGGCGATCTCCGGCGCTCTGGCGCAACCCAGCCGCCAGCCGAGCCAGTCGAGGATCACGATGACTGCAATCCCCGCGATGGCGCTGACCGGAATGCTGGCCGCGGCGATCCAGTCGCGCAGGGGGATCCACGCCCACGCCAGCGTCAGTGCCGGTGCGCCGAGGGCGGGAACGAGCATGCGCTTGTCCAGCAGCAGAATCTTGCCGACGTTGTGGCGTCCGATCCGCAGCAGTTTCAGGAGACGGGGGGAGGGGGCGCGCAGCCCGGGTTGAATCTGCAGAAAGGGCCAGGCGCCCGGTTGGGACCCGTTTTGCCCAAACCGGTGCGGGATTTCCGCGTTGGCGATTTGGTAACCGTCGCACATCAGTGCGCAGGCCTCGGTGTCGTGGAAGGCGTCAAGATCGGTGCGGATTTCCGCCAGACAGGCCTGGACTCCGGGGGCGACGCCGAACGCCTCGGTCGTCGGCGGGGACACCCGCTCGGGATACGGCTCGCCGTTCCAGTTGATCCAGGCAATCTCCCGTTTTCCCAACCCCTTGCGCAGATGCAGGAACGCGACCCGGTCGCGCCCGTGGACTTCGATCAGCCGGTGCAGGCTTTCGTAACGCACCTGGTCCTGCAGCACGCTGCCGCTGCGGGCCAGCACACCGAGCCGTCCGGTTTCCGGGCAGGGCTCGAAATCCAGCTGTCCGGAAGCGTCACTGACGATGAAGCGGGTGCAGGCTTCCGCCAGCAGCGCGTCGATTCCCTGATTGTCGTGGACGCCGCCATCGACCAGAGAGACGCAGATGGGATCCTCGCCGTCGCGGTAAAGCCCCTCGATGACGACGGGCGGAAAGACCCCCGGCACGGCGGCCGAGGCAGCGACCGCCTTCGCCAGCGGAAAGTCCCGCAGCCGCGGATCGGCGGCCTGGAAATAATCGAAGGGGCGGCGCAGCCGGACCGGAACGCTGTCGATCTCGTCGAAACAGGTCCGCCCGTGTTGATAGGAGACCGGCTCCCCCATGGTCCGGGCGGTGAACTGCCAGTCCCGGCCGGTGTTGAGGCTGGTGGCGTTGAGGATCAACACCGGCACTTTGTGGCGGCGGCTGTCGTTGTTGCGATAGGGATGGAAACCGGGCTCTCCGGGTGGGAAGATGCGCAGTTCCCGCATCGTCACCGGCGTCTCCCTGCCCAGGGCCGGACGGTACAGCAGCTGGTCGTACACCTCGGCGATGCGGTCGCTGAGGGAGTAGTCGCGCCGGTACAGGCGCCAGTTGGCCCGGAGGTCCGCCAGGGCCAGCAGGCGGATATTCTTCTGGGCGGCCGCGCGAAACTGTTCGCTGAGCGTGTGGACCAGATCGACATAATCGGCATCGGTGATCTCGGTATCCTTCCTGCTCTCCAGGAGGCGTTTGAGATGGATGTAGTACAGCGCGGCGATGATGGCGCCGCCGGAGACCGCGCTGATGGTTTCGATGCGGGGCAGCAGGCCGCATTCGGCCAGTTGCGCCAAGACCCCCAGATGAAAGAAGGAAGCCCGCAGACCGCCGCCGGAAAGCGCCAGTCCCAGTTTGTCGGTGCTCATCTACCGTTCTCCTCTTGATCGTTTCGGTTTGTGGATTGTGCCCATGGTTTGCTTTCGAAAGCAAATAACCGGTTGGCGCCGGGGGCGATTTGGGCTAACCTTTACAGCTGTCTTCCCTGCAGCGCCACGAAAACCGGGTGTTCGCCCTTCACACCGCCAACCGCACCGAGGACCTGTTCCGCCAGCTGGTCGTGGTCCTGGAGCACTACGAATACGGGCCGTTCGACCCGATTCACTTTCTGATCCAGGGCCGGGGCATGGAGCGCTGGCTGCAGATGCAGCTGGCCTGTCAGTGGGGGGCCGCCGCCCGGATCTGTTTCGACTTCCCCCAGCGCTTTTTCGCCGAGCTGGCCCAGCGCCTGGGGCTGCGCCTCAACGACGCCGCCTTCGAGCGCAGCCGTCTGGGCTGGCTCATCGACGCCCTGCTGGCGCGGGATGAATTCCAGCGCGACCCGCTGCTCGAACGCTACCTGGCCGGTCCCGGCCCGCGCCTGCGCCGTTTCCAGCTCGCCCGTCAGCTGGCCCAGCTGTTCGACCAGTACCAGATCCAGCGCCGTGACTGGCTGGCGGCCTGGGCTCGGGGGGAGGCGAGCGGCGAGAAGGGCATGGATCCCGCCATGGAGCGCTGGCAGGCGAACCTGTGGCGCCTGCTCTACGCCCGCCTGGGCGGCCACCGCGGGGAGCTGTGGCAAGCCCTGCTCGACGCCCTGAAGCGGCCGCCTGCGGCCGTCGCCTTTCCGCCTTCCGTCCATCTTTTCGGCATCAGTTTTCTGCCGCCCTTGATGATAGAGGTGCTGGCGGCGCTTGCCGACCACAGCGACGTGCACCTGTATCTGCTCACCCCCACCGAGGGTTACTGGGCCGATCTGCCTGGCAAGCGCCGCCAGGCCCTGGAGCGGATCGAAGGGGAGGCGCTCCCCGGCCACCATCCGCTGCTGGTGGCGCTGGGCCGCCGCGGGGCCCAGTTCCAACGCCTGACCCTCGACTGCCTGGAGCCGGCGCTGGAGTCCAGCTGTTTCTTCCGCCACAGCTCCCCGGCGACCCTGTTGCAGCACCTCCAGAACGACCTGGCCGACGGGCAGCTGTCGGCCCCGCCCGGGAAATTGCCCGTGGGGATGGAACTGCACCGCTGCCACACCCCCTTGCGGGAGGTGGAGGTGGCGCGCGACCGCATCCTCGCCGCCCTGGCCGGCGACCCCTCGCTGCGCTTGGAGGAGATCGCGGTGATGGCGCCTGACATCGGCGTCTATCAGGCGTATCTGGAGGCTGTCTTCGCCGATCTGCCCCATCACATCGCCGACCGCAGCCTGGGACAGCGCAACCCCCTGCTGGAAGTGCTGGCCGAGGCCCTGGGGCTGCTGGCCGGCCGTTTCGAATGGGAGGCGGTGCTGGAACTGCTGGGCCGGCCGCCGGTGCGGGAGCGCTTCGGCCTCAGCGCCGCCCAGCTGCCGGTGCTGGAAAACTGGGTGCGCGGTTGCGCCATCCGCTGGGGCCTGGACGGCGCGCAGCGCCAGGCTCTGGGGCTGCCCGCGGAAGAGTACAACAGCTGGCGCCTGGGGGTGGACCGGATGCTGCTGGGGTGGATGGCGGATCTGGATGCCGAATGGCACGACGTGGTGCCGTTCCCGGAAGTGGAAGGGCAGGCCGGCGAGGCGCTGTTGCGGCTGGCCGATTTCGTCCAGACCCTACAGCGCTGGTGGCGGCGCTGGCAGACGCCGCGGACGCTGGCTGAATGGGGGGAGCAGCTGTTCGCGTTCAGCCACGAGCTGTTGGCCGACACCCCGGAAACCTGCGCCGCCCGCCAGGCGCTGGCGGACCTGCTCGACACCCTGCCGCCGGCCGAGGACTATCCCCAGGCCGTGGATCTGACGGTGATGCTGGACTGGCTGCGCTCCCGGGTGGAGGAATCGGTCAGCGACGATTTTCTCAGCGGCGGCGTCACCTGCTGCACCCTGCTGCCGATGCGGGTGGTGCCGTTCCGTCTCACCGTCATCCTGGGACTGGACGACGGCACTTTCCCGCGCCGCGAGGTCCAGCCTGCCTTCGACCTCATCGCCGCCCACCCCCGCCTGGGGGACCGGGACGTGCGCCTGGAACAGCGCTATCAGTTCCTGGAAGTGCTGCTCTCCACCCGCGAGCGCCTGGTCCTGACCTGTCAGGGGCTGACGCCGGAGAAGAACGAGGTCCGTCCGCCCGCCCAGGTGGTGGTGGAGCTGGGCGACGTTCTCAGCCGTTACGGTATCGAGGAACAGGACTGGATTTTCGACCATCCTTCCCATCCTTTCCACCCGGATTACTTCCGCCCCGAAAGCGCTTTTTCCGTCCCCGATCCGGCCCGCTATCCCGTCGCCCGCGCCCTGTTGACGGCGGGGGAGGCCGCAGCCCTGTGGCCGGCCGATTTCGCGCTGGACGAGCCGGCGCCGGTCCGGATCGAAGTGGCCGACCTGCTCGATTTCCACCGCGACCCCCAGGACTGGTTCTGCCGCCAGCGTCTGCAACTGGCGGCGCTGAGCCGCGACCGGCTGCCCGATCCGCGCGAGCCTTTCGAGGTGGATGGCCTGGAAAGCTGGCGCATGCGCTGCCGCATCCTGGCGGCATTGGCGGCGGGCGAGGCGATTGCGCCGCTGTTGCGTCAGGCCCAGCTGGCCGGGGAATGGCCCCAGGGGGAGGCCGGCCGCCAGTGTTTCGCCCGCGAGCAGGCCGTGGCCGAGCAGCTCCATCGCAAGGCGGAGGATCTGCGCCGGGAGCTGGGGGCTGTGTGCGATGCCGGTTGGCGCCAGTGGGAACTGGCCGGGGTGACGCTCGAAGGCCGGGTCGATCACCTGCACGAAGGCGGACTGCTGATCGTGGAGGCGGGCAAGCTGAAGGGCAAATACCTGTTCGACGCCTGGCTGCGCCATCTGCTGGCCCAGTCGCTGGGACCGTGGCCCACCTGGCTGGTGGCGCTGGAGGACGACAACAAGCGCAAGGCGGAGAAGATCAAGGTCTGTCGTTTCGATCCGGTTCCCGACTGGGAAGCGCGCCTGAGCGTGTGGGTGCGCCACTTCCGCGATCACTGGAACCGGCCCTCGCCTTGGGTGCCGCAGTGGGGTTGCCACTGGCTGCGCCGCGCCGCCAGGGGCGACGAAGCGCCATCGGAGCGCTGGTGGCAGATCACCGCCAAAGCCGAGCCGCCCCCCGCCTTCGTGCTCCTGTTCGGCCGCACGGGGGCCGGGGCGGTGGCGGCGCAAGCCTGCCGGCTCTATCCGGAACTGCTGGGCGGGGTGGCAGATGCAATCCCTTGATCTCTACGGCGCGGATTTCGCGCGCGGGGTCCATCTGATCGAGGCTTCCGCCGGCACCGGTAAGACCTATTCCATCGCTCAGCTGGTGGCGCGCTTCGTGGTGGCCGAGGGGATCAGCGTCGAGGAGATCGGCGTGGTCACCTTCACCAAGGCGGCGACGGCGGAACTGCGTCAGCGCATCCAGCAGCGCCTGTGCCAGGTGCGCGACGCCCTGCAGGGCGCCGATCCCAAAGACGACGCCCTGCGGCAGTGGCTGGCCGGCCTGGAGGACCCCGATCAGGCCTGCCGCCGGGTGGAGGCGGAGCTGCTTCGCCTCGATCTGATGCCGATCCAGACCATCCACAGCTTCTGCCAGCACGCCCTGCGCCAGCAGGCCCTGGAGGCCGGTGAGCTCCTGGGCCAGGCCCTGCTGGAGGACGACCGTCCCTTCAACCAGGCCATCGTCGATGACTATTGGCGCCAGTGCCTGCGGCAGCTGACCCCCGCCCAGTGGCGGGCCGTGCTTCAGCGCACCGCCTCGCCGGACCGACTGCTGGAATGCATCGCCCGCTGGCAGCCGCCCGTGACCTTCGTGCCGGAAGTGCCGTGGCCGGAGGACGCGCCCGTCGCTGTCACCCCCGGAGCCTGGCAGGCGTTCCGCGGCTGGATGGACGATCTGTGCGCAAAAGGCTGTTTCAACAAGCCTGTCCGGCTGTGGTGGGCCGGGCTGCGGGACGAGGCAAAGCGCCCGCAGCAGCTGGGCGGGGCGAAGCTGCGGGCCGATTTGGCGGAATTTCTCGAAGCCCATCTCAGCAAGCGCAAGGTCAAACCGCCGCGGCTGACGTCCCTGCCGGATTACGCCGCCCACGAACCGGTGCTCCTAGCGCTGGCCGAGCTCGGCCGCCGGCAGACGCTGCTGGGCGTCGCCTGGCTGCAGCGGGCCTGGCGCCATTGGCAGGAACAATACGAGAAGCGGCTGCGTGAACAGGGGCTTCTGACCCACGACTGGGTGGTCAGGCGGCTGGCGGATGTGGTGGCGGCGGCGCCCATCGAGGCCCTGAGCCGGCGTTTCCAGGTGTTCCTCATCGACGAGTTCCAGGACACCGACCGCCATCAGTGGCGCATCTTCTCCAGCCTGTTCGGCGCCGGCCGGCACTGGCTGTTCCTGATCGGCGATCCCAAGCAGTCCATCTACCGCTTTCGCGGCGCCGATCTCGACACCTATTTCCAGGCCGCCGCCGGCGCCACCGAACGCTGGTATCTGGACACCAACTACCGCTCCCATCCCGATCTGGTGGCGGCGGTCAACGAGGTGTTCGCCGACTGCGATGGCGCCGATCCGGAACGACGCCCCTTCTATCATCCGCTGCTGCATTACCCTGAAGTGAAAGCCGGACGCAGCGCCGCGGATCTGGCCCTGAACCGGGAGGGCGGGGCGCCGTTGGTCTGGCAGGCGTTCGAGGCCGACGGCGGCGGCCCGTACCGCTACACCAACAAGGACGATACGGTGGCACAGCTGGCTCGCCACGTCGCCGCCGACGTGGTCGAGCTGCTGCAGCAGGCCCGCCTGGTGGAGAAAGGCCGCGCCCGCCGGCTGCGTCCCGGCGACATCGCGGTGCTGGTGCGCGACAACGAGGAGGCCCGCATCGTCCGTGACGCCCTGCGCGACAGCCGGGTGCCGGCGGTGTTGATCGACCGCCGCTCGGTGTTCGTCACCGATACCGCCGAACAGCTCTACCGTCTCCTGGAGACGCTGTGGGAGGGGGTGGCGTGGCGCCGGGTCAAGCGGGTGCTGGCGGACGGCTGGTTCGGGCTGGACGCAGGCGGGCTGACCGAGCTGGAACGGGATGAGGGCGCCGCCTCGGCCTATCTGGAGGCCTTCGCCGAGGCGGCGGCGCGCTGGCGCGAGGACAGCCTGCTGGCCGCCTTAGAGGCCTTGTTCCGGCGCTTCGGAGTATGGGAGGCCATCGCCCGCCGGCGCGACGGCCTGCGTACTCTGGCGGATCTGCGCCACCTGCTGGAGATGCTGCAGGAAGAGGCCTCACGGCGCCAGCTGGGGCCCCAGGCGCTGCTGGGGTGGTACCGCCGCCGTCTCGACCGTCCCGCCGGCGAGGCCGAGCAGCTGCGCCTGGAGAGCGACGACGACGCGGTGGAGCTGGTCACCATGCACAGCGCCAAGGGGTTGGAGTATCCGGTGGTGCTGTGTTTCGACCTGTGGGCGCCGGAAAGCGACAGCAAACACGACCCCACCGTGGTCGGCGACGCCAGCGGCAGCCGGGTGGTGTTCCAGATCGACGGGGACGCCTTCGCCGCCGCCCATCAGGAGCGCCTCACCGCCGAGCGCCAGGAAGCCCTGCGCATCGCCTACGTGGCCCTGACCCGGGCCAAGGCGGGCTGCTGGGTCTACCTGCTGGAGCGGGAAAACGGTCCCTGGTCCGCCCTGCGCCACCTGCTCACCTACCGCGGGGAACCGGATCCCTTCCTTGAGGCCCGCCGCCTGGCCCGCGAATTTCCCCGCTGTTTCCAGTACCGGCGCCGTCCCTGGCGGCTCGATGCCGCGCCGCGCTGGCGTCCCCAGGCGGACCGGCCCCGGCTGGTGGCGCCTGAACCACCGGCGCGCGACCTGAGCGCCGAAGCCCTGCGCCTGACCAGCTACTCCGCCCTGGTGCGGGGGCGGGATCACGGGGCCGTCACCGACTGGCTTGAACGCCTGCTCGAGGAGGGGCTGGCCGAACCCCGCCAGCAGCTGCCCCGGGGGGTGGCCTTCGGCAACCTGCTGCACTGGCTGCTGGAAAAGGTGCCCTTCCGGGAGCTGGCGGCCGGCAGGATCGATCCGGCCCTGTGGACGGCGGCGCAGCGCTGGAGCGGGGTGGGGGAGATGCTGGAACCGGATGAGGTGCTGCCGCTGCTGCAGGGAGCGGTCACCACCCCACTGCCGCCGTTCAGCCTGGCCGATGTGCCGCCCGAACGCCGGCTGCACGAGCTGGAATTCTTCCTCCCCCTCCGGCGTCTGGAGGCCGGCCCCATCAACCGCCTGCTGAAAGGTCAGCCTTGGTACCACCCCCTGCGTTTCGCCCCCGTCAGCGGTTTTCTGCGCGGTTTCATCGATCTGGTGGCGGAATGCGACGGCCGTTTCTACGTGATCGACTACAAGTCCAACGAGCTGGCGGCCTACGACGAGGCGACGCTGGCGGAGGCGATGCGCAGCCACGACTACGGTCTCCAGGCGCTGCTCTACGCCCTGGCGCTGCACCGTTATCTCAAGACCCGGCTGCGGGACTACGACTACCGCCGCCACTTCGGCGGGGTGCGCTACCTGTTCCTGCGCGGCATGGACGGCACGCCGGGAAGGGGAGTGTACGGATTTGTCCCCGCGCCGGATTGGATCGACACCCTGGAGGCGATGCTGACGCCATGAGCGAGGAACTTCATCCCCACGCCCCGACCCTGGCCGATTTCTTCCACCGCCGCCTGGGATTGGCAGACAGCGACGGCGAGCTGGTCCGGCTGCTCAGCGACCTGCTCCAGGCCCAGGCTGCCGGCCACGTCTGCCTGACCCTGTGCCGGCGCCACCATCCCATCCTCCGCCGCTTTCCGGAGTTGTACCGGCCGGCGGGCAGGGCGCCTTTGGTGCTGGAAGACGGGCGGCTCTACTTCCAGCGCCTGTGGGGTTACGAACAGGCATTGGCGGCGGGGATAAGGCGGCTGCTGAGCGCCGCGCCCCTGCCGCTGGACCGGGACAGACTCGAGCGGCTCAGCGAAGCGGCTGCCTTGGACGACTCCCAGGCCGCGGCGGTGGCCGGGGCGGCGCGCCAGCGTTTCGCCATCATCACCGGCGGCCCCGGCACCGGCAAGACCACCACGGTGCTGCAGCTCATCGCCCTGCGCCTGTGGCAGCAGCCGGCGCTCCAGGTGGCCCTGGCGGCGCCCACCGGCAAGGCGGCGCAAAGGCTGGCCGAAACCCTCCGCGGCCGCAGCCAGGCCCTGCCGGTGCCGGAAGCGGTGAAGGCGGCCCTTCCCGCCGAGGTCAAGACCCTGCACCGCCTCCTCGGCGCCCGCCCCGACACCGCCCGCATCCGCTATCATGCCGACCATCCGCTGCCTTACGATCTGGTGGTGGTGGACGAGGCCTCAATGGTGGATCTGGCGCTGATGAGCAAACTGGTCCAGGCCCTGCCGCCGGCGGGTGCCCTGGTGCTGCTCGGCGACCGCGACCAGCTCGCCTCGGTGGAAGCCGGCAGCGTCCTGGCCGATCTGTGCGACGGGGCGCCGGATCACACCTGGCGCCTGCGCCATGCCCACCGTTTCCAGCAGCGCCTGGCGGAACTTGCGGGGGCGGTGAACGCAGGGGATTTCGAGCGCGTGAGTGCGTTGCTCGGGGACGACTGGCTGCCTCTCAAGGGCGACGACGGGCTGTGGCGGGCGGTCGAGGACGGTTACAGGGGCTACTGGGAGGCGGTCGCCGCGGGGCGACCGGCGGCGGAAATCCACGCCGCCTTCCGCCGCTTCCAGATTCTTTGCGCTCACCGCCGCGGCCCCCTGGGAGCGGAGCACCTCAACGACGAACTGGAACGGCGCTGGCGCAGGCGGGGGTGGATCCGGGGCGGGGCCTATTATCCCGGCCGCGCGCTGATGATTCTGGAGAACGCGCCCGATCTGGACCTTTTCAACGGCGACATCGGCATCTGCCTAGGGGACGGGCAAGTCTGGTTCGAGGACGACCGGCGGCTGAGTCCGGCGCGGCTGCCGGCGCACCAGACCGTGTTCGCCATGACGGTGCACAAATCCCAGGGCTCCGAATTCGACTGCGTCCTGCTGGTGCTGCCGACCCAGCCCTCCGAAGTGCTCAGCCGCGAACTGGTCTACACCGCCTTCACCCGCGCCAAGGTGGCGGTCCGGTGCTGGTCGCCCCCGGAGGTGCTGCGCCACGCCATCGCCCGGACCACCCGGCGCAGCGGGGGGTTGCGGGACAAGTTGCTCGCCCGGGGGCAGCGCCTTTGAATCAGAACAGCAACCCGTAAACCACCAGAAAATAGATCACTAGGCTGAGCAGGTCCTGGATGATGGTGGCGATGGGGCCGCTGCCGTAGGCGGGATCCTTGCCCAGGCGGGCCAGCAGCCAGGGGAACAGCAGGCCGATAGTGGTGGCCACGCTACTGGCGAAGATCAGAGACAGAGCCAGCGCCAGCGCCAGGGAGGCGCTGAAGGCGAGCCAGATGAACGGGAATACCAGCAGCGCCAGCGTCAGGCCCAGGAGCATGCCGGTCTGCAACTCCCCCCACCATAGTTTCCCAAGGGAAGCGCGGCTGAAGCTCAGACCCCGCACCGCGATGGCTTCCGACTGGGTGCCGATGGCGTCGGCCAGATACACCAGGCCGGGAATGAAGAAGGCCACTTCCACGTCGCGGCGCAGGACGTCTTCGAAGCCGGCCATCACCGCCGTGGCGATCATGCTGCCGAAGGTGCCTACCAACAGCCAAGGCAGGCGATGGGGCAGGCGCCGGAACGGCTGGCCCTCGATGGCCGAGACCGCCTGTTCGGAATTCTCCCGGATGCCGGTGAAGCGCTTCAGGGCCTCGCCATAGCGGTCGTGCATCCGGCCCAGCAGGATTTCGGCCGGCAGCAGACCGGCAAGCCGCCCCTCTTCATCGACCACGGCCAGCACGGCGGCGCCGGTCTTTCCGGCCTGGGCGACGGCTTCGGAAAGGGGTGTATCCGGGCTTACCGTCGGCGCCGGCACCATCAGTTCCTGCAGCGGCTGTTCCTCCGCAGCGGCGACCAGCCGCCCTGCCGGGACCAGGCCCAGAAAGCGGCCGACGTCGTCCACCACTGGCAGAAAGGCCGGCGCCGTCTCGCCGAGCCGCTCCCGGACCTGGGCGGCGGTGTCCTGTGGGTGAGCCGACAGCGTACCTCCTCCTCTTTGGGGCTAGGTTTCCAGTCTAAACCTAATTACCACGGTTTATAAAGGGAATTATGGGGAATTCCGCCGCCCGTCCCGTCAGAGTGGTTTTCCCTGCGGTAATCTGAAAAAATAACGCGGATGGATGCCATGCCGTTGAAACTACTCGTCATCGCCGCCGTCTGCCTGCTGACCGCCTGCCAGCCCCAGCCCTGGCGCACCACCGACGTCAGCGGCAGGCTGCCCGATCTCGATTTCACCCTCGTCGATACCCGGGGCCATGTGCGCCGCGGGGCCGATTTCCGCGGCAAGGTGACGCTGCTGTTCACTGGGTTCACCCACTGCCCGGCGCTGTGCCCGGCGACCCTGGCGCGGCTGGCGACAGTGCTGGAAAGCCTCGAGGCTGACCCGAAGGCGGTGCAGGTCCTGTTCGTCAGTCTCGATCCCGAACGCGACACCCCCGAGGTATTGGCGGCATACGTGCGCCGCTTCGGCCCCTGGTTCGTCGGCCTTACCGGTGACAGGGATCAACTCGATGCTTTAACCAAGCGCTATTTCCTCGGTTACCGCAAGGAAAGGGAAGGGCGGGACTACGACGTGATCCACAGCGATATCATCCTGATCTTCGACCGCCAGGGACGCGCCCGGCTGCTGGCCCGCAGTAAGACGCCGCTGGAAGATCTGCAGGCCGATCTCGAACGCCTGCTGGCTGAATAGCAAGGAAAGCCCCCGATGAACCCCAGACTCGATCTCCTGCAACCCTATCCGTTCGAGAAGCTCGCCCGCCTCAAGGCCGGCGTCGAGCCGCCGGCGGACAAGCCCCACATCGCCCTGTCCATCGGCGAGCCCCAGGACCCGCCGCCACATTTCCTCGCCGAAGCCGTCATCGCCCATCTCCACGGCCTGGCGAAATACCCCACCACCCCGGGCATGCCGCAGCTGCGCGAGGCCATCGCCGCCTGGCTGCAGCGGCGTTTCGATTTGGCGGCAGTCGATCCCGAACGCCAGGTGTTGCCGGTAAACGGCACCCGCGAGGCCCTGTTCTCCTTCGCCCAGGCGCTCATCGACCCAGCCGACAGGCCCCTGGTGTTGATGCCCAATCCCTTCTATCAGATCTACGAAGGGGCGGCGCTGCTGGCCGGTGCCGAGCCCTGCTATCTCAACGCCACCGCCGCGACCGGTTTCCTGCCGGATTTCGACGCCGTCCCGGAGGCGGTGTGGCGCCGCTGCCGCCTGCTGTATCTGTGTTCGCCCTCCAATCCCACCGGCCGGGTCATCGGCCTGGAGACGCTCAAGGGCCTGGTCGAAAAGGCCCAGCGTTACGATTTCGTCATTGCCGGGGACGAGTGCTACAGCGAGCTTCACGACGGCAACCCGCCGCCGGGCCTGCTCCAGGCAGCCGCCGAACTGGGCCTGGACGATTACCGCCGCTGCGTGGTGTTCCACAGCCTGTCCAAGCGTTCCAGCGCCCCGGGGCTGCGTTCCGGTTTTGTCGCCGGCGATGCGGCGCTGCTCGAACGCTACTTCCTCTACCGCACCTACCACGGCTGCGCCATGCCCCTGCCGGCCCAGCATGCCAGCATCGCCGCCTGGAACGACGAGGCGCACGTGGCCCGCAACCGCGCCGCCTACCGGGAGCGCTTCGCGGCGGCGGCGGAAATCCTCGCCGGGGCGGCCGAGGTTCAGGTGCCGCCGGCGGCGTTCTATTTCTGGCTCAAGGTGCCGGGGGACGATGCCGAGTTCGCCCGCCGCCTCTATGCCCGGGAAAATGTCACCGTGCTGCCCGGCAGCTTCCTGGCGCGCGAGGCCAGCGGCGTCAATCCCGGGCGCGGTTACGTGCGCATCGCCTGGGTGCACCCGCTGGCGGTGTGCGTCGAGGCGGCGCAGCGCATCCGCCGCGCTCTGTGCGATTGAGGGTTGCAGACGGGGGAGCGCGATTTCCCGACGGCAGAGCGGGTCGAAACGGCGGTCGCCGCCCTAGCCGGTCCCGGTTGGGGGGTGATCGACGATTTCCTGCCGTCGTCCCTGTGGCAGGCTCTGGCCGATTCGGCGCAACGCCGTCTGGCCGCCGGCGAGTTCCGCGCCGCCAGTATCGGCCGGGGCGGCCGAGTGCAAACGGTGATCCGCGGCGACACCATCCGCTGGCTGGAGGCCGGTGATGCGGATGCTGCCGAGCGCGACTTTTTTACCCTCGTCGAGCGCCTGCGCCAGGCCATCAACCGGCGGTTGTGGCTTGGCCTGCTCGACTTTGAGTGTCATTACGCCCGCTATCCCGCCGGGGCCCGTTACCGGCGTCATCTCGACCGTCCCCATCGGCGGACCGAGCGCACCGTCACCCTCGTTTGCTATCTCAATGCCGGCTGGCGTGCCGAGGAGGGCGGCGCGCTGCGCCTCTACCTGGATGAAGACCGCAGCGTGGAGGTGTTGCCCCAGGGCGGCCGGGCGGTGGTGTTCCTGAGCGAGCGCTTCGAACACGAAGTGCTGCCGGCCCGGCGCCCCCGCCTGGCGTTGACGGGCTGGTACCGGCAGCGTCTCCACGGTGGCCGGGTGATCTAGACAGGCGTACGCTGGCCCGTGCGGATCGCGGCGACGATGGCGTTCAGGGCCCGGCAGTTGCCGCGGGCGTCGTCCAGGGACAGGGCGGGGGGCGCGTCGGTCAGGATGCAGTGGGAGAAGTGCTCGATCTCCAGCCGGAAGTGATCGGCGGTGGGCAGCCACTCCTCGTGCAGCCGGCCGTCGCCGGTCCACCAGCTCAGCAGCGGGATGTCGCCGGGTTTGGCCCAGACGTTGTGGCACTTGAGGCCGCCTTCGGTGCCGATGATCTCGTATTCGGCCCGGCGGGCGCGCTCGAAGCCGAAGTCGAAGGTGGCAAAGCGCCCGTCGCCGAAGTCCAGGGCGCCGGCCACCGAGGTGTCGGCGCCGTGCTCGTTGAACTTGGCCATGGCCACCGCGGCCTCCGGTTCGTGATCGTAGAAGAAGCGGCAGCAGTGGACCGCGTAGCAGCCGATGTCCCACAGGGCGCCGCCGCCCTGTTCCAGAGGGCGGGAGATGCGGTACAGCCGCGCCGGGGTCATGGGAAAGGAGAAGGTGGCGCGCACGCTGCGGATCGTTCCCAGATGACCGGCCTCGATGATGTTCCACACCCGTCGGTGTTGGGGATGGAAGCGGTACATGAAGCCTTCCATGACCTTGAGATTGCGTTCCCTGGCGGCGGCCTCGATGCGGTCGATGTCCTCCAGCTGCAGGGCCATGGGTTTTTCCACCAGCACGTGCTTACCGTGTTCCAGTACCTTCGGGGCCCATTCGCCGTGCTCCTCGTTGGCCAGGGGCAGATAAACCGCCTCGACCTTCGGGTCGTCCAGCAGCGCCTGGGGATCGTCGTAGGCGGTGACGTTTTCCTGGCCGCACTCGGCCAGCAGTTGCGCCGCCGCCCCGGGCCGGCGGCTGGCGACGGCGACCAGTTCGGTGTTGCCGGCGGCGACGATGGCCGGCAGCATCACCTTGCTCATGCGGGCGGCGCCGAGAATGCCCCAGCGGACTTTGCGGGTGGTGTTCATGGTCGAAAGCCTCCTTCGCGGTTTTTTCTTTAGGATGCCACAACCTGCGGGCGGACGCGCAACAGAACGGCGCCCCCGATCAGAAACAGCGCCACGATGCTGAAGATTCCCGCCCGCGGGTCGCCGGCCAGCCGTCCGGTGACCCCCACCAGCAGCGGCCCCAGCACCGCGGCGAACTTGCCCAGCATGTTGTAGAAGCCGAAGAACTCCGCCGCCATGTGCCTGGGGATCAGATGAGCGTAGTAGGCGCGGCTGAGGGCCTGGACCCCGCCCTGGACAAGGCCGATCAGCACCGCCAGGGCGTAGAACTCGGTCGCCGAGTCCAGTTTGGCGGCGAAGGCCGTCACCGCCACATAGACCGCCAGCCCCAGCAGGATGGCGCGTTTGGCGCCGATCCATTCCCCCAGGCGGCCGTAGGCGATGGCGGCGGGAAAGCCGACGAACTGCACCAGCAGCAGGGCGGCGATCAGGCCCTTCCAGCCGAGGCCGATGGCCAGGCCGTAGTCCACCGCCATACGGACGATGGTGTCCACCCCGTCGATGTAGAACCAGTAGGCCACCAGGAACAGGAACGCCGGGCGGTGGGCGCGGACGTGGCCCAGGGTGCGCACCACCTGGCGCCAGGCGTCGCCCACCAGAGACAGGCTCAAACGGCGGGAAGGTTTCTCGCCCACCTTCCACAGCAGCGGCAGGGTGAAGACCAGCCACCATACCGCCACCGAGGCGAAGGCCAGACGCAACGCCTGCTCCGAAGAAGCCAGACCGAACCACTGGGGTTTAAGGGCCATGGCCACGTTGAGAGCGAACAGCAGCCCGCCTCCCAGATAGCCCAGAGCGAACCCCAGGCTGGAGATGCGCTCGTATTCGGCCGGCTTTGCCACTTCCACCAGCAGGGAATCGTAAAAGACGTTGGCGCCGGAAAAGCCTACCAGCCCCAGTCCGAAGCAGAGCAGGGCGTGGGGGGCCATTCCTGCCTGCAACAACGCCAGGGCGAAGGTGGCGCAGATGCCCAGCAGCGCGAATCCCACCAGCAGGCGTTTGTGCAGCCGCCCTTGGTCGGCGACGGCCCCCAGCAGCGGGGCGGTCACCAGGATCAGGCCGCTGGCGGCGGCGTTGGCCAGCCCGAGCTGGAAGGTGCTGTCGACCGGATCGCCGCCGTGCCAGTACTGCTTGAAGAACAACGGGAAGAAACCGGCCATCACCGTGGTGGCGAAGGCGGAGTTGGCAAAATCGTAGAGGATCCAGGCGGTTTTGGGCTGCATCGTCAGCGTCGCTCCAGATCGTCGAGGAAACGGGTGAGCAGGCCCCGATGGGCGTGGGGCATGACCACCACGTGGGCATGACCGTCCTGGCAGGCCAGGTGGTAGCGGCGCACCACGGTCTCGCCGGGGTGGCGGAACCAGATGACGTTGGAAGCTGGGTGGGCGCGCCGGGGTTCGAGATCGGGTCGACGGGTCTCAAGTTCCGCCAGCAGCCAGGCGGTGTCGCCGAGAATGCGGCGGGCGTCCGCCGCCAGCCGGGCCTGCATCCGGGGCGTGGTGTAATAGAGAAATTCCGCCGGTTTGACCGCATCCCGCGAGCAGCTCAGGGTGCCGGGGAAATGACCCAGATACTCGGCCCGGTGGCGGCGGCCGGCGGCAGCCAGATAGGCGTCGAAAAGGCTGCGCCGGGTCAGAAACAGGCCGGCGGGGGAATGGAAACCGAAGAACTTGTGGCATGATACCGCCAGGGAATCGAAGTTGACCGTTTGCTGCCACAACAAGTGGGCGAAGGCGGTGTAGGGCAGATAGCCGCCGAAGGCGGCCGCGTCCACGTGGAGGAAATGCGGCATGTTGGCCAGTATCCGGCCGATGGCCGGGAGGGGATCGACGGCGCCCCGGAACGTGGTGCCGACGGTGGCCACCACCAGGGCGGGGCGGTCGTGCGCCAGCCGCCGGGCCAGATCGGCCGGGGCCATGGCGCCGTCTGCATCCGTGGCGACCAGCGCCGTCTCGAGGCCGAGCAGGTCCGCCAGCTGTGGAATCGAGTAATGGGCCTCGGCGGTGAAATAGCACCGTGGCGCCACCCCGTAGCGGTCCTGCAGCCAGGTCCGCCCCAGATGGAGGGCGTGGAGGTTGCTGTCGGTGCCGCTGCCGCTGACGAAACCCCACAGGTCGTCCGCCGGAAAGCCGTACAGCCGTCCGCACCGTGCCACCACCCGGCGTTCGAAGGGGTGGGTGTGGTGCGGCACCGGCGCTTGGGCGTAGGGATTGCCGCCGTTGTTGTAAGCGAGGATCCCGATCCCGGCGCGCCGCAGCCGCCGGCGCCAGCGCGCGAACCCCGGCGGCGGGGGATTGAGGTTGATGGGGTAGCCGAGCATCGGCTCGGCTTTGGAAGCGCGTGGGGGGAGGACGGCGTTATCCATGTGACAAAGCGGCATAGGTTGGGCAATATTACACCAATCGTGAAAGAAAACCGTCAGCACCTCTGACATGACCCCCGAATACCTCCTCCAGCACGTCTTCGGTTATCAGCGATTCCGTGGCCACCAGCGCGAGATCATCGACCACGTGGCCGGCGGCGGCGACGCGCTGGTGCTGATGCCCACCGGCGGCGGCAAGTCCCTGTGCTATCAGATTCCGGCCCTGTTGCGCGCCGGCACCGCGGTGGTGGTCTCGCCCCTGATCGCCCTGATGCAGGATCAGGTCGACGCCCTGGAACAGCTCGGCGTCAAGGCCGCCTTCATCAATTCCAGCCTGCCGTGGGAGGAGGTCCGCGCGCGGGAACAGCGGCTGCTGCGGGGGGAATACGATCTGGTCTATGTCGCCCCCGAGCGGCTTTGCACCGACGCCTTTCTGGACAAACTGGCCCGCATTCCCCAGGCGCTGCTGGCCATCGACGAGGCCCACTGCGTGTCCCAGTGGGGCCACGATTTCCGTCCCGAGTACCTGCAGCTGGCGGTGCTGGCCGAGCGCTTCCCCGACGTGCCGCGCATCGCCCTGACCGCCACCGCCGACGCCGCCACCCGCCGCGAGATCCTGGAACGCCTGCAGCTAAAGGAAGCGCGGGTGTTCGCCGCCAGTTTCGACCGTCCCAACATCCGCTATCGGGTCGCTCCCAAGGCCGCGCCGCGCCGGCAATTGCTGGCCTTTCTGGAGGAGCACCGCGGCGAGGCCGGCATCGTCTATTGCCTGTCGCGCAAACGGGTCGAGGACACCGCCCGTTTCCTGCAACAGGCGGGATTTGCGGCGCTGCCCTACCATGCCGGCCTGGCGGCGGAGACGCGGGCGGCCCATCAGCAGCGTTTCCTCCACGAGGAGGCAGTGGTCATGGTGGCCACGGTGGCCTTCGGCATGGGCATCGACAAGCCCGACGTGCGTTTCGTCGCCCATCTGGACCTGCCCAAGAGCCTGGAAGCCTACTACCAGGAAACCGGCCGCGCCGGGCGCGACGGGCTGGCGGCGGAAGCCTGGATGCTCTACGGCCTCCAGGACGTGGTCATGGTGCGCCAGCTGCTGGCCCAGTCCCAGGCCGACGAGCGCATCAAGCGCATCGAGCACCACAAGCTCGAGGCCCTGCTCGGCTACTGCGAAACCACCGAATGCCGCCGTCAGGTGCTGCTGCGCTATTTCGGCGAGATCCTGGCCGAACCCTGCGGCAACTGCGACACCTGCCTGGAGCCGCCGGCGGTCTGGGAGGCGACCCGCGAGGCCCGCATGGCCCTGTCGTGCGTCTACCGCACCGGCCAGCGCTTCGGTGTCAAGTACCTCATCGACGTGCTGCGGGGGCAGGCCGATGAGCGTATCCGCCGGTTCGGTCACGACCGGGTGTCCACCTTCGGCATCGGCGGCCATCTCAGCGCCGCCCAGTGGAAGTCGGTGTTCCGCCAGCTCACCGCCGCCGGTTACCTGGCCGTGGACATGGCGGGGCACGGCGGCCTGCGCCTGACGGAAAAGTGCCGCCC
The DNA here is from genome assembly GCF_033126985.1 of Methylomarinovum caldicuralii. Lineage (NCBI taxonomy): Bacteria > Pseudomonadati > Pseudomonadota > Gammaproteobacteria > Methylococcales > Methylothermaceae > Methylomarinovum > Methylomarinovum caldicuralii. The sequence continues at coordinate 1,025,832 of NZ_AP024714.1, forward strand.
GCTGCTGCGTGGGGAGGAAATCCTGCGGCTGCGCCACGATCCCCAGGTGCGGAAGACCGCGGCTGCGAAAGACCGTCGTGCGGCCGGGATGCCGGAGGACGAGGACGGCAAACGGCTGTGGGCGGCGCTGCGGGCGCTGCGCCGGCAACTGGCGGAAGCGCAGCAGGTGCCGCCCTATATCATCTTCAGCGATGCCACCCTCGCCGACCTGGTCGAGCGCCGCCCCCGGGATCCCGGTGACCTGCTGGAGGTGGTGGGCATCGGCGACGCCAAGCGGGAACGGTACGGGCAGGCCATTCTGGAGGTGATCCGCGACCACGAGGTGGCGGCATGAAACGCTGGGTGTTGTACGGCACCGCCGCCTGCCACCTGTGCGAGCAGGCCGAGGCGCTGCTTAAGCAGGCCGGATGCGACTTCGACACGATCGACATCGCCGCCGACGCCGCCCTGACGGCGCGCTACGGCGTACGGATTCCGGTCCTGGCCGACAGGACGCAGGATCGGGAACTGGGGTGGCCGTTCGATGCGGTCGTATTGCAGGACTTCATCGATGCGGAGGGATGATGATGGACATCGAACGCAAGAGGGAAGCGGTCTGCCGCGACTGGCATGCCCGCGGCTTCAGCTGCGATCTGTGGGTCGATCCCCCGGGGCGGCGCTGGGAGGACTTCGTCCACGCCGTGGACGAGCTGGTGATGGTGCTGGAGGGAGAGATGGAATTCGAGGTTGCCGGCAAGGTGTATCATCCCCAGCCGGGGGAGGAACTGTTCATCCCCGCCGGGGCGGTGCATTCGGCCCGCAATGTCGGTTCCACCACCGCCCGCTGGCTTTACGGTTACCGGAAACAGTGAAAAACGGGAGGAGAGCATGAAAGCGATCGTGACCGAACGGGCCGGCGGCCCGGATGTCCTGCAGCCGGCAGAAATGCCCCGGCCCCGGATCGAACGGGATGACCAGGTACTGGTGGAAATCCGCGCGGTGGGGGTCAACCCCATCGACTACAAGATGCGCAACGATCTGGACCGCTTCCCGGTGACGAAACCGGCGATCCTCGGCTGCGACGGGGCCGGCGTCGTCACCGAGGTAGGCGCGGGGGTGGAACGCTTCAAGCCCGGAGACGAGGTCTATTTCTGCCAGCCCGGCTTCAACGGCCGCCAGGGCACCTATGCCGAGTATGCCGTGGTGGACGAGGCCCTGGTGGCCAACAAGCCGAAATCCCTGGACTTCGTTCATGCCGCCGCCGCTCCCCTGGTGCTCATCACCGCCTGGGAAGCCCTCTACGACCGCGCCCAATTGCAAAATGGCCAGACGGTGCTGGTTCCCGGCGGCGCCGGCGGGGTCGGCCACATGGCCATCCAGCTGGCCAGGATCGCCGGCGCCCGGGTGGCGACCTCGGTCAGCAGCGACGACAAGGCCCGATTCGTGGGGGAACTGGGGGCCGAGCGGGTGATCCGTTACCGCAGCGAGGACGTGGTCGAGGCGGTCCGCGCCTGGACCGGGGGAGAAGGGGTCGATGTCGCCTTCGACACCCTGGGCGACGACGTATTCCGCCAGTGCTGCGCCGCCGCGAAGGTGTATGGTGATCTGGTCACCATTCTGCTGCCGCCGCCCGACATCGACTGGACCAACGCCCGGGTTCGCAATCTGCGCATCTCCCTGGAAATGATGCTGACACCGGTGTTGCTGGAGCTGCCGGAATGGGAGAAACACCAGGGCCACATCCTCACCAGCGCCGCCGAACTGTTCGATCAGGCCCGGCTCAGGGTGCAGGTGGCCAGGACCTTCCCGCTGGAAGAGGCGGCCGCCGCCCAGGAATTCCTGGAAAAACAGCACCCCATCGGCAAGGTCGTGCTGACCCTGGGGTAACGGCGTTGGCGCAGAAACGGCTTATTCTAGAACCAACAGACGGCCCGTCCGGGGTGGCTGGTGGCGCCATTGGGCGAACCAGCGGCCCTGGGCGGGCCATAATTTTTCCTGGATCGGCTCGATCAGGGTTTCTCGGCTCAGGAGGTTCGTCAGGACCTGTGGATTCGGCAGGGTGTTGGCGAGCGCCACGGTCAGCACCCCCATCGCTAGGGTGGCCTTGAGATCTCGGCCGAAGGGTTTGAGGGCGGTGCCGAAGGAACGCTTCAGGCGCCCGCCGCGTAGATCGACGCTGAACAGCTCGTCCAGGGTCAGGTGGACGCAGTAGCCCATCCCGACGAACAGTCCCTGCAGCCAGGCCAGGTGCGGAGAGGCGGTGGTGAAGTGGTAGGAGAGACTGGTGGTCAGGAGCGTGAAGAAGACGACCGCCAGCAGCGAATGGAACACGCCGCGGTGTTCGGTCAGGCGCAGGAACAGCTCGAAGATAAGATAGCGGACGGCGGCGAAGACGGCGGCGGCCAGGACGCACAGTTCGCTGATGCTGAAGCGGTAATGACCCAGCGTGTAGAAGACGGCCGCGAAGGCCGCCGCCAGTCCCAGCAGGGTGAAGACCAGCCGCACCGGGGTGGAGTTGTCGGCGTCGATGTCCGGCAGCAGCCCGCCCAACACCCCAAGTGCAAACAGCGCCGGGGCCTGGCTCACGGGAGCCAGACCGGTGCTGGTGACCGTCGTGGCGGCAGCACCTGCGATGACGGTGGCGAGACTCAGATGGGTCTTGAAATTGGCCATGCGGACGAGAAAAGGGGATCTGTGCCTTGAAGTATACGTAAAATCCGCAGGGCCGGGGTAGCCGCTTCAGTCTTTCAGGCTTTCGGCGACCCGGAAACGGAAATCGTAGGGCACTTCCTGGTTGACGATGAGGGCGAAGGTTCTGCGGCCTTCATCGATGTAGCCGGCATAGCTGCTGACACCTTTGAGGGTGCCGGTCTTGGCGCGGATGCCCGGGGCGCGCTGCGGCAGCAGCCGGGCGTGGGGGCGGAGGCGCTGCAGCACCTCCACCAGCTGCCGGGCCGAGAGGCGGTTGCGCCGCGACAGGCCGGCGCCCTCGACCACCCGCCAGTTGCGCCAGCGGAAGCGGGTGGTGATGAAGTCTGCGGCGGCGCGCCGGCCTTTTTCCAGCGTCGCCGGCGGACCGTAGCGTTCCGCCCCCAGCAGCAGGAACAGCTGGTTGGCGATGAAGTTGTTGGAGTACTTCAGCATGCCAGCCAAAACTTGGTCCAGGGGATGGCGGTTGCGGTGATGGACGATCAGCCGGGCGCCGCCTGGAACCTGGGCGTGGACGATGGTTCCCGCAACCTCGATTCCCCCCTGACGCAGTTTCTCCCGCAGCACTTCGGCGAAATACTGGGCGGCGTCGGTGCGGTGGCCGAGGTTGATCCGGTGGCGGCCGCCCGGCAGGCGGCGGGCCAGCTGCCGGGCCAGCGGGGTCAACGGCGTCTGGGGCTCGGCGCTGGCCAGGCGGTCGCCGCGCTTCTCCACGTGCAGGGTGTTGAAGTTGACCGCCAGCGCGCCCAGGGCGGCATCGTAGGGATTGTCGGTTTCCGTCTGGCCGTCCACCGTCAGCGGGCCGGCGAAGTAACCGTCATCGACGCCGATGCCGGCGATCCGGCCGATTCCGGCCGCCTTGAGTTCGGTGACGATAGCGTCCAGTTCCTCCGAGGTCAGCCAGGGATCCCCGTAGCCCCGGATCCAGAGGCGGCCGTCGGGGCCGCGGAGGAAATCGGTGGCGAAGCGGTGATCCGGCCCCCAGGTCTGCAGTGCCATCAGCGCGGTCAGCAGCTTGAGGGTCGAGGCGGGGATCAGGGGGCGGTCGGGATGGTAGGCGCGCACTTCCCGACCCCGGGAATCGACCACCAGCAAGGCGGCGTCGGGGAGGGTGTAAAGGCGCAGCAGGGCTGCGGGACGGGCGGCCGCCGCCCAGGAGCACAGGAGGAGACAGAGGCACAGCAGGGGGCGCATAGGCCCCCAAGTGTATCAGCTTTGGCGCCGCTGCGGGGCCCCTTCGGATTCTTCCAGCGGCACCCCGCCGCGGGCTTCGCATTCCTGGGGGGAGACGTAGAGATAGCCGCGCCCCTTGCAGTCGTTCTGCCCCTTGCAGGCGTTGAAGGCGGTGGCGCAGGCGGTGGTGCCCTTACAGTCGTTGATGCCCCAGCAGGCGATTTCGCCTTCCTCCGGCGCCGGGGCGTATCGTTCCACCGACTTGGCCAGGCCGTAGAACGCCCCGGCGGCGGCGACGCTGATGGCCGCGCCGGTGAGGCGGCGGCGCTGGGGATCGACGCTTTCCTCCGCCTCGCAGGCGGGCGCGCGGCGGGCGAGGACGAAGTCCCAGACCTGGGCGGCGATGAACGCCAGCAGCCCTGCGACCACCAGGGCGTTCTGCGGCGCCAGGCCGGTCACCGTGAACCAGAGGGCGAAGGCGGCCAACAGGCCGCCGGCCAGGGCCAGTCCGAAGGGGCCGCTGTGGCCGTGGCGACGGCGGTTGCGGTACAGCAGCCACAGGCTCAGGGCCAGGAAGGCGGTGAACAGCGGATACAGATAGACGTCGTTGAGCAGAAATCCCAGGCCCACCGCGGTGGCGGCGCTGAGCGCCAGCGGCAGACCCAGGCAGCAGGCGGCGGCGAAGGCGGCGCCGAAGGTGCCGAAGAACTGAGCGAGACGGTCTTTCATGGCGTGTTCCTCCTAGCCTGCACAGCAGGACAGTTGTTTGACGTCTTTGGAAAAGGTCTGGGCGCACAGCTTCAGGCCCTCCACCATGGTGAGGTAGGGGAACAGCTGGTCGGCCAGTTGCTCGACGGTCATCTGGTTGCGGATGGCCAGGGCGGCGCTCTGGACCACCTCGCCGCCCTCGTGGGCCAGGATCTGGGCGCCGAGCAGGCGGCCGGAGGATTTCTCCCGCACCAGCTTGACGAACCCGGTGGTGTCGAAATTGGCCAGCGCCCGCGGCACGTTGTCCAGAGACAGCGTGCGGCTTTCCACCTCCAGCCCCTGTTCCTGCGCCTGACGTTCGTCCAGTCCCACCACCGCCACCTGGGGATCGGTGAAGATCACCTCCGGCAGCGCCGTCAGATCCAACCGGGCCTCGCCGCCGGTCATGTTGATGGCGGCGCGGCTGCCGGCGGCGGCGGCCACGTAGACGTACTGGGGCAGCTGGGTGCAGTCGCCAGCGGCGTAGATGTGGGGCTGGCTGGTGCGCAGGTGGTCGTCGACGACGATGGCGCCGCTGTTATCGGTTTGAACGCCGGCCCTGTCCAGCTGAAGACCCTGGGTGTTGGGCGGCCGCCCGGTGGCCACCAGCAGGCGGTCGCCGTGAAGCGGGCCGTGGTTGGTTTCGACGCTGAAACGGCCTTCGTCAGCGGCGTAGCGTACCGCCTGGAAGCGGGTTTCCGTCAGGATGCGCATGCCTTCTTGTTCCAGGACCGCCTGCAGGCCGGCGCCCAGGTCGGGATCATAGCGGCGCAGCAGGCGGGAGCGGGCCAGCAGGGTGACCCTGGCCCCCAGGCGCAGGAACGCCTGGGCCAGTTCCAGGGCGACCACCGAGGCGCCGATGACGATCAGGTGCCGTGGTATTTCCTCGGCCACCAGGGCCTCGGTAGAGGTCCAGAAAGGCGTGTCCTGCAAGCCCGGAATGGAGGGGACGGCCGGATGGGAGCCGGTGGCGATGAGGATTTTCTCCGGCCTGAGGGTGCGGATGCCCGTCGCCGTTTCCACTGCCAGCGTCTCGGCATCCTCGAAACGGGTGAATCCCCGGATCAGCTCGATCTCCGGATGGGCGGCGAGGATGTCCTCGTATTTGGCCCGCCGCAGTTCGGCCACCCGCGCCTGCTGCTGGGCGACGCCGGCGGCGCGGTCGATGCGGGGATCGTGCCGTTCGATGCCGGCGAAGGGGTGGCTGCGCTGCAGATGGGCCACGTAGGCCGAGCGGATCATGATCTTAGACGGCACGCAGCCGACGTTGACGCAGGTGCCACCGATGATCGGGTTTTTCTCGATCAGGAAAATCTTTTTCACGCCCCGTTCGCTGGTCTTGAGCGCGCAGGCGAAGGCCGCCGAGCCTGAGCCGATGACGGCGATTTCGGCCGGCACCCTGTCGTTTTCGGGGGCGGGCGTTGCATCGCTGCGGCGGGCGCGATAGCCTTTGCCCTCGATCGCGGCCATCACCGCGGCCAGATCGGTGGGGCCGCTGAGTTACACCACCGCCTGGGGCGGGGTGTAGGTGACGCGGGCGTGGACGCCGGGCAATCGTTCCAGCGCCCGTTCCAGGCCCGGTGCGCAGGTGGGGCAGTGCATGCCCTCGATGGTGAGAACGTAGGAAGCCATGATCTTTCTCCCGCAGTGTCGAGGCTTCCAAGGTTACACCCCGTAGGTAGCTACGGAGTCAAGCAGAATTTCGATGGAGGCGAGCCATGCTAGAAATCGTCCAGATTCCGGTCCTCAGCGACAATTACGTTTATCTGCTGCACGAGGGCGTGTCCGGCCAGACCGCGGTCGTGGACCCGGCGGAGGCGGAACCGGTGCTGGCGGCCTTGGCGCAACGCCGCTGGACCCTGGACTACGTTCTCAACACCCACCATCACTGGGACCACGTGGGGGCGAATCCGGCCCTGAAGCAAGCGACCGGCTGCCGGGTGGTCGGTTTCCGGGGGGATGCCCGGCGGATTCCCGGCATCGATGTGCAACTGGCGGAGGGGGATGTCTTCGAGCTGGGGGAGTGCCGTGCCCGGGTGCTGGAAGTACCGGGACACACCCTGGGACACGTCGCCTACTGGTTCGAGGCGGACGCCGCGCTGTTCTGCGGCGACACCCTGTTCGCGCTGGGATGCGGCCGTCTGTTCGAAGGCACCCCGGCGCAGATGTGGGATTCTCTGTGCAAGCTGCGGATGCTGCCGGATCAGACCTGGGTTTACTGCGCCCACGAGTACACCCTCAAGAACGCCCGTTTCGCCCTCACCATCGAACCGGATCATCCGCCGTTGCTGGAGCGGGTGCGCCGGGTCGAGGCGTTGCGGGCGCAGGACCTGCCGACGGTGCCCTCCCTGCTGGGGGAGGAGAAAGCCACCAACCCCTTTTTGCGTGCCGACGTCCCCGAGCTGCAGGCCAGCCTGGGAATGGCCGGGGCCCCGGCGGTGGAGGTCTTCGCCGAGCTGCGCCGCCGCCGTGACCGCTTCTGAGCCGTCACCGGATCGAAGTGCTCAACGTCGCCGGCCCGCGGGCGAGCCAGTGGCGCGGCGGCTATGCCTATGCCCGGGAGCTGCTGACCCGGCTGCTGGCGGGTCAGCGCACGCCATAGACCACGATGGTCTTGCCGTGGGCCGTGAGCAGCCCCTCCTCCTCCAGGTTTTTCAGCACCCGCCCGGCCATTTCCCGCGAGCAGCCGACGATCCGCCCCAGTTCCTGGCGGGTGATGCGGATCTGCATGCCGTCCGGGTGGGTCATGGCGTCCGGTTCCTGGCACAGGTCGATCAGGGTGCGGGCGATGCGGCCGGTGACGTCGAGAAAGGCGAGATGGCCCACTTTGCGGCTGGTCTGCAACAGCCGCCGCGACACCTGCCGTCCCAGGGTGCGTAGCAGTTCGGCGGCGTGAGGGGCCAGCTCGTTGCGGAGGCAGTGCTCCAGGCGCTGATAGCTGATTTCCGCCAGTTGGCAGGGCTCGCGGGTGCGGACCGTGACCTCGCGCTGCCGTTCCCCCAGGAATACCCCGATTTCGCCGATGAACTCCCCCTTGTTGAGATAGCCGAGAATCAGCTCGCGGCTTTCGTCTTCCTGAATGCTGATGCTGACCGAGCCTTCGATGAGGTAGTAAAGGGTGTCGCCGGGATCGCCGGGTTTGATGATGGCCGTACGTTTCGGGTAGCGGCGCCGGTGGCAGCAGGCCAGAAAGGCCTGAAGGCAGTCGTCGTTCTGCACGATGGGTTCCGGTTGAGCTTGCATGGTCCCGCCTGGTCCGTGGATGACGTATTTAAGTCTAGGCCAGCCTGGCGATCTGTAAAGGCGGGTGATTTGCACAGCCGGAACGTGGTATTTTGCCCCGCAGGAGAAACAGGAGGTGCGCCATGTTCGATTCCCGTCTGCTCGATGAACTCTATCCCCATTGGGTCGAATTGCGGCGGGCGTTCCACCGCGAGCCCGAGCTGGCCTTCGAGGAGGTCGAAACCGCCAAAAAGATCATGGCCGAGCTCGACCGTCTCGGCATTCCCTACACCTATCAGGGCAAGGGCGGCGGCGTCATCGGTCACATCGAGGGCGGGCGCCCGGGTCCCCAGGTGGCGCTGCGGGCCGACATGGACGCCCTGCCGGGAGAGGAGCTCACCGGCCTGCCGTTCGCTTCCCGTTTCCCCGGGCGGGTCCACGCCTGCGGCCACGACGCCCACTTGACCATGGTACTGGGCGCGGCGGCGCTGCTGCAGGCCGATCCCCCGCCGGGCAAGGTGGTGCTGGTATTCCAGCCGGCCGAAGAGCGCGGCGGCGGGGCACGGGTGATTCTCGCCTCCGGGGCGCTTGACCAGGTGCGGGCGATCTTCGGCGGTCACGTGACCCATCATTACCGGGTGGGGGAGATCATGATCGGGGAGGGGGTGGTAACCGCCCAGTCGGACCGCTTCCAGATGCATATCCACGGCCGGGGCGGTCATGGCGCCCGGCCTCACGAGGCCATCGACGCAGTGGTGATCGCCGGTTCCCTGATCACCACCGTGCAGACCCTGGTGTCGCGCGAGGTCGATCCGCTGCATCCGTCGGTCGTCACCGTCGGCCAGGTGTCGGCGGGAACGGCGCCGAACGTGATCGCCGCCGAAGCCAGGCTCGCCGGCACCATTCGCACCACCGATCCCCAGTCCCGACGTCACCTGCACGCTGGCCTCAAGCGCATGGCCCGGGCGCTGGGGGAACTGCACCGGGCCCGGATCGAGCTGGAGATCCAGCCCGGTTATCCGCCGGTGATCAACTCGCCCCAGGAGACCGAGATCGCCCGCCGCGCCGCGGCGGCGGTGGTCGGGGACAAGGGCGTGGTGCCCATGGAGCATCCGAGCATGGGGTCGGAGGACTTCGCCTTCTACCTGGAAAAGATTCCCGGCTGTTACGTGCGCTTCGGCGCCCGCCGCCGCGAGGACGAATACATCCCGCTGCACAGTCCCCAGTTCGACATCAACGAGGAAGTTCTCAAGGTGGGGGCGGCCTGGTTCGCCCGAGTGGCATGGGAGGCGATCCATGCCTACAGCGCCTGAAACGCTGCAATTCCGTTCCTCCCGGCCGTTCACGATCGGCGTCGAGTGGGAGCTGCAGCTGCTCGATGCCGCCGGCCTCGATCTCGCCGACCGGGTGCTGCCGGTGCTGGAAGCGTTCCCCGACTCCCCCTGGATCAAGCCGGAATTCATCCAGAGCTGCGTCGAGATCAACTCCCGTCCCTGTGACGATATCGACGCGCTGCAGGCCCACCTGCAGACCGTGGTGGCCACGCTGCAGCGCCGCTGCGCCGGGCTGGGGCTGGCCCTGGCCGGCGCGGGCACGCATCCCTTCTGCCGGCGGCTGGCCCTGATCACGCCGTTGCCGCGTTATCTGCGCCAAAAGAAGGCTTACGGTTATCTGGCGCGCAATCAGATCACTTTCGCCACCCATGTGCATCTGGGCATGGCGGATGCCGAAACCGCGATCGCCTTGATGAACGATCTCCGGGCTTACCTGCCGGTCCTGCTCGCACTGGGCGCCAACTCCCCTTTCTGGCGCGGATACGAAACCGGATTCGCCTGCTACCGCCAGCGGATTCTGGCATCCGGGCGCAGTTACGGGATGCCTCCGGGCTTCGATTCCTGGAACGAATTTTGTCGTTTCTATCGGGTGACCCGAAAGGCCGGGGTGTTCGAGAGCGTGCGCGACATTCACTGGGATCTGCGACCGCGGCCGGTGCTGGGAACCCTGGAGGTGCGGGTTCTGGACGCCCAGTCCCGCCTCGAGGACGTGCTGGCGCTGGCGGCCTTCGTGCGCTGTCTGGCGCGCTGGCTGCTGCAGACCCCGGCGGCGGCCCGGCCGCCGGAACTGCCCCGGCCGCTGCCCTGGTGGCTGGAAAAGGAGAACTACTTTCAGGCCAACCGTCTCGGTCTGGGGGCCGCCTATATCGATGCCGAGGGTGGGGTGCGGCCACTGCGGACGATTGCCGTGACCCTGTGCGATCTGCTGGCGCAATGCGCCCGGCCCGATGAGCAGGCGCCTCTGCGCTGTGTGCGCCGACGGCTGTTGAGCGATGCGGGCTGGCAGCGGCAACTGGCGGCCTGGCGCCGGCGGGGAAACATGCAGGCGGTGGCCGGGGATCTGGTGCGGCAGTTGGCGGCGGCCTGAAGCGGGTTTCTGCTACAATGCGCCCCCTGTCCTTTCGGGAGAGCATCCATGCCCAGCCATACCTTGTTCAGGGTGTCGTTCGTGAATCAGAATCAGATTTACGAGGTTTACGCCCGCCGGGTCTATCAGGCCGATCTGTACGGTTTCGTGGTGGTGGAGGAATTCGTGTTCGGGGAGAGCAGCGCCATCGTCGTCGATCCTTCCGAGGAGAAGCTCAAGGCCGAGTTCGAGAACGTGCAGCGCAGCTTCATCCCCATGCATGCCGTGATCCGCATCGATGAGGTGGAACGGCGGGGAACGGCCAAGATCCTGCCCATGAAAGAAAACGGCGCCAAGGTGACGCCGCTTTATCCCCCCAGAGGTTGAGGGGTCATTTGACGACCTTCAGCGCCGGCCGCTTGGATTTGGCTTTGGGTTTCTCCTCGCGCGGCTTGGATGGCCTGGAAGGCGGCGGCGTCTCGTCGCCGTCCATCTCCTCGTCGAAGACCATGCCCCTGCCGGTTTCCTGGGCGTAGATCGCCAGGATCGCGCGCACGGGCAGATAGACCCGCATCGGCGTGCCGCTGAAGCGGGCCTGGAAGCTGACCGCCTCGTTGTCCATTTCCAGCCCGACTACGGCGGTGGGAGAAAGGTTGAGTACAATACGGCCGTCCTGTACGTACTGGCGGGGGACGTCGACGCCGTCGCGTTCAGCATCCACCAGCACGTAGGGCGTCAGGACGTTGTCCACGATCCACTCGTAGATGGCGCGGATCAGATAGGGGCGCAGCGGCGTCATCTCAGGCACTCAGCGGCAGTTGCGCCATTTCCCGCTCCGCCTCGCTCAGACTGCTCTGGAACGCTTCGCGGGCGAAGATCCGTTGGGCGTAGGCCCGGATCGGCGCAGCCTCCCGGGGCAGATCGATCCCCACCGCGGGCAGGCGCCACAGCAGCGGGGCCAGGGCGCAGTCCACCAGTGAGAACTCCTCGCTGAGGAAGTAGGGCTTGGCGGCGAACAGGGGGGTGGCGGCGATCAGATCCTCGCGCAGGGTCTTGCGGGCCCGGGCGGCCTTTTTCTCGCCGGAATTCTGGATTTCGTCGAGCAGCCGGTACCAGTCGCGGTCGATGCGGTGGATCAGCATCCGCGCCTGGGCCCGCGCGACCGGCTCCATGGGGTGGAGCGGGGGATGGGGAAAACGCTCGTCCAGATATTCCATGATGATCCTGTGATCGTAAAGGACCAGGTCGCGGTCGATCAGCGTGGTGAACACGCTTTCGTGATACGGGTTGAGATCGATGACGTCCGCTGGCGGATTTTCCGGATCGATGTAATGGATGTCCGCCTGCACGCCCTTTTCGTGCCAGACGAAGCGAACCTGATGACTGTAAGGGCAAGTGGGAGAACAGTACAGCGACATCACTGCCTTGGCGTTGCGGTTTGGGTGGAAACGGGCGCCGGTTCGCAGCCGGACCGGCGCCGGTATTGTACCACGGACGTCAATGGACGTCTTTCCAGTAGGCCTTCTTCAGGCGCCAGCTGACGAAGGCCAGGACCAGCAGAAAGAGGATCACGTACTTGCCGATCTTGACCCGCTTCAGCTGGGCCGGCTCGGCGGCATAGGCCATGAAATTGACCAGGTCGGCGACCAGGCGGTCGAATTCCCGGGGCGAAATTTCCCCTGGCTTGACCGGTTCCAGTTTCTGGATGACCGGGTTGCCGTTGATCTCCACGATCACCGCCTCCTGCTCGCCCTGCAGGTCCCACAACACGTGGGGCATGGCCACGTCCTTGAAGACCCAGTTGTTGACCCCGAAGGGGCGCTTGTCGTCCTTGTAGAAGGTGCGCAGATAGGTGTAGAGCCAGTCGGTGCCCAGCGCCCGCACCCGTTCCGACAGATCCGGGGTGGCGACGCCGAACCAGGCTTTGGCGTCCTTGGGATCCATGGCCGTGGTCATGGTGCCGATGATGCGTTCCAGGTGGGGAAACAGCGCCTGCATTTCCTCGTCACTGAGTTCCAGATCCTGCTGCAGGCGCCGGTAACGCAGGTGCTTGAGGGAATGGCAGCCCAGACAGCGGTCCACGTAGGTCTTCAGGCCGCGGCGCAGGGATTGTTTGTCGAAGACGTCGATGTCGGGCTGCTGCAGCGGCGCCCCCAGTTCCGCCGCCGCCCACACCGGACACAGGAGCAGGAAAGCCAGAATGAGTTTTCTCATAGGAAGTGTCTCAGATATTTGTTGTTTTCCATGAAAGTGCGGACTTTCAGCCACTGGGCTCCGATCGCGCGAAACCAGGGCGCCTTGCGTACGCACCCCACTGTTTTTCTGAGCAGATCGTAGAACCATCCCTCCCGCTCCAGCAGCGGTTTGGGCATCGTGACCCGCTGCGGCACCGGCTTGGTGATCTCCATCCGGGTGTAGATCGGCATCAGCACGAAGAAGCCGAAATACACGGTGGTGAACAGGGCGCTGAAGAAGGCCGAGGTCGGCGTCGGCGCCTGCGTGCCCAGGTAGCCCAGGCCCACGAAGCTGATGACCATCAGCGCCAGGGCGATCTTGTAGAGGTTGCCGCGGTAACGGATCGACTTGACCGGACAGCGGTCGAGCCAGGGCAGCACGAACAGGATGAGGATGGCGGCGAACATCAGCACCATACCGCCGAACTTGCTCGGAACCGCCCGCAGGATCGAATAGAACGGCGTGAAGTACCACACCGGGGCGATGTGTTCCGGCGTCTTCATCGGATCGGCGGGGATGAAGTTGGGCTTCTCCAGGAAGTAGCCGCCGAATTCTGGGGCGTAGAACACGATCCAGGCGCAGACGGCCAGAAACACCGTGGCCCCGAACAGGTCCTTGACGGTGTAGTAGGGATGGAAGGGAATCCCGTCCAGGGGCACGCCGTTGGCGTCCTTGTGCTGCTTGATCTCAACGCCGTCGGGATTGTTGGAGCCTACCTTGTGGAGGGCGACGATGTGCAGGAATACCAGCAGCACGATCACCAGCGGCACCGCGATCACGTGGAAGGAGAAGAAGCGGTTGAGGGTGACGTCGGAGATCAGGAAATCCCCCCGCAGCCAGGTGGCGATGTCCTCGCCGATCACCGGAATGGCGCCGAACAGGGACACGATCACGTTGGCGCCCCAGTAGGACATCTGCCCCCACGGCAGCAGGTAGCCCATGAAAGCCTCGGCCATCAGGGCGATGAACAGACTCACCCCCAGAATCCAGACCAGCTCCCGCGGTTTCTTGTAGGAGCCGTACAGCATGCCGCGAAAGATGTGGAGATAGACGACGATGAAGAACATCGACGCTCCGGTCGAGTGCATGTAGCGGATCAGCCAGCCCCAGTTGAAGTCGCGCATGATGGCTTCGACCGAATCGAAGGCCAGCTGGGCGGCGGGTTTGTAGTTCATCGTCAGCCAGATGCCGGTGACGATCTGGTTGACGAGCACGATGAAGGCGAAGGAACCGAAGAAGTACCAGAAGTTCAGGTTCTTCGGCGCGTAGTATTTGGCCAGGTGTTCGTTCCAGACCTGGGTCAAGGGAAAGCGCGCATCGATCCAGGCGAGGAGTCTGGAACCACAGTGGTTGTTGTTGGCTTCTTGCATGTCAGGCGGCCTCCTGCTGCTGATCTTCGCCGACGATGATGTGGGTATCGGTCACGTAACGGTAGGGGGGAACCACCAGGTTCTTGGGCGCCGGCACCTTCTTGAAGACACGACCGGCCAGGTCGAAACCGGAGCCGTGACAGGGACAGAAGAAGCCCCCGAGCCAGTCCTTGCCCAGATCCGGCGGGGCCACTTCCGGGCGGTAGGTGGGCGAACAGCCCAGATGGGTGCAGATCCCCACTGCGACGAAAACTTCCGGCTTGATGGAGCGGTAGCGATTCTTGCAGTAGGGGGGCTGCACCGACTTGTCGGAATTGGGATCGCGCAGCCGCGGTTCGATTTTTTCCAGGCTGGCGAGCATCTCCTCGGTGCGGTTGAGGACCCACACCGGCTGGCCGCGCCATTCCACCCGGATCAGCTGGCCCGGCTCCAGTTTGCTGATGTCCACGTCGATGGGGGCGGCCGCCTCCATGGCTCCGGCGCCGGGCTTCATGTAACTGATGAACGGCGCGGCGGCAAAGCCGGCGCCGACGGCCCCCAACGCCATGGTGGTCTGGGTCAGGAAACGGCGTTTTTCCAGATCGATGTCATTGGTGCTCATGCGAGATATTCCTCCTCCTTCAAATGCGGGCTTTTTGGTTTGTGAATTCCCGCAGCTTGTCCAGATTTTGACCGTAACGGCCTTGCGGGTCAACGTTGGAGCGCTTTCTTGTCTCTGCATTATTTGGCGACATCGCTGATGATGTCATGCACCTGTGCCGGCTCGAACGCTGTACGCGCCACCCATTCTCCAAACCCGCCCGCCTGATTGACGGCTCTGATCCATAATCCCAGGGCCTCGCGTTTGGCACGGTTCTGAGGAGAATCCTGCCCCTTGATCTCCAGGATGAGAATCTTGCCGTTTCGTAGCCGGATGAGGAAATCCGGGACGAAACGCCGCTTGGATCCCCGCCACAGGTAGTGAACCTGGAAGCCCAGGTGGTCGTTTTTGGCCCATGCCTGTACCTTGTCGTGCTTTTCCAGGAGATCGGCGGTGTACTGCTCCCAAGTGCTGTCCACCACCACATGGCTGATCTGCGATTTCTGGTGTCGCTTGACAGATGGCCATGGGCGGTGGCTGGGTCATCGACCTGGACATCCAAAACTTCTTCGACGATGTGGACCGGGACCGGCTGCGGAACTTTCTGGGGCAGAGGGTGCGCGACGGCGTGATCTGCCGCGTGATCGGTAAATGGCTGAATGCCGGCGTCATGGAGAGCGGACAGCTTCACTACCCCGAACAAGGGACACCGCAAGGTGGGGTGATCTCCCCACTGCTGGCCAACCTCTACCTGCATCACGTGCTCGACCTGTGGTTCGAGCAGACGGTCAAACCGCGACTGCAAGGCAGCGCCTTCGAAGTCCGGTTCGCCGACGATGCGGTCCTGGTGTTCGAACGGGAAGAAGACGCCCGGCGGGTATTGGCCGTTCCGGGCAAGCGCCTGGCCAAATACGGCCTGCGCCTGCACCCGGACAAAACCCGCCTGCTCGACTTCAGAAAACCCGGACGGAAAGGCCAGAGCTTCCAATACCTGGGATTCACCCACTACTGGGGACGCTCAGGGAAAGGGCGTTGGGTCGTCAAACGCAAGACCGCCCAAGCCCGGCTCAGCCGCTCCCTGCAGGCGATCAACCACTGGTGCCGGATGCACCGCCACTGGCCGGTTGCAGACCAACAAGCGGCCCTGAGCCGCAAACTCAAGGGGC
Organism: Methylomarinovum caldicuralii; assembly: GCF_033126985.1. NCBI lineage: Bacteria > Pseudomonadati > Pseudomonadota > Gammaproteobacteria > Methylococcales > Methylothermaceae > Methylomarinovum > Methylomarinovum caldicuralii. Next base: position 1,041,413 of record NZ_AP024714.1, read on the forward strand.
ATTATGCCTACTATGGGATCGTCGGCAACAGCCAATCGCTGGCCCGCTTCCTGTACGAGGTCAGACGGCGCTGGTACAAATGGTTGTCCCGCCGCAACCGGGAACGGATGAACCGGGACCATTTTGGGCGGCTGTACAAACGATACCCACTCCCCCCACCGCGCGTGGTTCACGGAATTGCCCGTTGCGTAGCGACGCCATAGTCCGAGGAGCCGGATGCCTTAATCGGGCACGTCCGGATCTGTGGGAACCGCGGGTGAGCAATCGCCCGCGGTCACCCGGCCGGTCTTGCCAAGTGCCTGAAGATTCAGGAGAATGCGGGCCATGGAAAGACTTGATCTGGACCTGAGCCGCCCACCTCCCTTGCCCGAGACGGTGGAGGAATGCCACCGGGTGATCGAAGCGCTTTGGCGGGCGCTGGGAGAATTTCAGCAGATCCAGGCGCGGGTGGAAGAACTGGAGGAACAGTTGGCCTTGGGGTCCGACAATTCCTCCCAACCACCTTCCCAGGACAGCCCGAAGAAGCGCGCCGAGCGCAAGGGCAAGCGACCGACGGGACGCAAGAAAGGGGCGCAGGTGGGACATCCCGGGCACGAGCGGGCTCTGGTTCCGGCAGAAGCAGTGGACGAGGTCCGGCATTACTTTCCCCATGGCCGCTGCGAGTGCGGTGGGTCGGTGGCGGTGCGGGGATTCCGTCCCCATCAGGTGTTCGACCTGCCCGAGATTCGTTACCGGGTGGTCGAACACCGGGTGTATGAAGGCCGCTGTGGGTGTTGTGGTCAGAAGCACCAGGGGCGGCTACCGGATGAGGTGCCCCGCGGCCAGATGGGACCTGGGCTGGTGGCGTGGATTGGCTTGATGACGGGGCGCTATCACCTGTCGCTGCGGGAAGTCGAAGCGCTGCTGGAAGAACAATGGGGTCTGAGATTCAGCCTGGGGGCGATCAGCCAGAGCCAGATCCCGCTGCAGGCGTGGCTGGGTCCGGTCTACAACCAGATTGGCGAAGCGGTCAGAAAAGCGCTGATCGCCCATGCCGACGAGACCCGCCACTACCGGGGCCGCAGCATCTATTGGCTGTGGGCGCTGACGACCGATCAGATGGCGTATTTCCTGACCCATTATTCCCGCGGCAAGGGTGCGGCCGGTGAGCTGTTGGGGGATTTCCAGGGAATCCTGGTGACCGACCGCCACGGGGCCTACAACGACCATCCCCAGGACTCACACCAATACTGCTGGGCGCATCTCATCCGCAACCTGGAACGGATCGCCGGGCGCAAGGGACAGGCCGGCGAAGATGGCGAACGCCTGCTCCGGGCCGCCCGCCTGACGGTTCACTACGGCAAGCTCTGGCAACAGAGCCATTACCCATCCGACCGCTACCGAAGGCGATTGGAACGCCTCAAAGCCCTCTTCCGGCGCGAACTGGAACAGGCCGCCCAAAGACATGGCGACAACAAAACCGGTCGCAGCTGCCGCAAGTTGTTGGACGATTTTCCCAGGTTCTGGACCTTCCTGGACCATCCCGGGGTACCGATGACCAACAACACGGCAGAGCGTGCCCTACGCCCCTATGTCATCTGGCGCAAGACCAGTTTCTTCAGCCAGTCGCATCGCGGTGACTGCTTCCGACCCATGATCCTGTCGCTGGTCGAAACCTGCAAGCGCCTCAAGATCGGCGTCTATCAGACCCTGCGGACCATCTGCGCCCAGGGCATGGCAGAGGGCGAGGTCACCTTCCGCCTGCCCCTGCCGGAACCTCAACCACTTCCAGTGGCAAGCCCGTGAACGGTAACCTCGCCGGAGCGGGCCACGGCCACATCGGCCGCGGCCGGTTTGTCGGTCTCCTCCAGCGCCAGCACGGTGGGGAAGGGGACCGCCTCCACGGTGAAGGGGCCTGAGATGCGCAGCCGGCACTTGTCCACTTCCGGTTGATCGACCAACACTTCCTGATCGGCGTGGGCGGCGATGGAAGCGTCCATCGCTTTCTGCATCGCCCGGCGGGCCAGGTGGAAGGCCTCGAAAGGCTTTCGGGCTTCCTCCGGCCAATCCTTGGGGAAATCGAAGGGCACTTCCCATTCCAGCAGCTTGCCGGCAGGGGCTTCCTCGCCGGAAGGCAGGGTGACGGTTTCCGACTCGGGCCGGGTGAAGTCCACCGTCTTTCCCTTGCGCCCGCCCTCGGTGACCTGGAACGGCGGGGGCGAATGGGTGCGTAAGGAACGGTTCAGCTCCGCTAGCGCCTCCTCGATGGCCGGGTGCATCCGGTCGTAGATTTCATCGATTTCGGGATTGTTGGCGATGGACTTGAGGGTGATGTGGGGGACGGTCTTGTAGATGAAGCCGCCTTTCAATCCTTCGTGGGGGTATTTGAGCTTGTAATAATCGTAGCTGGCGGTCATCAGCCGCTGCTTGGCCAGGGTGATGGCCACGCGGGAAGTGTCGCAGGTGATCCAGCGCCGGCCCCATTTTTCGGCGACAAAGGCGGTGGTGCCGGAGCCGCAGGTGGGGTCCAGCACCAGGTCGCCGGGGTCGGTGGTCATCAGGAGGCAGCGAGCAATTACCTTCTCAGCAGTCTGGACAACGAACACTTTTCGTTCTGTGAAACTACCGGTTTGGGTGTCGTCCCAGAGCTGAGTAACAGGGACACACGGAAAATCAGACAAGTAGCGCACGTACTGGAGCGAACTGGCTGCAACGTGAAGGCGGCCAGCAACTGCAAGTGCCTTCAGCCCGGAGTCGTTCGTCTTCCAAGCCTGAGAATACACTTTGCCTAGATGCTCGAAGGAAAACACAGGATTGCCCTGACTCGTAATGTTGTCAGGTTTGTAAATGCACGCACCTTCAGGCACAAGTGATCGGTCTTGCTTCTCAGCGCTGTTCAATCCACGTCTCAATCCATTTGGAAACTCCAGCCAGCCGTAATTGGTTGCTGTTCCGACCTCCACAGACTTCTCAAGATAGAGGGGCCGATACTTGGCTTGTGCCTTGTCTCGTGCATACCACAAGAGAAAGTCCACACGGCTGGCAAGAAACCGCGTTGTGACACCACTAGTCTTTGCGAATGGAATGAGGTTCAAGTAGTTCTCGTCCCCGAACACTTCATCCATCAACTCCCGCACATGATGCAGATTCTCATCCGAAATCTGCACAAACACGCTCCCCGTCTCCGCCAGCAACTCCCTTGCCAACAGCAGCCTATCCCGCAAATAGGTCAGATAGGAATGAATCCCCAGCTCCCAGGTATCCCGAAACGCCTTGATCTGTTCCGGCTCGGCGGTCAGGTCCTCGTCTTTGCGGTCCTTGGCGTCGCGCTTATTGACGAAGGGCTGGAAGTTGGAGCCGTACTTGATGCCATAGGGCGGGTCGATGTAGATCATCTGCACCTGCCCGGCCATGCCTTCCTTCTGCAGCAGCGAGTTCATCACCAGCAGGCTGTCGCCGGCGATCAGGCGGTTGGCCCAGCCCTTTTCGTGCCGGTAGAACTCGATGGCCTCGCGCAGGGGCAGATTCTCGAACGGGGGTGAAAACAGATCGTGCTGATAGGCAGGGCCGGCCTTGCCCGACTTTTTCGCGCGGATGCGCTTTTGCACGTTGGCCAGCACCGTGGCCGGGTCGATGCGTTCGTGGACGTGCAGCGACACCGTGGGCACCTCGAAGCTGGTGCGCTCGGCCTTGCCGGTCCAGTTGAGAAAGGGGGCGGACATTCGTTTGAGGGTGGCGAGGGCCTCGCGCAGCGTGTCCCCATCGTTAGATGCCAACGCGTCATCTATGATCTTCTCGATCTGACTGCGTTTGACATCGAACTGGAGTTCCGGAGCGAGGTGGGGGTCATAGGCCCAGCGGCTGGGTTTTTCGTTCCGGTCGGTCCGGGGGGGGACCATGCCTACATCGGGGTTGTTGACCCGTTTGTCGCTGTGACGGTAACTGGCCACTTCGATCTCGTCGCAGTCTTGCCGCCGCCGGCCGGACGCGGCGGATGGCCGCCGGGAAACGGGCTTCGGCCTGGCCGGTTCCGATGGCGCGCCAGCGTCGAGGGTGAGACCGGATTCGGTCTGCTGCCCCTGCGCCCGCCGCACCGAACCGCCACGGCCCTTGCCTTTGACCAGGAGCCCGCGGGCGATGAGCTCGGTGCGCCGCCGTTCAAATTGTTCGGGGGTGACCTCGATGCCTTGGGCTTGGGCGGCGGCCCGAAACTGCCGCCACAGTTTGCGGTTGCCGATGGCGGCGCCGTTTTCCGGGATCTGGCGCAGCAGCAGCGCGGTCAGTTCATTCATCGTCTTCGAGAACGGCGCGCAGGGCGTCCAGAAACGCCCGGTTTTCCTCCGGCGTGCCCACCGTGACCCGCAGGCAGTCGCGCAGCAGCCCGCCGGCGGACGACAGGTTCTTGACCAGGATGCCGCGGCGTTTCAGGGCTTCAAACACCTGGTCCGCGCCGGGGACCTGAAGCAGGATGAAATTGGCCGCGCTCGGGAAGGCTTTCACGCCGGGAAGCCGGGACAGCGCCTGGAACAGGCGGTCGCGCTCGACGCGGATGGCGGCGGTCTGGGCTGCGAACACGTCGGCGTGCCCGAGGGCGAATTCGGCGCTGAGCTGGGTGAGGACGTTGATGTTGTAGGGCAGGCGCAGCTTGTCGAAGTGCGCCAGCCAGTCAGGCCGGCCGACCAGGAACCCCAGGCGCAGCCCGGCCAGCCCCAGCTTCGACAGGGTGCGCATCACCAGCAGGTTGTCGAACCTCTCCAGACGGTCCATGAAGGTGGCCTGGGCGAAGGGGGCATAGGCTTCGTCCACCACCACCAGCCCCGGCGCGTGGCGGATGATTTCCTCCATCAGCGCGGCGTCGAACAGGTTGCCGGTGGGATTGTTGGGATAGGCGAGGAAGACGACCTCCGGCCGGTGGCGCGCGATGGCCTCCCGCATCGCTGCGCCGTCGAGGCCGAAGTCCGCCTGCAGGGGAACGCCGACGAAGTCGAGGTTCAGCCAGCGGGCGATTTCCTGATACATGACGAAGGTGGGCTGGGGTGCGAGCACGGTGGCGTGCTCCCGTCCCACCAGGGCCATGAGCAGGATCTGGATGATCTCGTCGGAGCCGTTGCCCAGGAGGATTGCCATGCCCTCCGGCACCCGGGCATAGCGGCGCAGGGCCTGTTTCAGGGTCGGGGCCTGGGGATCGGGGTAGCGGTTGGGGTGGGCCCGGCGCAGGTGGTCGAGCCAGGCCTCGACCATCTCCGGCGGCCAGTCGTAGGGGTTTTCCATGGCGTCGAGCTTGATGAACCCCGTGGCGTCCGGTACGTGATAGGCGGAGGCCGCCAGGATGTCGGGGCGGAAGAAGTTTTCAGGTCTCATGGCGGATCCGGTAGCCGGCGGAGCGGGCGTGCGCGGTCAGGCCTTCCCTCTCGGCCAGCACCTTGGCGGTTTCCGCCAGGGGGGAAGCGCCGTCCGCGGTGCATTCGATCACCGAGGTGCGCTTCTGGAAGTCGTAGACCCCCAGGGGGGAGGAGAAGCGGGCGGTGCCGGAGGTGGGCAGGACGTGGTTGGGACCGGCGCAGTAGTCGCCCAGGGCCTCGGCGGTGTAAGGGCCCATGAACACGGCGCCGGCGTGGCGGATCTCCAGCAGCAGCGCCTCGGGCTCGGCCACCGACAATTCCAGGTGTTCGGGGGCGATGCGGTTGGCGATGGCGCAGGCTTCCTGTAGATCCTGCACCTGGATCAGCGCCCCGCGCTTCTGCAGCGAGGCGGCGATGACCTCGCGCCTTTCCAGGGTCGGCAGCAGCTTCTCGATGCTGGCGGCGACGCGGTCGAGATAGGCCGGATCGGGGCACAGCAGGATAGCCTGGGCGTCCTCGTCGTGCTCGGCCTGGGAGAACAGGTCCATGGCGATCCAGTCGGGATCGGTGTTGCCGTCGGCGATGATGAGGATTTCCGAGGGGCCGGCGATCATGTCGATGCCCACCTGGCCGAACACCAGCTTCTTGGCGGTGGCCACGTAGATGTTGCCGGGGCCGACGATCTTGTCCACCCGCGGGATGGTTTCGGTGCCGTAGGCGAGCGCGGCCACGGCCTGGGCGCCGCCGATGCGGAAGATGCGGTCGACGCCGGCGATGCGGGCCGCCGCCAGCACCAGGTCGTTGATTTCGCCGTCCGGGGTGGGGACGGTCATGACCAGTTCGCCGACGCCGGCCACCCGGGCGGGGATGGCGTTCATCAGCACCGAGGAAGGGTAGGCGGCCTTGCCGCCGGGGACGTAGAGACCGACCCGGTCCAGGGGAGTGATCTTCTGTCCCAACAGGTTGCCAAGATCGTCGCGGTATTCCCACGATGTCAGTTTCTGGTGCTCGGCATAGGCGCGGATGCGCGCGGCGGCGGCTTCCAGAGCTTGTCTTTGTTCGGCAGGAATGGCGGCCAGGGCCAGTTCCTGGCGTCCGGCATCCAGTTCCAGTTCCGCCACACTGGCTGCTTCCAGACGGTCAAAGCGGCGGGTGTAGTCGAGCACCGCGGCGTCACCTTCGCGCCGCACATCCTTAAGGATTTCCATGACGGTGCGGTGGACGTCGGCGTCAAATTCCTCATGCCAGGCCAGAAGTTGTTCCAGTCGGGCGGAAAAATCGGGACTGCGGCTGTCGAGCCTGCGGATTTTGATGGACATCAGGCGGCCTCCTGCGGTTGGGCGGCGGTTTCCAGATCGGCGATCAGATGTTTGATGGCGGCGTGTTTCATCTTCATCGCCGCCTTGTTGACCACCAGGCGCGAGGAAATCTCCATGATCAGGTCGCGCGGTTCCAGGCCGTTGGCCCGAAGGGTGTTGCCGGTGTCCACCAGATCGACGATGCACTCGGCCAATCCCACCAGGGGCGCCAGCTCCATGGAGCCGTAGAGCTTGATGACCTCGGCCTGGATGCCGCGTTCGGCGAAGAAGCGTTTGGCGGTGCGCACGTATTTGGTGGCCACCCGCACCCGGCGGCCGTTCCAGGTTTCCCCGGCGCGCCCGGCGGTCATCATGCGGCAGCGGGCGATGCCGAGATCCAAGGGTTCGTAGAGTCCTTCGGCGCCGTGTTCCACCAGCACGTCCTTGCCGGCGATGCCGAGGTCGGCGGCGCCGTATTCCACGTAGGTGGGCACGTCGGTGGCGCGGATGATGAGCAGGCGGACGTCGTCACGGTTGGTGGGCAGGATCAGCTTGCGCGAGGTGTCCGGATCCTCGGCCGGGACGATGCCGGCGGCGGCCAGAAGCGGCAGGGCTTCCTTGTAGATGCGGCCTTTGGAGACGGCGATGGTGAGCATGGCGGATCTCGTTTTGGATGAGGGAGATTTAGCGGATACGCTGGATGTCCGCCCCCAGGCGGGCGAGCTTGGTTTCGATGCGTTCGTAACCGCGGTCGATATGATAAATCCGATCGATGACGGTTTCACCCTCGGCCGCCAGGGCGGCGAGCACCAGGCTGGCCGAGGCGCGCAGGTCGGTGGCCATCACCGGAGCGCCGGTGAGGCGCTCGACCCCGGTGCAGACGGCGGTATGCCCCTCGATGGCGATCTGGGCGCCGAGGCGGCGCAGTTCCAGCACGTGCATGAAGCGGTTTTCGAAGATGGTCTCGGTGACGATGCCGACGCCTTCGGCGATGCAGTTGAGGGCCATGAGCTGGGCCTGCATGTCGGTGGGGAAGCCGGGATAGGGGGCGGTGTGGAAGGACACCGCTTTGGGACGGCCCGGCATGGCCAGTTCGATCCAGTCGGGGCCGAGCTCGATGCGGGTGCCGGCCTCGGCCAGTTTCAGCAGCACCGCCTCCAGCAGTTTCGGGTCGGTGCGGGTGGTGCGGATGCGGCCGCCGGTGATAGCCGCGGCGGTCAGGTAGGTGCCGGTTTCGATGCGGTCGGGCAGCACCGGATAGTGGACGCTGTGGCCGTCCAGGGCGGGCACTCCCTCGATGGTGAGGACGTCGGTGCCGATGCCGTCGATCCGGGCCCCCAGCCTGACCAGGAAACGGGCCAGATCGGTCACTTCCGGTTCGCGGGCGGCGTTTTCGATCACCGTGGTGCCTTCCGCCAGCACCGCCGCCATCAGCAGGTTTTCGGTGCCGGTGACGGTGACCTGGTCGAGCACCAGGCGGCAGCCCTGCAGGCGGGTGGCGCGGGCGTGAATATTGCCGCCCTCGACCCGGATGTCAGCGCCCATCGCCGTCAATCCCTTCAGGTGCAGGTCCACCGGACGGGCGCCGATGGCACAGCCGCCGGGCAGGGACACCACCGCCTCGCCGCAGCGGGCCAGCAGCGGGCCGAGCACCAGGATGGAGGCGCGCATGGTGCGCACCAGCTCGTAGGGCGCCACCGGGCGGGTGATCTGGCTGGTGTCGGTGCTGACAGTGTCGCCGGCGCGCTCGCACTGTACCCCCATGCCCTGCAGCAAGGCGATGAGGGTGGCGACGTCCCGCAGGTCCGGCACGTTGCTGAGGGTGACCGGATGTTCGGTCAGCAGGGTAGCGGCGAGAATGGGCAGGGCGGCGTTCTTGGCGCCGGAGATGGCGACTGTCCCTTCCAGGGGCGCGCCGCCGCGGATACGGAATTTATCCATGAAACGGCAGGATCACGTCAAGATCGTAGGCGCGGGCCATGGTGCGCAGGCGCTCGGGCGGATGGATGAGGCGCAGCTCGAAGCCCCGGCACCGGGCCAGGCGCAGCCATTCCAGCAGCAGGGCGAAGGCGGCGCTGTCGGCGTGTTCGATGCCGCCGAGGTCGAGGGTCACGCTGCCGCGGCAGCGCGCCAGCTGGGACCGGCTACGCTGCCACAGCCGGGTCACGGTGGCGAAGGTCACCTCACCGGCGAGCTCGAAGCGTCCGGGCGCGGTTTCCGTCAGGGTCGGGGTCATTCCTGGGTGCCGCTCTTTTCCGAGGATTTCACCAGAAACTTGCCGATCAGTTCCTCCAGCACCAGGGCGGACTGGGTGATCTCGATCTCGTCGCCGTCCTCGAAGTAATCGGGACTGCCGCCGGCATCGATGCCGACGTATTGTTCCCCCAGCAGTCCGGAGGTGTAAATGCTGGCGATGCTGTCGTCGGGCAGTTTGTACTCCGGCCGGATGCGCATTTCCACCACCGCCTCGTACTGCTCCGGGTCCAGGGAGATCCCGGCGACCCGTCCGATCGGCACCCCGGCGAGTTTGACCGGGGCCCGGACCTTGAGGGTGCCGATGTTCTGGAACCGGGCATAAAGGCGGTAGCCCTGGTTCTGGTCGCGGAACTCGGTCAGGTTGCTGACTTCCATCGCCAGCAGGAACAGGGCCCCCAGGCCGATGGCGACGAAGATCCCGACCCAGATTTCGATGAGACGGCTTTTTTCCATGGACGCTTATTCTCCAAACATCAGCGCGGTCAGAATGAAGTCCGATCCCAGGACGGCGAAGGCGGAATAGACCACCGAACGGGTGGTGGCGCGGCTGACCCCTTCCGAGGTGGGGATGGCGTCGTAGCCTTCGAACACCGCGATCCAGGTGACGAGGACCCCGAACACCAGGCTCTTGATGAGGCTGTTGACGATGTCCTCGCGGAAATCGATGGTGGCCTGCATCTGCGACCAGAACGAGCCCTCGTCCACCCCCAGCATGGGCACCCCGACCAGATAGCCGCCGTAGATGCCGATATAGGTGAACAACCCTGCCAGCAGCGGCATCGACAGGATGCCGGCCAGAAGGCGGGGGGTGATGACCCGTTTCATGGGATCGACCGCCATCATTTCCATCCCCGATAGCTGTTCGGTGGCTTTCATCAGCCCGATTTCCGCCGTCAGGGCCGAGCCGGCGCGGCCCGAGAACAGCAGGGCGGTGACCACCGGACCCAGCTCCCGCACCAAGGAGGCGGCCACCATGACCCCCAGGGATTCCTCGGCGCCGAAGTCTGACAGCACGTTGTAACCCTGCAGTCCCAGCACCATGCCGACGAAGAAGCCGGACAGGGAGATCAGCAGGATGCTGAGCACCCCCACCATGTACATCTGCCGGATCAGCAGCCCCGGCCGGCGCAGGACTTCGGGAATGCCGGTCAGGGCCAGGAGGAAAAACAGGTTGGCCCGCCCCAGCTTGGCGAAGGCGCCGAGGGAGGTGGCACCGAGCCGTTGCAATACCCCTAGCATCGCAGCAGATCCTCGTGGTAGTCGGGCGCCGGGTAGTGGAACGGCACCGGGCCGTCGGGCAGCCCTTCGAGAAACTGGCGCACCCAGGGGGAGTCGGTTCCCTTGAGGTCGTCCGGGGTGCCTTCGCCCACCACCCTGCCGTTGGAGATCAGATAGATGTAGTCCGAGATCGAAGCGGTTTCGGCCACGTCGTGGGAAACCACGATGCTGGTCAGCCCCAGGGCGTCGTTGAGGGTGCGGATCAGCTTCACCAGCACGCCCATGGAGATCGGGTCCTGGCCGGTGAAGGGCTCGTCGTACATGATCATCATCGGGTCGAGGGCGATGGCCCGCGCCAGCGCCACCCGCCGGGCCATGCCGCCGGAAAGCTGCGACGGCATCAGGTCGCGGGCCCCGCGCAGTCCCACCGCCTCCAGCTTCATCAGCACCAGGGAACGGATCATCGATTCCGGCAGATCGGTGTGTTCGCGCAGGGGAAAGGCGACGTTCTCGAACACGTTCAAGTCAGTGAGCAGGGCACCGGACTGGAACAGCATTCCCATGCGCTTGCGAAGCTGGTACAGTTGCCGCCGCGACAGCCGGTGGACGTTCTCGCCGTCCACCTCGATGGTGCCGGCCTGGGGCCTGAGCTGGCCGCCGATGAGCTTGAGCAGGGTGGTCTTGCCGGTGCCCGACGGCCCCATGATGGCGGTCACCGAGCTGTGGCGGATGTCCATGTCAACGCCGTCGAAGATCCGGCGCCGGCCGCGGGCGAATACCAGACCACGGATTTTGACCAGAACCTCGGAGGATGCAGCCATCATGATGATACAGTGGAAAAAGGATATCATTGTCGTTGAGAGGCGAGGGTGAAGTCAAACGCGCCGTGGGACAGCCCGCTGCTCCGGGCCTGTGACCTGATGCTAGCCGGTGGTGCGCTGTTGGTGGGCTGGCCGTTATTGGTGGTGCTGCTGGGGCTGGGGTGGCTGGATACCGGCGCGCCGCTGTTCCGGCAGGTCCGGGTGGGCCGGCAGGGCCGCCCTTTCGTGCTCTACAAGCTGCGCACCATGCGTTTGGAGACCCCCTCGGTGGCGACCCACCTGGCCGACCCGAACGCCTTGACCCGCTTCGGCCGCTTTCTGCGCCGCACCAAGCTCGACGAGCTGCCCCAGCTCTGGAACGTGATCCGGGGCGAAATGAGCCTCGTGGGGCCGCGCCCCTGCCTGCCGAACCAGAAGGAGCTGATCGAGGCCCGCGACCGCCTTGGGGTGCTGGCGGCCCGTCCCGGCATCACCGGCCTGGCGCAGATCCGCGGCATCGACATGTCGCAGCCGCAGCGGCTGGCCCGGGTCGATGCGGAAATGCTGCGGGATTTCTCTCTCCGGGCCTACTTCCGCTATCTGTGGCTGACGCTGCGGGGTCAGGGGCGGGGGGACCGGATCCGCGGTGACGGCCTAACTTGAAGCGCCCCGGCAAATCCAGGATAATTTGCGTCCTTTCCACGCCACAGCCGGGTTGTTCACGATGCATACGACCATGCTCAAAGCCAAGCTCCACCAGGCCCGGGTGACCCATTCCGAATTGTTGTACGAGGGGTCCTGCGCCATCGATGGGGACCTGCTCGACCGGGCTGGGATCCATGAGTACGAACAGATCCACATCTACAACGTCAACAACGGCGAGCGCTTTACCACCTATGCTATCCGCGCCGAGGCCGGATCCGGCATCGTTTCCGTAAACGGCGCCGCCGCCCGTCTGGCCGCCCCCGGCGACATGGTCATCATCTGCGCCTATGCCAGCCTCGACGAAAAGGAACTGGCGGATTACCAGCCCACCCTCATCTATCTGGACGAGCGCAACCGCATCGTCCGCACCGGCCACGCCATCCCGGTCCAGGCCGCCTGATTCCCGGTTTCATCCCCGCCTGCGCCACCAGCCGGCCAGCAGCGAGCCGGACAGATTGTGCCACAGGCTGAACAGCGCCCCCGGCAGGGCGGCGGCGGGGGAGAAGTATTTGACCGCCAGGGCCACGCTCAGGCCGGAATTCTGCATCCCCACCTCGATGGCGAGGGTCCGGCGGGTGACCGGGTCGAGCCCGAACAGGGCCGGAACCCAGTAACCCAGCGCCAGACCGGCGAGGTTGTGGAGCACTACCGCCAGCATCACCAGGACCAGCAGAGGGACGATGGCGGCTTTGGCCGGCGTCCACCACTGAGGCTGCCACAGGGCGCAGGCGGCCAGCACTGCTGCCCACAGGGGGAAAAGGCGCGTCAGCCGCTCGCTCACCGTCTCAGGAACAGGTTGACGATCAGGGTCAGGATCAGGCTGACGATGATCATCGAGGTGATGGGGATGAAAATGAACTTGTTTTCGTCCTGAATTCGGATGTCCCCCGGCAGCCGGCCGAACCAGTTGAACAGATTGGGGGCGTAGGTCAGGATCAGTCCCATCACCAGCAGGAAGATTCCCAGGTAGATGAAGAATTTACCGCCTTCCATCTTGCGCCTCCGTTAGAACAACCACAGGGTGGCCAATCCCAGAAAGGCCAGGAAACCGACCACGTCGGTCACCGTGGTCAGTACTACGCCGCCCGCCAGGGCCGGGTCGATGCCCAGCTTGTCCAGCAGCAGTGGAATCATCACCCCGGCGAACGCGGCGCACAGCAGGTTGATGATCATCGCCGCGGCGATCAGCAGGCCGATGTGAAGGGCCTGGAACCAGATGGCGGCGATGATGCCGACCACGATGGCCCACAGCACCCCGTTGATCAGGCCGATGGCGATTTCCCGGGTCAGCAGGGTCCAGACATTGGCCTCGCCGATTTGTTTCAAGGCCAGGGCGCGGATCACCAGGGTCTGGGTCTGGGTGCCGGCGATGCCTCCCATGCTGGCGACGATGGGCATCAGCACCGCCAGCGCCACTTCCTTCTGGATGGTGGCCTCGAACAGGCCGATGACCCAGGCGGCCAGAAAGGCGGTGACCAGATTGACGCCGAGCCACACCGCCCGCCGCTTGGCGCTTTCGGAAATGGGGGCGAACATGTCGGTTTCTTCCGACAGGCCGGCCTGGCTCATGATGGTGTGTTCGGCTTCGTCGCGGATCACGTCCACCACGTCGTCCACGGTGATGCGGCCGACCAACCGGCCTTCTTCGTCCACCACCGGGGCCGAAACCCAGTCGTGGTGCTCGAATAGCATCGCCACGTCGGAGGCAGGCAGGGCGGCGGGGATGGCCTCCACATCGGTAAGCATCAGTTCGCGCACGGTCTTGTTCGGGTCGCTGGTGAGCAGCACCGACAGCGGGAGAATGCCGATCAGCCTGTCGTCCTTGTCCACCACGTAAAGAGCGTCGGTCAGATCCGGCAATTCGCCGCGCTGGCGCAGGTAGCGCAGCACCACGTCGAGGGTGACGTTCGGGCGCACCGTGATGGTATCGGTGCGCATCAGGCTGCCGGCGGTGTCCTCGGGATAGGTCAGCACCCGCTCCAGACGGCGGCGGTCGTGGTGGCTGAGGGCCTGGACCACCTTGTCGCGGATGGTTTCCGGCAGGTCCTCGACGATGTCCGCCAGATCGTCGGGGTCGAGGGCCCCGGCGGCTTCGATCAGGTCCTCGGCATCGGTCTTCTCCAGGGCCTTGATGAGGCTGCCGCGGACCTCCTCGTGCAGTTCCACCAGCACCTCCCCGGCCACTTCCGGGGGCAGCAGGCGCCAGACCACCAGGCGGTCGGCGGGCTTGAGCGCTTCGAGCAGGTCGGCGATTTCCGCCGGGGTGAGGGCCTGGAGCAGTTGGTTGAGTTCGGCGAGTTTGCCGGTTTCTAGGTCCTCGGTCAGTTGTTTTAAATGGCGTTCGGTATCGTCGTGTTCGGCGCTGATGGGCATCGGGATGTTCCTTGGAGAATACGGGAGAGAAAAACTAATCAATTTTAACAAACAGTTGGGGTGTTCCCGAGGTTTTTCAAGCTTTATACTGCGCTGCGGGTGCCTGTTTCGAGAGGAAGATCGCTTGAGCCGCCGTCTGTTCCGTTCCACCGCCGTCGTCGGCGGCATGACCCTGATCTCGCGGATACTGGGATTCATCCGCGACGTGGTCATCGCCTATCTGTTCGGGGCCAATGCCGCTACCGACGCCTTTTTCGTTGCCTTCAAGATCCCCAACTTTCTGCGCCGCCTGTTTGCCGAGGGGGCCTTTTCCCAGGCTTTCGTGCCGGTGATGGCCGAGTACAAGGAGCAGCGGGGCCAGGCCGAGCTCAAGCGTTTCCTCGACCGTACCGCCGGTTCCCTGGCCATGGTGCTGATGGCGGTGACGCTGCTGGGGGTGATTGGTGCGCCGTGGGTGATCCTGGTGTTCGCGCCGGGTTTCTCCCGTTCCGGGGAAGTGTATGAGCTGGCGGTGCAGATGCTACGGATTACCTTCCCCTATCTGTTCTTCATCGCCTCCACCGCCATGGCCGGGGCGATTCTCAACACCTTTAACCGTTTTGCGGTGCCCGCCTTCACCCCGGTTTTGCTCAATCTGTGCCTGATCGCTTCCGCCTGGTGGCTGGCGCCGCAGCTGCCGCAGCCGATCATCGCCCTGGCGTGGGGGGTGTTCGCCGCAGGCAGCCTGCAACTGCTGTTCCAGTTTCCCGCGCTGTGGCGGCTGAAGCTGCTGCCCAGACTGCGCTGGGGCTTCCACGATCCCGGTGTGCGCAAGATCCTCAAACTGATGCTGCCGGCCCTGTTCGGGGTGTCGGTGACCCAGATCAACCTGTTGATCGACACCCTGCTGGCCTCGCTCCTGCCCCACGGCAGCATCTCCTGGCTGTACTATTCCGACCGCCTGGTGGAATTTCCCCTCGGGGTGTTCGGCATCGCCCTGGCGACGGTGATCCTGCCCAATCTGTCCAAGGACTGGGCCGCCGGCCGCCGGGAGGATTTCTCCCGCGCCATCGACTGGGCCCTGCGCTGGGTGGTCCTGATCGGCCTGCCGGCGGCGGCGGGCCTGGCGGTGCTGGCCAGGCCCATTCTGGCGACCCTGTTCCAGTACCGCGCCTTCACCGCCCACGACGTCCACATGGCCGGTCTGAGCCTGACGGCCTACGCCGTAGGGCTGGTCGGTTTCATCCTGGTGAAGATCCTGGTGCCCGGTTTCACCGCGCGCCAGGACACCCGAACCCCGGTGCGCTTCGGGGTGGCGGCGATGGTGGTCAACATCGTATTGAACCTAGGCCTGATCGGCTGGCTGGCCCACGCCGGCCTGGCCCTGGCGACGTCGCTGGCGGCCTGTGTCAACGGAGGGCTGTTGTTGAGGCGGCTGAGACGGCTGGGGGTTTATCGGCCCGGGCCGGGGTGGTGGGGATTGTTGCTGCGGGTGGTGGTCGCCAACGGCGTCATGGCGGCCTGCCTGTATTATACCGCCCGGGAATTTTCCTGGACGGAGCTATCACGCCCGGAGCTTCGCTTGGTGCGGCTGATCCTTTTGATCGGGCTGGGTGTCTCTGTTTATGGCGGCAGCTTGTGGCTTGTGGGGTTGCGGTTGCGGCACCTACAGGGAAAGCACCCGGCCTTTGGGTAAGAGCGACTGATGCGCCATGCTCTGATGTTCAGGATTCATCGTCTTCATATTGCACCCGCAGCACGATCGTGTCGTGGAGCATGTCCACATTTTCCGGGTGAACGTTGCACACCTTCAGACCCGTGCGCTCCCGGAGCTCCGGGATGAGCTGCGCTTCGGCAGGAAGCGTACTGCGATCGTAAAGAATCCGCGTGGTTTTGCGTCTGGGCAGAAACCAGGGGGTTGCCGTGAGCGGCAACAGGCCCAGGAGGCCCAGTTCAACTGCCGCGAGATAGGCGGGGGGCAGGGGGGCGGCGGCGTTCAGGACTGCGGCGCCGATGGCGGTGAAAAGCAGGGTCATTTGGGGCAGGGTAATGCTCTCGGCGCGATAGCGGAAGATGGAGAAGATGGCAAACAGGCCAAAGGCGAAACCCATGGAAAGCGGCAGCGACTTGAGCCAGTAGCCTACCAGAAAAGTGACGTTGCCGAGCATGAAGCTGACGACATGGGTGTCCCTGTCGTCGCTGACATAGCGGTATCCCAGGCGGGAGAGGCCGAAGGCGGCGCCCAGCTGGATCGCCAGATGCAGCAGAAAGTCGGTAACGGACGAGGTCATAGCGAGGCGGCTTTGCGGAGCACGGAGCGGAAGTTGGCCTTCGGCAGCGGCAGGGGCGAGAGGCTCAGACTCAGGCAGTACTTGCTGAAACTGGACGGCCGTAATCGCAGGCGCTGTCGCGCCTGCTGCAGCAGAATGCCGGTGGTGGCCGGGGCGTGCAAGGGTGCCTTGATTTCCAATACCGCCAGCGGAGGGAAGTCGATGGGGGTGCCGTCTGGGCGTAACCACGCCTTTAGGTTCCAATCGATGGTCAGGCGCAGAGAATCGTACCTCAGCGCGATGCGGTCGTATTCGTTGAGGAGGACAGGACGCCAAAGCTGACCGCCTTGTTCCAGATGACCGGGGCAGGCGGAAACCGGCCGCCGGCGTTTGTGGGTGATATCCGGGCGGCGTTTGTATTTTTCTTCCAGAAACAGAGCGCCGCTGCTGACATAGCACCGTACCCGGAATTTATAGCGGGGAAGGCCGCCGCAGTGGTGGCGGCGGTAAGCGCCGAAACGGCCGGTGTCGAAGTAGAGGGTCCGGTAACGTTGCCGCCGCTGCCGGTCAATTTCGATAACCTGGCATTCTGACGCCATAATCTCCAGGAGCGATGGGATTGCCTCCGGTCTCAACAGGAACTTGCGCTCCCGGCGCAGGGAAAAACCGCCATCGGGGGTTTTTCCCAAAGCAACGCCCTTCATCCGCATCAGCTTCTCGGCGATAGCCGTCCCCAACGCGGTCATCGGACCCAGGGCCGGGCCTGTTTGATGGCCAGATGGCCGCGGCTGCCGTCGTCGGTTTCGGTGATCTTGAACTCGATCTCGATGGCGAAATCGTCTCCACCGCCGTAGCGTTTTTTGAAATGGTGGTGGATGAGGGTCAGGTAATGGCGCAACTGCGCGATCTCTTCCGGGCGCAGCACCGTTCCCGAAACCGGCTGACCGTAGACTTCGGTGACGTTGCTGTGGCGCAGGTAAAGGGTCTCCCAGGTGTCGGTGTCTTCCGCCCCCGGCAGCCGGACCAGCAGGAACTCGTCCGGGACGGGAGAAACCGTCTCGCCGCCGATTTCCACCGGTTCCGGGTTGGTGACCGAGATTTCCCCGTACTGGGCGTTGACGGTGAAACCGGGCCACCCGGGATTGTAGAGATTCGCGCTCACGGCCACGCCGTTGGCCTGCTCGTCACCGTAGTTGGGATGGATCAGCACTCCCATGTAGGTATGCAGGTGATCCACGCGCCAGAACGCCCGCTCCTCGAACGCCGCCTCGCTCCACAGGCTGGCCCAGACCTTCTTGACGCTCTCGATCAGCGGGCCTTCGTCGGCCTTGTGGGTGGTCGAATGATACAGGCCGGCGCCGTTGAAGCCGGGTAGGTCTTCGTTGTTGGTGCTGGAGCGGCAGCGCAGCGACTGGTGGAAAGGCGGCCCTTCGGGTTCCCAGAAACGGCGGACGGTCTCGATGGCGGCGATCAGGTCGTCCGGCGCCTCGCCTTTTTTGATGCGCTTGCGCAGGGCCTTGAGCTGGGCGCTGCGGTATTCCGGGTCGTCCTGGAATCGGGAATCGGCCAGTAACGCCTGGACCTGATCGTAAAAGGAAGGCCCGTGCTCCCCCTCCGGACACAGGGCCGTCTGCGCTTCGCCGCAGCGGGGCAGGGCCATGAAGCGGTCGTAGAGGGAAAAGGGGAGGGCGTAGCCGTCGGGCGCCACGCCTTCCGGGAGGATCTTCCCCAGCTCGGCGACGTTGGCGGCCTTGACCCCAAAGGCGCGCCAGTCGGAAAAGCCAATGTCCGCCAGCGGCAGCGGTTCGGTGACGCTCAGATCGTATTCCGGCACTTGGAGCTGAGCCGGCCGCAGGCTGTCGAGCCAGGCTTGCGCGTCCGCCTCGCTCGCCGGTTCCAGGCGGATGCCGTCGGCATCGGCGTGAAAATGCACCCATTGGCCGATAAGGGGGGCGATGTCAGGACGGGTGGCGGCGTTTCGCAGATAGACGTTGGGCCGGTGGTCCTGCTTGGCCCGCAAGTTGATGTGGGACAGGGTGGTCTGGGGCGTCTCGGTGAGGATGCCGGCCACCCGTCCCAGGTCGTTGGGGATGTAGGTGAAGATGGCGACATCGCGGGCCGAGGGAAACGGGTCGCCCGGCCGCACCAGCCGCAGACGGCCATAGCTGTCGCCGGGGTTGAGGACGGCGCTGTCGGTGTCCGCGAAAAGCTCGGTGGAAAACACCACCGGAATGCCGGCATCGGCAAGCGCTTCGCCGGATTCGCGGGCCAGGGTTTCCTGGGTGAGCCCCAGGGGGTGATAGCTCAAACGGTCGGCAGCGAACGGCATGGCCTGGCGAAGCAGGCGGAAAGCTGTACGGATGCCGGAGACGGGCACCGGGTCGGTAGGCCAAAACTCCAGCGCGTAGCGGTTGTTCTGAGGGTAGTGGACCACCGAGCCGACCAGGTTGCGCCGTCCCTGACTGAAGTAACTGACGGCGTTGAAGCGGGCGATCGCTTCGTCCTTTGCCAGCTCGGGATACCACCCCAGCGCTTCATGGACGAAATCGAAGTGAAGCGGGTAGCGGCGGCTGTTCTGGAAGTGGAGCAGCGGGTGGTCGGTGTCGATGTCGGTGATGACGAACTTGACCTCTTCGGCACCGCCGATTCCCGTACCGGTTGCCAATTGGGAGAAGTCCTCTGGGTTCCATAGCCGCAGCCGGCCGTCGGTCTCCGGCAGGTATCGGTAACCGGGAGCGCCGTTTTCCGGATAAGCCTCGGTCACCAGGAATTGCATCCCCGCAAGGCTTGGAACCTGGCTCAGGCGTATTTGAAATCGGGGGGCGCCGGGGCGTTCGGCGAGTATCACCGGTAGCTGGACCGTCCCGGTGGCGGCGTCGTAAACGGGGCTGTCCGCGGGCGCCTGGTTGCAGACGGGCAATTCAGTGAGCGCGAATTGCCAGCGCGCTTCGGCAAGACGCTCGAGGGGGACATCGCAATAGGCGGTCTGTCCGGCGATGACGCTGGGCACGGTCAGGGTGGCGTCGCTGTCGTGGTAGGCGGCCGGCGCGGCGGCATGGAGGGAAGGACAGGAAAGTGCGGCCATCGCCAGGACGGCCGCCGGTCGGATGTTCATCGTACGGTTTCCAGCTGGAAGGTCAGGGAAGGCGTATCGGCGATCTGGCGTAGATCGACAGTGAAAATATCCGAGTGGCCGTCGGAGAAACGTACGCTTACCGAGGGAACATGCAGGCGGCCGCTGTCTGGCAGGTAGCGGGCCGGGTGGGCCGGCGCTTCTGTGGGCGTCAGCTCCTGGAGCCGGAACCGCCAGCCGGGCGCCTGGAGATCGTGGGTCAAGACCGCCCGGTACCAGCTTTGGCCGGCTTTCCAGATGCCCACGCCGTCGAGTATCAGGCGTCCGTCGCCGAAGTTGAAGCGAGCGGAAGGTGGAGGCGCCGGGGAGCCGGTGCGGAAGACGGCGCCGGCGGCGCTTTCCCCCAGACGCCTGCCGGGAGCGCCGATCCACAGGTCTTCACCGGCCACCGCCAGACTGGCACCGAACAG
This sequence comes from Methylomarinovum caldicuralii, assembly GCF_033126985.1. Classification (NCBI taxonomy): domain Bacteria; kingdom Pseudomonadati; phylum Pseudomonadota; class Gammaproteobacteria; order Methylococcales; family Methylothermaceae; genus Methylomarinovum; species Methylomarinovum caldicuralii. The sequence goes on from NZ_AP024714.1 coordinate 1,061,176, forward strand.
GTCGTAAGTCTGGCCTTGCGCCAGTTCCAGGGGGGTATCCTGCCAGACTTCCACAGTCTGGCTGAAGCGATGGACCACTCCGGTACGGAAACGATGGCCGGTCTCCCGCGGTGCGCCGACCAGTAATCGTTTCCCCTGCCAGGCCAGAGCTGCGCCGAATCGGCCGTCTTCGCTTGGATGGTCTGATGCCAGAATGAGCTGCGGCTGCCACCGGGAGCCGTCGTAGCCGTAGAGATAGACGACGCCGGCGCTCAGGGTGTCGCCCACGTCCTTGCCGGGAGAGCCGACGGCCAGCTTGCCGTCCCGCAACGCCAAGGCCGCACCGTAACCTTGGAGGCATTCGGCATCTTCCGGCGCCAGGGTCGCTGCCGGCGCTGTGGCGCCGGCAGCCAGTTCGGAAAGACGATACAGATATACCACCCCCACATCTTCGCCACAGAAGGGCGCATCCCCCTTGGCGATGGCGAAGGCATGGGCGGAAAGGTCCCCGGCAGGGACGATGCGGCCCTGAAACGGAGTCACGTCCCGGGCCGGTGCGCCCACGGCGAGCCAGTCTCCGGCCATTGCCAGGGATGCGCCATAGTCTGCCTGGAATTCTCCCTGGGGGTCGGCCACGCGCTGGATCAGGGTGCAGTGCGCCTGGCAACGGTACAGGAAAACCGCACCGCCGACGTCCGCACCCGGCGCCCCTACCGCCAGCCACTCTCCGTCTGCCGCCAGCGCTGCTCCAAAGCGGTCTCCGCTCCCGCCATCCGGCGCTTGCAAGGTTTCCTGGCGTTGCCACCGGCCCGTGTGGTCGTTTCGGTAGCGATGCACCTGGCCGCCGTTTTCCCCGTCCGGGGCGGCGACCGCCAAACCGGCCGTCGATAAGGCGACCCGTTTTCCGAAACCGGGGGCATCGGCACGCAAAACGGCCGCCTCGCCCCACAGGCCGGGACGGGGATAGTCCCGTTCGTAGACGATCACCCGCCCTGAAGCAGCCACGGCGGCGCTGTCTGCCGTTAACGCCAGGGACTGGCCGAAACGGCGGTTGTCGGCGGGGTCGGTGGGTAGCAGCCGTTGGGTGCGATCCAGTTCCCCGGAACCTGCGGCGTAGCTCAAAGCGAACAGCAGCAGGACGACCGGACGACGGCGGTACAAACTCAGGCTCCGCCGTTATCGGTGGGGGTGTCCTCGCCGTGATGGTGGCTGCCGTGGATGGGGGTGTCGAGCACCATTTGTTTCATGTGTTCCACTTCCTCATCGAGGGGTTCGATGGTGACGAAAAGCCCCTCGCCGCATCGGGCCGGTAACGGATTGGTTGCCAGGTTCCGTTCGATCACATGGCGGAAATTTTTGCTGCGGAGGGTGGGTTCGCCGGTCGCGATCTCCCCGGCGGCCGGGTCGATGGGGTCGCAACGCATCACGACCGGGGTGACGACCTGCAGTTTGGCCAGGCAGCTGTCAGGATGGAAGGAAGGCAGCTCGAAACCGATGCCGGGGGTGACCAGGTCGGTGCCGGGGACATAGTCCAAGGTCTTGATCATGCCGGTGGTGTGGTCGAACTTGTGGATGGCCCGCACCCGCCAGAGGATGTAGCGGGTGTCGGTGGTGCTGTTGCGGCTGCCGTAAGGTGCGACTTCGTCCCGGATGACCTCCATGGCGAAGACGGCGCCGTCGTTCATGGAGGGGACGGTGCCCATGAGCGGGTTGGCGGGATAGGTTTCCGGACCGCGGCGGCTTTTGGAAATCAGATAGTTTTCCTGGGGGAACGCGACGATGACCGGATCGTTGTCGCCGATGCTCACTTTGACCTGAGGTCCTGCGGGCACAGCCAGCCCGACCAGGGTCAGCCCTTGTGATTCTCCCCGGCAATTAGGGTGAATGAGCGTCGTTTCCCGACCGCCTTCGGAAAAGGTGGCGGCCGAGACGGGCAGGCTGGCCAGGAGCAATAACGGGGCGGTGATGGCGGTGTAAGCGATGGATTTCATTGTGTTTGTACCCTCTGGTTGATTGTGCGGAAAAACGCATTAGGTGATAAAGCAAATTGCATGCCGTGAAAAACACCAGAAAATCCAGTCAGTTGGGAAGACGCAATGTGCCCTTGTGTAGCATATGCCGCATGTTTGCGGCATATTCCACGTTTTCCATTTCCGCGCATCCGCATACACGGCCTGCAATCTATTTGAATTCAATGCGTAAGAAAAATTGGACCGGATTTTGCCAGATAGAAATCCAGGGCGTGGCTGCCTTGGCAGCCACCCATTACAGCGTAAACCTTGAATGAGGGGGAAAATGAAAAAAAGATATGTGTGGCTTCTGCTCGGGCTCGGATTCGGCCCGGCGCAGGCCAAGGTTAACTGGATCGAAAAACCGGTGGAGCATCCGGCGATTCCTTTGCTGGACGAGAACGGGCGGCATGTGCTCGAAAGCGGCATGCCCTACAGTCCCAGGAAGAGCTGCGCCGGTTCCGGCTGTCACGATTACGACAAGATCACCAGCGCCTACCACTTCGAAATGGGGCGGGACGAGGCCCGCGACGATTTCGGCAAGTTCAGTTCTTTCCTGGGGGCCAAATCTCTGGTCAGCCCCGGTTGGTTTGGTGGTTTCAACTGTATGGGGGGCAGCATTCCCACCTTCCTGGCGAACAAGAAAAACGGCTACAAGGAAATGATCCGGGACTACGGGGCCGCTGGTTTCATCAACTGCTCCAGCTGCCATGTCGGCGGCGGTTTCGGCGAGAAGGACCGCGAAGGCATCCGCTATACGGACCGTGATCCCAACACCATCCCGCTTTGGGACGGTGACTACTACAACCGCGGCACCGACGAGAACAACCAGAAGACCGACAAGAGCGTGGTGGCCAAATGGGACTGGCACAAGAGCGGCCTTTTGGAAGCCGACTGCATGTGGTGCCACATGAGCCCCGACGAGGTGAATCTGCCTGACGAGCGCATGTCTCTGCGCCGCGGCATCATCGGCGCCTACCGCAACGCCCGGCGTGAGTTCATCAGCGGCGGCTGGTTCCGTTATGCCGCCAACACCGCCTGGGAATTCGTTCCCACCGTTGACGGCAAACAGATCCTGACCATCGAGCGGGATTGGCGCGAAGGCGGAGAAAGCTACGACCTCAAGACCGGAGAGGACGGCAACCCGGTGATCCACTGGAATCCGGAAGCCTTCGATGAGAACGGCCGTGTCCACGTCAAGATGTTGCGCTTCCCGGAAAGCGACAACTGCATGTCCTGCCATCTGACCAGCAACTCGCGCCGCGGCTTCTACGGCTACGGCGACAACGCCCGCATGGAGCTGGGCGAGGACGGCACCCTGGTGGAGGATTACCAGGACGACGTCCACAAGGGCAAGGACCTGGCCAAGTACTGGCACGGCGAATCGCGCATCATGGACAACTGCAACGTCTGTCACAGCCGCGCCTACCTCAAGACCCGGCATGAAAACGTGAATCTGGACCAGGACCACAACTTCATGAAGGGCAATTCGGATATGGACATCCGCAACGACCTGGATTTCTCCGCCGATCTTCGCACCTGCGAATACTGCCACGTGGAAGGCAGGAACCCGCGCGGCGAGCCGGCGGTGATTCCTTCAGGTCAGGACACCCTGCTGGCGGCCCACCTGGAGCGCTGGAAGAACAGCGGCTACATGACCGGCTATAGCGAGCAAAGCCTGAACCGGGTGGTGCAGACCCACTTCAACGTCCTCAATTGCCAGACCTGCCACATCACCGGCAAAAAGGGACGGGGCGGTAAGCCGCTGCAGATCATGTACCGCTACCGGGACGACGTGGACCAGAAGCGCAAGATCATTCCTTACAATCCGCGCCTGCGCTATCTGTGGATCGACACCACCACCGGTTGGACGTTGACCCGCTACGAGCGCGGTCTGGTGGCCAGACAGCAAGTGGATGAGAACGGCGAACCGATCAAGGACGGCGGTAACTTCGTCTTCGACATCGTCGACCCGGAAACCGGCGAAAAACTGCCGGGAACGGTGCTGGGGCGTGTCTCCCATGGCAGCATCCGGCTTGGAGACCCGACGGACGCCGACGGTTACCGCTCCCTCAAGCGCGCCTATGACAAGCTGATGCAGATGCGTCACGGGCCGCAGTTGCAGGGAAGGACACCCGACGTGAAGATGGTGTGGCTCGAGTCCAACGAGTACATCATCTCCCACAACGTCCGCCCGGCGGTCGATTCGGTTCCCTGCGGCGACTGCCACGCTCAGAAGCAGGACGGCTCCTACAGCTCGCTGCTGAAGGAAGACGGCATCCTGGGATCGGGCAACCGCAAGGATGTGACGACCCTGCCGGATCCGAAGCTGGTGGAAGAAGGCGTGGTAGTGCTGGGAATGCCCTACATGCGCATCGACGGCGATGGCAACATCTATGAAAACGAGAAGGACATCCTGTTCACTACCCTGGTGAATCCGTTCATGACCGTCAACGACGCGCCGGAAAGCCGCTTCTTCGGTGGTTTCCTGCGGAAGATGCCGTTGAAGCGGGTGACGGGGCTGAGCGGTCTGCCGCCGGAATTGGTCAAACAGTACGGTCAGCGCTATGGCGAGGACACGCCGCTGTATGCCCTGGTGCCCCGCTATGGCAAGGCATCCCTGCGCAAGACCATCGTCGCCCTGCCGGTCAACACCGTGACCGATGCGGTGGCGCCGAAGTGGCGTGCCGAGCTGTTGCTGTTCCCGCGTTCGGCCGAGCTCAAAAAACTGCTGAACGACCGCGGCTTCGGTGACCTGGCCTCCGATGTGATCCATGTCAGCATGCTGGACGATCACAAGCGGGCGATGACCGATCTGTTCGGCAACCGCCTGATCGTGAAGCTGCCTTACCGGGGCAGGGCTGGAGACGTCAACGGCATCGACGTGTTGATGTCGGTGGATGGCCGGGAAATCCACCGCGTCGATCCGCAGGACATCGTCGACTTCGTGCCGGCGACCCAGGCGAGTGGCGAGCGGCTGCCAGGCTCCCAGGTGTCCAATCCGGACCTGGACGTGCAGGATGGCTACGTGATCTTCCTGGCTGACCAGCCCGGCTTTTTCGCAGTAGTCGATCGCTGACGGCAAGGGGGGGGCAGGGGTGTTTCCCCTGTCTCCCTTTCTTTATCTACAATTTCCGCAGACCTCTAGGAATTGATATGAAGAAGAAACTATTGCCGATTTTGATGGGCGCTTTGCTGGTCCCGACTGTATGGGCGGATGTACGTATTGAGGCAGAGCGTTCCGTGGTGGGAGAGAATGACGTGCTGGAAGCCCGGTTACGTTTTCCCGCTCAGGACCGCGGGGATCTGTATGTCGCGGCAATCGTCCAGGGTAATCTGCTGTTCTTCGGCGAAGACGGCAAGCTCCACTCCGCGCCGGTTCCCTACAAGCGGGACGGTCTTTTCGATCAGGGACAGGCAGAGACGATTCTACGTTTTCCAGGCGTGCTGATTACTCCGGGCCGCTACCGTCTCTATGCCGCTATCACCGATACCGGGGCGGATATCTTCGACACCTCCCGTTGGCACGGCCCGTTGGCGCGGCAGCTCTTCATCGTCAACGAACCGCCGGAGCGGTCGCGGGATTTCGACGGCGACGGCTGGCCGGACGATGACGGCAATCACGACGGTTTTTCCGATGCGGATCACGATTTCGACGGCTGGCGAGATGACGACGCCGATCACAATGGCATACCGGACGGCGAGGAATCCGGCGGCGATGACCAGGGTGGTGCTGACCATAGTGGGCACGATCATGGCGGAGATGATGATGGTGGGCATGACGATGGTGGCAATACGGGTACGGGTGACACTGGCGGCAACGTCGCGACAGGCGCGTCCTTGTATGGCGCAAATTGCTCCGGTTGCCATAGCCCTGATCCCGCCTCTGACAGGAAAGGGGTGTTGATGGGCGCCGATCCCGCGCGGATCCGTGGCGCCATCGCCTCCAATAAGGGCGGCATGGGCTTTTTGGCCGATGTCCTGAGCGATGCGGACATTCAGGCGATTTCCGACTTCATTCGTTCCAAGCGCGGCGGCTGAATGTCCTTAGTCCGAAACTGCCTTGATTTCAGGGGCCCCCAAGCGGGGTCCCTCCTTTTGTGGAGGAACAAAATGTTGAAGACACTCTGGTTCAAAACGGCACCCTGGCTGGCCGGGGCAGGGATTGCGGGCGGCCAGGCGGGCCTGGCGACCCGCTGCACGGTTCCCCAGCAGGGCGTCTGCTCCGGCTGCGGCAGTTGCGCGGTGGTGGTCGCTTCCCTGGTGACCTGGGCAGTGGTGGCCAAGAAGCGCCGCGGTGGGGATTTCTATACCGTGACCACGGAAGAAAAACGCTGAAGTTGCGATGCGCCGCTTGTTGGCTGGGGTGGGAATGCTTGTTTGCGGCAGTGTGGGGGCGGCCAGTCTGAGCGCTATGCTGGAAAGCAAGTTACAGGTGGACAACCGTTTCAACGCCAGCCCGCGGATCCTGGGAGAGCTATGGGGCGATGCCGAGCTGCTTGAGCCGGGCCGTTGGCGCGCCCATGCTTCCTGGGCCGGCCGTCTTTCCAGCCTCAGCGACGACAGCGGTGGCCGTCTGTATCAGGCCTTCTGGGAGGGGCTGTGGCCCAGGTTCCAGGGAACGTTGCGGCTGGGGCGGTTTCAGCGGGCCGATCTGGCCGGGTTTTACCTGCTCGATGGCGGCCAATTGGACTACCGGCTGGCGGGGTGGCGGGCGCAATGGTACGGCGGTAGGCCGCTGCGCCTCGATCACGTGCGCAGTATCGAAGGCGATTCGGTGTTCGGCGTCACCCTAGAGCGCGACGAAGCGAAAGACCGCTGCTGGCGGGGATTCTGCTGGCAGGGTTACCGGACGGTCTTTTCCTATCAGGAATTTCGCAATCATCGGCTGTCCCGCCGCCTCCAGGGCACCGCCTCGGTGCGGGGAAGCCGGGGTGAGGGGCAGGCTTGGGAGGCGGCCTTGAGCGCCACCTACCGTTTCGACCGCCGCCGCTTCGAGGATGTTTGGTTCAACGGCTTCATCGACCTGACGCCGGCCTTGCGCTTCCGCACCAATTACGAGTACTACCGGCCCCGCTCGCCGTTTCCAACCTTTCGGGAACGCTTCGTCAGCGCTTACGCTCTGGGAGAGCAGAGTCTGTTCCGCGCCGAACTGCACCACCATCCCCGGCCGTCGCTGCATTATTACCTGGGGGGGCAGCGGGCCACCAAGGCGGACGGTTTCGACGGTTACGGCCTGATCGGCGGAGGGGATTACCGCTGGCGCGACACCGTCTTCGCATTGCGTTACGATTTCCTGGAAATCGGCTACGACCGCGCCCACAGCGGCTACGGCCAGATCCGCCATGCCTTCAGCTCCCGTCTGGAAGCGTGGGTCAATGGCGCCGTCCGGCGGGAGGAAAAACTGCTTTACGGCGTCAACTGGGTCCGGGGCGGGGAGGCCGGTTTCCGCTACCACATCGGCAGCGGCTGGACGGTGCAAACCAGCCTGTCCTACATCGCCAACAGCCAGCGCCGCGACGATTACGTCGGCGTGGTGCGGGTGATCTACTACCTCGACCGCTTCCAGCCCAAGGGGAAGACATGCGTCTGGTCCTGTTGACGCTGTTGCTGTGCTGGTTGAGCGGGCAGGCCGCCGAAACCGCCAAGGAAAAGCGTTGGTGGGAGAAGCGCGAGGCGCGCAAGCCGGATATCTACTTTCCCCACAACGTCCACATGGCGGTGATGGAGCAGGAAGGGGACATGTGCATGCTGTGCCATTCGTTCCAGAAGACCGAAGAGAAGGACCCCAAATTGCTGCAGGATCTGAGCGCGGTGGTCAACGAACCGCTCAAGGCGGTGTGCCACGACTGCCACGTGGTGGAACGGCGGGCCCCGTGGCGCTGCGAGCTGTGTCATCCCGACAAGACCAAGATATGGCCGGCCGATCACAATTTCGGTTATGTCCAACATCACGCCACCGCCGCCCGGCGCGATGAGAACGCCTGCCGCGAGTGCCATCTGGAGCTGTCCTTCTGCACCGACTGCCATTTCCGCCGCGAGATCTCCGGCATCGGTTATCATCCCCTCGGCTACATCACCCTGCATGGCATGGAGGCGCGCGCCATGCCCGCCAACTGCGGCCGCTGCCACAACAACTTCTACTGTGACAATTGCCACCGGAGGCGGCGATGAGATTCAGGTGGCTGTTGATCATGCTGCTATTGGCCGCGGGCGCGGCAGCCAAGGGACGGGATGTTTCCTTGGCGCAGAATCAGGTGCTTCTGACCGAGCGCCATGAAGGCTGGGGCAAAGCCCGCTGTCAGGCCTGCCACGTGCTGTCGCTGATCCACAAGAACGCGCCGCATATCCGTGGCATCGTGCGGGACAAGGGGTTTGACACCTGCACGGGTTGCCACGGTGACAACGGTACCGGCGCCAGGCGTCCCTGCCTGGTGTGTCACAACGACCGCGATCTGCCGCTGTCCCCGCTGCAGACCGGCACTCATACCCACGATTTCGATCGTTTTGAGGACCGCCCCCTGACCGATCAGGACTGTCTGGTCTGTCATCAGGCGGCCGACATGGACGGGGTGTGGGAACGGAACGTGGACCTGACACGGATTCCCGACGCCACCGGCCTGGCCGATCCCTACCGCCACGAATCCGAGTTCTGCCTGCGCTGCCACAACCGCGACCATCAACAGCCCGGTTTCGCGCTGCGCGGCCTCGATTACCGCGATCCCCTGATCGCCATCGAGGACGACTGGCGCCATATTGATACCCACGGCTACCCCAAGGGCAGCGGCCAGCGCACCTACGCCGGCCTGCGTTCTCCTTACCAGTATCCGGAGGTGCTCGCCTGCACCGAGTGTCACGCCATGCATGGCACCGACAATCCCAAGCTGATCATCGACGACAGCCGCAAGGGTGCCTTCCTGCTCCCATTCCGCGATGCCGGGATTCCGGTGCGGGTGTTCAGCGACATCGGCGATTATTCCCAGTTGTGCGTGTTGTGCCACCAGATGGAAACGCCGGTGGAAGACGCCCTGATCGATACCGGCAACGGCCTGTACGGCGTCCATCAGGTCGGCACCAATTGCACCTTGTGTCACACCCACGGGCGGGCGGCCCAGGTGGGATTATGAGACGGCTTCTGGGGGCACTTGCGCTGATGCTGGCTTCCGTGGCGGCGGCGGAAAAGCCCAAGGTGCCGCCGCTGCATCATCTGGTGGATATTTCCGTGCCGGATTCCATGCGGGTCGATCCTGCGCTGCCGCTTCCCGCCGACCGCAAGCTTACCTGTCCGGTGTGCCACGGCATCAAGGACATCGACAAAAAGGATTTCGACAAGGTGGACAAGGACGATCCCGGTTTCCTTCGCGGCGGCCCCTACCGGGATCTGACGCAGTTCTGCTTCCGCTGCCACAATCAGGAAAGCCACCAGCGGCCCAACATCCACGCCATGCTGGACGACAAGGGCGAGATCAAGAAGGACCATTGTCTCTATTGCCACGAGAAGGTGCCGGAACGGGACCGCCGCTACCGCCTGGAGGAGGTTCGGCTGCGGGCGCCGCCGGACAAGCTGTGCTGGGGGTGCCATCTCAAGACGCCCCACCTCAACGCCCTCGAGCATCAGGTGAAACCTTCGAAAAAGGTGAAAAAACAGCGGGAAGCATTCCTGCGCGACCATCCGGAGGTGATCCTGCCTTTGACCAGCGACGGGCGGGTGACTTGCATCACCTGTCACACTCCCCATCCGCCGGGGGTGATCCGCAAGGATCTGCCGGCGGCCCATCAGGTGGCCACCGCCAAGGTGGAGGAGGGACCTGTTTACGGCGACAGCCCGTGGGAGAAGGTCATCGCCGAGGACAAGCGGGAACGGTTTGCCGAGCTGAGCCGCAAATACGGGCGGCCGCTTACGTTCCGTTATCGTCAGATTCAAAAAGAGGCCCTGTTGCGTCTGCCCGCCAAGGACGGGCAGCTGTGCCGGGCCTGTCACGTGTTCGATCAATGAGGAGGTCGTGATGAGAACCTTGTCCATCTGGCGCCGTTGGCAGGCGGTGCCGAAAATGCAGAAATTCCGTTATGGCGTCATCGCCGCATCGTGCATCGCTTTCCTCGGGCCGCTGGCGTTTCTGCCGCAACTGGTAGGCAACGAGGACCTTTGCGGGGTGCTGTGCATGCGCCGCTTTTATCTCTATTTTCCCGGCATGAGCTTCGAGGATCTGTGGATGCACGTGTCGGTGGCCTGGATCGGGGTCATCGCCTTCTTCACCATCATTACCGTAACCTTTTTCTTCGGCCGTATCTGGTGTTCCTTCCTCTGCCCCGTGGGCGGCTTCAGCGAGCTGGTGAGCCGGGCCCTGGGGGAACGCTGGAAAATCGATTTCCGTTTCCTGCCGCAGGTGCCGATCCGCTACGGCTATCTGGCCGCCTATATGGTGCTGCTGCCCATGGCCGGGGTGAGTGCCTGCACCCTGTGCAACTTCGTCACCGTGCCCCGCTTCGTGACGGCGCTCACGGGAGGGGCCGCCGGTCTGGCCTTCATTTTTTCCACCATCGGGCTGGCGAATCTGGCCATGTTGCTGCTTTTGGGATTCTTTTCCGAGAAGGGACGGGCCTATTGCCAGTTCATGTGCCCCATCGGCGCCATCGACGCCCTGGTCAACCGCCTGGGCGCCAAATTGCGCATGACCTACCACATCCGGGTGGAGCGCAGCCGCTGCACCGGTTGCAACGAGTGCGCCAAGGCCTGCATGTGCGGGGCCATCAAGATGGTGGACCGCATCGCCACCGTGGACCAGACCTCCTGTATGTCCTGTCACGACTGCGTCGACAGTTGCGAATGGAACGCCATCGAATGGACGCCGGGACCGCGTCAGAAGACACCCAAGCGGATCAAGAAGGGGATTCAGATCTTCCCCGAACCCCAGTGGGAAGCCTTCGCCCCCCGCAGTTCCGTGGGAACGGTGGACTGGAGCCGCCTGGTCAATGGCCTGATCATCACCTTTTTGTTGTCTTTCATCGCTGTCACTTCATGGTCCAACTGGTTCTGATTCTCACCGCCCTGTGGGCCGCCGGCGCGGCGGCCCTGGAGCGCCACGCCGATCCGGACGGCTGCCTGACCTGTCACAGCCTGCCGGGATTGGAATATTTCGACGACCACGGGGTGCGGCGCACCGCCACCATCTTAAAGGAGGCCTATTACGGCTCCCTGCACGGCAGCGTTCCTTGCCGCGATTGTCATCGCAAGATCCGCGACTATCCCCACGATCCCAAAAACGGTTATGTGGACTGCTCGTCCAGTTGCCACGTGGAGGAACCCTCGGAGGGCAAGCGCTTCAGCCACAAGGACATCGTGGAGGAATTCAAAAAATCGGTCCACGGCATGGGCAAGAAGGCGGGGTGGACCAAAGACTTTCACGGCGGCAACCGCCTCGAGGAGGTGGAGACCCAGCAGAATCCCTCCTGCCGCTATTGCCATTACAACGAGCCCTACATCCCCCCCCACCGCCTGGCCCAGTTCATGGAGGCGTTCAACCATGTGGACACGGGATGCGGCAGCTGCCATCAGGGGGAGGTTTGGCGAGATCAGTTCGGCGGCCACATCCTGCGCCGCCTGATCGGCAAACATTATTCCAAGAACGACGCCAACGCCTTGTGCATCCGCTGCCACGGCGACCACGAGAAGATGAAGGCGGCGAAGATCCGCGATCTGGAAACCGGTGAGCTGAAACCGTCCACACCGCGTTTCGTCTTCGCCGTGGACAGCTATGCCAAGTTCCTTCACGCCCGCCTGCTGGAGGTGGGGGTGGAGGACGGTGCGTCCTGTATCGACTGCCATGCGCCGGAAGGCGAGGGTTTCCGCCACGGCATCCTGTCTCACCGCGATCCCAAGGCCAGCACCCATCCCGATCATCTGGCCGATACCTGCGGCCAGTCCGGCTGTCACGGCGACTACGCCAAAAATCCCTTGAACCGCGGTTTTCTGCTCACCGACATGCACGATATGGCCTGGGTACCGCGGGACCGGGTCCAGAAGGCCGGCTTCGACCTTGAAGTGGTGAAGGATTCTCCCTGGTGGACCGTGGTCTGGGTCCTGGGGCCCCTGGCGGCGCTGTTCCTGGTGGGCCAGGCGCTTTGGTGGCTGTGGGAGAACCGCGACGAGGCGGTGCCGATCCTGGGGGGGTGGAAGTTCCGCACCATCATGCTGGAGATGCCCGCACCGCCCGCCTGGTGGCGGCGTTTGTTGGGCACCCGAGACGAGGAAGCGACATTGGAACCCGGGGGCGGAGACCTGGACGATCATCTGGTCATCCTCTACGGCTCCCAGACCGGCAACGCCGAAGGGGTGGCGGAGAACCTGTTCCATTTGGCCGAGCGCTGGCAGCTGCCGGTCCGGCTCATCGACATGGCCGAACTGGAGCCGAAGGAATTGGCGCGGTTCCAGTATTTGTTCGTTATCACCAGCACCCAGGGAGAAGGAGAACCGCCTCTCAACGCCCAGAACCTGCACCGTTACCTGAAGGAGCTGGCTGGAAAAAACCACGAAAAGCCGTTGTTGCCGCACCTGCACTATGCGGTCTTCGGTCTCGGCGACAGCAGCTACACCTATTTCTGCCAGTGCGGCAAGGACTTCGACGCCTTCCTGGAAAAGCTGGGGGCCCAGCGGGTACTGCCGCGGGTGGACGCCGACGTGGACTACGAGGAGCCTGCGGCCGAATGGCTGGCCAAGGTGATCGAGACCTACCGCAGGCTGAGCGGCCACGAAGGGGTTGAGCCGCCGCCGGAGGAAGTCCCGGCGGAAACCGGCTATGGCAAGCAGCGCCCCTATCCGGCGCCGGTACTGACCAACCACAACCTCAACGGCCCTGGTTCGGCCAAGGAAACCCGCCATATCGAATTCTCCCTGGAAGGCAGCGGGCTGAGCTACGAACCGGGGGACGTGCTGGGGGTGTATCCCACCAACCCGCCGGCCTATGTGGAGGACTTGCTCCGGGTGTTGGGGTGGAGCGGCTATGAGGAAGTGGAACTGGCGGGGGAGCGTCTAAGCCTGCGGGAGGCGTTTTTCAGCCGTCTGGACATCACCTCCCTGACCCGGCCGCTGCTGGAGAAATACGCCGAGGCCACCGGCGCCGAACTTCAGCCGCTGTTGGCTGACGCCAAGTCGCTGGAAGACTATCTCTGGGGGCGGCAGTTGATCGATCTGGTGGAGGACTATCCGCCGAAGCTGGATCCCCAGGCTTTCGTCGCTCTGCTGCGCAAACTGCCGCCGCGGCTGTATTCCATTTCCTCCAGTCCCCGCATGCATCCCGGCCAGGTTCATCTGACCGTGGGTGTAGTGCGTTACCACAGCCACAGCCGTGACCGCGAGGGGGTCTGTTCCAATTACCTGGCCCGGCGCCGGCCCGGGGAGACGGCGCCGGTGTTCGTCCAGGTCAACGACCATTTCCGTCTGCCCCAAGACGGCGGCACCGACATCATCATGGTGGGTCCGGGAACCGGCATCGCCCCGTTCCGCGCCTTCTTGGAGGAACGGGAAGTCAGCGGCGCTTCGGGACGCAACTGGCTGTTCTTCGGCGATCAGCACCAGGCCACCGATTTTCTCTACGCCGAGGAATGGGAAGACAAGCGCAAGCGAGGCGTGCTCACCAGGTTGTCGCTGGCGTTCTCCCGTGACCAGGAACGGCGCATCTACGTCCAGCACCGGATGCAGGAAGAGGCGGCCGAGCTGTACGCCTGGCTGGAAGGCGGCGCCTACTTCTACGTCTGCGGTGATGCCTCGCGGATGGCCAAGGACGTCCACCGTACCCTGGTGGAGATCCTCATGAGCCAGGGGGGGATGAGCGAGGAAAAGGCCGAGGCGTATCTGAAGATGATGGAACAGGAAGGCAGGTATCAGCGGGATGTCTATTAAGCATTGGATCGGCTTTGTTGTCCTGGGATGGGCCTGGGGCGCGGCCCAGGCGCAGCCCGACTATGTCCGGGCGGTGGAACAGGCCCGCCCCGATGCGGAAACCCTGACCAAGGCGCGGGAAAAGGTGAAAAAGCACAAAGATCTGAAGATCCGCGACGATATCGACGCCACGCTGCCGCATTTTCACCGCCGCACGCAAGAGAAGGTGACGAGGGGCGAGACCTTTTGCCAGCGCTGCCATCTGCCGTTGCCCCATCAGAAGTCCGTGCGCACCCGGGCCTTCCTGAACATGCACAGCCGCTTCATCGCCTGCGCCACCTGCCACTACCGGCCCCAGGCCAAGGCGCTGGACTACCACTGGCTCGACTACCGCAGCGGCAGGGCGGTGGCGGGGGAGGGGCGGCTGCGCACCGGGACCGACACCCCCGCCAGCAAGCCTCTCGACGGTTGGGTGAAGATCGCCCCCTTCTCCGGCGATGAGCCGGTGGTCCCGCTGCCGCAGGAACCGTGGGCGGAGGCGATCGCCCGCCGCTGGCGGGAAGGCGACCTGGAACAGCGGGCCGAGCTTCAGGCCCGGCTGCATCTGCCGCTGGAGGAGAAAGGTCCCAAATGCGGCGATTGCCATCAGGAGGAGCGGCCGTTGCTGGACCTGGAACGCCTGGGCGCCTCCAGGGAGCAGGCCCGTCTGGTCTATCGCCACATGATTCCGCAGTTCTTCGGCCGTTACCGGGACGAAGATCAGAAGATCCGCATCATCGACATCACCCAATGAGAACCGTTCTGCTGTTGCTCCTGTGGTTGCCTCTCGCCTCCTCGGCTCTGGCCGCGCCGTGGCCCCGGGTGGTCGGGCGGCAGGTGATAGGCGATCTGCCACAACCGGCGGCGGTGGCGGTTTCTTCCCGGGAGCCGGCGGCCCTGGATGCGGAAGGACGGCTGTGGCGCTGGCCCGCCGGGGGCGGTGGCAAGCCCGTGGTGCGGGAATACGGTTTCGACCGCCCCCTGGGGCTGGCGCCTTTGGACGGCGGCTGGCTGGTGGCCGACACCGGCCACGGACGTCTGGTCTGGGTGGGTGGTGACGGAGCGGTAAAGCGCCGGTGGCCGTTGACGCTGCCCTGCCCGGAGGCGGAAACTCCTTGTGCGCCCAAGACGCCCCAGCCGGTTTCGGTGGCGGCGGTCGCCGATGAACTGGTCTGGAGCGACCGCAATCATTTGTTATGCCGCATCGACCGGGACACCGGCGCGCTGCAAAGCTGTGTCGGCGGTTACGGGCGCATGGAAGGGCAATTCCAGTACCCCTTCCAGATCGCCGTCGATGAGGGCGGTTTTTTGCTGGTGACGGACGTGTTGGGCGGGCGGGTGCAGATGTTCGACCGCAAGGGGCGGTATTTCGCCCAGTTCGGCCGTTTCGGCATCGACCCGGGTGAACTGTACCGGCCCAACGGCATCGCCTTCGATCCCCAGCACGCACTGGCTTTCGTCAGCGATGCCTACTTTGGCACCATCACTCTCTTTCATCACGGCGAACCTTTGGGCCGGTTGGAGGACGCCAGCGGCCGATCCGTCGCCTTCGATACGCCCAGCAGCCTGGCTTATCGAGACGGGAAGCTCTATGTGGCCGAGACCGGCGCCAGCCGGATCGTGGTGCTCGAGCTGGCTTTCGATGAGCGGGAACCGGCTGCCGTCTCCGGTTCCAATCTCTCCGTCTCGCAAAAGGACTGCCTGCTGTGCCATCTGGAGTTCGCCAAAGAGGCGCCGTTGGAAATCCGAGGCCCCGACGAGCTGGGACAGCTGCCGGTGGCCCGGTTTCGGATGTGCTACAGCTGCCATCATGGCCCGGTGGTGGATTCGCGCCGGATCATCCGCGCCGGGGCCCAGCATCCGACCCTCTACGATCCCGAATTGAAGCGGAAGAAACGCCCCTGGCCGCGGGAGGACGAGCTGCCGGACGTGTTTCCGATCACTGAGGAACACCAGCTCACCTGCACCAGTTGCCATACGCCGCATACCGCCAAGATCGAAGGGACGACTCTGTATCCCGATCACAAAAATCCCTGGTTGCGGGTTCCCAATCCCGAAGGGCGGTTGTGCGAACGCTGCCACGAATCCAAGGCCAAGGGGGCGCGCGATCCCGACGATCCCCATCACGGTGTCAATCATCCCTTGGGAATCAGGTTGCGGCCACCGCCCCATCAGGGCGCGCCGGGATATCCGGGCGACCCGGATCTGACCCACGGCCTGCCCGACAGCTTGCGGAAGGCCGGCGGCATGCTGGGCCCGGACGATGCCCTGGTATGCCAGAGCTGCCATCAGATCCACGGCGGCGTCAGCGACGATCTGTTGTTGCTCGACGACAGCCGGGCCCAGCTCTGCCGCCAGTGCCATAAGCGCCAGTTTTCCCGCAGCAAGAAGGAGGCCCGACGCAAGGGCGTCCATCCTGTCAACGTCAAGCCGGAGGAAAAGATCGTCCGCGACGGCAAGCGGGTTCGTTTCGTCACCTGCGGCAGCTGTCACCCGGTCCACGACGGCAAGCCGCAAACGCCGATGCTGCTGAAGCCCGCCGAGTCCCTGTGCCAGGACTGCCATCCGCGCCAGCACGCCAAGGACAAGGACGACGCCCGCCGGAAGGGGGTGCATCCGGTTAATGTGACGTTGGAGGAACCGGTCACCATCGCCGGGCGGCGCTGGAAAAAAGTCGGTTGCCTGACCTGTCACTCGGTTCACCGCGGACGTCCCAACACCCCCGCGTTGGTGGAGGATCATCATGACGGCCAGTTGTGCCGCCACTGCCATGCGGACAACAGCCCGGTGCTGGGCAGCGACCACGATCTTCGCATTACGGCCAAAGACAGCCACAACCGTTTCGACGAGACCCCGGCCCAGGCCGGGTTGTGCGGCAGTTGCCACACTTTGCACCGGGGCAAGGGGCGGTGGCCTTTCCTGTATGCGGCTAAAATCGTCGGCCATCCGCAAAAACCTGCCCAGGAGAGCGATACCAGTGCATTCCGGCGCGATCAATTGTGCCTCAACTGCCATCAGGATCATCCCCAGGCGGTGGCCAAGGACAAGGTGGTGAAATTCTTCAGCCACCCCCACAAGGACATCGTGCTGCGTTCCGACCCCGACAAGATGCCGCTGCTCGATGCCAGGGAGCAGGACAGCGAAACCGGTGCCATCGGCTGCACCACCTGTCACGATCCTCACGTCTGGACCCCCAAGCACCGTCAGGCGAAATCTCCGCCGCTGGCGGCCAACCGCAAGAACCTGGAGGGCGACCCCCACTCCAGCTTCCTGCGCCAGCTGCAACCCCAGAAGACCTTCTGCCTGGGATGCCACGGCCTGGAAGTGCGGGAAAAGTACAAGTATTTTCACGATGATTTCGTCCGCGGGGTAGTCGATTATCTGCAATAATTCCGGCCTATCTGAGTCCTTTGGGAAGGAGGTGAGCGATGCGATGGTTGGTTTGGCTCTGCCTTCTGTGGCTTCAGGTTGCCGTGGCCACATCGGTGCGGGAGGCGACGCTGGAGGAGATGCTGCGCAATTCGGAACTGGTGTTCCGGGGGGAGGTGATCGGCAGTGAAATCCGTGACGACGGCCCAAGGCCCTACACCCGGATCACCTTCCGGATCGAGGATGTGATCAAGGGCGATTACGAGGGTGCTACCCTGGCTCTGGATTTTGCCGGCGCCCCCGCCCGTGGCCTGCGGGTGGATGAGATGCGTTATCCCCAGCCGGGGGAGCGGGGCATCTATTTTGTCGAATCCCTCCGGCGCCGCCAGGCCAATCCCCTCTACGGTTGGTCCCAGGGGCATTTCAGGATCGTGGCGCGGAACGGCCGCGCCGTGGTGGTCGGCAGCGACAGCAAGCCGGTGGTGGCAGTGACCGGGTCGCCTAAGGGAGAGAAGGGCGCCAGGCGGGCGTTGAGCCGGGGGGTTCCCAAAGGGGTGCAGACTGAAAGCCGGGCCTGGAACCGGGGACTTGCGCCGGAGCAGTTCGAAGACCTATTGCGTCAGCGCCTGGAGGCGCTGCAGCCATGAGAGCGTTTTGTGTGCTCATCCTGTATGGTTTTGCTTCGACGGTTTGCGCCTATCAGTTTATGGGGGGGCGCTGGCCGACGCCCGAGGCCACCATGCACTTCGATCTGGTGGATACCCAGGGACGGGATCGCGCCCCCAGCGGCATGCGCTGGAACGACGGCTTCCGGGAAGCCATGGAACGGTGGAATGGCAGCACCGGTTTCACGTTCCACGGCGATGAGGGAACTGCACTGGACCCATGCCGCAGCGACGGTCAAAACGGCGTCGGTTTCCGGGAGGACAATTGCGGCTTCGTCTTCGGCCGCACCACTCTGGCGATCACCTACACCCAGACCCGGGCGGGCCTGATCGAGGAAGCCGATATCGTCTTCAATGGCACCCTGGACTGGGACATCTATTCTGGTCCCCTGCGCCGCCGCGAGGATTTTGTCCGGGTCGCCACCCACGAGCTGGGGCATGTCCTGGGGCTCGATCATGAGGACAGCGGCGTCCCCGCGATCATGACCTCGCTGGTGAGTGATCTGGAATTCCCCCAGAAAGACGACATGGACGGGGTGGCCGTTTTGTATGACGTTCGTAATCCACAGCCGGAGGTATGCAGCCCACAGATTGTTATCCCTTTGAACCAGACCGTGGAAGGTGACTTCGGGATATCGGATTGTCAGCGGCGCTTTCTCGCCGACTCACCCTTCGACAGCGACGACAGCTTCGTGGATTTGTACCGTTTCCAGTTGCCGGTGGCGGCGCTGGTTGTGGTGCAGCTGGAGTCTGACGAAGTGGACTCTTATCTCGAACTGTACGACCGCGAACACCAGCATCTGATCGCCTGGGACGACGACAGCGGCGCAGGTCTCAATGCCATGCTGTACGCCCGCCTGGAACCGGGGGAATACCTGGTCCAGGCCGATACCGCCCTGCCTTGGGTACAAACCGGCGGCTACCGGTTGCAGGTGCGTGTGAATCTGGATCAGCCGCCGGCGGCGCGGCTGACAGACGATTGGAACATCGTCATTGATGCGGTGGAGGTCAACGGCGGGTTGCTTCACGGTGAGCTGTTGGCTTATGCCAATCCGCTCGATCCGGCCGGCCTTTACTGGCGGTTGGGAAACATCGCCGCCGGCGGTGCACCGGAGCGCGGCGGCGTGGTCTATTTCCCGGGGAGCAGAAGCGTGATCTTCAATCCCATCATCGCCTTAGGGCGGCGTTACGATGCCGTGCTGCAACCTTATGTCAATCCTGCAGATCCCACAGGATGGTACTGGCGGCTGGAGTCGGCGTGGCCGAGGTAGAATCAGCTCAGGCTGATGCGGATGGCGGCGGCGATGGCCAACGGTGCCAGGGTCGAGGCCAGTACCAGCAGCGCGGCGAGGAAATATAGCTGCCCTGAGATCGGCAGGCCGGCAGCAGCGGCGCCGACGGCGCCGGTGGCGAAGATCAGTACCGGAATGTAAAGGGGCAGCACCAGCAGGGTCAACAGCACACCGCCACGGCGCAAGCCGACCGTCAGGGCGGTGCCGACGGCGCCGATCAGGCTCAGCAGCGGGGTGCCCAGGGCCAGGGTGGCCAGCAGCGCCAGGGTGGCAGGCTGGGACAGGGACAGCAGCAGCGCCAGCACCGGGGCCAGCAGCAGCATCGGCAGGCCGCTGACCAGCCAGTGGGCCAGGACCTTTGGGGTGACCAGCCAGGGCAGGGGATGGGGGCTGAGGGCCAGTTGTTCCAGGGTGCCGTCGGCGAAGTCAGCCTTGAACAGGTTTTCCAGGGAGAACAGCGCCGACAGCAGGGCGGCGATCCAGATGATGCCGGGGGCGATGCCGCGCAGGATTTCCGGTTCCGGACTGATCCCCAAGGGATAGAGGCTGACGATCATCAGGAAGAACAGCGGCGGGTTGAGCAGCTCGCCCCGGTGGCGGAAGGCCAGGATCAGGTCGCGTTTGAGCAGGGTCCAGAAGGCCGATAGCGGAGAGCTCAGCATGGTTTTTTCCCGTCGCCATGAAAAAGCCGCCCTGCGCGGGCGGCTTCCGGGTTGGCTGGGGGACCAGGATTCGAACCTGGGTAAACGGAGTCAGAGTCCGTTGTCCTGCCGCTAGACGATCCCCCAAGAAATCGGTATCAGCGCTTGGAGTACTGCGGCCGTTTGCGGGCTTTGTGCAGGCCCACCTTCTTGCGCTCCACCTTGCGGGCGTCCCGGGTCAGATGACCGGCTTTGCGCAGCGAGGAACGCAGGGTTTCGTCGTAATCGACCAGGGCTCGGGCGATGCCGTGGCGGATCGCGCCGGCCTGCCCGGTCGGGCCGCCACCCTTGACCGTAATCATGATATCGAATTTTTCGGTCATTGCAACCGTTTCCAGCGGCTGGCGCACGATCATGCAGTCGGTCTTGCGGCCGAAATAGACATCCAGCGGCTTCTGGTTGACGGTGATCTGACCGGAACCCGGCTTCAGGAAGACACGGGCGACGGAACTCTTGCGACGGCCGGTGCCGTAGTGGTATTGGGTTTGTGCCATGATCGGTTACTTACAGTTCCAGAACTTTGGGTTGTTGGGCGTGATGGTTGTGCTGCGAGCCGGCGTAAACCTTGAGCTTGCGGAACATAGCCCGGCCGAGCGGATTCTTCGGCAGCATGCCGCGGACCGCATTCTCGATGATGCGTTCGGGATGGGTGGCGCGCTGCTTGCCGAGGGTGATCGATTTGATACCGCCGGGATAGCCGCTGTGATGGTAGTAGACTTTCCTTTCTTCCTTGCGGCCGGTCACCTTCACCTTCTCAGCGTTGATGACGATGATGTAGTCGCCGGTGTCCACGTGAGGCGTATATTCGGGTTTGTGCTTGCCCCGCAGGCGGCGGGCGATCTCGGCGGCCAGACGCCCCAACGTCTTCCCTTCGGCATCGATGACGTACCAGTCGCGTTTCACTTCGTGGGGTTTGGCGCTAAAGGTCTTCATGATTCTCCTTGCGAACTTCCGGTTTGGGGCTGATCTGAAACGGCAAATTTTAGAGGATGGCCGGATTTCATGCAAGCGCTATCGTGCACAACGGCGGATCTTCCGCCGACGGGGCCATGTTATACTCCACCACTTTTCCAATTCAAGCAGTCACGCAAGCATTCATGCCACACTCCAGCGCAACCAAAGCTTTTCCCCGGATGCAGCCGGGCCCCCGTTTCGAGGTTTATACCCTGGCGGATCTGGAGAAAGGGACGATCCCTCATCTCCAGGCTCTGTCACCGCAGCAGCGCCTCGCCATGCGGGCGGTGGCCCACGTCTTGCCGTTTCGGGTCAACCGTTACGTGATCGAGGAACTTATCGACTGGGAGCGGGCGCCGGACGACCCCATGTTCCAGCTCACCTTCCCACAACCCGGAATGCTGGCTCCCGACGATCTGGTGGTGATGACGGATCTACTGCAACGTCAGGCGCCGGCGGGCGAGATCAGGTCCCAGGTGCAGGAAATCCGCGCCCGTCTCAACCCCCACCCGGCCGGACAGCTGACGCTGAACCGTCCCCGTGACGCCGAGGGCAATCCCGTAGCCGGCCTGCAGCACAAGTACCGGGAGACGGTGCTGTTCTTCCCCAGCCAGGGGCAGACCTGCCACAGCTACTGCACCTTCTGCTTCCGCTGGGCCCAGTTCATCGGCGACAAGTCGCTGCGCATGGCCTCCCGCGAGGCGGGAGTGCTGCACGAATACCTGCGCCGCCACCGGGAAGTGACCGATCTCCTGGTTACCGGCGGCGATCCCCTGGTGATGAAGACCCGCCATCTGGCCGATTATCTGGAGCCGCTGCTGGCGCCGGAATTCGCGCACATCCGTACCCTCCGCATCGGCACCAAGTCCCTGAGCTTCTGGCCGCACCGCTATCTGAGCGACGAGGACGCCGACGACCTGCTGCGGCTGCTGGAAAGGCTGGTCGCCGGCGGCAAGCACGTGGCCATCATGGCCCATTACAACCACTGGCGCGAGCTGGAGACCCCGGCGGCGCGCCGGGCCATCGCCCGGGTGCGGGAAACCGGCGCCGTGATCCGCGCCCAGGGGCCCTTGATCGCCCACATCAACGACGATGCCGATACCTGGGCCCGGCTGTGGCAGACCCAGGTGAGCTTGGGGATCGTGCCTTATTACATGTTCGTGGAGCGCGACACTGGGGCGCGTCACTATTTCGAGGTGCCGCTGGCGCGCTGCTGGGAGATCTACCGCCAGGCGCTGCAGCAGGTTTCCGGCCTGGGACGCACCGCCCGCGGTCCCAGCATGAGCGCCACGCCCGGCAAGGTGGAGATCCAGGGGGTGACGGAGGTCGCCGGGGAGAAGGTCTTCGTGCTGCGCTTCATCCAGGGGCGCAATCCCGACTGGGTCCAGCGGCCCTTCTTCGCTCGCTTCGACCCCAAGGCCACCTGGCTCGATCAGCTCAGGCCCGCCTTCGGCGAGGAGAGGTTTTTCTTCGAGGACGAGCTGGCGGCGATGCTTCAGGCCGACCGCCGCGGCGGGGCATCGTAAACCAGCTGTTCCCGGCCGTTGTACACCAGGAAATGGTGCCCCCGGGCGCGGGCGATCAGGACGATGCCGGCCCGGCGGGCCATTTCCAGCCCCATCTGGGTGACCCCGGAGCGCGACAGCAGCACCGGAATGCCCATCTGCGCCGCCTTGATGCTCATCTCCGAGGTCAGGCGCCCGGTGGTATAGAAGATCTTGTCGCCGCCGTCGATGCCGTTGAGCCACATGTAACCGGCGATGGCATCGACGGCGTTGTGGCGGCCCACGTCCTCGCAGAAGAACAGGATCTCCCCCTCCCGGGAACACAGGGCGCAGCCGTGGACGGCGCCGGCCTGTTTGTAGACCTCGTTGTAGGCCTTGAGATTGGCCAGCAGGCGGTAGAGGACCGACTGGCGCACCGGCGGCGGCTGCAGGCGGATCCTTTCCAGGCGCTGCTGCAGCTGGCCGTAGACCGTTCCCTGACCGCAGCCGGTGGTGACCGTGCGCTTTCCCAGCACTGCCAGTCTGTCCGGATCGGTGCCGTGGCGGGTGACCACGGCGGCCGCCTCCACTTCCCAGTCCACCTGCACCGCATCGATCTCGGCGATGTCGTCCACCAGCCCTTGATTGCGCAGGTAGCCCAGGGTCAGCAGTTCCGGCTGGGTGCCCAGGGTCATCAGGGTGACGATTTCGTACTTGTCCAGATAGACGGTCAGGGGCCGTTCGGCGGCGACGGCTTTTTCCACCGGACGGCCGTATTCATCGTGGGCGGTGACGGGCAGGGCGGCGGCCAGGCCGCTGTCGCTCAGCTCAACGTGTGCCATGGAGGTCTTCAGGGGTGTTGACGTTGAGGAAGGCGTCGGGATGGTCGCTGCAGTCCACCGCCGTCCAGCGGTGGCGCCCGGCCCAGCGGTCGATCTTGTGGCGCCCGGCGGCGAGCCAGGCGGCCAGATCGTCGGCCAGATGGGTGCGCAGGGCCATGACCACCGGATGCAGCCGCTGCCCGTCGTGGGCGATGGCGATGTCGTGACCGTCGTCCAGCGCCGCCGGCAGGCGCGCCAGCAGCGTGGCGGAGAGCCGGGGGCTGTCGCAGGGGACGACCAGCAGGCAGGGAGTCTCGGCTTGCTGCATGGCGGCGAGGATGCCGGCCAGGGGGCCCTGGAAATCGGGCAACGCATCGGGGACGACCGGATGGCCGAAGCGGCGGTAGTCCGCCAGATTGCGGTTGGCGTTGATGAGGATTTCGCCGCACAGCGGTTCCAGCGCTTGCAGGGCATAGCGGATCAGGGGCCGGCCGCGGTAGGCAAGCAGCCCCTTGTCGATGCCGCCCAGCCGCCGGGCTCTGCCGCCGGCCAGGACCACGCCGGTGAGCTGCTCGCGTCTCATGGGGCCGGGGGCGTCAGGACCGTGTTACGGGGCGGATCCTGGGGGCGGGGATAGTCGAGGGTGTAGTGCAGCCCCCGGCTTTCCTTGCGCGTTATGGCGCTTTTGACGATCAGTTCGGCGGCGATGATGAGGTTGCGCAGCTCCAAAAGATCGCTGGTGACGCGGAAGTGACCATAGTAGTCGGCGATCTCCTGTTTCAGCAGCGCCACCCGCCTAAGGGCCCGCTGCAGGCGTTTGTCGGTGCGGACGATGCCGACGTAGTCCCACATGAAGCGGCGGATCTCGTCCCAGTTGTGGCTCACCACCACTTCCTCATCGGAGTCGGTGACCTGGGACTCGTCCCAGGCCGGCAGCGGCGGCGGGGCGGGCAGGTCATCGAGGCGGTCGCGCAGGTCTTCAGCCGCCAGATCGGAGAACACCAGGCATTCCAGCAGCGAGTTGCTGGCCATGCGGTTGGCGCCGTGAAGTCCGGTGCAGGCGGTTTCCCCCACCGCGTACAGGCCGGGGATGTCGGTGCGCCCGCGGGCGTCGGTGACCACCCCACCGCAGGTGTAGTGGGCCGCCGGTACCACCGGGATCGGTTCCCGGGTGATGTCGATGCCGAAATCCAGGCAGCGCCGGTAGATGGTGGGGAAGTGATCGCGGATGAAGCCGGCCGGCTTGTGGGAGATGTCGAGATAGACGCAGTCGATCCCGAGGCGCTTCATTTCGTGGTCGATGGCGCGGGCGACGATGTCGCGCGGCGCCAACTCGGCGCGGGGGTCGAAGCGGTCCATAAACGGGGTGCCGTCGGGCAGCAGCAGCCGCGCGCCCTCGCCCCGCAGCGCCTCGGAGATCAGGAACGAGCGCGCCTGGGGATGGTAGAGGCAGGTGGGGTGGAACTGCATGAATTCCATGTTGGCCACCCGGCAGCCGGAGCGCCAGGCCATGGCGATGCCGTCGCCGGTGGCGGTGTCCGGATTGCTGGTGTAGAGATAGACCTTGGCCGCGCCGCCGGTGGCCAGCACCACCGCCCGGGCGCCGAAGGTCCGCACCTTGCGGGCGTTGCGGTCGAGCACATAGGCGCCCACCACCCGCTGCGGTGCGCGGCCGAGCTTGGCGGTGGTGATGAGGTCGATGGCGTTGTGGTATTCGTAGAGCTCGATGTTGGGATGGGCTTTGGCCCGGGCCAGCAGCGAGGTTTCCACCGCCTTGCCGGTGGCGTCGGCGGCGTGGACCACGCGGCGGTGGCTGTGGCCGCCCTCGCGGGTCAGATGCAGGTGGCGGCCGCCGTCTTCGGCCTCCACTTCGGTGAAGGTGACGCCCTGGTCCAGGAGCCACTGGATCGCCGCCTTGCCGCGGGAGACCACCAGGCGCACGATTTCCGGATCGCACAGGCCGGCGCCGGCGTCCAGGGTGTCCTGGATGTGGGACTCGATCGAATCCTCGGCGTCCACCACCGCGGAAATGCCACCCTGGGCATAGAAGGTGCTGCACTCGGACATTTCCGCCTTGGCGAGGACGGCCACCCGGGCGCGGTCGGCGATGCGCAGGGCGACGCCGAGACCGGCGGCGCCGCTGCCGATAATAAGGACGTCGTGATAAGCGTGTGTCATGGGCTATTTATAACAGAATCCGTCCGCACTGACATAGTAGGCTTGTAATGGATCGGAGAGGCAGGTGGCCTGCTGCGGAAGCCTCGCCGGCAGGGAGGCCGGTGTGGAGCCTACAGGGAGGTATTGACGGCGTCTTTCGCAGCAGGCCACCTGCCTTGACAGACATAAGGGAGTAGTTGGCACAGGCCCGCGTTGAACGTGCGGGGGGAAACCGGGATAATGTTCGGTCATCCATTTGACAGCACGGACTGGCGCACAGTTCGGGCCAACTGACGATGCAGGCCGAAGCGACGCTCACAGACGGGGAAAAGGGATTGAAAGCAGAAGGCCAATCGGCGGCGGACGTTGACCGCGAGCTGGTCCGGCGCGTCCAGCAGGGGGACAAGAAAGCCTTCGATCTGCTGGTGCTCAAGTATCAGCCCAAGATCGTCCAGCTCATCAGCCGCTACATCCGCGATCCCTCCGAAGCCCTGGACGTCGCCCAGGAAACCTTCATCAAGGCCTACCGGGCGTTGCCCCGTTTCCGCGGGGACAGCGCGTTCTATACCTGGCTGTACCGGATCGCCATCAATACCGCCAAGAATCACATCGCCGCCCGGGCGCGGCGGCCTTCCGATTCGGCAATCGAACTGGAAACCGCGGAACAATTCGAAGGGGCGGTTCGTCTAAAGGACCAGGAAACCCCCGAGGGGATCCTGTTGAGCGAGGAGATCGCCGACGCGGTGCGCCAGGCGATCGAGGAACTGCCCGACGAATTGCGGACCGCCATCATCCTGCGGGAATTCGAAGGGTTGAGTTACGAGGAAATCGCTCAGGCGATGGGTTGCCCGGTCGGAACGGTGCGTTCACGCATCTTCCGGGCCCGGGAGGCGATCGACAAGAAACTGCGGACCTTGCAAAGCGGCGTGCGCAAGGATCGCAAAGCGAAAAAATCCGAACCGGTGGAAAAATGACCAGAGGCATCCGCTCATGCAAGACGATGTGAATTGGAAACTCTCCCTCTTGATGGACGACGAACTGCCTCCCGACGAAGCGATCGCCTTGTTGGATCGTCTGCACAGCGACCCGAATCTTCAGGACACGTGGTATCAGTACCAGATGATCCGCCAGGCCGTGCGCCAGGGAGCCGGTGTGCACGCCAATGCCGCCTTTCTGGAGCGGATTCAGGCTGCCCTGGCCGAAGAACCTGCGCCCGAACCACCGATTCCCCAATGGCAGGGTGACGCCTCCAGTCCGCAGCCGGATTTCCTCTCTTTCTGGCGCAATCCCTGGGTGACGGTGCCGATGGCCGTCGCTGCCGGTGTCCTGGTCGCCTTCCTGTGGCGGCAGCCGGATGCCCCGAAGACGCCGGCGCCCGTGCAGACGGCCAAGGCGGTTTCAGTTCCTTTCCAGGCTGATCGGGACGCGCGGCTGGAGGACTACCTGCTCGCCCACAGCGAGGACAGCCTTTACCTTCCCGGTGCCCAGCAGATGATCAGCTATGCCCGTATCGTCAGTCATGGCGGGCGTTGACATGCCGAAATCCCGTTTTTGCGCTTTGCTGTGGATGCTCTGCCACGGGCTGATCGCCCTGGCCGCCGAGCTGAAATCCCCCCAGGACTGGTTGCAGGCGATGAGCGAGGCGATGCAGCACCTCGATTATCAGGCCACGGTGGTCTACAGCCGCGACAACCGGATCCAGACCTTGCGGCTGGTGCATCTGCTCGAAGACGGCGTTATCCACGAACGCCTGCAGGCGCTGGACGGTGCCCCGAGAACCGTGGTGCGCGAATCGGATCAGGTCCGCTGTTATTTCCCCGACCGCAAGACGGTTACCATCGGATTCCGCCAGGGCGATCATTCCCTGTTCGACAATGCCCTTCCGATCCGCTGGGACGAGCTGGCGCGCTACTACCGCCTGCGTCTCGGAGCACAAACCCAGGTGGCCGGGCGTCCGGCCCAGGAAATCGTGATCGAACCGCGCGATTCCCACCGTTACGGCCGCCGTCTTTGGATCGATACCGCAACCCGGCTGCCGCTGCGCTTCGAGTTGGTTGACCGCGACGGCAGGGTTCTGGAATCGTTCGTGGTGACCGATCTCAAGGTGGGTGCGCCGGTCGCATTGCCCGATGACAGCGAAGACCATCAAGGCTGGAAGGTGCTCGACCGCAAGGAAATTCCTGCCGATACCCGTTGGCGGCTGACCTATCTGCCCCCCGGATTCAAGGAAGTGCGGCGCAGCCGCCACATCGACCCGGAAACCGGTGCGGCCATCGATCACCTGCTGCTCAGTGATGGTTTGGCGACTGTTTCGGTGTATATTCGCCAGGCCGATGGTGAGCGCGCCGAAGCCCATCGCCGGCGTCTCGGGGCGGTGAATGTCTACAGCCGCAGGCTGGGCGACCACTGGATCACCGTGCTCGGGGACGTGCCGCCGGACACGGCCGCCCGCATCGGCGAAGGCGTCCGCGGCGCGGTGCCCTGAGCTTCAGGTTCCGGCTGGCGTGGCGGCGGCGGGCTTCAAGCCCGCCGCTTCGTGTCGGCGCGGGCGAAATACGACGGAAATTGGAATTAAGGACGGCATTTTAGGACCATGGCGGATCGACATCGACTGGCGCAGGTGTGTGCAGCCTTGTGGCTGGTGGCCTGGGCTGCCTGGGCGCAGGCGGCGCGCCTGCCCGATTTCACCGAGCTGGTGGAAAAGACCGGCGCTGCGGTCGTCAACATCAGCACCAGCAAGAAGGCCGGGCCGCCGACAGCGCCGGTCCCCCGTGAGGCGCTTCCCCCGGGGGCTCCGTGGGACGAGCTGTTCAAGCATTTTTTCGGTGATCCGGGCGCGCCCCGGGAAAGCCGTTCCCTGGGTTCCGGTTTCATCATCTCCCCCGACGGCTACATCGTCACCAATCATCATGTGGTGAAGGATGCCGATGAAATCATCGTCCGCCTTCAGGACCGCCGGGAACTGACCGCCCGTCTGGTCGGTTCCGACCGCCGCAGCGATCTGGCCCTGTTGAAGATCGAGGCCCGGGGCCTGCCCGCGGTCAGGCCGGGTTCGAGCGCCAGGCTGAAGGTGGGCGAGTGGGTGGTGGCCATCGGTTCGCCCTTCGGCTTCGACCATTCGGTCACCGCCGGCATCGTCAGCGCCAAGGGACGCAGCCTGCCGGGGGACAATTACGTGCCTTTCATCCAGACCGACGTGGCGATCAATCCGGGCAATTCCGGCGGCCCCCTGTTCAATCTGGATGGTGAGGTGGTGGGGGTCAATTCGCAGATCTACAGCCGCACCGGCGGCTTCATGGGACTCTCCTTCGCCATTCCCATCGACGTCGCCCTGGAGGTGATCGAACAGCTCAAGGCCCATGGCAAGGTCCAGCGGGGCTGGCTGGGGGTGCAGATCCAGGACGTCAGCCGCGAGCTGGCCCAGGCCTTCGCCATGTCCAGGCCCTACGGCGCCCTGGTGGCGCGGGTGCTGCCCGGCAGCCCGGCGGCAGGCGCCGGGATCCAGGTGGGGGACGTGATCGTCGCCTACGACGGCCGCCCGATCGAGAGCGCGACGGAACTGCCGCCCCAGGTGGGACTGACGCCGGTGGGCAAGACGGTCACGATCCGGCTCCTGCGCGGCGGTCACGAGGAAACGCTGACGGTGGCGATCGGCCGCCTTCCCGAGGAGAAACCGCCCCCAGCCGAGGATCGCACCGAAACGTTGAATTTTCCCGCCCTGGGGCTGGGCCTCGAGGACCTGGACCCGGAAACCCGGCAACGTCTCGGCGTCAAAGGCGGGGTCCGGGTGCGCCAGGTGTCGGAACCGGCCCGCTCTGCGGGGATCGAGCCCGGCGACGTGATTCTCCGGGTCGGCCGGGTGGCGGTGACCGGCATGGCCGACTTCGGGCTGCTGGTGTCCCGCCTGCCGCCGCGGCAGCCGGTGGCGCTGCTGGTGCAGCGGGGCGAGGACGCCCTGTTCGTTGCCATCAAACCCGACAAGCATCCAGAGAAAGCCAAACGTGACTGACCTCAGCAAGATTCGCAACTTCTCCATCATCGCCCATATCGATCACGGCAAATCGACCCTGGCCGACCGCTTCATCCAGATCTGCGGCGGCCTGTCGGAGCGGGAGATGGAAAGCCAGGTGCTCGACTCCATGGACCTGGAGCGCGAGCGCGGCATCACCATCAAGGCCCAGAGCGTGACCCTGAACTACACCGCCGCCGACGGGGAAACCTACCAGCTCAACTTCATCGACACGCCGGGTCACGTGGACTTCTCCTACGAGGTGTCGCGCTCCCTGGCCGCCTGCGAGGGGGCGCTTCTGGTGGTGGACGCGGCCCAGGGGGTGGAGGCCCAGACCGTGGCCAACTGCTACACCGCCATCGACCAGGGCCTGGAGGTGGTGCCGGTGCTCAACAAGGTGGACCTGCCCTCGGCCGAGCCGGAGCGGGTCAAGCACGAGATCGAGGAGATCATCGGCATTCCCGCCGACGAAGCCCTGGAGATCAGCGCCAAGACCGGCCAGGGGGTGCAGGACGTGCTGGAACAGATCGTCGCCAAGATTCCACCGCCCCAGGGTGATCCTGAGGCGCCCCTGCAGGCGCTCATCATCGACTCCTGGTTCGACAACTACCTGGGAGTGGTGTCGCTGGTGCGGGTGGTCAACGGCACCCTGAGGAAACGGCAGAAGATCACGGTGATGTCCACCGGCCGCAGCTACCAGGTGGATCAGGTGGGGGTGTTCACGCCCAAGCGCACCGAAACCGGCGCGCTGCACGCCGGCGAGGTGGGCTTCGTGATCGCCGGCATCAAGGATATCTTCGGGGCTCCGGTGGGCGACACCATCACCGCCGCCGACCGCCCCTGCACCAAACCTTTGCCCGGCTTCCAGAAAGTCCAGCCGCGGGTGTTCGCCGGCCTCTATCCGGTCAGCTCCGACGATTACGAGGATTTGCGCGAGGCGCTGCAGAAACTGCGCCTCAACGACGCCGCCCTGCAGTTCGAGCCGGAAACCTCCCAGGCCCTCGGTTTCGGCTTCCGCTGCGGCTTCCTGGGGATGCTGCACATGGAGATCGTCCAGGAGCGGCTGGAGCGGGAATACGATCTCGACCTCATCACCACCGCCCCGTCGGTGATCTACGAGGTCCTGACCACCAAGGGCGAGGTCCTCAAGGTGGACAACCCGGCGGACCTGCCGCCGCCCAACCAGATCGAGGAGATCCGCGAGCCGATCATCGAGGCCAACATCCTGCTGCCGGCCGATTATCTGGGCGGCGTCATCGGGCTGTGTATCGAAAAGCGCGGGGTGCAGAAGAACCTGCAGTACCTCGGCAGCCAGGTGTCGCTGACCTTCGAACTGCCCCTGAGTGAGGTGGTGCTGGACTTCTTCGACCGCCTCAAGTCCGTCAGCCGCGGCTTTGCGTCATTCGACTACGAATTCAAGCGCTTCCAGGCCGCCCCGATGGTCAAGCTCGACATCCTCATCAACGGCGAGCGGGTCGACGCCCTGTCGCTCATTGTCCACCGCGACCTGGCCGAGGCCCGCGGCCGCGAGCTGGTGGAAAAGATGAAGGAGCTGATCCCGCGGCAGATGTTCGAGGTGGCGATCCAGGCCGCCATCGGTTCCAAGATCATCGCCCGTTCCACGGTCAAGGCGCTGCGCAAGAACGTCACTGCCAAATGTTACGGCGGCGACATCACCCGCAAAAAGAAATTGCTGGAGAAGCAGAAAGCCGGTAAAAAACGCATGAAGCAGGTGGGCAAGGTGGAAATTCCCCAGGAGGCCTTCCTCGCCGTTCTCAAAGTCAAATCAGAAGGATAACAACAACATGGATTTCGATTTCGAGTTCTTTCTGCTGACCGGCACGGTGGTGTCCGGTCTGATCTGGGGAGGCTGGCTGTGGTGGCTGAAGCGCCAGGGCAAGCGCCCGGATCAGGAGAAGGAGCCGGTGTGGGTGGAATACGCCCATTCCTTCTTCCCGGTCCTGCTCATCGTCCTGCTGCTGCGCTCCTTTCTGGTGGAGCCGTTCCGGATCCCCTCCGGCTCGATGATGCCGACGTTGCTGGTGGGGGACTTCATTCTGGTCAACAAGTTCATCTACGGCCTGCGCCTGCCGGTGTTCCACACCAAGATCGTGGACATCTCCGAACCCCAGCGCGGCGACATCGTGGTGTTCCGTTATCCCAACGATCCCAGCGTCGATTACATCAAACGGGTGGTCGGCCTGCCCGGTGACCACATCGCCTACTACAATAAAAGACTGTACATCAACGGCGAACCGGTGCCGCTCAAGCCGCTGGGGCGGTTCGTCGGCACCGGGGACGACGCCCGTTACAACGGGGCCCTGGTGTTCGAGGAGACGCTGGGACAGGTCCGGCACCAGATCATGATCATGCCGGGAAGGCCGTCGGTGGAAGGGGAATTCACCGTGCCGGCGGGATACTACTTCGTCATGGGCGACAACCGCGACAACAGCAACGACAGCCGTTACTGGGGTCCGGTGCCGGAGGCGAACTTCGTCGGCAAGGCCTTCTTCATCTGGATGCACTGGAACCCGAGCAATCCCGGCGAGGTGTTCGACCGCATCGGCATGGTGTTGCAATGAGAAATCCATCCCATCAGCGGGGCATGACCCTGATCGGCCTGATCTTCGTCCTTGCGATCTTCGGCTTCTTCGTCCTGCTGATCCTGAAGATCGGGCCCATTTATCTGGAGCATTTCAAGGTGGTCGGATCGCTGAAGTCCCTGCAGGAGACGCCGGAGCTGGCCAGAAAGTCCCGGCGGGAGATCCGCAGCCTGCTGGAAAAGCGCCTTGACATCAACATGGTGGAAAACGTCGCCCCCGAGGACATCGTGGTCAGGAAGGAAGACGGGGTGGTCACGGTGGAAGTCAGCTACGAGGTGGAAAAACCGGTGCTGGCCAACCTCAGCGTGGTCGCCTATTTCGACGACCGGATCGAAGCCGGCGGCGCGCCGTGAGCAAGGATATGCAACGTTTCTGCCGCCGTCTCGGGCTGCCTTTCCAGCATCCCGAGTTGCTGCGCGAGGCCCTGACCCACCGCAGCGCCGGTTCCCGCAACAACGAGCGCCTGGAGTTCCTCGGGGATGCGGTGCTCGGTTTCGTTATCGCCCACGAGCTGTTCCACCGCTTTCCCAAGGCCCGGGAAGGGGAGCTGAGCCGCATGCGCGCCAGTTTGGTCAATCAGGCCAGTCTGGCGGAGATCGCCCGGGAGCTGGCGCTGGGCGACTGGCTGATCCTGGGGCCGGGGGAGCTGAAAAGCGGCGGTTTCCGCCGCGATTCCATCCTCTCCGACGCCCTGGAGGCGATCATCGGCGCGCTGCTGGAGGATCAGGGCTTCGAAGCCTGCCGGCGCTGGATCCTGGAGCGCTTCGCCGCCAGGCTGGCCCGTCTCGAGGCGGGGAAGTGGCAGAAGGACCCCAAGACCCGCCTGCAGGAATTGCTGCAGGGACGGGGCCTGCCGCTGCCGCGCTACGAACTGGTGTCCCAGAGCGGCCCGCCCCACGACCAGCATTTTGAGGTAGTGTGCCACCTGGAACCGCTGGCGCAACCCTGCCGCGGTACCGGCAGCTCGAGAAAACAGGCAGAGCAACAGGCCGCGGCCCAGGCACTGGAAAAACTGTCCCAAGAACTGGATAAGGCATCATGAAAACCGGATATGTGGCGCTGATCGGCCGGCCCAATGTCGGCAAATCGACGCTGCTCAACCGCCTGCTGGGGCAGAAGCTCAGCATCGTCTCGCGCAAGCCCCAGACCACCCGTCACCGCATTCTCGGCATCAAGACCGGCGCCGAGTTCCAGGCCGTTTACGTGGATACGCCCGGCATCCACCAGGGCGAGTCGCGCGCCCTCAACCGCTATCTCAACAGGGCCGCCGCCTCCGCCCTGGTGGGGGTGGACGTGGTGGTCTGGCTCATCGACGGCAAAGGGTTCCGCAAGGACGACGCCCTGGTGTTCGAAAAACTGAAGACGGTCAAGGCGCCGGTGATTCTGGCGATCAACAAGATCGACAAGGTCAAGGACAAAAAGACCTTGCTGCCCCTGATCGCCGAGGCGGAGCGGCGTTATCCCTTCGCCGCGATCGTGCCCGTCTCCGCCCTGGCCGGCGACAACGTCGAGGCCCTGGAACAGGAAATCGTCGCGCGTCTTCCGGAAGGCCCGCCCATCTATCCCGAAGACCAGATCACCGACAAGCCGGAGCGTTTCTTCGCCGCCGAAATCATCCGCGAGAAACTGCTGTACTACCTAGGCGACGAGATTCCCCACCGGCTGACGGTGGAAATCGACCGGTTCAAGGAGGAGAACGGCCTGACTTCCATCTATGCGGTCATCTGGGTGGAGCGGGAAAGCCAGAAACCCATCATCATCGGCCGCCACGGCGAGCTGCTGAAGAAGGTCGGCCAGCAGGCCCGGCTGGAGCTGGAGGACTTCCTGGACCGCAAGGTCTATCTGAACCTGTGGGTCAAGGTCAAGAAGGGCTGGTCCGACGACGAACGGCTGCTCAAGCAACTGGGCTACGCCGACTGAGATTGGACTGGCACGAGGGTTTCGTCCTCCGCCGCCGCCCCTGGCGGGAAACCAGCCTGTGGCTCGAAGCTTTCACGCGGGAGGCCGGCAAGGTGGCGCTGATCGCCCGGGGAGCGCGGCGCCGCAAGCGCGCTCCAATCGCCCTGGAGCCGTTCCAGCCGCTGGCGCTGCGCTGGCGGGGACGGGGGGAGCCGGCCACCCTGACCGCCGCCGAAGCCGCCGGGCCGCCGCTGCGCCTCGACGGGACCGGCCTTTACTGCGGTTTCTATCTCAACGAACTGCTGAGCCGGCTGCTGGCGCGTGACGATCCCCATCCGGCGCTGTTCGACGTTTATCTTGAGACTCTGAAGGCTTTGGCCGGCGGAGAGGTGGAGCGGCCGCTGCGCCGTTTCGAGCTGCGGTTGCTGGGGGAAATCGGCTACGCGCCGCTGCTCGACCATGAGGTAGAATATGCCCGCCCGGTGGTGGCCGCCGCCCGTTACCGCTATCTGCCCGATCAGGGGCCGGTGGCCGATCCGGCGGGCTGGCTGCAGGGCCGGACCCTGCTGGCCCTGGCGCGGGACGCGCTGGATGACGGGGAAGTCCGGCGCCAGGCGAAACGGCTGTTGCGCCTGCTGCTCGACCACCGCCTGCAGGGCAGGCCGCTGCAAAGCCGCCGACTGTTCCAAACCATGGTGAAAAAGCATGAACCTTAGACCGATCCTGCTCGGCGTCAACATCGACCACATCGCCACCCTGCGCCAGGTCCGCGGCACCGCGTATCCGGAGCCGGTGGAGGCGGCATTGCTGGCGGAAAAGGCCGGGGCCGACGGCATCACCGCCCACCTGCGCGAAGACCGCCGCCACATCCAGGATCGTGACATCCGCCTGCTGCGGGAACTGATCCACACCCGCCTGAACCTGGAAATGGCGGTGACCGACGAAATGATCGCCATCGCCTGCCGGGTCCGTCCCGATGCCTGCTGCCTGGTGCCGGAAAAGCGCGAGGAACTTACCACCGAGGGCGGGCTCGACGTGGCCAGCCAGTTCGAGCGGGTCCGGGCCGCCTGCCAGCGCCTCGGCGAGGCCGGCATCGAGGTGTCCCTGTTCATCGACCCGGACGAGGCCCAGATCGAGGCAGCCCACCGGGCCGGCGCGCCGGTGGTCGAACTGCATACCGGGCATTACGCCGATCTCAAGGGCGGGGCCAAAGCGCGGGAGCTGCAGCGGATCGAACAGGCCGCGCGCCTGGGGGACAGTCTGAATTTGCAAGTCAATGCCGGCCACGGTCTCAACTATCATAATGTCGAGGCCATCGCCCGGATTCCCGAGATCGTCGAGCTGAACATCGGCCACGCCATCGTCGCCCGCGCGGTGCTGACCGGCTGGGTCGAGGCGGTGCGGGAGATGAAGCGGCGGATGCGGGCGGCCCGGGCGGAAATGTTGACCGGGACGAACTGATTTGCCATATTGAGCCATTCCCGTTGGGGTGCTTGGGGGATGGCCTATGGAGCGCAAACCGATGAAACCGATGATTCAGGCCGACGATTCGCCGGCGGCCGACAATGAAGCCCTGCGGCAGGCCCAGCTTGCCATGCAGGAACAGCACCGCTTCGCCCGCCGCCTGGTGGGGGGATTGCTGGCGCTGATGCTGGTCTGGCTGGCGGCGTTGTTGTATTTCAAACAGCCCCAGTGGCTGAAGCTACCCAGCCCCGTCCAGGGTGAAACCGCGGCGAAGATGGATTCGGCCGCTCTGCCGCAGGCCAGCCAGGTGGTGGAAATGAACCGGGAGCTGGCCCGTCTGCAGCAGCAGCTGGGTTCTGCATTGACCCAGAGCCTGACCATTAAGCTGGAAGCGCTGGAGGAGCGCATCCGCCTGGGGCAGGCCGGCTTGCAGGATCTGGAATTGCTGCAGTCGATCCGGGAGGACATCCGCACCCTGAGCCGTCAGGCCGATGCCGGCCGTCTGCCGCAGACGACCGCACCTGGGGCCGACGGCCGGCTGCTGGCCGAATTGAGCCGCCTGGAAAGCCTACTGTATCTGACCCTGGGATCCTTCGCCTTGATCGTGGTCGCGGGGGTGGGCTACTGGTTGCGCTGGCACCATCGGCTGCGACAGCTCGACGCGGAGCTGACCCAGGTGCGTTTCCGTCTCGAGCACCGGGATTGAGCGCTACTCCCCCACTTCGACCCGATCGCGCCCCGATTCCTTGGCCTGATACAGGGCGCGATCGGCGCGTTCGATGAAATCCTCCGGTACCTCGCCCTCGCGGTAGCTGACCACCCCGGCGGAAAAGCTGGGGAGGGGGAAGGTCTTTCCCTCCGCCGTCAGACTGTGGCGTTTGACGGCCTCACGGATCTTCTCCAGGGCCCTGACAGCTCCTTCGGTATCGGTGTGCGGCAGCAGGACGATGAACTCCTCGCCGCCGTAGCGGGCAACGTAATCCTGGCGGCGGAAGCCGGAGAAGACGTGCTCGGCGTAGGTGCACAGGACTTCGTCGCCGATGGCGTGGCCGTAACGGTCGTTGATCTGCTTGAAATGATCGAGATCGACAATCGCCAAAGTCAGGGGGACCGGGTGGCGCTGAATCCGGGCCAGTTCTCCTTCGAGGCGCTGCAGGAAGGCGCGGCGGTTGGGCAGGCCGGTCAGCTCGTCGGTCAGGCTCAGGGACCGGGCCCGCTGCAGCTCCTCGTCCAACTGGTGATTTTCGATGCGCGCCTGGGCCAGCTGCTGGCGCAGTTCCGCCAGTTGTCGGTCCAGCTGTTGCTGGCCTTCGAGCAGCAGCTGGATATGCTGTTCCAGGGCGGCGCGGATTTCCCCCGTCGGCCGGCCGCCTTCCAGTTCCTCCAGCTGCTGCAGCAGTTGTTGCAGCGGCAGGGTGAAGCGGGCGTTGTTGCGTTCCAGGTGCTCAAGGCGGTCGTCGATGTCGCCGATCACCAACGCCTGCGGGGCCGGTCGTGCTGCCGTGGCCGGTTGCGCCGTTGCCCTGACGTTGATGGTCCGCTGCAGTTCCTTCACGCCCTGCTTCAGGGTCCTCAGGTCTTCCAGGGAAGGGCGGGTCAGCAGGCGGTCGAAGAAGGGCAACCGCTGGTGCAGCGGTGATCCGGATTCCGGCAGCAGCTCGGTCAACTGCTGCAGCAGCAGGCGGATGATGTCCAGATAGTGCTGCTGATAGGTGCGTTGCAGGGCATCGAGGGTGTTGAGGTGTTTCTGCAGGTGTTCGATGACCAGGGATTCTACGTCGAAATCGCTTAGAATCTCCAGCTCTTCCAGTAGCCGTTCGATGTCACAGGAAAGTCGATTCATGGATGGGGTTTGCGAGCAGATGGATGGAGCAATGGATTTGTGTTCGGAAACGGCACGCCGGCACGCCGTCCTTTCGGTCGCGCCGATGCTCGAGTGGACCGACCGCCATTTTCGGTATTTTCTGCGGTTGCTCACCAAGCATACGTTACTTTACACCGAAATGGTCACCTGTGGAGCACTGCTCCACGGCGATGTAGCGCAGATCCTGGCCTTCGACGCCCGCGAGCGGCCTTTGGTGCTGCAGCTGGCGGGAAGCGATCCCAGGCAGCTGGCCCGGGCCGTGCGCATCGCCGACGCTTGGGGTTTTACTGCCTACAATCTCAACGTCGGCTGCCCCAGCGATCGGGTGCAGGAAGGCCGTTTCGGCGCCTGTCTGATGCGGGAGC
Organism: Methylomarinovum caldicuralii; assembly: GCF_033126985.1. Lineage (NCBI taxonomy): Bacteria > Pseudomonadati > Pseudomonadota > Gammaproteobacteria > Methylococcales > Methylothermaceae > Methylomarinovum > Methylomarinovum caldicuralii. Next base: position 1,098,728 of record NZ_AP024714.1, read on the forward strand.
CCGAGCGGGTCGCCGAGCTGGTGGCGGCGATGCGGGCCGTCACCCGCCTGCCGGTGACGGTCAAGTGCCGTATCGGTGTGGACGAACGTGACCGCTACGACGATCTGGCCGCTTTCGTCGCCACCGTGGCGCAGGGCGGCTGTGACACGTTCATCGTCCACGCCCGCAAGGCTTGGCTCAAGGGGCTGTCGCCGAAGGAGAACCGTACCGTGCCGCCGCTGCGGTACGAATTCGTCCACCGCCTGAAGCGGGATTTCCCCGGCCTGACCATCGTGCTCAACGGCGGTGTCGACTCCCTGGATCAGGCCGCCGCTCACCTGGACCGGGTGGACGGGGTGATGATCGGCCGCGCCGCCTATCACAATCCCTATCTGCTGGCCGAGGCCGACCGGCGCTTTTTTGGCGGCCGCCGCCCGCCTCCCAGCCGCGAGGACGTGCTGCGGGCCTATCTGCCCTATGTGCGCAAGCAGCTGGCGGCCGGGGTGCGGCTGCACGCCATGACGCGGCATCTGCTCGGCCTTTATCACGGTCAGCCGGGGGCGCGCCGCTGGCGCCGCCATTTGAGCGCGGCGGGGAGCCGGGCGGATGCCGGTATCGAGGTGTTGACCGCCTGGCTGGCGCGGCAGGAGGCGGTTGACGGCGGTGGGGCAAACGTGGTTTAACTTGAATTCATAACGAATAACCAGAGGAGGCGTGAATGGCCAAAGTGACGCTGCCGGTCAGCGGCATGAAATGCGATGCCTGCGAAAATCTGATTCACGACGCCTTGATGGAAAAGGAAGGCGTGATCGCCGTCAAGGCCGACCATCAGGCCAAGACCGTGGAGATCGAATACGAGGCGGAAAAGGTCGATCTCGACACCCTGAAACAGGTGATCGCCGATCAGGGTTTCAAGGTGGAAGGTTTCGGCGAACCTTCCCTGCTGGAGAAGATCAAGGCGTTCTTCGACAGTCTGCTGGCCTTCTTCAAAAGCTGATCCGGTTTCCGGACGCTGGGGCTCCCGCTGCGACAATATGCCGCAGCGGGCGTTTTCTCGTAACTTTTATAATGATTTCCACCCGCGGCACTTTGACGCCGCGCGGTCCGTCTAACCCATAACGATAACGAATCCCGGCTTTACAGTATGGCCAAGCGTCAAGTGACGTTCCGCGCCGAGGGAATGCATTGCACCAGCTGCGAGAAGGTGATCGAGCTGGCGCTGAGCAAGTTGCCCGGCGTCGATAAGGTGCGTTCCAATTATGCCTCCCAGGTGGTGCAGGTCGTCTTCGATCCGGGCAGGATCTCGCTGGCGCAGATTTTCGACGTGGTCGAGGGCAAGGGTTACCATTGCCGCCTGATCGACCGCGCGACCCAGCGCAAGGAGCTGTTCAACCGCCTGCTGGGCATCCTTCTGGGGGTCGGCGGGATTCTGTTGATCCTCTATGGCGGTTCCCGCTTCATCGACCGCTTCCAGCTCCCGGACCTGGACGTCCAGCTCAGCTACTGGGCGGTGCTGGTCATCGGTCTTCTGACCGGTTTCCACTGCGTCGGCATGTGCGGTGGTTTCGTTCTCAGTTACACCGCCCGCGGCGCCCAGGAAGGGGTGCGGACCTACTGGCTGCATCTGCAGTACGCCGCCGGCAAGCTGATTTCCTACACGGTGCTGGGAGCGGCCTTCGGCCTGCTGGGGGCCGTCGTCAGCTTCACCCCCACGATCCGCGGCATCGCCGCCATCCTCGCCGGGATCTTTCTGATCCTCTACGGCTTCAACATGCTGCACGTGTTCTCGGCGGTGCGCATCGGTTTCACCATGCCGCGCTTCCTGGCCCGTTTCGTGCGCGAGGAGAGCCACAGGACCCATCAGCCCTTCCTCATCGGTCTGCTCAACGGTTTGATGATCGCCTGCGGGCCGCTGCAGGCCATGTACATGATGGCGGCCGGCAGCGGGGATGCGCTGGAGGGCGCGAAGCTGTTGTTCATTTTCGGCCTCGGCACCCTGCCGTTGATGTTCGGTTTCGGTTTCCTCGCCAGCCTGGTGTCCCATCGGATGACCAACAAGATTCTCAATGCCTCCGGCGTTCTGGTGATCACCCTGGGACTGGTGATGCTCAACCGCGGCCTGGCGATGACCGGTTCCGGTTACGATTTCCATACCCTCATCCAGCGCCATCGCCTGACCGCGACCGAAACCGTCGCCAGTCAGGCGCGACAGCAGGAACAGGTCATCCGCATGACGGTGGAAGCCAGCGGCTACCGTCCCAACCGCTTCGTGCTCAAACGCGGGGTGCCGGTGAAATGGATCATCGAGGGGCGGGAGCTGACCGGCTGCAACCGGGTGATCCTGGTGCCCCAGCTGGGGCTGGAGGTGGAGCTCAAGCCGGGCACCCAGGTGGTCGAGTTCATCCCCGACAAGGTGGGAACCATTCCCTGGAGCTGCTGGATGGGGATGCTCCACGGCGAATTCATCGTGGTGGACGGTGACAGCGGTCAGGTCGCTCGGGCGGTCCGCCGGCCGTGGATCCGCCGCGGCCGGGTGCGCAGTTCGGCCGCCTCGCTGCGGCGCTGTGCCACCTGTCTGACGCCGCGCTGAGGTTTGCTTTGCCCCCGGCTTTGGGCGAGAATTGCAAGATTTCCACCGTATTCGAGAGGGTAGGATCATGGCGGTAGCAGTCGATCAGGCAGGCCATCCACAGGAGGCGCCCAGCCTTCGCCTTTCCATCATCGGCATGCGCTGCGCCGGGTGCGTCAAGACCGTGGAGAACGCGATCCGCAGCGTGCCCGGCGTGAAGGACGTGAGAGTCAACTTCGCCGACCATTCGGCGGAAGTGATCGGTGAGGTCGATCCCGAAGCCCTGCGCGCCGCCCTTCAGGAAGTGGGCTACGACGCCGCGGTCATGGAGAGCTTCGAGGATCTCGAGGCCCAGGAGCGCATGGAGGAGGCCCGCTATCAGTCCTTGTTGCGCAAATCCGCCATCGCCGCGAGCTGGGGCATTCCCCTGATGGTCGGCGGCTGGCTCGATCTGTGGCCGCCCATCGGCACGCCCCGGGGCAGCGACTTCTGGTCCATCGTCTCCCTGGTCACCTTCCTGGTGATGTACTACGCCGGCGGTCATTTCTTCAGCGGGGCGGTCAAGGCGCTGCGCGGCGGGGCGGCCAACATGGACACCCTGATCGCCATGGGAACCGGATCGGCCTGGCTGTATTCCACCCTCGTCATCGATTTCGCCGACGTGCTGCCGCCGGAGGCGACCCACCCCTATTTCGAGGCTGCGGTCATCATCATCGCCTTCGTCACCCTGGGGGGCGCCCTGGAAACCCGCGCCCGCGGCCGGGCCTCGGCGGCGATCCGCAAACTCATCGGCCTTCAGCCCAAGACCGCGCGGGTGGTGCGCAACGGCAAGGAATTCGACGTCCCCATCGAGCAGGTGGGGGTGGGCGAGATCATCCGCGTGCGGCCGGGCGAGAAGATCCCGGTGGACGGGATCATCATCGAAGGCCATTCCAGCGTCGACGAATCCATGCTCACCGGGGAATCGATCCCGGTGGAGAAGAGCGTCGGCGACGAGGTCATCGGCGGCACCGTGAACCTGCGCGGCACCTTCCTGATGGAGGCGACCCGCATCGGCAAGGATACGGTGCTGGCCCACATCATCGAATCAGTGCGCCGCGCCCAGAGCAGCAAGCCGGAGATCGGTCGCCTGGTGGACCAGATCGCCGCGGTGTTCGTGCCGGTGGTGGTGACCATCGCCGCGCTGACCTTCCTGACCTGGTGGACCTTCGGTCCCGAGCCGTCCCTCGGCTACGCTTTCGTCACCTCCATGACGGTGCTGGTCATCGCCTGTCCCTGTGCCCTGGGGCTGGCGACGCCGATTTCCATCATGGTGGCGGTGGGCCGGGCGGCCCAGAGCGGCATTCTGATCCGCAACGGCGACGCCCTGCAGACCGCCGGTCGTCTCACCACGATCGTGCTCGACAAGACCGGCACCGTGACCGAAGGCAAGCCCAAGGTGGTGGCCGTGGTGCCGCTGCAGCGCTGGCAGGAGGATGAGGTACTTGCGTGGGCCGCCAGCATCGAGGCCGGCTCCGAGCATCCCCTGGCCGGCGCCATCGTCGCCGAGGCCGAGGCGCGGGGGCTGGAACCGGCATCTGTGACCGACTTCGAGGCGGTGACCGGCAAGGGGGTGCGGGCCAAACGTGACGGCAAGACGATCCTGTTCGGCAACCTGGCCCTGATGGAAGCGGAAGGTATCGACTGCCGCGCCATTGTCGTCCGCCTGGACGAATTCGCCGAAGCCGGCCAGACGCCGATGATTCTGGTGGTGGACAAGGAAGTGGTCGGGATCATCGCCGTGGCCGACACCATCAAGCCGGATTCCAAGGATGCGATCCGCCGGCTCAAGGCCCTGGGGATCAAGGTCTGGATGGTGACCGGCGACAACGAAAAGACCGCCCGCGCCATCGCCCGCGAAGCCGGGATCGACGAGGTGCGGGCCGAAGTGCTGCCGGAGGACAAGGCGCAGGTGGTGCGCGAGCTGCAGCGCCGCGGCGAGATCGTCGGCATGGTGGGGGACGGCGTCAACGACGCCCCGGCCCTGGCCCAGGCCAACGTCGGCTTCGCCATCGGCACCGGCACCGACATCGCCATTGAAAGCGGCGATGTGGTCATCATGCAGGGATCGCTGCTGAAGGTGCCGGAAACTGTCAAGCTGTCGCGGGCCACCATCCGCAACATCAAGCAGAACCTGCTTGGGGCCTTCATCTACAACATCATGGCCATTCCCATCGCCGCCGGGGTGCTGTATCCCTTCTTCGGCGTTCTGCTCAATCCGATGATCGCCGGGGCGGCGATGGCGATGTCGTCGGTGACGGTGGTGACCAACGCCAACCGGCTGCGTTACCTCAAGCTCTGACGCCGACCCGTAGCGGATGCCGAGAAACCCCGCTTGCTGCGGGGTTTCTCGTGCCGGTCAGCTGTGCAGTTTGAGGCGTTTGACCTCCTCCGGCCTGGGATAGTCGGCGCCGATGCTGATGATGAAGCTGGCCGCCTCCTCGATGCTCAGATCCGAATGGACCACCTTGGATTCGTGGACGATGACGGTGAACCCGGAAGTCGGATTGGGGGAGGTGGGGACGAACAGGATGTAGGTGTCGTCGATTTTGTTGGTCACGTAAGCCGGCACCCAGACTTCCTCCTTGGGGTATTCCACGTACACCACCTCGCGTTTGGCCGCTTCCTCCGCAGTGGTGAACATGGCGATCACCTTTTTGCTGACCCGATAGACGGTGTTGAGCAGCGGGATCTTCTCGATGACGGCGTCGATGGCGGAAATGATGATGGAACGGCGGTAGCGGGTGATGGAGTAGCCGATGTAGGTCAGCAGGGCGATGCTGAGCACCAGCAGGCTGGTGGTGAAGGAATAGCTGGCCGAATAGCCGTACAGGCTCACGATCAGATCGGTGAGCAGCTCCTTGGTGAACAGCACGATCTGGATGGTGATCAGGACCGGGATGACGGCCAGCACCCCGAGCAGGAAGTATTTGAACAATTGTTTGATCACTTGGAACATCGGATGTCACTCCTCGTTGGTGTTTTTGTGCAGGCCATCATTGTACTGAAGCCGGGGCATGGGGCTTGAAATTTGCGCGCCAGACGCTATATTTTTGGCAGCCGACCACAGAGAGTGCTAACAGATTTGTGCTTGCTGGGATAAACCGATTGTCGAGGAGGTTACAGATCCATGGCAGCGAAACAGATTCTGTTCTCTGAAGATGCCCGTCACCGCATGCTGGCCGGTGTCAACGTGCTGGCCGAAGCCGTCAAGCAGACCCTGGGCCCCAAAGGCCGCAACGTGGTGCTGGAAAAGAGCTTCGGCGCCCCGACCGTCACCAAGGATGGCGTCTCCGTAGCCAAGGAGCTCGAGCTGAAGGACAAGTTCGAGAACATGGGGGCGCAGATGGTCAAGGAAGTTGCCTCCCAGACCTCCGACGTGGCCGGTGACGGGACCACCACCGCCACGGTGCTGGCCCAGGCCATCCTCAACGAAGGCCTGAAGGGCGTGGCCGCCGGCATGAACCCGATGGACCTGAAGCGCGGCATCGACAAGGCTGTGCACGCCGCTGTCGAGGAGCTGCAGAAGCTTTCCGTCCCCTGCACCGACACCAAGGCCATCTCCCAAGTGGGCGCCATCTCCGCCAACAACGACGAGGCGATCGGCAGGCTGATCGCCGAGGCGATGGAAAAGGTCGGCAAGGAAGGGGTGATCACCGTCGAGGAAGGCTCAGGCCTGGAGAACGAGCTCGACGTGGTGGAAGGGATGCAGTTCGACCGCGGCTATCTGTCGCCGTACTTCATCACCAACCAGGAAACCATGAGCGTGGAGCTGGAGAATCCTTTCATCCTGATCCATGACAAGAAGATCTCCAGCATCCGCGACCTGCTGCCGGTGCTTGAAGCGGTGGCCAAGGCCGGCCGTCCGCTGCTGATCATCGCCGAGGACGTGGAAGGCGAGGCCCTGGCGACCCTGGTGGTCAACAACATGCGCGGCATCCTCAAGGCCTGTGCGGTCAAGGCGCCGGGATTCGGCGACCGCCGCAAGGCCATGCTGGAAGACATCGCCATCCTCACCGGCGGCACCGTGATTTCCGAGGAACTGGGCATGAGCCTGGACAAGGCCACCCTGGATCAGATGGGTACCGCCAAGAAGGTCGTGGTCACCAAGGAAGACACCACCATCATCGACGGCGCCGGCAGCAAGGAGCAGATCGAAGCCCGGATCAAGCAGATCCGCGCCCAGATCGACGAGGCCACCTCCGACTACGACCGTGAGAAGCTGCAGGAACGCCTGGCCAAGCTGGCCGGCGGGGTGGCGGTGATCAAGGTCGGGGCGGCCACCGAAGTGGAGATGAAGGAAAAGAAGGCACGCGTGGAAGACGCCCTGCACGCCACCCGCGCTGCGGTGGAAGAAGGCATCGTGCCCGGCGGTGGCGTGGCCCTGGTGCGGATCCAGCAGAAGATCAAGGATCTCAAGGGCGCCAATCACGATCAGGATGTGGGCATCCAGATCGCCCTCAAGGCGATGGAAGCCCCGCTGCGTCAGATTGTCGAGAACGCCGGCGAGGAAGGCTCGGTGGTCTACAACAAGGTCGCCGAAGGCAGCGGCAACTTTGGTTACAACGCCGCCACCGGCGAATACGGCGACATGATCGAGATGGGCATTCTCGATCCGGCCAAGGTGACCCGGACCGCGCTGCAGAACGCCGCTTCCGTGTCCGGTCTGCTGCTGACCACCGAAGCGATGGTGGCGGAGATCCCCAAGGAGGAAAAGGCGCCGGCCGCAGCGCCGGACATGGAGGAATTCTGATCCTTGCAGGAGAGCGCATCCATTCGGCCCCGCTTCGGCGGGGCTTCGTTTTTTCAGCGGCTGCGGCGTCTGGGTATCGAGCCGGTCGCCGGGGAAGTGCGAACCCATTGACCCGGCCCAAGATCGCGATGGCAAAAAAAGACCCGCCGGGGGCGGGTCGAAAAAGCGTCAAGTGCAAGAAGGAGGTTTAACGCTACTAGAGGAGGAGGAAGCAATCAGCGCTGCTTTCGGTAATGGCTGAGACAAAAACGGACCGTGAATATGACCGTCGCGATCATGGCGGCGATCAGTACGAGTTCCAAGGGGGTCATGGCTGCATTCCCTCATCAATGAATCGAACTGGGTCTAATTATATGGCCTGGTTTTTTGTTTACAATATCCACTATAGGTTTATTTTTACAACTTTTGGTTTCAAGATAGGAAACAACCTTCGTGCCGGCCTTCCGCCGCCTTACCCGTATCCGGGCTAAACCCGTTGGCGTCCGCCCCACGGGCTCAGGCCCGTGGCGATGATGTGGCTGGTCCGCAGGGGCTCGGGAATCCGGCTATGGATCGCGGTCGCGCGGATGACGGCGGCTGCGGTTTCCTGCGCCAGACCGGCCCGTTGCACGTAGATCCCTTCCAGCGCTTCCATGTCACCGGCCCGCTGAATCAGGCGCCACTTGCGTTTTCCTCCGGGGACGCGCGTCAACAGCGCCCGGCGGATCGCGGCGTAGTCAGGGCGTTTGCGGCACACGACCAGTACCGGAAGACCGGTCTCGCGGTGGAGTTCCCAGATATCGACGACGTTGAAGCCGGCCAGGGCGATTCCCTGCAGCATGACCAGCTGCAGATGGCCGTGGAAACGCGAGTCCCGGATCGCCGCCGCGATCCGCCGGGTGCTGTTGGCCCCGTCACGGCGGATCTTGGTCAGCAAAACGCCGTCGAGGCGGGCGGCGGTGAAAACCGTGCCGATGACGCCGACATCGCCGCGGTGTCCGGGCGGGAAGGGCATGTCGTCGAAGCCGGCGATGTGGGTGGGGATGGTCATGATCAGAGGTTTCCGGAAGCACGATTTCTGCAGGAAGGCGGTAGAATACAGCCATCCATTATCTGCATAGGGAGGAAATTTCAATGGTTTCGATGGTCAAGCGAGGGTTCGTGGCAGCCGGGCTGGCGCTGTGGGGCTTGTCGGCCTGGAGCGAGGCCCAGGCACCGGCTCCAGTGCCGGCAACGGCCGAAACCGTAACTCAGGCCGAGGCGACGCCGGTCATCAAGCGTCTGAACCAGGTTCTGCTCGAAGCCATGCGCCGCGGCAAGGCGCTGGGTTACCAAGGCCGTTACCATCTGTTGGCGCCGGTATTGCGGGAGATCTACGATTTCCGCACCATTTCCCGTTACGTGCTTGGAAGCCATTGGAAGCAACTGAGCGAGACCCAGCGGCAGCAGATGATCGATCGCATGAGCCGATACGGAATCGCCGCCTATGCCGCCCAGTTCGACGAATACAACGGCGAGACTTTCCGGATCGTGGAGGAAAAGCCGTTCCGCGAGCGCTTCCGCCTGGTCAAGGCGGTGCTGGAGGTGCCCGATGGCGACGACGTCGAATTCACCTACGTGCTGCGGCGGACCAAGGACGGCTGGAAAATCATCGATGTCCGCTACGACGGCGTCAGCGACCTGGCCCTCAAACGCAGCCAGTTCGCCAAGATTCTTCAGGAGGAAGGCTTCGAGGCGCTGCTGGCCAAACTCGACGAAAAGATCGCCGATTACGCCAAGGAGAAAAAGGCCCAGGGTTGAAACGGCGCCCCTCAGTAGAGGGGCTCATCGTAGAACATCAGGATCAGGCCGATCAGCAGCATCGAAGTCATCGACGCGATCCCGGCCCAGGTGGCAGCTGGCGGTTCCAGCTTCAGTTCCAGCCAGCGGCCGGCGGCCATGAAGATCGCCAGCAGGCCCATGACCGTATGGGTGGACTGGATCAGATATTCGGTCTTGAGCTCGAAGCCGCCGTGGGCGTGGGTCAGCAGCAGGATGCCGCCCACCGCACACAGGATCGGGAACAGGTAGCGCAAGTGCGCGGCCTTCAGGCTGGTGCGGGCGCGGGTCTCCAGGCCGCCGAGCACCAGAACCAGGAGGGTGGCGAGCCGGTGCTGCAGGATTTCCCCGTCGCCGAAGGTGCTTTCCCAGAATCCCAGCGGTCCCAGGGGCCAGGCCTGGGCGTCGGAGCGGAAGAACAGGAAGATGCCCAGGGCGATGAAGCCTACAGGCCAGTAGCGGGCCCAGCGCCAGCGGAAGCCGTAACCGGCCAGGGCGGTCAGGGCCATGACGGTCAGAAACAGGCCGGAGACGTTGTGATTGAAGTTGGACCATTCGGTCGCGGCGACGGGGGCTTCCTTGCCGACGATGGTGGCGCGCTGCGCTTCGCCGACCAGCAGCGCCTCGTGGCTGGGGGAGGTCAGGGTCGGCCACTTGGGACTGAACATGTGCCAGACTTCTTCCGCCGAGGCGGTCAGCTGGGGGATGTCGGTGGCCGGCGGCTGGCTCGACAGGGTGGCGGCCACGAACAGGGCGCTCACCAGCAGGAAGGATTCCGCCTCGATCAAGTGGGGGATGGTGCGGTACAGGGCCGGATCGTCGCCCTGCTGTTCCCAGCGTTTTCCGGCCCGGTAATTGAGCCAGGCCAGTCCCAGCGCCCCCAGCATCAGGGCGATCTTGGTCAGCAGCAGGCTGCCGTAGCCGGTGCCGATCAGGGCGGTGAGGCTGTCAATGTAGTGCCACGCCAGGGGAATGCCGGTCACCAGCAGACTGAACACCGCCAGCGCCCCCCAGCTGGAGAAGCGGCGGAGCACCCGTGGCCAGTAGGGTTTCAGATCCGGCGCCTTCTGCAGCACGCGCCAGAAGACAACGAGCTGAATCACGCCCCCGAACCACAGGGCGCCGGCCACCTGGTGGATCACGGTCATGATCATCAGCAGGGCGCGGGCCTCGAAGCGGCCGACGCCGTGGGTCAGCCAGGCGCCGCAGACGGTGATCGCCGCCATCAGCCCCCAGGTCAGGTGCCAGCGCAGCGGATCATGGGGGTGGGAAATCAGGCTGCGGCCGGCGAACCCCAGGGCAAAGGCCAGCACCATGCGAATGAAGCCGGCCTTGAACTGGACCGTTCCCAGATAGGCCCCCCAGGGCAGCACGCCTAGGGTTTCCTTCAGCACCCAGCCCTTGGCGATCAGGGCCACCGCATGGCTGGCCGCCAGGGCGAAGGCGCCGATGTAGAGCCATTGCAGGCTGTAGCGGGTCAGCCGGTCCTTGACCGCGCTTTCCGGCACCACCGGTTCCAGGATCCAGCGGCTCCACAGCAGGGCACCCAGGGACAGGGCGAAGCTGATGAGGGTGAATCCCCCCATTAGATCGTCGAGGAAGTTGGCCAGCCCCTCCAGGCCGCCGACGGCGATGGCAGGTTGAATGGTTTCCGGCATGGCTCTATTCCCCAGGGACGTTGAACTTGAGGACGTCTTCGGTGATGTGGCCGTCGGCGGCGAAGACCTTGTACTGCAGGGCGTATTCCCCCGGCGTCAGCGGCGGCAGGGCGATGATCAGCTCCCCGGGTTTGGGGCCGTGGCGCAGTTCCAGGGATTGTTTGCGGTCACCGGAGCTGACCAGATAGACGATGGACAACAGCGGCTCCACGTCGGAATTGAAGAACAGATGGACTTCGGTGGCCCGGCCCGGTACCGGCGCCTGCCGGTCCAGAGAGGAGCGGACCACGACCGCGTGGGCCCAGGCGGTGGCGGGCAGGGCCGCGAAAGCCATGAGGAAAGCAAGGAAAAGCGCGCGCATGAGGATCACCTCGTCGGTTGCGATGCGGGAAGTCAGGCGGATTTTCGGGCCTTGAGGGCGTGACCGGCCAGGGTCCTGCCCAGATCCCAGATGGCGCCGGGAACCTGATGGCAGTCGGCGAGGACGTCGTCCATGGCCGTGACGATCCAGCGCCGGTCGTCGTCGCCGATGACCAGCGGCGGCAGGAACTTGACCACGTTCATGCCGTGGCCGGCCACCTGACTCAGGATGCGGTGCTTCTTGAACAGGGGAATGGTCACCATCTGGCTGAACAGGCCCTTGTTGGCGGTTTCCAGCAGGTTCCAGGCGGTCTTGAGCTTGAAGCTTTCGGGTTTGCCGAATTCCAGCGCCAGCATCAGCCCCTTGCCGCGGACCTGGTGGAAGAATTCGTAACGGTCCACCAGCGCGCCCAGTTCCGCCAGCAGCGCCTCCCCCTGGCGGGCGGCGTTCTCCATCAGATGCTCGCTTTCCAGCACCTCCAGGGTCGCCAGACCTGCGGCCATGGCCATGTTGTTCTTGGAGAAGGTGGAACCGTGCACCACCGCCCGGTCCATGCGGTTGAAGACCTTGTCCATGATCCGGCGGGTCATCGCCACCGCCCCCACCGGCACGAAACCGCCGGACAGGGCCTTGGCCATCAGCAGCATGTCCGGTTCCACGTTCCAGTGGTCGATGGCCCACAGTCTGCCGGTGCGGCCCAGGCCGGTCTGGATCTCGTCGGCCACGAACAGGGCGCCGTGGCGGTGGCACAGGCGCGCGGCCTCGGCCAGATAATCGTCGTCGGGCAGGTTGACCCCCTTGCCCTGGATGGGCTCGACGATGAAGGCGGCGGTTTCCTTCGCTTTGAGGGCCCGCTCCAGGGCCTCCAGATCGTTGAAGGGGATCGGGTCGCAGTCCGGCAGCAGGGGGCCGAATCCCTGGCGGAAGATTTCCTCGCCGTTGAGGGACAGGGCCCCCATGGTCAGGCCGTGGAAGGCGTGTTCGCAGTAGAGGATGCGGCTGCGGCCGGTGGTGTAGCGGGCGAACTTGATCGCTGCCTCCACCGCCTCGGCACCTGAGTTGCAGAAGAACAGGCGGGTCAGGGGCTCGGGGGTGCGCTCGACCAGTTTCTCCGCCAGCACCCCGGCCAGCAGGGAGACGTCCATCTGCACCAGATCCGGCAGGTCCAGATCCAGCACTTCCTTGAGGATCGCCTTGACCGTGGGGTGGTTGCGTCCGAGGGCGAAAACCCCGAAACCGCTGAGGAGATCGAGGTAGCGGTTGCCCTGGTCGTCGAACAGGTAGGGGCCCTCGGCCCGGGTGTAGACCCGGTCGTAGCCGATGGTGCGCAGAACCCGCACCATCTGGGGGTTGAGATACTGTTCGTGAAGGGTGAAATTTTCCCGGCGTCGGGTTGCGATCAGATCGGCGAGTTTCAGTGTCATGGGCGTGTTTCCGCGGTAGTGGCCGCAAAGGCCGGAAGAACGAAGAAGGTACACAGCAGATTGAGAATCAGACCAACGGTCAGAAGCTGCCCGATGCTGGCGATCCCCGCATGGGAGACGAAGCCCAGGCTGGCGAAGCTGAACAGGGTCGTCAGCGCGCTGAAGAATATGCCGCGGGCGGTGCTGGTGGTCAAGATCGAATCGCCCGTCGGCAGCTGGTGCATGCGGTGGATCATGTGGATGCCGTTGTCCACCCCGAGGCCGAACAGCAGGGGCAGGACGATGACGTTGGCGTAATTGAAGGGCAGATCCAGAACCGCCATGGCGGCACCGGTGAGCAGCGCACCCAGCCCTAACGGCAGCAGTACCAGGAAGGTGTCGCGGCCGTTGCGCAAGAGCAGCAGCAGCAGTCCGCTGATGAGGACCACGGCGCTGGCGAACGCCTGTTTGAAGGAAGCGATGATCACCGCCATTGATTCGATGTAGATCACCGGCAGGCCGGTGATGTCCGGATAGGCGTTGCGGACTTCATGGACGAATTCCCGCATGTTGTCGAGCACGTTCATGTCCTTGGCGGGAAGGACGTCGATACGGTAGATGCCGGAAGGGCTGATCCAGCGGCTGCGGATGTCCTCCGGCAGATCGTCGCTTTCCAGGGGTGCGGCGGTCAGTCCCAGACGCAGTTTCTCCATCACCCGCGGGAATGTGGCCAGGACGCGGAACTGGAGCTGCTCGATCTGCCGGCGGCAGTCCGCCGCATCGAGCCGGCGGCACACACTCAGGAAACGGTCCAGGGCGGTCTCCAGCCGGGCGCGGGTTTCAGGAGCCAGGGCCTTGGTGGCGGCGGGGCGGGCCAGTTCGGCCTGGAAGTTCTCCAGATCTTCCAGGCGGGTTTGGCCGCCGCGGGCGTCGAGAGGCTGCTCCAGTTGCGGCCCCAGGATCAACGCTATTTCGTCGATGACGGCCAGCTTGTCCTCCTGATCCTGGGGGATCAGGTCGAAGATCGACACGGCCGCTTCCACCACCGGAAATTGCTCGAAACGCTGTTCCAGGAGCCGGGTTTCGGCCGGGTTTTCCGCCAGGGCGGTCAGGAACATGGGAGAGGCTTCCTTGCGCTGCAGCAGTTCCTTGAAGGTCTTGACCGATTCGCTGTTGGGGTCGCGCAGGTTGATGGGATTGAAGTCCACGCGGATGGCGCACAGCGCTCCCAAAGCGGCGAGCGCCAGGAAAAAGGTCAGACGCTTGATTCCTGAGGAGTGGCGATAGGGAAACTGGGCCAGCTGCGGGGACAGGAACAGGGTCCGGCGCCGGCGCCAGTGGCTTACTGCTTCCAGGTGCATGAGACTGAGCAGCGCCGGCATCGCCGTCAGGGTGACGAAGACGACGATGAACATGCTGGAACCGGCGATGAGGCCCAGTTCCGAGATGCCCTGGTAAGGGGTGGGAATGAAAGCGTAGAGCGCCAGGGCGGTGGTCAGGGCGCATAGCAGCAGCGCCGGGGAGACGCTTTTGACGCTGTGCCACAGGGCCTCGCCGGGAGTGCGGTCCTCGAGCAGGTATTCGCGGTAGCGCAGCGCCAGATGGGTGGCGTAATCGACGCCCATGCCGATGTAGAGCACCGCGAAGGCGATGGAGATCATGTTGAGGGAGCCGACGCTGACGGCGGCGAAACCCATGGAGAAGAGCAGGCCGAGCACCAGGGTGATCAGGGTGGCCAGGGCCAGTTTCCAGGAACGGAAACTGAGCAGCAGCGCCAGGCAGACCAGCACGAGGGAAACCAGACCAGCCACTTCGGTGCCGTGGGTGATGCTCAGCATCTCTTCGTATTCCAGCACCGGTTCGCCGGTCATGCGGACGCGCACGGGAATGCCGTCGAGGGTGCGGACCTGGGCGATCGCTCCGAGGATGGTTGCGATCGTTTTTTCCGCCGGCAGCATGCGCTCGAAGTCGAGCACGGGGGAGACGACCACAAAGTGCAGGGTATGGCCGATCTCCCGTTCGGGCTGGAACAGCAGATCGCTCCAGGACAGCAGGTAAGGGCGGTTTTCCAGCTGGGCTTCGATGGCGGTGGCGAGACGGCCGGCGACGGGGTCCAGTTTCACCGGCATCTCCGTCTGGTGTTGCAGCGCTTTCACCAGCAGGCGCAGCAGGCTGCCCAGACTGAAATCCTCGTAGAGCCGGGCGATGAAGGGCTGGGCCCGGGCCAGGTCGTTGGCCAGCCGCTCCAGCTTGGGGGTATCCAGATAGAGCAGGCCGTAGCGGTCGAAAAAGGGGTGGGCGGTGGGCAGATAGACCGAGGCGATCGTGTCCTTGTGCGGAGACAGCAGCGCCTTGAGCCGGCGCGCGGCGGCTTCGCTGACCTCGGGGACCGGGGATTCCACCATGAGCAGGATGGCGCGCTTGTCCTGGGGAAACAGCCGTTCCAGCTCGAAGCGTTTCTGCATGAAGGGCAGCTTCGGATTGAGCATCTTGTCGGTATCGGTGTTCACCTCCAGGTGGGTGGCGGCGTATAAGCCGCTCAGGGCCGCGGCCAGAAACAGCAGCGCCAGCGTCCACAGCGGATGGCGCTGGGACCAGCGGGCGATAGAGAGAACGCGGTCGAGGCGGGTGGGGATCATGACCTGCAGAAATGAAGGGGGTGGAGGACGGTCGCGGCCTGTCGCAGCTGCCGTCGGGCGGCGCCGAACTGGCGGCCCAGACGGAGCAGCATCGGCACCTGGCCAGGCTGGCCCAGCAGGGCGGCTAGCAGACGCCGGAGGTCGATTCTGCCGCAGGCGTCGGTGGCGTCGGTGACGGCGGCGGGAATCGCCGTGTCGGCGGTGTCGGCCACGGCGCGGACGGCGGCAAAGGGAAGATTCCGCCCGCCAGCCCAGGCGGCCAGGAAGGCGCTTTCCATGTCGGCGGCAGCAGCCCCGCTACGGTCGGCCAGGGCGCGTTTCGCCGCACCGGTCGCCAGTACGGTTGCGGTGCCCGCCAGCGGCCCGGTGTCGGGCGCAAGAGCGCCCAAGGCGGTGGCCAGGCGCCGGTGCCAGGTGGGATCGGCGCCGATCCGCTCCCCGTGGGGGAGGACGCATTCCGCCGGCAGCAGCAGGCGGCCGGCTTCGACGCCGGGCCGCAGGGCCGCCGCACAGCCCCAGTTGAGCAGGGCGGTGACGCCGGCCCGGTGGAGCCGGGCGGCACCTGCCAGGGCCTGCTCGCGGCCCATGCCGGTGACCATGAGCCGTACCCCCGCCGCCAAATCAATCGCCCGTCCCAGGGGGACGGGCGAGCGTGTCAGGGTGCGGGCCTCGATCGGCAGGGCGACGATGATGCCTAGCACCTGCCCGCGGTTTCGTTACGGTAGCGGGCCAGGGCCCATAGCGGGAAGAAACGGTCGTAACCGTAATACTTCAGGTAGAACACCCGCGGGAAGCCGGGGGCGTTGAAGTACTCGTCGCGCCAGAGGCCGTTTTCCTGCTGGTTGCGCAGCAGGAATTCGACCCCGCGGCGGACCGCTTCTGAGTCCGTCTCGCCGGCGGCCATCAGCGCCAACAGGGCCCAGGCCGTGTGGCAGGCCATGCTGGTGTGGAAGCGGCCCCGGATGGCGGGATCGTTGCGGTCCTCGTAGCTGTCGTTGCTTTCGCCCCAGCCGCCGTCCTGACGCTGGACCGACTTGAGCCAGGCGACCGCCTTGCGGATGCGGGGATCGTCCCCGGGAATGCCGAATTCCTCGATCCCCATCAGGACCGACCAGGTCCCGTAAATATAGTTGGTGCCCCAGCGGCCGAACCAGCTGCCGTCGTCCTCCTGCTCGTTCCACAGGAATTTCAGGCACCTGTCACGCACCTGGGCGAAGTAGGGCACTTCGTCGGCCAGCTCCGCCAGCAGCATGACGCAGCGGGCGCTGACGTCGGCCTCCGGCGGGTCGAGCAGGGCGCCGTGGTCGGCGAAGGGGATGTGATTGAGATAGTGGTAGGTGTTGTCCGGGTCGAAGGCGCCGTAACCGCCGTTCTTCGACTGCATTCCGGCGATCCAGCGGGCCGCGCGCCAGGCCGCCTCCCGGTGGTGGGGGCGGTCGCTTTTCAGCAGCGCGTGGGCGACCACGGCGGTGTCGTCCACGTCCGGATAGTAGGTGTTGTTGAACTGGAACGCCCAGCCGCCGCCTTCCAGATGCGGGCGGCGCACGCGCCAGTCGCCCGGCTCGTCCCGCAGCTGTTTGCCGACCAGCCAGTCCAGGGCCTTGCCGATGGCCTTACGGGTCGGTTCGTGGTCCTCGCCCTCCGCGACTTCCTGCAGGGCCTGAACCGCCAGACCGGTGTCCCACACCGGAGACAGACACGGCTGACAGTAGGATTCGTGATCGCGGTGGATCAGCAGCTTCTGCAACGCCTTCTTGGCGGTCTGCCGGCGCGGATCCTCCGGGGGGATGCCCATGGCATCCATGGCCTCGTAAAGATTGACCATCGCCGGGAAGATGCCGCCGAGGCCGTCCTCGCCGTTGGCCCGTTCCAGGCTCCAGGCCAGGGCCTTTTCCAGGGCCCGCTGACGAAGCGGGAAGGGGATGAACGGTTCCAGTTTCAGGCCGATGCGTTCCAACGCCAGGACGAATTTGCCGATGGGCGTCTTGACGTGGGAGAAGTAACCTTTCTCCTGCTCCGGCGGGGTGACGAACAGCTCGCGGATGTGAACGTTTCTGGGGTTTCTGGCCTTGACCTTGAGGGAGCAGAGAATGAACAGCGGCACCATCACGGTGCGCGACCAGTAGGAAACCTTGTCCAGGTGGAACGGGAACCACTTGGGGAACAGCATGATCTCCACCGGGATGAAGGGTACCCCCCGCCAGGGGATCTGCCGGAACATGGCCAGCATGATGCGGGTGAAGACGTTGGCCTTGGCGGCCCCGCCTTGCGAGAGGATGAAGTCACGCGCTTTGCGCATGTGGGGGGCGTCAGGGGAGTCGCCGGCCAGCTTGAGGGCGTAATAGGCCTTGACCGAACAGCTGATGTCGCCGCGGCCGCCGGTATAGAGGGGCCAGCTGCCGTCGGCCTGCTGGCGGGCGCGGATGTAGTTGGCCAGTCTGGCCTGCAGGATCTCGTCCACCTCGTCCATGTGGTGCATCATCAGGATGTACTCGGACGGGATGGTGCAATCGGCTTCGAACTCGTACAGCCAGTAGCCTTCCGGGTGCTGGTCGGCAAGCAGGGCGTCGCGGGCCCTGGCGATGGCCTGATCCAGCAGGTCCCGGGCGGTGTCAAGCGCGTCTTGGCGTTGCAATGCGGAGAGCTGGGTCATGGATTGGGCCTCTGTTGTTGGTATGGTCGGGTTTTGGATGGGCGCCGATGGCACTCAGATCGAGCCATTCGGCCTTTGCCGGCCCCGGCAGCCCGCGGCTGGCGAGGGCGAACAGGGCGCGCAGAAAATCGTCGTGGCGGTGGCAAATGCGGGTGGCGACGATGGTGGCCTTGACGCTGCGGCGCGAGATCTTGACCTCGTCCCCACGGCGGTAATAGGGATGCGCATCAATCTTGCGCAGGGTCAGCACCGCCATTCCCAAGGCCCACAGGCAGAAATCCCGCAGGCCGGTTTCGTATTCCGGGATCAGCAGGGTGTATTCCAGGGCGTTGCGCAGATGGCCGTGGGCGATGGCGATGAGATCCCGCAGCCCGGCGACGAAACGCGGATCGTTGTGGCCGGGCCTGAGCTTGTCCAGGGAAAAGCATTGGCGTTGAAAGACATCCTGGGGCAGCCAGCAGACCCCGCGTTCCAGATCGGTCCAGACGTCCTTGAGAATGTTGGTCATTTGCAGCCCCTGGCCGAAGGAAACCGCCAGCGGCATCATTTCGTTGCGGTGCTGGGCAATGTACTGGGAATAGTTGCAGAACACCCGGGTCAGCATCTCACCCACGACACCGGCCACGTAGTAACAGTAGTGGTTCATGTCCTGCAGGGTCGGCAGGCCGTGGCTCAAATCGCGGTCCTGGAAATCGGCCATGCCGTGCCCCATAATGTCCACGCAGGTGGCCAGCGCCTCGCGGTCGTCCCGGGAGAAGCCGTGGGTGATGGCGATGACGCGGGGGATGACCCGGATCAGCGCGTGTTCGGCCGGCGGTGTCTGCTCGGAAAGCAGGGCGGCGAACTCCTGGGCGAAGGATTCGGCATCGGCCCGCCCTTGGACCACGGCGACGAAGCGTTCGCAGAAGCGGCGCTTGGTGTCGCGGTCGAGCAGGGGCTCGTCCTCGATGGTATCAACGATGCGGCACAACAAGTAGCCGTTGGCGACCACCTGGTGGACCGGCTCGGGAAGCTGGGGGATCGTCAGGGCGAAGGTGCGCGAAACCCCTTCGAGCAAATGGGCCTGAAAGGCCGCGTCATCCAACGCGTTCAGGTCCCTGGCGACGCTGGCTGCAGCGCTTCCATTCATCGACACGAATCAATTTCCCCCTTGAGGATGCCGCAACGGGCAAGCTGATGGAATGGCTTATTCTAGAGGTTTTGCCCGGACGGTCAAGGGATGTTGCAGGGCAATCGCATGAATATACCCCACGAAGATGATGGTTTAAGATTCGATGACTTGCAGCAGATTACTTGGAGATTAGAGACTTCTTCTCTGAGGAGCATGCTTTTTGTGGGAGGCACAGATGCTGGAAAAGCCCCTGGCGCTGAGCGAGGTGTTCGTATCGATTCCGGACCCGCGACAATCATCGAAGGTAACTTACGATCTGGTGGAAGTGCTGGTGGTTGTGGTGTGCGCGGTGATCTGCGGTGCCGATACGTTGGTGGAGATTGAACTTTGGGGCAAAGAGAAGCTGGATTGGCTGCGTCGATATGTGCCCTTGCCGCATGGGATTCCGTCCCACGACACCCTAGGGAGGATTTTGGCGATGATCGATCCGGAAGCGTTCGGATCGGCCTTCCAGCGCTGGGCGGTGAGCGTGGTTCCGGCATTGGAAGGTCAGGTGATCGCCATCGACGGCAAGACCAGTCGGCGCAGCCGGTCCAAGGGGCAGGATCCCCTGCATCTGGTCAGTGCCTTTGCGGCTCAGTACCGGTTGGTGGTCGGTCAAGAGGCGGTGGCCGACAAATCCAACGAGAAGACGGCCATTCCCGCCCTGCTGGAGACCCTGGCCTTGAAAGGATGCGTGGTGACCCTCGATGCCATGGGGACCGATCCCAAGATTGCCAAGGCCATCCGTGACCGGGGGGCCGACTATGTACTGGCGGTCAAGGACAACCAGAAAGGTCTGTCCGAATCGATCCGGGATTTCTTCCAGGCCTTTCAGGACGCGCCGGACAAAACCCCGCATCAGCAATGCGAGACGGTCGACAAGGCGCATGGTCGCCTGGAAGTGCGACGCTGCTATGTGTTCGACCAGCTCGACGGCCTGGACCGGCCCCAGCGCTGGCCGGATCTGGCCTGCTTTGCCGTGGTCGAGTCCGAACGCACCGTCGCCGGCAAAACCACCCGGGAACGGCGTTTCTACATCACCAGCCTGCCGGCCGATGCCGAACGGCTGGCCTCGGCGGTGCGCCAGCATTGGGCGGTGGAGAACCCGCTTCACTGGTGTATGGATGTCGTATTCAACGATGATCAGATGCGCCTTCGAACCCGACATGCGGCTCATAACCTGGCGCTGCTCAAACAGATGGTGCTCAATCTCTTTCGCCTCGACCACACCAAACGCCGCGGGGGCATCAAGGCAAGACGGCTCCTGGCCGCCTCCAGTGACCACTACCGGGCTCAGTTGCTTGGATGGACGTAGCGTTCATGCGATTGCCCTGAGGGATGTTGTTTTTTCGCCTAAAGCCGCTAAACTAGGCCGCCAAGGTTTCCATCGACCTGACAGGCTTTTCCTGTGGCGCAGATGCAACAGGCCGGATCGTCCCGGCGCTTGATTCTGCGGCCCAAACAGAGCTAAATAGTAGGAAATCGCCGCCCGGGTCTGCCGCCGAAGAATACCAAAACGGAGAGAGAAAATGGGCATCCCATTGAAACAACAAGCCGCTGTCGCCCGCTATCTGATCACGCAGAAACTCAAAGGGGTGAAGCGCTACCCGCTGGTGCTGATGCTCGAACCGCTGTTCCAGTGCAACCTGGCCTGCGCCGGTTGCGGCAAGATCGACCACCCCGACGAAATCCTCAAACGCCGCCTGTCGGTGGCGGAGTGCCTGGAGGCGGTGGACGAGTGCGGTGCCCCCATCGTGTCCATCCCCGGTGGCGAGCCGTTGCTCCACAAGGAGATGCCCCAGATCGTCGAGGGTATCATCGCCCGCAAGAAGTTCGTCTATCTGTGCACCAACGCCCTCCTGCTCAAGAAGCGGATGAAGGACTACACCCCGTCGCCCTATCTGACCTTCTCGGTACACCTCGACGGGCTGAAGGAGCGCCACGACGCCTCCGTCTGTCAGGAAGGGGTGTTCGAGCGCGCCGTCGATGCCATTCGGGAGGCGCTGGCACGCGGCTTCCGGGTCACGGTCAACTGTACCCTGTTCCAGGGCGAGTCGGCCGAGGAGATCGCCGAGTTCCTCGATTTCTGCAACGGTCTCGGAATCGAGGCGGTGACCATTTCGCCGGGGTTCCAGTACGAGAAAGCGCCGCGCCAGGACGTCTTCATCCGCAATTCCGAAACCAAGGAACTGTTCCGGAGGCTGTTCCGCATTGGCAAGGAAAGGCAGGCCAAGTGGCGTCTGAACCACTCCTCCTTCTATCTCGATTTTCTCGCCGGCAACCGCGCCTACAGCTGCACCCCGTGGGGCAATCCCACCCGTAACGTGTTCGGCTGGCAGAAGCCGTGCTATTTCCTCGCCGACGAAGGTTACGCCAAGACCTTCAAGGAGCTGATGGAAACCACCCCCTGGGACAAGTACGGCACCGCCAGGAATCCCAAGTGTGCCAACTGCATGGCCCACTGCGGTTACGAACCCACGGCAGTGGAAGACGCCATGGCCCATCCGCTGCAGGCGGCCTGGGTGGCGCTGATGGGGCCGCGCACCGAAGGTCCGATGGTGCCGGACCCGGAAATGGCCCGCAAAGCCAGGGAAGCCGACTCCCTGGCCGAAGCTGTCGAGTAATCCCGTCTTATTTCAGCGATGGCCTGGTTCGAGGGCGCCGCAGCTTTGGCTGCGGCGCTTTGGATTGTGGTGCTGCTGCTGCCATGGCAGCCGTGGCGCAACCGGGAAGTGCTGGAGCCGCAGCCGGAAAGGATGGCCGATACGGCCGCGCTGACAGTGCTCATTCCCGCCCGCAACGAAGCCGCGGTCATCGCCCAGACCCTGGCGGCGCTGGCGGGGCAGGTGCCGGGCCTTCGGGTCGTGGTGGTGGACGACGGCTCCGACGACGGCACCGCCGAGGTCGCCCGCGGGGTGGCGGGCCTGCGCTTGACCGTGGTGCCGGGCGCGCCTTTACCGCCGGGATGGAGCGGCAAGCTCTGGGCCCTGGAGCAGGGCCTGCGGCACATCGAAACCCCGAACGTGTTGCTGCTCGACGCCGACATCGAACTCAAGCCCGGCATGCTGGCGGCGCTGCTGGCCAAACAGGCGGAAGGCTGGGATCTGGTCTCCATCATGGCCCTGCTGCGCACCCGGTCCCGGTGGGAAAAGCTGCTGATGCCGGCCTTCGTCTATTTTTTCAAGCACATCTATCCCTTCGCCCTGGCCAATTCTCCCCGGATTTCCTGGGTTGCCGCCGCCGCCGGCGGCTGCATTCTGGTCCGCACCGAGGCCCTGCGGCGCTGTGGCGCTTTCGCCAGTCTCCGGGACGCCCTCATCGACGACTGCACCCTGGCGACCCGGGTCAAGGCGCTGGGTTACCGCACCTGGATCGGTCTGTCCCACGGGGTGGTCAGCCACCGGGCTTACGACGATCTGGAAACGATCTGGAACATGGTGGCGCGCACCGCCTATACCCAGTTGGGTTATTCGCCGCTGTTGCTGGGGGTTTGCACCCTGATGCTGGGGTGGATGTTCCTGGTGCCGGTGCTGGCGGCCGCCATTCCTGCAACCCGGCTGTGGGGGGCGGCGGCCTGGGGGGCGATGACGCTTTCCTTGCTGCCCACGGTGCGTTTCTACCGTCTGTCACCCCTGTGGGCGTTGCCGCTGCCGGTGACCGCCGCTTTCTATCTGGCGATGACCTGGAGCTCTGCCTGGCGCTACTGGCACGGCATCCGCAGCCGCTGGAAAGGGCGGGTGTACGGTTGATTCAGAAATGCAGCAGGCTGTGGACCGGGTAGGGTGACAGGCGCTGGCGGCCGCCCAGTTCGTCCAGCTCGATGACGAAGGCCAGAGCGTAGACCTCGGCCCCCAGACGTTCCACCAGCTCGCAGCTGGCCCTGGCGGTGCCGCCGGTGGCGAGCAGATCGTCCACCAGCAGCACCCGGTCGCCGGGGCCGCAGGCGTCGATGTGGGCCTCCAGGGTGTTTTCCCCGTATTCCAGGGCGTAGGAGACGCTCTGGACGTCGTAGGGAAGCTTGCCCGGTTTGCGCAGGGGGATGAAGCCGACCCCCAGTTCCCAGGCCGCCAGGCTGCCGAAGATGAATCCCCGCGCCTCCATGCCGGCCACCGCGGTGATCGGGGCGCCGACGAAGGGATGGATGAGGTGGTGGACCGCCAGGCGCAGGGTCGCCGGATCGCGCACCAGCGGGGTGATGTCCTTGAACAGAATCCCGAGTTTGGGGAAGTCGGGGATGTTGCGGATCTTCTCCCGCAGCCGGCTCTGCCAGTCCATGGTCATGCGATGATCTTGAGCTTGTCGTGCTGTTGGAGGAAATGCGCGATGTTGCGGCGGATGCCGTCGGCGTCCAGTTCCACTTCGCTGAGCAGCTCCTCGCGGCTGCCGTGCTCGACGTAGCGGTCCGGCAGGCCAAGATTGAGCACCGGCAATGGCAGGCCGTGGGCCACCAGGCATTCGTTGACGGCACTGCCGGCGCCGCCCATGACGGCGTTTTCCTCCACCGTGACCAGATAGTCGTGGCTGCGGGCCAGCTCCGCCACCAGGTCTTCGTCCAGCGGCTTGACGAAGCGCATGTTGGCGACGGTGGCGTCGAGACCTTCCGCCGCTTCCAGGGCCGGCGCCACCATGGCGCCGAAGGCGAGGATGGCCACCCGTTTGCCGCGGCGGCGGATCTCCCCCTTGCCCAGCGGCAGGGTGGTGGCGTCTCGCTGCAGACGGACGCCGGGACCGGTGCCGCGGGGATAGCGCACCGCCGCCGGCCGCCCTGAGGCGATGGCGGTGTTGAGCATCTGATAGCATTCGTTTTCGTCCGCCGGGGCCATGACGATCATGTTGGGGATGCAGCGCAGGAAGCTGAGATCGTAGGCGCCGGCATGGGTGGGGCCGTCGGGGCCGACCAGGCCGGCGCGATCGATGGCGAACACCACCGGCAGGTTCTGCAGCGCCACGTCGTGGATCAGTTGATCGTAACCGCGCTGCAGGAAGGTGGAGTAGATCGCCACCACCGGTTTCAGCCCTTCGCAGGCCATGCCCGCGGCCACGGTGACGGCGTGCTGTTCGGCGATGCCGACGTCGAAATAGCGTTCGGGGAAGCGCTCGGAAAATTCCACCAGCCCTGAACCTTCCCGCATCGCCGGGGTGATGCCGACTAGCTTGGGTTCGCGCTCGGCGGCGTCGCACAGCCAGTGGCTGAACACCTGGGTGTAGCTCAGCCCCTTGCTGGGTGCCTTGGTCATGCGGTCCTTGGACGGATCGAAGGGGGAGACGCCGTGGTAGGTCACCGGATCGCGCTCGGCCGGCAGATAGCCTTTGCCTTTCTTGGTGATGACGTGGAGGAACTGCGGCCCCTTCAGTTCGCGGATGTTGCGCAGGGTCGTGATCAGGGTGTCCAGATCGTGGCCGTCGACGGGGCCGATGTAGTTGAAGCCCAGTTCCTCGAACAGGGTGCCCGGCGCCACCATGCCCTTGACGTGCTCTTCGGCGCGGCGGGCCAGCTCCCAGACCTCCGGCACCCGCGACAGAATCTGCTTGCTCCCCTGGCGTACGGTGGTGTAGAGCTTGCTCGACAGGATCTTGGCCAGGTAGTTGGTCATCGCCCCGACATTGGGGGAAATGGACATCTCGTTGTCGTTGAGGATCACCAGCAGGTTGGCGTCCAGGGCACCGGCGTGGTTGAGGGCTTCGAAGGCCATGCCTCCGGTGAGCCCGCCGTCGCCTATGATCGCCACCGCGCGCTGGTCGCGTCCTTCCAGGGAAGCGGCGATGGCCATCCCCAGGGCGGCGGAGATAGAGGTGCTCGAATGGCCCACGCCGAAAGCGTCGTAGGGGCTTTCGCTGCGCTTGGGGAACGGCGTCAGGCCACCGCGTTTGCGGATGGTGGGCAGGCGGTCGCGGCGGCCGGTGAGGATCTTGTGGGGATAGGCCTGATGGCCCACGTCCCAGACCAGGCGGTCGTGGGGCGTGTTGTAAACGTAATGGAGGGCGATGGTCAGTTCCACCGTGCCCAGGCCGGCGGCGAGATGGCCGCCGGAGCGGCTCACGCTCTCCAGCAGGAAATGGCGCACTTCCTCGGCCAGCTGCGTCAGCTCGGCTTCACTGAGCCGGCGCAGGTCGTCGGGAGAATCGATGCGGCTGAGCAGGGGATAGTTCTTGAGATCGATCATAAGCGGTATGGGCTGGAGGGGATGTCAGGTGGAACGGAAGCCATTATCCAACGCGGCCTGGTGCGGTGCAAGCGCCTAGCCGTCCTCGTGTTCCAGGCGGATGCCGATGATTTCCAGGACGATGGCGACCATCAGGATGGCCAGGCTGCCGGCCCACAGTTCCGGAGCCAGCCACAACAGCAGCGCGCCGAAGCCGACCAGCATCGAGCCCAGCAGGCGGCGACGGAGGGTGTTTCTCAGCATGACCTTCAATTCCCAGAATGCAGGTCGGTTATTGTAACACTCCGAAACGACGGTATGCTTGCAGTTTGCCGGGGATTTGGCCACCATAGCCGCGAGATTGCCATTCCTGTAAGGAGCGAGTCTATGAGCCAAGACAATACCCACGAATCAAAACCGCAACCGCAAGCGGGTGCCGAGTCCCCCAAGGCGGGTGAAACCCCTCAGGCCGAGTCCCAGCGTCAGCGCGAAGAGGCCATGGCCTGGCTCGAGGCTTCGGTGCGCGAGGCGGTGGCCAAGGGGGAGGACATCCGTGAAACCGTCCGCCGCCTGACCGTCGAGGCCCTGTCCGAAGGCCGTCTGAATGCCGAGGAAGTGCGTCAGGTGATCGAATCGGTTCTGAAGGGGGCCGGTGCCGGGATCGAGAAGCACGGATCCCGGGCTCGGGAGGCCTTGGAGGAAGTCCTGCGCGGCCTCGAGGACGGTCTTATCAAAGCGGCGGAGGCCTCTAAGCTGGCGTTGGAGGAGGCCGCCAGCCGGGCCCAGGAATTCGCCGAACAGGACGTCAAACTGGCTCTGGAGCAGTTGCGCAATCTGGAGCGGGTCTATCTCGACACCCTCACCGAGGTGGCGAAACGGGGCTCCGAGCAATTCCGCACCATTCTCGACGACCTGGTCCGTCACGCCCGCAACAGCGGCACTGCCATCGGCGAGTATCTGGCGGAGGTGATGGAGGAGCTGCCGCGCAAACTCCGGGAAGCGGGGGAATGGGGGCTGAAGGCGGTCAGCGAGAGCGCCCGGGTGGCCGGTTCCCAGCTGGCGGCCATCGCCAGCGGCTTCCTTGCCGGCATCGCCGACGCCCTGGACCGGCAGGCCAAGCGTTTGGGCGGAGAAGACGAGCACCGTAGAAAAAGCTGATGTGGCTGGAGGCCGTCACCGCGGTCCATGATCTGGGGCGTCTGTACGACCTGAGCGTCATCCTGCTCCGCTACGGGTTTGCCGGAGTCGTGCGCCGGCTCGGGTTGGCGCACGTGTTCGAACAGGCGGGCAAGGCGCTCCATTGGAAAGGGGTGGAGGAGCTGGTCCGGCTCGATACCCCCCAGCGCATCCGCCGGGCCCTGGAGGAAATGGGGCCGACTTTCATCAAACTGGGACAGGTTCTCGCCACCCGCGTGGACCTGTTTCCGCCGGACTGGATCGCCGAATTCGAGAAGCTCCAGGATCAGGTGCCGCCGCTGCCCTTCGAGCAGCTGCGCCCGCAGCTGGAAGAAGACCTCGGCGCCCCGGTGGAGGAGGTGTTCGCCGAATTCGAATATCGGTCCCTGGCCGCCGCCTCCATCGCCCAGGTGCACCGGGCGCGGCTCTACAGCGGCGAACGCGTCATCGTCAAGATCCGCCGCCCCGGCATCGAGGCAATCGTCGAGGCCGACCTGCGCCTGGTCGAGCGCCTGGCCCGTATCGCCGAAAGCGAGATCCGGGAGCTGCGGCGCTATCGGCCGGTGGAGATCGTCCATCAGTTCGCTTCTTCCCTGCGCCGGGAAATGGACCTGGAGAACGAGGCCCGCAACGCCGAGCGCATGGCCGGCAACTTCGCCCGCGATCCCTGGATCGTGATCCCGAAGATGTACTGGCAGTGGTGCTGCGAGCGCCTCAACGTTCAGGAATACATCGAAGGGATTCCGGCGCACAAACTGCAGCTGGCCGAGGCCGCCGGTCTCAACCGCAAGATCCTGGCCCGGCGCGGTTGCGATGCAGTGTTGAAGATGATCCTCATCGACGGTTTCTTCCATGCCGACCCCCATCCCGGCAATCTGATCTTCCTGCCCGGCAATCGCATCGCCTTCATCGACTTCGGCATGGTCGGGCGGCTGTCGGAAACGCGCCGCTACCAGATCGTGGACATGCTGGCGGCGGTGATCGACCGTGACGCCCGTACCGCGGTCAACGTGTTGCTCGACTGGGCCGGTGACGTCCAGGTGGACGTGGACGCCCTGACCACCGACGTGGACGTTTTCATCGACACCTACCACGGCCTGCCTCTCAAGCAGCTCAAGATCGCCAACATCCTCACCGATCTCACCAATCTGATGCGCAGCTACGACCTGGCGCTGCCGCCGGATCTGGCCCTGCTGTTCAAGGCGCTGCTCACCCTCGACGGCATGGGCCGCCAGGTGGACCCGGATTTCGACCTCATCGCCGCCGCCACCCCTCACGTACGCCGGGCCCTGCTCAACCGTTACCGGCCTGACATCGTCCTCAGGCGCGGCTGGCGCACCGCCGCCGACATGCTCGACGTCGTCCAGGCGCTACCCAACGACCTGCGCCAGCTCATCAAAGCCCTCAAGACCGGCTCGTTGCGTTTCAACGTGGACGTCAACCAGCTCGACTACTTCGGCTGGATCATCGACCGCGCCGCCAGCCGACTGGCCGTGGGCATGGTGACTTCCTCGCTGATCATCGGCTCGGCCATCGTCATGACCGTTCCCGGCGGCCCGACCCTGTGGGGCCTGCCGCTGCTCGGGGTGCTGGGATTCGCCGGCGCCGGAATCGGCGGAGTGTGGCTGCTGATTTCCATCTGGAAGGGGGGGCACCTGCCCCATGGCGAGGAAGATTGAGGCAAAAGAAAACCCGGCCGAGGCCGGGTTTTCCAGGAATGGGCGTCAGGATAACCCCAAAGCGATGCCGAAGGTGTTGGCCGCCAGGATCAGATAGCAGATCACCGCCAGGGTGGCGTGGGCGAGAATCAGTCCCTTCTGCACCTGACCGGTCCGATAGCGCTTGTGCCCGGCCATCACTCCGAGGAGGACGATGATCACCACCAGGGCGATGTTGACATAGACGCGCTTGTCCCCCTGCAGCGCGGCGCCGATGGCCAGCAGGGCGCCCAGGACGGCAAAACCGGCATGGGTGAGGATGAATTGACGTTCCACCGGCCGGCCGCGGAGCAGATCGGCAGCGATCGTCACTCCCAGAATAGCGACGAGAGTGAAAGCAGCCAGCGAAGCGGTCAAAAGTACGTTCATCGGCTTACCTCCCTTAACTGTTGGTTCCGACTTCGATCGAGTCTTGAATTATACGACCGGCGGTTCCAGCAGGCTACCGGAACCTTGCGGTTGCATCTTCTCCAGCGCTTCCAGCACCAGCAGCCCGCCTTCGTTGATGTTGGCACGGCCGACAAGCCCCGCCGCGCGGGCCATTTCCAGGGCATTGTCGAAGGTTTCCCGCGGCAGTCCGCTGCGCCGGATGGCTTCCTTCAAATTGCGCGGCAGAATCCGTACCTTGCGCTCTTTCACATACAGAGTGCCCACTTCCGCCAGGGCTTTGAGCAGGCGCACGATGACCGGATTGATCGGATTGCCGAAACCTTCCGGCACCCCGGCCAGGGCGCGGTCGAGCAGGGCGCCGGCTTCGGTTTCCACCACGTTTCCGTCGGGAAGCACGTCGATCAGATGGCGTGCCTCCAGTTTTTCCAGGGCCCAGCGGATCCGTTCCCGCGGTAACCGCTTTTCCAGTTCGGCATAGATTTCATCCACGCTGAGGCCCTGTTCGGGGATGTGGTGGAACACGGTCATTTCGTAGCGGCTCAGATGCGGCCAGCGTTTCCCCTGGGCTGCGAGACGGGCATACAGACAGCCGGACTCGGTGGGTTCCTGGCTTCCGATCAGGTATTGCTCGCGCGCTTCCTGCCACCATTCCAGATTGGGGGCGCTGAAGGTGCGCTGCGGCAGGCTGACGGTTTTGACCGCCGTGGCGCTCACATCGCGCAGGTGCGTTTCCTGATCGGCCAGCACCCGACGTCCCGGTTCAGTGGGGACGAAATATTCACGGCCCTTGGGGTCTTCCGTGGTCCGGATCAGGGCGAAGGATTCGAGGCTGTAAAGGGCCTCGCGCAGTTCAAAGTTGTCGTCATACCAGCGCTGCAGATCCTTGGCTTCGGCGAAGCGCGAGGCGATCTGGCGATATTTCTCGGGCATCTCGTCGAGTTTGCGGCCGTAGCGTTCCAGCAACGCCTTGTACTGCCGGATCTTGCGGTCGATCATTTCCCGTCGCAGACGGGGGAAGGTAGGCAGATCCTCCGGGTTCTGGGCCGTTTTTTCCAGCAATTCGGCCGCGGCCTTGAGCACTTCGGCCTCTTCCTGCTCTATGGAAAAACCCCACACGGTCAGGTCATCGCCATCGAGCCACAGGCGATAGACTTCCAGGGCCCATTCCCCGGCAGGCAGCAGATTGCCTTCCGCATCCACATAGGCGAGGGACTGGAGTTCGGCCAAAGCGTCGGCGGCGATGTTGGCGTCATTGGTATGCTCCGCCAGAAGACGCAGGATTTCCTCACTCAGCACCGGGGCCTCGGCCGGCCCGAAACCGCCCAGTTCCAGGGTTTTTTTACCGCCCGGCCCAGGATGGTGAAATTGAAGATATCGGAAGCGGGTGCGCTGTAGGCGATCAGGCGCATGGCTTCGAGCAGGTGTTCTTCATGGTCCGGGGTGCTGAGACGGGCCGATTCGGTGGGGCCAAGCGGAAGATGACGGATGCGCTCGGCCAGCGCTCCGCTGATGTTCAGTTCCGGCTCTAGGGTTCGGTAAGCTTCCAGGACGGTCTTTCCCGCTTCGGTCAGTTGCAGGATATCGGTTTTGCGTTTGGGATCGTGCTGCACAGCGGCAAGACCACGCTCGGTCAATGGTCCTTCCCCGATTGGTCCGACCCCACCGGCGCGCTCGGCGCTTTTCAGCAGGGTGATGATTTCGCTGCCTATCCAGCGCCAGCCTTCCTTCCATTCCGCGGTCGGAGCCAGTTGGCCCTGCCGCTGGAGCTGGCGGATCGCCTGGACGATCCGGGTGCCCCAGTAGGTCGGGGTCCAGTGCAGGGGTTTTTCCTGGCGTGCCAGTCCTTCGGCTTCCAGCTCCAGCAGCAACGGTTACTCGGTCGGATCGACCAGCGTATGGGCCTGCCGGCCTTCCTGATCGGCCAGCAGGAGATCGAGCATTTGGGCGTGTTCGCGGGTAATAATCACTGGTGGATTCTCCTTGTTGTTGAATTTCTGATGCTGGCGTAACGTGGTGACCCTTGGAGAGAAATTCAAGGGCGGGAATAAAAAAGGGCAGTCAAAGACTGCCCTCGGGTGCTGGTGTGGGGATGGTTACTCGTCGCCCGCCAGAAAGCCCAGGATGTGAAGCAGGCTGGTGAACAGGTTGTAGATGGCCACGTACAGGGTCACGGTGGCGAGGATGTAGTTGGTTTCGCCGCCGTGGACGATCTGGCTGGTTTCGAACAGGATCAGCCCGGCCATCAGCACCATGAACATGGCCGACACCGCCAGAGCCAGCCCCGGCAGGTGGAAGAAGATCGCCCCCAGGCCTGCGAGGAAGGCGACCAGAATGCCGGCGAACAGGAAACCGCCCAGGAAACTGAAGTCCCGACGCGATACCAGCGCGTAGCCCGACATGCCGAGAAAGATCAGCCCGGTGCCGCCCAGGGCCGTCATCACGATCTGATGGCCGTTGGGAATGAATTTCAGGTACAGGCTCAGGATCGGTCCCAGGGTCATGCCCATGAAGCCGGTGAGCAGGAACACGAACAGCAGGCCCCAGGCGCTGTTGCTGAACTTCTGGGTCAGAAACAGCAGGCCGAAATATCCCACCAGGGTGACGATCAGGCCCGGATGGGGCAGGTTCAGGGCCATCGACAGCCAGGCGGTGAAGGCGCTGAACAACAGGGTCATCGCCAGCAGGGCGTAGGTGTTGCGCAGCACTTTGTTGGTTTGCAGAACCCCGACCTGGGGTTGGCGCATGACGCGGACTCGACTCATGAATGGATCCTCCAAAAAAAATGTTGTGATATCGAATATCGGACCTGTAAAGCGTAGCGAAGTTGCCCGCGGATTGATAGTCGTCCGCGCCAGGGCAATCGCATGAACGCTACGTCCATCCAAGCAACTGAGCCCGATAGTGGTCACTGGAGGCGGCCAGGAGCCGTCTTGCCTTGATACCCCCGCGGCGTTTGGTGTGGTCGAGGCGAAAGAGATTGAGCACCATCTGTTTGAGCAGCGCCAGGTTATGAGCCGCATGTCGGGTTCGAAGGCGCACCTGATCATCGTTGAATACGACATCCATACACCAGTGAAGCGGGTTCTCCACCGCCCAATGCTGGCGCACCGCCGAGGCCAGCCGTTCGGCATCGGCAGGCAGGCTGCTGATGTAGAAACGCCGTTCCCGGGTGGTTTTGCCGGCGACGGTGCGTTCGGACTCGACCACGGCAAAGCAGGCCAGATCCGGCCAGCGCTGGGGCCGGTCCAGGCTGTCGAGCTGGTCGAACACATAGCAGCGGCGCACTTCCAGGCGACCATGCGCCCTGTCGACCGTCTCGCATTGCT
The DNA here is from genome assembly GCF_033126985.1 of Methylomarinovum caldicuralii. NCBI lineage: Bacteria > Pseudomonadati > Pseudomonadota > Gammaproteobacteria > Methylococcales > Methylothermaceae > Methylomarinovum > Methylomarinovum caldicuralii. Next base: position 1,130,485 of record NZ_AP024714.1, read on the forward strand.
GATGCGGGGTTTTGTCCGGCGCGTCCTGGAAGGCCTGGAAGAAATCCCGGATCGATTCGGCCAGACCTTTCTGGTTGTCCTTGACCGCCAGTACATAGTCGGCCCCCCCGGTCACGGATGGCCTTGGCAATCTTGGGATCGGTCCCCATGGCATCGAGGGTCACCACGCATCCTTTCAAGGCCAGGGTCTCCAGCAGGGCGGGAATGGCCGTCTTCTCGTTGGATTTGTCGGCCACCGCCTCTTGACCGACCACCAACCGGTACTGAGCCGCAAAGGCACTGACCAGATGCAGGGGATCCTGCCCCTTGGACCGGCTACGCCGACTGGTCTTGCCGTCGATGGCGATCACCTGACCTTCCAATGCCGGAACCACGCTCACCGCCCAGCGCTGGAAGGCCGATCCGAACGCTTCCGGATCGATCATCGCCAAAATCCGCCCCAGGGTGTCGTGGGACGGAATCCCATGCGGCAAGGGCACATATCGACGCAGCCAATCCAGCTTCTCCCTGGCCCAAAGTTCAACCTCCACCAACGTATCGGCACCGCAGATCACCGCGCACACCACAACCACCAGCACTTCCACCAGATCGTAGGTTACCTTCGATGATTGTCGCGGGTCCGGAATCGATACGAACACCTCGCTCAGCGCCAGGGGCTTTTCCAACATTTGTGCCTCCCACAAAAAGCATGCTCCTCAGAGAAGAGGTCTCTAATCTGCTGCAAGTCAATCGAATCTTAAACCATCGTCTTCGTGGGGTATATTCATGCGATTGCCCTGTCGTCCGCGCCGTCTTGCAAATCGGTTTCCAGACCAGGATAATACGACGCTTTCCTGCAGGCGCGATGCCGGCACATGAACGATTCCATGGTGGGCCGCGTCGGTCCCCCCGCAACGATAGGCTGTGAACCCCGCCAGGCCCGGAAGGGAGCAACGGTAGCAGCTGATTCGTGTGCCGGGGTGTGGCTGGCGCGGCCCGCCGCCTTTATCTTCCCGGTTGCTCCATGAGCTATCTGGCCCTGGCCCGCAAGTGGCGTCCCAAGCGTTTTTCCGAAATCACCGGTCAATCCCACGTGGTCAAGGTGCTGCAGGGGGCGCTGATCCACGACCGCATCCACCACGCCTATCTCTTCACCGGCACCCGCGGGGTGGGCAAGACCACCCTGGCGCGCATTTTCGCCAAGGCCCTCAACTGTGACCAGGTCAGCGACGGCGAGCCCTGCGGCCGCTGCCAGACCTGCCGGGAGGTGGACGAAGGCCGCTTCGCCGATCTGATCGAAGTGGACGCCGCTTCCCGCACCCGGGTGGAGGACACCCGGGAACTGCTGGAGAACGCCCAGTTCGCACCCACGGCGGGGCGCTATAAGATCTATCTGATCGACGAAGTCCACATGCTCTCCGGACACAGTTTCAACGCCCTGCTCAAGACCCTGGAGGAGCCGCCGCCCCACGTCAAATTCCTGCTGGCGACCACCGATCCGCAGAAGATACCGGTCACGGTGCTGTCGCGCTGCCTGCAGTTCAACCTGACCCGCTTGAGTCCGGCCCAGATCGAGCGGCGGCTGGCGGAGATCCTGGCGGCCGAGCGCGTGCCCTACGAGGCGGAGGCGCTGAAGCTGCTGGCCCAGGCTGCCGACGGCAGCCTGCGCGACGCCCTCAGCCTGCTGGACCAGGCCATCGTCTATGGAGACGAGGCGGTGCGCGGGGCTGCGGTGGCGGAAATGCTCGGCGGGGTGACCCGTCGCGCCGTCCAGGGGGTGGTGGAGGCGCTGGCGGCCGCGGACGCCAGGGCGGTGATGGCCGAGGTCGGGCGACTGGCCGAACAGGCCGCCGACTTCGGGGAAGTGCTCAAGACCCTGTTGAGTCTGCTGCACCGCATCGCTCTGGCCCAGCAGCTGCCGGAAACGGTGGACCAGGACGAAGCCCGCGACTGGCTGCTGGCCCAGGCGCAGGCGTTGAGCCCGGAGGACGTGCAGCTGTATTACCAGATCGGGCTTCTGGGCCAGAAGGACCTGCCCTGGGCGCCGGATCCCCGCACCGGCTTGGAGATGACGCTGCTGCGGATGCTGGCGTTTCGGCCGGCAGCGCCGGGGGCGGCGCCCGCCATGCCGGTGAGGAAGCCGGCCGCGGTGGCGGAGGAGCCGGCGGTGCAGGAAGAAACGCCCATGCCCACGCCGGAAGCGCTCCCCGCTTGGAACGACCTGGTCCAGCGGATGCGTCTGCCGGGGATGGTCCAGGAACTCGCCCACCACTGCGTGCTCGAAAAGCTGGAAGGCGACCGCTGCGAGCTGGTGCTCGAGCCAGCCTTCGAACATCTTGCCGGCGACCGCCTCAAGGCCCGGCTGGCGGAAGCACTGGCGGCAGCGCTCAAGCGGCCGGTGAAGCTGGCGATCCGCATCGGTGAGGTGAACCAGGAAACCCCGGCGGCCGCGCGGGAGCGGGAGCAGGCGGCGAGGCAGCAGGCGGCGGAGCAGGCGATCGCCGGAGACGAGACGGTCAAGCTGATCGAGGAAACCTTCGATGCCCGCATCGTGCCGGGTTCGGTTCGGCCGCGGAAAGATTGAGAAATTGAGGAGGTAGCGATGAAAAATCCCCTAGGCGCCTTGATGCAGCAAGCGCAGGAAATGCAGGAGAAGTTCAAGCAGCTCCAGGAAGAACTGGAGCAGGCCGAGGTGGCAGGCGAGGCCGGCGGCGGCCTGGTGAAGGTGGTGATGAGCGGCAAGCGCGAAGTGCTGCGCCTGTCCATTGATCCCAGTCTGTTCAAGGAGGAGGAAAAGGAGATCCTCGAGGATCTGGTGGCGGCGGCGGTCAACGACGCCGTCCACAAGGTGGAGCGGATGAAGCAGGAGAAGATGGCCGAGCTGGCCGGTGGCATGCAGCTTCCGGGCGGGATGCAGCTGCCCTTCTGAGATGGACCGCGGCGACAGCCTTCAGCGCCTGATGGAAGCCTTGCGCTGTCTTCCGGGGGTCGGTCCGCGCGGCGCCCAGCGCATGGCCTTTCACCTGCTGCAGCAGGACCGCGACGGCGCCCGCCGGCTGCACCAGTGTCTCGGCGAGGCGCTGGAGAAGATCCGCCGCTGCCGGGTGTGCCGCACCCTGACGGAGGAGGAAGTCTGCAGCCGTTGCCGCGATCCGCGCCGCGATCGCAGCCTGCTGTGCGTGGTGGAGACCCCCGCCGACGTCCTGGCCGTTGACCAGGCCACCGTGTTCCAGGGGCTGTTCTTCGTGCTCCACGGCCATCTGTCGCCGCTCGACGGCGTCGGTCCCGAGGATCTGGGGCTGGACCGTCTGGAACGGCGTCTGGGCGAAGGCGAGGTGAAGGAGGTGATCCTGGCCACCAATTCCACCGTCGAGGGCGAGGCCACCGCCCATTACGTCGCCGAACTGGCGCGCCGCCACGGAATCGCCGTCAGCCGCATCGCCCACGGCGTGCCGGTGGGCGGAGAACTGGAATACCTGGACGCCAACACCCTGGCTTACGCCTTCGAGGGACGGCGGCGGTTCTAGCCCGGTGCTTTCAGGAAATCTCAGGCAGTTTCCCCAGCAGCTTCAGATAGCGCCGGTAGCGCGCCTGACTGATCTCTCCCTGTTCCACGGCCTTGCGCACCGCGCACCCCAGATCGTCCACGTGACGGCAGTCGTTGAAACGGCAGCGGGGGATGTAGGGGCGAAACTCCCGGTAGCCGTGGGCCAGCTGACGGAAGTCGATGCCGGCCAGACCGAAGACAGCCACCCCCGGGGTATCGATGAGGATGCCACCCTCGGGCAGATGGAACAGCATCGCCGTGGTGGTGGTGTGGCGGCCGCGGCGGGTGGTGGCCGACAGTTCGCCGATGCGCACGTCGCGATCAGGAATCAGGGTCCGCAGCAGTGAGGATTTGCCGACGCCGGACTGGCCGGCGAACATTGATGCCTTGTCTTTCAGGGCGTCCCGCAGAGCGGTGATGCCAAGGCCGGTCTTGGCGCTGACTTCAAGGACGGGATAGAGCGCCCGGTAGGGGGCGAGATCGTCGTTGAGCCGCTGGCGGCGGGCAGGATCAAGCAGGTCGATCTTGTTGACCACGATCAGGGGCGTCAGGTCGTGGTTTTCGCACACCACCAGGTACTGATCCACCAGCAGCAGATCGTAAGGGGGTTCGGGGGCGATGACGATGAGGACCTGATCGAGGTTGGCCGCTACCGGCCGCAAGCGGCCGCCGCGGCCGGGCCGGGTCAGCAGGGTCTTGCGCGGCAGAACCTCGACGATACGGCCGTGGCCGGGATCGGTCTGCTCCCAGCGCACCCGGTCGCCCACGCAGGGGACCGGCACGCGCCGCAGGGCATGGCAGAGGAAAATGTCCCCCTGTTCGTCCTCGACGGCCCAGCCCCTGCCATAGTGGGCGACGACCAGGCCGCTGCGCAGGGGGACGCTCACGCCGCCACGGTTTCCCGTTTGCCGCCAGCCCGTTTCAGGTGTGCGATGCGGATCGCCGCCGGCGGATGACTGTAGTGGAAGGCGGCGTACAGCGGATCGGGCGTCAGGGTGGCGGCGTTGTCACGATAGAGTTTCACCAGCGACCGCACCAGCGGATCGGCGCCGGTGAGGGCGGCGGCGAATTCGTCGGCCTCGAACTCGTACTTGCGCTGGATCCATGCCAGCACCGGCTGCAGGAAGGTACTGAACACCGGCAGGATCAGCATGAACAACAGCAGGGCGGTGGCGTTGGAGGGGCGCGAAACCCCAAGGCCCTCGTAGAACCAGGGCTGCTGGGCCAGCCAGCCGAGCAGGGCCAGTCCTGCGAAACTGAGGACCGCGCTGGTGAGCAGCATCTTGATCACGTGCCTGCGCTTGAAGTGGCCCAGTTCGTGGGCCAGCACCGCTTCCAGTTCCTCCGGTTCCAGCGCCTCCATCAGGGTGTCGAAGAAGACGATGCGCTTGTTGCTCCCCAGGCCGGTGAAATAGGCGTTGCCGTGGCCGCTGCGGCGCGAGCCGTCCATGACGAAGATGCCCTGGCTCTTGAAGCCGCAGCGCTGCAGCAGGCGCTGGATGCGCGCGCGCAGCTGGGCGTCTTCCAACGGCGTGAACTTGTTGAACAGGGGGGCGATGAGGGTGGGATAAGCCCAGCTCATCAGCAGTGAGAATCCCATCAGGATGGCCCAGGCGATCACCCACCACCAGGGGCCGGCGCTTTCCATCACCCACAGGATCAGGGCCAGGAGCGGTGCTCCGATGGCCAGCGAGAGCGCTCCCTGGAGCAGCAGGTCCTTGACGAACTGGGCCGGGGTGGTGCGGTTGAAGCTGAATTTCTCCTCCACCACGAAGGTCTGATAGATCGACAGCGGCAGCTCCGCCAGGCTCATGAGCAGCATCACCGTCAGGATCAGAGTGACGCCGTGGGAGATGGGGCCGAGATCGAAGCGGTCGAGCCCGTGATCGATGGCGTCGATGCCGCCGCCGAGGGTGAAGATCAGCAGCAGGACCGCGTTCCAGGCGCGGCCGGCCTCGATGACCTTGAGTTTGGCCAGGGTGTAGTCGGCAGCCTTGCGATGCGTTTCCGGGGTGATGACGCCGCTGAATTCCTCGGGAACCCGGTCGCGATGGGTGCGCACGTGATGGGCGTGGCGCTTGGCAAGCCAGAATTCCAGGGCCAGGGAGGCGAACAGGGCAGCGAGAAAAATCAGCGTGAACGTGTTCATGTCGGGGACCGCACAAGTGGCTAACGAGTGCCAAAGCTTAGCCTCTGCTACAATCGCTGACAAGCGACAGACCATAAGGATACCGACTTCATGAGCGACAGCCCTGAAAACCTCAACCTCATCTGGATCGACCTGGAGATGACTGGTCTCGATCCCGACCATGACGTCATCATCGAAATCGCCACCGTCGTCACCGACAAGGATCTCAACGTGCTCGCCACCGGCCCGGTGATCGCGATCCACCAGCCGGAGGAACGGCTGGCGGCGATGGACAAGTGGAATCAGGAGCATCACGGGGCCTCCGGCCTGATCGAGCGGGTGCGCAGGAGCCAGGTGCGGGAACGCGAGGCCGAGCGTCAGACCCTCGAATTCCTCAAGCGCTGGGTGCCGCCGGGCGAATCCCCCATGTGCGGCAACAGCGTGTGTCAGGACCGCCGTTTCCTGGCCCGCTGGATGCCGAACCTGGAAGCCTATTTTCATTACCGCAACCTTGACGTCTCCACCCTCAAGGAGCTGGTGCGCCGCTGGGCGCCTGATCTGAAGGAGGGATTCAAAAAGAAGAACGCCCACGAAGCCCTGGCTGATATCCTCGAGTCCATCGAGGAGCTGAAGTACTACCGCGAGCACTTCATAAAATATTGATTGCACAGAACTTGTACGGTTTTTCCGCGTCCAATCCCAGAGTGTTATAATTCCCTGATTTGTTCTGATTGGAGGCGTCATGTCCAAGCGTACTTTTACATTGGAATATTGGCGTGACGAGGGTTGGTACGTGGGTCGTTTGAAAGAGGTGCCCGGCGTGTTCAGTCAGGGGGCCACGCTTGAAGAGCTGGAAGAGAATCTCCAGGAGGCCTATCGCCTGATGCTGGAAGAAGATGCCGCCTCCCAGGATCTTCCGCCCATGGAGACCAAGGAAGTCGTCCTGGATGTGGCGTGAAGCGTGAGCAGTTCATCCGCGAACTGGAAGCTGCAGGATGCCGACTGAAACGGCATGGCAGCAGACACGACCTCTACGTCAATCCTCGAAACGGGAAACAGGCGCCCGTACCCAGGCATCGGGAGATCAAAAACACCCTGTGCCGCCTGATCAGACAGCAATTGGGAATCTGAAAGTCATATGAGCGAATTCGCCAAGGAAATCCTGCCCGTCTCCCTCGAAGAGGAGATGAAACAGTCCTATCTCGATTACGCCATGAGCGTGATCGTGGGGCGGGCCCTGCCCGACGTGCGCGACGGCCTCAAGCCGGTGCACCGGCGGGTGCTGTACTCCATGCACGAGTTGGGCAACGATTGGAACAAGCCCTACAAGAAGTCCGCCCGCGTGGTCGGGGACGTGATCGGTAAGTATCACCCCCACGGCGACTCGGCGGTGTACGACACCATCGTGCGCATGGCCCAGCCGTTCTCGATGCGCTACGTGCTCATCGACGGTCAGGGCAACTTCGGCTCGGTGGACGGCGACCCGCCGGCGGCGATGCGCTACACCGAGGTGCGCATGGCCCGCATCGCCCACGAGCTGCTGGCCGATCTCGACAAGGAGACGGTGGATTTCGTCCCCAATTACGACGAATCCGAGTCGGAACCTGCGGTGTTGCCCGCCAAGGTGCCCAACCTGCTGGTGAACGGTTCGGCCGGGATCGCGGTGGGGATGGCCACCAACATCCCGCCCCACAACCTGACCGAGGTCATCAACGGGACCCTGGCGCTGATCGACGACCCGGACATCACCATCGACGGCTTGATGGCCCACATCCCCGGGCCGGATTTCCCCACCGGCGCCATCATCAACGGCGCCAAGGGCATCCGCCAGGCCTACGAAACCGGCCGCGGCCGCATCTATCTGCGGGCCTGTTCCCACGTGGAGACGGCCGGCGGCAGCGGCCGCCAGAGCATCGTGGTCACCGAGCTGCCCTATCAGGTCAACAAGGCCCGCCTGATCGAGAAGATCGCCAGCCTGGTCAAGGAAGGCAAGCTGGAAGGGATCGCCGCCCTGCGCGACGAGTCCGACAAGGACGGCATGCGCATGGTCATCGAGCTCAAGCGCGGCGAGCAGCCCGACGTCATTCTCAACAATCTCTACCAGCACACCCAGCTGCAGAACGTCTTCGGCATCAACATGGTGGCGCTGGTGGACGGGCGGCCCCGCTGTCTCAACCTCAAGGAAATCCTCGAGGCCTTCGTCGATCACCGCCGTGAGGTGGTGACCCGCCGCACCCTCTACGAACTGCGCAAGGCCCGCGAGCGGGTTCATGTACTGGAAGGGTTGGCGGTGGCCCTGGCCAACATCGACGAGATGATCGAGCTGATCAAATCCTCGCCGAGCCCTGTCGAAGCCAAGGAGGCGATGCTGGCCCGTGTCTGGAAACCGGGGGTGGTGCAGGCTTACCTGGAGCGGGCCGGCGCCGACCGCACCCGGCCCGAAGGGTTGGCGCCGGAGTATGGGCTCGGTCCCGACGGTTACCGGCTGTCGCCGGTGCAGGCCCAGGCGATCCTCGACCTGCGTCTGCACCGCCTCACCGGCCTGGAGCAGGACAAGATCGTCAAGGAATACGAGGACCTTTTGGCCAGGATCGACGAGCTGCTGGCCATCCTCGGCAGCGACAGGCGCCTGCTGGAAGTGATCCGCGAGGAACTGATCGCCCTGCGCGACCAGTTCGGCGACGCGCGCCGCACCGAGATCTACCAGGAGGAGCGCAGCCTCTCGCGCGAGGACCTGATCTCTGAGGAAGCGGTGGTGGTGACCCTGACCCACGCCGGCTACGCCAAGGCCCAACCCCTGTCGGAATACCGCGCCCAGCGCCGCGGCGGGCGGGGCAAGGCGGCGGCGGCCACCAAGGAGGAGGATTTTGTCGAAAAGCTCCTTGTGGCCAACACCCATGACACGCTGTTGTGCTTCTCCAGCCAGGGCAAGGTCTACGGTCTCAAGGTCTACGAACTGCCGATGGCCGGCCGCACCTCGCGCGGCAAGCCCATCGTCAACCTGCTGCCCCTGGAGGAGAACGAGCGCATCAACGCCGTGCTGCCGGTGCGCGACTTTGCCGCCGGTAGCTTCATATTCATGGCCACCGCTGCGGGCGTGGTGAAGAAGACCCCGTTGAAGGAATTCGAGAACCTGCGCAGCAACGGCAAGATCGCCATCGATCTCAAGCCGGGGGATGTGCTGGTCAAGGCCGATCTCACCGACGGCAGTCAGGACGTGATGTTGTTCTCCAGCGGCGGCAAGGCGGTGTGCTTCAACGAGGCCGAGGTCCGCTCCATGGGGCGGACCGCCGGTGGGGTGCGGGGCATGAAGCTGCCGGAGGGCGACCGGGTGATCGCCATGATCATCGGCACCGAAGGCACGGTGCTGACGGTGACCGAGAACGGTTACGGCAAGCGCACCCGCCTCGACGAATTTCCGCGCCACAAGCGCGGCGGCCAGGGAGTCATCGCCATCCAGCCGTCGGAGCGCAACGGCCGGCTGGTGGGGGCGGTGCTGGTTCACGACGACGACGAAATCATGCTGATCACCACCGGCGGCACCCTGGTGCGCACCCGGGTGCGGGAAATCCCCGTACTGGGGCGCAACACCCAGGGGGTGCGCATCATCCGCCTGGGCAAGGGGGAGAAGCTGGTGGGGGTCGACCGGATCGAACAATGGGAGGAAGAAGAATAAATGCGCGTCTATAACTTCAGCGCCGGCCCGTCCATGCTGCCGGAGGCGGTTCTGCAGCGGGCCCGGGAGGAAATGCTCGACTGGCAGGGAAGCGGCATGTCGGTGATGGAAATGAGCCACCGTGGCCCGCACTTCAGGCAGATCGCCGAGAACACGGAAGCGTTGCTGCGGCAGCTGCTGGGGGTTTCCGACGACTATCACTGCCTGTTCCTGCAGGGTGGGGCCACCGGCCAGTTCGCCGCCATCCCCATGAACCTGCTCGGCGAGCGCCGCGTCATGAACTATGTCCTCACCGGTTCCTGGGGCAAGAAGGCGGCTGCCGAGGCGAAAAAATACGGTGAAGTGAGGATCGCCGCCAGCAGCGAGGCGGAGAAGTTGACCACCATCCCCGATCCGGCCGCCTGGGACGTGGACCCGGAGGCGGTTTATCTTCACTACACCAGCAACGAGACCATCGGCGGGGTGGAGTTTCCCTTCGTTCCCGAGGTGGACGTGCCGTTGGTGTGCGACATGTCCTCCGACATCCTGTCGCGTCCGGTGGACGTCAGCCGCTTCGGGGTCATCTACGCCGGGGCCCAGAAGAACATGGGGCCGGCGGGGATCACCGTGGTCATCGTGCGCAAGGATCTGCTGCGCACGCCGCATCCGGCCACGCCCCAGGTGTTCGACTACGCCCGGCAGGCCGAAGCCGGCTCCATGCTCAACACCCCGCCCACCTACAGCTGGTACCTGTTGGGGCTGGTGCTGGAATGGCTGCGGGACCAGGGCGGGGTCGAAGGCATCGAAAAGCGCAACGTCGAAAAAGCCGGGCTGCTGTATGGCGCCATCGACGCTTCCGATTTCTACCGCAACCCCGTCGATCCCCGTTACCGCTCGCGCATGAACGTGCCCTTCACCCTGGCCGATCCTTCCCTGGACAGCCTGTTCCTCGAGGAGGCCAAGGCCGAAGGTCTGGTGAATCTCAAGGGCCACCGTTCCGTCGGCGGCATGCGGGCGAGCATTTACAACGCCATGCCTCTGGAAGGGGTGCAGGCACTGGTGCAATTCATGCGGGAGTTCGAACGACGTCATGGCTGAATTCAAGATCCGGACCTACAATAACATCGCCATCGCCGGGCTGGAGCGCTTTCCCCGCGATCGTTATGAAGTGGCCTCGGAGATCCAGCATCCCGATGCCATCATCCTGCGTTCCCACAACCTCCACGACGAGCCGCTGCCGGAGACGGTCAAGGCCATCGGCCGCGCCGGGGCCGGGGTCAACAACATTCCGGTGGCCGAATGCAGCCGGCGCGGCATCGTGGTGTTCAACACCCCGGGCGCCAACGCCAACGCCGTCAAGGAACTGGTGATCGCCGCCATGCTGCTGGCGGCGCGCAACATCTGCCAGGGCTGGGACTACGTCCGCCATTTGGAGGGCGACGACCACCAGATCCACAAACAGGTGGAGGCGGGCAAGAAGCGTTTCGCCGGTTTCGAGCTGGCGGGCAAGATGCTCGGTGTGGTGGGCCTCGGCGCCATCGGCGTGCGAGTGGCCAACAAGGCCTTGGCGCTGGGGATGAACGTCAGCGGTTACGATCCCTACGTCACCGTGGAGCGGGCCTGGCAGTTGTCGTCTTCGGTGATCCAGGCCTCCAGCCTCGACGAGCTGCTGGGGATCTGCGACTTCGTCACCCTCCACATGCCGCTCACCGATCAGACCCGCGGCTGCATCGACCAGGGCCGGCTGGCGTCCATGAAGGACGGGGCGGTGCTGCTCAACTTCTCCCGCGGGGGGCTGGTGGACGAGGCCGCGGTGCTGGCGGCGCTCGATGCCGGCAAGCTCCACGCCTACGTCACCGATTTCCCCACCAACGCCCTCAAACGCCATCCCAAAGCCATCTGCCTGCCCCATCTGGGCGCCTCCACCCGCGAAGCGGAAGAGAACTGTGCGGTGATGGTGGCCGACCAGCTCCGCGACTTTCTCGAGAACGGCAACATCCGCCATTCGGTCAACTTCCCCGAGGCGGTGATGACGCGGGCGCCGGGGACGACCCGGCTTTCCATCCCCCACGCCAACGTGCCGGCGATGGTGAGCCAGATCTCCGCCTGCCTGGGGGAAAAGGGCATCAACATCGTCGAGCTGCTCAACAAGTCGCGGGGCGAGATAGCCTATACGCTGATCGATGCCGAAGGGGAAGTGGGCGAGGACGTGGTCGATGCCATCCGCACCATCGACGGCGTGCTGGCGGCGCGGCGGATTCCTTAAAGCGGAGCCTTGCGATGGCAGGGGAGGACAAGCTGAGCCCGTTGCGGGAGCGTATCGACGCCATCGATGCAGAGATCCTGGCGCTGATCGCCGAGCGTGCCCGCATCGCCCAGGAAGTGGGGCGGGTCAAGCAGGAAGCCGGCGAGCGCGACAACTTCTACCGTCCTGAACGGGAGGCCCGGATCCTCCGACGGGTGCGCGATGCCAACCCCGGTCCCCTGGACGACGAGACCGTGGTGCGGATCTTCCGCGAGATCATGTCCGCCTGCCTGGCGCTGGAAAAACCCTTGCAGGTGGCCTTCCTCGGACCGGAGGGTACCTTCACCCAGCAGGCGGCCTACAAGCATTTCGGCCAGTCGGTTCAGGTCCAGCCCTTCCCGGCCATCGACGAGATCTTCCGCGCCGTCGCCTCCGGCGCCTGCCACTTCGGGGTGGTGCCGGTGGAGAACTCCAGCGAGGGGGTGGTGACCCACACCCTGGACAGTTTCCTCGGCACCTCGCTGTTGATTTCCGGTGAAGTCGTGCTGCGTATTCATCACGCCCTGCTGAGCCGCTGCCGGTCCCTCGACGAAGTGCAGGAAGTGCTGGCCCACAGCCAGGCCCTGGCCCAGTGCCGCGAATGGCTCGACCGTTTTCTCCCCAATGTCAAGCGCACGCCGGTGAGCAGCAACGCCGAGGCGGCCAGGCTGGCGGCCATCGTCCCCGGCAGCGCCGCCATCGCCAGCGAGGTGGCGGCCCGGATCTACGAACTCAACGTCCTCGAGCGCAACATCGAGGACGATCCGGACAACACCACCCGCTTTTTGGTCATCGGCCGCCAGGAGGTCGGTCCCACCGGGGACGACAAGACCTCGCTGCTGGTGTCCACCGGCAACCGTCCCGGCGCTTTGTACCAGGTTCTGCAGCCTTTCGCCGCTCACGGCATCAGCATGACCAAGATCGAATCGCGTCCGAGCCGGCGGGGCATGTGGGATTACGTCTTCTTCATCGACATCGAAGGCCACCGGGACGACCCCGGGGTGGCCCGGGCCTTGCGGAATCTGGAGCAGAAGGCGCAGATGGTGAAATGGCTGGGATCTTATCCGAAGGCGGTGATTTGACATGATCGATTTCCACATGCTTGCCGTGCAGCCGGTGCTGGGGCTGACGCCCTACCAGCCCGGCAAACCCATCGAGGAACTGGCCCGCGAACTGGGGCTGGAGCCGGCGGAAATTGTCAAGCTGGCCTCCAACGAGAATCCCCTCGGGCCTTCGCCCAAAGCCTTGGATGCGATGCGCCGGGCATTGCCGGAAACCGCCCGCTATCCCGACGGCAGCGGTTTCGCCCTCAAGCATAAGCTGGCGCGGAAGCTGGGCGTGCAGCCGCAGCAGATCACCCTGGGCAACGGTTCCAACGACGTCTTGGATCTGATCGCTCGGGTGTTCTTGGGGCCGGGGCGCAGTGCGGTGTTTTCCGAGCACGCTTTTGCCGTCTATCCCATCGCCACCCAGGCGGTGGGGGCCAGGGCGCGGATCGCCCCGGCCCACGACGGCAGCCGCGGGCCCCGCTACAGTCACGATCTGGGGGCGATGCTCGACCGGGTGAGCGGCGACACCACGGTGGTGTTCATTGCCAATCCCAACAATCCCACCGGCACCTATGTCACCCGCAAGCAACTGGAAGACTTCCTCGCTGCCCTGCCGGAACGGGTGATCGCCGTGGTGGACGAGGCCTATTTCGAGTACGTCGAGCGCGATGACTACCCCGACGCCCTGGCCTGGCTCGACCGCTTTCCCAACCTGATCGTCACCCGGACCTTTTCCAAGGCTTACGGGCTGGCGGGATTGCGGGTCGGTTACGCCGTCTCCCATCCCCAGGTGGCCGAGCTGCTCAACCGGGTGCGCCAGCCCTTCAACGTCAACCATGTGGCGCTGGCCACCGCGGAGGCAGCCCTGGACGACGAGAACCATCTGCGCAAGACCCGCCATACGAACCGGGAAGGGCTGATGCAGCTGGAAGCCGCTTTCCAACGTCTGGGGCTGGACTACATTCCTTCCATCGGCAACTTCATCACCGTGGATGTGGGCCGTGAGGCCCAGCCGGTCTTCGACGCCCTGCTGCGACAGGGCGTGATCGTACGCCCGGTGGCCAACTATGGTCTTCCCAACCACCTGCGGGTGTCGGTGGGCACGGCGGCGGAGAACGCGGCCTGCATCGCGGCCTTGGAAAAGGTTTTATAGCGGTGATCGAACGCCTCTGCATCATCGGCATCGGCCTGATCGGCGGTTCTGTGGCCCTGGCGGCGCGGGCCCAGGGACTGTGCCGGGAGATCGTCGCCGCCGACCGGGAGGAGGAAGCGCTGCGGCAGGCGGAGAAGCGGGGTATCATCGACCGCGGTTACCGGGACATCGGCAAGGCGGCGGAGGAAGCGGATGCGGTGGTGATCGCCACGCCCGTGGGCAGGATGGCCGCGGTGTTCGAAGCCCTGAAGCCTGTCTGGTCGCCCCGGGCCTTCTATACCGACGTGGGCAGCACCAAGGCCAGCGTGGTGCAGGCGGTGGAAAGCGTGTTCGGCCGGGTGCCGGAAAATTTCGTCCCCGCCCACCCCATCTCCGGGAGGGAGTTGAGCGGTGTGGCGGCGGCGCTTCCGGATCTGTTCGCCGGCAAGAAGGTGATCCTGACGCCGCTGCCCCACACCGACGTCCACGTGCTCGAACGGGTCAGGGCTTTCTGGCAGGGGCTGGGCGCCGAGGTTCACGACATGAGTGTGGCGCATCACGATCACGTGCTCGCGGCCACCAGCCACCTGCCCCACGTGATCGCCTACTGCCTGACCCACCTGCTCGGACGCAAGGACGAGAAGGACGAGATCTTCCAGTACGCCGCCGGCGGTTTCCGGGATTTTTCCCGCATCGCCGGCAGTTGTCCGGTGATGTGGGCCGACATCTGTCTCGCCAACCGCGACGAGATTCTCAAGCTGCTGCGCCAGTTCGAAGGGGAATTGCAGCGGTTCGACGAACTTTTGAGCCGCGGCGACCGCCAGGCCATCCACGATTATTTCGCCGAGGCCCGCGCGGCCCGGCAACGGTTTTTGGATCGACACAGTTAAAGAGACATGAGCAAACGCATCGACTTCATCGCCCGCTCCGGCGGGCATCTGGAAGGCCAGGCCCGGGTGCCGGGGGACAAGTCCATTTCCCACCGCGCCATCATGCTCGGTTCCATCGCCGAGGGCGAGACCTGCGTGCAGGGGTTTCTGGAGGCCGAGGACGCCCTGGCGACGCTGGCGGCCTGCCGGCAGATGGGGGTCAGGATCGAGGGGCCGGAGCAGGGCCGCGTGACCATCCGCGGGGTCGGCATGCACGGTCTCAAGGCGCCCGGTGAACCTTTGTATCTGGGCAATTCCGGCACCTCCATGCGCCTGCTCTGCGGCCTGCTCGCCGGCCAGCCTTTCGACAGCGTTCTCACCGGTGACGAATCCCTGTCGCGCCGTCCCATGCGCCGGGTCACCGAACCGCTGCGGCAGATGGGCGCGGAGATCGACACCACTCCCGACGGCACCGCCCCGCTCCACATCCACGGCGGCCGCAAGCTCCACGGCATTCACTACGACATGCCGGTGGCCAGCGCCCAGGTCAAATCGGCGCTGCTGCTGGCGGGGCTGTATGCGGAAGGGGAAACCTGCGTCACCGAACCGGCGCCGACCCGCGACCACACCGAACGCATGCTCGACGGCCTGGGTTACGAAGTGCGGCGGCAGGGCAACCGGGTCTGCCTGCGGGGCGGCGGCAGGCTGACCGCCGCCGATCTGGACGTGCCGGCGGACATCTCCTCGGCGGCGTTCTTTCTGGTGGGGGCCAGCATCGCCCCCGGCTCCGAGCTGATTCTGGAACACGTGGGCATCAATCCCACCCGCACCGGCGTCATCGACATCCTGCGCCTGATGGGCGCCAAGATCGAAGTGCTCAATCCCCGCATGGTGGGGGGGGAGCCGGTGGCGGATCTGCGGGTGGTGCACCGTCCCCTGAAGGGCATCCACATCCCGGAAAAGTTCGTGCCCCTGGCCATCGACGAGTTTCCGGTGCTGTTCGTCGCCGCCGCCTGCGCCGAGGGGGAGACGGTGCTGACCGGTGCCGAAGAGCTGCGGGTCAAGGAAAGCGACCGCATCCAGTCCATGGCCGACGGCCTGCAGATCCTCGGCATCGATGCCCGCCCCACGCCCGACGGCATGATCATCCAGGGCGGCCGCATCGGCAGCGGCCGGGTCCACTCCCACGGCGACCACCGCATCGCCATGGCCTTCGCCATCGCCGCCCTCAGAGCCTCGGGGCCGATCGAGATCGAGGACTGCGCCAACGTCAACACCTCCTTCCCCGGCTTTGCCGAGCTGGCCGGGCGTCTGGGGCTGGCGATCGAGGTGGTGGAACATGACTGACGTCCCGGTACTCACCATCGACGGGCCCAGCGGGGCCGGGAAGGGGACTGTCAGCCGCCGCATCGCCAAGCGCCTGGGCTGGCATTTCCTAGACAGCGGCGCCATCTACCGGGCTCTGGCCTGGGCAGTGCAGCGGCGCGGGGTGGATCTGGACGACGAAGATGCCGTGGCTCGGGTCGCCAGCGATATGAAGCTGGAATTTGTTTGCAACGATGCCGTCCAAGTCATTGTGGACGGTGAAGATGTGACCGACCGCCTCGCTACCGAAGACGTGGGGCGGATCGCCTCGAAGATCGCCGCCTATCCCAAGGTCCGCCGGGCCCTGCTGGAGAAGCAGCGTGCCTTCCGCCGTCCCCCGGGGCTTGTGGCCGACGGCCGTGATATGGGAACGGTGGTGTTTCCCGACGCGCCTTACAAGGTCTTTCTCACCGCCAGCGCCGAGGAAAGGGCTAGACGCCGCTTTTTGCAGTTGAAAGCCCAGGGATTGGATGTTAATCTTGACCAAATAATCAAGGACTTGGAAGAGCGGGATCGGCGCGACCGGGAGCGCAAGGAGTCGCCGTTGGTGCCGGCCGGGGATGCGGTCGTCATCGACTCCTCGAATCTCACGGTCGATGAAGTAGTCGAACGGATTCTGGCCCGGTTGCCGCAGGCGCTGAAGAGTCCGCGTGGGGCCTCCGCTTCATAGGGAAGCGGGGGTGTCGTTCAACCTAACGAAATTTAGATCGTTTTGACAGACCCGGCCCGGCCGGGCGTGGAAGTTATCAACATGAGCGAAAGCTTTGCGGAATTATTCGAAGAGAGTCTAGCCAAGACCGAAATGCGTCCGGGTACCCTGGTGAAGGCCAAGGTGGTGGACATCACCCCGGATGCGGTCATCGTCGATGCCGGCCTGAAATCCGAAGGCATCATCCCCAAGTGGCAGTTCCAGAAAGAGAACGGCGAGCTGGAAGTCCAGGTCGGCGACGAAGTGGAAGTGGCCCTGGATCTGGTCGAGGACGGCCGGGGGGCGACCCTGCTGTCACGCGAGAAGGCCAAGCGCCTGCGCGCCTGGGAGAAACTGGAAGAAGCCTACGAGAAGGGCGAGATCGTCAAGGGCCGGATCACCGGCAAGGTGCGCGGTGGTTTTACCGTGGAAATCGGTCCGCTGCGGGCGTTCCTGCCGGGTTCCCTGGTGGACGTGCGCCCGGTGCGCGACACCACTCACCTGGAAGGCCAGGACCTGGAATTCAAGGTCATCAAGCTTGATCCCAAGCGCAACAACATCGTGCTGTCGCGCCGCGCCGTGGTGGAGCAGGAATACAGCGCCGAGCGCGAGGAACTGCTCAAGAAGCTCAAGGAAGGCGGTGTGGTCAAGGGCATCGTCAAGAACATCACCGATTACGGCGCCTTCATCGACCTGGGCGGCATCGACGGCCTGCTCCACATCACCGACATGGCCTGGAAGCGCGTGCGCCACCCCTCGGAAGTGGTGCAGCTGGGTGACGAAGTCGAGGTCAAGGTGCTGCGCTTCGACGAGGAAAAGCAGCGGGTTTCCCTGGGATTGAAACAATTGAACGAGGATCCCTGGAAGGACATCGCCCGCCGCTATCCGCCGGGCACCCGCCTGATCGGCAAGGTCACAAACCTGACCGACTACGGCTGCTTCGTGGAGCTGGAGGATGGCGTCGAAGGGTTGGTGCACGTCTCCGAAATGGACTGGACCAACAAGAACGTCAACCCGGCCAAAGTGGTCCAGGTGGGCGACGAAGTGGAGGTCATGGTCCTCGACATCGATGAGGAACGCCGCCGCATCTCCCTCGGCATGAAGCAGTGCAAGCCCAATCCGTGGGAGGAGTTCGCCGCCACCCACAAGAAGGGCGAGAAGATCAAGGGCACGATCAAGTCGATCACCGACTTCGGCATCTTCGTCGGTCTGGAAGGCGGCATCGACGGCCTGGTGCATCTGTCCGACATCTCCTGGAACGAGCCGGGTGAGGAAGCCATCCGCAAGTTCAAGAAGGGTGACGAGATTGAGGCGGTCATCCTGGCCATCGATCCCGAGCGCGAACGCATCTCTCTTGGCATCAAGCAGCTGGAACAGGATCCGTTCCAGAACTACCTCGCCGAGCACGAGCGCGGCAGCATCGTCAAGGGCGTGGTCAAGGAAGTCGACGCGAAGGGTGCCGTGGTCGAACTGGCCGACGGCGTGCTGGGTTACCTGCGCGCTTCCGAGATCCAGCGCGACCGGGTGGAAGACGCCCGCACCCTGCTCAAGGAAGGCGACGAGATCGAAGCCAAGTTCATCGGCGTGGACAAGAAGAACAAGATGATCCTGTTGTCCATCAAGGCCAAGGAAGAAGAAGAGGAAAAGGCGGTGCTGAAGGGTTACAGTCAGCAGTCTGTCGGTACCCCCACGCTGGGCGACCTCTTCAAGGAACAGATGGAAGACAAGGGCTGAGCCCCTTGCCGGCCAAACGACGAGGGGGCGTCAGCGCCCCCTCTTTCTTTGTGGGGCGGCAATCGTGAACAAATCCGAACTGATCGAAAATCTGGTCGAGCGCCTGGCCAGGGAAAAGGGGATCGAGCTCAACGTCAAGGACGTGGAGCTGGCGGTCAAGCACATCATCGACTATATGGCCGACGCCCTGGCCTCAGGCCAGCGGATCGAGATCCGCGGTTTCGGCAGCTTTTCGCTGCGTTACCGGCCACCGCGTATGGGGCGCAATCCCCGCACCGGCGAGCCGGTGCCGCTGCCGGCCAAACACGTGCCGCATTTCAAACCCGGCAAGGACCTGCGCGAGCGGGTCAACGCCGCGGCTCAAGGTAGGGTGGAGGAATAAGCGATGCTGGATCCCCATCTGCTCCGTCAATCGTTGGACGAAGTGGAACGCCGGCTGGCGCGGCGCGGCTTCGAGCTGGACAAGGGCGCCTATCTGGCCCTGGAGGAAAAGCGCAAGGCGTTGCAGGTCCGCACCCAAAAGCTGCAGAACGCGCGCAACACGAGTTCCAAAGCCATCGGTCAGGCCAAGGCCCGCGGCGAGGACATCGAACCGCTCAAGGCCGAGGTCGCCCGTCTGGGAGAGGAACTGAATGCCTGCCAGCAGGAACTGAATCAGGTCCAGGAACAGCTCCAGGCCTTCCTGCTCAGCCTGCCCAATCTGCTCGACGACGATGTCCCCGACGGCAAGAGCGAGGACGACAACGTCGAGGTGGCCCGCTGGGGCGAGCCGCCAGCCTTCGACTTCGAACCCCGGGATCACGTCGCTCTGGGGGCCGGGCTGGGACTGGATTTTGACGCCGCGGCCAAGATCACCGGTGCCCGCTTCGTGGTGATCCGCGAGCCGCTGGTGCGCCTGCACCGGGCCCTGATCCAGTTCATGCTCGACCTGCACACCCGCGAGCACGGTTACAGCGAGGTCTATGTTCCCTATCTGGTCAACGCCCAGTCCCTCGTCGGCACCGGGCAGCTGCCCAAATTTGAGGAGGACCTGTTCCGCATCGACCGCGATCCGCCTTGGTATCTGATCCCCACCGCCGAGGTGCCGGTCACCAACCTGGCCCGCGATGAGATCCTGGCGGCGGACCAGCTGCCCCTGAAGCTGGTGGCCCACACCCCCTGTTTCCGGGCCGAGGCCGGGGCCTACGGCAAGGACGTGCGCGGCATGATCCGCCAGCACCAGTTCGAGAAGGTGGAGCTGGTGCAGATCGTGCCCCCGGCCGAATCTTCCCGGGTCCACGAGGAACTGACCGGCCATGCGGAGAGGGTGCTGCAGAAGCTGGGGCTGCCCTACCGCAAGGTGATCCTGTGCGCCGGCGATACCGGCTTTTCCGCCGCCAAAACCTACGACCTGGAAGTGTGGCTGCCGGGGCAGAACACCTACCGGGAGATTTCCTCCTGCAGCAATTTCCGTGATTTCCAGGCCCGGCGCATGAAGGCGCGCTGGCGCAATCCGGAAACCGGCAAACCGGAGCTGGTGCATACCCTCAACGGCTCGGGGCTGGCGGTGGGCCGGACCCTGATCGCGGTGATGGAGAACTACCAGCAGGCCGATGGCAGCATCCGGGTGCCGGAGGCGCTCAGGCCGTATCTGGGAGGAATCGAGGTGATCGCACCCGTCTGAGGACGGAAGCGGAGGCTTGGCTTCCGGGACGCGGTGAATCCGTCCCTGGACGCTCGAAACCCGGCCATCCAGGCCGGGTACGTCCTCCAGCCAAGCCTCCGCTTCCTCGGCTCCAGTGCGCGGCCACGTGAGAATGAAGGTGTAAGGAGAAAAACATGAAAATCATGCTTTTGGGCGCCCCCGGTTCCGGCAAGGGAACCCAGGCGCAGTTCATCTGTGAACGTTACGGGATCCCCCAGATTTCCACCGGCGACATGCTGCGCGCGGCGGTGCGCGAGGGCACCGAACTGGGCAGGAAAGCCAAGGCGATCATGGACGCCGGCGAGCTGGTGCCTGATGACATCATCCTGAAACTGATCGCAGAGCGCATCTCCCAGCCCGACTGTGCCAATGGCTTCCTGCTCGACGGTTTTCCCCGCACCATCGCCCAGGCGGAAGGGCTGGAGAAAATGGGAGTGCAGCTCGACTGGGTCATCGAGATCGACGTGTCCGACGAGGAGATCATCAAGCGTCTGAGCGGGCGCCGGGTGCATCTGGCCTCGGGAAGGGTCTATCATCTGCTCTACAATCCTCCCAAGGAGGACTGCAAGGACGATGTCACCGGTGAGCCGCTGATCCAGCGCGAAGACGACAAGGAGGAAACCGTGCGCAAGCGTCTGGAGGTCTACCACCGGCAGACCGCGCCGCTGGTGGATTTCTACAAACGGCGCGCCGCCGAGGGCAAGGTGAAGTTCGCTACGGTGCCGGGTATCGGCACGGTGGACGAGATCCGTGACCGGATCTTCCAGATTCTGGAGTCTGATTGAAGGATTATGGATCAAAACCGGATGCCGGTGCTTCCTTCGAAGGGCGTGCCCGGCCTGGACGGCCGGGTTCGAGCGTCCACGGATGGATCCACAGCGTCCCTGAGAAGGAAGCACCGGCATCCAAGCTCCTCAGGCAACTTCGATTTTCCCCGTCGGTCGAACCGACAATAACCTGACCGCAACGACGAGAACATGGCTAAAACCTTATACGACAAGATCTGGGACGCCCACGTCATCCGCACCGAGGAGGACGGCAGCTCCCTGCTTTACATCGACCGCCAGCTGATCCACGAGGTCACCTCGCCCCAGGCCTTCGAAGGCCTGCGCCTGGCCGGGCGCAAACCCTGGCGTTTTGATGCCAATCTGGCGGTGGCCGACCACAACGTGCCCACCAAGGACCGCGACCGGGGCATCGCCGATCCGGTTTCCCGCCTGCAGGTGGAGACCCTGGAAAAGAACTGCCGCGAATTCGGCATCCCGGTGTTCTCCATGAGCGACCACCGCCAGGGTATCGTCCACGTGGTGGGGCCGGAGGAAGGCTTCACCCTGCCCGGTATCACCCTGGTGTGCGGTGACTCCCACACCTCCACCCACGGCGCCCTGGGGGCGCTGGCCTTCGGCATCGGGACCTCGGAGGTGGAGCACGTGCTTGCCACCCAGACCCTGTGGATGAAGAAGGCCAAAAACATGCTCGTCAAGGTCAACGGCCACGTGGGGCCGGGGGTGACGGCCAAGGACATCGTCCTGGCCATCATCGGCGCGATCGGCACCGCCGGCGGTACCGGTTACACCATCGAATTCGCCGGCGAGGCCATTGAGGCCCTGTCGGTGGAAGGGCGCATGACGGTGTGCAACATGGCCATCGAGGCCGGCGCCCGCGCCGGGCTGATCGCCGTGGACGATGCCACCATCGAATACCTGGAAGGCCGCCCTCTGGCTCCCAAGGGAGAACTGTGGGACCGGGCCGTCAGCGCCTGGCAGAACCTCCACAGCGATCCCGACGCCGAGTTCGACAAGGTGGTGGAATTGGATGCCGGCGCCATCGAACCCCAGGTGACCTGGGGCACCTCGCCGGAGATGGTGGTGCCGGTCAGCGGCCGGGTGCCCGATCCGTCTCAGGAAAAGGATCCCACCAAGCGCAAGGGCATGGAGCGGGCCCTGGAATACATGGGCCTGGCACCCAACACCCCGATCGAGGCCATCCGACTGGACAAGGTCTTCATCGGCTCCTGCACCAACTCGCGCATCGAGGACCTGCGGGCGGCGGCGGCGGTCATCAAGGGCCGCAAGGTGGCCGACACCATCAAACTGGCGATGGTGGTGCCCGGTTCCGGGCTGGTGAAGGAACAGGCCGAAGCCGAGGGGCTGGACAAAGTCTTCCGCGAGGCCGGCTTCGAATGGCGCGATCCGGGCTGCTCCATGTGCCTGGCCATGAACGCCGACCGCCTGGAGCCGGGGGAACGCTGCGCCTCCACCTCCAACCGCAATTTCGAAGGGCGCCAGGGTTACGGCGGCCGCACCCATCTGGTGAGTCCGGCCATGGCGGCCGCGGCCGCGATTGCCGGTCATTTCGTCGACGTGAGGAAGTTCTGATGCTAGCATTCGATCGAATCAAATCCCAGGTGATCCCGCTGGACCGCGCCAACGTGGACACCGACGCCATCATCCCCAAGCAGTTTCTGAAATCCATCCGCCGCACCGGTTTCGGGCCGTTCCTGTTCGACGAGTGGCGCTATCTGGACCGGGGCGAGCCGGACATGGACTGCAGCAACCGGCCCAAAAACCCCGACTTCGTCCTCAACAAGCCGGAATACGCCCACGGCCAGATCCTCCTGACCCGGGAGAACTTCGGCTGCGGCTCCTCGCGCGAGCACGCCCCCTGGGCCCTGGCCGATTACGGCATCCGCGTCATCATCGCCCCGAGCTTCGCCGACATCTTCTACAACAACTGCTTCAAGAACGGCATCCTGCCCATCGTCCTCGACGCCGAGACGGTGGACCAGTTGTTCCGCGAAGTGGGGCCCGGCTACGAGCTGGAGGTGGTGCTGGAAACCCAGACCATCACCAAACCCGACGGCACCGTGATCGGTTTCGACATCGACCCCTCGCGCAAGGAACGCCTCCTCAAGGGTCTGGACGACATCGCCCTGACCCTGGCCTTCGCCGAGGACATCCGCGCCTACGAGAACCGGCGCCACGAGGAGGCGCCGTGGCTGTTCGCACCCATTCAACCCTGAACCAAAAAGAGAATATGAGCAAGAAAATCGCAGTTTTGCCCGGTGACGGCATCGGCCCGGAGATCGTCCGCGAAGCCCTGAAGGTGCTCGACTGCCTGCGCCAGGAATTCGATGTTGCGGTGGAAACCGAAGAAGCCCTGGTGGGCGGGGCCGCCTACGACGCCACCGGCACCCCCTTGCCCCCCGAAACCCTGGAACTGGCCAAGGCCGCCGACGCGGTTTTGCTGGGGGCGGTCGGGGGGCCGCGCTGGGAGCCGCTGGACTATTCGGTGCGCCCGGAGCGGGCTCTGCTGGGGCTGCGCTCGGAGCTGGGCCTGTTCGCCAACCTGCGCCCGGCAGTGCTCTATCCCCAGCTGGCTGACGCCTCCACCCTCAAGCCGGAGGTGGTTTCCGGCCTCGACATCCTCATCGTCCGCGAACTGACCGGCGGCATCTACTTCGGCAAGCCGCGTGGGGTGCGGACCCTGGACGACGGCGAGCGGGTCGGCATCAACACCCTGATCTACAACGAGTCGGAAATCCGCCGCATCGCCCAGGTGGCCTTCGACACCGCCATGAAACGGGGCAAGCGCCTGTGCTCGGTGGACAAGGCCAACGTCCTCGAATGCACCGAGCTGTGGCGCGAGGTGGTCACCGAGGTGGGCAGGGACTACCCGGCGGTGGAACTGAGCCACATGTACGTGGACAACGCCGCCATGCAGCTGGTGCGGGCGCCCAAGCAGTTCGACGTCATGGTGACCACCAACCTGTTCGGCGACATCCTTTCCGACTGCGCCGCCATGCTCACCGGCTCCATCGGCATGCTGCCCTCGGCCTCCCTGGACGAGAAGGGCAAGGGCATGTACGAGCCGATCCACGGCAGCGCCCCGGACATCGCAGGCCGTGGCATTGCCAATCCCCTGGCGACCATCCTGTCGCTGGGCATGCTGTTCCGTTACACCTTCCATGACGAGGACATCGCCGCGCGCATCGACAAGGCGGTGGAAGCGGCCCTCGACAGCGGCGTGCGCACCGCCGACATCTGGTCGGAAGGGACCCGCAAGGTGTCCACCGCGGAGATGGGCGATGCGGTGGTGGCGGCGTTGCGGGCCCAGGCTTAGGAGGTCGGTATGAGTGATAAAACCTACGACGTTGCCGTGGTCGGCGCCACCGGCGCCGTCGGCGAGGCGATGCTGGAGATCCTGGCCGAGCGGGATTTCCCTGTGGGCGAAGTCTATGCCCTGGCCAGCGCCCGATCCGAGGGGGAGAAGATCCGCTTCAGGAACCGCACCCTGGTGGTCCAGGATCTGGCCAAGTTCGACTTCAAGAAGGCCCAAATCGGCCTGTTTTCCGCCGGGGCGGCGATTTCGGCCCAGTACGCCCCCATCGCCGCCGAGGCCGGCTGCGTGGTGATCGACAACACCTCCCAGTTTCGCTACGACGACGACATTCCCCTGGTGGTGCCGGAGGTCAATCCCGATGCCATCGCCCGCTACAAGAACCGTGGCATCATCGCCAACCCCAACTGCTCCACCATCCAGATGGTGGTGGCCCTGAAGCCCATCTACGACGCCGTCGGCATCGAGCGCATCAATGTCGCCACCTATCAGGCGGTGTCCGGTTCCGGCAAGGAGGCCATTGAGGAACTGGCGATGCAAACCGCCTACCTGCTCAACGGCAAACCCATCGAGCCCAAGGTGTATCCGAAGCAGATCGCCTTCAACTGCCTGCCCCACATCGACGTCTTCCTCGACAACGGCTACACCAAGGAAGAGATGAAGATGGTGTGGGAAACCCGCAAGATCATGGGAGACGAATCCATCCAGGTGAATCCCACCGCAGTGCGGGTGCCGGTGTTCTACGGCCACAGCGAGGCAGTGCACATCGAAACCCGGACCAAGATCAGCGCCGACGAGGCCCGCTGCCTGCTGGAACAGGCCCCCGGGGTGGTGGTGCTCGACAAACGCGAACCGGGCGGTTATCCGACCGCAGTGACCGAGGCCGCCGGCCGCGATCCGGTCTATGTAGGCCGGATCCGGGAGGACATCTCCCACCCCCGCGGGCTGAATCTGTGGGTGGTGGCGGACAACGTGAGAAAAGGGGCGGCCCTCAACAGCGTGCAAATTGCGGAGTTGCTGGTCAAAAAATATATTTAAGCTATTCTTACAGGAAAGCCAAGAACAGCTCAATAGGAGATCCAAAGTGCGCAAATTCGCGAAGACCCTGGCGGTGATGGGCGTTCTGACGCCAGCCGGCGTGAATGCACTGGGCGTGGGGGAGATCAAGCTCCACTCCGCCTTGAATCAAAAGTTGCTGGCGGAAATTCCGATTCTGGCCGCACCGGGCGAGGATCCCGACCAGATTCAGGTGCATCTGGCGTCACCCCAGGCCTTCGCAAGAGCAGGACTTTCCCGACCTTACGACCTTACCCGGTTACGCTTCTCCAAACCGCTGCGCAAGCCCGACGGCAGTCTGGTCGTCCAGGTCACTTCCACCGACGCCATCCGGGAGCCGTTCCTCGATTTCCTCGTCCAGGTTGAATGGCCCCAAGGACAGATGCTGCGGGAATTCACCGTGTTGCTGGACCCGCCGCTCACCTATGACGATGTGGTCAAAGTGGCCCAGACTCCGCCCGGGATCACCCCGGGCCCGGTCCAGCGCAGCCGTTCCAGTGCCACGGTGAACGCGGGTCTGAGCCAGGGGCAGGCGATGGCTTACGGGCCGGTGCGGCGCAACGAATCCCTGTGGAAGATCGCCGAGAAGCTCAAGCCGGACGCCGCGATCACCACCGAGCAGATGATCATGGCGCTGTACCGCAAGAACCCGCGGGCGTTCGAGCACGACAACGTCAACGAACTCAAGGCCGGCGTAACCCTGAAGGTGCCGGAGCGCGAGGAAATCCTCTCCCTTTCCCCCAGGGAGGCGCGGCAGGCGTTTCATCGCCATTATCAAAACTGGCTCGCCCAGCGCGCGCCGGAACCTGAGCCCCAGAAGGAAGCAGCAGAGGATGTCAAGCAGCCCCAGCTGAAGCTGGAAGCGCCGAAGGAAACCGAACTCGCCAAGGCCGAGACGGTCGACATCCCGGTGGTGGAAGGCCCGGAACCGGCCGCCAATCCGGCCACGGCTGAAGAGCTGGCGGCGTTGCGGTCCGAGAATGAAGCCCTGAAGGCCCGTCTCGACGCCCTGGAAACTCGCCTCGACGCGCTGCTGGAGATGAAGAATGCCGCCCTGGCCGGCGTCGCCGCTGCCGGACGCACGCAACCGGCGCCTTCCCAGCCGGCACCTTCCCAACCGGCGGAAGCGGTGACGCCGGAACCTGCAGCGTCCGAGGCGAAAAAACCGGCGGCCCCCAAACCCTCCGCTGCGGTGGAGAAAGCCGCGGCCAATTCGGAACCGGCCACGCAACCGCCGAAACCAAAACCCCAAACCAAACCGCGACCTGAAATCAAACCACGGCCGGTTTCGACCGCCCAGGCCGGAGAATCCGGCTGGGGTAATCCGCTCTACCTGTCTCTGGGTGGTGGCAGCCTGCTGCTGCTGGGCGTGGCCGGCTGGTTGATCTGGCGTCGCCGTGCCCTGGCGGACGCCCAGGCGGACAGCCTGTTGGTGGATATGGACACAGCGCCAGCGCCCGCTGTGATCCACGCCGAGGAGAAGCCGGCCGAGGTTTCCGCCGCTGACACCGCGCCGGAAGCGGCGGCCGTTACGCCGGTCAGCGGGGTCGAGGTGGCGGAAAGCTCCTTCCTCAGCGAATTCACGCCGAGCGATTTCGACATTCTCGAGGCAGACAACGAGGCCGTCGATCCCATCGCCGAAGCCGATGTCTATCTGGCCTACGGGCGTTATCAGCAGGCGGAGGAATTGATCAAACAGGCCCTGGCGGAGGAGCCGGCCAATCGTGCGCTGCAGTTGAAGCTGCTGGAAATCTACTACGCCAACGAAGACGCCGATGCCTTCGAGAAGTATGTCCGTGAGCTACAGCAGGCCGGCGCCCCGCAGGATCCCGAATTCTGGAGCAAGGTCGAGGAGATGGCCCGCGAACTGGAGATCGGGAGCGATTTGTTCAGCGGGGGCGATGCAGCCCCGGCCGCAGCGGCCGACGCTAAGGTCAATAAGGACGAAGCCGGCCCTGAAGCGGCTGTCGCGACTTTCGATCTGACCGATAGCGGCGCAGAATTCCCCTCAGCGGCCGGGGATACGCCGCTTACCCCGGAAGAAGAAGCGAAGCCTTCCGGCATCGGGGAATCAGTGGCTGCGACCGGAGCGACGACAGTGGCCGACGAGGATGAGGAACTGTCCCAGGGGCTGGATTTCGACCTGGGGAATTTCAATCTGGAAGCGCTGCAGAACCAGGACCGGGACGACGAAGATCGCGGGCCGGAGCAGGTCGCCGAAGAAGACGACAACGTGCTGGCGTTTTCCGTTGCCAACGAAGCCGGTTCGGGGAATCCGGAAACACCGGCGGAAGCAGAGGAAGCAGCCCAGGAGGACGAGGAACACTTCGACCTCACCGACATGGACGAGCTGGACACCAAGCTGGATCTGGCCCGGGCCTACGTCGATATGGACGATATGGAATCGGCCCGGGCCATTCTGGAGGAAGTGCTCAGCCACGGAAACGAAAAACAGCAGCAGGAGGCCAGGGAGTTGCTGGACCGGGTCGGCATGGCTTCTTCCTGAGCGCCCGCTCGTTTCAATCTCTTTGGGATGCGGCCGGCCCGCCATCGTCGAGATGGCGGGCCGTTTTCTTGAGTTCGTTCCAGATGCGTTCGACGTGTGAAGGATCCGCCTGCGCCAGCGCGGCTTCCAGTTCCCCGGCGAGCCGGTGGAGTTCGGCAAAGCCGCAAAAGCCGGCGCCGCCCCGCAGCTGGTGAACACGGGGCCGGGCTTCGTCCCATTGCTGACGGTACAAAAGATCCTCGATCTGATTCAGGGATGCAGGCAGTTCGGCGAGGAATTTCCGTTGCAGCGCTCGGGGGCGGGGGCAGTTGGGGATGTCTGCCTGCGGCAGCGGCAGGAAAGCCGCTACCGTTTTTCGCAGCCGTTCCGGGGTGATGGGCTTGACCAGCGAGCCGTCGAATCCCGCCGCTTTCAAGCGTTTTTCGGCATCCGGGTCCAGGTTGCCGGAGATGGCGATCACCGGAATCGTTCGATTGGGACCTTGGGTCCTGCGCAGCCGTTCCACCACCGTTTCCCCCCGTTGCGCCGACAGTTGCAGATCGACCAGCGCCAGTGCGAACGCCTGCGTCTGCATCCGGGTGCAGGCTGCCTCGGCGGTGGTCGCCACCTGGACTTCCAGGCCCCATTGTTGCAGCTGGGTCGTCAGAATCAGGCTGGTGATTTCATCGTCTTCGACGACGAGTACGGATGCGGGCATGGTCGTCAATTTTTGGACACGAACGGCGCTATGAAATTGGGAAACGGGTGACGGGATTTTGTCATTTTCTCCCGCCGTCAACAAGGGCATAACGGTGGAGGGCTGCCCAACCGAGAACCGGTAAGCGCCCGGATTCGGCTATGCTCGTAGAGAGCTTGACGTCCATCGTCTGGGCGTGAAGGGGCTTCGGTAAAGTTGGCCCGTAATATGCTTATGAACTCTCCGAGGAGGTCATAACGATGGCAGAAAACGACGATCTGGATCTGGGGGAGGAAAAGAAGTCCTCCAAAAAGTGGCTCATCATCGCCGCAGTGCTGGTGCTGCTGCTGGGCGGCGGTGGGGCGGCCCTGTTCTTCCTCGGGCTGCCGCCTTTCAGCGGCGGGACCAAAGCGGCAGACGATGAAACGGCCGCTGAGGAGGCGGAAAAGCCCGGCAAAAGCCCCAAGGAGGCCCACTTTTACGAATTCAAGCCGTTCATCGTCAATTTTCCCCCGGGGGGCGGGGCCCGCTATCTGCAGGTCGGTTTCAGCGCGCTGGCCTTCGACGAGGATTCCATTGAGGCGATCCAAAAGCATGCCCCGATGATGCGCAACAATCTGCTGTTATTGCTGGGACGCTACAAGCCCGAGGATCTCAACAGCGCCCAGGGCAAGGAGGCGCTGCGTCAGGGGATCACCGAGGAAATCCAGAAGGTACTCGATCTGCAGAGCGACGGCGGCAAGGTCGAGGGCGTCTTCTTCACCCAATTCGTGATGCAGTAAGGGCCATGTCACTGGACGATCTGCTTTCCCAGGACGAGATCGACGCCCTGCTTCACGGCGTCGACGAAGGCGAGGTCAAGACCGAGGACGAAGAGGGCAATTTCTCCCCCGAGGGCGTGCGTTCTTACGACTTCACCAGTCAGGACCGCATCGTCCGCGGGCGGATGCCGACCCTGGAGATGGTGAGCGAACGCTTCGCCCGCTATTTCCGCATCAGTCTTTTCAACCTGTTGCGCCGCACCGCCGAGGTCACCTTCACCGGCATCCAGGTGTCGAAGTTCTCCGAATTCATCAACAGCCTGTTCGTTCCCACCAATCTCAACCTGATCCGCCTCAAGCCGTTGCGGGGCAGGGCCCTGATCGTCATGGAACCGACGCTGGTGTTCACCGCGGTGGACAACTATTTCGGCGGCACCGGCCAGTTCTACAACAAGATCGAGGGGCGCGAATTCACCCCCACGGAGATGCGGATCATCCAGATCCTGTTGGAAATGGCTTTCAAGGATCTC
Source organism: Methylomarinovum caldicuralii (assembly GCF_033126985.1). Lineage (NCBI taxonomy): Bacteria > Pseudomonadati > Pseudomonadota > Gammaproteobacteria > Methylococcales > Methylothermaceae > Methylomarinovum > Methylomarinovum caldicuralii. Next base: position 1,160,247 of record NZ_AP024714.1, read on the forward strand.
AAGGAAGCCTGGCGGCCGGTCATGGATGTGCAGTTCGAGTATCTCAACTCCGAGGTCAACCCTCAGTTCGCCAACATCGTCAGCCCGCCGGAAATCGTCGTCACCTCGACCATTCACATCGAACTGGAAGGCGGGGGCGGGGATTTTCACATCTGCCTGCCGTATTCGATGATCGAGCCGATCCGTGAACTGCTCGATTCCATCCAGAGCGAGCGCGGCGACATCGACGATCGCTGGCAACGGGCCATGCGTTACGAGGTCATGGAAACCCAGGTGGAAGTCTACGGCATCCTGCTGGAAAAACAGCTGACGCTGGAGGACGTGCTGAACTTCGAACCGGGGGATGTGATCCCGGTGGAGATTCCCGAACAGGTGACCCTGTTTTCGGAGGACGTCCCGCTTTTCCATGGCCGGGTCGGGGTTTCCAACGGCAATTACGCGGTCAAGATTCAGGAGAAGGTGGAGCGGGGGCCCGATGTCACCCCGGTGACGCAGATTATCGATCAGATCGAAGCAGAGGAAGACGCCGATGAGTGAGGAAGAATTCGAATCCCAGGAAAATCCGCCTGAGGAAGAACAGAACCCGGAAGGCGGGAGCGAGGAATCCTTGGAGGATGTCTGGGGTGAGGCGCTGGCGGAGCAGGCCGAATCCGGCCAGGCGGAAGAGGCGCCGGAGATCACCCGGGCCGACTATGAAACGCTGGAGCAGGAGGGGGACCAGAGGCAGGCGCTGCAGACCCGGGAGGAGGGCGAGGACAATGTCAACCTCGACGTGATTCTCGACATTCCGGTGACCATTTCCATGGAGATCGGCCGCACCCGCCTGAGCATCCGCAACCTGCTCCAGCTCAACCAGGGTTCAGTGGTGGAACTGGACCGCCTGGCGGGGGAGCCGATGGACGTGCTGGTCAACGGCACCTTGATCGCCCACGGCGAGGTGGTGGTGGTCAACGACAAGTTCGGCATCCGCCTGACCGACGTCATCAGTCCGGCGGAACGGGTACGGCGGTTGCGCTGATGCGGAGTCTGGGGCCGATCGCCATGATGACGGTTTCTCCCGCGCTCGCCGCTGCCCCGGCCGGCGGGATGCCGCCCGTGGCGGCGGGGCAGTGGCTGGCCGGTCTGGTGGTGGTGGTGCTCCTGGTTTTCCTCGCTCTGTGGGGTCTGAAGCGCCTGACCCAGTGGCAGGCGCCGGCCGGCGGGAAAATCCGGCTGCTGGGGGGGATCGCCCTCGGCGGCCGGGAAAAACTGCTGGTGGTGGAGGTGGGGGAGACCCAGTTGGTGCTGGGGGTGGCCCCGGGAAGGGTGCAGACCCTGCACGTTCTGGAAGGGGAACGCCGTCTCCATGCCGGGGAACCGGCCACGCCCCCTTTCGCCAGACAGCTGCAACAGGTTCTGAACAAGCGACAGACGTCATGAAAAGGTGGACGATCACGGGATTGCTGCTGCTCCTTCCCTGGGCGGCGTGGGCGGCGCCCGGGCTGGAGGCGGTGCAGGTGACCGCCGCGCCGGACGGCGGCACCCGCTACACCATCTCCATCCAGGTGCTGGCGCTGATGACCGCGCTGACGGTGCTGCCGGCGCTGCTGCTGTCCATGACCGCCTTCACCCGCATCATGGTGGTGCTGGCGATCCTGCGCCAGGCCCTGGGCACCGGCCAGACCCCCAACAACCAGATCCTGCTGGGGGTGTCGCTGCTGCTGACCCTGTTCATCATGATGCCGGTGTTCGATAAGGCCTATAAGAGCGGGGTCGAGCCCTACCTGGAGGAGAAGATCGAGGCCGGCGTGGCCCTGCAGCGGGCGCTGGTGCCGCTGCGCAAGTTCATGCTGCGTCAGACCCGCGAGAGCGATCTGGCCCTGTTCGTGCGGCTGTCGGGGCGCGAGGACCTGGAATCGATGGACGACGTTCCCCTGACCCTGCTGCTGCCGGCGTTCATGACCTCGGAGCTGAAGACCGCGTTCCAGATCGGCTTCATGCTGTTCCTGCCGTTTCTGGTCATTGACCTGGTGGTGGCCAGCATTCTCATGTCCATGGGGATGATGATGCTGTCGCCGGTCATCATCTCGCTGCCGTTCAAGCTGATGCTGTTCGTGCTGGTGGACGGCTGGGCCCTGGTGATGGAAACCCTGGCGGCCAGTTTCTACACCGTCTAGCGGGAAGATGGACAGCAGCACCGTCATGACCCTGGCCCACGACATGCTGTGGGTCACCCTCAAGCTGGGGGCGCCGATCCTGCTGGCGGTGCTGGCGGTCGGTCTGGTGATCGCCATGTTCCAGGCGGCGACCCAGATCAACGAGATGACCCTCACTTTCGTGCCAAAGCTCATCGTCGTGGCGCTGGTGTTGGTGCTGGCCGGCCACTGGATGCTGCGCCTGCTGACCGACTACACCCGGGCGCTGTTCGAGAACATTCCGGCGTTGATCGGCTGACGATGGTGGATCGGCCGAGGGGCTATGAAGGTGCCGGGGAGCCGGGTCCGGGGGACGCGGTGAATCCATCCCTGGACGCTCGGTACTCGGCCGTCCGGGCCGAGTACGCCCCCGGACCCGCCTCACCGGCACCCTGGCGGTGGTCCCGAAGGCAATCCCGGAGGCGGTGATGGCGTTTACGGAAGCCCAACTGTTCGACTGGCTGGCCCGCTTCCTGTGGCCCCTGATCCGCATCGGCGCCCTGCTGGCGGCGATGCCGGTGTTCAACAGCCGTTCGGTGCCGATGCGGGTGCGGGTGATCTTGGCGGTGACCGTGACCGTCGCGGTGCTGCCGCTCCTGCCGCCGCCGCCCCGGGTGGAGCTGATCGGCCTGGAGGCCGTTCTGGTGGCGATCCGGGAAACCGTGATCGGCCTGGCCATCGGCTTCGTCCTCCAGGTGAGCTTCGCCGCCCTGGTGTTCGCCGGTCAGAACATCGCCTACAGCATGGGGCTGGGGTTCGCCGCCATGCTCGATCCCCAGCTCGGGGTCCAGGTGCCGATCATCTCCCAGGTCTATCTGCTGTTGGCGACCCTGCTGTTTCTGGGGCTCGACGGCCATCTGGTGATGATCGAGATGATCGCCGCCAGCTTCCAGGTTCTGCCGCCGGGGCTGGGGGCGGTAAGCCGCGACCAGTTGTGGCTGCTGGTGCGCTGGAGCGCCACCGTGTTCAGCGCTGGAGTGTTGCTGTCGCTGCCCATCGTCATCGCCCTGCTGTTTGTCAACATCGCCCTGGGGGTTGCCACCCGCGCCGCCCCCCAACTCAACATCTTCTCGGTGGGGTTCCCGATCACCCTGCTGTTGGGGCTGGGGCTGATCTGGCTGACCCTGCCGCAGGTCCTGGAGCGTTTCGCCGCCGGGCTGCCGGCCGCTTTCGAACTGGTCCGCAAACTGCTGGGAGTGTGACATGGCGGAGGAGGACAGCGGCCAGGAACGCACAGAAGACCCTACCCCCAAACGCCTCGAGGACGCCCGCAGGAAAGGACAGATTCCGCGCTCGCGGGAGCTCAACACCTTCGCGGTGGTGATGGCGGGGGTGGCCGGCTGCGGTCTGCTGGCCCAGTACATGGCGGCACGGTTGGAGCGGATCATGCGCGGCAACTTCCGTCTCGACCGGGCCGACGTCTTCGAGCCCCGCGCCCTGGCCGAACACAGCCTGGCGACCCTGTTCGACGGCCTGCTGCTGCTGGCCCCGTTTCTGGGGCTGATGACCGTGGTGGCGCTGCTCGCCCCCATCGCTCTGGGCGGCTGGGTGGTCAGCTGGGAGAGTCTGAGCCCCAAGCTGGACAAACTCAATCCTCTGGCCGGATTCAAGCGCATGTTTTCGGTCCGCGGCCTGGTGGAGCTGCTCAAGTCGCTGCTCAAGGTGGTGCTGCTGGCGGCGGTGGCGGCCCTGATTTTCCAGGTCTTCGGGGACGAGGTCCTGCGCCTTGCGGACGAAGATCTGCATCAGGCGCTGGCCCGCGGTCTGGATTTTCTCTGGCTCTCCAGCCTGCTGCTGGCGGCGGGGCTGGTGGTGCTGGTGGCCATCGATGTTCCCTATCAGCTCTGGGACCATCACCGCAAGCTGAAGATGACCCTGCAGGAAGTCAAGGACGAATTCAAGGAGTCGGAAGGCCGTCCCGAGGTGAAGTCGAAAATCCGTCAGCTGCAGCGCGAGCGGGCCCAGCAGCGGATGATGGACGAGGTGCCCAAGGCGGACGTGGTGGTTACCAACCCGACCCACTTCGCCGTCGCCCTGCGTTACGACCAAAGCCAAGGCGGGGCGCCGACGGTGGTGGCCAAGGGGGTCGATCTGATCGCCGCCCAGATCCGCCGCAGGGCTACCGAGGCCGGGGTGCCGTTGGTGGCGGCGCCACCGTTGGCACGGGCTTTGTATTACAGCACAGAGCTGGAACAGGAAATTCCGGAAGGGCTGTATCTGGCGGTGGCCCACGTGTTGGCCTACGTCTATCAGCTCAAGGCCGCCAGGGGTCCGGGCGAGCGCCCCCCGCCGCCCAAGGACCTGCCGGTTCCGGACGAGTTCCTCCAGGGGGAGGCGGCCGACTGATCCCGTCCCTCCCGGTTCCAGCCCTGTTTACGGAGATTGAGCCCGGGAGACCGACACGATGAATCGGACTGCGATCCTGTCCCGCCTGCGCCAGCTCGGCGGTGCCGGTCTGGGGGCGCCCCTGTTGGTGCTGCTGATCCTGATGCTGCTGGTGATACCGCTGCCGGCGTTCGTGCTGGACCTGTTCTTCACCTTCAACATCGCCCTGTCGCTCATTATCCTGCTGGTGGTGATCTACACCGCCAAGCCGCTGGAGTTCGCCGTGTTTCCGACGGTGCTGCTGGTGGCGACGCTGATGCGCCTGGGGCTCAACGTCGCCTCCACCCGGATCGTGCTGCTGGAGGGTCACGAAAGCCCCGATGCCGCCGGCAAGGTGATCGAGGCTTTCGGTGCCTTTGTCATCGGCGGCAACTTCGCCGTCGGTCTGGTGGTGTTCGCCATTCTGGTGATCATCAACTTCGTGGTGGTTACCAAGGGGGCCGGCCGGGTGTCCGAGGTCAGCGCCCGTTTCACCCTGGACGCCATGCCCGGCAAGCAGATGGCCATCGACGCCGATCTCAACGCCGGCCTCATCGATGCCGACGAGGCCCGCGCCCGCCGCGAGGAGATCGCCCGCGAGGCGGATTTCTACGGCGCTATGGACGGGGCCAGCAAGTTCGTCCGCGGCGACGCCATCGCCGGCATCCTGATCCTCTTCATCAACGTCATCGGCGGGCTGGCCATCGGCATGGGGCAGCACGACATGCCCCTGGCGGAGGCCACCGAACGCTACGTGCTGCTGTCCATCGGTGACGGTCTGGTGGCCCAGATTCCCTCCCTGCTGCTGTCGGTGGCCTCGGCGATTCTGGTGACCCGGGTCGGCAGCGGCAGCGAGGACGTGGGGCAGCAGTTTAGCGCCCAGTTTCTCAATCATCCCCGGGCCCTGGCCATCAGCGCCGGGGTGATCCTGCTGCTCGGTCTGGTCCCCGGCATGCCGCACCTACCGTTTCTGCTGCTGGGGACCCTGCTCGGCGGCAGCGCCTGGTGGCTGATGCAGCGGGCCCGGCAGGCGGCGGTGGAGGCGGGGCCGGTGGCGGAAACGCCGGCGGCCGGTGGGGAGGCCGAGGTCAAGGAGCTGACCTGGGAGGACGTGATGCCGGTGGACCGCATCGGCCTCCAGGTGGGGTACCGGCTGATCCCGCTCGTGGACAAGCAGCAGGGAGGGCAGCTCATGGGGCGGATCAAGGGAGTGCGCAAGAAGCTGTCCCAGGAGCTGGGCTTCCTGATCCCACCGGTGCACATTCGCGACAACCTGGATCTGCCGCCCAACGCCTATCGCCTGCAGATTCTCGGCGTCACGGTGGGCGAGGCCGAGATCCATCCCGACCGGGAAATGGCCATCAATCCGGGACAGGTGTTCGGTTCGGTCCAGGGCATCGAGGGCCAGGACCCGGCCTTCGGTCTCGATGCGGTGTGGATCGAGCCGGCCCAGAAGGACCACGCCCAGGCGCTTGGTTATACCGTGGTGGACCCGGAGACGGTGATCGCCACCCATCTGAGCCAGGTGCTGCAGGATCACGCCTACGAGCTGTTCGGCCACGAGGAGGCCCAGCAGTGGCTCGACAATCTGGCCAAGGTCGCCCCCAAGCTGGCCGAGAGCCTGGTGCCCGACACCATTCCGCTGACCCTGCTGGTGAAGGTCTTGCAGAACCTGCTCAAGGAAAAGATTCCCATCCGCGACATGATCACCATCGCCGAAACTTTGGCGGAATACGGGCGCACCAGTCAGGATCCCGACGCTTTGACCGCCGCGGTGCGCGCCGCCCTCGGCCGCGCCATCGTCCAGCAGATCAACGGCTTGGCCGAAGAACTGCCGGTCATCACCCTCGATCCCGAATTGGAACAGTTGTTGCAAAAGACTTTGCAGAGTGCCGGCGCCGAAGGCGCCGGTGTGGAACCGGGACTGGCGCAACGGATTCACCAGTTGCTCGAGGAACAGGCAAGGAAGCTGGAGACGGCCGGCAAGCCGGCGGTGCTGTTGGTGTCCTCGATGCTGCGGTCGTGGCTGGCGCGTTTCGTGCGCCACACCATTCCCGGCCTCCACGTCCTGTCCTACAACGAGGTGCCTGAAGATCAGCAGGTCAAGGTGGTCGGCGTCGTCGGCCAGCGGGCCTGAGCCCAGAAGGGGGAGCATGAAGCATGAAGATCAAACGTTTCCTGGCGCCGGACATCCGCCAGGCGCTGCAGCAGGTCAAAGAGCAACTGGGGCCGGATGCAGTGATCCTGTCGAACCGCAAGACCGATGACGGGGTGGAGATCGTCGCCGCCCGTGACTTCGATGTGGAAATCGTCGATTCCGTGTCCAAGGCGCCCAAACCCGAAGCGGTATCCAAAACCAAGCCGGCGTCTAAGGTCAGAGCGGGGAAGGTGACCCCCAAGCCGGCGTTCTCCGCCAAAGGGTATTCGGCGGTGGCGGAGATGGGCAAACGGGCAGGCGCCACACCCAAGTCAAAGGCGAGCGCCCGCGACACGAAACCGGTGGCCGACCGGACACGTCCTGCGCCCAAATCCAAGGCGCGGATTTACAAGCCGGAATTCCCCAAGGTCCAGTCTGCCGAATCCAGCCAGCCGGGTTCCCTTCAGGATGAACCGCGTCAGCACCCGGCAGGAACGCAGCAGGAAGATGCTCTGGCAGTGGTCCGCCAGGAGCTGAAGCAAATGCGCCGTCTGCTCGACCGCCATCTGCCTCGCGACGCCAGGCAGGAAAGCCTGCGCGATCATCCCGTCCCGCTGGCGCTGTTCCGGCTTCTGAACGAACAAGGGTTCTCGCGCTCCCTGGCAATGAGCCTGGCTCAGCAGGCCGGTGCCGAGGCGGAAGTCGAAGACGCCCTTGCCCTGGTGCGCCGCTTGCTGGCGGAACGACTGCCAGTGATGGACGACCCGCTGCTCGACTACGGCGGCATCGTCGCCCTGGTGGGGCCCACCGGGGTCGGCAAGACCACCACCATCGCCAAGCTGGCGGCCCGTTTCCGGCTCAAGCACGGTCCCCGCCAGATCGCCCTGGTGACTACCGACAACTACCGCATCGCCGCCCACGAGCAGCTCAGCACCTATGCCCGCATCCTCGGCGTGCCGGTGCGGGTGGCGGGCAATCCGGACGAGCTTCAGGCCATCGTCCGCAGTTTCATGGACAAGAAACTGGTGCTCATCGACACCGCCGGCATGAGCCAGCGGGACCTGCGGCTGGCGGAGCAGTTCGCCCTGCTGCGCGACAGCCGGGTCGCCATCGAAACCTATCTGGTGCTTTCCGCCGCCAGCCAGTTGCCCAGCCTCTACGAGGCCCTGGACGCCTTTGCCGGCTTCCAGCCCAAGGCCTGCATCTTGACTAAACTTGACGAAGCAGGGGTGATGGGGCCTGTGTTGTCATCCCTGGTGGAACGCGGCCTGCCTGCCGCGTTCGTCACCGACGGGCAGCAGGTGCCGGAGGATCTGCATCCCGCCCGCAGCGATGATCTGATCGCCAGGGCTTTTGCGACGTTGACAGCAGACGAGCATCCCCCGGCGGACGTGGATTTTGCCTTTGAGGGTTGGGTCAACCATGCAAGCGTTTAATACAGATCAAGCCGCCGGCATTCGCCGGTTGAGCGATACGCGGCCGATACGCGTCTTCGCCGTTGCCAGCGGCAAGGGTGGGGTCGGCAAGACCAATGTCGCGGTGAACCTGGGGGTAGCGCTGGCCCTGCGGGGACGCCAGACCGCCCTGCTCGATGCCGACATGGGGCTGGCCAATGTGGACATCCTGCTCGGTTTGCAGCCCCGCTACAACCTCTCCCACGTGATTTCCGGTCAGCGCAGCCTGGACGAGATCCTGGTGGAAGGCCCGGCGGGCATCAAGATCGTGCCGGCAGCCTCCGGTCTCCAGCAGATGGCGGAACTGTCGTCGATGGAGCAGGCCGGCCTGATCCGAGCCTTCAGTGAGTTGCAGGTGCCGCTGGAGGTGCTGATCGTCGATACCGCCGCCGGCATTTCCGGCACCGTGGTCAATTTCGCCCGTGCCTGTCAGGAAATCGTCGTGGTGGTCTGCGACGAGCCCACCTCGCTCACCGACGCCTACGCCTTCATCAAGCTGCTCAACCGCGATTACGGCATCTACCATTTCCAGATTCTCTGCAACCAAATGCGCAGCGATGCCCAGGGGCGGGAGCTGTTCGCCAAGCTGTGCCGAGTGACCGAACGCTATCTGGACGTTTCCCTGCACTACTTCGGCGCCGTGCCTTACGACGACAAAGTGCGCCAGGCGGTACAGCTGCAGCGGCCGGTGGTCACTGCCTTCCCCGCCAGTCCCGCGGCCCGGGCGATCGAAAAGCTGGCCGACAAGGTCGAGCAATGGCCGGTGCAGGACACCCCCTCCGGTCAGCTGGCCTTTTTCTTCGAACGCATGATCCAGTACGCCGTGGAGGGCGCGGCATGAAAGGGGCGGTCGCCTACGCTCAGGTACAGGCGCTGGATTTCGACACCGTGGTGTCCCGCTATACGCCGCTGGTACAGCGGATCGCCCATCATCTCAAGGGCCGTCTGCCTGCCAGCGTGCAGATCGACGATCTGATCCAGGCCGGCATGATTGGTCTGCTGGAGGCCAGCCGCCAGTACGACGCCAGCCAGGGCGCCAGTTTCGAAACCTACGCCGGTATCCGCATCCGCGGCGCCATGCTCGACGAGGTGCGCCGTTACGACTGGACCCCGCGCTCGGTCCACCGCAAGGCGCGGGAGATCTCCGAGGCCATGTACCGCATCGAACGCCGCACCGGCCGCGACGCCCGCGATACCGAGGTGGCCGAAGAGCTGGGCATCTCCCTCGACGAATACCACAAAATCCTCCGGGACGCGGTCGGCTGCCGCCTGTTCAGCATTGAGGAGTTGAGCGAAACCGGCGACGCCTTCCTCGAGGACCACAGCGGCGGCGATGCCGACCTGCCGGTGGAACAGCTGAGCCGCGAGCGCTTCAAGGCGGCGCTGGCGGACGCCATCGCCAGCCTCCCGGAACGCGAGCGCCTGTCGATCTCGCTGTATTACGAAGAGGAAATGAACCTCAAGGAGATCGGCCAGGTGCTGGGGGTGAGCGAATCGCGGGTGTGCCAGATCAACAGCCAGGCATTGTTGCGGCTGCGGGCCCGGATGCGCGACTGGCTCGGCGGCTGAACCGGGAAAACCGTCTATATTTAGAGACAACAACTGCAAGTTTAACGGACCAGAGGGGTTTGGCTTTGGACAAGAACATGAAAATCCTGGTGGTGGACGATTTTTCCACCATGCGCCGTATCATCAAGAACCTGCTGCGGGATCTGGGATTCACCAACGTCGCCGAGGCCGACGACGGCCAGACCGCCCTGCCCAAGCTGCAGGCCGGGGATTTCGATCTGCTCATCACCGACTGGAACATGCCAGGCATGACCGGCATCGACCTGCTCCGGGCGGTGCGGGCCGACGAGAAGCTGGCCAACCTCCCGGTGCTGATGGTAACCGCCGAAGCCCGCCGCGAGCAGATCGTCGCCGCCGCCCAGGCCGGAGTTAATGGTTACATCGTCAAGCCGTTCACCGCCGCGACCCTGAAGGAAAAGCTGGAAAAGATCTTCGAACGGCTGGAGGCCTGAGGCAATGACGGAAGCGGTGGAAAAACTCGATGCTTCCCTGGAGGCGCGCCTGGCCCGGGCCAATGCGTTGGTGGCGGCGCTGGAACAGGGGGACGAGGACGAGGCGGACCGGGTGCTGGACGAGATCGGCCGGGTGCGTCAGAGCATGCTGTTCCAGGAGATCGGCCGCCTGACCCGCCAGCTCCACGATGCCCTCACCGGCTTCATGCTCGACGACAGGCTGGCGGATCTGACCGAACGGGAGATGCCTGATGCCCGCGAGCGCCTCAAATACGTCATCACCCTGACCGAGCAGGCCGCCAACACCACTCTCAACGTGGTGGAGCAGGTGCTGCCGATGGTCGATGATCTTAGCGCCAGGACGTCTTCGCTGTCACAGCGCTGGCGCCGCCTGTTGCAACGGGAGATGTCCTTCGAGGAATTCAGGGAATTCAGTCGTGACATCAGTACCTTCCTCGACGAGCTCGACAGCGGCCTGAGCCAGGTGCAGGGGCAGCTCAACGAAGTGCTCATGGCCCAGAGCTTCCAGGATCTGACCGGTCAGATCATCCGCCGCGTCATCGATCTGGTGCAGGAAGTCGAGAACAGTCTGGTGGAGCTGATCCGCTTCGCCGCCAGACAGGGGGGCGGGCAAGCGGTCAAAACCGAGAAGAAAGCGGAACAAGCGGACAAGAAGATCGAAGCCCAGGGTCCGGTGGTGCCGGAGGTGGATCAGAGTGGGGCGGTCACCAGCCAGGACGAGGTGGACGATCTGCTTTCCAGTCTGGGGTTCTAAGGAGGCATCGATGGCGATCGATCTCAATGACGAAATCCTCCAGGATTTCCTGGTGGAGGCGAGCGAGATTCTCGAGCAGCTCGGCGAGCAGCTGGTGGATCTGGAGCAAAGCACCGAAGACGCCGATCTGCTCAATGCCATCTTCCGCGGCTTCCATACCGTCAAGGGCGGAGCCGGTTTCCTCGGCATCACCGCGCTGGTGGATCTGTGCCACAAGGCCGAGGACGTCTTCAACGTGCTGCGCCAGGGAGAGCGCAAGGTGTCCCCGCCGCTGATGGATGCGGTGCTCAAGGCCCTCGATGTCATCAACGACATGATGGCGCAGATCCGCGCCGGAGAGGAGCCGGAGGCGGCCGATCCCGAGCTGCTGGAAACCCTGTTGGGTTTCGCCACGCCGGAATCGGAAGAAACCGAAGCCCCCGCACCGGAATCTTCAGTCCCTGAATCCGAAGTGGAAGCGCCTGCTGCTGAAACACAGGCTGCCGCCGATCCCGTAGAGGCCGAATTCGAAGCCATGCTTGAGGCGGCGGAAGGGAAACAGACAGGTGGCGATGACGAGATCACCGAGGAGGAATTCGAGCAGTTGCTCGACGCCCTTCACGGTGAGGGTGGCGCCCCCGGCAAACCGAAGAAGACCGGGCCGGCACCGCAAAAGCCCGAGGCCGGTGACAGTGACGAGATCACCGAGGAGGAGTTCGAAGCGCTTCTGGATCAGCTGCATGGTCCGGGAAAATTCAGGGGCGCGCCGGAGAAAACCGCCGCGCCGGCGGCGCAACCCGCCCCCAAACCTGCGGCCCAGGATAAACCCAAAACGCCACAGAGCACGGCGGAAAAACCCGCCTCGGCCAAGAAGGAACCGCGGCTGAAGGTGGTCGGCGGGGCGGATGCCCACAAGCCGCAAAAGCCCCAGGGCGAATCCACCGTCCGCGTTGATACCCAGCGGCTCGACGAGATCATGAACATGGTCGGCGAGCTGGTGCTGGTGCGCAACCGCTTCAAGACCCTGGGGGCGCTGCTGGACAACGAAGAGATGGCCAAGGCGGTGGCCAACCTGGATGTGGTCACCTCGGACCTGCAGCTGGCGGTGATGAAGACCCGGATGCAGCCCATCAAAAAGGTCTTCGGCCGTTTCCCCCGAGTGGTGCGGGATCTGGCGCGTAGCCTCAAGAAAGAGGTTCGTCTGGAGATGCAGGGGGAGGAGACCGATCTCGACAAGAACCTGGTCGAATCCCTCGCCGATCCCCTGATCCACCTGGTGCGCAACGCCGTCGACCACGGTATCGAAATGCCCGACGAGCGCGAGAAGGCGGGCAAGCCCCGGGAAGGGACGGTGCTGCTGACCGCCGCCCAGGAGGGTGACCACATCGAGCTGACCATCGAGGACGACGGCAAGGGCATGGATCCCGAAGTGCTGCGGCGCAAGGCGGTGGAGAAGGGACTGATGGACGGGGAAAGCGCCGCCCGCATGAGTGACAAGGAATGCTATCAGATCATCTTCATGCCCGGCTTTTCCACCAAGAGCGAGATTTCTGACATCTCCGGCCGCGGGGTGGGGATGGACGTGGTCAAGACCCGCATCGACCAGATGAACGGCAGCGTCGAGGTGGATTCGGTCAAGGGCAAGGGCACCAAGATCGCCATCAAGGTGCCGTTGACCCTGGCGATCATGCCCACGCTGATGGTGAAACTGGAGGATCAGGCCTTCGCCCTGCCGCTGGCCAGCGTGGTGGAGATCCTGGATCTCGATCTGGACAAGACCAACGTCGTGGATGGCCAGGAGGTGGTCATCGTCCGCGATCAGGCCCTGCCGCTGTTCCATCTCAAGCACTGGCTCATCCACGGGGGCTGCAGCGACGGCGACTGTTACGGCGGCCATGTGGTGGTAGTGAACGTCGGCGGCCGCCATGCGGGCTTCGTGGTTGATCATCTCATCGGCCAGGAAGAGGTGGTCGTCAAGCCTTTGGGAGCAAAGCTCCACGGTCTCGACGGTCTGGCCGGGGCGACCATCACCGGTGACGGCATGATCGCCCTGATTCTGGATGTCCCCAGCCTGATGAAACGTTATGCGGCCTGAGACCGTCTTCCGCAATGGCTCCCATTCCGCCGCCGCCCCGATCCGGGTGCTGGTGGTGGACGACTCGGCCTTCATGCGCCGGCGCCTGACCGAGATCCTCGAGGAGGACCCCCACCTGTGCGTGGCCGACGCGGCCGCCAACGGCGCCGAGGCGGTGCGCAAGGTCGGACGTATCCGGCCGGACGTGGTGCTCATGGACGTGGAGATGCCGGTCATGGACGGCATCGAGGCGGTCCGGCGGATCATGCGCCAGCATCCGGTCCCGATTCTGATGTTCTCCGCCCTGACCCACGCCGGCGCCAGGGCGACCCTCGACGCCCTGGAAGCCGGCGCGGTGGATTTCCTGCCCAAACGGCTGGAGGACATCCACAGCGACCAGGGCACCGCCAAGCTGATCCTGCGCCAGCGCATCCGGACCGTGGTCCGCCGGCGCCCGATACGGGAGAGCGCCCCGAAGATGCAGGGCGATGTTCCGGTGGCGCTCGGCCGCCCCGGGATGGTGGTGATCGCCGCCTCCACCGGAGGCCCTGTGGCCCTGCAGAAAGTTCTGGCCGCCCTGCCGCAGCGCACCCCCTTTCCGTTGCTGCTGGTGCAGCACATGCCGGCGAATTTCACCCCTGGTTTCGCCGAGCGTCTCGACCAGACGGCCCGCATCCAGGTACGGGAGGCTGTTGACGGCGACCGGTTGCGTCCCGGCACCGCCCTGCTGGCTCCGGGTGGCATGCAGATGGCCTTGGACGGCGGCGGCCGTATCCACCTGCGCAAGCCGGCGGAGGGGGAGATTTACCGCCCCAGCGCCGACGTCACTTTCGCCTCCGTGGCCGAGCATTTCCGCGGCCGGGTACTGGCGGTGGTGCTGACCGGCATGGGTGCCGACGGCTGCGCCGGTGCCCGACGCCTGAAAGCCCGGGGAGCGAAAGTCTGGGCCCAGGACGAGGCCAGCTGTGTGGTCTACGGCATGCCCCGGGCGGTGGCCGAGGCCGGTCTGGCGGACCGGGTGCTGCCGTTGAACCGGATCGTAGCGGCGTTCGGAGGCGGGTGAGCGGCGATGGACCCCCTCAGCCTCGTCGGTCTGGTCATTGCTCTGGTAGCCATCGTCGGCGGCAATCTGCTCGAGGGCGGCAGCCCGGCCTTCCTGGTCAACGGGCCGGCGCTGCTGATCGTTCTGGGAGGGAGCCTGGGGGCGGTGCTGTTGCAGACGCCGCCGGCCCAGTTCCTGCGGGGGTTGAAACTGCTGCCCTGGATCGTGATCCCCCCGAAGCTCGATCTGGAGTCCTCGATCCGCAAGGCGGTGCGCTGGAGCCAACTGGCGCGCAAGGAAGGATTGCTGGGACTGGAGAACGAAATCGACCGGGAACCGGACGCTTTCGTGCGCAAGGGCCTGCAGTTGCTGGTCGACGGCAACGAAACCGAAATCATCCGTGACGCCCTGGAGCTGGAGATGAACATCCGCGAACGCCGCTATCACGCCGCTGCCAGGATCTTCGAGGCGATGGGGGGCTATGCGCCGACTCTGGGGATCCTGGGGGCGGTGCTGGGGCTGATCCAGGTGATGCAGAACCTGACCGATCCGGAAAAACTCGGCAGCGGGATCGCCATCGCCTTCGTCGCCACCATCTACGGGGTGGGTCTGGCCAATCTCGTGTTTCTCCCCATCGCCAACAAGCTAAAAGCCCTGCTCCATCATCAGAGCATGGCCCAGGAGCTGATGCTGGAGGGCATCCTCGCCATCGCCGAGGGGGAAAACCCCCACAACGTTGAACTCAAACTGCGGGGATTTTTGGTATGAGGATTCGCAATCGCCGTCCGGCCGCCCCGGAACCGGAAACGGAAAACCACGAACGCTGGCTGGTTTCCTATGCGGATTTCATCACCCTCCTGTTCGCTTTTTTCGTGGTGATGTACGCCATTTCCAATCTCAATGCCGGCAAGTACCGGGTCATGGCTAGATCTCTGGAGAAAGCCTTCAAGGAAAAGAAGGAAACCCCGGCGGCCAAGGTGAGCGATCCGATCCAGATCGGTGAGACGCCGCGCTCCCCGGCTCCCATCCAGGTGGATACCGGCCTGGCCGGAGAGCAGGTGCGCCTGGCGCGGATTTCCGAGCAATTGGAGGAGGTGCTGGCGCCTTACATCGATCAGGATCTGATCGCGGTGGAGCGAAATCCCTATTGGGTCGCGGTGGAGATGAAAAGCGGCATGCTGTTTCCCAGCGGCAGCGCCGAGCTGAACCCGGAAGTGGATCCGGTGATCGCCAAGCTGGCGGAGGTGGTGCGGCAGATGCCGGCGAACCCGGTCTACGTCGAGGGCCATACCGACAACGTGCCGATCCACAACCGGCTTTTTCCTTCCAACTGGGAGCTGTCGGCGGCCCGGGCCGCCAGCGTCGTCCGCCGCCTCATCCATTACGGCGTGGCGCCCCCCAGGCTGGCTGCGGTGGGTTACGGTGCCGAGCACCCGGTGGCGGACAACGGCACCGCCGAGGGACGTTATCGCAACCGCCGTGTGGTGATGGTGCTGCAGTCCAAGACCCTGGCGCGTTATCCGGTGACGGGCGGCGAAAGGCAGCGCCTGCTGGCGCAGCCCCGGGAGTGAGTGACATGCGGGTTTGGGCGGTATCCAATCAGAAGGGAGGCGTCGGCAAGACCACCACCGTCGCCAATCTGGCCGGCCTGCTGGCCCGGGGCGGCGAGCGGGTGCTGGTGATCGACCTCGACCCCCACAGCTCCTTGAGCGTCTACTTCGGTTTCGATCCCGAGCAGGTGGAAAGCGGGGTTTACGACCTGTTCCGCGCAGCCATGCAGCGCCAGCCCCTTGCGCCCAAAAGCCGTATCCAGCCGACTCCGGTGGAGAATATCGACATCCTGCCCGCCGCTATGGCGCTGGCGACCATCGAACGCCAGGCCGGCGCGGTGGAGGGGCTGGGGCTGGTGATCCGGCGCGCCCTGGGCGAAATCGCGCCGGATTACGAGCGGGTGTTGATCGACAGTCCGCCGATGCTCGGGGTATTGATGGTCAACGCCCTGGCGGCCTGCGAGCGCCTGTTAATTCCGGTCATCGCCGATTTTCTCTCCCTGGGCGGGCTGGAGCGGATGCTGCGAACCCTGGCGATGATCGACCGCTCGCGCCGCCAGCCGTTGCCCTATCTGATCGTGCCCACCCTCTACGACCGCCGGCCGCGGATTTCCGCCGACACCCTCAGGGTGCTGGAGGATCGTTACGGCGAGCACCTCTGGCCCAGCGTCATCCCCCAGGACACCAAGGTGCGTGAAGCCAGCCGGGCCCATCTGCCGTTGTGTCACTACCATCCCAGATCCCGGGCGGCACTCGCCTATGAAACCCTGCTGGATTACCTGCTCGAGCAGGAAGACCAGCCAACCCTTCAGGCGGCATCGGCATGACGGATTCCCTGACCTCCCCCGACACGGAACTGCAGGCTTATCTGGAGGCGCTGTTGACTCTGCCTCCGGAACCGGCGCAGCGCTCTCCGACACCGGAGCCGGTACGCTGCCCGCCTTCTGGGAAAAAGCCGGCTGCGGACGGTTTGGAGGCGTCTTCCGGCCCGCCGCTGCCGCCGGGCTGCCCGGACGGATTGGGGGCGCGGTTTCCGGTTCTGCGCTTCAGACTGGGAAATCTGCGTTTCGCCGCCCCGCTGGCCCATCTCCGCGGTGCCTGGGAGATCAACGCCGATGCCCTGCGGCCGTTGTCCGGCCCGGGCCTGGTGGGTGAGATGGCGCAGCTGGGCGAAGACTGGATCGTGCTGGACACCGCCGCCCTGATCGTTTCCGGAGGCAGGCTGGAGGTGGATTACCGCTGGGCTCTGCCCACCGCACTGGGGACGTTCGCGCTTGCCTGCGAGGCGGTGGAGCGGGAAATCGACGTGGCGGCGTCCCAGGTCCGCTGGCGTGAGGATCAAAGCCGCCGTCCCTGGTTGTTGGGCATGGTGGGCGGAACGGAAAAATGTCCTTTGCTCGATATCGAAATCCTGGTGGCCGACTGGCAGGCCCGGTCGCAGAAATAATGTTTTGGAGGAATGCATATGGCGGAAGCAGCGAAAAAACTGAAAGATGAACTGATTCAATGGGTGACCTTCCGGCTCGGGGAGGAAACCTACGGCATCAACGTGATGCAGGTGCAGGAGGTGCTCCGGGTCAGCGAGATCGCGCCTGTTCCCGGCGCGCCGGACTACGTCATCGGCATCATCAACCTGCGCGGCAACGTGGTCACCGTCATCGACACCCGGGCGCGCTTTGGCCTGCCGTCGAAGGAACCGGACGACCTGTCCCGGATCGTCATCATTGAATCCAACAATCAGGTGATCGGCATTCTGGTGGACAGCGTCGCCGAGGTGGTCGAGCTGCGCGGCGACGAGATCGAGGTGGCCCCCAACATGGGCAACGAGGAGAGTGCCCGCTACATCCAGGGGGTGAGCAGCCGCAAGGGCGAGTTGCTGATTCTGGTGGACCTCAACAAGCTGTTGACCGAGGAGGAAATGGCCGAAGTCGGAGGGCTGTGACCACCGCCGGCTTGATGGAGAACGGATGGCGCGCGACAATGAATGCTTTGTTTTCCACGCCTACGTTTGCCGATGTTCGGGTTGTCGCCGCCGTTTGTCCTGTTGATCGCCGTTTTGCTGGCGGTCGTCCTTGTCGAGGCGATCCTTGTGGCCTGGTTGTGGCGGCGGCACTGGCGGCTGGAGCAGTCTCTGCGCGAGTGGGAGGCAAGGCAGCGCCGGCAGCATCAGGATATCGCCGGGCTGTGTGCCGCAGGTCTGCAGGTCGATGCCCGTCTGGCCCGTTTGGAACGGATGCTGGCGGAAACCCGCGAATGGCTGCAGGCCGCCGGTCCGGCGGAGGGAACCGGCGGGGCGGTCGCCTATCAGACCGCGATTGAGCGGATCCGGGAAGGGGCCGGCGTTGAGGAACTGGTGAGCGAGTGCGGTTTCACCCGCGAGGAGGCCAACCTGCTGATCCGCCTGCACCGCGACGAAACCGGCGCCGGTTTCTCCTGACGCCCGCCTCAGTCCGCCTCCGGGCCTGACTTGCCGCTGAGCCAGTAAGCGAAGGCGATCACCTCGGCGACGGCCACGTACAGCTCCCTTGGAATCTCCTCGCCTAGCGGCACCCGCGATAAGACCTTGGCCAGCTGTGGATCGTGGTGCACTGGCACCTGGTGGTCTTCCCCGGTGGCGATGATGCGCCCGGCGGTTTCCCCGTGGCCTTTGGCGACGATGCGGGGAGCCGAGGTGCCGTCGTATTTGAGGGCCACGGCCAAGTCCGGCGGATTGACGGTCGTGGTGTCGGGTTTGCGGCTCATGCTTCCTCGTTCAGCAAGGGTCCTGCGGCGGCCGGTTCCGGGGTCGGGGGCGGCAGCGGCCGTTCCGTCACCTGCAAGCGGGCCGGCGTCAGCCCCGCCAGGGACAGGCGTCGTTCCAGTTGTTCCAGATGCTGCGCGAACAGGCGCCGGGTGTCCGGCCGCTCCCCCCAGAAGTAACTGCTGATCTGCCGCCCGCTCAGGACGATGCGGGCCCGGATCGTGCCCAGGGATGCCGGCTGCAGTTCCAGGTCCACCGACCACAGCGGCCGGGAAGCTTCCGCATCAGCGCCGTTTCTTTCCTGTTCCCTTTTGATGACCAGGGTCAGCACCTCCAGGCTTTGGTCATCGTGATAGGGGATC
This sequence comes from Methylomarinovum caldicuralii, assembly GCF_033126985.1. NCBI lineage: Bacteria > Pseudomonadati > Pseudomonadota > Gammaproteobacteria > Methylococcales > Methylothermaceae > Methylomarinovum > Methylomarinovum caldicuralii. Next base: position 1,178,919 of record NZ_AP024714.1, read on the forward strand.
TCTAGATGCCAGACGGTTTCGGGGCGGTCCGGTTGCGGCAGTGAGGCCAGCTGGTCGACGGTGATCCGGGCCAGCGCCGCGGTGACTTTCCGGCTCAGGGAATCGAGCAGGGTTTCCAGCGTCCGGGAGTGGGCCTCCCTTGACGGGAGTGTATCGGATGGGGAGGATGCGTGCTCTGGAGACGGATGCAGCGGCAGGGCTGGGCGCTCGCGAAGGGCGTCCGCCAATTGCCGGAGCTGGTGTTTGAGATCCGGCGGCCGGGAGGCGGCGGACGCCTCCGCCGGGATATCGGCAAACAGCCCGCTGCGGCGGACGGCCTGGCGCAGACGGTCGGGGGAAACCAGCTCGGTCTGCCGTGGCAGTGCCTGCCGCAATTGTTCGAGCTGACGGCGTACCGGTTCGGGTATTCGGGGGTCGCCGGCCAGTTGCAGCAGGGCCGGCAGGCTCTGGGTCAGCGGCTGTTGCTGCGGCAGGACATTGCGGAGCAGTTGGGCGGGGGCGTCGCCACTGGAAGCCGGTTGCAGCACCCGCAGCTGGGGTTGCGGGCCGCCCTGGACGACCTCCAGCCGGACCTGTCCCCCGGCGGGCAGGGAAACCTGCGTGTCGGCGATCACCCGGCTGCCGAGCATTTCCAGCATCACCTGGTTGGGACCGGTCTGGGCCAGCACCCGGGCCTGGATGCGCTGTCCCGGCTGCAATACCTGCAACGGGGGAACCGGTTGGGAAGGGGCGCTGCTGCGCCCGAGCACCGGAATCAGCGCTTGCAGGGCCCGGCGGATTTCCATGTTCAGAAGGCCAGCATCTTCTGAATCTGCCAGATTTCCTCCCGCGCGGTTTCCAGCACGTTCATGCTGGTGTCGGCGTCCAGCCGTCCGGCGAGCAGTTTGCGGTAGGCGGGCACGGTGTCGATCCGGGGAACCTGGCGGATCTCCGGGGAACCGATGAAACTGTGCAGCTGCGACACCAGGACGATGTCGAGATAGTCCGGTTCCGGGCCTGCGTCGTGGAACCAGTCCTCGGCTTTGCGGGCGATGACGGCGAAGTCCTCGGGGAAGTCCCAGCGCCGCATGATGGCCGCCCCCACCGGCCCCCGCAGTCTGGCGATGGTGTGCTCCAGTTCCGCAGGATCGCTGAGCAGGTCCATGTGGGCATCGGCGAAGGTCAGTACCGGCACCGCGCCGATGTCGTGGATCAGACCGATGAGCATGGCCCGGTCCGGATCGAAGCCGGGGGTCTTGTGGGCCAGCACGGCGCAGATGGCGGCCACGTAGCTGCTGTGCCGCCAGAGGGCGTTCATGCGTTTCCGGATCCGGTGGGACTTGGCCTGGAACACCGCCTTGAGCGCCAGGGTGGTGATGATGTGCTGTGCCGCCTTGAGGCCCAGGCGGGTGAGGGCCTGGGGGCAGCTTTCGATGCGGCGTCGCCCCCGGTACAGGGGGCTGTTGGCGATCTGGATCAGGCGGGCGGTGATGACCGGGTCCATCTGCACCACCTTGGCGATTTTGGTGTTGCTGGCCTTGGGATCGTTGATGGCGCGGCGAATCTTGAGGGAAATGTCGGGAATGGTGGGGAGGGAGAGCTTGTTTTCCTTCAGGGCCCGGCAGCACTCCCGGAAGAAGGGACCGGCGTGTTCCAGCGCTTCGGGAGTATCAGTCTCGGTCTGGGAGGGCGCGGGCATAAGCGGGTGTTTTTGTCGGCGTTGTCCTCATCAAGTCTAGCCGTTTTCGCAACAAACGGCAGGGCGGTGGTGCGGGAAACCACCGCCCTGCCGGTTCACTCCGATGGGCCGGCATTGTCCGCCTTGTCCCGCCGCGGCCGCAGATGGGGGAACAGCAGCACGTCGCGGATCGACGGCGAATCGGTCAGCAGCATTACCAGCCGGTCGATGCCGATGCCTTCGCCGGCGGTTGGCGGCATGCCGTGTTCCAGGGCGATGATGTAGTCCTCGTCGAAGTGCATCGCCTCCTCGTCGCCGGCATCCTTGGCTTCCACCTGTTTGCGGAAGCGTTCGGCCTGGTCCTCAGGGTCGTTGAGCTCGGTGAAGCCGTTGGCGATCTCGCGCCCGGCGATGAAGAGCTCGAAGCGGTCGGTGACCTCCGGGTTTTGGTCGTTGCGCCGCGCCAGGGGGGAGACTTCCACCGGATATTCGGTGATGAAGGTGGGGTCGAGCAGCTTGGGTTCGACGCTCTTTTCGAAGATCTCGGTCTGCACCTTTCCCAGCCCCCAGGTAGGCAGCACCGGAATCTCCAGCCTTTCCGCCACCCGGCGGGCGCTTTCCAGGTTGTCCACGTCCTCGGCCGCCAGCCCCGGGTTGAACTTCAGCAGCGACTCGAACAGGGTGTAGCGCTGGAACGGCCGGCCGAAGTCGTACTCGCGTCCCTGGTAGGTGACGGTCGCGCTGCCGAGGACCGATTCGGCCAGCTCCCGCAGCAGGGTTTCGGTCAGGTCCATCAGCTCCGGGTATTCGGCGTAGGCCTGGTAGAACTCCAGCATGGTGAATTCCGGATTGTGCTGGGTCGAGAGGCCCTCGTTGCGGAAGTTGCGGTTGATTTCGAAGACCCGCTCGAAGCCGCCCACCACCAGGCGTTTAAGATACAGCTCCGGGGCGATGCGCAGGTACAGCTGCATGTCGAGGGCGTTGTGGTAGGTGATGAAGGGGCGGGCGGCGGCGCCGCCGGGGATCACCTGCATCATCGGGGTTTCGACTTCGAGGAAGTCGCGGTCGATGAGGAACTGGCGGATGCGCTGCACCATCTGGGAGCGGATGATGAAGGTGCGGCGGCTGACCTCGTTCATGATCAGGTCGAGGTAGCGCTGGCGGTAGCGGGCCTCGCGGTCGGTGAGGCCGTGATATTTCTCCGGCAGGGGGCGCAGGCACTTGGCCAGCAGGCGGATTTCGTCCACCTTCACCGACAGCTCGCCGGTCTTGGTCTTGAACAGCACGCCCTCGGCGCCGAGGATGTCGCCCACATCCCATTTCTTGAATTCCTGATACAGGCCGTCGGGCAAATTGTCGCGGGTGACGAACAGCTGGATGCGCCCGGAATAGTCCTGGATGTGGCAGAAGCTGGCCTTGCCCATGATCCGCCGGGTCATCATCCGCCCGGCGACCCGCACCCGCAGCGGGGTTTGCTCGAAGAACTCGGCCGGTTTGTCGTCATAGCGGGCGTGGAGCTCGGCGGCGACGCTGTCGCGGCGGAAATCGGTGGGATAGGAGAAGCCGGCCTCGCGCAGGGCCGCGAGCTTGGCCCTGCGCTGGGCGATGAGGTCTTGTTCGGTATTGGTTTTCGTGTTCATTGATGTCTGGTGTGGGTTGAAAGATTACAGTCCCTGTTTCAGGCTGGCCTCGATGAAGGGATCGAGATCGCCGTCGAGCACCGCCTGGGTGTTGCCCACCTCGACGCCGGTGCGCAGATCCTTGATCCGCGACTGGTCGAGGACGTAGGAGCGGATCTGATTGCCCCAGCCGATGTCGGACTTGGACGCCTCCAGCTGCTGCTGTTCGGCGCGGCGCTTCTGCATCTCCAGCTCGTAGAGCTTGGCCTTGAGCTGTTTCATCGCCGTGGCCTTGTTTTTGTGCTGGGAGCGGTCGTTCTGGCACTGGACCACGATGCCGGTGGGCAGATGGGTGATGCGCACCGCCGACTCGGTCCGGTTGACGTGCTGGCCGCCGGCGCCGGAGGCGCGATAGACGTCGATGCGCAGGTCCGCCGGATTGATGTCGATGTCGATGTCGTCCTCCACCTCGGGGGAGACGAACACCGCCGCGAACGAGGTATGGCGGCGGTTGCCGGCATCGAAGGGGGACTTGCGCACCAGCCGGTGGACGCCGGTTTCGGTCCGCAGCCAGCCGTAGGCGTAGGGGCCCTCCACCTTGATGGTGGCGCTTTTGATGCCTGCCACTTCCCCGGGCGACAGCTCGATGATCTCGGTCTTGAAGCCCTTATTCTCGGCCCAGCGCAGGTACATGCGCAGCAGCATGTCGGCCCAGTCCTGGGCCTCGGTACCGCCGGAGCCGGCCTGGATGTCGAGGAAGGCGTTGCTGGCGTCCATCTCGCCGGCGAACATGCGGCGGAATTCCAGATCGGCCACCGTCTTCTCGAAGTTTTCCAGATCGGCGGCAATGCTGGCGATGGTGTCCTCGTCGCCTTCCTCCTGGGCCATCTCCAGCAGCTCGGCGGCATCGGCCAGGCCCTGGGAGAGGTTGTCCAGGGTCTGGACGGTCTCCTCCAGATGGGCTCGTTCCTTGCCCAGCGCCTGGGCCCGGTCCGGGTCGTTCCAGACCGCCGGATCTTCCAGTTCGCGCAGGATTTCTTCTAAGCGCTCTTTCTTGTTATCGTAGTCAAAGATACCCCCTCAGAGCCTCGACGCGGCTCTGGAGGTCTTCGATCTTGCGGCTCAACTGATTGAGTTCCAATGCTTCCATCGTCTCCTCGCGTTGGATAGAAATCGGATAATTTTACCTTAATTGACGTTTGTCGCCGCGTTAAGTTGACCGCCCTTAGACCGGGAGGATGCCATGACACTGGAAACCGCGCTCCGGGATTATCTGGCCCAACAGCTTCGGGTGGTGGAGGCGGAGGAAGCCGGGATCGTTCAGGACACCGATCCGGAGCCGCTGCACCGTTTCCGGGTCGCCCTGCGCCGCAGCCGCGCCGTGCTGGGGGAGATGCAGGCGGAGGTGGTGCCGAAACTGGCCGGCCTGCGCCGGCAGATGGCCGCCGTCATGCGCCGGACCAACGCCCGCCGCGATGCCGACGTCTTCCTGGCGCTGCTGCCGACGTGGCGCGGGCAGGTGCTGGATTTTCTCGCCGACGGCATCGAGGGGCTGGAACGGCCGCTGAGGCGGCAGCGCGAGGAAGCCCACCGGCAGGTGCTCGCGCTGCTCGGAAGCGAGGAATACAGGAAGCTGAAGAACGACTGGCACGCCTGGCTGACGGCCCCGCCGGGGGCGTGGCTGGCGGCGGAGCAGACCGAACCGCCGGCGGAGATTCTGCAGCGCCACATTGCAAGGCGGCGTAAGAAGGTCAAAAAGCGGCTGCGGACGCTGGCGCGCGATGCGGCGCCGGAAGCGGTGCACCGCCTGCGGATTGCGGTGAAGAAGCTGCGTTACCTGCTGGAGTTCGCCGCCGCCAGCGGGGAAATCGCAGGTGCGAAGCAGGCCATCGCCCGTCTCAAGGAATTGCAGGACTGGCTCGGCGCCCATCACGATGCAGCGGTCCAGTCTGCCTGGCTGGGGCGGATATTGACCGAAGCGCCGCGCCTGTCCCGCCACACCGCAGCCGTCATCGGTTGGCTGCTGGCAGAGCGCCAGCGGTGTCAGGCGCGGGCGCTGCGCAAACTGTCCAGGCTGTCCGGGCGTTGGGGCGACTAGTCCTAGCGGTCGTCGCGCACCTGAACCATCCCGTCCTTCACCCGCACCGGGAACACGTGCAAATCCTCGTAGGCCGGAGGGCTGAGGACCTCGCCGGTCTTGATGCAGAAGCGGGCGCCGTGGCGGGGACAGACGATCACGTCGCCTTCCACCTCGCCGCTGGCGATTTCCGCCCCATCGTGGGTGCAGACGTCCTCGATGGCGTAGAATCCGCCGTCGAGATTGAACACCGCCACCTCGGTGCCGTCGACCTCGACGACCACGTGCTGGCCCGGCTTCAGATCCTCGACCTTACAGACTTCGATCCAGTCGGACATGGGTTGAATCCCTCGTGAAGTTGTGAATTCAGGCGTCGCAGGGGACGGGTGGAAGGGCGTACCCGGCCCGGACGGGCGGGTTTCGAGCCCCCAGGGAAGGGTTTACGGCGTCCCTGGAACCCGTTCCCTGCGGCGATCCCCAAGCTGGCATTTGCCTATTCGGTGCTCACCGCCTCCTGTTCGCCCTTGATCGCCGCCTCCAGCGAATGCCAGGGCAGGGTGGCGCACTTGATCCGGGACGGATACTGGCGCACTCCGGCCAGCACCGCCAGCTTGCCCAGTTCCTCCCGCTTCAGGTCATCGTCCTGACCGGTGACGATCTTGTGGAAAACATCGAACAGTTTTTCCGCCTCCGCCAGGGTCTTGCCTTTGACGATTTCGGTCATCAGCGAGGCCGAGGCGGTGGAGATGGCGCAGCCCTGGCCCTGGAAGCTGACGTCGGCGATACGGTCGCCGTCGAGCTTCAGGTACAGGGTGATGCGGTCGCCGCAGAGGGGGTTGTGGCCCTCGATGATCCGGTCGGCGTCCTCCATGGGGCGGAAATTGCGGGGATTGCGATTGTGGTCGAAGACCACCTCCTGGTACAGATCTCTGAGATCGTCGAGCATCAGCTGAACACCTTGATGATTTCCTTGAGTGCATAGATGAGCAGATCCACCTCCTCGCGGGTGTTGTACATCCCGAAGGAGGCGCGGGCGGTGGCGGGCACCCGGAAGAAGTCCATCACCGGCATGGCACAATGGTGGCCAGCCCGGACCGCGATGCCGTAATGATCGAGGAAGGTGCCCAAGTCGTGGGGATGGACCCGGTCTACCACGAACGACAGAATCGCCCCCTTGTGCCGGGCGGTGCCGATCAGGCGCAGACCCGGCACTTCAGCGGCGCGCTCGGTGGCGTATTGAATGAGGTCGTGCTCGTGGGCGGCGATGGCCTCCAGGCCGATTCCCTGCACGTACTCGATGGCCGCCGCCAGCCCGACCGCCTCGGCGATGGCCGGGGTGCCGGCTTCGAATTTGTAGGGCGGATCGGCGTATTCGGTCTTCTCGAAGGTGACGGTGCGGATCATTTCCCCGCCCCCCTGCCACGGCGGCATCGCCTCGAGCAGCCCGCGCCGGCCGTAGAGGGCGCCGATGCCGGTGGGGCCGTAAACCTTGTGGCCGGAGAAGGCGTAGAAGTCGCAGCCGAGCGCCTGCACGTCCACCGCCAGGTGAGGGACCGCCTGGGCGCCGTCCACCAGCACTTTGGCCCCGTGGGCGTGGGCCATGTCGATCAGCCGTTCGACCGGATTGATGGTGCCGAGAGCGTTGGACATATGGGTCACCGCCACCAGCTTGGTGCGGGCCGTCAGCAGCCGTTCGAATGCTTCCAGCAGCAGTTCGCCATGGGTGTCGATGGGGGCCACCTTCAGCACCGCCCCGGTCTGCTGGCATACCAGCTGCCAGGGAACGATGTTGGAGTGGTGCTCCATGGCGGTGATGAGGATTTCGTCGCCTTCCTTGAGGTTGGAGTGCCCCCAGCTCTGGGCCACCAGATTGATGGCTTCGGTGGTGCCGCGGACGAAGACGATTTCCTCCACCGCCTCGGCATTCAGGAACTGGCGCACAGTCTCGCGGGCGGCCTCGTACCTGGCGGTGGCGCGCTCGCCCAGGGTGTGGACGCTGCGGTGGATGTTGGCAAAGTCGCGGCGGTAGAAGTCCGCCAGGGTGTCGATGACGGCATTGGGCTTCTGGGCGCTGGCGGCGTTGTCCAGGTACACCAGCGGCTTGCCGCGCACCTGCTGCGCCAGGATGGGGAAATCGGCACGGATGCGATCGATGGGGTAAGCGCTCATGATTCCTCGTCCAGTTCGATGGCGTCGAAGCGATCGTCCAGTCGCCGGTGCAGATAGGCCCGCAGCGGGACGATCCCGACCTGCTCGATCAGTTCGTTGACGAAGCCGTAGAGCAGCAGCTGGCGCGCGGCCGCCTGATCGATGCCGCGGGTTTCCAGGTAGAACAGGGCGTCGGGATCGAGCTGGCCGACGGTGACGCCGTGGGCGCACTTGACGTCGTCGGCGTAGATCTCCAGCTGCGGCTTGGTGTCGATCTCGGCGTCGTCCGACAGCAGCAGGTTGCGGTTGTTCATTTCCGCATCGGTGCGCTGGGCGCCGGGTTCGACGACGATGCGGCCCTGGAACACGCTGCGGCCGCGCTGCTCGGCGATGGCCTTGTAGGCTTCGCGGCTGACGCTGTCCGGGCGGGCGTGGATCAGCCGGGTGTGGCTGTCCAGATGACGGCGGCCGTCGGCCCAGTGGAGGCCGTCGAAGCGGGTCTCACAGCCCTGCCCCAGGCGGGCGTGGATGTCGCTGCGGGCCAAGAGGGCACCGAGGGCGAAGTGGGTCTGGCGGCAGCGGGCGCCGTCGGCCTGATCGACGTAGAAGCCGCCGAAGTGGAAGGCGCGATCGTGTTCCTCCTGAATCTTGACGTGATCCAGCGCCGCGTTCTCCGCCAGCACCACTTCGGTGACGTGGGCGGTCAGGCCGGCCTCGACGCCGGCGTAGGACTCGATCACCGTCGCCCTGGCGCCCGCTTCCAGGCGGATCAGATGGCGGGTGAGGGCGGCGGCGGGCTGGGTCTGGATGTGAAGGATCTGGACCGGGTGTTCCAGTTCGACGCCGCTTTGCAGCCACAGCAGCATCCCGCCGTGGAACAGGGCGGTGTTGTAGGCGATGAAACCGTGGTCTTCGTCCACCGCCTGGCCGAGAATCCGGCTCACCTGATCGGGATGGCGGCGCAGGGCGCTGTCCAGATCACACAGGATTACGTCGCCGGCCAGGGCCGGATGGGACAGGTCACGGTGGAAATGACCGTCGATGAAGACCAGGTGCCAGCAGTCGGCCAACAGGCGCTGCTGAACCCAGGCCACGTCCACCTGGCCGGATTCGGCGGCGACGGGAAAGCGTTTGCGCGCGATCGGGGTGACGTTGGTGTAGCGCCATTCCTCCTCGCGGGGGGAGGGGAAACCGCAGGCAACGAAACGTTCCAGGGCCTTGCGGCGCAGGCCGGCGAGCCAGGCCGGGGCGTTTTCCGCCAGCACGTCGGTGTGCCGGCGCAGCGGTTCGATCACTTCGGCAGGGAGCGTCATCGGGCCTGGGCCTCCAGGTGGGCTTCGATCCAGCCGTAGCCTTTGGCTTCCAGCTCCTTGGCCAATTCCGGGCCGCCGGACTTGACGATGCGACCGCCGGCGAACACGTGGACCACGTCCGGCACCACGTAGTCGAGCAGGCGCTGGTAGTGGGTCACCATCAGGAAACCGCGCTGTGGGCCGCGCAGGGCGTTGATGCCCTTGGCGACTATCTTGAGGGCGTCGATGTCCAGCCCCGAGTCGATCTCGTCGAGGATGCACAGGGTCGGTTCCAGCACCAGCATCTGCAGGATCTCGTTGCGTTTCTTCTCGCCTCCGGAGAAGCCCTCGTTGATGGCGCGGTAGAGGAACTGCTCGTCCATTTCCATCAGTTTCATCTTGTCCTTGACCAGGGCGATGAAGTCCATGGCGTCCACTTCCGGCTCGCCCCGGGACTTGCGGATGGCGTTGAGGGCTGCCTTGAGGAAATAGATGTTGCTGACGCCGGGGATTTCCACCGGATACTGGAAGGCCAGAAACACCCCTGCGCGGGCGCGTTCCTCCGGCTTCAGCGCCAGCAGGTCCTGACCCCGATACCAGACTTTGCCTTCGGTGACCTCGTAGCCTTCGCGGCCGGCCAGCACGTTGGCCAGGGTGCTCTTGCCGGAGCCGTTGGGGCCCATGATGGCGTGGACCTGGCCGTAGTCGAGGGTCAGATCCACCCCAAAGAGGATGGGTTTGTCCTCCACCCTGGCGTGGAGGTTTTCGATTTTGAGCAGGGGTTCGGTCATGACGGTTGATCTATCCTCAAGTCTTTGCAGATTTGTCGTGCCAGCAGGTCTTTGATTTCATCCCACGCTTCCTTCCAGACTGACGCCCAGCAGATTCTGCGCCTCCACCGCGAACTCCATCGGCAGTTCCTTGAACACTTCCTTGCAGAAGCCGTTGACGATCATCGACACCGCGTCCTCCGGCGAGATGCCGCGCTGCTGGCAGTAGAACAGCTGGTCCTCACTGATGCGCGAAGTGGTGGCCTCGTGTTCCACCTGGGCGTCGGCGCGCTTGACCTCGATGTAAGGGAAAGTGTGGGCGCCGCAGCGGTCGCCGATGAGGAGCGAGTCGCACTGGGTGTAGTTGCGCGCCCCCTCGGCGCTTTTGAGCACCTTCACCAGGCCGCGGTAGCTGTTCTGCGCCTTCCCGGCGGAGATGCCCTTGGAGATGATGGTGCTCCGGGTGTTTTTGCCGATGTGGATCATCTTGGTGCCGGTGTCGGCCTGCTGGAAGTGATTGGTGACCGCCACCGAGTAGAACTCGCCCACCGAGCCGTCGCCGCGCAGGATGCAGCTGGGATACTTCCAGGTGATGGCCGAGCCGGTCTCCACCTGGGTCCAGGAGATCTTGGCCCGCTCCCCGCGGCAGTCGCCGCGCTTGGTGACGAAGTTATAGATGCCGCCGCGGCCCTCCTCGTCGCCGGGATACCAGTTCTGCACCGTGGAGTACTTGATCTGGGCGTCCTTCATGGCGATCAGCTCCACCACCGCGGCGTGGAGCTGGTGCTCGGATCGCATGGGGGCGGTGCAGCCTTCCAGATAGGAGACGTAGCCGCCGTCCTCGACGATGATGAGGGTGCGTTCGAACTGGCCGGTGTTGGCGGCGTTGATGCGGAAGTAGGTGGACAGCTCCATGGGGCAGCGTACCCCCTTGGGGACATAGACGAAGGAGCCGTCGGAGAACACCGCCGAGTTCAGGGCGGCGAAGAAGTTGTCCCCGGGCGGCACCACGCTGCCCAGATATTCGCGCACCAGATCCGGGTATTTCTGCACCGCCTCCGAGATGGGGCAGAAGATCACCCCGGCTTTCTCCAGGGTTTCCCTGAAGGTGGTGGCCACCGAGACGCTGTCGAACACCGCGTCCACCGCCACCCCGGCCAGCCGCTCGCGCTCGTGCAGGGGAATGCCCAGTTTCTCGAAGGTCTCCAGCAGCTTGGGATCGACCTCGTCCAGGCTCCTGGGGGCGTCCTTGCGGGATTTGGGGGCGGCGTAATAACTCAGCGCCTGGTAGTCGATGGCCTGGTATTTGACGTGGGTCCAGCGGGGCTCTTTCATCTTCTGCCACTGGCGAAAGGCTTCCAGGCGCCACGCCAGCAGCCACTGCGGCTCGTTCTTCTTGGCCGACAGGGCGCGGATGATGTCCTCGTTCAGCCCCGGCGGGAGGCGTTCCTCCTCCACCTCGGTGACGAAGCCCTCTTCGTATTCGCGGCCTATGAGTCTTTCCAGATCTTTGCTGCTTGCTGCCATGGGTTTTCTCCGCGCTGTCAGCCCGCCGTCTCGTGCAGGCGGGTCAGGGAAATGGGATGTTCTCGGGAAACGGGCCGGACCATGTCCGCCAGGGTGACCGTCTCCAGGGCGGCCTGGATCGCCCGGTTGATCAGCGCCCAGTTGCCGCGGATGTCGCAGCCGTCCGCCTGCCGGCACTGGTTCTCCGCCAGGCTGCATTCGGTCAGGCCGATGGGGCCTTCCATCGCGGCGATGAGTTCGGCCACGTTGATCCGTTCCGGCGTTCGCGCCAGCCGGTAACCGCCGCGGGCGCCGCGTTCGGAATGAAAAATGCCCGCCTGGCTCAGGCGCTTGAGCACCTTCTGCACCGTGGGCAGCGCGATGCCGACGGCGTCCGCGATCTCGGTGGCGCTGTGCATTTCGTGCGGCCGCCGGGCGCTGTGGCAGGCGATGACGATGGCGTAGTCGGTCAGTTTGCTGAGGCGTAGCATGGCGGTTCCACTTGAATGGGACTATTTTAGTCCTGAATGTATCTCCAAGTAAAGTGCTCGGTTTTTGCGAGGGAGATCAGGAATTGAGTCTACAATTTAAGGGAGGAGCGGGGCAAGCATCCGGCTTGTGCCCAGGGCAATCGCATGAACGCTACGTCCATCCAAGCAACTGAGCCCGATAATGGTCACTGGAGGCGGCCAGGAGCCGTCTTGCCTTGATACCCCCGCGGCGTTTGGTGGAGTCGAGGCTGTCAAGCGACACCAGAAATTGACCCTCTTGCGACACTTGGAACTGGCCCCCCCTGGTTTACAAGGTTGTTGCGTTGGATTTCCCGGCTTGCTCAGTCCCGGGGAGGTGGGAAGCGGGCCTGATAAGGCCGGCCCGCCGTTTCTCCCGCAGGCGATAGCTTTCGCCGCGGATGGTGATGACATGGCTGTGATGTAACAGCCGGTCCAGGATGGCGGTGGCGACCACCGCGTCTCCGAAGACTTCTCCCCCTTCGCCGACACTGCGGTTGCTCGTAATCAGCAGGCTGCCCCGCTCATAGCGCCTCGAGACCAGTTGGAAGAACAGGTGGGCTGCCTGGGATTCGAAAGGCAGATACCCCAGTTCATCGACAATGAGCAGCTTGGGTTTGCTGTAGTGCGTGAGACGTTCCTCCAGCCTGCCCTGGGCTTGTGCCTGGGTGAGGGTGGTCATCAGGGCTGTGGCGGTGGTAAACAGCACCGAATAACCTTTGTGGATGGCCTCACGGCCTAAGGCGACGGCCAGGTGGGTTTTGCCGACTCCCGGGGGACCGAGCAGCAGGAGTGCGTCGCCGTTGGCGATCCAGCGTCCTGTGGCCAGTTCCCGGATCGGTTTGGGATCGACCGACGGCTGGGCCTGGAAGTCGAACCCCTCCAGGGTGCGCACGTAGGGGAATTTGGCAATGCTGGTGGCCATGTGAACCCGGCGCTGGTCCTTCCTGGCGATTTCGGCTTCGCACAGGAAGGTGAGGGCCTCCCGCAGGTTGAGGTCTCTTCGGGCGGCCTCGTCGAGCAGGGTGTCGAGGCCGTCGCGAATGGCAGTGAGCTTGAGCCGGGTGAGCATGGCGTCGAGGCGGTCGTTGTTCACCAGGCACCTCCTGCGATCTGCTCATACTCGGCCAGGGGGCGTAACAGCTCGGAAGTGGCGGGCTCGACCGACGGGGATGGGGCCGGATGCGGGGAGCTGATCACGCCCTTGAGGTGGGCCGGATCGAGACGGCGCTGACGTTTGCCGACCGCTTCGGCATGGCAGGCGACCAGCACGCCGCCGTGGTAGATCTTCACCTGGCCGGTTTCGATCTGGACCTGGGTTTGCTGGCCGATCAGCCGCCAGGGAACGCTGTAGCGGTTGGTGTCGGCTTCGACGCAGGCATCGGCGTGGACCTTGCGGCTCAACTCCCGGATCTGCTGGAAGGGCGCCCGGTCTTTCAAGGACCCAAGCGCCTGCCGCGCTTGTGCCTGGAAGCGGTCGATGGGACGCTCACCGGTGGTGCCATGGATGCGCACGTCGGCCACGGCCGCCATCCAGTGTTCCAGATGGGCCTGGAGCTCGGCAAACGAGCCAAACTCACGTCCGGCAATGGCATTGCGCTTGACATAGCCGACACCATTCTCGCATTTGCCCTTGGTGCGGGCTCGGTAGGGGGCGCAGGCCTTGGGCGTCACATCCCAGTAACGGCAGAAGGCGTGGAAGCGCTCGTTGAAGCTGACTTCCCGGGTCACCGGATCATGCCGATCCACCAACGCCCGGGCATTGTCGAGCAAAAGCTGCTCGACGACCCCGCCAAAATGCCGGAAGGCCGCCTCGATCCCCGCCAGCCAGGCAGACTGGCGTTGATGGGTAAAGGCCATCACAAAGCTCCGCCGGCTGTAACCCAAGGTCGCCACAAACAGATGCACTCGCACCTTCTCCCCGGCAATCACCACCACACATTGACCAAAGTCGATCTGCATCTGTTTGCCGGGCGGCGTCTCGAACCGCACCGTCGCCCTGCCCTCCGCTTCCAGGCTCCGGCGAAGACCTGCCACAGCCCGCTCCACCGTCCGCAAGGAAACCCCAACCCCATGCACCCGTTTCAATTCCTGGCGCACCACCTCGGCATTGCCGCGATGACGGCGGAACTGCTCCTCCACAAAGGCCTCCAACCCCTCCAACTTGCAGGATCGTTTGGGCTTGGCAGATGGTTTCCAACCCCCCTGGCGTACATAACGCCTGACCGTGTTGCGGCTCATGCCAAGTTCTTTGGCTATCCGCCGGCTCCCCCATCCCTTGGCATGTAAGCTCATCACCGCCGCTACCTCCTCTGGCAGCTTCATCTCTTCCCTCCTTTTTGCTACCGGGCAAAAAGGCAGGACCGTATCACTTTCTCTCTTCATTGACCTCTCCTCTGTCTCTTCAAGGGAGGGTCAATTCTTCATGTCGTTATAGGGTCATTTTTGCATGTCGCCTCACATCGGGGAAAGCCGGCCGGTGGCGCCGAACACCCATCCGGACGGTTCCGACAATCCCGCAGGACGGCAGAAGAACCGTCGGGTGGAAATCTTCGTGCAAACGGCTGGGCCTCAATGATACCGCAGGGCGGGCCGGCCCGAAGTATTCATCCCTGGATTAATAACCCCTGTTTGGAGGAAGGTGGCTATGAAAACCTTTGTGATGCGAAGCGTATTGGCACTGGCAATCCTGTTTTGGGGGATGGCCGGTGCCGAAACTCTGGTGCCCGATGCGGTTTACGGGCAGACAGATTCGGGAATCGAATATGTCACCATCCCGGTCACCGATTGCGCCAATCTGACAGCCACGCCGATTGTCGTCGGTGACTGGCTGGTCTATCCCATGCACGAGCATTCCAGCAATTGTTCCGGGCCCGGACCTTATCGGCATACTTTGTTCGGTTACCGGTTGAGTGACGGCAGGCTCTATCAGCTGCGGGACGACGGGGCGGGGGAGGCGCCGCTGAATTATTGGCAGGATCAGGACCTCCTGCTGTGGAACACCACATTCGGCGGGACCGTGTTCCTCCTGGATCCCGGAACCTTCGATCTCCGCAGGAAGCTCAGCGTCCAGACCACCAGCGACAGCGGCGGGGTGGTCCTCGACGGCCTCTACTATTTCTGCACCATCAACAGTCCGGACCATACCTGCCAAAATCCCACCAATCCCAATTGCGGCGCTCTGTTCGCCATCGATGCCGAGGGTAACGTGGTCCATTCCCTGAACCTGGATGGCGGCTTTCTGGCCTGGATCGGGACCAGTCCCACCAGCGACGGCCAGTATCTCTATTGGAGCACCGCAGCCCAGACGGTGGGGGAGAAGAGCGGTGACGAGACCACTTACACCTATGGCTGTTCGGTGGTCAAGACCGACAAGGAGCTCAATGTCCTTGCCAGCTTCGATCCGGGAGATCCGGCCTGTTACATGCTGCCTTTCACCGGTGCCAACATGGACTCGGTCAGCGGTGAGGTGGTTCCCGACGGGACCGGGCTGTGGGTGCAATACGTGCGTCCCAACGAGGCGGCAGGCGCTGGTGGACAGTTCAAAAGCGTCCTGTATCGTCTCGACCTGAATCTGCAGGAGCAATGCCGGCTGACGTTCGATTTCGAGCCGCAGACCCAGGCGGCCGGGTTCTATGCCGCCCCGACGGTGGATGCCGACGGCAACGCCTACGTGCCGGTCAGCGTGCCCGATGCCGACCATACCCGCAGGGGGCAGCTGTGGAAAGTGACCCCGGCGTGCGAGGCCACGCTGCTGGCCGAGGTTCCCGGGAGCTTCGCCCATGCCTCGCCGACCCTGGCGGACGACCGCTACGTGCTGTTCGCTACCGACGGCCGGCTGCAGGTGCTTACGCTGACCGGGGAACAAGTGCGCGATTATACGTTGGCTTCCCAGGCGCCGGTGTTGACCAGTCCTGTCATTCACGAGGGGACCATCTATGTGGTTCAGGAGGATGGCACCCTGAACCGGATAGAAGGCAGCGGCGTGGCAGGCTACGGCAGCGCCATCTGGCCCCGCTACCGGCGCGATAATCGGGGATCGGCGGCTTTGTCCTCCTCCAAGGGGGCAAGCGCTCAGGTGAGGGGCGCCTTCATCGCCTTCCATCTGGAGGTCAAGGATCTACCGGGGATCAGGAGCTTGTGGCCCCGGCTGGAAGACTTCATGGCTCTGGCGGACCGGTACGGCCACAAGATCACCCTACAGTTTTCCGCCCCCTGGGTGGATTATGTGGTCCAGAGCGGTCTGACGGACAAGGTGCTGGCCTGGGAGGCCGAGGGTCACGAGATAGCCCTCCATCACCACGGTCCGACCCACAAATTTTTCGACGGCTATACCGACGCGCCGGATCTCATCCGCACCGATGCTTGGTACGGTAACGGCAAAAATGTCGCTTGGCAGGGGGGGATGGACGCCCTGATGGAAAAACTGGCGCCACTGACTCGCCGCGGGATTCTCTCCGCCGGCATGTCCGACGAGGACACCGACTGGCCCGAGGGGGTGCTGTTCTATGCTACCGATTCGGGATTAGAGCCTTCCAGGGACGACCTGCTCAGCACGCCGGTGGTGAAATGGCACAACGGCCAGCCGGTGGTGGAAATTTACAACACCGGCTATCTGATCAGCCATCTGGGGGATGCGGCGGTCACCCTGTCGGACATCGAATCTGCCCTGCAAAGCGCGACTGAAGCCCAGTACATGGGCATCGTCTTCAACGACGAGACCATCAGCGAGGATTTTGCTGAGATCGAGCCGCTGTTCCAGTTGCTGCAACGTTATGGCGTGCAGGTGCGGACAGTGAGTGACCTGCTGGGCAAACTGGACGGGGCCGGGGTCCGGGAGGCGGAAGCGGTCATGGACGCCGGGGAAGCTCAGTATCCGCAGTATTTTCCCTCCCACGAAACCACGCGCTGGTTCGATCCGTATCTCTACCGTTTCTATCCGGAGACTGGTGTCTATCTCGGCATCAATGAGGATGAAAAGGCTGTTTATTTGCTCGGAGGCGTTTTCGGCGACACCCTTTACCGTGTGGGGAGTGTGTCGGAAGTGAAAGCGTTGCTGGGTTTGGATTGATGGGGGGGTGATTTGATGAATGAGGCTGAGGCGTTGTCGCGGCTGTTCACGGCCTATGGCCTAAAGGATGGTGACCTGTATTTTCTTGATCTGATTCCGCTGGTGGAGATGGTCTGGGCCGAGGGCCACAATCAAGAGGCGGAACTGCGGATACTTGAGGCGTTCGCCCGTCGTCACATGGAGGAACTCAACGGGTTGCTGGGCTATCAGGCCGTAACTGAGCGGGATCTGGAGAATTTCATGGATCGATTTGCCCGCCGCAGACCGCCCCAAGCGTTGCTGGCGAAGTTGCGCACCATTGCCTGCCACCGGGTGCGGCGCCGCTCCAGTGGGGAGATGGCAGACAAGGCCGGGCGGATTTTGGAATACTGTATCGACATTGCCGCCGCCTGCGTCACCCGTTATCCATATAGTCTGCGTGAACGCATCATGGAAGGTGAGCGCAGGCTTTTGGGGGAATTGTTGCCCTTGCTGCAGGGACAATCCGGCTCTTGACAGGCCGGAACCGTTGTGTAGGTTTGTTATCCAGACGGGTAGGTGAAGAAACTGCGGAGAATGCCATGTTCGGGCGGGTGTTGACCTCGATCCTGTTGCTGGTGGCCACTTGGATCCTCATCGTCCTCACCGACGAGACACCGGGCTGGGTGGGCTGGCAGGAGGCGCTCATCACCCCGGTGGTGATCTTCGCCGGCTGGCGGGCGATGAGGGATCTTTGGGAATGGTACCGGCAGATGACGGGGGAGGAGTAAGGGAGCGCAGGGCAGCCCTGTAAGCCGCCCTGCGCCTCTGCGTGCTGAGGTCAGATCCCGTAACGCTCGCGCAGCAGTCTGGCCGCTGCCACCATCCGGGTCAGGGCTTCATCCACCTCGGGCCAGCGGCGGGTTTTGAGGCCGCAGTCGGGGTTGACCCACAGGCGCGCGACCGGAATCTTCTCCGCTGCCTTCTCCAGCAGCGCGACCATCTCCTCGACCGTCGGGATGTTGGGGGAATGGATGTCATAGACGCCCGGGCCGATCTCATTGGGGTATTCGAAGTCGGCGAAGGCGTCGAGCAGCTCCATCTTCGAGCGCGAGGTTTCGATGGTGATGACGTCGGCATCCAGGGCGGCGATGTGCTCGATGATGTCGTTGAACTCGGCGTAGCACATGTGGGTGTGGATCTGGGTCTCGTCGCGGACGCCGGCGGCGGCGATGCGGAAGCTGCGCACCGCCCAGTCCAGATAGGCGTCCCAGTCCCCCCGGCGCAGGGGCAGCCCCTCGCGCAGGGCCGGCTCGTCGATCTGGATCACGCCGATGCCGGCCTGTTCCAGATCCAGCACCTCGTCGCGAAGCGCCAAGGCGATCTGCAGGCAGGTGTCGCGGCGCGGTTGGTCGTCGCGCACGAAGGACCACTGCAGCATGGTAACAGGACCGGTTAGCATCCCCTTCATGGGCCTGGTGGTGAGCGACTGGGCATAGGTGATCCAGTCCACCGTCATCGCCCTGGGACGGGCGACGTCGCCGTAGATGATCGGCGGCTTGACACAGCGCGAGCCGTAGGACTGGACCCAGCCGTTTTCGGTGAAGGCGAAGCCGTCGAGCTGTTCGCCGAAGTATTCCACCATGTCGTTGCGCTCCGGTTCGCCGTGGACCAGCACGTCCAGGCCGTAGCCTTCCTGCTTCTCCACCACGAAGGCGATCTGGCGGCGCATGAAATCGACGTATTCGGCCTCCCCGATGTCGCCGTTTTTGAAGGCGCGGCGGGTGCGGCGGATCTCCGGCGTCTGGGGAAAGGAGCCGATGGTGGTGGTGGGCAGAAGCGGCAGCTGCAACCGGGCACGCTGGGCCTGGCGCCGCACCGGATAGGGGTTGGCGCGCTGGTCGGCGGGCAGGTTCTGCAGCCGCTCGCGCACCTCTGGCCGGGTCACCCGCGCGGATTTCCGGCGCGAGGCCAGCGCCCGGCGGCTGGTTTCCAGGACTTCGGCGACGGCATCGCGGCCTTCGCTCAGGGCGCGTTTGAGGGTGACGGTTTCTTCGATCTTCTGCACCGCAAACGCAAGCCAGCTTTTCAGTTCCCCGTCCAGCTTGGATTCCACCGCCAGGTCCACCGGCACGTGGAGCAGGGAACAGGAGGGGGCGACCCACAGCGCATCGCCGCGACGTTGCCGCAGCGGTTCGAGGATTTCCAGCGCCCGGTCCAGATCGGTGCGCCAGATGTTGCGGCCGTCGATGATCCCCACCGACAGCACCTTGTGGGCCGGCAGCCAGTCGGCCACCAGGTTCAATTCCCCCGCCGCCCGCACTGCATCCACGTGGAGGCCGGCCACCGGCAGGTCGCAGGCGGTCCTGAGATTGTCCGCCAGGGGGCCGAAGTAGCTCGCCAGCAGCAACTTCAGCCCCGGCACTTGCAGGGTGTGGTAGGCGCGGGAGAAGGCGGCGCGCCAGGCTGTGGGCAGGTCCAGGGCGAGAATCGGCTCGTCGATCTGCACCCAGGCGGCCCCCTGGGTCTGGAGGCGCTGGAGGATCTCACCGTAGACCGGCAGCAGCCGGTCGAGAAGGGTCAGTTTGTCGAATGTTTCCCCCTGACACTTTCCCAGCCACAGCCACGAAAGCGGCCCGAGCAACACCGGCCGGGCCTTGTCGCCGACGATTGCGCGGGCTTCCGCCAGTTCGTCGAACAGTTTGGCCGAGGAGACGGCGAAAGCCATGTCCGGGTGCAGTTCCGGGACCAGGTAGTGGTAGTTGGTGTCGAACCACTTGGTCATTTCGCAGGCCGGCTGCGGACTGCCTGTGGGGGCGCGGCCACGGGCCATGCGGAAGTAGGTGTCCAGGTCCACCTCGCCGCCGGGATGTTCGAAGCGAGGCGGCACCGCTCCCAGCAGGGCGGTGGTGTCGAGGACGTGGTCGTACCAGCTGAAGTCGCCTACGGGGATAAAGTCGAGGCCGGTGTCCTGCTGGAGCTGCCAGTGGCGGCGGCGCAGCCCGGTGCCGGTGCGCTGCAGTTCGGCGCGGTCGATGTCGCCATTCCAATAGGCCTCGACCGCCTGTTTCATCTCCCGACGCAGGCCGATGCGGGGAAAACCGAGAATGTGGGCGCAGGTCATGGGTGTATCCTAGTCGTATTGAAACCGGCCAACAGTATCGCCCCTTCGGTTTATGAGTACAATTGATGATTTCTCAGATTTAAGTGAGACGGATTCATGTATCTGGAGCTCAAGCACCTGCGCACCCTCAAGACCCTGCAGCAGACCGGCAGCCTGGTGGCCGCCGCCCGCCGCCTGCATCTGACCCAGTCGGCCCTGTCCCATCAGCTCCGGGTGCTGGAGGCGCGCTTCGGCGTGGCGCTGGTGATCCGCAAGAGCCGGCCCGTGACCTTCACCCCGGCCGGCCGCCGCCTGCTGGATCTGGCCGAACAGGTGTTGCCCCAGGTCGAGGCGGCCGAGCGCGACCTGGCGCGCCTGGGCGGCGGACAGGCGGGACGGCTGTTCATCGTCATCGAGTGTCACAGCTGTTTCGAATGGCTGCTGCCCACCATGGATGCCTACCGGACCGAGTGGCCGGAGGTGGAGATGGACCTGACCCTGGGGTTCAGCTTCGAGCCGCTGCCGGCGCTGCTGCGCGGCGACGTGGACTGGGTGGTGACCTCCGACCCGCAGCCTCTGGCCGGCATCGCCTATGAGCCGCTGTTCGCCTTCCAGGCCCTGCTGGCGGTGGCCAAGGACCACCCTTTGGCCCGCAAGGACTGGATCGCGCCCGAGGACTTGGCGTACCAGACCCTCATCACCTATCCGGTGGAACGCCAGCGCCTCGACGTGTTCCGCAATTTCCTCGACCCGGCCGGGGTGCAGCCGGCGGCCCAGCGCACCTGCGAGCTGACGGCGATGATGCTGCAGCTGGTGGCCAGTCGCCGCGGGGTTTGCGTACTGCCCAACTGGGCCCTGGCGGAATACCTGGCGCGCGACTACGTTGCCGCCCGGCCCCTGGGACCGCAGCCGCTGTGGGGAACGCTGTACGCGGCGGTGCGCGAAAGCGAGAGGGAACTGGCCTATGTGAAGGGATTTCTGGAGACGGCCAGGCGGGTGTCGTTCGAGACGCTGCGGGGGATTCGGGCGGTTGGGGATTAGCCGTTATGGAAATATGCAAGGCTCAGTCTGGTTGCAGTAAACAGTCGTAATACGTATTATCCATTACATAATGGATAATGAAATGGCCCGCACATGATTCGCAGCTTCCGGGACAAGAAGACGGCAGCAATCTTTCAGGGATATTTCGTCGCCGGTCTGCCGCGATCGATACAATCCCGAGCCTTGGACAAATTGAGGCTGATTCACAGCGCGGCATCCTTGGATGACTTGCGGATTCCGCCTGGCAACCGACTGGAAGCGTTACAGGGCGAACGCGCGGGTCAGCACAGTATCCGGATTAATCGTCAGTGGCGCATCTGTTTCCGGTGGGAGGCAGGTCATGCCTGGGATGTGGAAATCACCGATTACCATTGAGGTTCAACGATGAGCATTTCGCTTGAGGAACTTTCCAAGACCGACTTTTCCGAGGTGACGACCGGGGAAGAGATTTCGCTCAGCACGCCCGGTGACATATTGCGTCGGGAATTCATGGAGCCGTTGGGATTGTCGGCCAATGCCCTGGCCCGCGCCATCCGGGTTCCCCCCAACCGGATCACCGCCATTCTCAAAGGGACCCGCTCGATCACCGCCGACACCGCGCTGCGCCTGGGGCGGTATTTCGGCACGACTGCGGAATTCTGGCTCAATCTGCAGAAAGACTACGAGCTGCGGGTGGCGCGGCGCAAGTCGGCACGGCGGATCGAGGCCGAGGTCGAGCCGTTGTCTTCGGTCGGCTGAAAAGATCCCGCCGCTATGCGGCGGGATCTTTGCGCTTTACGCCGTCCGGATCGGAATTCGGCGGCTGAGATGGCCGCTGGCCTTGGGCAGCACCAGGGTCAGCACCCCGTTGCGGTAGCGGGCCTCGGCGCGGTTTTCGTCCACCGGCACCGGCAGGGGGATGGCGCGTTCGAAGGCGCCGTAGGCGCGTTCCAGCAGATAATAGTGGCCGCCGCTTTCCTCCCGTTCCGCCAGTTTCTCGCCGCGCACCACCAGGGTGTCGCCGACGATCTGAATGTCGAACTGATCCGGCTCCATGCCGGGGATTTCCATCCGTACGATCAATTTGTCCTTTTCTTCCTTCACCTCCGCAGGGATCAGGCCCCAGCGGGAAGCATCGGCCATCAGCTGCTGCTCGGGGCCGTCGCCCCGGCGGTGGTGAGCAAAGCGGGTCAGGGCGTGGCCGGCGCGCTCCTTCAGTTGCTGCCAGCCTTCGGCAAGGGATGCCACGGCGTGCTGGATGCCGTGACGCAGCTGTTCCAGGGTGCTCATCTGTCATTCTCCTCAAGTTCGTTGATGGATGGCCGAGAGATTGTACCGGTATGGCCGGAAATCTGCCGGGTTTTGACTATGCTTGTTGTCATAGCGAGATTGAACTTCCCAACGAGGTAAAAAAGATGAACTGGAATTCCGTCGGCATGCGCCTGGTGTTCGTGGTCTTTGGACTGATCCTCACGGTATCGGTGGTGTTGTTATGGATGTATGCCAGACAGCAGCGCGAGGCGGCCATCGCATCCGAGGTGCGCATGGCCCAGAACGTGATCGAGACGGCGGAGGCGGCCACGGATCAGATCGCCAGGCAGTGGGAAATGGGGATTTTCAGCCCGGAAATGCTGCGCCAGTTTACCGCCCTGCCCGGGGACGAGGCCAAACAGAAAATTCTTGCCACTGTGCCCATCGTCAACGCCTGGGAGATGATTCGCAAAAACTCCGCTGCCAACGGCTACCGCCTGCGCACCCCGCGCCACAACCCCCGCAACCCCGCCAACGCGCCTGACGCCCTGGAGGCCGAGGCGCTGGCCTATTTCAAGCAGCACCCGGAGGCTCAGGCTTATCAGGTGGTGGACGAGAAAACCAACACCCTGCATTATTTCCGCCCGGTGCGGCTGCAACAGCAATGTCTGGTCTGCCACGGGGATCCGCGCAATTCCCTGGCGCTGTGGGGGCGCGACGACGGCAAGGACGTTCTCGGTTATCCGATGGAAGGCAAAAGGGCCGGCGATCTGCACGGCGCTTTCGAGATCATCTCTCCCCTTGACGACAGTGATGCCGTCATCGCCGCCAACCTCTGGAAGGCAATCGGCCTGATCGGGCTGGCGGCGCTGCTGGTGGGCGGCAGCCTGTTTTTCACCGCCAAACGCATGGTTGTCGAGCCTCTCACCCAGCTGGGGCTGAAGCTTCAGGATATCGCCGGCGGCAGCGGCGATCTCACCGCCCGCCTGGAGGTCAAGGGCAACACCGAGTTCGCCTGGATCGCACACAGCTTCAATCAGTTCGTCAAGAAGCTGCGCAACACAGTGTTGACGGTGCAGGACTCGGCCCATAATCTGGCCCAGGAAAGCGAGAATCTTCATAAAGTGTCGGCCGAAACCGGCGAGCGGGCAACCTGCCAGCGCGGGGAGATCCAGCACCTGGTGACGATGATGGAGCAGATGTCGGCCGCGGTTCAGGAGATCGCCGAGAATACCGCGAAGGCGGCGGAAAACGCGCAGGCGACCGACCAGGAAACCCAGGCTGGCCGGCAGGTGGTGCTGGCGGCGATCGAGAAGATCGACCGGCTGGCCGTGGAGGTGGACAAGGCAGCCCAGGTGCTCAAGGAGCTGGAGAAGGACAGCGACAGCATCGGCGAGGTGCTGAAGATCATCGGCGACATCGCCGATCAGACCAACCTGCTGGCGCTGAACGCCGCCATCGAAGCGGCCCGGGCCGGGGAGCAGGGCCGGGGCTTTGCAGTGGTGGCCGAGGAGGTCCGCACCCTGGCGAGCCGGACCCAAGAATCCACCGCCGAGATCCAAAGCACCATCGAACGCCTGCGCAACCGCGCCCGTCAGGCGGTGGGCGTCATCGACCAGAGCAAGGAACAGGCCCAGGCCAGCAAGGAGGAAGCCCACGGTGTCAACACCGTGCTGGAAAGCATCACCCGGATGATGAACGATGTGCGGGAGATGAACACCCAGATCGCCAGCGCCGTCGAAGAGCAGAGCATGGTGAGCGCTGAGGTCAGCCGGAACGTCGCCGGCATCAGCGAAGGCGTGGAGGAAACCTGCGCCCGGATGGAGGAAACCCGCCAGGCGGTCGCTTCCCTGCGGGAAGACGCCGAAAATCTCAATCAGGCGGTCAATCAGTTCCGTACCTGAGACGCGGAACGATCCGAAGCGGAAAGGCCGGGGGTTCCCCGGCCTTTTTCGTCAGCGCCGGGTGCGGCGCAGTTCCTCCAGCAGATCCAGCACCAGGGCGGCGCCGGGAGGATTGACCCCCAGGTCCTGCGCCAGCCGCAGAGCGGTGCGCAGGCGCTCGAAGGCGACGGCGTCGAACCACCACTGGGTCGGTTCCGGTCCGCCCTGGGGTTCGAGCACGCCCTGATCCACCAGCTCGATCACGCGTTCGGCGCTGACCTCGAAGATCCGGCACACCTCCACCAGGGTGATGCGGAAGTTCTCGTCCAGGATCACGCCCGTGAAAACCTTTTCCTGCAGCATCGCTTACACCCCCATGCCTTGACGCGGGTTGAACGGCATCTTGCGGGCCATCTCCTCGTAGAAGCGCTTCTTGTCCTCGGTGTCCGCCGGCGGGGTGTGGATCTTGAGGATCACGTACTGATCCCCCGCAGGCGTCCCCGGAAGCCCCTTGCCCTTGAGGCGCAGTTTGCGGTCGGTCTGGGAACCGGGCGGAATCCTCAATTCCACTTTGCCTTCCAGGGTCGGCACCGGCACCTTGGCGCCCAACGCCGCCTCCCAGGGGGTGACGGGCAGGTCCAGGTAAATGTCCTTGCCCTCCACCTTGAACCAGCGGTGGGGCTTGAAGTGGACCTCCAGATACAGATCCCCGGCAGGTCCTCCGCCCATGCCCGGGGCGCCCTGGCCGGCGAGGCGGATCTTCTGGCCCTCGCGGATGCCTTTGGGGATTTTGACCTGCAGACGCTTCTGCTTGTCCACCAGGCGGCCGGTGGCCGGATCGACCTCCGGCACGCTCAGGGTCAGGGTCTGGGTGGCGCCGCGATAGGCATCCTCAAGATCGATGTAAACCTTGGCGTGCAAGTCTTCCCCCCGCATGCGGAATCCGCTCCGGGCCCGGCCGCGGCGAAAGCCACCGCCCCCGAAGAGCGCCTCGAAGAATTCGCTGAAGTCGGCGGTCCGGCCCCCCTCGGTGTAGCCCCCGCCGCCGAAGCCGAACTGTTCCTCCCAGCCCGGCGGCGGCTGGAACCCCTGACCTTCCTTCCAGTGGGCGCCGAACTGGTCGTAAGCCTTGCGTTTTTCCGGGTCCTTGAGGACTTCGTAGGCTTCGTTGACTTCCTTGAACTTCTCCTCGGCGTCCGGCTCCTTGCTCACGTCCGGATGGTACTTGCGCGCCAGCTTGCGGTAGGCGCGCTTGATCTCGTCCTGGGAGGCATCCCGGGAAACCCCCAGGATTTTGTAATAGTCCTTGTATTCCATAAATTTTTACAGCCCTTCGCTTGAAAACAGCACCACCTGATCGCCGATGAAACGTACCGTGATCTTCCGTTCGCCTTCCTGCCAGGTGCAGCTTTTGGCGTTGAGGACCGCCTCGCACCGGTCCGGTTCCCCGAGCAACTGTACGACTTCCTGCCAGGTCATGCCCAGCTCGAGCTTGTCGTAATTTTCCGGCGTCACCTTGCTGCAGGCGGCCAAGGTCAGCAGCAGGAAGGCAAGGATGGCGATACGCATGGCGAACCTCTCTATAGATTGTGGTCGGATCAGTCGGTTTCAAGGGTGTAGAAAAGATCGACGCTCCGGGTCTGGCCGGCGCGTCCCTCCAGGAGCAGGTTGCGCCACAGGCGGTAACGCACCAGCATTTCCCCGGCACCGGAGAACACGTCGAAAGCATAACCCAGGTACAGGGTCGGTGTCAGATATCGGCCCAGGGTCAAAAATCCTTCTTCGAATTCCACCTGGGCGATCTGTCCCAGCCCCAGATCCTGGAGATAGCCAAGACCCAGGGAGGCGGCCGCCTGGACCAGGGCCTGGCGGCCGCTGCCGCCGTTCTGCTGCCTGAGCCTTTTGAGGGATCTGCCGGTGAGCAGCCAGGCCAGGGCCTCTTCCTCCTTAATGGGCGGATCGCTGGCGATGCGGATTCTGGGCTCGCGGGCGAAACCTGTCACCTCCAGGGTGACGGTGATGCCTTCACGCCGGATCCGGCGGCGGACGCGGAGGTCGATGGCCGGGTTGTCGATGGGTCCGGAAAAGATGATGCGGCCCGAGTCGATGGCCAGCTTCTGGCCGTAGGCGGCGAATTTCCCGTCCACCAGCCGGATCGTGCCCTCGGCCCGGGGCAATGGAGGGCGGTAGGTGAGCAGCAGCTCCCCGCTAAGGCGGCTGTCGATGCCATACCCTTCGAAGAACACGGCCTCTCCCAGAACCAGGCGGACGCGGGCGGTCAGGTTCAGGGGCGGGCGTTTGGCGGGCGGGGGGCGGCCGAGGATCACCTCGTCACCGGAAACCGTCACCATCTCCGGTTCCTGGCCCGGCAGCAGGGTCTTTTGCATCACCAGCCGGGCCTCGGGGACGCGCACCAGGCCGGTTATTTCCATCTTGCCGCCTTTGGCGTGCAGGCGCAGATCCGGGGAGATCCGGACCTTGGCCTGGGGGAGGTCGGCGGCCAGAAAGCGTTCCCCCTGCAGGTTCAGATTCGCCAGGCTGTCCTGCGGATTCCAGATGCCTGTCAGCCGCAGGCTGCCGCCGCCGGAGGTTGCGCCGCCCCGGATCGCGATGCGCTCTCCGGTGCCGGTGGCGTGGATTTCCACCTGTTCCAGACGGATGCCGGCATCGGCGACGGTGGTGGCGGCGTCGGTGAGATCCAGCCGGCCGCGCAGCCGGGGGTGTTCCCAGGTGCCGGCGATCCAGGTTTCGCCCTGCAGGCGGCCCTCAAGGGATTCCAGCCGGGGAACGAGTGCCTGAAGCGGGGCCAGGCTGCCGACTCGCACCCCGACCCGGCCTTCCAGATCGTGGGTGTCGAGGCGGGTTTCGATGTGGGCTTCGAGGCCGCCTTGGGGCAGGGGCAGCACCATGTCAGCCTGCAGAAACGGGTCTTCAAGCGCCGCCTCGCCCTTGCCGCTGGAAAGATCCAGGCGCAGAGGGGCGCCGGTGCTGGTGGCGGTTTCCAGGACGGCCTCCTCCAGCTGCCAGGCTAGGGTGGCGCGGCGTTTTTCCCCGCTCTGACGAAAGCTGAACCGCCCGGTCAGAGCGCCCCGGATTTTGGTTTCCGGCAGCAGGGGTTGGAGCAGACTCAAGGGAACATGCTCGATGGTTCCGTCCCAGGCGGCAGCGCCGGGACGCCAGCCGCCCCGGGCGGTGATGACGGCAAACCCCTGGGGATTTCGGGCCTCGAGCCGCAGCCGGTGGGCGGCCGGGCTGCCGCTGCCGGTGAGTGAGATCGCTTGCCAGGTCAGGTTGTCGAGCCTGAGCTGCTGCATTTCTAGGCGGAGGTGGCCGGCCGGGTCGTCAGGGTGGCCTGCAGCCTCCAGGTTCAGGACGGCGATGCGGAGGCTGCGGTCCCAGGACAGATTTTGCCCCTTCAGTTGCGCCGTCAGCCGGGGGCGGCGGCGCTCCCCCTCGAGACGGCCTCGGCCGCTCACCCGGCCGCGCAGGCGGGGGTCGAGGCGATCGAGGCGGGGGGCGTCCAGTTGCAGGCCCAGGTCCAAGCGGTCGCCGGCCCGGCCCTCCAGGTGCAGGCGGTTGCCGCCCCACTCGAGCTGGAACGCCTTGGCCTCGAGGTCGCCTTTCCGGTAGCGGATCCGCCCTTTGGCCTCCAGGGGCTGGCGGCGCAGGGTGCCCCTGAGGGTTTCGATGTCCGCCTCCACGGCCAGAACCGGGGCCAGGGCGCCCTGGACGGCGGCGGTCAGGGACAGCCGGCCGGGCCAGTCCTGGCGCCAGACGCCCGGGTCCAGGTCCCGGCCTTCCAGGGTCAGCTGCCAGGCAAGCGCCGGCTGCCAGGCCACTTTTCCCCGGATGGTCAGGTGTCCTGATTTTCCTTCCGCCGTCAGGGGATCGAAGGTCAGGGATTCCAGATTGCCGCGGCCGCTCAGGTCGATGCGGGTGGGGGGGAGCTGTTTGCCGCGCACCTGGGTCTGCAGACTCAGGCGGTAGTCCTCCAGGGTGCCCGTGAGCCGGTAGCGGCCGGCGCCGGCGCGCCATTCCCCGCCATCAGGCGGCCAGGCGAGCTGTTCCCAGCCGCCGGCAAGGTCCAGCTGCGGCGTTTCCAACGGATTCTGAATGCTTCCTGCGGTGGTGACGGCGAAGGGGGCCTGGAAGCGGTGGTCCAGTTCCAGCCGCCGCAGGTTTCCCCGTAGGATGGCCCGGCCCTGGAAGCTGGGTTCTCCAGCGTAGGTCCAGTCCGCTACCATATTTAGGGGGTAGTCGTCCTCGAGGCGCAGCCGCCCGCCGCCCGCCAAGGTCAGTGCGCCCATTTGTCCCTCGAGACGGGTCAGATCCAGGCGGCTGCCCTCCAAAGTGGCGGCCAGGGAGAGCCGCTCCAGCACGGTGCGGCTTTCTCCCTGCTGCACGACAAATCCGGTGACATCCAGGGCGCGGAGCTCGATCCTCAGGGGCAGGGTCACCGCCGGCAGGGTGATTGCGGCCGCTTCCCCGCTCTCCGGCAGCACGATTTCCGGGTCGGTCAGGGTCAGGCGCTCGATGGTGAGGCAGCGCCGGCGCAGATCCAGGGGCCGCCAGGAAAGCGCCAGCCGCCGGCTGCGGGCCTGAATCTCCGGGGTGTGGTAGGTCACTTCCTCCAGGGTGAGGGTCTTTAGCAGGATGCCTTCGATCCGCCCGATTTCCACAGCCGGGAGCAGCCGGTCCGCCAGTCGCAGCAGCGCCCGGGTGCCCCCTTCGGTGGCCGCAAGGCCCAGGAATGCCGCCGGCAGCCCCAGAACCAGCAACAGCAGGCTGAATAGCAGTCGTCTCACAGCAGCGCCCCGAAGGTGAAGTGGATACGCAGGTCCGCTTCATCATGGATCACCGGCGTGGCCAGATCCAGACGCAGCAGCCCCACCGGAGAGAACCAGCGCAGCCCCACCCCGGCGCCGAAGCGGGTGGCGCGCCCCAGCCCGCTGAAACCATCGTAGGCGTTGCCGGCGTCGAAAAAGGCCGCCACCCCCCAGTTGCCCCAGACCATTTGCTCGTATTCCCAGCTGATGACGCCCAGATAACGCCCCCCGACCACCTTGCCTTCCGCATTCCTGGGTCCCAGGCGCTGGTAGCCGTAGCCGCGGATGCTGTCGTCGCCCCCGGCGAAGAAGCGGAAGCTGGCGGGCACGTTGGCAAAGCGGGTCGACTTCAGCGCTCCCATCTCCCAGCGGTGCACCAGGCGCGCCCGCCAGGGCAGCGGCCAGACGTATTTGCCCCACAACCGCAGGCGGCCGAACTGGACCGCGTTCCCGCTCAGCGTGGCGCCTCCCTGGACAGTGAAATCGAATTTGAAGCCGCGGGTGATGCGGCCGTTCACCTCCTTGGCCTGCCTTCGGCTCCAGCTGGCCTGGGGCAGCAGCAGCAGGGACTGGACCGGATCCTCGCCGCCGGTCCGCGAACGTTCGTAGTTGAGTTTCAGGGACAAGGTCTCGTTCCAGCGGTCGCGGGGATGGACGTAAGCGGCGTTGAGGGCGGCCTGATGCGAGGTGAAAGTGTCCAGATTCTGACGCCGCAGGCCGGCGTCCAGCTGCAGGTGTTCCCGCAGGGGATCGGCCAGGGGGATGCGGTAGCCGGCGCGCAGGCTGGCGTCGATGAAGGAGAGCCGCAGGTCGCTGTTCCATCTGTGGCCGCGGCGATTGAGGTAGCGGTCCTGGTAGCTGAAGGTCAGGCGGGGGCCGGTGTTGGTGTCGAAGCCGAGGCCGAAGCGGTACTGGCGGCGCTTTTGCGGTTCCAGGGTGACGGTCACCGGCACCTCCGGCCTTGGTTGCGGCCGGGGGTGGGTTTTGACCCGCACGGCGGTGAAATAACCGCTGTCGCTCAGGCGACGGTGCAACAGGGCCAGGCGTTCTGCCTCGTAGGGATCGCCTGGTTTCACGTTGAGATA
Source organism: Methylomarinovum caldicuralii (assembly GCF_033126985.1). NCBI lineage: Bacteria > Pseudomonadati > Pseudomonadota > Gammaproteobacteria > Methylococcales > Methylothermaceae > Methylomarinovum > Methylomarinovum caldicuralii. Next base: position 1,208,694 of record NZ_AP024714.1, read on the forward strand.
GCGGCGCACGAAGTCCGGGTCGAGGATGTCCTGCCGGATTTCGATGGCGCCGATGCGGTAGCGGGGGCCCGAATCGAAAACCAGACGGATGAAGGCGCGGTTGCTGCGGGGGTCCACCTCAAGCCGGTGTACCCGGAAGCGGGCGTCGAAATAGCCCCGCCGCAGCGCCAGGTTCTGGAAAGTCAGCTTCAGCGCTTCGTAGCGGTCGTGGCGGAGCGGATCGCCGGGGCGCAGGGGCAGGTTGCGGCGTAGGCGTTCGAACTCCGGATCTTCGGCCGCCTCTCCTTCGATCTGGAGATCGACGGCGGCGATGTGGACCCGGGGGCCGGGATCGACCTGCAGCAGTAGTTCCCAGCACTCGCCGCTGCGCTGGAATGCCAGCTTTTCGATGCGGGCGTGGTAGTAGCCCAGGGCCCGGGCGGCGGCATCCACCTCCTTGGCGATGCGCTTTCGCAGCCGCTGCCGCCCCGCCGGGGGCAGGTTGCAGGGTTGGTCGGAAAGGTTGAGATGGGCCCGGATGTTTTCCCGCAGCGCTTCCGTGCCGCCCTGGATGTGGATCCGGGGCTGGGGGCTTGCGGCGCAGCAGGCGGCAAAGGCCAGCAGCAACAAAAACCGTCGCATCCGTTTCAGGTGTTTCGGTAGGCTTCCAGCAACCTGCGCGCCTGCTCGCTTTCCTCGTCCTCGACCCACAGGCGCACCAGACCGCTGACCGGCAGCTGACCGATGCCACCCTGAAGGTAGTAGCCGCTGACATGGACGGTCAGGCCGTGCTGTTCCAGATAGTCTTTGACGATGTGGGCGTCGAGGATGTCGTCGGCCTCGTAGACGGGCTGCATGAGGTCACGGATGGGTGGGTTAAAATAATGCATTCTATCAAGCAGGAACAGGATGATGCAGGTCTATCTGGTCGGGGGGGCGGTGCGCGACAAGCTTTTGGGGCTGCCGGTGAAGGAACGCGACTGGGTGGTCGTCGGCGAGACCCCGGAAAGCATGGAAAGACGCGGCTTCAAGCGGGTCGGCCGGGATTTTCCCGTCTTCCTCCATCCCGAAACCCACGAGGAGTACGCCCTGGCCCGGACCGAGCGCAAGGTGGCCCCGGGCCACCGCGGCTTTGTGGTCCACGCCTCGCCGGAGGTGCCCCTGGAGGAGGATCTAAGGCGCCGCGATCTGACCATCAACGCCATGGCGATGACGCCGGACGGCCGCCTCATCGATCCTTACGGCGGGCTTCGGGACCTGAAGGACCGGGTATTGCGCCACGTGTCCGAGGCGTTCGTGGAAGATCCTCTGCGGGTGCTGCGGGTGGCGCGCTTTGCCGCCAAGCTGGCCCATCTGGGATTCCAGGTGGCGCCGGAAACCCTGGCGCTGATGCGGCAAATGGTGGCTGCCGGCGAGGTCGACGCCCTGACCCCGGAGCGGGTCTGGCAGGAGCTGGTCAAGGCGCTGGCGGAAAGGACACCGGCCCGGTTTTTCGAGGTGCTGCGCGAGTGCGGCGCCAACGCCCGCCTGTTTCCCGAGATCGAGCGGCTTTTCGGGGTGCCGCAGCCAGTGCAGTGGCATCCGGAGATCGACACCGGCATCCATACCCTGATGGCCTTGACCGCGGCGGCGCGGTTGACACCCGACACCGTCACCCGTTTCGCCGCTCTGACCCACGATCTGGGCAAGGGGCTGACCCCGCCGGAGATGTGGCCCAGTCACCGCGGCCACGAACAGCGCGGTCTCGAACCGCTGGCACAACTGTGCCAGCGCCTGAAGGCACCGCGCGCCTACCACCGTCTCGCCCGCAAGGTCATGCAGTATCACGGGCTGTGCCACCGGGTCTTCGAGCTCAAGCCTGCCACCATCGTCGAGGTGCTCTACCAGCTCGACGTCCTGCACGAGGACCGGGATTTCGAGCCGTTTCTCAAGGCCTGCGAGGCAGACGTGCGCGGCCGCAAGGGCTGGGAGGACAAGCCCTATCCCCAGGCCGACTGGTGGCGGGCGCTGCGGCGGGCGGCGCTGGCGGTCCGGGCCGGCGAGCTGGTGGCCAAGGGGCTCAGGGGGGAAGCGCTGGGAATCGAGCTGCGCCAGGCGCGTATCCGGGCGGTGGCGGCGGAAAAACGGCGGTTGCAGGCGAGCCGCCGGGATGATGTGCTCACCCAGGTGCCGGACAAAGCGCCTTGAAGTCGCGCTCCAGCAGCGCGCTGTCGCCGAGATTCAGTTCCACCAGGCGGCGCAGCTCGCTCAGATCCTCCAGGCTGATATGCTCGCAGGCGAAACCGGCCCGCTCGCCCTGGTGGTGAACCCGGCGCAGGTGCAGGGTGATGCAGTGGCCGGGCGTCAGCTCGATTTCCAGACGCCCGCGTGGAGGGAGGGGGGCGTCGGCCTGCAGCAGGCAGCCCTGCAGGGAAAGATCGACGATCCTGCAGGTGAACGCCCGTCCGTCGCCGTGGAAGCGGGCGGGAGCCTGGAACAGAATGCGGTGATAACGCCGTTTGTCCTCAGATGACATCGAACAGCAGCCGGTTGCCGTTGATCTCGATGATGTCGCCCGGTTTCAGGGAGACGGTCCGGTCTCCCAGCGGTTCGCCGTTGAGGCGGATGGCATCGCCCTGCTCCAGGCTGGAGAGATAGAAGCCCTGTTTGCGGCGGGCGACCACGGCGATGCTGTCGCCGGCCTTGCCGAGACGGGTGAGGGCGCGTTTCAGGGGGACGATGCGGCCGATGTTCTTGCCGTTGAGAAACTGCAGGGTAGCCTCCGGCGGTTTGGGGGCATGGGTGTCCGCTGGGCTGTCGTCGTGGAACAGCAGTGTGTGTTCGCCCAGCTGGATGCGGTCGCCGTCACGGAGGGCGTGCTGATCGACGACATGGCCGTTGACCGTGACTGGCTGAGGGCTCGCCTCGCAGAACAGCCGCGGACCGGAAGGGTGTTCCAGGTCGATGATGATCTGTTTGCCGGCCACTGCCGGGCTGTCGATGCGGATGGTGTTGTCGGGATCCCGGCCGACGGTCAGGATGCCCTCGTGGCAATGATGAATCTCGAGCGGATTGCCGTGGAAACTGACGGTCAGCTTCGCCATGCGCGCCCCTTGACTGACAGGTGTTGGGTTTTTCTGAAAAGTATAGACCATGCCGGCGGCGCAGGCCGCTATCCGCTCATTTCTGCGGGTAGATTCTCACTTTGCCGACCACGTTGCCTTCCATTTCCAGGATTTCGACCTTGAAGCCGTTCAGGCGCAGGCTGGTGCCGGGGCTGGGGATGGTTTCCAGATGTTCCATGATCAGACCGTTGAGGGTCTTGGGGCCGGCGGTGGGCAGCTCCCAGCCGGTGACGCGGTTGAGCTCCCGGATCGAGATGCCGGCATCGACGATGTAGCTGCCGTCCTTCTGCGGTTGCACCAGACTCTCATCCTCGGTCAGCTCGCCCACCAGCTCCTGGATGATGTCGGTCAGGGTCACCAGGCCGATGACGTCGCCGTACTCGTCCACCACCAGGGCGAAGCGCTTGTGGTGCTTCTTGAAATCCACCAGCAGCTGGTGCAGGGGCGTGTTTTCCGGCACGAAGTGGATCTCGTCCAGGTTCTGGCGCAGGGTTTCCTTGTCGAAGGCGTCGGCCGGAATCTTCGGCAGCAGTTTGCGGAGATGAAGCAGGCCGATGACGTTGTCGATGCTTTTTTTGAAGACCGGCAGGCGGGTGTGGCGGCTGTTTTTGATCTGTTCGATGATGGTTTCGATGGGGTCGTCGAGATCGATGCCGCAGATTTCCTGGCGCGGTATCATCACGTCCTCCACCGTGGCGCTTTCCAGGTCCAGGATGGTCAGGAGCATGTTGTGATAGCGCTCCGGCAGGCGGGCGCCGGCCTCGGCGACCACGGTGCGCAGCTCCTCCGCCGACAGCACGTTGGCCGGGGATTGCTTCAGGCGGATCCCCAGCAGGCGCAGGAAGAGGTTGGTGATCAGGTTGACCAGCCACACCAGGGGATACAACAGCCGCAGCAGCGGCAGCAGGATCCAGACCGCGGTGAAGGCCACTTTTTCCGGGTGGGTGGCGGCCAGGGTCTTGGGGGCCACCTCGGCGAAGATCAGGATCACCAGGGTCAAAATTCCGGCAGCGATGGCGATGCCGGCCTCGCCGTAGAGACGTAGGGCGATCACCGTGGTCAGCGAGGAGGCGAGAATGTTGACGAAATTGTTGCCCAGCAGGATCAGCCCGATCAGACGGTCGGGGCGTTGCAGCAGTTTCTGGGCGCGCAGGGCGCTGGGATGCTTCTGCTTGGCCAGATGCTGCAGGCGGTAGCGGTTGAGGGCCATCAGGGCGGTTTCCGAACCGGAAAAGAAGGCAGAAAGCAGGATCAGAACCCCCAGGGCGCTGAACAATAGGCTCAAAGGGAGGTCGTTCAACAAAGGCGGGATCACTCCATAAAATAAAAAACTAAGGGAATCTGTTTTCTAAGGCCCGGGGGGTGTGATGTCAAGTTTTGCCGTGTGAGCGGGTGACGGATTTTTGACTTTCCCGGCGCGGGATGCTTTACTTTGCCCGCTGCGAACGAGTCATTCTGTTAGCCAGCCATGAATTTGCAATCGCTACTGCTGGTGGCTCCCGAGACGGAGGACCGCCGCCAGATCCAGGCTGTCCTTGAGTTTTGCGAATACCCGGTGGTCACCGCGGCTCCCGACGAGCTCGAGCAAATCCTGCCCGAGGCCGGGGACTTCCGTACCGCCATCATCGCCGCCTCCCAGGGGCTGGCCAGGACGGTCCAGACCCTGAAACGCCACAGTCCCGCCACCCCGCTGGTGGTGCTGCGCCGCCGCGGGGAGGGGGGGAGTCTGCCGACCGGGGTGGTGGCAGACGTGACCGCGACGCTGGACTGGCCCACCACGTATCCGCTCCTGACCGAACTGCTGCAGCGCCTGCTGCGCGAGCGGGAAACGAAAAAACCGCGCCGGCCGATGGAACTGTTCCGCAGCCTCTCCGGCGACAGTCCTGCCATCCGCCAGACCCGGCGTCTCATCGAGCAGGTGGCCGACACCGACGTGACGGTGCTGATCTTGGGGGAGTCGGGCACCGGCAAGGAAGTGGTCGCGCGCAACCTGCACTATCACTCCTCACGGCGCAACAAGCCCTTCGTCCCCGTCAACTGCGGGGCCATCCCGGCGGAACTGCTGGAAAGCGAGTTGTTCGGTCACGAGAAGGGGGCCTTCACCGGCGCCCTCAGCGCCCGCCAGGGGCGTTTCGAGATGGCCGAAGGCGGCACCCTGTTCCTAGACGAGATCGGCGACATGCCGCTCAACATGCAGGTCAAGCTGTTGCGGGTGTTGCAGGAGCGCTGTTTTGAACGGGTCGGCAGCAACCGCAGCATCCAGTGCGACGTGCGCGTGATCGCCGCCACCCACCGCAATCTTGAGGAGGAAATCCGCGCCGGCCGTTTCCGCGAGGACCTTTATTACCGTCTCAACGTCTTCCCCATCGAGGTGCCGGCCTTGCGTGAGCGGGGCGAGGACATTCCGGCGCTGGTTGCCGATCTCATCGCCCGGATCGAAAACGAAAAGCGCGGTTCGGTGCGCCTCACCGCCGCGGCCCTGGAAGTCCTCAAACGCTACGACTGGCCCGGCAACGTCCGCGAACTGGCCAATCTGATCGAGCGCCTGGCGGTTCTCTATCCCTACGGCGTGGTCGATGTCTCCGACCTGCCGGAGAAGATCCTGCGCAAAGTCGACGCTGCGCCGCCACCGAAGCCGCCGACGGAGGCCCCGTTGCCGTCCGCCGCACCTGCAGCGACGCTGCCGGAGGAAGGGCTCGATCTCAAGCAGCATATCAGCAGTCTGGAGAAGGAACTGATCCGTCAGGCCCTGGAGGAGACCGGCGGTGTCGTCGCCCACGCCGCCAAGCGCCTGAAAATGCGTCGCACCACCCTGGTGGAGAAGCTGCGCAAATACGGCCTCCGCGGCGAGGATGCGGCGGAAATTTGACGCCCCCTTCCGTAACCGCCTGATGCGACAGGCAGTTATTTTTTGGCATCACTCCTGCATTCATCCCGGTGGAAACGGATGAACCGCTGTGAGTGAGCCGTGATCGATCTTGACACCCTGGACAGTCCGGAAAAGCTCAAACAGGCCTTCGAGGTCTTCAACCAGCTGTCCCAAACCCTGACGGACTCCTACCGTGAACTGGAGAACCAGGTCGCGCGCCTGAACCGGGAGCTGGCCGCCGCCCGTAGCGAGCGCCTCAAGACCCTGACCGAGAAGGAGCAGCTCGCCAACAAGCTGCAGCGTCTGCTGGAGGCCCTGCCCGGCGGAGTGGTGGTGGTCGACGACGAGGGCGTGGTGGTCGAGTGCAACCCGGCCGCGGTGCAGTTGCTGGGGGAGCCGTTGCTGGGGGAACGCTGGGACGACATCGTCGCCCGCAGCTTCGCCGCCGGCTGCGACAATCCCCACGAGCGCCGTCTGCGCAACGGTCGTATCGTCAGCATCTCGGCGCGTTCCCTGGGGGAGACGCCGGGACAGATCCTGCTGCTTGCCGACATCAGCGAGATGCGCGCCCTCCAGGATCTGGTGGATCAGCACAAGCGGCTGTCGGCGATGGGAGAAATGGTGGCGAGCATGGCCCATCAGGTCCGCACCCCCCTGGCGGCGGCGATACTGTACGCCTCGCAATTGGGCAGTCCCCATCTGGAGGAAAACCAGCGTAAGCGTTTCAGTCAGCGGATTCTGGAACGGCTGCGCCATCTGGAACGCCAAGTCAACGACATGCTGATCTTCGCCCGCGAGGGGCGCTTCGTCACCGACCGGATCCGGGTGGGGGATTTCTTGTGCCGCCTGCGTGAGGCCGCAGAACCCCATTTCGCCACCACCGACGCGCGTCTGGAAAGCGTCAGCGACTGCGACGACGAAGTGTTCCTCGGCAACGCCGAAGCGCTGTCGGGCGCCTGCCTCAACCTGCTCACCAACGCCCTGGAGGCGCTCAGGGGGCGGGGGCGGGTCCAGATCAAAGCCGAACCAGCCGGCGTGGACGGGTGGTGTCTCAGCGTCAGTGACGACGGGCCCGGGATCGAACCTGCGGTCAGGACGCGGATCTTCGAGCCATTCTACACCACCCGCCCCAACGGCACCGGTCTGGGGCTGGCGGTGGTCGACGGCATCGTCAAGGCCCATGGCGGGCGGGTGAGCTGCGACAGCGAACCGGGCAGGGGCACGACCTTCCGCATTTATCTGCCGCTGGCCTCGCAGGCGGTGCCGCTGGCCAGCGGTGGGGATTTCCAAAGCCGGCCGCTGCCGATGCTGTGACGATGACAGGAGAAGGCAAGATGTCTAGCTGGGATGTATTGATTGTCGAAGACGACCGGGCGCTGTGCGAAGCCCTGCGGGAAACCCTGACGCTCTCCGGCTGGCGGGTCGCCACCGCTGCGGACGGCGTCGAGGCTCTGGCGCGGCTGGAACGCGGGCCGGTGCGTCTGGTGATCAGCGACATCAAAATGGCGCGCATGGACGGCCGCGCCCTGCTGGAGAACATCCGCCGCCGCTGGCCGGACCTGCCGGTGCTGCTGATGACCGCCTACGGCACCATCGAGCAGGCGGTGGAGGTGATCCGCGCCGGGGCCAACGATTACCTGGTCAAGCCGTTCGAGGCCTCGGTGTTGGTGGAGCAGGTCAAACGTTACCTGGCCCTGGCGACCCACGCCCATCAGGAGGCGGTGAAATCGCCGGCCATGCGCCGGGTCTACGAACTGGCCCAGCGGGTCGCGCCCACCGACGCCAGCGTCCTCATTCTCGGGGAATCCGGCAGCGGCAAGGAGGTCATCGCCCGGTATCTGCACCGCCATTCCCGGCGCAGCCGCGGACCTTTCGTCGCCATCAACTGCGCCGCGATTCCGGAGCAGATGCTGGAGGCGGAGCTGTTCGGTTACGAGAAGGGCGCTTTCACCGGCGCGGTCCAGGCCACCCCGGGCAAGTTCGAGCTGGCCCAGGGCGGGACCCTGCTTTTGGACGAGATCTCCGAGATGGCCCCGGCGCTGCAGGCCAAGCTCCTGCGGGTATTGCAGGAGCGTGAGGTGATGCGTCTCGGCGGCCGCCGCACCCTGAAGCTCGACGTGCGCATCCTCGCCACCAGCAACCGCAATCTGCGCGAGGAGGTCAACGCCGGCCGCTTCCGGGAGGATCTGTTCTACCGCATCAACGTCTTTCCTCTGTCGCTGCCGCCGCTGCGGGAGCGCCGTGAGGACATCCCGGCGCTGGCACAGACGCTGCTGGCGCGCCACGCTGGCGGCAAATCCCTGCCGCAGCTGAACGCCGCAGCCCTGGCCAAGCTGCAGCATTATCACTGGCCCGGCAACGTCCGTGAGCTGGAGAACGTGATCCAGCGGGCGCTGATTTTGATGACTGGCGAGGAAATCGGCCCGGAAGCCTTGGTATTCGACGACGCCGAAGTTCCGACGCCGCTGCCGCCGGTGTCGGATTCCCGTCCCGCACGCCTGAACGAAGGGCTGCGCTCGATGGAAGAGCAGATCATCCTCGAGACCCTGAAGCAGGAAAACGGCAGCCGGGCTTCCGCCGCCAGGCGCCTGGGGATCAGCCCCCGGACGCTGCGGTACAAGCTGGCCAAGATGCGTGAAGCGGGAATCGCACTGCCTTGCTGAAAACTGGCGTGAATATTGCTATAAACCCATGCGGGTGATCCGTCGATTGCCGCCCGGCAGACGGAGAACGATTCAAGTGCAGCGACGAGGTAGTGAGCAATGACTCAGATGAACGTCAACGAAGTGCTGGCGCAGCTGCGGGTGCAGCAGGGGCAGGCCACCCAGCGGCAGGAAGACGAGGCCACGACCACCGATTTTGCCGCCTTGCTGAAGAATTCCATCGACACCGTCAACGAAACCCAGCAGCAGGCCAGCGAACTGGCCAGGGCCTTCGAAACCGGGGAGACCGATGTGCCTCTGGCCGAGGTGATGGTGTCGTTGCAGAAGGCGAGCGTTTCCTTCCAGGCGATGGTGGAAGTGCGCAACAAGCTGGTGGAGGCCTACAAAGACATCATGAACATGCAGATGTGATCCTCTGGACGAGCTGAAGGCGAGAATCCATGGAACTGGCACAGACAGGCGATGGCGGGGTACCGGAACCGGCCCGGGATCGGGAGTTGACGCCCGCCGGCGGGCGGGATCTGGCACCGGCGGAAACGGAGACGGGCCTTAAGGAAGCCAATCCGGTCATCCGCACCTGGCGGGAATTGTCGTGGGGAAGGCGCATCGGCCTCTTGAGCGTGCTGGCGTTGGTATTCGCCCTCGGGGTGGCGGTACTGCTCTGGACCCAGCGGCCGGAGTACAAGCCCCTCTATCTGGATCTGGACGAGGCCCAGGCCGGTGAGGTTCTCGAGGCCATCGAGCGTCTCCAGGCCGATTACCGCATCGACCGCCGCCGTGGCACCATCATGGTTCCGGCCGAAGAGGTCCACGAGCTGCGGCTGCGTTTGGCGGCCCAGGGATTGCCGCACCGGGACGAGGGCGGTTTCGAAATCCTGGAGAAGGATCCGGGATTCGGCGTCAGCCGGGCGCTGGAACGGGCCCGGTTTCAGCACGCGCTGGAGAACGAGATCGCCCGTTCCATCATGACCCTGGATGGGGTGCGGGCGGCGCGGGTGCACCTGGCCCTGCCCAAGGAATCGGTGTTCGTGCGCCAGCGCAAGCCGCCGAGCGCCTCGGTGTTGCTGGAGCTGGCTCCCCACCACGAGGTGGGGCCGGAGCAGATCAAGGCCATCGTCCATCTGGTTTCCTCCAGCGTGCCGCGGCTGGATCCGCAGCGGGTGACGGTGGTGGACCAGTACGGCCATCTGCTCAACTCGCCGGAGAAGAAGAAGGACGACCTGTCCCTGCCGGAGAAACAGTTCGAATACAAGAAAAAGGTCGAGGATCACCTGCTCGAGCGCCTCGAAACTCTGCTGATCCCCCTGGTGGGCCGGGATGCGATGCGGGCCCAGGTGTCCGCTGACATCGACTTTACCGCTGTGGAACGCACCGAAGAACTCTACAACCCCGATCTGCCGGCCCTGCGCAGCGAGCAGCGGGAACAGAAGCGCGAGCGCTACGATGCGGCTCAGGGGGTGCCGGGTGCGCTCACCAACCAGCCTCCGGCCGCCGGCACCTCGCCGGAAGTTGCCAAAGGCTCGGGGAACGGGGAGGAAAAGCAGCCGGTGGAGGTTCAGGACAAGCTGGTGCGCAACTACGAGCTGGACCGCACCGTCAGCCATGTGCAGCAGGCGATGGGGGAAATCCGCCGCCTGACGGTGGCGGTGGCGGTGGACAACATCCCCGTCACCCAGCCGGACGGCAGTGTGGTCTACCGGCCCTACACCCAGGAAGAGCTCAACAGCCTCACCGCACTGGTGAAACAGGCGGTGGGTTACGACGCCAGCCGGGGCGACCGGGTGACGGTGACCAATATCGCCTTCCACGGCAAGTCCGAAATCGCACCGCCGCCGGTGCCCTTGTGGCAGCAGCCCTGGGTCTGGCAGTTGGGCAAGTATCTGCTGGCCTTGCTGGTGATCCTGATTCTGGTGTTCGCGGTGCTGCGTCCCCTGCTGCGGGCCCTGTTGCCGCCCGAGCCGGAGGAGGAAAAAGCCGGGGAAGGCATGGAAGGGGAGGCAGCGGAAGGTGACGGGGAGACCGCTTCCGGCCAGGATGACGAGCCGCTGTCCCTGGAAGCGGAAAGCGAGGCCCTGCTGCTGTTGGAGGGTCCCCAGAGCTATGAGAAACGCCTCAAATTCGTGCGCCGCCTGATTGACGAGGACCCGGAACGGGTGGTGCAGGTCATCAAAAACTGGATCGCGGAAGATGGCGGAAATTGACGAACTTAGCGGTACCGATCGCGCCGGTCTGCTGCTGCTGGCTGTGGGACAAAAGCACGCTGCGGCGGTATTCAAACACCTGGAGCCCAAGGAAGTGCAATTGCTGGGGATGTCCATGGCGAGTCTGGAGAACATCCGCAGTGAGATGGTCGAGGTGGTGGTCGAGCAGTTCCTGGAGCAGATCCGCGACCAGACCGCCCTGGGTCTCAATTCCGATGCCTATATCCGCCAGGTGATGACCGAGGCGCTGGGCGAGGACCGGGCTTCAGCCGTCATCGACCGGATTCTCCTCAGTCGCAACAGCCGCGGTATCGAACAGATCAAATGGATGGAACCCCGCGCCATCGCTGAGCTGGTCCGTCTGGAGCATCCGCAGATTATCGCCATCATTCTGTCGCTGCTCGATGCGCCCCTGGCGGCGGCGGTGCTCGGGTTTCTGCCGGAAATGATGCGTCCCGACATCGTCATGCGCATCGCCTCGCTGGAGACAGTGCAGCCGGATGCGCTCAGAGAGCTGGATGCGATCATGGAAAGGCAACTGTCGGGCAAGAGCATGAAGTCTTCCAACATCGGCGGGATCGAGCGGGCCGCTGAAATCCTCAATATGACCGAGAGCGCGGTCGAGGCCCAGATCATCGATCAGATGGAAGAAAAGGCCCCGGATCTGGCCCAGCTGATTCAGGACAAGATGTTTGTCTTCGACGATCTCGACAAACTCGACGACCGCAGCATGCAGACCCTGTTGCGTGAGGTTTCCACCGACACCCTGCTGTTGGCCCTGCGCGGCGCCGACGAGGCGCTCAAGGAAAAGATCTTCTCCAATATGTCGCGGCGGGCGGCGGAAATGCTGCGTGACGATCTGGAAGCGGCGCCGCCGGCCAAGCTCAGCGAAGTGGAGGCGGCCCAGAAGGAAATCCTGCAGATCGCCCGGCGCCTGGCCGACGCGGGTGAAATTGCTTTAGGCGGAGGCGGTGATGAACTCATCTAATACCGAGGGCTTCTCTCCGGAAGAGTTGAAGCGGGCATCCCCCTGGCGGCTGCCGGAGGTGGACAACGAAGGCGATTTCGCCGAGGCGCTGGCCAAGGATTTGGCCGCCGAACCCGAGGAAAGCGCCGATCCGGCGGCGCCCTTGCCGACCGCCGAGGAACTGGAATCGATGCAGCGCCAGGCGTTCGAGGAGGCCGCCGCGGCCGGGCGCGAGGCCGGCTACCGCGAAGGTTTCGACAAGGGCAGCCAGGAAGGCTACAAGGAAGGCTACGACAAGGGGTTTCAGCAAGGTTACCGGGAAGGGCGGGAGAAGGGAGAGCGCGAAGGCCGGGAGGCCGCCCGCGCCGAGATGGAAAAGATCCTGGCAGAGGAAGCCGGCCACCTGAAAGCTGTGATGGATTGTCTGAGCCAGCCGCTGGCGCAACTGGACGAGGAGGTGGAACGGGAACTGGTCGCCCTGGCGATGGCGGTAGCCAAACAGCTGGTGCGCCGCGAGTTGAAGACCGATCCGGGCCAGATCGTCGCCGTGGTGCGCGAGGCGCTGTCCCTGTTGCCGTTGTCACAGCGCACCGTCACCCTGGCGATGCATCCCGACGATGCCGAACGGGTGCGCCAGGCGCTGCGTCTTGACCAGGTGCGAGTACCGTGGGAGATCGTCGAGGACCCGCTGATTACCCGTGGCGGGTGCCGGGTGGAGACGGATGTTTCCCGCATCGACGCCACCGTGGAAACCCGCCTGGCGGCGGCCATCGCCACCGCCCTGGGCGGGGAGCGGGCCGAGGATCAGGCCGAGGAGAAGCAGGAATGAGCCGCCTCACCGTCGATCGCAACGGTATTTGGCAGCAGGGCCTGAATCGCTATCGCCAGCGTCTGGGGCAGCCGCCGCCGTTGCAGGTGGAAGGCCGTCTGGCACGCATGGTGGGGCTGACCCTGGAGGCAGTCGGCTGCCAGGCGCCGGTGGGGGGCAAATGCTGGGTGGAAACCAGCGGCCGCGAGCGGATCGAGGCCGAGGTGGTGGGCTTCGCCCAGGAACATCTGTACCTGATGCCGGTGGGGGACGTTTACGGGCTGGAACCCGGCTGCCGGGTCATTCCCACCGGCGGGGTCAGCGCCGCCCGGGTCGGTGAGGGATTGCTGGGGCGGGTTCTGGACGGGGCCGGCCGGCCCATCGACGGCAAGGGGCCGATCACCTGCGAGACTACCCGGCCACTGCAGGGGCGTCCTCTCAATCCGTTGCTGCGCCAGCCGGTGGTCGAGCCGCTCGATGTCGGCGTGCGGGCCATCAACGCCCTGCTCACCATCGGCTGCGGCCAGCGCATGGGGCTGTTCGCCGGCACCGGGGTGGGCAAGAGCGTGCTTTTGGGAATGATGACCCGCTACACCAACGCCGACGTGGTGGTGGTCGGCCTGATCGGCGAACGGGGCCGGGAGGTCAACGATTTCGTCCACAAGATCCTGGGACCCGACGGCCTGGCGCGGGCGGTGGTGGTGGCGGCGCCGGCGGACCAGCCGCCGCTGACGCGGCTTCACGGGGCGATGCTGGCGACCACCATCGCCGAGCATTTCCGCGACCGGGGCATGAACGTGCTGCTGCTGATGGATTCGTTGACCCGCTACGCTCAGGCCCAGCGGGAAATCGCCCTGGCCATCGACGAACCACCGGCCACCAAGGGGTATCCGCCATCGGTGTTCGCCAAACTGCCGCGGCTGGTGGAACGGGCCGGTTGCGGCGAGCAGGGAACCGGCTCCATTACCGCCTTTTATACCGTACTCGCCGAGGGCGACGACACCAACGATCCTGTCGCCGACGCCGCCCGGGGGGTCCTCGACGGCCATATCGTCCTGTCGCGGGAGCTGGCCGAGGCCGGCCATTATCCCGCCATCGACATTGAAAGCTCCATCAGCCGAGTGATGGCCGACATCGTGCCGGAGCGCCAGCTGGCACTGGCCCGCCGCCTCAAGCAGATCTATTCCCTGTATCAGCGCAATCGCGATTTGATTACCCTGGGTGCCTACCAGGCCGGTTCCGATCCCCGCATCGACCAGGCCATCGCCCTGCAGCCGAAGATCGCCGAATTTCTCCAGCAGGGGATGAACGAGGCGGTGGACCTCCAAACCAGCGTCCAGAGCCTGGAAGCCCTCATGGGTGAAGCATGAGCCGTAGCCAGCGCCTGCAACCGGTCAAGGAGTTCATCCGCCGCCAGGAAGATGAAGTGGCCAAGGCCATGAACCGGGCGGCTGAGGAACTGCGTCAGGCCCAGGCCCAGCTGGAGGCGTTGCAGCAGTTCCGGCGCCAGTACAGCGGCGAGCTGCCCCGCCAGGGTGGGGCCGTGCGGGGAGCGCTGTTGCACGAGTACCGCGCCTTCCTGGCCAATCTCGGGCGCGCAATCCAGGAACAGGAGGAAAAACTGGTCCGCCTGCGGCAACAGCATGCCGAACTGGAACGCAACTGGCGCCAGGTGCATTGCCGCCACCGGGGCGTCGAGAAGTTTCAGCACAAACTCGAACGCCAGGAAATCCACGCGCTGGAGCGGCGGTTGCAGAACGAATTGGATGACCGGAGCGCCAGCCGGTTTCGCAAACCAAAGCCGAAATGATGATGGCGCGTATGTTGCTTGATTTTGAGTGACAGTATTTTCGATGAGGGGCTCCTATGCTACAGCTTGACGCAAACGGTCTGCTGGCTTCCCTGGTTTCCGGCCTGAAGCCGGAGACGGGTGACCTTGCAGCCGGGGGAGCGGAGACGCCGGCGGACGGGTTCCGGCAATTGCTGCTGGACCGTCTCGAAGGCGTTATCGCTTCGGTGCAGGAAGGTCGCACGGGGCTGGACAGCCCGGACCTGCAATCCCTGCAATCGTGGTGGCAGGAATTGGGCGGGAAATTGCCGCAGGATGATTTCCTTTCCCGGCTCGATGCGCTGAAGGGTTATCTGGAGTCCCAGGGGGAGGGAGACGGCATTGGCGCTTCCGATGCGCTCCAGAGCTCGGGGCAGGCGGATTTTCTTTCCCGGCTCGATGCGCTGAAGGGTTATCTGGAGTCCCAGGGGGAGGGAGACGGCATTGGCGCTTCCGATGCGCTCCAAAACCCGGGGCAGGCGGATTTCCTTTCCCGGATCGACGAAATCAGGGCCTATCTGGCATCTTTGGCGCAAGTTGTGGAAGCGGTTTCGGGTCCGCCCGCTATCGCTCCGCCACTCGGGGGGGATGCGGAGGCGGTGGCTGAAGGCGGGGACGAGACCCGAGACCGGGAGGTCGGTGGTTTGCTGGGGGAAGGGATTTCAGGTCCGTTGTTCGCGCCGCTGCATCCGGGTGATGAAGCGGATGCGCCAGTCCCCGCAGACACGGAAACGGCGGGCCTAGTGGCAAGCGCCGCTGCATCGGGGAACGCAGCAGCATCCGCCGAGCCGAAAACCGAGGTCGTCCCTTCGGCAGCCAAGGTAAACGACACTCCCCTGCCGGCCGGTAATGAAGAAAGGGCATCTTTTTCCTTGCCGGGTAATGATGCGGACGCCGGAAGTCACGAGGCTTCACCGCTTCCGGACGGGGTGGAGGTGGACGCTGCGCCGCTTCGTCCGATGCCGGAGACGGCACCGTTTCGCCCCCTGCCGCCGCACGTCAGGCCACCTGCCGCTGCGGCCAGCGTCACCGTCGAACGGCCGGTGGGCCATACAGGCTGGGGGGACGAACTGGGCGAGCGGCTGGTATGGATGGCGGACCGTTCCCTGCAGGTCGCTGAGCTTCGGGTTCATCCCCAGCATCTGGGGCCGGTGGAGGTCAGGATTCGGATCCAGGATGACCAGACCCACATTCAGTTCAACGCCCAACATGGCGTCGTCCGCGAGGCCATCGAGGCGGCCCTGCCGCGCCTGCGGGAGGTGTTCGCCGCCCAGCAGCTGACCTTGGGGCAGGTGGAAGTGAACGCCGATGCCTGGCAGGGCCAGGGACAGTCGCAGAGGCAGCAGGATTCCTCCCGTCATCAGCGCCAAGCCCCTTCGGGGGAAGCTGCGGGAGATGCCGTTGATCTGCTGCGCCAGACGGCGGACGAGCCGGCGTCACCCGCATCAGGAAACCGGCTCGTCAGTCTCTATGCCTGAAGGCACGTCAGTTCGCCTCGTCGCTGTCGTTCCGTTCTTCCGTTTTGGTAACCGGTTTCTCCGGCTTTTCCGCCTTCCCGGAATCCGGGGCCGGCGCAGGCAGAAGGTGATCGGCCGATACTGGCTGGGATGCCGTGCCCTGTTCCGGTTGTTCGGTTGTTTCCGCCGCTGTGTCACCGCCCTCCAGCTGTTGGGGTTTGGCGGTTTGGGGGGTACCGCTGGCGCGGCGTCCCCGACGCCGCCGGCCGCCGCCGCGGCGGTTGCTGCGGCGGCGTGACGGCGCCGGGGTGGGTTCTTCTTCCGCAGGCGGATTTTCCGCTGCCGTGGTTTCCACCGGCGTCGGGGTTGCCGGTGTGGCGCTGCGGTTTGCGGTGCCGCGGCGCCGCCGCGGGCGGCGCGGCCGCTGGGTTTCTGCGGTTTCGGCAGTCTGGGGTTCGGCAGGTTCAGAGGGGCGCTCCTGCGGTTCTGCGCTGCGGGCGCCGCCGACCAGCTTTTGCCAGAAGCGTTTGATGAGCTCGGCGGAGGAGGTCTTGCTGCGGATCGGTGCCGGCGTCGAGGGGAGGAAATCCTTGACCGCCGGTTCCTCTGCCCTGCGGCCCTCGGCGGTGGCGTATTCCGGCAGTTTCCGTTCTTCCTCCGCGATGCGTTCGTAACTGACGGTTTCCTCTTCTCCCTCGCTGGCCTTGATGCGCTGGATCTCGTAGGCGGGGGTCTCCAGGTGGCGCGCCGGGACGATGACGATGCCGACCTGGTGGCGTTTTTCGATCTGCCCGAGCACTTCGCGTTTCTCGTTGAGCAGGTAGGTGGCCGGCTCGACGGGCAGTTGCACCACGATCTTGCCGGTCTGAGGCTTGAGCGCCTCCTCCTCGATGATGCGCAGAACCGACAGCGCCAGGGATTCGGTGCTGCGGATGGTGCCCTGGCCCTGGCAGCGGGGACAGGGCACCAGGCTGGATTCACCCAGGGAGGGACGCAGGCGCTGGCGGGACATTTCCAGCAGGCCGAAGCGGGAGATGCGGCCGATCTGGATCCGGGCCCGGTCGCTCTTGACCGCCTCGCGCAGTTTGGCTTCCACCGCCCGCTGGTGGCGCATGGAGGTCATGTCGATGAAGTCGATGACGAACAACCCCCCCAGGTCGCGCAACCGCAGTTGGCGGGCAATTTCCTCGGCTGCCTCCAGATTGGTGTTGAAGGCGGTTTCCTCAATGTCGCCGCCCTTGGTGGCCCGGGCCGAGTTGATGTCGATGGTGGTCAGGGCCTCGGTGTGGTCGATGACGATGGCCCCGCCGGACGGTAATGGCACCTCGCGCCGGTAGGCCAGCTCTATCTGGCTTTCGATCTGGAAACGGCTGAACAGGGGAACGGAATCCTCGTACAGCTTGGCCTTGTTGATGAAATGCGGCATCACCTGCTGGAGGAAGTTGCGCACCATGCGGTAGGTGGCCGGGTTGTCGATGAGGATCTCGTCGATGTCGGCGCGCAGGTGGTCGCGCAGGGCGCGGATGATGACGTTGCTTTCCTGGAAGATCAGAAACGGGGCCTTGCGCTGGGTGGCGGAGCGTTCGATGGCCTCCCACAACTGCAGCAGGTAGTTGAGGTCCCACTGCAGTTCCTCAGCGCTTTTGCCGCCGGCGGCGGTGCGGACGATCAGTCCCATGCCCTCCGGAATGTCCAGGGAAGCGAGGATTTCCTTCAGATCGCCCCGGGCCTCGCCCTCGATGCGGCGGGAGATGCCGCCGGCGCGGGGATTGTTGGGCATCAGCACCAGATAGCTGCCGGCCAGGGCGATGTAGGTGGTCAGGGCCGCACCTTTGGTGCCGCGCTCTTCCTTCTCGATCTGGACCACGACCTCGTGGCCCTCCCGGATCAGGTCCTTGATGTCGGAGCGGCTCTGCTGGGGTCCGAGGGGCTGGGAGAAATAGGTCGGGGCGATCTCCTTGAACGGCAGAAAGCCGTGGCGCTCGGCGCCGTAGTTGACGAAGGCGGCTTCCAGGCTGGGTTCGATGCGGGTGATGATGCCCTTGTAGATGTTGGATTTTTTCTGTTCGCGGGAGGGAACCTCGATGTCAAAGTCGTAAAGTTTCTGCCCTTCCACCAGGGCGACCCGCAGCTCTTCCGGCTGCGTGGCGTTGATGAGCATTCTTTTCATTGCGATAGTCCTTTTGGCATGGGGCGAATGCGCGCGCGGCGGGACCGGACCGGAACGTGACGTCGGTCTTGAGGGTGGCGCTCTCCGGGAAGCGGGAGCTGCGTTCCTGCTGCGGCAGGGGACGATCCCGGTGAATGGGCTGCTGCATTCGCGTCCTGTGATTTAAACCAATTGATTTACAATGGGTCTTTTGTGGATGATTTTGTTTCTTCTAAGACTCCGTGGCCGGCGCTTGGTTCGGGGAAGGCGCAGGTAGGCGGTTTCCCGGCCGGCGTGTCCCCGGCTGGATGCCTGTCAGGCAAAGGAGGGGAGCAAACATCGGACAGAGCATTATAAACAGGCCATGCCATGAAATCCATGAAAGGACAAGTTTCTGATTCGGCGCGGAAAATACCGCCGCGCCAGATCGAGATCGACGCCGACGAAGCCGGTCAGCGCATCGACAATTTCCTCTTCGCCCGTCTCAAGGGAGTGCCCAAGAGCCGCATCTACCGGATGCTGCGTACCGGCGAGGTGCGGGTCAACAGGGGGCGGGTCAAGGCCCCTTACCGCCTGCAGGCCGGGGACATGGTCCGGCTGCCGCCGGTCCAGGTCGCCGCGGCCGGTCCCCCGGCGCCGCCGGGGAACCGGCCGCGGCGACTGGAAACGCGGATCGTGTACGAAGACGAAGACCTGCTGGTGCTCGACAAGCCGGCGGGGATGGCGGTCCACGGCGGCAGCGGATTAGCGGGCGGGGTGATCGAGGCGCTGCGGGCGGTCCGCCCCCAGGCCCGCTTCCTGGAACTGGTGCACCGCCTCGACCGCGACACCTCCGGCTGTCTGCTGATCGCCAAACGCCGTTCCGTGCTGCGGGCGTTGCACGCGCAATTGCGTTCCGGCCGGGTGGAAAAGCGCTATCTGGCCCTCCTGGAAGGTGAGTGGCGCGGTCGATTCCAGCGGGTGGACGTGCCGCTGCGCAAATTCGTGCTGCAGGGCGGAGAGCGACTGGTGAAGGCGGCCGAAGACGGCAAGCCGTCGCAGACGCTGTTCCGCCGCCTTGAGGCTTTTCCCCAGGCCACCCTGGTGGAGGCCGAACTGCTGACCGGCCGCACCCATCAGATCCGGGTCCACGCCGCCTGGCTGGGACACCCCCTCGCCGGGGACGAGCGCTACGGTGACAAGGCGGCCAACCGCCGCTGGCGCCGCCTGGGCCTCAAGCGCTTGTTTCTGCACGCCTGGCAGGTGGCGTTCCGTCATCCACGCCGGGACGTTATGATACGTCTCGAAGCCCCGCTGGACGGGGAACTGGAGGCTCTTCTCGATCATTTAAGGCAGCCATGAACAGCATCCGAGACTTCGTCGATATTCCGGCCGATCTCAGTTGCAGCGTCCGGGTGAAGGAATTTCGCCTTCCCGCCGTTCCCGACGTACTGGTGCTGGGACGGCGTGCGGCGGTGGGTTGTCACGCCTTGCGCAAGGCGCTCCATTTGTTGGCGCCGGTTTCCCTGGTGCATCTTGAACTGGACGATGAGATGGTCAGCGACCTGTTGGTTCGCGAGACGCTTCTGGCCCAGCTCGCTCCAGACTGGTTAGAGCGCCTGGTCTTGCAGTATGTGCGTCCGCGCATGTGCGGCGACGAGATCCTGCAGCTGACGCTGGATTTCGAGTGGCGGCTGCAAACGCTCGAGCCTCATGATACCGTTGTACGCCCGTGACGCCCTGCTGCCCCGCATCCGTCAGGTCAGTGCGGAAGCGCGCCCCTGTGCCGATGGCGATCCGTGCACCGGTCTCTACGCGGTGTTCAGCTCTGATCAGCCGCAACATTTCTTGGGAGTGGTCAGCGCCAAGCAGGTCGCCGAGCGGCCTCATCGTATCTTCGCCGACCTGATGTCCCGACGCTTTCCCTGCGTCGTGGCCGCCGATACACCCCTGGAGGCAATCCTGGATTGCATGGATATGACAGAACACTGGTATTTTCCGGTGTTGGACGATTTGGGCGGCTTTCTCGGCGTGGTCACCCGAGCCAGGATTCTCGAGGTGTTGCTGCGTTCCCATAATAGTCTATTGGCGCAGAACCGTTCTCTTATGCGGCAGATGTTCGCCGTTCAGGAGCAGGAACGCCGTTATCTGGCCCGTGAGCTTCACGACGAAATGGGACAGTACCTGTCCGCATTGCAGACGGATCTGGGCTGCCTGCGGCAGTTGGGGCGGGGGCAACAGCGGTTGGAACGTCAGATCGAAGTCATTACGGAAGAACTGGTCCATTTGCAACAAACGGTGCGGCGAATCATGCAGCGCCTTCGTCCCGAGCCGCTGGATCAATTGGGGTTGGAAGCTACTTTGCGGGAGCTGGTGACGGAGTATCAGAACCGCCATCCTGATGTGAATTTAACGCTGGAGATTGCCGGCGATCTCCAGAATCTGCCGGACGAGTACGCCATCACCCTCTACCGGGTGGTGCAGGAGGGACTCACCAATGTCATCCGTCATGCAGGGGCGCATTCGGTACGGGTGTGTCTGTGCCGGCGCCAGCGCTGTTCCCATCCCGTCTGTCAGGCATACTTTGCCGCCTCGGGCTGGAAGCGGGAACAGGTTCACCTGCTGCTTTGTGACGATGGTTGTGGATTTCGGCAGCCACAGGGCGGTGGGTTGGGGATTTTGGGAATGCAGGAACGGGTGGAAGTGCTGGGCGGCCGTTTCCGCATCCGCGGCCGTCCGGGGGGAGGAACCCATGTCGTCGTCGAACTGCCGTTGCCGGAGGGAGAATGAAGCCGGTTCGCATTCTGCTCGTGGACGATCATCCGGTGGTACGCAGCGGTTTGCGGCGTTATCTGGAGATGCACCCCGATCTGGTGCTGGTGGGAGAGGCGAATCAGGGGAAGAGTGGCTATCACGCGTTCGTATCTTTGCAACCGGATGTCACGCTTCTCGATATCGCCTTGCCGGATGTCAGTGGTTTGGAAATCCTGCGGCGCATCTGCCAACGCGATCCCCAGGCCCGGATATTGCTGCTGAGCATGTATGAGAATTCGTTGCTGATGGAACGCGCCCTGCAGAACGGGGCCTGTGGTTATCTCAGCAAACGTCACGGTCCTGAGTTTCTGGTGACGGCGATCCGCCGGATCGCTGCCGGGGAGACAGTCCTCGATCCCGAGTTGGAACACCCGCGCGTCCGGGAGCATTGTGCTGCATTGAGTCTCCTGACTCAAAGGGAGTTCGAGGTGTTCCGCCAGCTGGCGGAGGGACGATCGGTGAAAGAGATCGCCCAGCGTCTGCATCTGAGCGAGAAGACGGTCGGCGTCCACCGGACCCGGATTTTCAAGAAGCTCAAATTGGAAAACGTCGCTCAGCTGACCCTGCTGGCAGTCCGTTGTCAGGTGATCGTTCCCTGACATTTAAGCATTTTCCTTATAGGCGCTTCCTTCAGGGGGATTAATAATTCCATTACAACCATGCAGGTTAAATGGAAGGAGATCCCTATGCGCGTCAATTTGCCTGTAACCGGCCGGGAAGTGGCTCTTCCGGAGAAAGATTTGGTGTCCGCCACCGACCTCAAGGGCCGGATCACCTATGCCAACGCCGCCTTTGTCGAAGTTTCCGGTTTCGAAAAGGAGGAGCTGCTCGGCAAGGCGCACAATATCGTGCGCCATCCCGACATGCCGCCAGCCGCTTTCAAGCAAATGTGGGATCATCTCAAGGCAGGGCGTCCCTGGATGGGTATCGTCAAGAACCGCTGTAAGAACGGGGATCATTACTGGGTGGACGCTTTCGTCGCCCCGGTGGTGGAGAATGGCCAGCTGGTTGGTTACGAGTCGGTACGTACCCATCCCAAGCCGGAATGGCGCGAGCGGGCCGAGCGTCTGTATACGCTCATGCAGGCAGGGCGTTTCCGCAACCGCCGGCGTCTGGCGCTGGCCGATCGATTGACTTTGGCTGTCGCCGCCGCTTTGCTGCCGGTCAGTGCAGCTTTGCAGTGGGGCAGCCCCGTCTGGGGCTGGAGTGCGTTGGTGGGATCGATCTTGACGGTACACCTGCTGTGTCGGCGCCTGCTTGATCCCTTGGTTCGGGTAGTGGAGTGGTCCCGCCGCTTCAGTGATGATCCGGTCGCCAATCTGGTTTATGCCGGACGGGCGGATGAAGCCGGCCAATTACAGACCGCCTTGCTGTCACTCGAAGCCAGACTCCGGACGCTGCAAAGCCGTTTCGAGGACATGGCGGAAGCGGTGGCGGACCGCGCAGGCCGGAACCATCGGGTGGCAGAGGAAACCACACAGGTCCTGGACAAACAGCAGGAAGACACGGAAGCACTGGCCCGGGCGATCGAGGAACTCAACCAGACGATTCATAGTATCGCCGCCAGTGCCACCCAGACGTCCGATTCGGCAGATGACGCCAGTGCAGCCGCACGTGACGGAATGCAGACCAGTCAGGATACCGCCCAGGAGATTACCGCCCTGGCAGACAGTGTGGCGCAGGCGGCGGAGGTGATTCAGACGGTCAAGAAGGAGGGGGATGATATCGGCATGGTCGTGGGAGTCATCCGCGACATTGCCGACCAGACCAATCTACTGGCGCTCAATGCCGCAATCGAAGCGGCGCGGGCTGGGGAACAGGGGCGCGGGTTTGCCGTGGTGGCTGAGGAGGTGCGCAAGTTAGCTTCTAGCACCCAGGAATCCACTCACCGAATTCAGCAATTGGTGGAGAACCTCCAGCAAGGCATTCAGGAAGCCGTCGAGGTCATGGAATCCGGTTGCGAACGGGCCCGCGGCAGTGTTACCCGGGCAGAAAGTGCCGGTGACCGTTTGAGCCAGGTGGCTGACCGTATCGATCTCATCAAGACCATGAGCTTGGAAGTGGCCGGAGCTGTGGAGCAGCAATCCTGTGTGACCGACGAGATCCGCCACAGTGTCGAGCGCATCAGTACGACCGCCGACCGGGTGGCCCGGGATTCGGGCATGGCAGCCGCTGCCGCCAATGAACTGCTGCAGCTGGCCAGTGGATTGCGCGATCTCGCCCGTCGCTTCGCCGCCTGAAGCCATGGAAGGAAGCAACCCTCTTTTTTCCCTGCAGCGCCCCTTACGTATCATGGAGGCGTTGAGTGATCGGGTCGTGCGGGTCGCTCCTGACGAGCGGCCGTCTCTGGATGAACTTTCTGGACAGACGGTGTTTGCGGTTTTCGAGCAGGCGAGCGGTTGCGAAATTTTCCTGGGGTTGGTGACGGCGGCGCAGGTGAGCGCTCGTCCCGGGCGAATCTTCGCTGACCTGTTATTGCAGCCTCCACCGCCACCGCTGTCGGCGGATGCCCCGCTTGAAGAGGGTTGGCGCCGTCTGCAAAAGGAACAGGGCGGTGCCTTGGCGGTGATCGATAGCGATGGTCGTTTCGTCGGTGCGGTGACGCCATTTAGTTTGTTGGGTGCGGCATTGCGCGAAACACGGCGGCTGCAGGCGGGGATCGAGCGTCAAAGTGCGCGTTTTCGCCAGCGTCTGGACCGGTTGGCGGAGCATACCGCCCGCTTGCGGCGGTTGCGGGAGGAATCAAAACAACTGCTGAGCCAGGCGGCCGAAACCGGATTGGAGCAGCAGCTATTGCAGTCCGCCCTGGAACACCTGGTGTCCCTGGTTGGCGCCCGTTACGGTGCCTTGATTCTGTTAGATGCTGACGGGAAGATCAGCGACTTCCTCTATACCGGAATCGATCCTGAGACCGCCGCGGCCATCGGGCGCCTGCCTACCGGAAAGGGGTTGTTGGGGGATTTCCTGCTGGAAAAAGGGGTCATCCGGTTGACGGATATGGAACGGCATCCACGGGCGGCAGGGTTCCCGCCCGGCCATCCACCGATGCATTCCTTGCTCGCGGCGTTAATCCGGTGTGATGGCAAAGTCCAAGGGCGGGTATACCTGTGTGACCGCGAAGACGGCGAACCCTTCGACTGCGGCGACCAGCGGCTGGTGGAGGAATTCGCCGACATCATGGGCATGGCGGTGTTCCTCCTCCGTCAGCGCCTGCTCAGTCACCAACAGGCGGTGGAATTGAAAGTGGCCACCCGGGTCTTCGAGAACAGTGCCGAGGGTATCCTGGTGACCGATGCGGACAAACGGATCATTCTGGTCAATCGGGCGCTGATTACGATCACCGGTTACAGCCGCGAGGAACTGATCGGCCAAACACCGCGCATTTTCAGCTCCGGCCATCACGGTGAGGATTTCTATCGCCAAATGTGGCAGAGCATCAATGCAACCGGCCAGTGGCAGGGGGAAATCTGGAACCGGCGCAAGAACGGCTCCGTTTATCCGGAATGGCTGCGGATCACCGCGATTTCCGATGCGGAAGGCGAGGTGACCCATTACGTGGCGGTCTTTTCCGATCTGTCGGAGTACGCAGTGCGACGCCAGGGAATGGAGCGCCTGATCCATTACGATCATCTGACCGAACTGCCCAACCGCCTCATGTTCCGTACCGAATTGAGGCAGGCGATACGGCGTTGCCACTTCAACGGCAGGCAAATGGCTTTGCTGATGCTGGATCTGGACCGTTTCAAAGTCATCAACGACACCCTGGGACATCAGGTGGGCGACCGCCTGTTGCAGCAGGTGTCGCGGCGGTTGCAGCATTGTTTGCGAAAGCGTGAGGCGCCACGTATGGGAGATACCGTAGCCCGTCTCTCCGGTGACGAATTCACCATCATTCTCAATGATCTGGAAATGCCGGAGGATGCCATCACCGTCGCCGAAAAGATCCTGGCGCGTTTCCGCCGGCCTTTCGTCCTCGGAGAAATCGAACGCTCGGTCACCGTCAGCATCGGAATGGTACTTTATCCCGCCCAGGCCGAAACCCTTGACGAGCTCATCAGCCGTGCGGACATGGCCATGTATCATGCCAAACAGGCAGGACGCAATCGTTTCTGTCTCTATGATCCGGCTTTGCACGAGGGCATACAACGGCGGCAAATGCTGGAAAATTATCTTTACAACGCCCTCGAACGGCGGCAGTTCGAGATTCATTACCAGCCTCAGGTTTCCCTGCGGGACGGCCGTATCGTGGGGCTGGAGGCGTTGCTGCGTTGGCGTCATCCGGAGCATGGGCTGATCAACCCGGCGGAGTTCATTCCTCTGCTGGAGGAAACCGGTCTGATCGAACCGGTTGGCGTTTGGGTGTTGCAGCAGGTGGGCCGGGACTATCGGCAGTGTCTTGGGGCGCTGGGGGAAACGGATTTTCCGGTTGCGGTCAACGTTTCCGCCCGTCAGCTGGCGCCATCCCTGATCGGACAAGTGGCGGCGGTGCTGAAGGACAACGCTCTGGAACCGCATTGCCTCAAGCTGGAACTGACCGAATCGGCAGCCATGGATGATCCAGCCAGGACGCTGTCTCTGTTCGATTCCTTGCAGGAATTGGGCGTGGGCGTCTGCATCGACGATTTCGGCACCGGCTACTCGTCGTTGGCCTATCTGGCCCGGCTGCCGATTGCAGCTTTGAAGATCGACCGTTCCTTCATCGGCAACATGATGACGCATACCGAGGACCGTGAGGTGGTCAGCGCCATTGTCGCCCTGGCCCACAACCTCGGAATCCAGGTCATCGCTGAAGGCGTAGAGACACCGAGCCAGTGGCGCGCCCTCCGGGAAATGGGGTGTGATGTGGCGCAGGGATATCTTTGCAGCCGTCCGGTTCCTTTGGCGCAATTGGCCGATATCGACCGGACCGTATGGGAGGTCTGAATCTCTGGCGGCCAAGGGTCGCAATCGCCAGAGCAGCATCATGATGGCGGCGAACTAGCTGAGCCAGAACAGACAGAGGTGGTCTAGCGGATTGCTCGAGGGGTTTTTGCTGCTAAGCTGGTGTACAGGTTTCAGACTTTTGCGGAGGCCCCATGAAAACAGACATCGATCCCACCGGCGATAAGCTCTTTCCCCGCACGGCTTTCAAGGCCGGTGCGGCCGGCCTGCTGATTCCCAGCCTTGTCATCGTCGCGCTCGCTTTCATGACGGTGTACACCATCGAAAGCGGCACCGTCGGCGTGCTCAGCACCTTCGGAAAGTACGACCCGGAGGAGAAGGAACCGGGCCTCCATTTCAAACTGCCCCTGGTCCAGCGGGTGCACGTGTTCGATGTCCGGCTGCAGACGGTCAACTACAAGAGCGTCAAGGATCAGCCCGACAAGGGCGGTGTCGTCAACAAGCCGGCCATTGAGGTGCTCGACAACAAGAATCTTCCCATCGGCGTCGAGCTGACGGTGCAGTTCACCCCGATGGCCAGCGAGGCCGCGGAAATCCTGACCCGCTACGGCGACAACTACTTCGAGAAGCTCATCAACCCCATCGTCCGGGACGTGGTGCGCGATGTCATCGGCAAGTACCAGGCCGAGAAGATCGCCGCCGACCGCGCGGTCATCGCCAGGGAGATCCGCGCTGTCCTCGGGGAAAAGTTCAAGGCCCTGCCCTTTCAGCTTCAGGATGTGGCGCTGCGCAACATCCGCCTGCCGCAGATCGTGCTCAAGAAGGTCGAGGAGGTGCAGCTGGCCAAACAGGAAGAACAGCGTCTGGAAATGGTGGAAAAACAAGCGGAAAAAAACCAGCGGATCAAGACCATCGAGGCCAACACCAAGCTGATCGAGGTCACCACCCAGGCCAAGGCCGAGGCCGAACGCCAGCGCATCGAGGCCGACGCCAAGGCCTATCAGATCATGAAGGAGGCGGAAGCTGTCGCCAAGGCCAACCAGCTGGTTGCCGCCTCCATCACCGACCGCCTTATCCGTTACAAGGCGGTAGAGAAATGGAACGGCACCTATCCCTCGACCCTGATGCAGGGCGAGGGCAAAGGATTGATGTTCCAGTTGCCCCCGGCCCGTTGATCCTGCTTACCAGTCGTATCTTCCCGCTTCCGGGCGGTACCGCGGCCACGGTCCGGGTTGGTACAGGCGACCGCCGGGAGGCAGAGGATGCGGGTGCCAGCGGTCATAGGTGTCGTATGCGTAAGGTCTTGGGCCCTGGTGGCTCTTTTTGCGGATTTTGCCGTTGAGTTTGCGGATCTTGTGGTGCAGAACCCGCATTTCCTTGCGGGACAGCCAGCCGTCGCGGCTGAAGCGGTCTTCCAGTTCTACGATCCTCAGGTGTTTGCGCATCAGCTTGCGGTATTGCCGCTCGCTCAGCCGGCCGCTGGCGGTACTCCACTCGATGCGGGCATGCTGGCGTTCCAGCAAGGCGTGGATATCCGGCCGCGGCGCATGCCCGGAGCGCCAGTAAGGGTGTGGTTCGCTGGCCGCTGCGGTACCGAAGATTCCCCAGACGATGAGGACGGCAAGGGATGTCTTGAGATGGCTCATGGGATTAACCTGCAGCTCACATTGGGAACTGCAGGTTAATCCCGGGCGGTTAAATCGACCCTGAACGGATTTCGTGGTTCAGCAGGTAATAGACCACCGGCACCACCAGAAGGGTGAAGCTGGTGGAGGCGAAGATGCCGAAGATGAAGCTCCAGGCGAGCCCTGAGAAGATTGGGTCGAGGGTGATGACGAAGGAGCCGAACATTGCCGCCCCGGCGGTGAGGAAGATCGGCCTGAGACGCACCGCGCCCGCCTCGATCAGCGCCTCGGTCAGGGATTTGCCCTGATCCTCGAGGCGCTGGATGAAGTCGATGAGAATGATGGAGTTGCGTACCACGATCCCGGCCAGGGCGATCATGCCGATCATGGCGGTGGCGGTGAAGAACAACACCGGATTGGGATAAGGGCCGATGGGCTCCGGCAGCAGGTTCAGTAGCCAGAAACCGGGCATGATGCCGATGATGGTCAGGGGGATGGACATCATGATGACCAGCGGCATTCCCAGCGAATCGGTCTGCATCACCAGCAGAATGTAGATCATCACCAGGGCGGCGGCGAAGGCTAGCCCCAGGTCGCGGAACACGTCCACCGTGATCTTCCATTCCCCCTCGCCGCGCAGGGTAAAGTCGTAGCCTTTGGGCAGGGGGTCTTCCTCGAACATCCGGGTGAGGGCGATGACGGCCTCCACCGGCGCGTGGCCGGCCATTTCGGCGGTCACGTAGCCTACCGGCTTGAGATTCTTGTGGTAGCGGCTCACCGGTACCGGTTCCTCGACGAAATGCCCCAGCTCGCTCAGGGGAATCAGTTTGCCGTCGCTGCCGTGCACCCGCAGGCTGGTGAGGATTTCCGGATGGGAGCGCAAGGGCCGTTCGATACGGACGATCGCCGGGGCTGGCTGGCGTTCGTGGGGAGCGTGCAGCAGGCCGACCCGGGCCCCGCCCAGGGCGGCGGCGACGGTGCGGGAAATATGCCCGACGCTGATGCCGTGCAATGCCGCCTTGGCCTGATCGACGTGGAAATCCAGCCGGGTCTGGGGTTCGTCCACGAAGTCGTCCACGTCCACCAGGATGTCGAGCTTCTCGAAGCCTTCGCGCATCTTCAGCGTGGCGGCGGCCAGATCGTCGTAAGATCCTCCTGGCGGGCCGTAAACCTCGGCCACTACGGTGGAAAGCACCGGCGGCCCGGGGGGAATCTCGACGATCTTGACGCTGGCGCCGTGACGGGCGGCGATGGCCTCGATGTCGGGGCGGATCCTGAGGGCGATCTCGTGGGATTGGTGCTCGCGCTGATGTTTGTGGATCAGGTTGATGCGGATATCACCCTGATAGCTGGCGCGGCGCAGATAGTAGTGGCGCACCAGGCCGTTGAAGTCCATGGGTGAGGCGTGGCCGATGTAGGTCTCGAAATCGGTGACCTCGTTGACCGTGGCGAGATAGGCCTCTAGGTCCCGGGCCACGGCGTCGGTTTCCTCCAGGGTGGTGCCGCGGGGCATGTCGATCACCAGCTGCAGCTCGTTCTTGTTGTCGAAGGGCAGCAGTTTCAGGGGAATGCCGAACACCGCCAGCAGGCACGAGAGCACGAACAGCAGTGCCACCACCCCCAGAAAAACGCGCGCGCGCCAGGGGTAGGCGATCAGCGGCCCCAGCGCTCTGCGGTACCCGCGGTAAATGGGGCTTTCGTGCAAACGATAAGGCTTTTCCCCCGGCTTGCCGTATTCGGCCTTGAGCAGGTGATAGCTGGCCCAGGGGGTGACAGTAAAGGCCACCAGCAGCGACATCAGCATCGCCACCGGCACGTTGAAGGCCATCGGCGCCATGTAAGGGCCCATCATGCCGGTGATGAAGAACATCGGCAGGAAGGAGACGATGACGGTGAAAGTTGCATAGATGGTGGGCGGCCGCACCTCGTCCACCGCGGTCAGGGCCGCCTGCAGCGGCGGCTGCCTGCGCAGCTTGAAGTGGCGGTAGATGTTTTCCACGTCCACGATGGGGTCGTCCACCAGCAGCTCCAGAGACAGGATCAGGGCGAACAGGGTCACGCGGTTGATGGTATAGCCGAACACCAGGTCGCAGAACAGGGTCACCCCCAGGGTCATGGGCACGGCGATGGCGACGATGAAGGCCTCGCGCACCCCCAGGGCCAGGGCCAGGAGGACGATGACGGTGGCGATGGCGATGAAAAGATGCTCGACCAGTTCGTTGACCTTGTCGTTGGCGGTCTCGCCGTAGTCGCGAGTGACGGTGACGGTGACGTCGGAGGGAATCACGCTGCCGTGCAGGGAGCGGATCTTCTCGATCACCTCACGGGCCACGGTGACGGCGTTGGCGCCGCGGCGCTTGGGGATGGCGATGGTGACTGCCGGCCGGCCGTCGCCGGTCCGCGTCTCGGGGCCGGCGATGTGTTTGCTGTGTTCCGCCTGGGTGCCGAAGCCGATGCGGGTGAGGGTTTCCACCTCGGCAGGGCCGTCCTCGAGACGGGCCACTTCGCGCAGATAGACCGGCCGTCCCCGGTACTGGCCGACCACGGTGGCGGCGGCCTGCTCCAGAGTCTGCCAGAAGGGACCGGCCTCCAGGCGCAGGCGACGGTTGCGGTGGTCGAATTCCCCGGCCTGAAGGTTGAAGTCCGCCTGCTGCAGCGCCTGCATCAGCTGCAACAGGCTCAGGTGATGGGCCGCCAGTTTGGCGGGATCGGGATAGATGCGCAGGGTGCGGCGCTCGCCGCCGGCGATCCACAGCTTGCCGGTGTTCTTCACCTGGCCGACCTTGTCCAGCAGTTCCTCGGCGATGCGGCGCAGCTCGTAGGTGCCGTAGGCCGGATCGGGCGAGGACAGGGTCAGGAGAACGATGGGGACGTCGTCGATCTCCACCGGCTTGACCGTCCAGGAGGTGACAAACGGCGGGATCAGTTCGCGGTTGGACATCAGCTTGCTCCAGGTCTTGAGCAGGCTGTCCTCGCGGTCCTCACCCACGTAATAACGCACCGTGGCGATGGCCCGGCCCGGCATCGACATGGAATAGACGTATTCCACCCCGGGAATCTCCCACAGCTTCTGCTCCAGGGGGGTGGCCACCAGCTTCTCCACCTCGTCCACCGAGGTGCCGGGAGCCTCGACGAACACGTCCATCACCGGCACCACGATCTGTGGTTCCTCCTCGCGCGGCGTCAGCAGCAGCGCCGTCAGGCCCATGAGCAGCGAACCGATCAGAATCAGCGGCGACAGGCGCGATTCGATGAAGAGCTTGACGATGCGGGTGGTAAAGCCCAGTTTTGTCTCCGCCATCTCAGCTCCTGGGGGTAGGGGATGGGGGGGACGGTGAGCGGGGTCTCCGCGGCAGGGAGGCCGCGGTGAAGCCTCCAGGGAGGGATTCACGGCGTCCCCGCGAAGCGTTTCCCCCATCCCCGGGGAGTTGCACCCGCTCGCCCGCCTTCAGCCCGGAAAGGATCTCCACCTGGCCGTCGATGCGGCGGCCGGTGCGCACCAGGCGGGTCTGGACCCGGCCCTCGCGCACCAAGTCCACTTCCTCCAGCTGACCCACCCGGCGTACGGTCTGCTGCGGCAGCAGCAGGACCGTCTCCTCACCGCAGCTCTGGCCGACCCATGCGAAGGCGCCGGGCAGGATGTCCTGTCCGGCCGGCAGCGCCGCCTTGACCTCGATGGTGTGGGTGAAGGGATCGGCGGCGGCGGCCGTTTCCGTCACGGTCGCCATAAGCTGTAAGCGCCGGCCGGGAATCTCGATCCGTACCCCGGTGCCCGGACGCAAATAGACGGCACAGCTTTCCGGTACGTGGGTATAGACCTCCAGCCGGTGGGGGTTCTGCAGCACCAGGATCGGCTGTCCGGGCATTCCCATGTCGCCGGGATCGGCCAGCCGTTCGATGACGCTGCCGGCGAAAGGGGCATACAGACGGGTTTCCTTGAGCTGGGAGCGGATGGCCTGGATTTGCTGGCGTGCTTGTTCCACCTGCGCCTTGGCGGTGCGTTCGGCGGCGACGGCGGCATCGAGATCACGCTGGGTGGCGGCCTGTTGTCTGAACAGATTGCGGATGCGCCGGGCATCGGCGGCCGCCCGTTGCGCCTGGGCCTGGGCGGCGGCCAGCGCGGCCTGCGCCGCCTTGAGACGGGCGCGGATTTCGCTGTCTTCAAGGCGGGCCAGCAGTTGTCCCTGTTCGACCCTGCTGCCGATATCGACGCCGATTTCCAAAATCCGCCCGGGAATCTTGGGGGCGATGTGGGCCACGGTGTCGGCGCTGACGGTGCCGGGCCAGCGCAGCCGCCGCGGCAGGGGGGTCTCCGCCACCGCCACCGTCGGCCCGGAGACGGTTTTCCCAGGTCGCCCCGTATTCCCCGGCGGCACCTTGGTGGCAAAGGCCCCCTGGACCCAGGCCAGCAGCAGCACCAGTCCCAGAAAAGCGAGCGGTCCCCAGACGAGTTTGCTGGTGAGTTTCATAGTATGATGTTCTTACCGTAATACAGTATGAGGGGTGATAATGACGCATGTGGTGAAAGTGACCAGCAAGGGGCAGGCCACCATTCCGGCGGAAATCCGCAAGGCCCTGGGTATCCGTCCCGGGGATCGGATCGTCTGGGAGATCGACGCCGAAGGGGCGGTTCGGATACGGCGGGCCACACCGCTGGACCTGGAATATCTGAAAGCGGTCGAATCGACCCTGGAAGAATGGCATTCGGAAGCGGACGAAGCCGCCTACCATGACCTTTGAGCGCTTCACGGTCGTCCGGGTGCCGTTTCCGTTCACCGATCGCCAGACCCGGAAACGGCGCCCGGCCCTGGTCTTGTCTTCGGCGTCGGCTTTCAACGATCTCGTCGGTCATTCGGTGATGGCGATGATTACCTCGGCTTATCATCGGCCTTGGCCGTTGGACTGTGCGATCCAGGACCTGCAACCTGCCGGCTTGCCGGCACCGTCCAAAGTGCGTTTCAAACTCTTCACCCTGGACCACCGTCTGATCGACGGGCGTTTGGGGCGATTGTCCGAGCGGGATACGGTGACGGTGAGCGCGGCTTTGGAGCGCTTGTTCGGAGGTTGAACGCCTCATCGTGGCTCCTCCAGCGACCACATCCCTGTCGCCCGTTTCAATTCCGCTTCCGCCACCAGGGCCCCGAACCGGGCGGAGATCAGTTGCAGGCGGGCGCCGGCGGCGTCGGTTTCGGCTTCGAGAAAGCGGGTCACGGTGGCGGTGCCGCCGCGGTACTGGGCCCGCACCAGTTTGAGCGCCTCCTCGGCGGCGGCCAACCCTCGTCTGGCGACTTCGACCCGGGCCAGGGCGTCGCGCAGGTCGAGCCAGGCGCTTCGGACTTCCTTTTCCACCCGCAGGCGGGTGCTTTCCGCCAGCCGTTCGGCCTCTTCCAGGCGCCGGCGGGCCTGACGAACCCGGGCGTTGACGGCGCCGCCGGAGAACAGGTCGATTTCGGCCTTCAGCCCCATGGTCCAGTTGTCCCTGGAGGTGGGAAAGCGCGGGTTCCTGCTGTTCATGCCGTAGACCACGAAGGCGTCCACCCGCGGCAGATGCCCGCCCCAGGCGGCTTTGAGCGCCTTCTCCCGCATTGCCACCTGTTTGCGGGCAGCGAGCCATTCGGGGCGGTGGGCCAGGGCCTGCCGGAGCCAGGATTCAAACTTCCCTTCGCTGGAGGGCAGGCGGCGGGATTCGTCGCGAACCTGAAGGCGGGCGTCCGAAGGCAGGGCCAGCAGGGTGGCCAGTGCGGTGCGGGCCGCCTGCTCGGCGTTCTCGGCGCGGATGCGGTCGTGGCGGGCCTGGGCCAGACGTACCTCCAGCGACAGCACGTCGGACTTGAGGGCGGTGCCTTCACGCTGGCGGGCGCGCATCAGTTCCAGTTCCTTGCGGACGGTCGTCAGGGTCTTGTCGGCCACCTCCACCCGCTTCGGGGCCTCCAACAGGGCGTAAAAGGCCCGGCTGGCGGCGGCGGCGAGCAGGTTGTGCAGTTCGCTGCGCTGCAGCCGGCGGCTGTCGATCCCCAGTTTGGCCGCCTGGCGCGCATACCAGTCCTGGCCGCCGCGGAACAGGGACCAGTAGGCGCCGATCTCGGGACGGAAATCTTCCACATAACCGGGATGGTTGACGTCCATGCTGAAGTCGAAGCGCCTCTG
The DNA here is from genome assembly GCF_033126985.1 of Methylomarinovum caldicuralii. Classification (NCBI taxonomy): domain Bacteria; kingdom Pseudomonadati; phylum Pseudomonadota; class Gammaproteobacteria; order Methylococcales; family Methylothermaceae; genus Methylomarinovum; species Methylomarinovum caldicuralii. The sequence goes on from NZ_AP024714.1 coordinate 1,242,165, forward strand.
GGAGACGATCATGCCGAAGGCGCGGGCGGGATCGTTGCTATGGAGGTAGTGGACGCCAGCCTTGATCCGGGGCAGGAAAGCGGCATTCACCTCGTCGAGCCGGGCGGCGGCCTGCCAGATGCGGGCCTGGGCGGCCTGGAGATCGGGGTTGCGCTGGCGGACCAGAGCGAGGGTTTCCGTCAGTGACAGCGGGCGGGGTGGCAGGACGGGGGTGTCGGCGGCGGCGTTCAGCCCCAGACAAAGCAGAAGCACGATGTGGAAAGCGCGCGCCGTGAACTCCATGTCGTCGTCCTGATGATTGTGATGGGCATCATTCTATTATGGGGAGCGAATATAGTCCATCCTCTGTTCCGTTTTTGCAGGTGGGGCTGGGGCAAGGGTCTGCAGCGGCCAGGGAGGGCCGCGCCGGATCAGCCATCCAGGCCGAACTTCTGTACCCGGTAGCGCAGGGTTTCACGGGAGGTCTTGAGGAGACGGGCGGCGGCAGTGACGTTGCCGCCGGTCTTGTGAAGGGCGGCGACGAGGATGCGGCGTTCCATCTCCTCCAGGGACAGGCTGCCGTCCAGGGGCAGGCGCAGGCAGTCGTCGTCCTCCGGCGGTGCGGCAAGGCCAGGCAGGCCGAGCCACTGGATCGGCAGGGTGTCGTCTTCCGCCAGCAGTACGCAGCGCTCGATCAGATTGCGCAGTTCGCGCACGTTGCCGGGCCAGTCGTAGCGCTCGAAGGCGCGCTAGGCGGCCTCGGGAACGTGCCGGACCTGCTTGCCGGCCTTGGCGTTGAATTCGGCCACGAACAGGGGAACCAGGGCTTTCAGGTCCTGCTTGCGTTCCCTAAGCGGCGGGATGGTGAGCTGAAACACGCTCAGGCGATGATAGAGATCCTCGCGGAAACGCCCCTCTTTGACCTGGGCCTTGAGATCGCGGTTGCTGGCGGCGATGATCCGGACGTCCACCTGGATTTCCCGTTACCCTCCGAGGCGGCGGAAGCGCTTGTCCTCCACCGCTTTGAGCAGCTTGGCCTGGATGCCCGGTTCTAGTTCGCCGATCTCGTCCAGGAACAGGGGGCCGCCGTCGGCCTGTTCCAGTAGTCCCCGGTGGCGACCCTTGGCGCCGGTGAAGGCGCCCGGTTCGTAGCCGAACAGCTCCGCTTCCACCAGTTCGCGGGGCAGGGCGGCGCAGTTCAGCTCCACCCAGGGGCCCTGGGCGCGGGTTCCGCCGGCGTGGAGGATCTTGGCCGCCAGCCCCTTGCCGGTCCCGGTTTCCCCCAGGATTACCAGGGAGGAGAACGGCACCTGGGCCAGGCGCGTCAGCATCTGCCGCAGCCGCGCCGTGGCCGGGCTGTCGCCGGCGAACAGCTGCGGGGTGTAGCGCTGATGCTGCTGGGCGCGCTCCTCGGACAGGCGCCGCTGGGCGCGGGCGCTGCGCACCGCCGCCTCCAGCACCATCTGCAGGCGGTTGGGATCGCAGGGCTTCTCCAGGAATTCGTAGGCCCCCAGACGCAGGGCGCGCGCCGAGTCCGGAACGCTGCCGTAGCCGGTGAGGAAGATCCATTCACAGCCCGGCCGGCGGCCGCCGCGGCGTTCGAGAAACTCCAGGGCGTTGCCGTCGGGAAGGTTCATGTCCGAGAGCACCGCGTCCGGTTCCAGTCCCTCCTGGTCCAGCACCCGTTGGGCGCCGGCCAGGTCGCGCACCCATTCCACCTCCCAGCCGAGATGCAGGAAGTGGCGCTGCAGTTCCTCGCCCAGCAGGGGCTCGTCTTCGATGATCAGCAGGGTGGCGCGCATGGAATCTCCAGGGTGACCCGGGCGCCGCCTTCGGGGCGGTTGGCCAGTTCCAGGCGTCCGTCGAGGGCAGAGACAAAGCGTTTGACCATCAGCAGCCCCAGACCGGTGCCGCCGTCGCGGCTGCTGGCGAAGGGGCGGACCCCGTGGGCCAGCAGTGATGGCGGGAAACCGGGACCGTCGTCGCTCACCGTCAGCAGCAGGCGTCCCGGTTCGATACGGGCCTCGATTCGGATGCAGCCCCGGGTTCCCAGGGCCTGGGCGGCGTTGAGCACCAGATTGATGAGCACCTGGCGCAGGCCGGTTTCCGGCAGTTGCACCTGCAGACCGGTGGGGATGTGGCACTGCAGCGCGATGTCGGGTGGCAACTGATAGCGCAGCAGTTCCAGGGTTTCCTGGACCACCGGGGCCAGTTCGAAGGTGCGCGGCGGTTCCGGCCGGTGGCGGGCTTGGTCCAGAAATTGATTGAGGTGACGGCTGATCCGCTCCAGTTCGGCGATGACCAGATCGAGGCGGCGCCAGGTTTCCGGGTCGTCCGTGTCGCTGCGCAGATTATGGAGCGCCAGGCGGATGCCGGCCAAGGGGTTGCGCAGCTCGTGCGCCAGGCCGGCGGCCACCTCGCCCACCGCTGCCAGGCGCTCGGCCCGGGCTAGGTCGCGGTTCTGGGCCAGCAGCGTGCTGGCGGCCCGGCGCACCTGGGATTCCAGCTGCTCGGTGCGTTCCCGCCGGGCCCGTTCCAGTTCGGCAAGGCGGCGGACCATGCGGTTGTAATTGTCCAGCACAGGACGCCAGGGCGAGCTGCTGTCGGGGTTGTCGATGGGCTCGAAGCGGCCGTCGGCCAGCTGCAGCAGCAGGAGGTTCATGCGCCTCAGGGGAAGCAGCAGCCAGCGCCAGGTCAGCAGCGCGCCGAGGGCAAGCAGCCCCGAAAGGACGATCAGGCCGACGAAGGCGGCCCGGCGTTCCATCTCGGTATCGGCGACGATCTGCGCCAGGAGCCGGGTTTCCCGCTGGTTTTCCCGTCCGAGGAGAGACTGGAGGCGGCGGATGGCGCTTCCCAGCCGGGGTGGGGAGGGATCGTCCAGGGCGCTGACGATGGCGGGAATCAGGTCCGGCCATTCCTGTTCCAGTCGCTGTAATTGTGTGCGGATGTTTGCCAGCATCCGGGGATCGGGGCCGTCGAGCAGCATGGCCTGGAGCTGATGGTCGATGGCCTGGAGCTGGTTGACCTGGCCGACGGTGGCCTCGATCCGGTGAATGCGCGCCAAGTTGCGGTCGCTGAGGAAGATGAAGGCGGCGATGACCGCCGCCACCGCCAGGCTCGCCAGCACGGTGGCGGCGATCAGGGGCCGGTAGAGCAGCTGTTTGACGGAAGGCACCGGGTGACGGCTACCGGGGGTCAGGCCTTTTTGACGAATTCCGACTTCAGCTTCATGGCGCCGATACCGGGGATTTTGCAATCGATGTTGTGATCCCCTTCCACCAACCGGATGTTCTTGACCTTGGTGCCGACCTTGACCACCGCCGAAGCCCCCTTGACCTTGAGATCCTTGATGACGGTGACGCTGTCGCCGTCGTGCAGGACGTTGCCATGGGCGTCGGTTATGGTCAGGGTGTCTTCGGCGGCTTCTGCTTCGGTCTGGCTCCATTCGTGGCCGCATTCGGGGCAGACATACAGGTGGCCGTCTTCATAGGTGTATTCGGACTGGCACTGGGGGGCAGGGGGGCAGGGCGCTCATGCAAACCTCGCTTAAAGATGAAAACCGATATTGACGAACAGGATGTGGTTCAGCTGGCTGGTCTTGGATGTGCCCTTGCGCACGAACTGGTTCATATAACCGAGGGTCAGCCTGGTTTTGGTCGCCAGGGGAATGGCGAAACCGGCGAAGGCGCGGTTTTCGGCGAAGCCGTCGCTGCGCCAGGCGCTGGAATTGAGATACCAGAACACCTCGTCGTTGAGGATGAAGTCAACCTGGGACAGGCCCGGCACAGGGTGGTTCCATTGCACCAGTTCGCGGATCCGCAGGCCCATATCGTTGGAGTCGAGCTTCTCGTGCAGCCGTTGCTCCAGCCGGGTGCGGGTGAACCAGCGCCCGGTATCTGTAGAGGGGGAACGCCAGCCGATCTCCTCGTAGGCGCGGTTTTCGTTGAAACGGTCGAGCCAGTCGCGGGTGTAGCCCAGGCCGACGTGGAGCTGGTCGTTGAAGTGGTAATTGAACTGGACGAACAGCAGGTTCTCGGTCAGCTTGTTGGACTTGTCAGCAAACAGAGGCTGGGGATTGTGACTGAAGCGGGCCTGTTGGAGGAAACTCCAGCTGAATTTCTCCAGTCTGGGCGACAGCGCCGCCAGGCTGCCTTGGGCCGAGAGGCCGTACCAGCCGAAGAAGGCGTTGTCGGCGCCGAAGGCGTCCGCGGCCGTCAGGCCGAGGAAGCCCAGTATCAGCAACAGGCGTTTCATCGCTTTCTTCTCCCTTTTCCGAGCGCTTCCAGAATCCCGGCCAGCAGCACTGCCGGTGGCGGGGGGGCAACCGGAGATTTTAACATCCACTGGAATGACGTTTTCCACCGCGCCGCAGCTGGCATAGGACACGCCGAACTCGCCGCCGCACACGGCGCAGTCGCCGCAGGCGATCACCCACTTGGGATCGGGGGTGGTGTCAAGCCCCGTGAGATTGTATACACGTTTTTTGAAGAGCTCCGGCCGCTTCTTCTGCCAGTCTTTGAGGGCCTGTACTGGTGATATGTGTCCCAGGGCCTTCTGGGGGATCTGATGGTTGTAGACACTGGCATACTGCATCAAGGTCCGTTCCAGATCCTGGCTGCTGCGGAAGGGGGTGGTTTTGAGGATCTCGGCGATCCGACCGTTGCAACGTTCTACCATGCCGTTGGTCTGCGGGTGTTTGGGTGGGATGAGGCGGTGCTCGATGCCATGGCGTTGGCAGGCCTGGTCGAAAAGGTGACGGCCGGTCGGTTCGCGTTCCCCGGTGGCGCAGAAGCGGTCGGTGAATTGCTCACCCCATCCCTGGGGTTCGCCCCTTCGGGGCCCGCTGCGCGGTCCAAATCCGCTCCCGGCGGATTTGTCTTTGCCGTTGTCGGTCAGGACCTTGGTGATTTTGAAGGGGGCCTTGGCGATCAGGCGGTCGAGGAAAGCGGCGGCGACCTGGGCTTCCTTGGTGGGATGGATTTCCAGGCAGACCCAGCGACTGGCCCGGTCGATGGCGACGAAGAGGTAACGGCCCCGAGTCTCATCGGGCATCTTGGGCAGGTACTTGATGTCGATGTGGACAAACCCGGGCTCGTAGTCCTTGAAGCCTTTCTTTTTGGCCTTGGCGGGGGCGTTCTCCCCTTCCTTGGCAGCGATCAGTTCCTTGAGATTGGAGACCCCATGGCGGCGCAGCAGCCGGTCCAGAGCCGAGCGGGACATCTTGGGATGGATGAAGCGGTGAACGACCGCCAGCAGGTCGTCCAGGGGCAGCAGCAGGGTTTCGCGCAGACAGACCACGATCGCTTCCTGCTGCGGGGTCAGGGTGGCATGGATGCGATGGGGCCGGTGCGGGGCGTCCTCGACCGAATCGCGCTGGCGCCACTTGCGGATGGTATGACGATGAGCGCCGTATTTCCTGGCCAGGACCGTGGCCGGCAGATCGGAGTTCTGGATCTCCCGGCGGATCTCAGGGGTGGTGCGGGCTTTCTTGTGAAGACGGATGACCATAACTTCCTCCTCGTCCGTCAGGCTTGAGTCGTCTTTCTGGCCTGGGCCTCTGCCATCAGCTCACTCAGAATATCCCAGGCACGGAACAAAGGATAGCTCCTTTTGGGAATATGATCACACGGGACCCAACATATAACCGATAAATGTTATATGAATATAAATTTTTGCAATAATGCTGCGGCCCTTTATTACAATGGCGGTGTGTTTGGAATTGAAAAATATTAGAATAACATGATTAAAAGGGTTATGATTGGCTTCCCCAAAATCCGAAAAGCGGAGGAGTACCCATGACCAGAAAACTGATTCCCGTTCTGGCGCTGGCCAGCCTGGCCGGCATCGCCAATGCTGCCGACATCGCCGCCGGCAAGGCCAAGGCGGCCGCCTGCGCCGGCTGTCACGGGGCCGATGGCATCGCTGCCAACCCTGCCTATCCCAATCTCGCCGGCCAGCATGCCCAGTATCTGGTCGCCGCGATGCAGGCCTACAAGACCGGTGCCCGCAACCATGCGGTCATGAAGGCGATGGTGGGCAGCCTCTCCGACGAGGACATGGAAAACATCGCCGCCTACTACGAAAGCCTGAAGAAATAACATTCCGCCGCCGTGCCGGGAGGGCTGCAGGCGGCCAATCGTGAAGGAGGTTTGTCATGATTCGCCATTCTCTGCTATGGGGTGCCCTGCTGCTCTCCGGTGTGGCGGCGGCCGCCACCGATCCCACCAAACCCAAGAACGACTACAACATCACCATCAACTACGAGCTGGGCATGCACTGCACCGGCTTCGATTTTTCCTACTGCTGCATTCTGCCTCCCTACAACTCGATCCAGAGTCAGGTGGTCAAGACCGCCCGGGGACCCCACGACAAGCCGCGGCTGCTCGGCGCCGATCCCAAGGACCCGATGATCCTGGTGGACGGTAACAAGCGCTTCAAGCTCGAATACGGTCACGTGGACAACACCTATTCGGAAGGGGCCAAGCTGTACTACTGGACCGTTCCCTACGACGTGGACGGCGACGGCAAGTACGAGGCCAGCGAGAACGTCGCCAACGCCTACTGGACTCATCTGTACGTTTACAAGGACCTTAAGGGCAGCAATCCCAAGCACACCAGCAAGGACAGCGAGAAGCAGCGGGTCGGCATCGAGATTCCGGTGCCGGTGGACAACGGCCCGGCAGGAGCGGCGGTGCCCAGTCCCATGAAGGGGGGGCACCTGCACTATACCGGCGAGGCGGGCACCATCGTCTTCACCAAGTCGCCGGTACTGGAGAACGTCCCCATCATGCTTACCCATCCCGGTATCTGGGACGCCCTGGGATTGCCGCTGACCCCGTTCTGGGACAGCACCGTCACCAAGAATCCCATCACTATCGTCGAGAGCGACATCCGTCCCTACCAGGAGGCCTGGGTGCGGATGGTGGACGCCAAGACCGGCGAGCCGGTGCTCGACAGTCATACAGGCAAGCCCATCGAATTCCACGGCACCAACCCCATCGACGTGCCCAATTGCTCCAACTGTCATTCCAACGAGAACGCCAACGGCGACCGCTACACCCTCTACAAGCGCGAGTTCGCCTTCTGGAAGGGGCTGGGAGCCAGCGACTACATCGCCGGCCTCAAGGCCACCTCCATCTCCATCCTGCAGATCCACGACGCCAAGCACGGCACCAAGTTCACCGCCAACTACAATCCCGACAGCCGCTCGCTTGCCAACCGCCTCGGGCGTGATCCGGTGCTGTGCCAGAAATGCCACGCCGACAACGTCATCGGGGTGTTGGCCTCGAAAGGCGTGGTCGAGGCGCTGACCGGCCAGCAGGTGCCCGGTGATGTGCGTATTCCGCCCTTGAGCGAAGCGCTGCACCGCGCCCACCAGACCGTGCGGCCGCTTCCCGACAGCCAGGGCCGTACCGGCACCTGCGCCGGCTGCCATCCGGCCCACCGCCAGGACGGTTCCCTGGACGGCTATCCCATCACCCCCGACGGCCGCAACCATTACGCCAACGCCGACAACCGCGACACCAAGGGCGGCTGTTTCGCCGGCCGCGACGTCCACTCCAACCCCAACAAGGACAAGGACGGCGTGGAAACCCCCGAGCACCTCAACGCCATCGGCAAGTGGCTGCAGGCCAATGTCTCCAAGATCGGCAACGGCCAGCACGGCAAGGGACTGTGGTGCACCAACTGCCACAACCAGCTCTCGCGCGAGCTGTACCAGCGTGACCACATCACCCACGCCTTCCGCCAGGAAGGGGAAACCCTGCGCAACAAGTCCCTCGAAGCCATCGCCCTGGCCATCGGCGTGACCGAGAAGGAGCTGGTCGAGCGCTATCTCGATCCCAAGGTGATGCTGGACAAGAACGGTCACGACGACCCGGCCGAATCCGGCATCCTGCTCAATTGGGCCAAGGAGCGCACCGAGGCCGACATCGCCGTGATCGCCATGCAGGGCGGCAAGCCGCTGATCCACAAGGACGAGGACGGCGATCCCAGTGTCACCATTCTGTCCGCCGATCCCATGGTCGATCCCGACAGCCTTAAGCTGCCCAGGGGGGCCGACGACGCCATCGCCGTGCCCTACCGGGCCGCCGATCACGGCCGCGACTACTGGCTGGCACCGGGCGAGCCCCACTGCGCCGACTGTCATGAGGCGCCCTATGTGGAAGGACAGGGCGGTATCGCCTATCCCATCAACCAGCCGGGCAAGTACAGTCTGATGCGCTACTCCAAGGGCCACGCCGGGCTGGCGTGCCAGGCGTGCCACCAGTCGATCCATGGCTTGTATCCGGTGACGCCGCGGGTGGACACCACCACCTACAAGCAGGCGCCCCAGTACAACCCGGACGGCAGCCACGGACCGCTCAAATGCGCCGCCTGTCACGAAACCAACCAGTACGGCGTGCCGCTGATCGCCGAAGGCAAGACCTGGAAGGGCAAAAAGATCGACAAGGACTTCGATGCCGCGGTGACCTGGATGCACGCCAGCGCCCCCGATCTGGGCGGGCGCAATCCCCGCTGATCCCGACCGGACGCCGGCTTCCGGCCAGCGTCCCTTTTCCCGGAGAACTGCCATGCGAATCTTGATTTTCGCCGCCTTGCTGGCAAGCACCACCCTGCAGGCCAAGGTGCTGGCCACCGTCGACGGGACGCCGGTCACTTCCGAGCAGTTGGAACAGACCCTGCGCTCCTCACCCTTTGCCACCCAGTATCCCAGCCTCGATGCTGACGAACAGACTGTCCTGCGCCGTGATCTGCTGCAGCGCCTGGTGCAGGCGGAAGTGTTGTATCAGGAGGCCAGACGACTGGGATTGGAAGAAGACGAAACCGTGCGTCGTGACGTGGCCGAATTCGAGACCGGCCTGCTGGCGCAGAAATATCTGCAATACCTGCACGACCGGATCGAAATCCCGGCGCCAAAACAGGCCGACTGGCGTCGCCGGCTGGGCACCGATCTCGACGCCCTGGCCGCGGTCCGCTCGGTTTACATTGCCGACCGCTACCGGCAGGCCAAAGCCGCGGCCCTGGCCCGGCTGCGGCGGAAGTATGGTGATCTGCCCGAAACCGGGCTGTTGGCCCGGGGCGCGCGGGAGGCGGAGATCGACGTTTCCGCCCAGGTGGCCGGCTTCCGGCGGGAACGCCTGATCCAGCGTCTGCTGGAACGGAAGGAAAAGGAATGGATGCCCGATGAGACCACACTGCGCGACTACTACCAGCGTCACCCGGAAATCGGCCGGGTGCCGGAGCGGCGCCACATTGGCCAGATCGTGGTGGCGGACCGCGACACGGCCCAGGCCCTGCGCCGCCGGATTCTGCAGGGCGAGAGCCTGTTCCGGCTCGCCAAACAGTACAGCATCGACCCTTACGGCAGGCAACACGCCGGCGACATGGGCTGGTTGCCGGAAGGCAGCGCCATGCCCGCGATCGAAAAGGCATTGACCACGCTGAAGGACGGCGAGATCAGCGAGGTGATCGAAACCCCGAGGGGATTCCATCTCGTCACCATCATCGAACGCAAGCCTGGGGAGCAAAAACCCTTCGCCGCCATCGGCGACCGGGTGCGGCGGGCGTTGCTGCTGGAGCGGATGCCGGCCTGGCTGCGCGAGGTCACGGCCCGCCACCGCATCGCCTGGTCCGGGGCGCCCTAGTCAGCCCTGTTCCGTTTCTGTCGCTTCCTGTGCGTCGGGGGAGTGCGGTGCGGCGCCGTCATTGCGTTTGAGCCGCTCCCAGGTGTTGACGATGGTGCAGAACAGCTCCGCGGTCTTCTCGGCATCGTAGCGGGCCGAGTGGGCCTCGCGGTTGTCCCATTCGATGCTGGCGGCCTTGGCCGCCCTGGCCAGAACGGTCTGACCGTAGACCAGCCCGCCCAGGGTGGCGGTGTCGAAGGTGCTGAAGGGGTGGAACGGATTGCGCTTGAGACCGGCGCGCTGGGCGGCGGCCTTGACGAAAGCCAGGTCGAACGAGGGATTGTGTCCCACCAGGATGGCGCGGGTGCAACCCTGTTTTTTCACCGCCGCCCGTACCGGGTGGAAGATTTTCAGCAGCGCCTCCTTCTCGTCGAGGGCGATGCGCAGGGGATGGTGGGGGTCGATGCCGGTGAATTCCAGCGCCGCAGGATCGAGCTCAGCGCCGGGGAAGGGCTGGACGTGGGCGCTGTGGACCTCGGCGATGCGAAGGAACCCCTGCGCGTCCATCTCCGGGATCACCGCGGCGATCTCCAGCAGGGCGTGTTTTTCAGGCTCGAAACCGGCGGTTTCGACATCGACGATGACCGGCAGATAGCCGCGGAAGCGGCGTGCCATTGGCGGTTTTTCCTGGGACATAGGCATGGGACGGCCTCAGAAAGGGCAATCAGTATACCCTGAACTCGAAGCGCCAGGCCGAATATGCTATTTTTAGCAGTACGCTCTATTTTCACATCGTGGTAACAAAAACATGGAAAACAAGACGATAGCGACGACCTGGAAGCGGGCCGGATGGATGGCGCTGGTGCTGCTGGGCCTGCTTGGGGGCTGCGCCAGCACCGATCCCCGCGATCCTTTGGAGCCGGTCAACCGCAAGGTCCAGGCTTTCAACGACACTCTCGACGATTACCTGATGAAGCCGTTGGCCAGAGGTTATCAGTGGGTGACGCCGGATTTCGTCGATCAGGGGGTGACCAACTTCTTTGGCAACGTCAAGGACATTGCTGTGACCGCCAACGACCTGTTGCAGTTCAAGTTCAAGCAAAGCGGTCAGGATGCCGCCCGGTTTCTGGTCAACACCACGGTCGGTGTCGCCGGCCTGATCGATGTCGCCTCCGAGATCGGCCTGGAAAAGCATGACGAGGACTTCGGTCAGACCCTGGGCGTGTGGGGGCTTCCGCCCGGCCCCTATCTGGTACTGCCGTTCCTGGGGCCGACGACCCCGCGTGACGGTGTTGGCAGCGTCGCCGACGGGTTCATGAATCCGATCGCCTACACCATTTTCCCGGTCAAGGTGGGGCTTTTCGGCCTGCGGACGGTCGATTACCGGGCCGACAACCTCAGCTCCACCGAGATTCTCGATCAGGCCGCCCTGGACCGCTACGCCTTCATCCGCAACGCCTATCTGCAGCGGCGCGAATATCTGATCCACGACGGCGAGGTGCCGCTGGACGAGGAATTCGAGGAACTGGAAGAGGAACTGGACGAGGGAAGCGGCGAAAGCGGGATCTGAGCCGGGTTGCTTGCAAAATTGCGGGCCGGCGCCGCAGGGCGCCGGCCCGTGTTTTTTCAGGCGTCGTGCAGGCGCCAGGGAAGGGTTTCTCCCGCCCGCAGCGGAACCAGGGGGATTTCCCCGCCGAGGGTTTGTGGCACTTCCCAGCTTTTCCGAAGCAGACGGACCTTCTCCCGGTTCCGGGGCAGGCCGTAGAAGTCGGCGCCGAAACCGCTGGCGAAGTCCTCCAGCCTGTCGAGGGCGCCGGCATGTTCGAAGACCTCGGCGTACATTTCCAGCGCCAGCGGGGCGGTGAAGCAGCCGGCGCAGCCGCAGGCGTTTTCCTTGGCCGGACGGGGGTGGGGGGCGCTGTCGGTGCCGAGGAAGAACTTGGGCGAGCCGGAGGTGGCCGCCGCCAGCAGCGCCTGGCGGTGTTTTTCCCGCTTCAATACCGGCAGGCAGTAATAGTGCGGGCGGATGCCGCCGGCCAGCAGCGCGTTGCGGTTGTAACGCAGGTGTTGGGGGGTGATGGTGGCGGCCACCTGGGGCGGGCTTTGCTGCACGAAGGCCACGCCTTCGGCGGTGGTGACGTGTTCCAGGACGATTTTGAGGTCGGGAAAACGCCGCCGCAGCGGCACCAGTTCCCGCTCGATGAAGACCGCCTCGCGGTCGAAGATGTCGATGTCGGGATCGGTGACCTCGCCGTGGACCTGCAGGACCACTCCCAGTTCCTCCATCGCCTCCAGCAGCGGATAGACCGCTTCCAGACGCCGCACGCCGGCATCGGAATGGGTGGTGGCGCCGGCCGGATAGAGCTTGAAGCCGAGCACGCAGGGTTCGGCGGCGGCGCGGGCGATCTCCGCCGGCGCCGTGTTTTCGGTGAGATAGAGGCTGAAATAGGGCGTAAAACCGCAGTCGGGGGGCACGGCCTTGAGGATGCGGTCGCGGTAGGCGAGGGCCGCAGCGACGGTGGTGACGGGCGGTTTCAGGTTGGGCATGACCAGGGCGCGGCCGAACCGGCAGGCGCTGAAGGGGGCGGCCTGGGCCAGGAGGGCGCCGTCGCGCAGGTGTAGGTGCCAGTCGTCCGGGCGGGTCAACGTGAGTGTCTTCATGGGTTTCGGTTATAATTCCATGTTTTCGCGTGCCTGCATGATGCCGCAAATACAGGAACTTGAAAAGCCTCTCGGCCGTCTCCACTAGAGGGGCGGAAAAGTTCAACCGAAATTCGAGGAGGTGACGGATGCCGATTTACGAATACCGCTGTCAGAAGTGCGGCCACGAACTGGAAGCCCTGCAGAAGGTCAGCGACCCGCCGCTGACCGAGTGTCCGGAGTGCCACGCCCAGAGCCTGCAGAAGCTGGTGTCGGCGGCCGGTTTCCGTCTCAAGGGCACCGGCTGGTACGAAACCGACTTCAAGGGCAAGGCGGAGAAGAAGCGCAACCTGGCCGACGGCGGCGAGTCCAAGGGTGCGGGAGAAAAATCCGCCGGCGAGTCCTCCAAGAAGGCGGCGGCGGAAAGCTGACCGCCGTTTTTTCATTCAACTTCTCTCTATTTTAAGGAAACCGAGAACGACCATGTTGCGAACCCATCGGTGTGGAGAATTAAGCGAAGCCAACATCGGCGAGGAAGTGGAGCTGAGCGGCTGGGTCCACCGCCGCCGCGATCACGGCGGGGTGATCTTCATCGACCTGCGCGACCGCGAGGGCATCGTCCAGGTGGTGGTGGATCCCGACACACCGGATGCGTTCGCCCTGGCCGACAAGGTGCGCAGCGAATACGTGATCCGGGTGCGCGGCAAGGTGCGCCGGCGCCCGCAGGGAACGGAAAATCCCGGCATCCCCACCGGGAAAATCGAAGTGCTGGCCCGGGAGCTGGAAATCCTCAACCGCGCCGAGACCCCGCCGTTCCCCCTCGACAGCGAGGTGCCGGTGAGCGAGGAGGTGCGGCTGCGTTACCGTTATCTCGACCTGCGCCGTCCCGAAATGCAGGAGAAACTGCGGCAGCGCCATCGCATCACCCAGGTGCTGAGGCGGTTTCTCGACGCGCACGGTTTTCTCGAAATCGAAACCCCGTTTCTCACCAAGGCGACCCCGGAAGGGGCGCGCGACTATCTGGTGCCGAGCCGCACCCATCCCCACGCCTTCTTCGCCCTGCCGCAGTCGCCGCAGCTCTACAAGCAGCTGCTGATGATCTCCGGCTTCGACCGTTACTACCAGATCGTGCGCTGCTTCCGCGACGAGGACCTGCGCGCCGACCGCCAGCCGGAGTTCACTCAGCTCGACATCGAAACCTCGTTCATGGACGAGCACGACATCATGGCGCTCATGGAAGAAATGATGCGCGACCTGTTCCAGCAGGTGCTCAAGGTCGAACTGCCCAATCCCTTCCCGCGCCTGAGCTATGCCGAGGCCATGCGCCGCTTCGGCAGCGACAAGCCGGACCTGCGTATCCCGCTGGAGCTGGTGGATCTGGGGGACGTGATGGCCGACGTCGAGTTCAAGGTCTTCGCCGGCCCCGCCAACGATCCCAACGGCCGGGTCGCGGCCCTGCGCCTGCCGGGGGGCGGTGATCTGAGCCGCAAGGAGATCGACGACCTGACCAAATTCGTCTCGCAGTACGGCGCCAAGGGGATGGCTTACGTCAAGGTCAACGACGTGGCCAAGGGCCGCGACGGCCTGCAGTCGCCGATCCTCAAGTTCCTGCCGGATACGGTGATCGATGCCATCGTGCAGCGCACCGGGGCCCAGGATGGCGACATCATCTTCTTCGGCGCCGACAAGGCCAGGGTGGTCAACGAGGCCCTGGGCGCGCTGCGGGTCAAGCTGGGCCAGGACCGCGGCCTGGTGGAAGAAGGCTGGCGTCCCCTGTGGGTGGTGGAATTTCCCATGTTCGAATGGGACGAGGAAGAAAAGCGCTGGGTGGCCCTGCACCATCCCTTCACCGCGCCGGCCTGTTCCATCGAGGAACTCAAGGCCGATCCGGGCAAGGCGGTGTCGCGCGCCTACGACATGGTGCTCAACGGCGTCGAGGTGGGGGGCGGTTCCATCCGTATCCACACGCCGGAGATGCAGCAGGCGGTGTTCGAGCTCTTGGGAATCGGCGAGGAAGAGGCGCGGGAGAAGTTCGGCTTCCTGCTCGACGCCCTCAAGTACGGCTGCCCGCCCCACGGCGGCATCGCCTTCGGCCTCGACCGGCTGGTGATGCTGATGACCGGTTCCAGGACCATCCGCGACGTGATGGCCTTCCCCAAGACCCAGACCGCCGCCTGTCCGATGGTGGACGCCCCGGCCCGGGTCAACGAACAGCAGCTGCGGGAATTGTTCCTGCAGCTGCGCAAGCTGCCGCAGCAGCGCGCCAGGGAAAAGGCGGAAAACGCCTCTTAAGTCCAACTACCGAAAACCAAGCCTATGACCGCAGCGCTGGCGATTCAGGATTACGCGTTACTGGAAGATGCCGATTGCACCGCCCGCATCGTCGCCGCCAAAGAGAAGCTGGGCGACAGGGTGGTGATTCTCGGCCATCACTACCAGCGGGACGAGGTGTTCCGCCACGCCGACTTTACCGGCGATTCCCTCAAACTGGCGCGGGAGGCAGCCCGTTCCGGGGCCGAGTACATCGTCTTCTGCGGGGTGCATTTCATGGCCGAAGTGGCTGACATCCTGTCGCGCCCGGAACAGGTGTCCATCCTCCCGGATCTGGCCGCCGGCTGTTCCATGGCCGACATGGCCGACCTGGCCCGGGTGGAAAAGTGCTGGCAGGAGCTGGGCCAGGTGCTGGAGGTGGAAACGGAAGTCACCCCCATCACCTACATCAATTCCGCCGCCGATCTGAAGGCCTTCTGCGGCCGCCACGGCGGCATCGTCTGCACCTCCAGCAACGCTGCCTGGATTCTGGAGTGGGCCTTCACCCAGCGCCGCAAGGTGCTGTTCTTTCCCGACCAGCATCTGGGGCGCAACACCGGCTACCGCATGGGCATCCCGCTGGAAGAGATGGTGGTGTGGCGGCCCGGCAAGCCCCTGGGCGGGCTGACCGAGGAACAGATCAGGAAGGCCCGCATCATCCTCTGGGAGGGGTTCTGTTCGGTGCACCAGATGTTCCGCCCCGAGCACATCGACCGCTTCAAGGAAAAGTATCCCGACGCCCGGGTGATTTCCCACCCGGAATGCTGTTTCGAGGTCTGTCAGAAGAGCGACGTGATCGGCTCGACGGAAGCGATCCTCAAGACGGTGCGGGCCTCGGAACCGGGAACCCGCTGGCTGGTGGGCACCGAGCTCAACATGGTCAACCGGCTGCGCCAGGAGATGAAGCCCAGGGGCGTCGATGTCCATTTCATGTCGCCCACGGTGTGCATGTGCTCGACCATGTTCCGCACCGATCCCCAGCACCTGGCCTGGGTGCTGGAGAATCTGGTGGAAGGCAACGTGGTCAACCGCATCCAGGTACCCGAGGAAGACGCCCGTTACGCCAAGCAGGCGCTGGACCGGATGCTGGCGCTGGGCTGAATCAGGGCTTTTTGAGGCTGAGGAGATGGGCCATCTTATCAGCCTTGGTCTTGAGATAGCGCCAGTTTTCGTGGGTGTGGCCGACTTCGATGGGGATGCGTTCGTCCACCTGTATGCCGTAACGCTCCAGTTCGGCGATCTTGCGGGGGTTGTTGGTGATCAGACGCACCGAGTCCACGCCCAGATCCCGTAGCATCAGGGCGGCGATGCGGTAATCGCGCTCGTCGGCCTGATGCCCCAGTTTCAGATTGGCGTCGACGGTGTCCAGACCTTCGTCCTGCAGGTTGTAGGCCTGAAGCTTCTTGAACAGGCCGATGCCGCGCCCCTCCTGGCGCAGATACAGCAACACCCCGCATTCCGATTCACCGATCAGGCGCAGGGCTTCCTCCAACTGCTCGCCACAGTCGCAGCGCCGGGAGCCGAACACGTCCCCCGTCAGGCACTCCGAATGCAGGCGGACCGGCACGCCGGTCTTGCCGGCGACCTCGCCTTTGACCAGCGCCAGGTGCTCCTTGCCGTCGATATCGTTTTCGTAATAGTAGAGCAGGAACTCGCCGTGGCGGGTGGGAATGCGGGCGCGGACCGTGCTCTCGACGTGGGCAGGTTTCATCGGAAATAAGATACCTCAATCTAGCGCCGGGGCGCGGAAACACAGCGTTCGACCGCAGAACGGCGGGAAGGTGCCGTCACGGAAGCGGCTTTTCCAGGGCCGGCAGTTTTTGCTGCCAGGCCTTCAGGGTGCCGTCGTCGACTTCTTCCAGGCGTGGCTGCAGGGTCAACAGCATCATACCGGAAACGATGGGATTGAGGAAGGCGCCTTTGACCCAGTAGGTGAGGATGGCGGCGAACACGTAGTTCCAGACCCCTAAGGCGGTCGGCAGGGCCTCGTCCACCCACACGACCGGGCGCAGCAGCAGCAGGAAAGCCCCCAGCCACAGGCTGTAGAGGAAGGCCTTGCCGATCAGGGTCTGGCGCAGGACCTCGGGGAAATGCACGCCGAAGGCCGCCACGCCGCGGCGGCAGACGTCCGGGGCCCGGTGCCGGGCCGCCTCGGCCAGGATGGCGTCGGCACTGTGCCACCCCAACAGATCCAGCAGGCGGGTGCGGACCGCTTCCGGCAGGCGCTGCAGGCCGGCGGTGTGCTGCAGGGCTGCGGCGGCGAGCAGGTCGAGCAGCCGGCGGCGCAGCGCGAAAGTGGTCTTGGCGTCGCCGAAGGTGTCTTCGACCTGGTGGGAGACCTGCTCGAACTGCGCCTTGCCGGGGGGCAGGTCGCCGCCGGCCGTCCTGACCGCCATGGCGGTGAGATGGGGCAGCTCGAGGCGGAAATAGCGCAGCGCCCGAAACGATCGGGCCAGATAGATGCCTGCCGCCAGCCCGACGACGGCGCCGATGCGGCCCCAGAATCCGGGATCGTCACTGAGCGAGGCGAGGCCGACGAAGGTGCCGCTCCCGGCGAGCACGGCGAACACCAGTCCCAGGGTGATGGCGGCATAGACCAGAATGCGCCGGGAGGTGACCGGCATGGTCTGTTCCAGCAGGCGGGTTGCGGTCAGCAGGGAAGGGGTTGCATTCATGCGGTGCCTCCATTGTTTTGATCTTCCAGCACGCGGCGGACGGCTTCCGCTTCCTCGATCGCCTCCAGATAGGCGCTCATGGCCTGGGACAGATCGAGGTCGGGGAGGGGTATTTTATGACAAAGTCCGTTTTCCAGCTGCAACACCGTCTGCAGGACAGGCCCGATGGGCCCAGCGCCGTAGAGCAGGGCCTGCTCGATTTCCTCCGCCAGGCTGAGATTGGCGAGGATCTCGGTCATGGGTGCATCCATGATGGCGTCAAGGAGGGAAAACAGTCCGGCGATGTAGCAGGCTTCCACATCACTGCGTCCCAGGCGTGCGGCGATGCGGGCGCAGGTCTGGGCCCGCACAAGCGCGGTGACCAGCGGCTCCCGGGGTTTGTAGTCGATGGCGTTGACGGCGATGACGATGGCCCAGTGGCGAATGCGGTCAAGACCGAGGAAGACCACAGCGCGGCGGATCGAGTCGACCTGCTTGGGCAGGCCGTAGAAGGCGGAGTTGATGAGGCGCAGCAGTTTGTAGCTCAGGGTCATGTCCTGGCTGACCAGGGTTTCGACTTCCTCGATCCTGATGTCCGGGTCGTTCAGGCGGGCGATCAGATGCAGCACCGCCAGGCGGTTGGCGGGCAGCTGGGTGCCGTGGATGAAGCGGGGGCATTCGAAATAATGGCCCTGGAAGTAGTCGCAGCCGGCATCGAAGGCGCGGTCGTATTGCTGGCGGGTTTCGATGTCGCGCACCAGCAGCTCGAGGCCATGCCGGTGAAGGGCGTCGAGGTGGGGAATGAATTCTTCCAGATGCGAGGCGTCCATCGCCCACAGGCGGGCAAACTCCAGATCGGCCGCCAGGGTGGCATCGTAGCGGTCATGGCGGACCGCCAGCATATAACCCTCTTCAGTCCAACGCTGGAGGGTTTCCTTCGGGTAACGGTCGAGCAGCTCGCCGGGCAGGGTGATGATGACGGCTTCCTTCTGCCAGGCGTGTGCCTGGAGCTGGGCCTCCAGGGCCGGGGTGAACGGCACCAGTCCCGGACGGCCGCCGGTGAGCCGCTCCAGCCGCAGCGACTGCCACAGTTTCTGGAGCTTTGCTTCCGACGCCGTGTCGTTTTCCACGGTGAGACTGCAGGGACGCAGTTCGTAGGCGAACAGATTCAGGGCACGGTCGTAGACCGGCACCCGGCCGATGAATCCGGGAAGCATGACGAAACCCTCCTCTCCTGCTTCTTTATATGAGGAGCTTAGGCAATCACCGGCCGGGATACAAGTAAAGCCGGCTTCAGTGCTGCAGCACCCACTGCTGGATCTGGGAGGCGGACAGTGCGCCGGAAATCCGGTCCACCTCCTGGCCGCGGCGGAACAGGATCAGGGTCGGAATGCTGCGGATTCCGTACTGCTGGGCCAGCCGGGGGCACTCCTCGGTGTCGACCTTGGCAAAGCGGGCCTGGGTCGCCAGCGCGGCGGCCGCCTGGGCGAAGGCCGGGGCCATCATTTTGCAGGGACCGCACCAGGGGGCCCAGAAATCCACCACCACCGGCAGCGCGTTCTGGCTGACGAAGCGGTCGAAGTTGTTTTCCCGCAGCTCGATGGGCCGGCCGTCGAGCAGTGGTTTGCGGCACTTGCCGCAGATGGGGCGGTCGCCCAGGCGTTCCTCAGGCACACGGTTGATGGTGAAACAATGGCCGCAAACGATTTGCATGGTTTGTTCTCCCCAAAGCTAACAGTCGTTCAGCAATTCATCGAGCCGGCCCTGATGCTCCAGGGCGGCCAGTTCCTGATACCCGCCCACGTGGGTGTCACCGATGTAGATTTGTGGCACGGTACGGCGGCCGGTGCGTTCCATCATCTCCCGGCGCCGCTGCGGGTCGAGATCGACCCGGATCTTGTCGATGTCCGTCACCCCCTTGCGCGCCAGCAGGCGTTCGGCCATCAGGCAGAAGGGGCAGTGGGCGGAGGTGTACAGGGTCACTTTTTTCATCAGCAGTCCTTGATATTGGGGTGGGATCGAAAAAATCAAGGGTCATTCTAACCGCTCTTTCCGCCCGCCCTGCTGCGGGAGGGGGCCGGGAAAGCAAATTACCAGCGGCCGGGTTAACCGCCAGGGCAATCGCATGAATATACCCCACGAAGATGATGGTTTAAGATTCGATGACTTGCAGCAGATTACTTGGAGATTAGAGACTTCTTCTCTGAGGAGCATGCTTTTTGTGGGAGGCACAGATGCTGGAAAAGCCCCTGGCGCTGAGCGAGGTGTTCGTATCGATTCCGGACCCGCGACAATCATCGAAGGTAACTTACGATCTGGTGGAAGTGCTGGTGGTTGTGGTGTGCGCGGTGATCTGCGGTGCCGATACGTTGGTGGAGATTGAACTTTGGGGCAAAGAGAAGCTGGATTGGCTGCGTCGATATGTGCCCTTGCCGCATGGGATTCCGTCCCACGACACCCTAGGGAGGATTTTGGCGATGATCGATCCGGAAGCGTTCGGATCGGCCTTCCAGCGCTGGGCGGTGAGCGTGGTTCCGGCATTGGAAGGTCAGGTGATCGCCATCGACGGCAAGACCAGTCGGCGCAGCCGGTCCAAGGGGCAGGATCCCCTGCATCTGGTCAGTGCCTTTGCGGCTCAGTACCGGTTGGTGGTCGGTCAAGAGGCGGTGGCCGACAAATCCAACGAGAAGACGGCCATTCCCGCCCTGCTGGAGACCCTGGCCTTGAAAGGATGCGTGGTGACCCTCGATGCCATGGGGACCGATCCCAAGATTGCCAAGGCCATCCGTGACCGGGGGGCCGACTATGTACTGGCGGTCAAGGACAACCAGAAAGGTCTGTCCGAATCGATCCGGGATTTCTTCCAGGCCTTTCAGGACGCGCCGGACAAAACCCCGCATCAGCAATGCGAGACGGTCGACAAGGCGCATGGTCGCCTGGAAGTGCGACGCTGCTATGTGTTCGACCAGCTCGACGGCCTGGACCGGCCCCAGCGCTGGCCGGATCTGGCCTGCTTTGCCGTGGTCGAGTCCGAACGCACCGTCGCCGGCAAAACCACCCGGGAACGGCGTTTCTACATCACCAGCCTGCCGGCCGATGCCGAACGGCTGGCCTCGGCGGTGCGCCAGCATTGGGCGGTGGAGAACCCGCTTCACTGGTGTATGGATGTCGTATTCAACGATGATCAGATGCGCCTTCGAACCCGACATGCGGCTCATAACCTGGCGCTGCTCAAACAGATGGTGCTCAATCTCTTTCGCCTCGACCACACCAAACGCCGCGGGGGCATCAAGGCAAGACGGCTCCTGGCCGCCTCCAGTGACCACTACCGGGCTCAGTTGCTTGGATGGACGTAGCGTTCATGCGATTGCCCTGGGTTAACCGCTGAAAGCCGCAGGGAAATCCGGTAAACTTAACCGCTAACCAAAAAATGACAACTCATTGAGGAGCCCGGTATGCAGACACCCTGGATAGCCCCGTCGATTTTGTCGGCCGATTTCGCCCGCCTCGGCGAAGAGGTAAAGAACGTCCTCGCCGCCGGTGGCGACGTGGTCCACTTCGACGTCATGGACAACCACTTTGTCCCCAACCTGACCTTCGGGCCGATGGTATGCCAGGCGCTGCGTGATTACGGCATCACCGCCCCCATCGACGTCCATCTGATGATCGAGCCGGTGGACCGCATCATTCCCGATTTCGCCAAGGCCGGGGCCAGCTACATCACCTTCCATCCGGAAGCCTCCACCCACGTGGACCGCACCCTGCAGCTGATCCACGACCAAGGCTGCAAGGCCGGTCTGGTGTTCAATCCCGCCACCCCGCTGGATTATCTGGAATGGGCCATCGAACGGGTGGACATGATCCTGCTGATGTCGGTCAACCCGGGCTTCGGCGGCCAGTCCTTCATCCCCTACGTGCTGCGCAAGATCGAGAAGGCGCGCGAGATCATCGACGCCAGTGGCCGCGACATCCGCCTCGAAGTCGACGGCGGGGTGAAGGTGGACAACATCGCCAAGATCGCCGCCGCCGGGGCCGACACCTTCGTCGCCGGTTCCGCCATCTTCGGCCAGCCGGACTACAATCAGGTGATCGACGCCATGCGCGCCGAGATCGCCAAGGGCCTGGCGACGGGGGACTGATTGAACTTGTCACCGCGGCGGGGGATCGAACGGGAAGATCACCCGCCGCTTCAAGCCCATGACACCACAACGATTCCGGCAACTCGCTGACCAGGGCTACAACCGTATCCCCGTGCGCCGCCAGGTCCTGGCGGACCTCGACACCCCCTTGAGCGCCTACCTCAAGCTGGCGGCCCGGCCCTATACCTATCTGTTCGAGTCGGTCCACGGCGGCGAGCAGTGGGGGCGTTATTCCATCATCGGCCTGCCGGCGCGGCGGGTGCTCAAGGTCTTTGGGCGGCGTATCGAGCTGTGGCGCGGGGACGAGCGGCTGGAGCAGACCGAGGCGGACGACCCGCTGGCCTGGATCAAGGATTTCGCCGCCCGCTACCGGGTCGCGCCGCTGGCGGGCCTGCCCCGTTTCAGCGGCGGGCTGGTGGGCTATTTCGGCTACGAGACCATCGGTTACATCGAACCGCGGCTGCGTCGGGCCATCGCGGGCAAGCCCGATCCTCTGGCGACGCCGGACATCCTGCTGATGGAATCGGAAGACCTGCTGGTGTTCGACAACCTCTCCGGAACCCTGGAGCTCATCACCCACGCCGATCCCGGCGAGCCCGACGCCCTGGAACGGGCCGAGGCACGGCTGGAATCCTGGGTCGAACGCCTGCGTGGCAGCTGTCCCTATCCCGACAGCGGAACGGGCGGCCGGGTGCACGAAAGCGACTTCGTCTCCGGTTTCACCCGCGAGGGCTTCGAGAACGCGGTGCGCCGGGTCAAGGACTACATCGTCGAGGGGGACGTGATGCAGGTGGTGCTGTCCCAGCGCCTGTCGATCCCCTTTCACGGCGAGCCCCTGAGCGTCTACCGCGCCCTGCGCTGCCTCAACCCGTCGCCGTATCTGTATCATCTGGACCTGGCCGATTTCCATATCGTCGGCTCTTCCCCGGAAATCCTGGTGCGGCTGGAGGACGGCGCCGTGACCGTGCGCCCCATCGCCGGCACCCGGCCACGGGGGGCGACGCCGGAAGATGACCTGGCCCTGGAGCGCGACCTGCTCGCCGACCCCAAGGAGCTGGCCGAGCACCTGATGCTCATCGACCTGGGCCGCAACGACGTCGGCCGGGTGGCGCGGATCGGCAGCGTCGAGGTCACCGACCGCATGATCATCGAGCGTTATTCCCACGTGATGCACATCGTTTCCAACGTCGTTGGCCAGCTGCATCCCGGCTTCGACGCTTTCGACGTGTTGCGGGCCACCTTCCCGGCCGGCACCGTCTCCGGCGCCCCCAAGATCCGGGCGATGGAGATCATCGCCGAGCTGGAGCCGGTCAAGCGCGGCATCTATTCCGGCGCGGTGGGTTACATCGGCTGGTCCGGCAATCTCGACACCGCCATCGCCATCCGCACCGCGGTGATGAAGGACCGGCAGCTGCACGTCCAGGCCGGCGCCGGCATCGTCCACGATTCGGTGCCGGAGAAGGAATGGGAGGAGACCATGAACAAGGGCCGCGCCCTGTTTCGCGCCGTGGCCCGGGCGGCGGAGGGGCTGTCGTGAAGCGCATTCGTACCGTCTGCATCGACAATTACGACTCTTTCACCTACAACCTGGTCCAGTACCTGGGGGAACTGGGGGCTGAGGTGATCGTGGTGCGCAACGACCAGGTCAGCCTCGCCGACATCGAAGCCCTGGAACCGCAGCGGCTGCTGATTTCCCCGGGGCCCTGCACGCCGAAGGAGGCGGGCGTCTCGGTGGCCGCCATCGAGCATTTCAAGGGCAGGCTGCCGATCCTGGGGGTGTGCCTGGGGCATCAGAGCATCGGGGTGGCCTTCGGCGGCCGCATCGTCCACGCCAAGCGCATCATGCACGGCAAGACCTCGATGATCCACCACCGCGATGTCGGCGTGTTCCGCGGTCTGAGCAATCCCTTCGAGGCCACCCGTTACCATTCCCTGGTGATCGAGCGCGAATCCCTGCCGGAATGTCTGGAGATCACCGCCTGGACCGAGGACCGTGAGGGGGAATTCGAGGAGATCATGGGAGTGCGCCACAAGACCTATCCCATCGAGGGGGTGCAGTTTCATCCCGAGTCGATTTTGACCCGCCACGGTCACGACCTGCTGCGCAATTTCCTGGAAGGCTGATGGAAGTCAAGGCCGCCCTCGACCGGCTGCTGGCGCCGGCGGATCTCACCGCCGCGGAAATGCGTGCCTTGATGCGGCGGATTCTCGCCGGCGACACCACCCCGGCCCAGACCGCCGCCCTGCTGGTGGCGCTGCGGGCCAAGGGCGAAAGCGTGGACGAGATCGCCGCCGCCGCCGAGGTGCTGCGGAAAAAGGCCGTGCGTATCGAGGTGGCCGGCGACCACCTCATCGACACCTGCGGCACCGGCGGCGACGGTCTGGACACCTTCAACGTCTCCACCACCGCCGCCTTCATCGTCGCCGCCGCCGGCGCTCAGGTGGCCAAGCACGGCAACCGCTCGGTGTCGTCGCGCTCCGGCAGCGCCGACGTGCTCGAGGCCGCCGGGGTCAACCTGGATCTGACCCCGCAGCAGGTCAAACGCTGCATCGAAGCCGTCGGCATCGGTTTTCTCTACGCCCCCCAGCACCACAGCGCCCTGCGCCAGGTGGCTCCCGTGCGCCGGGAACTGGGCATCCGCACCCTGTTCAACCTCCTCGGCCCCCTGCTCAATCCCGCAGGCGCGCCCCATCAGCTTCTGGGGGTGTTCGCCGCCCGCTATCTGGAACCGCTGGCCCGGGTCCTCGGCCGCCTCGGCAGCCGCCACGTGCTGGTGGTCCATGCCGACGACGCCCTGGACGAAATCAGCCTCGCCGCGCCCACCCGGGTGGCGGAACTGAAACACGGCCAGGTGCGCAGCTACCGGATCGAGCCCGAACAGTTCGGTATCCCGCGTTCGCCGCTGGAGACCATCCAGGTGGCTTCCGTGGCGGAGAGCCTCGAGGTGATGCGCCGGGTGCTGGCCGGGGAGGCGGGCCCGGCGGCCGACATCGTGGTCCTGAACGCCGGGGCGGCGATCTATGCCGCCGATCTGGCCCCCGATCTCGAAGCCGGCATCGAACGCGCCCGCCGGCTGCAGCGCAGCGGGGCCGGCCTGAAAAAACTCGAAGCTTTGATCGACTGGAGTCAGCGCCCATGAGCGACATTCTCAGCCGTATTCTTGCCACCAAGCAGGAAGAGATCGACCGGCGCCGCCGCCGCCTGCCGCTGACGGAAGTGCGGGCGCTGGCGGAAGACCAGGGTTCGCCGCTGGATTTTCGCGGCGCCCTTCAGCGCCGGATCGACCAGGGCCAGGCGGCGGTGATCGCCGAGATCAAGAAGGCCTCTCCCAGCAAGGGAGTGATCCGTGAGGACTTCGACCCGCGCGCCATCGCCCACAGCTACGCCCGGGGGGGTGCGGCGTGCCTGTCGGTGCTCACGGACAAGACCTATTTCCAAGGCAGCGAAGCCTATCTGGAACTGGCCCGCCAGGTATCCGGGCTGCCGACCCTGCGCAAGGATTTCCTCATCGATCCCTATCAGCTCTACGAGGCCCGCGCCATCGGCGCCGATGCGGTGCTGCTCATCGTCGCCGCCCTTGACGACGCCCGCCTGCAGGACCTGTATCAGCTCGCCGGGGAACTGGGCATGGCGGTGCTGGTGGAAGTCCACGACGAGGCCGAACTGGAGCGGGCGTTGCCGTTGGAAGAGGCGCTGCTCGGCATCAACAACCGCAACCTGCGCACCTTCGAGACCAGTCTCGACAACACCTTGCGGCTGCTCCCCCGTATTCCCGGGGAGCGCCTGGTGGTGACCGAAAGCGCCATCCACACCCGCGACGACGTGGACACCATGCGCCGCCACGGGGTCCATGCCTTCCTGGTGGGAGAGGCGTTCATGCGCGCCGAAGATCCGGGCGCGCAGCTGCAGGCCCTGTTCTATCCGGTGCAAGCAAGCCGCGTCTGACGTTGCGGGTTTGATGCCGCTCCAAAGCGCGCACATCCCGACGGTTTGCAGCGCCGGTTCCGGCCGCGGTGGTGAGCGGAAGCCCCGGGGGGAGGTGAAGGCAGCGCTTCCTGTCCCGGCGGCACAAGGGCCGGCAAGAGGCCGGCGCTCCCGGAAGGACGCCCCTTCCACATTGCCTTTCCTTTTGCTTCCAGACGTATGAGTTTTGTGCTATATATGACGGCTGCGATGGCGAGGGGTCATATAACCAATCGCGCAGCCCCTTCTTGCTGCCTTGGTTCCGAAGCACCGTCTAGAAAGCGACCTGTTTGAAAAGGGATTAAGACCTGGCGGCGATGTGGGCCGGTGGTAGGCCCGATGAGCGCAGCGCATCGGGCGATGAAAGATTGCCGGATATGACTGCAGGCTAGCGGACGCCGGTGCATCCTTCGGGGTGGGGCGGGTCGTCATACGGCCTCATGCAACCAAAGGGGAAGGGGTGAAACGGATATTGGTGACCGGCGGCGCCGGTTATATCGGCAGCCACACCTGTGTGGAACTGCTCAGCGCTGGCTACGACATCGTCGTGGTCGATAATCTCAGCAACAGCAATATCGAGGCGCTCCGTCGGGTCGAGGAAATCACCGGCAGGGAGGTGCCGTTCTTTCTCGCCGACATTGGCGATGCGGACGAGATGCGGCGTCTGTTCGAGGTCTGGCCCGACATCGCCGTGGTCGTCCACTTCGCCGGCCTCAAGGCGGTGGGGGAGTCCTGGGAAAAGCCGCTGCTGTACTACCAGAACAACATCGCCGGGACCCTGAACCTGTGCGAGGCGATGCAGCGGGCCGCGGTCAAGCGGATGGTGTTCAGCTCCTCGGCCACCGTTTACGGCGATCCTGCTTCGGTGCCGATCACCGAGGATTTTCCCCTCCAGGCCACCAACCCTTACGGCCGCACCAAGCTGTTCATCGAAGAGATCCTGCGCGATCTGGTGGAATCGGACCGCCTTCACCGGCGCGAGCAGCCGTGGACCGCAACGCTGCTGCGCTATTTCAATCCGGTCGGGGCCCACGAAAGCGGCCGAATCGGTGAGGATCCCCACGGTATCCCCAACAATCTGATGCCTTACATCACCCAAGTGGCGGTGGGCAAGCTGCCGCAGCTGCAGGTCTTCGGCGGTGACTGGCCCACCCGCGACGGGACCGGGGTGCGCGATTACATCCACGTGGTCGATCTGGCCAGGGCCCACGTGAAGGCGGTGGAAAAGCAACTGGAGAACCCGCCCGGGCGGGTCTATACCTACAACCTAGGCACCGGTGAGGGCTACAGCGTGCTGGAGATGGTGGCGGCCTTCGAGCGGGTCACCGGCCGCCGGATTCCCTACCGCATCGTCGACCGCCGCCCGGGGGACGTGGCCGAATGTTACGCCGATCCCTCCCGCGCGGCCGAGGAACTGGGTTGGCGGGCGGAGAAGGGTATCGACGACATGGTCCGCGATGCCTGGCGCTGGCAGTTGCAGAATCCGGACGGTTATCCGGATTCTTGAAGGTTCAGGCAGCGTCAGGCCAGTTCAATACTTCGATTTCTGGGGCCTTCTTGCGCGCCTCCTGAATCAATTTTTCCAGATGGCGGGCCGTTTCCTGTCCAATCCAGCTTTCACCGCATTGTTGGCAGACCTGCGCTGGCACTTTGCGCACGACAATGACTCCCGATGCCAGGTCGATCGTAATTGTCGTGTATCCGGGGGTTTTGTCGCCACCACAGAGTGGACATACACTATCGCGGTTCATTCATGGCTTCCTCTGGATAAAATTCGATCATCTCGCCCTGGAGTAAGACAGCTTCGACTTCTTCGAGCGCAATTCCCCGTTCGAGCAGTCGCTCCAGCGCATGTTGCTGGTATTCTATTTTGCCGCAACGAACTGCTTGGCGTAATTTCCTGAGCCAAGAATCCGGCATGGATCAATCTTCCGCCAGACTTCGGAGTATCCAGCGTCCGGCCCACACCAGCAGGATGCCGCCGGCCAGTGCCAGCACGAGGAAGGCGATGCGCCCGCCGGTCCAGCGGGTGGGATAGCGGTCCGGGCGGACCGGTTTGGTCAGCCCCGGCAGGCTGGTCAGGTCGCGGTCGCCGCCGGCCACCTTGAGCTGCGCCTTCATGCCGTGCTCGGTGTGCTGGGCGATGTCGCAGTGGACCAGATAGGTCTTCTTGTAGGGCGGCAGGATGAAACTGGCGGTTTCCTCGCCGGGACCGGAAACCTCGATGGTGAACATGCCCATGGGGTAGAGGTCCTGCGGCAGGCCGTGGACCATGAACTGGTGGCGGATGTGGTCTTCGTTGACAAAGCGTACCGTGAGGCGGGCGCAGGGCGGCACCTCCCAGCTCTGCCGGTCGTAGGCGAACACCAGCCCGGGGAATTTTTTGGCGTATTTGCGGCTGGCGTGGACGGTGATCTTGACGTCCTCGGAGATTTGGGCGCAGCCCTGGGGCAGCCGGGTCGGGTTCTCGTTCATCACCATGCTGTCCATGTCCATGCGGTGGCCGGCATGGGCCAAGCCCGTGAGGGAGAACAGCAGAAGCAGGATACCGGCAAGGCGGGACAGGGCGGGTCCATTCGCAGGGTGTACCCGGCCTGGACGGGCGGGTTTCAAGCCTCCAGGGACGGATTCACGGCGTCCCGGAGAACGGACCCGCCCTGTCCCGCCACGGCATAGCAATACCTGGATCATGACGCTTCCCTCCATTCCCGCCAGGCGAAGAAGGCCAGTCCCAGGGCCAGCCCCAGGCTCAGGCCGGCCAGCAGCACCCGCACCGGGTCGGGCGGCAGGGGCGCCGGGTCGCTGTAGATTTCCCAATCCTTGCTGCGGGCCCAGGCCGGCACCTGTTTCTGGTAGAACCAGCGGTTGAAGAACGGCACCAGATCCATGCCCTGCAGCTTGGGGAAGCCGTTTTCGTCCAGGAAGCGGCGGTAGATCACCAGACTGATGTCGCCGCCGGGGCCGACGCCGTCGGAGGTGACGCTCTTTTCCGTATGGTCGTGCATCAGCCAGGCGCCCTGGCCGAAGCTGTGCAGGCCGTCGTCGTGGGTGTCGAGCACCAGGTCGAGACGCTGGGCCGGGGCCAGGTCCTGGACGTCGCGGGTGACGGGGGATGGCAGCGGCACGCCGTCGGCGGCGATGGCGGTGGTCTTGTGGCCGTGGAGGTGCAGCGCCAGGGTTTCGGGATGACCGTTGAGGACCCGCAGCAGTACTTTCTGATCCGGTTCCACCACGATCAGACTGTCGCGCAGGGTGTAGGGAAAGGACTGGCCGTTGACCAGGAAGAAATCCTCGTCGGCATCGGTGATGTCGTAATCCCGATTCATGGCTTTGGCCACCAGGCGTGGGTCATTGTACTGCTGGATCGGCCGGTAGCGTTCCTTGTCCAGCGTCTGATAGTGGAGGTCGTATTCCTGGGCGTATTTTTCCCGCACCGCCCGCGAGGGATGGCGAACCTTGCCGGCGCCGACGTTGAAAGTCTGGAGCCAGTTGTTAGGCCGGTTCTCCTCGACGATGAACAACCCCTGCAGGCCCATGAGCATGTGCTTGTCGGTCTGCACGTGGCAGTGGTAGAGCATGGCGCCGGGCTGGCGCGGCCGGATCGGATAGGTGCGGCGCTCGCCCGGCATCAGCATCTTCTCGCTGGTGATGGGGACGCCGTCGTTGCCTTCGCCATTTGGCTTGAGGTAGGGATGATCGACGCCGTGCAGGTGAATGGTGTGGGGCAGATAATGGGTGTTTTCCAGGGTCAGATAGACCGTGTCGCCCTGTTCCACCCGGATCGGCGGCGAGGGGGCGCGCAGCAGGGGGTTGGCGTCCAGGTTGACGGCATCGACGGTGGCCATGCCGCGCATCTTGGGCACGAATACCCACAGGCCGGGCGTCAGTCCCGGGGCGATGCGGTAGCCGGGGATGAGGAAGTCGCCGTCGGGAGTGCTGCCGTTTAGTTCCCCCACTTCCAGGCGGATGTGGATGACGTCGGGGTCGCCGTCACCGTCGCGGTCGTTTTCCTTCACCACCGCATCGGCCGCCAGGCGGGTCTTCATCAGGGTGGGCATGGTGACGTTGTTGGTGCCCTTGACCACGCTGGCGATCACATAGGGGTTGTCCGGATCGCACTGGGGATCCTCGTCGATCTCGACGCCTTCGATGGTCTGGGCCCGGCGCCATTCCGGATGGGCGAAGCTGCAGAACGGTTCGGTCTCGGAGAGCGAGGGCACCCATTTCACCGTCGGCGGCGCCTCGAGACCGGCCTGGGTGGCGTTGCCGGGAAACAGCAGCCAGGCCGCCCCCAGGCTCAGCAGGATGCCGAGGAAATAGGCGGAAAGACGCAGAGGCTTCATAGCTTGGCCAGAATGTGGTTGTACAGCTGTTCGACTTCCCGGTCCCTGCCGTCGAGCAGGGCTTCGAGCTCCCCGCGGCGCTCGGCCACGAAGGCCGGATCGCGGATGGCGTTGAGGTTGACGGTCACGTTGATGGCGCAGCTCTTGAGCGCCGCATGGGCCGCCAGCACCCCGACGCCGGCATCGGACAGCACGTTGGGATTGCCTTTTTCCGCCGCCTCATGGCACAGGCCGATGACCTCGACGCACAGGCGGGCGCAGGCGAGGGGCACGTCGGTGGCGCCCTTGAGGGCGGCCTGGATCGCCTCGCCGCGGTTCGGGTCGTCCTTCGGCAGCCGGTAGGCGGCCATGACCCGGTCGAAGGCCGCCACATCCGCCTCGATGGCGGCCAGCAGCCGCTGGCGCAGTTCCGCGGCCTTCGCCTGGAGGGCATGCATCTCGGCCTCCACCGCCCGATAGCGGGGCTTGCCCACGGTGAGGCTGGCGACCATGCCCACCAGCGCCGCGCCCATCGCCCCCATCACCGCCGCCGCGCTGCCGCCGCCGGGGGTGGGGTCGGCGCTGGCCAGGCGGTCGAGAAAAGTATCGAGGGATTGGTCTTTGAACATGGCGCAAACCTGGTGGCGGAATCGGCCCGCTATTATAATCGATCGATTGTTTCCTTAGGACTTCCAAGGTGCATGCGGTGAAGAAACTCCTGTTCCAGTTCGATACCGACAGCCATCCGGCTTCCTTCGATACCGTGGTCGCCTACGATGGCGGCGCCGACCACGTCATCGGGCACGCCAACCTGACGCCGGACAACGTGGGGCCTCTGGTGGACGGGACCATCTTCACCCGCGCCCCCAAGGACAAGAAAAACACCGCCATCTTCATCGGCGGCAGCGACCTCCAGGCCGGCGAGGCCCTGCTGGCGGCGGTCACGGCCCGGTTTTTCGCTGATTTCCGGGTGTCGGTGATGCTCGACAGCAACGGCAGCAATACCACCGCGGCCGCCGGGGTGGCGCGGATCGCCTCCAGCACCGAGGTGCGGGGCAAGAGGGCGGTGGTGCTCGCCGGCACCGGTCCCGTCGGCCAGCGCGCCGCCGCCCTGCTGGCCAAGGAGGGGGCCCAGGTGGTGCTGACTTCGCGCGCCCTGGCGCGGGCCCGGGCCGCCTGCGAGGCGATGAAACGGCGTTTCGGGGTGGAGATCACCCCGGTGGAGGCCATCGACAACGCCGCCCGCGCCGCCGTCATCGAAGACGCCCACATCGTGTTCGCCACCGGCGCCGCCGGTGTTCAGCTGTTGGAGGAATCCCAGTGGCGGGATCTGCCCCGGCTGGAGGTTCTCGTCGATGCCAACGCCACGCCGCCCCTGGGAATCGAAGGGGTGGACATGATGGAC
The DNA here is from genome assembly GCF_033126985.1 of Methylomarinovum caldicuralii. Lineage (NCBI taxonomy): Bacteria > Pseudomonadati > Pseudomonadota > Gammaproteobacteria > Methylococcales > Methylothermaceae > Methylomarinovum > Methylomarinovum caldicuralii. The sequence goes on from NZ_AP024714.1 coordinate 1,273,204, forward strand.
CGCGGCACGGAGCGCCACGGCAAGATCTGCTGGGGGGCCATCGGCTTCGGCACCCTGAAACTGGCCGTGCACCGGGCCTGTATCGCCAAACTGTTCGAGCGCAACGATCGGGTGCTGGACGCCGAGGAGATCTACGCCATCGCCAAGGAGATGGCGGCGGCCTGAATCAGGCCCGCCGCCACAGGGTTCCCTGGGGCGTATCCTCCAGCACGATGCCCTTTTCCCTGAGCTGGTCGCGGATGCGGTCGGCGCTGGCCCAGTCGCGCCGTTTGCGGGCCTGATTGCGCTGTTCGATCAGGCGCTCGATTTCCTCGTCGGAAAGATCCGCCGTCTCCCCCTTGAGGAAGGTTTCCGGGTCCTGGGTCAAAATCCCTAAGACGTTCCCCAGCGCCTTGAGCGTCGCTCCGAGGCGGGCCGCCCGGTCCGGGTCACGGTCGCGCAGGCGGTTGATCTCCTTGGCCAGGTCGAACAGCACTGCCAGGGCCTCCGGGGTACCCAGGTCGTCGTCCATGGCGGCCTCAAAGCGCTGGCGCCAGATTCTGCCTTCCTCGCCTTCCTCCGCCTCCGGCAGACCACGCAGGGCGGTGTAGAGACGGGTGAGGCCGGCTTGGGCGTGCCTCAGTGAATCCTCGGAGAATTCCAGCGGGCTGCGGTAATGGCTGGAGAGGAGACACAAGCGGATCACCTCGCCGGGATATTTCTGCAGGAGCTCGCGCAGGCGGATGAAGTTGCCCAGGGACTTGGACATCTTTTCCTGATTGACGCGCACGAAGCCGGCGTGCACCCAGTAGTTGACGAAGGGGTGGCCGGTGGCCGCCTCGCTCTGGGCGATCTCGTTTTCGTGGTGGGGGAACTGCAGGTCGGCGCCGCCGCCGTGGATGTCGAAATGGGCCCCCAGGCAGGCGGTGGACATGGCGGAGCATTCGATGTGCCAGCCGGGGCGGCCCGGTCCCCAGGGGGAATCCCAGGCAGGCTCCCCCGGCTTGGCCCGTTTCCAGAGGACGAAGTCCAGGGGATCGCGCTTGGCCTCGCTGACCTCCACCCGGGCGCCTGCGCGCAGTTCCTCCGGTTTCTTGCCCGACAGTTTGCCGTAATCCTTGAAGCGGCTGACGGCGTAATAGACGTCGCCGTTTTCCCCCACGTAGGCATAACCCTTGTCGATCAGGGCCTGGATCATGGCGATGATCTGCGGGATCGACCGGGTGGCGCGCGGTTCCTGATCCGGCGGCAGGCAGCCGAGGGCCTTTTCGTCCTCGTGCATGGCACGGATGAAGCGCTCGGTCAGTGCCTCGATGGGTACGCCTTCCTCGGCGGCGCGGCGGATGATCTTGTCGTCGATGTCGGTGATGTTGCGCACGTAGGTGACCTCAAAGCCCTTCCAGTGCAGGTAGCGGGCCAGCACGTCGAACACCACCATCACCCGGGCATGGCCCAGGTGGCAGTAGTCGTACACGGTCATGCCGCACACGTACATGCGGACCTTGCCGGCTTGAAGGGGTTTGAACGGTTCCTTGCGGCGGGTGAGGCTGTTGTACAGTTTCAGCATTGGTGCGTGATCCATTGGGCCAGTCGGGTTTGCACCCGCCCGGGGCCGGGCAGGCGGTAGAGACGTTCCAGTTCCGGGCCGTCGAGGCGGCCGCTGAGGGCGGCGCGCAGCGGCTGGAACAGCCGTTTGCCTTTGACGCCGGCGAGCCGCTTCAATTCCGCCACGAAGGCCTGGTAGTCCTCCGGGTGGCGGCGGGCTGTTTCCAGGGCGGCCTGGAAGAATTCCGCCGGGGTCTGTTCCAGGACCCGGCGGGCTTCGGGGTCCGGAGCCCCGGCATCGCCGAACAGGATTTCGGCCCAGCGGCGGGCCTCCTTCGGGAACAGGCAATTGCTGCGCACCAGACTCAAGAATTCGCTGCGGCAGGATGCGGGGATCAGGGCGCGGGTAGCCTCATCGAGCCAGTCCCATAGGGTGGCGTCGTCGGCGGCGTGGACCGCCTGCTTCTGCCAGTGGTCGAGCTGCTGGGGGTCGAAGCGGGCCGGGGACTTGCCGATGGCGGCCAGATCGAAGCCTTCGCTCAGTTCCGCCAAGGTCAACAGCGCCTCCTCGCGGTAATGATGGCCGAGACGGGCGAGCAGGTTGACCACCGCCAGGGGCAGATAGCCCTGCTGGCGCAGCTCGCGGATACTGCGGCTGCCGTTGCGCTTGGACAGGGGGGCACCGTCCTCGCCGAGGATCAGGGGCAGATGGCCGTAGCGCGGCGGGGTCAGCCGCAAAGCTTCGAGGATGAGCAGCTGGCGCGGGGTGTTGGCCAGGTGGTCCTCACCGCGCAGCACGTGGGTGACCGCCATGAGGGCATCGTCCACGGCATTGCAGAACAGGAACGCAGGGGTGCCGTCGGCGCGGCGGATGATGAAATCGCCGATGTCGTCGCTGCGAAATGCCTGGGGGCCGCGGATCAGGTCGTCGAAGGCGATCTGACGGCCTGGCGGGACGCGAAAGCGCAGCGTCGGTTTCAGGCCCCGGGCCAGGCGGGCTTCGACCTCCTCCGGGGACAGCCGCGCGCAGGTGCCCGGATAACGGGGAGGCTGACCGGCGGCGCGCTGGCGGGCGCGGATTTGCGCCAGTTCCTCCGGGGAGCAGAAGCAGGGATAGGCGCTTCCTGCCTGTTCCAGGCGGGTGTAATAGCGGTCATAGATCGCCTGCCGCCGGGACTGGAAATAGTCGTCCGCTTCGGCCGAACGGGGGCCTTCGTCCCAGTCGATGCCGAGCCATTGCAGGTCCTCGATTATCGCTGCGACATACTCGGCGCGGCAGCGCTCGCGGTCGGTGTCCTCGATGCGCAGCAGGAAGCGCTCGCCGGCAAGGCGGTTGAACAGGGCGGTGCGGGCGTTGCCGAGATGGATGAAGCCGGTGGGACTGGGCGCAAAGCGCGTCTTGCCTGGGCGCATGTTGTTTCATCTGTAGGGGAAACGGATATTCTATTGAATTTCCACGGCGAACGAAAACAGAGCAGCCGTGGTAAACAAAAATTGACCGGCACCGAGGGGGAAGCACGGCCCTTTCTTGACAGGATGATGTCAATTCGTAACAATGAAGCCGCTTGCATTTTGCGTAGCACGACCGATTAAAACAAATTTTTCAAGGTAGGATCTCATGGGAGCTATACTCGACTTAGTGGAAAAGATGCGCACCCCGGGCGGCATCGTCGTGACCATCCTCATCATCGTGGCCGCTTATTTCTTCTATAAGTGGGTGATGGCCGAGCCGGAAGATCAGGACAAGGGCGAGTAATCCACGCCCCGGACCTGAATTTCCCTCCGGGGAGAGCACGAAAAAAGCGGGATGTCTCCATCCCGCTTTTTTCGTGCCTGAAAACGCCGCCGCCGCCGTTATAATGGGGCCATGCAAGCCACCAGGAGAACAGCGATGCGCCGGCTTTTACCCGTTTTGCTCCCGCTTCTGATCGGCGGTGCGGCCCGGGGCGCTGATGATGATGCCCCGCCGCCGCTGGAGCCGCTGCCGGAAGTGGAGGAGGATCAGGAACTGCAGCCGGAGGTGACGATCCGCCGCCGCGGCAAGAGTGTGATCGAGGAATACCGCATCGGCGGGCAGCTTTACATGATCAAGGTCATTCCGCCCATCGGTCCGCCCTATTATCTGGTGGATACCGATGCCGACGGCACTCTCGACACCCGCCGCAGCGATCTGGAGGAGGGGGCCCGGGTGCACCAGTGGCGCATCCTGGAATGGTAGGATCTCAGCGCAGCCCTTCGACCACGTGGTCGTGAACGTCTTCCACCTCCGTCTCCGGAATCGCGAAGCTGCGGATGGAAATGCCGGCTTCGTGCACCGTTTCCGGGTCGCCGCTCACCAGGGGATGCCACCCGGGTAGGGGTTTGCCCTCCGCCAGCAGGCGGTAGGCACAGGTTTGCGGCAGCCAGTGCAGCGGCGGCAGCCCTTCCTTGAGATCGAGGCAGTCGGGCACCAGCTGGCGGCGGATGCGGTACTGGGTGCAGCGGCCGCCGGTCAGGTCGAACAGGGCGCAGACCACGTTGGTGAACAGGATTTCACCGGTGTCGATGTCCTCGATCTTGTGCAGGCAGCATCGGCCGCAGCGGTCGCACAGGCTTTCCCACTCCGCCTCGGTCATTTCCGCCAATGATTTGCGCTGCCAGAACGGTTCGGTCATGCCGTCACCAGCGGTAGTCGCTGCGTTGCCGCGGGGTCTGGGCGATATGTTCGGCCAGATAGTCGGGCCGGTGCAGCGGGCCGGCCAGCAGCAGCCCGGCGAGGAAACCGCCGGCATGGGCCCAGAAGGCCACCCCGCCCGCTGCGGTGTCGGTCGCCAGGCCGGCGATGATCTGGATCAGGAACCAGTAGCCGAGCATGAAATAGGCCGGCACCGACACGACGGCCAGATAGAAGCCCATCGGCACCAGGTTTTCCACCCGGGCGTTGGGGTAGAGGCGGGCGTAGGCGCCCATCACCCCGCCGATGGCGCCGGAGGCGCCCACCATCGGCACCGGGCTGGACGGATCGGCCAGCGCCTGGGCCGCGGCAGCCGCCAGACCGCACAGCAGGTAGAAGAGCAGGAAGCGGCCGGATCCCATGGCGTCCTCGACGTTGTCGCCGAAGACCCACAGAAACCACATGTTGGAGATCAAGTGGAACCAGCTGCCGTGCATGAACATGGACATGAACACGCTCAGCCAGGGGGAACGGTTCTCCAGCATGCATTCCACCTCCGGTCCCAGCGGTACGCTGTCTCCGGGTTTGAGATGGCCGAACAGTTCGGCGGGAATCATGGCCCAGTCGCACAGGGCCTGCAGCACCATCAGCGGCTGGCCGAAACCTTCCAGCCCGGCCCAGACCAGCACGTTAAGGGCGATGATGGCCCAGGTGGCGATGGGGGTGCGGAGCGTCGGGTTTTCGTCGCGTAAGGGGAACATGGATCGACCTCGTCGTTATTCTCGTCAAATGCCCAGGAACAGCCGCTCCGGCGCCTCCAGGATTTCCTTGACGGTGCGCAGGAACAGCACCGCTTCGCGGCCGTCGATGAGGCGGTGGTCGTAGGTCAGGGCCAGATACATCATCGGCCGGATCACCACCTCGCCGTCCACCGCCACCGGCCGTTCCTTGATGGCGTGCATGCCGAGGATGGCGCTCTGGGGCGGGTTGAGCAACGGGGTGGAGAGCAGGGAACCGAAGATGCCGCCGTTGGTAATGGTGAAGGTGCCGCCCTGCAGGTCCTCCAGCGCCAGGGAGCCCTCCCGGGCCTTGCGGGCGAATTCGTCGATCTGCTTTTCGATGTCGGCGAAGCCCAGCCGGTCGGCATCGCGCAGGATAGGCACCACCAGACCGCGGTCGGTGGAGACGGCGATGCCGATGTCGAAATAGCCGTGATAGACGATGTCCTCGCCGTCGATGCTGGCGTTGACGATGGGAAAGGCCTTCAGCGCCTCCACCGAGGCCTTGACGAAGAAGCTCATGAAGCCGAGCTTGACGCCGTGTTTCTTCTGGAACGCCTCGCCGTGGCGTTTGCGGATCTGCATGACCTTCAGGAGGTCCACCTCGTTGAAAGTGGTGAGCATCGCGGTGTTGCGCTGCACCTCCAGCAGCCTTTGGGCGATACGGGCGCGGATCCGGGTCATGGGAACCCGTTGTTCGGAACGCTCGCCGGTGGGCGGCGCCGGTGCGGTAGCCTTGTGGCGTTCCAGATAGGCGAGCACGTCTTCCCGGGTCAGGCGGCCGCCTTTGCCGGTGGCGGGAATCTGGCCGGCGTCAAGGCCGTGTTCGGTCAGCAGGCGGCGCACCGAGGGGCTGAGCGCTGGCGGCTGTGCTTCCGCTTCCGGTTTGGCCGGCGTCAGCGGTGGCGGGACCTGGGGGGCGCCGGTGGGCGGTTTCTCAGTCGGGGCCTGCACGGCGACTTCACCGGGTTCGAGAACCGTCAGCACCTCGCCGCTGGTGACGGTGTCGCCTTGCGGATGCTTGATTTCCTTCAGGGTGCCGTCGGTGGGCGCGGGCACCTCCAAAACCACCTTGTCGGTTTCCAGGTCCACCAGCTTTTCGTCGCGGCGGACCGCCTCACCGGGTTTTTTGTGCCAGGCGGCGACGGTGGCATCGGTGACCGATTCCGGCAAAGGAGGAACGCGTATTTCCATCAGCCTGCTGCCCGTTTGAGTTCGTCGATTTGAGGATGCAACGCGGCCTCAATGATAGCGTGTTGCCGTTCCACGTGCATGGCGAAAGCGCCTTCGGCGGGGGCGGCCGCCGGCGGGCGGCCCACGTAGCGCAGTTCCACCCCGGAAGGCAGGGTTTCCAGGAAACGGTGGCGGATCTGGTACCAGGCGCCCTGGTTCTTGGGCTCCTCCTGGCACCACACCAGCTCGCGCAATTTGGGATAGCCTTCCAGGGCCTGTTGCAGGGCTTGGGCGGGGAAGGGGTAGAGCTGTTCCAGGCGGAGGATGGCGATGTGGTCGATTTGCGCCTGGCGCCGGGCTTCCAGCAGTTCGTAATAGATCTTGCCGCAGCACAGGATCACCCGCCGCACCCGGTCGCGGTCGATGGGATCGGTTTCGTCGATCACCAGCTGGAAACGCCCTTCGGCCAGTTCCTCCAGGGTGGAGACGGCAAGGCGGTGGCGCAATAGGCTCTTGGGGGTGAAGGTGATGAGCGGCTTGCGGTAAGGCCGCAGCATCTGCCGCCGCAGCAGGTGGAAGATCTGCGCCGGCGTGGTGGGGACGCAGGCCTGCATGTTGTCCTCGGCGCACAGTTGCAGGAAGCGCTCGAGACGGGCGGATGAATGCTCCGGCCCCTGGCCTTCGTAACCGTGGGGCAGGAACAGGGTCAGCCCCGACAGCCGCCCCCACTTGGCCTCGCCGGAGCTGATGAACTGGTCGATCACCACCTGGGCGACGTTGGCGAAGTCGCCGAACTGGGCCTCCCAGATCACCAGGGTTTCCGGATCGGCGGTGCTGTAGCCGTATTCGAATCCCAGCACTCCCTCTTCGGACAGCAGCGAGTCGTAGAGGTAGAAGCGGGTGTCGAAGCGGTAGGCGATCTTCTTCAGGGGGATGAAGGGTTCGCCGGTCTTGTAGTGATAGACGATGCCATGGCGGTGGAAGAAAGTGCCGCGGCCTGAATCCTGCCCGGTCAGTCTTACCGCCTTGCCGTCCGCCAGCAGGGTGGCATAGGCCATGTTTTCTGCGTAGCCCCAGTCCACCGGCAGCTCGCCCTCGGTCATCCTGCGCCGGTCCTCCCAGATCTTGGCGACCCGGGGATGAAGCTCGAAACCTTCCGGCAGCTTGAGCCACTCGTAGGCCAGGTCCCGGAGTTTCTCCAGCGGGAAGCGGGAATCGTAGGGTGCGTCCCAGCGTTTGCCCACGTAGGGATGCCAGGCGACCCGGTTGCGGAAGGTGGTCTTGGGCAGGGGTCGGCGCAGCAGCGGCCCGCCCTGTTCCAGGGCCTGGGTGTATTCGCGCTCGAAGCGTTCGGGGGTGGCCGGATCGATCACGCCTTCCTCGATCAGCCGGCGGGCGTAGAGGAAGGCGGCGCTGGGATGCTGGCGGATGTGGCGGTACATCACCGGCTGGGTCACCGCCGGCTCGTCGGCCTCGTTGTGGCCGTGGCGGCGGTAGCAGACCAGGTCGATGACCACGTCGCGGTTGAAGGTCATGCGGAATTCCAGTGCCAGGCGGATGACGTAGATCACCGCCTCGGGATCGTCGCCGTTGACGTGGAAGACCGGCGCCTCGATCATCTTGGCCACGTCGGTGGGATAGGTGGTGGAGCGGGCGTCGAAGGGGTTGCTGATGGTGAAGCCGATCTGGTTGTCCACCACCACGTGGACGGTGCCGCCGGTGTGGAAGGCGCGGGTCTGGGCCATCTGCAGGGTCTCCATTACCACCCCCTGGGCGGCGAAGGCGGCGTCGCCGTGGATCAGCAGCGGCAGCACCCGGTTGGGGCCGGTCTTGCCGATGCGGTCCTGGCGCGCCCGGGCCGAACCTTCGGCGACCGGGTCGATGATCTCCAGATGGGAGGGGTTGAAAGCCAGGGCCAGATGCAAAGGACCGCCCGGGGTGGGAATGTCGGAGGAAAAGCCCAGGTGATATTTGACGTCTCCGGTGGTCCCCTCGCTGGGTGTGGCCTTGCCCTCGAATTCCTGGAACAGCGATTCCGGCTGTTTGCCGAGGATGTTGACCAGCACATTGAGGCGGCCGCGGTGGGCCATGCCCATGACCATCTCCTCGATCCCCTTCTCTCCGGCGCGTTGGATGAGCTCGTCCAGGAGGGGGATGAGGCTCTCCCCGCCTTCCAGGGAAAAGCGCTTCTGGCCCACGTAGCGGCGGTGAAGGTACTTCTCGATGCCCTCGGCGGCGATCAGCAGTTTCAGGACCCAGCGCTTCTCCTCCGGCGTCAGCCGCGGTCGGCATTCACTGGTCTCCAGCTGCCGCTGGACCCAGTGGCGCACGTCGCGGGAGAGGATGTGCATGGTTTCGCTGCCCACCTTGCCGCAGTAGATGCGTTTAAGCCTGGCGAGAATCTCGCGCAGGGTCATGCGGCCGGCACCGTGGATCAGGGAGGCGTCGAATTCCCGGTCCAGGTCGGCATCGGTGAGGCCGTAGAAGCCCGGATCCAGTTCCGGCAGGTAGGGTTTGGGGCGCAGCGGCAGGGGATTGGTGTCAGCCACCAGGTGCCCCAGAAGGCGGTACTGGACGATGAGGCGGTTGACGGCGATCTGCTTGGCGCAGGCGGTTTCCTCGCCGGTTGCCGCCGCCGCTTTCGCTTCCCGGGCCAGGGCGGCGAAACGCTGGCGCACCGGCCGGTGGGGGATGTCCGGATGATCGGGCAGCTGCCGCTGCAACTGGCGGAAACGCTCGCGCCAGTGAGGCGGGACGCTGTCGGGATCTTCCAGGAAACGCTCGTAGAGGGTCTCCAGATATTGGATGTTGCCCCCGTAGAAGGGGGAGGACTGGCGCCAGCGTTCGAAGGAGTCGCTCATAGGCCCTCGTCGGGGTTGCGGATGTTGATGGCGGGGGCAATTGGTACAATGGCTGAATGACCGGTTTTCGCGATCGCCGTTCCCTCCAAGCCTTGGAATGAAATTATAGGGAGATTGAGGCAAGATGCGGACACTTTCTCACTTTCTGGGTGAAGCGCGCCGATGATCTCCTGGCTGCGCTGGCCCTTGCTCGACCGCTACCTGGTTCTGGAAGTCCTGCGCCCCCTGCTGGCCACCGGCGGATTCTTCGTCCTGCTGTTCGGGGGCTACAGCAGTGCCCAGCTGCTCTCCGACGCAGTGGCCGGCATCCTCCCCATGGACATCGTCTGGCAGCTGGTGGGCCTCAAGATCCTCATCGCCCTCGAGGTGCTGTTGCCCATCGCCCTCTATCTGTCGGTGGTGCTGGGGCTGGGCCGGCTCTACAACGATGCCGAGATGACGGCGATGTTCGCCTGCGGCTACAGCGAGCTGCGGGTGGCCTGGGCGGCCTTGCGTCTGGGGATGCTCGTCGCGCTGGGGGTGGCGCTGCTTTCCTGGTACGTGCGTCCCTGGGCCTACGCGCGCAGTTACGTGCTCCAGGACCGGGCCAAGGCCCAGTTCGACATCGACAAGCTCGAGCCGGGCCGTTTCCACAGTAGCGAGAGTGGCCACTACGTGTTGTTTTCGGAAGGCATCGACCGCAGCCAGGCGCGTCTGGAGCGGGTGTTCTTCACCCGTCCCAGGGACAACGGCCGCCGCCAGACCATCCATGCCCGTTACCTGACCCAGGAAACCACCGCAGACCTGCGCACCGCGCTGGTCTTCCACCAGGGGTACGCCTACGATCTGAATCCCGGCGGCCGTGACGATGTGGTGCTGCACTTTGAGACCTTCACCCTGGCGCTGGCAGGGGTGCCCAAACCGCTGGGTTACAAAGCCAAGGCCGCCAGCCTGAAGACGCTTTGGCGCCATGCCGGCGACGATCCCAAGAACCTGGCCGAACTCCAGTGGCGCCTGCTGCGGCCCGTCTCGGCCCTGCTGCTGGCGCTGCTGGCGGTCCCCCTGAGCCGCAGCGCGCCACGCCGCGGCCGCTTCGCCCGGACGATATTCGCCATCGTCCTGTTCGCGGTCTATTACAACCTGTCGGGAATCGCCAAGACCTGGGTCAAGGAAGGCCAGGTGGGGGCCATGCCCGGCCTGTGGTGGGTGGATGCGCTGTTGGCTGTCATCGTCGTGATCTGGTACGCGCCCCTGCTGCGCGCCGCCTGGCGCGCACGGTCTTTCAGGGCGCGTTGGAGGGCGGCCTGATGGGCATCCTCGAGCGTTATCTGGCCGGCCACTTTCTGCGTTTCTACCTGATCGTGATCCTGGTGCTGCTGGCCCTGTTCGGTTTCCTGGACTTGGTGGACGAGCTCAGCGAGGTGGGCGAGGGCAACTACCGCCTGCGGCACGCGTTGTGGTACGTGGCCGCCTCCTTTCCCACCAAGCTGCTGGAGTTCTCCGCCATCGCCACCCTGATGGGCGGCAGCCTGGCGCTGGCGGTGTTGGTGGGAAGCCGCGAGATTCTGGCCATGCGCGCGGCCGGGCTGTCGTTGGCGCAGCTGGCCTGGGGGTTGCTCAAGACCGTGTTGCTCCTGGCCGCCCTGCTGATGCTCGATGCCCAGTTCGTCGCCCCCAGGACATCCCAGTGGGGTTTCGTCATGCGCCAGCAGGCCCGGGCGGGGCAGGGAACCCTGCGGACCGAGTACGGTTTTTGGTCCCGGGACGGCCGGCGTTTCGTCAACGTCCACGCCATCCGCCACGGCCGCCTGCCTCAGGACGTGGACATCTACGAATTCGATGCCCAGGGCCGGCTGTTGAGCTATCTCCATGCCCGTCAGGCCCAGGTGCTCGACGAGAGCACCTGGCGGCTGCAGCAGGTGACCGAGAAGCGCTGGCGGGGCGGCATTCTCCAGACCGAATTTTTGCCCCGGTTGCAATGGCGCGCGTTCCTGTCCCCGAGGCAGCTGGCGACCCTGGAGCTGCCGCCGGAGACCCTGGCGCTGGCCGATCTGTGGGGTTACGTCCAGTACCTCAAGGCCACCCGCCAGAAGGCGGAAGGCTACGAACTGCTGTTCTGGCAGCGCCTGCTGCTGCCCCTGAACATGGCGGTGATGGTGCTGTTCCTGGTGCCGGTGGCAGCGACCAATCCCCGCGGCGGTGGCTTCGGCTGGCAGGTGGTGGCGGCCATCGTGATCGGGGTGCTGTATTTTCTCGCCACCCAGGTGATCGCCAACCTAGGGCTGCTGTGGAATCTGCCGCCGCTGCTCACGGCATTGGCGCCGACGGGGCTGATTTTGCTGCTGAGCCTGGGGTGGGTGCGTCAGCTGCGGCAGTGAAGCCGGAAGCCGCCCTCGTGACGGAAGGCCCGGCTTGCCGGGTCGAGCCCGCGGATGGACACCTCGATGCGCCAGCCGTCTGCGGCCGTTTCGATGTCGTAGAGATGATAACGGGCCCGGTAGCCGCGCCGGCGGCCGAGGGCGGACGCCGAGGGGACGCCGAGACAGGGGATGGGGCCGGCGGGCCCCTCGAGCCAGTGCAGCTGCCAGTGGTGGCTGTGGCCGTGCAGCACCAGTTCGCAGCCGTGGCGGCGCAGCACCGCCAGCAGCCGGTCGCGGTCGGTGAGGCGTTTGCGGGCCTTGACGGCTTCCGGGTGGGGCGGGTGATGGATGGCCACGATGCGGCAGCCTTGGGTTTCCGCCAGCAGGGTCTCGAGACGACGGCACTGGGCGGCCCCGAGCGCCCCGGTCGCCAGGAAGGGGGCGGTGGGCGGCGCCGAATCGAGGCCGATCAGGTGGATTGTACCCAAGGCTCTGACATAGGGAAACCGCCCGCTTTGGCAATAGGGGGCCCAGCGGGCCAAAGTATCGGCTGCGTTTTCGGCGACGTAGCGGTCGTGATTGCCGGGGATGACGCTGACCTGCGCCGGCGGGCCGAGGGTCGCCAGCCACGCGGCCGCCTCCCGGCATTCGTGGGGCAGGGCGATCTGGGTCAGATCGCCGGTGACCACGGTATGGTCGGGGGCCTGCCGCCTCAGATCGGCCACCAGCGCGGCCAGCACCTCGGGGCGGTGTTCGCGGCGGCGGCGCAGGCGCCAGGACAGCCACCCCAGCAGGCGCTTGCTGCACAACTGCCGCAGGCGGGGACGGGGATCGGTGAGATGAGGATCGGAAAGATGGGCGAGACGGAAGCGACGGGACATGAATTATCGGCCTGGATGCGGCAAGTGATCGAAACTCCGGTGCCCGGGGCGGTGCGGGCGCTGGCGGAGCGTTTGACGGCGCGTCATCCGGGCACCGCAGCGGTGCTGATGTACGGTTCCTGCCTGCGCAGCGGCGATCCCTACGACGGCCTGGTGGATCTGTACGTGCTGGTGGACGATTATACCAGGACCTACGATCGCCGCTGGCTGGCCTGGGCCAACCGGCTGCTGCCGCCCAACGTCTTCTATGCCGAAATCCGCCACGAGGGCAGGACGGTGCGCAGCAAGTACGCCGTGCTCACCCTCGCCGACTTCCAAGGGGGCACCCTCGATTGGTTTCATTCCTATCTTTGGGGGCGCTTCTCCCAGCCCTGCCGTCTGGTCTGGCGCCGTGACGGGGCCGTAGCCGAGCGTATCGCCGCCTGTCTCGTCGCCGCCGCCGCCCGCTTCGTCAGTGAAACCGCGCCCCTGCTGCCCCCCTGTTTCGACACCGCCACCCTGTGGCAGACCAGCCTGCGCTCCAGTTACGGGGCCGAGCTGCGGGCCGAAAAGGCGGCGGAGCGGGCCCGGCAGTTGTATCGGTGGGCGCAAGACTATTATCAGCGCCTGACCCCTTCCCTGCTGGCCGGGTTGCCCTATCGGCTGCGGCGCCGGCAGGCGCTCTGGTGTCTCGACATCCCCGCGCCGGTGAGGCGCTGGTATCGCTGGCGCTGGCGGCTGCGCAGCATTCAGGGCAAGGTGCTGTCACTGCTGCGGCTGGTCAAGGCCCTGTTCACCTTCCAGGGCGGGGTCGATTACATCCTCTGGAAGCTGACCCGCCACACCGGCCGCACCATCGAGGTTCCCGCGCGCGTCCGCCGCCACCCCTTGATTTACGGCTGGGGGCTGTTGTGGCGCCTGTACCGGGAAGGGGTGTTCCGTTAGATCCGCTTCCAGTGACTCAGGTCCCGTTCCAGCAGCGCACCGAGGCGGTCGATGTCGGCGGTGAAGGTCTCCACCAGCTCGGCGCGCAGTTCCCGCGGCAGCGGGGGGCGGGGGCGATAGACCGTGTTCCATTTCAACAGCCGCTTGCGCAGGCGTTTGAGGGCGGACTTGCGTTTCCCCTGTTTGCGGCGGCGCTGATGTTCCAGGGTGGCGGCGAAGCTGGCCACCTGCGTCGGCGGCCGCTTGAGCCAGCGCTGCAGCCATTTGAAACGGGCGACCTTGTTGCTCTCCCGCGGCGGAAATTCGGCGCGGCCGTCGTCCTCGACGCCGATGAAGTCGAGGATGCTCCGATAGACCTGGTGCGGATCGGTGATGAAATCGTCGAACACCTGCACCAGACAGCGCTCCCTGCCGGCCTGGTTCCACAGTCTTTCCAGATATTTGCCCAGCCGGCCGATCTCGGCGTACTGGAGCAGGAAGGGGTTGCGGCAGGTCTTGGGGATGCGTTCGCCGCGGGCGCGGGCTTCCTGCAGGCGCCAGGCGCTGGCGAAGTCCTCTACGTCCTCGTCGAGCAGGGCGACCAGGCGGGCGTGGTAGGAATAGACCAGATCCACCGGATTGCGCACCATGACGATGAAGCGGGCGTCGGGATTGTAACGCAGGATGGTGGCGATGGCGGTTTCGTCGTAGAGGTAGGACACCGAGCCTTCCCCCACGGCCCGGTGCCGCTGCGGGTCGTAGTGGGGAAAGCAGTGGGCCAGGTAGTCGGCCACCGTCATCTGCGGCATCAGTTGCCGCAGCAGGCTGAAGAAGTGGGGCTCCTTGGGTTTGGAAAAGCAAACCTGCGGATGATGGCCGAGATAGTGGCTCATGGCCGTGGTGCCGCAGCGGGGGGCGCCGACCAGGAAAAAATCCGGAAAGCGCGCTTCTGCCGCTGCGGCTGTCCCCGCGGTTGCCGAAGCCTGCTGGCGGGACGCCGCTGCGCCGAGGAAGCGCAGCGGCGTCCAGGGGGCGGTTTCAGGCATCGGTGGCGACCGGCTGGTTCTCCATGCGCTTGAGGGCAGCCGCATAACGGTCCTCCCACTTGCGCATGTTCCTGACCCCGTCCTTGAAATAGGGCGACGCCTTGATGAGGGCGAGCATGGCGCGGCTGACCCATTGCCCCAGCGGCTTCATGGGGCGGGCGACGTGCACCAGCAGCACCACCCGGGTCTCGTCGGTGTCGTTACGGACTTCGTGGTCGAAGGTGTCGTCGAACACGAAGCACTTGCCTTCCTCCCAGTGGAGTTTGCGGTCGGCCACCCGCAGATAGCATTTGTCCCTTTCCCTGGGGATGATGAGCCCCAGGTGGCAGACCACGAAACTCTTGCTCGGGCCGCGGTGGGGCGGAATGTGATAGCCGGGGTCGATGATCGAGAACCAGGCGGTCATCATGTCGGGGATCTGCTCCAGCACCCGGGCGGTTTCCGGGCAGCGCCGGCAGTTGGTCTCGATGCGGCGGCCGAAGCCGTAAAGGATGTGGGTTTTCCAGTGATCGCCCTTGGAGATGCGCTTCTGATCCGGCGACACCTCGTGGAAGGCCGGGATCAGCGCCCGTTCCTTGAGCAGCTGCTCGGCCTCGCGGCGGATCGGTTCGTAGTTCTGTTCCAGAATCCGGACCCAGTCGAACTGGGCCGGATCGAACGCCGGGGCATCGCCGATCAGCGACTGGGCGGCGAGGATGCGGTCAACCGTGCGGGTGAGGAATTTGCCGGTCTTGATGATGGCGCGGCGTTTGATCTGCTGCAGACGCTCCATGATGGCCTCGTGGTTTGCTGAGAATTGCCGATGGACAACAAATAATAGCATTTTTGCAACGAAGAACGCAGGGTGGGATGACTTTTGGCATTGTTTTTCCGGGGCTTAAACGCCCAGAAGCGCCCGGATGCGCCGCGTTACCTTGGGCAGTTCGTCTTCGATCGGCGGCGGTGACAGGGGCAGGATGTCGCCCTGACCCAAAGGCAGGGCGGCGCCGCTGTGGTAGAGGTGCTGATGGATGTTCTCCAGGCGGCGTTCGTAGCCGATCAGTCCCAGACGGAACAGCAGCTGGCCGAGCCGGGCCCGAATGCTGCCGGGGTGCGGGTGATAGAGCAGCCCTCGCCTCAGCCTCCGGGCCCAGGCGTGCAGCCGTGGATATTGCACCGGCAGCGGAAAGATCGCCAGTGGTTTGCCTAGGCGCGCCACTTCCATCATCATGGAAACGCTGTCGCCGGTGACGACGAAGGCATCGCCGTGGGCCAGCAGGCCGAAGTAGGGATTATCGCCGCCTTCATGCCAGTCGTAGTAGGGCAGGCCGCTGGCGCGGATCGCTTCCCGGACCGGGGCCTTGGTGCGCCGGCTGGTGCAAAAGAACGGCGTGCCCCTGCCGACCAGGCAGCGGCTGTGTTCGATCAGGGTCTCGGCCTCGGTCCGGCCGAAGCGGTAGGGGCGGGTGCGGCCGCCGATCAGGACCGGAACCAGCGGCCGCGGCAGATCGGCGAGGCGGTCGGCCCAGGCCGTGCGGGCCGCCTCGATTCTTTCCCGGTCGGGAAAAATGAGCGGAAACTTGAGTTCGAGCACCCGCGGATCGGGGGGTAGGGGATAGTGGGCGGCGGTGACGATGAGATCGTAAGGGGCCCATCCGCCTTGGGGCCGCCCCAGCACGACGATCCGGCTGCGCCCGCCGCTCTGTCGTTTGATCCACAGGGCGGCGCTTAAAGGGCGGCGGCCGATGGTGAGGATCAGCTCCGGCCAGAGGGGCGTCAGCGGATCCGAACGTTCAAGATCCAGATGGCTCAGGGTGGGGCGCACCCGTGGCTTGCCTTCCTGGTAGGCGGGCTTGCAGCGCAGGATCTTCCATTCACACGGAAGCCCCAGGGCATCGGCGATGGCGCGTACCTGGGCGTTGTCGCCCAGCTTTTCTCCGACCACCAGCCAGATGCGGGGATCAGACGATTGTCGCGATGGCATCGGCAAGCTGTTGCAACGATTCGAAAGTATGGGCGGCCAGCCGCAGTTCTTCCGGGGGGCGGTATTCGCCCGGAATCCAGACCGGCCGGGTACCGGCCCGGGCCGCCGCCAGCAGGCCGGTGTGGGAATCTTCGACCGCCAAACAGTCGCCGGGTGCCTGCCCCAGCCGCGCACAGGCGAGCTGATAGATTTCCGGTGCGGGTTTGCCGGATTCGACCTCGTCGCGGCAGACCAGTTCGGGGATCTCAGCCTTGATGCCGGCCAGTTCAAGGCATTTTTCCGCATAGGGGCGGCGGCTGTTGGTGGCGACCAGATAGGGGATCGCATACTGCCGCAGCACCGCCATCAGCGCCCCATAGCCGGGACGGGTGGCGATGCCTTCCGCTTCGACCTGACGGCGCCAGTGTTCGGCGCTCAAACGCTGGAAGCGCTCGAAATCGAAGCCGGGGCCGAAGGCTTCTTTCAGGATGTTGGCGATGCGGTCGATGCTCTGACCGCTCAGGCGCCGGGCCAGAGGATCGTCGAGTTCGAATCCCAGCGCGGCGGCGGTCTGACGCCAGGCGCGCAGATAACCGGCCTCGGTGTCGAGCAGCAGGCCGTCCAGATCGAGGACGACGGCGCGGAAGGGCGGTAACATTGGAGTTATCTCACGGATAACCGGCATCCTCTCTCACGGGACGGGGCGTCCTAGAAGCGCTCGGGGAACAGCCGGCTGGCGCCATCCATGTCGCCGGTGTCACGGTACAACAGCGGTTCCCCCAGGCGCTGGATCGCGCCGCCGACGACCCGCCCCATCACCACCCGGTGGTCGCCGGCGGGACATTCGTGGTGGAAGTCGCAGTCGAGCCAGGCCAGGGCGTCGGTGAGGATCGGCGCGCCGCAGTGACCCGCCAGCCAGGGGACGCCGGCCAGCTTGTCGATGTCGCCGGGCTGGCCGAAGTGGCGCGCCAGTTCCAGTTGATCCTTCGCCAGCACGTTGACGGTGAAACCGTCCCCCTGCTTGAGAAGGGCGTAGGAGCGGTGGTTGGGATTGATGCTGAGGGCGATCAGCAGGGGATCGAAGGAAACCTGCATCACCCAGGCGGCGGTGAAGGCGTTGCGGGTCTCGCCCGCCGCCACGCCGATGACATAGACGCCGCAGCTTATCAGCTTGAGCAGTTCCGCCGGACGGGTCACGGGCTTTCCTCCCCGAGGTAGCGGTCGATGTCCTCCTTGGAAAAGCCGACCTCCTTGGCGACCCGGTCGGCATGGCTGACCCGGGAGATGCCGTCGATGAGGCGGTGGGTCGGGTGGTCGCCCACGAATTCCACCTGTTTGGCCTGGCCGATGCCCTGTTCGATGAACTTGTCCACCAGCTGATGGTTGTGGGTCACCAGGAGGGTGGTGCAACCCTTTTTGTGGAAGCCTTCCATGATGTCGTAGGAGATCTTGAGGCGTTCCTCGTAGGTGGTGCCTTCGGCCAGTTCGTCGAGGATGACCAGGCTTCTCGGGGTGGCGGCGAGAAAGATTTCCTTGGTGTGGCGCAGTTCGGTGGCGAAGCGCCCCTCTCCGGAGGTCAGCTGGCTGACTTCCGGCACCTGATAGAAGATGCGGTCGGCTACGGTCATCCGGGCCTCGCGGGCCGGCACGTAGGCGCCGATCTGGGCCAGCAGCTGCGATTGGGCGATGGTCTTGCAGATGGCGGTCTTGCCACCGCTGTTGGGGCCGGTGATGAAGGTGAGGCGGTGCCGGTCCAGCTCGATGTCGTTGGGGACGTAGGCGGGATTGCCCTTGCCGAGAATGGGATTGCGCAGTTCCCGGGCGACGAAGCGGTGGTGGCCGTCGTCGAGGATCTCCGGCAGGCAGGTGGGATGGCCGAAGTCCTCGGCGAAGCGGTGCAGGGCCAACAGCTCGTCCAGATAGCCGATCGTCTCCAGCAGTTGCTGGACGTCGGGGTCTTCCCGGAACAGGCGGCGCAGGGGATAGATGAACTTGTCGCGGTCGAAGGTCCCCACCAGGTGGGGATAGAAGGCGCCGATGGGTAACAGGAACAGCCACAGCACCCCGATGGCCGGGCGGCTCATGTTCAGCAGCGCCGGCAGCCCCGCCCAGGCCGCCAGCAGGGCGCCGACCAGACCGGCGATGAAGACCGGTTTGAACAGGGAAGGGCGGAAGCGGATCGCCGGCAGCCAGCCCTTTTCCTCCCGGGTCAACAGCCGCTTTTCGGTGCGGTAGACCGGGCCGGTCATGAGGCGGTAGGCACGGCTGTGGGCGAAGTTTCTCAGGCAGGCCAGAAGTTCCTGGAGATAGGGGCTTTGGGGCTCGGGCAGATGTTGGGCCTGGTCGACGCTTTCGAGCACGAAACGGGTGCCGTTGACGTAGGCCTCGTAGCCGTAGCCGCGCAGGTCGCGGCCGCTGACCGGGGCACCGATGCCGCCGAGGAAGTTGCAGTAGAGCAGCTTGTAGAACTCGGGCTCGCGGTCGCGGCGGGCGGCGTTGGCGAGCAGATCCGCCAGCTGCCGGCGCAGCTCGGGATTGTCCTGCAGTTCCCGCAGCGCGGCCTGTCTGGCGCGGATCAGCTCGGCATCGCGCAAGGGGCGGGCCAGGCTGCGGTGCAGTGTCGCCTTGCCCACCTGGGTCCGGGCGGTGTCCAGAGCTTCGTACAGGGCCGGCACCTCCAGGACTGCGTAGGTGGGCGGGTCGA
This sequence comes from Methylomarinovum caldicuralii, assembly GCF_033126985.1. Taxonomy (NCBI): domain Bacteria; kingdom Pseudomonadati; phylum Pseudomonadota; class Gammaproteobacteria; order Methylococcales; family Methylothermaceae; genus Methylomarinovum; species Methylomarinovum caldicuralii. The sequence continues at coordinate 1,292,009 of NZ_AP024714.1, forward strand.
TAACGCCGTCTTCCGCCGGTGCGACCGCCTCCGTTTCCGGTCCCTCGCGCCACAGTTTCAGAAAGGGCGTGTAAAGCTGACGCAGTCGTTCGCGCATCGGATTCACCTCATGACTTTGACGTATTCGCCGGGTGCCTCGCGGCTGGCCCCTACGATAACACGGCGGTCGCCGGCCTCCGAGATTTCCAGCCGGCCGCGGACCTCCACCCGCTCCCCGCGCCGGGCCTGGCCCAGATAGGTGGCGGTGAAGCACAGCACTTCAGGGATCTGCGGGTGGTCGAGCCGGTAGCGGGCCGGGGTGGCGAAAGCGTCGCCGTCGTCGATCACGGTGGCCTGCAGGGTGAGGTAACCCGCCTTGCGCCAGCGCTGCCCGGTTTCCGGCGCCGGACTTTCCTCCACCAGCATCAGATCGAACTTGGTGCCGTCGATGGCGCCCTTGTTGAACTTGCGGCGTTCGTGCCACAGCCAGGTGGGAAAATCCAGGGGCCGGCCGCGCCGCTGCCAGGTGGTGCGCCACAGGGGCTCGGACAAGGGTTGCAGCCGCCCGGCTGCGGTCAGGTCGCGCACCGCCGCCCGGGCCTGGTGGAAGGTGTCGCGGTGGTAGCAGACCAGGTCCAGGTCGGAGTCGGGGCGGTGACAGCCGAGCAGGAGCGAGCCGGTTATCCCCAGGTGTTCCGTGGCGATACCGCAATCGGCCAGGCGGGCGGTCAGGCGCTGCAGACGCCGGAGCAGGGGATCATCACGCTCCTGCGCCAAAAGTTCCCTCAGCCGCGTCCGGGGGTGCCAGTGGCGGCGGATTCGCTCGCAGGGAACCGCCTGCAGGGTCACATCGCGCCGCGGCGAATGGTAGAGGTATCGAGGGAAGCGGTCCCGCAACAGCCCGATCGCCTCCAGGCTGCCGACCTTGGCCCAGCCGCCGGCCCGGGGGCGGTAGCGCAGGCAGGCGATGACCCGGCCGTCCTCGGTGCCGCTCAGGGTCACGGCGAAGACCAGTCCTTCCGGGGTTTCGATGAAGTCACGGGCCAGATACATGCTGCCTATTATACCGGGGACGGGCCGGTCAAAATTGTCAAGAAGATTTGACAAAAATGCTGCCGATGTCCGTGCCTTTCGGTTGAGAAACAGGAAACAGTCTGAATTTCAATGGGTTTTCAGGAATGGCAGGCTTGTTGCCTGAGTTATGGCAGAAACATCGTTCTTAAGGAGGATTGTCCCATGCAACATCAACTCAAACGCCTGGTTCAATCGTTTCACGGTTACACCTACGAAATGGCCGGCATGCTCGCCGCCTTCTTCGACGACCCCCAGGAGGCCCGCGCCTGCGCCGAACGCATCACCCGGGAGTGGCAGCGGCCGGTGGAGGTGAACGGTACCAGTATCGTCATTCTGCTGTGACCTTGGGCAGCGCGCGTCCGGGATGGGCGGTCTGCGGTTTCGCCTTACGGGGGCGGATTACGGGCTGTTCCGGTATCGTCGCAGCCGTTTTTCTCCACCCCGTCGCCGGTCAGGGGGACGAAGGCGACGCCCAGCACGTCGCGGGTTTCCAGGCGGCCGCTTTCGTCCTTGTCGACCACCTTGAGCATCTGGTAACCGAACGGCTCGCCCACGGGGATCACCAGCCGCCCGCCGGGCTTGAGCTGCTCGATCAGGGGCGGCGGGATCCTGGGGGCGGCGGCCGTGACGATGATCTTGTCGTAGGGCGCGTGTTCCGGCCAGCCATAGTAACCGTCCCCCACCTTGATCTCGACGTTGTCGATGCCCAGTTTGCGCAGGCGTTCGCGGGCCTGTTCCGCCAGGGCGCCGATGATTTCGACGCTGTAAACTTTTTTGACAAGCCTGGCCAGAATGGCGGTCTGATAGCCGGAGCCGGTGCCGACCTCCAGCACTACGTCCCCGGGTTTCGGTTCGAGCAGGTCGGTCATGAGGGCGACGATGAAGGGTTGGGAGACGGTCTGACCGAAGCCGATCGGCAGCGGTCCGTCATCGTAGGCGTAGCGGCGCGATTCCTCCGGCACGAACTCGTGTCGCCGCACGGCGGCGATCGCTTCCATCACCCTCGGGTCGAAGCGGTCCTTGCCAATCTCCTTTCTGGTCAGATCCAGCTCCCACTCGATGTCGCGGAGCAGCTTGTCGATTTCGGGCGGGTGTTCGCGGGTCACGGCATGATGTTGACGTTTTTTCGCAGACATCGCAGATAGGCGGTCATGGCGTGATCCTTCATCCCGTCGGTTCCGGGCTTGCCCAGATCGTCAAGATGGCCCCGGAGCCGGTCCCAGAGCATTTCCCACCAGGACATGGAGAAGCGCAGCCTCCCCTTGGCATCGAAATAACAGAGCCGGCCCACGTGGCGGTAATCCCAGCCGAGGATTCCGGGAGGGGGGACGCGGGTGACCACGTCGTTGTTGTTGTGGAAACGGAAGGTTATGCGCCGGCAGCGCTGGTTGAACCGATCGGCGAACACTTCGTTTCCCACCCGGGGGGAGCCGAAGGTGTAAAGCCCCTGCAGGCGGAGGTCGAAAGCCGGATCGAACGCCAGCCGGCCGGCGGCGAGCGTGGCCAGGGCCGCCCCGAGACTGTGGCCGCAGAGCCAGATCGGCTGGCCTTGATATACGCTTTGCATCCAGTGCTCGATCGGCTCCCAAATGCCGTTCAGGGCCCGCAAAAAGCCGTAATGGACCTGGCCGACCGGGCCGGGTGTCAGGACGACGTTGGCGTCGGTGAGGATGTCGCGCAGGTCGCGCAGCTCGGTGCCGCGGAAGGCGATGAGCATCATGCGGTCGTTGGCCGCCAGATAGCCCTGGGTCCCGTTTTTGTCCAGCCACCGGGTTTGCGGGAAGCCCCAGCGGTCCAGGGTGTCGAGCACTTTGGGGCGGGTTTCGTAGGCCAGGTCGGCCGCCAGGCCGAGCGCCAGGGCATTGCGGCCATGATAGCCGGTGGCGTTGGGGTCGAAATCTAGGAAAGAACCCATGGCAGATTCCTCAGAGTGACCAAGGAATCGCATGGTAGCACCGCTGACGGGGAAAGGGAACCGGCGGCCCGGGCCGCCGGTTTGGTCAAGACTGCAGTTCGGCGACGATGGCGTCGGCCATTTCCTGGGTGGTGCAGGTCGATCCCGGTTTGAGGTCGGGGGTGACGTGTTTGCCTTCCTTGATGACGGCGCGGACCGCCTGTTCGATGCGGCGGGCCGTCGCCTGTTCGCCCAGGTGTTCGAGCATCATCACCCCGGCCATGATGAGGGCGGTGGGATTGGCGATGCCCTTGCCCGCGATGTCCGGGGCGCTGCCGTGGACCGCCTCGAACATGGCCGCTTCCCGGCCGATGTTGGCGCCGGCGGTCAGCCCCAGGCCGCCGACGAGGCCGGAGGCCAGGTCCGAGAGGATGTCGCCGAACAGATTGGTGGTGACGATGACGTCGAACTGGCCCGGGTCCATCACCATCTGCATGGCGCAGGCATCGACGATGCGATCCTCGCATTCGATGTCGGGATAACGCTTGGCCACCTCGCGGCCGATCTCCAGGAACAGGCCGGAGGTGCACTTGAGGATGTTGGCCTTGTGGACGATGGCCACCTTTTTGCGCCCGGTCTGGCGGGCATAGCGGAAGGCGTAATCGACGATGCGCTCGCAGCCGGTGCGGGTCACCAGGGCGATGCTCTCGGCGGCGATGGTCTTGCCTTCGGCCTTGATGAAGTGCTCGATGCCGGCGTACAGCCCTTCGGTGTTCTCACGCACCGTCACCAGGTTGACGTCGTCGAAGCGGGCCCGGGTGCCTTCGAAGGACATGGCCGGACGCACGTTGGCGAACAGATCGAATTCCTGGCGCAGGGTGACATTGACGCTGCGGTAGCCGCCGCCCACCGGCGTGGTGAGCGGCGCCTTGAGGGCCACCTTGTTGCGGCGGAAGGATTCAAGGGTCTCCTCCGGCAGCGGGGTGCCGAACTTCTCCAGCGCCGCCATGCCGGCGAGGTGCCGGTCCCACTGGATCGGTGCACCGCTGGCCTCGATGACCTTGACCGCCGCGGCGGTGATTTCCGGGCCGATGCCGTCGCCGGGGATGAGTGTGACGGTATGCATGGCGCTCACCATTTGGACTCACCGGTGACCGGATCGTACATTTCGTGATGGATCTTGTTGCGGTTCTCGATCAGCTCGTCGATGGTGGGTTCCCCGGCGATGGCGCGTTTGATGGCCAGCTTGGTGGCCTCGTAATTGGTGCGGTACAGGTCCTTCTTGTCGGGGTTTTCCTGCTCGGCGCACCAGGGATCGAGCCAGACGTTGACGATGATGCAGACCTTCTTGGCCCAGTCCTTGGGGATGACGCCGTCGATGACCGAATCCAGCACCGCGTCGGCGATGGCCGACTGCACCACGCCGAAGAACAGGTTGATATACTGGGTGCTCTTCATGGTCACCTTGGGCACCATCAGGGTTGCCGGTTTGACCTGCTGATTGCAGGCGCGGATGGCGAACAGGCGAGTGTGGCCTTCGGTCTGCCCCATCAGGGTGGCGAAGGCGGTGCCGACCGGACCGTCCACCGCGCCCAGCACCACTTCGGGCATGGCGTCGGTGCCCTGGTCGTGGCTGGCGAAGACGGTGGCTTCACCGGTTTTGAAAACAGGTACTTCGGACATGGGCATCCCTCTTGTGTTGCGCTTCGAGAACGCGCCATTATACCAGTCCGGTACCATGCCGCCGCCTTGGAGGCGGCATGGTAAACTGAATGTTTCCAGGATCATCCCCCGAAGGCCGTCATGACCGATTTCAGCCGGATCCGCGGATTGTTACTCGATCTGGACGGGGTGTTTTACGTCGGCGACCAGGTGATCGAAGGTGCGCGGGAGGTGTTGCCCCTGCTGCGCCGGTACTACGTCTGCCGCTTCATCACCAACACCAGCACCCGTTCCCTGGACTCGCTTCACGCCAAATTGACCCGTCTGGGATTCGAGGTCGCCCGCGAGGAGATCTTCAGTGCCCCCCAGGCGGTGTTGCGCTTCCTGCAGGCGCAGGGGACGCCGGTGTGCCATCTGCTGCTGGCCGACGAGGTGCGCCGCGATTTCGCCGTCTTTCCCCAGTCGGAGGCGCGCGCCGATTATGTGGTCATCGGCGACATCGGCGAACGCTGGAACTATGCGATTCTGAACCGGGCCTTCAACCTGCTGTTCGCGGGCGCCGAGCTGCTGGCGGTGCACAAGAACCGTTTCTGGCAGACGGAAACCGGGCTGAAGATGGACATCGGCGGCTTCGTCGCCGCCCTCGAGTACGCCAGCAACAAGGCGGCGCGCATCTTCGGCAAGCCGGCGCCGGATTTCTTCCGCATGGCCCTCGAGGACATGGGCTTGCCGCCGGAGGCGGTGGCGGTGGTCGGTGACGACATCGAAACCGACGTCGGCGGCGGCCAGCAGGTGGGCCTGACCGGGATCCTGGTGAAGACCGGCAAGTACCGCGAGGCTTTCGTGCGCGCCTCCGGGGTGCGTCCGGATACGGTCATCGACTCCATCCGCGAGCTGCCGGCGTTGCTGGGTGTGCGATGACCACCGTCTATCTGGGAACCCTGGCGCATCTGCGCGGCAACCCCTTCGTCCGCCCAAACGCCCTGGAAATCATCGCCGACGGGGCCCTGTGGGTGGACGGGGACGGCCGGATCGCCGGTTATGGGCGTGCCGGAGAGGCCCCCGAGACGGGCGAACGGGTCGATTTCGGTGCCGCCTGGCTGCTTCCCGGCCTGATCGATGCCCATCTGCACTTCCCCCAGTACTACGCCGTGGCGGCGGCCAACCGCGGTCTGCTGTCCTGGCTGCGGGAGACGGTGTATCCCGAGGAGGCCGCTTTCCGCGACGCCGGCTATGCGGCCGGGGTGGCCAGGGCGCTGGTGGCGCGGCTGCTGCGCGGCGGGGTGACCTGCGCCTGTGTTTTCGGCTCCCAGTACCTGGAGGCCACCGGGGCCCTGTTCGAGGCGGCCGGGCAGGCGGGGCTGCGCCTCATCGCCGGCGTCACCCTGATGGACCGCAACGGGCCCGACGAACTGCTTACCACCCCGGAACGGGCCTGGTGGGCCAACGAAACCCTGCTGGAACGCTACGGCGGCGATCCCCGCCTGCACCTGGCCCTCACCCCCCGCTTCGCGCTCTCCTGCTCGCCGCAGTTGCTGGCGATGTGCGGCGAGTTTCGCCGCCGCCATCCCCAGGTGTACCTTCAGACCCATATCAACGAGACTCTGGAGGAGATCGCCGCGGTCCAGCGCGCCTTCCCCGACGCCTGGAACTATCTCGACGTTTACGAGCGCTACGGTCTGCTGGGGCCGCGCACCCTGCTGGCCCACGACATCCATCCCCAGAGCGCCGAGCTGAGACGGATGGCGGAAAGCGAATGCCGGGTCGTCCACTGTCCCAGCAGCAACCTGTTTTTGGGCAGCGGCCTGTTTCCCCTGCGCCGCCACGTGGAACACGGCATTCCCCTGGCGCTCGGCAGCGACATCGGCGCCGGGCTGCACCTTTCGGTCTGGGAGGAGCTGTCCGAGGCGTACAAGATCCAGCGGCTGCAGGGGGAGACGCCGACCGCCGCCCAGCTGCTGTACCTGGCGACCCTGGGAGCGGCCGAGGCCCTGGAGCTGGGCGGGGAGATCGGCAATTTCCTGCCGGGCAAGGCGGCGGACTTCTTCGTCCTCGATCCCGGTGGGGACGACTATCTCGATGCCCGCCTGCAGCGCTGCCCCACGCTCGAGGCCCGGCTGTTCGTGCTCATGCAGCTGGCCGGTTCCGGTCATGTCCGCCGGACCTTCGTCGCCGGCAGGCCGGTGTCACCGTAGCGGCCAGAGCTTCGGTACCAGCCACAACCCCACCAGCCCGACCACGAGCGTCAGGCCGCCGCCACAGCGCAGATAATCGCGGAAGCGGTAGCCGCCGGGACCATAGACCATCAGATTGGTCTGGTAGCCGATGGGGGTGGCGAAGCTGCTGGAGGCGGCCAGCATCAGCACCACCAGATAGGGCAGGGGATTGAGCTGAAAGTGTTCCACCGCCGCCATCAGGATCGGGAACACCAGCACCGCCGCGGCGTTGTTGCTGATCAGCGAGGTCAGCAGCGTCACCAGCCCGTAGGTCAGCGCCAGCAGCACATAAGGGTCATCGCTGAGCCGCAACAGGCCGGCGGCGAGGAAGCGGCCGGCGCCGCTGGTTTCCAGGGCGCTGCCCAAGCCGAAGGCGGCGGCGATGGTCAGCAGCACCGAGGTATCGACGTTGCGGCGGGCCTTGGCGAAGGTGCAGCAGCCGGTGACCAGCATGGCCGCCGCCCCGGCCAGGGCTGCCTTGAAGAGATCCAGGGCGCCGCTGGCGGCCAGCGCCACCACGGCGGCGAGGATCGACCAGGCCAGCCAGGCTTTCTCATGCAGGGGCCGAGCGGGGCCGTCCACCTCGCTGACCAGCAGGAAGTCGCGGGCGTGGCGGTACTGTTCCACGAAGCTGGGGCGGGTTTCCAGCAGCAGGGTGTCGGCCGGCTGCAGCCGGATCCGACCCAGGTTGCCTTCCACCCGTTTGCCCTCGCGGCACACCGCCAGCACCGCAGCGCCGTACAGGGTGCGGAAGCGACCGTCGCGGATGGTCTGGCCCATCAGGGCGCAATCCGGAGACACCACCACCTCGACGATGCAGCGGTCCGGATGCTCTGCGAGGCCGAAGCGGCTGTGGGTGGAGGGGCGCAGTCCCTTGATCTGCTGCAGATCAAGGGCGGCGTGGGTGCTGCCGGCGAACACCAGGCGGTCGCCGCCCCGCAGCCGCTCGCCGGGTCCGACCGCCGCCAGCAGGGCCCCGTCGCGTTCGATTTCCACCAGATAGACATCGCCCAGATGGCGCAGGCCGGCGGCCTCGATGGTCTTCCCCACCAGGGGGCCTGCGGGATCGACCTCCATCTCGATGGTGTATTCCTTGGGATCGGCGAACAGCCTGGCGCCGTTACGGTCGGGAAGCAGCCAGCGGGCGGCCACCACCAGGTAGGCGATGCCGGCAAGGCCCACCGGCACGCCGATCCAGGCCAGATCGAACAGCCCTAGCGCCAGCTCCGGGTGGCGCCGGGCCAGCAGGCCGTTGACCACCAGATTGGTGCTGGTGCCGATCAGGGTGCAGGTGCCGCCGAGCATGGCGGCATAGCTGAGGGGCAGCAGCAGCCGGGCCACCGGCAGCTTGAAGCGCCGGGCCCAGGTGAGGACCGCGGGAATGAAGGTGGTCACCACCGGGGTGTTGTTGAGGAAAGCGCTCAACAGCCACACCGGCAGCACCACCCGCAGCAGGGTGCCGGCCGGATGGCGCGGCCGGCCGAGCAGATGGCGGACGATGGTTTCCACCCCGCCGGTCTCGCGGATGCCCGCCACCAGCACGTACATCAGCGCCACGGTGGCCACGCTCGGCTGGCTCAGTCCGGCCAGGGCGGTGGGAACGTCGATGACCCCGGCCAGCAGCAACAGGGTCAAGCCACCGCTGAGAACCAGTTCCGGCGCCCAGCGGCCCCAGGCCAGCAGCAGGATGCACAACCCCGTGACCGCCAGGGCCAGCCAGGCGGAAAGCGGCATCGTCAGGTAGGATCGCGGTCGCTCATGGCCTGCAAGTATAGCCGGCAGTAGGCTTCCGCGCTGCGACGCCAGGAGAAATCCCGGGCCATGGCGTTGTGCTGCAGCCGCCGCCACAATTCCGGTTGCCCATAGAGCAGCCAGCCGCGCTTGACCGCCTCCTCCAGGGCGCCGGTCTCGGGGTGATCGAAACTGAGGCCCGTGGCCTCTTCGAGCCGGCTGGGAATGGCGTCGGTGACGGTGTCGGCCAGGCCCCCGGTGCGGTGGACGATGGGAAGGGTGCCGTAGCGCTGGCTGTACATCTGGTTGAGCCCGCAAGGCTCGAAGCGCGACGGCATCAGGAACAGGTCGGCGCCGGCCTCGATCCGGTGCGACAGGGCCTCGTCGTAGCCGATGTGGACGGCGACCTGGTCCGGCTGGCGCCGGGACCAGTACAGCAGGCTGTGTTCGTAGTCGCTGTCGCCGGAGCCGAGGAACACGAACTGCAGGGGGTGTTGCAGCAGTCCCGGCAGGGCCTTGAGAATGAGATCGACGCCTTTTTGGGACACCAGCCGGCCGATGAAGGCGATCAGCGGGACGATGGTTTCCTGGGACAACCCGAAGTGGGCCTGCAGGGCCTGCTTGTTGGCCTGTTTGGCGTCCAGGTGGTCGCTGTCGTAGTTCGCGGCGATCAGGGGGTCGGTGGCCGGATTCCACTTGTCGGTGTCGATGCCGTTGAGGATGCCGCTGAGGCGCTCGGCCCGGGCCCTGAGCACCCCTTCCAGGCCGCAGCCGAAGCGCGGGGTCTGGATTTCCCGGGCGTAGGTGGGGCTGACGGTGTTGACCCGGTCGGCATAGACGATCCCGCCCTTGATGAACGACAGCTGGTGGTGGAATTCCAGCCCTTCCGGATGCCACAGCACCTTGGGAAGCTGCAGTTTTTCCACCGACTCGGCCGGGAACACCCCCTGGTAGGCCAGATTGTGGATGGTGAACACCGATGCCGGCCGCTGCGGCCCCAGCGACAAGAGCGCCGGGATCAGGCCGGTCTGCCAGTCGTTGCAGTGGACTACGTCCGGCTGCCAGTCGATGCCGGCGCGGCCGCAGGCGAGTGCAACCCCGGCCCAGCACAGGGCGCCGAAACGGACATCGTTGTCGGGCCAGGGTTCGCCCTCCGGGGTCAGGTAGGGATTGCCGGGACGGTCGAACCAGACCGGGGCGTCGAGGAGCCAGACAGGGGTCTTGGTGCCGGGGACGGTGTCGGCAAGCAGGCGCACCGGCCGGCCGAGGATGGTCAGTTCCGCCACTGGGCGGGCATCGGGCAGTTGTTCCTTGACTGACTGGTAGCCGGGCAGCAGGACGCGCACGTCCTTGCCCAGTTCGGTCAGAGCCTTGGGCAGGCTGCCGGCCACGTCCGCAAGCCCCCCGGTCTTGATCAGGGGATACAGTTCACTGGCGACGAAAAGGATTTTCACAGGCAGGTTACTTTTGCGGTTGACGACACAGGACGATGCCGGCCAGGGGCGGCAGGGTCAGGCTGATGGAGTAGGGGCGGCCCATCCAGGGGATTTCCTCGGCTTCCACCCAGCCGTTGCCGACGTTGCTGCCGCCGTAATAGCTCGAATCGGAATTGAAGATTTCCTGGTAGGTGCCGGCCTCGGGCACGCCGAGGCGGTAGTCGTAGCGGGGCACCGGGGTGAAATTGAGGGCGACGAGCAGGAAATCGTCGTCGCTCCTGCGCAGATAGGAGAGGGTGGACTGGGCCGAATCGTGGCAGTCGATCCACTCGAAACCCTGGGACTGGAAATCGTAGCGGTACAGTTCCGGGTGGCTGCGGTAGAGGCGGTTGAGGTCCGCCAGCAGGCTCTGGACGCCCTTGTGCAACGGGTACTGGAGCAGGTGCCACTCCAGTTCGGTGTCGAAATTCCACTCCGCCGGCTGGGCCAGCTCGTTGCCCATGAACAGCAGTTTCTTGCCCGGATAGGTGAGCATGTAGGTGTAGAGCAGGCGCAGGTTGGCGAAGCGCTGCCATTCGTCTCCCGGCATCTTGCCCAGCATGGAACCTTTGCCGTGGACCACCTCGTCGTGGGAGAAGGGGAGGACGAAGTTTTCGGTGAAGGCGTACAGCAGCCCGAAGGTGAGCTGGTCGTGGTGGTACTTGCGATAGATCGGATCCTGCTGGAAATAGGCCAGGGTGTCGTGCATCCAGCCCATGTTCCACTTCATCGCAAAGCCGAGGCCGCCGACCCAGGGCGGCCGGGTCACCTGGGGCCAGGCGGTGGATTCCTCGGCGATCACCACGCAGCCGGAATGCTGTTCCTGGGTGACCGAGTTGAGTTCGCGCAGGAAGGCGATGGCCTCCAGGTTCTCGTTGCCGCCGTACTGGTTGGGGACCCACTCGCCCGGTTCGCGGGAATAGTCCAGGTACAGCATGGAAGCGACCGCATCGACCCGCAGGCCGTCGATGTGGAATTCCTCCAGCCAGTACATGGCGCTGCCGAGGAGGAAGTTGCGTACCTCGTTGCGGCCGTAGTCGTAGATCAGGGTGCCCCAGTCGCGGTGCTCGCCGCGGCGGGGGTCGGCGTGTTCGTACAGGGGTTCGCCGTCGAACCAGGCCAGGGCCCAGGCGTCCTTGGGAAAGTGGGCCGGCACCCAGTCGAGGATCACGCCAATGCCGTTCTGATGGCAGTAGTCCACGAACCAGCGGAAGTCGTCCGGTTTGCCGAAGCGGCTGGTGGGGGCGTAGTAGCCGGTGGTCTGATAGCCCCAGGAGGCGTCCAGGGGATGTTCGGTGATCGGCAGCAGTTCGATGTGGGTGAAACCCTGTTCCTTGACGTAGGGCACCAGCTGGCGGGCCAGTTCCCGATAGTCCAGAAAACCGCCGTCCTCGGCCAGGCGCCACGAGCCCAGATGCACCTCGTAGATGGACATCGGCGCGTGCTGCCAGTCCCACTGGCGGCGTTTTTGCTGCCAGTCCCGGTCGCCCCACGGGTAGCCGCTTTCCTCGACCACGATGGCGGCGGTCTTGGGACGCAGTTCGAAGAAGCGGCCGTAGGGGTCGGTCTTGACGAACACGTTGCCGGTGCGGCGGTTGCGGATCTCGAATTTGTACAGCTCCCCCGCCCCGATGCCGGGAATAAAGATTTCCCACACCCCGGCGTCGTAGCGGCAGCGCATGGGATGGCGGCGGCCGTCCCAGGCGTTGAAGTCGCCAACCACGCTGACCCGCTCGGCGTTGGGGGCCCAGACCGCAAACAGGGTGCCGTCGATGCCGTCCACGGTGCGCCGCTGGGCGCCGAGCACCCGGTAGATGTGCCAGTGCTTGCCGGTGCCGAACAGGTACAGGTCGAAGTCCGGGATCTGCGGCATGAACGTGTAGGGATCGACGTAGCGGTGCGTGTTGCCGGCCTTGTCGGTCCAGATCACGGTGTAATGCAGGGGGAGGTCCCAGTCGCCCACCTCGGCCTGAAACAGGTCGGTGCCTTCGATCCGCTGCAGTTCCGGGCCGTTCTCGATGCGAACGCTCCGGGCCCCGGGCAGGAACACGCGGACGATGTCGCGGCCCTGTTCGTGGTGGCGTCCGAGGACCGAGCACGGATCGTGATGGCGCGCCTGGACGATCAGTTCCAGAGCGGGCGGCAATGGTTCGGCGGGCGAAAGGGTTGTGTTCACTTTGGCGCTTCTCTGATAATGGATTGGACGTTTTCGTTCTTGTGTGCGAAAAATAGTAACAAATTCTGCCTGGCCAGGGAGATCCCGTATGTCTGCAAACCGTTTCGTCAGCCGCCTGACCCGTCAAACCGTCGCCATGGTCCTCGCCGGAGGCCGGGGGACCCGCCTGCGCAAACTCACCGAATGGCGCGCCAAGCCGGCGGTGCACTTCGGCGGCAAGTACCGTATCATCGACTTCACCCTTTCCAACTGCCTCAATTCAGGCATCCGCCGCATCGGCGTGCTGACCCAGTACAAGGCCGATTCCCTGATCCGCCACATCCAGAAAGGCTGGGGCTTCCTGCGCGGCGAGCTGGGCGAGTTCATCGACATCCTCCCGGCCCAGCAGCGTCTCCACGACGAGTGGTACAAGGGCACCGCCGACGCCATTTACCAGAATCTCGACATCGTCCGCAACTACGGCCCCGAATACGTGCTGGTGCTGGCCGGCGACCACGTGTACAAGATGGACTACGGCGCCATGCTGGCTTACCATGTGGAGAACGATGCCGACCTGACCATCGCCTGCATCGAGGTGCCGCTCAAGGACGCCAGCGCTTTTGGGGTGATGCAGGTGGACGAGAACAGCCGCATCGTCGATTTCATCGAAAAACCCGCCTCTCCCCCCTGCATTCCCGGCCGCCCCGACATGGCCCTGGCTTCCATGGGGATCTACATCTTCAACGCCGACTTCCTTTACGAGCAGCTCATCAAGGACGCCGACGATCCCAAATCCAGCCACGACTTCGGCAAGGACATCATTCCCAAAGTCATCAAGAGCTACCGGGTCTTCGCCTATCCCTTCCTCAACGTCCAGACCGGGGTGCAGAACTACTGGCGCGACGTGGGGACCATCGATTCCTACTGGTCCGCCAACATGGAGCTGATCGGCGTCAACCCGGAACTGAACCTGTACGACCAGGAATGGCCCATCTGGACCTATCAGGTACAGGCGCCGCCGGCCAAGTTCGTGTTCGAGGACCGCGACCACGACCGGGTCGGCCAGGCTTTCGATTCCATGGTCTGCGGCGGCTGCATCATCTCCGGTTCCACCGTGCGCCATTCGATCCTGTCTCCCAACGTGCGGGTCAACTCCTGGGCTCTGGTGGAACATTCGGTGGTGCTGCCCCAGGTCAACATCGGCCGCCACGCCAAGGTGCGCCGCGCCATCATCGACGGCGGCTGCAAAATCCCCGAGGGGATGGAGATCGGCTACGATCTGGAAGAAGACAAGAAACGTTTCGACGTCAGCCCCGGCGGCATCGTCACCGTCACGCCCGACATGCTGGGACAGAAGATCCACTTCGTGCGCTGATGATGGTGGAAAACAGCGTCCTGGAGCGGCGTCGGGCCGGGGTGCTGCTCCATATCACCTCTTTGCCGGGAGAGGGGGGCAACGGCGATCTGGGGGCGCACGCGTTCCGTTTCGTGGAGTTTCTCGCCGATAAGGCCCTGAGCGTGTGGCAGACGCTGCCGGTCAACCCCACGGGCAGCGACGGCTCGCCCTACCAGTGCCTGTCGGCCCATGCCGGCAATCCACTGCTGATCGACCTCGACTGGCTGGCGGAAAAGGGGCTTTTGGCGGCGGAACGGATTCCGGGGGCGAAAGCGGCCGCAGCAGGCCGTCTGGCGGCGCTGCGCGAAGCCCACGAAGCCTTCCGCCGGGACGACCGGGGGCTGGCGGAAGACTATCGCCATTTCCTCCAGTTTCACCATTACTGGCTGGAGGATTTCGCTCTGTTCATGGCTTTGAAGGCGCGCTTCGGTCAGCGCGCCTGGTGGGACTGGCCCGGGCCTTACCGGGACCGCGATCCCGAGGCGCTGTCCCGGGCCCGCCGGGAGCTGGCGCACGAACTGGACCGGGTGCGTTTCGAGCAGTTCGTGTTTTTCCGGCAATGGCAGGCACTGCGTCGTCACGCCCACCGCCACGGGGTGCTGCTGTTCGGCGACATGCCCATCTTCGTCGCCGCCGACAGCGCCGATGTCTGGGCCAAGCGCCGCTATTTCCAGCTGGACGAAACCGGCCACCCCAGGGTGGTCGCCGGGGTGCCGCCGGATTATTTCTCCGCCACCGGCCAGCGCTGGGGCAATCCCCACTATGACTGGGAGGCGCTGCAGCGCGACGGCTTCTCCTGGTGGATCGAGCGCCTGCACACCCAGCTTGAGCTGTTCGACTGGATCCGCATCGACCACTTCCGCGGCTTCCAGGCCTACTGGGAAATCCCCGCCGAGGCCGAAACCGCCGCCGCCGGCCGTTGGGTCGAGGCACCGGGGGAGGCGCTGCTGGAAGCGCTCTTCGATCGTTTCGGCGCTCTGCCGCTGGTGGCCGAGGATCTGGGTATCATTACCCCGGAAGTTGAGGATCTGCGGCGCAAGTTCGCCATCCCCGGGATGCTGGTGCTGCAGTTCGCCTTCGACGGCGGACCGGACAACCCCTATCTGCCCCACAATCACAGCGCCGACCGGGTGGTCTATACCGGCACCCACGACAACGATACCACCTTAAGCTGGTTCGAAGCGCTTGCGGATGAACAGAAAGGGCATATCTACGACTATCTGGGCAATCCCCAGGAGGCGATGCCCTGGGCGCTGATGCGCTGCGCCTTCGCTTCGGTGGCCACAGTAGCCGTCGTGCCGATGCAGGACGTGCTCGGGCTGGGGCGGGGCCACCGGATGAACACCCCGGGCACTACCGAGGGCAACTGGCGCTGGCGTTTTTCCTGGGAACAGCTGTGTCCCGAGCACGGCGACCGTCTGCGCCACTGGTCCCATCTTTACGGACGTGCCGCCGGCTAGAGCTGTGGGGGGAATCTCGAACGCCTGCAGCACCAGAAAGGGATACACCACATTGATGTGGGGCATCCAGCGCCGCACCTGGCGGTCGTAGCGCCGCCTGAGTGCCTGGATCGGGGGCCAGACCGCCGCCGGCGGAATCACCACCAGGGCGGTCTTGTGGGTCTTACTCGATGACTTCGGTGGTATAGCGGTAGACCTTGAGGGTGTCGGACCAGTAGTCCGGGGGCAGGCCCGCCTTCAGTTTCAGGTGCCGCAGAAAGTCGCGCTTGTCCGGCAGCTGTTTCCACACCGTCGGCAGGAAGGTGCCGCGGTAAGGGCCGTCCTCCAGCACCAGACCGTCGATGCCGGGGCGGATCTGGCGCAGCAGGTCCTCCTCGGAGGTGAAGGTCATTTCCTCCAGCGGGCTGAGGATGGAGATGTGGATGTCGAGACGGTCCACCTCCGCCTCGCGCACCGGCGGGAAACGGGGATCGCCGAAGGCGGCGGCGAAGGCGTTGTGCACCACGTCCTCGGCCAGCGGGCGCCGGGCTTCCAGGGAACCGATACAGCCGCGCAACTGCCCGTTTTCCTCCAGGGTGACGAAAGCGGCCCTCGGCACCTGCAGGGCTGCAGGCAGCGCTTCCAGGTTCACCGCCGGCGGTCGGCCGTGGCGGGCGCCGTAACGGATCGCCTCGCGCGCCAGTTCCAAAAGCAGTCGGCGTTCCTGCGGTGTCAGCTTGAGATCAGAAGAAGGCATAGGCGCCATACCCCACGACTTGATCCTTGGGACCTGCGGTGTCCCCGGAGTTGCGCAGATCGACGGTTTTGGCCCTGAGGCCGTGTTTGCGCGCCGCCAGCAACAGGCCGGCCACGGGAATGCGGCCACAGGCCGATTCGTAGTTCAGCCGGGTCGGGTCCAGTTCCTCAATGGCCCGGGAAGTGGCCGAATCCAGGCGGCGGGCGGTTTCGTAATCGTAGTAGTGACTGAGGTCGGAACTGACCACGATCAGGGTTTCCGGCCCGCCCCACAGCCGCTCCAGCACCTGGGCCACTTCCTCCGGGGTGGCATCGCCGACCACGATGGGCACCACCTTGAAGTCCTCCAGCACCTCTTGCAGGAAGGGCAGGTGAACCTCCAGGCTGTGTTCCGGCTCGTGGGGCAGGTCGGAGACGTGAACGAAGGGCAGGTCTGCGATCTTGGCGAGCGCCGCCTTGTCCACCGCCACCGTGCCCAGGGGGGTGATGAAAAAGTCCACGCTCGGCACCGCCAGTCCACGGAAGGGCACCCGGTGCGCGGGCCCGAGCAGCACCACGCGCTTGATCACGTCCTTGGCCGGAAGCAGCAGACGATAGACGCTCGCCGCCACCGGACCGGAGTAGATGTAGCCGGCATGGGGGGCGATGATCGCCTTCGGCACCGGGCCCTCCACGGCGGCGGAGGCCAGGAAGGTACGGATCATCTCGTCCAGCTCCACCGGGTCTTCAGGATAGAACATCCCGGCGACGGCAGGATAGCGTAGGCTGGTCATGGTCGTTCTCCGCAAACTTGAAATACGAACTCAAAACCTATATATGAACACCAAGACCTAAATTCAATGGGGAAATGCCATGTCCACCGCCGCCGAAAGCCTGCCCAAAGACAAGCACGTGGTGCCGACCAAGTACTGGCACAAGCTGCCGGACGGCCGGGTCCAGTGCGATCTGTGCCCCCGCTTCTGCAAACTCCACGAGGGGCAGCGCGGCCTGTGCTTCGTCCGCGCCTGCCAGAACGGCCAGATCGTCCTGACCACCTACGGCCGCGCCAGCGGCTTCTGCATCGATCCCATCGAGAAGAAGCCGCTGTATCACTTCCTGCCGGGGACGCCGGTGCTGTCCTTCGGCACGGCCGGATGCAATCTGGCGTGCAAGTTTTGCCAGAACTGGGACATCAGCAAGGCCCGCGAATTTGACATCCTGACGGTGGAGGCCCCGCCGAACGCCATCGCCCGCGCCGCTCATGAACTGGAGTGCAGGAGCGTGGCCTACACCTACAATGACCCGGTGATCTTCCACGAGTACGTCATCGACACCGCCAAGGCATGCCGCGAGTACGGCATCAGGAACGTGGCGGTCACCGCCGGTTACGTCACCGAGGAGCCGCGGCGGGAGTTCTACCGGTATATGGATGCCGCCAACGTCGACCTCAAGGCTTTCACCGAGGATTTCTACCGCAAGATCTGCGGCGGTCATCTGCAGCCGGTGCTCGACACCCTGGAATACATCAAGCACGAAACCGACTGCTGGCTGGAGATCACCACCTTGCTGATTCCGGGGGAAAACGATTCCAGCGAGGAAATCGACAAGATGACCCGCTGGGTGGTGGAAAAGCTCGGGCCCGACGTGCCCCATCACTTCACCGCCTTCCATCCCGACTGGAAGATGATGGACCATCCGCCGACTCCGCCGGAAACCCTGCTGCGCGCCCGCAAGATCGCCATGGAGAACGGCCTGCGCTACGTCTATACCGGCAACATCCATTATCCGGAAGGGGACAGCACCTGGTGTCATCACTGCGGCCAGCTTCTCATCGGCCGCGACTGGTACGTCCTCAGCGACTGGAACCTGACCCCGAATGGCAAATGTAGCCAGTGCGGCACCCCGGTGCCGGGCGTGTTCGAGCCCAAACCGGGAGACTGGGGGCCGAGGCGGTATGTGGTGGATATGTCGCGGTTTGTGGGATAAGTCTCTGGGCTAGCCGCGCCACAACAGCTTGCGTTGCCAGCGGGTGAGGCGTTTCCACATCCGCCCCCGGAAGGCGTACCAGCGCCACCATGTTTCGATGCGTCGAACCCGGCTGAGCGACGCGTCGAGGTCATGATCCAGGGAGGCGAGATCAAATGGCGGCGGTGGAGTGTCCGGCCTGCGCGCGATCGCGACGATGACACGGTTCTGACCGGTGGCGTACAAAGGATCGATGGCGCAATGGACGATCTCAAAGCCGGTGGCCTTGAGATACCGTTCCAGGGTGTCGCGGGTCAAATGGAACTGGTGGGCGACGCCGCTCGAGAACGGGGTCGGGCGGGCGACGTTGTAATTGGGCTGCAGGACATCCTTCTCCATCAGGAACAGCCAGCCGCCAGGTTTGAGGATTTCGTAGGCTTGGTGCAGGAATTGCCGGGGGGACAGGAGGTGTCCCAGAACGTGCACCGTGAGCCCGGTGATAAGATCGAAACGCTGGGGATCGAATCCGGGAAACAAGTGGGTTTCGGTGATCTTCAACCGCCGGGTGAAGGGCAGCCCGCGTGCTTCGGCGGCATAGCGGACGTTGGCGGGAAAGGGGTCGGTGCCAAGGACCTGGGCGCCCGCCGCCGTCATCGCCTGGGCCAGGGCGCCGGAGCGCATGCGCAGGTCCAGTACGCTTTTGCCTTGAAGATCGAGGTATCGCTGGAGCAGAGGCAAAGACCAGCGCCGCACGCGTTTTTCCTCGGCGCGCACTTTCCGGGCCGAAGGCCGTCCTTCCGCTGCTGCCAGAGAAGGCGCACCGGCATCGCCGCTAAAGTTGCCATCGTAAAACGATTCCAGCCCAGCCACCGTCATCCTGGGGCTGCAGGAGAACAGACCGCAGCGCTGGCACAGGACGATTTCCCCCTGTAAAGGGAAGTTCGAAGGCGCGACGATGGTATGCTCTTTACTGCTGCATAGATCGCAAGTCGCAGTCGTCATCGGTAATACTTCTGATAAAGGAATTCAGCGAATTCCAGATCGACGGGATCGTCGATGTTGGCACACGGTTCGTCGATGATGACTCCGGCGCAGCGTTTTTCGATGATACGGCGTTTTTCCACGATGGTATCCCGCCAGGCGGCGTAGCACGCACCGGTGCGGTAATAATACCGCGGTGCCTGCTGGCGGTTGGACAGGCTCTTGTCCAGATAGGGGCGGACACGTCCTTCTTCATCGAGACGCAGTATTTTTTCCGGTACGAAATGGCCGGGAACCGGCGCGATGGTGGTAGCGGCCTCGAAGTCGCCCGCGGCCAGTGCCTCGACGGTTTTTTCGATATGCTCAAGGCGCCGCAAGGGCGTGGTCGGTTGGAGATAGACGGCCAGATCGAAACGCCGCCGCCAGTGTGCTTCCGCCGCCAGCCAGGCATGGCGCCAGACATCGATTCCCAAAGCGGTATCGGTCGCAAATTCGGCCGGGCGCAGGAAGGGGACCGCGAGGCCGTAACGGCGCCCTTCCTCGGCCAGAGCAGTATCGTCGGTACTGAGAAGCGCTTGGTCGATCCAGGGGATTTGGGCGATCAGCCAACCGGCCCACCCGATCAGGGAGCGGCCGCCCACTTTCCGTAAGTTCTTGCCGGGAATGCCCTTGCTGCCGCCGCGGGCGGGGACGACGGCGAGAACGCTATGGCCTTTCCACATGGCGGATGCAGTAGTAGTTGGTGTCCAGCGCGACCGCCTCGATGCCGTCGAAGCGGTTCAGCAGCCGGGCATAGGCGGCGATGCGCTGGTTGATTTCCGCGACCGGCGTCGGCGGGAACACGTCTCTGCGCGGTGTCTCGGTTTCCCCGAGCAGGCGGCGCTGGAGCTGTTTGCGAACGCCCCGCCAGCGGCTGCGAAGCCGCTTCATCCGGGGGATCTGCGGAAAGGGTACCGTTTCCAGGATATCGGCGATGCGTTCGCTGGCCAGAGGGCCGTCCAGCGCTGCCACATGCTCTCCCAGGAGCGCTTCCTGTTGCGGTCTCAGGCGGTGGGTTCTCTGCGCCAAGGCCGAGGTCAGCATCTGCCGCAGGGTGTCCGGATCTTCTGCCTGCAGGCTCAGTTGGATGGGCAGTTGGGGATCCATGGACGCCTCGCGGTAAGGGCGATAGCAGACCACGGGTTTGCCGAGGACGGTCGCCTCCACCGCCGTGGTGCAGCTGTGGTGCAAAACCGCCTCACTGCCCAGGATCCAGGGGGTGACCTCGCCTTCGTGCAACACGGTGCAGTTGGGCAGATGGGCGGTGGCTTTCTGCCAGGGCGCCGGGTTTTCCGCCGGATGGGGGCGAATGATGAAATGCAGCTGCGGCAGGGACCGGGCCAGTCGGGGCAGCGCCTCCAGGTAGGCGCGGAACAGGCGGATGCGATAACGGGCCAGGTCGGGATTGTAGAAAGCCGGCACCGGAAAGCGGCCGGCGGCGACATCGTCCGGGTCCGGCAGACGGGTGGCCGCCGCATCGCGGGTGTTGACCCAGTGGAAGTTGCTGTTGAACAGCACGTAGCGGCCGAATCGGGCCTGATAGGCGGCGGCGCGCTGGCGATAGATTTCCCGCAAGGGGGCGCGCAGCAGATCGAAACGGGGGTTGCCGGTGATGTGGATCCGTGACGCATCGCCCAGTTCCTCGCCCCAGATGGCGGCATTGGCCGGGCCCCAGGCGAACAGGGCCTGAGGGATGCGGATGGTTTCCCGGCCGATCCTGCGGGTGCGGTAGATTTCCTGGGAATAGATCACCAGCCCCTCCTCGTCCAGTGCCGTGATGCAGTGCCCCATGTCACGCAGCCAGCGATAGCGCTTTCCCACCGCTTGGGTGACCGTGCGCCCCAGATAGACGAGGGGCGGCAGGGTATGGGCGGTCCGTTTGGAATATTTATGATTGCCGAGCCAGACCTGGTGTCCCCCTTCTGCGAGGACGCAGGCGAGGAGGATGGTGGCGTCCAGTTCTCTGGCCTTGATTTCGATCGGGAGGAAAAAGGAACGGCGCGCAGTCATTTTTCGTAATGCAAAGGTTCGCTGGCGAGCAAGTCGGCGATGCGCTCACCGGCACGGCCGTCGCCGTACAGATGGCTCGGCTGGGGGCGCGGTTGTCGTTTGACCGCTTCGATCGCGGCGAGGATTTGGCGGCGGTCGTGGTCGATGTCGATGACGTTGGGACCCCGGTCGCGGTTCTGCTGGCGTTTGCCGATGTTGACGGCAGGGACGCCAAGGAAGGCGCACTCGCGAATGCCGACGCTGGAGTTGCCTACGATCGCCAGGGAATGGTACACCAGCCGCAGGAAATCGTCGGGCGGCAGATTCTTGAAGAAATGGATGTTCTGCGGCCGGTAGCGCTCCCGAAAGGCGCGGATGGCGTGGGAGGTGGCGTCGGAGCCGGCATCGATGTTGGGCCAGAACCAGAAGGTGGGGATGCCGCTTTGGTGGACGGCGTGCAGCGTCTCTTCAGCCTGAAAGCCGGCGGCGTCCGGTTCGGTGGTGACCGGGTGCTGGAGCACGACCAAATAGGGCTGATACCAGTCGAAAGTGGGGCCGACGCCCTTGTAGGCGGCGAACAGATCGACTTTGATTTCAGGATCGTGAAGGACGCGGGCGGCCAGATCGATGGAGGGACAGCCGGTGACGTGAACGGTGGCGGGATCCTCTCCCATGGCGATCACCCGCCGGCGTGCCGGTTCCGAGGCCACCAGGTGGAGGTCGGCCAGCTTGGTGATGGCGTGGCGCACCTTGTTGTCGATGTTGCCGGTGATCTCCCCGCCCTGGACGTGCACCAGCGGGATGTTCATGTAGGCGGCGGCCACGGCGGTGGACAGGGTTTCGAAGCGGTCGGCGATGGTCACCACCGCATCCGGCGCCAGCGCCTGGAACGCCGAGGTCAATTCAATGATGCCCAAACCGGTGGATTTGGCAGCCGTGACCAGATTGCCGCCTTCGAGCATGGTGTGCAGCTTGTAATCGATGGTGAAACCTTCGGCCTCGATCACCCGGTCGGGAAAACCGAAACGCTCCAGGATGGCGGAAGCGGCGGTGATCACCTGAAGTTCCAGCTTGGGATGTTCCCGGATCGCTTCCATGGCGGTGCGAATACGGGCATAGCTGGGACGGGCGGTGATGACGACACAAATCTTGCGGCGGTGCATCAGTCCTCCAGATCCTCCGGCATCAGGATGTGGTTTTCCGGGACGCTGCGGCGCAGACGTCTGCCTATGATCCGGTCGAAATCCCACGCTGGAATGCCGGTTCCCGGCTTCTTGGTGGTCAGGTGTCCAGCCTCAAGGCGGGTTCCGGCCGGGAGCGTCCGGCGGGTTACCACGCTCTTCATGAAGATGGGACGCAGGGCTTCGACCGTCTCCGGAATCCGGTCCTTGTCCTGGGGGTGGGCCAGCATGGTTTCGATGAAGCGGATGCCTTCCACCAGCCGGGTCAGTTCCTCTATCGTCAGCGATGCGGGCAGGTCGGGGCCGAACATGTGGCGGCTGAGGGTAACGTGGACCTCGACGACCCGGGCGCCCAGCATCGCCGCGGCGAGGCCCGGGTAAATCGTGCCGGAATGGTCCGAAAGGCCGGCGGTGCCATAGCGTTCCCGGAACAGGGCGACGTTGTTGATACCGATGTGTTCCGGGCCGCAGGGGTATTCGGAAGTGCATTGCAGCACCGCCAGGGGCGCAGAAAAGCTTCGCAGCCATGCCACGGTGCGGTCGATCTCCGCCAGCGGGCTCATCCCCGTGGACAACAGCATGGGCAGCCCGGTACGGGCCATGCGTTCGAGCAGGGGCTTGTTGGTGATCTCCCCGGAGGCGACTTTCCAGGCGGCCACGCCGATGCGGTCCAGGAGTTCGAAAGCCGGTTCCGAAAACGGGGAGCTGAGAAACAGCAGGCCCTTTTCCTCACAATGGCGCTTGAGCCCGGCCCACTGCTCGGGGGTGAATTCCATCCGCTTCCAATAATCGTAACGGGTTTCGTCTTGAGGGCTGAAGCGGACCCGCCAAGGCTCGCCCGGCGTGCTTTCCGCCGCGGCGATGTGGGTCTGGAATTTCACCGCATCGGCGCCGGTGGTGGCGATGGCGTCGATGAAGGCGTGGGCCATTCCCAAACTGCCGTCGTGCGCCTGGGCGACCTCGGCGATGACGGTACAGGCCGCTTTCTCAGAAGGCGTATGCAACCAGGTAGGTGAATTCATTTTGCAGAGGGTGGTGATTGTCGCAGAATCAGTTCGTCCCCGAGGGCGATGCCGAGGGGAAACCAGAAAACCGCCAGTACTTCCTTGACTTTGAGGCTGGGGTAAAAAAACGCCCATTCGTTGGCCTGCATGGCCAGGAAGGCGAATGTCAGCAGCGGAACGGCCAGGCCGTCGAGCTGCATTTTCCGCCATCCCTGATAGCTGTATCCAAGGGCGGTGGCGATCACAGCGACAATGGCCAGGACACCGGCGATTCCCAGCGCACGGAAATGCCCCAGGAGCAGATTGTGGGCATCGCCGTAGTGGAAGGGCCGGCCGCCGATGGCGACATTCCTGCCGGGATCGGAAAGCAGGCCGGAACCCAAAATGGGATGTTGCAATGCCTGCTGGAGGCTTGCCTGCCAGATGTAAGGACGGTAGGGGACGGAGCGGAAGATTTCGCTTGCCCAGGCAGGCACGGCCAGATAAAGGATGCAAAGAGAAACCAACAGGATGCCCAGGATGGCGGCCAGGCGGAGAACAAGAGACCTTGGATTGACGCTGGCCAATATCGCCATGACGGGCAGGCAAACCAGACAGGCGAGCAGAATGCTGCGGCTTTGGGACAGGACCAGATACAGCAGCAAGGGCGCTTGAAAAGCCAGATAGCGCTTTTGTCCGGTTTGCAGAAACCGGTGAAAGGCCATGATTTGCGCCGCGGCGATGATGGCGGCGGAGCGTATTGGACTGTCTATCTGGCCGATGCCTTCCAGTCTCGACAAAGGAAAGGGATGGTCATGATACCAGACGCCCATGTCGATTGCCGCCGCCAGCCCTGCGGTGATGACAAAGCCCGTTACCAGGCTTGGGAAATCCCGCCCAAGCCGCTGGCGGCAATAAGCGGTCGCGATCGTAAAATGAAGGACAAGGACGGCATTTGAAATTAACTTGAAAACGATGTGCCCGTCAGGTGCCGGTGGAATATCCGACCAGGCGATGCTGGCGAGCGCCAGGACCGTGTAGAGGAAAACGAGACGGAACAGCCGGCTGGCACTGAGGGTGTGGATCCAACCCTCTTGGACCATGATCCAGGTCAGGACTGGCAACACCGCCAAGGCGTAAAAGAATCCCATCCATTTGCTGCCGGGGAGAACGATGGCGAGCGGGATCAAGGTGAGGTAGGCTCGGTACCCCAACAGAGCGGGTCTGTGCATGCAAATAATGTGGTTCGGATGCCGGCATGGGCAGAAAGCAGCAGCAGGCAGCTGCAGAGGAAGCGGGCAAGTGCGTTCATGGGGAACGATGTTAATTTCCCCGTGGGGATGAAGCAACCATGAACCGGACTTTTTTTGGTGAAATCGTGCGCCGGATCGATCCCGGCTTCAGGCTTGCTTCCTGCGAACCGGTCACGGGGGGCTGCATCCACGAGGCCTGGCAGGTGACAGGTGGAAGCCGGCGTTATTTCGTCAAGACCGCCGCCGCCGCCCGTCTGCCGATGTTCGCCGCCGAGGCAGAAGGGCTGCGCGCCCTGGCCGCAACCAAAGCGGTGCGGGTGCCGGCGGTGCTCGATTGGGGGTGTCTGGAAGGAAAAGCCTTCCTGATACTCGAATGGCTGCCTTTGACCGGCAGAGACGGTGATGCCGATGCCCGCCTGGGTGAATGTCTGGCGCGGCTGCACCGGGTTCCGCAGCCGCGATACGGTTGGCCTTGCGACAACTTCATCGGCGCGACGCCACAGCCCAACGGTTTTGCCGACGACTGGATCGCGTTCTGGCGCCAGCGCCGTCTGGGTTATCAGCTGGCGCTGGCGGCCAGGCAGGGATATGGTGGGAAAATCCAGGAACTCGGCGAGCGCTTGCTGGTCAATCTGGACGCCCTGTTTTCCGGCCACCGGGTGGTGCCCTCGCTGTTGCACGGGGACCTGTGGTCGGGGAACGCCGCATCTGAACCTTTTTGGTGACAGCTACCGCCGTCAGGCCGAAGCCCTGTTGGCGTGTCTGATGGCGGAAATCCGTTGATCCGCTGAGGGAGGTGACGACGATGGAGATGTCCGAACGGTTGCAAACCGATGACTTCGACGACATCGACCAGGAAGTGGAGGCGTTGTTTTCCCAGTGGCGCGAGGACCAGAAAAAGCTGGCGGCGCGCCGGCGGGTGGAGCAGTATCTCGAGATGAAGCGCCTCCGCGAACAGATCGGCGACGTGTTCGATCTGGAGGATTTCTGATCCGGCCTCGCGCCGGATTCTTTTTGCCGTTGCCTTGATTTTACCTCGGATCATACCCACAATGTTTCCTTGAATCCGACCAAAAACCAGAGGAGCCTCTGATGGAACTGAAAGAACTGCTTGAGAAACTGGCACAGGAGCGCGACGAACTGAAGGTCAAGATGCACCTGGCCAAGATGGAGCTTCAGGAGGAATGGGAAGAGGCCGAGAAGAAATGGGAACAGTTCCGCCCCAAAGTCGAGGAAATTCTTGACGAAACCAAGGAAGTGGCGGAGGAAACGGTCGAGAAGCTCAAGATCTTCGGCGAGGAACTGCGCAACACCTATCAGCGCCTGCGCGAACGTCTGGCCTGACCGTCCCGGCGTGATGATCACGGCCGCCTTCGGGCGGTCGTGTCGTTTCCGGTATAATGTGAGGATTTCTCAAGCAGGAGCAAAGCAATCCATGTCGACGTCCATCAACAAAGTCGTGCTGGCTTATTCCGGCGGTCTGGACACCTCGGTCATCCTCAAGTGGTTGCAGGAAACCTACGGCTGTGAGGTGGTGACCTTCACCGCCGACATCGGCCAGGGCGAGGAGCTGGAACCGGCCCGGGAGAAGGCCAAGGCGCTGGGAGTGAAGGAGATCTACATCGACGATCTGCGCGAGGAGTTCGTGCGCGATTTCGTCTTCCCCATGTTCCGCGCCAACACCACCTACGAAGGGGAATACCTGCTCGGCACCTCCATCGCCCGTCCCCTGATCGCCAAGCGCCTGATCGAAATCGCCGCAGAAACCGGCGCCGACGCCATTGCCCACGGCGCCACCGGCAAGGGCAACGACCAGGTCCGTTTCGAGCTGGGCGCCTACGCGCTGAAGCCGGACATCAAGATCATCGCCCCCTGGCGCGAATGGGACCTCAACTCCCGCGAGAAGCTGCTGGCCTATGCCGAGGCCCACGGCATTCCGGTGGAAATGAAACGGGGCAAGGCTTCCCCTTATTCGATGGACGCCAACCTGCTGCACATTTCCTACGAGGGCGGTATCCTCGAAGATCCCTGGGCCGAGCCGGAGGAAGACATGTGGCGCTGGACGGTGGCGCCGGAAAAGGCGCCGGACCGGCCGCGCTATCTGGAATTGACCTTCGAGCGCGGCGATGCCGTCGCCATCGACGGCCAGCCTTTGTCTCCGGCCCGGTTGCTGGAGCAGCTCAACCGTATCGGTTCCGAGCACGGTGTCGGCCGCCTCGATCTGGTGGAAAACCGCTATGTGGGGATGAAGTCGCGGGGTTGTTACGAAACCCCCGGCGGGACGATCCTGCTCAAGGCCCACCGGGCCATCGAGTCGATCACCCTGGACCGGGAGGTGGCCCATCTCAAGGACGAGCTGATGCCCCGCTACGCCACGCTGATCTACAACGGTTACTGGTGGAGCCCGGAGCGCAAGATGCTGCAGGAGATGATCGACGCCTCCCAGGCTGGCGTCAACGGCGTGGTCAGGCTCAAGCTGTACAAGGGCAACGTCACCGTGGTCGGGCGCAAGTCGGAAAACAGCCTCTTCGATCCCACCATCGCCACCTTCGAGGACGATGCCGGCGCCTACGACCCGAAGGACGCCGAAGGCTTCATCAAGCTCAACGCCCTGCGACATCGGATCGCGGCGCGCAAGGGCCAGCTCAGGTTCTGAACTTCAAATGAAGAAGGGCGGGTTTTCCCGCCCTTCCGCTTGCCTGCCGCGTCGGTCTTCAGCTGATGCCGTATTTTTGCATCCGGTACAGCAAAGTGTCGCGGCTGATTCCAAGCAACCGGGCCGAACGGCTGCGGTTGCCGCGGGTACGGGCCAGGGCCTGGCGGATCAGCTCGATCTCCACCTGTTCCAGGGAAAGACCGTCCGCAGGCAGGTGGATGCCGTCCACCGCCGCAAGGGTTCCCCTGGCGGCGGTGATCTCTGTCGGCAGATTGGTGGCTTCGATGGTCTGTCCCGGCAGCAGGATCGCCAGACGTTCGCAGACGTTGCGAAGCTCACGGACGTTGCCGGGCCAGCCGTAGTCGGTCAGGGCGCGCAGGGCGCTCTTGCCCAGCTTGTCCGGCGGTAGGTCGTGGGTGGCGGCTGCTTTCTCGAGGAAATGCCGGGCCAAGAGGGGGATGTCTTCCAGACGCTCGCGCAAGGGCGGGATTTCCAAGGGCACGACGTTGAGACGGTAATAAAGATCCTTGCGGAATTCGCCGCGGTCGATCTTCCTTTCCAGGTCGGCGTTGGTGGCGGCGATGATGCGGACGTCGACCCGTTCGGTTTCCGTCGAACCGACCGGCTGGCACTCACCGGTTTCCAGGAAGCGCAGCAGCTTGGCCTGAAGCGGCATGGGCATGGAATCGACTTCGTCCAGGAACAGGGTGCCGCCGTCGGCGGCCTGGAGTTTGCCCTGCTGGTTCGTGGTGGCGCCGGTGAACGCCCCCTTGCGGTGGCCGAACAGCTCCGATTCGGCCAAGGATTCCGGCAGCGCCGCACAATTGATGGTGATGAACGGCCTGCCGGCCCGGGGGCTGGATTGCTGGATCGCGTTGGCCAGCTCCTCCTTGCCGGTGCCGGTTTCTCCGGAGATCAGTACGGTGACGTCGGTGGCGGCCACCATCTTGGCGGCGCGCAGCAGGCTCTCGAAATTGGGTGCCTGGCCGATCAGGTTGCTGAATTTTTCCATCAGGTCCACCCCGTTTTTCTTTATTTGTTGCATAACCCACGGATTCAGTTCCGGGAAGGCCGCCAGCAGCGCCAGCAGAATCATGACGATGCCGGCGAAGTGACGGAAGCGCCGCATCTGCGCCAGGCGGGCCATCCATCCGGTCATTATACCGACCCCCATGACTGCCGGCAAAGTTCCTGCACCGAAGGCGATCATGGTCAGGGCGCCGCGGGTGGGGCTGCCGGCCGTCGCCGCCAGTGCCAGGGCGGTATAGACCAGGCCGCAGGGCAGCCAGCCCCAGATCATGCCGAACAGGAAGGCCTGGGACAAATTGGTGACCGGCAGGATTCTGCGTCCGTAAGGCTCGATGCGCCGCCACAGGCGGCCGCCGATCCGTTCCAGGTAGGCGAAGCGCGGAAACCAGCCGGCGATGTAGAGCCCGGCGCCGGTCATCACCCCTGCGGCGGCCAGCTGCAGGATGCGGTAACCGCGACCGTTGCCGAGAGGCAGGTCGAGCACGTAGTGCAGGCTGCCGGCGATGAGCCCGGCGGTGGCATAGCTGGTGATTCGTCCCAGGTTGTAGCTGAGTACGAAGGGGGTGATGCGGCGTTTGCGCTCGCGGATTCTGCCGCTCAGGCTCAAGGTCAAGGTGCCGATGATGGAGCCGCACATCCCCAGGCAATGCAGGCTGCTGAACAGCCCCATGAGGAAGGCGACCGCATAGACGGGATTCAGGTTCTGCAGCCATTCCATGGAGCAAACATATCACAACTGCGACGGGATATGGGGAGATGCGGCCGAATTGTGTGATATGCCGCAGTCTATGTGGCATATCACACACTCTAGTGACGGCCTGGGGACGGCCTTGCGGGCCGGAAGCTGTTTCAAATCATGATGATATATCATATGGCATTTTGTTTGCTAAATTTTCCTAAATTGGATGGGTCATTTTGCGGAGAAAGTCTTGATGAAAACGACCGACGATAAGAAATTCTCTCTCTCGGCGATCGCGGCGGCCGTGATCCTGCAGTGTCAGCCAGCCCTGGCCGAATATGAAGAGCTGCCCACCCTGGTGGTGGAGGGGGGGACCATGGAACCGGGGACGACAGCGCTGCAGCCCGGCACCGTGGGCACCCTGGACGCCGCCGATCTGCTCAAGCGGGTTCCCGGCGGCAACGTCAACCGCAACGGTCCCCTGACCGGCATCGCCCAGTTCCGCGGCCTGTACGGCGACCGGGTCGCCGTCAACGTCGACGGCATGGCCCTGAAGAACGCCGGTCCCAATGCCATGGACTCGCGCATGAGCGCCATCCCTTCGGCGCTGATCCGCTCCATCAAGGTCTATCGGGGGGTGACGCCGGTTTCGGTGGGATTGGAAACCATGGGCGGGGCGGTGGTCGCCGAAAGCCGCCGGGCCGAGTTCACCGACTCGGAAACCTGGAAGCCGCAGCTGTTCGGCACCTTCGGCTGGAGCCAGGTCAACAACGGGCTTTACGGCGGCGGCATGGCGGGTGTGGCCAACCAGAACTACCGTTTCCACTTTTCCGCCTCCCACGAGGACGGGGACAACTACCGCTACAAGGACAACCGCAACCTCAAGTACACCAGCTACGACCGCCAGACCTATCAGGCCGGTTTCGGGTTCCGGCGTGACGGTCACGAGTTCGGGGCCGCCTATAACCACAAGTTCACCGGCAGTGCCGGCACCCCCTCGCTGCCCATGGACATCCGCTGGATTCGCACCGATACCGTCAACGCCGACTATGCCTGGCAGCTCAGCGATACGGTCAAGCTGAAGACGGCGATGTTCTTCCAGGACGCCGACCATGAAATGACCAACTACCACATGCGCAACGCCCCGACTGATCCGGCCCGCTGGCGCCAGAACAACACCGACGTGGTGGCCGCCGGCTACAAGGCGGCGCTGGTGTGGTCGGACATCGCCGGCGGGGAGCTGGAGGTGGGCGTGGACGGGGATCTGGCGACCCACAATTCCAAGGTCACCAATCCCAACAACGCCGCCTTTTTCGTCCGCCTTTACAACGATGTCAACCGCAACCGCTACGGCGCCTATGCCGAGTGGCGCGGCGAACCGCTGGAACGGTTGACGGTCAACGCCGGAGTTCGCTACCGCTACACTTACATGGACGCCGGCAAGGTGGACGGCACCCCGGCGCGGATGGGCATGATGAATCCCATGATGCGGGCGGGGACGATTCTGCGGGACCGCTTCAACGCCGCCGACCGACGTCAGGACCAGCACGATGTCGATATCGCCCTGGATTTCAACTACCGCCTCAACGACAACCTCAACCTGGCCCTGGGGCTGGCGCGCAAGACCCACGCCCCCATCTACCAGCAGCGCTACACCTGGCTGCCGCTGGAGTCCACCGGCGGGCTGGCGGACGGCCGGGTCTATGTGGGCAACATCGGCCTCGACAGTGAAAAATCCTACGAGGCGGTGGCCGGTTTCGACCTGAATCTGCCCACCCTCGGGGTGTTGCAGAACGTCTATTTCGAGCCGCGGGCGTTCTACCGTTACGTCAACGACTACATCCAGGGGCAGGCGGTCAATCCCGCCGATCTCGGCCTGACGCCGATGCAGTGGAACATGTTCGTCAACATGATGCTCCCCAACGGCTGTCCCAACAATCCCGGCGGCAACACGACCGACTGTACCCTGCGCTGGGCCAACGTCGATGCCCAGCTTTACGGGGTGGACATGCAGGGTGGCTTCGCCATCGGCGATCACTGGCGGGTGGACGGTCTGATGACCTACACCCGCGGGGAGAAGCTCAGCGGCAAGGATGACAACCTCTACCGCATCGCCCCCCTCAACGGCCGGGTGCGCCTGACCTATTCCATCTGGGATTTTGCCTTCTCCGGAGAGTACGCGGGGGCCCTGCGTCAGGACAAGGTGGCCCGCTACAACAACGAACGCAAGACCTCCGACTGGAGCGTGGTCAACCTGCGGCTGCAGTACCAGCCTTCCTACCAGTACGTGCAGGGGCTGAAGCTGGCCTTCGGGGTGGACAACGTCTTCGACACCAAGTATGCCGACCACGTCAACGGCATCAACCGGGTGCGCGAAAGCCGCATCGGCGTCGGCAATCGGGTGTTCAATCCGGGGCGCAATTACTACGTGACCCTCAACTACACCTTCTGATCCCGGCCGGTCATCCTCTCGGTTTGGCCCGCCTTCCGGCGGGCATTTTTTAATTCTGGAACCGTTCGGCGATCTGCCGCTGGATGGCGGCGGCGGCCGCTTTGGGATCGTGGGCGTCGCGGATGGGGCGGCCGACGACGATGTAATCGGCGCCGTTGGCGAAAGCCTCTTCCACGGTGACGACCCGCTTCTGGTCGCCGGCCGGCGATCCCTGCGGGCGCACGCCCGGGGTGACGATCAAAGGATCGTTCCCCAATTCCCGGCGGAGCAGCTGCGCTTCCCGGCCGGAAGCGATCACCCCGTCGAGTCCCGCGTCCACGGCCTGGCGGGCGCGCCGGCGCACCAGGGTTTCAAGGTCCGAGGCATATCCCATTGCCTTGAGCGCAGCTTCGTCCAGGCTGGTCAAGACGGTTACGGCCAGGATCTTGAGCTTTGCGCCTTTGCCGCGGGCAGCGGCGGCCATGATGGCAGGATCGCCGTGAACTGTGGCGAAGGTCACCGGTGTGCAGCTTAAGGCCCGTACCGCGCGTTCCACGGTCATGGGAATATCGTAGAACTTGAGATCGGCGAACACCTTCTTGCCCTGGGCGGTGAGCCAGTCGATCAGGGCAAAGTAATCGCCGGCCATGAACAGTTCCAGGCCGATCTTATAGAATGTGACCGTTTCGCCCAGGCGTTCGACCAGGTCGCGGGCCTGGGCGTGGTCGGGCAGATCGAGAGCGACGATGAGGCGGTCTTGGGGGGGAACCGGTTTGCGGGGCATCGTTCCTTCGGTCGTTGGCTTTACAGAGGCGCTCATGATACCGGAAAAACACCCATGCTGACGGTCCTGGGGCAGATGTTCCTGTTGATCCTCTGTGGCGCGGCCTGGCGGCGGCTGCGGCCCGGGGGACTGGATGGCGATCAGACCCGGCAGGTGCTGACGGCAGTCGTCTATTATCTGTTTCTGCCCGCGCTCATCCTCAAGCTCATGAGCAGGGCGCCCCTGGGCTGGGAGAGCCTGCGGATCTCCCTGTTCGGCCTTGCGGTCATGGGAACGGGGGGGCTGCTGGGGGCGCTGTGGCTGTATGGGAGGAAAACCGAACGGCGGCAGGCGGGGGCGGTCTGGCTGGCGGTCAGTTTTCCCAACGTCACCTTTCTGGGACTGCCGGTCCTGCTGGAAACCTTCGGTGACTGGGCAGGGCAACTGGTCATTCAGTTGGATCTGTTTGCCTTCACGCCTCTGGTTATGACCGTGGGCGTGCTCGCGGCCCAATCCCTGGGCGGACAGGGGGGCGGGAATCACATGACGACGCTGCTGCGGGTGCCTTCGCTGTGGGCGGCGGCGGTGGCCATCGGGGTCAACCTCAGCGGCTGGCAGTGGCCGGCCTGGTGGCTGGGCTTTCTCGAGCTGCTGGCCCGCGGCGTGACGCCGCTGATGCTGTTGTCCCTGGGACTGGCGCTGCGCTGGCGAGGGCTGGGGCGGCAGCTGTTGCCGTTGGTTCTCGGCGTGGTCGGCCTGCGGCTGCTGCTGGTGCCGCTGATCGCCACGGCCCTGGTGCGCGCGCTGGGGTTCGGGGGCGAAAAGGCAGTGGCCCTGGTGCTGGAGGCGGGGATGCCGAGCATGCTGTTCGGCGTGGTACTGTGCGACCGTTTCGGCCTCGACAGCCGCCTCTACGCCGTTCTGGTCACGACGACGACGGTGCTGGCGATGCTGACCCTGCCGCTGTGGTTCGAATTCTGCCAGCTTTCGCATGGCACGCCCTGAATCGCGGGGGTTGCAAATCGTTGTGCGGTCCCCATGGATATAATGGGACAGATACGCTTTCCGAAGGAGGTCGTATGCGAATCGGCTACATCTCCAGCTATCCCCCGATCGAATGCGGCATCGCCACCTATTCCGCCTATCTGATCGACGCCCTGAGGGAGCAGGGGGTCGACGTCTACGTGGTCAGCCACCTGGGGGCGAGCGGGCCGCAGGTGTTTCCCGCCTTCAACGAGAACGATCTGGACGACAAGGCCTATCAGGTGGCGTTGCGCTTCACCCCCGACATTGTCCACGTGCAGCACGAATTCGGGCTGTACGGCCCCCATTTCGGGGTCAACATCCTGCCGGTGATCGTCAAGTTCCGCCTCATCGGCGTGCCGGTGGTGACCACCCTGCACACGGTGTACGAGAATCCGCAGCCGGGGCACCGGGTGCTGATCGAGAACATCCTGGCCAATTCCGAGCAGGTCATCGTGCACCAGGACTATCAGCGCCGGACCCTGGAAAGGCTCTACCCGCCCCAGTACAGCCGCAAGGTGACGGTGATCCCCCACGGGGCGCGGCTGGTGGAGCCGGTCGCCGATGCGAAGGCGAAACTGGGGCTGCCGGCCGACCGCAAGGTCATCCTCATGATCGGTTACTTCCGGCCCAGCAAGAACTTCGAGCTCATCATCGACCTGCTGCCGGAGATCCTGCGCCGTTATCCGGACGCCCTGCTGGTGCTGGCGGGCAAGATCCGCAACCAGGAATACGCCGAATACCGCAACCAGTTGTTCGAGCACATCCGCCGCTCACCGGCCAGGGACCATATCCGGGTGATCCTGGGGCAGTTGCGTCAGGAAACCTTCGACACCATCCTCTCCGCCGCCGACGTGGTGGTGCTGCCCTACAGGATCACTTCCCAGAGCGGCATCTTGGCCCATTGTCTGGCGTTCGGCCGGCCGGTGGTGACCAGCGACACCCCGGCGATGCGGGAGCTGATCCGCCAGTCCGGAGCCGGCCTGATTGTCGCCTCCGACGACCGTTACGCCGAGGCCATCGCCGAACTGCTCGGCGACGAGGCCAAGGCCCGGTCGATGGGCGAGGCGGCGCGCCGCTTCGTGCGGGAGAAGCCGGCCTGGCCGCTGATCGCCCGGCGTCACGTGGAGCTGTACGAAGGCCTGATGACCCATCCCGACATCGGTTCCCAGATCACCGTGGTGGATTGAGGAGGACGAGATGGAAAAGCTGCATCCGTTCAAGCGTTACGAAGGCAACCCGATTCTGACCCGAGACGACGTTCCCTACTGGTGCAACACCGTGTTCAACGCCGCCGCCTGCAAGTTCGGCGATCAGTATCTGCTGCTGCTGCGGGTCGAGGACCTCAACGGCCACAGTCACCTGACCCTGGCCCGATCCACGGACGGCTATCGCTTCCGGGTGGACAAGAAGCCCTGGATCAGCCCTTCCACCGACCCCCGTTTCGAGATCTACGAACGCTATGGCATCGAGGACCCGCGCATCACCTACGTGCGCGAGGACCGCTGCTGGTACATCACCTATACCGCCTACGGCCCCCACGGGCCGCGGGTGGGGCTGGGACGGACCTGCGATTTCGAGACCTTCGAGCGCATCGCCCTGGTCACCGAGGTTCCCAACAAGGACGCGGTGCTGTTTCCGGAGAAGATCGACGGCCGTTACGTGATGCTGGACCGCCCCGGCGGTTTCGCCGGCGGGGTCGGGGCCATCTGGGTGCAGTATTCCCAGAATCTGGTCTACTGGGGCGAGGCCAAGGCGCTGCTGGCGCCGCAGCCGGGCTGGGGCAATTCAAAGCTCGGCGCCTCGACCCCGCCGATCGGTACCGAGGCCGGCTGGCTGGTGCTCTATCACGGCGTGCGCGAAACCCCCAGCGGACGCATCTACCGGGTCGGGGCGATGCTGCTGGAGCGCCGCAACCCCGAGAACGTGATCGGTTACACCCCCAATTTCATCTTCGGCCCGGAGGAGCTGTACGAGCGCGTCGGTGACGTGCCCAACGTGGTGTTCCCCTGCGGGGTGATCGTCGAGGACGACCGGCTGAAGATGTACTACGGCGCCGCCGACACCGCAATCGCCCTGGCCGAAGCCCGGCTCGACGACATCATCGAGCTGTGCCACCTGGCCAAGAGCCATGAGGTGAGAAGCCGCTGACGCCGGTCAGCGCTGCCACAGGATCGGCGTCACCTCCAGGGGGATCTTCGCCTCGGTGTGGCGGGGGACGATGCGCACGGTGTAGTGTTCCTGTGGCCGCAGGGCCGGTGCCTCCCCCTGGTACAGGAAGCCGCCCACCGATCCCAGCAGCGGATGCCCCGGCGTCATGGGAAAGCGCCAGGGGGCCTCGCCCGGTTCCTCAGGATCGGCATAGATTTCCACCTGCACCGCTTCCGGCGCCAGCGAGCCCAGATAGACCTGGACCTGGAAGCGGTAGACGTCCCCTTCCCGCTTCACTTCCAGCTCGCCGAAGTGGAGGGTGTGCCACTGACTTTCCAGCCGATGCCGCCAGGCGATCAGGTCGCGGGCGACGGCCTGGTCGTCGCGGTGGCGCCGGGCATAATCCTGGGCCAGGGGCAGATAGTACTGTTCGGTGTACTGGCGCACCATGCGGTTGGCGGAGAAGTGCGGAGTCAGCCGTGCCATGCTTTCGCGCATCTTCGCCAGCCAGCGGGTGGGGATGCCGCGGGAATCACGCTGATAGAAGGCGGGGGCGACCTCGGTCTCGAGAATCTGATACAGCTGCTCGGCCTCGAAGCGGTCCCAGGCGGGATCGGCATCGTGTTCCCGGCCGTCGCCGATGGCCCAGCCCACCGCCGGGTCGTAGGCCTCCGCCCACCAGCCGTCCAGTTCGGAAATGTTGAGACCGCCGTTGACCAGCACCTTCATTCCGGAGGTGCCGCACGCCTCCCACGGACGCCTGGGGGTGTTGATCCAGGCGTCCACGCCTTCGACGATCTGTTCCGCCATCTGCATGTCGTAGTCGGGCAGGAACACGACCCGGCCGGCGATTTCCGGGTGGCTGCGGATGAACTGGATCCAGTCCCGCAGCATCGCCTGGCCTTCCCAGTCCTGCGGGTGGGCCTTGCCCGCCAGCACCAGCTGCACAGGGTAGTGGGGATGGGCGAACAGGCGCAGCAGCCGGGCGGGATCGGTGAGCAGGAGGTTGGGGCGCTTGTAGCAGGTGAAGCGGCGGGCGAAGCCCAGGGTGAGAATGTTGGGATCGAGCAGGGGGGTGTCGGCCGGCAGATAGTTGAAGGAGGCCGGCCGTTGGGCTCTGAGATCACGGACGAACTGCACCAGCCGGCGGCGGTTGCGGGTGCGGCACTCCCATAAGGGCTCCGCGTCCACCTTGCGGATCAGCTCGCGGGTCTGGCAGGGATCGCAGACCCAGCGTTCCTCGCCGCAGGTGTCGGTCCAGAGGCGGTCGGATTCGGGCGAATCCCACGACGGGGTGTGCACCCCGTTGGTGACATGGCCCACCGGCACTTCCGCCAGCGGCCAGCGGGGGAACAGGGGGGAGAAGATGCGGCGGCTGACCGCCCCGTGCAGGCGACTGACACCGTTGACCGCGCCGCTGCCGCGAATGGCGAGCCAGGCCATATTGAAAGGTTCGCTGTCGTCGGCAGGATCGCTTCTGCCGAGAGCCAGCAACTGCGCCACCGGGATGCCCAGAGTGTCGCAGTAATAACTGAAATAACGGCGGATCAGCGCCGGGGGAAACCGGTCGAACCCGGCGGCCACCGGGGTGTGGGTGGTGAACAGATTGCCGGCGCGGGTGACGGTCAGGGCCAGCTCGAAATCCACCCGGTGGCGGCGCATGTAACTGCGGGCCCGCTCCAGGACCGCAAAGGCGGCGTGGCCTTCGTTGAGGTGGCAGAGCGTCGCTTCCAGCCCCAGCCGTTCCAGCAGCTGCCAGCCGACGATGCCGAGGAGGATTTCCTGCTGTAGCCGCTGTTCGGTGCCGCCGCCGTAGAGGCGGTCGGTGATGCAGCGGTCGGAGGGGGGATTGGCGGGATCGTTGAGGTCGAGCAGATAGAGGCGAGTGCGGCCGATCCGGGCCTGCCATACCCGCACCCACAGGTTGAAGCCGTTGAACCGATAGTGCATCCGCAGGATCTGGCCGTCATCGGTGCGGACCGGCATGACCGGCAGTTCCCAGGGATTGTTGTTGGGATAGACGGCGACCTGGTTGCCTTCCTCGTCGAGGATCTGGCGGAAGTAACCTTCCTGGTACAGCAGGCCGATGCCGATCACCGGCAGCCCCAGGTCACTGCAGTTTTTCAGGTAATCCCCGGCCAGGATGCCGAGCCCGCCGGAGTAGAGCGGCAGGGCTTCGGTGAGGCCGAATTCCATGCAGAAATAGGCGATGTGCCGCAGGGGCGCCTTTCCGCCGACTTCCTGAAACCAGGTGGGCCGTTCCAGATATCGCCGGCGCTCGGCGGCGATTTCTTCCAGCCGGCGGCAAAAATCCGGGTCTTGGGCCAACGCTTCCAGTTTGGCCGGGGAGGCGTTCTGCAGGATCAGCCAGGGATTGCCGGTCAGGCGCCAGGCTTCGGGATCCAGGGTTTCCCACAGCACGTCGCTGACATGGCTCCAGGACCAGCGCAGATCCAGCGCCAGGGGGATGAGTTCGCGTAAGGCTTCGGGAAGATGGGGGAAACAGGCAGGCGGATAGACAGCGTCGGCCATGAGGGCGATCCGGTGATGGGAACGCCCTCAATGATAGCACATCGTCAGCGCAGCCACTCGGCGATCAAGCCGGCAGGAAACTGTCAGCCCGGGCCCTGGCCACCGCCTCGGCCAGCCGGGGGGGGACGTATCCTTGCCGCAGGCAGCCTGCCTCCAGTGGTGGGAAGATCTCGTCGTAGCGGCGGACGCGGGCCTGGTCGATGCGGCGGTAGATGTGATGGCGCTGCAGCCCGCAAGGATGGCGCAGGCCGGCGGAGGTCAGAAGATCGGCCACGGCGTGCAGGGTTTTGGCGTGGTAGTTGGCCACCCGGCGGGCCTTGTCGCGCACCACCAGGCCGCGGTAGAGGGCGGGATTCTGGGTCGCCACCCCGGTGGGGCAGCGGTTGGTGTTGCAGCTGAGGGAATGGACGCACCCCAGGGCCAGCATCATGCCCCGGGCGCTGTTGCAGGCGTCTGCCCCCAGGGCCAGGTTCTTCACCAGGTGGAAGGCGGACAGGATCTTGCCGGAGGCGATGACCCGGATGTGGGGCTTGAGGCCGTAGCCCACCAGGCAGTCGACCACCAGGGCCAGCGCTTCACGCAGGGGCATCCCCACCGAATTGCTGTATTCCAGGGGGGCCGCGCCGCTGCCGCCCTCGCCGCCGTCGACGGTGATGAAATCCGGGTAGATGCCGGTTTTCACCATCGCCTTGCAGATGGCGACGAATTCGTGAGGCTCGCCGACTGCCAGCTTGAAACCCACCGGCTTGCCGTCGGCCAGCTCCCGCAGCCGGGCGATGAATTCGAGCAGTCCGATCGGGCTGGTGAACGTGCGGTGGGTGGCGGGGGAGACGATCTCGATGCCCGGCGGCACCCCGCGGATGCGGGCCACCTCGGGAGTGTTCTTGGCCGCCGGGAGGATGCCGCCGTGGCCCGGCTTGGCGCCCTGGGACAGCTTCAGTTCGATCATCTTCACCGCCGGCAGGGCCGCCCGGTCGCGGAAACGGGCCGGATCGAAACAACCGTGGCGGTCACGGCAGCCGAAGTAGCCGGTGCCGATCTGCCACACCAAATCGCCCCCTCCTTCCAGGTGATAGGGGCTGATGCCGCCCTCGCCGGTGTTGTGGGCGAATCCCCGCAGCCGGGCGCCGGCGTTGAGGGCGCGGATGGCGTTGGGGCTCAGGGCCCCGAAGCTGAGGGCGGAGATGTTGAAGATGCTGGCCCGGTAGGGATGACGGCACTGGGGGCCGCCGATCATCACCCGCAGGTCCGGATCCACCTCGGTGACCTCGATGGCCCCCAGGGAATGGGCCATCCATTCGTAGCCGTCGCGGTAAGTATCCACCCGGGTGCCGTAGGGGAGGGTGTCGCGGGCGTTCTTGGCGCGCTGATAGACGATGCTGCGGAACATGCGGTTGATGGGCATGCCGCTGGTGTCCGATTCGATGAAGTATTGCTGCACGTAGGGGCGCAGCGATTCCATGACCCAGCGCAGGTGGCCGACGACCGGATAGTTGCGCCAGATGGCGTGGCGGGTCTGGAGCACGTCATAGAGCCCCAGCAGGATCAGCGCCGTCACCGGGGCCAGCAGCCAGCGGTCGTCCAGATCGTAAGCCGCCACCCAGCCGGCAGCGGCCAGCAGCCCAAGGCTGGCGAAAATGAAGGCGGTGCGCACGACAGTCGCTTCCCTCAGGAGGATGAAGGCAACATGATAACTTCGATTCGGCGCGTGATCACTCGATTTCCCCGGGAGAAATCGGGATACTGGACAGACAAAGTATTTGAGGAGGAGAACACCGATGCGCAAGCTGACGCTTTTGCCGCTGCTGGCCGTGGCCCCGGCGGCCTCGGCCGCCCCCAGGACCCTGATGGAACTGGATCCTTTCGCTTACATCCTGATCGAGCTGGGGCTGATCATCGCCGCCGTGGTGGCCGGTCATCTGCTGGCCCGGCGCCTGCAGCTGCCGGTGATTCTCGGCGAGCTGCTGGTGGGGATGGTCATCGGCAACTTCCTTTACTGGAGCGAGCTGTCGCCGCTGTTCTTCCTCATCATGCATCTGGGCGACGCCAGTCTGCTGTTCCGCGAAGTGTGGATCAGCGGGGCTTCGGTGGTGGATGCCGCCGGCCGCATTTTCACCCCGGAGGAGCTGGCACCGGGAGGGACGGGCGCCCGCCTGATCGACATCCTGGTCGGCGACGAGGGCCCGGGCTTCCTCCTCATGGGCAGTGCCCTGTGGCATTTTTCCAATCTGGGAATCCTGTTCCTGTGGTTCCGGGTGGCGTTGGGAATGCGCATCGAGGAACTGCTGGGCGCCGGGATGCGGGCGCTGATGGTCGCCGCTGCCGGTGCGGTCGCCGCCCTGGGGCTGGGACTGGTGGTGCTCGACTGGTTGCTGCCGGGAGCCGATTTCAGCACCCGGCTGCTGCTGGCCAGCGGGCTGGTGCCCACCAGCGCCAGCATCGCCCTGCCTTTGCTAGAAGGCTTCAAGGCCCGCCACGGAAGCGTGGTGGCCCTGGCGACCGGGGCGATTCTGGTGGCGGATGTGCTGGCGGTGCTGCTGGTGTCCACTGCGGTCACCCTGGTCCAGGGCGGGCAGGGGCTGGCGGGCGCCTGGGGGCAGGTGTTCGGGGTGGTGGCCTACCTGGCCGCCATTTTGTATCTGTGCCGCCTGGCCCCAAGATGGGAGCTGCCGTGGCTGGCGGAGATGGAGCAATATCAGGCCCTGCTCCTGCTGCCGTTGGGGCTGGCCTTCCTGCTGGCCTGGATCGCCGACCTGCTGAGCCTTTCCAGCCTGATCGGCATCTTCGGCGCGGCGCTGCTGCTCAACGCCCTGGACATCGAGAAGCGCTGTGGCGGCAAGGTGTCCACCCGCGATCTGATGCAGCCGCTGACCCAGGTGTTCGCACCGGTGTTCTTCGTCCTGCTGGGGATGCAGATCAATCTGATCGATTTCTTTTCCCTGCAGGTGCTGGCCATGGGCGTGTTGCTGGCGATAGCCGCCATCGGTGCCAAGCTGGCCGGTGCCTGGCTGGTGGCCCGCGGCACCGAAGGCTGGCTGCTGGGCTGGTCGCTGGTTCCTCGCGGGGAGATGGCCCTGGTGGTGGCCGTCACCGCCAAAAGCCTGGGGGTGATGAGCGACGACGTCTATGCCGCTTTCATGCTGATGGTGATCGCCACCATGCTGGCCGGGTCGGCGCTGCTGCGGCGTGTTGCCGAAGCGGTGCCGGCGGAGCCGGTGGCGGAGTATTCCTCGGACTGATTCGACTGACATTGCCCGCAGGTGCGGGAGGAGGTGTGCGATGGGGTCGAAAACGTTGTCACCGCTGCAGATTCCCCCGATGGGGCCGAGCCTGAGCCGCCGACGGGTGACCGCTTTGCTCGAGCAGGCCGATATTCATATCGACGGCGAGCGTCCCTGGGACATCCAGGTCCACGACGAGCGTTTCTTCCGCCGGGTGCTGGCGGAAACCTCCCTAGGGCTGGGGGAAAGTTACATGGAGGGGTGGTGGGACTGTGACCGCCTCGACGAGATGGTCTGCCGCATTCTGCGCGCCGGGCTGCTGCAGCAAGTCCGCTCCTGGCGCGACGTGGTCGCTTTCCTGCAGGCCAAACTCCCCAATCTGCAGGACGGGCGGCGGGCCTTCCACGTGGGTGAGCGGCATTACGACATCGGCAACGATCTCTATCAGGCCATGCTCGACCGGCGGCTGATCTACAGCTGCGGTTACTGGAAAGAGGCGGACACCCTGGACGCCGCCCAGGAGGCCAAGCTTGAGCTGATCTGCCGCAAGCTGGATCTGCGGCCGGGGATGCGGGTGCTCGACATCGGTTGCGGCTGGGGCGGGGCCGCCCGCTACATGGCCGAACGCTACGGCGTCGAGGTTTACGGGGTGACCGTGTCCCGGCAGCAGGCCCGCTATGCCCGAGATCTGTGCCGGGATCTGCCGGTGACCATCGAACTGAAGGATTACCGGGAAATCCGGGGCGTTTCGACGCCGGGTTCTCCATCGGCATGTTTGAGCATGTGGGCTACAAGAATTACGCGACCTACAGGGAAGTGGTGCGCCGTTGCCTGCCCCCTGACGGCCTGTTCGTGCTGCATACCATCGGCGGCAATTTCACCGAAACCCACGGCAATCCCTGGGTGACCCGCTACATCTTCCCCAACTCCATGCTGCCGTCGATCCGCCAGCTCGGTGCTGCCTTCGAAGGACGGCTGATCGTGGAGGACTGGCAGAATTTCGGTCCCGACTACGACCGCACCCTGATGGCCTGGTACGCCAACTTCGAGCGCGCCTGGCCCGAGCTGCGTTCCCGTTACGGCGACCGCTTCTACCGCATGTGGCGCTTCTATCTTCTCAGCTTCGCCGGTGCCTTCCGGGCCCGCTATCTACAGTTGTGGCAGATCGTGCTGTCGCCGCAGGGACGGCCCCGGCGCTACGATGCGCCCCGCTAGTCGGGGGTTGCGTTCGCTACGGTTCACAGTTTGACCAGGGTTTCAGGCTGTTCCAGGCGGGTGACCAGGGTGTCGAGGAAACGGGCGGCATCGGCGCCGAAGACCACCCGGTGGTCGCAGCTTAGGGTCAGGGCGGTGCGGCCTTCGACGTCGGCGGCCGCCACCGCGAGGATGGCGCTGGACCCCAACGGCACGATGGCGTCGAACTGGCGCACCCCGGGAAAGGTGCCCAGATTGGAGAGGTAGAAGGTCGCTCCCTCGTAATCTTCCGGCCGCAGCCGCCGGCGCCGGGTCTTGTCCTTGAGGATGCGCCAGTCCTCGGCCAGTTCCTCCAGCGGCCGCCCGGCCACGTCCCGCAGTACCGGCGAGACCAGACCATCGCCGAGGTCCAGGGCGATGCCGATGTCGATGCGTTCGAAGCGCGCCAGGCCCTTGGGTGTCCAGGCCTGGTTGAACAGCGGATGGGCCGTCAGCGCCAGGGCGCAGGCCCGGGCCAGCAGCAGGGTCAGGGACCATTCGCGCGCGTGGGCGAAATCCCGCAGGGGGCGGAGGTCGGCGGTGGTGGTGACCCGGAACATCGGGGTGTCGGTGGTCCGCTGCATGTTGAGGGCCACTTTCCAGCGCAGCGCCGACGGCAGTTCGACCTGGTGCGGCGGGCTGTGGCTCAGATCCGGCGCCGGGGCGGCGAGGGCCGCGGCCAGGACCTGGCCGGCGCGGACGACGCCGTCCGCGCCTGCAGGCAGGGTGTCCGGGTCGAGGCCCAGTTCCGCCGCCAGTTCCCGCGCCAGCGGGGTGATGCCGCCGGCGGCCGGCCGGCGGGGTTCCAGGGCGGCGGCGACCACCGGGCTGACGGTGCCGCCCGGTGAGGGGGCGGTGGCTTGCGGGGATGGTGGTGGTGAAGGAGCTTCCGCAGGTGCGGGGGGCGGTTTGGGGGCCTCCTTGGGAGGGGGCGGCGGTGCCGGTTCAGCTGCTGCCGCACCTGGGGGCGTTTCGGCGGGGGCGGCCTCGCCTTTGGCCTCCTCCGGATTGTCGGCGATCCAGCCGATCACCTGCTTGACGGCGATCTCGCTGCCCTCCGGGGCCAGGGGGCCGGCGATCCAGCCATCGCTGAAGGCCTCCAGCTCCATCACCGCCTTGTCCGATTCCACCTCGGCGATCACTTCGCCTTTCTTGACCGGGTCCCCGGGTTTTTTGAGCCAGCGCACCAGGCGGCCCACTTCCATGGTGTCCGACAGCACCGGCATGATGATCGGTTGTTTCATGATCCCTCCTTCACGAGTCGGTGGGCGGCGGCGACGATGTCGTCCACCTGGGGAATGGTCTGGGCCTCAAGGGTGCCGTTGTAGGGGGTCGGCATGTCGAGGCCGGCCAGGCGCATGGGGGCGGCTTCGAGCCGGGTGAAACAGCGTTCGGTCAGGCCGGCGGCGATCTCGGCCCCGGCGCCGGCGAAGCGGCAGTCCTCCTCGACGATCAGCACCCGGTGGGTGCGGGCCACCGAATCGGCGCAGGTCTGCCAGTCGATGGGCGACAGGCTGCGCAGGTCGATGACCTCGGCCTCGATCCCCTGTGCGGCCAGCCGTTCGGCCGCCTGCCCGGCCAGCACCGCCATCTTGGAATAGGCGATGAGGGTGAGATCGCGTCCCGGCCGGCGCACCACGGCGCGGTGGGGCGGGGGCGGCGGTATGGCCGGGTCCAGCGGGCCCTTGTGGAAGTAGAGCAGTTCGTGTTCGAGGACGATCACCGGTTCGTCGCTGAGGACCGCCTGCTTGAGCTGCCAGTAGGCGTCCTGGGGAGTGGCGGGGACGACGATGCGCAGTCCCGGCACGTTCATCAGGGTGTGTTCCAGACGCTGGGAATGCTGGGCCGCCAGCTGTTTGGCGACCCCGCCGGGGGTGCGGATGGTCAGGCCCATGGGCAGGCGTCCGCCGGCCATGAACGGAACCTTGGCCGCCATGTTGATGATGGCGTCCAGGGCCAGGAGGGCGAAGTTGATGGTCATGATCTCCACTACCGGGCGCAGCCCCATCAGCGCCGCCCCGACCCCCAGGCCGGTGAAGCTGTCCTCGGAGATGGGGGTGTCGCGTACCCGCCATTCGCCGTACTTGGCGTACAGCCCCTCGGTGACCCGATAGCTGCCGCCGTAGAGTCCCACGTCCTCACCGAGGATGAAGACATCCTCGTCCGCCGCCATCACTTCGTCGAGGGCGCGGTTGAGGGCCTGCCAGATGAGCACTTCTTCGGCCATCGCTGCCTCCTAGATCAGAATTTCGTCACCGCGGTTGCAGTACAGGGCCTGCCAGGCATCGTCCAGGGTTGGCTGCGGCGATTCCAGGGCGAACTGCACCGCCGCCTCCACCTCGTCCTGGACCTGCTGTTCCAGCTCCTTGAAGCCCTCCTCGTGGAGGTGGCCCTGGTCGAAGCAGTACTGGCGCAGTTTCAGCAGCGCGTCGGGACCGGCGGCGATCTGCTCCGGGGTCGGATAGACCAGGGACAGTTCCCGCAGCGCCAGTTCCAGAGGATCGGTCTGCTGGTGGGCCTTGACCTCCACCGGCGGGCGGTAGTGGCCCGGGTCGGCCATGGAGTGGCCGCGGAAGCGGTAGGTGAGGCACTCGAGCAGCTGGGGGCCACTGCCGGCGCGGATCTGCTGGAGGGCGTGCTCGGTGGCCCGATACACCTTGAGCACATCCATGCCGTCCACCCGCTCGGCGGGGATGCGGTAGGCGGCGGCGCGCTTGTACACCTCCGGCACCGCCGAATGGCGGTGGATCTCGGTGCCGATGGCGTACTGGTTGTTCTCGCACACGAACAGCACCGGCAGCTTCCACAGGGCCGCCATGTTGAGGGATTCGTGGAAGGTGCCCTGATTGACGGCGCCGTCGCCGAAGAAGCAGATCACCGCCTCGGGCAGATCCTTCATGGCGATGCCGTAGCCCAGGCCGATGGCCACCGGATAGGTCTCCCCGACGATGGCGTAGCCGCCCATGAAACGGCGTTGCGGATCGAACAGATGCATGGAGCCACCCATGCCGCGGCTGCAGCCGCAGCGCTTGCCGAACAGCTCCGCCATCACCTCGCCGGCGGGCACCCCCCGCA
Source organism: Methylomarinovum caldicuralii (assembly GCF_033126985.1). NCBI lineage: Bacteria > Pseudomonadati > Pseudomonadota > Gammaproteobacteria > Methylococcales > Methylothermaceae > Methylomarinovum > Methylomarinovum caldicuralii. Next base: position 1,336,949 of record NZ_AP024714.1, read on the forward strand.
CCAGGGCGTGGACGTGCTCGCGGTAGGTGCTGACGATGTAGTCGCTGGTCTCACAGGCGTGGATCACCCCCACCGCCACCGCTTCCTCGCCGGGATACAGATGGAGGAAGCCGGCAATGTTGCCCTTCATATATTCTTCCGCGCAGCGCTCCTCGAACCGTCGCCCCAGCAGCATGTCGTGGAGGAAGGCGAGGGCCTGATCCCGGTCCATGTCAGTCCTCCTTCTCTTCTTCCGGCAGGTACAGGTCCAGGGCCTGCACCAGCGGGGTCATGTACATCAGCGCCGGGCCGCCGTGCATGATGACCGCCATGAAGCCGGCCTCGACGATCTCGTCGCGGGTGGCGCCCGCGTGGGCGGCGCTCCTGACGTGGGAACCGATGCACCACTCGCACTGGCTCGCCACCGCCAGGGCGACGTTGATGAGTTCTTTCTCGCGGATCGACAGCGCCGGTCCCGATTCGGTCTTTTTGAAGAAGTAGGAGAACGCGCCGGTTTCGGTGGGATACTTCCTGCGCAGATAGGCCATCGCCTCGTGCATCTGCGCCATCTTGTCCTTCATGGGGTTGTCGGTCATGGGATCACCTTTTTTTGCCTGACATCGCCATAATGCCACTCCCAAAAGCATTTGACCATCAACCGATGCCGCTCTGGTTTCTGCTTGGGAAGTTGTCATCGTTTGATAAACTGTCGCCGCCAAAATACACCATTTTGCAAATTCGTGAGGAACAGACGATGGCGACGACAGTGAATCCTCCGGTGGCCAAAAAACGCCTCAGCTTCTTCGAACGCTACCTGTCCGTCTGGGTGGGGCTGTGCATGGCGGCCGGTGTGGTTCTGGGCCGTAGTTTCCCGGAACTGACCGGACGGCTGCGGGCCATGGAGTTCGACCACAGCCAGATCAACATCCCCATCGCGGTGCTGATCTGGCTGATGATCTATCCGATGATGCTGAAGATCGATTTTTCCAGCATCCTGGGGGTGCGCCGGCGTCCCAAAGGGATTCTGATCACCCTGTTCGTCAACTGGGTGGTCAAGCCTTTTTCCATGGCCTTCTTCGCCTGGCTGTTCTTCCGCCACCTGCTGGTGCCCTGGATCGGCCCGGCACAGGCCGACCAGTACATCGCCGGCTGCATCATCCTGGCGGCTGCCCCCTGTACCGCCATGGTGTTCGTGTGGTCCTATCTCACCGACGGCGATCCCGCCTACACCCTGGTGCAGGTGGCCCTCAACGATCTGCTGATGCTGATCCTGTTCGCCCCCATCGTCCGCTTGCTGGTGGCGGGGGCCAGCGGTCTGGAAGTGCCGTTCCAGGTGCTGCTCTACAGCGTCATCGTCTTCATCGTGATTCCGCTGGCGCTGGCCAGTCTCAGCCGGGTAGTGCTGATCCGCTGGAAGGGAATCGTGTGGTTCGAAAACTACTACTTGAAAGCCTTCCATCCGGTCGCCATCATCGCCCTGCTGACCACCCTGGTGTTCATCTTCGCCTTCCAGGCCGACAACATCCTCGCCAAGCCGCTGCACATCGCCCTGATCGCCCTGCCGATTCTGCTGCAGGTCTATTTCAACGCCTCGCTGGCATACGGCCTGATGCGGCTGTTCAAGGTGCCCTTCAGCGTGGCCGCGCCGGGGGCCCTCATCGGCGCCAGCAATTTCTTCGAGCTGGCGGCGGCCACCGCCATCACCCTGTACGGGCCGGAGTCCGGGGCGGCGCTGGCGACCGTGGTCGGGGTGCTGGTGGAAGTGCCGGTGATGCTGTCGGTGGTGGCCTTCTGCAACCGGACCCGGCACTGGTTTTCCTCCGAGGTCCCGCAAGCTGCAGGGAGCTGAATCATGTTCGAGAATCTGAGACGAGAAAAGTTCTCCATGCAGTTCGACAGCGTTCTGTTCCTGTGCGTCGCCAACTCCGCCCGCAGCCAGCTGGCCGAAGCCCTGGCGCGGCTTCGTTTCGGCGACCAGGTCCGGGTCTGTTCCGCCGGGAGCCAGCCCAGCGGCCGGGTCAACCCTTACGCGATCAAGGTGCTGGAGGAGATCGGCATCGACACCGCCCGGCTGCGCAGCAAGGCCATCGACGAAATCGACCTGGACCGGATCGACCTGATCGTGACCCTGTGCGCCGAGGAATCCTGTCCGGTGGTGGCGGCCCGGGCCCGGCGTCTCAACTGGGCGATGCCGGATCCGGACCGCAAGGAAGAAAATCTGAGCGAGGCAGAGCGGCTGGCCATCTTCCGCCAGACCCGCGACGCCATCGCCCAGCGCATCGAAGTGCTCGCCGCCCTGCGCGATCTGCCGCCGCCCCTCGATCCCAGGGAATTCCACGCCAGCATCCGGGTGCCGGACATCGCCCAGGCGGCCCGTTTCTACAGCTGGCTGCTCGGGGTCGAGCCCAAGGAATGGACCCACCGCTACGTGATCTTCGTCAACGACCGGCTCAAGACCAATTTCGTCATCCTCGTCGATGACGGCCTGGCGCTGCACCACGACACCCTCTATCACCTGGGGGTCGAGCTGGCCGACAAGGCGGCGGTGATCGACGCCTACCGCCGCGCCGTGGCCGCCGGCTTCCCGGTCCACAAGCCGCCGCGCACCACCTGGCGCGGCACCCCGCTGCACGAATTGTGGCTCAAGGACCCCGGCGGCAATCTGGTCGAGATCTACGCCCGCCTGACGCCGGAGGAGCTGGCGCGGATGCCGGCCGACCAGCAGCCCGAGCTGCTGGTCTGAAACGCGTTACCAGCAACAGGGACCCCAGGGGTAGTACCACCACCAGAAGTCATACCACCAATACCAGGTGGGATAGACCGGCGGCGGGGATTTCTTCTCCCGCCGGGGCCAAAGGTGCCAGCTTTTGGCGGCGATCAGGGGGATGCGGAGCTTGCGCTCGCCCACGCTGATCTCCGTGCTGTCGGCCACCGTGCCGAGGACGGTCAGTTCCCGCCCCGGCAGGTAGATGGCCGGGTCCAGGAAGGCCGGGGTCGTGGCCATGAAGCGGCCCAGGGGCTCGCCGTCTTTCTGGGGACGTCCCGAGCGGTCGAGGGGGCGGGCGAGGATCTGAATCCGGGTGGCCTCGGCAGCGTTTTCCACCTTGAGGATGGTGCCGCCCCAGCGCACCGTCCGACCCCGGTATTTCTCCGGTTCGGCCTGGACCTGGGCCAGCGACAGGGGGGCGGCCTGCCCCTGAAGTTCCGGCGGCAGGCTGGCGCAGCCTGCCAGCAGGGACAGCAGACCCAGCAGGCTGAAAAAGACATGAACAGCTTTCATGGCAAAATCCTCCTAGGTATCAGGTTTCACGAGGCCAGCGCCAGTTGCGGATTTCCGGCATGTCATGGCCGTGTTCGACGATATAGCGTTTGTGGTCGATGATCCGGTCGCGCATCAACTGACGGATGTGTGCTCCACGGGCGCCCAGTTGAGGTAAGCGGTCGATCACGTCCATCACCAGGTGGAACCGGTCTATGTCGTTGCGCACCACCATGTCGAAGGGCGTGGTGGTGGTGCCTTCCTCCTTGTAACCGCGCACATGGAGGTTTTTGTGATTGGTGCGGCGGTAGGCCAGCCGGTGGATCAGCCAGGGATAGCCGTGATAGGCGAAGACGATGGGCCGGTCGGTGGTGAACAGGGTGTCGAACGCCTTGTCCGGCAGGCCGTGGGGATGTTCCTCGGGCGGCTGCAGGGTCATGAGATCGACCACGTTGACGACCCGCACCTTCACTTCCGGCAGGTGGGTGCGGATCAGATCGACGGCCGCCAGGGTCTCCAGGGTGGGGACGTCACCGCAGCAGGCCATCACCACGTCGGTTTCCCCGTCCTGATCGTTGCTGGCCCATTCCCAGATGCCGATGCCGGCGGTGCAATGCCTGATGGCGGCATCCATGTCGAGCCATTGGGGTTCGGGCTGCTTGCCGACGATGATGACGTTGATGCAGTCGCGGCTGCGCAGGCAGCGGTCGGCAATGAAAAGCAGGCTGTTGGCGTCGGGCGGGAAATAGACCTGGATAAGTTCCGATTTCTTGTTGACCACCAGATCGATGAACCCGGGGTCCTGGTGGGTGAAGCCGTTGTGGTCCTGGCGCCAGACGTGGGAGGTGAGCAGGTAGTTGAGGGAGGCGATCGGGCGGCGCCAGGGGACCTCGCGGGCTTCCTTGAGCCACTTGGCGTGCTGGTTGAACATCGAATCGACGATATGGATGAAGGCTTCGTAGGAGGTGAACAGGCCGTGGCGGCCCGTCAGCAGGTACCCTTCAAGCCAGCCCTGGCAGGTGTGTTCGCTGAGGATCTCCATGATCCGGCCTTCAGGCGCCAGATGCTCGTCCGTCGGCAGGAGGCGGCCGAGCCAGACCCGGTCGCTGGCCTCGAACACCGCATCGAGGCGGTTGGAGCGGATCTCGTCCGGCCCCATCAGGCGGAAATGGCGCAGATCCTCGTTGAGACGGATGACATCGCGCAGAAACCGTCCCAGGGCGCGGGTGGCCTCGGCATCGGTGCCGCCGGGATAAGGAACGGAGACGGCGTAGTCGTCGAATTCCGGCAGGCGCAGGTCGCGGATCAGCAGGCCGCCGTTGGCATAGGGGCAGGCGCCCATGCGCTTGTTCCCCTCGGGCGCCTGAGCGCGCAGCTCCGGCAGTGGCCGGCCGGATTCATCGAACAGTTCCTCGGGGCGGTAGCTTTGCAGCCAGGCTTCCAGCTGGGCGATCCGTTCCGGATGTTGGTGCAGGTCGCTGAGGGGTACCTGGTGGGAGCGCCAGGTGCCTTCGACCGGTTTGTCATCCACGGTCTTGGGGCCGGTCCAGCCCTTGGGGGTGCGCAGCACCAGCATGGGCCAGCGCCGGCGTTCGATCCGGCCGGGCTGGTTTCGGGCCTGCCGCTGGATGGCGGCGATCGCGTCGGCGGCCTGGGCCAAGGCGGCTGCGAAATCGCGATGGACCTGGGCCGGATCGTCGCCGGAGACGTACAGGGGATGCCAGCCGCAGCCCGTCAGCAGGGCGGTCAGTTCTTCCTCGTCGATACGTGCGAGGACCGTCGGATTGGCGATCTTGTAGCCGTTGAGGTGAAGAATGGGCAGCACCGCCCCGTCACTGGCCGGGTTGAGGAATTTGTTGCCGTGCCAGGCGGTCGCCAGCGGCCCGGTCTCCGCCTCGCCGTCGCCCACCACGCAGCACACCAGCAGCTCGGGATGGTCGAAGGCGGCGCCGAAGGCATGGGCCAGGCTGTAGCCCAGTTCACCGCCCTCGTGGATGGAGCCGGGCGTCTGTGGCGCGCAGTGGCTGGGAACGCCGCCGGGGAAGGAGAACTGGCGGAAGAATTTGCGCAGGCCCTCCTCGTCCCCGGTGATGTGGGGATAGAACTCGCTGTAGGTGCCTTCCAGAAACAGATTGGCCAGCACCGCCGGCGCCCCGTGGCCGGGACCGCAGATGAACAGCACGTCCAGATCGCGCTGGCGGATGAGCCGGTTGAGGTGGGCGTAGATCAGATTGAGGCCCGGACAGGTGCCCCAGTGCCCCAGGAGGCGGGGCTTGACGTGCTCGGGGCGCAGCGGTTCGCGCAGCAAGGGGTTGTCGCGCAGATAGATCTGGCCGACCGCCAGATAATTGGCCGCGCGCCAGTAGCGCAGCAGGGTTTCCAGTTCGGCATCGCTAAGCGTGGTCATGGTCATTCTCCCGAAGGTTCAAAAGCGTCTGCATGTCATGGGCGATCTGCCAGGCCTCGTCGGTGGGAACGACGAGAATGGCGGTTTTCGCCTCCGGATGGTGGATCGGGGCAAGGGTGTGGCCGTCGGCCTGGCGGTTGCGCTGCGGGTCGAGGGTGAGCCCCAGCCCTTCCAGCCCTTCGAGACAGCGGGCGCGGACTTCGGGGCTGTGCTGGCCGATGCCGGCGGTGAAGATCAGGGCGTCGATCCGGCCCAGTAAAGCCAGGTAGGCGCCGATGTATTTCTTCACCCGGCGGCAGAAGACCGCCAGCGCCAGCCGGGCGTCCTCATCGCCGCCAGCGGCCGCCTGCCGGACTTCGCGCATGTCCGCATGGCCGCACAGGCCCTTGAGGCCGCTGGTACGGTTGAGCGCCTCGTCCAGGGCTGCGGCCGTCAGGCCCCGGCGCAGCAGGTGCAGCAGCACACCGGGGTCCAGGTCGCCGGGGCGGGTGCCCATTACCAGCCCCTCCAGCGGCGTCAGGCCCATGGAAGTGTCGATGCTTTTGCCGTTTTCGATCGCACAGGCGCTGGCGCCGCTGCCCAGATGCAGGGAAATGGCGTTGAACTCCGCCGGCGGTTTGCCCAGCTGTTCGGCCGCCCGCCGGGTGACGTAGGCGTGGGACAGGCCGTGGAAGCCGTAGCGGCGCACGCCGTGGGCCGGATACCAGACCTTGGGGACGGCGTAGTGGAACGCTTCCGGCGGCAGGGTCTGGTGAAAGGCGGTGTCGAAGGCGGCGATCTGGACCGCCTGCGGCCACAGTTGCTGCGCCAGGCGGATGCCTTCCAGATTGATCGGGTTGTGCAGCGGCGCCAGCGCCGCGGTGGTTTCGATCGCCGCCAGCACGGCGTCGTCCACGACCACGGTTTCATGAAACCGTTCGCCGCCGTGGACAACCCGGTGACCGACGGCGCGGGGAACGATCCGCCATTGCCCCAGCAGGGCCGCGAGCCGCGCCAGGGCCTGATGGTGATCCGCCAGCTGTACGTGCTGGTCGAGCCGGTGTTCCCCGAGCACCTGTATCCGGCCTTCGGCGGTGCCGATGGCCTCGATCTCCCCCTCCAGGCGACGCTCCAGGGCGGCAGGCTCGAACAGGGCGAATTTGACCGAGGAACTGCCGCAGTTGAGGGTCAGCAGGGACATGGTCGCCTCTGGTGGACGTTCGCCCTATGATGACAGCAGAGGCAGCGGTTGTAAATCCTTATCCCGGGCATTCGATCCGGTCGATGATCTCCAGCCGGTTGGTCTCTCCGGGATGGCCGCGGGACGGGCCCTGGGTGACGATGACCGGTCCCTTGCGGATGCCGTGGCGGTGAAGCCAGTCGCAGGCGATCAGGCGCCATTCCCGCCCGTCTTCGCCGGTATGGACCGGATGGACGCCGTAGCTGAACAGCAGCCGCTGACAGGTGGCCGGATGGGGGGAGAGGGCGATGGTCCAGGCCGGCAGATGGAAGCGGGCGATGCGGCGGGCGGTGGCGCCGGTTTCCGTGGGGGTGAAGACGTGGCGGATGCCCAGGTGCAGAACGGTGGTGGCCACGTCCAGGGCGATGACTTCCTGTACGTTCTTCCGCCGCCCCGGTTCCGGCAGGGTGATGCGGCGTTCCCGTTCCGCCTCGGCGTGGCGGGCGATGCGCCCCAGCATCCGCACCGCCTCCACCGGAAACCGTCCCAGGGCCGATTCCTCCGACAGCATGACCGCATCGGTGCCGTCTAGGACCGCGTTGGCCACATCGGTGGCCTCGGCACGGGTGGGACGGCTGTGGACGGTCATGGATTCGAGCATCTGGTTGGCGGTGATGACCGGCTTGCCCGCCGCGTTGGCTTTGCGGATCAGGCGCTTCTGGGTCAGGGCGATGGTTTCGATCGGCGTCTCCACGCCCAGATCGCCGCGGGCGATCATGATGCCGTCGGCGGCGGCGAGGATGGCGTCGATCCGCTCCAGGGCGGCGGCGCGTTCGATCTTGGCGATGAGGTAAGGGGCCGCGCCCAGATCCTGGGCCGCCTGGCGTACCTGATGCACGTCCCCGGCCGAGGCGACGAAGGAAATGCTGACCGCGTCCACGCCCTGCTCACAGGCGAAGGCCAGCAAACGCTGATCCTGCTCGGTGAAGGCCGGCAGGGGAATTCGCAGCTTGGGAATGTTGACGCCTTTGTGGGAACGCAGCTCGCCGCCGACCACCACCCGGCAGTGGATCTCGTTGCCGCGTACCGTCTCCACCCGAAGCTCGATGAAGCCGTCGTTGAGGAAGACGGCGTCACCGGGACGGACGGCGCGGGGCAGCTCCGCCAAGGGCAGGCTGGCCCGCCGGGCGTCGCCGGTGACGGGTTCGGTGGTGAGTACGAAAGGCTGTCCCCGTGCCAGCACCACCGGATCGGGATCCAAAGGACCGATGCGCAGCTTGGGGCCGGGCAGATCGGCGAGGATGGCCACCGGATAGCCACTACGGGCGCTGGCGCGGCGAATGCGGTCGATGGTGCGGGCGTGGTGATCGGGATCGCTGTGGGCCAGGTTGAGGCGGGCCACCCGCATTCCGGCGCGGAGCATGCGGATCAGGCAGGTGACGGTGTCCGAGGCCGGGCCGATGGTGGCGACGATCTTGGTTTTGTGGCCGGTGGGTTTCATCAGATCGATCCCATCAACAACTGCATCAGGCGCTTGGAATCGATGGTTTCCCCGCTCAGGGCCATGGCCAGAAGCTCGCCGCCGAGCACCGGCGGGGCGATGATGAGGTTGGGCTTGACCCGGCGCAGGCGCTTGAGGTTGCGGGCGTCGTTGACGGCGGCGATGGTGCGCACCTTGTCCAATTCCTTGGCGGCGAGCACGATGAAGGCGTTTTCCGAATCGTCGTCGGTCAGGGCCAGGATCGCCTTGGCCTGATCGCCGCCGGCCTGTTTGAGCACCTCGATGTCGCTGGCATCGCCCACGACCACGTCCAGGTCGCTGTAGGGACTGCCTTCCGGATCGCGGCGGAGGATGAAGGTGATATTCTCGCCGCGGCGGCACAGTTCCTGATAGGTGTTGTAGGCCAGGGCGCTGGCGCCGACGATGATGTAGTGGTCCTTGCGGTTCATGGATCTCCTCCGGTGGAACAGGGCTTCCATCTGGCGGTTGATGAGGGGGACGAGGATGGCGCCGAAAATGCTCGCCACCGCCACTGTGCCGGCGCTGATGAGGGAGACCAGAAACAGACGCGCCTGGGGGGCCTGGGCGACGATGTCACCGTAACCGACGGTGGACAGGGTTTCGATGGTGAAGTACAGGGCCTGCTCCAGGGTGCGGATCGGCGGCGGCAGCAGATGGACCATCCCCAGCAGCCCCACCGCCAGGCCCAGGGGCAGATGGGGGAACCAGGCTTCCAGCGCCAGCGTGCGGCTCAGGTAGGCGGCACTGGCTTGCCAGCGGGGCAAAAAACGGCGTAGATGGCGCAAACGGCGGGCCATGGATGGTATTCTAAGCGCACTTATCCTTACGATACAGCCACAGTAATGCCGGAGTACGGATTCTACCTGCAGGCTTTCATCGGTTTTCTCGCCATCGTCAATCCCATGGGGGCGGTGCCGGTGTTTCTCGCCCTGACTTCCGACCGTTCCCATGAGGAACGCCGTGCCATCGCTAGCACTGCCGCTCTGACGGTTCTGTTGGTGCTGCTAGCGGCGCTGTGGGGCGGAGATGTGGTGTTGCGATTTTTCGGGATCGGCATTCCCGCCTTCCGGGTCGGCGGTGGGCTGCTCATCATTCTGATGGCCATCGCCATGCTTCATGCCCGTCAGAGTCATGCCGCCCATACCGAGGACGAAGCCGCCGAGGCCAGCGAGCGCGAGGCCATCGGCGTGGTGCCTCTGGGAATTCCCCTGATGGCCGGGCCCGGTACCATCAGCCTGGTGATCGTCATCGCCCATCAGGTGGCCTCGATCATGGACCGCCTGTGGTTGAGCTTGTGCGTGGCCGCTGTCGCGGCGATCGTCTGGATCGCCCTGCATCTGGCCGAGCCCATCGGCAGCGCCCTGGGGGTGACCGGTCTCAACATCATGGTCCGCATCATGGGTCTGCTTTTGGCCGCCATCGGCGTGCAGATTTTGGCCGAGGGCGGGGTGGCCCTGGTGCTGGGACTGCTGCCGGAATAATCGATGCCCAAAGTCCAGGGATACAGCTTCGACACCCAGCATTTCATCGAGTGCGGTGACGAGGCGTTGGAGGCGCTGCGTGAGTGGCGCCACACCGACCGGGTCAACTGGATCCGGATCCAGGGACGCCCCGGGGTGCTGTGGATGCGGCGTTACGGTGAGGTTCTCGGTCTCCACCCCCTGGCCCAGGAGGACATCCTCGAAGGTGAGCAGCGTCCCAAGATGGAGCCCTACGATGACCATCTGTTCGTGGTGCTCAATGTGCCGGTACTGGTACACGGCCGGGTGGTGCTGCGCCAGCTCTATATCTCCCTGCACCGCAATCATCTGGTGACGGTGTTCGAGGGGGATCGCGATCCCTTCGACGGCATCGTGCGCCGTCTGCGTCAAAATGGCCACGACCGGCTGCGGCGCGCGGATCTGGACTATCTGTTCTATGCCCTGGTGGATGTGGCCGTCGATGGCGCCTTTCCGGTGCTGGAGCAGCTCGATGACCAGCTGGAGGTGCTGGAGGAGAACCTCATCGTCAACCCCGACCGCCGCGCCCTGGGGGACATCTACCGCCTGCGCCACGACATCCTGCTGCTGCGCCGCAGCGCCTGGCCCCAGCGCGAAACCCTCGGGAGGCTGCTGCGCGAGGCCGATGAGTGGATCGGCGAGACGGTGCGGTTCTATCTGCGCGACTGTCTCGACCACGCCCACCAGATCGCCGATCTGCTCCAGACCCTGGCCGACACCAGCGCCAACCTGCTCGACATCTATCTTTCCAGCGCCAGCATGCGCACCAACGAGATCATGCGGGTGCTGACCGTGTTCGCCACCATCTTCATGCCGCTGACATTCATTGTCGGTGTGTATGGTATGAACTTCAGGCACATGCCGGAGCTGGAATGGCGCTATGGCTATCCTGCAGTGCTGGGGATATGCCTGATGATCGCCCTGGGTCTGCTGATCTGGTTCCGCCGCAAAGGCTGGCTTTGAGTAACCTTAATATAGAGGAGAGGCGATGTTCGAAGGTGAATTCGGCAAAATCCGGCTGCTCCCAATCGGGCCCGACACCGAGGAACAAGATTTGTATGTAATGGATGATGGGCGGCGTGATTGGTTATGACAGAACGGGCCTTTCCACCCCCCTGAGATGGCAGGTTGGCGTTTCGAAGATGCCCGGTTGCTGCTTACCGGGTCGTGGACTGTTTTGTGTCTCCAGGATGTTCGGTTGCAAAGGTTGCCGTCGCTGCCGGCCGGCCGCTCCCTGGTCATCGACGGCAGCGGCCTGACGGCGCTGGATTCCGCCGGGGCCCGGGCCATCGTCGATCTGAGGGCGCGGCTGCGCCAAGCGGGAATCGACGTGACCCTGGAGGGTTTCAGCAAGGCCCGCTGCCGGCTGCTGGCGCTGGTGGAACGGGAGCTGGCCCCGCCTCCGGCCATTCCGTCGCCCCACTGGCTGGCGCATCTGGGGCGGGCGGTCTGCGAGGTGATCGACGACGGGCTGGGATTTCTGGCCTTCGTCGGCCGCCTGGCGCTTCAGGCGCTGGGCTGGCTGCTGCGCCCGTGGCGCATCCGCTGGCGGGCGCTGCTGGCGGAAACGCAGCGGGCCGGCGTCAACGCCCTGTTCATCGTCGGCCTGTTGTCTTTCCTGATGGGGGTGGTGATCGCCTACCAGGGCGGCGACCCCCTGAGCCAGTACGGGGCCAACATCTACATCGTCGATCTGGTGGGACTGACCATCCTGCGCGAGATCGCTCCGCTGGTGACGGCGATCATCATGGCCGGCCGCACCGGTTCCTCCTACACCGCCGAGATCGGCGCCATGAGGATCACCGAGGAGGTGGACGCCCTGCGCAGTCTGGCGCTCGAGCCGGTGGAGATCCTCGCCCTGCCCAAGCTGGCGGCAATGCTGGTGGCGATGCCGCTTCTGATCGTGTTCGCCGATTTCACCGGCATCCTGGGCGGGGTCGTGGTGTCCGACCTGCTGTTCGGGGTGGGGCTGAGGGGCTATCTGGAGCGCCTGCCCCAGACCTTCCTCATGCCCAGTTCCTTCTGGGTCGGGCTGGTGAAGGCGCCGGTGTTCGCCTTTCTCATCACCGCCATCGGCTGCCACCAGGGCTTCCGGGTGCGGGGCGGGGCCACCAGCGTCGGTTACGCCACCACCCGCAGCGTGGTGCAGAGCATCTTTCTGGTGATCGTGGTAGATGCGCTGTTTTCCATTCTGTTCAACAAGCTGGATCTGTGATGGAAGAGGCGGTCATCGAACTGAGGGGGATTCACAACCGCTTTGGAGCCACGGTGGTCCACGAAGGCATCGACCTGAGCGTCCGCCGCGGTGAAATCCTCGCCATCATCGGCGCCTCGGGCAGTGGCAAGAGCGTGCTGCTGCGTACTATGGCGCTGCTGCACCGACCCACGTCGGGCCAGATCCGTCTGTTCGGCTGCGACGCCCGCCGGCTGAGCGGGGAGGCCGAGCGCCACCTGCGTCTGCGCCTGGGTTTCATGTTCCAGAACGGCGCCCTGTTCAGCAGCCTGACGGTGTTCGAGAACGTGCGTTTCCCCTTGGACGAACACACCCGTCTGCCCGCTTCCCTCAAGCGGGAAATCGTGATGCTCAAGATCGCGCTGGCCGGTCTGGAGGCGGGGGACGCCGCCAAATATCCGCGTCAGTTGTCCGGTGGCATGGTCAAGCGCGCCGCTCTGGCGCGGACCCTGGCGCTCGATCCCGAGGTGCTGTTCCTCGACGAGCCCACTTCCGGCCTGGACCCGGTCACTGCCGGCGCCTTCGACGAACTGGTGGTCGAGCTCAAATCCCTGCTCGATCTTACGGTGGTGATGGTGACCCACGATCTCGACACCCTGTGGAACGCCACCGACCGGGTGGCCTTCCTCGCCGGGCACCGCTTGGTGGCGGTGGCGCCCATCCGGGAGCTGGTCCACCACCCGCATCCGGCCATCGCCGCCTATTTCGCCGCCCGCCACCGACGGGGAGGGGAATGGAAACCAAGGTGAACTACGTCCTGGTGGGCCTGTTCGTGCTGGTGCTGACGGCGGCCGCCATCGTCGCCGGCCTGTGGTTGGCCTCGGATCTGGGGGTGACCCGCTACCGCCCGTATCTGGCCTATTTCCACGAGTCGGTGGCCGGGCTCAATCCCAGCGCCGCGGTCAAGTACCGGGGGGTCGATGTGGGGCTGGTGCGGGCGCTGTCCCTCGATCCGGCCGATCCCACCCGGGTGCAGGTGCGGCTGGACATCGCCGACGGCACACCGGTCCGCACCGACACCTACGCCATCCTCAAGTTTCAGGGCCTGACCGGCATCGCCTTCGTGGAGCTGGAAGGAGGCGCCCACGGCCGCCCGCTGGCCAGCCCGCTGCCGGACGGCAGTCCGGCGGTGATCCCCACCCGGCCCTCACCAGCCGGCCGCCTCGATGAAGCCGTCAGCAGGGCCGCAGCGCGCATCGACCAGCTCGGCGCACGGCTGGCGGCGGTGCTCGATCAGGAAAACATCCAGGCGCTGCACCACATTCTGGCCAATCTCGAGGAAGTGACCGCCACGTTGGCCCGGAACCGGGAAAATCTGGATCGTCTGCTGACCGAAACAGCCCGCTTCAGCCGCGACCTGGCCGCGGCGGGCGAATCGCTGCCGCAACTGGGCCGGCAGCTCAACCGCCTGCTGACCGATTACGACCGCCTGGCGGCACAACTGATCCAGGCGGCCACCGTCGTCACCCGCCTGGGCCGGCAGCTGGAACGCACCAGCGCCGCCACCGGCCGCGACCTGCATCAGGCACTGCTCACCCTGGAAGCGGAAATCCAGCGCCTGAGTCTGGAGGTGGGCGCCAGCGCCCGCGAGCTGCGCCGCCTGAGTCGCCGCCTCAGCCAGCATCCCAATGCCTTGATCTACGGCTCGCCGCAGCCGCCGCCGGGACCTGGGGAATGATTACAGCCAAAGGGTCATCGATGGAAAAAATCACACGTCTTTTGATGACGCTCATGCTGGCGATGCTGCTGGTGGGCTGCTCACTGCTGCCGCAGCCTCCCCGGCCTCAGCGCCTTCTGAGCCTGGAGGCAGCGCCGCTGCGGGAGATGCCGCCTGCCGGGGGGGAGAAGGTGCTGCGCTTCGATCCGGTCACGGCAGCCGGCCCGCTGCAGGGCGTCGAAATCCTCTACCGCCGCGGGGGACCGGAAGTGTCTCACTACGCCCGCCACCGCTGGCTGGCCCCGCCCGCCGAGCTGATCGACCGCGCGGTCATGGAAACCCTGGCGCCGCATCTGCCCTACCGCGCGGTGGTGCGTCCCGGCACCCCGGCAGATGCGGACCAGCGCCTGAGCATCACCCTGTTGCGGCTGGAACAGGTTTTTACCGCCGATGGCCGCAGCCAGGTGCATCTGGCGCTGCGGGTTGTCTGGCAGACGGAGCGAAGTGGAAGGATTCTCGGCTCCCGCCTGTTCCGCTACCGCCAGCCGGCCCGGCCGACCGCCGAGGGGGCCGCGATCGCCGCCGGGCAGGCCCTGGAGCGGTTCTTCCAGGATCTGCTCATCTGGCTCAGGAACGGTCATGGCGAAGGCTGACTGGCGCCCCCTGTCCCGGTTCGCCGATTCCTGGTTCTGACCGATCTGACCCTGGAGAGCGGGCGGAATTTTCAGGAGGCAGCCGCTTGAGCCGAACGAGGCAAATCGGCTATGGTGTCCGCATAAAACCCGATCAAAAATCCTGAGGAGGAGATGCTATGCCGGCACCGCAACACAGTCCGACTCACGCTCTGGAACGCCTGCTCGATCAGTGGAGCATCGACGTCCGCGCGTGGAACGCCCGCTTCGACCGTTTCGCCCGTTTCGCCTCGCGCCTGGCCGGCCGGCCTCTCGCCTTCAACCTGGCCATCTTCGTCATTCTCGTCTGGATGCTGAGCGGGCCGTTCTTCGGCTTCAGCGACACCTGGCAGCTCATCATCAACACCGCCACCACCATCGTCACGTTCCTGATGGTGTTCATCATCCAGCACACCCAGAACCGCGACACCGACGCGATCCAGATCAAGCTCGACGAGCTGATCCGGTCAGTCGACACCGCCGAGAACATGCTGCTCGATCTGGAGGAGATGGAGGAGGAGGAACTGCTGCTGCTGCGCCAGCGCTACATGGAACTGGCGCGCAAGGCCCGCGAGGAGCTGGAAAAACGCAGGCGGGGGGAGGGCTGAATGCGTGTTGGTGAAAATGTGCAGGCTTCTGGTGACCATCGGCGCCTGCGCCATCAACGGCGGTATTCCGGCTCTGCGCAACCGCTACGAGGCTGAGGCCGAGCGTCAGGGCTTCTCCCGGGTGGAACGGGTGGGTGCGCTTTCCTGCGTGGAACCGGAAGCGCTGTGTTTCTGTTTCGACGCGGTCACGGCCGGCAGCATCGCCGAGGGGGCGGTGCCGAAGATGCGCCTTCAGGAACTGGAAGTCCGCTGATCCCGGCGCACCACCACCTCAAGCGGCCCCTTGCTGTCCAGGTGCACGTCGCGCTGCGGGAATGCGATCTCGATGCCGGCCTCGTTCAGACGCTGATAAATCTGCCGGTGCAGGTCGGTGATGGTGGAAAGGCGGTTGTCGAGGGTGCCGAGATAGGCCCGCAGGATGATAAGCAGCGAATTGTCGCCGAAGCTTTCGAAGGTGATCAGGGGCGCGGGATCGTCGAGCACTTCCGGATGGGCCCTGGCGGTTTCCCGCACGATCGCCATCGCCTTTTCCACGTTACAGCCGTAGGCCACCCCGATCTGGATGACGATGCGGTTGATGGTATCGGTCAGGGTCCAGTTGATGAACTCGCCGGTGATGAAGTTCTTGTTGGGGATGACCAGCTCCTGGCGGTCCCAGTTGAGGATGGTGGTGGCGCGGATGCGGATCCTGGAGACGGTGCCGGTGGTATCGCCGATGGTGACCACGTCCCCGACCCGGATGGGGCGCTCGAACAGCAGGATCAGGCCGCTGACGAAATTGGCCACCACTTCCTGAAGCCCGAAGCCCAGGCCCACCGACATGGCCGCCACCAGCCACTGGATCTCCGACCACTGGATGCCGAGAGCGCCGCAGATGAGATAGATGCCGACGGCGGTGATGAGGTACTGGGTCAGAGCGCTCCAGGCATAGCGCCCCCCCTGGCTCAGGGGCAGATGGCGCAGGACGGCGAACTCCAGCAGCCCTGGCAGGTTGCGGGCGGCGAGCATGGTCAGGATGCCAAGCAGGATGCCGCTGGTGACGTCCGCCAGGGTCAGGGGGACCTCCTTGGGGACTCCGCCGACCAGGCGCCGGGTGGTGATGGGAAGCGTGATCTCCTTAAGCAGGTTGAGGGCCGGGATGGCATCCTGCCAGATCCACCACAGGCCGGCGACACCCGCGATGAAAAACCCGATCCGGAACAGGCGGCGGGTCTGCTCGCTCAGCCGGCCGAAGTCCACTTCAGGCTCCTCCACCGGCGGCAGTTCGGTGGCGGCCGCCTCCTCGGCGCGCTGGCGTCGCAGTTCCTCGCGCCGGCGCAGGATCTCCTGGTAGCGCAGGTGCCTTTCGGTGACGTAGAGCCAGCGCAGCAGCAGATCCTTGACCAGCATCAGGGCGAGGAAGAACCACAGGGTGCGGAAGGCCTTCTCCGCCAGGTAGAAGGCGGCGTAGTAATAGCCGGCCAGGGCGGCGGCGGCCAGTTCCAGGGGGACTGCCAGGGCCGGATAGAACCACAGGCCGTGATAGCGGACGACCCAACTCGGCCGCGAGGCTTCCAGCTGGTTGAGGATCGGGCTGTGGCGGTGCCACAGTTTCCAGATCAGCACGGTGCTCGTGAGCATGAACAGTGCGAAGCTCAGCCGTCCCAGACCCAGGGAAGCCGGTGTCAGGCTCGGGCTTCCGGTGATGCCGACGGTGAAGGCGCACAGGACCGCCCAGGGCAGGAACCAGCGCAGATGGAACCACAGGCTTTCCCGGGTCACCTGCAGCCAGCGCAGATGACGTTGGGCCAGACCTTCGGGACGGCAGAGCTGGCGGAGGATTCCGAACGCTGCGGCCGGCCGGCCGGCGAGCAGCAGTCCGGCGGCCAGGGGGGTCAGTTCGGGCTCGGTCAGGGAATGGCGCCGGAGCCACAATCCCGCGCCGAACAGCAGCAGGGGCAGCGGTGCGGCCAGGATCAGGGTGTCGATCAGGGCGCGGAGGGTGTTGCTGAAGCGGTCGCTGCGGATGCTGCGGGTCGCCTGCCCGAGAGCGGTCAGGTCCCGGGCGGCCCGGCGCTGCAGAAAAAGAAGCACCAGCAGGGCCAGGGAAAGGGCCGCCGGTGGGCCGGGATCACGGCGCGCCAGGACGGCCAGCTGCCGGAGCCGGTCCTGGATGAGGGAAGGTTCCAGGGCGTACTTCAGTGGCCCGAGGAGGGTTTCCCGGTCGAATCGCAGGCGGCGGTAGGGGATCCACAGCAGCTGGCGCTGCAGGAAACGGCGATACGCCTGAACCTGTTCGTAGAACTGATGCTCCAGGGCATCCAGTTTCGACAGGCTGCTCAGATAGCGGGTGTATTCCTGTTGCAACGTCTGCAGGGCTTCGCGGCGGTTCTCCAGGGCCTCGCGCAGCTGCAGGCGGAGGATCGCCCGCCGCCCCGGCGGCAGGTCGGGTGGCAGTTGCGCCAGGCTGGCTTCGATGAGCGCATCGATATCCTCCAGCTGCCGCAGGGCTTCCTCGATCTCGAAACGCCGCACCACGGCCTGCTTCAGGCGGGTGCGGCGGATGGCCCCCTCACGGCGGAAGCTGTCGAGATTGGGCAGGGAGCGGAGGCGCTGGGACAGCATCGCGGCGATGGCCTCATCGGTGCCGGTCAGTTCCACCGCCTGGCGGATGCGCTCGAAGTCACGCTGCAGGGCGGTAAGCCGGTTCTGGAGCGCGTCGATGCGGTGCTTGAGGTGCTTGCCTTCCGCTAGCAGATGCTCCAGTTCCTGCCACAGCTCCAGGTTCTCCTCGTACAGCGGTTGCACCTCGGGGGCGGCGGTGCGCAGCGCCAGTTCCGTGGTGCTGCTGGCGCTGAGAACCTTGTGTTCGCGGGCCAGCGCCACGGCCTGACGCAGGCGTTCGCTGCGGCTGCGGTGCTCGGCGGCTTCGAGACGCAACAGGTCCCGTTCGGCCCGGGTCAGCTTGGTCAGCAGGTCCAGATGGCTTTGCTGGAGACGCAGAAGCGCCAGCTGCGCCTCCAGCCAGTGCCGCCGGGCCTCCAGGGACAGGCGGCGGGCGCGCTGCAGCGGGTCGGCCGGGTTTTCGGGCAAGTTTTCCAGTTCACGGGCCACTTCGGCCAGCTGCTGTTCCAGTGCGGCGATACGTTTGCTGCCCTGGGCGGCAAATTCCACTAGCTGCGCCAGTTCCTGTTCTTTGGTCTGAAGCGCGGTGGTGGTCTTGTTGCGGGCCGCCTCCTCTTCGGCCAGCTGCACTTCCAGTTGCTCGAGAGGACGCTCCAAACGCAGGGGCGGCCAGCTGCGGGCCAGCCTCTCCGGGCGTTCCAGCAGCGTTCCGATTTCCCGCAGCCGTCGGGGGGCCTGGCGTACGGTCTCCTGCAGGCGCCGCTGTTTCGCCTCGGTCGCCTGGGCCTGCTGCAACCACTGCAGGGCCTGGCCCAGCCATTCCAGGGCCTGTTTGCGGTCCTTTTCCTCCAGGGTGGAGGATTCGATGGTCTGGCGCAGCGCCTCTATCTGGGCCGCGTCCGGCGCCTGGGACGCCCCCCAGCCGGATCCGGCAAGCGCAAGCAGGAGCAAAAGCGCCAGGTAACGCCGCACCTCAGTCCGCCTTCGGGGGTTGCAGATCGGGCAGCCGCTTTTTCACCGGCACTCCGAGATCGACCAGCATCTCCGCCTGGCGGATCAGGTTGCCGCGGCCGTCGGTGAGCTTGTTGCGGGCTTGGTTGTAGGTGTTTTGGGTGGTCTGCAGCTGCTGGCCGATTTTGTCGAAATCTTCGAGAAAGCCGCGCAGCTTGTCGTACAGCCTGCCGGCGCGTTCGATGATGTGCTGGACGTTTTCCTGCTGGCGCTCGAAACGCCACAGGTTCTCGACGGTGCGCAGGGTCGCCAGCAGGGTGGTGGGGGTGACCACGATGATGCGCTTTTCGAAGGCGCGGGCGAACAATTCCGGGTCGGCCTGGAAGGCGGCGCTGAAGGCGGCCTCGATGGGCATGAACATCAGCACGAAGTCGAGGCAGTTGAGGCCGGGAAGATCCTCGTAGTTCTTGGTGCTGAGCTGGTCGATGTGGCGGCGGATGGACGCCAGGTGGCGCTTGAGGGCGGTCTGGCGGTCGCTGTCCCCGTCGGCGTTGACGTATTCCTGCCAGGCGCTGAGGGAGACTTTGGAGTCGATGACGATGTCCTTGCCCTCCGGCAGATGGACGATGACGTCCGGGCGCAGCAGTTTGCCGTCGGGATCGCGGAAGCTGCCCTGGACCTCGTACTCCTGTCCTTGGCGCAGCCCGGAACGCTCCAGCACCGTCTCCAGCACGATCTCCCCCCAGGTGCCCTGGGCCTTGCTGTCGCCCTTGAGGGCCCGTGCCAGGCGCTGGGCCTCCTCGTCGAGTTTCTGATTGGCCTCCTGGAGGCGCCTGAGCTCCTGCAGCAGCGAACCGTGCTGTTTCTGTTCCTCGCTGTGGATAGCGTCGATACGCCGGCGGAATTCCTGGAGCTGCTCTCGCATCGGGGCCATAATCTGGTCGAGGCTGTGGCGGCTCTGCTCGCTGAACTGGCGGCCCTTTTCCTCCAGGATGCGGGCGGCCAGGGCCTCGAACTCGGCCTTGAGCTGGGTGCGGGCCTGCTGCAATTCCGCCAGCTTTTCCTCGTGATGGCGGCGCTGGTCCTCCAGCCGGGTCTCAAGCTCGGTGTTGCGGGTCATAAGGCGCTCGCGCTCGTCTTCCAGCTCTCCGAGGCGGCTGCGGAGGGATTCGAGTTCGGCCATCAGCTGCCGGTTGCGCTGGTCGCTTAAGGCCAGGTCCTGTTCCCGGCGGCTTAGGTGCCGCTGCTGCAGCAGGGCGGTGAGCAGGGCGCCAAGCAATAGGCCGGCGGCGAGGGGGATCAGCCAGATGGGATCGAAAGCGGGCATGTCAAAGATGCGATTCTTCGAAGCCGAGATTGTGGAACAGGATCAGGAGAGTCACCAGGATGATCACGCCGATGAGGATGCGGCGGAACAGTACCGGCGGCGGCTGGTCCTGGCGGATGTGGCTGAGTACGTCCACCGCCGCCACGTACAGGAAGGTGCCGCCGGAGAACAAAAGCAGTAGGCCGATCCAGTCGTGGGACAGTCGGCGCAGGAACAGGAAGGTAATCAGCAGCCCGGCAGGCGTGGCCAGGCTGAAGCGCAGCAGCTGACGCCAGGGATTGGAGGCAGGGGTTCCTTTGCGCCACAGAAACGCGCCCAGGCCGAATGCCACCGGCAGTTTGTGGACCATCACCGCTGTCAGGATCGGTATGCTGACCGCCATCAGACCGGTGGCGATGCTGGCGCCGATGGCCAGGCCGTCGGTCAGGGCGTGCAGCGCCAACCCCAGGGACAGGAGCGGGGTGGGATCGGCGGGTTTTTCGATCTCATGTCCGATCCCCCAGGATTCCAGCCCCAGCATCAGCAGAAAGCCGCTAAGAAGCGCCAGGCCGGAAGCCAGCGCCGGGGGCAGGGTCAAGAAGGTGTCCGAATGGGGGACGGTGTCGGGCGGGTGCAGCATGAACAGCATTTCGAAGCCCTCCGGAATCACGATCACCATCGCCGAGGCCAGCAGGAGACCTGCGGCGATGGCTGTGGTCGCCGGCCAGTGACCGGCCTTGAAAGCGGGCAGATAGCGGGGGGCCAGACCGGCCCCGAGCGCCCCAAGAAAGGCGACGAGGGCGAAGGCGAGAGCGGAAGACCAGGCGGACACGGAAGATCCTTTTGAGTGAACGAAAAATCCTGCAAGTTTACCGTCTGGCCAATGCTTTGGCCAAGTGAATCAGGCCTGCCGTCACTCGGGCGAAGGCATCATAATTGAGCTTGTCTGTTTCGTTACCGTTCATTGCGCCAGGCCAAGCCTGGAGAAGGAGGAAGTTATGTAGAAGGAAAGACATCGCTGAAACCTTCAGAGCGACCTGACAGGTGCAAGTCCTGTCCGGCCAAGGCTGGCCACCAGCCGGAACCGAGTGTTGCGTGGTCGAGGAGCGATCCCGACTGCGAAGCGTACACAGGGGGCCTGTAGGCCGCGTGATGGAGCCTCGAAAGTACGGAATGCGGAGCCGACGTTGTTGAACGGACGGAAGGCAACAGGGGTGGTGCTGTACTGGCCTGGCATCATCCCTCCGCCGGGGTCGAAGAGCGGGGCATGCAGGGCAAGGGTCGCCCAGGAACCTGGGAGGGCTCGATCACTCCTTGCGGGAAGAGCGGTGCGGGCGCCGTGTGAGAAAAGGCCCAGGCCCATCGGAGCGGTGTCCGGCCGATGGGAGCGAACGGGACACGAAGCAGGGTACCGGCGCGCGAAGGCGACGAAGCGCGCTGGGAAGGTGATCGAGCAATCGGAGCCTGCCGATAGTACCTGGGAAGTCGGGGAACCTGCCCCAAGGGACCCGATGGAGGGAAGCGGCAGGTCGGACGATGGGGCTTTCGGAGGGACAGATGGCCGGGACATCGAGCCAGGAGAACATCTCAACACGACAACGGAAGCTAGCGGAACTGGCCCGGATCGAACCGAAGCTGGAACTGACCACGATTGCCCACCACATCGACGTGGTGTGGCTGGAAGAAGCCTGGCGGCGCACCCGCAAGGACGGGGCCGCCGGGGTGGACGGCGTGACTGCATCCCAATACGCAGCCGACTTAGAGGAGAACCTGACGCGCCTGCTGGAACGGTTCAAGACCGGCCGGTATCGGGCGCCTGCGGTACGGCGCGTCCACCTGCCCAAGCCGGGAACGGGAAAGACCCGCCCGATCGGCATTCCCACGCTGGAAGACAAGGTGCTGCAACGGGCGGTGCTGATGGCGCTGGAACCCATCTTCGAGCAGGACTTTCTCGACTGCGCCTACGGGTTCCGGCCCGGACGCAGTGCCCACCAGGCCCTGGAGAGGCTATGGGGCGGGCTGATGGCCATGGGCGGTGGCTGGGTCATCGACCTGGACATCCAAAACTTCTTCGACGACGTGGACCGGGACCGGCTGCGGAACTTTCTGGGGCAGAGGGTGCGCGACGGCGTGATCTGCCGCGTGATCGGTAAATGGCTGAATGCCGGTGTCATGGAAGGCGGACAGCTTCACTACCCCGAACAAGGGACACCGCAAGGTGGGGTGATCTCCCCACTGCTGGCCAACCTCTACCTGCATCACGTGCTCGACCTGTGGTTCGAGCAGACGGTCAAACCGCGACTGCAAGGCAGCGCCTTCGAAGTCCGGTTCGCCGACGATGCGGTCCTGGTGTTCGAACGGGAAGAAGACGCCCGGCGGGTATTGGCCGTTCCGGGCAAGCGCCTGGCCAAATACGGCCTGCGCCTGCACCCGGACAAAACCCGCCTGCTCGACTTCAGAAAACCCGGACGGAAAGGCCAGAGCTTCCAATACCTGGGATTCACCCACTACTGGGGACGCTCAAGGAAAGGGCGTTGGGTCGTCAAACGCAAGACCGCCCAAGCCCGGCTCAGCCGCTCCCTGCAGGCGATCAACCACTGGTGCCGGATGCACCGCCACTGGCCGGTTGCAGACCAACAAGCGGCCCTGAGCCGCAAACTCAAGGGGCATTATGCCTACTATGGGATCGTCGGCAACAGCCAATCGCTGGCCCGCTTCCTGTACGAGGTCAGACGGCGCTGGTACAAATGGTTGTCCCGCCGCAACCGGGAACGGATGAACTGGGACCATTTTGGGCGGCTGTACAAACGATACCCACTCCCCCCACCGCGCGTGGTTCACGGAATTGCCCGTTGCGTAGCGACGCCATAGTCCGAGGAGCCGGATGCCTTAATCGGGCACGTCCGGATCTGTGGGAACCGCGGGTGAGCAATCGCCCGCGGTCACCCGGCCGGGCTTGCCACTGGAAGTGGTTGAGGTTCCGGCAGGGGCAGGCGGAAGGTGACCTCGCCCTCTGCCATGCCCTGGGCGCAGATGGTCCGCAGGGTCTGATAGACGCCGATCTTGAGGCGCTTGCAGGTTTCGACCAGCGACAGGATCATGGGTCGGAAGCAGTCACCGCGATGCGACTGGCTGAAGAAACGGGTCTTGCGCCAGATGACATAGGGGCGTAGGGCACGCTCTGCCGTGTTGTTGGTCATCGGTACGCCGGGATGGTCCAGGAAGGTCCAGAACCTGGGAAAATCGTCCAACAACTTGCGGCAGCTGCGACCGGTTTTGTTGTCGCCATGTCTTTGGGCGGCCTGTTCCAGTTCGCGCCGGAAGAGGGCTTTGAGGCGTTCCAATCGCCTTCGGTAGCGGTCGGATGGGTAATGGCTCTGTTGCCAGAGCTTGCCGTAGTGAACCGTCAGGCGGGCGGCCCGGAGCAGGCGTTCGCCATCTTCGCCGGCCTGTCCCTTGCGCCCGGCGATCCGTTCCAGGTTGCGGATGAGATGCGCCCAGCAGTATTGGTGTGAGTCCTGGGGATGGTCGTTGTAGGCCCCGTGGCGGTCGGTCACCAGGATTCCCTGGAAATCCCCCAACAGCTCACCGGCCGCACCCTTGCCGCGGGAATAATGGGTCAGGAAATACGCCATCTGATCGGTCGTCAGCGCCCACAGCCAATAGATGCTGCGGCCCCGGTAGTGGCGGGTCTCGTCGGCATGGGCGATCAGCGCTTTTCTGACCGCTTCGCCAATCTGGTTGTAGACCGGACCCAGCCACGCCTGCAGCGGGATCTGGCTCTGGCTGATCGCCCCCAGGCTGAATCTCAGACCCCATTGTTCTTCCAGCAGCGCTTCGACTTCCCGCAGCGACAGGTGATAGCGCCCCGTCATCAAGCCAATCCACGCCACCAGCCCAGGTCCCATCTGGCCGCGGGGCACCTCATCCGGTAGCCGCCCCTGGTGCTTCTCACCACAACACCCACAGCGGCCTTCATACACCCGGTGTTCGACCACCCGGTAACGAATCTCGGGCAGGTCGAACACCTGATGGGGACGGAATCCCCGCACCGCCACCGACCCACCGCACTCGCAGCGGCCATGGGGAAAGTAATGCCGGACCTCGTCCACTGCTTCTGCCGGAACCAGAGCCCGCTCGTGCCTGGGATGTCCCACCTGCGCCCCTTTCTTGCGTCCCGTCGGTCGCTTGCCCTTGCGCTCGGCGCGCTTCTTCGGGCTGTCCTGGGAAGGTGGTTGGGAGGAATTGTCGGACCCCAAGGCCAACTGTTCCTCCAGTTCTTCCACTCGCGCCTGGATCTGCTGAAATTCTCCCAGCGCCCGCCAAAGCGCTTCGATCACCCGGTGGCATTCCTCCACCGTCCCGGGCAAGGGAGGTGGGCGGCTCAGGTCCAGATCAAGTCTTTCCATGGCCCGTATTCTCTTGGTTCTTCAGGCACTTGGCAAGACCGGCCGGGTGACCGCGGGCGATTGCTCACCCGCGGTTCCCACAGATCCGGACGTGCCCGATTAAGGCATCCGGCTCCTCGGACTATGGCGTCGCTACGCAACGGGCAATTCCGTGAACCACGCGCGGTGGGGGGAGTGGGTATCGTTTGTACAGCCGCCCAAAATGGTCCCAGTTCATCCGTTCCCGGTTGCGGCGGGACAACCATTTGTACCAGCGCCGTCTGACCTCGTACAGGAAGCGGGCCAGCGATTGGCTGTTGCCGACGATCCCATAGTAGGCATAATGCCCCTTGAGTTTGCGGCTCAGGGCCGCTTGTTGGTCTGCAACCGGCCAGTGGCGGTGCATCCGGCACCAGTGGTTGATCGCCTGCAGGGAGCGGCTGAGCCGGGCTTGGGCGGTCTTGCGTTTGACGACCCAACGCCCTTTCCTTGAGCGTCCCCAGTAGTGGGTGAATCCCAGGTATTGGAAGCTCTGGCCTTTCCGTCCGGGTTTTCTGAAGTCGAGCAGGCGGGTTTTGTCCGGGTGCAGGCGCAGGCCGTATTTGGCCAGGCGCTTGCCCAGAACGGCCAATACCCGCCGGGCGTCTTCTTCCCGTTTGAACACCAGGACCGCATCGTCGGCGAACCGGACTTCGAAGGCGCTGCCTTGCAGTCGCGGTTTGACCGTCTGCTCGAACCACAGGTCGAGCACGTGATGCAGGTAGAGGTTGGCCAGCAGTGGGGAGATCACCCCACCTTGCGGTGTCCCTTGTTCGGGGTAGTGAAGCTGTCCGCCTTCCATGACACCGGCATTCAGCCATTTACCGATCACGCGGCAGATCACGCCGTCGCGCACCCTCTGCCCCAGAAAGTTCCGCAGCCGGTCCCGGTCCACATCGTCGAAGAAGTTTTGGATGTCCAGGTCGATGACCCAGCCACCGCCCATGGCCATCAGCCCGCCCCATAGCCTCTCCAGGGCCTGGTGGGCACTGCGTCCGGGCCGGAACCCGTAGGCGCAGTCGAGAAAGTCCTGCTCGAAGATGGGTTCCAGCGCCATCAGCACCGCCCGTTGCAGCACCTTGTCTTCCAGCGTGGGAATGCCGATCGGGCGGGTCTTTCCCGTTCCCGGCTTGGGCAGGTGGACGCGCCGTACCGCAGGCGCCCGATACCGGCCGGTCTTGAACCGTTCCAGCAGGCGCGTCAGGTTCTCCTCTAAGTCGGCTGCGTATTGGGATGCAGTCACGCCGTCCACCCCGGCGGCCCCGTCCTTGCGGGTGCGCCGCCAGGCTTCTTCCAGCCACACCACGTCGATGTGGTGGGCAATCGTGGTCAGTTCCAGCTTCGGTTCGATCCGGGCCAGTTCCACTAGCTTCCGTTGTCGTGTTGAGATGTTTTCCTGGCTCGATGTCCCGGCCATCTGCCCCTCCGAAAGCCCCATCGTCCGACCTGCCGCTTCCCTCCATCGGGTCCCTTGGGGCAGGTTCCCCGACTTCCCAGGTACTATCGGCAGGCTCCGATTGCTCGATCACCTTCCCAGCGCGCTTCGTCGCCTTCGCGCGCCGGTACCCTGCTTCGTGTCCCGTTCGCTCCCATCGGCCGGACACCGCTCCGATGGGCCTGGGCCTTTTCTCACACGGCGCCCGCACCGCTCTTCCCGCAAGGAGTGATCGAGCCCTCCCAGGTTCCTGGGCGACCCTTGCCCTGCATGCCCCGCTCTTCGACCCCGGCGGAGGGATGATGCCAGGCCAGTACAGCACCACCCCTGTTGCCTTCCGTCCGTTCAACAACGTCGGCTCCGCATTCCGTACTTTCGAGGCTCCATCACGCGGCCTACAGGCCCCCTGTGTACGCTTCGCAGTCGGGATCGCTCCTCGACCACGCAACACTCGGTTCCGGCTGGTGGCCAGCCTTGGCCGGACAGGACTTGCACCTGTCAGGTCGCTCTGAAGGTTTCAGCGATGTCTTTCCTTCTACATAACTTCCTCCTTCTCCAGGCTTGGCCTGGCGCAATGAACGGGTACTCTGTTTCAAACCGGCATGCCGACTGGCAGCAGATAGACCGGCTCGACCGCCTCCGGCAGGGCCAGCGCCTCCGCCAGCGCCGTGTCGTCGAAGGCCCCGACGGTCACCGTCCCAAGCCCCAGGGCGGCGGCCTGGAGGCAGGCGTTCTGGGCCGCATGTCCGGCTTCCAGATGGACGTAACGCATGGCCCGGCTGCCGTATTTGACCGCGGTCCGTTCCGGCACCGCGGTGATGACCAGGATGGCGGCCGCCTCGTACACGCATTCCTGGTCCAGGGCGGCTGCGGCGATGGCGGGACGGTGATCCTGGGAACGCCACAGGAGCAGATCGTGGCTCAGGGGACGGTAATGGTACAGCCCCGGCGCCAGTTCATCGCAGCGGCTCACCGCCAGCAGCACTTCCAGAGGGTAGAGGGCGCCGGCGGAGGGGGCGGTACGGAATCCCTCGCGGCTGCTGACTCCCTGGGCGGCCCACAGCAGCTGCGCCAGGGCTGCCAGGGGGACGGGCACAGGCCGGTAACTGCGGATGGAACGGCGCTGCAAAAGGGCCTGTTCCAGGCTGACGGTGTTTTCCAGTTGCGGCTGGGGCAGGGGAGTTGTCTGAATCCGACCGGGAACGAAGGGCATGGCTTTATCCTCCTCGCATGTGGCGCTGGAAGGGATGATACGCCAGAATGATACGATTGCGAGCCTGGAGAACGATGGAAAAACGGATTCTTGTCATCGATGACGACCCGGACATCCGCAGACTGCTGCAGGAGTATCTGGGCCGGTACGGTTTTCTGGTGGCGTCGGTGGCGTCGGGACGGGCCGGTTTGGAACGCCTTGAGCGGCAGCCGGCCGATCTTGTGATCCTGGACATCCGCCTGCCGGACGAGGACGGCTTCGAAGTGCTGAGGAAGTTGCGGCAGCGTTGGGAAGTGCCGGTCATCATGCTGACGGGGCTGGAGGACAGCGCCGACCGGGTGGTGGGGCTGGAACTGGGGGCCGACGACTATCTGACCAAGCCCTTCGACCCAAGGGAGCTGCTGGCACGGATCCGGGCGGTCCTGCGGCGCTGCCGCCCTGTTCCGGAGATGGCGGCGGAATACCGCTTCGCCGGTTTCCGGCTGCATCCGGAAAGCCGGGAACTGGTCGGCCCGGGTGGCGAGACAGTGCGTCTGTCCCGCAGTGAACAGCGCCTGCTGCTGGCTTTTCTGCAGCATCCGGGACGGACCCTCAGCCGTGACCGGCTGCTGGAGTTGTGCGAACCCCATGGCGAGGATATTTTCGACCGCGCCATCGACGTGCGGGTGCTGCGCCTGCGTCGCAGGCTCGGGGAGGCCGGTGCCCTGATCGTCACCGAACGCGGCGAAGGCTATCGCTTCGCCGCGGCGGTGGAGCGGTCCGGTTAGTGCTTGCCCGGGGCCAGGGGCACCCCGCGGCGCTCCCAGACGATATAGGCCTCCAGGGCGATCATCTCGTCGCTGTCCAGGGGCAGGGGCTTGCCTTCCAGGGGGTTCTGCAAGCACCAGTTGATCATCTCCCGCAGGGTGGCCACCTTGCCCAGCTGCTTCTGAAACTTGGGATAGGTCTCCGGGTGGGTATTGGCGCCGTTAGGATGGCACTGGTCACAGGAAACCTGGTTGGTTCCCAGAGTCGAGTGGAACAGCTTTTCGCCCTTCTGCATCACCTTCATGTACTCGGCCTGCCAGCGCTTGAGATCCTCTTCGGTGAATTCGTCGCTGTAGGCGGGTGTCGCCGCCAATCCCGCCAGCAAAAGCCATATGCCTGGTTTCATATCGGTCTCCTCAATAATGGAATTGGGGTGGAATGCGCTTGTCCGGGTCCTGATACTTCAGGTCCACCGGGTGCTTGAGCTTGAAGTCGAAAGCCACGGTACGGTTCTCGTTCAGCCACAGCTGATAGTGGTTGGTGACGGCGCCGCTGTCGAGGTCGAGGATGTCCCAGCCGGTACCGTCGCGCTGGTGGAAGGGATCGGCGCGGTTCATGAACACCGTCAGCTTCGGCACCCGGTTGGGTTTCTGCACGTAGCTGACCGGATAGGGCCAGGGCCAGGCGGTGGCCATCACGGCGTAGAAGGTGATGTTGCCGATCTGGTTGTAGAGCACCTGGTGGACGTGGCCGTGAAGCACGGTGACCCGGTGGAAGCGCTGCAGCTGTTTTTGGACCTTTTCGGCATCGTCGGTCCAGAAGTTCCATGGCTTGAAGATTTTGTACAGAGGCGAGTGGGACAGCACCACCACCGGTACGTTGGCGTCGTATTTGGCCAGATCCTCGGCCAGCCAGCGCAGCTGCTCGTCGCCCACCATGAAGGGGGAGCCCTTGGGATTGTCGAGGCGGGCCATGTTGAGCATCCGCTCCATGGGCGTCGGCCACTGGGCGATCCAGTCCTCGTAGGTGAGGATGCTGTTGAGGACCACGAAGTGGACGCCCTTGTGGTCGAAGCTGTAGTGCAGGGGGCTGATCTTGTCCTGCCAGTATTCCCCCATGTCCAGGTAGAAGTCGTGCTCGCCGATGACCCACTTGAGGGGCGGGCGCAGGGCCGACAGCAGCTCCAGGCCGTGGTCCAGCTCCTCACGCTTGCCCAGCTGGGCCAGATCGCCGCCATAGATGACGAAATCCGGCTTCGGATCCATCAGGTTCACTTCCATGACCGCCTTGCGCAGTCCTTGGTCGAAATTGCGGGTAAATTGCGTACCCTTGATGTGGGTCAGGTGGGAGTCGGAAATGTAGGCGAAGGTGAAGGGCTCGTGCTCGGGCGGTTTGCTGCCCATGCCCCAGGCCACTTCCACTAGGCTGAAAGGCAAAGTGGCGCTGAGGCCGGCCAGTCCCATGCCCTTGATGAAGTTTCTGCGTTTCATGGCGTTCTCCTTGCTAAACGGGAACTGGTGAGGGATTTGAGGAATTCGACCAGGTCGGTCTTCTCCTGCGGCGTCAGCCCCAGGGGGCGGATGCCGCCGTCGAGCAGGGGATTGTCGAAACCGCTGATGTCGTAGAAGTCGATGACTTCCTCCAGGGTCTTGAGGCTGCCGTCGTGCATATAAGGGGCGGTCAGGGCGATGTTGCGCAGGGTCGAGGTCTTGAACTTGCCGATGTCCTCGGTCTCGCCGGTGACCGCGAACTGCCCCAGCTCCGACAATTCCGCCTGGGTCAATACCGCCTCGTCCACCGGCCTGCCTTCGGCCTTGGCCTTGCGGAAGGCGGCGATGATCTCGGGCAGCCGGGCCTGGATGCGTTCGAAGCCGACCCCGAGGTTGTGGAAACGGTTGTCGGTGAACAGCGCGGTGGATTCTTCGATCACGTGACAGCTGACGCAGCGCCCCTTGCCACGGAACACCGCCAGGCCGCGGATCGCCGCCTCCGACAGGGCGTTCTTGTCGCCGCCGTAGAGATAGCGGTCGAAAGGGCTGTCCCCGGCCACCACGGTGCGCTCGAAGCTGGCGATGGCCTGGACCACGTGGTCGATGGTGATCTGGTCCGGCGTCAGCCCGAAAGCCTGGCGGAACCGGTTCCGGTAGTCGGGATCGCCGCGCACGATTTCGACGATGGGATCGTGGCTCTTCAGGCCGTGCTCGATGGGGTTGACGAAGGGATCCTTGGCCTGCGCCTCCAGGCTGGGGCGGCGCCCGTCCCAGAACTGCCGGGTGTAATAGGCGGCGTTGATGACCGTGGGGGCGTTGCGGGTGCCCTTCTGTCCCCGGATGCCCTCCGACACCGGCAGGCCGTCCTGGAACGCCAGCTCCGGCTTGTGGCAATGGGCGCAGCTGACGGTGCCGTCGGCGCTGAAACGCTTGTCCTCGAACAGCTTCCGACCCAGCCGCGCCTTGTCCAGGGTCAGGGGGTTGTCCTTGGGGACCGGCACCGGCGGCAGGCCGAGCAGGGTCTTGGGGTCCGGCAGCCGGACCTCGCCGGCGGGGAGCGCCGGGCTCAGGGCGGCCAGGGTCACGATCAGCACATGGGGCTTCATGGCGGCCGTCCTCAGCGGTGGTGGATATAAAGGGTGACCTCGAAGCCGAGGCGAAGATCGCGGTAGGTGGGTTTTTGCCAAGTCATGGCGCTACTCCTGTGTTTCAGATTGGACACAGGTGCCATTCTAAACCCGCGCGGTTACCGGGGGATTTCAAAAAATCCCGGGTTGGTTACCGTTGTAACGGAGTTCCGGGAAAGTTAACGGTAAAGCAGGTACCCTGGCCCGGCTGACTGTCCACTTCGATGCGGCCGCCATGGCCCTCGACGATGCGCCGGACGATGGTCAGCCCCAGACCGGTGCCCAGCCCCACCGGTTTGCCGCTGGCGAAGGGATCGAACAGGGTCGCCAGGCGCTCCGGCTCGATGCCGCCGCCGTCGTCGCGGACGCGGAGTCTCACCCCGTTCTCCGCCTCGTCGAGAAGGACCTCGATGTGGCCTTGGTTGCCGACCGCGTCGGCGGCGTTGCGCACCAGGTTGACGACCACCTGCTGCCATTCGCCGGGGCGGCCGCGGACACGGCGATCTTCCGGCAGGCGGTTGGCGAATCTCAGGGACACGGCCTTCGGCAGGGTCGGGCGGACGAAGCCGAGGGCTTCCTCCACCACCTGGGACGGGTCGAATTGCACGCTTCGGTCACTGCGGGGGCGGGCGAACTGGAGCAGGCGCTGGATCATCTCCTGGCCCCGGCCGACGATGGTGTCGATGCGCTCGAGGGCGCCTTCCGGCCGCTCCCCTGCGGCGAGCTGTTCCCGGGCCAGTACCAGGTAACCGCGCACCCCGGCGAGCAGGTTGTTGAAGTCGTGGGCGATGCCGCTGGCGAAGCTGCCCAGGGCCTCCATTTTCTGGGCCTGAAGCAGCTGGCGTTCGGCCTCCAGGCGCTGCCGCATTTCCTGTCGCAGCCGGCGGTTGGCCCGCTGCAGGCGGATCAGGGCCAAGGTCAGCTGGACGAAGAAGACCGCGGCGGCCATATAGAGAGCGAGACGGAAGCCGTCGGCGCGCCGTTGCAGCCGCGCCAGAGCGGCCTCGTGGACCACGGCCAGGCGGGTGGCGGTGGCGCCCAGAGGTGTGTTCAGCAGTTCCCCCAGCAGCCGTTGTTGCTTCGGCAGCAGCCGCAGCAACAGGCGAGTGTGGTTGCGCAGCGGCGTGAAAGGTTCCCGGGCCGGCAGTCGGGCCAGCAGTTCTTCGAGCGTCCGCCGGTTTTTCTGCGCCGGGCGGCGGACAAAGCGCAACATCGCCGCACCCAGGGACGGCACTGCCGGATGGTCAGCGCTCAGCGTTTCCTGCAGGTGGAGAAAATAGGCCAGGGAGTTGCGCACCAAGGCGTGGGCGGACTTGAAGCGCTCCAGCAGGATCGCCTTGTGCCGGGCCAGGCGCGCCAGGGCGGCGACCTGGGGCCGGAGCGGCCCGGCGTGATCGCTCAGGCTGCGCAGGTCTTTTTCGATGGCCTCCACCGCTGCGTTGACGCTGTCGTAATGGAGCAGGTCGCCGGCGTGCAGCCGCAGCAGATCGCGGTTGAGTTCGGCGTCGTGCAGGCGCAGGGCGGTCAGGGCACTGGCAAAGCGGGCGGCGCCGGTCGCTTCGATATCGGCGTAGCGGTACAGGCCGGTCAGCACCGCCAGGACCGCCGCCAGAATCAGGGCCCCGCGAATCGGGGTCATGGCGGTTTCGGACGCAGGTAGCGGCCGGTCAGGCTCTTCAGGAAGGCGACGATGGCCTTCACGTCCCGGGGCGGCGGGCGGGTGCCGAGCTGCAGTTCGGCCATCAGGGTGACGGCCTTTTCCAGGGTCTGTACCCCTCCGTCGTGGAAGTAGGGGGCGGTGAGCGCCACGTTGCGCAGGCTCGGAACCCGGAACACGTCGCGGTACTCCTCCCGGCCGGTGACGGCGATGCGGCCCGGATCGGCGCTCGGATAGCGCCCGAAGATACCCAGCTTCTGCAGCAGGTTGCCGCCGACGTTGACCCCCTGGTGACAGGCGCTGCAGCCGTAACGCTTGAACAGGCGGTAACCTCGTTTCTGCGCCGGCGTCAGGGCGGATTCGTCGCCGCGCAGAAAGCGGTCGAAGGGCGCATCCGGGGTTACCAGGGTGCGCTCAAAGGCCACCAGGGCGTCGATCACCGCCTCCGCGTCGATGTCGCCGTAAAGGGCCGCAAAATCGCGGCGGTAACCGTCGTCGGCCTTGAGGCGCGCCAGGGACCGGTTCCAGTCCACCCGCATGTCGCGCTGCAGCGCCGTCTCCGCCTGCTGCTTCAGGGTGGCGAGGTCGCCGTACCAGTGCAGCCGGTAGTTGAAGACGGCGTTGAACACCGTCAGCGTATTGTGGGGATAGGGACCGCTGCGGATGGCCGGCAGGGGGCTGTCGTCGTCGCCGCCGGCCTCGAGACGGTGACAGTCGGCGCAGCGGATGCGGCCGCTGCCGCTCAGGCGGGGATCGTGGAACAGACGCTCGCCGAGGCGGGCGGAGGGTGTTGGTGCGGGCGCGGGCGGTAAGGGCAGGATCGGCTCGGTCGCCGAGAGGGATCCCGGCAGCAGGACGATGACGGTGAGAAGCTGTCGGTACACCTTCAGGCTAGGGCGATCCTCAGCAGCATCAGCCCCGCCAGCCCCAGCAGAAAGGCGCCGAACAGCGGCTGGATGCGGTGTTTGTCGATGCGTGTGGTCAGGTGAGCGCCGAGGCGGGCGCCCAGGAATGCGGCGCCGGCGCAACAGCAGCATCAGCAGCAGATTCAACGGCGTCACGGCATGCCCCGAGGGTTTTTTCGTGCAACCGTAGTGGATCGCCGCCGCCGCTGCAAGTCCGTTTTGTCTATGGCGCGGGCGGTGGGTATAGTGATTGCGATTGAGAAATGGGAGTCGTCCTGCCATGCCGATTGCAACCCTGACCTTGAATCCCGCCATCGACGTCACCTATGACATCGATCGTCTGCTCCCCGACCGCAAGGTCCACGCCGCCGCCACCCGCTACGATCCCGGCGGCAACGGCATCAACGTCAGCCGGGCCCTGAAACGGCTGCAGGTGCCGGCGCGGACCTTCTGCGTCCTCGCCGGGGAGACGGGGCTGTTTCTCGAACGCCTGCTGCAGCGCCATCTCGACGATCCCGCCTACATTCGCATCGCCGGTGAAACCCGCATCAACTGCACCCTGTTGGAGCAGGCCAGCGGCAGCCAGTACGAGGTCAGCGGCATCGGTCCGCACCTGGGGACGGAGCGGCTCGACGACCTGCTCGATACCTTCGTGGGTTACGTGGCGGAAGGCTACGGGGTCGTAACCGGCTCGGTGCCGCCGGGAGTGGGGCCGGACGTCTATGCCCAACTGGTAGGTCGCATCCGTGCCCAGGGAGGGTGGCCGGTGCTGGACGCCCACGGCGAGCTGCTGCGCCTCGGGGTCCAGGCGCGTCCTTTCCTGGTCAAACCCAACCGCTACGAGCTGGAACAGCTGGTGGGACGGCCGCTGCCAGACGCCGACGCGGTGGCGGGCGTGCTGCCGCAGCTGGAGGAATACGGCATCGACTACTGGTGCGTCTCCCTAGGGGGCGAGGGAGCCGTGCTCTTCGACGGCCACCGGCTGTGGCGCGCCCGTCCGCCCCGGGTGCCGGTCCGCTCCACCGTCGGGGCCGGGGATTCAATGGTCGCGGCCCTGGTGGCCGGTTTCGCCCGGGAAATGGAGGCGGCCGAGATCCTGCGCCTGGCGGTGGCCTGCAGCGCCGGCACGGTGATGCAGCCGGGCACCGAGCTGTTCGACCCGGAACGGCTGCTCGAACTCTTACAACAGGTCGAGGTCACCATCATCGACAGACGGATATAACGATAACCCCCCGGAGGCGTGAAAGATGCTGTTTCTGTTCAAAGATGCTGTTTCTGTTCAAGGCGCTGATCAGTCTGCTGGTGGTGGTCAATCCCATCGACAGCACGATCTACTTTCTGACCCTGACCGCCGATCGTCCTGCGGAGGAACGCCGGGCCATCGTCCACAAGGCGGTGACCGCCGCCACCGTCTTCCTGCTGGCGGCGATCTGGTTCGGTGAACTGCTGCTGAGCCTGCTGGGTATCAGTATCGGCGCCTTCGCCGTCGGCGGCGGCCTGATGATGCTGGTGATGGCGATGGCGATGGCGATGCTGCAGGCCAGACCCAGCGCCCTGGAGCGCACCCCGGCGGAAACCGAAGAAGCGGCCGGACGGGAAAGCATCGCCATCGTACCGCTGGCGATGCCGTTGATGGTGGGGCCCGGCGTGCTGAGCATGGCGGTCCTGCTGGCGGACCAGGCCGGTGGCATCGGCGGCAGGATCGGCCTGACCCTGGTGGCCGGTGTGGTCATGGGGATACTGTGGTGGTTGTTGCGCAAGGCCGAGCCGGTCGTCGACTGGCTGGGAGAGACGGGCGCCAACGTCCTGATCCGAATCGCCGGAATGATTTTGGCGGCGATCTCGGTGCAGATCATCGCCGACGGCCTGGTTCAGCTGTTCCCGGGGCTGGCGGGCCTGAAAATGGGCTGACGCCGGGTCAGCCAGGCCAGGATGGCGGCGGCCAGCGCGGTGACCGCCGCCGAGCACAGGAAGGCGACGGTCGATCCCCACCACTGCCACAGGGTACCGAACAGCAGCCCGCCGGGCAGGGCAGCCAGTCCCACCACCATGTGGAACAGGCCGTAAGCGGTGGCCCGGCGGGCGGGCGGGGCGTGATCGCCGATCAGGGCCCGTTCCGGGCCCTCGGTCAAGGCCAGAGCGCCGGCATAGCCCAGGAACAGGGTCCAGGTCAGCCAGACGCCGTCACGGGCCAGGGCGAGGGCCACCAGCATCGCCACCCGCACGCCCCAGCCTCCCAGCAGCACGGCCCGGCGGCCGAGTCGGTCCGACGCCTCTCCGCCCAGCAGCGCCAGCGGGGTCTTGATGGCGCTGGCCGCCGCCCACAGCAGCGGCACCCAGGCGATCTCCAGGCCCCGTCCGGTGGCCCACAGCACCACGAACACTTCCGGCGCCGCCGCCAGGGCGAGGGCGCCCCCGGCCAGGATCAGCCCTTGAAGATGCGGGTCAAGGGCGCGCCAGCGCAAAGGCGGCGGTTTGGGCGCCACCGCCGGACGGGCCGGTTCCTTCAGGCCGAAGGCCAGCAGCGCCAGCACCAGCGCTCCCGGCAGCGCCGACCACAGGAACACCTGGGTCATCGGTACGTCCTGCCGCAACAGGGCGAAGGCCAGCAGCGGGCCGGCCACCGCACCGGCGTTGTCCAGAGCACGGTGGAAGCCGAAGGCCCGGCCGCGCAGCGGCTCGGGGGTGGCGGCGGCGATGAGGGCGTCGCGGGGGGCGGTGCGCAGTCCCTTGCCGATGCGGTCGAGAAAGCGCAGCCCCAGCACCCACGGCCAGGCGGTCGCCAGGCCGATGAGGGGGCGGCACAGATTGGAGAGGGCATAACCGCCCAGCACCAGGCGTTTGTGCCGCCAGCCGCGGTCCGCCAGGCGGCCGGAGACGATCTTGAGGAAGCTGGCGCTGGCCTCGGCCACCCCTTCCACCAGCCCGACCACCGCCGCCCCGCTTCCCAGCACCGCGGTCAGAAACACCGGCAGCAGCGGCGTGATCATTTCGCTGGCGGCATCGTTGAGGAACGACACCAGCCCGAGAACGATAACGGTGCGCGGCAGCCTCATAGCTGGCAGCTGCCCGCTTCGCAGCTTTGGGTCACCAGCGGGCACAGGCGTCGGCGCAGCACTTCGAAGGAAAAATGGCGCCGCCCCAGTTCGTAATTGGTTTCCACCATCGCCTGTACCTGCTCCGGGTGGTCGAGGAGTTCCCGTACCGCCGCCACCGTGCGGTCGTCGATGAAATCGTCGAAGGCCAATACCTGGAAGCCCTTGGGCTGGATGTCGATCTTGAAGATCTCGTAACGGCTCATGAACAGGGGCTTGCGGTAGTAGATCGCCTCCAGGAAGGCGTTGCCGAAGCCTTCCAGGGTCGAGGGATAGGTGACCAGGTCGGCGGCGTGGTAGGCGTCGGCCAGGGAGAAGATGCGGCGGCCGTCGGCGGTGGTGCCGCGCACGTGATTGAAACGCTCGGCGGCGAACAGTACCTTCACCCCCAGCAGCTCAGCGTATTCCGCCAGGTACCGGCGGTAGGCGTCCCCCTCGTCGCCGCTGGAATGGGTGATGAGCAGGCAGCACGGCCGTTCCAGCTTGCGGGCCAGCTCGATGGCGCGCTCGATGCGCTTGCGCGGCACGATGCGGGTGGGCTGCAGCAGCAGGACCTCCCCGGCGCCGATCCCCAGTTCCGCCCGCAGGGAGGCGCTGACCTCGTCCGGCGGCGGGGGCGGGGTCTCGAACGGCATGACGTTGGGGATCAGGGTGGAACGCATTCCGGTGCGCAGCGCCACCTGCTCGGCGGCGTAGGAGTTGATGACCACGTGGTGGAGAAATGACATCGCCGGCGGGAAGGCAGCCTTGAGATAGTCCTCGGCGGCGTTGAGGGCGTAACGGCTGCGTTCCCAGTAGAAGTCGTGATGATGGGCGATGGCGGGGATGCGGGTTTCGGTGATGAATTCGGTCAGGGCCAGTCCCAGGGGCACGTTCATCGGAAGCGACAGAGCGTTCTCGACCACGAGCAACTCGATGCGGAAGCGTTCCACGAAGTCCCGCAGCTGTTGCTTCAGGCGCCGGCGCAGGGCGGAGACGGTTTCCGAGGTCGAGGGGCTGCGGTAAATGTTGTCGAACAGGTCGGCGTTGAGGCGTTGGATCAGGGGATGCTTGAAGTGGGCCTCTGGAACCACGTAACAGCGCTCCGGCGGGCGGTCCAGTTCGCCGGCGAGATAGAAACAGGTATGGCCGGCCTGCTCCAGAATCCGGGACCATTTGGCCGACTCCAGCGACACCCCGTCGGTGCCGGCCAGGCGGGTGGAAACGAAACCGATGTGACGTTGCGCCATTGCAGGTCCTCCTTGAACACGGGGATGATTTTAACGGAACAGCAGGCCGGAAGGTGCTGGGAAGCAAATCGATGCGGTGTTCTCCCAAGAATGCTTCTGTTCCTTGATGAGATATAATGTATCTCAATGAATTTGATACAGGTGA
The DNA here is from genome assembly GCF_033126985.1 of Methylomarinovum caldicuralii. Lineage (NCBI taxonomy): Bacteria > Pseudomonadati > Pseudomonadota > Gammaproteobacteria > Methylococcales > Methylothermaceae > Methylomarinovum > Methylomarinovum caldicuralii. The sequence goes on from NZ_AP024714.1 coordinate 1,374,274, forward strand.
GTGCTGATGGCTACGACGATGGTGCATGTCCGCATCGACGAGCGAGTGAAAAAGGAGGCCAGCGAAGCTTTGGAAGAAATGGGGCTCTCGGTTTCCGACGCTGTGCGGATGTTGCTGGTGCGGGTTGCCGCTGAAAAGCGATTGCCGTTCGAAGTGCGGGTTCCCAACGCGGTAACCCGGGCAGCTGTCGAGGAAGCCGCGGAAATCGTCCGCCGACGACAGGCCCGTTTCCAATCCGGTGACGAGCTGATTCAGAGCCTTGAAGAAACCGGCCGGCCGTAAGCGTACCGAACCTCCCAGAGCCTGTGACTATACCCGGGCTTTCCTCAAGGACTGGCAGCGCCTGAGTCGCTCAGGCCGTTACAACATGAACCGTCTCAAGGCGGTCATGATGCAGCTGATCGAAGGGCGAACGCCGCTACCGCCCGAACTGAAGGAGTACCCCTTGTCCGGTGATATGCAGGGGCTGCGGGAATGCCACGTGGGCTTGACACTTATTGCTTTACCGTCTGGTGAATCACAAAGGGATGGAGATGGTGGTGTTCGTCAGGACGGGAACCCACGCAGATCTGTTCGAATAGCGCCACCGCTGTATCCCGAAACAAAGCTCGGCGGCAACGGATGTGATCGGCTAAACTTGTCCCACGAACTGGAACCGGGACGTTAATATGGCCGATCTTTATTCCATTCCGGCCCCCCAACCCTCGGGCCTGACGGTTTCCCTGACTCCGGAGCAGGCCAACCACCTGCTGCGCCTGCAGCGCGATGTGCTGGCGGAGATCGTCCAGAACGACGATGCCCAGAAGTCTTTGGAACTGCTGTGCCGCAGTGCCGAAGCCCTGTTGCCTAACGCGGTGGCCTCGGTCATGCTCTACGACGAACGCCGCGAAAGCCTGCAAGTGCGCGCCGCCCCCAGCATTCCCCAGGAAGCCATAGAAGCCCTGAACGGCCTGGTGCCCGGGGAACGGGCCGGCTCCTGCGGTACCGCGGTGTTCAAGGGAGAGCCCCAGTTCGTGTGCGACACCCGGGTCGATCCCCGCTGGTCCTCGGAGGATTTCCGCCGTTTCGCCGAGGAATTCAATCTGCGCGCCTGCTGGTCCATGCCGATCCGTATCGGCGGCGAGGTGGTCGGTTCCATGGCGCTGTCGAGCTTCGAGAAGCGTAAGCCCAGCGAATTCCACCGCCTGCTGCTGGAAACCGCCGCCTATCTGGCGGGTATCGTCCTCCGGCGCGAGCGCGAGCAGCGGCGCCTGTGGCGGCTGGCCCATTACGACAGTGTGACCGCTCTGCCCAACCGGCGGCTGTTCGAGCGGAATCTTCAGGCCGCCGTCCAACGGGCACGGCGCCGGAACGAACAGGTGGCATTGCTGTTCATCGATCTCGATCACTTCAAGGACATCAACGAAACCCTCGGGCACTGGGCCGGCGATGCCGTGCTGCGCCAGGTGGCCGACAGCCTGCGCGCCCTGGTCGAGGACGAAACCGCAATCGCCCGGCTCGGCGGCGACGAATTCGTGCTTCTGCTGCCGGCGGTGACCGATCCTTTGCAAGTCCATCGTTTCGCCGCCCGGGTCCTGGAGGCCATCAAATTGCCGATGACGGTCCAGGGACGCCAGTACCGTCTGTCGGCCAGCATTGGCATCAGCCTGTTTCCCGGGGACGGAGAGGATTTCACCACCCTTTACAAGCAGGCCGATCTCGCCCTCTACGAGGCCAAGGCCCAGGGGCGTGGGCGTTACATCCATTACCGCCGGGAGCTTGCGGCCAGGATCGAGGCCCGCACCGCGCTGGTGGAGGACATCCACCGGGCGCTCGCCGAAGACGAATTCCGCCTGGCCTATCAACCCTTGTTCACCCCCACAGGTTACATCGTCGGTTTCGAAACCCTGATCCGCTGGCAGCATCCGCACAAAGGCTGGATTCCACCGCTGGACTTCATCCCCCTGGCCGAAGAAACCGGCTGGATCGGCGAGATCGGGGACTGGGTGCTGGAAACCGCCTGCCGTCAGTGCCTGGACTGGTGGCGGCAGGGCGCCGCACCCTTCCGGCTGGCCCTGAACGTGTCAGTCAGGCAGCTGCAAAGCGGTTATGCCGCAGCCTTGCTGACCCGGCTGCGGCGCTGGGGATTCCCGCCGGCGCGGCTGGAGCTGGAAGTGACCGAAAGCCTGCTGATGGACAGTGACAGCCAGGCGCTGGAAGAACTGGCACTGCTGCGGGAAGAGCGGGTCACGGTGGCGATGGATGACTTCGGCACCGGCCATTCCTCCCTGGCGCAACTCAAACGCATGCCCATCGACCGTCTCAAGATCGATCGTTCCTTCGTGCGCGACATTCCGGCCGACCGCAACGACGAAATCATCGTCCGCACCATCGTCGCCATGGGCCATGCCCTGGGACTGGAGATCGTCGCCGAAGGCGTCGAGACGGAAGTGCAGCGGGATTTTCTGGTCCGCGAAGGCTGCGATCTGCTGCAGGGCTATTTCTTCAGCCGGCCGCTGGCGCCGGAGGCGGCGGCTGCCTTGCTGAAGTGACCAGTTTCACCACCGGCGGCCGCAGCCGCAGCTCGGCGATCACCTCGTCGTCCTGCTGGAACAGGCGCAGCTGCGCGCTGCCATCCTTGGGAAGCAGGCCCTGGACCAGCTGCAGGCCGGTACTCAGGGTTTCGGGACGGTTGAGATCCGCTTTCAGCCGCGGCCCTTGGTAGCGGTTGCGGACGGTGACGACGGCTTCCTCGCTGCTGCGGCGCAGATGCAGGGAAATCCGCGGGGCGGACGTGTGGCCATGTTTGGCGGCGTTGAACAGGAGTTCGTTGAGGACCAGGGCGATGGCAACCGCATCGTTGTCGTTGACCACGATGTTGCAGTACCGGGGCACGTCCAGCGTCAGGGGGATCGGATGGGTGCGGTCGCTGGCCCGGGCCGCCACCCGCACCAGGTCGCAGAGGTAGATTTTGTCGTCATCCTGGCAACTGCGCAGACCGTAGGTGAGGGTGATGGAATTGATCTGGCGGATCGGGATTTCCAGAAACGGCGCCAGTTCCGGATGCTCGAGCAGCTGATTCTGCAGCAGGCCGACGATGCCCTGGAGGTTGTTCTTGATCCGGTGGTGGACCTCCCGGATCAACAGGTTGCGCTGGCGGCGTTCGCGCTCCAGCACCTCGGCTTCCCTGGCCCGTTGCCGGCTGATGTCGAGCACCAGCAGCATCACTCGGCCGGGGCCGTTCCTGCGACCGGAAACCAGGACGGGACAGGGCGGTCCGCCGGCGCGCTGCAGGCAAACCTCCAGCGCCGTGGCCTTGCCTTCCTGCAGCAGCTGCCGCCACCAGTCGCAGACCGCGTGATATTCTTCCGCCCGGCACAGATCCTGCCAGCGGCGGCCGCACAGCTGTTCGCCGGCTATTCCCAGCAGTTTACGGACGTAAGTGTTGGCCGCTTCGATCACCCCCGCGTCATTGAGATGGAGGACGCCGATGAGATCGGCATCGTAACAACCGCAGGTCGTAAACGCGTGCTTGGCATCGGAGATCGCTTTACTCATAATGATCCATTTCAACCGCTGGCAAAGTAAGGTAATGACGGAAAAGACACGGCGAAAGATCCTGGTGGTGGACGATGATCGCCTCATCCTCTCCACCCTGTCCCAGGGGCTGGGGAAGCTCGGCTACGAGGTGATGGAGGCGGCCAATGCCGAGGAGGCGCTGGCACGGGTGAGGCGGCAGCGGCCGGATCTGGCCCTGGTGGACGTGCGCATGCCGGGGATCGACGGTCCCGCCCTGGCCCGGCGTCTGCAGGAAGAATTCGGTATCGCCAGCCTGTTTCTGTCCGCCTATGACGACCGCGACGCCATCGAGGCGGCCGCTGCGGCCGGCGGGCTGGGTTACCTGACCAAGCCGTGCAACATTCAGGATCTGGTGCCGGCGCTGGAGCTCGCCATCCACCGGGCCCACGATCTGGCGGCGCTGCGGGAACGGGAGGCGAAGCTGCAGCAGGCTCTGCAACGCAACCGCGAGATCAACGTTGCCGTCGGCGTGCTCATGGAGCGTTTCCGCCTCTCCCGCCACGTCGCTTACGAACGCCTGCGCCAGCGTGCCCGCCACCACCGCTGCAATGTGCGGGAGCTGGCCGCCCAGGTGGTGCAGCTGACCGAGGCCATCAACAGCTTTCTCGAAGACCATCGCAGTGCCAAAAGCCAGCGCTGATTCGCCTCAGCCCCGTTGCCGCAGTGCGGCCTCGAACTGCGCCGCCGGCAGGGGCCGGTAGAACAGATACCCCTGCAGCAGATCGCATTCCAGTTTCCTGAGAATCTCCTGCTGGGCTTCGGTTTCCACCCCCTCGGCCACAACGTCGAGCCTGAGGGTGTGGCCGAGGCTGATGATGTGACGGGCCAGTTCCCGGTTGCGGTTGTGGTGCAGGTTCTGGACGAAGCTGCGGTCGATCTTGAGGGTGTCGAAGGGGAACTGGTGCAGATAGCTGAGGGAGGAATAGCCGGTGCCGAAGTCGTCGATCGCCAGCCGCACGCCGCCGCGCTTGAGGCGGTCGATGTTGGCCAGCGTCGTCTCGCCGCATTCCATCAGGGTGGATTCGGTGATCTCCAGCTCCAGGGCCCGGGGAGGGAAGCCGGTGCGCTGCAGCAGCGCCAGCACGGTGGCGGCGAAATTGGCATCCTTCAGCTGGACGCTGGAAACGTTGACCGCCAGCTGCAGCTCGCCGCAGCGTTGCCGCCACTGCTTGGCATGGTGCAGAGCGGTCTGCAGAATCCATTCCCCCACCGCGCCGATCAGCCCGAGGCTTTCCAGTACCGGGATGAAGCGCGGAGGCGCCACGGTCCCCAGCTTGGCATTGTGCCAGCGCAGCAGCACCTCACAGCCGGCGATGCGGCGGCCGGCGGCTTCCACCTGGGGTTGATAGACCAGGCTCAGCTCGCCCCGTTCCAGGGCGCGGTGCAGCTCGCTTTCCAGGGTAATCCGGGCATCGGCCTCGGCCTCCATGGCCGGGTCGTAACGGCAGACCCGGTTGCGGCCCTCGAACTTGGCCCGGTACATGGCGGTATCGGCGTGGCGCAGCAGGGTGTGGGGATCGGCGCCGTTTTCCGGAAACAGGCTCACGCCGATACTGGCGCGGACGAACAGTTCCCGGCCGTCGAGCCGGAACGGCTGCTGCAAGGCTTCCAGGAGCTTGGCGGCGATGGGACGCCAGGCCTCGGCGTCATCGAGGTCGGTGACGATGAGGGTGAACTCGTCGCCGCCGAAGCGGGCCACGGTGTCGCTCTCCCTGAGGGTGTGGCACAGGCGCTGAGCCACTTCCTGCAGCAGCTTGTCGCCCGCCAGCTGGCCGAGGCTATCGTTGATCTTCTTGAAGTCGTCCACATCCAGGAACATCACCGCCAGATGGTGCGGGTGGCGGCGGGCCCGCACCAGTTCGAGGCGCAGCCGGTCCAGGTACAGGGCCCGGTTGGGCAGCTGGGTGAGGGGATCGTAGTGGGCCAGGCGCTCAAGGTCGGCCTCGGCCTGTTTGCGCTCGCTGAGGTCGTGGAGCACCGCCAGATACAGGGGCGGGTCGCTGCTGAGGATGCGGTCCACGGCGATCTCCAGCGGCACCAGCGCCCCGTCGCGGCGCTGGCCGAAGGCTTCCAGGTGCTGTTTCCGTTCCCGCCACAGGTGTTGCAGCAGCTGGTGGGCGAACAGAGGCCGGTAGCGCTGTTGCAGCAGCAGTTTGCCGATGTCGCAGCCCTGCAGTTCCTCGCCACGGTAGCCCAGCAGGGTTTCGGCCGCCGGATTCCAGGATGCTACCGTGCCGTCGCCGCGGAATACCAAAATGCCATCGGGGATGTTGTCCAGGACCGCTTTGAGGTGGGCGCCGCGCTGCTGGCTGAGGGTTTCCAGTGCGGTCTGCTCGGTCAGATCCTTGAGGCTGAAGATCAAACCGTAATGCTCGCTGCCGGCGACCAGATCGCCCAGATCGATGGGTGCGATTTCCATCTGCAACAGCCGCCCGGCGTGTTCGAAGCGCAGTTCATGGTGTTTCTGGGCCAGCAGCAGATCGGCGCACAACGCTTCCAGACCCGGAACCGGCAGCAGGTCCGTGAGCCGCGTTCCCGGTGCGAGGCTTTCCGTCCCGCACAGTGCGGCGAATTGCGGATTGGCGCTGAGGATACGCAGGCGGGAATCGGTGACCGCCAGCCCGCAGGGGGCGTCGGTGATGACGCGCTCGGCGAAGGTTTTGAGTTGTGCGATGTGGTGGCGGTCCGCTTCCACGTAGGTGTCGATTCCCAGGCCCATGTCGAAGAAGACCTTGCGGATCAAAGCGGCGGTGAGGGCTTCGCGGGTTCCGTCATCGAGGTCGGCATCGCGCCACAGCCGCGGCAGCAGGTGGATGAGATAGTGGGCGTAGACGCCGGTGTACCACTTCAGGTCCAGGCCGATGCGGTGGTGGACCTCGCCGATGCGGAGGCGGTCGTGGATGTAGGCGGCGTTGCAGCGATCCTGCAACAGGATGCGGAAATAGCGCTGCTGGCTGGCGCGCAGGCGCTGCAGCCGGGCCGGATCGGACAATAGCTGCTTGAGCGGCGGGAAGCGGCCCAGGTGGCGGTAGAAAGCGCGCACGAAGGTGTGGGCGCAGGGCGGCAGACGGTGGCGGTAGCGCCGCAGCAGCGCCTGATCTTTGGCGGTGAATTCCAGAAAGTCCTTGCGCTGACGGATTTCCTCGGCGTTGGGTATTTCCATCTTGGGATGGCGTTCGAACGATTTCATTTCCAGCATCTCGGTCTCCGGCACAGAATCCGGGCGGCACTGCACCGGAATTCTTAAAGTAAGTCGGTCTGGAGAACGGCTGATGCGGGGGCGGGGCATCGGGAAAGACAGGAAAGCGGGGCGGGGGCTTTCCGGAAATTCGGTATCGAATCAGGCCGCTACTTTAAAACGTCCCACCAGCGCCTGCAACTGGGCCGCCAGCCGCGCCAGCTGCTCGCCGGCGCCGGCGGTCTGCTCGGCGCCGCCGGCGACGTCGTGGGTGAGGTCGTTGATGGTGATGACGTTACGGTTGATCTCTTCCACGGTCACGCTCTGCTGTTCCGCCGCCGCGGCGATCTGGCCGCAGCGCTGGGAGATGCGGTCCACCGAGGCCAGGATTTCCTTGAGGCTGTCGCCGGCTTGGCGCGCCTGCTCGCTGCTGGCCTCCTCTTCGGTCTTGCCGGCTTGGATGGCTTTGACGGCATCGTCGGCGGCAAGTTGCAGGCGTTCGATCATGTCCTGGATCTCTCGGGTCGATTCCTGGGTCAGGCTCGCCAGGGTGCGGACTTCGTCGGACACCACCGCGAACCCCCGGCCCTGTTCGCCGGCACGGGCGGCCTCGATGGCGGCGTTGAGGGCCAGTAGGTTGGTCTGTTCGGCGATGCCCTGGATCACCTCCAGCACCCCCTCGATGGCGGTGCTGTCGGCCTTGAGGCGGTCGATGACGGTGGCGATCTCGGCGGTGCGGCGGGTCAGGTCGCCGATGCTGTCCAGGGTGCGCTCGAACTCGGCAAAACCGCTGTGGGCCAGGCGGTCGGTTTCCTCGGAGTCTGCCGCGGTGGCGGTAATTTCCTGGGCAATGTCCTGGATGGTGGTGGTCATTTCCGTCATGGCGCTGGCCAGCTGGGTGGTCTGGTCGTTCTGACCGGTCACCTGCTGGCGGGTCTGGGTGGTGATGGTGGCCAGCTCCTCGGCGGCCGCCGCCAGTTCCTGGGCGTGCTGCTGGATTTCCGCCATGGCGCGGTTGACCCGGGTGCAGGCACGGCCGTATTCATTGGCCATCCAGGAAAATTCGTCGTTTCCGGGGAGATCGGGGGTGGTGGTGAAGTCACCGTAGGCCAAGGCCTTGACCGCCTTGACGATGCGTTCGGCCCGCTCGCTGGCGTGACGGCCGAGGTAAACGGCCAGCCACAGCAGCACCACGCTGATGCCGAGGGCGGTGGCGAGGATTTCGCCGGCATCAGCGCCGCCGGAAAGGCGCAAGTTGTTGGCGGCCATCAGGCCGATGCCGAGGATGCTGACGCTGACCATCAGCCCCATCTGTTTTCCTAAGGAAAGTTTCTCGATCAGGTGCTTCATGGTTGTCCTCCACAAAGGGGTAACGTTGCTGAATCAGGTAATATGGTTCTGCGGCAATGGGGGCAGAAGGGAGGAAAACGCCTGCGGGGTGGGGGCAGGTGAACGTCGCGGTGCTACGCCTCGAATAAAAACATAGTCCAAAAAATCGGTTTTTTTCAGGTCCCATTGAGGAAATAAACATGTCCAACAACAAAGAAAATGTCTGGTCCCCGACCCTGCGCTGGCTGCACTTTGGCCTGGCGCTTGCGGTCACCCTGCAACTGTTTCTCAGCCTGGTCATGGAGGAGCCGGGCGAGGCCGAGGGGCTGGAGGCCTGGGCCTTCATGGCCCACGAGCTGTTCGGCCTGACCGCCTTCGCCCTCGCCCTGCTGCATTGGGGCTGGGTGTTGAGCGGCCACGACGGCGGCTGGCGGCATCTGTTTCCCTGGGACCGGCAGGGGCGGCAGGCGGTCTGGCGGGAGCTTTCCGGCCTGCTGCGGGGGCGTCTGCCGGAAGGCGGACCGCAGCCCGGCCTGCCGGGACTGGTGGAGGGTGTGGGCCTGGGGCTGGTGACCCTGCAGGGGGCCAGCGGCTTTGTCATCTTCCTGTTGTTGCCCCCGGAGGGGGAACTGCCGGAGCGCTTCGAGTTCCTGAGCGAGCTGCACGAGGCGTGCGGCAGCGGCGTGTGGATTTACTGGTTCGGCCATGTGGGCATGGCGCTGTTGCACCGGCTCCGGGGCGATGCGGTGGTGGCGCGGATTTCGCCTTTCAAGTCCTAGCAGTGGATGCAGGGGGTAGTCCATCCGGGGGACGCCGTGAATACATCCCTGTAGGCTTGACGGCGGCCGTCCAGGCCGCCGACACACCCGGATGGACTACCCCCTGCATCGTTCCCGGTTAGGCGTTGCCGATTTGGTGGTGGCGCGCCAGCGCCCAGCGGACGTGCTCGCGCACCAGGGGGGAGGGGTGGTCCAGGCGGGCTTTAAGGGCGGTGACGATTTCCGGGCCGGTGGGAGCGTTTCCCATCGCGACGGCGAGGTTGCGGAGCCAGCGTTCGTGGCCCAGGCGGCGGATGGCCGAGCCCTCGGTCTTGTGCAGGAACGTGGTTTCGTCCCAGGCGAACAGTTCGGTCAGGGTGGCCCGGTCGAGGCGGTGGCGGGGGAGGAAATCGGCCTCCGCCGTCGGCCGGGCGCGGCGGTTCCAGGGGCAGACCAGCTGGCAGTCGTCGCAGCCGTAGATACGGTTGCCGATCAGGGGGCGCAGTGCCTCCGGGATCGGTCCGTGCAGCTCGATGGTGAGGTAGGAGATGCAGCGGCGGGCGTCGAGCCGGTAGGGGGCGACGATGGCGCCGGTGGGACAGATGTCGATACAGGCGCGGCAGCTGCCGCAGTGGCTTTTCTCCTGCGGCGGATCGACCGGAAGCGGCAGGTCGGTGTAGATTTCTCCCAGGAAGAACCAGGACCCCTGCCTGAAGGCGATCAGGTTGGTATGCTTGCCCTGCCAGCCGAGGCCGGCCTTCTGCGCCAAGGGTTTTTCCAGCACCGGGGCGCTGTCGCAGAAGACCCGGTAACCGAAAGGGCCGATTTCCTGTTCGATGCGCCGGGCCAGCTGCTGCAGGCGCTTGCGGATCAGTTTGTGGTAGTCGCGTCCCAGGGCGTAGCGGGCGATGTAGGCGCGGTGGGTATTGCGCAGGTTTTCCCATAGGGCGTCGTGGGGCTGGGGCAGGTAGTCCATGCGCGCGGAGATCACCCGCACCGTGCCCGGCACCAGTTCCGCCGGGCGGGTGCGCTTGCGGCCGTGGCGGGCCATGTAGTCCATCTCCCCGTGGAAACCGGCCGCCAGCCAGGCGTTGAAATCGGCCTCTGCCGCGCCCAGGTCGGTGTCGGTGATGCCGACGGCCTGAAACCCCAGTTCCCGGCCCCAGGTTTTGATGTCCCCGGCCAGTCGTTTCAGGTCGATGTCGCAAGGCATTTGGACAACAGGCGGATTTGCCGGACAATGGTGGCGGGAAGGAAAACAGGGAGCAGGTGAATGACGATTGTAACCCAGGATCTACCGCAAGCATTGTATCGGGCCGCGCAGGTCCGCGCCATGGATCGGTATGCCATCGACACGCTGGGCATTCCCGGCTGGGTGCTGATGCAGCGGGCCGGTGCTGCGGCCTTCCAGGTGTTGCGCCGGCATTGGCCCGAGGCGCGGCGTATCGCCGTACTGTGCGGCGGCGGCAACAACGGCGGTGACGGCTATGTGGTCGCCCGCCAGGCCCTCGACCACGGCATCGAGGCGACCGTGTTCGCCCTGAGCCCGCCGGACGGCCTCCAGGGCGACGCCCGGCGGGCGTTCGAGGCCTACAGGGAGGCGGGCGGTCGGGTGGAGACCGGCCTGCCGGCGCAGCGGGAAGGTTTCGACGTGGCGGTCGATGCCCTGCTCGGCACCGGCCTCGACCGCGAGGTGAGCGGGCGTTACGCCGACGCCATCGGGTGGTTGCAGGCGTTTACAGGCGGGGTGCTGGCAGTGGACGTTCCCTCCGGTCTAAACGCCGACACCGGCGCGGTGATGGGCTGTGCGGTGCGGGCCGATGCCACCGTCACCTTCATCGGCCTCAAGTGCGGCCTGTTCACCGGCGAGGGGCCGGCCTGCAGCGGTGCGGTGTGGTATGCCGATCTGGCGGTGCCGCAGGCGGTGCTGGAATCCCAGCCGCCGGCGGCGCAACTGTGGCGGGACTACCGCAATCTGCTGCCGCCGCGCCGGGCCACGGCCCACAAGGGGCATTTCGGCCACGTGCTGGTGGTGGGCGGCGATGCCGGATTCACCGGCGCGGTGCGGATGGCGGCCGAGGCCGCCGCCCGGGTCGGGGCCGGGCTGGTGACCGTGGCGACCCGGGCCTCCCACGCCGCCTATCTCAATGTCAACCGCCCGGAGATTATGTGCCACGGGGTGGAAACCCCCACCGAGCTGCAGACCCTGTTGGGCCGGGCCACGGTGGTGGCCGTCGGTCCGGGGCTGGGGCAGTCGGGCTGGGCCCGCAGCCTGCTGCAGGCGTGCTGCGACAGCGGGTTGCCGATGATCGCCGATGCCGACGCGCTCAATCTCCTGGCGCAGAATCCCAAGGTGCGGGAGAACTGGATGCTCACCCCCCATCCCGGTGAGGCCGCCCGTCTGCTGGGGACGACTGCGGCGGAGATTCAGCAGGACCGTTTCGCCGCGCTGGCGGCGATCACGGAGAAATACGGCGGGATCTGCGTGCTCAAGGGGGCCGGCACGCTGGTGGGCGGCAACGGTCAGCTTCCCGGTGTCTGCGCCCTGGGCAATCCCGGTATGGCTTCCGGCGGCATGGGGGACGTCCTCACCGGCACCCTGGCCGGGCTGGTGGCGCAACAGCTGCCGCTGCCGCAGGCGGCGGAGATGGGCGTCTGTCTCCATGCAGCGGCCGCCGATGCCGCCGCCGGGGAAGGACAGCGGGGTATGCTGGCGGGAGATCTGATGCCGTGGCTGCGACGACTGGTCAACGCCTGAGCGCATTTCTGCCCGATCCGGAGGCGACCGCGGCCTTCGGCAAGCGCCTGGCCCGCTGTCTCGAGGCCGGCGTGGTGGTCTATTTGGAGGGGCCGCTGGGGGCGGGCAAGACCACCCTGGTGCGGGCGCTGCTCTCCGACCGCGGCTATCGGGGGCGGGTCAAAAGTCCGACTTACACCCTGGTGGAAACCTACCCCGGGGTGGTCCATCTCGACCTCTACCGCCTGGCCGATCCCGAGGAGCTGGAGTGGCTGGGGGTCCGCGACTATCTGGACGGGGAGACGATCGTGCTGGCCGAGTGGGCGGAAAAGGGGCGGGGGGTGCTGCCGCCGCCGGATCTGGTGGTGCGCCTGACGCCCGAAGGGGAGGGGCGGCGGGTGACGGTGACGGCGGCAGGGCCGAAGGGGGAACCCATCCTCCGGTGTCTGGCTCAAATCTGATAAAATCGCTCAGGTTTTAATCGTCAGTTTCAGAGGTTTTTCCATGGACGTCAAAGAGCGGATTGAAGCGCAACTCAAGTCCCATCCCGTCATCCTTTACATGAAAGGCACCCCCGACTTTCCCCAGTGCGGCTTTTCCGGCCGGGCGGTGGAAATCCTCAACGCCTGCGGCGTGCCCTACGCCTACGTCAACATCCTCGAGGATCCGGAGCTGCGCGAGGCCCTGAAGGAATATGCCAACTGGCCCACCTATCCGCAGCTGTACGTCAAGGGCCAGCTGGTGGGCGGCTGCGACATCATGATGCAGCTGTACGAGAGCGGCGAGCTGAAGAAAATGCTGGAGGAGGCCGGCGCCGCCAAAACCGAGTGACGCCGGTTCAAGGCTCCAGCAGCGGGGCCACGATCGCCGCGAAGGCTTCCTCGTCGAACACGCCCACCCGGCTGAAGACGAGGCGGCCGTCGCGACCGATCACCACCGTATAAGGCAACACCCCGGCCCGGTCGCCCCATTGCTGCAGCAACGCCGTCGCCTGCTCCACCGGGCTGTGCAGGACGGGATAGGGTATTTCCAGGGTGCGGGCCACGTTGGCCAGTTTCCTGGGATTGTCGAGGCCGACGCCGATCACCTGCAGCCCCCTGGAACCGTAACGGCGCTGGAATTCGGCCAGATGGGGCAGCTCGGTCAGGCACGGTCCGCACCAGCTGGCCCAGAAGTTGAGCAGGATGACCTTGCCGTGCCAGTCGTAGAGGCTGTGGCGCCGTCCCTGAAGGTCGGGCAGGACCAGCGGCGGCAGATCCCAGGCGTTGGCGGCCGCCGGCGCCCCCGGCCCGAAGGCCAGGAGCGCCAGCAGCAGGATCAGCTTACGGTGCCAGGCCCGCATAGTAGGATGCCAGCCGCTCGATTTCCGCGTCGGTGAGCTGCTGCGCGATCAGGCGCATGCGGCTGTAGATGTCGTTGTGGCGCGCGCCGCTCTTGTAAGCCTTGAGGGTCTGTTCCAGGTAAGCCTGCGACTGGCCGGAGATGCGTGGCGTGTCGATCATTTCCCCCTGACCGTGTTCGCCGTGGCAGACCCGGCAGGGGGGAATGATGCGCTTGCTGTCGCCGTGATTGATCAGGGCCATGACATCGGCGAAATCGCCGCCCTTGCCGGCCGCTTCGGCAGGTGGCTGGCGGCTGTAGAACGCCGCCAGATCGGCCATGTCCTGTTCCGACAGGCCGGCGGCGAAAGCCTGCATCATCGGGTTTTCCCGGCTGCCGTCCTTGTAGTCGTGCAGTTGCCGGTACAGATAGGTCGCCAGCTGACCGGCCAGGTTGGGAAAGATCGGATTGGCACTGATGCCTTTGTCCCCGTGACAGCCGGCGCAACGTTGCGACAGTTCCCGGCCCCGTTCAGGGTTGCCGCTCTCGACGGTTTCCAGGGTTTCCTCGGTCCAGGCGATTTGGGTCGAGGGGCCGGCTTGGAGGGCGGTGGCCAGCAGCAGGGTGCCCACTCCAACGATCCATCGGTTCATGTCAGTACCCCCAAGGCAGCGATTCGAAGGTTTTCAGGAAGAAGAACTGGGCGATAGGCCAGCCGAAGCTGATCAGCATCAGTCCCAGGATTACCAGATTCCACGCCTTGAGGCTTTCCGCCCAGGCGGGCAGGGACTCCGGCGGATGGATCGGCTCGGCGTAGGCGATTTCGAGATCGGTTTCGATTTCCGTATTGCGCCAGGTCTTCCACAGGATGACGCCGAAGAGCACCGCCGAACCCAGCAGCACCGCTCCGCCCATGATCATGAACAGCTCGTAGGGCTGCCAGGCCAGGGTCAGCAGGCTGTTGTAGGTGACGCTGGAGATGCGCCGCGGCTGCCCCAGCAGCCCGAGGACGTGCCAGGGGGTGCTGAGCAGGGTCATCCCCACGAACCAGGTCCACAGTTGGGTCAGCGCCAGGGTATTGGAGACCAGCTTCTTGCCGGTGATCTTCGGCCACAGGTGATAGGCGATGGCGAAGTACAGGATCACGGTGGTGCCGGCGAAGATCAGATGAAAATGGCCGGGCACCCAGGCGGTGTTGTGGACCATGGCGTTGAGGGCGTAACTGGCATTGACGATGCCGCCGAAGCCGCCGAGGATCAACATCAAGAGAGCCAGGATCGCCGCCAGCACCACCGGGTTGCGCCAGGGCAGGTTGCCGATCCAGCCGAACAGGCCCCGGCCGCCGCCCAAGCGCCCGGCGATTTCCAGCGACGCCAGCACGGTGAAGCCGGTCACCAGGGTCGGCACCGCCACCAGGAAGGTGCCGATGCCGTGGAGCAGCTTCCAGCCGGCTCCCTGTTCGGGGTCCATGTAGAGGTGATGGAAGCCGATGGGCAGGCTGAAGACCAGCAGCCCCAGAAAGGCGAACTTTGCCATCTCCTCGCTGAACAGATAGCCGCCGGCTTCCTTGGGGACGAAACAGTACAGGGCGATGTAGGCCGGAATCAGCCAGAAATAGACGATGGGGTGCAGGGTCCAGGCGAACAGGGTGCGCGCCAGACCGGGATCGAGGGTGTCGTTCCAGCCCAGGGCCCAGGGGATCAGCTGGAACACCACCTCCATCGCCACCCCGGCGCTGGTCCAGAGCCACAGCAGGGCGTTGGCGACGGTGGCGTACATGGCCAGCGGCATCCCCTTGCCGGAATTCTCCCGCCGCCATTGCACCGCCATCACCACCATGATGGCGCACCAGAACCAGGAACCCACCACCAGCAGGGCGGCGCCGATGTAGAACAGGGCGCTGGCCTGGATCGGCGGATAGAAGGTGTAGAGCACCGAAGCCTTGTCGGTCAGCAGCGGGATGGCCGCCAGAACCGTGCCGATCAGGCTGACGAAAAACCCGCTCCAGGCAAGGCCCGGCTGCCACAGCGGCCGTTTCAGGCTGGAGGTGGCGGTCAGATAGCCGAAGCCCATGATGAAGAAGGTGGTCAGGACATAGGCCATCAGCACCCCGTGGGTGCTGACCGAAGCGAAATAGACCTTGGCCGATTCGAGAAAGTCGAACAGGCCGCTGCGCTCCACCACCTGGTAGAAGCCCAAAAAACAGGCCACCAGGAAGGCGGCGAAGGCAACCACCCAGTTCCACAGGGCCAGGTTACGGCTTTGGGTATCGATCATGATTCACCTCCCTTGGGGTGCTGCTTTTCCCAGGTCTGCCTGGCCACTACGGTGACCTTGCTCCACATGTAGTCGTGACCGAGGCCGCAGTATTCGTTGCACAGCATCGGATAGTCCCCGGGCTTGGGGAAGGTGGTGGTCACCTCGGCCACGTAGCCGGGCACCACCATGGTGCTCATGTTGGTCATGGGCATGTGCACCCCGTGGAGCACGTCGATGCTGGCCCAGCGGAAGGTGATGGGAGTATCGGCCGGAACGGTGATGTGGCGGGGAAAGAAACCGTAGCGGCCCGCCACCATGATGACTGTGATACGGCCGTCCGGCTGGATGTGGACGCCCAGGTTGTCCTCGGCGAACTCCTCACTCAGGTGCAGCCTGGCCGGATCGATGGTCTCGACGTTGCTGGGCGGTTTGATGCCCACGGCGAGGGAGATGAAGATCGAGCCCAAAAAAAGGGCGACCATCCCCAGGGCGATATAGAGCCATTTTTTCTCCAACGGATCGATATGCATGGCTCACCTCACTGGACGAAGCCGCGGGGGATGAAGACGCCGAAATACAGGAATACCCAGGCGACGGCCATGCCCGCCGCGACGATGAGCATGAGCGCCCAGGTGCCCTTGGGCGGGGATTCGAGAATTTCGCGTTTTTCTTCGTCGGATACCGGCATGGCATAACCTCCATCGTGATTGTGTTCAGGGTCACTTTCTGAATTATTATTAAACTCTAATGCTTTGGCAAGCCCGTTTTTCAATTCTAGCGGAATGGCTGAGGGGGTTGGCGCGATTTTGACGCAGGGCAAAATTCGAATCCCGCTGATGCGGTATCATCAAACCTTTTTGAACCAAGGAGATGCTATGCTTGGTGAACACCACGATCTGGTCCACGAGTTTCCTGAATTTCGCGACCAGATTCATGCGCTGAAGGTTTCCAACAGCCATTTTGCCCGCCTGTTCGACGAATACCACCAGCTTGACCGTCAGATCCGCCGGATCGAACAGCAGGTGGAAACCGCGTCGGATGAATACGCCGAAACTCTGAAGAGACACCGCCTGCAGCTGAAGGACGAACTCTATCGCATGCTGCGCCAGGCGGTCGCCTGACGGCTTTATTCGGGGGCACGGCAGTGCTAAAGTAAGCGATTCCGAGCATCACGCTGGGGAATTCCTGAACGTGAAGAACAACCCAATCAGAAGGAGTCGCTCAATGAAACACGAACTACCCCCGTTGCCGTATCCGATGGACGCCCTGGAGCCTTACATCTCCAAGGAAACCCTGGAATACCACTACGGCAAGCACCACAAGGCCTACGTGGACAACCTCAACAACCTCATCCAGGGCACCGAGTTTGAAAACATGAGCCTGGAGGAAATCATCCTCAAGGCATCCGGGCCGATCTTCAACAACGCTGCCCAGGTCTGGAATCACACCTTCTACTGGAACAGCCTGGCACCCAACGCAGGCGGGGCGCCGAGCGGGGCGATCGCCGACGCCATCGACCGTGACTTCGGCTCCTTCGACGCCTTCAAGGAAGCCTTCTCCAAGGCGGCGGTGACCCTGTTCGGTTCCGGCTGGGCCTGGCTGGTGCTCAACGGCGACAAGCTGGAAATCGTCCAGACCCAGAATGCCGGCAATCCCATGACCGACAACAAGAAGCCGATCCTGACCTGCGACGTCTGGGAGCACGCCTACTACATCGACTATCGCAACGCCCGTCCCAAATACGTCGAAAACTTCTGGAATCTGGTGAACTGGTCGTTCGCCAACCAGAATCTGACCGGCTGAGCGTCTTCCTGAAAACGCTTCGAGCGCGCCCCCGTTCCGGGGGCGTTTTCATTTGCAAACGGGCCTGCTTGGCCTATGGTTAAGAAAGGTGCCGCTTGCCAGCGGTGGGAAGAGAACCGGTTAGGAGAGGAATGGATGAACAAGAAGCGCTGGCGCGTCCTGGCGGGCGTGGTTCTGATCTGTCTGGCAGCTCAAACCCAAGCCGGAGACAGTTACGGTGAGAAGGTGGGACGCAAGCTGGGGATCGGCCTGGCCAATATCGCCACCTCCTGGATAGAGATCCCCAAATGCATCATCAACGATTACAACCGCAGCCACTTTTTCTTCGGAATCGCCGGCGGGACGGTGCAGGGGCTGATCAATACCGGCGGCCGGGTGCTCACCGGGGTGCTGGACGTCGTCACCTTCCCGCTGCCGACCAGGCCGATTCCCCAGCCGCCGCTGGTGTGGCAGAACTTCGACAGCGACACGCACTACGGCGAGGTCTTCCGTCTGGAGCTGGACTGAGGCGTTTTCATCGCCGGCTGGCTGCCAGCGCCGCCGGGGGCAGCAGCCGACTTTCCAGTTCCAGTTCCTGTGCCAGGCGCCGTTGGGCGCGGCGGGCATGGGATTTTTCCGGGTAGGGGCCGACGACCACCCGTCCCTCGAGGAAGCGTGCCGGGTAGGGTGGCCCCTGGTGGCGCAGGATCGCGGTGACGATGCGGCTTTCCAGAAGCGGGCGCGGTTTGAGAACCAGATACCAGCCGGGCTGCAGCGGCGGCGGCTGGTAGGCGTAGCGCCACCGGGCGGGGTGGGAAACCCGGGGCAGGGAGGCGAGATAATCGGCCCAGCGAGGGGCGTCGGCCAGGACCGGCAGCGGAATCCCGCGGGCCTCGGCCACGGCGCGGTCCACCCGCCGCCAGTCGATCGGGCGCCCGGTCTGTGTTTGCGCCTGGCGCAGCCGCCGCTCCAGATCCCGCCACAGGGCGCTCAGGGTGCGGGGGTCCTGGGACAGGGGGCGGTGGATTTCCAGCAACAGTTCCTTTCCGCGCCAGCCCAGCAGATAGGGCTGATCCACGATCGTCACCGGCGTTCCTTCGCCGACACGGGAAAACAGGCGGGCGATGTCCTCCGGATAGAGACGGATGCAGCCGTGACTGATGCGCAGGCCGACCCCGTAAGGCTTGTTGGTTCCGTGGATCAGATAACTGCGCCATCCCAGACGCAGGGCGTGGTTCCCCAGCGGGTTCTCCGGGCCGGGCGGCACGATTTTCGGCAGCGGATCGCCCTTGCGGGCGTGTTCGCGGCGGATGGATTCGGGCACGACCCAGCGCGGATGGGCGATTTTTTCCACGATCCGGGTACGCCCTGTGGGGGTGTTCCAGCCGGCCCGGCCGATGCCCACCGGATAGGTCGCCACCGTCTGCGGCTCGCCTGCGGAAAAGTGAAACAGCCGCATGGCGGCGAGGTTGACCACGATGCCTTCGCGGGGGGCGTCGGGCAGAAGGAAGGCCAGCGGCAGCAGGATCTCGCGGCCCGCTTCCGGGGCCCAGGGGTCGATGCCGGGGTTGGCGTCCTGGATCGCCTGCAGGCCGATGTCGAAGTAGCGGGCGACGTCGGCCAGGGTATCGCCGGGTTGAAGCTGCAGGGTGGCCAGCCGGCCGATTACATCCCCGTCGGGATGACGGTGGATGGGGCCGATCTGGGGTTCCCGGCCGGCGTTCAGAAGCGGCGGGAACGACTGGCAGCCTGCCGTCAGCAGGACCAGCAGGCTCAGGAGGAATGTCAGCGTTTGTCGATGAGAAACAGCCATGGCGGTCTGCGGCGCCCTTGCGGAATCACGGTGCGCCAGGATAACAGATCGGCCGGCTGGCGGTAGAGCCAGTCCCGGACCGTTTCGCATTCCTGGCGGCCGCCAGGGTGGCCGGTGTAGGCGATGAGGCTGATGCGGCCGCCGGGGGCGAGCAGCGCCAGCGCCTTTTCCAGCGCCGCGGTCGTGGTGGCGGCTGTCGTGGTCAGGCGCTTGTCGCCGCGGGGCAAGTAGCCCAAGTTGAACATCACCGCCCGCAGATGCGGGCGCCAAGCGTCCGGCACTGCCTGATCCATGTGCTCGTGTCCCAGGCAGAGCCAGGTCACCCTGGCTGTCAGCCCTGCCTGCCGGAGCCGCTCCCGGGCCTGCCGGAGGGCCTGGGGCTGGATGTCGAAGGCCAGCACCCGGCCGTTTTCGCCCACCCGGCGGGCCAGGAACAGGGTGTCATGGCCGTTGCCGGCGGTGGCGTCGATGGAGGCATCCCCGGGATGCAGACGGGCGGCGATGGCGCGTTGGGCCAGATCAGTGAGGCAGACGTGCATGGTAGCGGCGCAGATCGATTTCGGGCGGCAAAGGGGCGTCATGGCACAGGTGCTCGGCCAAAAGGCGGGTGACGCGCGGTGCCAGCAGGCTGCCCTTGGAGCCCAGGCCGTTGCAGAGCGCAACCCGGGGATGCTGCGGGTGGCGGCCGACGATGGGGTGATGGTCGAGGGTGTTGGGGCGGATGCCGGCGCGGACCTCCAGTACTTCGATTTGCGGAGGCGTCTCGAAACAGTCCCGCAGGCGTCCGAGGAGGGCAGCGGTTTCCTCCGCCCGTACCGTTTCCGTCAGCGGCTGCCAGCGGTAGCTGGCTCCGACGCGCCATTTCCCTTCCTCCCGGGGCTGGAACCAGATGCCGTAATGGCAGGGAAAGGTGGGCAGCGGCGGGGTGGCGGTCACGGTGAGGATCTGCCCCCGGCTCGGTTGCCACGGCAGCCAGTCGAACCACGGATTGTGCATCACCCGCCAGCCTTCGCAGAAGACGACTTGGGCGCCGGCTTCGGGCTTGCGGGGATCAAGGCGCTGATGATGAAGGATACCCTGTTGCCGGAACCAGCGTTGCAGGCAGTCGAGCAGCTTCTCGGTTTCCAGGTGGGCGGTCCGGCGCAGCCAGACGCCGCCATGGGGGGCCTTGAGGCCGCTGCCGACGGCCTCGATCTCGTCGCCGAAAAAGGGGGCATAGGCGGGATCCTGCCACCGGCGGCGGGCCTGTTCCCGTTCGCCCGGGTTCAGGTACAGGCGCAGGCGGGGGCGTTCGACCCAGAAGCGTTGCCCGAACTGCCGTTCCAGCGCCTGATAACAGCGGTGGGCTGCGGCCAGATAGGTTTCGAAGGCCGGGGTTTTCACCCAGCGCCTGCCCGTCACCGGCGTCACCAGGCCGGCGGCGGTGCGGGAGGCGTTGTCGCCGCCGGCATCGACGATGCGCACCGCCATTCCCCGCTGCAAAAGATGCCAGGCCAGCAGGCTGCCGGCCAGTCCCTGGCCGACGATGAGGATTTCTTCGCGCATGGCGTGATTTCCCAGTTCTTCAGGCGGCTATTTTAGGTACAATTGCAACGATTTGTTGTAAAAATACCCTATGCACATTCTCATCAGCAACGACGACGGCTACACCGCCGAGGGACTGGTTCGCCTGGCCCGGGCGTTGAGCACCCATGGCCGGGTCACCGTGGTGGCCCCGGACCGTAACCGCAGCGGCGCCAGTAATTCCCTGACCCTGGACCGGCCGCTGCGGGTCGCCCGGATGGACAACGGCTTCTACCGGGTGGACGGCACCCCCACCGACTGCGTCCACCTGGCCATCACCGGCCTGTTGGACGAGGAGCCGGACATGGTGTTCGCGGGTATCAACCACGGCGCCAATCTGGGTGACGACGTGCTCTATTCCGGCACCGTCGCCGCCGCCACTGAGGGGCGCTTTCTCGGCCTGCCGGCGATCGCCGTTTCCCTGACCGGGGAGGATCCCAGGCACTTCGACACCGCCGTGGCGGTGGCGCTGCGCCTGTTCGAGCAGGTCCGACGCCATCCATTGCCGGCGGACACCATCCTCAACGTCAACGTCCCCGATCTGCCTTTGGCGCAGATCCAGGGCTTCCGGGCCACCCGGCTGGGCCAGCGCCACAAGGCTGAGCCGGTGATTCAGGACACCGATCCCCGCGGTCGTCCCATCTACTGGGTGGGGCCGGCCGGCCCGGAACAGGATGCCGGCCCTGGAACCGACTTTCACGCCATCCGCCAGGGTTGTGTGTCGGTGACGCCGCTGCAGATCGATCTGACCCGTCACGATGCCATCGACACCCTCGCCGCCTGGCTGCCGGAGGAAGAAAAATGAGCGTTTGCAGAGACGGCATCGGCATGACTTCGCGCCGTACCCGCGAGCGCATGGTGGCGCGTCTGCGCCAGCAGGGCATCCGCAGCCTGGAAGTGCTGGAGGCGATGCAGGCGGTGCCGCGCCATCTGTTCGTGGAGGAGGCGCTGGCGAGCCGGGCCTACGAGGATACCGCCTTGCCCATCGGCTTCGGCCAGACCATCTCCCAGCCCTATACGGTGGCGCGGATGTCGGAACTGGCGGCCGCCGGCCGGCGGCCGCGCAAGGTGCTGGAGGTAGGAACCGGTTCCGGTTATCAGACTGCGGTCCTGGCGCATTTGGCGGATATGGTCTATACCGTCGAGCGCATCGAGGCGCTGCAGAAACGGGCCCGCTTCCTGCTCTACGATCTCAAGATCTACAACGTCAAGTACGAGTACAGCGACGGCGGTTGGGGCTGGGACAAGCACGCCCCCTATGATGCCATCGTCGTCACCGCCGCGGCCCGGGAGATCCCCGACGCCCTGCTGCGTCAGCTGGCCCAGGGCGGGGTGATGGTCATTCCCATCGAGCAGGCAGGAGGCCAGGTGCTGACCCGCGTGGTCCACACGCCGTCCGGTTTCGAGCTGGAGGAGATCGAGGCGGTGAAGTTCGTTCCCCTGCTGAGCGGGCTGGGCTGATGTTCGAGTCGCTTTACTTGAAGGTACTGCGCTACGCCCGTCATCCCCATGCCCCCCGTTATCTGGCGGCGCTGAGCTTTGCCGAGTCGGCCTTCTTTCCCGTTCCGCCGGACGTGATGCTGATCCCCATGGCCCTGGCCAACCCCAGAGCCGCCTGGCGCCTGGCACTGCTGACCACGGCAGCCTCGGTGCTGGGAGGCCTGCTGGGATACGGCATCGGCTATTTCGCCCTGGCCGCCATCGAGCCGTGGCTGCAGCAGTGGGGTTACTGGGAGGCCTACCAGACCGCCCGGGACTGGTTCGGCCGCTGGGGATTCTGGGCGGTGCTGGTGGCCGGTTTCTCGCCGATCCCCTACAAGGTGTTCACCATCGCCGCCGGGGCGCTGGCGATGAATCCGCTCGGCTTCGTCCTCGCTTCCTTTCTGGGGCGCGGCGGGCGTTTCTTTCTGGTCGCCGGCCTGATCGCCTGGGGCGGCGAGCGTCTGGAGCAGGCCATCTACCGCCACGTGCGGACGATCGGCTGGGCCTCGGTGGCGTTGGTGGCAGTCGCTATCGCCCTGTATCTGCTGCTGCGTTGAATCGGGGTCGGTCGTGCCGACCCCGATCGCTCAGTAGTATTTGGCGCGAATGTCACGTACCCGCTGTTCCAACGTGCGGGCAAGACGGCTGATTTGTTTCAGCAGTTTGTCGTAGCGCGCCTTGAGCTGATCGTATTCCTGCTCCAGTTCGACCTCTTCGCCCAGCAGGGCGTTTTCCCGCTCGATGAGTTCGTCATACTGCTCCCGCAGCCGTTCCAGTTCCCGGAGGCGCTCCTCCAGTTTGACCGCCATTTCATCCCGTTCCTCGAGGATGCGCTGGTATTCGCGTGGCGCGGTTTTCGGGTCGATCTCCCGGAGCAGGTGGTCGTGTTTCTTTATTTGGTGCCGCAATTCGTTGATTTCATGCTTTTCCTCGCGGATGCGCCGGGCCAGATCGAGCGCCTCCAGCTCGGTCTTGGTCAGATAGGCGCGGACTTCGTCGAGCTTCTTTTCCAGTTGCACGAGGGAATCGTTGACCTCTTCCAGTGCTTTCTCCAGCGGGCGAAGGTGTTCCTGAATCTTGTCCAGCGTGCTTTCTGCGGTTGCGACCATGGTTTTCTCCCTGTTGTGTAATGGATGTCCTGTTTCTAATTGGGGGCCGGGGCCGTAAAAACCAAGCGGCCCCGGCTGCCGTCACGCCACCAGCCGTTTGTACTTGATCCGGTGGGGCCTGTCGGCGTCGTCACCGAGGCGGCGTTTGCGGTCGGCCTCGTAGTCGGCGTAGTTGCCCTCGAACCACACCACCCGGCTGTCGCCCTCGAAGGCGAGGATGTGGGTGGCGATGCGGTCGAGGAACCAGCGGTCGTGGGAGATCACCATGGCGCAGCCGGGGAAGGCCAGCAGGGCTTCCTCCAGGGCGCGCAGGGTTTCCACGTCCAGGTCGTTGGTGGGCTCGTCCAGCAGCAGCAGGTTGCCGCCGCTTTTGAGCAGCTTGGCCAGATGGACGCGGTTGCGTTCGCCGCCGGAGAGTTCCTTGATCCGCTTTTGCTGGTCGCTGCCCTTGAAGTTGAAGCGGCCCACGTAGGCGCGCGAGGGGGTCTTGTAGTTGCCCACCTCGATGAGGTCCAGGCCGTCGGAAATCTCCTCCCACACGGTCTTTTCCGGGTCGAGGGCGTCGCGGCTCTGGTCCACGTAGGCCAGCTGCACCGTCTCGCCGATGCGGATGCTGCCTTCATCCGGCTGCTCCTGACCGACGATCATGCGAAACAGGGTGGTCTTGCCGGCGCCGTTGGGGCCGATGACCCCGACGATGCCCCCCGGCGGCAGGTTGAAACTGAGCCCGTCGAACAGCAGGCGGTCGCCGTAGGCCTTCCGCAGGCCCTCGGCTTCCACCACCAGATCGCCGAGGCGTGGCCCCGGTGGGATGTAGATTTCCTGGGTCTCGTTGCGTTTCTGGAATTCCTGGGAGGCCAGCTCTTCGAAGCGGGCCAGACGGGCCTTGGACTTGGCATGACGCCCCTTGGGGTTGCTGCGCACCCATTCCAACTCCTGCTTCATGGCCTTGATGCGGGCGTTCTCGCGCTTCTCCTCCATTTCCAGGCGCTTTTCCTTTTGTTCCAGCCAGGAGGAATAGTTGCCCTCCCAGGGGATGCCGTGGCCGCGGTCCAGCTCCAGGATCCAGCCGGCGACGTTGTCGAGGAAGTAGCGGTCGTGAGTGACCGCCACCACGGTGCCGGGGAATTCCGCCAGATAACGCTCCAACCAGGCCACCGATTCGGCGTCCAGGTGGTTGGTGGGCTCGTCCAAAAGCAGCATGTCAGGATTGGACAGCAGCAGCCGGCACAGGGCCACGCGGCGTTTCTCGCCGCCGGAAAGGGGGCCGATTTTGGCGTCCCAGTCGGGCAGGCGCAGGGCGTCGGCGGCCACCTCCAGCTTACGCTCCAGATTCCAGGCATCTAGCGCGTCGATCTTGGCCTGCAGTTCCGCCTGTTCCGCCAGCAGCTTGTCGAAGTCGGCGTCCGGCTCGGCAAAGGCATTGCTGACTTCCTCGAAGCGCTTGAGCAGGGCGACGGTGTCGGCCACCCCTTCCTCGACCGCCTCGCGCACGGTCTTGTCGGGATCGAGCTGGGGCTCCTGGGGCAGGTAGCCGATCTGGATGCCGGGCATGGGGCGGGCTTCGCCGTCGTATTCGGTGTCCACCCCGGCCATGATGCGCAGCAAGGTGGATTTGCCAGCGCCGTTGAGGCCGAGGACACCGATCTTGGCGCCGGGGAAGAAGGACAGGGAGATGTCCTTGAGGATGGTACGGTTGGGCGGCACGGTCTTGCTCACCCGGTGCATGGTGTAGATGTACTGGGCCATGGATTTTTTACACGCTTTGGTTGGCGGGAATGGAGAGGATTGTACCGGATTTTGCTGGCCGCAGGCGTGCGGCCCGCTTAGAATGGTATGATTTTCTCAAGGTTTCTGACAGGGGAAGACGCATCATGTTCAGCAAAGGTATGGAAATCGCCGGTTACGACGACGAGCTGTGGGGCGCGATCCGCGGCGAGATGCAGCGCCAGGAGGATCATGTGGAGCTGATCGCCTCGGAAAATTACGCCAGTCCGCGGGTGCTCCAGGCCCAGGGATCGGTGCTCACCAACAAGTATGCCGAGGGCTATCCGGGGCGGCGCTATTACGGCGGCTGCGAGTACGTGGACGTGGCCGAGCGGTTGGCCATCGAGCGCGCCAAGGCCCTGTTCGGGGCTGATTACGCCAACGTCCAGCCCCACTCCGGCTCCCAGGCCAACCAGGCGGTCTTCTTGGCCCTGCTCCAGCCCGGCGACACCATTTTGGGGATGAGCCTGGCCCACGGCGGCCATCTGACCCACGGCGCCAAGGTCAACTTCTCCGGCAAGCTGTTCCGGGCGGTGCAGTACGGCATCCGTCCCGACACCGGCGAGATCGACTACGACCAGGTGGCCGAGCTGGCCCGCGAGCACAAGCCGAAGATGATCATCGCCGGCTTCTCGGCTTATTCGCGCATCGTCGACTGGCAGCGGTTCCGTGCCATCGCCGACGAAGTCGGCGCCTTCCTGATGGTGGATATGGCCCACGTGGCGGGGCTGGTGGCCGCAGGGCTCTATCCCAATCCGGTGCCGGTCGCCGACGTGGTCACCACCACCACCCACAAGACCCTGCGCGGCCCCCGCGGCGGCCTGATCCTCGCCAAGGCCAATCCGGAGCTGGAAAAGAAGCTCAATTCCACCGTCTTCCCCGGCATCCAGGGCGGACCGCTGATGCACGTGATCGCCGCCAAGGCGGTGGCCTTCAAGGAGGCGCTGGAGCCGGAATTCAAGCGCTATCAGCAGCAGGTGGTGGACAACGCCCGCGCCATGGCCCAGGTGTTCGTGGAACGCGGTTACGACATCGTCTCCGGCGGTACCGACAACCATCTGTTCCTGGTCAACCTGGTGGCCAGGGGGGTTACCGGCAAGCAGGCCGAGGTGGCCCTGGGCGAGGCGCACATTACCGTCAACAAGAACGCGGTGCCCAACGATCCCCAGTCGCCCTTCGTCACCAGCGGCATCCGCGTCGGTACCCCGGCGGCCACCACCCGTGGCTTCGGCCTGCAGGAGTGCCGCGATCTGGCCGGCTGGATGTGCGACGTGCTCGACAACGTGGACGATGCCGACACCCTCGCCCGGGTGCGCGACCAGGTGGTGCAACTGTGTCGGCGTTTTCCGGTCTATGGCAGGTGAGGTGGTGCGCCAACGCGCCGAATCTGGTGATGGTTGATCAGCGGTAATGCACTGTCCTTTTTGCGAAGCCCCCGACACCCGCGTGGTGGATACCCGTCTGACGCCGGACGGCAAGGTACGCCGCCGGCGTGAATGCGTCCGCTGCAAGGAGCGTTTTACCACTTACGAAACCGCGGAGCTGAATCTGCCCCGGGTGGTCAAGCGCGACGGCCGCCGCGAGCCTTTCGACGAGGCCAAGCTGCGCGCCGGGCTGCTGCGGGCGCTGGAAAAGCGGCCGGTGGAAAGCGCGCGCATTGATACGGCGGTGCAGCATATCATCACCACGCTGATGCGCTCCGGTGAGCGGGAGGTGCCGTCGCGGGCCATCGGCGAGCTGGTGATGGAGGCGCTCAAGGGGCTCGACCGGGTCGCCTACGTGCGCTTCGCCTCCGTCTATCGCAGCTTCGAGGACGTGGACGAATTCCGCCGGGTCATCGAAGGGCTGGAGCAGGAATGACGCCGGCATCCGATCACCTGTGGATGGCCCGTGCCCTGCGCCTGGCCGAAAAAGGCCGCTACACCACCGATCCCAACCCCCGGGTCGGCTGCGTGCTTGTCAAGGATGGCCGGGTGGTGGGGGAGGGTTGGCACCGCCGCGCCGGCGGGCCCCATGCCGAGATCGAGGCTCTGAAGATGGCCGGAGAGGCAGCCCGCGGCGCCGACTGCTACGTGACGCTGGAACCGTGCTGTCACCACGGCCGCACTCCGCCCTGCACCGAGGCGCTGATCAAGGCCGGGATCAGCCGGGTGGTGGCGGCGATGGCCGATCCCAATCCCCGGGTGGCAGGCGGCGGGCTCAAACGCCTGCAGGCGGACGGCATCGAGGCCGTATGCGGCGTTCTGGAAACGGAGGCCGAGGCGCTCAACCGGGGTTTCGTCAGCCGACACCGCCGCGGCCGCCCCTGGGTGACCGCCAAGCTGGCCGCCAGCCTCGACGGCCGCACCGCCCTGGCCTCCGGGGAGAGCAAGTGGATCACCTCGCCCCAGGCCCGCGCCGATGTCCACCGTTTGCGGGCGGGAAGTTCGGCGGTTCTCACCGGCATCGGCACGGTGCTGGCGGACAATCCCCGCCTCGACGCCCGCCTGGGGGATACCGACGTCGTCCAGCCGCTGCGGGTGGTGGTCGATTCCCGCCTGCGGATGCCGCCGACGGCCCGCATGCTCGACCTGCCCGGCCGAACCCTGATCGCCTGCTGTCATCCCGACCCGGCCCGGCGCGCGGCGCTGGAGGCGGCGGGCGCCGAGATCTGGGTGGCTCCGATCAGGGAAGGGCGGGTGGATCTGGCGGCCCTACTGGAGGAATTGGCCCGGCGGGAGGTCAATGAAGTGCTGGTGGAAGCCGGTTCCACCCTCAACGGCGCCCTGGCGGCAGCCGGCTTGGTGGACGAATGGGTGATCTATCTGGCGCCCTGTCTGCTGGGAGACGAAGGCCGCGGCCTTTTCCATCTGCCCGGTATCGGGAAGATGGCGGACCGTATCGGGTTGAGGTTCGTAGAAACCCGCCGGATCGGTCCGGATTTGCGCATCAAAGTCCAACCCCGATAATTTATACCGTTATCTTGTATGTTTACTGGAATCATTCAGGCCGTCGGCACCATCGAAGCTGTCACCCCCCGGGGTGGGGATGTGCGTCTGCGCGTCGCTACCGGCAAGCTCCCGCTCGATGAAGTCGGGCTGGGCGACAGCATCGCCGTCAGCGGCGTGTGCCTGACCGCCGTGGAACTGGCGGAACGCACCTTCGCTGCCGACGTTTCCCGCGAAACCCTGTCGAAGACTACCCTGGGGAAAGCCTGGGTCGGCAGCCCGGTCAACCTGGAGCTGGCGATGACGCCCACGACCCGCTTCGGCGGCCACATCGTCTCCGGCCACGTGGACGGCATCGGCGAGGTGATCGCCAAGTGGGACGACGGCCGCTCGGTGCGTTTCCGCATCCGCGCGCCGCGCCAGCTGGCGCGTTACATCGCCTCCAAGGGCTCCATCTGTGTCGATGGCATCAGCCTCACGGTCAACCAAGTCGACGGCGCCGACTTCGAGGTCAACATCGTGCCCCACACTTTGCAGGAGACGACTCTGGGAACCACCACCGTGGGCGACAGGGTCAATCTGGAGGTGGATCTGATCGCCCGCTATCTGGAGCGCCTGTTGCTGGGAGACGGGGCCGGCGGCGGGCTTCAGGACCTGTTGCAACGCAGCGGATTTACGCATCCATGAACACCATCGAAGAAATCATCGGCGATCTGCGCCAGGGCAGGATGGTCATCATCCTCGACGATGAAGCCCGCGAGAACGAGGGCGATCTGGTGCTGGCGGCCAGTTTCACCCGTCCCGAGGACATCAACTTCATGGCCCGTTACGCCCGCGGCCTGATCTGCCTGACCCTGACCCGGGAGCGCTGCCAGCAGCTGCGCCTGCCGCTGATGGTGGACGAGAACCGCACCCCGCACCGGACCAACTTCACCGTCTCCATCGACGCCGCCGAGGGGATCACCACCGGCATCTCCGCCGCCGACCGGGCCCGCACCATTCAGGTGGCGGTGGCCCCCGATGCCAAACCCGAGGATCTGGTCCAGCCCGGCCACATCTTCCCGCTCATGGCGCATCCCGGCGGGGTGCTGAGCCGGGCCGGGCACACCGAGGCCGGCTGCGACCTGGCACGGCTGGCGGGGTTGGAGCCGGCGGCAGTGATCGTCGAGATCCTCAACGAGGACGGCACCATGGCACGGCGGCCGCAGCTGGAAAGATTCGCCCGCAAACATGGCCTGAAAATGGGCACCATCGCCGATCTGATCCGCTACCGGCTGGCGCACGAGAAGACCGTCGAACGCGTGAGCGAGTGCCGTTTTCCCACTGAATACGGGGAATTTCGCTTGATCGCGTTTCAGGACAGCATCGATAATAAACTCCATCTGGCGCTGGTGATGGGCGAGGTGGCCGGCGACAAGCCGGTGCTGGTGCGCGTCCACGCCCGCAATCTGCTGGCCGATCTGCTCGCTTCCGAACGCGAACCGGGATTGCCGCTGCGGCGGGCGATGCAGCGCATCGCCGAGGAAGGCCGCGGTGTGGTGGTCGTCATCCGCAACGAGGAAGACACCCGTTCCCTGGTGGAAAAGATCCACCGCTATCAGCTGGAGGACAACGGGGTCGAGATTCCCCAGGAGGAAGCGCCGGAGGACTGGCGCACCACCGGCACGGGCGCCCAGATCCTCGCCGATCTGGGGCTGAGGAAACTGCGCGTCTTGGGCGCGCCGAAAAAATTCAAGGGCCTGCCGGGCTTCGGCCTGGAAGTGGTCGATTACGTGGAGATTTGAGAACCGATGAGCGACATCCGGATTTGCGAAGGTCAACTGAATGCTGCAGGGATGCGTTTCACCCTGGTGGCGGCCCGCTTCAACGGCTTCATCGTCGATGCCCTGCAACAGGGCGCGATCGACGCCCTGCTGCGGCACGGCGCCGATCCCGGCGACATCCGCGTGGTGAAGGTGCCCGGTGCCTTCGAAATGCCCCTGGCGATCAAGGCGGTGGCGGAGAAGGGCGACAGCGATGCCGTCATCGCCCTGGGGGCGGTGATCCGCGGCGCGACGCCGCATTTCGATTACGTTGCCGGCGAGTGCGTCAAGGGCATGGCCCAGACCATGATGCAGCGGGGAATTCCAGTCGCCTTCGGCGTGCTGACCTGCGACACCATCGAGCAGGCCATCGAGCGGGCCGGCACCAAGGCCGGCAACAAGGGGGCCGAGGCGGCGGTCACCGCCATCGAGATGGTCGATCTGCTGCGGCGCCTGAAAGCCTCATGAGCGAACAGCGCAAGGGCACGCGCACGGGCGCACGCCGCTGCGCCCTGCAGGCGCTGTACCAGTGGCAGCTGACCGGCCAGCCGTTGGAAGCCATCGAACGCCAGTTCGTTCAGGACCGGCTGGCCGACGGGGCGCGGCTGGATTATTTCTCCCAGCTGCTGCACGGTGTGGTCGAGCACCTGGACGCCATCGACGCCGCCCTGACCGAATTCTCCGACCGGCCGGTGGATCAGATCGATCCCATCGAACGCGCTATCCTGCGCCTGGCCGCCTACGAGCTGCTGTACCGTTGGGAGGTGCCCTACCGGGCGGTGCTCAACGAGGCCATCAACCTTGCCAAGGTCTTCGGCGCCACCCACAAGAGCTACAAATACGTCAACGGGGTGCTCGACCGCCTCGCCCACAAGGTCCGGGCGCGGGAAATCCAGGCCGCCCGCTGAACGTGGACGAATTCGACCTGATCCGGCGTTTCTTCCGGCGCCCCGCCGTCCGTTCCCAGACCCGTTTCGGCGTCGGTGACGACGCCGCACTGCTGGATCCGCCGCCCGGCCAGGTGCTGGCGGCGACGGTGGACACGATGGTGGCCGGGGTGCATTTTTTCCCTGATGCCGACCCGGCCGCCCTGGGACACAAGCTGCTGGCGGTCAACCTGAGCGATCTGGCGGCCATGGGGGCCGAGCCGGCGTGGGCACTGCTGGCGCTGGCCCTGCCTGAGGCCAATCCGGACTGGCTGAGCGCTTTCGCCGAGGGATTGTTCGCTTTGGCCGGACGTTATCGGGTCGATCTGGTCGGTGGTGACACCATCCGCGGACCCCTGACCCTGTCGCTCCAGGCCCTGGGCTGGGTGCCGGAAGGACAGGCCCTGCGACGCTGCGGGGCGCGTCCCGGCGACGGAATCTACGTCAGCGGCACCCTTGGAGACGCGGCCCTGGGTCTGAAGATGCTCCGGGGGGAGCTGGGCTGGCGCGATGAGACGGCGGTGGAGCGCCTGTTGCGTCCTAGGCCCCGGGTGGCGCTGGGGTTGGCCCTGCGGGGGCTGGCCCATGCCTGTATCGATGTCTCCGATGGGCTGGCGGCCGATCTGGGGCACATCCTCACCGCCTCCGGCGTCGGTGCGGTGCTCGAGTGGGAGTCCCTCCCCTTGAGTGCGGCAGTGCGCCGCTACGTGGCCGAAACCGGCGACTGGCGGCTCCCTCTGAGCGGCGGCGACGATTACGAATTGTGTTTCACGCTGCCGGAAGCCGCAGCCCGGGTGCTGCAGCAGCGCTTGCCAGCGGGGGCGGTGGCATGGCATCGTATAGGCACTATACAAATAGAACAGGGGCTTAGCATTAAAAAAGGGGGGAAGGCGATACCTCTGCCGCCGGCAGGCTATTGCCATTTCGAATATGATGACAAGTGAATTGCGTTTGCACTGGTCCCGTCCGGACCAGGTGCTGGCTTTCGGCTTCGGGGCCGGACTGGCGCCGGTGGCCCCGGGTACCTTCGGCACCCTGGTGGCAGTGCCGCTGTACTGGCTGCTGAAGTCGTTGCATCCGGGGCTCTATCTGGCAGCCATCGTGCTGGGGATCGTAGTCGGCGTCTACATTTGCGGCCGCATTAACCGGGAGCTGGCGCGGGAGGATCATCCGGCCATCGTCTGGGACGAGGTGGTCGGCTATTGGTTGGCGATGATCGGCACGCCCCTGAGCCTGCCGGTGGTGGCTGCCGGTTTCGTGCTGTTCCGCCTGTTCGACATCTGGAAACCGTGGCCGATCCGCGCCCTGGAGCGCAAGGTCGGCGGGGGGCTGGGGATCATGCTCGACGATCTGGTCGCCGGCATCCTGGCGGCAATCGTGTTGCACCTGGGATTGAACTTTTTCCCCGCATGAGCGACTAACCCAGCGAAACGGAAACGACCGGGGGCTGAAATGAAAGAGGGTCTTGAATTGAGACCGCCATCCAGGTAGAATAACTAAATCAATCGCGGGGTGGAGCAGTCCGGTAGCTCGTCGGGCTCATAACCCGAAGGTCGCAGGTTCAAATCCTGCCCCCGCAACCATTTCAAGGCCCCGTTTCGGGGCTTTTTATTTTCCCAGCGGAAGGGTGAAGACAAGGATGGGCCTCAGGCCCATTTTTTGTGGCTGTTTTTCTTAAAGCGAATGCGTCAGGTATCGAAAGCATTGATCGAATTGTTGCAACCGGTGGTGACCGGTCTCGGCTACGAGCTGGTCGGCATCGAATGGGCCGCCGACACCCGCGGCCAGCGGATCCTGCGCGTTTACATCGACGT
This sequence comes from Methylomarinovum caldicuralii, assembly GCF_033126985.1. Classification (NCBI taxonomy): domain Bacteria; kingdom Pseudomonadati; phylum Pseudomonadota; class Gammaproteobacteria; order Methylococcales; family Methylothermaceae; genus Methylomarinovum; species Methylomarinovum caldicuralii. Next base: position 1,406,398 of record NZ_AP024714.1, read on the forward strand.
CGAAGGCGGCGTCACCGTGGACGACTGCGAGCAGGTGAGCCAGCAGATCAGCGCCCTGCTCGATGTTGAGGATCCGATTCCCGGCCATTACGTGCTCGAGGTTTCCTCACCGGGGGTCGACCGTCCCCTGTTCACCCTGGACCATTACCGCCGTTTCCGCGGTGAGGAGGCGCGGGTGCTGCTGGCGCGGCCGCAGGACGGCCAGCGCCGTTTCCGCGGGGTGATCGAAGGGGTCGAAGACGACCGCATCCGGCTCAAGACCCGCCAGGGCACCGTTTCCCTGCCCTTCGACGAGATCGAGAAGGCCCGCCTGGTCCCCGATTATCAAGCGATCATGAAAGGACAGAGACGATGACGAACAAAGAAATTCTCCGTGTGGTCGATGTGGTTTCCCACGAGAAGGACATCGACAAAGAAGTGATCTTCCAGGCGCTGGAGACGGCGCTGGCGACGGCCACCGTGAAAAAGCACGACGGCCGTATCGACGCGCGCGTGGAAATCGACCGGGACACCGGGGAATATAAGACCTTCCGCCGCTGGAAGGTGGTCGAGGCCGACGAGCTGACCGATCCCGACAAGGAGATGACCCTGGAAGAGGCACGTAAGCTCGACCCCGACGCGGAAATCGGCGGTTATGTGGAACAGCCCATCGAGTCCATCACCTTCGGCCGCATCGCCGCCCAGACCGCCAAGCAGGTGATCATCCAGAAGGTGCGCGAGGCCGAGCGCCGCAAGGTCGCCGAAGCCTACAAGGACAGGGTCGGCCAGCTGGTGAGCGGGGTGGTCAAGCGGGTCGAGCGCGGCAATATCTGGATCGATTTGGGAGAGAACGCCGAGGCCCTGATTCCCAGGGAGGAAACCATTCCCCACGAATCCTTCCGGGTCGGTGACCGGGTGCGCGGCTACCTCAAGGAGGTGCGCGAGGATGGCCGCGGGCCGATGCTGATCGTCAGCCGCACGGATCCCAATCTGCTGATCGAGCTGTTCAAGCTCGAGGTGCCGGAGATCAGCGAAGGGCTGATCGAGATCAAGGGCGCCGCCCGCGAGCCGGGGGTGCGGGCCAAGATCGCGGTCAAGAGCAACGACCCGCGCCTCGACCCCATCGGCGCCTGCATCGGCATGCGTGGTTCCAGGGTCCAGGCGGTCTCCAACGAGCTGAGCGGCGAGCGCATCGACATCGTCCTGTGGGACGAGAACGACGCCCAGTTCGTCATCAACGCCATGGCGCCGGCCGACATCGTCTCCATCGTCGTCGACGAGGACAACCATTCCATGGACATCGCTGTCGCCGACGAGAACCTCTCCCAGGCCATCGGCCGCGGCGGCCAGAACGTGCGTTTGGCGAGCCAGCTGACCGGCTGGGAACTGAACGTGATGTCGGTGTCGGAAATGGAGGAAAAGCACCGCGGCGAGGCCGAGAAGGTCAAGGAAATGTTCATGCGCGAGCTGGACATCGACGAGGATCTGGCCGACACCCTGGTGCAGGAAGGGTTCTCCACCCTGGAGGAGCTGGCCTATGTGCCGGCCAAGGAATTGCTGGAGATCGAGGCCTTCGACGAGGAACTGGTGGAGGAACTGCGGCGGCGCGCCCGCGACGCCCTGCTGCTCAAGGCCATCGCCAGTGAGGAGCAGGTCGAAAGCGAGCCGCCCGCCGAAGATCTTCTGAACCTGGAAGGCATGGATCGGGATCTGGCTTACAAGCTGGCCGCCGCCGGCATCCGCACCATGGAAGATCTGGCGGAAATGTCGGTGGACGAGCTCAAGCAAATCGCCCCCGACCTGGATGACGAAAAGGCCTCGCAGCTGATCATGAAGGCGCGCGAGCCGTGGTTCGCGGAAAGCCAGGCAGGGGAATGAGAGGGAAAGAACGATGAGTGAAGTAACCGTAAGACAACTGGCCGAAACCGTCGGCATCCCGCTGGACCGCCTTCTGAGCCAGCTGAGCGAGGCCGGCCTGCCCAAATCGGGGGCCGAAGACACCCTCAGCGATGAGGAGAAGATCCGCCTGCTCAGTTACCTGCGCCAGCGCCACGGCAAGGGCGACGGTGAAACCGATCCCCTCGGTCCCCGTCGCGTCACCCTCAAGCGCAAGGAAGTCAAGGCGCTGCGCCAGGGGCGCACCGGCGGCGCCACCAAGACCGTCAACGTCGAGGTGCGCAAGCGCCGCACCTACGTCAAGCGCACCGAGGCGACCGGTCTGACGCCGGAACAGCTCGAGGCCGAGCGCGCCCGCCAGGCCCTGGAGGAAGTCAAGCGCCAGCGGGAACTGGAAGAAGCCCGCCGCCGCGAGGAAGAAGAGGCCAGGCGCCGCGCTGAAGAAGAAGCCAAGCGCCAGGCCGAAGAGGCCGAAGAGGAAGCCCGCCGCCGCGCTGAGGAGGAGGCCAAACAGGCCGAGGAAGCTGCCGCCGAGCAGGAAGAGGCCGTCACCGAGGCGCCGCCTGCGCCTGAAGAGGTTCCCGCGCCCCAGCCGGTGGTGGAAGAGGCGCCCAAGCCTTCGCCCAAAAAGGCCAAGAAGAAAAAAGAGGAAGAAAAACGCCAGCGGCCGGCGCGCAAGAAGCTGGAGGCGTCCGACCAACTGCTCGCCGCCAAGGCCAGAAAACGCAGGAAGGCGAAGGAAACGGTACGCCAGCCGGTGGCGCCGCAGGTGCGCGAGGTGGTGATTCCCGAAACCATCACCGTGGCCGAACTGGCCAAGCGCATGGCAGTCAAGGCCGCCGACGTGGTCAAGACCCTGTTCCAGATGGGGCAGATGGTCACCATCAACCAGGTGCTGGATCAGGAAACCGCCGCCCTGGTGGTGGAGGAAATGGGCCACAAGGCCGTGCTGCAGTCGGCCGAGGACCTGGAGCAGCAGCTCATCGAACAGGCGACCCAACCCCTGAGCGACGAGAAGCCCCGGCCGCCGGTGGTGACCGTGATGGGCCACGTGGACCACGGCAAGACCTCCCTCCTGGACTACATCCGCCGCACCCGGGTGGCGGCCCGCGAGGCCGGGGGGATTACCCAGCACATCGGCGCCTACCAGGTCAAGACCGACCACGGCAGGATCACCTTTATCGACACCCCGGGGCACGCGGCCTTCACCGCCATGCGCGCCCGCGGGGCCCAGGCGACCGACATCGTGGTCCTGGTGGTGGCCGCCGACGACGGTGTCATGCCCCAGACCAAGGAGGCCATCGACCACGCCCGCGCCGCCGGGGTGCCGATGGTAGTGGCGATCAACAAGATCGACAAGCCCGAGGCCGATCCCGAGCGGGTCAAGACCGAACTGGCGGCGCTGGAAGTGGTGCCGGAGGAATGGGGCGGCGACACCCAGTTCGTGCCGGTGTCGGCCAAGACCGGCCAGGGGATCGATGACCTGCTGGAAGCGATTCTGCTCCAGGCCGAGCTGCTGGAACTGAAAGCGCCCACCAAGGGCAGCGCCCGCGGGGTGGTGCTCGAGGCCCGTCTCGACAAGGGGCGGGGCCCGGTGGCGGACGTGCTGATCCAGGCCGGCACCTTGAAGCGCGGTGACGCGGTGGTATGCGGTGAGCAGTACGGCCGCGTGCGCGCCATGCTGGATGAAAACGGCAAGCAGATCAAGCAGGCCGGTCCCTCCACGCCGGTGGAGATCCTCGGCCTGTCCGGCGTGCCCAACGCTGGCGACGAGCTGATCGCAGTCAAGGACGAAAAGGTCGCCAAGCAGATCGCCGAGCTGCGCGCCGAAAAGGCCAAGGCCAAGCGCATGGCGGCCCAGCAGGCGGCGAAGCTGGACCAGGTGTTCGCCAAGATGGAGGAAGGCGAGGTCGTCGATCTCAACCTCATCGTCAAGGCCGACGTCCACGGCAGCCTGGAGGCGCTGCGCGAGGCCCTGACCAAACTGTCCAATGACAAGGTGCGGGTCAACGTGGTCGCCGGCGGCGTCGGTGGGATCACCGAGAGCGACGTCAACCTGGCGTTGACTTCCAACGCCGTCATCATCGGCTTCAACGTCCGCGCCGACGCTGGCGCCCGCCGCCTGGCGGAAGAGAAGGGCGTGGAGATCCGCTACTACAGCGTGATCTATGACGTCATCGACGACGTCAAGAAGTCGATCAAGGGCATGCTGGCGCCGGAGATGAAGGAACGCATCGTCGGTGTGGCCGAGGTGCGCCAGGTGTTTCGCCATCCCAAGTTCGGCCAGATTGCCGGTTGCATGGTCAAGGAGGGCGTGGTGCGCCGCAACCTGCCGATCCGGGTGCTGCGTGACAACGTGGTGATCTTCGAGGGCCAGCTGGAATCGTTGCGCCGTTTCAAGGATGATGTGACCGAGGTTAAGGCCGGCATGGAGTGCGGCATCGGGGTCAAGAACTACAACGACGTGCGCGAAGGCGATCTGATCGAAGTCTACGAGCGCGTCGAAGTGGAAGCGGAGGATTGATCCCGTGGCCCGTGACTACGAGCGCTCCCAGCGGGTCGCCTCTCAGCTCCAGCGCGAGCTGGCGGATCTGATCCGCCACGAGATCAAGGATCCGCGTCTGGGCTGGGTGACGGTGGACGACGTGGAGGTCAGCCGCGACCTGTCGGTGGCCAAGGTCTACGTTTCCACCCTGGAAATGGACCGGATCGACACCACCCTGGAGATCCTTCAGGGTGCCGCGCCGTTCCTGCGCCACGAACTGGGAAAGCGCCTCCACATCCGCCAGATCCCGGAGCTGCGCTTCTTCAAGGACACCGCCATCGAAGCCGGCATGCGCATCACCCAACTGTTGGACGAACTCAAGAAGGAAGAACCCAAGGATGAGTAAACCGAGACGCCGCAAAGGCGATGCCATCGACGGCATCCTGCTGCTGGACAAGTCGCCGGGGCTGACTTCCAATCAGGCCCTGCAGCAGGCCAAGCGCCTGCTGGCGGCCCGCAAGGCGGGGCACACCGGCAGTCTCGACCCGTTGGCCACCGGCCTGTTGCCGGTGTGTTTCGGCGAGGCCACCAAGATTTCCGCCTTTCTGCTCGACAGCGACAAGCGCTACTGGGTGCTGGTGCGCCTGGGAACCGCCACCGCCACCGGCGATGCCGAGGGCGAGATCCGGGAACGCAAGCCGGTGCCCGAACTGAGCCGGGAACGGATCGAGGCGGCGCTGGCGCGCTTCCGCGGCGAAATCATGCAGATTCCGCCCATGTACTCGGCCCTCAAGCAGGGCGGCCAGCGCCTGTACGATCTGGCGCGCCAGGGCATTGAGGTGGAACGGCCGCCGCGCCGGGTCGTCATTCATGAACTAAAGCTGCTCGATTTCGGCCCCGATTTTTTGGAATTGGAGGTGTTTTGTTCCAAGGGCACCTTCATTCGCACCCTGGCCGAGGACATCGCCGGGGCGCTGGACACTCTGGGGCACGTGGAGCAGCTGCGCCGCACCGCGGTGGGCGATTTCGCCATCGATGATGCCGTGACCCTGGAGGCGCTGGCAGAGATGCCGCTGGCCGAACGCTGCGCCCTGCTGCTGCCCATCGACCGGGCGGTGGCCTCCTGGCCCGAGATCCGGCTGGGCGATGAGATGGCCTTCTATCTTCTCAGGGGACAGCCGGTGCTGATCCCCAAACTGCAGGCGGAGGGATTCGTGCGCCTGTATAATCGCGAGGGAGCGTTTATCGGCGTGGGTGAAGTACTCGATGATGGTCGGGTTGCCCCGCGCCGCCTGTTCAATCTATCCAAATCGAAACCATCAGCCTAGGAGTGAAATCATGCCGTTGACCGCTGAAGAAAAGCGCAAGATCATGCAGGAATACCAACGCAGCGAAGGGGACACCGGCTCCCCGGAAGTGCAGGTGGCGCTGTTGACCGCCCGCATCAACCAGCTGACCCCCCACTTCCAGCAGCACAAGAAGGACGTCCACTCGCGCCGTGGCCTGCTGCGTCTGGTCAATCAGCGCCGCAAACTGTTGAACTATCTCAAGCGCAAGGACATCGAGCGTTACCGCTCGCTCATCGAGCGCCTGGGACTACGTAAGTAAGAAGCCATATGAAACCGATTCGCAAAGAATTCCAGTACGGTGACCGCACCGTCGTCATGGAAACCGGCGAGATCGCCCGTCAGGCCGACGGCGCGGTTCTGGTCAACATGGACGGCACCGTCGTCCTGGTGACCGCGGTGGGCAGCCGAGAGGCGGCCCCCGGCACCGATTTCTTCCCTCTGACCGTCAACTATCAGGAAAAAGCCTACGCCGCCGGCCGCATCCCCGGCGGCTTTTTCAAGCGTGAAGGCCGGCCTTCCGAAAAGGAAACCCTGACCTCGCGCCTCATCGACCGGCCGATCCGCCCCCTGTTTCCCGACGGCTTCCACAACGAGGTCCAGGTCATCGCCACGGTGCTGTCCTCCAATCCCGAGGTGGACGGCGACATCCCGGCCCTGATCGGCGCCTCGGCGGCCCTGGCCATTTCCGGCCTGCCGTTCCACGGACCCATCGGCGCCGCCCGGATCGGCTACAAGGACGGCCAGTACCTGCTCAATCCCACCCTGACCCAGCTGGACGACTCCCAGCTCGATCTGGTGGTGGCCGGGACCGAGAACGCGGTGCTGATGGTGGAATCGGAAGCCAAGGAGCTGCCGGAAGACGTCATGCTCGGTGCGGTCCTCTACGGCCACGAGCAGATGCAGGCGGTGATCGGCGCCATCAAGGAACTGGTGGAAATGGTCCAGCCCGAGCCCTGGGAGTGGCATGCCCCGCAGCCCAACCCCGAGCTCGAAGCCCTGGTGGAATCCCACGCCAAGGACGCCCTGCTGGTGGCCTACCAGATCCGTCCCAAGAAGGAACGCTCCCTCAAGCTCAAGGAGATCCGCAAGGCGGTGGTCGAGGCGCTCACTGCCGACGAGCGTTTCGAGCCGGCGGCGGTCAAGGAGGCCCTGGAGAAGCTGGAGAAGAAACTGGTGCGCGCCCGCATCCTGCAGGACCAGGTCCGTATCGACGGCCGCGGCCTGGAGGACATCCGCCCGATCCACATCCGCACCGGCGTGTTGCCCCGGACCCACGGTTCAGCGCTGTTCACCCGGGGCGAGACCCAGGCCCTGGTGATTGCCACCCTGGGCACCGGCCGCGACGCCCAGCTGATCGACGCCATCGAAGGGGAATACTTAGAGTCCTTCATGCTCCACTACAACTTCCCGCCCTTCTGCGTCGGGGAGGTGGGGTTCGTGGGCTCGCCCAAGCGCCGTGAGATCGGCCACGGCAGGCTGGCCAAGCGCGCCATCCAGGCGGTGATGCCCAGGGAGGAGGAATTCCCCTACGTGATCCGGGTGGTGTCGGAGATCACCGAGTCCAACGGCTCCAGCTCCATGGCCAGCGTCTGCGGCACCAGTCTGGCGCTGATGGACGCCGGAGTTCCCATCAAGGCACCGGTGGCCGGTATCGCCATGGGCCTGATCAAGGAAGGTGACGGGCACGCGGTGCTGTCCGACATCATGGGCGACGAGGATCACCTCGGCGACATGGACTTCAAGGTCGCCGGCACCGCCGACGGCGTCACCGCCCTGCAGATGGATATCAAGATCGAGGGCATCACCCCTGAGATCATGGGCAAGGCCATGGAGCAGGCCAAGCGCGGCCGCTTCCACATCCTCGACAGGATGAACCAGGTGCTGGCCGAGCCGCGGGCGGAGATGTCCGACTATGCCCCCAGGATCACTTCGTTCCGCATCGACCCGAGCAAGATCCGCGACGTCATCGGCAAGGGCGGGGCCACCATCCGCAGCATCACCGACGAAACCGGCGTCAGCATCGATATCAGCGACGACGGGGTGGTCAAGATCGCCTCGGTGGACAAGCAGGCCGGCCATGAGGCCCGCCGCCGCATCGAGGAGATCGTCGCCGACGTCGAGGTGGGCAAGGTGTACGAGGGCAAGGTGGTCCGCATCATGGACTTCGGCGCCTTCGTCAACATCCTGCCGGGACGCGACGGCCTGCTGCACATTTCCCAGATCACCGAGGGCCGGCTGGAGAACGTCCGCGACGTGCTCAAGGAGGGTGACGTGGTCCGGGTCAAGGTGCTGGAAATCGACCGTCAGGGCCGGGTGCGCCTGTCCATGAAGGGCGTGCCGCAGCCGAAGAAGCACTGACCGCCGGCGAAACCAAACCGGTGCGCTGAAAGGGGCGGTGGATCTGCGGATCTGCCGCCTTTTTTGTGTCAGGCGGCGGCCGTGACCCGGTTGCGGCCCTGTTCCTTGCTATGGTACAGGGCCACGTCGGCGCGGTGGATCAGGGTCTTGACGTCCTCGCCGGGGGAGGCGGTGGCCAGGCCGATGCTGACGGTCAGAGGGGCGGGCAGCGGCAGTTCAGGCTGGTTGGCAGCGATGGCGTGGCAGAGGCGCTCGGCCAGGCGTTTACCGTCGTGGGAATCGGTGTCAGGCGCAATGACCAGAAACTCCTCGCCGCCGAAACGGCAGGCCACGTCGCAGCTGCGCAGTGTCTCCCGCAGGATGCGGGCGGAATGGACCAGGACCCGGTCGCCGGCCTCGTGACCCAGGGTGTCGTTGATGCGTTTGAAGTGGTCGAGGTCCAGGATCATCACGCTCAGGGGGCGACCGCCGCGCCGGCTTTCGGCCAGCTCCTGGTTCAGGCGCTCGATGGCGTAGCGGCGGTTGGGAAGCCCCGTGAGGAAGTCGGTGTGGGCCAGCTGTTCCAGCTTGCGGTTGAGCAGTTCCAGCTCCCTGGCCCGATGTTCCAGGGCGGCGTGCTCGCGCGTCAGGGCCTCCTGCAGGGAGACGATACGCTGGGCGCTCTTGATGCGGGCCAACAGCACCCGCAGCGACACCGGCTTGGTGACGTAGTCGTCGATGCCGGCATCGAAGGCGCGCACCAGCTCGTCCTCGGTTTCGCTGGCGGTGAGCATGATGACATAGATCGATTCCCCCAGGGGGGAGTCGCGCAGGGTGCGGCACAGGGTCAGGCCGTCCAGGGGTTGCATGTGCCAGTCGGTGATGACCAGCTGCGGCGGGCATTCCAGGATCTTTTTCAGCGCCGCCTTGCCATCCTTGACCGTTTCCACCTGGTGGCCGGCCTGCTTGAGCTGCTTGCTCAGGCGCAGCAGCAGCATGGCGTCGTCGTCCACCAGCAGGATCTTCATGCCGGGCAGTTTCTCCTGCGCGCGTGTGGCGGGTTTGCGTTCGCCGGCCGGTTTCGCCTTCTTGGGGAGGCGGGTGGGAATCTCGATCAGCTAGCCCCAGGCGTGCCATTCAGCTTCGCTCTGGGACAGGAATTCTTCAATTGCCAGTTCGGGCAGGGCGCGCTGGAGGGGTTTTTCCAGGGCCGCCTGGATTTCCGGCCTGGCTTCCGGTTCTGCCAGGAACCAGCGCCGGACCTGGCGGGCCAGGGCGAAGACCCAGGCCAGCCGGGCGGGGCGGTCGGTCGGCTGCGGCGGGGGCTTGTAGCTGTGCTGCAGGGCCTCGATGAAGACCGTCGGCAGACGCCAGTCGTGGAGCAGCAGCCCTGTGAGGGCGCGGTGGTCGATGGCGAAACGCTCCCGCTCCAGTTCGGTGAGGTTGCGCCCGCCGGCCCGGCGCAGGCAGTCGGCGTATTCCTCAGGCCAGGCGGTGGCCAGGGCCAGGCGGCCGATGTCGGCCAGAAGCCCCATAGTGAAGGATTCCTCCGGGGCGGCGATGCGCCCGTGCTTCACCAGCAGGGCGGCGGCGACCCCCTGGGCCAGGGAACCGGCCCAGAAGCGGGGATAGTCGAATCGGTCGCATTTGCCGGTGCGGTAGTGGCCCACCAGCGACAGCCCCAGCACCAGATTGCGGACACCGTTCATGCCGATACGGGCGACCGCTTCCTTGACGGCGACGATGGGACGGACAGGGGCGACGAGCGGCGAGTTGGCGAACTTGAGCAGGCGGGCGCTGAGGGCCGGGTCGGCCTGCACCAGACGGGTCAGCTCGTCTAGGTCGGCGTCCTCCTGTTCCACCAGCTGGAGGATGGCCAGCGCCACCCCGGGCGGGGAGGGGAGGCGGTCGGCGGCTTTCAGCTCCTCGAAATCGAATTCAACTGACATGTTCGCTCTCTGCGGCCAGGACGTTCATGACCTGGCGTGTGGTTTGGCTCAGGGTGGCGACCGCGGCAGGATCGAAATTCCCGTCGCGGGCGGCCTGCTCCAGGGCGGCGGCCTGCTGCTGCAAGGTTTCGGCGTGGAAATGGCCGGCCATGCCCTTGAGGGCGTGGGCCGCCTCGGCGATCCCCTGGCAGTCGCAGGCAGAAGCCGCCGCCGCCAGCGCTTCCAGGCGGGCGGGGGCGTCGTCCAGGAACAGGGCGATCATGTCCTGGAGCAGTTCCTCGTCACCGTCCAGCTGCGCCAGGCTGGCCTCACGGTCCCACAGGGCGGAGGTCCGGGTTTCGGCCTCCGGCCGGGGATCGGATTCAGGTTCTGTCTCACCGCCCAGATAACGTTCGAGCATGGCCTCGAGCGCCGGGCGGCGCAGCGGTTTGCTGAGATAGTCGTCCATCCCCGCCGCCAGGCACTTTTCCCGCTCGCCCTCGCCGGCGTGGGCGGTGAGGGCGATTACCGGCAGGCGGCGGCCGTTTTCCCGCTCCCGGAGCCTGCGAGTGGCCTCGTAGCCGTCCATTTCCGGCATCTGGCAGTCCATCAGCACTAGGTCGAAGGTTTCTCGTTCCAGAGTTTCCAAGGCCAGACGGCCATTCTCGACGATTTTCGCCTCCAGCGCCAGTTTCTCCAGCACGCGGCCGATCAGCTTGGCGTTGACCGGGTTGTCCTCGGCCACCAGGATGCGCTTGCCGGGCCAGCGCCTGTCCTTTTGGACCTGCGCGGGCGCGGTCGCCGCCGTCTCCGTCTCCGCCGCCGGCGTGGCGGCCAGGGTGTCGCACAACAGCCGGCGCAGGGTGTCCTGGCGCACCGGTTTGAGCAGACAGTGGCGGATGCCGAGGCGGCGGCGTTCGGCCTCGTTCAAGGTCGTGCCCGAGGACAGCAGAATCCGGGGAAGGGGGGCAAGGCGAGGGGCGGCCTGCATGGCGGCGGCCAGCCCGGCGCCGTCCAGATGGGGCATGTGCATGTCGAGGATGACGATGTCGAAATCGGGATTGCGTTCCAGGATGGCCAGCCCCTGACGGCCGTCCTCGGCGGTGGCCGAGGTCATACCGAAGTGCTCCAGGTAACTGGCGACGATCCTGCGGTTGGTGGCGTTGTCGTCGACGATGAGGGCGTGCTTGCCTGCCAGTTCGGCGGCGGCGAGCGGCGCCGGGGCGGTATCGGCGGCCGGCGGCAGCGGCAGGGTGAACCAGAAGGTGCTGCCGCGGCCGGGTTCGCTCTCCACCCCGATCTTCCCGCCCATCTTCTCTACCAGCTGCTTGCTGATGGTCAGCCCCAGGCCGGTGCCGCCGAAGCGGCGGGTGGTGGAGGCGTCGGCCTGGGTGAAGGGCTGGAACAGCCGGTCTTTGACCTCGGGCGTCATGCCGATACCGGTGTCGCAGACCGTAAAGCGTAGCACGTCGTCCTCCTGGGGCTTGAGGGTCACGGTCACCTCGCCGTGTTCAGTGAACTTGATCGCGTTGCCCACCAGATTGGTGAGCACCTGGCGGATGCGGGTGGGATCCCCCAGGCGCCGGGAGGGCAGTTTGGGGGGGACGAACAGGTTGAGATCCAGCCCCTTGGCGTGGGCGCGTGGGGCCAACAGGGTGCAGGTTTCCTCCACCAGTTCCAGCAGATCGAAGGGAATGCGTTCGATTTCCAGTTTGCCGGCCTCCAGCTTGGAGAAGTCGAGGATGTCGTTGAGAATCTCCAGCAGCGCTTCGGCGGAAGAGGCGCAGGTGTTCACCAGTTCCCGCTGCTCGGCGTCCAGGGAAGTGTCGCGTAGCAGATCGAGCATCCCCAGTACCCCGTTCATGGGGGTGCGGATCTCGTGGCTCATGTTGGCCAGGAAAGCACTCTTGGCCTCGGCCAGGGCCAGAGCCTTCTCCTTGGCCGCTTCCAGGGCCCGGCGGGTTTCCTCCTGCAGCAGCGCCAGGGCCAGCATTTCCCCCACCTGGTGCAGCGTCGCCAGCCGTACCGGGTTACGATCCGGGTGGGGATCGGTGTAGAGGAACAGGATGCCCAGGACCTCGTTCTCGTGCACCAGCGGCACGATGTAATGGCCGTGGGGCGTCATGTCCTCGAAGCGGTGCTCGTGGCGCGGATCGCAGAAACAGTCGTCGGAGATCAGCAGCTCTCCGGAAAGCGCCGCCCGCCCGCACAGGCAGGCGCCCAGGGGGATGCAGCGTTCGCGGCGGCGGAATTCCTCCGAAAACCGGCCGTGGAGCACGAACATCTCCAGGCACCGGTCGCCGCGGCGGAACACCCCGCCCTTGCGCTGCAGGTCCAGTACCGGCAGGTCGAAGAGCGTCTCCAGCACCCGGCGGATCCGTTCTTCCAGGGATTGAGGTCCGGCGAGGATGTCGGCGATCTTAAGGCGCGCTTCGGTGTCGGCCTGTTCCATCGCCTGCTGTCGTTCCCGCTCGACTTGGGTGCTGATGTCGCGCTGGATCTGGACGTAGCCGCCCATCTTGCCGTCCTTGCCGATGATGGGGGTGATGCTGATTTCGGCCCAGTACTCGCCGCCGTCCTTGCGCCGCTGCCGCAGGCGGCCGGACCAGGGCCGCCCGGTGGCCAGCTGGCGGTTCATTTCCGCGATCAGGGCAGGGTCGACCTTGGGGGAGTCCAGCTTCGTCGGGCTTTGGCCTTCCAGTTCCGCCGGGGAATAGCCGCTGAGGCGGCACGAAGCGGGATTGGCGTAGGTGATGCGGCCTTCGGCATCGGTGATGAGGATCATCTCGGTGCTGGCGTCCAAAGCGGCTTTGAGGCGGGTTTCGTTCATGATTCCTGGTTCCGATATGGGTGGTGTCATCTCAAAGCGTAGTCAAAACTCACTCTCCCCGCAGGCTGGTCACCGGATCGACCCGGGTTGCCTGCCAGGCCGGGATCGTGCCGGCGGCCACCCCGACGCTTCCGGCCAGCCCCAAGGCGGCCAGGGCATAGCGCCAGTCGATCCGCGCCGGAATTTCCGCCACCTGCCAGGCGATCAGCCCGGCGCCCGCCAGGCCGGCCAGCAGTCCCAGGAGGGCGCCGGCCAGCGCCAGGGCCAGGGCCTCCCCCAGGAACAGCAGCAGCACCTGCCGCCGTCTCGCCCCCAAAGCCCGCAGCAGGCCGATCTCGGCCCGGCGCTCCGCCACCGCCACCGTCTGCAGGGTGAGGATGCCGATGCCGCCCACGAGCAGGGAAACCCCGCCCAGGGCGGCCACCGCCAGGGTCAGGACCTCCAGCACCGAGCCGAGGGTCTCGAGCATCTGGTCCTGGGTGATGAGGGTGAAGTCCTCGCGGCCGTGGCGTTGAATCAGCAGGCGCCGCACCCGATCCACCACCCGGCGGACATCGGCGTCGCTACGGTAGAGGAGGTCGATCTCCATCAGCCCGTCGCGGTTGAACAGGGCCAGAGCCCGGCGTACCGGCACATAGACGGCGTCGTCGAGATCAAAGCCCAGCATCTTGCCCTTGGGCTGCATGACCGCGGTGATGCGATAGCTTTCACCGCCGATGCGCAGCCGCCTGCCCAGCACCGGGCGGCCGCCGAACAACGCCCGCCGCACCGTGGCCCCCAGGGCCGCCAGAGGGCGGTTGCCGGGCGGGAAGAAGCGCCCGGCGGCCACCGGCAGGCGCCACACCCTGGGCAGGTCGGGACCGACACCGAACAAGGTGGTGCGCCGGCTCCGGCCTGCGGCCTCCACCTCCACGTTGCCCATCACCATCGGCACCACCCCTTCGATCTGGGGCAGGCGGCGCAGCACCTCGGCATCTTCCACCGTCAGGGGGCGGACGGTGCCGATCAGCGCCCCGGACAGGCCGAAGGTCTGGCTCTTGCCGGGGGTGACGGCGATCAGGTGGGTGCCGAACTGGGTGAACTGCGCCAGGACGAAGCGCTGCACCCCGCCGCCGATGGCGGTCAGCAGTATCACCGCGGCGATGCCGATGGCGATGCCGCTGAGGGTGAGCAGACTGCGGCTTCCGTAGGCCCGCAGGGTTCTGAAAATCAGGCGGAGGTAGTCGGCCGGGCGCATGTCAGCGGGGCTGGAGGGCGGCGACCGGGTCCAGCCGCGCCGCCCTGCGCGCCGGCAGCAGGCCGAACAAACTCCCGGTGACCAGGGCGACGCCGGCCGCGGCCGGCAGCGACCAGGGGGCGGGACGGAAACCAATGTCGGGCCAGAGGTGGTTCAGGAGCGCGAGCCCCAGGAAGGCCAGGAGCAGCCCCAGGAGGGCGCCGAGCAGGGCCAGCCCCAGGGCCTCAGTGAGGAACAGGCGCGTTACTTCGGCGGTGGAGGCCCCCAGGGCCCGCAGCAGGCCGATCTCCGGGGTGCGCTGGCTGACCGCCACCAGCATCACGTTCATGATCAGGATTCCGGCCACCGCCAGGGAAATGGCGGCGATGCCGGCCACCGCCAGGGTCAGGCTGCGGAGGATGCGGTCGAAAGCATCGAGGAGGGCGTCCTGGGTGAGGACGGTGACGTCCCGTTCGCCCTCGTGGCGTTTGGCGAGGATGGCCTCGATGTTCCTTTTGGCGGTGGCGATGGCCTTGCGGCTGCGGGCCTGGACCACGACCCGGAACAGCCCAGCGGTGTTGAACAGCTTCTGGGCCGAGGCCACCGGGACGATGGCGATCTCGTCCAGCTCCTGGCCGAAGGCGTGGCCGGTACTTTCCAGCAGGCCGATGACCCGGAAGCGGCGGTCGCCGATGCGGATCCAGCGCCCCAGGGCGGAGGCGCTGCCGAACAGCGCCCGTTTCAGGGTCCGCCCCAGGACGGCCACCGGCCGGCCGCGGTGGGGGTCCCCGGCGGGGAGAAAACGGCCGGCGGTCAGTTTTAGGTTGCGGACCACGGCAAATTCGGCCGTGGTGCCGATGATGTTGGCATCGCGCAGGCGTCCCCCGTGGGCCACCGGCGCCTGGCCGACGACGACAGGGGCGACGCGTGCCACCGCCCGGCTGCGCTGCAGCGTCAGGGCGTCGTCCAACGTCAGGTCGCGGGGTACCTCCCCCAGCAGAGGCGGCGGCCCGCCGCGGGTCTCGTTGCGGCCGGGGAGGACGATCAGCAGGTGGGTGCCGAGACCGGCGAACTGTTCCACCACGTAACGGCGGGCGCTGTCCCCCAGGCCGGTGAGGACGACGACCGCGGCGGTGGCCACCGCCATCGCCAGCAGGGTGAGGCCGGTGCGTACCGGGTAAGCGGCAAGGGCCCCCAGGGCGAAGCGGAAGCGGTCGGCGGCCCTCATTCCCGGGTCTCCCGGACGATCGCCCCGTCGCGCATTTCGATGCGCCTTGGCGCCCGCCGCCCCAGTTCCAGATCGTGGGTGACCAGGATCAGCGTCAGGCCCCGGCAGTTGAGCGCTTCCAGGACCTCCATGACCTCCAGTCCCGTCTTGCGGTCGAGATTGCCGGTGGGCTCGTCGGCCAGGATGAGGTCCGGTTCCATGGCCACAGCCCGGGCGATGGCCACCCGTTGGCGCTGGCCTCCGGAAAGCTCTGAAGGCAGGTGTAGGGCCCGGTTTTCCAGGGCGAAGGCCTTGAGCAGTTGCTGCACCCGCCGCCGCCTTGCGGCCGGGGCGATGCCGGCCAGCATCAGCGGCAGCTCGATGTTCTCCCGCGCCGTCAGGCGGGGAATCAGATGAAACACCTGGAACACGAAGCCGATCCGCTGCTGGCGCAGTCCGGCGCGGGCCTCCTCGTCCAGCTGAGTGGTTTCGATGCCGTCGAGGCGATAACTGCCGCGGCTGGGACGGTCGAGCAGGCCGAGGATGTGGAGCAGGGTGCTCTTGCCGGAACCGGAAGGCCCCATGACGCTGAGGTACTCCCCGGCCTCGACCTTGAGGTTGATCCCGCGCAGGGCGTACACCGGCTGACCGCCCACCTGATAGATGCGCCAGACGTCTTCGAGTTCGATCACTGCCGCTCCTCGGCGACGGCATAGGCGCCGGGTTCGACCCCCTCGCGGTCCAGGGACAGCACCACCTGTTCCCCGGCTTCCAGGCCGCTGCGGACCTCGCTCCAGTCCCAGTTGCTCAGGCCGATTGTTACCTCCCGTTGCACCAGCCTGCCGCTGTCCGGATCCAGGACCAGCACCTTCCCGCCCTCCATCACCGCCTCGGTGGGAATGCGGAGCACGCCGTCGCGGCGGGCCAGCACGATTTCCACATCGGCGCTGTAGCCGGGCCGCTGCAGGGCGGCATCCTCCGGGTGGAGGAAGTCCGCCTCCACCTCCACGGTGCGGGCCTGTTTCTCCACCGCCAGCACGTAAGGGGCGATCCGCCGCAGCCGCCCGGGAAAACGGCGCTCGCCGAAAGCGTCGATGTGAATGCGGGTCTCCAGCCCCGGGCGCAGGCGGCCGGAATCGATCTCGTCGATGGGGGCGGTGATGTAGAAACAGCCGGTGGCGATCAGATCAACGGCAGGCGGAGTGGCGACGCCGGGCGGGGAGGGGGTCAGGTATTCCCCCACCTCGCCGTGAATCTCCGCCACCACCCCGGCAAAGGGGGCGCGCAGTTCGGTCTTTTCCAGTTGCGCCCGGGCCGCCGCCACCTGGGCCTGTCTGACCTCGACGGTGGCACGGGCGGCGTCGCACTTTCGGGTGTGGCTTCGGGCCCGGAAGACAGCCTGTTCCACCGTCTGTTCCGCCGCCAGGTGGCGCTTGCCGAGGCGGCGCAGGCGGTCGGCGTCCCGCCGGGCCTGTTGTGCCTGCAGGCAGGCGGCGGCCGCCTCCGCCTGGGCCGACCGCCATTGGGCGGAGGCCAGCTGCAGATTGGCCTCAAGATCCCGGTTCCACAGTCGCAACAGCAGCTGTCCGGCTTTGACCCGGTCCCCTTCGCGGACATAAAGTTCGGCAATCTGCCCTCCGAGGTTAGGGGACAGTTGGCTGCGGCGGCAGGCCTTGACGCTGCCGACCCGGGTGTTGGCGACGGTTTCCTCCACCAGCCCCGGGGCCACCCGATAAACCCGCACCGGGATCGGCTGGGGGCGGCGACCGTACCAGAGGGCCAGCAGGAAAAGCGCCAGGCCAAAAACCAGGATGGCGAAACGGCGGGATCGCGCTGTCATCGCTTCATGGTAATCTAAGCGCTGATCGATTGCGATGTTGCGGGGAATCGTGTTCTGTTGCGCCCATGACCAGGCCGCCGCCGCGGTCTTCTCCCGCCTGGCGTTCTGGTACCGCCAGCGTTACCGCTGGCTGGGACTGGAGCGGACCCAGCGCCAGCTGGTCGCAGGCTTGGCCAAGGTCGGCTATCGAGATGCCCGCTTGCTCGAAATCGGCTGCGGTGTCGGCTGGCTGCACCAGTGGCTGTTGCGTCACGGCGCCGCTTTCGCGGTGGGGGTGGATCTGTCGCCGCGCATGCTGGCCGAGGCCGAGGCGCTGGCCAGGGCTTACGGGCTCGAGGGGCGGGTCCGTTATCTGGCCGGGGATTTCCTGGGCCTGGCCGACCGCATCGAAGCGGCCGATATCGTCCTATTCGACAAGGTCATCTGCTGCTATCCCGACGCAGCCGCCCTGCTGCGCCAGGCCATTGCCAAGGCGGAGCGGGCCGTGGCCCTGATCTATCCCCGCCGTCACCGGCTCAACCGGCTGCTCCACGGCGCCCTCAACCGCCTGCTGGCCTGGATGGGGAGCGATTTTCACACCTATCTGCACGATCCGGCCGCAGTGGAGCGGCTTTTTCTCGAACAGGGCTGGGAAAAGCGCTTCGAGGCCAAGACAGTTTCGTGGTTGAGCCAGGTTTTCGTCCAGGTCAAAGCCTCCAGGACGCGGCGGGGATAGAATGGGCACAATGAGATGCGGGGCGGCCGGCTGGAGGGCGTATCCGGAAGACCCGCATCTCTTATCCTGATACAGGTGGTGAAACCGATGATCGAGCCGGTCGCCCTGGAGCATTTCTTCCTGTCCTTCTTCATCGCTGCGGCGGTGATCGTAGCGGCGCTGTGTTACGCACTGCTCTACGCCTTTGCCCGCTTGTACCGGAAACGGAGTCTGCTTCGGGGGGCCTGGCTGGCTTACGGGGTGCTGGCGGCGGCGGTGCTGACCCTGGCGCGGCTGGCCAATTTGACCGACTACTGGCGGGTGCTGGTGGTTTTGCTGCTTTTGGGGATATTATCACACGGGACCCAACATGGTATTTGATTCGGGTGGTTGTAGATGTCGATCGGAATCCTGCGGCAGTGGTGACGGTCTATCGGACCAGCAAGATAGGAAAATACTGGAAAGACCATGAAAGTGACTTATGATCCTCAGACCGATTCCCTCTCGATTATTCTTAAAGAGGGATGCCAGGTGACTGAGAGCGAAGAGGACAAACCTGGCGTCATTCTGGATTACGATGAGCAAGGACGTTTGGTCGCCATCGAAATTCTCGATGCTTCCAAACAGGTGTCCGATGCCAGGCGGATCGAATATCAATTGATGACTTAATCCCGTGAGTACTCCCATCGGCACCATCACCGAAGTCCACGGCCCGGTGGTGGTGATCGACTGCGAGAGGCTGCCGCCGCTGCGCCAGGCGCTGTGTGCGGCCCTCGATCACGAAACCTACGTGTTCGAGGTCCACCAGCATCTTGACGAGCGTCGGGTGCGCGCCGTCACCCTGCACCGCACTTCCGGCCTGAGCCGGGGGATGGCGGTGTACGACACCGGCGCCCCGCTGCACGTGCCGGTCAGTCCTGCCTGTCTCGGGCGTCTTCTCAACGTCTTCGGTGAGCCCCTGGACGGTGGCCCGCCCCTTGAGACCGACGCGTTTCGCAATGTCCACGTCAGGCCGGCGGCCCTGAGCGAGGCGGTGGGGGTGAGCGGCATTCTCGAAACCGGCATCAAGGTCATCGACCTGCTCTGTCCCTTCGTGCGCGGCGGCAAGACCGGCCTGTTCGGCGGCGCCGGGGTGGGCAAGACGGTGCTGATCATGGAGTTCATGCACGCCATCATCTCCCTGTACCAGGGGGTGTCGGTGTTCGCCGGGGTGGGGGAGCGCATCCGCGAGGGCCACGAACTGTGGAAGGAGTTTCAGGCTGCCGGCGTGATGGAGAAGTCGCTGCTGGTGTTCGGGCAGATGGACGAGTCCCCGGGGGTGCGCTTCCGTGTCGGTCTGACCGCGCTGACCTACGCCGAATACCTGCGCGACACCCTGCAGCGCGAGGTGCTGTTTCTGGTGGACAACATCTTCCGCTTCGTCCAGGCCGGCAGCGAAGTCTCCAGCCTGCTGGGCCGGCTGCCGGCCACCGTCGGCTACCAGCCCACCCTGGCCACCGAGGTGGCGGAGATCGAGGAGCGCATCATTTCCACCCGCAGGGGGGCGGTGACCTCGGTGCAGGCGGTGTACGTTCCCGCCGACGACATGACCGACCCGGCGGTGAGCGCCATCCTCAGTCACCTGGACACCACGGTGATCCTGTCGCGGGCCATCGCCGCCCAGGGGCTGTATCCGGCCGTCGATCCCCTCCGTTCCGGCAGCAAGCTGATGGACCGCCATTTCCTCGGTGACCGCCATTACACCGTGGCCGAGGCGGTGCGCGAGCACCTGGCCCGCTATGCCGAACTCCAGGACATCATCGCCATGCTGGGGCTGGAGGAGCTGTCACCCGCGGACCGCCGCATCGTCCACCGCGCCCGCCGGCTGCAGCGTTATCTGACCCAGCCGTTCCACGTCACCGCCCACTACACCGGCATTCCCGGGGTGTCGGTCCCCCTGGAGCAGACCCTCAGGGACTGCGAGGATTTCCTCACCGGCAAGTACGACGACTTGCCCGAGGAGGCCTGTTACATGAAGGGGGCGATGACGGCATGAGCACCATCACCCTGGAGTTGCAGGACGCCACCCATACCGAAACCGTCGCAGGGGTGCGTTCTTTTCAGGGACGCGACGCCAGCGGCAGCTTCACCCTCTGGCCCGGCCACATCCGCATGATGACGGTGCTGGAATTCGGCCTGGCGCGCTTTCGCACCGACAGCGCCTGGGAGTATCTGGCCCTGCCGGGGGCGGTGCTGTATTTCGTGCGCGATACCCTGTATCTGAGCACCCGCCGCTATGTGCGCGATCCCGATCCCGAGCGCATCGCCGAGGTGCTGGAACGCCAGCTCCGGGAGGAGGAGGTGCAGCTCATGGAGATCCGCGCAAGCCTGCGCAAGATGGAGGAGGAGATGTTCAAACGTCTGTGGCAGCTGGGCCGCCGCCGTGCCTGAGCGGCACCGCGGGTTGGAAGGGTGGCCCGAGATCGTCCGCCGCCAGGTGCGCAATCTGCGCCGCGCCGCCGAGGAGGAGCACCGCTTGCTGGCCCAGCTCGCCTACCTGGGCACCGCCGGCCTGGTGCTGGTGCTGCCGGCGGTGGCTGGGGCCTATCTGGGGCGCTGGCTCGACAGCCTGATGCCGGGCTATTCGATCCAGTGGACCCTGAGCCTGATCCTGGTGGGGCTGGCTATCGGCATCGTCAACGTCTGGCTGTTGTTTCGGGGGGACTGAGTGGAAGCGGAGATCTTTCCGCAGGTTCTGTGGCGCCTGGGGCCGCTGCAGCTCACCGACACCCTGGTGACCGCGGTGGCTCTGACCTTGGTTCTATGGCTGGCCGGCTGGTGGCTGAGCCGGCATCTGCAGCTGCATCCGGGGCCGTTGCAGACCGCGGTGGAGGCGGCGGTGCTGGCGATGGAGGATGCGGTGCGCGATCTGGTGCCGCGGTATGTGGAACAGGTCGCGCCGTTCATCATGGGGTTGTGGTGGTTCCTGCTGGTAGCCAATCTGATCGGGCTGATTCCCGGGCTGCAGTCCCCCACCCGCGATTTGTCCATTACCTCGGCCCTGGCGCTGCTGGTGTTTCTGTCGGTGCACTGGTTCGGCATCCGCGCCCAGGGGGTGCGGGCCTACCTGCGTCACTATCTGCAGCCGTTCCCCTTCTTGCTGCCGTTCCACCTGGTGAGCGAGATCACCCGCACCGTGGCGCTGGCGGTGCGCCTGTTCGGCAACATGATGAGCCTGGATCTGGTGGCGCTGATCGTGCTGATGCTGGCCGGTTTCCTGGTGCCGGTGCCGGTGCTGATGCTGCACGTGGTGGAGGCGTTGGTGCAGGCCTACATCTTCGGTATGCTGGCGCTGGTGTATATCGCCGGCGGCATTCAGGCCCACGAGGCCAAGATGTTACAGAAAGGAGAAACGCAATGACCCACGACATCAGCTGGATCGTCCTCGGCTCCACCGTGGCGGCGGCCCTCGGCATCGGTATCGGGGTACTGGGGCCGGGGATCGGCATGGGACGGGCCATCGCCCAGGCGCTCGACGCCCTGGCGCGCCAGCCGGAGGCGGAAAGGATCCTCATGCGCACCCTGTTCATCGGTCTGGCGATGATCGAATCCCTGGCCATCTACTGCCTGGTGATCATCCTCATCATCCTGTTCCGCAACCCGCTGCTGGAATACGTGCTGCAGGGCGGCTGATGGCCATCAATTGGACCACGTTTTTCCTGGAAATCGTCAATTTCCTGGCCCTGGTCTGGCTGCTGAAGCGTTTCCTGTACCGTCCGGTCAAGGCCATGGTGGAGCGCCGACGCCGGGAGGTCGAGGCCCGTCTGGCCGAAGCCGAAAAACGCCGTCAGGAGGCCGAGGCCCTGAAACAGCGTTACGAGAACCGGCTGGCGGACTGGGAGGCGGAGAAGAAGCGGGCCTGGGAACAGTTGCGCCAGGAACTGGAGGCCGAGCGCCAGCGCCGTCTGCAGGCGTTGCAGCAGGAACTGGACGAACAGCGGCGCAAGGCCGAGGCGGTATGGGAGCAGGAAAAGCGCGAATGGCGCCGCCATGCCGAGGATCAGGCGCTGCAGCTGGGGGCGGCCTTCGCGGCCCGCCTTCTGGAACGCCTGGCCGACGAACATCTGCACCACCGTCTGGTGGCCTTGCTGCTGGAGGATCTGGAGAAGCTGCCGGAGCCGGAACAGGCGCGCATCCGCAGCGCCGCTTCCGCAACCGAGCCCATCCGGGGGGTGAGCGCCTGGCCGCTGACCGATGCCGAAATCCAAAAGCTCAATCAGGTCCTTTCCTGGATTCTGCAGACCCAGACCGAGGCCGCTTTCGAGGTTGATTCCCGGTTGCTCGCCGGGGTGCGGATCGATGTGGGCGCTTACGTGATCCGAGCCAATCTGCGTGACGAACTGAGTTTCTTCGGCCATGGCCACGGCTGAACGCCCGTTGCTGCAAGCGTTGCGGCAGCGCCTGCAGGACTACCGTTTCCAACCCCGGATCCAGGAACAGGGACGGGTCCTGTCGGTGGGGGACGGCATCGCCTGGATCGAGGGGCTGCCGTCGGCGGCGATGGATGACCTGCTGGACTTCGAGGACGGCAGCATCGGGGTGGTGTTCGCCCTCGGGGAGCGCCATCTGGGGGCGATTCTGCTGGAAGCGACCGAAGCGCTGACCGCCGGGACCGTGGTCCACCGCAGTGGTCGCCTCCTCAGCATTCCCGTGGGGGACGCCCTCATCGGCCGGGTGGTCGATCCCCTGGGCAAGCCCCTGGACGGCGGCGAGGCGCCTGCCTGCACCCAGCGCCTCACTCTGGACGCGCCTTCGCCGCCGATCATCGCGCGCGACTTCGTGCAGACGCCGCTCTATACCGGCTGCAAGATCGTCGACACCATGATCCCCATCGGCCGCGGCCAGCGTCAGCTCATCATCGGCGACGAGGGCACCGGGCGCAGTTCCCTGGCGATCGATGCCGTGATCCATCAGCGGGGGCAGAACGTCCTGTGCGTCTATGTGCTCGTCGGCCAGAAGCGTTCGGCGGTGGTGTCCACCATCGACACCCTGCGCCGGTACGGCGCCATGGACTACACCACGGTGGTGGTGGGGGAGGCCTTCGCCCTGCCGGGGCTGAAATACCTGGCCCCCATGGCCGGCTGCGCCATCGCCGAATACTGGATGCGCCGCGGCCGCGACACCCTGGTTGTCTACGACGATCTCAGCACCCACGCCTACACCTACCGGGAGCTGTCGCTGCTGCTGCGCCGTCCCCCGGGGCGCGAGGCCTATCCCGGCGACATCTTCTATTTGCATTCGCGGCTGCTGGAGCGCTCCACCCGGCTGGCGGCCGACCACGGCGGCGGCAGCATGACCTGCCTGCCCATCGTCGAGACCCAGCAGGGGGATATCGCCGCCTACATTCCCACCAATCTGATCTCCATCACCGATGGCCAGATCTATCTCGACCCCCATCTTGCGGCCTCCGGCTTCCGTCCCGCCATCGACATCGGCCGTTCGGTGTCGCGCATCGGCGGCAAGGCCCAGCATCCCCGCATCAAGGAGGAAGCCGGGCGGATGAAGCTGGATTATCTCCAGTTTCTGGAACTGGAGGTGTTCACCCGCTTCGGCGCCAAGCTGGAGGAAAGCATGGCCCGGAAACTCCACCGCGGGCGGATCCTGCGCGAGATTCTCAAGCAGGACCGTCTCCATCCCTTGCCGATCGCATTCCAGATTGCCTGGCTGATCGCCTTCAACGAAGGGCTGTTCGACGCCTTGCAGCCCGCCGAGGTGTCTGACAGGCTGGTGCGGCTGGAAGCCCGGGTGCGTGAATCCGGGCTGGGCCTGGACGATCCCCGCGAGGTGTGGCTGGCCCATCTCAAACGGTGGCTGGCATGAGCAAACGCCGTGAGGTGGAAACCCATCTCCATGCCCTGGAAGAGATCCGCGCCATCTGTGCGGCGATGAAGAATCTCTCCTACATGGAAACCCGCAAGCTGGCCCGTTTCATCGACGCCCAGAACCAGGCGGTGGCCACCGTCGAACGGGCGGCGGCCGATTTCCTCCACGGTTATCCGGAGCTGCGGCCGCAGCCTGCGGGGGAGGCGGTTCTGTTGCTGCTGCTCGGCTCGGAACGCGGCTTTTGCGGCGATTACAACGAACAGTTGCTGGCGCAGCTGGAAGCCCACTGCCGCCGTCTGGGCTGCCGCCCGCGGCTGCTGGTGATCGGCACCAAACTGGCCGAACACCTGGAGGCCGATCCCCGAATCGCGGCGGTGCTGCCGGGTGCCGAGGTGGCCGAGGAAGTGCCGCGGATTCTGCAGCAGGTGATCACCACCCTGGACGAGCTGGAGGGCAGGTTCGGACCGGTGCAGGTCAGTGCCCTTTACACCCTGGGCCACGAATGGAAGACCACCGCGCTGCTGCCGCCGTTCCAGAACCTGCCGCCGCCCCCACCGCAGATCCAGGGGCCGCCGTTTCTGTACCTGGCGCCTGGGGAATTCGTCACCGCCCTGACCGATCAGTATCTCTTCGCCGTCCTCCATGCGCTGTTCTACAGCGCCCTTCTGACCGAGCATCAGCGCCGCATTCAGCACCTGGAGGGCGCCTTGCGGCGTCTCGACGATCAGCGCGAGCAGCTGAAGGTCCGCCTGGGGCGCCTGCGTCAGGAGGAAATCACCGAGGAGATCGAGCAGATCCTCCTCAGCGTCCAGGCGGTGGCGGCCGAGCTGGAGAATATCTGAGCTACATCAGGGCGGAGAAGGGCAGCACTTCGACCCATTCGCCGGGTTGCACCGGGCCGCGGTCGTGTTCCAGGACGATGAAGCAATCGGCGCGGCTCATGGAGCTGAGGATGCCCGAGCCCTGTTTGCCGGTGGTCCGCACCTGCCACCGGCCTTGCCGGTCACGTTCCAGGATGCCGCGCTGGAATTCGGTCCGCCCCGGTTTTTTGCGCAGCCGCTCTGCCGCCCTGGCGGGGAAGGTGGGGGGCATCGGTGTTTCCCGGGCCCCGGCCCTTTTGAACAGGGCCGGCAGGACGAAGCGGTAGAAGGTCACCAGCACCGCCACCGGATTGCCCGGCAGGCCGAAGAAAAGGCAGTCGCCGATGTGGCCGAAGGCCAGGGGGCGGCCGGGTTTGATGGCTACCTTCCAGAATTCGATGCCGCCGAGGCGCGCCAGCACTTTTTTGGTGTAGTCGGCGCTGCCCACGGAAACGCCGCCGGAAGCGATGATCACATCGCACTTATCGGCCAAGGTGCGGAAGCGGTGTTCGAGGCGGGCTTCGTCGTCGGGGACGATACCGCCGTCGAGCAGCTCAACGCCGAGCCGTGCCTGCAGGGCGCCCCGCAGGGAGAAGCGGTTGCTGTCGTAGAGCTTGCCGGGTGCGTGGGGGGCGCCCTGGGGCAGGATCTCGTCGCCGGTGGAAACCAGCGCCACCCGCAACCGCCGTTTGACGGTCACTTCCAGCAGCCCCAGCGAGGCGATCAGGCCCAGATCCGGCGGCAGCAGATAGTGGCCCGCTTCCAGCACTGTCTCGCCGCGGCAGAGGTCCTCGCCCGCCAGGCGCACGTTCTCCCCCGGCTTGTGTCCCGGGGGGACGAGCAGGTATCCTGCTGCCTCCGTCACCTGTTCCTGCATCAGTACGGTATCGGCGCCGGCAGGCAAAGGGGCGCCCGTCATGATGCGGACGGCCTGGCCCGGCGCGAGCGGATGCGGCCAGGGGTGGCCGGCCAGGGCGGTGCCGACGATCCGCAAACGGCTGTTTTCCTTGTCCGGCAGGTCCGCACCCCGCAGCGCGAATCCGTCCACCGCCGCGTTGGTATGGGCGGGCACATCGAGGGGGGCGGTTACCGCGGTAGCGAGAATGCGGTGCAGGCCGTGATGGAGGGGGATGCGTTCCTCCCCGGAGATGGCGGTCGTCGCCTCCAGGATGCGCCGGCCGGCGGCTGCGACGGTGAGGGTGCCGGCGGCGGGGGAATCGATGCAGTTGGGCTGGGGGATGGAATAGGTCATGGGCGGGTATCGATGAAGGCAATTCGAGTGTCAGAAAATTTTACACCTGGGTCGGCCTGGCAGGAAAAACTAGGTGAAAACCTTGATTCCGCATGGCATGGCGTGATTTTTGCTATAGATTTTGAACGATGAACCGAGAAACCGATTCAATTCCGGCCCCCCCGCGCTTATCCCGGCGGCACAGCCGCAACGGCTATCGTGGCCGCCGTTTCCGCGCGCGCACGGTCTATCTCCTGATCGCCGCGTGGTTGTTCACCTTTCTGCTGCTGCTTGGGGTGTCGATCAAACTCAGCCTGACGGCCAAGGAACTTTATCAGACCACGGTGCTGCAGCGAAAGCAGGCCCAGGAACTGGCGCGTCTACATCCCAAGGTGGCCGCGCTGGAACAGCAGCTGGATGACTTGGTCCGGGGCCGTCTGCCGGGGCTTCATCCGCTGGAGTTCGACAAGATCATCCCGATAGACAAGGATTACGTGCGCAACATTCTCTTCACCCAGACCGGCAAGCCCGGCGACTACCGTTACGAGTACAAGCTGACCCTGAAGAACAGCGGCCTGACCGCCGTGCATCCCATCGTCCGGATCATTTTCTTCGACCGCAGCGGCATCCAGGTGGCCAGCTCGACGATCGGTGTCGACGAGACTGGTCTGCCGACCCTGGACGTCCTCGAGCGTGGCGAGGTAGGCTCCTACAACCAGGCGGTGCCTTCCCTGGCGGGCAAGGAAGCGAAGTATTTCCGCGTGGAGGTGGCCCTGCCGGACTATCAACGCCCTGCGGAGGATTGAGGCAGGGCGGCCTCCACCGGTGCGATCGTGGGCCCCGGCCGCCCGATGTGGTATCCCTGGGCGTAGTCCACGCCGATTTCCCGCAGATATTCGAGAATCGCCTCGTTTTCGACGAATTCGGCGACCGTCCTCTTCCCCAGGCGTTTGGCGATGTCGGCCAGGGCGCTGACCAGGGCCTGGTCCTCGGGACTGTTCTCGAGGTTCTTGACGAAGGAGCCGTCGATCTTGACGTAATCCACTGGCAGGTGCATGAGGTAGTAGAAGGAGGAAAAACCGACGCCGAAATCGTCCAGGGCGAAGTGGCAGCCCAGATCCTTGATCTTTTTGATCAGACGCTGGGCGGAGGCGAAGTTGGAAACCGCCGCGGTCTCGGTAATCTCGAAAATCAGGCGGCTGGCATCGACCCCGTTGGCGCTCAGGCGTTCCTGGAGGTGGCTCTGCAGGGATTCGTCGGCCATCGAGTGGCCGGAAAGATTGACGCTCAGGGTCAGAGGGTTCCCTTCGGCCAGCAGGCGCTGGTGCACATCCAAGGCCTTGTCCAGCACCATGCGGTCGAGGCGCTGGATCAGCCCGAGCTGTTCGGCCATCGGAATGAACAGGCCCGGTGCCAGCATCTGACCGTCGGGGCCGAGCATGCGCAGCAGCGTTTCATAGTGGGAGACCGTGCCCCGGCGGATGTCGAGAATGGGCTGAAAATAGAGCACGAAGCGGTCTTCCTCGAGCGCCTGCTCGATCTGGTCCTTCCAATAGAGCTGCTGCTGGATGCGCTTGTGGAATTCGGTGTCCGGGGTATAGACGTGGATCCGGCTGCGTCCCGCCTCTTTGGCCTGGTACATGGCCAGGTCGGCGTTGGCCAGCAGATCCTGAAGGGTCCGGCCGTGTTCGGGAAACAGGGCGATGCCGATGCTGACGGTCACCTTGAAAGGCTGGCCGTTGATCTGACAGTCCACCGCCTGGAGGGCGCTGAAAACCTTCTCGGCGATGTGCACTGCGGTGTCCCGGCTGCTGTCGTAGACCACCAGGGCGAATTCGTTGCCGCCTAGGCGGGCAAGGATGTCCTCGCTGCGGGTGACCTCCCGCAGCTTGTTGGCGATGATCTGCAGCAATGCGTCGCCGGTCTTGTGCCCGCAGGTGTCGTTGACGTATTTGAACTGGTCGAGATCGAAGTAGAGCAGTGCGAACGACTTTCTTTCCAGGGTGGCGCGGTCGAGCACTGCCGCCAGCTTGCTCTGGAACGCCCGGCGGTTGTTGAGATGGGTCAGGGGATCGTGATCGGCGAGCCAGGAGAGGCGGCGTTCGGCGTTTTTGCGCTCGGTGATGTCCAGGCCGATGGAGAGGATGAGCGGCGTTTCGCCGGCCGAATCCTCCAGCCGGGTGTGGAACCAGGTGATGTGGTGCGTCTGCTCCTGCCGCGGCAGCTGGGTGTCGAAATGGGCCCGCGCGATTTCCCCTTTCCGCAGCTGCGCCAGCAGGGGAAGATACTGGAGGCGTTCGCATTCCTGACGCAAGAACAGCTGGTCGAAAGAGGCTGCCTGGAGCCGGTGTCCGGCCAGAAACTGCCTGCCGAACCGATTGACGGTGATGATGCTGCCGTTTTGGTCCTGGGTGAGGATGATGAGAGGGGCGGTGTCGAGCAGTCCCTGTACAAAGTTGCGTTCCTGTTGCAGGGTGCGGGTCTGCTGGACCAGCGACCGGGTCCGCTCGTCCACCTGTTGCTGGAGCGAGGCGAGCCGCGCTGAAGCCTGGAGGATATTGGCCTCAAGGACGGCGATCTCGTCGCGGCGGGATGAGGTGTGCGGTGCCAGCTGCTGCTGGATCTCCTCGTGGCGGCCTTCGGCCAGCAGGGGCAGGGTCGCGGTCGCCTTCTCCAGCCGGACCAGGGGACGGCGCAGGAGCAGGATCACGATGCCGATACCGGCCAGCAGGCTCACCACGGTGCCGAGCAGATAGTTGGTCAGACTCCTTTGCTGTGCCGACAGGGTGTCGCTGATGTCGTCGAGGATGAGAAACGCAAGTTGCCGGCCGGTGTCGGGCTGGACGAGGTGCAGTGCCAGGGTGGCGTTTTCCAGATCGACAAGGGTTTCCTCCTTTGGGGTTTCCGGCAGGGTGTCCAGGGGCAGGCGCTGCAGGAGGGGCATATTGCGGTCAGGACGGGTGACGGCCACGATACGGGGAGGCGCGCCGCTGCGCTGTTCCAGGATGGCGACGTGGGAGCGGGTCAGGCGGTGAAAATCGAGGATCAGGTTCGCCAGGCTTCTGCCGATGACCAGGACCCGGGTGGTCTCGTCCGGACCGATGATCGGCACTGCGGCGTACTGCAGGCAGGTCCGGGCGCAGTGGAAGAAGAAGCGGGGACGTTCGCTCGCAAGCACCGGCTCGATTTCCTCCGGGGGATAGGGCGGTTCGCGTTTCGTTCCCCAGCCCCGGAGGAGACGGCCCTCGGAATCGAAGTAATGCACCGCCTCGATTGCCCAGGTGAGCTGATAAGTGGTCCAGTAGTTGTCAACGGTGTCGGCGATGGGATCGGCGGAGGCTGGTCGGTTTTCCGCCACCAGGGCGATGGTTTCCGCGATCTGTTGCAGCAGCCGGTATGATTGCTCCGTGAGATGGTCCAGGATGAGTCGGTGTTGGCGTTGCGCTTCCTGGCGCTGAAGGCGGAACTGCTGTTGCAGCGAATAGACGGCAAAGCCGGAGAACATCCCGTGGATCAGAAACAATACTGCCGCGGTGGTCAGGGCGATGCGCCATTTCAGGCTGGTGAACGGCGAATGGGGGCGGTGGGTGTCCATGTGCGGGCTCAAAACCGGAAAGAGACCAGCCCCATCACCAGGTGCCAGTGGCGTTTGGTGTCCAGGGGGCGGGGATTGTCCTGGAACGGCAGCCAGGCGGTGCCGTCATCCAGTGGGGCGTGATGTCCCAGCGAAGGCCGCCGGTCCAGTCCTTGGCGAAGGCGGCGTGGCGCGGCCGCAGCGGCTCCAGGCCCAGACCGCTGCCGTCGTGGTCCGAGCGGTTCAGATAGAAGACGTCGTAGCGGCCCAGGAGCTGCACGCTGGGAAGAATGCGGTAGTGGCCCTGTACGTACCAGCCGACGGAGGTGAAATCGCGGTCGAAGCCTGGGCCGAAATGACGGACCTCCTGGAACTGGAGCATGTATTCCCCGGTCAGGGACCAGCGTTCACCGTTGAGCTGGAGTGAGAACAGCAGCGGCCGGGAATGGATCCGCCCGGTTTTGAAGGGGGTGTTCGTCAGGAAAAGCGCAACCGGATCGTTGGGGGCGCTGCGGTATTCCAGCTCGACATCGGCGTGGCTGACGGCAAGAATGAGTTGGCCGGCGTCGTACTCGTAACGCAGCTGGCCCAGAAACAGCGGCCGGTTGGCGGAGAGGTTGCCGGGGGGATTGAAGCCGAAGATGCTGGTTTCGACCTCCTTGAATTCGTCCCGGTAAAGACCCGTATTGAAGCGGAAGCTGATTTCGTGGTTTCCCCACGTATAATCCATTTCCAGCTGCCCGCCGTCCGATGACAGATACAGACTGCGGGAGCGGTCGAGGTAGACGCTCTGGGGCAGGAGGATGGAAGGGCGGGTGAAGGCGACGTCACGGGTTTCGTTGTAGAGCCCGAAAGGGTTTTTGACGCGCCCGCCCCGCAGGGCCAGGCGCAGCCGGGCGTCGGCGTAAGGCCCAAGTTCGAGAAAACCGTAGTCGAGCTGGACCTGGTTTTCCACCTCGCCGGCATGGCGGTAGAGTCCCTGGGCGGCGACGCTCATCCATGGCAGTGGATCGAGGCGGAGGTTCAGCCCGATCTCGGTGAAGTTCGGGCTGCCGTTTTCGCTGTGGCCGTAAAGATTGTTGGCCGAGGTCCAGGTGTACCCTTGGGAGGCGAAGCCGTGGAAATTGATCCGCTCCCGCCGGTCGCCCCATTCCAGCGCCTGGGCCGGCAGCAGTCCCAGTGTCCAGATGATGGCCAGCCACAAAACTTCCCTGGCGGGATCGCGACGAATGAAGAAAAAGCCGCCCATGTCGTTATCTTGTTGCAGTTTGTTTTATTGTAGAAGCTTTCGGAAAAGGAACGATGCGCTCAGAGCCACACTTTCAACTTTTGACCACCGATGGACTGGCCAGAAGAGGCGTCCTGCGCCTGGCGCGCGGGGAGGTGCAAACGCCCGCCTTCATGCCTGTGGGGACGTACGGCACGGTCAAGGCGATGACGCCGGAGGAGGTGGCGGCGAGCGGCGCCCAAATCCTCCTTGGCAACACCTTCCATCTCATGCTGCGTCCCGGCGTGGAGATCATCCGCGCCCACGGCGGTCTGCACGATTTCATGCATTGGCCGGGCCCGATCCTCACCGATTCCGGCGGTTTCCAGGTCTTCAGTCTGGGCAAGCTGCGCAAGATCACCGAGGCCGGCGTCCATTTCCGTTCCCCGGTCAACGGCGATGCGATCTTCATGGGTCCGGAGGAGTCGATGGCGGTGCAACGGGCGCTGGGTTCCGATATCGTGATGATCTTCGACGAGTGTACCCCGTATCCGGCCACTTTTGAACAGGCGCAGGCTTCCATGGAACTGTCGCTGCGCTGGGCCGAGCGCAGCAAACAGGCCCACGGCGACAATCCGGCCTGGCTGTTCGGCATCGTTCAGGGCGGGATGTACGAGGCGCTGCGCCAGCGCTCCCTCGAGGGTCTCAAAGCGCTGGGCTTCGACGGTTACGCCATCGGTGGCCTCTCGGTCGGGGAACCGAAGGAAGACCGCTACCGGATCCTCGATTTCCTGGCCCCGCGGCTGCCGGCCGACCGCCCCCGCTACCTGATGGGGGTGGGCAAGCCCGAGGATATCGTCGAAAGCGTGCGCCGTGGCATCGACATGTTCGACTGCGTGCTGCCGACCCGCAACGCCAGAAACGGCCATCTGTTCACCCGCTTCGGCGTGGTCAAGATCAGAAACGCCCGTTACCGCAAGGACGCCGCCCCCCTGGACGAAGGCTGCGGCTGTTACACCTGCCGCCATTACAGCCGCGCCTATCTGCATCATCTCGACCGCTGCGGGGAGATCCTCGGCGCCCGCCTCAACACCATCCACAACCTGCATTACTACCAGGAATTGATGGCCGGACTTCGGGCCGCGATCGAAGCCGGGACGCTGGACGCCTTCGTCGCCGAGTTCTATCGTCAACGCGGTAAAATCGCCGGTGTTGTGGCATAATGGCGAGCTTTGCAAATCTGGCCGAGTCAACCAACCAGGATCAACCAAAATGCTTATGGGACTGTTCATTTCCGATGCCTTCGCCCAGGCGGCGCCCCAGGCCCAGCAGGAGCCGGGCATGGCCGGTCTGTTGCTGCCGCTGGCGATCTTCGCGTTCTTCTACTTTCTGTTCATCTTCCCCCAGCAGCGCCGCGCCAAGGAACACAAGAAGATGGTCCAGTCCATCGGCAAGGGTACCGAAGTAGTGACCAACGGTGGCATCCTTGGGCGGGTCGTGGACCTGGACGAGAACTTCGTCGTCCTCGAGGTGAGTGACGGGATTCACATCCAGATCCAGCGCAACGCCATCGCCAGCGTGCTGCCCAAGGGCACCTTCAAGGCGGTGAGGAAAAAGATCGCCAAAGCGGAAAAAACCGCGTAAGCCGAAAAGGGACTGTCATGCAAAACCGCTTCCCGCTCTGGAAGAACGTTCTCATCGTTCTGGTCTTGTTGATCGGCCTCATCTACGCTCTGCCGAACCTGTTCGGTGAGGATCCGGCGGTGCAGATTTCCCCGCAGCGGGGCGCGGCCGTGGATGAAAGCCTGGTGGTCCGGGTCGGAAAGATTCTGCGGGAGGCGCAAATTCCACCCAAAAGCATCGAGCGTCAGGAAGGTCGGCTGCTGATCCGTTTCCCAAACACGGACGCCCAGCTCAAGGCCGCGGACCTGTTGCGCGAGCGGCTTGGCGACGATTACGTGGTCGCCCTCAATCTGGCCCCCTCGACCCCCGGCTGGCTCCAGGCCCTC
Organism: Methylomarinovum caldicuralii; assembly: GCF_033126985.1. Taxonomy (NCBI): domain Bacteria; kingdom Pseudomonadati; phylum Pseudomonadota; class Gammaproteobacteria; order Methylococcales; family Methylothermaceae; genus Methylomarinovum; species Methylomarinovum caldicuralii. The sequence continues at coordinate 1,438,902 of NZ_AP024714.1, forward strand.
GGGGCCAAGCCCATGTATTTGGGGCTGGATTTGCGCGGTGGGGTGCATTTCCTCCTGGAAGTGGACATGGATGCGGCCATCGACCAGGCTCTGGAGCGCTATCAGAGCGACATCCGTGCCACCCTGCGGGAGAGCAAGATCCGCTATCTGGGCGTGCAGCGCGAAGGGCGGGCCATCGTCGTCAAGTTCCGCTCGCGTGGGGATCTGGACCGGGCGCAGGCGGTGTTGGAAAAGAATTTCCGTCAGCTGGTGATCAAGCCCGACGCAGAAGCATTGCAGTTGACGGTGCAACTCTCCCAAGCCGAGGAGAAGGAAATCCGCCGGTTCGCCCTCAAGCAGAATTTGACCACCCTGCGCAACCGCGTCAACGAATTGGGCGTCGCCGAGCCGGTGATCCAGCAGCAGGGTGAGAATCGCATCGTGGTCCAGCTGCCGGGGGTGCAGGACACCACCCGGGCCAAGGAAATCCTCGGCGCCACCGCGACCCTGGAATTCCGCCTGGTGGATACCGAGCACGACGTGGAGGCGGCCCTCCAGGGGCATCCGCCCATCGGCGCCAAACTGTACCGGACCCGTGACGGCCGGCCGGTGTTGCTCAAGCGCCAGGTGATCGTCACCGGGGACCAGATCGTCGATGCCTCCTCCGGTTTCGACCAGCAGTCCGGAACGCCGGCGGTGTTCGTGACCCTCGACAGCGTCGGCGCCAAGCGCATGGCCAAGGTGACGCGGGAGAACATCGGCAAGCCGATGGCGGTGGTGTTCATCGAGAACCGGATCGAGACCAAAAAAGTCGACGGCAAGACCGTCAAGGTGCGCAAGCGGGTCGAGGAGGTGATAAACGTCGCCACCATCCGCGGCCGCTTCAGCAAACGTTTCCAGATCACCGGGCTCAACAGCACCGAGGAAGCCCGCAACCTGGCCCTGCTGCTGCGTGCCGGCGCGCTGGCGGCGCCGATCGACATCGTCGAGGAGCGCACCGTGGGGCCGAGCCTGGGCAAGGACAACATCGAGCGCGGCTTCCTGTCGGTGATCGTCGGCTTCACCCTGGTGCTGGTGTTCATGGCCTGGTACTACAAGCTGTTCGGGCTGGTGGCCGATGTGGCCCTGTTCTTCAACCTGGTGCTGCTGATCGCGATCCTGTCGCTGCTGCAGGCGACCCTGACCATGCCGGGGATCGCCGGGATCGTCCTGACGGTGGGGATGGCGGTGGACGCCAACGTGCTCATCTTCGAGCGCATCAAGGAGGAACTGCGTAACGGCAACAGCCCCCAGGCGAGCATCTATTCCGGTTACGAAAAGGCTTTCGCCACCATTTTCGACGCCAACATCACCACCCTGATCGCCGCCCTGGTGCTGTTCAGTTTCGGTACCGGGCCGATCAAGGGGTTCGCCGTGACCCTGTCCATCGGCATCATGACCTCCATGTTCACCGCCATTCTGGTGACGCGGATGCTCATCAACTGGATCTACGGCGGCCGCCGCGTGGCGAAGCTCGCCATCTGAGGAAGACGACATGGCTGCACATCTTTCCGAGCGCAATTTCGACTTCATGGGCAAGCGCCGCATCGCGCTGACCCTGTCCACCCTGCTGATCCTGATTTCCCTGGGATCGCTGATCTTTCAGGGCCTGAAGCTGGGGCTGGATTTCACCGGCGGCACCCTGGTGGAAGTGGGCTACGACAAGCCGGTGGATCTTGCCAAGGTCCGTCATCTGCTGGCCGGGCATGGCTTCGAGGAGGCGGCGGTGCAGCACTTCGGCAGCTCCCGGGAGATCCTCATCCGCCTGCCGGCGACGCCGGATCTGAGCAGCGCCGATCTCAGCAACCGGATTCTGGAAGTGCTCAGGTCCGATCCGGAGGCCAGGCCGCAGCTGCGCCGGGTGGAGTTCGTCGGCCCCCAGGTGGGCGAGGAGCTGACCGAGAAGGGCGGACTGGCGATGCTGTTCGCCCTGTTTGGCATCCTCATCTACGTGGCCTGGCGCTTCGAATACCGTTTCGCCCTGGGCTCGATCATCGCCCTGGTCCACGACGTCATCATCACCCTGGGATTCTTTTCGATCACCCGGCTTGAGTTCGATCTGACGGTACTGGCGGCGATTCTGGCGGTGATCGGTTATTCTCTCAATGACACCATCGTGGTGTTCGACCGCATCCGCGAGAACTTCCGCCGCCTGCGCCGCGGCACGCCGGAGGAGATCATCAACATCTCCATCAACCAGACCTTGAGCCGCACTCTCATCACCTCGCTGACCACTCTGCTGGTGTTGATCGCGTTGCTGGTGCTCGGCGGGGAGATCATCCGCAACTTCGCCATCGCCCTGACCCTGGGCGTGGTGGTGGGGACCTATTCCTCCATCTACGTGGCCAGCGCTTTCCTGCTGCTGCTCAAGGTCCAGCGGGAGGACCTGCTGTTGCCGGAGAAGCCTCAATCCGACGCGGATTTGCTTTGATTAGGGGCATCCCAGGGGTGATTTTCACCTTCAGAGAAGGTCGTCGGTGACGTAGGGTGCGATGGTCTGGCAGATGATCTGCTGCAGCTTGGGGGTGCCGGCGACGATGTTGCCGGTTTCCATGTAGCGGTCGCCGCCGCTGAAGTCGCTGACGATGCCGCCGGCTTCCTGGATCAGCAGCACGCCGGCGGCCATGTCCCACGGCTGAAGGCCGATCTCCCAGAAACCGTCTAGGCGCCCGCTGGCCACGTAGGCGAGATCCAGGGAGGCAGCTCCGGCGCGGCGGATGCCGGCGCTGTCCTTGAACAGGGCCCGGAACATCTGCAGATAGGCGTCCAGGTGCTGCTGCTGCTTGAAGGGGAACCCGGTGCCCAGCAGCGATCCCAGCAGGCTGGTCTGGCGCGATACCCGAATGCGGCGGTTGTTGAGGGCCGCACCGCGGCCGCGGCTGGCGGTGAACATCTCCTGGCGCAGCGGATCGTAAACCACCGCCTGCTCGATACAGCCGGCGTGCTGCAGGGCGATGGAGACGGCGAACTGGGGAAAGCCGTGCAGGAAATTGGTGGTGCCGTCCAGGGGATCAATGATCCACAGGTACTCGTCTTCCCGGGCGGTCCGTTTCCCCTGTCTTCCCCCTTCTTCGCCGAGGAACTGGTGGTGGGGGTAGGCTTTCTTGAGGATGCGGATGATCTCGCGCTCGGCGCTTCGGTCCACTTCGCTGACGAAATCGTTGCGTCCCTTGACGTCCACGTCCAGACGGTCGATATCGTCGAGGGCGCGTACGATCAGAGCCCCCGCGCGGCGGGCGGCGCGGGTGGCGATGTTGAGCATCGGGTGCATGGTTGTCCGTCCGTTGGTGAAAGCGCTTAGTATACCGTTTTTCTGGTAAAATCCGTCGGCTGTTTCTCAAGCGGTTCGGCATCTCGTACTTCTATCGGAGGGGGCTGGGAAGGGTCTGTCAGCGGCCAGGGAAGGCCGCTCCGGGCCTAAATTTACGGACGAATTTTGGTCCGGCAGACCCTTCCCAGCCCCCGAAAGTGAAAATTGACAAGTGGTAAGCTCAAGCGGTTGGAGATCGTGCCCCAGATTCGTATCGTACTGGTGGAGACCAGCCATCCCGGCAACATCGGCGCCGCTGCGCGGGCGATGAAGAACATGGGGCTTTACGAGCTGGCGCTGGTGGCGCCGAAATGCTTTCCCCATCACGAGGCGACGGCGCGGGCCGCCGGCGCGGACGATGTCCTGGCCCAGGCCCGCTGCCACGCTTCCCTGGCCGAAGCGGTGGCCGATTGCCAGCTGGTGATCGGTACCAGCGCCCGGCAGCGGACCATTCAGTGGCCCCTGCTGACGCCGCGCCAGTGCGCCGAAAAGGTGACGGCGGAACCGCCGGGACACCGGGTTGCCCTCGTCTTCGGCCGCGAGCGTTCGGGACTGACCAACGAAGAGCTGGATCTGTGCCAGTTCGGCCTCCACATTCCCTGCAACCCGGACTATTCCTCCCTCAATCTGGCCGCGGCGGTCCAGGTGGTCGCCTACGAACTGTTTCTGGCCGGGAAGGCAATGCCCTCTGAAGGCAGGGAAGCGCGTCTGGCCACCCATGCCGAATTGGAATCCTTCTACCTTCATCTGGCGCAGGCGCTCAACGATATCGGCTTTCTCCATTCCAGCAAGCAGGCCCCCTCCATCATGCGCCGGCTGCGGCGCCTGTTCGGACGCGCCCGGCTGGAGAAGCGGGAGGTGGACATGCTGCGTGGTATCCTCAGTTGCGCCCAACGGCAAGCCCACAAGGAGGCGGAGTAAATTGAAATGTCTCTCGCCCGCCGCAGTCTGGCGCCGGTTGCGTGAAGATGTCGCCTGCGTGTTCGAGCGCGATCCGGCCGCCCGCAGCGTCTGGGAGGTGGTGACCGCCTATCCCGGCGTGCACGCGGTCTGGTTCCACCGCCTCAGTCATTGCCTGTGGCGGCACGGCTGGTACTGGCTGGCGCGTTTTCTGTCCCATGTGTCCCGCTTCCTGACCGGCATCGAGATCCATCCGGGCGCCGAAATAGGCCGCCGTTTCTTCATCGACCACGGCATGGGGGTGGTGATCGGGGAAACGGCGGTCATCGGCGACGACTGCACCCTGTATCACGGCGTGACGCTGGGCGGCACCAGCTGGCAGAAGGGCAAGCGCCACCCGACTCTGGGCAACGGGGTGGTGGTGGGGGCCGGGGCCAAGATCCTCGGGCCGATCCATGTCGGCGACAACGCCCGCATCGGTTCCAATTCCGTGGTTCTCAAGGACGTGCCCGCCGGGGCGACGGTGGTGGGTATTCCCGCCCACGTGGTCACCAAGGCCAGTGCCGAGCGCAAGGCCGCCATCGCCCGCCGGCTGGAGTTCGACGCCTACGGTCTGTCCCCGGATATGCCGGATCCTGTGGCCCACGCCATCAACCGGATGCTGGAGCACATCCAGGCCTTGGATCATCAAGTGGAAGAGCTGCGCACGACCCTCAAGGAAGCGGGAATCCCTCCGCAGGAAGTGCCGTTTCCGCCGCTGGAGGCCTGCCGCCTGCGCGACGGTGAGGACGAACGGGGTTAAATTGACTGATTTACTCAGGATTGCTAAGGTGTTTTTCGTTCGAACCCTGACAAAAAACACCGGAGCGGGTTGTGCGACTGACGACCAAGGGGCGGTACGCGGTGACCGCCATGCTGGATCTGGCCTATCACAATGACAAGAAGCTGGTGACCCTCACCGAGATCGCCAAACGCCAGGACATTTCCCTTTCCTATCTGGAGCAGCTGTTCGCCAAGCTGCGCCGGGCCGGCATGGTCAGCGGCGTGCGGGGGCCGGGCGGCGGTTACCGCCTGGCGCGCCCCCCTGCCGAGATCAACGTGGCCGAGATCATCACCGCGGTGGACGAGAGCGTCGATTCTACCCGATGCGGCGGCAAGGGCAACTGCCAGAACAACCAGCCCTGTCTGACCCATGAACTGTGGATGGGCCTGAGCCGGCAGATCTACGACTATCTTTCCGGCATAACCCTGGCGGATCTGCTGGCCCGGCACGAGGTCCATCAGGTGGCTGAGCGTCAGGAAAAGGCGCTGCGGATGGACGGGCCTCATGATCTACCTTGACCACAATGCCACCACCCCCATCGATCCGCGGGTGCAGGCGGCGATGCAGCCCTACCTGGAACGCTTCTACGGCAATCCGTCCGCCCTCTACCGCTGGGGGCGGTTGGTCCGGGACGCGGTGGAGCAGGCCCGGGCCCAGGTGGCCGCGTTGGTGGGGGCGCATCCAACCCAGGTGATCTTCACCAGCGGCGGCACCGAGGCCAACAATCTGGCGCTGCAGGGCTACTGCCGCGCCCATCCCGAAAGCGCCCTGTTGGTGAGCGCCATCGAGCATCCTTCGGTGCTGGAGACCGCTGCAGGATTGGCGCGCCAGGGGGTGGCGTGCGTGCGCCTGGAAGTGGACAGGGAAGGGCGGGTCATCGCCGCTGCCCTGGCAGAGCAGCTCGATCGTCATCCCCAGGCGCTGGTTTCGTGCATGCTGGCCAACAACGAAACCGGCGTGATCCAGCCGCTTGCGGATCTGGTGGCGACCGCCCGCCGCTATCCGCAGGTCCGCTTTCACACCGATGCGGTGCAGGCGGTCGGGCGGCTGGTGGTCGATTTCGAGCGCCTCGGGGTGCAGCTGTTGAGCCTGTCCTCCCACAAGCTCTACGGGCCCAAAGGGGTGGGGGCGCTGGTGCTCGACCGTGCCCTGACCCTGGAACCCTTGCTCTATGGCGGCGGTCAGGAACAGGGGCTGCGGGGCGGAACCGAGAACGTCATCGGCATCGTCGGCTTCGGTGCTGCCGCCGAACTGGCCCGGACCGAGCGGGAATCCCGGGAGACCCATCTGCTGAATCTGCGCCGCTGTCTGGAGGCAGGTCTGGCCCGGCTGCCGGGGGTGACGATCTTCGCCGCCCGCGCCAGGCGTCTGGCCAATACCGTCCAGTTCGGGGTGGCTGGGATCGACGGGGAAATGCTGGTCATGGCCCTGGACCGGCACCGGATCGCGGTTTCCAGCGGTTCGGCCTGTGCCAGCGGCGGCGGTGAGCCCAGTCACGTGCTGCTGGCGATGGGGGTCGATGCCGATCTGGCCAAAAGCGCGGTGCGGGTCAGCCTGGGCAAGGACAACACCGAGGCGGATGTGGAGGCGTTTCTCACCGCCCTGCGGCAGGTGCTCGAGGAACTGAAACCGAATTGAGGGAGATGTGGATATGGCCATTCAACTGACTGAAGCGGCCGCCCGCCGGGTGCGGGCGCAGCTGCAGCGCCGCGGCAAAGGCCTGGGCCTGCGTCTCGGCGTCAAACCCGCCGGCTGTTCCGGCTATTCCTACGTGATCGACTACGCCGATGCCATCGGCCCGGACGATGTGACCTTCGAGGATCGGGGAATCACCATCGTGGTCGCCCGCGAGCATCTCGACTATCTCGACGGCCTGACGCTGGACTGGCGCCGCGAGGGGCTGAACGAGGCCTTTCAGTTCGACAATCCCCGCGCCAAGGGCACCTGCGGCTGCGGTGAGAGCTTCGCCGTCTAGGTCGGGAAATTTTCCCATAGGCTGACGAGCCGTCTCCCGGTATCCTTCCCCGACTTTGACACATTGGGGAGGATCACCGTGAAATTTCGCGTCAGTCTGCTACTTCTGGCCGCCGCTTCCGCCGCCGTGGCGGAGGAGGTGGTGGAACTGGGAACCCTGGAAGTCGTCGGCACCACGCCGCTGGGGCTCAGCGGCGTGCCTCTGGACGACATCCCCGCCAATGTCCAGGTGGCCGGCGCCAGGGATTTCGAGCGCTCCCAGAGTTATTCGCTGGCCGATTACCTGCGTACCCAGCTGGGCAGCGTGGTGGTCAATGACGCCCAGAACAATCCCTTCCAGCCCGACATCCAGTACCGCGGCTTCACCGCGTCCCCCCTGCTCGGGCTGCCCCAGGGGCTGACGGTCTATTTCAACGGCGTCCGCTTCAACGAGCCTTTCGGGGACACGGTCAACTGGGATCTGATCCCCCAGGGGGCGATCGAGCGCATGGAACTGCATCCCGGCTCCGATCCGGTCTACGGCCTCAATACCCTGGGCGGCGCCATCGCCATCCGCAGCAAGACCGGCTTCAGCTTCCCCCATCATCAGCTCAAGGTTTACGGCGGTTCCTGGGGGCGCCATTCCGAATCCCTCTCGAGCGGCTGGAACAACGGCAGCGTCGGTTATTTCCTGCATCTGCGCCACTTCGAGGAGGACGGCTGGCGCGACTTTTCCCCCACCCGGGTCAAGCAGGCTTTCGGGGTGCTGAGCTGGCGCGGGCAGCAGGGGCAGCTCAATCTGACCCTGTCGGGCCAGGACAATGACCTGACCGGCAACGGGGCGGTGCCGATCCAGCTTTACCGCCAAAAACAGCGGGCGATCTTCACCCATCCGGACGATACCGGAAATCGGTTGTTTTTCAGCAATCTCGATGGCAGTTTTTGGCTGAATGACAAGATTCAGCTGACCGGAAACACCTATTATCGGTACAACAAAATCACCACTTTCAATGGTGACGATACCGATTTCGAAGAATGCGAGCCACCGCTCGACGACTTCATGTGCGACGAGGAAGGTGAGATCGCCGAGGATGTCAACGGGGAACCGATCGAAGCCACGGACGCGGTCGAGTCAGCGACCAACAATTTCAGCCGTACGCGCCAGAAAGGCTACGGAGTCGCTTTCCAAACCCATTTCCTGTATGACCCGTTCGATATGAACAATCACCTCATAACCGGTTTCAGTTTCGATCAAGCACAAATCCGCTTCAGTTTCGATACCGAATTGGCGCGGCTGACGGAAGATCGGGGCACGGTTGGCAGTGGAGTTCTGGCAGGTGAATCCCGAGTGCGTCTCGATAACGAGGTGACTCATTACGGGGCGTTCTTCATCGAGCAGTTCAGCCCGATCGAAAACCTGACGTTGACCGCCTCCGGCCGTTTCAATTCCTCCCATATCCGTCTGAACGACAACTTCGGCGAAGAACTGAACGGCAGGCACCACTTCAGCCGCTTCAATCCGGCCGGCGGGCTGGTCTACAAGCTCCTGCCCAACCTGAATCTCTACGGCCGTTACAGCGAAAGCAACCGGGCACCGACGGCGGTGGAGCTGACCTGTGCCGATCCGGACGACCCCTGCAGGCTGCCCAATGCCTTCCTCGCCGATCCGCCCCTGAAACAGGTGGTGGCCAAGACCTTCGAGGCAGGTTTCAGGGGCCGTTTCGACCGCCTGCCCTTAGGAAGCGACGTCAGCACCGCCCTGCAGTGGCATGCCGGCTATTTCCATACCATGAATCACGACGACATCCTGTTCATCAGCGCCGGAAACCTGACCAGTGAAGGGTATTTCGACAACGTCGGAAAGACCCGCCGCCAGGGCCTGGAAGCCAGCCTGAACGGGATAATCGACAATCCCATGACCGGCATCTGGCTGCAGAAGCTGCGCTATGGCTTCAATTACACCTATCTGGATGCCACCTTCCGTACCCCCTTCACCGCGCCCAGCCCCAACAATCCCTCCGCCGATGCCGCCGGTAACATCCATGTCGAGCGCGGCGACCGGATTCCGGGGTTGCCGGAGCACAGCTTCAAGTTCAACCTGGATGTGGACGTGATCCCCCAGTTCACCCTGGGGATGACCGGGATCTACAGCAGCGACCGCTATTTCCGCGGCGACGAGGCCAACCTCAACAAACCGGTGCCGGGCTACTGGGTGTTCAACCTGCGGGCGGAATACCGCGTGCATGAGCACGTCAACCTGTTCCTGCGGGTGGACAACCTGTTCGACAAGCGCTATCAGACCTTCGGCCTCTACGGCCAGCCGGATGAAGTGCTGGGCGATGAATTCGACGATCCCCGTTTCATCGGCCCGGGCGCGCCGCGCGGGATCTGGGGCGGCGTGCGCCTGCAGCTATAGATTGTTTCTGTTTTAGTAATAAAGTGGTGAAAACACAATTTCTAGTTTTATTTTTGAGGGGTAGGTATAATGTATGGTGGATCGGCGAGGCGGCCAACGGCAAGACACCGCCTGCAGGTTCACCTCAACTGTAGTTCTCCTCCTCTTTGGCGACCGCAAGGTCGCTTTTTTTTGCCTGTGGCAGGGGCTATAATTCCAGCTTCCGTTCGGGGCATAGCGCAGTCTGGTAGCGCGCCTGCTTTGGGAGCAGGATGTCGGGGGTTCGAATCCCTCTGCCCCGACCATTTGTGCCTGTAGCTCAATTGGATAGAGCATCGGCCTTCTAAGCCGAGGGTTGCAGGTTCGAGTCCTGCCAGGCGCGCCATCTTCCTTGTGGGAATCCTTCTTTGATGAAGCTAGACCGCCGCTACTGGCCCTGGGTGATCCTGTCGCTCGGTGCCGGGGTGTTTCTGCTGCTCGTTCTCACCCGGCCGCGCCAGGAGGCCCCGCCCGCCCGTTCCCGGATCTGGCAGGTCGAAGCCCTGACCGTCAACCCCCGGACCCTCAGCCCGGTTCTGACCCTCTACGGCAAGGTCGAAAATCCGGCCCTCATGCGGGTGACGGCGCCGGCGGCCAGCCAGGTGCAGGCGTTGCCGGTACGCGAAGGCGAGCGGGTGCGCCAGGGCCAGCCCCTGGTGCGGCTCGATCCACGGGATTTCGAGCCCCGGGTGCTTCAGGCCCGGGCCGGTGTGGCCGAGCTGGAGGCGCAGATGCGTCTGGAGCGCGAACGCCATGCCAGCGATTTGGCTTCCCTGGCCCACGAGCGCAAACTGCTGGAACTGCTGCGCGATCAGGTCAAGCGTCTGGAGCGGCTCCGTCACCGCAATCTGAGCTCCGCCGCCGCCCTGGATCAGGCCCGCATGGAAGTGGAGCGCCAGGCGCTGGCGCTGCAGCAGCGTCAGTTGGCGGTGGATCAGCATGCCGCCCGCATCGCCGAACTGCAGGCCCGCCTCGACAAGGCCCGGGCGGAACTGGCCCAGGCCCGGCTGGCGCTGGAACGCAGCCAGGTCGATGCGCCTTACGAGGGGGTCGTGGCCCAGGTGGCGGTGGCGGAAGGCGACATGGTGCAACCCCATCAGCTGCTGCTGAGTCTGTATCCTTTGGCTCAGATGGAAGTGCGGGCCAAAGTACCCGCGCCGTTCCAGAAGGAGATCGCCGAGTCCCTGACAGCCGGCCGGGAGATGGAAGCGCATGGAGAAAGCCTGGGGCATCGGTTCCGGTTACGCCTGCGGCGCCTGGCGGGTCAGGCGGAAGCGGGCGGGATCGACGCCCTGCTCGAGGTGGTTTCCGGTGCGCAGGCATTGCGCATCAACATGCCGGCGACGGTCCATCTCCAGCGTCCGCCTCAGGATGGGGTGGTGCCGATCCCCTACACCGCGCTCTATGGCAACGATTTGATCTATCGGATCGTCGAGGGGCGTCTGCGGGCCACCCGGGTGACTTTCCTGGGAGACTGGCATAGGAAGGGCGACCAGCGCTGGTCGCTGGTGCGGAGCCCCGATCTCAATCCGGGTGACCTGGTGCTCGTCACCCACCTGCCCGATGCGGCCGATGGCATGGCGGTCACGGTAAAGGCCCGCGAGGAGGTGGATTGAACAGCGCCCACGGTTGGATCCGCTTCTTCGTCCGCCACCCGGTGGCGGCCAACCTGGTCATGGTGATGATGATCCTGGGCGGGGTCTTCGCCCTGGACCGCCTCAATGTGCAGTTCTTCCCCACCTTCGAGTTGGAGATCATCCGGGTCAGCGTCAGCTGGCCGGGGGCGAGCGCCGAGGACGTGGAGCGCAGTCTGACCACGCCCCTGGAGCAGCAGCTCAAGTCCGTCGACGACCTGCGCCACATGACCTCCACCTCCAGCGAGGGGCGCTGCGCCATCACCCTGGAATTTCGCGAGGGCACTGATATCCTGCTCGCCCTCAGCCAAGTGCGCCAGCGGGTGGACGAGTTCCGCAATCTGCCGGCCGGAGCTGAGGATCCCGAGGTCGTCCACCTGGCCCGTTACGAGCCGGTGACCCGCCTGATCGTCTACGGCGGCTCGCTGGAGTGGCTGCGGCCCCTGGTGCACCGCTTCGAGCGGGAGCTGCTCGACGTGGGGGTGGACAAGGTCGACATCCTCGGCCTGCCGGAGGAGGAAATCGCCATCGAACTGGACGAGCCGGCCCTGGAGGCGCTCCACACCGGGCTGGATCAGATCGCCGCGCAGATCGACCGCTTCAGCCGGGACGTGCCGGCCGGCACCGTCGGCGACCGGGAGAATCAAAAGATGGTGCGGGTGATGGCGCAGCGGCGTCAGGTCTGGGAATTCCGTCACCTTCCCCTGCTGACTGCTGACGGTGATCGCATCGCGCTCGGGGACGTGGCCCGGGTGGAGCGCCGCGCGCGCAAAGGCAGCGTGCTGCTGCATTTCCAGGGGCAGCCGGCGGTGGAGCTGCAGATCCGCCGCGCCCAGCACGGTGACACCTTCAAGGTGGCCGGCATCTTCAACGACTGGCTGGCCCGGACCCGGCCCACGCTGCCGCCGGAGATCCACCTGCACGTCTATCAGCAGAACTGGCGTCTGATCCAGGAACGCATCGAGCTGTTGCTCAAGAACGGCGCCGGGGGGCTGGTGCTGGTGGTGGCGATCCTGTATCTGTTTCTCAGCGGCCGGGTCGCCTTCTGGGTCGCCTTCGGCATTCCCGTCTCCTTCATGGCGACCCTGCTGGTGCTGTGGCTGGCCGGGGGCAGTATCAACATGATCAGCCTGTTCGGTCTCATCATGGCCCTGGGGATCATCGTCGACGATGCCATCGTCGTCGGTGAGGACGCCCTGGCCCATTACCAGATGGGGGAGGATCCGCTCGCCGCCGCCGAAGGGGGCGCCCGGCGGATGCTGGCGCCGGTGCTGGCCTCGTCGTTGACCACCATCGCCGCCTTTTTGCCGTTGATGCTGGTGTCGGGACCGACCGGCCGGATTCTGTTCGCCATTCCGCTGGTGGTGATCGCGGTGATCCTCGCCTCGCTGGTGGAAAGCTTCTGGGTGCTGCCGGCTCACCTGCGCCACGCTTTTGAGCACATGCACCGCCGCGAGGCGGGCAAATGGCGCCGGCGTTTCGATGCCGCCTTCCGCCATGTCCGCGAGCGCCGCTTCCGGCCCCTGGTGCGTTACTGCGTGCGCCACCGGGGCCTGACCCTGTCTGCGGCACTGGCGCTGTTGATCGCCACCTTGGGCCTGGTGGCCGGCGGCCGGGTGCCGTTCATCTTCTTCACCGCCCCGGAGGCCGACATCGTTTATGCCACCGTCGGTTTCATCCCCGGCACGCCGCGGGCCGAGGTGGAGTCCCAGCTCGAACGCATGCAGCGGGCCCTGGACCGGGTGGCGCGGCAGTTGTCGCCGGACCGCCCCCTGATCCGCACCGCCATCACCATCGAGGGCAGCGCCATCAGCGGCTCCGGTTTTCTGCAGCAGTCCGGCGACCATCTGGGGGCGATGATCGTGGAGCTGGTTCCCTCCGAGCAGCGTCAGGTGCGCAGCTGGCAGTTGATCGAAGCCTGGCGCCAGGCGATTCCGGGTGCGCCAGGACTCGACAATCTAGTGATCGAGGCCCGCCAGGTGGGGCCGCCGGGACGGGATGTCAGCGTCCGCCTGATCGGGGACGACGCCCCCACGCTCAAACGGGCCGCCCAGGAACTGATGGCAGCCCTGAAGGCGATGCCCGGTATCAGCGACGTGCTGGAGGATCTGCCCTACGGGCGCGAGCAGTGGCTCTACCGTCTCACGCCGGTGGGGGAAATGCTGGGGCTGACGCCGGCGGAACTGGGGCGGCAGCTGCGCACCGCCTTTTCCGGCCGGCTGGTGCAGATCTTCCAGGACGGTCCCGACGAGGTCGAGGTGCGGGTGCGCCTGGCAGGGCTCGAGCGGGAATATCTGGATGTCCTGCAGCATCTGCAGATCCGCCTGCCCGACGGCGAGCGGGTGCCGCTCCACACCGTGGCCGTCGCCCGCCCCAAGCGCGGTTTCGAGGTGCTGCGCCATGCCGAGGGCCGGCTGGCGGTGGAGGTATCGGCTCAGATCGACGTCAGGGCCAACAAGCCGGGCCGGGTGATGGCGGCGTTGATGGAGGAGATTCTGCCGCAGCTGGCCCGGCGCTACGGGATCGACTACGAATCCTCCGGGCGGGCCGAGGAACGGGCCGAAACCATCGCCGACATGAAAAAGGGCGCCCTGCTCGGTCTGATACTGATTTATCTCATTCTGGCCTGGGTGTTCGGTTCCTACGGTTGGCCCCTGGTGGTGATGGCGGCGATTCCCTTCGGTCTGATCGGCGCCATCTGGGGGCACGTAGTCATGCACCTGGATCTGACCATCCTGTCCCTGTTCGGCATCTTCGGGCTGGCGGGGATCGTGGTCAACGATTCCATCATCCTGGTGAGCTTCTACCAGCATTTGCGCCGGCAGGGCATGGACCTTTTGGCCGCTCTGGAGGAGGCGGCCTGCCAGCGCCTGCGGGCGGTGCTGCTCACGTCCCTGACCACGGTGGCAGGTCTGCTGCCGCTGCTGTTCGAGACCTCGCTCCAGGCCCGCTTCCTGGTGCCCATGGCGGTTTCCATCGCCTTCGGGCTGTTGTTCGCCACTGTGCTGGTGCTGCTGGTGATCCCGGCGCTGCTGGGGGTGTACGAGCATTGGCGGGAGCGCCTGGCGCTGTGATAGGCTCCGTTTCCTTGTCTTTTCCGATTCGTTGCGATGTCTGCTGAATTTGCCGCCCCGGGCGTCGAAATCTTCGCCCCGGCGCGGTTGCATCTGGGATTTCTTGATCTGGGCGGCGGCCTGGGCCGGCGTTTCGGCAGTCTTGGGGTCGCCATCACCGGTTTCGGCACCCGCCTGCGGTTGCGCCCGGCAGCTTCCCTGCAGGTCGTGGGGCCTGCGCGCCTGGAGACCCTGGCGCGGCGGCTGCTGGCGGAACTGGCGTTGCCGCCGGCGCAGATCACGTTGGTGGAGGAGATTCCTGCCCATGCCGGTCTCGGCTCCGGGACCCAGCTGGCGTTGGCGGCCGGGATGGGACTGGCGCGGCTGCACGGCCGTCCGCTGACGCCGCAGCAGGTGGCGATCGCCGCCGGGCGCGGGGCGCGTTCCGGCATCGGGATTGCGGCCTTCGAGCAGGGGGGCTTTCTGGTGGACGGCGGCCGGGGGAAGGAAAGCGGCGTCCCGCCGCTGCTGTCGCGTTTGCCGGTGCCGGAATCGTGGCGCTGGCTGCTGCTCTTCGATCCGGGGTTCCGGGGATTGCACGGCGAGCGCGAGCGCCAGGCCTTCCGGCGTCTGCCGCGTTATCCCCGCCACTTGGCGGCCGAGGCCTGCCACCGCCTGCTGATGCAGGGGTTGCCGGCACTGGCGGAGGCGGATTTCGCCGCCTTTGCCGAAACCCTGGGGTGGATCCAGCGGGCCAACGGGGATTATTTCGCTCCGGCCCAGGGGGGGCGTTACACCAGCCCGCGGGTCGCAGCAGCCCTGAAATGGCTGGAAGATCGGGGATGGCGCGGCCTGGGCCAGAGTTCCTGGGGGCCGACCGGGTTCTGCCTGTTTCCCGACCCCGAAAGCGCCGCCTCCGAAGTGCGGCGACTGGCAGCGGCCCTGACGGGGGGCGGCTTGCACCTTGAGATCGTGGCGGGCCGCAACCACGGCGCTCAGTGGCGTTCGTGAAGCCCGCGCTCCTCATCGTCGCCCATTCCGGCCGCCTGCTGGCCCAGGCAGCCCGGCAGGCCGGCTACCGGCCGCTGGTGGTGGATGCCTTCGGAGATCTGGACACCCGGGCGGCGGCAGCGGCGGTCGAGGTGGTAGGGGCCTTTCGCCCTCCGGCTCTTATGGCGGCCGCCCGGGCATTGATCGCGCGACATGCACCGGTTGGCTGGCTGTACGGCCCTGGCGTGGAAGCCTTCCCCGAAACGATCGCCGAACTGTCCCGCCTCTGTCCGCTGTACGGTAATCCCGCCGAGGTGGTGTGCGAATGCGTCGAGCCTGAGCGTTTTTTCCGTTGGTTGCGCGCCCTGGAGATCCCGTTTCCGGAGGTGCGCAGGACTGCGCCCGGGAAAGGTGCGTGGCTGTTCAAGCGTCCGGGAACGAGCGGCGGCGAGGGGGTGTATCGCTGTCCGGGGCCGGCCGATGGCCGGGGCGGTTACTTTCAGCGTTATGTGCCGGGTCCGGTCCATTGCCTGGCCTTCGTGGCCGATGGGGAGGAAATTCTCTGGCACGGATTTAACACCCTTTTGACTTGCCCCTATAATGACGACCGTCCCTACCGCTTCAGGGGGATCGTCAACCGGGCCCGCCTGCCACGCCGCGCCGCCCGGCGGGTGATCGCCGCCGCCCGGTGTCTGGTATCAAGTCTGGGATTGGTCGGCTGGCATGGTCTGGACTTCATCCTCGATGCGGGCGGCTGTCCACAGGTACTGGAGCTCAATCCCCGTCCCGGTGCCTCGGTGGCGGTCTGGGGCCGCGCGTGGGCGAGGGGACCTGTGGCGTTGCAGCTGGCGGCCTGCCGCCGGCGGCCGCTGCCGCCGGGGCGGTTGCCGCCGCCGGCCGCTTGGGAGATCGTTTTCGCCCCCCGGCGGCTTCTCCTGGAGCGATGGGATTGGCCGGCCTGGTGCGCTGACCTGCCGCTGCCGGGGACCGTAATTGCGACCGGCGCGCCGGTTTGCAGTATCGAGGCGAGGGGGCGCTCGCCGCGGCAGGCGATGGGGCGCCTGGCGTTGCGGCGCCGCTGGCTTGAACGACAATTAAAATCAAATCCATGATGACAGAGGTGGAATGACGATGACGGAACAAATCGGGGTCAGCATCAATTTCACGGCCAAGCCGCTGGTGGAAAGCCTGGTGCGGGATGCAGCGCTGCTGCGCCTGAAGGTGG
Source organism: Methylomarinovum caldicuralii (assembly GCF_033126985.1). Classification (NCBI taxonomy): domain Bacteria; kingdom Pseudomonadati; phylum Pseudomonadota; class Gammaproteobacteria; order Methylococcales; family Methylothermaceae; genus Methylomarinovum; species Methylomarinovum caldicuralii. The sequence goes on from NZ_AP024714.1 coordinate 1,455,242, forward strand.
AGCGACTCGACAACGGCGTCACCCTGGTGGACGCCGGGATCGAGGCCGACGGCGGACTGGAGGCCGGGCGGCGGATCGCGGAGATCTGCATGGGCGGCATGGGGACGGTGACCCTGGCCCACAGCGCCCTGACCCCGGGATGGCCGCTTCGCGTCCACGTCCATGCCACCGATCCGGTGCTGTCGTGCCTGGGGAGCCAGTATGCCGGATGGAGCCTGTCCCACGGCAAGGGCAAGGAGGCGTTTTACGCCCTGGGATCGGGGCCGGCCCGTTCCATGTGCGTCAAGGAGGCTCTGTTCAAGGAGCTCGACTACAAGGACAAGGCCGACGCCACCGTCCTGGTGCTGGAGGTGGACAAGTATCCGCCCCTGGAACTGCTCGACAAGATCGCCGCCGACTGCGGCATCCAGCCTGCCGGACTGACGGTGATCGTCACCCCCACCTCCAGCCTCGCCGGCGGCCTGCAGGTGGTGGCGCGGGTGCTGGAAGTGGCCATGCACAAGGCACACGAACTGGGCTTCCCGCTGGAGCACATCGTCGACGGTTCCGGCAGCGCCCCGGTGCCGCCGCCGGCGCCGGACTTCATTACCGCCATGGGGCGCACCAACGACGCCATCCTGTTCGCTGGGCAGGTGCATCTGTTCGTCAAGGGCGAAGACGAGGCGGCGGAAAAGCTGGCCCATGATCTGCCCAGCTCCACCTCGCGGGATTACGGCAAACCCTTCGCCCAGGTGTTCAAGGAATACGAGTACGATTTCTTCAAGGTCGATCCGATGCTGTTCAGCCCCGCCAGCGTGATGGTGACGGCGATCGAATCGGGGCGGAGCTTCCGCGCCGGCAGGCTCGACGAGGAACTGTTGGCCCGCTCCTTCGGTGCATGAGGCGCCGTATCGCCATCGTCACCGACGATCCGGGATGGCACGGCGCCAGACTGCGGCAGGCGCTGGCCCGGCGGGGCTTCGAGGCGGTGTTCACCAGCCTCAACGGCGGCCGCCTGCAGACTTCCGCCTCCCCCCCTGTGGTCCTGCCCGGCTTCGAAGACGACCTGCCGGCCGGGGTCTTCGTCCGCGGGATTCAGGGCGGGACGCTGGAGCAGCTCATCCTGCGCCTCGATCTGCTGCACGCCTGTGAGGCCCTCGGGGTGCCGCTCTACAATCCGCCGCGGGCGATCGAGCTCAGCGTCGACAAGGGCATCGCCAGCCTGTTGTTGTCCCGGGCGGAGGTGCCGACGCCGCCCACCTGGGTGACGGCCCAGCGCGATGAGGCGCTTGCCATCGCCGCCAGGGAGCTGGCCGCTGGCCACTGGCTGGTTTCCAAGCCGTTGTTCGGTTCCCAGGGAGAAGGGGTTGAACGCCATCGGGACCTTGCTTCCCTGGAGGCCCTGCAACCGGCCGGCGGGGTTTACTATCTGCAACGTTTCGTCGGTATCGACCCGCCGGAGGATTACCGGGTGTTCGTCATCGGCGACCGGGTCATCGCCGCCATGCGGCGCTGCGGGGTGGAATGGCGTACCAACGTGGCCCGGGGCGGGCGTTGCGAGGCGGTGGCGCTCGAAGAGATGCCGGTGCAGCTGGCCTTGGAGGTGGCGCGGATCCTTGGGATGCGTTATGCCGGTGTCGATCTGCTGCGTGACGGGGAAGGGCGCTGGTGGGTGATCGAGGTCAACGGGATTCCGGCCTGGAAGGGACTGCAAAGTGTGTGTGAAGTGGACGTCACCGAAATGTTGATTCAGGATTTCCTGTCCGGAATCGTATCATTCTGATGGATTCGGTGCTGGAAGCCTGTTACCGGGAAGCCTGCCGCCTCGATGTCGAGGCTTTCAAGCCCGGCAATGTCAGCGTCTATGCCGAGGGACATGGCATGCGCGTCGCTCACTTCCTCCGCAGCGCCGAGGTCAGCGCCCCCTGGTTGTGCCGTTTTGATCTATCTTTGGGAGAGCGTATCTACCGGGCGATGCGGGCGACCCTCGACGCCGTCGGTTGCAACACCAATCTGGGGATCGTATTGCTGGCGGCGCCGCTGCTGGCGGCGGCCTCGCAGTCCGGTGACGGGAATCTGCGGGATTCCCTGCGCCGGGTGCTGACGGCGACCACCCGCGAGGATGCCGCCTGGGTGTACCGGGCGATCCGAGAGGTCGAGCCCGGCGGTCTGGGGCGGGTGGCAGAAGGGGACGTGCGCGAGGAACCCCGGATGACCCTGCGGGAAGCGATGGCGTTGGCGAAAAACCACGATCGCGTTGCTTTTAACTATACTTTTTATTACAAAGATATTTATACGCTGGGAATTCCTAGGTATCATAATGGCGTTTATCGATGGGGGGATGAGCGTTGGGCGACCGTGCTGGTCTTTACGGCTTTGTTGCGGCGCATTCCCGATACCCATGTCGAGCGCAAGTTCGGTAAACGGTTCACAGAGATGATCCAGGCGGAAATGTTGCGTTTGGAGTCTTTGTTGCTTGAAACCGACACGCCCGAAGCGCTGGTTCCGGCGATCCGTGCGATCGACGCGCGCTTCAAGCGGGAAGGGATCAATCCGGGCACCACGGCCGATCTGACGGTCACAACCTTGTTGGCCGTGCGTCTGGAAAAATGGCTGTCTTCGGCTGGATCGGAGGCAGGGCGGGTGTCGGGAACCTGAGGTTCCCGGTCACTCATCAAGGGGAGGCACGAGATGTCGTTGATTCAAAAGATTCTGGCATTATTTTCATCAACCGATCAAGAGGAAACAGCAAGAATGGCAAAAATAAACAAACTGCGCGTGGGTGAATCCCTGAAGGGCGAGGGCAACGAAGTCGCACACATCGATCTGATCATCGGTCCCAGGGGCTCGGCGGCGGAAACCGCGTTCGCCAACTGCCTGACCAATAACAAGTCCGGTCACAGCGCCTTGCTGGCGGTGGTGGCGCCCAACCTGATGTGCAAGCCGGCCACGGTGATGTTCAACAAGGTCACCATCAAGAACGGCAAGCAGGCCACCCAGATGTTCGGCCCGGCCCAGCGCGGTGTCGCCATGGCGGTGACCGAGTGTCTGGAAGATGGCACCATTCCCATGGACGAGGCCGACGATCTGTTCATCTGCGTCGGCGTCTTCATTCACTGGCTGGCCGAGGATGACGCCAAGATCCAGGACTACAACTACGAGGCCACCAAGGAAGCGATCAAGCGTGCGGTGGCCGGCGAACCCACGCCCAAGGAAGTGGTGGAAAAGGCCAAGGAAGTGCACCATCCCTTCGCGGCCCACGACTGATACCGCGCCACTCCCGGATTCAGGAGCCGTCATCGCCCGCGATGGCGGCTTTTGTCGTTCCTGGCAGGGCGCTCTGGTGGAGCGCAGTGGCGACCAGCGCTGCGTGGACGCCGAGCGCCGCCAGCCGGTCCAGATCCCCCTGATGACGGACGCCGCCGGCGGCGATCCAGCGGATCTGCGGAAAACGCCGGCGGAAGTGCTCCAGGCGCGCCCAGTCCGGTCCCCGGCCGCTGCCCACCTGGGGCAGGCTCATGAGGATGACCTGGGGAGGCCAGTGTTCCGGTCGCCGCAGCAGCCAGTCCGGCCCCCGGAAACCGCTGGCGTCAAAGTCCAGGGACAGGATCCAGTCGTGGCGCCAGCGTGCCGGTTCGTCTTCGGCGTCCGAAGGCAGGGTTTCGCTGCCGACTACCGGCAGGATGCCGGGACCGGGCCGGGCGGGCGGCCAGCCGGCATCGATCCAGAGGGTGAGGGCGGGGAAACGCCTTTGAATGGCGTCGATAATTATACCGTTATCTTCCTTTCGCAAAATCCGGTTCAGATCCGCGATGTACAGCGTATCGAAGCGGCAGCGGTCCAGGTAGCCGCTGACCAGTTCCAAGGGATCGCCGTTTTTGCACAGGGGGGAGCGGACCGGACGGTAGCACTGGCGCTTTCCCTGCTGCGCCAGGACGGCTTTGCCGCCGAGTAGGTCGAGGACGGGAATCAGTTTCATGGCCATTCTCCTGTTCGAATATGTTACCGGGGGCGGCATGGCGGCGGAACCGCTGCCTGCCGGCCTGGTGGCCGAGGCCGAGTGCATGTTGACGGCCCTGCGCCGCGAATTGGCGGCGGAACGGGTTTTACTGCTGCGCGATGCCCGTCTGCCCCTGACCCGTTGCGGAACCCACGAAACCATCATTCCGGTGGCCAGCGAGGCGGAATTTGCGGCCGCCTGGGTGCGGGCCCTGGATGAGGCGGATGAGGTCTGGCTGCTGGCGCCGGAAACTGATGGTATCCTGGCGGATTTGAGCCGCCGGGTTCAGGCGGCCGGCAAGGTGCTGCTGGGAAGCCGCCCGGAGGCGGTTCGCCTGTGCGGGGACAAGTACGCGGCTTTCCGGCGGCTTCAGGGACAGGCGATTGCCTGCGTGCAGACCTGGTATCACGAGGAAGTCGATGCCGGTTTGCAGCCTCCCTGGGTGGTCAAGCCCGCCGACGGCGTCGGTTGCGAAGGGGTGCGCCTGGTTACCCGGAAGGATGACCTTGGTCCGGAGTTGGTGCAGCCCTATCTGCAGGGAGAGAATCTCAGCCTCAGCGCCGTCTTCGCCGCGGGAAAAGGAGTGTGTCTGAGCGTCAACCGCCAACGGATCGAAATCGAGGCGGGATTTTTCCATTTGCGGGGTTGTGAAGTCAATGTGCTGCCAGTATCGGAATGGCAGGATCCGGTCGTCCGGATCGCCGCTGCCGTGCCGGGGCTTTGGGGGTATGCAGGCATCGATGTCATCGTCACCGCCGACGGTCCGGTGGTGGTCGAGATCAATCCACGCCTGACCTTGTCCTACGCGGGACTACAGGAAGCGCTGGGGGCGGCGGTGGCGCCGAAGATCCTGGCCCTGGCGCGTGGGCAAACCGATGTGGACGACATCGCCCGCTGGCGTCGCCGCCTGGGTCGGGGGCGATCTGTGGAGGTCAGGGCATGACGGATTTCGTCGTTGGCTGGGATCTGGGCGGCGCCCATGTGAAGGCGGCGCTGGTGCGCGAGGGGCGGCTGGTGCAGATCTGGCAGCAGCCCTGTCCCCTGTGGCGCGGTCTGGAGCAGCTCGACCGGGCCATGGACCCCATCCTGGCGCAGCTGCCTCCGAATCCCCGTCACAGCCTGACCATGACCGGGGAAATGGTGGATCGCTTCGCCAACCGCCGGCAGGGTGTGATGGCGCTGCTGACGCGCTTCACCGCCCGGGTGACAGGACCGGTCTGGATATTTGCCAGCACTGAATTTATACCGTTATCTTTAGTTAATCAAAAAACCACAAAAACCATCGCCTCCGGAAACTGGCGACTGCCGGGATTGTGGCTAGCCAGGCAAAGCCAGACGGGATTGTTCGTCGATATCGGCAGCACCACCACCGACCTGTTGCCCCTGGAGCGGGGACGATTGCTGTGCCGGGGGGAGGACGACCACAGCCGCCTGTGTGCCGGTGAGCTTCGTTATGCCGGCGTGGTGCGGACACCGTTGATGGCGCTGGCGGGCGAAATCCTTTTTCGCGGCGAGCGGGTGGGATTGATGGCCGAGCATTTCGCCACCATCGCCGACGTCTACCGCCTGCTCGGACAGCTGCCTTCCCGCGCCGATCAGGCCGAGACCGCCGACGGGGGACCGAAGACGGCCGAGGCCAGCGCCCGGCGCCTGGCGCGGATGGTCGGCCTGGATGCCGAGGACGCCTCCATGGCTGAATGGCAAGCGCTGGCGCGGGCCTTCCGGGAACGCCACTGGCAGCAGCTGACCTGGGATTGCCTGCGTCAGCTGGGGCGTCTTTCCGGGCCGGCGCAATCCCTGATCGGCGCCGGGGTAGGGCGTTTCCTGCTCCCGGAAGTGGCCCGCCGTCTCGGAATTGCCTATCGGGATTTCTCCGAACTGGTGTCGGCGGAAACGACGACGGTTTTCGATCCGGCCGACTGCGCCCCGGCCGCGGCCCTGGCCCTGCTGCTGGCGGCCGATGATGGTAAGATGACAGGCTGACCTTCGACGCGCTCCCAAGGGATTCATGCACATCAAAGCGCTTGGCTACCGTCCTGACACCGCGATCCTGTTTTCCCACTGGGCCCAGAAACCCTGGGCCGTCTTCCTCGACAGCGGCTATCCCTTCATTCAACAGGGCCGTTACGACATCCTCGCCGCCAACCCGCGCGTGACCCTGGTCACGCGCGGGCAGATGACCGAAATCCGCAGTCCGGCAGGGGTGCAGCTGTCACCGGACGACCCCTTCGCGCTGCTCCAAAAGCAACTGGGTGAACGACGGGACAACCCGGCCGGACTGCCGTTCTGCGGCGGCGCCATCGGTTATTTTGGCTACGATCTGGCCTGGCGCCTGGAGCGTCTGCCGCGCTCGGCCAGGGCCCTGAACCCGCTGCCGGAGATGGCGGTGGGAATCTACGACTTGGCGGTGGTGGTCGACCATCAGCAACAGCAGGCGTTCTTGGTCTGCCGTGACCGCAGCCTGTGGCCGGCGCTGCAGGCGCAGGTCCGGGCGTTGTGGCGGCGGCCGGTGATCCCCGGCGGCGATTTCCAGCTTACCGCACCGGTGGTGTCCCATCTCGACCGCAAGGCTTACCTGGCCGCCTTCGACCGCATCCAGCATTACATCCGCGAAGGGGACTGCTATCAGGTCAACTTCGCCCAGCGCTTCAGCGCCCCGGCCAGCGGCGACCCCTGGTCGGTGTACCGGGAACTGCGCGCCGCCAATCCGGCGCCTTTCGGCGCTTTTTTGCGCCTGCCCCAGGGGGCGGTGCTCAGCTCCTCCCCGGAGCGCTTCCTGCAGGTCCGGGATGGCCGGGTGGAGACAAAACCGATCAAGGGGACCCGCCCCCGCTGCCTCAATCCGGAGGAGGATCTCTATCAGGCCCAGGCGCTGCGGGAAAGCCCCAAGGACCGGGCGGAAAACCTGATGATCGTCGATCTTTTGCGCAACGATCTGGGAAAAAACTGCCAGCCGGGTTCGGTGAAGGTGCCGAAGCTGTTCGAGGTGGAAAGTTTCGCCACGGTCCATCACCTGGTCAGCACCGTGATCGGCCAGCTGCGCCAGGACCGTCATGCCCTGGACCTGCTGCGCGGCTGTTTCCCCGGTGGCTCGATCACCGGCGCGCCGAAGCTCCGGGCGATGGAGATCATTGAGGAGCTGGAAGGCATCCGCCGCGGCGTCTACTGCGGCGCCATCGGCTACGTCGGTTACGACGGGGCGATGGACACCAACATCGTCATCCGCACCCTGGTGCACACACAGGGGGAGATCCATTTCTGGGCCGGAGGCGGCATCGTCGCCGATTCCAAGGGATCTCAGGAATACCAGGAAAGTTTCGACAAGGCCGCCGCGCTGATTCAGGTGCTGTCCCGTTTCCGCGCCTCCCGCGACCGTGTGGGTGGTTAAGCTCGGCGGCAGCTGGGCCGGCCATGACCGCCTGCCGCACTGGCTGCAGACGCTCGTCCACGACGGGGGCGGGCGGGTCGTGCTGGTGCCCGGCGGCGGCCCCTTCGCCGATCAGGTGCGCCGGATGCAGCGGCGCTGGCGCTTCGACGACCGTCACGCCCACCGCATGGCCCTGCTCGCCATGCACCAGTACGCCTGGATGCTGGCGGCGTTGCGCCCTGATCTGGTGCCGCTGGAGGAGATCGGGGCGCTGGGGACATGCGTCCGGCAGGGGAGGGTGCCCGTCTGGCTGCCGCGGCTGGAGGATCTCGATGCCGCCGCCATCCCCGCCGACTGGACCGTCACCTCCGACAGCCTGGCCGCCTGGCTGGTTTCCCGCCTGGAGGCGGCAGGACTGGTGCTGCTGAAACGGGTGTCCGCCTCAGCGCCGGATTCCCGGGCCTTGCAGCGCCAAGGCATCGTCGATGCCGCCTTTCCCCGCTGGTTCCCCGAGGGCAGGAGGCTGCAGGTCTTCACGCCGGATCGGCTCGGGGACTTCAGGGAATTTCTGCGCCGCTTGCCGTGATCGCCGTCGCGTTTTCCGCTAAAGCCGCCCTGGTTGCGTCCGCTAACCTCAGTGACGACCAACAGCTTTGCGGAGTGCGGCATGACTCTGAACGTATCCTTGGCCTTGCAGCGATTCGACCATTCCTTCGGGCAGCTGCAGCTGTCCCGCGACGATTCCATCCAGGAGGCAGAGGAGCGGCGGCCGGATGTCGCCCGGAATGAGGCAGGTTCCGATTCGGTGTCGGTCCGGAGGGCGGCGGCCTTTCAGGCCGTGGCGGTGGAGGAGACCTTCCAGCTGAGCCTGGCAGTGACGACCCGGGAGGGGGACGTGGTCACCATCGACCTGAGCCGCTCGGATCAGGCCGACGCTGCGGCGCTGGCAGTGGCCAACGACAGCGGGCAAGGGGTGGCGCTACAGTCCTCCCGGCAACAGGAGAGCGAGATCCACTTCAGCGTGGAAGGAAACCTCAACCGTCAGGAGCGCAAGTCGCTGGCGAAGCTGATCCACAAGCTCGACAAGCTGGCGGACAAGTTCGTCGCCGGGGACAGCCAGGGGGCGCTGAAGCGGCTGGCCAAACTGGGATTCAACGACCGCCAGCTGGCCGGCTTCTCGCTGGAGATGGGCTATGAGCGTCAGGTGAAGGCGGTCAGCGCCTATGCGGAGACGGCGGCGGTGAGCCCGCTGCAAAGCGGCGATCTGACCCGGGCCGGTGCGCTGGCATCCGAGGTGCAGACCCTGCCCGAAGTCGATCCGGCGTTTCTGCAGCGTCCCGGCGAGGACAGCGCCGAGCTGGCCGAGGGGATGGTGAAACTGAAAGCCGCCGGGCGGGACGTTCCTGTGGACGGTGAGGCGCTGGATCGCCTCAAGGCCATGATCACGGCAGCGTTCGAGCAGCGTTTCGGGATCGGTTGATCCCCGGGAGCATCGGCGACGGGACCACGCAGAGTCCCATCGCCGTCGGCCGTTTCAGGCCTGTCCGTTCTCCTTCAGGGCCCGCATCACGGTTTCACCGATGTGGGCCGGATTTCTGGCCACGTACAGCCCCAGTTCTTCCATCGCGTCCATCTTGGCCTTGGCGGTGTCGTCCGCGCCGGAGATGATGGCGCCGGCATGACCCATGCGCCGTCCCGGCGGGGCGGAAATGCCGGCGACGAAGCCGACGATGGGCTTCGTCATGTTCTCCTTGGCCCAGCGGGCGGCGGCCACTTCCTGGGGGCCGCCGATCTCGCCGATCATCACCACCGCGTCGGTGTCCGGGTCCGCCTCGAAGGCCTTGAGCACGGTGACGAAGTCGGTGCCGTTGACCGGATCGCCGCCGATGCCCACCGAGGTGGACTGCCCCAGCCCCAGGGCGGTCATCTGTTCCACCGCCTCGTAGTTGAGGGTGCCGGAACGCGACACCACGCCGACGCGGCCCGGCTGGTAGATGTGGGCTGGCATGATCCCCACCTTGCACTCGCCGGGGGTGATGATTCCCGGGGTATTGGGGCCGATGACCAGGGTGTCGTGACCGACACGGTAGCGCTGCACCCGCACCATGTCCTGCACCGGGATGCCGTCGGCGATCACCACCGCCACCCGGATGCCGGCGTCGATGGCTTCCATGATGGCATCGGCGGCGAAGGCGGGGGGAACGAAGATGGCCGACACGTCGGCGCCGGTGGCCTCCACCGCCTCGGCCACGGTGTCGAACACCGGTCGGTCCAGATGGGTGGTGCCGCCCTTGCCCGGCGTGACGCCGCCGACCACGTTGGTGCCGGTCCTGATCGCCTCCTCGGCGTGGAAGGTGGCGTGCTGGCCGGTGAAGCCTTGGAAGATGACCTTGGAAGCTTTGTTGACGAACACACTCATGCGCTTTCTCCCTTGACGGTGGCAACGGCTTTGGCGGCGGCGTCATCCAGGTTGGCAGCCTGGACGAAGGGCAGCCCCGATTCCTCGAGGATTTTGCGGCCTTCCTCGACGTTGGTGCCGGCCAGACGCACCACCATCGGCAGTTCGATGTTGAGGGTCTGATAGGCCTGGATCAGGCCGGTGGCGATCCAGTCGCAGCGGTTGATGCCGGCGAAGATGTTGACCAACAGGGCCTTGACGTTGGGATCTTCCATGACGATGCGGCAGGCGTTGGTGACCTTCTCCGGCGAGGCGCCGCCGCCGACGTCGAGGAAATTGGCGGGACGGCCGCCGTGGAGGGTGATGGCGTCCATGGTGGCCATCGCCAGGCCGGCGCCGTTGACGATGCAGCCGATATCGCCGTCGAGGGCGATGTAGTTGAGGCCGTGGCCGGAGGCTTCCACTTCCTTGGGGTCCTCCTCGTCCAGATCGCGCAGTTCGTTGACGTCCGGATGGCGGTAAAGGGCGTTGGTGTCGAAGTTGAATTTGGCGTCCAGGCAGATGAGCTTGCCGCCGTCCACCTGGGCCAGGGGATTGATTTCCGCCTGCAGGGCGTCCTTGTCGCGGAAGCAGCGGTAGATACGCTTCATGATCCGCACCAGCTGGGTCATGCGCTCCTTGTCGCGAAGCCCCATGGCGGCGGCGACCTTGCGGCACTGGAAGTCGGCCAGGCCGATGGCCGGGTCGATGGTTTCCTTGATGATGGCCTGCGGATTGCGTTTGGCGACTTCCTCGATTTCCACCCCGCCCTCGGCAGAGGCGACGATGGTGATGCGCTGGCTGGCGCGGTCGATGACGAAGCCGAGATAGAACTCGTCGACGATGTCGCTGGCCTCCTCGATCAGCACCCGCTTGACCACCCGGCCCCTGGGACCGGTCTGGTGGGTCACCAGGGTCATGCCGATCATCTCGTCGGCGATCTTGCGCACCTCGTCGAGGGAGCGGGCCACCTTGACCCCGCCGGCCTTGCCGCGTCCGCCGGCGTGGATCTGGGCCTTGACCACCCAGCGGTCGCCGCCGAGTTCCTCGGCGATGGAGTAGGCCTGGGCGTCGGAAAAGGCGACGTTGCCGGCCGGAACCGGCACGCCATAGGAACGCAACAGTTCTTTGGCTTGATACTCGTGAATGTTCATCTTGCTCTCCTCAAGTCAGCCTTGGCGGGCCTGGATCTGGTCGATCTTGGCGATCAGGTTCTCCGCCATCCTGATGGAGGCGGCGTCGATCAGGCGTCCGTCGAGGGAGACGGCGCCCTTGCCCTCGCGGGCGGCCTCTTCCATCGCCGCCAGAATGCGTCGGGCCTTGGTCACTTCCTGTTCGGAGGGAGTGAAGACCTGATTGGCCAGTTCGATCTGGGAGGGATGGATGGCCCACTTGCCTTCGCAACCCAGCGCGGCGGCGCGTTTGGCGGCGGCCACGTAACCGTCCGGGTCGCTGATGTCGCCGTAGGGGCCGTCGATGGGACGCAGCCCGTTGGCGCGGCAGGCCACCACCATGCGGGCGATGGCGAAATGCCACTGATCGCCCCAGTGCCGTTCGCGGTGGCCGTCCTCGAAGGGATCGGTCAGCACCGCATAATCGGGATTGGCGCCACCGATGTTGGTGGTGCGGGCCTGTATCGATGCGGCGTAGTCGGCCACCCCGAACACCAGCGCTTCCAGGCGCTCCGGACAGGCGCGGGCGATCTCGCGTACGTTGTCCATGCCGGCGGCGGTTTCGATCAGGGCGTGGAGATTGATGGGCTTCAACCCCTTGGCCGCCTCGATCTGGCTCAGCAGGGTGGCGACGAAATAGATGTCTTCCGGGCCGTTGACCTTGGGGATCAGGATCGTGTCGAGACGGTCGCCGGCCTGTTCCACCACTTCGACGATGTCGCGGTAACAGTAATGGGTATCCAGGCCGTTGATGCGCACCGACACCGAACAGCGGGACCAGTCGTAGGTGTTGAGGGCCTCGATGACGTTGCGCCGCGCCTGTTCCTTGTCGTCGGGGGCGACGGCGTCTTCCAGATCCAGAAACACGACATCGGCGCCGGCGTGGGGCGCCTTTTCCAACATTCTCGGATTGCTGCCGGGGACGGCGAGCTCGCTACGGTGAAGGCGGTTTTTTACGGCCATGGATTGTCAATTCCGTCAGCAGGTTGTGGGAAGATCGTGCAGCCCGGCCAGGCGGGCGGCCCGGGGCCGCACGCATTTCAAAACCGCCCATTATACGATGTTCCCGGCGCAAATTGGACCGGCGGTGGACGTGCCGACAGCTTTCGGCCGCTGACAGACCCTTCCCGGCCCCCTCCCGTGGAAGTGGCAGAAAGGCTTACTCAAGTGCCTGCCCGTCGGTTAAAATATGCTGTTTTTACAATCTGGAAGTTGGGGAATCCATGGCTATCGAAAGAACGCTGTCCATCATCAAACCCGACGCCGTCGCCAAGAACGTCATCGGTGAGATCATCAGCCGCTTCGAAAAGGCGGGGCTGCGCATCGCCGCCCTGAAGATGACGAAGCTGACCCGGCAGCAGGCGGAAGCCTTCTATGGCGTCCACCGGGACAAACCTTTCTTCAACGACCTGGTCGAATACATGATTTCCGGTCCCGTGGTGGTGCAGGTGCTGGAAGGGGAGAACGCCATCGCCAAAAACCGCGAGCTGATGGGCGCCACCAACCCCAAGGAAGCCGCCCCCGGCACCATCCGCGCCGATTTCGCCGACAGCATCGACGCCAATGCGGTGCACGGTTCCGACAGACCGGAAACCGCGGCGCAGGAAATCGCCTTCTTCTTCAAAGACGATGAGATCTTCCCCCGTTTTGACTGAGACCCAACCCCTCAACCTCCTGGGCCTGCCGCGTCAGGCCCTCGAGGCGTTCTTCCTCCAGCTGGGTGAGAAGCCGTTCCGCGCCCGCCAGCTGCTCAAGTGGGTGCATGCCCAGGGCGTCCTCGATTTCGCGGCGATGACCGATCTGAGCAAGGCGCTGCGCGCCCGGCTCCAGGCAGAGGCCCGTCTCGACCTTCCCGAGGTGGTGCGGACCCAGGTGTCGCGCGACGGCACCACCAAATGGCTGATGCAGCTGGCCGACGGCAACCGCATCGAAACCGTGTTCATACCGGAGGAGAAGCGCGGCACCCTGTGCGTCTCCTCCCAGGTGGGCTGCGCCCTCAATTGCGCCTTCTGCGCCACCGCGCGCCAGGGGTTCAGCCGCAACCTGAGCGCCGCCGAGATCATAGGCCAGGTGTGGCAGGCCCACCGGCTGCTGGAATCCGGACGGATCACCAACGTGGTGCTGATGGGCATGGGCGAACCGCTGCTCAATTTCGACGCCGTGGTCGCCGCCACCGAGCTGATGATGGATGACCTCGCCTACGGCCTGGCCAAGCGGCGGGTGACGGTGTCCACCGCCGGGCTGGTTCCCGCCATCGACCGCCTCGGCCAGGTCTCCGACGTCAGCCTGGCAGTGTCGCTCCACGCCACCACCGACGCGCTGCGCGACGAACTGGTGCCGGTCAACCGCAAGTATCCTTTGGCCGAACTGATGGCGGCCTGCAGACGGTTCATCCACGGCGAGCACCAGCGCGGGCGCAAGATCACCTGGGAATACGTGATGCTCGACGGCGTCAACGATTCGCCCGCCGACGCCCGCAGGCTGGTGAAGCTGCTGAGCCGGATTCCGTCCAAGATCAACCTGATTCCCTTCAATCCCTTCGAGGGGGCGCCATACCGGCGCTCCTCAGATGCAGCGATCCAGCGGTTCCAGCAGATCCTCCAGGAGGCTGGTTTCCTCACCACCGTGCGCCGTACCCGCGGCGACGACATCGACGCCGCCTGCGGCCAGTTGGTGGGGAAGGTGCAAGCCAAATCCCGCCCCCGCCTGAGGATTCCGGTGGAGGCGGCCTGATGCGCTGGGCGATCGCAGGATTGCTGGTGGCGCTGGCCGGCTGCAGTCTCTCCCCCGACCGGGAGGCGATCGACCGCAAGAAGCTGGCGCAGATCTATACCGAGAAGGGCATCGCCTATCTGGCCCAGGGCCAGCCCCAGAACGCTTTGGCCGATCTGCGCCACGCCCTCGAGATCGATCCCGACAACGCCGCCGCCCACGAGGCGATCGCGGTGCTGTACGAGAAGCTCGGCATGGACGACAAGGCGGCCGAGCACTACCGCCGCGCCCTGGCGCTGCAACCGGACGACGCCCGGCTGCTCAACAACTACGGCCTGTTCCTGTGCCACCGTGGCGACTACGATGCCGGGATGAAGCGGCTCGTCCGCGCCGCCAACAACAAGTTGTACGCCCAGCGCTGGAAGGCGATGACCAACGCCGGTCTCTGCGCCCTCAGGGCCGGACAGCTGGCGGAAGCCGAAGACTGGCTGCGCCAGGCGCTGGCCCTAGAGCCCGACGCGCCCCAGCCGCTGGCGGCGATGGCCCGGCTGATGGCCCGAAAGCGGCAGTGGTTGGCGGCAAGGGCCTTCCTGCAGCGCTACGAGGTGGTCGCCGAGCCGACGCCGGAGCTGCTTCAGCTTGGCGTTCAGATCGAATCCGCCCTCGGAGACGAACAAGCCGCAGCCGCCTACCGCCGCCGTCTGAAACGGATAACCCCCAAAACCCATCCCTGATCAATCATCCATGAGTCAGAAACTGCAAGCCGTCCGCGGCATGCACGACATTCTTCCGGACGAGACGCCCCTGTGGCGTAACGTCGAGACGATCCTGATCCAGGAGCTGGAACGCGCCGGTTTCGACGAGATCCGTCTGCCCATTGTCGAGAAGACCGAACTGTTCAAGCGCTCCATCGGCGAAGTCACCGACATCGTCGAAAAGGAGATGTACACCTTCCAGGACAAGAGCGGCGATTCCCTGACGCTACGCCCGGAGGGCACCGCCGGTTGCGTGCGTGCCTGCATTGAACACGGTCTTTTGCGCACCGGGCAGCTGCGGCTTTGGTATCTCGGCCCCATGTTCCGCCACGAACGGCCGCAAAAGGGGCGTTACCGCCAGTTCCATCAGCTGGGGGTGGAAGTGTTCGGCACGCCCGGGCCCGACATCGATGCCGAGCTGATCTTCCTCAATGTCCGCTGGTGGCAGCGCTTGGGCGTCGCCGACAAAGTGGCGCTGCAGATCAATTCTCTCGGCACCCTGGACGAGCGCCGGGCCTACCGCGACGATCTGGTGGCCTATTTCAGCACTTACGAGGACGCCCTAGACGCCGACAGCCGCCGCCGCCTCCACACCAACCCCCTGCGCATTCTCGACAGCAAGAATCCGGAAATGCAGGAACTGATCGAGGGGGCGCCGAAGCTGCTGGACTATCTGGGAGAGGCGTCGCGGGTCCATTTCCGCGGCTTCACCGATCTGCTCGATGCCGTCGGCGTTCCCTACGTGGTCAATTCGCGCCTGGTGCGCGGCCTCGATTACTACGGTCTGACCGTGTTCGAATGGGTGACCTCGGAACTGGGGGCCCAGGGCACCGTGTGTGCCGGGGGCCGCTACGACACCCTGGTGGAGCAATTGGGCGGCAGGCCGACGCCGGCGGTGGGCTTCGCCTTAGGGATGGAACGCCTGCTGGCGCTGCTGGAAGGCTCGCATGGCCGCAAGGAAACGCCGCATTTCTATCTGGTCCGGGTGGGGGCGGCTGCCGAACGCGCCAGCGCGGTGCTGGCGGAAACCTTGCGGCGCCGCTTCCCCGAGCTGCGTCTCATCGTCCACTGCGGCGGCGGCAGTTTCAAGAGCCAGTTCAAGAAGGCCGACAAAAGCGGGGCCCGGTATGCCCTGATCGTCGGCGACGAGGAGGCCACCGCCGGGAAGGTGGCCCTCAAACCCCTGCGCGAGGCGGGCGAGCAACGCATCCTCACGCAGGCCGAACTGATCGAATTCATCGAAAACCATATACGCGTCTGACAAGGAGGCTTTCATGGCCGCACACCTGGAAGAAGAAGCCCAAGTCGAACAACTCAAACGCTGGTGGAAGGAGAACGGCGCCTCGATCATCGCCGGTGTCATCCTGGGATTGGTGGCGATTTTCGGCTGGAACGCCTGGCAGAAACACCAGCGCACCCAGGCCGAACAGGCCTCCAACCTGTACCAGCAAATGCTGGACGCTGTGGCCAAAGGCCAGGACGATCTGGCTTTCGGTCTGGCACAGCGCCTGACCGGCGAGCTGGCCGGCACCGCCTATGCCGATTTTGCCCGCCTGCTGGAAGCCCGCGCCGCGGTGGACAAAGGAGAGCTGCCCAGGGCCCAGGCCGCTCTGGAGGCCCTGCTGCGGGAGACGGGGGATGACAACTTCCGTCACATCGCCCGCCTGCGCCTGGCCCGGGTCCATCTGGGCGCCGGCAAGCCGGAGGCGGCGCTGGACGTGCTGACCGTGGCCGGCATCGGCGATCCCGGCCGTTTCGCCGGCCAGTACGAGGAACTCAGGGGGGACGCCTTCGCCGCCCTGGGGAAACCTGAGGATGCGGCGCTGGCCTACCGCAAGGCGCTGGCCCTGGGACGGGATTACGAATACCTGAAGATGAAGCTGAACGATCTGGGTGTGGCCGCGTCCAAACCGTGATGATGCGTCTGTTTTTCCTCCCGCTGCTACTGCTTCTGACGGGCTGCCAATCCACAGGGGCCGGTTTCAGCAATCTGGTGTCGGGTACGATTGACCTGGTCACCGGCGCAGACTCTGCCGAGGAACCGCCCCGGGAACTGGTGGCCGTCACCCCAGAGCTTCGCATCGAGACGGTGTGGGACGAGGATGTCGGCGCCGGCGACGGCGGTTACCGGCTGGCACTGGCCCCGGCGGTGGCGGACGAAACCGTCTATGCCGCCGATCACGAAGGGCGCGTTGCCGGCTTGCGCCTTGCCGACGGGGAGGAAATCCTGGCGCTGGAGGGGGACCGCCCGCTGTCGGCCGGTCCTGCCGTCAGCGCCACCATCCTGCTGCTGGGTACCAGCGAGGCCGAGGTGCTGGCCCTGGAGCGGGAAACCGGCCGGCAGCGCTGGATCGCCCAGGTGTCCAGCGAGGTGTTGGCCAGACCGGCGGTGGCCGAGGGAATCGTCGTGGTTCACACCAATGACGGCGCCGTGTTCGCCCTGGCGGAAGACAGCGGCCGGCGCCTGTGGAGCTACGGCAAGGCGGTCAGCCGTCTGTCGCTGCGGGGCGTGGCACCGCCGGTCATCGCCGACGACACCGTCCTGATCGGTTTCGCCAACGGCCGTATGGCGGCGCTGCGCCTCGGTGACGGCAAGCTGATCTGGGAACGCCAGCTGGCCATCCCGACGGGACTTTCGGAAATGGAAAGGGTGGTGGACATCAATGCTGCCCCCGCGGTCCGCAGCGGGATGCTGTACGCGACGGCTTTCCACGGCGGCGTCATCGCCGCCTCCCTGGTGGATGGCGAGGTCATCTGGCGCAACACCGACATCGTCGCCGACTCGACCCCGGCGGTGAGCTGGCGTTACGTCTTCGTCACCGACACCGAAGGCAACGTCTGGGGCTTGGACGAAACCACCGGCCGCGCCTACTGGAAACAGGACGCCTTCTATCACCGTGAGGTGACCGCTCCGGTCGTCTATGGCGACTTCATCGCCGTCGGCGACTACAAGGGCTACGTGCACTTCCTGGCCCAGGAGGACGGCCGCCAGCTCGGGCGCGTCCGGGTCGCCAGAAGCCCCATCCGCGCGCCGCTGGTGGTGGCCGGAGATTATTTGATCGTCTATGCCGGCAATGGCGATTTGACCGTTTTGAAAGCCGAACCTAAAGATGAATAAGTCGCTTCCCGTGGTCGCCCTGGTGGGACGTCCCAACGTGGGAAAATCCACGCTGTTCAACTGGCTGACCCAGTCCCGCGACGCCTTGGTGGCTGACTACCCCGGGCTGACCCGTGACCGGCACTACGGCCGCTGCCGCCGGGGATCGCGGGAATTTCTGGTAGTGGACACCGGCGGCGTCGCCGACACCGCGGAAACGGTGGACCAGGCGGCGCTGCGGCAGGTGGAACAGGCCCTGGAGGAGGCCGACCTGATTCTTTTCCTGGTCGATGCCCGCGAGGGGCTGACCGCCGCCGACGAGGACATCGCTGCGCGATTGCGCCGCCTGGACAAGCCGGTACTGTTGGTCATCAACAAGATCGACGGCGAGGATCCGGCCCTGGCGGCGGCGGAGTTTTCCGTGCTGGGATTTGCGGAGCCGGTGATGATCGCCGCCGCCCATGGCCGCGGCACCGCCAAACTGCTGGCGCGTATCGAGGCGCTGCTGCCGCCGGCGCCGCAGAGCGCCACCGAAGCGGACAGGGACGACGCCATCCGGGTTGCGGTCATCGGCCGTCCCAACGTCGGCAAATCGACGCTGGTCAACCGCCTGCTGGGAGAGGAGCGGGTGGTGGTGGCCGACCATCCCGGCACCACCCGCGACGCCATCGAAATCCCCTTCGAGCGCGACGGCCGCGCCTTCGTGCTGATCGACACCGCCGGCATCCGCCGCCGGGCGCGGGTGGAGGAGGCGGTGGAGAAGTTCAGCGTCATCAAGGCGATCCAGGCGATGGAGCAGGCCGACGTGGTCGTGTTCCTGATCGACGCCTCCGAGGGCATCACCGACCAGGACGCGCGCCTGCTCGGGATGGTGCTCGAAGCCGGCAAAGCCCTGATCATCGGCCTCAATAAATGGGACGGGCTTTCCCGGGAGCAGAAGCAGAAGGTTCGCGGCCAGCTGGAAACCCGGCTGCAGTTCGTCGATTTCGCCGAAAAACTGCCGATCTCCGCCCTGCACGGTACCGGGGTGGGGGACCTGTTCGATCGGATCGCGCCGCTTTACGAACAGGCCCAGGTTGAATTCGGCACCTCCGAACTGACCCGGATCCTGCAGGACGCGGTCATATCCTATCCACCGCCGCTGGTGCGCGGGCGGCGCATCAAGCTCAAGTTCGCCCACCAGGGCGGCAAGAAGCCGCCGCTGATCGTCATCCACGGTAACCAGACCGAGCGGGTGCCGGCCAGCTACCGGCGTTATCTCAACCGCAGTTTCCGCGAGGCGCTGGGGATCAAAGGGACGCCGCTGCAACTGGAATTCCGTTCCAGCGCCAATCCTTTCGCCGGCCGCCGCAACAAGCTCACCCCCAGGCAGCTGCGCAAACGCCAGCGGCTCCTGCGTCACGCCAAGAAGGGGCGTTAGCGGCGATAGATCCGAGCCAGCAAATCGTCCTCTCCGGCGGCTTCCGGGGTGGCGGAGGCTTGGCGCAATAGCGCGAGCTGCGTTTGTCCCTGTTGCCGCAGTGCCTCCAGCTCCGCTTCCAGATCCTGCAATTGGGATACGACCTCGGCCTCGATTTGCTCGAATCCCCGGTAAATGCCGGCACGAATGCCGCTTTCGGCCACCTTCTCCAGGGAAGGTTCGAGCAGGCGGTGGAGTAGAAAGGGAATCAGACAGGCCAGGCCAATGAGCAACAGGCTGTGGACGGCGAAATTGAGTCCCAGATATTCGCCTTCCCCGGTAAAGCCGCGGTAGTACCTTGCGACCACCTGCCAGGCGACCCAGCCTCCGGCGGCCAATGGCAGGAGGTAACGCAGCGCGGCGGTGAGCCACAGCAGTCCCCGGCGCAGGCTGTGGCCGGGACGGGCCAGGGCGGCACGGACCGTGCGCTGGACCTGGTCGATCAGGATGCGGTCGAGACGTTTCCTGACAGGCTCCAGACGCTGTTTCAGGGACGCGGCGGGCAGACCCCGTTCTCCGGCTTCCAGCACCAGCCGGTCCAGCGCGTCCTGCAGGTGCTTCTGACTCCACAGATCCCAAAGCAGCGTCTCGCCGGAATTTCCCTGCCCGGATTTGAGCCGTTTCTGGCCCTTGCCGGCGATTTCCCGGGCCAGGGCCTTGGTGGGCCATTCCAGGGAAGGCGCCAGCGCGTCACAGGTCTGACGCCAAAGCCGTTGCCATTGTTTCACCAAGGGTGCGACGCTTTCGGGATCGAGTTTCCGCACCAGCCGCTCAATGCGGTCGGCCAGTTCCTGCATCCTTTGGCTGCGGTTGCGCTGTTGCAGGTGCTCGGCGCCGCCGTTTCTGGCCAGCCGGGTGAGGATTTCCTCCAGTTTGCCGAAGTCGTCCGGGCGGCGCCGGCTGAGGTCTTCACGGCTGTCGCAACGCAGCACCACAGGCGCCTTGAAGCCTGCCTGCCGCAACATCCGGGTGAAATCCTCGATCTGGGCCTCGTGTCCCTGGTCCCAGTGGTTCATGACGAACAGCCAGCCGTGTCGGTGACCGAAGCGTTGCAGCATCTGCCAGCCGGTATCGTCCTTGTAGCGTTCCGGGCTGACCACGTAGATCAGGACGTCCACGTGGGGCAGGCACTGGAGCACCAGTTCACGGTTGCTTTCCTCGACGCTGTCGATGTCGGGCATGTCGATCCAGACCACGTCGCGGCGGTTGGGATTCGCGTGGCGGGCCAGGCGCAGGTGCGCCAGGGGCAGCTGGTGTTCGAGGGCTTCAGTGGGCAGGGACCGGTGCAGATAGACCGTGACCTCCCGCGATGTCGGCCGCTCGATGCCGGTGCGGGCGACCGCTTCCCCCGCCAGGCGGTTGAGCAGGGTGCTTTTGCCCACGCCCGTGCCGCCGAAGAAGGCGACGATCAGCGGGGGATGCTCCACCTCGAACAAGGGGCCGCCGTCATCGCGGGCGGCGGAAAGATACCGCTCCGCTTCTTCAGGGGTGATGAAGCCTGCGGCGGCAAGATGCTGGAACCACTGGGAGAGACGCTCAAAAGAGACGGAGTCCATAACGGCGTTCCTGCAGCTGTTGATCGACGGCGGTCAGGGTCTCGGCATCGAAGCCGAAGCGGTAGGCAGGGTCGATGGCCCCGGGCAGTTGGCGCAGGCGCTGGCCGAGCCGCGCTGCAAGCATGTTTTGGACCGCCTCCAGTTGTTGTTGTTTGAGGCGGGCGGCGACCCGCTCCATGTATTTTCCCAGGGCGGTTTCCGACAGCCACGAGGTCAGCGACAGGACCGCCGGGGCCAGGAAAAAATCGTGCGGTCCGATGCCGCCGGTCTGGAGCAGCAGGGCCAGTCCGGCAGCATCGGCGCTGAGCCGGGTGGCGCGCAATGCATTGAGGGTGACCGGCATTTCCTTGAGTTTTTCGTAGAGTTCCCGGGCGGCCGCTTCCACCTGGGGCTGAAATTCCCGGTAATAACGGCCGGCATCCTGTTGGAAGGCATCGAGCGTATCCGCCATGGTTTCCTGATAGTGCCGGGACAGGGACTGCCACCACGGCTGGGCCAGTTCGGAGGGCGGGGGTTCGGCCAACACCTGTTGCAACCGGCGCAGGGCGTGCTCGACGCTGTGGATCAGCACCCGCAGTTCCTCAGGGATGGCCTGGTCGTGTTTGCCCTTTCCCAGCAACTTGCGCAGCGGCCAGGTCAAGGTCCGCCGCATCCACAGCATCGGCTTGCCGATGCCGGGAAGTTCCAGCAGGATCAGCAGTTCCGCCAGCGCCCGCTGGAAGGTTTCGTAGGCGATCGGATGGTCGAGGAAGTCGTGGCGGTAGATTTCGATGGCCTGGACCAGCGCTGCCTCGACCTGCCTGCGCCAGGCTTTATCTGCGGCGATTTCCGCCTCCAGCGGCTGCCGCCAGGCGGGCCAGTAGCGGCGGGCCAGTTCGAGGATCCGCCTGTCGCGCTGGCGGCGCTGGCGTTGGGCGAGCGGCAGGCGCTCGAGCAAAGCGGCCCGCACCTGGGCCCCGGCCTGGCGGCGTCCTTCCTCATCCTGCCAGTAGGGCAGTGGGATCACCGGTGGCGGTGGGTCTGCGCGGTGGCCGCGCCATTTCTCGTTCCAGGATCGCAGCAGGGTGTCGCGCCCCTTCGGAGTGACCTTGTTGAGGCAGACCAGGACCGGCTGCCCGAGGGGTTCGAGCAGGGTGAGCATGTCCCACACCGCCCGGTCGGCGTACTTGTCCTTGCTCACCACCACGAGCAGGAGATCGGCCAGTGCGGCGGTGCGCAGAACCCCATGCAGATAATGGCGGGCCCGCAGGGAATCGAAGTCCGGCGTGTCCCACAGGGTCAGGGCGGGAAGTTCCGGGTGGCCTGAGACCGGTTCGACGGCAAAGTGCGTGTAGCGGTCCGCAGGCAATTGTTCCCGCGGCAGGCGCCGGTAACCTTCGAAGTAGGCATCCAGCCAGTCGGCAGGTTCCGCCCGGTGGGCGAATCCCTGGGGGTGCACGGTGTAGCCGGCCAGGGGGCTGACGCCGGCCGCCTCGGTGTCGAGGATCAGGTTGACGATGCTGCTCTTGCCCGCCTGGGTCGGGCCAACGACGGCGACCTGCAGGGTGTGGTCGGGCGGCAGTTCGGTCTTGGCCAGGGCGGCCCGGGTCAGCTCCAGGGACGGTTCCAGCTCTGTCAGGTGCCTTGCCAGCGGGGATTCGGCAGGCAGGTGCGCCTGCAGGGCGCGGCTTTGCTGCCGGTACCGGTCGAGAAAGGCTTTCAGTTCCAAAATTACGGTTTCGGTAGTTCTTTGGGTTCTTCCAGGGTGCGGATGAAGCGGTCCGCCTGCTGGATGGACTGTTCCATGACCTGGATCATCGCCGCGATGTCGACGCTGACGTGGTTCAGTTCATGCTGCAGGGCGGCGATGGCCCGGGCGTTGAGGTTGTGCTTGAGAAACAGAACCTGGTCTCGGAAGGCGTTGAGGACCGGGTCGATGCGGCTTTCCGCCTTGCGCATGGCGCCGATGAGCTGTTTGTAGTGGCGCTGGGTCAGCCTCAGCTTCTGACGGCTCTTGCTGCGCAGGCTGCGGTTGGTGTAAAGCGCCAGCTCGTCCTCCCATTCGGAGAACAGGGATTCGGCCAGGGATTCAATGGTGTCGATGTGGTTTCTGACTTCCTCGGCCTTCTGTTCGCTGTGGTCGAATTCCCGCTTGAGGGCGCGGTAGTAGCTGGCGAGGCTGCCGCCGTCGTAGGCGATCAGGGCGCTGAAGCGTTCCAGGGTGGTCTGGAGCTGTTCCTTGGTTTCCTCCAGGCCAGTGCGGGCATCCTCCACCCGGGCGACGAGGAAATCGCGCTTGTGGGAGCCGGTGGTCGATTCCGCCATCCGGTAATAGGCCTGGCGGATCCGCCCCAGCACGAACCGCCCCAGGCGTTGGGACAGGGTGCGGCGGCGCTCCGCACGGACAGGGAGTTTCATGGGCTGATGGACAAGCGATTACAATGACGTTTCAACATTCTAACATTGGTCCCAGCCGCGCCATGGCCCTCAGTAACAGCGAAATCGCCGATCTTTTCGACGAACTGGCCGACCTCCTCGACATCGAGGGGGAAAACCCCTACAAGGTCCGCGCCTACCGCAACGCCGCCCGGAGCATCCGCAGCCTGCCCCGCAGCCTGGCGGAGATGGTCGCAGCTGGGGAGGATCTGACCCGGCTGCCCGGTATCGGCGAGCGCATCGCCCGGAAGATCGAAACCGTCGTCAAAACCGGCAAGCTGCCCCAGCTGGAACAGGCGCTGGCGCGCACGCCGCCGACCCTGCTGCAGCTGCTGAGGATCGAGGGTCTGGGGCCGAAACGGGTCAAAGCCCTGTTCAGCGCCCTGAACATCCGCACCCTGGAGGACCTGGAGCGGGCCGCCCGCAGCGGCAGGATCCGCCGGTTGCCAGGATTTGGACCCAAAATCGAGGCATTAATTCTCAAACATCTGGATCAGGCCCTGGAAGGGGAGCGGCGCTATCTGCGCTTCGAGGCCGAGGACATCGCCACCGCCCTGATCGCCCACCTGCGCCAGGCGCCGGGGGTCGACCGCATCGAGGTGGCCGGCAGCTACCGGCGCTGGAAGGAAACCGTGGGCGATCTCGACATCCTGGTGACGGTTCAGGGGGATTCTCCGGTCATGGACCGGTTCGTCACCTACGAGGGGGTGGCGGAGGTGCTGTCCCACGGCGGTACCCGTTCCAGCATCCGCCTGCGCAACGGCATGCAGGTGGATCTCAGAGTGGTGGCGAGCGAGAGTTTCGGGGCGGCGCTGCAGTATTTCACTGGCTCCAAGGCCCACAACATCGAGATCCGCACCCTGGCAGTCAAGCAGGGGCTCAAGATCAACGAATACGGGGTGTTCCGCGGCGAGAAGCGGCTCGCCGGCGAGGCCGAGCGCGACGTCTACGCCTGCCTGGGACTGGCCTACATCGTACCCGAGCTGCGCGAAGGCCGCGGCGAGGTGGAAGCCGCTTTGGAGAACCGCCTCCCCAAACTGGTGGAACTGGCCGACATCCGCGGCGACCTGCACGCCCACACCAAGGACACCGACGGCCGCGACGACCTGGAGACCATGGCTCAGGCGGCCAAAGCGCTCGGCTACGAATACCTGGCGATCACCGACCATTCGCGCCGGGTCACGGTGGCCAGGGGCCTGGACGAAAAGCACCTGCGGGCCCAGATGGAGGCGATCGACGCCCTCAACGAACGTCTGGAAGGCATCACTCTGCTCAAGGGCATCGAAGTGGACATCCTCGAGGACGGCACTCTGGATCTGCCCGATTCGGTGCTGAAGGATCTGGATCTTCGGGTCTGCTCGGTCCATTACCAGTTCAATCTGTCCAAACCCAAACAGACCGAGCGCATCCTGCGGGCGATGGACAACCCCTATTTCAACATCCTGGCCCATCCCACCGGGCGTCTCATCAACAAACGCCGTCCCTACGCCATCGACCTGCCGCGGATCATGGCCGCCGCCAAAGAGCGCGGCTGCCTGCTGGAGATCAACGCCCAACCGGAACGCCTCGATCTCAACGACGAGCATTGCCTGATGGCGCGGGATCTTGGGGTCGGGCTGGTGATTTCCACCGACGCCCACACCGCCGCCGGCCTGCAGCTGATGCGTTACGGCGTGGCCCAGGCGCGGCGCGGCTGGCTGGAAAAGACACAGATCGTCAACACCCTGCCGCTGGCGCAGCTGAAACAGGTTCTGACGCGCCCATGAAAAAGGGAAGGCCGAAGCCTCCCCCGAATCTTCCCCGGAAGGGAAATCAGCGTTCCAGCACCAGGAACAGGGAGAAGTTGCCGCGCCGGATCCGGAGCAGCAGGCGATCGGGTGACTGGCGGGCAACCTGGAGGAACTCGGCCACCGATTTGACCCGCTTGCGGTTGACCGACAGGATGATGTCTCCCTTGCGCAGACCTGCCTGCCAGGCCGGGCTGCCCATTTCCACCCCGGCGACCAGTACCCCCTGGACTTCGTCGTAAAGGGGGTGATCGGGTGGAATGTCCGACAGGTAGGCCCCTTCCAGCATCGGGATGTCGGTCACCGGTCCGCCCTCGGCGATGGGTTTGCCGATGGTGACGGTCACCGTCATGCGTTTGCCGTCGCGGATCAGTTCGACTTCGGCTTTGTCACCGACCCGCTTCAGCCCCACCAGGTTGCGCAGCTGGGCGGAGTTTTTCACCCGCTTGCCGTCGAAGCCGATGATGACGTCGCCGGGCTTGAGGCCGGCCTTTTCCGCGGCGCTGCCTTTGGTGATGCCGGAAATCAGCGCGCCTTCCTTGACATCGATCCCCATGGCTTCGGCCAGTTCCGGGGTCAGGTCCTGGACCTGGACGCCGAGCATGCCGCGCTTGACCTCGCCATACTTGATGATCTGCTGCATGACCTGATGGGCCATGTTGATGGGAATGGCGAAACCGATGCCGACGTTGCCGCCGGAGGGGGCGACGATGGCGGTGTTGATGCCCACCAGTCTCCCGCGCAGATCCACCAGGGCGCCGCCGGAGTTGCCGGGGTTGATGGAAGCGTCGGTCTGGATGAAGTTCTCGTAGCCCTCGATGCCCAGACCGGTGCGTCCCAGGGCGCTGACGATCCCTGAGGTGACCGTCTGGCCCAGGCCGAAGGGATTGCCGATGGCGACCACGAAGTCACCCACCCGCAAGGTATCCGAATCGCCCAGGGGGAGCGCCTGCAAATGGTCGGGCTTGACCTTGAGCACAGCGATGTCGGTTTCCGGGTCCGAGCCCACCAGTTTGGCCTTGATGCGGCGCCGGTCCTTGAGGATGACGTAGATCGTGTCGGCGTTCTTGACCACGTGATGGTTGGTGATCACGTAACCCTTGCCGGCATCGACGATCACGCCGGAGCCGACACTCTGGGTCTTGCGTTCCATCTGCGGCGGCATGCCGCGGAAGAAGTAACGGAAGAAAGGATCCTGCAGCAGCGGATTTTCCACCACCACCTTGCCGGAGGCGGCGATGTTGACCACCGCCGGCAGGACGTGTTCCAGCATCGGCGCCAGGGAGGGAAGATTGTCCCGTTGCAGCCCGGCGGGGGCCTGGGCTTCCGCCTCGGTTTTGCCGCCCTTGAGCCAGGGGATGATGCCCCCCTGGGCGGACAGGGAAAAGAAGACGCCGAAGAGCAGCGTCGCGAGCAATCGATTCATCATGGAGTGTTCCTTGTCAGGTTGTTGATGGGAAACGACCTGCCATTGCGGCAGGGGGATCGGCGCTATTCTGCTACAATAGCCGCCCCTCCGCCACCGTTCCGAAGCGATGAAAGCCCTGAAACTGCAAAACCTTCGCAAGGTCTACGACAACGGCTTCGAGGCCCTCAAGGGCATCGATCTGGAGGTGGAGGCCGGTGACTTTTTCGCGCTCCTCGGCCCCAACGGCGCCGGCAAGTCCACCACCATCGGCATCGTCACCTCGCTGGTGACCAAGACAGCGGGAAAGGTGGAAATCTGCGGCCACGATCTCGACCGCGAACCGGATGCGGCCAAGCGCTGTCTCGGGCTGGTGCCCCAGGAAATTAACTTCAACCAGTTCGAGAAGGTCGGCCGGATCGTCCTCAATCAGGCCGGTTATTACGGCGTGCCGCGGCGGCAGGCGCGCCGTCGCATGGAGGAAGTGCTCAAGAAGCTCGATCTCTGGGACCGGCGCGACGAGGTGTCGCGGCGGCTGTCCGGCGGGATGAAACGGCGGCTGATGATCGCCCGGGCTTTGGTGCACTGTCCCCGGGTGCTGATCCTCGACGAGCCGACCGCCGGGGTGGACATCGAAATCCGCTATTCCATGTGGGAATTTCTGCGCCGACTCAACCAGGAAGGCACCACCATCATTCTGACCACCCATTATCTCGAGGAGGCCGAGCGGCTGTGCCGCCACGTGGCCATCATTGATCACGGCCGCATCGTCGAGTCCACGTCCATGAAGCGGCTGCTGGCCCAGCTGGAATATCACCGCTATCTGCTGGAACTGCGTAATCCGCCGCAGGCCATCCCGGAGATTCCGGGTTACCGGATCGAGGCGATGGAGGCCAATGTCTGGGCGGTGGAGGTGCCGCGTTCCCAGGGGCTGAACCCGCTGTTCGCCGCCCTGAACCGGTTGGGTCTGGAGGTGATCGACATCCGTCCCACCAGCAACCGCCTGGAACAGCTGTTTTTCCAGCGCGTCCGCCAAAGGGCAGGGGAGGCGGCCTGATGAGGCAGCGCTGGATCGCCTACCGCACCCTGGCAGGAAGGGAAATCCACCGCTTCCTGCGCATCTGGCCCCAGACCCTGCTGCCGCCCCTGGTGACCACCTCGCTGTATTTCCTGATCTTCGGGGCCCTAATGGGGCCGCGCATCGGGCCGATGGCCGGGGTGGCCTACATCGACTACATCGTCCCGGGCATCGTGCTGATGGCGGTGATCAATCATTCCTACGCCAACGTGGTGTCGTCGTTCTTCTCCGCCAAGTTCCAGCGCCACATCGAGGAAATGCTGGTGGCGCCGATGCCCAGCTGGCTGATCCTGCTCGGCTACGTGACCGGGGGCATGGCGCGGGGGCTGACCATCGGCCTGCTGGTGGCGGGGATCGCCGCCCTGTTCACCGACCTGCAGGTGCGTCATTGGGAAATCGCCGTGGCGATGGCCCTGCTGACTTCGCTGCTGTTTTCCCTGGGCGGCCTGATCAACGCGGTCTTCGCCCGCAGCTTCGACGACATCTCCATCATTCCCAACTTCGTACTGACGCCGCTGGTCTATCTGGGCGGGGTGTTCTATTCGGTGACCCTGCTGCCGCCGCCCTGGGGCCGGCTGTCGGAATTCAACCCGATCCTCTATATGATCGACGCCTTCCGCTACGGTTTCCTGGGGGTGGCGGACGTGCCGGTGAGGCTGGCCTTCGTCATCGTGGCGGGGTTGATCGGCGTGCTGGGCCTGACCGCCTGGTGGCTGCTGCACCGCGGCGTCGGCATCAAGCACTAACCGACCAGCCGGGCCAGGGCGTCGCGGTCGAGAATCCGGACCCGTTTGCCGTCGAGCTCGATCCAGCCCTCCCGTTCGAACTGCTTGAGGGTGCGGCTGACCGTGGCCAGGGCCAGATCCAGGTGGTTTCCCAGTTCCTGGCGGGTCAGGCCGATGGAGAACTCCTCCCCGGAAAAACCGCGGAAGGCATAACGGCGGGACAGGTCGAGTAGAAAGGCGGCCAGGCGCTCCTCGGCCGGTTTCTTGATGAAGACGGTCTGGTCGCGCTGGCTGGCGAGGGCGTCGCTGGCGTGGCGCAACATTTCCCCGAGCATTGTCGGGATGCGGAAACAGATGCGGGAGATTTCCTTGGCCGGCAGCTCGCAATAGCTGACCGTGTCCAGCGCCTGGGCGGAACAGCGGTAGCGGTTGTCCGCCAGGGCATCGAAGCCGACCACTTCCCCGGGAAGCAGCACCTGGAGGATGTGTTCCTCGCCTTGGTCGTCCTGATAGATCAGCTTGGCGGTGCCGGATTTGATGGCGATCAGGCCGTGGAAAGGATCGGCGGCGCGGAACAGGAATTCTCCCTTCCGCAATGCCTTGCGGCGCTCGACCACATCTTCAAGCTGACTGACTTCCTCGCGGGTCAGCCCCCGGGGGAAGCATACGGTTCTGAAACCGCAATTGTGACAAGTGACTTGCAGTTTTTTGTGCAAAGTCGTCATGTATCCGAGCCAGGAACGTTTCCGGGTAATGATACACGACCTGAGCGCTCAGGAAATGCTTGAAAATCGTTCGTTTCTGTCACAATATCAATCTTATACCGTTATTTTTACTATCAACTCTAAACACAAAATGAACTTAAACCAAGCAGAAGAGAACCTCATTCACAGGTTTCAAGCGCTGCGGGAAGCGATCCAGGATTTCGTCGTCCAGCTGAATCAGGAAAGCCGCAGGGCCTGGGTCTTCGATCTAGCGCATCGCGAATACCACGATGCGGAGGCCAGAAGCCAATTGATCCAGATCCTGACGCGGCTGGAATATCCGGACAACCGCGATGGCCGGGAAACCGATCCCTGTCCCGGCATCATCGGGGCAGGGCCCAGGACGCTGGCGCTGGCCGGCGCCCTCAATCAGGCCCGGGATGCCTTCAAGCAGGCGGTGCTCGCGATCAACAGTCATGACAGGGAACGGTCCCGGCGCCTGATGGCCGCCCAGGGCTTTGCCCGCCTGCATTTCAAACAGCTGTACCGTCATCAGCCGATTCTGCTGCGCAAACCCTGTTCCATCCGCTTTACCTGGGGAGCGACACGCTCGATCAAGCGTATCAGCCGCCAGGAGGCCTACCGCAGGCTGACGGCGCTGGCCGGCGACGATCCATCGCCCGGTTACCTGAGACAGCTGGAGCTTCTGGCCCAGCATCCCAAGGATGAACCCATCGCCATCGTGCAGGACCTAAAACCGCATATCAAGGCCAACGTCTGCTGGATTCAGGGAAGCGGCCAGGATCGTCAGGTCATCCGCAAAATGATCAGCGCGCCGTTGGCGATTCTGATCCCGCTGGACCCGGGTGAGGACTTGCCGCAGCATAGCGCCGCCTATCCGGAGGCGCGCAAACCGAGAAAGCCGCGCGCCGATACCAGGATCGAGCGGGAGCTGTTTTTACCGTCGATCCGGGGTCACCGTTACTGCCGGTAATACTCTAACTTTACATAATATACATTATGCGAACATATAGACAGAAGACCTTGGACTCCGTCCGCCAAGCCCCCATAATTGCCCTACGGAAGCCCGATCAATAACAAAGGAGCAAGCCATCCATGACCCAGTCACTGCAGGCGCTGAAAACCCACAGGGACACCGAGGACCGCCAGGCTTTCAACGAAGTCCTGCGGCAGTTTCTGCCACAGCTCAGGCCCTATGTCGCCGCCCGCCTCCGGTACGCCGAACACGCGGGCCTGATTCCCCCGCGAATGTACTTTCCCAGTGACATCGTGGACGAGATCTATCTGGAAGTGTTCGAGCATTTCAGCGATGCCGATCTCGATCCCAAAAAACTCAAGATCAGGCTGTTCAAGCTGGCCGACGCCAAACTGGAAAAAATCCTCAAGGAAGAAGCCCGGTGGCAGGAACGCAAGGTTCCCATCGAGGACATCGTCCGGGAGGAACTGAAATCGCTGGAGGAAATCTTCTACCCGGAGGAAATGCTCGACGACATCGAGTACCGCCAGGACGAATACCGCCCCAAACTTCTGTTGCTGGAAGAAGGCTTCGAGGGCGACCTGCTGGACTTCCTCGAGCTGGACCGCAGCCTGCGCCAAGAGGCCAGGAACCGCCAATTGCTCGCCCGGGCTTACGAGAGTCTGCCGCCGTTGAGCCGGATCATCCTGGAGCTGAAAGTCAACGGCAACCTGACGGTGGAAGAGATCGCCGATGTCCGGGAGATGGATGTGGAGGAAGTCGAGGCGGGTCTGGAGGCGGTGAAAAGGCGTTTCCGCCAGGCTTTGGGGCAGGAAGCCGCTTAGCGGGTCGCCGGCAGGAAAGGCCGGGGGTCGAGGATCGGCGCCCGCTCCAGCACCAGGTCCGCCAGCAGGCGGGCCGCAGCCGGGGCCATCACCACGCCGTTGCGGAAATGACCGCAGTCGTAATAGAGGTTGGCGACCTGGGGATGCGGCCCGATGTAGGGGATTCCCTCGGGCGCGGCAGGCCGCAGCCCGCCCCAGTGCAGCACCACCGGGAACTCCGCCAGGGCCGGAAGCATGCTCAGGGCCGCCTGGTACAGACGCCGGTAGGCCGCCGCGGTCGGCCGCTTGTCGAAACCCGCTTCCTCGACGGTACTGCCCACCAGGATATGACCGTCGTAGCGTGGAATCAGGTAATGGTCCCCCCGTTGCACCATGAGGGTCAACAGTTCCGGCGGCGCCCGGAACAGGAGCATCTGCCCTTTGACCGGCCTGATCTGCGGCTGCCAGCCTTCCGCGTGCAGCTGTGCCGACCAGGCCCCGGCGGTGACGATGAAAACATCGGCACGACAATCGCCCGCGGGGGTGCGCGCGGCGACGATGCGCTTTCCCGCCTGCCGCCATCCTGAGACCGGGGTGTGCTCCCGAATCTCCACACCCTTGGCCTGCAGCTCTTTCCTTAAGGCCTTCACCAGACGGGGGTTGCGGATCTGGGCGATGCCTTCGATCCACAAATGGCTGCCCCCGGGAGGCGGGGCCAATTGCGGGAACCGCGTCTGGATCTCGGTAGCGGTCGGGCTTTCCCAGTCGATCCCGTGGCGGCGGCACCAGGCGACCGCCTCACGAAGATCTGCCAGATCGAGCCACAGCAGGCCGCAGCGACGGTATTGGGGATCAATCCATGTCTCCCGCCTCAAAGTCTCGGCAAGTTCCGGATAGTGCGCCTGACTCCAGAAGGACAACTGCTGGATCGGCACAGGCTGACGCCAGGGATACAGCGGCGTGAGAATGCCGCCTCCGGCCCAGGAGGCCTCCTGCCCTACCCGGCCGCGTTCCAGAATCGTGACCTGCCAACCGGCGGCCTGCAGTTCCCGGGCGCACAACAGGCCGCTGATACCGGCACCGACGATCAGGCAATGCATGGTCAATCGCTGTAGATTTCCTGGCGGCTGCCGTGCCAGTCGAAGTGGAAGAATGCCCCCCGGGGGCGATCGACCCGTTCGTAGGTGTGGGCCCCGAAATAATCCCGCTGGGCCTGGATCAGGTTCGCCGGCAGCCGCTCGCTGCGGTAGCTGTCGTAATAGGCCAGGGCCGAGGACAGGGCCGGCACGGGCAGACCACTCAGAACGGCGTCGGCGACGCTGCGGCGCCAGGCGGCATGATCCTCGCTGAGCACCCGGCGGAAATCCCCGGCGAGCAGCAGATTGGCCAGATCGGGGCTGGTGTCAAAGGCAGCGGCGATCCGATTGAGAAAGCGGGCCCGGATGATGCAGCCGCCCCGCCAGATACGGGCGATGGTGGCGAAATCGAAATGCCAGCCGTATTTTTCCTGGGCCGCCTGCATCAGCTGGAAGCCCTGGGCATAGGCGCAGATTTTGGCGCTGTAGAGACAGCGTTCCAGCTGCCGGGTCAGGGCGTCGGGATCGGTTGCCTGCAACGGCTGGGGTCCGTTCAGCACCCGGCTGGCCTGATGGCGCTGCTCCACCAGCGCGGCAAGGAAACGGGCGAACACGGCTTCTGCCAGCGCATTCGCCGGCACGCCCAGATCGAGGGCACTGGTGGCGGCCCACTTGCCGGTGCCTTTCTGACCGGCGGCATCGAGGATCTTGTCGATCAGATACCCTTTTCCGGCAGGATCGGGCTGACGCAGAATCTCGGCGGTGATGGCGATGAGGTAACTGGCCAAGTCCCCCTGGTTCCAGCGCGCGAAGATGTCGGCCAGCGTGGGGTTGTCGAAACCGCCGAGGTGTTTCAGCAGCCAATAGCTTTCGGCGATCAGCTGCATGTCGATGTATTCGATGCCGTTGTGGACCATCTTCACGTAGTGGCCGGCGCCGTTCTCCCCCACCCAGGCGGCGCAGGGCTCCCCTTCCCGCACCGGCTTTCCGGGCGCTGCCCCTTCGATGGGATCGCCGGTTTTCGGGTCGACCTTGGCGGCGATGTCGAGCCAGACGGGCTCGATCCGCTTCCAGGCCTCCAGGCTGCCGCCGGCCATCAGCGAGGGACCGAAGCGGGCGCCGGTTTCCCCGCCGGAAATGCCGGAGCCGACGAAGAGGATCTCCTGCCGGCGCAGTTCCCGCTCGCGGCGGATGGTGTCGAGCCAGTGGGCGTTGCCACAGTCGATCAGGATGTCGCCGGGATCGAGGAAGGGCAGCAGGTTATCGATGGTCAGGTCGGTGGGATCGCCGGCCTTGACCAGCAGGACGATCCGGCGGGGGCGCTCGATGGCGTTGACGAAGGCCTCCAGCTCGTGAAATCCCTGCAGCCACGTCCACGAAGGTTCCCGCTGGCGGCATTCGGCGAGAAACCGGTCCGTGACCTCGGGATGGCGGTTGAACACCGCCGTCACATAGCCGTGGTCGGCCAGGTTCAGGCTCAGATTGCGCCCCATGACGCCCAGTCCCAGCACGCCGATGTCTGCCATCTTCAACTCCCGGCTTGAATATTAGGTATCGATTATAAATGTATTGACTATGGACAACACGAACGAAGTTTGATTACAATCAACTCCGCCGAAATTCGGCGTTTCAGATTGTAACCGATCTGGAAGTCCCGGAAACGGGAGATAACAACGAACCAACCATATATGAGGTAGGAGAAATGGCAGAGCAAAATCAGGAACAGGAAAAAGACAATTTCTGGCTGATTATCGGCCTGATCATCGCCGCCGCGGTCGTGGGCGTGATCCTGCTCAAGAAGGCGGAAACATCTTCCGTTCCCTATCAGGCCTGGGAAGAAGTCCGCAAGGAAGAAATGGGTAAAAAATAACAACTTCCTCTTTTCCCTTTCCTTGAGAAAGCCCCGCGATCGCGGGGCTTTTTTACACGTTGAAGCGGAAGTGGACCACGTCGCCTTCCTGCATGACGTAATCCTTGCCCTCCAGGCGCCATTTGCCGGCCTCCTTGGCCCCCTGCTCTCCCCCGTGGCGGACGAAATCCCCGTAGGCGATGACCTCGGCGCGAATGAAACCCTTCTCGAAATCGCTGTGGATGACGCCGGCCGCCTGGGGCGCGGTAGCCCCCTGCTTGACGGTCCAGGCGCGGACTTCCTTTTCTCCGGCGGTGAAGAAGGTCTGCAGCCCCAGCAGCCGGTAAACCGCCCGCACCACCCGGTCGAGACCGGCTTCCGCCAATCCCAGCTCCTCCAGGAAGGCTTCCCGGTCCGCCTCGTCCAGCTGGGAGATTTCCGCCTCGATCGCCGCGCACACCGGCACCACCTGGGCACCTTCGGCGGCGGCGTGGGCCCGCACCTGTTCCAGCAGCGGATTGGCATCGAAGCCGGATTCGTTCACGTTGGCGACATACAGCACCGGCTTGGCGGTCAAGAGATGCAGGCCACGCAGCAGGGCGCGCTCGTCTTCGCCCAGATCCAGGCTGCGCACCGGTTTGCCGGCGTCCAGATGGGCGGCCACACTTTCCAGCAGCGCCTTTTCCGCCCGCGCGGCCTTGTCGCCGGATTTGGCCGCCCGCGTGACCCGCTGTAATGCCCTGTCCACCGTCTCCATGTCTGCGAGCACCAGTTCGGTGTTGATGATCTCGATGTCGCGCACCGGATCGACCGAGCCGGCCACGTGGGTGACGTCGCCGTCCTCGAAGCAGCGGACCACGTGGGCGATAGCGTCGGTTTCACGGATGTGGCCGAGGAACTGGTTACCCAGCCCCTCCCCCTTGGAAGCCCCGGCCACCAGCCCCGCGATGTCGACGAACTCCACCGTGGTCGGCAGGGTACGTTGGGGTTGGACGATCTCAGCCAGGGTCTTGAGCCTGGGATCGGGGACCGGCACCACCCCCACATTGGGATCGATGGTGCAGAAGGGATAGTTTTCCGCGGCGATTTCCGCCCGCGTCAGCGCGTTGAACAGGGTGGACTTGCCGACGTTGGGAAGCCCGACGATACCGCAATGTAATGCCATGAACCTTTAAGCTGTGTGGTTGATCGGAAGAAGTTAGCGCGAGGATTCTTCGTCGAAACGCAGGATGTCGCCGCCGCCCAGATAGGCGCCGGACTGGACCTCGATGACCTCCAGAGGGATCTTGCCGGGGTTCTCCAGACGGTGGCGGACCCCGACCGGGATGTAAGTGGATTGATTCTCGGTCAGCAGAAAAGTTTCCTCCTCCTTCCCTGCCCCGCGGGTGATGCGGGCGGTGCCCTTGACGACCACCCAGTGTTCGGCGCGGTGATGGTGCAGCTGGGTCACCACGTGGGCGCCGGGGCGTACCGTCAGGCGGTTGACCTGGTAGCGGTCCCCCTTGCCGATGGTTTCGATCATTCCCCAGGGGCGGTGGATCTTCAGGTGGTGAAGGTACTCGTAGCGGCCCTGGGATTTGAGATATTCGGCCACCTTGCGCACCTGCTGGGCGCTCTCCTTGTGGGCTACGAGGATGGCGTCGGCGGTTTCGGCGACGATGAGATCCTTCACCCCCAGGGCGGCGACGAAGCGGTCGTTGGCATGGACCAGGGAGTCCTCGACCTCGTGCAGGAACACGTCGCCGTGGGTGATGTTGCCGTCGGTATCGGCGTCGGCCACCTCCCACATAGCCGGCCACGATCCCAGATCGGACCAGCCGGCATCCAGCGGCAGGACGGCACCCTGCCAGTCGCTGCCGGAAAGGCGCTCCATCACCGCATAGTCGATGGAATCGGCGGGACAGGCGGCGAAGGCGTCGCGGTCGAGGCGGAAAAAATCGGCGTCCTCCCGCCCGTTTTCGACCGCCTGGCGGCAGGCGGCCAGGATGTCGGGCCGAAACCGCCCGATGGCTTCGAGCCAGACGGATGCACGCATCACGAAAATGCCGCTGTTCCAGAGATAGTCGCCGCTGGCCAGATAGCTTTCCGCGGTTTTGCGATCGGGTTTCTCCACGAAGCTGTCGAGCAGGCGGGCATGACCCTGGAGCGGCTTCCCCACGCGGATGTAGCCGAAGCCGGTTTCCGGCCGGGTGGGGACGATGCCGAAAGTGACCAGATATCCCTGTTCGGCCAGCTGGACCGCTTCCGCCAGGGTGGTACAGAAGGCCCGGCGGTTGCGGATGACGTGGTCGGAAGGCATCACCGCCAGTACCGGGTCGCCGCCTTCCCGGCGGCTTAACAAGGCGGCGACGGTAAGCGCGGGCGCCGTGTTGCGGCCCGCCGGCTCCAGGATGATCTCGCCGGCGGCAAAACCAAGCTCGCGCAGCTGCTCTGCGACCAGAAAGCGGTGGGCCTCGTTGCAGATCACCGCCGGCGGCGGTAGCGTGATGTCGGGATCGGCCTCGGTCAATGCCTGAAACCGCAGCACGGTTTCCTGCAGCAGGCTGTGATCGCCGGTCAACGCGAGGAACTGTTTGGGATAGGCTTCACGGGACAGGGGCCACAGGCGGGTTCCGGAACCGCCGGAAAGGATTACCGCTTTGCATTGACGCATCGTTTTGCTCCTTGTTGAAGTGTTTCAAGCCGGTCCATCTCCACAGCGTCGAAGCCGGCCTGCAGGCGCAGCGGCCGGTTGAACGGCCCCCGCACCGCACCGCGCAGGTGACGCCGGACCAGATCGAGGTAAGTCTCTCCGGGCGCTTTGTTCTGCTGCCGGCACAGCCAGCGGAACCAGCGATCGCCTTTGGCGACGTGCCCGACCTCCTCGTCGAGAATGACCTCCAGAACCGCGGCGCTCTCCTCGTCACCGGCCTGGCGCAATCCGGCGATCATGCCCGGGGTGACATCCAGCCCCCGAGCTTCCTGGAACCGGGGCACCAGCGCCATGCGGGCGAGCACGTCGCCTGCGGTGTCCAGTGCCACCTGCCACAGCCCCTGATGGACCGGCAGGTCACCGTATTGCGCGCCCAGGTGCGCCAGCCGCCGCGTCAGCAGTTCGAAGTGCTTCAGCTCTTCCAGGACCACGGTGAACCAGTCATGATAGTACGGTGCCGGCATCCCCCGGAAGCGGCAGAGGCTGTCCCAGTGCATCAGGATGGCGCTGAATTCGATGTGCGCCACCGCATGCAACAGGGCGATGCGGCCGGCCTGGTGCGTCAGCTTCCGTTTCGGCAGCCGGCGTGGTTCGACGAAGCTCAGCTCCCGGGGCATCCGGACTTCGTGGGCAGCCGGGGGATTCCCCTGTTCCCGGAAATTCAGCCGGCCGGCCTCGAACGCCGTGCGGGCCCGGCGCGTCAGGGCCAGTTTGCCCGCCAGGTCCGGCGCGCGCAGACAGGCGCCCGCCAGCTCGAAGACGTTTTCCATTCAGAAACCGCGGCCGGGATTCAAGGGTTCAGCCCCCGCTCCAGGTCGGCGATGATGTCCTCGATGTTCTCCAGCCCGACGGAGATCCGCACCAGCCCGTCGTCGATGCCGGCCTCGTTGCGTTCCTCCGGCGAAAGGCGGCCGTGGGTGGTGGTGGCCGGGTGGGTGATGGTCGTCTTCACGTCCCCCAGGTTGGCGGTGATCGAGATCAGGCGGGTATTGTCGATGACCCGCCAGGCCGCCGGCTGGCCGCCTTTAACCACGAAGCTGACAATTCCCCCGCCCCCCCGCTGCTGTTTTGCGGCCAGATCGTGCTGGGGATGGGAGGCCAGCCCGGGATAGTAGACCCGTTCCACCCGCGGATGGGTTTCGAGCCAGCGGGCCAGCTTCAGGGCATTGTCGCAGTGGGCCTGCATGCGCAGATTCAGGGTTTCCAGGCCGGTGAGGAAGACCCAGGCGTTGAAGGGGCTCATGGCGGCGCCTCCGGTGCGCAGAAAGGGGTAGACCTCCTTGTCCAGCAGCTCCCGGGGGCCGACGATGGCGCCCCCGACGCAGCGGCCCTGGCCGTCCAGATATTTGGTGGCCGAATGGACCACGATGTCGGCGCCCAAAGCCAGGGGGTGTTGCAGGGCCGGGGTACAGAAGACGTTGTCCACTACCAGCAGGGCGTCGTGGGCGTGGGCCAGCGCCGCCAGCGCGGCGATGTCGGCGATCTCGGTCAGGGGATTGGAAGGCGTCTCCAGGAACAGAAAGCGGGTCTGGGGGCGGATGGCCTGTTCCCAGGCGTCCAGGTCGGTCAAAGCGACGAAATCGACACCGACCCCGAATTTCGCCATATAGTTTCGAAACAGCAGCACGGTGTTGCCGAACACCGCCCGGGAGCAGACCACATGATCACCCGCCTTCAAAAGCCCCATCGCCAAGGTCATGATCGCCGCCATCCCGGAGGCGGTGGCGATGCAGCGCTCCCCGCCCTCCATGATCGCCAGGCGTTCCTCGAAGGTCCGCGTGGTCGGATTGGTGAAGCGGGAATAGATGTTGCCAGGCTCCTGGCCGGAAAAGCGCGCCTGGGCCTGGGCAGCGCTGTCGAAGACATAGCTGGAGGTGACGAAGATCGGGTCGGAATGCTCGTTTTCCGGCGTTCGGTGCTGGCCGGCCCGGATGCTTTGGGTCTGGATGCCGAAACGGTCCCAGGACAGATCGTTGCTCATACCGAATTGTGCAGGTCGAGGTTGTTGGTGTTGGATTCTTCCGCTTGCGGGCCGCGGCGGCAGAAACTGAGGCGCTCCAGGTATTCCGGGGTGATGTCCCCGGTAACGTATTCGCCGCTGAAGCAACTGGTTTCGAAACGCTCGATGGCCGGGTTGCAGCGCCGCACCGCCTCCACCAGATCGTCGAGATCCTGATAGATCAGCCAGTCGGCCCCGAGGAAATGCTGGATTTCTTCCTCACTGCAGCCGTGGGCGATCAGCTCCGAGGTGGCCGGCATGTCGATGCCGTAGACATAAGGGTAACGGACCGGCGGGGAGGCGGAGGCAAAATAGACCTTGCTGGCGCCGGCGTCGCGGGCCAGTTGGATGATCTGTTTGGAGGTGGTGCCGCGGACGATGGAATCGTCCACCAGCAGCACGTTCCTGCCCTTGAATTCCACGTCGATGGGATTGAGCTTGCGGCGCACCGATTTCTGGCGCAGCTGCTGTCCGGGCATGATGAAAGTGCGGCCGATATAGCGGTTCTTGATGAACCCTTCACGGTACTTCACCCCCAGGCGGTTGGCCAGCTCCAGCGCTGCGGTGCGGCTGGTGTCCGGGATGGGAATGACCACGTCGATGTCATGATCCGGACGCAGGCGCAGAATCTTCTCCGCCAGTTTCTCCCCCATGCGCAGCCGGGCCTGATAGACCGAGATGCTGTCGATGACCGAATCGGGACGGGCGAAATAGACGAACTCGAAGATGCAGGGCGCGTGCAGGGTGCGCTCAGCACACTGGCGGCTGTGAAGACGGCCGTTCTTTTCGATGAAGACCGCCTCCCCGGGGGCGATGTCCCGCAGCCGTTTGAAACCGAGTACATCGAGAGCGACGCTTTCGGAAGCGATGATGTATTCCGGCCCCTGGGGCGAATCGCGGCGGCCGATCACGGCCGGTCGGATTCCGTAAGGATCCCGGAATCCCAGCACCCCGAAACCGGTGATCATCGCGGTCACCGCATAAGCCCCCCGGCAGCGGCGATGGACTTCGGCCACGGCATCGAAAACGTCGCTGACGTCGAGACGCAGTTTTCCCAGACGCTGCAGTTCATGGGCGAAGACATTGAGAAGGATTTCGGAATCCGAATCGGTGTTGATGTGGCGCTGGTCCTGCAGGAACAGCTCCTGTTTCAGGAGCTCGGCGTTGGTCAGATTGCCGTTGTGGCCCAGGGCGATGCCATAGGGGGAATTGACGTAGAAGGGTTGGGCTTCGGCTGAACTGGTACAACCGGCGGTGGGATAGCGGACGTGGCCGATCCCCATCGTGCCGCGCAGGTGTTGCATGTGCTCCGGCTGAAACACGTCGCGCACCAATCCCTTGTCCTTGCGCAGATAGAAACGGCCACCCTCGTAGGTGACGATGCCGGCGGCGTCCTGACCGCGGTGCTGCAGCATCGTCAGGGCTTCGTAGAGTTCCTGATTGACCGGCTGATGGGAAACGATGCCTACGATTCCACACATGTTTCGGAAAATCCTGTCAAAGTGGAAGGGAAGGAAGACGGTAACGCTGGAGATAGGGCTTGGGGTCCAGACGCCCGAGGGTATTGGCCCAGCGCTCGGCATGGGGCAAAAGACGCGACGTGCGCCACCAGCTTTCCCGGTCCAGCTCGAAATTCTGGGCCAGCAGGACAACGGCGGCGATCAGCAAAACCCCGCGTCCGGCGCCGAAAACGAATCCTCCCAGGCGGTTCAGGACACTCAGCGGCGAATGTTCCACCAGGGTGGCGAGCAGGAACCCGGTCAGTTTGCCGACGAGCAGCGTGGCGACGAACAAAATTACGAAGGCGGTGGCGATGCGTAAGGTAGGATGCGGCAGGACGGACTCGAGCTGGTAGGCCATGGCAGGATGGAAGTGGAGTGCAACCCAAAGCGCGGCGATCCAGCTGAGCAGCGCGAAACTTTCCTGCACCAGACCGCGGACGAACCCCAACAAGGCGGAAACCACCACCACGGCCAGGATGGCATAATCGATCCAGAGCAATGCGGAAATTCTGCCACGATTGTAAAGAGGCATGATTGTAGCAGATTCCCCTCTCAGCTGATACGCTGATATACCATGGAAACCCTGTCCACGGCACTCCCGGCGCGCTTCGTCGAGCGGCTGCAGGCCATCATCCCGCCCGCCCGGCTGGCGGAAGTGCTCGCCAGTTTCGGTCGGCCCAAGATCCCTGTCCTGCGGGTGAACACCTTGCGATCCTCCGTCCTGGAAACCTTCACCGAATTGCAGACTCAGGGGTTTCCGCTCGATCCCCTTCCCCAACTGGAATACGCCGCCAGCCTGCCGCCGGAATGGAAACGCCCGCTGACGGAGACGTCGGCGTTTGCGGAGGGACGGATCTACCTTCAGAACCCCTCCAGCATGCTCGCGGTGGAGATGCTGGTGCCCCAGCCCGGCGAGGAGGTGCTCGATCTGTGCGCTGCCCCCGGCGGCAAGACTTCCCTGCTGGCGATGAAAATGGGAAACCGGGGCCGGATCGCGGCAGTGGAGCCGGTCAAGGACCGTTTCTACCGGCTTAAAGCCAATCTGGCCCGCCTGGGCGTGACCGTTGCCCGCGGTTACCGCATGGACGGCCGCGCCGTCGGCCGCAAGGTGCCCGAACGTTTTGACCGCGTGCTGGTGGACGCCCCCTGCTCGTCCGAGTCCCGCTTTCGCAGCGAAGATCCCCAAAGCCACGCCCACTGGCATGAGCGCAAGATCGCCGAATGTTCCCGCAAGCAGAAACGGTTGTTGCTGTCGGCCTTTCAGGCATTGAAGCCGGGCGGCCGCCTGCTCTACTGCACCTGTGCCTTCGCCCCCGAAGAGAACGAAATGGTGGTGGACGCCCTGTTGCGGCGGCATCCGGAGGCGGAGATCGTCCCCTTGCAACTTCCCGGGGTGGCGCAGCAGCCGGGGCTGACCCGGTGGCAGGGAAAAACCCTGGCTGCATCCCTTGAGGGCGCCCTCAGGATTCTTCCGGACCAGGTTTACGACGGCTTTTTTCTGTGTCTGGTGACGAAGGGCCGTGGCGTTGGTGCCAAAGCCGGTCCAGTTCGGAAAGGCGCTGCAGTTTGGCCGCGATCTTGATTTCCAGGCCGCGCTCGACCGGCTGGTAATAGCGACGCGGTTCCATCTCCTCGGGAAAATAGTTTTCCCCGGCGGCATACCCTTCCGGTTCGTCATGGGCATAGCGGTAGCGGCGGCCGTAGCCCAGCTCCCGCATGAGCCGGGTCGGGGCGTTGCGCAGATGCACCGGCACCTCCAGGCTGCCGGTGGCGGCGGCATCCCGTTGCGCCGCCTGAAAGGCGCGATAGACGGCATTGCTTTTCGGTGCGCAGGCCAGATAGACCGCCGCCTGGGCCAGGGCCAGCTCCCCTTCCGGCGACCCCAGCCGCTCCTGGGCGTCCCAGGCATCGAGCGCCAGGCGCAATGCCCGCGGGTCGGCGTTGCCGATGTCCTCGCTGGCGATACGCACCAGGCGGCGGGCGATGTAGAGCGGATCGCAACCACCATCCAGCATGCGGCAGAGCCAGTACAGGGCTGCGTCGGGATCGCTGCCGCGGATGGTCTTGTGCAGGGCGGAGATCTGATCGTAGAAGGCGTCCCCCTGGCGGTCGAAACGGCGCGGGCTGCCGCCGGCCAGAACATCCCGGGCGACCGCTTCGGAGATGTGGACGACGCCGCCTGCCTCCTCGCCCAGATCGACGAGCACTTCCAGCAGATTCAACAGGCGGCGGGCATCGCCGTCGGCGGCCTGGATCAGCCAGGGGCGCACCGCGGCCGGCAGCCTGATCTCCCGGCCGCCGAAACCGCACGGATCGGTCAGGGCGCGGTCGATGACCTGTTCCAGGTCGGTTTCCCCGAGCGGTTTGAGTACATAGACCCTGGCCCGGGACAACAGGGCGTTGTTGAGGGCGAAGGAGGGATTTTCCGTGGTCGCCCCGATGAAGCAGATCAGCCCGGTTTCGATATGGGGAAGAAAGGCGTCCTGCTGGGCTTTGTTGAAACGGTGCACCTCGTCGACGAAGAGGATGGTTCGGCGCCCCTGTTCCCGGATCGCCTCTGCCTGTTGGATGGCTTGGCGGATGTTTTGGATATTGGATAAAACAGCAGATAACGGTATAAATTCGGCGTCCGCCGTCGCCGCCACCATCCGCGCCAGCGTCGTCTTGCCGGTCCCCGGCGGCCCCCAGAGAATCATCGAGTGCAGATGTCCGGCCCGAACCGCCTCATAGAGAGGCTTGCCCGGCGCCAGCAGGTGGTGCTGGCCGAAGAACTCCTCCAGGCGCTGGGGCCGCAGGCGGTCGGCCAGCGGCCGGGAATCGGCGCTGTTTTCCAACTTCACGTGCCTTCGAAGACATCCACGCCGGGCGGCGGAGAGAAGCGGAACAGCTCAGGATCGAGGCGGGGATTGATCTCCAGCCGATGGAAGCGGATCCGGGTCAGCT
The DNA here is from genome assembly GCF_033126985.1 of Methylomarinovum caldicuralii. Lineage (NCBI taxonomy): Bacteria > Pseudomonadati > Pseudomonadota > Gammaproteobacteria > Methylococcales > Methylothermaceae > Methylomarinovum > Methylomarinovum caldicuralii. The sequence goes on from NZ_AP024714.1 coordinate 1,497,751, forward strand.
GCCCGAAATTGTCCGCCAGTTCCATCGCCTGCAAAACGTCCCGTTGCAGTTCAACCCGCAAACGGCGGAAGACGTCGTTCTTGGATTTGGGACGCAGCTCCACCCAGGCCCGCCCGCCTTCGCTTCCCTGCCCTGCCACCCGGAAACGCTCCTGCAGGCGGACCTGACCGCTGAGCAGCAGCGCCGGCGCCGATCCCAGCGCCTCGTCGAGCGGGCGCACGGTCACCTGTTCCAGATCAGGATCGTAGAACCAGACCTTGCTGCCGTCGGCGATCACCCATTGCCGGTACGGCTTGCGGTATTCCCAGCGGAACCTGCCCGGCCGCGCCAGATAGAAGCGCCCTTCGCTGCGCTGGCTGACGTTTCCGTGTTCGTCGATGACTTCCTGCTCGAAATCGGCAGCCAGGGTCTTGACCCGGGAAAGGAAGCCATCGAGCGCGTCCACGGGCGCGGCGGTGGCTGCGGCTGCCCACCACAACAGGAAAATCACTGGAAAGAAAGACAATTGCATGCGCTCAATCCTCGTGTGGGGGCGGCGCCAGCACGGTGCGGGCGCCGTTGCCTTCCGGCGGGCTGACCACCCCCGCCCGCTCCATCGCCTCGACGATGCGGGCGGCGCGGTTGTAGCCGATCTTGAACTTGCGCTGGATGCTGGAGGTGGAAACGCGACGGGTTTCGGTGACGAAACGCACCGCGGCGTCGTAGAGGGCATCGGTTTCGGCGTCGTCGTCATCGACGCCGGTGTCGGTTTCTGTTTCGTCCTGGAAGCGGATGATTTCCTCGATGTAATCGGCCTGCCCGGTCTGTTTCAGGAAGCCGACCACCCGGATCACCTCCTCGTCGTCGACGAAGGCGCCGTGGGCGCGAACGGGGAAGCCGGTTCCCGGCGGCAGGTAGAGCATGTCGCCGCAGCCGAGCAGGGTTTCCGCCCCGCCCTGGTCGAGAATGGTGCGGGAATCCACCTTGGAGGACACCTGGAAGGCGATCCGGGTCGGCACGTTGGCCTTGATGAGACCGGTGATCACATCCACCGACGGCCGCTGGGTCGCCAGAATCAGATGAATGCCGGCGGCACGGGCCTTCTGGGCCAGGCGGGCGATCAGCTCCTCCACTTTCTTGCCGACGATCATCATCATGTCGGCCAGCTCGTCGATGATGACGACGATCATCGGCAGCGGTTCCAGCAACGGCCAGCTGCCGCCTTCCTCCATATCGCCGGCCCGGAAGAAGGGATCCTTGATCGGCTCGCCCCGTTCGGCCGCCTCCCGCACTTTGCGGTTGAAACCATCCAGATTGCGCACTTTGAGCGCCGACATCAGGCGGTAGCGGCGGTCCATCTCCGCCACGCACCAGCGCAGGGCGGAGGCGGCTTCCTTCATGTCGGTGACCACCGGCGCCAGCAGGTGGGGAATGCCCTCGTACACCGAAAGCTCCAGCATCTTGGGGTCGATCATGATCAGGCGCACCTGGGCGGGGGTGGCCTTGTAGAGCATGCTGAGGATCATGGCGTTGATCGCCACCGACTTGCCGGAACCGGTGGTGCCGGCCACCAGCAGATGGGGCATCCTGGCCAGATCGGCCACCACCGGCCGGCCGGAGATGTCCTTGCCCAGCACCAGGGTCACCGGCGACTTTGACTTCTGATACTCGCGGCTGGCGAGCACCTCGCGCAGATACACGGTTTCGCGCTGACGGTTGGGCACCTCCAGGCCGATGTAGGACTTGCCCGGTATCACCTCCACCACGCGCACGCTGGAAACCGACAGGGAGCGGGCCAAGTCGGTGGCCAGATTGCTGATGCGGCTGCCCTTGATTCCGGGCCCCGGCTGGATCTCGAAGCGGGTGATGACCGGTCCCGGGTGCACTTCGCGCACCTTGGCCTGCACCCCGAAATCGGCCAACACCGCCTCCAGCTGCCGCGACATCAGGGCCAGATCCGCCTCGGAATAACCTTCCACCTTGCCGTTCCCTTCGTCCAGCAGCTCCAGCGACGGCAACACCGGCTCGCTCGGCGCCTTGGGCGCGACTGTTCGGGTCTCCACCTTCTTGCCGATGACCGGGGGGGTGTCCGGCAACACCTCGGCCGCCTCCAGCGCAGGGGAAGGACCGGCCTCCTCAGGCTCAGGCGCGGTTTCGAAAGGCACGTCGACAACCGCTCCGCCATCCTCCTCCACCGCCGTCAGCGACGGCGGGTCCCCTTCCTCCTCCGTCCCGGCAAGACGAAGCTCGGGTTCGTCAATGACGATCTCCTCCGGCAGGGCCAAGCGGGGTTCCCGAGGCGGGGCGGGCGCTGCCGGTGCCGCCTCGACAACGGGCGCTTCGTCTGCGGAGGAAGCCGCCCGCCGCCGGCGCCAGGCGGCGGCAAGCGCCCTGCCTTGCAGCCACAGCCACTCCCAGGCCAGCAGCACGTACTTGCCGATGGTTTCCATGAGATCGAGCCAGGACAGGCCGGTGAGCAGGGTGACCCCCGCCAGGAACAGCACCAGCAACGCCAGCATCGCTCCGACGGGACCGAAATGCCCCAGCAGCCATTCCCCGACTCCGATCCCCAGCAGACCGCCGCTGGTTTCCGGCAGGTCCAGGGCCGTGCGGGGAAAGTGCAGATAGGCCAGCCCCGCCCCCCCCATCAGGGTGGCGACGAACCCCAGGGTTCGGACGGCGGCCTGCAGCGAACCGGCCCACCACCAACTGCCCCGGCGATAGCTCGCCCAGCCGTACCAGGCCACCAGGAGCGGCACCAGCAGGAACATCACCCCGAACAGGGTGTAGGCGAAGTCCGCCACCCAGGCGCCGACCGGACCGCCGCCGTTGGTCAACGGCCGCCCCGTCCCCGTATGGCGCCAGCCGGGATCCTCCAGATCGTAGCTCAGACAGGCGACGAGCAGGTAAACCGCCAGAGACAGAAACGCCAGCAGCCGGATTTCCCGCAGGCCGTGCCGGAAGCGGGCGGCATCGTCAGGCAGGGAGAGATTTTTGGTATGGGACAAGATCTTGCGCAGCACGTGGTTACAACAAACGGTTCATTGTTGTAGAAATACGGATGAATGGCAAGACAGCTTTAGCGGCGCTGCGGTCAAAGCGATACAATTTAGGCCGACTGCATAATCACCAAGGAGAACCCCTTTCCATGAGCGAAGCCAAACACTGCCGACTGCTGATCCTGGGTTCCGGCCCGGCCGGTTACACCGCCGCCATCTATGCGGCCCGCGCCAACCTGAATCCGGTGCTGGTCACCGGCCTGGAGCAGGGGGGACAGCTGATGACCACCACCGACGTGGAAAACTGGCCCGGCGAACCGGACGGGGTCCAGGGGCCCGAGCTGATGGAACGGATGCGGCGGCATGCGGAAAAGTTCAACACCGAGATCATCTTCGACCACATCCACCGCGCCGATCTCTCCCGGCGCCCCTTCACCCTCGAAGGCGATGCCGGCCGCTATACCTGCGACGCCCTCATCATCGCCACCGGCTCTTCGGCCAAATATCTGGGGCTGCCCTCGGAGGAAAAGTACAAGGGCCGCGGGGTGTCGGCCTGCGCCACCTGCGACGGCTTCTTCTACAAGGATGAGCCCGTCGCCGTGGTCGGGGGCGGCAACACCGCCGTGGAAGAGGCACTGTATCTGGCCAACATCTGCTCCCACGTCACCCTGATCCATCGCCGGGACAAGCTGCGGGCGGAAAAGATCCTGGTCGACCGCTTGCTGAAGCGCGTCGAGGAAGGCAAGGTCAGCATCGAATGGAATCACGTGGTGGACGAGATCCTGGGCGACGACCAGGGCGTCACCGGCGTCCGCATCCGCCACGTCCAGAGCGGGGAAACCAGGGAAATCCCGGTAAAAGGGGTGTTCATCGCCATCGGCCACCATCCCAACACAGAGCTGTTCGAGGGGCAGTTGGAACTGGTCAACGGCTATATCAGGGTCAAAGGGACCGGTGACATGCAGGGCAACGCCACCGCCACCAACATTCCCGGCGTGTTCGCCGCCGGTGACGTGGCCGACCCGGTCTACCGCCAGGCGGTCACCTCCGCCGGCACCGGCTGCATGGCGGCCCTCGATGCGGAGAAATTCCTGGAGGAATCGGTCTAACCGGGCATGTTGACCCTGCTCGATCCCGACGATCCCCGCCAGCCGTTTCCGCCGCCGGCCAAGGCTCTGAGCGAACCCAACGGCCTTTTGGCCGTCGGCGGCGACCTCTCCCCCACCCGGCTGCTGAAAGCCTACCGGCAGGGGATCTTCCCCTGGTACAACCCCGGCGAACCGATCCTGTGGTGGTCCCCCGACCCCCGTCTGGTGCTGTTTCCGGAGCGTCTCAAGGTGTCCCGCAGCCTGCGCAAGCTGCTGCGCAAGGGGGAATTCGAGGTCAGTTTCGACCGCGATTTCGAGGCGGTCATCGACGGCTGCGCGGCCCCCAGACCCTACGAATCGGGAACCTGGATCACCCCGGAGATGCGGGCCGCCTACGTCAGCCTGCATCGTCAGGGACACGCCCACTCGGTGGAATGCTGGTATGAAGGGGGGCTGGTCGGTGGCCTTTACGGGGTGGCGATCGGGCAGGTCTTCTATGGCGAGTCGATGTTCTACCGGAAAAGCAACGCCTCCAAGGTCGCTTTCGTCATCCTGGTCGAACACCTGCGCCGCTGGAATTACCGCCTGATCGACTGCCAGGTGCACACCCGCCATCTGCAACGCTTCGGGGCCGAGGAGATTCCCCGCGACAGATTCACCGCCCTGCTGCAGCGTTACTGCGCGGCACCCTGCGCACCGGAGGCGTGGCGCCTGTGATGGAAGCGACGGAGATCTATCTCAGCCACCCCCACCCTTGCGACTATCTGCCGCAACGTGAGGCGCGGATGCTGTTCCTGGCGCCGGAGCTGGAACTGTCAATGGCCGATTACAGCCACCTGGTGGCCAAGGGTTTCCGGCGCAGCGGCCGTCTGGTCTACCGGCCCCACTGCAGCCTGTGCCAAGCCTGTGTCTCGGTACGGATACCGGTCCACCGTTTCCGCCCCGACCGCAGCCAGCGCCGTTGCCTGCAGCGCAACCGGGACCTGGAACTGATCGCCCGGCCGGCGCAATTCCGCGATGAGCATTACGATCTCTATCTCCGTTATCTGAAGGCCCGTCATCCCGGCGGCGACATGGCCGAATCGACGCCCGAGGACTACACCGACTTTCTTATCTGCAGCTGGTGCGACACGCTGTTCTACGAACTCCGCCTCCGGGACCGGCTTCTGGCCGTCGCCGTGGTCGATCTGCTCGACGACGGCCTGTCGGCGGTCTATACCTTCTTCGATCCGGACCATCCCCGGCGGGGGCTTGGAACCTACGCCATCCTGTCAGAGATCGAAGCCGCCCGGCGCATGGGGCTGGACTACCTGTATCTGGGCTACTGGATCGCCGAATGTGACAAAATGGCCTACAAGCACCGCTTCCAGCCACTGGAGTACTATGCCGACGGCCGCTGGCTGACCCATCCACCCACCTTCAACCCCAGGAGCTGACCATGACCCCGCAGAATGCTTTCTATGCCCAGTCCGGCGGCGTCACCGCCGTCATCAACGTCTCTGCATGCGCGGTGATCGAAACCGCCCACCGTCACCCGGACAAGATCGGCAAGGTCTATGCCGGCCGCAACGGGATCGTCGGAGCCCTGACCGAAGATCTGATCGACACTTCCCGGGAAAGCGACGCAGCCATCGCCGCCCTGCGCCACACTCCAGGCGCCGCCTTCGGCTCCTGCCGCTACAAACTCAAGAGCCTTGAAGAGAACCGGGCCCAGTACGAACGCCTGATCGAGGTGTTCCGGGCTCACAACATCGGTTGTTTCTTCTACAACGGCGGCAACGATTCCGCCGACACCTGCCACAAAGTCTCCCAGCTTTCCGAGGCGATGGGTTTCCCCATCCGCGCCATCCACATTCCCAAAACCGTGGACAACGACCTGCCGGTCACCGATTGCTGTCCCGGTTACGCCTCGGCCGCCAAATACGTCGCCCTGTCCACCCTGGAGGCGAGCATGGACGTCGCCTCCATGAGCGCCACCTCGACCAAGGTGTTCGTCTTCGAGGTCATGGGGCGGCACGCCGGCTGGATCGCCGCCGCCGGCGGGATGGCCTCGACCTCCGAACGGCCGGTTCCCATCGTCATCCTGTTTCCGGAGGTACCTTTCGATCAGGACGCCTTCCTCGCAAGGGTGAAAGCCGAGGTCAGCAAACACGGTTACTGCTCGGTGGTGGTGTCCGAGGGCGTCAGACGCGCGGACGGCAAGTTTCTCGCCGACGCCGGTTACACCGACGCCTTCGGCCACACCCAGCTCGGCGGGGTGGCCCCGGTGGTGGCGCGGATGATCTACGGGGAGCTGGGATTGCGCACCCACTGGGCGGTCGCCGATTATCTGCAGCGCTCGGCGCGTCACATCGCCTCCCACACCGATGTGGAGCACGCCTATGCCGTCGGCCGGGCGGCGGTGGAACTGGCGATCGCCGGCGGCAACGCCCTGATGGTGACCATCGAGCGCAGCGCCGACGACCCTTACCGCTGGGAGATCGGCAGCGCCCCCCTGGAAGAAATCGCCAACCGGGAAAAGCACATGCCGGCCGACTTCATCACCGCGGACGGCTTCGGCATCACCGATGCCTGCCGCCGTTACCTGCAGCCGTTGATCCGCGGCGAGGACTACCCGCCGTTCGCGGAAGACGGGTTGCCCCGCTACGCCCGCCTGCAGAACGCTCCGGTGGAAAAGATCCTCAACACCCCCTTCGAGCCCTGAAGAAAAAGGCCGGAAGCGGTACCGCTTCCGGCCTTTTCATAGCGTCTTGCGAAGGACCGGTTCAGGAAGCCGGGGCGGCGGCGACCGGCTCGGCCTTGGCCGCTTCGGCCGCTGCCGGCTTCTCCGTTTCCTTCCCCGCCGGCGTCTCCCCGGAGGGGTTGGTCATCTGATCGTTGAGGCGCTGGATCAGGATGTCGGCCTGATTGACGATCTTTTCCAGCTCCTCGCCGACCTTGTCGCTCCAGCCCTTGATCTTGCCGGTGGCGAACAGGCGCCAGTTGGCGCACTGGTTGAAGGCACGCACCAGATTGAAGCGCAATCCCACCTGTTTTTGCCGGCGCGCCAGACGGCGGCGGTAAATCGCCTTGAAAATGCTGGAGAACAGCCAATGAAAGATCCCCAGGATCATCAGGCCGGCGGTGAAGGCAATGGCATCGGCCAAGGGATTGAACCAGAAACCGGTGGTGATGCCGGCGAACACCACCGCCCCGATCAGGGCCACCAGTATCAGGGTGTCGAGCCGCAGGGTCCAGTTGCGCCAGCCGGTGAGCGCTTTCACCAGCTCCGGAATCGCCTGATCCTTCAGTTCCTTGGCGGTCTGGTCCAGGGTGCTGAGCACCCGGTAAGCGCGCTTGACTTCCACCTGCTTGATGCGGCGGTGGATTTCCTCCAGATCACGGTCACGCCGGGCGATCAGGCGCTGCTTGACATACTCGTTGTCGCAGTTGATCTCCACTTCCGGGGAAAAAATGGTGTAGAAATGGGTCACGTTCAAACCGCGCTCGGCCAGGGCGCTCTTCCAGGCCGCCACCACCTCGGCGAGACTGTCCTCGCGGGCGGTCACGTCGATCTGGTTGAGAATGTAGATGAATTTCTCCGAATCGTGGCGATCGACCGAGGTCTTGACCAGGTATTCCAGGGTGTCGCGCATCGCCCCCGGCTCCGGCCGCCGGGCGTCGAAGAAGATCAGCACCAGATCGGAAATGTCGATGATGTGCTTGGTGATCCGCAACGTGGCGCTGCGCTGGGCATCGGCGTCGAAACCGGGCGAGTCGATCAGGATCTTGCCCTTGAGGTTCTCGCTGTTGCAGGTTTTCAGCTGCAGATAGGCGTTGATGCGCTTTCCCTCGCCCTCCATCGCCTCCTCGATCTCCCGGCTGATGCGGTAGAACGGAAAGCGGGGATCGACGTCCAGGGCCAGACCGGGCAGGGTCTTGACCTCGGGATCGGGGCTGTAACAAAGCACGGTGAACTTGTCGTCCACCGCCTGCACCCCGCTGCGCTGCACCTTCTGTCCCAGGAAATGATTGATAAAGGTGGACTTGCCGGAAGAGAACAGGCCGAGTACCGACACCAGCGGCCACCAGGGAATCTGGCGGGCGGTGGATTGGTCCGAACGCAACAACCCCAGGCCGTTGGCGACCTTGTCGATCGTCTGGAAATTCTTGGCCACGTCCACCAACAGGGGATTTTCCTGGGCGAGGTGGCGCTCCAGATTCTGTACGTAGATTTCGCTTGCCTGCATAATGTAGGGGGTTCCTATGTCACTTGATCCATGAACAGCGGTTTCGGTCCGAATCCCGCCACCCTTGCCGGCTGGAGAATGGACCGATTTTAGGGCAAAAATCCCGCCGATGGCAAAAATAATCCATCCGGGACACCCCTGTGCCGTTTCTTTCTAATGCATAGACCTTTTCCCGGCGGGAAAATTCAGCCCCTATGAGCGATACTCACTAAAGCTTGAGGCGGTGGAGTTTTGTTGAGCCAGACAACAAAAGATGACGGTATAAATCAGGCCGGGCTGAATTTCAGCGTCTCCATCAAATCGATCATGAATTCGACCTCTTCCGGATCGACCGGGTCCCAGCCGGGCAGCTTCAGCTGTTCCAGAATCCGGGCCGTCCTCGGCGTCTCCCCCATGCTCACCAGCGCATCTTGCAACTTCGCATGCAGCTCGGCGATCCTGGGACCTGCCATCAGATAATGATGGATGACCTGGATATCGCTGCGGACCAGCACCTTCAGCCTTTCCCGCACCGGCCGGCTCAGCTCGTCGAAAGCCCTGGCGAGGAAGATGCCGGCATCGCTCTCCCCTGTCAGCAGCCGCTTGGCGACCAGCACGTAATTGTCGCATTCCACCTGCACGGTGTTGTCCTGCCCCAAACCTGCCGGCTCCAGCAGAATCATCCCCATCAGATGGACGTCCGGGTTGTCCGTGGTGGCAATCCGTGCCCCCTCCGGCAGATCCTCCACCGCCTGCACCCCGCTTTCCGCCGCCACGGCGATCAGCGCCTCGTCGGCGTCGCCCCGGGGCTTGGCCAAGGCACTGAAACCCTTCTCCCGCACCAGCATGGCGGCATCATAGGGATTGGCGTAGACGAGATCGATCCGGTCCTGCGCAATAGCGGCGTGAAGGCTGTCGAAGTCATCCATCAGCTCCAGATGGAATCCAGTTTCCAGGATCCGCTGCAACCAGGTATTGAAGACGAACCAGCCGGCGATATAGTCGGGACTGAAATCGGGACTCACCGTGAAGGTATAGCTCATGCCGCCGCCTCCTCTTGTCGCATTCTGGCATACAGGTCGATGCATTCCTCGACCTTGCGCCGGTCCGGCTTGCGCCGCACCGAGGTGTAACCGACCACCCGGCCGTTCCGGATGTTGGGGATGACCGTCGCCTTGACCCAGTAATAGGCCCCGTCCTTGCGCAGATTTTTGACGTATCCCTGCCAGATGTCACCGCGCCGGACCGTCGCCCACAGATCCTGAAACGCCGCCTTCGGCATGTCCGGATGGCGCAGGATGGAATGGGGCGCGCCGATCAGCTCCTCCTCCTCGTAGCCGGACATGGCCACGAAAGAGCGGTTTACGTGGGTGATGATGCCATTGGTATCGGCGCGGGAGACAATCAAGCGGCCGTCGGGATAAGGCACCTCCTCATCGGTGACCAGGACCCTGCGGGGACCGACGCCGTATAGTTCCAGCGTGTATTCCCGGTATTCGCCCTTCACATTGGCTGGATCCATATCCTGTAACATTTCCGACTCCCTCAGATCAACTGGGCGATGTTCTCAGCGGCCCGCTTGACGTCGAGAAAGATCAGCCCGAGCTTGGCCTGGGGTTTGGCGAGCACGGTCAGCACTGCCTCCCGTCCCGCGTGGGTCATGAGCACGTAGCCCTTGTCCCCCTTGATAAGCACCTGCTCCAGTTCGCCGCGCGCCAGTTCCTGGGCGGTCCGGTCCCCCAGTGACAGCATCGCCGCGCTCATGGCCCCGACGCGGTCCTCGTCCATGCCCTGGGGCAATACCGCCGCCATCATCAGACCGTCGATGGAAATGACGCCGGAGGCTTCGATATCCGCCGAGGTGCCGTTCAGCTCATTCAAAATGGAGGTCAACATCTGTTCACGCATGATCGTATCCTCTGTGATCGTGGGTTCTACAAAACGATGGAAACCGGGGCATAACGGGTCATCAAGGTCCAGACCAGCTGCACGAATTCCGGCTGATTGAAATGGGGAATGCCGGTCATCACCAGGGCGAAAACGTGCTTGCCGATGTGCAGCGGCCAGACGCCCAGGCGGGTGTGGCCGCCGGCATCCACGACCCCCCAGGCTTCCGTATTCAGATGCAGGTTACCCTGCAGCACCCCCCGGTAACGCTGCTTCAGACCCAGGAAATCGGCGCTCAGCGCCGCCAGCTCCTCTGCGGTTTCATGGGGGAAGCCGCTGGAACCGATGTAAAATCCCTGCGCGTCCGCCAACAGCACCTTGCCGCCGTCGCTCAGCGGGGCCAACAGCTGTGGCAGAATCATCTCCAACGGCTGGTCCATGACGCTCAACGGTTCGGCCAGCCACTGCAGCCAGCCCATCTGTTGGACGCGCTCGAAGCATTCCCGGTCGCACCCCCGCGGCAGTTTCTCCGGGGATAGACGGGGGGATTCGGTCTGGCTCAGTAGCAGGCGCAACAGCGTGCGGGGCGGATCGCTTGCTGCGACGGACACGGCATAGTAGGCGCCGGTCGGGGTGGGCAGCGCATAGGGAGTCTCTTTCTCATGCATCGGATTCCTCCATGAGGACGCCCGGATTCAGGTGGAACAGCAGCGCCTGCACCAACAGCACCACATCCGTCCGGCGGCGGGCATCGATCTCCAGGACCGGCGCTCTGATCCCCAGCTGTTCCAGGGAATTGTAATAGGCCTCCAGCGACGGGGTCGCCTTGAGATCCATCCGGGTCACGCCAACGACCAGGCCGGTGGCGTCGATGAAGGGATGGAAGCGCTGGATAAAGAAACGCATGTCCTGAAAGGGATCGGTCCGGGTGTTGTCCAGCAGCAGCACCAGACCGATCCCGCCCCGGACCAGTATCTCCCACATGAAATCGAAGCGCTCCTGGCCCGGGGTGCCGTAGAGATGGAGCTTGCCGCCGTCGTCCAGGCGGAGCACCCCGTAATCCAGCGCCACCGTCGTCTCCGGCTTGCGCGCCGAGGTCATGTCCGTCGCACAGGCATCGGTACGCACCGGCGGCGTGTCGCTGATGCTGGCGATGGCGGTGGTCTTGCCGGCACCGACCGGACCGGTGAAGATCAGTTTGTCGTAAACCTGATCGGTCTTCATCACGTCGCCTTCCGCAGTCGTTTCAGAATCCGCTTGAGGAAACCCTCCGGTGGCGCCTGCGGCTCCGTCCGCCGGGGCGCTTGGGGCGTTTCCACTGCCTCGACCAGGCCGAGCGCACTGGCGGCGCTGATGAAACTGGCCACCGTCTCGGGGTTTCCCGCCATGCGCGCCAGACGCAGCGGCGACATATCCTGCCGATACCAGGCCGCCGCGATGCGAAGCGCCTGGGGCGGATGCCAGTAGCGGGTCAGATTGGGCCAGCGTTTCAGATGCAGGCACTGCTCAGGAGAAATCGAAACCGGCAGGCGGACGCCGGCATTCCACCAGGCGACTTTCCAGAGGAACGCGTCCATCCGCTGGGGCGCCCCGGGAAGACGTTTTATCTGCATCTCCGGCGCGGGCACGATGGCCGGCCCCTGGCCTGGTTCCCCGGCAAGCTGGCAGAACTGCTGCAGGGGCAGGCGGCAAAACGCCCGTAACTTCTTGTCGTCGGCATCGACCCAGATCGCCCTGGGTTTGGGGAACACCAGAATCGGCTCCCAGCCGGTTTCCACCCGCAGCGCGATGCCCGTCATCAACGCCTGACGGCAGGCACGGGTCAAAAGTCCCTGCAGATATCGCCTCGGATCGTAGTGGCGGAAGTTTACCGCGACCGGTTCGGCGGTGGGGACGGGAGCAGGTGGCGGTTTTTCGGCCACCGCCGCGTCCGCCGGCAGGGAAACCCGTTTCAGGGCGGCCAGAAGCGGTTCGACCTGAAGAGGCTTTCGCACCCACGCCAGCTCCGTCTGCGCCGGCGGATTCAGCGCCAACAGCAAAACCGGCATACGGGGCCAGCGCCGCCGGTGGCGTTCGAGCAACTCAGCCGCCCCCAGACTGTCCCAGTCCAGCAGGCAGACATCAGCAGCGGCAGGATCCTCAACCACCGTCAGCCGGCAGTCGTGGACCAGCAGATGGTGCAAAAGACGTAGAAAACGCTCGGAAGTGCCCTGGAGCATCACTTTCATGGCAGCGCCCCGGCATGGAACGCCTCCCAGTCCGGATCCAGGCAACCGTGGCTTTGGAGATGCGCGCGCAGGCGGGCGAAGTTTTCCCGGTCATCGAGGGCGCGGTAGATGGCCAGCAATTCCTGACGGGCCGTCCGGCAGTCCGGTTCCTCGAACAATCTCTGCTCGAACAACTCCCGCGCCTGATCCAGCTGACCCAGTGCCAGACAGGACCGGGCGGCTTCGATGAGATCGACTGGCACCGCTGCCGGCTTGGTGGCTGCGGTCATCTGCAGCATACCGACAGCGCCGGCCTGGAGGACGGAACGCGGGGAAAGCGGCAGGGACTGCAGCGGCAGACGGCCGGCAAGATAGCGTTCCAGCATCTGCCGGCGCTCCGCTTTCAGCCATTTTCCCGCGCCCCGGATCATGCGCCGCTGCAAGCCGCGGCCCCGCCCTTCCAGGGTTAGCACCAGATCCACCAGAGCGGCATAAAGCGCCTCCGCATCCAGTCCCACCGCGGCACGGATTCGGGCCAGGTGCAGCACCAGTCGCCGGGGATCGCGGTGAATTTCCCGGGTCAGGAAGGACCAGGCGGTAGCGGAATCGAGCTGATCCACCGGTTGCAGGCGCAACCAGCGATCGAGAAAAAACGCAGCCTCCACGGGAGAATCTGCGTATCCGGCCATCGTCTTCCCCTGAATCTCGGTTGCCACCTTTCAAGCATAGTCGATATCGCGGTGACAGACCAGCCGGGCATGAAGACTGTCGATCCAGTCGCAGTTTCAGGAAGCGTCTTCCAGATAACGCGCCACCAGATCGTAACGCCCGGCTTCGGGAACCGGCAGCCGGACCCGCCAGCCGCCGCCGGGGGATTCCTCCAGGGCATTCCCCTCCAGGTCCTCTAAATAGTCCACTGTCATGCCGCGGTTGCCGGCGGGGGAAATCCATTCGATGCGGTCGCCCCGACGCAGCTTGTTCTTGATCAGAACCTGGGCCTTGCCGCTGGCAGGATCGTAATCCTCCACCTCGCCGACGAACTGCTGGCGGTGGCTGCGGGAAGCCCCCTGGAGATAGTTCTGGTATTCGTGGCTGTGGTGGCGCTGATAGAAGCCGTCGGTATAACCGCGGTTGGAAAGATTTTCGAGCACGCCGAGGAGACGGGCATCGAACGGGCGGCCGGCAAGGGCATCTTCGATCGCCTGGCGATAGACCTGGGCGGTGCGGGCAACGTAGTAGTGGGATTTGGTCCGGCCCTCAATCTTGAGGCAGTCGATTCCCAGCGCCACCAATTTGTGGACGTGCTCCACCGCGCGCAGATCCTTGGAGTTGAGAATGTAGGTGCCGTGTTCGTCCTCCAGGATCGGCATGTATTCACCGGGGCGGCCGGGATCCTCGAGCAGGTAGGTTCGGTCGGCCGCCGGATGGCGCTCCACCCCGCCCGCCTCGGCGGGCCTGACCCGGTACTCCCAGCGGCAGGCGTTGGTGCAGGTGCCCTGGTTGGGATCGCGGCGGTTGAAGTAGCCGGACAGCAGACAACGCCCGGAATAGGCGATGCACAGCGCGCCGTGGACGAACACTTCCAGTTCGACATCAGGACACTGCTGGCGGATCTCAGCAATCTCGTCCAGGGACAGTTCCCGCGACAGAATGATGCGTTCGATCCCCAACCGCTGCCAGAAACGCACCGCCGCATAGTTCATGGTGTTGGCCTGCACCGAGAGGTGAATCGGCATCTCGGGCCAGGTTTCCCGGACCTGCAGGATCAGCCCCGGATCGGCCATGATGAGGGCGTCGGGTCCGGCCGCGACGATGGGGGCAAAGTCTTTGATGAAGGTCTTGACCTTGCTGTTGTGGGGCAGCACGTTGGCGGCCAGGTAGAATTTCCTGCCCTGGGCGTGGGCCTCGGCGATCCCCGTTTCGAGATTGGCCAGGGTGAAATCGTTGTTGCGCACCCTGAGGCTGTAACGCGGAAGACCGGCGTAAACCGCATCGGCGCCGTAAGCGAAGGCATAGCGCATGTGCCGCAACGTGCCGGCGGGGGACAAGAGTTCTGTCTGGGACATGGTTTGGATCGGTGACGGCGGGAAGGGGCATGAATGGTATACTTTATCCCGATCTGACACAATTACCTTCCTTAATCTGACCATGGCTCTGGCCGAAGAAGACCTGCAGCGCATCGAAGAAATGATCGAGGCGGCCATCGCCCGCCAGCAGGCCCGTGTGGCGCAACTGCCACCGATGGACGTGGAGCTGCGCGAACGCCTGGTGCGCCTGGAAGAGGAGCTGAAACACCAGCGCGAACTGATGGCCAAACAGTTCACCCTGACCGAGGAACGCTTTCGCCATTTCGATCAGCGTTTTGAACAGGTGGACAAGCGCTTCGAGCAGGTCGAGCGGCGTTTCGAGCAGGTGGACAAGCGCTTCGAACAAATCGATACGGAAATCAAGAACATTCACACCGAAATCAAACAGATCTACATCGCCATCAACCGACAGACCTGGCGCATGATCGGCGCTGTGGGCCTGATCGTGATCCTCAGCCGGATCGTCGAACTTTTTGGAAACTGAGCCACACATGACCACCATCGACCCCAGCCGCTTCCCCACCATCGAAGCCTGTATCGGCAATACCCCTCTGGTGCGCCTGCAGCGCCTGCCCGGTGAAACCTCCAACCTCATCCTGGCCAAGCTGGAGGGCAACAATCCCGCTGGCTCGGTCAAGGACCGCCCGGCCCTGAGCATGATCAAACACGCCGAGGAACGGGGCGAGATCCGCCCCGGCGATCGTCTGATCGAAGCTACCAGCGGCAATACTGGGATCGCCCTGGCCATGGTGGCTGCCATAAAGGGCTATCGCATGACCCTGATCATGCCCGAGAACATGAGCGTGGAGCGGCGCGCGGTCATGAAGGCCTACGGCGCCGAGATCATTCTGGTGTCGGCGGAAGGCGGCATGGAAGAAGCCCGCGACCTGGCCGAAGCCATGGCCGCCCGCGGCGAAGGTAAACTCCTCAACCAGTTCTCCAATCCGGACAATCCCCGCGCCCACTACGAAGGCACCGGCCCGGAAATCTGGCGCGACACCTTCGGCGCCATTACGCACTTCGTCAGCGCCATGGGGACCACCGGCACCATCATGGGTGTTTCCCGGTTTTTGAAGGAAAAGAATCCGGCGGTCCAGATCGTCGGCGTCCAGCCCGGCGAAGGCGCCAAAATTCCCGGCATCCGCCGCTGGCCTCCGGAATACCTGCCCCAGATCTATGACGCCTCCCGGGTTGACCGGATCCTGGACATCTCCCAGGAAGCGGCCGAGGAAACCACCCGCCAACTGGCCGCCCGGGAAGGCATCTTCTGCGGCATCTCCTCCGGCGGGGCGGTTGCCGCGGCCCTGCAACTGTCCCGGCAGGTGGAAAACGCCGTCATCGTTACCATCATCTGCGACCGGGGCGACCGCTACCTGTCCACGGGAGTG
The DNA here is from genome assembly GCF_033126985.1 of Methylomarinovum caldicuralii. Lineage (NCBI taxonomy): Bacteria > Pseudomonadati > Pseudomonadota > Gammaproteobacteria > Methylococcales > Methylothermaceae > Methylomarinovum > Methylomarinovum caldicuralii. The sequence goes on from NZ_AP024714.1 coordinate 1,513,594, forward strand.
TTTCCAGCCTGATTCGACCGCTCGCTGTCGCCTGCCTACTTTTCCTGTTCATCCCTGGCGGCGGGCGGGCCGCCACGATCGGCCTGCAGCTGGAACGGCTCCGCTACGGGAGCTTTATCCTCTCGGGGCTCGACGGTAGGCTCAGCCGGGGCCACCACCTGAACCTCGAGTCGCTGCGATTCCCCTTCCCGCCTTACATGCTGAAAGCTTTGCGGCTCGACTGCCCCGGCGGCCGCAACGATCCCGAATCCTTCGCCTGCCCCGAAGGCCGTCTGCGCCTGGATCTCCCCCTGCTGCGCCGGTCAGTGAACGCCTGCTATCGCCTGACCCTGAACCCTCATGTGCAGCTGCAGCTCGATCCGCTTCGCTTCGCCCGGGGGAAATGGCGGCTGCGATGGTCACAGCGGGAAAGCGACTGGCGCCTTGATCTTCAGGGCCGCCAGCCCCTGGCGCTTGCCTGGCTGCGCCCCCTGCTGCCCCCGTCACTGCAGGGAATCGAGGACCTGGGAGGGAACCTGCACCTGCAGGCGAGCGGACGGGGCCGCGCTGAAGCCCAATACTGGCAGGCGAAGTTGACAGGCGGCTCGCTTCATTTTCATGACAGCGACTATGCCCGGGTGCTGGATCAGGTGGGGTTGCGCATGAGGCTGCAGGCATCCCGGAAGCACGCTGACTGGCACGGCACTCTCGATTTACAGCTCGATCAGGGGGAAGGCCTGTGGCTGCCCTTTTATTGGAATTTCGCCGCCCACCCCTTCCGCTTTTCCGGTCAGTGGCGCTGGCGTCCTCGTTCCCGGTCACTGCTGCTGCAGGATTTTCGCCTTCGCCAGACCGGTATCTGGGTGTTGGGTGGTTCGGTATTCAAATACACCCCAGATAACGGTATAAACACGCGGGGCGATCTGACCTTTCACAGCCGGCTCCCGGCCCTGTTCGACAATTACCTCAAACCGCTGCTGGAAGGCGGAAACTGGGAGGGTCTGACCGTAGTCACGGGGTGGGCCCGGGGTCAGGTCCGCTGGCGGAACGGCCCGCGCCGGGCCCGCCTGGCGCTGGAGCGGCTGACCCTGGACGACCGCCAGCGCCGCCTTGGCCTGAACCGGTTGCAGGCTGAGCTGTACTGGCAACGCAGCCTCGATGCCGGCGCCCAGGCCTTTCCCACTTCCCGGCTGGCCTGGCATGCCGGCCACCTTTACGCCATTCCATTCGGCGCCGCCGGGTTCCTGCTGCGTCTGGTCGATGACGACATCCGTTTGCTCCGCCCGGCGACGATCCCGGTGCTCGACGGCCGGCTGCGCATCCGCGAGCTGGAGATACTGGATCTGACCCGAACGCCCAGGCTGCGCTTCGCCGGCGACCTGAAAGGAATTTCCCTGGAAGTGCTGACCCGGGTGCTGGGGCTGCCGCCGCTTGCGGGAACCCTCGACGGCCATATCCCCAAGGTGACTTACGATCACCGCCGCCATACCCTCAAGGTGGACGGCCGGCTGGTCATCGAAGTCTTCGACGGCCGGATCGTGGTGGAAAATCTCGTCGTCACCGATCTGTTCGGCGCCCTGCCCCGCCTTCGGGCCGACATCTATCTCCACGATCTGGACCTGGAACAGGTGACCGGGCATTTCTCCTTCGGCCGCATCACCGGACGACTGGAAGGCTACGTCAAGGACCTCCAGCTGGAAAACTGGCGTCCCGTGGCCTTCGATGCCTGGTTCGGCACCCCCGGCGATGACCGGTCCCGCAAGCGCATCAGCCAGAAGGCGGTGGAGAATCTCACCACCTTGGGAGGCGGCAGTGCGGTCGGGGTGCTGTCACGGCTGGTCCTACGCCTGTTCGACGAATTCCACTACCGGCGGCTGGGACTGGGCTGCCGCCTGCGCTACAACGTCTGCGAGCTGCGGGGCATCGCCGCTGCGCCGCAGGGGTTCTACATCGTCCAGGGGAGCTACCTGCCGCGTATCGACGTGATCGGCTATAATCGCCGCATCGACTGGCCGACGCTGATCGCCCGGCTCAAACGCATCACCCAAGTCCAAGGACCCGTCATCCGATGAAAAAAACACTCACCCCGCTGATTCCGCTGTTGCTGATGCTTGGCATCGCCGCCTGCGTCACTATCAACATCTACTTTCCGGCCGCCGCAGCGGAAAAGGCCGCCGACCGGATCATCAAGGAGATCCAGGAAGGGACGGAAAAGGAAAACCCGCCGCAATCGGCCCTGCCCCATTGGCAGGTACGCATCGATCTGTGGGCCCTTCTCGGCGTCGGAAGCGTCCAAGCGGCCGCGGACCTGGACATCGACAGTCCGGAAATCCGGGCCATCCGCGCCTCGATGAAACGCCGTTTCCCCAAACTGAAATCCTATCTCGACCGGGGTTGGATCGGCTATGCCAACAACGGCCTGGTGGCGGTGGTCAACAAGACCCAGATCCCGCTCAAGGAACGGGCCATCGTCGAGCGCCTGGTGGCGGCGGAAAACCGGGACCGGCTCGCTCTGTATCGGGCCATTGCCCGCGCCAACGGCCATCCCGAATGGGCCGATGACATCCAGGCCACCTTCGCCAAACGCTGGATCGCCAACGCCAAACCGGGCTGGCAGGTCCAGCTTGCCAACGGCCGCTGGGTGCGGAAATAGCCCATGGGACGACGCCGACGCAGGCCGCTGCCGACCGAGCCGGCCTTGGCCACCGTCGAAAAACTGACCCACGACGGCCGTGGCATCGCCTACGTGGACGGCAAGGCCATCTTCATCATCGGGGCATTGCCGGGGGAAACCGTCCGTTTTCGCTACACCGAGCTGCGCCGCGATCACGGCAGCGGCCAGGTCGTCGAAGTGCTCAAGTCCGTCCCGGAAAGGGTCGCCCCGGCCTGCGGCGCTTTTGGCCGGTGTGGCGGCTGCAGTTTGCAGCACCTGGACCACGCCGCGCAGATCCGGGCCAAAGACGCACTGCTGGCCGAGCAACTGCGCCGCATCGGCGGGATAGACGACTTCGAATGCTGGCCGCCTTTGACCGGCCCGGTGTGGGGCTATCGGCGCAAAGCCCGCCTCGGCGTCCGCTATGTCCGCAACAAGGACAAGGTGCTGGTGGGGTTCCGCGAGCGCGGCAGCGGCAAAATGGCCGAAATCGAATCCTGCCTCACCCTGCACCCCCAGGTCGGGGAACGGCTGCAGGACCTGGCGGGATTGATCGACACCTTGAGCATCCGCGAGCAGCTGCCCCAGATCGAGGTCGCTATCGGCGACAACCGCAGCGCCCTGGTATTCCGGGTGCTGCAGCCGCCGAGCGCGGCAGACCGCCAGCGGCTGAGCGATTTCGGCCGCCGCTACGATTTCGACGTCTATCTTCAGCCCAAGGGACCGGAATCACTCCAGCCACTCTACCCTGAGGATCCCCCGCTGCCCTGTTATTTCCTGCCGGAGGACGTCACCCTCTGGTTCGGCCCGCTGGGCTTCACCCAGGTGAACGCCGACATCAACCGCAAGATGATCGCCCGAGTTCTGGAAATGCTGGCCCCCCAAACGGACGAAACCCTCCTGGACCTGTTCTGCGGCCTCGGCAATTTCACCCTGCCGCTCGCGCGCCGCGGTGGGCGTATCGTCGGCGTGGAAGGCAACGCCCGGGAGGTGGAGATGGGGCGCTACAACGCCCGGGCCAACGGCATCGACAACGTGGAATTTCACGTCTGCGACCTCACCCAGCCCTTGGAGGACCAGCCCTGGGCCGGGGCGCGTTACGACAAGATTCTCCTGGATCCGGCCCGCAGCGGCGCCCTCGAACTGATGGCGTGGCTGCCCCGCTGGCGTCCCAAGCAGGTGGTTTACGTTTCCTGCAACCCTGCCACGCTCGCCCGCGACGTGGGCCGGCTGGTACACGAGCACGGCTTCAGGCTGATCCGCGCCGGGATCATGGACATGTTCCCCCACACCGCCCATGTCGAATCCATCGCCCTGCTGACGCCATGACCCGTTGGATCATCGTCAGCATTCCACGGCAGCGGTTGTTTTTGCTAGATAACGGTATAAAGATTCGGGAATATCCGGTTTCGACCGCCCGCAACGGCTGCGGCGAGCGGATCGGCAGCGGCTGCACCCCCCGGGGCTGGCATTACGTGCGCGCCAAGATCGGAACCGGACTGCCCCGCTACGCCGTTCTGGTGGGACGGCGTTTTACCGGTGAAATCTATTCCCCCCAGCTGGCACAACGGTATCCAAAGCGTGACTGGATCCTGAGCCGCATCCTCTGGCTCTGCGGTCTGGAACCCGGCTTCAACCGCCTAGGGGAGCGGGACACCTTCCGCCGCTATATCTACATCCACGGCAGCCCCGACCACCTGATCGACGGCCGGCCCGGTTCCTGCGGCTGTATCCGGATGCGCAACGCCGATGTCCAGGAACTGTACGACCGGATCGAACCCGGCACCCGGGTCTGGATCACTGAAAGCGGCGATCAGTCCACCTGGCCGTCTTTGCCGGTCAGGTGATAAATCGCCGAATGGGACAGAAATAGGGCGAACCCTACCAGCGCAATGCCGCCCGCAAACGCCAGCAGATCCAAAGGCCCGTCGAATTTCATGCTGATGCCCCGCTCGAAGAACTTGACGATGAGGATCATCAAAATCACCTTCCCAAGGCGGCTTTTCAGGTCGTCCAGATTGCGGATGACCAGCACCTTGGCAAAGGCGTCGCTGCGGCGGGCCTCCTCCAGCGTGCTGATGAACAGCTCGTACAGCCCCAGTGAGAATATCAGCAACACTGTCGCCAGCAGATAACCGTCGATCACCTCCACCACATGGGCGATGGACTGGGCCCGAAGCACCTGCCGCACCTCAGGCGTCAGATCCGGATCGGCATAATGGGCCAATTCCGAAACCAGAATCCATGCATCGACCGTCGCCACGTAAAGAACCGCAAACGCCGTCACCAGACTGGCAAGCACGGCTACCAGCACCACCAGGCGGGTGCGCCACAGGGCGGCCTCGAAGATCAGCTCTACCCGCTTCATCCAAGGATTCTTCGCCTGCAACGCCGTCTCCTTCTGCTATCATCCAAATGCAACAATGATGACGGATACAAAAAACATTTGCCAGTCAAATTCCCTGCCGGGTAGAATCCAACTGCCGCGCTGGCGTAGCTCAGTTGGTAGAGCAGCGGATTTGTAATTCGCCGGTCGCAGGTTCGAATCCTGTCGCCAGCTCCAGCTATCTCACAAATTGAAACGGACTACGGCAAGCGCATCCGTGCCCTCCGGCGCGCCAACAACATCACCCAGCAAGAGCTGGCCCGTGCAACCGGCATCGACCAGTCCTGCATCTCCAAACTGGAACGCGGCGATGTGGTCGGCACCCCGGAAAATCTCCTCAAGATCGCCAGGGCCCTGGGCGTGACCGTCTCCGACCTTTTGGGCGACGCCGTGCGCGAGCCCCAGGAGCCCTACCGGAACGCCACCGATCCCAGAGCCGCGATCCTGGCCGACTACCAGGCCCCCGAAGGCCTGCGCGACATGGCCCAGGACAAGGCCACCCTATTACCCACATCTTCCCCCTTCTATAGGAATCAATGTCTTATCCGTTTTCTCTGAGGGAACTTGATCTCGGCCGCCCGGATGGCGGTCACGGCCTCCACGTAGGCGCTCAGTTTGGTCATGCCCTGCCACAGGGCTTTGGGGCCGGGTGGGGGATCGTTCTTGCGCCCCAGCCAGCCGCCAAAGCCGGCCACAATGCGGACGATGGTGCCCAAATCCGGCGGCGTCGCGGGCGGCGGGGTGCGATGGTGGATGGCCCAGGCGGTCTGCCATTCTTCGACAGAGAACACCACTTCACAGCACCACTCGGGATGTTCCCGCCCGAGCGTCATCAGCATCAGGATGCGCCAGGCGACGATCAGATACAGCACCAGGGCCCGTTCCAGGCGTTCCCGGGTGCGAAGTTGCAGGGCTTCGATGCGGCAGCCGCTTTTGAGGATGCGGAAGTAGACCTCGATCCACCAGCGTTTGCGGTACCATTCGATGCGCGCTCTGGCCTGTTCCAGGGTGGTGATTTCTTCGTTGGTGATCAGGCACCATTCAACCGCTTCCTGGCCTTCGGGGGGCGCCTCTTCCCGGGCCAGGATGACGGTGACTTGGGGACCCGGGCCGCTGCGGGTCTTCAGTTCGACCCGGGCGAGCCGGATTGTTTGTGTGACCTGCCGGGCCGGGCGGTTGCCGCCGGCCGGCAGGTCAAAGGCGATCGTCCCCAACACCGGCTGGGCTTCGACCGCGGCCCGCAGTTTGCCATCGAGAGGGTCGTTGAGCTTGCGGTCGTGTCGTACCCGGATCAGGTAATCGGCGGCAAAGCCCAGCTGTTCGGCCCGGTCGATCAGGGCCCGAAGGTCACCTTCGCGGTCGGCGACATACACCAGCCGGGTCTCGGGCGCCAGGGCGGCCATCTCGGCCACCCGCTCATAACCTTCCACCCAACGCAGGCTTTCGGCCAGGTCCGGTTCCCCCTTGGGCAAACGCGCCCAGTGCCAGCAGTCGGTCACCCCCAGGGCCACGCCCGCCTCACTGATCACCAGCGTCGGATGCAGGTACAACCCCTGACGCTGCTCGTAATTCAGCCGTCCCAACCCCGCCATCGACGGCCGCCCGGAATAATCCAGCTCGGTGGTGTCCTGCAGGCACAGCACCCGCGACTGCTGCCGGATCCGTTCCAGGGTCGGCACACTGTGGGCCCGCAACACCTCCCGAAAATCCAGCCTGGCATTGTCCAGCAGCCGGTAGGCCGCCTTGGTCTCCGCCCAGCCACCCCCGCAAACGTTGGGAACGCTCGCCATCGGATCGTTTGCCATCGCTTCTATCACCCGGCACAGCCGCCGGTTCAGGCGGGCATCGCCCAGCGCCAGGGAAAAAATTCTTGTTCAGCCCAGCTCATGTCAACGCCTATCCAAAGAAATCAATATCTTACTACAGGGGCGAGAGATGTGGGTAATAGGGTGATCTAAAGGCCTTTGCCCTCCTGGTTCGCAAATCAACAGTGAGCTTTTCAGCTTTCAACTTCGGAGGATGAAGGCCCAGGTAAGCCATGATCGGCGCCATCGCGGGAGACATCATTGGTTCCGTTTACGAGTTCGCGCCCTGCAAATCCAGGGATTTCGCGCCGCTCTTCCATCCCGACGCCCATTTCACCGACGATACCGTGCTGACGGTGGCGGTCGCCGACAGCCTGCTCCATGACCGCGACCCGGTTGCGGCCTTCAAGGACTGGGGCCGCCGCTATCCCGATTGCGGCTGGGGCGGCATGTTCGCCCGCTGGCTGTTCTCCGCCCGCACCGAACCGTATGGCAGCTTCGGCAACGGCGCGGCCAAGGTTATCATATGCTCTGCCTGATGCGACCGCACCGGATTCTCCATGGCTCACGCCCCCGATCCCCTCGCCGATCCTGACTTCATCGCGTCCCTGCGCGGGCAGATGCTGCGCTTTGCCACCCTGCAGCTGTCCGACCCGACCCTGGCGGAAGACACGGTGCAGGAAGCGCTGGCCGGGGCGCTCAAGAATGCCGACCGTTTCCAGGGACGGGCGGCATTCAAGACCTGGGTGTTCGCCATCCTCCGCCACAAGATCGCCGATGCCCTGCGCCAGCGCTATCGGGAGGCGATACTCACGGAGGACGAGGACGACGAACGACATTGGTTCGACGACCGCGGCCACTGGCGCCCCGAGGCCCGGCCCTGGGATTGGGGCGATCCGGCGCAGGCGCTGAATGACGCCCAGTTCTGGCGGGTGTTCGAAACCTGCCTCGAACGCCTGCCGCCACGCCAGGCCCAGGTCTTCATGATGCGCGAATTCATCGGCCTGGAGACCAAGGCCATCTGTGCCACGTTGAACATCAGCGCCACCAATCTCAACGTCCTGCTTCACCGCGCCCGCCTGCGCCTGCAGGCCTGTCTGGAAAACCACTGGTTCGCCCCCGGAGGCCGCCATGCTGAACTGTGAACAAGCCGCCCGTCTGGCCTCGGAAGGTCTCGACCGCCCGCTGACCCTGAAAGAGCGGCTGGCCCTGAGATTCCACACCCTGATGTGCCGCGGCTGCCGCCGCTACCGGCGCCATCTGGAAATCCTGCGCCGCATCAGCCGCGCTTACGTCAAAGAAGACGAGCGACAGGCATGAAAGGCCGCTCCGAGCCTAAATTTACGGACGAATTTCGGTCCGGCAGCCCCTTCCTGCCCCGCTCCCGAAAAGTCATTGACGCTGTAATAATCGCCGCCCCCGCCCGACCAATGCCATAACGTTCACGACAAACAAGGTGCTTCCATGCATCCGACCCTGCCCCGTCTGCTCCCCGGCGACTTTCCCCCTGTCGAACGCCGGCGCCTGACCACCCTGCAGGTCAACCTCGGCTACCGCTGCAACCAGACCTGCCTGCACTGCCACGTCAACGCCGGCCCCCATCGCCGGGAGATGATGGATGCCGACACCCTGGCGCTGATCTCCGAAGTCCTGGCCGCCCGCGGGATCGAAACCCTTGATCTGACCGGGGGCGCCCCGGAACTGCACCCGGGGTTCCGCTCGCTGGTCACCCAGGCCCGGGCGCTGGGCGTCCACGTCATCGACCGCTGCAACCTCACCATCCTGTTCGAGCCCGGCCAGGCGGATCTGGCGGAGTTCCTCGCCGACCACCGGGTCGAGGTGGTCGCCTCCCTGCCGTGCTATCTGGAAGAGAACGTCGAGCGCCAGCGCGGTGCGGGGGTCTTCGCCAAGAGCATCGCCGCTCTGCGCCGCCTCAATCGCCTGGGCTACGGGGAACCCGGCAGCGGTCTGGTGCTGAACCTGGTCTACAACCCCCAGGGGGACGCGCTGCCGTCCCCGCAGCCGCAGCTGGAGGCGGCCTACCGGGAGGCGCTGGCGCAGCGCTTCGGCATCGTCTTCAACCGCCTCCTGACCCTGACCAACATGCCTATCCAGCGCTTCGGGTCGATGCTGATCTCCAAAGGGCGGTTCGACGCCTATCTGGCGCTGCTGAAGACCAACTTCGAACCGGCCAATCTGGACCGTCTCATGTGCCGCCACCTGCTCAGCGTGGACTGGCGGGGGCATCTCTACGACTGCGACTTCAACCAGCAACTGGGGCTGGCCGCGGACGGCCCCCGGCATCTGCGCGATCTCCTGGACACCGATCCCGCTGGCCGCCCGGTCCGGGTGGCCGACCACTGTTACGGCTGCGCCGCCGGCCAGGGCAGCAGCTGCACGGGGGCGCTGACGTGAAAACCCGGCTCTTGCTGCTCCTCCTGCTCGCCGCCCTGGTGACCGCCTGGTTCACCCTGGATCTGGGGCGCTACCTCAATCTGGCCACCCTGCAGGCCGGCCTGGCGGATCTACGCGCCTGGCTGGCGCGCGAACCGCTCGCCTTCATTACCGGCTTCTTCCTGCTCTACGTGCTGGTCACCGCCCTGTCGGTGCCCGGCGCCGCGGTGCTGACCCTCGCGGCCGGGGCCCTGTTCGGCCTGGTCGGCGGCACCGTGCTGGTGTCCTTCGCCTCCACCCTGGGAGCGACGCTGGCCACGCTCACCGCCCGTTATCTGCTGCGGGAACCGCTGCGGCGGCGCTTTGCGCGCCAGTTCGAGGTCGTCGACCGCGGCATCGCCCGCGACGGCATCCTCTACCTGGCCTCGCTGCGGCTGATGCCGGTGTTCCCCTTCTTCCTCATCAATCTGCTGATGGGGCTGACCCACATGCCGGTGCGCACCTTCTTCTGGGTCAGCCAGCTGAGCATGCTGCCGGGGACGCTGGTGTACGTCAACGCCGGCACCCAGATCGCCAGACTCCGGAATCTGAGCGATGTCGCCTCCCCCGGCCTGTGGCTGTCCTTCGCACTGCTGGCGGGAATGCCGTGGCTGGGCAAGCTCGGCGCCCGCTGGCTGCAGCGCCGCCGTCGCTATTCCGGCTGGCGCCGGCCGCGGCGCTTCGATCGCAACCTGGTGGTCATCGGCGGCGGTGCCGCCGGCCTAGTGAGCGCCTATCTGGCGGCGGCGGTCAAAGCCAGGGTGACCCTGGTGGAAGCGGGCAAGCTGGGAGGCGACTGTCTCAACACCGGCTGCGTGCCGAGCAAGGCGCTGATCCGCTGCGCCAAGGTGGCCTGGCAGCAGCGTCACGCCCGCGACTACGGCATCGATGCCGGTGACCCCAAGGTCGATTTCGCCGCGGTGATGGCCTACGTCCAGCGCAGCATCGGGACCGTCGAACCCCACGACAGCGCCGAACGCTACACCGCCCTGGGAGTGGAAGTGCTGCAGGGCTACGCCCGCCTGATCGATCCCTGGACCGTGGAGGTGGCCCTCGCCGACGGCGGCCGCCGGCGGCTGACCACCCGCGCCATCGTCCTCGCCACCGGCGCCCGGCCGGTGGTGCCGCCCCTGCCCGGCATCGAGGAAACCGGTTACCTCACCTCCGACACCCTGTGGTCGGCCCTGGCCGAACGCGGCCTGCCGCGGCGGCTGGCGATCCTCGGCGGCGGTCCGATCGGCTGCGAACTGGCCCAGGCCCTGGCCCGCCTGGGGGCCGAGGTGGTCCAGATCGAACGCGGTCCCCGCCTGCTTCCCCGCGAGGACCCGGAGGTTTCGGAACTGGCCCGTCAGCGGCTGGCGCAGGACGGGGTGCAGGTGCTGACCGGCCATCGCGCGGTCCGCTGCGAGCGCGACGGCGGGCGCAAATTCCTCGTGGTCGAACACGACGGCCGCGAGCAGCGACTGGCCTTCGACGCGCTGCTGTGCGCGGTGGGACGGGCGGCCCGCCTCGAAGGTTACGGGCTGGAGACCCTGGGTATCGACACCCACCGCACCGTCGCCACCAACGACTATCTGGAAACCCTCTATCCCAACATCTACGCCGCCGGCGACGTCGCCGGCCCGTGGCAGTTCACCCACACCGCCGCCCATCAGGCCGGGTACGCCACCGTCAACGCCCTGTTCGGCCCCTGGCGCCGCCTCAAGGTCGACGACCGGGCGGTCCCCCGGGTCACCTTTCTCGATCCGGAAATCGCCCACGTGGGCCTGACCGAACAGGAGGCCGCCGCCCGAGGCATCGAGGTCGAGGTCAGCCGTTACGATCTGGCCGAACTGGACCGGGCCATCACGGAAGGCGCGCGCACCGGTTTCGTCAAGGTGCTGACCGTCCCCGGGCGCGACCGCCTCTTGGGGGCCACGATCGTCGCCGAGCGCGCCGGGGAGATGCTGATGGAGTTCACCCTGGCGCTGCAACACGGCCTGGGGATGGAAAAGCTTCTCGCCACCATCCACCCCTATCCCACCTGGGCCGAGGCCGACAAGTTCGCCGCCGGGCAGTGGAAACGCGACCACGCCCCCGCCTGGGTGTTTCCCTGGCTGGAACGCTACCACCGCTGGCGCCGGGGCAACCCATGAAGCTGCTGAGCATCGTCGTCCCCATGCTCGACGAGCGTGCCCAGCTGCCGGCGCTGCTCGATCATCTGGACGCCTTCGCCGCCGAAGCCGAAATCCTCCTGGTGGACGGCGGCAGCGGTGACGGCGGTCCGGCCTACGCCCGCCACCGCGGTTTCCGGGTTCTCGACGCTCCCCGCGGCAGGGCTCGGCAGATGAACGCCGGGGCGGCCGCGACTCGGGGCGAGTGGCTGCTGTTCCTCCACGCCGACACCCGCCTGCCGGCCGGCGCCCTTGGGCAGATCCGCTGGAGCGGTCGCCGCTGGGGGCGCTTCGACGTGCGCATCGCCGGCCGCAGCCCCTGGCTGGCCGTGGTGGCGGCGATGATGAACCTGCGCTCGCGCCTGACCGGCATCGCCACCGGCGATCAGGCCATCTTCGTCCGCCGCAATGCCTTCGAGGCCGTCGGCGGCTTCCCGGACCAGCCCCTGATGGAAGACATCGAACTGAGCCGCCGTCTCAAGCGCCTCGGCCCACCCGCCTGCCTGCCGGGCCCGGCGCTCACTTCCGGACGGCGCTGGGAGGAAAACGGCGTTTGGCGCACCATTGTCCTGATGTGGTCTCTGCGCCTGGCCTACTGGCTGGGGGCCGACCCGAAAACCCTGGCTGCCCGTTACCGATGAACGTCCGTCCCGTCGTCTTCGCCAAGGCGCCGCAGCCGGGGCGGGTCAAGACCCGCCTGATCCCGGCACTGGGGCCGGACGGCGCCGCGGCCCTGGCCCGGCGCCTGCTGCGCCACACCCTGACTGAAGCCCTGGCGGCCGGTTTCGGCCCGGTCGAGCTCTGCGCCAGCCCGGACCCGGCCCATCCGGCCTGGAAGGAGACCGCCCTGCCGCCCGGCCTGGTGCTCACCCCTCAGGGAGACGGCGATCTGGGGGCGCGCATGGCGCGGGCGGCCCGCCGCCATATTGATACCGGCCGCGCCGTGGTCCTCCTCGGCACCGACTGCCCAGCGCTGACCTGCGGGCGGCTCCGCCGGATCGCCGCCGCGCTGCACCAAGGTCAGGCGGTGCTGGTCCCGGCCCTGGACGGCGGTTATGTGGCCCTGGGGTTGAGCCGCTTCCACCCGGCGCTGTTCGAAGCCATCGCCTGGGGCGGCGATGCCGTGGCCGCCACCACCTGCGCGCGCCTGCGCCGCCTGGGGTGGCGGTTCCACTGTCTGCCGCCCCTGGCCGACATCGACCGCCCCGGGGATCTCCGCCATCTGCCCGCCACCTGGAGGATATGCCGATGAAACGTCCCTGGCCGATGCTGCTCTTTCTGTCCGCCGCCCTGGCCGAACCTACGGTGGACGTGGGGGTCTTCACCCAGGCGGCCGCCTCGCCACCGCCGCCCTGGCACGTGGTCACCTTCGCGGGCCGGCCGCCGACGCGCTACCGCATCCGTCCCTGGGACGGGGAGATGGCCATCGAGGCGATTTCCGAGGCCGGCATGGCCCTGCTCGCCCGCCCCATCGACGTGGACCTGGACAAGACGCCGGTGCTGTGCTGGCGCTGGCGCATCGACACCCCGGTGGCCGGCGCCGACCTGAGCCGCAAGTCCGGCGACGATTACGCCGCCCGGGTCTATGTCGCCTTCCGCCTGCCCCCGGAAAGCCTGGACTGGTTCACCCGCAGCAAGCTGGCCCTGGCCCGCCGGGTGTTCGGCAAGGCGGTGCCGGATGCGGCACTCAATTACGTCTGGGACAACCGCCATCCGCCCGGCACGATGCGTCCCAACGCCTACACCGAGCGGGCGATGATGATCGTGGTGGAAAGCGGCGCCCCCAAGGCCGGGCGCTGGGTCAGCGAGGCCCGGAACGTCCGCATCGATGCCCGCCGCGCCTTCGGCGACCTGCCCTTCGAAGCGGTCCTGCTGGCGGTTGCCGCCGACAGCGACGACACCGGCGGCCACGCCCACGCCGGTTTCGCCCGCCTGTGCTTCGTGGCCCGGCCGGAACAGTGCGGCCGCGACGATTCGGCGTAATAATCGCCCTGCCGCCCCGACTACGATTCAAACCATTCACCCGGAGGAACCCCATGCACGAAGTCATCCAGGATTACTACGGCCGCCGGCTGACCCAGAGCGGCGATCTCAAGACCAACGCTTGCTGCGATCCCGAGGCGCTGCCCGAATGGCTCAAGCCGCTTTTGGCCCGCATCCATCCGGAAGTGCTGTCGCGCTACTACGGCTGCGGCCTGGTGTGCCCGCCGCTGCTGGAAGGCTGCCGCATTCTCGATCTGGGCTGCGGCAGCGGCCGCGACGTCTACGCCCTGGCCCAGCTGGCCGGCCCCGAGGGCGAGGTCGTGGGAGTGGACATGACCGAGGAACAACTGCAGGTGGCCCGGCGCCACCGACAATGGCACGCAAAGGCTTTCGACTTCGACAACGTCCGCTTCCTCCACGGCTATATCGAGCGCCTCGACCGGCTCGATCTGGAACCGGCGAGCTTCGACGTCATCGTCTCCAACTGCGTCATCAATCTGTCGCCGGACAAACCGGCGGTGCTGGCGGGGGTGGCGCGGCTGCTCAAGCCCGGCGGCGAGTTCTACTTTTCCGACGTCTATGCCGACCGCCGGGTGCCCGAGGCGGTCCGCCGCGACCCGGTGCTCTACGGGGAATGCCTGGGCGGGGCGCTGTACTGGAACGACTTCCTGCGCCTGGCCCGCAACGCCGGCTTTCCCGACGCCCGCCTGGTGAGCGACCACCCCATCGAGGTCACCGATCCGCAGCTGGCGGCCAAGGTGGGCAACATCCGTTTCTTCTCGGCCACCTACCGGCTGTTCCGCATCGACGGCCTCGAGGACGCCTGCGAGGACTACGGCCAGGCGGTGATTTACCGGGGAAGCGTGCCCCACCACCCCGACCGCTTTGTCCTCGACAAGCACCACGACATCGAAACCGGCCGGGTCTTTCCCGTCTGCGGCAACACCTTCCGGATGCTGCGGGAATCCCGTTTCTCCCCCCATTTCGATTTCATCGGGGATTTCTCCCGCCACTACGGCCTGTTCGGCGGCTGCGGGGGTGACCTGCCTTTCGACAGCGGGGAAGAGCGTCCCAGCGGAGACTGCTGTTGAGGTGCCGGCATGGATACGCTGGTGAAAAATTTTGCAACTTTTTCCGGCACGCCCGGTCTATAATAACGAACTTGCTTGAGGGGGCGATCTGGCTTCGACGCGGATCGCGAAACCTTCAGGTGCATGCCGAGGTGCAGAACCTCGTAAATCCTCTGCAAATCTATAGTTGCCAACGACGACAACTACGCACTCGCTGCTTAATACCCAGTAGGGTGCCATCCGACCGGAGCCGTGCCTGTGCGTCCGGGTTTCGGGTGTCATATCTCACAGGCTCGCGGGGAGGCGTGTCCGGCGCCGAACCGCTAAACACTCACCGGACTGGCTGGCTGTCTTCCCTGCCGTTCGGGTAGCAGCCAGTGAGATCAATAGAACGGCTAAGCATGTAGAGCCGAAGGCGGAGGATTCGCGGACGGGGGTTCGATTCCCCCCGCCTCCACCAATTCATGACAACCACTTTGATTCTGCCAGCCTGGCCTATCCTCGCGCCAATGAACCAGCCTGCTGTTGCGTACCAAGATTTCACCATCCGGGTTACGGCGCACAACGGTGTCTGGACCGCCGAGTGCGACGCCCTAGGTCTTGTGACCGAAGCCGACAATTTCGAATCGCTCACCCGGCGCGCCTGGGAGATTGCCCCGGAATTGGCCGAGATCAATGGCTACGATGTCGCCCCAGGCGCCATGCGCCTGCGCTTCGAGCATATCGAAACCGCGCCCCTCTGCGGCTGAACCTGCATGGGGCGTGGTTTTGATCCGCAAGTCCGCCGACTTCTCACCGAGCACGGCTGTCGCTTCATCCGCCAGGGGAAAGGCAGCCACAAAATCTGGGAAAGCCCGATCACTGGCAAACGTTTCTCCGTCCCCGTGACGGTCAAGTCCCGCTTCACCGCCAATGCGATTCTGCGCCAGGCGGGCATCGATCAGAAGTTTTGACGCTCGACACTCCCCTCGCAGCTTATATACGGCTTTTTCCGGACGCAAAAAAGCCCGCGCTTGGCGGGCTTTGAATTGGCGTCCCCAACGGGATTCGAACCCGTGTCGCAGCCTTGAAAGGGCTGTGTCCTAGGCCAGCTAGACGATGGGGACAAATTTTCAAATATTTTGTTGGTGGAGCCAGCCGGGATCGAACCGGCGACCTCTACAATGCCATTGTAGCGCTCTCCCAGCTGAGCTATGGCCCCTCACAAGAGATAATTATTATATGGCGTTTTTTTCCGCTTGTCTAGCCCTGTTGTGAACTTTTTTCCTCGATCCAGGCGATCGCCTTCTCGATCCGCGCCAGGGACTTCTCCCGTCCCAGAAGATGCAGGGTGACATCGATGGGCGGTGAAATCGCACATCCGGCCAGGGCGACCCGCAGCGGCTGGGCGACCTTGCCCAGTTTCAGGCCCAGGGCCTCGGCGGTGTCCAGCACGACCTGATGCAGCGGTTCCGGCGCCCATTCCGGCAGGGCCTGGAAACGCTGGTACAGCGCTTTCAGCACCTCGAGGGCTTCGGGCTTGAGGTGTTTCCTGGCCGCCTTTTCGTCGTAGGTGTCGAAATCGCGGTAGAAGAAGGCGCTGGCCTCGGCCATTTCCTTGAGGGTTTTGCAGCGTTCGCGCTGTGCCAGCACCACGTCCACCGGATCGGGCCCGCCCTCGGCCGGGTCGATGCCCAGGTGGCCCAGGTGCCAGCGCAGATGATGGGCCACATGCAGCGGATCGGAATGCATGATGTAGTGGTGGTTGAGCCACAACAGCTTAGACGGGTTGAAGGTGGAGGCGGATTTGTTGACGTCCCGGATGTCGAACAGCTCGATCATCTCGTCGACGGAGAAGATCTCCTGGTCGCCGTGGGCCCATCCCAGCCGCACCAGATAGTTGAGCAGGGCTTCGGGCAGATAGCCCTGGTCGCGGTATTCCAGCACGCTCACCGCCCCGTGGCGCTTGGACAGGCGCGCCCCGTCCTCCCCCAGAATCATCGGCACGTGGGCGTACCGGGGCGGCTCCGCCCCCAGGGCCCGCATGATGTTGATCTGGCGCGGGGTGTTGTTGAGGTGGTCGTCGCCGCGGATCACGTGGGTGATGCCCATGTCGAGATCGTCCACCACCACGGTCAGGTTGTAGGTGGGGGTACCGTCGGAACGGGCGATGATGAGATCGTCGAGCTCGGCGTTCCGGAACACCACCCGGCCGCGGACCAGGTCGTCGATGACCACCTCCCCCTCCCTGGGGGTCTTGAAGCGGATCACCGGCTGTACCCCCTCGCGCGGTTCGGTGCGCTCGCGGCAACGGCCGTCGTAGCGCGGCTTTTCCTTGCGCGCCATCTGCTCGGCCCGCATCGCCTCCAGCTCCTCCTTGGTGCAGTAGCAGTAGTAGGCGTGGCCCGATTCGAGCAACTGCCGGATCACCTCGCGGTAACGGTCGAAACGCTCGGTCTGATAATACGGACCCTCGTCGTAGTCCAGCCCCAGCCAGGCCATCCCCTCGAGGATGACGTTGACCGATTCGCGCGTGGAGCGCTCGCGGTCGGTGTCCTCGATGCGGAGAATGAAATCGCCGCCGTGCTTGCGCGCATACAGCCAGTTGAACAACGCCGTCCGCGCCCCGCCGATGTGCAGGTAACCGGTGGGGCTGGGGGCAAAACGGGTGCGTACGCTCATCTGTTTCCCGCGCAGGTTTCCCCCGCCGGAAGGCGAAGGAGGAAAGCGCGGCCTCCTTGCAAGTTGTTAAACACGAAACAGGTACCGGGATTTCCACCCGGCGGGCCTTGCGGCTCTGCCCTTACGGGCCTGGTAACGCCCGACCACCGCAAGGTGGTCAGGGTCTCCCCTCGGTAAGGTTGCAGGCCGGCCCTTTGTCCCGATCCGTTTCTTGGGTACCCGGCCCTTGTCTGCAACCGGGACTTCCAGAGCCTGGGTAAGGTAAGCATCCCAGGGTGGGTCTTTTGGCCTTACCTGCTTTGTTGCCGATTGGTTACGGCTTTCCCTGGTCAACCCCGGGCCTTCAGGTTTCCCCAAAGGCCCCTCCCTTTAGGGAGGGGTGGTTGACCGGGTTCTCGTCCTTGGGTTGAAAAACTGGGTATTTTACCAGACTTCATCCCCGCTGCAGGGCGGCGACAATCCGCGCCAGGGGCACCAGGACGATATTGGCCCGGAACAAGGGGGTATCGTCGATCAGGCCGCGGCACTGGAAATGCTGCCCGGCATCGTCCTCCCTTTCGGGCCGGACCAGGATGTGCAGGCGCGCGTTGCTGCGGAGGGTTTCAGCCACCCGCAGATGGACCTGGATCTCGTGGCGGGCATAGACCATCGGCTCGGCCTCGAAATCGTGGCCCCGGCACCGGGCCCGCTCCAGCAGGGCGCAGGAAATGTAACTGACCGGAAACATATAAGGAAAGCGGACCCGCTCTTCCAGTTCATCGAAATAACGTTGCGGCGGCACCTGACAACCGAGGAGGAAGTTCTTGGCGTTGGCCGTCATCATGAACTTGCGTTTGAGGAACCATCCGCCTTCCAGCTCGCTGCGGTCGGAACGGGCGGCCAGAGCGGATGGCACATCCTCCCCGTCTTCGGCAAGTTGCCGGCAACGTCCGTGCTGACCCAGCAGGACCGGATGCCTGCCGTGCTTGAGCAGCACCCGGTTGCCCAGCACGCCTTTCGTCCCGTCGTAACGGCCGGGACGGATGGTCAGCCGGCAGGACTGCCCGGGCTTGACGGCGGCGGCAAAGTTGAGTTGCCAGTGACAGACGGGCAACTGCGCCAACAGTCCGGGATCGTCGTGTTCGCGGCGGTAAAGCTCCACCTGTTCGGCCAGCCAGGTCGCGGTCTGGAAGCCCAGGACGATGGGGCTGCCGAAGGGATTGTCCCGGAGCCGGTGCCACTTGCCGGGATCGTGGAAGGGATTGAAGTCGTCGGTGGCGAAACGCGCCACGTCGATGTGCAGCTGGGAAAACGGGGGCAGTTCGGCGGTCATGGCGGCCTCCTGATGAAACTCGGCGTCTTACCTGAAGTGTAGTGAATCCCGCCGTTGCCGATACCGGCCCGATGACCGACAATGCGCCAAACACCTTCGAGGAGAGCGTCATGGACACCCTCTGCCTGTTCGCCCTTGCCGGCTCCCGCGACCTGGGCCGACGGATCGCCGCCCGCCTGGGAATCGAACCGGCCTGCCACGAGGAACGCCGCTTCGAGGACGGCGAGCACAAGCTGCGGCCGCTGCAGAGCGTCCGCGGCCGCCCGGTCGTGGTGCTGTCGTCCCTCCATTCCGACCCCGGTCTGAACGTCAACGACAAGATCATGCGGCTGGCCCTGTTCTGCGGCGCCCTGCATGATGCCTCGGCCCGGGAGATCACCCTGCTGCTGCCCTATCTGGCCTACGCCCGCAAGGACCGCCGCACCAAACCCCGGGACCCGGTGAGCCTGCGCTATCTGGCCGCCATGCTGGAGGCGGTCGGTGCCGACCGGGTCGCCACCCTCGAGGTCCACAACCCGGCCGCCTTCCAGAATGCGTTCCGCATCGTCACCGAACACCTGCCGGCCGCCGCCCTGCTTGTCCCCCATGTGGCCGAACCACTGCGGCAGGCGGCCCGCATCGTGGTGGTTTCCCCCGACACCGGCGGTTACAAGCGGGCCCAGGATTTCCGCCAACGGCTGGAACGGAACCTGGGACGGGAGATCGACAGCGCCTTCGTGGAGAAGCTGCGCAGCGGCGGCGAGCTGCAACACGGCCGGCTGGTGGGAGACGTGAAGGGCGCCACGGTGCTGATCGTGGACGACCTGATCGTCACCGGCCGCACCCTGATCCATGCCGCCCGCACCTGCAAACAGGCCGGCGCTGTCCAGGTGACCGCGGTGGCCGCCCACGGCCTGTTCGACGCCAGCGCCAACGCCATCCTGGCCGATGCCGCCCTCGACCGGATCGTGGTCAGCGACAGCGTCCCCCTATGGCGGCTCGAAAATCCTGCCGTGGCCGCCAGGCTGGAAACCGTCGATTCCAGCCCTTTCCTCGCCGAAGTGGTGCGGCGCATCCATGCGGGCGAATCGCTCAACGACTGGCTGGGCGGGTGAAACCCGGCCCTTGACGCCGCTATTTCCGAGTACCATACTCGGCATTACCCGTTTCGGAGGAGAAGCGTCATGTCCGACAAGAACCTGGTCGCCCGGCAGGCGGCCCGTCAGATCGAAAGCGGCATGCTGGTCGGACTCGGCACCGGCTCGACCGCCGACCTGTTCATCGAGGCCCTGGCCCGGCGGCACCGCGAGGAGGGGCTGCAGATCACCACCGTGTCCAGCTCCCCGGTCAGCGCCGTCAAGGCCGAGCAGCTGGGCCTGCCACAGATCGCCGTCGAGCAGGTCGTCCGGCTGGACGTGTACGTGGACGGGGCCGACGAGGTCGCCCCGGATCTCACCCTGTTGAAGGGCCGGGGCCAGGACCTGGTCAGGGAAAAACTGCTGGCCCGCGCCGCCGAACGCTTCTGGGTGCTGATCGACGCATCCAAGGAGGTGGGGCGGATCGGGGCGCGTTTCCCCATCCCGGTGGAGGTCTGGCCCTTCGCCTGGCGCGCGGTCCGGGGGCTGATCGGTGAACTGGGCGGGACGGCGGAGCTGCGCCTCAATCAGGCCGGAGTCGCCGTCACCTCCGCCGGAGGCATGGTGCTCGACTGCCGCTTCAGTGACGAACCGACGCCCGAGGTCCTCGACGCCCTGCTCAGCGAAATGCCTGGAGTGATGGAACACGGCATCTTTCACCAGCTCGCCACCACCGTCCTGGTCGCCGCCGACGGCCAGGTGTGCGAACGCCACGCAACTTAACCTTTCGAGGAGGATCCCATGGAACTGCAAGTCAATCAACCCGCTCCCGATTTCACCGTCCCCAATCAGAACGGCGAGCCGGTCAGCCTCGCCGACTTCCGCGGCAAGAAAACCGTGGTGCTCTACTTCTATCCCAAGGACGACACCCCCGGTTGCACCATCGAAGCCAACGAGTTCACCCAGCTGGCGGACGAATTCGCCAACCACGACGCGGTCGTCCTGGGGGTCAGCAAGGATCCCTGCGACATGCACCGGGCCTTCATCGCCAAGTACGGCCTCAAGGTGGACCTGCTCGCCGACACCGACGGCACCCTGTGCGAAAAATACGGCGTCTGGCGGGAGAAGGTGAAGGAGGGGGTCAGGAAGATGGCCATTCTCCGCTCCACCTTCATCATCGACAAGAACGGCAACCTCGCCTACGTGGAATATGGCGTCAATCCGGAAGGCCACGCCCAGGCGATGCTGGAGAAGGTCAAGGAACTGAACGCCTAATCCGGCAGGCGATGGCTGTAACGGGCCGCCAGCGCCAGATAGCGCCAGGCCCGCGGCAGCCACCGCCCCTGCCCTTCCTCACGCGCCCGGGCCAGCAGCAGGCGGCCACGCAGGGTGGCCCGATAGGCGAGATAAAACGCCAGCAGCGACGGGGGCCAGTCATCGCCGCTGCGGCGGCGGTAGTGCTCCAGAAACGCCAGACCGGCCTGGACACAACCCAGCCAGGCGCACTCCAGCGCCAGATAGGCCGCCTCGTCGGCACGGTCGAGCAGGCGGAAATCGCGCTTGAACTCCAGCCGGTCGAAGACCAGGGGCCTGCGGGTTTCGAAACAGACGTGCTCCGGGCGCAGATCTCCGTGGCCCTCGATGATGCAACCACTCCGGGCGCGCTGGTCGAACAGGCTGCGGTGATTCTCCAGAAAGGCCCGCTGTCTTTCCAGCAGACGCCGGCAGTTCCAACCGCCCCACAAATCCCGCAGGCGCTGCAGCGCCTGCGCGTTGGTGTCAATCCAGCGCCGGTAATGGACCCGGCAAGCCTCCCCGTCCGCAAGGACCGGGGTACACCGGCGGTGGAAAGCGGCGATCCTCGCCGCCAACGCCGGCAGCATCCACCCCTCCAGCCGGTTCTCCTGCAACAGCCGGTCGAGCATGAGCGGCCGCGGCAGACGCCGCATCCACACCAGCCAGTCCACAACTTCGCCGTCACCGTCCAGGGCCAGGCGGCCGCCGGACGCGGTCAGGGGCAGGACGCCGAGATAGACCCCCGGCGCCAGCGGCCGGTTGAGCCGCACTTCCTCCCGGCAGTAGTATCCGCGCGCGGCCACGGTGCTGAAATCGAGATAGGGGCGGCGCAGGGGTTTCTTGAGCTTGTAGGCGTGACGGTCGGTCAGAAACACCCAGGCCATGTGGGTCTCGACCACCTCGACCCGGGCGGGACGGTCGGGATAGGCGGCGGGATCCCGCAGCAGCGCCAGCTTGGCGGCCAGGGCGGGGTCCATGGCGTCACCGGCCTGTCGGGCCGCTGACGATGACATGGGCCCAGTCAAGCACCGCCTGCAGCCGCGGCACCAGCAGTTTGCGCGCCTCCCCGTAGGGCAGCCAGCGGAATTCCTGATGCTCGGGAAAGCCCAGCTCCGGACTGACCGGCAGGGTCACCTTCCCCTCCGGGGCTTCCGCCAGGTAATAACGGGCCACCTTGCCCTTGCCGTAGGGCGGGGTTTCGCAATAAACTTTCCCCCACCGGAAACGCAGGCCGGTCAACCCCGTCTCCTCGGCCACCTCGCGGACCGCCGCCTGCAGCGGCTCCTCCCCAGGCTCCACCATGCCCTTGGGGAAATCCCAGTAGCGGTAGGCCCGCAGCAGGAGGTAATGGGGCCGGCCGTCGATGAACCTCACCACAACCACCCCGGCCGACAGGTGCCTGGCTTGCGGATGCCGATTCCGTTCCATGGAAACTATGATGGCGTCCCCGGCGGCGCTTGCCAAGCGCCCCGACGCAAAAAGGCCGGCGCTCCCTGCGGAACGCCGGCCCTTTGTCCAGCCGGGACGGCGGCGACTAGGCTTTGGAAATGTTCAGCGGGCGGCCGGCGACCCACACTTTCTTCAGGGTTCGCAGCACTTCCCGCGGCATGCCGTCGGGAAGGTCCACGGTGCTGAAATCGTCGTGGATGTTGATGCGGCCGATGAAGCGGCTGTCCAGGCCGGCCTCGTTGGCGATCGCGCCCATGATGTTGCCGGGACGGACGCCGTGGTTACGGCCCACCTCAATCCGGTAACTGGCCATTTCCACCGCCTCCCTGCGGCTGCGGCGCCTGAGGGTCATGCGCTCCCCATTCGCCGGCCGGCGTTCCCGATTCGGCTCGGCCCGCAGCGCCTTTTCGTCCAGCAGCAGCGGCTCGTCCCCCTGCAGCAGGGTCGCCAGCGCGGCGGCGATGTCGAGGGCGGGGACGTTGTGCTCCTGTTCGTATTGCTGCAGCAGTTCCCGGAAGAAACCGACGTCCTGGTTGGCCAGGGTGTCGCTGATGCGCTGCTGGAATTTGGCTAGGCGCTGGCTGTTGATGGTTTCCGCGGTGGGAAGCTCCATGGGCTCGATCTTTTTCCGGGTCGCCCGTTCGATGGCCAGCAGCAGGCGCTTTTCCCGCGGGGTGACGAACAGGATAGCGTCCCCGCTGCGTCCGGCGCGGCCGGTGCGGCCGATGCGGTGGACGTAGGACTCGGTGTCGAGGGGGACGTCGTAGTTGATCACGTGGGTGATGCGCTGCACGTCCAGGCCGCGGGCGGCCACGTCGGTGGCGACGATGATGTCGAGCCAGCCGCTTTTGAGCTGCTCGACGGTGCGCTGGCGCTGGTTCTGGGGGATATCCCCGTTGAGGGGGGCGACGGCGTAGCCGCGGGCGGCCAGTTTCTCCGCCAGTTCCACCGTGGCGGTCTTGGTGCGCACGAACAGGATCACGGCTTCGAAATCCTCGGCTTCGAGGATCCGGGTCAGGGCGTCGAGCTTGGCATGGGGGCGGAGCAGACAGTAGCGCTGGCGCACGGTGTCGGCGGTAGTGACCTTGACCTGGATCTTGATTTCCTCCGGATCGCGCAGGTGACGCTGGGCGATGCGGCGGATCGGCGCCGGCATGGTGGCGGAAAACAGCGCCACCTGGCGCTCGGCCGGGGTCTTTTCGAGAATCCAGTCCACGTCGTCGACGAAGCCCATGCGCAGCATTTCGTCGGCCTCGTCCAGCACCAGGGTGTGGAGGGCGGACAGATCGAGGGTGCCGCGGCGCATGTGGTCCATGATCCGCCCCGGGGTGCCGACCACCACGTGAACGCCGCGGCGCAGGGCGCGCAGCTGGCGGCCGTATTCCTGACCGCCATAGATCGGCAGCACGTGCAGCTCCGGAAGATTGGCGGCGTAGGTCTGGAAGGCTTCAGCCACCTGCAGGGCCAGCTCGCGGGTCGGCGTCAGCACCAGCACCTGTGGGCGGGCGTCGCCGATGTCGATGCGGGCCAAAAGCGGCAGGGCGAAGGCGGCGGTCTTGCCGGTGCCGGTCTGGGCCTGGGCGATGACGTCGCGGCCTTCGAGCACGTGGGGGATGGTGGCGGCCTGGATCGGCGTGGGGGATTCGTAACCGGCCTGGCGTACCGCGGAAAGGACGGCTTCAGGCAGATCTCGAAGGATGCGAAAGTGGAAATCTCGGACATAATGATACCTTGGGTCTTGATGAATGGGCGGGCAGCTCGATGCACTGCGCCGCGCTGAATTCATCAAAAAGGCGCCAAGGCATCTGGAACTACATGTGTGCTACAACAACCGGCGGGGATGTCGAATAGGGACGGTCGCTGGCGGGTAGTCGCTCAATATAACAGAAACCAATAAAAAAACAAAGCCCGCCTGAGATTCCAGACGGGCAAGGTTCACCGCAGCTGGCGAAGAAACAACCTGACTCAATGAAAAATGGCGTCTGCCGAAAAGCCTTCGGTTTCCAGCATCTCGCGCAGCTTCTTCACCGCCTCCATCTGAATCTGGCGCACCCGCTCGCGGGTCACCTGTAATTCCCGGGCGACCTGCTCCAGGGTGGAAATCTCGTAGCCCCCCAGACCGTAGCGGCGCAGCAGCACCTCCCGGTGCTTCTCCGGCAGCTGGCGCAGCCAACGGTACATGTGTTGGCGCAGGCTGCTTTCCTGCACCTCGGTTTCGGGACCGTCGTCGGCTTCGTCGGTGAGGATGTCCAGCAGCGGTTTGTCGGACTCCTTTCCATAGGGAACGTCGATGGAATTGGTACGCTCGTTGAGCTTGAGCATCTGCTCCACCTCCTCGACCGGCTTGTCCAGATAGGCGGCGACATCCTCGGCGGTGGGATCTCGGTCAAGCTTTTGGGACAGCTGCCGCATGGCCTTGAGATAGACGTTCATCTCCTTGACGATGTGGATCGGCAGGCGGATGGTGCGGGTCTGATTCATCAGCGCCCGCTCGATGGTCTGGCGGATCCACCAGGTGGCATAGGTGGAAAAGCGGAAGCCGCGCTCGGGATCGAATTTCTCCACCGCCCGGATCAGGCCCAGGTTGCCTTCCTCGATCAGATCGAGCAGCGGCAGGCCGCGGTTGAGATAGCGGCGGGCAATCTTGACCACCAGGCGCAGGTTGCTTTCGATCATCACCCGACGTGCCGCCTCGTCTCCCTGGCGGGCCAGACGGCCGTAGTGTTTTTCCTCGTCCGCGCTCAGCAATTTGGAACGGCTCAACTCGTTGAGATAGATCTGGGTGGCGTCGAACTGACCACCCCGGGAAGCCGTCCCTGCTTCTTCGCCCCAACCCGGCGCAGTGTCCATCATTTCCCCCATGTCGATGCCCGTCATCTGTGCCATCCCCGTACCCTCCTGCGAAAGCGGTTAGCGTCTCGGTAACATTCGCAACGGATCGACCGGATTCCCGTTCCTGCGAATTTCAAAATGCAGCACGGCGCGCCCGTCGCTCCCCCGGCCCACCTCGCCGATCACTTGGCCGGCCTTGACCCGTTGTCCTTCCCTGACGCGGAGGCGGCGATTGTTTCCGTAGGCCGATAAGTAGGTTTCCCCGTGCTTGACGATCACCAGCTTGCCGTATCCGACCAGACCGCTGCCGCTGTAGACCACTTTCCCGGGGGCGGCCGCCCTGACCGGGGTTCCCGGGGGGGCAGCGATGTCGATTCCTTTCCTGCCGGTGGCGGCGAAGTTTCTGACGATCACTCCCTTTAACGGCCAGCGCCAGCGATGCTTTAGCATTTTTTTGGATTTTTTCCGAAAAACTTTCGGATCCCGCCTGGCACGGGTCTTGACGGCTCTTTTGCGGGGGACGAGACGCAGGAGCTGGCCTGGATAAATGGTGTAGGGCGGCGAGATGCCGTTCCAGCGGGCCAGATCGTGATAGTCACGGCCGCTGCGGCGGGCGATGGAATACAAGGTGTCCCCGGGATGAACCCGGTAGAACTGACCGTGGATGGGCGGCGCCGGCGGACGCACCGGCCGGGCGCCGCCACAGGCGCTCAACACCGTCAACGCCACGCCCATGACCAGGGCGCCAGTCCAGTACCGCCCGCTCCCACCGATCTTGCAAAACCTGGCCAACTTTCCTATTCTTTAGAGCTTTTCTGTGGATTGACGGGCCGAAACCGCTGTCCCGACAGCCTTGAACGCAACCGCCCGATACCGCCTTAATCCAGACGAGGTCGAACATGAATCATAGCGGATTACCACGCCAACAGGGTTTGTACGATCCCCGCAACGAGCACGACGCCTGCGGCGTCGGTTTCGTCGCTCACATCAAGGGACGCAAAAGCCACGAGATTGTCGAACAAGGTCTGGAAATCGTCACCAACCTGACCCACCGCGGCGCGGTCGGGGCCGATCCCAAAGGCGGTGACGGCGCCGGGATTCTGCTGCAGCTTCCCGATCGCTTCCTGCGCGAGGAATGCGCCGCCCTGAATATCGCCCTGCCGGCGGAGGGTGATTATGGCGTCGGAATGGTGTTCCTGCCGCGCAAGCCGGAAAACCGCCAGCGCTGCGAAAATCTGCTGGAAGAGACTATCACCGCCGAAGGCCAGACCGTCCTCGGCTGGCGCGATGTGCCCACCGACAACCGCACCATCGGCGATTCGGTCAAGGCGGTCGAGCCGGTGGTACGCCAGGTATTCGTCGGCCGCGGCGCCAACTGCCCGGACCAGGACGCCTTCGAACGCAAGCTGTTCGTCATCCGCAAGCAGGTGGAAAACCGCATCCGCGCGGAGAAACTCGACGATCCGGCCGCCTTTTACGTTCCCTCGCTGTCGTCGCGCACCATCGTCTACAAGGGAATGCTGATGTCCACCCAGGTGGGCGAGTTCTATCCCGAGCTCCACGACGAGCGCATGGTGTCGGCCCTGGCCCTGGTACACCAGCGCTTCTCCACCAACACCTTCCCCTCCTGGGACCTGGCCCAGCCGTTCCGCATGATCGCCCACAACGGCGAGATCAACACCCTGCGCGGCAACATCAACTGGATGGCAGCCCGCCGCCACGCCATGAAGTCCGACATCCTCGGCGAGGATCTGGACAAATTGTGGCCGCTTATCGCCGAAGGCCAGTCCGACTCGGCCTGCTTCGACAACGCCCTGGAACTGCTGGTGGCCGGCGGCTACTCCCTGGCCCACGCTATGATGCTGCTGATCCCCGAGGCCTGGGCCGGTAATCCGCTGATGGACGAGAAACGCCGCGCCTTCTACGAATACCACGCCGCCCTCATGGAACCGTGGGACGGACCTGCGGCCATCGCCTTCACCGACGGCCGCCAGATCGGCGCCACCCTGGACCGCAACGGCCTGCGCCCGGCCCGCTACCTCATCACCGAGGACGACCTGGTGGTGATGGCCTCGGAAATGGGGGTGCTGAAGGTACCGGAAGAGAAAATCATTAAGAAGTGGCGTCTGCAGCCGGGCAAGATGCTCCTCATCGACCTGGAGCAGGGCCGAATCATCGACGACGCCGAACTCAAGGCCGAGCTGGCCGCCCGCCACCCCTACCAGGAATGGCTCGACAAGACCCAGATCAAACTGGAAAAACTGGCGCCGGAAGTGGCGCCGATGCCGCCGGCGGAGAAGACCCTGCTCGACCGCATGCAGGCCTTCGGCTATACCCAGGAGGACATCAAGTTCTTCCTCCAGCCGATGGCCGTCGGCGGCCAGGAGCCGGTGGGTTCCATGGGCAACGACGCGGCGCTGGCGGTGCTCTCCAACCGTTCGCGCCTGCTCTATGACTATTTCAAGCAGGCCTTCGCCCAGGTCACCAATCCGCCCATCGACCCGATCCGCGAGGAACTGGTGATGTCGCTGGTGAGCATGATCGGCCCCCGTCCCAATCTGCTGGGGCTGGATGAAGGCGGCAAGCACATGCGCCTGGAGGCCGCCCAGCCGATCCTCACCAATGCCGACCTGGAAAAGATCCGTTACATCGAACCGCGCACCCACGGCGCCTTCCGCACCGCCACGCTGAGCACCTGCTACCCGGTGGCGGAAGGCGTCTCCGGCATGGAGAAGGCCCTCGAACGCCTGTGCCAGGCAGCCGAACAGGCGGTGCTCGACGGCAACAACATCCTGATCCTGTCGGACCGCGATACCGATGCCGCCCACGTGGCGATTCCGGCGCTGTTGGCCACCTCGGCGGTCCACCATCACCTGATCGAGAAGGGGCTCAGGACCGAAACCGGCCTGGTGGTGGAAACCGCCGAGGCCCGCGAGGTGCATCATTTCTGCGTGCTCGCCGGTTACGGGGCCGAGGCCATCAACCCCTATCTGGCCCTCGACAGCGTCGCCTACCTGCGCCACCGCCTGCCCGAGCCCATCAGCGAGGAGGAGGCGCACAAGCGCTACATCAAGGCGGTGGACAAGGGCATCCTCAAGGTGATGTCGAAGATGGGCATCTCCACCTACCAGTCCTATTGCGGCGCCCAGATCTTCAACAGCGTCGGGCTCAACCAGGACTTCCTCGACCGCTACTTCGCCGGCACCGTGAGCACCACCGAAGGGGCCGGCCTGGCGGAGATCGCCACCGAGGCCCTGCAGCGTCACAAACGCGCCTTCGGCGATCCGCTGGAGCTGCGCGACTCCCTCGACGTCGGCGGCGAGCTGGCCTACCGCATCCGCGGCGAAGCCCACGCCTGGACCGCCGATTCCATCGCCAAGCTGCAGCACGCCACCCGTTCCGGCGATCCCAAGACCTATGCCGAATACGCCCGCCTCATCAACGAACAGAATGAAAGGCTGTTCACCCTGCGCGGGCTGATGCGGTTCAAGTTCGACCGCGACCCGGTGCCGCTGGAGGAGGTGGAGCCGGCCAGCGAGATCGTCAAGCGCTTCGCCACCGGGGCGATGTCGTTCGGCTCGATCTCCTGGGAGGCCCACACCACCCTGGCCATCGCCATGAACCGCATCGGCGGCAAGTCCAACACCGGCGAGGGCGGTGAGCTGCCGGAACGCTTCAAGCCCCTGCCCAACGGCGATTCCATGCGTTCGGCGATCAAGCAGGTGGCTTCCGGCCGCTTCGGCGTCACCACCGAATACCTGGTCAACGCCGACGACATCCAGATCAAGATCGCCCAGGGCGCCAAGCCCGGCGAGGGCGGCCAGCTGCCGGGCCACAAGGTGGACAAGATCATCGCCCAGGTGCGCCATTCGACCCCGGGGGTGGGGCTGATCTCGCCGCCGCCGCACCACGACATCTACTCCATCGAGGACCTCAAGCAGCTGATCTACGACCTCAAGTGCGTCAATCCCAAGGCCCGCATCAGCGTCAAGCTGGTGTCGGAGGTTGGGGTCGGCACCGTCGCCGCCGGGGTCGCCAAGGCCCATGCCGACCACGTCACCATTTCCGGCTACGACGGCGGCACCGGCGCCTCTCCCCTGACCTCGATCAAGCATGCCGGCCTGCCGTGGGAGATCGGCCTGGCCGAAACCCACCAGACCCTGGTGCTCAACAAGCTGCGCGGCCGCATCTGCGTCCAGGTGGACGGCGGTCTGCGCACCGGCCGCGACGTGGTCATCGGCGCCCTGCTCGGGGCCGACGAGTTCGGTTTCGCCACCGCACCGCTGATCGTGGAGGGCTGCATCATGATGCGCAAGTGCCACCTCAACACCTGTCCGGTGGGGGTGGCGACCCAGGATCCGGTGCTGCGCAAGAAATTTATGGGCAAACCGGAATACGTGGTCAACTACTTCTTCTTCGTCGCCGAGGAAGTGCGCCAGCTGATGGCCCAGCTGGGCTACCGCACCTTCGACGAGATGATCGGCCAGTCCGACCGCCTCGACATGGAGGAAGCCATCGACCACTGGAAGGCCAAGGGGCTCGACTTCTCCAAGATCCTCGCCAAACCGCAGGCCGAGCCCGGGGTGGCGGTCTACAACTGCGAGGCCCAGCCCCACGAGATCGACAAGGCCCTCGACAACCGCCTCATAGAGCTGGCCAAGCCAGCGCTGGAGGAAAAGAAGCCGGTGCAGATCGAGCTGCCGGTGCGCAACATCGACCGCTCGGTGGGGGCCATGCTCTCGGGCGAGGTGGCCAAACGCTACGGCCACGAAGGGCTGGCGGACGATACCATCCACATCAAGCTCAAGGGCACCGCAGGACAGAGCTTCGGCGCCTGGCTCGCCAAGGGCGTGACCCTGGAGCTGGACGGCGAGGGCAACGACTACGTCGGCAAGGGGCTGTCCGGGGGACGCATCATCATCTATCCCCCCAAGAAGACCCCAATCGTCGCCGAAGAGAACATCATCGTCGGCAACACCGTGCTGTACGGCGCCATCAGCGGCGAATGCTACTTCCGCGGCATCGCCGGCGAGCGCTTCTGTGTGCGCAACTCCGGCGCCATCGCCGTGGTGGAAGGGGTCGGCGATCACGGCTGCGAATACATGACCGGCGGCATCGTGGTGGTGCTGGGTGAAACCGGCCGCAACTTCGCCGCCGGGATGTCCGGCGGCATCGCCTACGTCCTCGACGAGCGCGGCGACTTCGAAAAGCGCTGCAACCTGGCGATGGTGGAACTGGAGCCGGTGCTCGAGGAGGATCTGGCCATCGAGGAACTGGAACACCAGGGCGGCGATCTGGAAACCCACGGCTGGGTCAAGGTCGCCCACGACATCACCCGCTACGATGAACAGCGCCTCCACGCCCTGATCCGCACCCACCTGCACTACACCGACAGCCAGCGGGCGCGGCAGATCCTGGAGAACTGGAGCGATTACCGCCACAAGTTCGTCAAGGTGATGCCGATCGACTACCGCCGGGCGCTGGAACAGCTGCAGAAGGAAAAGGAACAGGCCGAAATGCGTCTGACCGCCTGATTCGTTCTTCGCGGCCCTGGCGACCCGGGGCCGCATCCGTATTCACCCGAACCCGAATCGAAGAGGTAATTTCATGGGCAAACCGACCGGTTTCCTGGAAATCCCGCGCCGCGACCGGACCTATCAGCCGGTCGCCGACCGTATCCGGCATTTCCGCGAGTTCGTCATTCCCCTGCCGCCGCCGGAAGTGGCCGAGCAGGGCGCCCGCTGCATGGACTGCGGCATCCCCTACTGTCACAACGGCTGCCCAGTCAACAACCTGATCCCGGACTGGAACGACCTGGTCTACCGCGACAAGTGGCAGGAGGCGATCCGCGAACTCCACCGCACCAACAACTTCCCGGAATTCACCGGCCGGGTCTGCCCCGCCCCCTGCGAGGCGGCCTGTACCCTGAACCTGGACGACAAGCCGGTCACCATCAAGACCATCGAATGCGCCATCGTCGACCGTGCCTGGGAGGAAGGCTGGATCAAGCCGGAAATCCCCGAGGCCCGCACCGGCAAGCGGGTCGCCGTCATCGGCTCCGGCCCTGCGGGACTGGCCTGCGCCCAACAGCTGGCCCGTGCCGGTCATGCGGTGGTGGTGTTCGAGAAGAACGATCGTATCGGCGGTCTGTTGCGCTACGGGATCCCCGACTTCAAACTGAGCAAGCATCTCATCGACCGCCGTATGGCGCAGATGCGCGCCGAGGGGGTGACCTTCCGTCCCAACACCCATGTGGGCGTGGACGTCTCC
Organism: Methylomarinovum caldicuralii; assembly: GCF_033126985.1. NCBI lineage: Bacteria > Pseudomonadati > Pseudomonadota > Gammaproteobacteria > Methylococcales > Methylothermaceae > Methylomarinovum > Methylomarinovum caldicuralii. Next base: position 1,544,931 of record NZ_AP024714.1, read on the forward strand.
GGCAGGGAACTGCTCGACCAGTTCGACGCCGTGGTCCTCGCCGGCGGTTCGGAAAAACCCCGCGACCTGCCGGTGCCCGGCCGGGAACTGCAGGGCATCCACTTCGCCATGGACTTCCTGCGCCAGCAGAACAAGCGCAACGCCGGCGATTTCATTCCGCCGGAAGCCGAAATCCTCGCCACCGGCAAGAAGGTCGTGGTCATCGGCGGCGGCGACACCGGCTCCGACTGCATCGGCACTTCCATCCGCCAGGGGGCGATGTCGGTGGTGCAGCTGGAAATCCTGCCCCAACCGCCGGAAAAGGAAAACAAGCTGCTGACCTGGCCCTACTGGCCCAACAAACTGCGCACCTCCACTTCCCAGGAGGAGGGCTGCGAACGCCTGTTCGCGGTCAGCACCCAGCGTTTCGAGGGAAAGGACGGCCGGGTCAGCAAGGTCCACCTGGTGAAGGTGGACTGGTCCCAGGACGAGAACGGCCGCTGGCAGATGAAGGAAATCCCCGGCAGCGAGTTCACCCTCGACGCCGATCTGGTGCTGCTGGCGATGGGTTTCGTCCACCCGGTTCACGAAGGGCTGCTCCAGGAACTGGGGGTGGAACTGGATCCCCGCGGCAACGTCAAGGCCGACACCCGCCAGTACCGCACCTCCCTGGACAAAGTGTTCGCCGCAGGCGACATGCGCCGGGGCCAGTCGCTGGTGGTGTGGGCCATCCGCGAAGGCCGCCAGTGCGCCCGGGCGGTGGACGAGTATCTGATGGGTTACTCTGAGCTTCCCTGAAGCTGCAACGGCAGCGGCATGCGGACAGGGAGCCGATCAGGCTCCCTTTTCGTTTGCCGGCGCCAATGCCCGCCAGATGGCGGTCCAGGTATCCAGCAGGTAGAGTTCCAGCGATTTCTCCAGCACCCCTTCCAGCCGCAGCAGCGCCATCCGCGCGACCGTGCCGTAAAACACCGCTGTGGCCACCTGGGGATTCATCCGTCTCAGATCCCCCGCCCTGATCCCCTCTTCCATGATCCGATTCAGCAGCCTGAACGGGGGCGACTGGCTCAGGGGCGGACGCTGGGAAAGGATTTCCTGGTGGCGGACCGTGACAATGAAGCGCACGATCTCAGGTTCGTTTTCGGTCAGCTCGAAGAACAGTTCGAGGATGGCGCGCAGACGTTCGAACGCATTGTTCAGGCGCCGGATCTCCTTGAGGGATTCCTCCAGGCTGTGGAGCACTTCCGTGTAGAGGGCATCGGCGATGGCCTCCTTGTTTTTGAAATAATGGTAGATGGTGCCGGTGCTGACATCGGCCAGCTGGCGAATGTCGGCGATCGAGGTGTTGAAGTAGCCCTTTTCGGTGAACAGCTTGAGGGCGGCCTTGAGGATTTCCTCCTTGGGGTCTTTTTTCTCCAAAGGATGCACAGGCGTGGTTATCATCTTGTTATTATGACTTCCAACAGAAATCGGTCATTTTACGCCCTTTCCCGCCATGAATCAGCTTCCGATTGAATGTTCGATCTAATCGACCGGTGAACGCGCTGCTCAAGTGGCTCGCCGCCTGTCTGACCCTGCCCCCGCTCGTCGTTTTCGGGGGTGCCTGGTTCCTACTCGAGGACAAACCGCTGGTCCCGACTTCTGGTCTCAGGAGCGATGCCCGCCCCGATCCCTATCAACACCGCCTCGATGTCGCTGTGGGCGAATGGTCCCGGCGCACCGGCCTTCCCGTGGCTGCGAGAATCGGCGGCCTGCCGCCCTTCCGGCATCTCATCGCCACACTCAAAACCCCGTTGCCCCGGCCCTATCTCAATGTTGACCTGCGCCTGGAGTGGCGGCAGTCCCAGCTTCACGTCAGGGAAGCCCGGGTGGGAGGAGTGTCCTTACCGGCCGCGCTGGTGGAAGCCGTCCTGCCGCTGCGGGAAACCCGGGTATCCGCGCCTCCCCCCGCAAGCGACAATCCGCTCTCCCTGATGGCCGCCGATACCCGCCTGCTGCAAAAATACTACGACCGGCTGTGGCGCTGGGACCGGCACTGGCAGAAACACGGCGCATCGCTCCTGACGCCGTTGCGGCTGTTGTTCGCCCATGCGCGCCGATACACCATGACGGCGACTGCCGCCGCCGAACACCGGGCCTTGTTGCAGATTCTCGCCGTCTACACCAACAAATACGATCCGGCCCGCCTGTTCGCCCTCAAACCCCGGGGGGAACTGCGTTATCCCCGCCTGACGTTACAGGGACGCCACGACCTGGCACAGCATTTCGTCACCGCCGCCGCCGTCAGCGCCAGTGGCGGCGCCGGACTGGCCCGTTATTTGGGTCTCTACAAGGAACTGTCCGACTTCGACACCGGAAGCGGCTTCAGCTTCAGCGACCTCGCCGCCGACATGGCGGGCACCCGTTTCGGACGACTCGCCGTCACCAGCCCCGGCTATCTTCAGCGCCAACTGCTCCGTCTCGACAGCGAACGGGGTCTGTTGCCCAGCCTGAAGGGGCTTCCCGATCATCTCAGCCGCACCGACTTCCAACGCCGCTTCGGCCATACCGGAAGCCCCGCCTATCGCCGCTTGTTAGCGGTCATCGAACGCCGCATCGACGCCCTGCCGCTTTACCGCCACGCATCGCCCTGACGATTCCGCGGGCAACAAAAAACCCGCCTTGAAGCGGGTTTTCTGCTGATTCTCTCAAATTTGGTCGGGACGGCAGGATTTGAACCTGCGACCCCCACAACCCCATTGTGGTGCGCTACCAGACTGCGCTACGCCCCGAAACGCAGCAATTATAAATCATCTCCGCCCCCATTCACAATGGGGAGCAGGGCAATCGCATGAACGCTACGTCCATCCAAGCAACTGAGCCCGATAGTGGTCACTGGAGGCGGCCAGGAGCCGTCTTGCCTTGATGCCCCCGCGGCGTTTGGTGGGGTCGAGGCGAAAGAGATTGAGCACCATCTGTTTGAGCAGCGCCAGGTTATGAGCCGCATGTCGGGTTCGAAGGCGCATCTGATCATCGTTGAATACGACATCCATACACCAGTGAAGCGGGTTCTCCACCGCCCAATGCTGGCGCACCGCCGAGGCCAGCCGTTCGGCATCGGCCGGCAGGCTGCTGATGTAGAAACGCCGTTCCCGGGTGGTTTTGCCGGCGACGGTGCGTTCGGACTCGACCACGGCAAAGCAGGCCAGATCCGGCCGGCGCTGGGGCCGGTCCAGGCCGTCGAGCTGGTCGAACACATAGCAGCGGCGCACTTCCAGGCGACCATGCGCCCTGTCGACCGTCTCGCATTGCTGATGCGGGGTTTTGTCCGGCGCGTCCTGGAAGGCCTGGAAGAAATCCCGGATCGATTCGGCCAGACCTTTCTGGTTGTCCTTGACCGCCAGTACATAGTCGGCCCCCCGGTCACGGATGGCCTTGGCCATCTTGGGATCGGTCCCCATGGCATCGAGGGTCACCACGCATCCTTTCAAGGCCAGGGTCTCCAGCAGGGCGGGAATGGCCGTCTTCTCGTTGGATTTGTCGGCCACCGCCTCTTGACCGACCACCAACCGGTACTGAGCCGCAAAGGCACTGACCAGATGCAGGGGATCGTGCCCCTTGGACCGGCTGCGCCGACTGGTCTTGCCGTCGATGGCGATCACCTGACCTTCCAATGCCGGAACCACGCTCACCGCCCAGCGCTGGAAGGCCGATCCGAACGCTTCCGGATCGATCATCGCCAAAATCCGCCCCAGGGTGTCGTGGGACGGAATCCCATGCGGCAAGGGCACATATCGACGCAGCCAATCCAGCTTCTCTTTGCCCCAAAGTTCAATCTCCACCAACGTATCCGCACCGCAGATCACCGCGCACACCACAACCACCAGCACTTCCACCAGATCGTAGGTTACCTTCGATGATTGTCGCGGGTCCGGAATCGATACGAACACCTCGCTCAGCGCCAGGGGCTTTTCCAACATCTGTGCCTCCCACAAAAAGCATGCTCCTCAGAGAAGAAGTCTCTAATCTGCAAGTAATCTGCTGCAAGTCATCGAATCTTAAACCATCATCTTCGTGGGGTATATTCATGCGATTGCCCTGTCACCCGCCCCCACGCCTTCGCCGGCCTTGACCACGAACGCCTCGCGACTGATGGGGCCGATGTTGACGGTGTCTACCACGTGGGTGGTGCCGGGCTGGAGCCAGCGGTGCGCGTGCAGATGGAAGGTATGGAAGGCGGTCCCCATGCCGATGACATGGAACCGGACCAGCTCACCCTCGCGGGCCCCGACGGTGGGGTTGGTCCACAGCGGCACCTCGCGGTTGACGATGTGTTTGAGCTCCTGACCCCAGAAGGTGGTCTCGGGCATCCAGAGGATGAACTCGCGCTTGATGTCTTTGAGATTCACCTTTTGGACCTTGCCGTCGATGAGGGCGTCGACCTGGCCACTGGCGGGATTGACGATCAGGGTGCCGAACAGCCCCTTGTCCTCAGCCCCCACCTTGGGGTCGCCGAAGGCGTGGTCGTGGTAGGGCCAGGTGCCGGCCGTTCCCGGGGCGGCGATCCACTCGTAGGTGTAGGGCTTGCCCGGGAACGCCGCCTGGTCGGCGACGCCGTTGAGGACCTTGGTGGTGCCGTCGCTGTCGAATTTGTAATGCACTCCATGGACGTGAAGACTGACCGGCAGGTCGGAGCCCTGGATGCCGTGTTCCAGGGTGACGTAGGCGGTGTCACCCTCAGTGAGCACCAGGGTCGGCCCGGGAATGGTGGGCCCGGAAGCGTAGCGGCCGGTCAGAGCCTCGATGCGGCCGCCGTCCTCCACCTGATGGCGCACCATCTGGTAGGCCAACTGACCGGAAGGCAGCTGCGCCGCTCGCAGGGTGATGCGGTGGACCGCCGCCTGCGCCGGCAGGCTCAGTCCGAGCAGTAACAGGATTAAAATCCGCAGATGCATAACCTCTCTCCTTCAATGTTTGGCTGGCATATTTAGTAAAATGGCGATGAAAAACTTTGCCAATAAAAAAATTAAAAAAACAGCCTCTCAACCCGAAATTTGGATAATCGACAGATTCACGATGGTAAGGAGACATTCATGCTCGCCAACTTCGGAGAACGCCAGCAGCAGCTGCTGAACCTGCTGCTGGAGAACAAGTCAGGCATGACCATGGACGAACTGGCCCGCGCCCTGGGGGTGTCCAAACCGGCGGTCCACCAGCACCTCACCGTCCTGGAACGGGACGGTTATGTGGCCCGCCACGCCCTGGTCAAGACCGGGGGACGGCCCAGTCAGATTTTCGTCCTCAGCGACCGGGGCATCCACCTGTTCCCCAAGCAGTACGCCTGGTTTTCCAAACTGCTGCTGCAACAGCTGTTGGAACGGATGGGAAGCGAAGCCGTGGAAAAACTGCTCTATCAACTGGGCCGGGAAACCGCCGCCTCGCTGCGACCGCGCCTGGAGGGCTTATCGCTCCCGGAGCGCCTGCAGGCGGTGGTCCGGATCATGGGGGAATTCGGCTACGAGGCAACCCTGGAGGGTGAGACGGTAGCGGCCAGAAACTGCGTATATCATAATCTGGCCAAGGCCCATCCGGAGGTCTGCGCCCTGGACGCCGGGCTACTGGAGGGGCTGCTGGATCGGAAGGTGATCCAGCGCGAATGCATGGTCCGCGGCGGCGGCGCCTGCCGTTTCTGCCCGCTTCGGGAGGGCAGGTAAGCTTACCAGTCTTCGGCCGAGCGCACCGAGCCATCCGCATCCAGCTTCAGGCGCAGCCTGCCGAAGCAGGGTTCGCGCCCGGCAACGCAGCCGGATCCTTCCACAAGAACCTCCTCGAAGGTCACTGCCACGATGACTTCGTCTTGACCGCCACCCTGAATCTCGAACCTCAGGGTGTCATTGTCGATCCACCCGTCCTGGGTGCAAAAGACACGAAGACCAGACCAGCGGCGCAGAAACTCGGCTACCTGATGCTGCAGGGTATCGTCCACCGTGACCCTCGGTAACAGAAAGCGGCCACACCCGTCTGGGGGTGACCGCCGAACCTCGATGCTTTCAGTCGCGCAGCTCGCTGAACACGTACCGATGGTCCTCGCGTGCCTGGTGGCACTCGAAGCAGCCCTTGCCGCCGTCGGTCACCAGACGCTTGTTCGGCTTGCCCCCGCCGAAGCCCTCAAAGCCCCAGCCGCCGGTGGCGGCGAAACGCTGGTCATCGTGCTCCATGACGCCGATGAGCTTGCGCTGTTTCTCCACCAAAGCGTGGTTGTCCTCGGCATAGTCCCACAGGTCGAAGACGAACACGGCGCCTTTGGGGTACCTGCCGGTCTTGAGCCCCTGCAGAGCCTTGTAATTGGCATAGACGTGATGGATGCCGCCGAAGGGATTGGCCAGGGGGTGGCCGGGCATGATCACCATCGACTTGACGTGATACCAGCTGCGGAACCCTTGCGGATAGCGGACCTGGTTTTCCGCCGCCGTTGCGGCACCGGCGGACAGCAGACCGAGTAGCAGTAACGCGGTTTTTTTCATTTTGCCATCCTCCTCGTTGTTTGGTATCGAGTGCGAATTATTGGAAGGAACTCAGAAAAAGTCAAGAGATGCATCGCGACAGAACTTGTGGCCTGGGCGTTCCAGCTCCACTCGATGGCAGCGGACCGACGCTAAGGCTAAGGCGATCCCTGGCACACCATAAAAAAAGCGGCACCCGATGACGGGTGCCGCAATCCCGCTTGACGATCACTTGTCGAAGCTTTTCTCCAGGCTATGGCACAGATTGCAGGCCACCTGGTCGCCGGCTTTGAGGGTCGCCAGCACCTTGCCCTCGCGGTCTTTGAGCACCCGGTCCACCGGGGTCTTGGCCAGCCGGGTGCCCAGGTGGTCGGCACCGTGGCAGGCGGCGCAGGGATCGCCTTTGGCGTGCTCGAAGAAATCCCCGTGCCTGCTGATCCACGCCGGATCGTTGACCGGATGCATGCCGTGGGGACCGTCCAGGGTGCCCTTGGGGAAGCTGCCTTCGGTGTGGCAGACGGTGCATTCCAGCAGGGTGCCCCTGTGTCCCTGAAGCTGCATCGCGGTCACGTTGTCGTTGGCGTTGGGGTTGCGGTTGGGCCAGATGGCGTGCGGGCTGCCGTGGCAGCTTTCGCAGCCCAGTCCGCCGTGGCCGTGGCTGTCGCGGTACAGGGTGCCGGGATTCTCGGCGAAGCGCGACGTTACCGGCGGCAGTGGCGTGGCGGCCGGATCGTCGGGATCGTAGGCCACGCAGTCCACCTCGTAGGACACCGGGGTGACCACGTCGGTGGTGGCCAGCACCTTGCCGCTGGCCTTGTCCAGCGCCTGCACCCGCAGCAGCGGATAGGAATTGAAACGGCCTTGGTCGTCCACCGGGGTCATGGGAATGCCCTCGGCAGTGAACCAGCCGTGCTCCGCCACGAAGGCGCTGAACGCCTGGGGATCTTTGGCTTGGTAGGGGACGCTGATGCCGGGCATGTAGCGGCCGTGGTCGGTGTTGTGGTGTACCGGTAGCCCCTCGTCCGGATGGACTAGGCCGGGCGGCAGCCCAAACAGCAGCTCGGCGTTGGTTTCCCCGTTGGGGCCGACCGAATCCCAGAAGTCGCTCTTGACGATCTGGGCAGCATCGGCGCTGGCCCCCACCGGATAGTTCTGGCTGGTGGAGTTGATCGAGTCCGGCCCCACCGGGTCGTTGGGATTGGAAGCAGCCGAGTAGCGCAGTTCCACCACCGCATCGTCGAGCAGCTGAGGCTCGCTGCCGCGGCGCAGGGCGTGGGCGTTGACGGTGTTGAATGGCGGCAGCACGCTGAAGGGATAGGAACTCAGGTCGGCGCAGTGCATTCCCAGGTCGTTGGCCGGCAGCACCACGTGGTTGCCGTCGCCGGAACCCGGCTCGCCCGGCGCCGGCTGCTGCGGCACCATGGCGGTGGTGGGCGGCGGGTTGCCGACGATCACCGTGTGGGTGGCGTCACAGCGGTTGCCGTGGTCGTCGGTGACATGGAAATGGACCTGGAAGCGGCCGGGACGGTCGAAGGTGACCGGGGCCGGATCTGGCACCGTTGGACGGGCGTCGGCACCGCCGCTGAAATCCCACTCGTAGCTCAGCGGGCCGCCCTCGGGATCGCTGGCGCTGCCGGCGAAATCCACCGTCCGTCCCAGACCGATCTGCACCGGATCGGCCGCAGGGGCGACGATCTGGCATTCGGGCGGCAGATTGGCCGTCGGCGGTGGTGGCGGGGTGCCACCACCGCCGCTGCTGCAATGCTCCGGCGCATGGCGGACGTCACGGCGGGCCGTGAGGCCGTCCACCCGCGCTTCGACGGCACAGGGTACCTCACCGCCACTCAGGTCCCTGAGTTTGAATTTGACCGAATCGTCGTCGCTGCTGCGCGAGGCCAACAACGCCCCGGTGACGGCATCGTAGAGCTCGATCCGGTAACGCCGGTCCCCACCATGACGCAGCTTGGCCTTGACCTCCAGGCGGTGCTTCTCGGCTTTGTACTCGGCCTTGTCGATCTTCAGGCTCAGTTTCTCGGATTTCTCGTGTCTTTCTTTGTGATCGCGTCTGTCGTCATCGTCTGGCCGCCCCAGGCCGGGGCGGCCAGACACAAGACCGCCAGCAGAACCGGCAGCCGGCGGAACCAGGACTTATAATTTTTAACCATTTTTAATGGTCATGGATATCGCTCCCTTGTTTTTGGATCCTTCAGCAGCATATAAGCAATTACCGAACCAACTCTGACGATCCGTTTGTCACCTTTCGCCGTTCGTCACCCAAAAGCGACAGTTTTCCTGCCCTTGGCGCTGAAATACCGTTTCCCCGGAATTTCAGGCCGTCGCCTCGGGGCAACAGTCACAAACATTCCCGACACTGGTAAAATGCCCGCTCTCCTCCAGCGGGCGTTTGCCAAGACCGTGGCGATTTGCGATGATCATCAGCTTTAGCTGTCGCTAATACACAAGGAAGCCCTCATGCGCCACTGGTTTCTCCTGATGCTCATCCTCTCCCTCCCCGTCCACGCCGACAACCTGCTCGACGTCTACCGCCTGGCACTGCAAAACGATCCCACCATCCGCGCCGCCCGCGCCAGTCTCAAGGCCGGGCTGGAGGCGGAAAAGCTGGGGCTGGCGGAGCTGCTGCCGAAGGTGGAGAGCAAGCTGGGCTTCAATTTCACCCGCAAGGAGAACCTGGGCCAGTTTCCAGCGGGCTCTCTGCTCATTCCCAGCAACACCAAGACCAATTCCGTCACCCACAACTGGCGCCTGCAGCTGGTCCAGCCGATCTTCGACCTGACCGCCTGGTTCCGTTTCCGCCGGGGACAGGACCTGACGCGCCAGGCCAAGGTGCGCTTCACCGCCGAGCAGCAGGCGCTGATCCTGCGGGTGGTGGAAGCCTACGTCGCGGTGCTGCGGGCCCGCGCCAATCTGGCCGCCTCCAAGGCGCGGGAGGCGGCGACCAAGCGCCAGCTGGATCTGGCCAAGGAGCGTTTCGAAGTCGGCTTGGCCGCCATCACCGACGTGCGCGAGGCCGAGGCCGGCTACAACCTGGCGGTCGCCACCCGTCTGGCGGACGAAGGGGCGGTCAGCGTGGCGATGGAGAAACTCACCGTGCTGACCGGCCGCTATCACGGCCCGCTCTGGGACCTGAAGGCCGACTATCCGGTGGAACCGCCCGATCCGGCCGACCGCGACGCCTGGGTTCGCTTCGCCCTGCAGAACAACTACGACCTCAAGGCCGCCGCCCTGGAGAAGGAAGCCGCCCGCCAGGGTGCCCGCGCCGCCGCCGCCGAACACCTGCCCAAGATCGTCGCCAGCGCCGGTTACGGCCACAGCCACACCGACGCGGAGCAGAACAACATGAAACAGGATCTCAATTCTGCGTTCGAGATCGACAACCGCGTGGGCGATGTCAGCCTGGACCTGGCCATGCCGCTGTTCGCCGGCGGCGGCATCAGCGCCGCCCGCCGCCAGGCCCGGGCCGAGTTCGAACGCAGCCGGGAAAACTGGCTCGGCACCCAACGCACCGTGCAGCAGGCCACCCGCGCCGAGTACATCAATCTCATGACCAGCATCGCCCGCATCGAGGCCGGAAAACTGGCGGTGGCCTCCGCCCGGGCCTCCCTGGAGGCGACCCGGGCCGGTTACGAGGTCGGCACCCGCAATATCGTCGATGTACTCAACACCGTCCAGGGGCTCTATGCCGCCGAGCGCGACTACGCCAACGCCCGCCTCGACTACGTCCTGGCCAGGCTGCGCCTCAAGCGCCTCGCCGGCACCCTGACCCCGGCCGATATCCACGCCCTCAACCACTGGCTCGATCCCCCCCATGAGCCGGAAAACTAAAATCCTGGTATCGCTTGCCATCCTGCTGGGCCTCAGCGCCTACGCCTGGTACCGGCACGATGGAAGCGAAGAAGCCGATGGCGGGCTGACCCTGTACGGCAACATTGCCCTGCGCCAGATCGACCTGGCGGTCAACGGCAGCGAGCGCCTGACCAAGGTGCTGCTGTGGGAGGGCGACCGGGTCCGTCCCGGCCAGCTCATGGCCCAGCTCGACCTGGAGCCGTTCCAGGCCGAGGTGGCCCGCCTCGAAGCCGAGGTCGCGACCCAAAAGGCGGTGGTGGAAAAACTGGAAAACGGCAGCCGTCCCCAGGAGATCGAGCGCGCCCGCGCCCAGCTCGCCGAAGCCAAGGCGCTGGAACAGGACGCCTGGATCACCTACCGGCGGCTGAAAAAACTGCTGCCGCGCAAGCTCGTCTCCCCGGAGGAAGTGGACAACGCCAAGGCCAAAGCCGAGGCGGCCAGCGCCCGCCGCCGGGCGGCGGAACAGAACCTGAGCCTGGCCATCGAGGGACCGCGGCGGGAAGACAAGGCCGCCGCCAGAGCCCGCCTCAAATCGCTCCAGGCGCAGCTGGCCCTGGCCAAACATAATCTGCGCAATGCCAGCCTCTACGCCCCCGCCGCCGGCATCGTCCGCGACCGCATCCTCGAACCCGGCGACCTGGCCAGTCCCCAGCGCCCGGTCTACACCCTCGCCCTGACCGATCCCCTGTGGGCCCGGGTCTACGTGGACGAGCCCGATCTGGGCAAACTGAAATTGGGGATGCGGGCCGAAATCACCACCGACAGTTTCCCGGACAAGCGTTATCCCGGCTGGGTGGGCTACATCTCCCCCAGCGCCGAGTTCACCCCCAAAACGGTCCAGACCGAGAAGCTGCGCACCCATCTGGTCTATCAGGTGCGGGTGTTCGCCTGCAATCCGGAAGGGGAACTGCGTCTGGGAATGCCGGTGACCGTGCGCATTCCTCTGCCCCAGACTCCCGACGCCCGCAAGCCGATCCCCTGCCGGCAGCCACAGCCCCAAGATGGCGACCCGCCCGCCTGAGCCGGCCCTCCGGATCGAGGCGGTCCGCAAGACCTTTCCCCCGGACGTCACCGCCCTCGACGGTTTCGGCGCCACCGTCCGGGCCGGCGCCGTCACCGGCCTGATCGGTCCCGACGGTGCCGGCAAGACCACCCTGATGCGGCTGATCGCCGGCCTGCTGGCGCCCGACGGGGGGCGGATCGTGGTGATCGGCACCGACGTGGTGACCGATGCCGCCCGGGTCCAGGTCCAGCTCGGCTACATGCCCCAGCGTTTCGGCCTCTACGAGGACCTGACGGTGCAGGAAAACCTGGATCTGTACGCCGACCTCCACAGCGTTCCCCTGCCGGAACGCCCGCAGCGCTACGCCCAACTGCTGCACATGACCGGGCTGTCCCCATTCACCGCCCGGCTGGCGGGACGGCTTTCCGGCGGCATGAAGCAGAAGCTGGGGCTGGCCTGCGTGCTGGTGGGCCGCCCCCGGCTGCTGCTGCTGGACGAACCCACCGTCGGCGTCGATCCGGTCTCCCGCCGTGAACTGTGGCAGATTCTCTATACCCAGGTGCGCGAGCAGGGACTGACGGTGCTCCTCTCGACCGCCTATCTGGACGAGGCCGAACGCTGCCAGGAAGTCATCCTGCTCCACCGCGGCCGCAAGCTGGGACAGGCCCCGCCGCGCCATTTCATCGAACCGATGCGGGGACGGGTCTATCGGGCCCGCACCCCCAACCTGTCCAAACGCCGCCTGCAACAACAGCTGCTGCAGCGGCCGGAGATCGCCGACGCCGTCATCCAGGGGGACTGGGTGCGGCTGGTAACCCGAACGCCGCAGCCGCCCCGGCTGGACGATCTTCACACCACCGTCGAGGCCGTCGCCCCCAGGCTGGAGGACGCCTTCATCGTCCGTCTGCTCGAAGCCGGAGAACGGATCACGGTCAGCGAGGTGACCCTGTCGCGGCAGCTGAAGACGGGAAAGCGCGAGGCGGTCATCCGCGTCCGCAATCTCAAACGCCGCTTTGGCGATTTCTATGCCGTCAAGGGCATCTCCTTCGAGGTTTACCGCGGCGAGGTATTCGGCCTTCTGGGGGCCAACGGCGCCGGCAAGACCACCACCTTCCGCATGCTGTGCGGCCTTTTGCCGGTGAGCGAGGGGGAGGCCAGGGTGGCGGGATTCGACATGCGCCACGCCCCAGCCCGGGCCCGCGCCCGCTTCGGCTACATGGCGCAGAAATTCTCCCTCTACGGCCAGCTGAGCGTGGGGGAAAACCTCAGCTTCTTCGCCGGCGCCTACGGTCTGGGCAGTCGCTGCAAACGCGAGCGCATCGACTGGGCCCTTGAAACTTTCGAACTGGTCCCGTGGCGCCGCCAGCGCGCCATCGACCTGCCCCTGGGCTACAAGCAGCGCCTGGCCATGGCCTGCACCCTGCTGCACGAACCGGACATCCTGTTTCTCGACGAACCCACGTCCGGGGTCGCCCCCCTGGCGCGGCGGGAGTTCTGGCTGCGCATCAACACCCTGGCCGAACAGGGGGTGACGGTGCTGGTAACCACCCATTTCATGGAAGAGGCCGAATACTGCGACCGTCTGGTCATCATGCAGGCCGGGGAGATCCTGGCTTCAGGCTCGCCGGAGGTGATTCGCCGCCAGACCGATGCGGCGACTCTGGAAGAGGCTTTCATCCAATTGATCGAGCACCACCCATGAACCGCCGTCTCCCCGCCCTCATCCGCAAGGAATTCATCCAGGTGGTGCGCGATCCGTCCAGCATCGCCATCGCCTTCGTGCTGCCGGTGATCCTGCTGCTGCTGTTCGGCTACGGGGTTTCCCTCGACGCCAAACGGGTGCCGCTGGCGCTCATCGCCGAGCGCCCCAGCCCCGAAACCCAAAGCCTCTTCAGCGGCTTTTACCGCTCCGGGTATTTCGTGCCGGTGCCGATGGCGGACATGGCCGGCGCCGAGCGGCTGCTGGTCGAGGGGGACATCAAAGGCATCGTCTATCTGCAGAGCGACTTTCTGCGCCGGCTGAAGACGGGCGGCGCCCCGATCCAGCTCATCGTCAACGGTATCGACGCCAACACCGCCCGCCTGGTGCAGGGCTACGTCACCGGGGTGTGGCTGCAGTGGCTCCAGCGCCGGGCCCTGGAAGAACGCCTGCCCCCGGCGCCGGCGATCGACCTGCAGCAGCGCATCTGGTACAACCCCGAGGTGGAAAGCCGCAATTTCCTCGTTCCCGGCCTGATCGCGGTCATCATGACCCTGATCGGCGCCCTGCTCACCTCCATGGTCATCGCCCGGGAATGGGAACGGGGCACCATGGAGGCGCTGATGTCCACGCCGGTCACCATGGGGGAGATCCTCCTGGGCAAGATCGGGACTTATTTCCTTCTCGGCACCGGCGGGCTGCTGCTGGCGGTGGCGATGGCGGTGTGGCTGTTCCAGGTGCCGCTGCGCGGCTCGTTCTGGCTTCTGTGGCTGGGCTCGTCGCTGTTTCTGCTGGTGGCCCTGGGGATGGGACTGCTGATTTCCACCGTGGCCAAAAACCAGTTCGTCGCCGGCCAGATCGCCATCATCACCGCCTTCCTGCCGGCGTTCATCCTCTCCGGCCTCATCTTCGAGATCGGCAGCATGCCGACGGCGATCCAGTGGCTCACCTGGCTGATTCCGGCCCGCTACTATGTCGCCATCCTGCAGACGGTGTTTTTGGCCGGGGACATCTGGCCGGTGCTCTGGCCCAATCTGGCGGCCCTGGTGCTGATGGCGGCCTTCTTTCTGGGCCGGACCCGGCAATTGTCGCGCAAACGTCTGGAGTGAACGATGCTGCAACGGATCTGGCATCTGATCGTCAAGGAATTTTTGACCCTGCTGAAGGACAAGCGCAGCCGCTTCGTGGTCATCGTCTCGCCCCTGGTGCAGCTGCTGGTGTTCGGTTACGCGGCCACCTTCGACCTCAACCACATTCCCTACGCGGTCTATGACGAGGACAAAGGGGAACGGTCGCAGCAGGTGCTGGCGCGGCTGCGGGGCTCGCCGGTGTTCGAGGAGGTCGCCCGGATCGACCATGACGCTCAAATCGCCCCCTTGGTCGACCGGCGCGGGGTGCTGTTTGTGCTCCATTTCGGGCCCTACTTCAGCGCACGCTTCGCCCGCGGTCAGAGCCCACCGCTGCAGGTAATCATCGACGGGCGCAATTCCAACACCGCCCTCATCACCCTCGGCTATCTGCGCACCATTCTGGCGGATTTCACCATCGAACGCCTGGACCTAAATCCGCCGGCGCGGCTGGTGACCCGCGCCTGGTTCAACGAAAACCTGCAGAGCCGCTGGTTCATCGTCCCCGGCATCTTCGCCCTGCTGACCCTGGTGGTGGCCATGGTGACCACCGCCCTGACCGTGGCCCGCGAACGGGAACAGGGCACCTTCGACCAGCTTCTGGTCACGCCCCTGACCCCCTTCGAGATTCTGATCGGCAAGACGGTGCCGCCCTTCGTCATCGGCCTCCTCGAAGGCAGCCTGATCCTGGTCGCGGCAGTGTACTGGTTCGAGGTCCCCTTCCGCGGCGCCCTGTGGCTGCTGTATGCCGGCCTGGCGGTCTATCTGCTGGCGGCCATCGGCGTCGGCCTGATGATCTCCTCCCTGGCGGTGACCCAGCAGCAGGGCCTGATGGGGGCGTTTCTGTTCATCGTCCCGGCGGTGATCCTGTCAGGTTTCGCCACCCCCATCGAGAACATGCCGGAAATGGTCCAGCGCATCACCCTCCTCGATCCGATGCGCTACTTCCTCGTCATCGTCCGCACCACCTTTCTGGCCGACCCATCCCTTTCCCTGCTCTGGCCCCAGTTCTGGCCCATGGCGGTCATCAGCGTGGCAACCCTGGCGCTGGCGGCGTGGCTGTTCCGTCACCGGTTGTATTGAGCCGGGTCAGACTGTTCTTTAAGGTGCGATCACGCCATTGTCGAGATAGGTTCTGTCGCAAAAGAACACCAACTTCGGATCGGGCTGGGTGAGCTTTTCGGCCTTGTCGGCATAGCTGAGGGGGGCTATTTGTGCCTGGTCATGGTTTGAATCTCCTGGGGCGGAAAACGGCCCTTACGTGTCGGGCTTGCGGCCGACCACATGGGCACAAAAAAACCGGCAAGCGCCGGCTTTTTTGTAAGTCATTGAATTTATGGCGCGCCCGAGAGGATTCGAACCTCTGACCTCAGGCTCCGGAGGCCTGCGCTCTATCCAGCTGAGCTACGGGCGCTTTTGAAGCTTTGAATTTTATCCTGTTTGGCGCTTTGGCACAATGTTCAAATTTCCTGAACCACGGAAGCCAGGCGATGGGCCCAACGGGTGGTTTCCGGCAGTTTGTAGCGGGTCGTGCAGGCCAGCACCCAGCGCACCGCCGATTCGATGGAAAGCCGATGACCCGGGGAGATGTAGAGCGGCTTGACCCCCTTGCGGGTACGGACCACGGCGCCGATGATCTCGCCGTTGTCCTCCAGCGGCACCCAGGCGCCCTTCTCGTCGGGCACGGGGCCGTGACTGCCGATCAACCGGGTCTTGCCGACGCCGATAGTGGGATGATCCAGCAACACCCCCAAATGGCTGGCAATGCCGAAACGGCGGGGGTGGGCGATGCCCTGACCGTCGCACAGCAGCAATTCCGGAAGACGTGGCAGCTTTTCCAGGGCCCGGAGCACCGCGGGGATCTCCCGGAAGGACAGCAGGCCGGGAATGTAGGGAAACGCCGTGGGCGTCTCGGCGCTGCTGTGGGCGAGTAACTGCAACGACGGAAAGTCCAGCACCGCCACCGCCGCGCGCGTGATTCGGTTTTCGTTCTTGAATCCCACATCGATGCCGGCGACGGTCTCCACCGGCTCTGGGAGATCGTCCTCCAGCCGGACGAAACGACGCAGCCGCTGCTGGATGGCGATGGCTTCCCGGGGCGTCACGTCCCAGGGATGGGCGTGATGCAGTCTAAGCCTCACGGCCTTCCTTGGCCTCTTCCCAGAGGGCGTCGAGATCGCCCAGCGGAACGTCGGTCATTTTGCGTCCGGATGCGGCCAGGCGCCGTTCCATGTAGCGGAAACGGCGGGCGAACTTGCGGTTGCTTTGCCGCAGGGCGGTTTCCGGATGCACCCCCAGATGACGGGCCAGGTTGACGGCGACGAACAACAGATCCCCCACTTCCTCACAGATATGGGCCTCGTCACCGCTGGCCCAGGCCTCGCGCAGTTCCTGCAGTTCCTCCTCGACCTTGGCGAACACCGGCGCTGCCTCCACCCAGTCGAAACCTTGACGGGCGGCGCGGTTCTGGATTTCTTCGGCCTGGAGCAGGGCCGGCAGCGTAACGGGGACATCGTCGAGAACGCCGGTTTCCGCCTCATCCCTGCCCTTGGCGCGGCGTTCGGCCTGTTTGACCGCTTCCCAGGCCCGTTTGCGTTCTTCCTCGGAGGCGAATCTCACGCCGGCAAAGACGTGGGGATGACGGCGTTCGAGCTTGTCGCACAGGCGCTCGACCACCTGGTGGAAATCGAACAGCCCCCGTTCTTCGGCGATGCGGGCGTAGAACACCACCTGCAGCAGCAGATCCCCCAGCTCGTCGCACAGATCGTCGTAATCGCCGCGCTCGATGGCGTCGGCAACCTCGTAGGCTTCCTCCAGGGTATGGGGGATCAGCGATTCGAAGGTCTGCCTGCGGTCCCAGGGACAGCCGCTTTCGGGATCGCGCAGCCGGGCCATGATGGCCAGCAGGCGCTCGACGGGATGGCGCTCAGAAGTGGTAGCCATAGTTGTCGTAGAAACGCTGGCGGAACTGGTCCAGACTGAAACGGTGGTTCTGGGTGCCGGCGTGTTCCACCTTGATCGCCCCCATCAGGGAAGCGATGGCGCCGATGGTTTCCCAGTCGTAATTCTCCAGCAGCCCGAAGAGCACCCCGGCCCGGTAGGCGTCGCCGCAACCGGTGGGATCGACCACCTTCTCCACCCGTGCGGGGGGGATGCGGATCGGCCGGCGGTCGATGTAGACCACCGAGCCCTCGGCTCCCTTGGTGACCACCACTGCATCGACGTCGTCGGAGATCAGTTCCGGGGTCAGCCGGGTCTTCTCCTGTACCAGCTTGGCTTCGTAATCGTTGAAGATGGCCCAGGTGGCCAGTTCGATGAAGCGGAGCAGCTCGTCGCCTTCGAACATGGGTGTCCCCTGGCCCGGATCGAAGATGAAGGGAATGCCTGCCTCGTGGAACTGCTCGGCGTGCTGAATCATGCCGTCGCGACCGTCGGGGGCGACGATGCCGATTTCGATGCCGGCATCGGTGGGCACCTGGTTGAGATGGGCGTGGGACATGGCCCCGGGATGGAAGGCGGTGATCTGGTTGTCGTCCAGGTCGGTGGTGATGTAGGCCTGGGCGGTGTAGGTCCCTTCCACTTCGCGCAGATAGCGCTGGTCGATGCCGCAGAGCTCCAGCCATTCCCGGTAGGGGCCGAAATCCTGGCCCACGGTGGCCATCGGCAACGGCTCCTTGCCCAGCAGCTTCAGATTGTAGGCGATGTTGCCGGCGCAACCGCCGAACTCCCGCCGCAAATCCGGCACCAGAAAGGAAACGTTCAGGATGTGGACCTGGTCCGGCAGGATGTGATTCTTGAAATAGTCGTGAAACACCATGATGGTGTCGTAAGCCATGGAACCGGTAATCAGCGCGCTCATTGCTTTACCCTTGGAAAAAACGGTCGTATCCGATCAAACCCCACACCAGCAGGGCGAGAAAAATGGCCAGCAGCACGCTGGCCGAAGCGATGTCCTTGGCGTAGCCGGACAGGGGGTGGAATTCGGTGCCGATGCGGTCCACCACCGCCTCCACCGCCGAATTGAGGGTTTCGAAGATGGCGATCTGCCAGACGCTGGCGATCAGCAGCACCCGCTCCACCGCCGTCTCCCCCAGCCATAATCCCAACGGCAGCGCCAGCAGGGAGACGATGACCTCCTGCCGGAAGGCCTCTTCCTTGCGCCAGCACACCTTCATCCCCGCCACCGAATTGCCAAAGGCGGCGATCAGGCGGGGAATGCCTTTCAGTCCCGGCTGGCCCATCAGCCCTCCCCGAGCAGGCGACGGTAAGCCTCGGCATCGAGCAACCTGTCCCACTCGGCCGGATCGGAAGGCCGGACGCGGAACAGCCAGGCCGAGTAGGGATCCTCGTTGAGCCGCTCCGGGTGCTCGGCCACCGCTTCATTGACCGCCACGATCTCGCCGGAAACCGGGGCATGCACGTCGGAAGCGGCCTTGACCGATTCGATCACCATGCACGGCTGGCCGGCCTTCACTTGGGCACCTGCTTTGGGCAGCTCCACATAGACGATGTCCCCCAGCTCTGCCTGGGCGTGGTCGGTGATACCCACGGTGACGGTGCCGTCGGCCTCGCGGCGGGCCCACTGATGGGTCGGTGAATAGCGCAGCTCCTCGGGAATGCGGCTCATCTCTTCTGCTCCTTTGCTGGACGCTTTAGGCAAAGCCGCCATTGTACCGCAGCCTTGCGGAAAGTGGCCGCCCTGCAGTACATTGAGCGGCTTTCCGACCGCTGAAGCCGCGCATGCGCCTGCCCTGTTCGCTGTTGCTCCTCACCGCCCTGCTGCCCGCTGCCGCCTTTGGCAGGGAGGAAGACGAGGCCGACGCGGGCCCCGGCGTCCGCATCGAAGCCGCCGCCCAGGCCCTCGCGGCCCTGATCATCGAACCTGCGCCCAGGCCCGAACCGGCGCCGGCCGCCACCGCGTGGGCCGAAGTGCTGGATCCGGCGCCGCTGCTCGAGGCCGCCATCGCCTGGCGCCAGCGGCAGCAGGCCATCGCCGCCGCCCGCAGCCGGGTGGACATTCTAGAGCGGCGCCGCCAGCGCCTGAACCGACTGCGAGACAGCGTCAGACGCCGCGAGCGCGAACAGGCCGCACTCGACTGGCAGGCGGCCCGGGCGGAACTAGCCAGACTGGAACTGGCCCAGGCGCAGCAGCAGCGCCAGCTCCGCCTGGCGTGGGGCGAGGTGCTGAGCGGCTGGGTCGTGCGCGACGCCCCCGAGCTGCAACGCCTCGCCCACCGGCAACTGACCCTGGTGCGCCTGACGCCGGCGGCGGACGCAGCCCGCTTCCGGCATAACGGCAGAACCGTCCCCCTGCCGCTGCTGTCCCCCGACCCCCGCGTCGATTCCCGCAGCGGCCAAAGGGCCAGTCTGCACCGCGCCGACCTTCCCCTGCCCATCGGACTGCGCTTCACGGCGGCCGCAGGCCAGGGCCGGCCGGCCATTCCACTCCCGGACAGCGCCGTGGTCTGGCAGGGGGGAAGGCCCTGGTTCTACGTCCGCATCGACGGGGAAAGCTTCCGGCGCCGCCCGCTCCGGGGCCGGCGCCGCGGCGGGCGCTGGTGGGTCGAAACCGGGCTGGCGCCGGGCGAGGCCGTGGTGATCCGCGGCGCCCAGTGGCTGCTGGCCCAGGAACTGCGCGCCCTGGTGCCCGAAGAGGACGACGACTGAATGCTGGCCCGCCTGATCGATGCCGCCATCCGGCTGCGCGGCCCCATCCTCGGCCTGTGTCTGCTGCTTTTGGCTTACGGCGGCTGGCGTCTGTCCCAGGCCGGGCTCGACATCTTCCCGGAATTCGCCCCCAGGCAGGTGGTGATCCAGACCGAAGCCCCGGGGCTGACCGCCACCCAGGTGGAGCAGCGCCTGACCCAGCTGCTGGAAAACGCCCTTGGCGGGCTGGCCGGCCTGCGTCAGCTGCGCTCCGAATCCATCGCCGGCCTGTCGGTGATCACCGCCGTGTTCGAGGACGACGTCGATCTCTACCGTGCCCGCCAGCAGGTGAGCGAACGCCTCGCCACGATCGCCGCCCGCCTGCCTGCCGGCATCCAGCCGCCCCAGGTGGTGCCCCTGTCTTCGTCCTCGGCCACGGTGCTGACCCTGGGCCTGACCGGCGCCGACCGCCTGACGCTGCGCGATTTCGTGGACTGGACCCTGGTGCCCCGCCTGCTGGCGGTGCCCGGGGTGGCCGACGTCAACGTCTTCGGCGGCGGCCGCCGCCAGCTGCAGATCCAGCTCGATCCCGAACGCCTGGCCCGCCACGGCCTCGGCCTCAACCGGGTGCTGGACCGCCTCCACCGGCAACTGCAGCGCGAAGGGCTGGGCTTCGTCACCACCCCCAACCAGCGTCTGGTCCTCACCCTGCCCCTGGACCGGGAGCTCGAAGCCCGGCTGCGCCACCTGCCCGTCTCCCCGCCTTTGACCCTGGAACAGCTGGCCACCCTCACCTGGGGCGAGGCCCCGCCCATCAGCGCCGCCCAGGTCAACGGCGAGCGGGGTCTGGTGTTGACGGTCATCGGCCAATACGGCGCCAACACTCTGACCGTGTCCCGCCGGGTGGAACAGGTGCTGGCGGATTTTCAGCCCCTGCTGGCGAAACAGGGCATCACCCTCCACCCCCATCTGTTCCGTCCCGCCGACTACATCGAGCGCTCCTTCCGCAGCCTCGATGCCCACCTGCTCGCCGGCGCGGTGCTGGTGATGGTGGTGCTCTACGCCTTCCTGGCCGACTGGCGCAGCGCCCTGATCTGCACCCTGGCCATCCCCTTGAGCCTGCTGAGTGCCGCCCTGGTGCTGGTGGAGGCCGGCGTCAACCTCAACATCATGGTCCTCGGCGGGCTCACCATCGCCCTGGGGGAAGTGGTGGACGACGCCATCATCGACACCGAAAACCTGTTCCGCCGCCTGCGTCTGAATGCCCAGGCCGCTGTGCCCAGGCCCATTCACCAGGTAGTGCTGGAATCGGCCTTGGAAGTGCGCGGCTCGGTGGTCTACGCCACTTTCATCGTCGCCTTGGTGTTCGTGCCGCTGCTGACCCTGGGCGGCGTGGCCGGCCGCCTGTTCGCTCCCCTGGGGGTGGCTTACATCCTCGCCATCCTCGCCTCCCTGGCGGTGGCCCTGACCGTCACCCCCGCTCTGGGTTACCTGCTGCTCGGGCAGCGCCGCCAGCCCCGGCAGGCGCCGGTAAGCGCCTGGCTGCAGCGGCATTACCGCCGCCTGCTGCGCGCCGTCCTCGCCCGTCCGCGCCCGGTTCTGGCCATCGCTGCGCTGCTGTGTCTGGGGGTGCTCGCCAGCCTGCCGGGGCTGGGCGGGCGTTTTCTGCCGGAACTGCGCGAGGGCCATTTCATCGTCCACACCGCCAGCCTGCCGGGCACCTCCCTGGAAGCCTCGCTGCAGCTGGGCCGGCGCCTGACCGAAGCGTTCCTGGCCATTCCCGGGGTGGTGTCGGTGTCCCAGTGGGCCGGACGGGCCGAACGCGGCGCCGACACCTACGGCAGTCATTACAGCGAATACGAGGTCCATCTCCAGCCGCTGTCAGGACCGGCGCAACGGGCGGTGCTGGAACGGCTGGAGGC
This sequence comes from Methylomarinovum caldicuralii, assembly GCF_033126985.1. Lineage (NCBI taxonomy): Bacteria > Pseudomonadati > Pseudomonadota > Gammaproteobacteria > Methylococcales > Methylothermaceae > Methylomarinovum > Methylomarinovum caldicuralii. The sequence goes on from NZ_AP024714.1 coordinate 1,566,653, forward strand.
GGTGCTGGAACGCTTCCCCGGCATCGCCTACGAGGCCAACACCTTCCTTACCGAACGGGTGGATGAGACCCTGTCCGGCTATACCGCCCCGGTGGTGGTCAACCTCTACGGCCCCAGACTGGCGGTGCTCGACCGCCTCGCCGCCGAAGTGGCGGCGCAGATGGCGCAAATCCCCGGCGCCCGCGAGATCCGCATCCGCGCCCAGACCGCCCTGCCCCAGCTGGAGATCGATCCGGACCCGGAAGCGCTGGCGCTCTTCGGCCTCTCCCCCGCCGATCTGGTGACGGCGCTGCAGAGCTTCCAGGGGGTGACCGTCGGGGAAACCTTCGCCGGCAACCGCGCCTTCCCCGTCACCGCCATCCTGCCGCCGATGTGGCGCCACGATCCCACCGCTCTGGCGCGGCTGCCCCTCAACGCTGCCGACGGCCGTCTGGTCCGCTTGGGAGACGTAGCCCGCATCCGCCAGGTGGAGGGACGCTACAACCTGATCCATCGCAGCGCCCAGCGCCTGCAGGTGGTGACCGCCAATCCGGCAGGCGATCTGGATGCCTTTTTCACCGAGCTGCGGCGGCGGGTGCTGACGGAAATCGACTTCCCCCCCGGCTACGCCACGGAATTCACCGGCGCGGCGGTCCAGCAGCACCAGGCCCGTCAGGCGCTCCTGGTCCACGCCCTGGCCGCCGGCGTCGGCGTGCTGCTGCTGATCCAGGTGGCGCTGGGTTCCTGGCGCCATACCCTTCTGACTCTTGCCAATCTGCCTTTCGCCCTGGTGGGCGGAGTGCTGGCGGCCTGGCTGAGCGGCGGTATCATCTCGGTCGGCTCGATGGTGGGTTTCGTGACCCTGTTCGGCATCACCGTGCGCAACGCCATCATGCTCATCGCCCATTACCGCCGCCTGGTGACGGTGGAAAAGCGCCCCTGGAACGCCGCCACCGCCCTCGACGGTGCCACCGACCGTCTGCCGGCGGTGCTGATGACCGCCCTGGTCACCGCCCTGGCGATGCTGCCGGTGGCCTGGGGCAGCGACAACCCGGGGCGGGAGATCATGGGCCCGATGGCGGCCATCATCATCGGCGGCCTGCTCTCCTCCACCGCCCTGACCCTGCTGCTGCTGCCGCCGCTGCTGCTGCGTTACGGGCGTTTCAACGCCTGCTGAACCAGTCGCGCCTCCCGCCCTGACAGCGGCAGCTTGATAGCGGCCTGTTGCGCCTGCGGCGACATCTTTTTCCAGGTCTTGCCGACGATGTCGATGAGCTTGTCGTCGCTGTAGTCCTGCGCGAAGGGGAGAAAGTAATATTGCAGGAACACCAGACAAGCGGCGTCCTCCACCATCTGCACCTGGGGGTCGCGCTTGAGGCCGCGTTTCATCAGGATGCGTTTCACCTGCCCGATGGCGGATTCACCGGAGCCGGCCCGGCGCAGCAACCGGGCGGCCGTTTCTCCATGCAGCCGGTACAGGAAGGTACGCCATGCCAGATAACCCCGCCGTCCCGACGGATAACGGTCGCGGGGGATCAGCCAGCGGCACACGTGCTGGGCGCGGGCGGCGAGAAAGGCGGTTTCCGGGGCGTCGGGATAGAGCCGCACCAGCCAGTCGGTCATGCGGATGCCGTACAGCCAGGTGCGGGGATAGGGTTTCCCGCGCCAGGTTTCCCATACGGGATCGCTGGCATTGGCCTGGTCGATCAGACCGACGGCGGTCACGAAACGGTGCGGGTCCATCATCCCCTCGACGGTTTGGATTGACAACCTTCCCGATCCGGCCTACAACCTCAACCGGACAGCCACGATTCGGGAGGTACATCATGCACATTTTCATCACCGGCGCCACCGGTTTCATCGGCCGGAACCTGTGCCGCTCGCTGCTGGAGCAGTCCCATACCCTGACGGTGCTGAGCCGCCGGCCGGACAACCGGGTGCGGGAGATCTGCGGCGATGTCGCCGTGATCCACAGTCTGGAGGAACTGACCCCGGCCCACCGCTTCGACGCCATCATCAATCTGGCCGGCGAACCCATCATCGGCCCGCGCTGGAGCGAGGCGCGCAAACGGCGACTGTGGGACAGCCGCGTCACCCTGACCGAACGGCTGGCGGACTGGATCGCCCGCTCCGAAACCAAACCGCAGGCACTGCTTTCCGGTTCGGCAGTAGGATATTACGGTGACCAGGGGGACCGGGTCCTCGACGAAGACACGCCGCCGGTGGAAAGTGGATTCGGCCAGCGGCTTTGCGCCGCCTGGGAGGCGGCCGCCCGCAAAGCCGAGGATGCCGGGGTGCGGGTATGTTTGCTGCGGACCGGCCCGGTACTGGGCCACGGCGGCCTGTTGGCGCGGATGCTGCCGGCCTTCAAACTGGGGCTCGGGGGCCGCCTGGGTGACGGCAGGCAGTGGCTCGCCTGGATTCACATCGACGACCACGTCCGTGCCAGCGAATTTCTGCTGGCCCACCCCACCCTTTCGGGCCCCTTCAACGTCACCGCCCCCCATCCGGTCACCAATGCCGAATTCACCGCCACCCTGGCGCGGTTGCTGAAGCGCCCGGCCTTCTTCCACGTGCCGGCCTCCGTGCTCAGACTGCTGATGGGCGAAATGGCGGAAATCCTCCTCGGCAGTCAGCGGGCCGTTCCCAAACGCCTGCAGGAGGCCGGCTTTCAATTTCGTTTCCAGACCCTGGAGCCGGCACTGCGCGCCATCCTCCAGACGGGATGATTCGCTACGACCTGGTGACGGTCTGGCGCCTGCCGGCATCGCCGGCGCGGGTCTGGAACGTGCTGGCACAGGCGCAAAGCTGGCCCCGGTGGTGGCCGGAGGTGGAAAAGGTCGAAATCCTCACCCCGGAAAACCCCGTCGGCGTGGGGGCCCGTCACCGCCATCACTGGCGCACCCGTTTGGGCTACCGGCTGTGCTTTGAGCTGGAAGTGCTCCGCCTCGAGCCTTTGAGGCGGGTGGACACCCGCGTGAGCGGCGATCTGGTCGGCCGGGGGCGCTGCCTCCTGCGGGGTGCCGGCAACATGACCGTGGTGCGCGTCGATTGGCACGTCCACACCACCAAAGCCTGGATGAACCGCATTTCAGCGCTGGCGAAACCGGCGTTTGTGTGGAATCACTCCCGGCTCATGGCCTCCGGGGAGGCGGCCTTGGCGGCGCTGCTGTCTTCGGCAGCGAACAGCTCGTCCGCCAGCGGCACCTCCTGCCACTCGAGATAATCCAGCCTTTCCGGCCCGATTCGTACCGCCACTTGGAGGGCGTAGCCTTCGCCGACCCGAAGCTGCATCGACACCACCTGGCTTTGGCCGCGGTGGATGGGAATGCCCGGAATCACCGGAAACGGCGGATTCTTGCCCTCGCGGCGGCCCCGGAGAAACACCTCCACCGCCTCGGGATCGATTCCCGGCAGGGCCCTGAGCAGCGCCGGTGGCGCCGAAAACGGGTCGATGCCGTTTCGATGGCTGTGGATCGTCACCCAGGGCAGCAGGGCGCGGGTAAGATCCGGGGTCATGCCCAACACCATGCCCACCTCCTCCACGGCCCGGAAGGGACGGTTGGCCGGCCCGTAGTCCAGGCCTGCCGCCGCATAGTCGTCGGCCTCGGCCCCGTGGGGGTGGGTATCGTCATCGCCGTCACGCCAGTCGAGAATGGCGTCGGCCAGCTCCACCGCCTGCTGTTCGTCGGCGCCGGCCAGTTTCAAGGCCGTCTGCAGCAACAGAGCCGGAGCCTGGTTGAGATCCACCTTGCCGCTTTCGTCCGCCAGCCGCAGCCTGACCGGCACCCCGTCCCAGCGCCAGTCATAGACGTTGCCTTCGGCCCGCCAGCGCAGTTGGGGGTCGGGCAGCTTCAGACGGTAGGCGGCGTAGTGGATCGCCGCCTCGGCCACCGCCCGCCAGTGGGGCACCTGGACGTGGTAACCGGCCAGCCGTGCCTCGCGCCGCACCCCCAGGCCGAAACTGGCCGCCAGTAGGCTCAAAAGCGCCACCACCCACAGGACCACGACCAACGCGACGCCGTGCTGTCTCATCGGATGGGCACCCCGCCGAATTCGAACGGATTGCCTGTAACGACCCCCGCGCCGCTTTGTCCGTGACGCAAACGCACGACCCACGGCGGCCAGGCCGGACCCGCCGCCTTCACGGCCACTTCCACCAATTGGGGCAGGCGGTTCTCGTCCCAGGTGTCGAACCAGTCCTCCCCGTCGAAATAGCGGAACCGGACGTGTTCCACCCCTTCCAACAGCACCAGCCGGCGCATTTCCACCTCGGCTTCGGATACCTCACCGTCGAGCGGCAACACCTCGACCACAAGCTGCTCGCCCCTGCGGTAGAGTTCGAAACGCTGCGGCCCTTTGAGGTCGATTACCAGGGGAGGAAAGGCGATGAAACGCAACCGCGTCGCCTCCCCCTGCAGCGGCGGCTCGTCGCGGTTGTCGGGCCAGACCAGGGCAGCGGCAAGCCGGCGGCGCAGGAACCTTCCCAAACTCAGGCGGTCATCCAGGGCCGCCGCCTGGGGCTCGGCCGCCTCCCAGCTGCGGGCGCCGACGGTCAGCACGCCGAACACCAGCGTGAGCATCAGCCCGAACAGGGCCAGGGCGATCAGCACTTCCACCAGGGTGAAGCCGCGCGCGTTCACAATGCCGGCGCCAGACGCAGGGTGGTCAGACGATAACGGCGCCCGCGGCCGCCTTCCCGCCAGCCGACCACGACCGTCACCTGCCACAGGCGCTGGTTGCCGATCTCTTCGACATTCTCCCCCACCTGCGGATCAAGCTGGTTCAGAGACACTGGGGTCAGAGCGACCTGCCAGTGCAGCCCCTGCCATTCCCCTTCGCGCTCGCCTTCCTCCAGGGGCCATTCGCTGCCGACCCGCGCCAGCTGCGATTCGGCCAGGGCCGCGGCGCGGGTGACGGTTTCGGCACGGCCCAAAAGCCGCGCCCCGCCGCCGAAAGCCTGCAGCAACACCGCCGCCGACAGGGCCATGAGGGTGAAGGCCACCATGATTTCCAGCAGGGTGAAACCGCGTTGGCGCTTCACGGCGACATCTCCGCGATTGCAACCCGGCCGGTGAGCCAGTTGACGTCCACCCGGCGGCGGCGTTCCTTCCAGGCGAGGATCACCCGCCCGCCGGTGGCGGAACCGTCGGGGAAGAAACGGATCCGCCCGCGTCCCGAATCCTCCCGCTCCCCGGCGACGGTTTCCAGGGTCAGGTCGATGAAATCCGGCAACGGTTTGAAGGGCCTGCGGTCGATGCGGTAGCGGTGGGCATCCACGTCGAGCACGAACACGGCCTCACGCGCCTGGGACAGGGCGATGCCGCGGGCACCGCGCAGGCCGTCGGCCACCTCGCGCACCGCGGCGCGGAAGCGCAGGCCGTCGTAGCTGCGGGCGAAATGGGGGGCGACGAAGGCGAATCCCAACCCCAGAATCGCCAGCACCACGGTCAGTTCCAGCAAAGAAAAACCGGAATCAGAACGCCAGTTCATTGACGCTCACCACCGCCATGAGGATGGAGACGATGATGGCAGCGATCACCACCCCGAGACCGACGATGAGCGCCGGCTCCAGCAGGGTCAGCAGGCGCTGGATGGCGGTGCGCACCTCGTCCTCGTAGATGTCCGCCATGCGGGTCAGCATCTGCGGCAACTGGCCGGTTTCCTCCCCCATGCGGATCATCTGCAGCGCCATCACCGGAAAATGGCCGGTTTCCTCCAGGGCTGTGGAAATGTCGCCGCCGGCGCGGAGCTTTTCCGCCGCCTCGCCGACCGCCTCGCGCAGCACCCGGTTTGAAAGGGTTTCGCGCACGATCTCCAGCGCCGGCAACAGCGCCACGCCGGAGGTCAGCAGCGTCGCCAGGGTCTGGCTGAAGCGCGCCACCTCCACCCGGATCAGCAACGGCCCCAGCAGCGGCAGGTTCAGCAGCCAGCGGTGGAAACGGTAACGGTGACCGGGATCGGCCAGCCAGTACTGGAAACCGCGAATCGCCAGCAGCACGGCGATCAAGGCCAGCCAGCCGTAGCGGCGCACCCCGTCCGCCGCCGCCATCACGATCTGGGTGGGCAGGGGGAGTTCCTTGCCGGCGCTAGCGAACATCTCCTCGAACTGGGGCACCACGAAGGTGAGCAGCACCAGCAGGGAGGCGGCCGCCATCACCACCAGAATCGCCGGATAGATCAATGCGGAAATCACGCTGGCGCGCAGTTCCTGGCTGCGCTGCAGGTAATCGGCCAGCCGCTGCAAGACCTGATCCAGGGTGCCGCCGGCCTCGCCGGCGCGCACCATGTTGACGTAGAGGCGCGAGAACGCCTTGCCTTCCGCCTCCAGGGCCGCCGACAGCTGCGCCCCGCCCTTCACCTTCTCCAGAATCCGGGCGCTGATCTGGTGCAGCGCCGAGTCCTCCGGAAACAGCTCCAGCAGCACCTTGAGGGAGCGGTCCAGGGGTAGGCCTGCCCCGAGCAGGGTCGCCAGTTCACGGGTGAAGGCCAGCACCTCCTTCTGGCGCAGGCGCCGCCCGCCGTGGCGCCACAGCCCCAGCCACGAGGCCTTCTCCGCCGGCACCACCTTGAGCGGCAGCAGATCCTCCTCCTGGAGCTGGCGCATCAGCGCCGCCTCGTCGGGGGCGCTGCGCAGGGTTTCCAGGGTTTCCCCGCGGCGGCTGACCGCCTTGACCAGATAATCAGGCATGGTCAGTCACAGGTCACCCGCAGGATTTCCTCCAGGGTGGTCTGCCCCGCCAAAGCCTTGAGCAGACCGTCCTGATACATGGTGCGCATCCCCTCGGACAGAGCGGTCTGCTCGATCTCGCGGGCCTGGGCGTGCTGGAGGATCTGACGGCGGATGGTATCGGAGACTTCGAGAAATTCGTGGATCGCCAGCCGGCCGCGGTAGCCGATGCCGTTGCAATGGTCGCAACCTGCCGCCTGATACAGCACCGGCTTCTGACCCGGCCGCAACAGCTTCGCCAGACCGGTCTCCTCCACCGCCTCCGGCAACAGTTCCTTGGGCTGTTTGCAGTGATCGCACAGGCGCCGCACCAGACGCTGGGCCAGAATGCCGTTGACGGTGGAGGAGATCAGATAGTCCTCCAGCCCCATGTCGAGCAATCGGGTCACGCCGCCGGCGGCGTCGTTGGTGTGCAGGGTCGAGAGCACCAGGTGGCCGGTGAGCGCCGACTGCACCGCGATGCGGGCGGTTTCCAGATCGCGCATTTCCCCGATCATGATCACGTCCGGGTCCTGGCGCACGATGGCGCGCAGGGCGCCGGCGAAATCCAGGCCGATGTCGGGCTTGACCTGGATCTGATTGACGCCGGTGAGCTGGTACTCCACCGGGTCCTCCACAGTGATGATCTTGCGCTCGGCGGTGTTGAGCTTGTCGAGGGCGGTGTAGAGGGTGGTGCTCTTGCCGCTGCCGGTGGGCCCGGTGATCAGCAGAATGCCGTGGGGCAGGTTCAGGACCTTGAGAAAGCGCGCCAGGGTGTCGTCGGCAAACCCCAGGGTGGCGAAATCCAGGGTCACCTGTTCCTTGTCGAGCAGGCGGATCACCACGCTTTCGCCGTACAGGGTCGGCACCGTGGAGACGCGCAGGTCCAGCTCCCGCCCCTGCACCTGGACCTTGATGCGCCCGTCCTGGGGCAGACGGCGCTCGGCGATGTTGAGGTTGGCCATCAGCTTGACCCGCGAGATCACCGCCGCCGCCGAACGCACCGGGGGGGCATCGATGGGACGGAGGATGCCGTCGATGCGCAGGCGCACCTGGAGCTGGTCCTCGAAGGGTTCGATGTGGATGTCGGAGGCACGCAGTTCCACCGCCTGCTGCAAGATCTGGTTGACGCTGCGGATCACCGGCGCCTCGGAGGCCATGTCGCGCAGGTGCTCGACATCGGCATCGTCGAGGCTCTCGGTCAGGTCCGGCGCCGCCGCTTCCTGCTCGTACTGACGCCGCAGGGCGTTGTCGATGTCGGAGGCCAGCCCGACCCTGAAGCTCAGCGGCCGGTCGCAGGCCAGTTGCAGCGCCTGGCGCAGATAGCCATCGAGGGGATCGGCGACCGCGACCTCGTAACCGGCCTCGGTGGCCGCCAGCCCCACCGCCCGCCAGGTCTTGAGAAAGCGCAAGGATACCGTTTCCGGCAGCACCGGGGCGTCGGGATAGGCGTTCGCATCGGCCAGCGGTAGGCCGGTCACCTGGGCCAGGGCCTCGGCCACGTCACGCTCGGCCACCAGCCCCAGCTTGACCAGCAGCAGCGGCAGGCTGTCGTCGCCCTCTTCCAGCAGGCGTCTGGCGCGGTTGAGATCGGCCGGGCGCAGCCTGCCGGTTTCCAGCAGACGGGCGGCGAAGGTCTCGTAATCGGGCGGGGAAAGGTAGGTTTCGAGGGCAACGGCCATGACCAAGGCTCCGAAGTTTTTGCGTTTGGATCGTGCGTCCGGCCCCGGGTTCCCGTCAGCGCCCGGAACGGAAGATGTCGGAATACTTGCGTTGTTCGGAGGCCGACAGCCCGGTTCCCGGCAGGCCGGTGGTCACCCGCACCCCGTGACGACCGAAGGTGAGCCAGAAGCCGCGCCGCCCGAGCGACAGGGAAACCCCGCCCTTGCTCAGGTTCAGATACACCCAGCCGGGAACGATGGGAATGCGGCGGTAGAATCTTATCCGCATCGGCTCATTCCGGCGTCACCGGCGTCAGCCACTCGGGATGGTCGGTGCGGCGGCCGTGGACGTAATCGAAATACAGGCTCTGGAGCCGCTCGGTGACCGGCCCGCGGCGGCCGCTGCCGATGGTGCGGCCGTCCAGCTCCCGGATCGGGGTGATCTCGGCGGCGGTGCCGGTGAAAAAGGCCTCGTCGGCGACGTACACCTCGTCGCGGGTGATGCGCTTTTCGATCACCTCGATACCAAGCTCGCGGGCGATGGTCATCACCGTGTCGCGGGTGATGCCTTCGAGCACCGAAGTGAGATCCGGGGTGTAGAGCTTGCCGCCGCGGACGATGAACAGGTTCTCGCCGCTGCCTTCGGCCGCATAGCCTTCGTGATCCAGCAGCAGGGCCTCGTCGTAGCCGCAGTCGAGGGCTTCCTGCAGGGCCAGCATGGAATTGACGTAATTGCCGTTGGCCTTGGCCTTGCACATCAGGCTGTTGACGTGATTGCGGGTGAAGGAGGAGGTCCGCACCCGGATGCCCTGCTCCAGCGCCTCCGAACCCAGATAGGCGCCCCATTCCCAGGCCGCCACCATGACGTGGACCTTGAGATTGTCGGCCCTAAGCCCCATCCCCTCGGCGCCATAGAAACACATGGGGCGGATGTAGGCGCTGTCGAGGCGGTTGCGGAACACGGCCTCGCACTGGATGCGGCCCAGGGTGTCCTTGTCGTAAGGAATCCGCATCCCCATGATGTGGGCGGAGCGGAACAGGCGGTCGGTGTGTTCCTGGAGGCGGAAGATGGCGGTCCCCTGCTGGCCGTAGTAGGCTCTCAAGCCCTCGAACACCCCGCCGCCGTAATGGAGGGTGTGGGTCAGCACGTGCACCTTGGCCTCGCGCCAAGGCAGCCATTGTCCATCGAGCCAGATTTCCCCGTCGCGGTCGTGTGTCGGCATCCTTATGCTTCTCCTGTCGCCGTTTCTTCTATGAGTCGCCGCCAGAGCGCCTCGACGCGGGCGCGGCGGTCGCGGAATTCGCTCTGTGGCACCAGCGCCGGCTGTTCCTGCAGCGCCAGGCGGTGGGCCCGGCTGCGGTAGTCGAGGTAGGTTTGCTGCAGGAAGGCGGCATCGTCCCCTTCCAGCCAGCCGATGGCCGCCAGGGCGTCCAGCAGGCGCAGATTGTCGCTCCAGCGGAAGGCCTCCGGCTGCCGACGGGCGTGGGCCAAACAGCCGAATTGTACTATAAACTCGATGTCCACCATACCGCCGACGCCCTGCTTGAGATCAAAGCGCTCGGCATCGCTGCGGTCGAGGTGTTCGCGCATTTTCAGGCGCATGTCGATCACCTCGCGGCGCAACGTGGTCGGATCGCGCTCGCGGCAGAGAATCTCCCGGCGCACGGCGGCAAACTCCTGGGCCAATTCCGCGTCTCCGGCCACCGGACGGGCCCGCACCAACGCCTGATGCTCCCAGGTCCAGGCTGCCTCCCGCTGATAGCGGGCGAACGCCGCCAGGGAAGTGACCAGCAGGCCGGCGTTGCCGCTGGGGCGCAGACGCATGTCGATCTCGTACAGCACCCCGTGATACACCGGCGTGGTCAGGATATGAATGATGCGGCGCCCCAGGCGGATGAAGAACTCGCTCACCGCCACCGGCCGAGGTCCCCCCGTCTCGGCGTTGGCGTCGCCCTGGTACAGGAACACCAGATCCAGGTCGGAACCGTATCCCAACTCGATGCCGCCCAGTTTACCGTAGCCGATGATGGCGAAATCCTTCGGGGCATCAGCGGTGGCGCCCGGGGGCGGGCCGTGTTTGGCGCTCACGTGGCGCCAGGCCAGTTCCAGGGTTTTGGCCAGAATCACCTCGGCGATCTCGGTGAGATAGTCGCTGACCACGTTGGTGGGGATCGCCCCGCTCAGATCGGCGGCCGCCACCCGCAGTACCTGGGCATGCTTGAAATAACGCAGCTGATTGAGCACGGCTTCCTCGTCCTCGGGATCGGGGACGGCCAGCTGCGCCTCCAGCTCCGCCTGCAGCTGGGCGCGCTTTAAGGGGGCATAGAGCTGGCGCGGGTCGAGCAGTTCGTCGAGCAAGGCCGGATGACGCGACAGCAACCGCGCGATCCAGGGACTCGCGCCCACCAGACGGATCAGATGCGCCCGCGCCTGGGGGTTTTCCGCCAGCAGGGAGAGATAGGCGCTGCGGCCGGCGATGGCCTCGATCAGATCGAGCATTCTAAGCAACGTGGTATCGGGCTGGTCGCTGCGGCCCGCCGCCTCGATCAGGGCGGGCATGAGGCGGTCCAGAATCTGTTCCGCCTCCGCCCCCAGGGACTGAAGCGCACGCGATTGGCGCAGCGCTTCAAGACGCCTGAGGACAGCCCCAGCGTCCCGGTATCCCAGTTGGGTCAGGATTTCCCCTAGCGCCTCTGTTTCGGCCACCAGCTGCCAGACCCGTTCACCGGCGCCGCCGGCCTGCGGCTGCGGTTCGGCGAACACCTGATCGAAGCACTGCTGCACCCGCCCCCGCACGGCCTCAAGGTGCCGGCGCAGGCCGGCGGCATCGTCGAAACCCAGTCCCAAGGCCAGACGCTGCCATTCCACTTCCGTTTCCGGCAGTTTCTGGGTCTGCTGGTCGCGCCACTGCTGCAGGCGGTTTTCCACCCGGCGCAGGAATCGGTAGGACCCGATCAGGTCGTCGCTGTCCTCACGGGGCAACAGCCCCATCTGCCCCAGCCGGGCCAGGGTCGGCAGCAGGCGGCGTTCCTGCAGCTGGGGGCGGCGGCCGCCGTGAATCAGCTGAAACACCTGGGCGATGAATTCGATCTCGCGGATGCCGCCGGGTCCGAGCTTGACGTCGTCGAGGCGGTCGCGGCGCTGAAGTTCGGCGGTGATCTTGCGCTTGAGCGCGCGCAGGGCCTCCAGGGCGCGGTAATCGAGATAACGGCGATAGACGAACGGTTTGAGCAGCGCCATCAACCGCGCGCCGGCATCCATATCGCCGGCCACCGGACGCGCCTTGATCATGGCGTAGCGCTCCCAGTCACGCGCCTGCCCCTGATAGTAGAGATCCATGGCATCGAAGCTCCACACCAGGGGACCGGTATCGCCGAAGGGACGCAGGCGGGTGTCCACCCGGAACACAAAACCGTCCTCGGTCTGGGCGTTGAGCGCCTTGACCAGATCGCGGCACAGGCGCAGGTAGAATTCCTGATAGCTGGTGCTGCGCCGGTCTTCCAGCACGCCGTCGTACTCGTAGGCGAAGATCAGGTCGATGTCGGAGGAAAAATTCAGTTCCCAGCCCCCCAGTTTGCCCATCCCCAGCACCACCGGCAGTTGGGGTTGGCCGTCGGGACGGCGGGGGGTGTCGTAACGCTGGCAGGCCCGGGCGAACAGCCAGTCCAGGGCCGCCTGGATGCAGCTTTCCGCCAGCAGGGAGAGATCGCAGAGCACGTCCTCGATGGCGTCCCAGCCGCAGATGTCGCGCCAGGCGATGCGGACCATCTCGCGGTTGCGGAAACGGCGCAGGATACGGTGGAGGTCCTGAGGAGTTTCAGCCGCGCCCAGCAGGCGCTCCAGCTCACTGCGGTAGACGCCGCGGCGTTCGGCCCGGAAAAGATCGCCGCTGGCCACCAGATCGGCCAAAAGCAGCGGATGACGGATGCACTGATGGGCGACGAACTCGCTGCAGGCCCAGACCCGGGGCAGGCTGGCCAGCCAGTCGCCGGTGGCCAGCGTCACCGCCTCCCGCTCACAGGCTTCGATGAACTGCTGCCAACGCGGCTGAACCGATTCGGCAAGCTCCGGGGGCAAAGCGCTGAAATCCGGCGGGGGCAAGGTCATGGAAATGGAACCTCCTTCACGTTTCCTTGGATTTACCTGGCCGGCAGGCCTGAAGTCCGCTATTACTTAGCTGGATCATCCTAATGACCCAGGAGGGAAAAGCACGATGCGCCAGCGTTTCGAACGTTTCCGCCGTATCCGCCTCGGCGGCAAACACCGCTTCGACGATCTGGAGATCGGCAGCAAATTCGCCACCCACCAGTATCTGTGGGAGAAACTGGACGGTGAATCCGCCCTGATCCTCGACGTCATCGAACAGGGAAGCTGCGACATGCTCGGGCGCCGCCGCAGCTTCTTCCCCTGGACCGAGGTGGAGGGCGTCCACGCGCAGGAAACAGGCGGCCTTTAAGGCCGCCCGTCCTCACAGGCTGGGGGAAGACACCCCGGCATGGGTCTTCTCGTAGATCTCCTGGCACTGGATGCAACGCCGCGCCGTGGGATTGGCCCGCAGCCGGTCCAGGCCAATGGGCTGGTCACAGTCCTCGCAAATGCCGTAGGTGCCTTTGTAGAGCCGGATCAGGGCCTCGTCGATCTCCCGCAGCTCCTTGATGTGCAGGTCAATGGCAGCCAGGTTCAAATCCACCAGGAGATCAGCGAGGGAAGCCTCTTCCGGATCGTGCACCCGGCCGGCAAGCTCGATGAATTGCTCGTTGTCGCTACGCAGCAGCTCCTGCCGGATCTCTTCGCGCAATTCCCGATAGCGCTGCTTCAACAAGCGCTCGAATTCCTTAAGTTGCGCGTCCGTCAATACCGGTCCTGTCATGATGATCAAGTCTCCTTGTCCGTTTCCGTGTGTAACATCAACCGCAACGCCCGTCTGGGAAGCAGCGGTTCCGTGCCTTCGGCAGCGGTCGCCTGAAGGGTGTCCTCATAGACCGTGGTGAGGAATTTGACAAATTCCTGCTCCCGTTGCAAACGCTGCTGCAAATCTTCCGCCTCCCACATCCGATCCAGCAACCGCTTGGCATGGTGGTGCAGCGTGAGCACGATCACCTCCGGCGCCTGGGAAAAGGCATGACGCAGCTGCACCTGCAGCTGATCGATCGCCGCCAGATAACGCTCGTAGTCCCGCAGCTCCTGTTTCTGCTTCTTTTCCAGCAGGGTCAATTCCAGCTCGAACTGACGCCGCATGCGTTCCAGTTCCTGCTCCAGATGGAGCTGGCGCTTGCGCCGCTCGGCCTCCAGATCCAGCTCCACTTCGAGCTGGCGGCGACGCCATGCCAGCAGATCCGCTTCCCGTTCGCGGCGCCAGCGCCGCCTTTCCCCGCGAATCCCCCGCAGCATCTGCCGCAGGCGTTGGCCCCAGGTCATCCCGACGGTTTCAAAATCAGCGCGCATTCGCGACCCCAGCGTTCGTCCACCAAGGGCAACAAGGTCAGGTACAGTTCAGTCAGGGCCCGATAATCCCGCTGCGCCAGCCGCCGGCGGATCCAGCGACGACCCTCACGGCGCAGCGGGGACGGCAAAGCCTTGCGGGACCGGTGCCACAGGGCCCGGATCTGCTGGCGCCACAGACGCCAGAAAGCACCTTCCCCGCGCCGGCGCAGCCGCGCCCGGCGGCGCCGGTAACGCTGCAGTACACGCCAGCGGCGGCGCTGCAGGCGCACCAATGCCCGGTTTCGAATCATGCCTTTCCTGTCAGGAAATAATTTATAATGGGGTTATTCATTATCCAGACGCTTGGAGAACGAAAACCCATGAAATCCGTGATCGCCGTCATCATCGTTCTCGGTGTGATTTTCGTCCTGCCGGTGGCCTGTTCCGGCCGCGGCAAGATCCATGCATCCTCCCTGCGCAGCGCCTATGACTCCGTCCGCAAGGTGAAAAACTATATTCAGGACGATTCCAAAAAACTGGAATTCCAAATCGCCATCGGCACCCTCCAGCAGCTCAAGACGGAGGAAGGCGGCACCAAACTGTTCCTGAAAACCATCGACGGCAAGACCGCCGACGAGATCATCGCCTTGGCCAAGGAGGAAGTCAACGCCCGCATTCTCAAGGGCGACAAGCGCTTCGCCAAATACCAGTCCTGGGACCAGATGGTCGCCACGCTGACCAAGAACACCCCGCGGGTGATCGGCCGCGAGCGGCCCGAGCACGCATTCGAGGAATAATTCTCAAAACGTCCGCACCGCCGTGGACTTGAAATTGACCCACACGGGCTGACCCGGCGTCAGCCCCATCTCCCGGCACGAGGCCAAGGTCACCACGGCCTCGAAGCGCTCTCCCGCCACCACCGTCACCCGCACCTCGCCGCCTGTCTCCGCCAGCGCCACCACCCGCCCCCGGAAGCGGTTGCGCATGCTCGATTGCAGCGGCCGCAGGGACAAAACGATGTCGCGGGGATCGATGGCCACGTGGGTCGCCGTGACCGGCTCCGGCAGCCACAGGGCCAGCCCTTTTGTGAGGAAACGGTTTCCCTCGCAACGGCCGCGGAACACGTTGGCGGCAGGCGCCGGCACCAAACGCCCCTGGGACAGGGCGATCACCTGCCGGGCCAGGATCCGGCAGCGCTCGGCCGCATGATCGCTGAACACCGCCGCCCGCCCCTGTACCGCCCAGGCCGGAAGCCACCCCTCCAGCCAGCGCTGGGTGGCTGCGTCCAGATGGCTGAAGGGCTCGTCGAGCAGCAGCACCTCCGGTTCCAGCACCAGACAACGCGCCAGGGCAACCTGCTGGCGCTGGCCACCGGAAAGCATGGCTGCCGGCCGATCCGGATCGGCGCGGAAACCCACCGTCTCCAAGGCGGCCAGCGCCCGCCGGCGGCGGTCGCCGCCGCGCCGAAACCGCAAGCCCAGCATGACGTTGTCCAGCGCCGACCCCCGCAGCAGATAGGGGTGCTGCATCACCCAGCCGATGCGGCGCCGGTCGGCGCAGGTCAACGGTTTGCCCTGAAACAGCACCCGCCCCCGCCGCGGTGCCTCGATGCCAGCCAGCAGCCGCAACAGGGTGCTCTTGCCGGCGCCGTTCTCCCCCACCAAGGCGGTCACGCCCGGGACGATCTCCAGCCGCTCAATCGCCAGCACCGTGCGTCCATCATAACCGTGGCGGACCGCCTCCAGCCGGTACACCATGTCAGTCTCCTTCCTGCAACCAGGCCAGCAGGGCGTTGACGGCGAAGGCGACCGCCAGCAGGATCATGCCCAGCGCCAGGGCCAGCTCGAACTCGCCCTTGCCGGTTTCCAGGGCGATGGCGGTGGTCATGGTACGGGTGAAACCGGCGATGTTGCCCCCCAGCATCATCGCCACCCCCACCTCGGCGATGGCGCGGCCGAAGGCGGTCACCAGGGCAGCGGCGATGCCGGTACGCAATTCGGAGGCCAGATACCAGAGCTTGTGCAACCCTCCCGCCCCCAGCGCTTCCAGGGTGGGCAGCAGGCGAGGGTCGGCGCTCAGCACCGCGGTGCTGATCCAGTGGAGCAGCAGCGGCAGGATCAGCACCGCCTCACCGATGACGACCGCCACCGGGGTGTAGAGCAGGCCCCAGTCCCCCAGCGGTCCCCGCCGGCTCAGCAGGGCGTAGAGCAGCAGCCCTACCACCACGGTGGGCAGCGCCGTCAGGGAAGCGAGCAGCTGGCGCAGCCAGCGCCGCCCGGGAAACGCCCGCATGCCGATCAACACCCCCGCGGGCACGGCGATCAGGGCGGCCGCCGCCACCGCCGTCAGGGAAATCTTCAGGGAAGTGGAGACGATGCGCCACAGCTGCGGATCGCCGCTGAGCACCAGCTTCCAGGCGGCACGCAGGGAGGCTTCAAAAAAATCCATTCGCGTTACAATAACAGTTTCGTTCAATCCAGGGAAGACAACCATGCGCACCAGTCAGTTTCCGCTTCACACCCTTCGCGAAACCCCGGCCGACGCCGAGATCGTCAGCCATCAGCTGATGCTGCGCGCCGGGCTCATCCGCAAACTGGCCGCCGGCCTCTACACCTGGCTGCCGCTGGGCCTCAAGGTGCTGCGCAAGGTGGAGCAGGTAGTGCGCGAGGAGATGGACCGCGCCGGCGCCCTGGAGCTGTTGATGCCGGCCCTGCAGCCGGCGGAGCTGTGGCGCGAGTCGGGACGCTGGGACCAGTTCGGCCCGGAGCTGATCCGCCTCAAGGACCGCCACGAACGCGAGTTCTGCCTCGGCCCCACCCACGAGGAGGTCATCACCGACCTGGTGCGCACCGAAATCAAGAGCTACAAGCAGGTGCCGCTCAACTTCTATCAGATCCAGACCAAGTTCCGCGACGAGATCCGTCCCCGCTTCGGGGTCATGCGCGCCCGCGAGTTCATCATGAAGGACGCCTACTCCTTCCATCGGGACATGGACTCACTGCAACAGACCTACGAAGCCATGTACCGGGCCTACAGCGCCATCTTCTCCCGCCTGGGGCTGGACTTCCGCGCCGTGCTGGCCGATCCCGGCGCCATCGGCGGACATCTGTCCCACGAGTTTCACGTCCTGGCCGACTCCGGCGAGGACGCCATCGCCTTCTCCACCGAGAGCGACTATGCCGCCAATGTGGAGCTGGCCGAGGCGGTCGCCCCCCCCGAACCCCGCCCCGAGCCGGGCCAGCCCCTGGCGCTGGTGGATACCCCCAATCAGCACAGCATCGAGGAAGTCAGCCGCTTCCTCAAGGTGCCGCCACAGCAGATCCTCAAGACCCTGGTGGTCAGGGGCGAGGAAGGCCATCTGGTGGCCCTGCTGCTGCGCGGCGACCATGAGCTCAACCCCCACAAGGCGGAGAAGCTGCCGCAGGTGTCAGCCCCGTTGGAGTTTGCCAGCGAAGCGGAAATCCATGCGGTCGTCGGCTGCGGTCCCGGCTCCCTCGGTCCCATTGGATTGGATCTGCCCATGGTCTGCGATCGCAGTGCCGCTGTGCTGGCCGACTTCGTCTGCGGCGCCAATCAGGACGGCAGGCACTACACCGGGGTCAACTGGGAACGGGACGTACCGCTGCCGGAAGTGGCCGACATCCGCTACGTCCGGGAAGGCGATCCCAGCCCCGATGGCAAGGGGACCCTGGTGATCCGCCGCGGCATCGAAGTGGGCCACATCTTCCAGCTCGGCACCAAGTATTCCGAGGTCCTGGGCGCCACCATCCTCGACGAGAACGGCCGCGAGGAATACCTCATCATGGGCTGCTACGGCATCGGCATCAGCCGGGTGGTGGCCGCCGCCATCGAACAGCACCACGACGAACGTGGCATCGCCTGGCCGCAGGAGCTGGCCCCGTTCCAGGTGGCGCTGGTGCCGGTCAACATGCCCAAGTCCCAGCGCCTGCGCGACGAGGCTGAAAAGCTCTATGAGAAACTGAAGCAGGCCGGCCTCGACGTCCTGTTCGACGACCGCCCCGCCCGCCCCGGGGTCATGTTCGCCGACATGGAGCTGATCGGCATCCCCCACCGGGTGGTGCTCTCCGACCGCCTGCTCGACGCCGGCGAGGTGGAATACAAAGGCCGCAAGGATGCCGAGGCGCGCACGGTGGCGCGGGAGGAGATCGTGGCAATGCTGCGGGAAATGTTGGCGCGATGAGCAAAATCGCCAACCTTCACAGCCGTATCGTCAGTTTCATCTGGGGCATCGCTGACGACGTGCTACGCGATGTCTATGTGCGCGGCAAGTATCGGGACGTGATCCTGCCCATGACGGTGATCCGGCGGCTCGATGCCCTGCTGGAGCCTACCAAACCGGCTGTGCTGGCCATGAAGCAACAGCTTGACGAGGCCGGCATCGCCAACCAGCACGCGGCGCTCTGTCAGGCGTCGGGACAGGCCTTCTACAACACCTCGCCCTTCACCCTGCGCGATCTCAAGGCCCGCGCCAAGGCGCAGCAACTGCGGGCCGATTTCGAGGCCTATCTGGATGGTTTCTCGCCCAACGTGCAGGAGATCCTGGACAAGTTCAAGTTCCGCAACCAGATCGACACCCTGGTGGAGGCCGACATCCTCGGCCACCTGATCGAAAAGTTCCTCGACCCCACCATCAATCTCAGCCCCAACCCGGTGCTAAACCCCGACGGCACGGAGCGCCTGCCGGCCCTGGACAACCACGCCATGGGCACCATCTTCGAGGAGCTGATCCGCCGCTTCAACGAGGAGAACAACGAGGAGGCTGGCGAGCACTTCACCCCCCGCGATGTGGTCACCCTGATGGCCGACCTCATCTTCCTGCCCATCGCCGAGAAGATCGAATCCGGCACCTATCTGGTCTATGACGGCGCCTGCGGGACGGGCGGGATGCTCACCGTGGCCGAGGAGCGCCTGCAGCAACTGGCCGACCAGCACGGCAAGCGGGTTTCCATTCACCTGTTCGGGCAGGAGATCAACGCCGAAACCTTCGCCATCACCAAGGCCGACCTGCTGCTCAAGGGCGAGGGCATGGAGGCGGACAACATGAAGCACGGCTCCACCCTCTCCGCCGACGCCTTCCCCGAGAAAACCTTCGACTTCATGCTCTCCAATCCGCCCTACGGCAAGAGCTGGAAGACCGACCTGGAACGCCTCGGCGGCAAGGATGGCATCACCGATCCGCGCTTCGTGGTCGAACACGCCGGCGACCCCGAATACAAGATGATCACCCGCTCCTCGGACGGCCAGCTCATGTTCCTGGTCAACAAGCTGGCCAAGATGAAGCATGACACCCCGCTGGGCAGCCGCATCGCCGAGGTGCACAACGGCTCGGCCCTGTTCACCGGCGATGCCGGCTCCGGCGAGAGCAACATCCGCCGCTGGATCATCGAAAACGACTGGTTGGAAGCCATCGTCGCCCTGCCGGAAAACCTCTTCTACAACACCGGCATCGCCACCTACATCTGGCTGCTCACCAACCGCAAGGCGCCCGAACGCCGGGGCAAGGTCCAGCTCATCGACGCCACCCAATGGTTCGAACCCCTGCGCAAGAACTTAGGAAAAAAGAACTGCCGCCTGGGCGAGGAGCACATCCGGCACATCTGCGATCTGATCGTCAACCCGCGCGAGACCGAACAGAGCAAGCTCTTCCCCAATGAACACTTCGGGTACTGGAAGATTATTGTTGAGCGACCCCTGCGCTTGCGGGTGGACCTTGTCGGAAACCGCCTGGTGGCGCTGAACGAGGCTTGCGAGCAGGCCAGGGAACCCGACCTGCCGCGCCTTGCCCTGAAACTGGCCGAACACTTCGGTGCCGAGCCGCTGATGGATTACAACACCTTCATCGCCCGCGCCAAGTCCGAGGCCAAGGCCCCGGGCCTGCGCTGGACCGCCAAAAAGGAAAAACTGCTGCGCGAACACCTGACCGAAACCGACGAGAACGCCGAGCCGGTCATCAAAAAGGCGCACAAGCCCGGCAAGGCCGAGCCCGACCCGCTGCACGGCCGGTTCGAAGCGGAAATCGACGGCAAAACCGCCATCGTTCAATACGAGCCCGACACCAGCCTGCGCGACAGCGAGCAGGTGCCCCTGCTGGAAGCAGGCGGCATCGAAGCCTTTTTCCGCCGCGAGGTGCTGCCCTATGTACCCGACGCCTGGATCGACGAGAGCAAAACCCAGATCGGCTACGAAATCAGCTTCACCCGCGAGTTCTACAAACCCGCGCCCATGCGGTCGCTGGAGGAGATCGTCGCCGACATCCGCGCCTTGGAGCGGGAAACTGAAGGATTGTTGGATGACATTCTGGTGGAGGTGGCGCAATGAAGCTCAGGCCTTATCCGGAGTACAAGGATTCGGGGGTGTCGTGGCTTGAGGAAATACCTGCCACATGGCGGCTGCAACGACTTCGGAACGCGGTTGAACTGAAGGTGAGTAATGTAGACAAGCATATTAAGGACACCCTATTACCCACATCTTCCCCCTTCTCATAGGAATCAATGTCTTATCCGTTTTCTCTGAGGGAACTTGATCTCGGCCGCCCGGATGGCGGTCACGGCCTCCACGTAGGCGCTCAGTTTGGTCATGCCCTGCCACAGGGCTTTGGGGCCGGGTGGGGGATCGTTCTTGCGCCCCAGCCAGCCGCCAAAGCCGGCCACAATGCGGACGATGGCGCCCAAATCCGGCGGCGTCGCGGGCGGCGGGGTGCGATGGTGGATGGCCCAGGCGGTCTGCCATTCTTCGACAGAGAACACCACTTCACAGCACCACTCGGGATGTTCCCGCCCGAGCGTCATCAGCATCAGGATGCGCCAGGCGACGATCAGATACAGCACCAGGGCCCGTTCCAGGCGTTCCCGGGTGCGAAGTTGCAGGGCTTCGATGCGGCAGCCGCTTTTGAGGATGCGGAAGTAGACCTCGATCCACCACCGTTTGCGGTACCATTCGATGCGCGCTCTGGCCTGTTCCAGGGTGGTGATTTCTTCGTTGGTGATCAGGCACCATTCGACCGCTTCCTGGCCTTCGGGGGGCGCCTCTTCCCGGGCCAGGATGACGGTGACTTGGGGACCCGGGCCGCTGCGGGTCTTCAGTTCGACCCGGGCGAGCCGGATTGTTTGTGTGACCTGCCGGGCCGGGCGGTTGCCGCCGGCCGGCAGGTCAAAGGCGATCGTCCCCAACACCGGCTGGGCTTCGACCGCGGCCCGCAGTTTGCCATCGAGAGGGTCGTTGAGCTTGCGGTCGTGCTGCACCCGGATCAGGTAATCGGCGGCAAAGCCCAGCTGTTCGGCCCGGTCGATCAGGGCCCGAAGGTCACCTTCGCGGTCGGCGACATACACCAGCCGGGTCTCGGGCGCCAGGGCGGCCATCTCGGCCACCCGCTCATAACCTTCCACCCAACGCAGGCTTTCGGCCAGGTCCGGTTCCCCCTTGGGCAAACGCGCCCAGTGCCAGCAGTCGGTCACCCCCAGGGCCACGCCCGCCTCACTGATCACCAGCGTCGGATGCAGGTACAACCCCTGACGCTGCTCGTAATTCAGCCGTCCCAACCCCGCCATCGACGGCCGCCCGGAATAATCCAGCTCGGTGGTGTCCTGCAGGCACAGCACCCGCGACTGCTGCCGGATCCGTTCCAGGGTCGGCACACTGTGGGCCCGCAACACCTCCCGAAAATCCAGCCTGGCATTGTCCAGCAGCCGGTAGGCCGCCTTGGTCTCCGCCCAGCCACCCCCGCAAACGTTGGGAATGCTCGCCATCGGATCGCTTGCCATCGCTTCTATCACCCGGCACAGCCGCCGGTTCAGGCGGGCATCGCCCAGCGCCAGGGAAAAAATTCTTGTTCAGCCCAGCTCATGTCAACGCCTATCCAAAGAAATCAATATCTTACTGCAGGGGCGAGAGATGTGGGTAATAGGGTGACTTATTACCCGGCAAAATCGCCGCGTTCATCTACAGCTCGCACCACGAATACCGTTCCATAAAAACACCGGCCCTGGGCAGAACATGACCATTGTCTTAACGACCGTAACCGGCACAATTGCCGCCTGTCTCGCCGTCAGTTTATGCTCGCTGTCGAGTGCGATTGCGCTCTGGCTAAAACCTGAGACATTAAAATGGCTGGTACCCAATCTGGTGGCCTTGGCTGTTGGTGTACTGCTGGGCGATGCCTTCATTCATCTGATTCCCGATGCCATTCAGCGCCATGGGGCAGTCAGCGAGGTCTGTCTGACCGTGCTAATCGGTATGTTTGTTTTTTTCATGTTGGAAAAAGGCGTGCGCTGGCGTCACGACCACAACGTCGACACCCGCCCAACCACCGATCACATTTTGCCTTTGGCCAAAATGAATCTGATCGGCGATGCCATGCATAACTTTGTCGACGGCATTCTGATCGCGGGTAGCTTTCTGGCCGATCCGGTCATGGGACTGTACCCGTTCATTGCGCCAGGCCAAGCCTGGAGAAGGAGGAAGTTATGTAGAAGGAAAGACATCGCTGAAACCTTCAGAGCGACCTGACAGGTGCAAGTCCTGTCCGGCCAAGGCTGGCCACCAGCCGGAACCGAGTGTTGCGTGGTCGAGGAGCGATCCCGACTGCGAAGCGTACACAGGGGGCCTGTAGGCCGCGTGATGGAGCCTCGAAAGTACGGAATGCGGAGCCGACGTTGTTGAACGGACGGAAGGCAACAGGGGTGGTGCTGTACTGGCCTGGCATCATCCCTCCGCCGGGGTCGAAGAGCGGGGCATGCAGGGCAAGGGTCGCCCAGGAACCTGGGAGGGCTCGATCACTCCTTGCGGGAAGAGCGGTGCGGGCGCCGTGTGAGAAAAGGCCCAGGCCCATCGGAGCGGTGTCCGGCCGATGGGAGCGAACGGGACACGAAGCAGGGTACCGGCGCGCGAAGGCGACGAAGCGCGCTGGGAAGGTGATCGAGCAATCGGAGCCTGCCGATAGTACCTGGGAAGTCGGGGAACCTGCCCCAAGGGACCCGATGGAGGGAAGCGGCAGGTCGGACGATGGGGCTTTCGGAGGGGCAGATGGCCGGGACATCGAGCCAGGAAAACATCTCAACACGACAACGGAAGCTAGTGGAACTGGCCCGGATCGAACCGAAGCTGGAACTGACCACGATTGCCCACCACATCGACGTGGTGTGGCTGGAAGAAGCCTGGCGGCGCACCCGCAAGGACGGGGCCGCCGGGGTGGACGGCGTGACTGCATCCCAATACGCAGCCGCCTTAGAGGAGAACCTGACGCGCCTGCTGGAACGGTTCAAGACCGGCCGGTATCGGGCGCCTGCGGTACGGCGCGTCCACCTGCCCAAGCCGGGAACGGGAAAGACCCGCCCGATCGGCATTCCCACGCTGGAAGACAAGGTGCTGCAACGGGCGGTGCTGATGGCGCTGGAACCCATCTTCGAGCAGGACTTTCTCGACTGCGCCTACGGGTTCCGGCCCGGACGCAGTGCCCACCAGGCCCTGGAGAGGCTATGGGGCGGGCTGATGGCCATGGGCGGTGGCTGGGTCATCGACCTGGACATCCAAAACTTCTTCGACGACGTGGACCGGGACCGGCTGCGGAACTTTCTGGGGCAGAGGGTGCGCGACGGCGTGATCTGCCGCGTGATCGGTAAATGGCTGAATGCCGGCGTCATGGAGAGCGGACAGCTTCACTACCCCGAACAAGGGACACCGCAAGGTGGGGTGATCTCCCCGCTGCTGGCCAACCTCTACCTGCATCACGTGCTCGACCTGTGGTTCGAGCAGACGGTCAAACCGCGACTGCAAGGCAGCGCCTTCGAAGTCCGGTTCGCCGACGATGCGGTCCTGGTGTTCGAACGGGAAGAAGACGCCCGGCGGGTATTGGCCGTTCCGGGCAAGCGCCTGGCCAAATACGGCCTGCGCCTGCACCCGGACAAAACCCGCCTGCTCGACTTCAGAAAACCCGGACGGAAAGGCCAGAGCTTCCAATACCTGGGATTCACCCACTACTGGGGACGCTCAGGGAAAGGGCGTTGGGTCGTCAAACGCAAGACCGCCCAAGCCCGGCTCAGCCGCTCCCTGCAGGCGATCAACCACGGGTGCCGGATGCACCGCCACTGGCCGGTTGCAGACCAACAAGCGGCCCTGAGCCGCAAACTCAAGGGGCATTATGCCTACTATGGGATCGTCGGCAACAGCCAATCGCTGGCCCGCTTCCTGTACGAGGTCAGACGGCGCTGGTACAAATGGTTGTCCCGCCGCAACCGGGAACGGATGAACCGGGACCATTTTGGGCGGCTGTACAAACGATACCCACTCCCCCCACCGCGCGTGGTTCACGGAATTTCCCGTTGCGTAGCGACGCCATAGTCCGAGGAGCCGGATGCCTTAATCGGGCACGTCCGGATCTGTGGGAACCGCGGGTGAGCAATCGCCCGCGGTCACCCGGCCGGTCTTGCCAAGTGCCTGAAGATTCAGGAGAATGCGGGCCATGGAAAGACTTGATCTGGACCTGAGCCGCCCACCTCCCTTGCCCGGGACGGTGGAGGAATGCCACCGGGTGATCGAAGCGCTTTGGCGGGCGCTGGGAGAATTTCAGCAGATCCAGGCGCGAGTGGAAGAACTGGAGGAACAGTTGGCCTTGGGGTCCGACAATTCCTCCCAACCACCTTCCCAGGACAGCCCGAAGAAGCGCGCCGAGCGCAAGGGCAAGCGACCGACGGGACGCAAGAAAGGGGCGCAGGTGGGACATCCCAGGCACGAGCGGGCTCTGGTTCCGGCAGAAGCAGTGGACGAGGTCCGGCATTACTTTCCCCATGGCCGCTGTGAGTGCGGTGGGTCGGTGGCGGTGCGGGGATTCCGTCCCCATCAGGTGTTCGACCTGCCCGAGATTCGTTACCGGGTGGTCGAACACCGGGTGTATGAAGGCCGCTGTGGGTGTTGTGGTCAGAAGCACCAGGGGCGGCTACCGGATGAGGTGCCCCGCGGCCAGATGGGACCTGGGCTGGTGGCGTGGATTGGCTTGATGACGGGGCGCTATCACCTGTCGCTGCGGGAAGTCGAAGCGCTGCTGGAAGAACAATGGGGTCTGAGATTCAGCCTGGGGGCGATCAGCCAGAGCCAGATCCCGCTGCAGGCGTGGCTGGGTCCGGTCTACAACCAGATTGGCGAAGCGGTCAGAAAAGCGCTGATCGCCCATGCCGACGAGACCCGCCCCTACCGGGGCCGCAGCATCTATTGGCTGTGGGCGCTGACGACCGATCAGATGGCGTATTTCCTGACCCATTATTCCCGCGGCAAGGGTGCGGCCGGTGAGCTGTTGGGGGATTTCCAGGGAATCCTGGTGACCGACCGCCACGGGGCCTACAACGACCATCCCCAGGACTCACACCAATACTGCTGGGCGCATCTCATCCGCAACCTGGAACGGATCGCCGGGCGCAAGGGACAGGCCGGCGAAGATGGCGAACGCCTGCTCCGGGCCGCCCGCCTGACGGTTCACTGCGGCAAGCTCTGGCAACAGAGCCATTACCCATCCGACCGCTACCGAAGGCGATTGGAACGCCTCAAAGCCCTCTTCCGGCGCGAACTGGAACAGGCCGCCCAAAGACATGGCGACAACAAAACCGGTCGCAGCTGCCGCAAGTTGTTGGACGATTTTCCCAGGTTCTGGACCTTCCCGGACCATCCCGGGGTACCGATGACCAACAACACGGCAGAGCGTGCCCTACGCCCCTATGTCATCTGGCGCAAGACCAGTTTCTTCAGCCAGTCGCATCGCGGTGACTGCTTCCGACCCATGATCCTGTCGCTGGTCGAAACCTGCAAGCGCCTCAAGATCGGCGTCTATCAGACCCTGCGGACCATCTGCGCCCAGGGCATGGCAGAGGGCGAGGTCACCTTCCGCCTGCCCCTGCCGGAACCTCAACCACTTCCAGTGGCAAGACCGTGAACGGTAACCCGGTCGATCCGCTGCAATTCGACTTCAACAAGCTATGGCCGGCAACCGCACAAATACCCGGTTATCGAGACTGGCTGGCCGATGTCGAGTTACTGGTCACGGCGTTCTGCGAACTGTTCGAACGCCGTGAAGCCGGTTTACGCCTAAGGACACTGGATAAAGCCATGTGCCCGCGCTTCCACGTCGACCGGGTGCCGGCGCGGATGATTTGCAGTTACGGCGGCATCGGTACCGAATGGCTACCGGAATATGCATTCGAGCGCGCCAAATTGGGCATGGGCGGTTGCGGCTTTCCGGATGCCGAATCCGGCCTGATTGCCGATCCCACCGCAATCCGGCAAATGCCCGCTTACGCGGTGGGACTGATGAAAGGCGAAAACTGGGAAGGCAACGAAGGTCATGGCTTAGTGCATCGCTCGCCGCAGCCAACCGCCGTGCAGCCACGCAGATTGTTGTTGACTCTGGATATGCTGTAGGGAGACGGATTTGCTGATCAAGTTAACGGGTGGGCGGATTTACGATCCCGCGCAAAACCTACACGGCGAACAGCGTGACCTGTTCATTCAAGATGGACTGATGGCAAATGATCCCGGTCCGGATGCGCACTTCGACGCGGTTTATGATCTGGCGGGCAAAATTGTCATGGCCGGGGCCATCGACATTCACAGCCACATCGCCGGCGGTAACGTCAACACTGCCCGGCTGTTGCTACCGGAACAGCATCGCAACCACATGGCCCGGCGGCTTAACCATCCCTTCAGCACCGCCAAATGGTCTACCACCGACACCGGCTACCGCTACGCCCGCATGGGCTACACCACCGTGGTCGAACCGGCGATGCTGCCGGTCGACGCGTTGGACGTGCATCTGCAAATGGCCGACATTCCAATTCTGGACACCGCCGCGCTGGCGATACTGGGCAACGACGATTTATTGCTGCGGTTGATGCGGTCCAAGGCCAGCCAGAACCAGATCAACGATTACGTGGCCTGGACCTTGAACGCCACCCGCGCGATGGGCCTGAAGATCATCAACGCCGGCGGCGCCAACGCCTTTAAAAGTAACGTCCGCCAATTCGGCCTGGACGACATCGTGCCGGATTACGGCGTCAGCTCGCGGCAAATTCTGCAAACCCTGCAAACTGCCGCCTGCCAGATCGGCGTACCGCATCCGCTGCACGTCCATTGCAACAACCTCGGCATTCCCGGCAACGTCGACACCATCGTTGCCACCATGGACGCCGCGCAAGGCTTGCCGATGCACCTTGCCCACGTGCAGTTCTACGCCTACGGCAGCGAAGGCGCGAAAGGCTTTTCGTCGGCGGCGGCCAAACTGCTGGAAGCCTTCAATCGCCACCCCAACATCACCATGGACGTCGGCCAAGTGCTGTTCGGCCAAACGGTGACGATCTCCGGCGATGTAATTGCCCAATACAGCCGCCACGCCGACGCCAGCCCGAGCAAATACGTGATGTGGGACGCCGAAACAGAAGGCTCCGGCGGCGTGGTGCCGTACCGTTACCGCGAAGCCAGCTTCGTCAACACCCTGCAATGGGCGATCGGTTTGGAACTGTTTTTACTGGCCGAGGCGCCGGAACGGCTGTTTTTTACCACCGACCACCCCAATGGCGCACCATTTACCGCCTACCCGGAACTGTTGCGCTTACTGATGGACGCCGACTACCGGCAGCAGTGCATGGCACGTCTGAATCAGGAAGCCTTGGCACTGACCCTGCTGCCGAATTTGAAGCGCGAACTGAGCTTGAGCGAAGTTGCCACCATGACCCGCTCCGCCGCTGCCAAATTGCTGGGCCTCAACGATCGCGGTCATCTCGCCCCTGGCGCCATCGCCGACATTGTGGTTTACGATCCGCACACGCGATCCGACCAAGCCGCTGGTTCTCGTCCCGATTACCAAGCCATGTTCGCTAACGCCGCACTGCTGTTCAAAAACGGCCGCCTGGTGGTGCAGGACGGTGTGGTGATCGAGCGGCCGACCGGTCTGGCGCAAACCGTCAGCCCGATCTACGACACCGGCATCACCCGCACCGTCAAACAGCATTTCGACCGTTTTTACAGTTTGAAACTCAGTCAATACGGGGTCAACGATGCCGATTTCGATTATCTCGGGCAGCCGCGTTTCCGCAATATTGCCTTGTCTTAGCCAACCTATGCCATCAAATCGCTCAACACTCGAAACCGATCTGGAAACCTTGCGCCACGACTGCGCCCACCTGTTGGCGCAAGCCGTCAAGGAGTTATATCCGGCCGTCCAAGTCGCCATCGGTCCGGCCTTCGAACACGGCTTTTATTACGATTTTGCGTTTCCAGAGCCGTTGACCGCCGACGAATTGCCGGCCATCGAGCAGCGCATGCGCGAGATCGTTTTCCGCCGCGAACCCATTCGGCGGGAAGAATGGCCCCGTGCCGAAGCCGATGCGTTTTTCGCCGCAACAGGCGAACGCTTTAAACAAGAGTTGCTGGTCGCCATTCCGGAACACGAGACCATCAGCGTCTACCGGCAGGGCGAATTTACCGACCTGTGCCGTGGCCCGCACGGCGCGGATACCGGGCAAATTGGACTTGCCTTTAAATTACTGAAGCTGGCGGGCGCTTATTGGCGCGGCGATCATCGCCAGCCCATGCTGCAACGCATCTACGGCCACCCTATTACCCGTATCTTCCCCCTTCTCATAGGAATCAATGTCTTATCCGTTTTCTCTGAGGGAACTTGATCTCGGCCGCCCGGATGGCGGTCACGGCCTCCACGTAGGCGCTCAGTTTGGTCATGCCCTGCCACAGGGCTTTGGGACCGGGCGGGGGATCGTTCTTGCGCCCCAGCCAGCCGCCAAAGCCGGCCACGATGCGGACGATGGTGCCCAAATCCGGCGGCGTCGCGGGCGGCGGGGTGCGATGGTGGATGGCCCAGGCGGTCTGCCATTCTTCGACAGAGAACACCACTTCACAGCACCACTCGGGATGTTCCCGCCCGAGCGTCATCAGCATCAGGATGCGCCAGGCGACGATCAGATACAGCACCAGGGCCCGTTCCAGGCGTTCCCGGGTGCGAAGTTGCAGGGCTTCGATGCGGCAGCCGCTTTTGAGGATGCGGAAGTAGACCTCGATCCACCAGCGTTTGCGGTACCATTCGATGCGCGCTCTGGCCTGTTCCAGGGTGGTGATCTTTTCGTTGGTGATCAGGCACCATTCGACCGCTTCCTGGCCTTCGGGGGGCGCCTCTTCCCGGGCCAGGATGACGGTGACTTGGGGACCCGGGCCGCTGCGGGTCTTCAGTTCGACCCGGGCGAGCCGGATTGTTTGTGTGACCTGCCGGGCCGGGCGGTTGCCGCCGGCCGGCAGGTCAAAGGCGATCGTCCCCAACACCGGCTGGGCTTCGACCGCGGCCCGCAGTTTGCCATCGAGAGGGTCGTTGAGCTTACGGTCGTGCTGCACCCGGATCAGGTAATCGGCGGCAAAGCCCAGCTGTTCGGCCCGGTCGATCAGGGCCCGAAGGTCACCTTCGCGGTCGGCGACATACACCAGCCGGGTCTCGGGCGCCAGGGCGGCCATCTCGGCCACCCGCTCATAACCTTCCACCCAACGCAGGCTTTCGGCCAGGTCCGGCTCCCCCTTGGGCAAACGCGCCCAGTGCCAGCAGTCGGTCACCCCCAGGGCCACGCCCGCCTCACTGATCACCAGTGTCGGATGCAGGTACAACCCCTGACGCTGCTCGTAATTCAGCCTTCCCAACCCCGCCATCGACGGCCGCCCGGAATAATCCAGCTCGGTGGTGTCCTGCAGGCACAGCACCCGCGACTGCTGCCGGATCCGTTCCAGGGTCGGCACACTGTGGGCCCGCAACACCTCCCGAAAATCCAGCCTGGCATTGTCCAGCAGCCGGTAGGCCGCCTTGGTCTCCGCCCAGCCACCCCCGCAAACGTTGGGAACGCTCGCCATCGGATCGTTTGCCATCGCTTCTATCACCCGGCACAGCCGCCGGTTCAGGCGGGCATCGCCCAGCGCCAGGGAAAAAATTCTTGTTCAGCCCAGCTCATGTCAACGCCTATCCAAAGAAATCAATATCTTACTACAGGGGCGAGAGATGTGGGTAATAGGGTGCTCTATACCCTGAAAATCCAGGCCCAATTTTGCGCCGCCCATGCCTTGCGCGATTACCCCGGCGATTGCCGCCGCCTGCATGGGCATAACTGGAAAGTCGAAACCGAGGTAGAAGCCAAAGTGCTGAATGACATCGGTATTGCCATCGATTTCAAAGCCATCAAGGCGGCCACCCGGACTTTGGCCGATAGCCTGGATAACCGGTTTTTGAACGACATCGAACCCTTCGACCGCATCAACCCCAGCGCCGAAAACCTGGCGGCCTGGTTTTACCGGCAATTCGAAAATCTTGAATGGCAGCGGCGTCAGTGTCAGCGCCGTCACGATCTGGGAAACCGACACCGCCTGCGTCCGCTACAAGGAGATCGCTGCAGTACCCGTTCATTGCGCCAGGCCAAGCCTGGAGAAGGAGGAAGTTATGTAGAAGGAAAGACATCGCTGAAACCTTCAGAGCGACCTGACAGGTGCAAGTCCTGTCCGGCCAAGGCTGGCCACCAGCCGGAACCGAGTGTTGCGTGGTCGAGGAGCGATCCCGACTGCGAAGCGTACACAGGGGGCCTGTAGGCCGCGTGATGGAGCCTCGAAAGTACGGAATGCGGAGCCGACGTTGTTGAACGGACGGAAGG
The DNA here is from genome assembly GCF_033126985.1 of Methylomarinovum caldicuralii. Taxonomy (NCBI): domain Bacteria; kingdom Pseudomonadati; phylum Pseudomonadota; class Gammaproteobacteria; order Methylococcales; family Methylothermaceae; genus Methylomarinovum; species Methylomarinovum caldicuralii. The sequence continues at coordinate 1,597,118 of NZ_AP024714.1, forward strand.
CAACAGGGGTGGTGCTGTACTGGCCTGGCATCATCCCTCCGCCGGGGTCGAAGAGCGGGGCATGCAGGGCAAGGGTCGCCCAGGAACCTGGGAGGGCTCGATCACTCCTTGCGGGAAGAGCGGTGCGGGCGCCGTGTGAGAAAAGGCCCAGGCCCATCGGAGCGGTGTCCGGCCGATGGGAGCGAACGGGACACGAAGCAGGGTACCGGCGCGCGAAGGCGACGAAGCGCGCTGGGAAGGTGATCGAGCAATCGGAGCCTGCCGATAGTACCTGGGAAGTCGGGGAACCTGCCCCAAGGGACCCGATGGAGGGAAGCGGCAGGTCGGACGATGGGGCTTTCGGAGGGGCAGATGGCCGGGACATCGAGCCAGGAAAACATCTCAACACGACAACGGAAGCTAGTGGAACTGGCCCGGATCGAACCGAAGCTGGAACTGACCACGATTGCCCACCACATCGACGTGGTGTGGCTGGAAGAAGCCTGGCGGCGCACCCGCAAGGACGGGGCCGCCGGGGTGGACGGCGTGACTGCATCCCAATACGCAGCCGCCTTAGAGGAGAACCTGACGCGCCTGCTGGAACGGTTCAAGACCGGCCGGTATCGGGCGCCTGCGGTACGGCGCGTCCACCTGCCCAAGCCGGGAACGGGAAAGACCCGCCCGATCGGCATTCCCACGCTGGAAGACAAGGTGCTGCAACGGGCGGTGCTGATGGCGCTGGAACCCATCTTCGAGCAGGACTTTCTCGACTGCGCCTACGGGTTCCGGCCCGGACGCAGTGCCCACCAGGCCCTGGAGAGGCTATGGGGCGGGCTGATGGCCATGGGCGGTGGCTGGGTCATCGACCTGGACATCCAAAACTTCTTCGACGACGTGGACCGGGACCGGCTGCGGAACTTTCTGGGGCAGAGGGTGCGCGACGGCGTGATCTGCCGCGTGATCGGTAAATGGCTGAATGCCGGCGTCATGGAGAGCGGACAGCTTCACTACCCCGAACAAGGGACACCGCAAGGTGGGGTGATCTCCCCGCTGCTGGCCAACCTCTACCTGCATCACGTGCTCGACCTGTGGTTCGAGCAGACGGTCAAACCGCGACTGCAAGGCAGCGCCTTCGAAGTCCGGTTCGCCGACGATGCGGTCCTGGTGTTCGAACGGGAAGAAGACGCCCGGCGGGTATTGGCCGTTCCGGGCAAGCGCCTGGCCAAATACGGCCTGCGCCTGCACCCGGACAAAACCCGCCTGCTCGACTTCAGAAAACCCGGACGGAAAGGCCAGAGCTTCCAATACCTGGGATTCACCCACTACTGGGGACGCTCAGGGAAAGGGCGTTGGGTCGTCAAACGCAAGACCGCCCAAGCCCGGCTCAGCCGCTCCCTGCAGGCGATCAACCACGGGTGCCGGATGCACCGCCACTGGCCGGTTGCAGACCAACAAGCGGCCCTGAGCCGCAAACTCAAGGGGCATTATGCCTACTATGGGATCGTCGGCAACAGCCAATCGCTGGCCCGCTTCCTGTACGAGGTCAGACGGCGCTGGTACAAATGGTTGTCCCGCCGCAACCGGGAACGGATGAACCGGGACCATTTTGGGCGGCTGTACAAACGATACCCACTCCCCCCACCGCGCGTGGTTCACGGAATTTCCCGTTGCGTAGCGACGCCATAGTCCGAGGAGCCGGATGCCTTAATCGGGCACGTCCGGATCTGTGGGAACCGCGGGTGAGCAATCGCCCGCGGTCACCCGGCCGGTCTTGCCAAGTGCCTGAAGATTCAGGAGAATGCGGGCCATGGAAAGACTTGATCTGGACCTGAGCCGCCCACCTCCCTTGCCCGGGACGGTGGAGGAATGCCACCGGGTGATCGAAGCGCTTTGGCGGGCGCTGGGAGAATTTCAGCAGATCCAGGCGCGAGTGGAAGAACTGGAGGAACAGTTGGCCTTGGGGTCCGACAATTCCTCCCAACCACCTTCCCAGGACAGCCCGAAGAAGCGCGCCGAGCGCAAGGGCAAGCGACCGACGGGACGCAAGAAAGGGGCGCAGGTGGGACATCCCAGGCACGAGCGGGCTCTGGTTCCGGCAGAAGCAGTGGACGAGGTCCGGCATTACTTTCCCCATGGCCGCTGTGAGTGCGGTGGGTCGGTGGCGGTGCGGGGATTCCGTCCCCATCAGGTGTTCGACCTGCCCGAGATTCGTTACCGGGTGGTCGAACACCGGGTGTATGAAGGCCGCTGTGGGTGTTGTGGTCAGAAGCACCAGGGGCGGCTACCGGATGAGGTGCCCCGCGGCCAGATGGGACCTGGGCTGGTGGCGTGGATTGGCTTGATGACGGGGCGCTATCACCTGTCGCTGCGGGAAGTCGAAGCGCTGCTGGAAGAACAATGGGGTCTGAGATTCAGCCTGGGGGCGATCAGCCAGAGCCAGATCCCGCTGCAGGCGTGGCTGGGTCCGGTCTACAACCAGATTGGCGAAGCGGTCAGAAAAGCGCTGATCGCCCATGCCGACGAGACCCGCCCCTACCGGGGCCGCAGCATCTATTGGCTGTGGGCGCTGACGACCGATCAGATGGCGTATTTCCTGACCCATTATTCCCGCGGCAAGGGTGCGGCCGGTGAGCTGTTGGGGGATTTCCAGGGAATCCTGGTGACCGACCGCCACGGGGCCTACAACGACCATCCCCAGGACTCACACCAATACTGCTGGGCGCATCTCATCCGCAACCTGGAACGGATCGCCGGGCGCAAGGGACAGGCCGGCGAAGATGGCGAACGCCTGCTCCGGGCCGCCCGCCTGACGGTTCACTGCGGCAAGCTCTGGCAACAGAGCCATTACCCATCCGACCGCTACCGAAGGCGATTGGAACGCCTCAAAGCCCTCTTCCGGCGCGAACTGGAACAGGCCGCCCAAAGACATGGCGACAACAAAACCGGTCGCAGCTGCCGCAAGTTGTTGGACGATTTTCCCAGGTTCTGGACCTTCCCGGACCATCCCGGGGTACCGATGACCAACAACACGGCAGAGCGTGCCCTACGCCCCTATGTCATCTGGCGCAAGACCAGTTTCTTCAGCCAGTCGCATCGCGGTGACTGCTTCCGACCCATGATCCTGTCGCTGGTCGAAACCTGCAAGCGCCTCAAGATCGGCGTCTATCAGACCCTGCGGACCATCTGCGCCCAGGGCATGGCAGAGGGCGAGGTCACCTTCCGCCTGCCCCTGCCGGAACCTCAACCACTTCCAGTGGCAAGCCCGTGAACGGTAACGATCGCTGCATGAACAATTGTGTTATCGAAGACATCCAAGGTCGCGCCGACAGTCGCCGCATCGCCATCGACAAAGTCGGCATCAAGGACATCCTGCATCCGGTGCGGGTACAGGATAAATGCGGCGGCGAGCAACATACCGTGGCCCGCTTCGACATGACCGTGAATCTGCCGCACGACTTCAAGGGCACTCACATGTCGCGTTTCGTCGAGATTTTGAATAGCCACGACCGCGAAATCAGCATCGCCTCGTTCCCGATCATGTTGCAAGAAATGCTGCAGCGGTTGGAAGCCGAATCCGGCTACATCGACATGCGCTTTCCGTATTTTGTCGAAAAAGCCGCGCCGGTCAGCGGCGTGCGCAGTCTGCTGGATTATCAGGTCAGCTTCATCGGCGAAATCGACGCCCAAGGCTGCCGCACCAAAGTCAAAATCGTGGTGCCGGTGACCAGCCTGTGCCCGTGTTCCAAGGAAATCTCCGAGCGCGGCGCTCACAACCAGCGCTCGCACGTGACCGTGACAATTGCGACCAGGGAATTCATCTGGCTGGAAGAATTGATTGCGCTGGTCGAGTCCGAGGCTTCGTCGCCCATCTATGGCTTGCTGAAGCGTCCCGACGAAAAATACGTGACCGAATACGCTTACGACCACCCCAAATTCGTCGAAGACATGGTTCGCGACGTGGCCGCCCGACTGGAAGCTGAACCTCGCATCACGGCTTACATCGTGGAATCCGAGAACTTCGAGTCGATTCACAATCATTCGGCGTATGCCTTGATCGAGCGGGTGAAATGAATCTGTTCAAACATGCGGAAACCCTGGCCGTTGGTGACAGCCTGTCCTGGGAAGCCGTCTTGGCTGAGCTACCCTTCAACGCCGACGGCCTGTTACCGGCCATTGCCCAGCAAGTCGACAGCGGAGAAGTATTGATGCTGGCTTGGATGAACCGCGCCGCCATCCTGGAAACCCTGAGTAGCGGCCGGGTGTGCTATTGGTCGCGTTCGCGGCAACGCTTATGGCGCAAAGGCGAGACGTCCGGGCATTATCAAACGCTGAAAGAACTGCGCATCGATTGCGACGGCGACACCTTGTTGCTGCTGGTCGATCAGCAAGGGCCAGCCTGTCACACCGGGCGCCGCAGCTGTTTCTATCATACGGTGCAGGGTGATCGCGTGGTTATGAACAGCGCACCGCAGAACACCGCTTAATTCACTTCTTTGGAGAAATCTCGTTCATGAATACCGCCCCAAAACTCAACTACCCGGTGCCAGTCACCATCCTGACCGGCTTTCTAGGCGCTGGTAAAACCACGTTACTGAACCGCATTCTCACCGAACATCACGGTCGGCGCATTGCGGTGATCGAAAACGAATTCGGCGAAACCGGTATCGACAACGAGTTGCTGGTGCAAGCCGACGAGCAAATCGTCACCATGAACAACGGTTGTATCTGTTGCACGGTACGCGGCGATCTGGTACGCATCCTGGGCGAATTGTCCGAGCGCCGAGAAAACGGCGACGTGCATTTCGAGCGGGTGATCATCGAAACCACCGGTCTGGCCGATCCGGCGCCGGTGGCGCAAACCTTTTTCATCGAGCAGGACATCGCCGAAAACTACAAACTGGATGCCATTGTCACCGTGGTTGATGCGGTGCATGCCCATCAACAACTGCAAGAACACCACGAAGCGCAAGAACAAGTCGGCTTCGCTGATCGGATTTTGTTGTCAAAAACCGATTTGCAGGAAGCCGAAGTGGTCGCCGATCTGGAAACCCGCTTGCGAGCGATGAACCCAAGAGCGCCGATCAAACGCGTACATTTCGGCGCCACCGAGTTGCACGACATCCTGGACATCGACGGCTTCAATCTGGACGACATCCTGAAAATCGAACCGGACTTTCTAGAAGATGTCAGCCACGAACACGAGGACGACATCCACCCTATTACCCACATCTCTCGCCCCTGCAGTAAGATATTGATTTCTTTGGATAGGCGTTGACATGAGCTGGGCTGAACAAGAATTTTTTCCCTGGCGCTGGGCGATGCCCGCCTGAACCGGCGGCTGTGCCGGGTGATAGAAGCGATGGCAAACGATCCGATGGCGAGCGTTCCCAACGTTTGCGGGGGTGGCTGGGCGGAGACCAAGGCGGCCTACCGGCTGCTGGACAATGCCAGGCTGGATTTTCGGGAGGTGTTGCGGGCCCACAGTGTGCCGACCCTGGAACGGATCCGGCAGCAGTCGCGGGTGCTGTGCCTGCAGGACACCACCGAGCTGGATTATTCCGGGTGGCCGTCGATGGCGGGGTTGGGAAGGCTGAATTACGAGCAGCGTCAGGGGTTGTACCTGCATCCGACACTGGTGATCAGTGAGGCGGGCGTGGCCCTGGGGGTGACCGACTGCTGGCACTGGGCGCGTTTGCCCAAGGGGGAGCCGGACCTGGCCGAAAGCCTGCGTTGGGTGGAAGGTTATGAGCGGGTGGCCGAGATGGCCGCCCTGGCGCCCGAGACCCGGCTGGTGTATGTCGCCGACCGCGAAGGTGACCTTCGGGCCCTGATCGACCGGGCCGAACAGCTGGGCTTTGCCGCCGATTACCTGATCCGGGTGCAGCACGACCGTAAGCTCAATGACCCCCTCGATGGCAAACTGCGGGCCGCGGTCGAAGCCCAGCCGGTGTTGGGGACGATCGCCTTTGACCTGCCGGCCGGCGGCAACCGCCCGGCCCGGCAGGTCACACAAACAATCCGGCTCGCCCGGGTCGAACTGAAGACCCGAAGCGGCCCGGGTCCCCAAGTCACCGTCATCCTGGCCCGGGAAGAGGCGCCCCCCGAAGGCCAGGAAGCGGTCGAATGGTGCCTGATCACCAACGAAGAAATCACCACCCTGGAACAGGCCAGAGCGCGCATCGAATGGTACCGCAAACGGTGGTGGATCGAGGTCTACTTCCGCATCCTCAAAAGCGGCTGCCGCATCGAAGCCCTGCAACTTCGCACCCGGGAACGCCTGGAACGGGCCCTGGTGCTGTATCTGATCGTCGCCTGGCGCATCCTGATGCTGATGACGCTCGGGCGGGAACATCCCGAGTGGTGCTGTGAAGTGGTGTTCTCTGTCGAAGAATGGCAGACCGCCTGGGCCATCCACCATCGCACCCCGCCGCCCGCGACGCCGCCGGATTTGGGCACCATCGTCCGCATCGTGGCCGGCTTTGGCGGCTGGCTGGGGCGCAAGAACGATCCCCCGCCCGGTCCCAAAGCCCTGTGGCAGGGCATGACCAAACTGAGCGCCTACGTGGAGGCCGTGACCGCCATCCGGGCGGCCGAGATCAAGTTCCCTCAGAGAAAACGGATAAGACATTGATTCCTATGAGAAGGGGGAAGATGTGGGTAATAGGGTGGTCTTAGGGCCCCACACAGCCCAGGTGCCGACCGGGGTCCACGCATCCATGACGGCACCATCATCCCGGACGCTCCCAACCGGATGTGGGGCACCGACGCCACCCAGGTGGCAACCCGCCGGGAGGGCACGGCCACCGTGTTCGTGGCCGTGGATCACTTCGTCGGCGATGTGGTCGGCATCCATGCCGCCCGACCCGGGACGCGCTTCGAGGCCCTGGAGCCCATTCACCAGGGAATCCGGGACCATTATGGCCCCCTGTCCCAGGGCATCGCCACCGGCCTGGTGCTGCGGCACGACCATGGTCCGCAGTACGTGAGCCACACCTTCCAGCAGGAACTCCGATTCCTGGGCATCGAATCCAGCCCCAGCTTCATCAGGGCCCCGGAAGGCAACGGGGTGGCCGAGCGCTTCATCCGCACCTTAAAGGAGCAGCTGCTGTGGGTGCGGACCTTCGACACCGTCGAGGAGCTCCGGCAGGCGCTGCTGGCGTTCAAGGAGCAGTTCAACAGACATTGGCTGCTGCAACGGCATGGCTATGCCACCCCGGCCCAGGTGCGCGCCGCGTACCAACCAGTCGCGGAGGCAGCATGAATTTTGTGCAAAACAGTGGCCAGATATTCGGGGGCTTTACACTCAATCTTCCTCAATTTCCTGATTCCCAAGCTGCCTGCTCCAAAGGAAGAAGACCTTTCCAAGGGCATCCTGGAGACTATCGATATGGACAGCTACCGGGTCGAGGTGCAGTCCAGCCTGCGTATCGGGCTTGTGGATGAGGAGGGTGAACTGGAGCCTGTGCCCACGGGCGGTGGCGGCTTCAAGCCGGAACCCGAACTGGATCAGCTCAGTAACATCATCAAGTCGTTCAACGATCAGTTCGGCAACATCGACTGGAAAGACGCTGACAAGATCCGCAAGGTGATCGCCGAGGAGATCCCGGCCAAGGTGGCAGCCGATCCGGCCTATCAGAATGCCATAAAGCATTCAGACAGACAGAACGCGCGCATCGAGCATGACAAGGCATTGCAGCGGGTCATCCTGGAGCTACTGGCAGACCACACGGAATTGTTCAAACAGTTCAGCGACAACCCGTCATTCAAGAAGTGGTTGAGTGATACGATCTTCATCGCAACATATATGCCATAATCCATATGCTTTCTGAAAACGATCAGGCTTTCCTCAGCCGGCGAAGGCGCCTGGTGGCTTCCTGGCCTATCGTGGCCACTGGGCTGCTGGCAGGACTGGGCGCTTTCGGGGTCTGGATCTGGTTCCGGGTCCCCTTCCTGGCCAACCCCCTATTTGTCGCCGAAACCCTGCGTCAGGGCACGCTGACCCGAAGCCAACTGGAAACAGCAACCCTTCTGCTTCCGGTATTGTTTTGGTTGGTGATTGCCTTGATCGCCTTGGTTATCGGCCTCGGTTTTCTCTTCACCGCCATTGAAAAGCGTTATCTCACCTTCCTCAAAGATCATGACCATTGAAATTGACCGTCTCCAAAAGCGCTTCGGGGATTTCGTGGCGGTGGAGGACCTGTCCTTCACCGTCAAGCCCGGCGAGGTGCTGGGGTTCCTCGGCCCCAACGGAGCCGGCAAGACCACCACCATGCGGATGATCACCGGCTTCCTGCATCCGGACCGGGGCACGGTGCGGGTGTTCGGCCACGACATCCGCAAAGCGCCGCTTCAGGCCAAGGCAAACTTAAGCTATCTGCCGGAGGGGGCGCCGGCCTACGGGGAAATGACGCCCCTCGCCTTCCTGAACTTCATCGCCGCGGTCCGCGGCTTGAAGGGCATGGACAAGCGCCGCCGCCTCGACGAGGTGGTGCAGCGGCTGGCGCTGGAAAAAGTGCTACACCAGCCCATCGATACCCTGTCCAAGGGTTTCAAGCGCCGGGTAGGGCTGGCCCAGGCCATCCTGCACCGGCCGCCGGCGCTGATCCTGGACGAGCCCACCGACGGGCTCGATCCCAACCAAAAACACGAGGTCCGTCAGCTGATTCAGGAACTGTCCGGCCACGCCCTCATCATCGTCTCCACCCACATCCTCGAGGAAGTCAGCGCCGTCTGCACCCGCGCCCTGATCATCGCCCGCGGCCGCATCCTGGCCGACGGAACCCCGGCGGATCTGGAACGGCGCTCCCGCTACCACGGCGCCGTGTGTGTGAAGCTATGCGGCGGCCTGCCGCCCGATCTGGCCCTGCTGCCGGGACTGGCCGGCGTGGAGCACGACCCCCGCATCCCCGGGCGCTGCTGGCTGATTCCCGAGGCAGGTGTCGATCTCTATCCCAGGGTGCGCAACTTCATCGCCGAACGCCGCCTGGAGGTAGAGGAACTGACGGTGGAACGGGGACGGCTGGATGAAGTCTTCCAGCGGCTGACCGGTTTCGAACCGCTCTCAAGCCGGGGGCGACCGGCTGCTGCCGAAGCGCAGGTCGAATCGATCGGGGAGCAGGAGAACGCTTGACTCCCGCTATGCCAGCAATCGAAACCCGGCATGCCGGGCTGCCTTGCGGTCAAAGGTATAAATCGTCTCGCAACCGGCCCTCAGGGCGCCATGGACGATCAGGCAATCCGCGTAATCGCCGCACCCGTTCTCATAAGCCTGCAGGGCAGCCAGAGCAAGCGGCCGATCCTCGATATGAAATTCCACCGTCGTCAGGATGGCGGCCAGCGCTTGTTGGATCAGCTCACGCCGGTAACCGTAAGCCCGGCGCAAAACCCAGACCAGTTCCGCCAATGTCAATAGCGCGATGAATCCGGGACATTCAGCGCTCAGCCCATCGATCAGGCGGTTGGCCAATACCGACTGCTCGGGGTCATCCTGCACCAGATAACGGACCAGAACATTGGTATCGATGCAGATCATGCCCTCCCCCGCCCCTGTTCGACTGCCTGTTCCATCTCCTCCAGGGAAACCGGGCGCTCTGGCGCCGGCAGCATCCCTTTGAGAGAACGGGCTGAACGCAAGGGGACCAGAATCACCTCGCCATCGCGCAGGATGAATTCAATTTTGTCACCCGGGGCCATTTTCAAGGCATCCCGGATGCTTTTGGGGATGGTGACCTGGCCCTTGCTGGTAAGGATCGACTGCATTATTCCTACCTGATAAGATATTTCAGTCATCGCTATTATAAGTAAGATAATGACCTGGATCATCTGCCGCCGTGAACTGGCCAGCTATTTCGCCACCCCGCTGGCTTACGTGTTCCTGGTGATGTTCCTGATCCTCAGCGGGGTGTTCACTTTCTATCTGGGGGGATTCTACGAGCGGGGGCAGGCGGATCTGCAGCCGTTCTTCGACTATCACCCTTGGCTGTACCTGTTCCTGATTCCGGCGGTGTCCATGCGCCTGTGGGCCGAGGAGCGCAAGAGCGGCACCATCGAGCTGCTGCTGACCCTGCCGGTGCGGCTGCGGGATGCGGTGCTCGGCAAGTTCTTCGCCGCGTGGGGCTTCACCGCCCTGGCCCTGGGGTTGACCTTCCCGCTGTGGCTGACGGCCAATTGGTTGGGCGATCCAGATAACGGTATAATACTGGCCGCCTACCTGGGCAGCTGGCTGATGGCCGGCGCCTATCTGGCCATCGGCGAGTGCCTGTCGGTGGCCACGGTCAATCAGGTGATCGCCTTCATTCTCACCGGGGTGGTGTGTTTCACCTTCACCGCCGCCGGTTCCCCGGTGGTGCTCGACGCCTTCTACCGCTGGGCTCCCGGCTGGCTGGTGGACGGCATCGCTTCCCTGAGTTTCCTGACCCACTTCCACGCCATCAGCCGCGGCGTCCTCGATCTCAAGGACATCCTGTTTTTCACCGTGATGATCGCCGCCTGGCTAACCGCCTGTGCCGTGGTCATCGAACAAAAGAAGGCCTGACACCATGCGCCGACCGTTCGCGCTGCTGCTGATCGCCCTGGTGACGCTGACGATCCTCGCCGCGCTGGCCCGGCTGCCGGACTGGCGCCTGGATCTGACCGAAGACAAGCTCTACACTCTGTCGCCCGGCACCCGCCACATCATCCAGCATCTGAAGGGCCCGGTGACTTTCGAATTCTACTTCTCCGACCGCGCCAGCCGCGACATGCCGCTGCTGCGCGATTACGCCCGCCGGGTGCGGGCCCTGCTGGAGGAGTACCGGCGCCTCGGCGACGGCCGCATCACCCTGAAGGTCATCGACCCGCAGCCTTTCTCGGAGGAAGAAGACCAGGCGGTGGCCCGTGGGCTGCGCGGCGCGGCGCTGGCCCCCGGCAGCCCGCCGGTGTATTTCGGCCTGGCGGCGGTACGCGGCGACAAGACCGCAGTCATCCCCTTCTTCAACCGCGAGCGGGAGAACTGGCTCGAGTACGACGTCAGCGAGCTTTTGGTCGAACTCGACCGCGACCACCGCCCGCGCCTGGCCATCTACGCCGAGCCGGACCTTTTGGTGCGCGGTGGCATCAACCCCTTCAACCGCCAGCCCCAGCCACCGTGGGTGGCGCTGGAGTCCCTCAGCCGCTTCTACGACGTCACCTGGCTGCCCAGGGACTTCGAACAGATTCCCGCCGGCACCGAGCTGCTGCTTCTGATCCATCCCAAGGGTTTCCCTCCCAAAACCTTGTATGCCGTCGATCAGTACGTGGTCAAGGGCGGCCGGGCATTGATCTTCGTCGATCCTTACGCGGAACTGGACGGCCCGCCGGCCTTCGTGCAGCCGGGGCGGGTCAAGTCCTCGGACCTCAACCCCCTGTTCCGGGCCTGGGGTTTCGAGCATACGTCGAAGGGCTTCGTCGGCGATGACCGCTACGCCTCCCGGGTCACCGTGGGGGGAGGCAAACCGGCGCGCCACCTGGGGCTGCTGACCCTGGACAAGGCGGCGATGGCCGACACCCCCCTCCTCGCCCATCTGGACAAACTGGTGTTGTCCTCCGCCGGGGCCCTGCGTAAACTGCCGGATGCGAAAATCGCCTTCACCCCCCTGCTCCACTCCAGCCCCGAGTCGATGCTGATTCCCGCCGCCGCCCTGGACTATCTGTTCGATCCCAACATGCTGATGGAGGCCTTCAAGCCCGGCGGCAAGCCGTTCGTGCTGGCGGCCCAGATCGACGGCAGGCTGAAAAGCGCCTTCCAGGAGGCACCAGAAGGCGTTTCCGGGCAACCGGTCAAGAGCGGCACCACCCCGGCGCATCTGATCGTGGTGGGCGACACCGATTTGCTTGCCAACCGCCTGTGGGCCCGGATCGAAACCGGCCCCGACGGCAACCGTACCGTCGTTCCCTTCGCCGACAACGGCAGCTTTCTCATCAACGCCAGCGACCACCTGACCGGCAATCCGGATCTCATCGGCATCCGCGGCCGCGGCCGCTACGAGCGTCCCTTCGAGGTGGTGGAACGGTTGCGCGCCAAGGCCCAGCGCCAGTTCCAGGCCAAAGTGGAGGAACTGCAGCAGAAACTGCAGCAGACCGAGGCCAAGCTGGCGCAAATGAAAACGGACGAAGGCAAGAATGCGCCGCTGGATGCGGCCAGACAACAGGCCATCGCCCAGTTCCAGCAGGAACGGCTTAAAATTCGCAAGGAACTTAGGCGCCTGCAGCACCAGTACAATCAGGAAATCGAATCTCTGGGCACCCGGTTGAAGCTGATCAACATCCTGGGGGTGCCGCTGGCACTGACTGTCCTGGTGCTGCTCTGGGGCGCCTGGAAGCGCTGGCGGGCCAAACAGGCCCGGGCGGCGGATTGACGAGGCGGCCCCCGCTCAGTACAGGCTGACCAGGGCCCGCAGCACGTCCACCCGGCTGATCAGACCGATCAGTTTGCCGTCTTCCACCACCGGAAAATGCCGCAGCAGCGACTTCTGGAAGCGCTCGGCCACCTCTATGATGCTGTCGTCGGGGCTGACGGTGACCAGATTCCTGTTCATGTATTCGCCCACCTTGCCGCCCATCTGCTCGTGATAGGCGGCGTCCAGCACCACGTGCAGGCAGTCCATTTCTGAAAACGAACCGACCAGCTTGCCGTTTTCCAGTACCGGGGCGCCGGTGATCTTGTGCTTGAGCAGCTGGCGGATGGCGTCGAAGACGCCGGTTTCCGGAGTGAAGGTCACCAGATTGGTGGCCATGTAGTCGCGGACGGCGATATTCCTCAACATGACAGCTCCCCCCGATCAGGCCTGCAGACTGTCTTTCTTGGCATCCCCGGGCAGACCGGTATCGCAGCCCTTCTTGCCCCGAGCGCACAGGCACTCTCCACCACCGACGCCGCCGCAGCTGCCCTTGATGGCCGGACGACCAAACATTACTCCGATGGCCATGATGCCGACGATGACGGCGATGACGGCGAATGTGACGAGAAACAGGGTCATCATGATGCACCTCCTTTGATGAATTGGCGAAAGGCCGAGGTGGGCCGTTCCACGAAACCGTCGTCCTCTTTGACGATGAACAGCACGGCCATGTTCTCGGCTTCGGCCTTGGCGAAGCCTGCCTCCGGCCCCAGCACCATGAAGGCAGTGGCCAGGGCGTCGGCTTCCATCGTAGTATGACGCAACACCGTCACCGATACCAGACGGTGAGCGATGGGATAGCCAGTGCGCGGATCGATGGTATGGGAGAAACGCCTGCCGCCGACCTCGAAATAGTTGCGGTAGTCGCCGGAGGTGGCCAGGGCGATGTCGGTCAAGCTGAGGACTTTTTCGATCTCGCGCACCTTTGGCACCGGCTTTTCGATGGCGATGCGCCAGGGACCGCCCCGGGGGCTCTGACCCTTTAGCCGAACCTCACCGCCGATTTCGACCATGTAATCGGAAATTCCCTGGCTTTCCAGATAGCCGGCCGCCTGATCGACTGCAAAACCCTTGGCGATACCGGAGAGATCCACATAAAGATCCGGGATGCGCTTGCGCAGCGCCGGCGGATCGAGACGGACCTCCAGCTTGTCATGACCGATCCTGGCCTTGGCGGCCGCAACGGCCTGCGCTGACGGCGGCTCCTGGCGGCGCGGGTCGGGGCCAAAGCCCCACAGATTCACCAACGGTCCCACGGTGATGTCGAAGGCCCCGTCGCTCCAGCGGCTGACCCGCAGCGCCTCGGCCACCACCTGGGCCAGCGCCGGCGGCACGGGCTGCCAGTCGGTGCTGGCGCTGCGATTGAAACGGGACAGGGGCGAGTCCTGCCGGTAAGTGGACATGGTGGCATCCACTTCGGTCAATACCCGGTCCAGCCCCCGGCGCAACGCCCCGGCATCGACCCCATCCGGCAGACGGGTGGCCTTGATGGAAAAGGTGGTCCCCATCACCAGGCCGCGGTGCGCGAACCGGACCTGGGGCGGCGCCGGCTGGCAGGCGGTCAGCAGAAACAAAACGAGGAGCCCGAAGGCTCCCCGCAAACGATGCCCGACCATGCTCGGATCAGCCTCCGAAGTCGTCCAGAAGGATGTTTTCCCGTTCGACCCCGAGATCGGTCAGCATCTTGATCACCGCGGCGTTCATCACCGGCGGACCGCAGAGATAGTACTCGCAGTCTTCCGGGGCCGGATGATCCTTGAGATAGTTTTCATACAGCACTTCGTGGATGAAGCCGGTGTAGCCGGTCCAGTTGTCTTCCGGCTTCGGTTCCGACAGCGCCAGGAACCACTTGAAGTTGTCGTGCTCTTCCTGGAGCTTGTTGAAGTGGTCGATGTAGAAGGCCTCGCGCAGGCTGCGGGCACCGTACCAGAAGGTCATCTTGCGCTTGGACTTGAGGCGGATGAGCTGGTCGAAGATGTGCGAACGCATCGGCGCCATCCCGGCCCCGCCACCGACGAAGACCATCTCGTTGTCGGTGTCGCGGGCGAAGAACTCGCCGAACGGCCCGGAGATGGTGACCTTGTCACCCGGCTTGAGGCTGAAGATGTAGGACGACATCTTGCCCGGCGGCACGTCCAGCCCCGGCGGCGGGGTGGCGATGCGCACGTTGAGCATGACGATGTCGTTTTCCAGCGGGAAGTTGGCCATGGAGTAGGCCCGCACCACCGGCTCGTCCACCTTGGACTCCAGCTTCCACAGATCGTACTTGTCCCAGTCCTCGCGGTATTCCTCGTCGATGTCGAACTCGGAAAACTTGACGTGGTACGGCGGGCATTCGATCTGGATGTAACCGCCGGCGCGGAAATCGATGGTCTCCCCTTCCGGCAGATCGAGGACCAGTTCCTTGATGAAGGAAGCCACGTTCCTGTTGGAACGCACGGTGCACTCCCACTTCTTGACCCCGAAGACCTCCTTCGGCACCTCGATCTTCATGGGCTGCTTGACAGTCACCTGGCACGACAGGCGCTCGCCTTCACGGGCCTCGCGCTTGGTAATGTGGCTGGCCTCGGTGGGGAGCAGATCACCGCCCCCCTCCAGCACCTTGACCCGGCACTGGCCGCAGGTGCCGCCGCCGCCGCAGGCCGACGGCACAAACAAGCCGGCATTGGCTAGGGCCATCAGCAGCTTGCTGCCCACGGGAGCCTTGACCGTCTTCTCGTCGTTGATGACGATCTCCACATCCCCCTGGGGCACCAGATGCTTCTTGGCTTCGAGAATCACCATCACCAGCGCCAGCACGATGACGGTGAAGAAGAATACGCCTAAGATGATCTCCAACATGTTGTCTTTTCCCTAATTTAGAGCTGAATTCCCGAGAAGGCCATGAAGCCGAGCGACATGAGCCCTGCGGTGATGAAGGTGACCCCAAGTCCCTGCAATCCGGCGGGGATGTCGCTGTATTTCAGCTTCTCCCGGATGCCGGCCATGGCGGTGATCGCCAGCGCCCAGCCGAAACCGCTGCCGAATCCATACACCGCACTCTCGGCCAGGTTGTATTCCCGCTCGATCATGAACAGGCTGCCGCCGAGGATGGCGCAGTTCACCGTGATCAGGGGCAGGAAAATCCCCAGGGCGTTGTAAAGGGCCGGGAAGAAGCGGTCCAGCACCATCTCCAGAATCTGGACGATGGCGGCGATCACGCCGATGCTGGCCAGATAGACCAGGAAGCTCAGATCCACGTCGGGAAGCCCGGCCCAGGCCAGCGCGCCTTCCTTGAGGAGGTAGGCGTGGATCAGATGGTTGGCCGGCACGGTCAGGGTCTGCACCACCATCACCGCGATCCCCAGGCCGATGGCGGTGGCGATGCGCTTGGACACCGCCAGGAAGGTGCACATCCCCAGGAAGAACGCCAGGGCCAGGTTTTCGATGAAGACCGATTTGACAAACAGACTGATCAGACCTTCCATCACGCCACCTCCCCGTCTGCCGGCAGGATCTTGAATTCAGGCGCTTCCACCTGCTGCGGCTTCCAGCTCCGCACCGCCCAGATGAGCAGGCCGATGATGAAGAAGGCGCTCGGCGGCAGCAGCAGCAGACCGTTGGGCTCGTACCAGCCGCCGTTCTTCACCAGCGGCAGGATCTCCTTTCCCAGCAGACTGCCGGAGCCGAACAGCTCGCGGATGGTGGCGACGGTGATCAGGATCAGGCTGTAACCCAGACCGTTGCCGAGGCCGTCGAAAAAGCTCGCCAGCGGCGGGTTCTGCATCGCATAGGCCTCGGCCCGGCCCATGACGATGCAGTTGGTGATGATCAGACCGACGAACACCGACAGCTGCTTGCTGATGTCGTAGGCCACCGCCTTGAGGATCTGGTCCACCACGATCACCAGCGAGGCGATGATGGTCATCTGCACGATGATGCGGATACTCGCCGGAATGTGGTTGCGGATCAGCGAGATCGCGGTGTTGGAGCAGGCCACCACCGAGGTGAGGGCGATGCTCATGATAAGCGCGGTCGATAGCTGGGAGGTGACCGCCAGGGCGGAACAGATCCCCAGCACCTGCATGATGATGGGGTTGTTGTCCACCAGCGGCTCCACCAGGACCGGCTTCACCTTCTCGAAATCGAATTCTTCCTCTTCCACTGCCTGAATTTCGTCACTCATGGCTGTTCTCCTCAAAGCTTGCCGCAGAATTTGTCCAGGAACGGCTTGTAGCCGTCCTCCCCGAGCCAGAAGCGGATCAGGTTGCTGACCCCGTTGCTGGTCAGTGTCGCGCCGGCCAGGGCGTCCACCATGTATTCGGCACCGGGCTGGTCAGGACTGACGTTGCCCTTCACCAGGCGCAGCACCGGCTGGCCGCTTTCATCGTAAACCTTCTTGCCTTTCCACAGGGCGCGCCAGGCGGGGTTGACCACTTCGCCACCGAGACCCGGCGTTTCCCCCTGATCGTAGAAGTTGATGCCGATGACGGTGTTGCAGTCCGGCTCCAGGGCCAGGAAGCCGTACATGGTGGACCAAAGCCCGTAACCCCAGACCGGCAGCACGATTGCCTTCAGCTCACCGTTTTCGTCCTTGAGCAGATAGACCGTGGCGTATTTGGGCTTGCGCTTGACCTGGGCGATGTCCCGTTCCTTGGGAACCGGCGCGCTCAGCTTCGGGTCCCGGGCGGCCTTGCGCATGTCGTAGGTGTTGGGATCGATATCCTCGACGAAATCGCCGCGCTTGAGATCCACCACCTTGATTTCGAACTGTTTGAAGGCCGCATCGACATCCATACCCGGCTCGTAGAGGCCGACGACTTCGAGGATGTTGCGCTTCATGTCGGCGGCCTTGTTGGCTTCCTGCAGCGGTTTGAGGGCCACGGCGGCGAAGGAGACCACCACGGCGCAAATCAGACACAGCCAGAAAGCGACCGCCAGGGTTTTTTCGAAACTGTCGTTGGGCAGGGACAGGAGCCGCTGGTAATAGGCCTCGGCCTTCGCCCGCCAGACCTGCCATTTTTCCGCCAGTTGGCTGGTAGCTTGAGTGTTCTCAGACATAACGTTTGGCCCTTCTTCTAATGTTGGCTTGAACCACGAAGTAGTCGATCAGCGGTGCGAAGATGTTGGCGAACAGGATCGCCAGCATGGTCCCTTCGGGGAAGGCCGGATTGACCACGCGGATCAACACCGTCATCACGCCGATGAGGATCCCGAAGATCCAGCGGCCGGTATCGGTCATCGCCGCGCTGACCGGGTCGGTGGCCATGAACACCAGGCCGAACATCAGGCCGCCCAGGGTCAGATGCCAGTACCACGGCAGGCCGAACATGGGATTGGTGTCGCTGCCGACCAGGTTGAACAGCAATGCGGTGGCGATGACGCCGATCAGCACCCCGGCCATGATGCGGTAACTGGCGACGCCGGTGTAGAGCAGGAACGCTGCCCCCAGCAGAATCGCGATCACCGAGGTTTCCCCCATGGAACCGGGCATGAAGCCGAAGAAGGTCTGTCCCCAGGAATAACCGGCTTCCTGGATCGCCGGCAAGCCCCCGGCGGCGCCGAGAGCCAACGGCGTGGCGGCGCTGTAGCCGTCCACCGCGACCCACACCGTGTCCCCGCTCATGAAGGCCGGATAGGCGAAAAAGAGGAAGGCGCGGCCGGTGAGGGCCGGGTTGAGAAAGTTCTTGCCGGTGCCGCCGAACACTTCCTTGCCCAGCACCACCCCGAAGGTGATCCCGAGCGCCACCATCCACAGCGGGATCGACGGCGGCAGCGACAGGGAAAACAGAATCGAGGTGACGAAGAAGCCCTCGTTGATGTCGTGCTTGCGCACCACCGCGAACAGCACCTCCCACAGCCCACCGACCACGAAGGTCACGATATAGACCGGGAAGAAGTACAACGCCCCGTGCAGGAAACACGACAGCGGATTGGACGGGTTGTAGCCGAAGATGTCCATGATCGGCCCGCGCCAGTTGGCGATGGTCTCCAGCCCCATGGCCTGCATCGCCTGGTTGGCCTGATAGCCGGTGTTGTAGCAGGCGATGAAGATGGCCGGGAATGTCGCCAGCCAGACGTACACCATGACCCGCTTGAGGTCGATGGCGTCGCGCACG
The DNA here is from genome assembly GCF_033126985.1 of Methylomarinovum caldicuralii. Taxonomy (NCBI): domain Bacteria; kingdom Pseudomonadati; phylum Pseudomonadota; class Gammaproteobacteria; order Methylococcales; family Methylothermaceae; genus Methylomarinovum; species Methylomarinovum caldicuralii. Next base: position 1,615,611 of record NZ_AP024714.1, read on the forward strand.
TGGACCGGGTCGGGCGTGGTGTCCGCCGGCGAATACAGGAAGGTATCCACCATCTCGTACAGTGGATACAGCTTCTCGTATTTGCCCCCCTTGGCGAACAGCGGATGGATTTTGTCCAGGAATTCGCGTGTCTTTGACATCAGCCTTCCTTCTCGATTTGGGTTAGATTCCTGCGCAGGACCGGACCGAAGTTGTGCTTGCCGGGATCGACGAAGGTGCACAGGGCCAGATCCTCCTCATCCAACTCCAGACAGCCAAGCTGCTGGGCGGTATCGGTGTCCCCCACCACCAGCGCCCGCAGCAGCTGGGTCGGCAGAATGTCGAGGGGCATCACCCGCTCGTAGACCCCGATGGGCACGATGGCGCGGGGGCTGCCGAACAGGGCCGAGGTCAGCCGATACTTCTTTGGCTTTTCCCGCTGCAGCGGGAAGACGTTGAGGATCGAGAACTTCCTGTCCGACCCTTTCATCTCGATCCAGCCGAACAGCTCGCGTTCGTGATATTCCTCGATCACGCTGATCTGGTTGTGGTAGGCGCCCAGCCAGGCCGACCAGTCGCGCACGCGGCGTCCGCCCAGGACCGAGCCGGAAATGATGCGCGCCTCCCCTTCCGCCAGCTCCCCAGCGGTCAGATCGTGAAGATTGGCACCGACGCGGGTCCGCAGCAGGCGCGGGCGCTTGACCATCGGCCCGGCCAGGGAAACGACCTTTTCGACGTTGAGACGCCCTGTGGTGAACAGGGCACCGATGGCGAGCACCGCCTGGTAGTCCAGATGCCAGACGGTCTTTTCCGCGTTCACCGGATCGAGGAAATGAATGTGGGTGCCGGGCAGACCGGTCGGATGGGGACCTTCGAAATCGACCACTTCGACCTTTTCCGACGCCACCGCCGGGAAACCGTCCGTCGCCAGCGACTTGCAGACGAAAACCTTGCCCTGGGTCAGATGAGCGAGCACGGTCAGACCGTTGCGGAAATCGTCGGCCCGCTCAGCGATCACCACTGCAGGATCGGCCGCCAGGGGATGGGTGTCGATGGCGGTGACGAAAATGGAATGAGGCTCGGTGTCCGGCACGGGCACCTTGCTGTAGGGCCGGGTGCGCAGCCGCGTCCAGAGACCGGAATTGAGCAGGTTCTCCCTGACCTGAGCGGCGGACAGCTCCGGAAGCGCGTCGGCGCTGTAGGCGTTGAAGGTTTCCTCGTCGTCGCCGTCGAGCTCAATGACCACCGCCTGCAACGCCCGGCGGGCGCCGCGGTGGATGGCGGTCACGGTGCCGGCGCCGGGCGCGGTGAACTTGATCTCCGGATGCTTCTTTTCCAGAAACAGCGGCTGTCCCAGCTTGACGCGGTCCCCCACCTGAACCTGAAGCGAGGGACGGAGGCCGATGAAATCCGGGCCGATGACGGCGACCGATTTGACCGCACCCCCATCCTCGTAAATCTTCTGTTCAGGTTCCCCCGCGACAGGCAGGTCCAATCCTTTTTTGATTTTTATCGCCATAGATTTCGAGCCTGCTAGAAGATGGAGTTGATGTAAGAAAACAGCGCCCCGGACCCGAGGCAAACTCTTGGTATTACATCACAAAAGCCTAGACCGGACAATGAAGCCCCGCCACCCCGGCAGGGCAAAAAAAAAGAGCGGGGCACGTGGCACCCGCTCAAACCCTTCCCAGAGGATAAATGGCTGAAAGGTCCTGTTTCACGACAGGAAAGGAGGCTTTGAGAAACAGTCTAGCCGTTCCCAGGCGGGGCGTTTTGATCCAGGTCAAACCCGCGGCCCGAAGCCTCCCGAACCCAGGAAACGCAGCGTTTCCTGCTACGCACCGCTGTCGGGGCGGACGAAGCAGTAGTCCTCCACCACCCGCCCCCCGATCAGGTGCTCCTGGATGATGCGTTCCAGCACCTCCGGGGTGCAGCTGTGATACCAGACCCCGTCGGGATAGACCACCGCGACGGGACCGGCCAGGCAGACCCGCAGACAGTTGGCCTTGGTGCGCTGGATGCCGCCGCGGCCGGCCAGTCCCAGCTCGGCAAGACGGCGCTTGAGGTAGTCCCACGATTCCAGCCCGGCTTCCCGGCTGCAGCACTTAGGGGTGCTCTGGTCGCAGCAGAGAAAGAGGTGGCGGCGGGTCCGCGCCAGCCCGAGTCCGTCCACGACCGCCGCCAGCCGCTGTTGCAGTGCCTTATCCACCTTGCCTCCTCACCCGCCGGCGCGGGAATGTTCCTCGATGATCTTTTTGACCTCCTCGCCGCCGAGGACCTCCTTCTCCCGCAACCGCTCGGCCAGGGCATCGAGCGCCGCACGCCGTTCCTCCAGAATCGTGCGCGCCCGCCGGTGGGCCTCGTCGATGAATTCCTTGACTTCGGCATCGATGAGACGGGCGGTTTCCTCACTGTAGTTGCGCACTTCCTGGACGTTGCCCTCCAGGAAGGCCAGCTGCTGGCGCTGGCCCCAGGTGGCCGGCCCCAGTTTGCGGCTCATGCCCAGATAGCAGATCATGTTGCGGGCGATTTCGGTGGCCTTCTCCAGATCGTTCTGGGCCCCGCTGGAGGCATTGCCGTAGATGATTTCCTCGGCGCTGCGGCCGCCCAGGAGGATGGCGAGCTGGTCCTTCAGCTCCTCTTCGGTGGCCAGGAACTTCTCCTCCACCGGCAGCTGCAGGGTGTAGCCCAAGGCGCCGATGCCGCGGGGAATGATCGACACCTTGTGGATCGGCTGGCCGGTGGGGACGATCTCGGCGACGATGGCGTGCCCCGATTCGTGGAACGCCACCCGCGCCTTCTCCTCGGGCGAGAGGGCCCGGGTCTTGCGTTCCAGCCCGGCCACGACCCGGTCGATGGCGGCCTCGAAGTCCTCCATGGCAATGCAGTCGTGACCCCGGCGCACGGCGATGATCGCCGCCTCGTTGCAGACGTTCTCCAGCTCGGCGCCGACGAAGCCCGGCGTGCGCAGGGCGATGACGTGCAGGTCCACGTCCGGGCACAGTTTCTTGTTGCGGGTATGGATCCTGAGGATCGCCTCGCGGCCGGCCAGATCCGGCTTGTCCACCACGATCTGGCGGTCGAAACGCCCCGGGCGCAGCAGGGCCTTGTCGAGGATTTCCGGACGGTTGGTGGCCGCCATCACCACCACCCCGGCGGCGGGGTCGAAACCGTCCATCTCCGCCAGCAGCTGGTTGAGGGTCTGCTCGCGCTCCTCGTGGCTGATGGGCGAGGCACCGCGCGCCCGGCCGATGGCATCAATCTCGTCGATGAAGATGATGCAGGGGGCTTTCTGGCGCGCCTGTTCGAACAGGTCGCGGACCCGGGCGGCGCCGACCCCGACGAACATTTCCACGAACTCGGACCCCGTAATACTGAAGAACGGCACCCCGGCCTCCCCGGCCACGGCGCGCGCCAGCAGAGTCTTGCCGGTTCCCGGGGGCCCCACCAGCAGCACCCCCTTGGGTGGACGGCCGCCGAGGCGCTGGATCTTCTTGGGATCCTTGAGGAATTCGACCACTTCCTTCAGCTCCTGCTTGGCCTCCTCGCAGCCGGCCACGTCGTCGAACCTGACCTTGACGTCGGACTCGGCATAGATCCTGGCCCGCCGCCCGAGGCTGAGGAAATTGCGCCCGCCGGCCATGCGCTGGGCCATCCAGCTCCACAGCAAAAACAGCAGCAGCAGCGGCAGGAACCAGCTGAAGAAGAAATAGGCGATCCAGTTGGTGGTCTCGGGGCGGACCACGAATTCGACCCCGTGCTTCTGCAGCAGCTCCGTCAGGTTGGCGTCCCACAGGGGCACGGTGAAGAAAGGCCGGGGTCTGCCCTCGGGTTCCTCAGGCTTGAGCAGACCGGTGATCTTCTTGTCGCTGACCACCACCTTGTCCACCCGGCCCGCCTCCACGTACTGGAGAAACTGGCTGTAGGGGATCTCCACCTCGCGCATCTGCTGGAAGTTCTGCATCAGCGACAGCAGCAGAACGGCGAGGATGAGGTAGGCGATCCAGTTGTAGCGTGGATCCTGCCAGAACGGGCCTTTTCCCGGCTTGTTGATCTCGATTTCAGGTTTCTTGCGCATCGGTCCGATCCCTTGCAACGATTCCAGAATGGCTTTCAGATTATCAAGAAAACGGTTCGATCGGGGGACTTTGTCGTCACCCATGGCCGCCTCCGTTTCGTGGTGTCATCTGTACGGATTTGGGGACGAGGGCGGCGGTTTCAAAGTCGCCGCGGTGTATTTTTGACGTCCGAAATGCTAGATTTATGCGGTTTTTGCCTTTCAGGCAATCACGAAGAAAAAATTCTGAAGGTCGAACCATGACGAGCCTGTTCACGAACGCGCTGGAACTGTTGGGCTTGGGGATGGGAATCGTGTTCCTGTTCCTGACCCTGCTGGTGATTCTGGTCAGCGCCATGTCCTGGATCATCCAGCGCTTCTTCGCCGAAGCGGCGCCCACAGCGCCAGCCCGTCCGCAGCCGGCGCCCCCTGCCGAGGAGGACGAGCTGATCGCCGCCATCAGCGCCGCCGTGCACCGCTATCGTCACCGTTGCCGCTGAATTCATCCACAAGGAGCCTTCCGACCATGAGCAATTCCCTGGGGATCACCGAAGTCGTCCTGCGCGATGCCCACCAGTCCCTGCTGGCCACCCGTCTCCGCCTGGAGGACATGCTGCCCATCTGTCCCAAGCTGGACCAGGTCGGCTTCTGGTCGCTGGAAGTGTGGGGCGGGGCCACCTTCGATGCCTGCATCCGCTACCTGGGGGAAGATCCCTGGGAACGGCTGCGCGCCTTCCGCAAGGCGCTGCCCAACACCCGCCTGCAGATGCTGCTGCGGGGTCAGAACCTGCTCGGCTACCGCCACTACGCCGACGACGTGGTCGATGCCTTCGTCGAACGGGCCGCCGCCAATGGCATGGACGTGTTCCGCATCTTCGACGCCCTCAATGACCTGCGCAACATCGAGCACGCGGTCAAGGCGGTGATCGCCTGCGGCAAGCACGCCCAGGGAACCCTGTCCTACACCACCAGCCCGGTCCATACCATCGACACCTGGGTGGATCTGGGCCGCCGCATCGAGGACATGGGCGCCCACTCGGTCTGCATCAAGGACATGGCGGGCCTCCTCACCCCCCACGTGGCCACCGAGCTGGTGACCCGCCTGAAACAGCACCTGGAGATCCCGGTCCACCTCCACAGCCACGCCACCACCGGCCTCAGCGTCGCCACCTTGTACGCGGCCGCCGAAGCGGGCATCGACAACGTCGATACCGCGGTTTCCTCCATGAGCATGACCTACAGCCACAGCCCCACCGAAACCCTGATCGCCATGTTCCAGGGCCACGCGCGCGACACCGGCCTGGATCTGGAGCTGGTGGAGGAAATCGGCCTGTACTTCCGCGAGGTGCGGAAGAAATACGCCCGCTTCGAGGGCAACCTCAAGGGCGTGGACAGCCGCATCGTGGTGGCCCAGGTTCCCGGCGGCATGCTCACCAACATGGAAAACCAGCTCAAGGAGCAGAACGCCGCAGGCAAACTCGACGAAGTCCTGGAAGAAATCCCCCGGGTGCGCAAGGATCTGGGCTACATCCCCCTGGTCACCCCCTCCTCCCAGATCGTCGGCACCCAGGCGGTGATCAATGTTCTTTCCGGCGCGCGTTACAAGACCATCACCAAGGAGGTCCAGGCGCTGCTGCGGGGCGAATACGGTGCCCCCCCGGCGCCGGTGGACCCAGAACTGCAGCAGCGGGTGCTGCAGGGGGAAAAGCCCATCACCTGCCGGCCCGCGGACCTCTTGCCGCCGGAGATGGAAAAACTCACCGGGGAGCTGCGCAAACTGTCCCGGGAACACGGCGTCAAGCTGGCGGAGAACGAGATCGAGGACGTTTTGATCTATGCCCTGTTCCCCCAGGTGGGCTGGAAGTTCCTTCAGGAAAGGGGCAACCCGGCCGCCTTCGAACCCCCGCCCGAGGCCGAAACCGAAACGGAAAAAGCCCCGGCCCCGGCAGCAGCTGCCGGAGACGGTCCGGCCAGCTATACGGTGACGGTCAACCAGAAAGTCTATCACGTGGAAGTGGCCCCCAGCGGCCAGGTCACCTCGGTCCGGCCCGGTACGCCGCAAACCGCGCCGGCGAGCGGCGGAGAGAGCCACCCCGTCACCGCGCCCATGGCCGGCACCATCCTCAAGGTCAACGTCACCCCCGGAGACGTGGTCAAGGAGGGTGACGTGGTGGTGGTCATGGAAGCCATGAAAATGGAAACCGAGGTGCGCGCCAAGCAGGGCGGCACGGTCCAGGGGGTCATGGTCAAGGAGGGGGACGCCGTGGCGGTGGACGACGTATTGCTGACCCTGAGCTGAGGCCGGTATGGGAAATCTGCAACTGCTGTGGCAAAGTACCGGCCTGGCTAACTTCAGCGGCGGCCAGGCGCTGATGATCGGCGTCGGCCTGCTGCTGCTGTATCTGGCCATCCGCAAGGGCTTCGAACCGCTGCTGCTGGTGCCCATCGGTTTCGGCGCCATCCTCAGCAACATTCCGGTCGCCGGCATCTCCGACGAAGGCGGCATCCTCCATTACCTCTATTACGGCATCAAGACCGGCGTCTTCCCGCTGTTGATCTTCATGGGCGTGGGAGCGCTGACCGACTTCGGGCCCATGCTCGCCAATCCCCGCACCCTGTTTCTGGGGGCGGCGGCCCAGTTCGGTATCTTCGGCACCCTGCTCGGCGCCATCGCCCTCAACTGGATACCGGGGCTGGAATTCAGCCTCCGGGATGCGGCGGCCATCGCCATCATCGGCGGCGCCGACGGCCCCACCTCGATCTACGTGGCCTCGCGCCTGGCGCCGGAGCTGCTCGGCGCCATCGCCGTGGCCTCCTATTCCTATATGGCCCTGGTGCCGCTGATCCAGCCGCCGATCATGCGCGCCCTGACCTCCGAGCGGGAACGCCGCATCGAAATGCTGCAGCTGCGCCCCGTCAGCCGGCGGGAGAAGATCGTGTTTCCCCTCATGCTCATCGTCCTCACCGCCCTGCTGCTGCCTTCCGCAGCGCCCCTGATCGGCATGTTCGCCTTCGGCAATCTGATGCGCGAGAGCGGCGTGGTGGAGCGGCTGGCCAGGACCGCCCAGAACGAACTGATCAACATCGTCACCATCTTCCTGGGACTGTCGGTGGGTTCCAAGCTCAAGGCCGACAGCTTTCTCACCTTGGAAACCCTGGGGATTCTGCTCCTGGGGGCCATCGCCTTCGCCATGGGCACCGCCTCAGGCGTGCTTATGGCCAAGCTGATGAACCGGATCGGCAGGGTTCCCATCAATCCCCTCATCGGCGCCGCCGGGGTATCGGCGGTGCCCATGGCGGCCCGGGTCGCCAACAAGGTGGGGCTGGAAAGCAATCCCCACAACTTCCTGCTGATGCACGCCATGGGGCCGAACGTGGCCGGGGTGATCGGCTCGGCGGTGGCGGCCGGGGTCCTACTGTCGCTGGTGCCATGACCGCCCTGCAGGCCGTTGCCATCATGATGGGCGGGGCGGCCGGCGCCCTGCTGCGGTTTCTGGCGTCCTCGGGAATCTATCAGTGGCTGGGACGGGATTTCCCCTACGGCACCCTGGCGGTCAACGTCATCGGTTCCTTCCTGATCGGCCTGCTCAGCGAAGGGCTGCTGGCCGAGCCGGTGGGGCGGCTGGCCGTCCTCTACCGTCCCGCCCTGCTGGTGGGCTTTCTCGGCGCCTTCACCACCTTTTCCACCTTCTCCCTGGAAACCCTCAATCTGATCGCACAGGGGCAGTTCTGGCGCGCCCTGGCCAATGTGTTCGCCAGCGTACTGCTGTGCTTGAGCGCTGTCGCCCTGGGCGTGGTGCTGGGCCGCAGCCTGTTGCTGTTGCCCGCCCATCTGGCACCGGGCCACTGGCTGCCCTATGGACAGTTGCTGCTCAACATCATCGGCGCCTTTTTGATCGGCTTCGTGTTTCACCTGGCCAGCGCCCACAGCCAGCTCAGCATGGAGGGACGCGCCCTGGTGCTGATCTCATTGCTGGGCGTCTTCGTGCTGGCCTCGGGACTGTATCTGGTGTTCCACCTGCTGGAACGGGGCCATGACCTGAACCATTCATGGAATCTGCCCCTGGCGGTTTTTCTGTTCAATACCCTGCTCTGCATCCTGGCTGCCTGGCTGGGACTCATCATAGGGAGGGCTTCCACATGAGCCAGAATCATCAATTGGTCCGCATCTATACCCTGGAGGGCGAAGCCCCCGTCGACGACGTGCTGCGTTTCCTCCACGACGAGGAACGGGTCAGCGGCGTCACCCTGATCCGCGCCGTTGCCGGTTATGGCGATTCCGGCAAGCTGCATACGACGGCCCTGTTGTCCCTGTCGCTGCAACTGCCGCTGATCATCGAGTTTTTCGACACCTCAGAGCGGGTTGCGGCCGTCATCCCCCGCCTGCGGGAACGTTTTGAGCTGCGTCACATCGTCCACTGGCCGGTGACGGTGGATGCGCCTTGAGTTCGCAGGGCGCCGCCCCCATAATCGCTTGTGACGAAGCAGCCACATTCCGGGAGGAACGATGAACGGCAAATGGCTCATCACCGCGGCACTGCTGGGCGGTTTCGGATTGAACCTCCAGGCGGAGGAGATCTCCCTCGAACAGGTGCCCGAAGCGGTCCGGCAGGCATTTCAGAAAGCTCATCCGAATGCGCGCGACGTGGAAGTGGAATACGAAGCTGACGAATACGATGAACCGCTGTACGAGTTCGAGTTCCGCCGTAACAGCCACAAGGAAGAGGCGCTCTATCACACCGACGGCAGTTTTTTCGGGTATGAACGCAAGCTGTCACCCGGCCTGCTGCCGCCCGCCGTCAAGGCGCAGGTAAGGCAGCGTTTCCCGGACGGGAAAATCGAAGAGGCGGAGGTGGTCGTCAACGCCCAGGGCGAGCCGCTCGCCTATGAAGTGGAAGTCGAAACCCCTGCGGGGGAATGGGAGCTGTACTTCAACGCCGACGGCTCTTTCATCAACCAGCGCCGGGGCTGAGCGATGCAGGCCTGGCGGAAGCCGCTACAATCCCTGGTCGCAATCCTCTTCACCTGGCTGATCGGTGTCGTGGTCGCCAGCAGCGACCTGTTCGCCGAAACCCCGCTGCTGCGGGGACTGTCGCTGGCGGATCTGGCCCTGTTTCTCACCCAGCTGGTCATCCTGGTGCTGCTCTTCGTGCTGGCGCGCCAGATTCAGGCCGCCCTGCCGGAAAACGGCCGCATCGCCTCGTTTCTGCGCGCGATCCTGCCGCCCCTGGCCACTCTGGTGATTTTGCTGCTGGCACAGAACCTCATCCTCGATATCGTGGCGCCGTATCTGGCACTGTGGGGGGAACACCTGCTGGTGCTGCTGTTCTGGCTCCTGGTCATCGCCACCGCCGCCTGGCTGGTGTGGACCAGTTATTGCCACGCCCCGGAACTGATCGCCGGCGTTCTCGCCTTCGGCGGCAAACTGGGCCAGTTGCCCAAAAAGCTCAATACCTGTCCGGCCTGCGGCGCCCATCGCCGCGATGATGGCCCATACTGCAGCTACTGCGGGACCAGACTGGAAACCGGCGATTCCCCAGCGGAGAAAAGCTAACCCGTTTCGACAAGCCCCGACGGCAACGTTAAAATCGGGGTACACAATTTACAAACCGACCGTACAGGAGGTCATCATGTTCCTAAAAAGAAAACAAGACGGGCATCTGGTCGAAGTCCTCAGCCTCAACGACCTTGTCAACCCGCTGCACAAGGAGATCATCGGTCGCCTTCACTACGGCGAGGAACCGGGCGATCCGGAAAAGTTCACCAAGGCCGACCTTTGCTTCCCCTCCGGGGAGGAATTGCCGCGCTGCTGGACCGATGTCCATTACCGCGACGAGGAATTGCTCAAGCGCCTGAAGATCACCCCCTGAGCCTGCAGGCCGTCCGATGAAAAAACCCGCTGAGTTTAGCGGGTTTTTTCATTTCAGACCGATACCAGGCTCAGTATTCGACGTTCTTGTCGCATTCGGCCAGGGCCCGGATGAAATCCCCCATCTCCTTGATTTCGGCGTTGGGAATCATGTTGTCTGGATCGACCCCGCGGGCCAGGGCGCAGCCCTTGCAAACCCAGACCGGAATCTGCTGCTCGATCACCGTCGCCAGAACCTCCTTCAGCGGTTTAATGTTGACTCCCTGAATGCAGTCGGCCGCTCCGGGGCGGGCCAGAGCCGTCGCCTCATCCCACAGGAAGATGATAGGCTCGTGTCCCTGCTCCTTGGCGGTCTTGGCGGCGATATAAGGCAGCGTCGCCAGGGTTGGATTGTTAGTGCCGTGTTTGGCGGAAATCAGAATCTTGGCCATTTTCCCCTCCGGTTACAGTTGGACAGCTTCAAATCTCTATTTGGCGGCGAATCACAAAAAACAAGCCGCTTTAGAAATCCAGATCGACGTTGTTGCTGCCCAGGACATTGAGCGGCAGCTTCAGGTAACGCTTGCCGCCCGCCTCCGGCGGCGGCATGTGTCCGGCGCGGATGTTGACCTGCAGCGACGGCAGGATGTACTGCGGCGCCGGCAGCACCCGGTCGATGCCGTCGCGGATCTTGACGAACTGGTCCTCGCTGGTACCGTCGTGCACCAGGGGATTGCGTTCGCGTTCCTCCTTCACCGTGGTGACGTAGCGCGGCCCCGGCGCATTGGGGCGGTAGTCGTGGCACATGTAGAGCTTGGTGTCCTCCGGCAGCGCCAGGATCTTATCGCGGATGGAACGGTACAGTTGCCGCGAACTGCCGTTGGGGAAATCGCAACGGGCGGTGCCGTAGTCGGGCATGAACACGGTATCCCCCACGAAGGCGCATTCCTCGTTGACCACGTAGGTGATACAGGCGGGCGTGTGTCCCGGCGTGTGCATCACCCGCACCGGCACGTTGCCGATCTGGAAAGTGTCTCCGTCGGCGAACAGCCGGTCGAACTCGCGCCCGTCCCCGGAAACGTCGTCAACGTTATACAATCCCTTGAAGAACTGCTGCACCTCCTTGACGTGCTCGCCGATGGCGATCTTCCCGCCCAGTTTGCTTTTCAGGTAGGCGGCCGCGCTCAGATGGTCGGCGTGGGCGTGGGTTTCCAGGATCCATTGCACCGTCAGGCCGTTGTCCTCGACGTAGGCAACGATCTTATCGGCGCTTTCGGTGCGAATTCGCCCGGCGTTGTAGGCGAAATCCAGGCAGGCGTCAATGATTGCACACTGCCGGGTTTCCGGGCAGCTTACCACGTAGCTGAAGGTATCGGACTGATCGTGGAAAAACGGTTGAACGGTCGGTGAAGTCATGGCGAATCTCCTTTGATCGATGAAATTTCAGGAAAACAGCGGTGCGGCGAGAACCTGCAAATGCGCCCACAGATCCAGCAGGGACGGCAGAATCTTCAAACGTTCCCGGTAGAGGATGTAACAGGCCATGGCGATGACGAACCAGGCGAACCCCTTGCGCAGATGACGGGCATGGATGCGGTGGGCCAGCCAGCTGCCGAGAAAGGAACCGGCCACGGCGGAACCGGCCACCACGGAGGCCAACTTGTAATCCACGCTGACGTGGGTCAGATACCCCAGGAAACCGGCGGCGGATTTCATCGCGATCACCAGCAGCGAGGTGCCGATGGCCAGGTGCATGGGCAATCCCCCCAGCAGGGTCAGGGCCGGCACCACCAAAAAGCCGCCGCCTGCGCCCACCAGACCGGTCACCGCCCCCACCACCAGGCCGTGCACAATCACCTCCCCCAGCGGGATGCAGTCGAGGCAGTCGCCGGGATTGCGCGGCTGTTCGGCTTTGTGGCCGTTGCGCAGCATCGCCCAGGCGGTGGCGAACATGATGAGGGCGAAGAAGAGCAACAGGAGGGGCGAGGGAATGAAACGCGCCATCCAGCCGCCCAGATAGGCGCCGGCCATCCCCGCCAGCCCGAACACCAGCCCCACCCGCCAGCTGACCGAACCGCGGCGGGCGTGCTGGAGCATGGCGACGAAGCTGGTCACCCCCACCACCAGCAGCGAGGTGGCGATGGCCTCTTTGGCCTCCACGTGCAGGGCATAGACCAGGATGGGAACGGTCAGGATCGATCCGCCGCCCCCCAGCAGCCCGAGGGTGATCCCGATCAGCAGCGAGAGCAGAATGGCAAGTGTCATGCTGTTTTCCCCGGTTGGCATTACTTGAGTTGCCCGGGATTGTAGCGTAATCCGCTCTCTTATTAAAAAAACATATATTCATATAACACATATTTGGCTATGCAAACCGGCTATATGGCATGGCGGATTTCCACGGTCTAGCGCAACCCCACCTGCCGCAGCAGCCGCTCCGCGTAACGGATCGGGATCGCGTAACTGATCCCGCTGGGCTTGCTGAGCAAATTTTCCTTGCTCTCCTTGACGAACACCTTGTTGATGATGCCGACCACCGCACCGGTTTCCGGGTCGTACAGGGGGCTGCCGCTGTTGCCGGGATAGGCGGTGGCGTCGAGCTGGAACACGCGGTAGGGCTGGTTGAGGCGGCGCAGCAGTTTGGGGTCGAGGAAACCGGCACGGGGGGCGGGAATGGCGATGGGGGTGATGCTGGAGACGATACCCCGGTGGGTCACCGGATACAGGCCCAGCACCATGCCGATGGGATAGCCGGTAAAGGCGTACAGCGCCCCTTCCCTCACCCGGTCGGAATCCCCCAGAGAGAGCGTTGGGAGTGGCTTGCCGCCGACTCGCAGCAGGGCGACGTCATGTGTCCTGTCCACCGCCACCACTTCGGCCCGGCGCAGACGGTCGCGGCCTTCGGTCTTGAAGAAGATCGCCAGAATCTCGCCCTTGTCAGCCGCCAGCTTCTCCGGAAGCACGTGGGCGTTGGTGAGCAGGTGCAGGCCGTCGGCGACGGCGAACCCCGTCCCCCGGAACACCGCCGCCGGCGCCCGGGTGCGCTGATAGGTACCGACGGCGACGACCGCAGGCTTGACGCGGACGATGGTCTCCGGCAGTCCGGCAAGGGCGGCGGCGGCCAGCAGCCAGCCGCACAGCAAGACACCCAGTCGCCCCATCATACCGACAGCAGCACGGCGGCGACCTCGGTGAATTCGCTGGTCACTTCGGTCATCACCCCCAGTATCTGGCCCTCTGCCAAAGGCACCAGCTCCCTGACGCCGGCGGGAACCTCCGCCAGAATGTCCTCGATGGCATCGCCGTGGACCAGCACGTCCGTGAGGCGGTTGGCGAGGCAGAGAATCCCGGTTGCCATCCCGAAATCGCCCGCCTGCTCCGGATTGAGCTGCCAGGCGATGGCGGTCTGCAGCCAGGGCGGCAGTTTCCAGCGGCGGGCGATCTCGCCGCCGACGTCGGCATAGGTGAAGCCGAGCAGATCCTTCTCCAGCAGCGGGATCAGCTCCCGCCGCCCCTGACTGGCGAGCAGCACTTCCCTGGATGGGTCCGGCAATTTGACGTACAGGACCAAACTGCCGATCCCGTGCAGCAGGCCGGCGACGAACAGACGCTCCGGGTGCAGCACCCCGGCGGCCCGGGCCAGCAGGCGGGCGACCACGCCGCAATAGGTGCTCTGCACCCAGAATTCGTCCATGTCGATCAGATGGGCGGGAATGCCCCGGAAGACGCTGACCGCGGTGGTCGCCAGCGCCAGATGATAGATAGGCTCCAGTCCCACCAGGGTCACCGCCCGGCTGATAGTGTCGATACGGCCGCCGAAACCGTACAGCGGGCTATTGGCCAGCTTCAGCAACCGGGCGGTCAGAGCCGGATCACTGGCGATGATCTCGGCCAGGGTGTCGGCGGTGGAGGCCGGATCGTCGATGGCGGCCCGAAGCCGGACCACCACGTCCGGCAGGGAGGGCAATTCCCGGTCATCTTCCAGCAGTTGTGCGGGAGAGAGGGGTTGTGTCATGTCAGGACCCATAAAATTGCATGACCCGCGCCACGTAGCGGCGGGTTTCCCGGTAGGGCGGGATGCGGTTGCCGTATTTCTCCACCGCCGCCTCCCCGGCATTGTAGGCCGCCACCGCCAGTCTGACATCCTTGAAGCGGCGCAGCAAATCCCGCAGGTAACGGGCCCCTGCCTCGAGATTGGCCTTGGGATCGCGGGGGTCGTCGATGCCATAGCGACGGGCGGTCCGGGGCAGCAGCTGCATCAGCCCGACCGCCCCCTTGGGGGAAACCGCCTTGGGGTCGTAGGCCGATTCCGCCCGGATCACCGCGTGCAGCAGGCGGGGATCGAGGGCGTATTTTTTGGCCACCTGTTCAATGAGGGGGGCGAAACGGCTGCGCCGCCGCGGCAGCATCCCGCCGCCGGATGCCGGACGGGGCCTGGGGGTGCGGATGATGAGACGGTAGCCGGGGTGCTTGCGCTCGTCGGCGTAATACACCCGGCCGTTGGCATCGACGTATTTATAGACGTCCGCCCCCGCCACCGGAACCCAGCCCGTCAGCCACAGCAACCATCCCAGTCGTCGCCACATCGAACGCTTGCACCCTGTTGTTCGTCCCTGTTTCAGTTTAGCCCAATTCCGGGCGCACCCCGGCGGCGCAGCGCCGGGCCCCCTGCCGGGCCGCTTCGATGGTTTCCGCCGTCGCCAGCGCCACCCCCATGCGCCGGCGCGGATAGGCGAGCGGTTTGCCGAACAGGCGCAGGCTGGATTCCGGCACCGCCAAGGCGTTTTCGATTCCTTCGTACACCAGCCCCGCCCCTTCCACGCTGCCATAGATCACGGCGCTGGCCCCGGGCCGTCGCAGCGTGGTGTCCACCGGCAGGCCCAGAAAGGCGCGCACGTGCAGCTCGAACTCGCTTTGCACCTGGCTCGCCATGGTCACCATACCGGTATCGTGGGGTCTGGGGCTGACCTCGCTGAACCAGACCTGATCGCCTTTGACGAACAGCTCCACCCCGAACAGCCCCAGCCCGCCCAGGGCCTCGACCACCCTGGCGGCGATGGCCTGGGCGGCTTCCAACGCCTTGGGGGTCATGGGCTGGGGCTGCCAGCTTTCCACGTAATCGCCCTGTTCCTGACGGTGGCCGATGGGCTGGCAGAAATGGATCTGCGACCGGCCGCTTTCATCCAGCGCCCGCACCGTCAGCAGGGTGATCTCGAAGTCAAAATCTATCTTTTCCTCGACGATCACCCGCCCCCGGTCCACCCGCCCGCCGCTTCGGGCCTTGTCCCAGGCGGCGGATATCTGATCCGGGGCGGTCAGGTGCGACTGGCCCTTGCCGGAGGAGGACATGGTGGGCTTGACGAAACAGGGCAGCCCCACTCCCTTCACCGCCGCCTCCAGTTCCTCCAGGGAGGCGGCGAAGGCGTAACGGGAGGTGGGAAGCCCCAGCTCCTCGGCGGCCAGGCGGCGGATGCCTTCCCGGTCCATGGTCAGTTGCACCGCCCGGGCGCAGGGCACCACGGTGGCAAGCCCTCGTTCCTCGATCCGCGCCAGGGTATCGGTGGCCAGGGCCTCGATCTCCGGCACGATCCAGTGAGGTTTTTCCCGCGCCAGCAGGGCCTCGAGCTGGATCGGGTCGGTCATGTCGATGACGTGGGCCGAATGGGCCACCTGCTGGGCCGGGGCATTTTCATAGCGGTCCACGGCGATCACTTCCAGGCCGAGGCGCTGGCAGCAGATTGCAATCTCCTTGCCCAGCTCGCCGCTGCCCAGAAGCATGACCTTGGTGGCGCTGGCGGTCAGAGGGGTGCCGATGTGCATGAATGAATCTCCACATCAATTAACAAAAGACCGCTGCGGGAGGCAGGCTGAAGGCCGTACCCGGCCTGGATGGCCGGGTCCGAGCCCCCAAGGACGGGTTCACGGCGTGCCTGAAGCCTGGCTCCCGCAGCGGCCATCAGGCGGCCTGGTATTCCGCCCAGGCCTTGGCCAGACGCTTTTCCGACACCGGATAGGCGGTCTTGATCTGCTGGGCGAACAGCGACACCCGGAACTCCTCCAGGCTCCAGCGGAAGGGGTCGGAATCCGGGTCTTCGATGGTGCCGGCCTCGGCCTGCCGCCAGTAGGCGTCCCAAAAAGGGCGGATCTTCGCCACCCGCGCCTCGTCCTTGGCCAGTTCGTATTCTGCCTTGTCGAGCCGGTATTGCAAGGCCTTGAGATAGCGCGGCAGGTGTTGCAGCTGCGCCATCGGGATGCGGGCGACGAAGCCCTGGTACCCCAACAGGGTCAGCTGCTGGTCGATGTCGGCGCCGCTGGGGGACTTCTCCAGATGCTTCAGTTCGCCGCGGCGGCGGCGACAGGCCTGCAGTCCCTGGAGGATGTCGCGCACCAGCGTCCCCAGGCGCTGGGCGGTTTCGAACAGCCGGCTGCGGTGGGCGGCCAGACAGGATGCCAGGGCCTCGGCGTCGCGGATGTCGGGGTCGTCGCCGAGGAATACCTCCTCGATCACCCGGTCGGCCACCTCGTCCAGCAGCGGGCGCCGGGGGCCGGTGTCGCGCCAGGGATGGGCAGGCAAGCGGGCATAGGCGATCTCGTCGGCGGTGCTGAAGGGCAGCTGCTTTTTGAGACGGCGGAAATCGCCGCCGAGCTGGAACTGGAGCATGCGGATCAGGCCGCGGCGGTGGGCGCGGCGCGCCTCACCCGAGGTGGGAAACAGACGCACAGCGCAGCTGTCGCCCTCGTCCACCAGCGCCGGAAAACCGATTACCAGCTGGCCCTTCCGCCTCATCTTGTGGGACCGGGGCAGCGGGCCGAAGTCCCAGCGTTTCAGGCCGGTGCGGGTCAGATCGCCGGCATCGCTGCGGGCGAAGGTTTCCCGCGCCGACAGCGCCAGCTTGGTCTTGAGCCGCTCCAGATCCCGCCCCTGAGCCAGCACCCGGCCGCGCTCACCGAGGACCTGGAAGTTCATCTGCAGATGGTCGGGCAGTTCCACCGTCTTGAGGGCATCGGCGCCGACCTCGACCCCCGTGACCCGCAGCAGCGCCCGCGATAGCTCGGCCCAGAAATCCCCGTCCCGGCCCTGCAGTTCCCGGCAGACCCGCCAGGCGGTATCGGGAATCGGCACCAGCCGGCGGCGCAGGCTGCGGGGCAGGCCCTTCAGGATAAAGACCACATTTTCCTCCAGCAGCCCCGGCACCAGCCAGGCGAAGGGCCGCGCATCGAGCTGGGGCAGCACCGCCACCGGCACCAGGACGCTGACGCCGTCGGCCTCGTGCCCCGGCTCGAAGCGGTAACGCAGCGCCAGACGCAGGTCGCCGTCTTCCCAGTGGTCGGGGAAATCGGCCTGATCGACGCCGTCGAGATGGCGGATCACCGCGTCGCGGTCGAGCTTGAGCAGGTCCGGACGGTTGCGGACCTGGCGCCGGTACCAGCGTTCGAAATCGTCGGCATTGGCTAGACGTGCCGGAATCTGGCGGTCGTAGAAGTCGTAGAGCCAGCGCTCGTCCAGCAGCAGATCCCCCTGGCGGGCCTTGTGCTGGAGCAGGTCCAGTTCCCGCAGCAGGGCCCGGTTGTGGCAGAAGAAGTCGAGATTGCAGTCGTAGTCCTGCTGCACCAGGGCCTGGGCGATGAAGATCTCCCGCGCCTTTTTGGGATCGATCTTCTCGTAGGCCACCTTGCGCCGCTCCACCAGGGTGAGGCCGCACAGGGTGACGCGCTCGAAGGCCGCCACCCGGCGGGCCTTGCGCTCCCAGTGGGGATCGTAATGGTGGCGCTTGAGCAGATGGCCGGCGCACTGCTCGATCCAGGCCGGCTCCACCTGGGCGTTGATGCGGGCGTACACCTTGCTGGTTTCCACCTGTTCGGCCGACACCAGCCAGCGCGGGCGGGTCTGGAACAGGCCGGAGCCGGGGAAGATGAAGAACTTCAGCCCCCGCACCCCCTCGTACTCGTACTTGTCGCGGCGGAAGCCGATCTGGGACAGCAATCCGCTGAGGATGGCGCGGTGGATGGCGTCGTATTCCGCCGGCTGCTGGTTGGGGCGCCAGCCCAGTTCCCCCTTGACGATCTCCAGCAGCTGGCCGTGGAGGTCGAGCCACTCGCGCATGCGCAGATAGGACAGGAAATGGGCCTTGCACCACTTGCGCAGCTGGGTGTTGGAGAGATGGCGGCGCTGCTGCTGATACCCATTCCACAGCTTGAGGAAACCGAGAAAGTCGGACTTCTCGTCGCGCCACAGGGCATGCTTCTCGTCGGCGGCCTGGGCCTGGTCGGCGGGCCGCTCGCGCGGGTCCTGGATGCTGAGGGCGGCGGCGATGACGGTCAGCTCGGTCAGGCAGTTCTCATCCCGGGCCGCCACCAGCATCCGCGCCAGCCGCGGGTCGATGGGGAACTTGATGAGCTGCCGGCCGATGGCGGTCAGTTCCCCCTTCCCGTCCAGAGCCTGGAGTTCCTGCAGCAGTTTGATCCCGGCGCGGATCTGCCTGGGGTCGGGGGGATCGATGAAGGGGAAAGTCTCAATGTCCCCCAGGCGCAGGGCCTTCATCTGCAGGATAACCGCCGCCAGGTTGGTGCGGCGGATTTCCGGATCGGTGAAGGCCGGACGGCTGAGGAAATCCTCTTCGGAATACAGCCGCAGGCACACCCCGGGGGCGATGCGGCCGCAGCGCCCAGCCCGCTGCCGGGCCGATGCCTGGGAGACGGGTTCGATGGGCAGGCGCTGGAGCTTGCTGCGGGGACTGTAGCGGCTGATGCGCGCCAGGCCCGAATCGATGACGGCGCGGATGCCGGGCACCGTCAGGGAGGTTTCCGCCACGTTGGTGGCCAGCACGATCCGGGGCCTGCCGCCCGGTTGGAACACCTTCTGCTGTTCGCGGGCGCTGAGGCGGGCGTACAGGGGCAGGATCTCGTACTTCTCCGGATGGTGCTTGCGCAGGGCCTCGGCGGCATCGCGGATGTCGCGCTCGCCGGTGAGGAACACCAGGATGTCGGCCAGGCGCTCGGCCGCCAGTTCGTCGACGCCCTCCAGAATCGCCTGGATCAGATCCTGGTCGCTGCTTTCCCCTTCGCCCGCCAGGGGACGGTAGCGGACCTCGACCGGATAGCTGCGCCCGGACACCTCGATGATCGGCGCCCCGCCGAAGTGCTCGGAAAAACGCTGGGGGTCGATGGTAGCGGAAGTGACGATGAGCTTGAGATCGGGCCGCCGCGGCAGCAGCCACTTGAGGTAGCCGAGGAGGAAGTCAATGTTGAGGCTGCGCTCGTGGGCCTCGTCGATGATGAGGGCGTCGTACTGGGTCAGATAGCGGTCGCTTTGGGTTTCCGCCAGCAGGATGCCGTCGGTCATCAGCTTGACCAGGGTTTCCGGCCGGGTGTGGTCGGAAAAGCGCACCTTGAATCCCACCAGCGCCCCCAGCGGGGTCTTGAGCTCGGCGGCGATGCGGGCGGCGACGCTGCGGGCGGCGATGCGGCGCGGCTGGGTGTGGCCGATCATGCCGCGGGTGCCGCGACCGATCTCGAGACAGATCTTGGGCAGCTGGGTGGTCTTGCCCGAGCCGGTCTCGCCGCAGACCACGACCACCTGGTGTTCCTGAAGGGCGGCGGCGATGTCGTCCTTCTTGGCCGCCACCGGCAGCTCGGGATACGCCAGCGGCGGAATGCGGGACCGGCGGGCCTCGGTGGCGGCGACGGAAGCCTCCAGCTCCCGGCGCAAGCGTTCCAGCCGCGCCGGGTCCAGATCCTTCAGGCGCTGCAACTGACGCGCCAGCCGATGGCGGTCCCGGCTCTGGCAGCGTTCCAGCTGAGTCTGCAGTTCGTCGAGATTCATAAAACAATCAAAAAATGAAGCTACAATAATTGGTCAGCAACAACAGAAAATAGCCTGACAAAACCTCACATGGCTGAAGACCGCATCTCCTTCATCCCCCGCTATCACGAGACGCCCGATCAGGCGGCCGAATATCTCCGCCTGACCCTGCCCTTGCTGAGCAAGCACCGGCTACCGGTCAATCCAGTCAATTATGCCATAGGCTACGACTACGTCGCCGGCAATAACCGCCCTCTGCGGGAGGCCATCGACCGGCTCCAGCAGACCCACCAGCCCCTGACGCCGGAGCTGTGCATCCGCTTCTACAAGGAATACATCCTCGATGAGGCCGCCCGCCGCTTCGAGAAGGTCGGCGACTCACTCCAGCATCTAGTTGGCAACACCCTGTCAGAAGTGGAAAAGACCGAAACCCAAGCGGGCCACTCGGCCGCCACGCTGGAGCAGCAGGCCGCCCTGCTGCAGCAACAGGAGCCGGCACAGATCGCCGAGGTCCTCCAGAACGTGATCCAGGAAACCCGCAACCTGGCCGCCGCCGGCAGTGAACTGCGCAGCAACCTGCAGGCCACCAACCGGGAAATCCACCAACTGCGGGCCGAGCTGGAAATGATGAAAGAGGCTGCCTTCACCGACGCCCTCACCGGCCTGCTGAACCGCCGGGCCTTCGACATGAAGATCCAGCAGTTGCTCGCCAACGCCCCGGTCGGCACCAGTTTTCTGCTCCTCTTGGACCTGGATCACTTTAAAAAGATCAACGACCAATACGGTCATCTGACCGGTGACAAGGTCCTGCGCTTCACCGCCGAGGTCATCAGGAAACACCTGCCCCCGGGCCAGATCGCCGCCCGCTACGGTGGTGAGGAAATGGCCGTCCTGCTGCAGGGCTTCGACCGCGCGCAAGCACTCCGCCTGGCCGAGCAGATCCGCGAGACCCTGGCCAAAAGCCGCCTGAAACGGCGCGACAACGAGGAAACCCTCGGCCAGGTCACCCTCTCCATCGGCATTGCGGGCCTCGAGGAGAACGACACCGTCGACAGCCTCATTGAGCGCGCCGACCAGGCCCTTTACGAAGCCAAGCGCCAAGGCCGCAACCGGGTCATCGACGACCGCGGGCTGATACGACGCGAAAGCTCCTGACATCCCCCTCCCGGGAGGCGGCTATGGCTTTCAGGCCCCATCGGCCTTACCATAATGCCTGTCCGCAAAATCTTCATCCAGGAGGTGTCTCCATGAGCGAACCTGTCGTGGCGCAGAAATCCCCCATCCCCGTCGAGGTCGAGGCCGGCAAGACCTATTACTGGTGCAGCTGCGGCCGCAGCAAGGATCAGCCCTTCTGTGACGGCTCCCACAAGGGAACCGGGTTCACCCCTCTGGCCTGGAGCGCGGACAAAAGCGCCACCGTCTATTTCTGCGCCTGCAAACACACCAAAAATCCCCCCCTGTGCGACGGCAGCCACAAGGCCCTCGACGACTGAGATGGCACTGGAAATCGAGCGCAAGTTTCTGGTGCGGGACGACCGCTGGCGCGCCCTGGTGTCACGCCAGAGCCGTATCCGCCAAGGATATCTAAACCAGGCCAAAAACTGTTCGGTGCGGGTCCGCAGCGCCGACGGACACGGCTGGCTCAACATCAAAAGCGTCACCATCGGCGCCCGGCGTCACGAATACGAGTACGAGATTCCCTGGCAGGACGCCGAGGAGATGCTGGACACCCTGTGCCGGCCTCCCCTGATCGAAAAGACCCGCTATTTCGTGGAACACCAAGGGCATCTGTGGGAGATCGACGTCTTCGAAGGGGACAACGCCGGACTGGTGGTGGCCGAAATCGAACTGAACCATCCCCATGAACCCTTCGTCAAACCACCCTGGATCGGCCGCGAAGTGACCGAAGATCCGCGCTACTACAACACCTGCTTGGCCCAGAATCCCTATCGGAACTGGCGGGATCAGGCACCGGCGCCCTAAAGCCATGGACGTGTTTCTGACGGAACTGGCCCTCAGGCCGGGCCAACCGGCGCGGATCGAACACCTGCAGAAACGGCTCACAGGGATTCCGGAAGATAGCGCAGCCAGTCGCGGGAATCGTCGCCGTAGGCCAGAAAGTAGGGATTCAGCACCGACGCCTTGGTGTTGTAGCGCAGCGGTTTGCCGCTCAGATCGACGACGAAGCCCCCGGCCTGCACCACCACGCAATGGGCGGCGGCGGTATCCCACTCGGAGGTGGGCCCCAGGCGTGGATAGAGATCGGCACTGCCCTCGGCCACCAGGCAGAATTTGAGGGAGCTGCCGATGGAGATCAGTTCATAGTCGCCGTCGAGGCGGCGGAGATATTCGGCAAATTCCGGCGTCTGGTGGGAACGGCTGCCGACGATGACCAGCCTCTCCGGCACCGGCTTCCGCACCCGGATCGGCTGCGGCGAGCCATCGGCAACCTGCTTGAAGGCTCCCTGGCCTGCAGCACCGTAATAGAGCGTCCCTTCCGCCGGAACGTAAACCACCCCGAGCACCGGTTCGTGATCGTGAACCAGGGCGATGTTGACGGTAAACTGGCCGTTGCGGTGGATGAATTCCTTGGTGCCGTCGAGGGGATCGACCAGCCAGTAGGTGCGCCACTGGCAGCGCTCCTCGTAGGGAAGGTCGCTGGCTTCCTCGGAGAGGATGGGAAACGCCGGATCGAGCCGGGACAGGGAATCGACGATACAGCGGTGGGCAGCAGTGTCGGCGGCGGTGAGCGGGGATCGATCGTCCTTGAACGCGACGTTGAAATCCGACGCGTAGATTTTCATGATCCGCTGCCCGGCCCAGCGCGCGGTGTCGATGACCGGCGTCAGCAGGCGCGCCAATGGCAGATTTTGCATTGCTCCTTACCTCGGTTGAACAAAGGCAACATTTTACTATGACTGCCTCCCCGCAAACGAACCGGCCCGCCTTGTCCTGGCAGGAGATCGACCTCGTGCTCATGGACATGGACGGCACGCTGTTGGATCTCAACTTCGACAATCACTTCTGGCTCGAATTCGTCCCCGCCCGCTATGCCGAGAAACACGGCCTGACGGTCGCCCGCGCCAAGGCCGAGCTGATGCCCCGCTTCGAGGCCCTGAAGGGCAAACTGGAATGGTACTGCCTGGATTACTGGAACCGGGAACTTCGCCTCGACCTGGCGGGTCTGAAGGCGGAAATCGCCGGTCTGATCCAAACCCTGCCCCATGTCGACGATTTCCTCAGCGCCGTCAACGACGCCGGTCAGCGCCTGTGGCTGGTGACCAACGCCCATCCCCAGGCCCTGGCGCTGAAGCTGGAGCGCACCTGCCTGCAGCGCTTCTTCGACCGAATCGTCTGCAGCCATCACTACGGGCACCCCAAGGAATCACAGGCGTTCTGGCAGGCATTGCACCGCGAGCACCCGTTTCCGCGGGAACGGGCGCTGATGATCGACGACAGTCTGCCGGTGCTCGAAGCGGCCCGGCGATTCGGCATCGCCCACCAGATCGCCATCAGCCGCCCGGACAGCCGCCAGCCTGAGCGCCGCATCGATGGCTTTCCGGCGGTGGAAGACTTACAATGCCTGCTCCCACCCGGCTCCGACGGCGGAAACACTTGAAATTCAGCAACGATTAAGCTGAAATGTCCGGCAAATCGGAGCCTGCCGGAGTCTTTCCGATTCAACTTCCTGAAACTGCCCATGTGGTGACCCGCGTGAGTGACGCAATCGTTCATGTAACCGACGACAATTTCGAAGAAGAAGTACTAAAATCCAAATTGCCGGTGCTGGTGGACTTCTGGGCGGAATGGTGCGGCCCCTGCAAGATGATCGCCCCCATTCTGGACCAGATCGCCGAGGAATATCAGGAGCGTCTCAAAGTCGCCAAGCTGAACATCGACGAGAGCCCCAAGACCCCGCAGCATTACGGGGTTCGCGGCATTCCGACCCTGATGCTGTTCAAAGACGGTGAAGTGGAGGCCACCAAGGTGGGGGCCCTGAGCAAATCCCAACTGGAGGCTTTCCTGGAACAGAACCTCTAACTTCCAGGCACGCCCGCCCTCTTCCGGAGCGCGGGCTTCCCTCCCGCCGTCCCCACGCTCTTCCTCCCCGCTTCCCGGCGGACCCGAATCTTTACAACATCCAATCCGCAATCCGACTATGAACCTTACCGAACTGAAACGCAAATCCGCGGCCGAGTTGCTGGAAATCGCCGAATCCCTCGGAATCGAGGGGGTTTCCCGCAGCCGCAAGCAGGATCTGATCTTCGCCATTCTCAAGAAGGTCGCCAAAAACGGCGAGGACATCTACAGCGAAGGGGTGCTGGAGATCCTCCAGGACGGCTTCGGCTTCCTGCGCTCGCCCGACGCTTCCTACCTGGCAGGGCCGGATGACATCTACGTCTCCCCCAGCCAGATCCGCCGCTTCAGCCTGCGCACCGGAGACACCGTCTCCGGCAAGATCCGCCCGCCGAAGGAAGGCGAACGCTATTTCGCCATGCTCAAGGTGGAGAAGATCAACTTCGAGCCACCGGAGAACGCCAAGCACAAGGTGGATTTCTCCAACCTGACGCCGCTGTTCCCCCAGGAACGCTTCGTGCTCGAGATCGGCAACGGCAGCACCGAAGACCTGACCGCCCGGGTCATCGACCTGGTCGCCCCCATCGGCAAGGGCCAGCGCGGCCTGATCGTCTCGCCGCCGAAGGCGGGCAAGACCATGATCCTGCAGAACATCGCCCACTCCATCGCCATCAAGAACCCGGAATGCTACCTGATCGTGCTGCTGATCGACGAGCGTCCAGAGGAAGTGACGGAGATGACCCGCAGCGTCCGCGGCGAGGTGGTGTCGAGCACCTTCGACGAGCCGCCGGCCCGCCACGTCCAGGTGGCGGAGATGGTGATCGAGAAGGCCAAACGCCTGGTGGAGCACAAGCGCGACGTGGTCATCCTGCTCGATTCCATCACCCGCCTGGCACGGGCCTACAACACCGTGGTGCCCTCCTCCGGCAAACTGCTGACCGGCGGCGTGGACGCCAACGCCCTGGAAAAGCCCAAGCGCTTCTTCGGCGCCGCCCGCAACATCGAGGAAGGCGGCAGCCTCACCATCATCGCCACCGCGCTGGTGGAAACCGGCTCACGCATGGACGATGTCATCTACGAGGAATTCAAGGGCACCGGCAACATGGAGCTGCACCTGGAACGCAAGATCGCCGAAAAGCGCATCTACCCGGCCATCAACATCAACCGTTCCGGCACCCGCCGCGAGGAGTTCCTGGTGCCTCCGGACGAACTGCAGAAGGCCTGGATCCTGCGCAAGATCCTGCAACCGATGGACGAGATCGCCGCCATCGAATTCCTCCTCGACCGCCTGCGCAAGACCAAGACCAACGCGGAGTTCTTCGAGGCGATGAAACGGGCCTGACGGCAATCCCAAACCCGCCACAGCGGCGGCTGCGCCTGTCGGGCCTCGGCACACCATTCTACCGCCTGCACGTCGGCCAGCAAAACCTGCAGCGCCTCCGGATCGAAACCCTCCGCCTCGGTGGCGAACCACAGCCGACCGCCGAACGTCCGCTGCAACCTGAGCCCTCCGACCGCACCCGAGCCAGACCGTCGCCAGCTGGAACCGGCTCGCCCACAGCCGCAGTACCAGGGCGCCATCGTCGGTGATCGCTTTGAGCAGCACCAGCGCTTCGGGATGACCGACGTGAAACCGCGGCAACACCGGCACCCGGGTCAAACTCAAATCCACCTCCGGCGTCAGCCAACGCACGTCACGACCGGGCCGGCCGCCACCGCACGGAAAAAGACGAAAAAGCCGCCCAGTGGGGATGCCGGGCGAGCCATTGAGAGATCTGGGTCAGCAGCGGGGACATCGGTGACGGACGGCCGTCCCCGGACGCGGCCTTACAGGCGGCGCAGCACCCGTTCGGCCGCGGCCAGGGTGGCGGTAATGGCGTCGTCGTCGTGGACGGCGGAGACGAAACCGGCCTCGAACGCCGACGGCGCCAGATACACCCCCTCTTCCAGCATACCGTGGAAGAAGCGTTTGAAGCGTTCCTGGTCGCAGGCCATCACCGCGGCAAAATCGGCCACCTCGTCCGCCTCGGTGAAGAACAGGCCGAACATGCCGCCGACGCAGTTGGTCCGCAGCGCCACCCCCGCCGACTCGGCCCGCTGGCGCAGGCCGGCGCACAAGGACTCGGTCTTCTCCTCCAGGCGCTCGAAGAAGCCGGTTTCGGACACCAGTTCGAGGGTTCTAAGACCTGCGGCCATGGCCACCGGATTGCCCGACAGGGTGCCGGCCTGATACACCGGCCCGACCGGGGCCAGCCGTTCCATGATCTCCCGCCTGCCGCCGAAGGCCCCCACGGGCATGCCGCCGCCGATGACCTTGCCCAGACAGGTCAGGTCCGGGGTGATGCCGAAACGCTGCTGGGCCCCGCCCAGGGCGACGCGGAAACCGGTCATGACCTCGTCGAAGATCAGCACCGCCCCGTGGCGGTCGCACACTTCCCGCAGGGTCTGGAGAAAACCGGGCTTTGGCGGCACGCAGTTCATGTTGCCGGCCACCGGCTCGACGATGATGCAGGCGATCTCCCCGCCCTGGCGCTCGAACAGTTCCCGCACCGCGTCGCTGTCGTTGTACGGCAGGGTCAGGGTGTGTTCGGCGACGCTGGTCGGGACCCCGGGGGAACCGGGCACCCCGCAGGTCAGGGCGCCGGAGCCGGCCTTGACCAACAGGGCGTCGGCGTGGCCGTGATAACAGCCCTCGAACTTCACCACCTTGTCGCGCCCGGTGTAGCCGCGGGCCAGACGGATGGCGCTCATGGTGGCCTCGGTGCCGGAATTGACCATCCGCACCATTTCCAGCGACGGCACCAGGCGGCACAGCAGCTCGGCCATGCGCACCTCGATCTCGGTGGGAGCGCCGAAGCTCAGGCCCTTTTCCGCCGCCGCCCGGACTGCCGCGAGCACCTCCGGATGGGCGTGGCCCAGGATCATCGGCCCCCAGGATCCGACGTAATCGATGTAACGCCGTCCCTCCACGTCGTACACGAACGGCCCCTTGGCCCGTTCGATGAACGGCGGGGTGCCACCCACCCCCTTAAAGGCCCGCACCGGGGAGTTGACCCCGCCGGGAATCACCTGCTGGGCACGTTCGAACAATTGTCGGGAAGATTTCATCGGCATACTTCAGAAAAAGGTTCCGTCCAGGGGCGAGGAAGCCGAGGCATAACGGCGCCGCGGCATCCGTCCGGCCAGATAGGCCTTGCGGCCGGCTTCGACGCCCAGCTTCATGGCCTCGGCCATCAGCACCGGATTTTTGGCCTCGGCGATGGCGGTGTTCATCAGCACCCCATCGCAGCCCAGTTCCATCGCCACCGCCGCATCGGAGGCGGTCCCCACCCCGGCGTCCACCAGGATCGGCACCGAGGCGTTTTCGACGATGGTGCGGATGTTGTAGGGATTGCGGATGCCAAGGCCGGAGCCGATGGGGGCCGCCAACGGCATCACCGCGATGCAGCCGACGTCCTCGAGCTTTTTCGCCACCACCGGGTCGTCGTTGGTGTAGACCATGACCTCGAAGCCGTCGTCCACCAGGATCCTGGCCGCCTCCAGGGTGGCGACCACGTCCGGATAAAGGGTCTTCTCGTCGCCCAGCACTTCCAGCTTCACCAGTCGGTGACCGCCGAGAAGCTCCCGCGCCAGCTGACAGGTGCGGACGGCGTCCGCCACCGTGTAGCAGCCGGCGGTATTGGGGAGGATGGTGTATTTTTCCGGCGAAATCACGTCGAGCAGGTTAGGCTCGTCGGCATGCTGACCGATGTTGGTACGACGGATGGCGACGGTGACGATCTCGGCGCCGCTGGCCTCGATCGCCGCCTTGGTCTCGGCCAGATCCTTGTACTTGCCGGTGCCCACCAGCAGGCGGGAGCGATAAGTCCGACCGGCGATCACCAGAGGATCGTCCCCGCCCTGACCGCCGCCGATGGCGCGGACGATCTCGACGCGGTCGCCGGCGGCCAGGCTTTCTTCCCGGTAGTGGTCACGGGGGACGATCCGACCGTTGCGCTCGACCGCGATCCGCTGACCGACCAGCCCCAGCTCGGCCACCAGATCCGCCACCGAACTGCCGACCGCGACCCGGTGGCACTCGCCGTTGACGAAAATCTCCACCGTGGTGCTCATACGCCGTTACCCCGCCGCTCCCGCACGGCTTCCGCCAGCTTCTGCAGCACGTGTTCGGTATCCTCCCAGCCGATGCAGGCGTCGGTGATGCTCTTGCCGTATTCCAGCGGGACGCCGGGCTTGAGATCCTGACGGCCTTCCTTGAGGTTGCTCTCCACCATCACCCCGATGATGCGGTCGTCACCGGCGGCGATCTGGCCGGCGACGTCGTCGCACACCAACAGCTGGCGCTTGTACTGTTTGAGGCTGTTGCCGTGGCTGAAGTCGATCATCAACCGCGGCGGCAGGCCCGCCTGTTCCAGGGATTCGGCGGCCTGGTTGACGCTTTCGGCGTCGTAATTGGGATGCCTGCCGCCGCGCAGGATCAAGTGGCAGTCCTCGTTGCCGGTGGTGGAGAAGATCGCCGAGCGCCCCTCCTTGGTAAGGGACAGGAAGTGGTGCGGGCGGCTGGCAGAGGCAATGGCGTCCACCGCCACCTGGACGGTGCCGTCGGTGGCGTTCTTGAAGCCGACCGGACACGACAGCCCCGAGGCCAGTTCCCGATGGACCTGGCTTTCGGTGGTGCGGGCGCCGATGGCCCCCCAGGAAACCAGGTCGGCAAGGTACTGGGGCGTGATGAGATCCAGAAACTCGGTCGCCGCCGGCAGCCCCAGATCGTTGATATCCAGCAGCAGCCGGCGGCCGATTCTGAGGCCCTTGTTGATGTTGAAGCTTTCGTCCAGATCCGGATCGTTGATCAGCCCCTTCCAGCCGACCCGGGTGCGGGGCTTTTCGAAATAGACCCGCATCACCACCATCAGCTCGTCGGCGAGGGATTCCCGCCACTTCACCAGGCGACTGGCATATTCGCGGGCGGCATCGGGATCGTGGATGGAACAGGGACCGATGACCACCAGCAGGCGGTCGTCGTCACCGCTGAGAATGTCGTGGATCGCCCGGCGGGCTTCGAACACGGTGTGGGCGGCGGTTTCCGTGATGGGCAATTCCTCGTGCACCTGCACGGGCGGAATTACCTCCTTGAGCTCGCGGATGCGCAGATTCTCGGTCTGATAACGATTGGGCATAGCGGCATGTCCTGCAATTTAGATATGGAGCCGAGAAGGCTTGGAAAATTCGCTCATTCTATCATTTTGAGGCCGCAGTCAGCGACCCCGCATCAGCGCCGGCCAGGCCGCCCGCAGATAGTTGACCATCGACCACAGGGTCATGACCGCGGCCAGGTACAAACCCGCCCGTCCCAGCGGCCACAGCACCCCATGCCACCATTCGATTCCGAACAGCAGCAGGGTGATCGCCGCCATCTGCAGCGTGGTCTTGACTTTGCCGAGCCAGGACACCTCCACCACACCGCGCTGCCCGATCTCCGCCATCCATTCCCGCAGCGAGGCGATGGTGATCTCGCGGCCGATGATGATGACCGCGGCGATCGCCATCCCCGGCTCCGGATCGTACTGCACCAGCAACACCAGGGCCGAGGCCACCATCAGCTTGTCGGCCACCGGATCGAGAAAGGCGCCGAAGCGGGTGGTCTGGCCCAGGCGACGGGCCAACCAGCCGTCGAGCCAGTCGGTCACCGAAGCGACCACGAATACGAAGGCCGCCAGCACCCGCATTCCCGGCCAGGGCAGATAGAAGCAAACCACCAGCACCGGAATCAGGGCGATGCGCAGCAAGGTCAGCCAGGTGGCGAGATTGAATCGGGACATGTCAGGTTTCCGGTGCGTGGAAGGTTTCGTAAATGCGGCGCGCCAGGGTCGGGCTGATGCCCTCCACCGAAGCCAGAGCCTCGACGCTGGCCTTCTTGATCGCCTGCAGGCCGCCGAACTGCTGCAACAGGCGCTGACGCCGCCGGGGGCCCAGTCCGGCGATGGCTTCCAGGGGCGAGGTGCGCTTGGCCCTGCCGCGGCGCTGGCGGTGGCCGCCGACGGCGAAACGGTGGGCCTCGTCGCGTAGCTGGCGGATCAGCAGCAGCCCCGGATGGTGTTCACCGGGATGGAGCCAGCGCCCGCTCCAGGCCAGGTACAGGTCCTCGTCGCCGTCGCGGCGCGCAGGCCCTTTGGCCACCCCAACCACCGGCAGATCCCCCAGCCCCAGTTCCTTTAGCACCGGCAACACCGCCTGCACCTGCCCCTTGCCGCCGTCGATCAGCAGCAGGTCCGGCGGGCTTTTGCCTTCCCGCTGCAGGCGCTGAAACCGGCGCTGTACCGCCTGGGCCAGGGCGGCATAATCGTCGCCGGGGGTGATCCCTTCGATGTTGAAACGGCGGTAGGCGGACTTGACCGGACCCTCGGCATCGAAGACCACGCAGGAAGCCACCGTCTGCTGCCCCTGGAGGTGGCTGATGTCGAAACACTCGATCCGCGCCGGGGGCGTTTCCAAACCCAATAGCGCCTGCAGGGCTTGGCGCCGCTGCTGCTGGCCGGCCCGCAACGCCAGGCGCTGGCGCAGGGCGACCTCGGCATTGGCCCGGGTCATCTCCAGCCAGTCGCGGCGCCGCCCCCGGGGGGCGCTGACCCAGCGCACCTGACGCCCGGCCTGGTCGCTGAGCATGGCCCGCAGCAGCTCGGCGTCCTCCGGTTCGTGACTGAGGAGGATCTCCGCCGGCACCGGCTTGTCGAGATAATACTGTCCCAGGAAGGCAGCCAGTATCCGGGCCGCGCCGTGGCCCTCGCTGCGGCTGGGGAAGTAGGCTTTGTCCCCCAGATAGCGGCCGCCGCGGATCCAGGCCACCTGGATACAGGCGATGCCCCCCTCGATGTGACAGGCGATCACGTCCAGATCGCCGCCGGGGCCGGCCACCACCTGGGTTTCCAGAATTTCCCGCAGGGCGGCGATCTGATCGCGGTAGCGGGCGGCCCGCTCGAAATCCAGTTCCGCCGCGGCCGCCTCCATGCGCCGCACCAGGTCGTCCACCACCGCCTGACCGTCGCCCTCGAGGAACCGCAGGGTGTCCTCCACGTCGCGGCGGTAGGTTTCCCGGTCCACCCGGCCGACGCAGGGAGCGGTGCAGCGTTTGATCTGGTACTGCAGGCAGGGGCGGCTGCGGTGGGCGTAATAGCTGTCCTCGCACTGGCGCACCGGAAACGCCCGCTGCAGCAGTTTCAGGGTCTGGCGCACCGCCGAGGCGCTGGGATAAGGGCCGAAGTAACGCCCCGGGCGTTTGTGGGCGCCGCGGTGGAAGGTCACCCGCGGGAACGGGTGTTCGGTGGCGACGTAGATGTAGGGGTAGCTCTTGTCGTCCTTGAGGCAGATGTTGTAGCGGGGCCGGTGGCGCTTGACCAGCTGATGCTCGAGCAGCAACGCCTCCCCCTCGGTGCGGGTGACGGTGACCTCGATCCGCGCCAGCTTGGCGAGCATGGCCCGCTGTTTGGGCGCGGGGGTGCCGCGGAAATAGCTGGAAACCCGTTTTTTGAGATTGGCGGCCTTGCCGATGTACAGCGGCCGTCCTTCGGCATCGAGCATCTGGTAGACGCCCGGACAGGTGGTCAGGGTGGCGAGAAAGGCTTCGACATCGAAGGCCGGAACGCTGCTCATGGCTGCAATCTTTCACATGCTTGAGGCTGCGGGAAAACGGCCCCCCTGCCCCATCAGGCGCGCTTCAGCATTCCCCGCAGCACGGTGTGGAGGATGCCGCCGTTGCGGTAGTATTCCACCTCCGCGGCGCTGTTCAGGCGCACGTCCACCGGGAAAGTGACACGGCCGCCGTCATCGGCGGTGGCGGTCACCTCCAGTTCGCCGCCCGCCCGCAGGCTGGCGTCGTTCACCGGAATGGTGTAGCGCTCCCGCCCGCTCAGGCCCAGGGTTTCCCGGTTCTGGCCCAGCTTGAAGGTCAGCGGCAGGATGCCCATACCCACCAGGTTGCTGCGGTGGATACGCTCGAAGCTCTCGGCGATCACCGCCCGCACCCCCAGCAGCTTAGGGCCCTTGGCGGCCCAGTCGCGGGAGCTGCCCATGCCGTAATCCTTGCCGGCGATGACGATCAGCGGCACCCCCTCCTGGCGATAGCGCATGGCGGCGTCGAAGATCCACATTTCCTCGCCGTCGGGCAGATGGCGGGTGACGCCGCCTTCCTTATCCGGCACCAGCAGGTTGCGCAGGCGCACGTTGGCAAAGGTGCCGCGCATCATCACCTCGTGGTTGCCGCGGCGGGCACCGAAGGTGTTGAAGTCCTTGGGATCGACGCCCTTGGATCGCAGGTATTCCGCCGCCGGCCCCTCGGGAATCACCCCGGCCGGGGAAATATGGTCGGTGGTCACCGAATCCCCCAGCAGCACCAGCACCCGCGCCGCCTCGATGGGCTCGACCGGCGGCGGCTCCAGGGGCATGTCCTTGAAGAAGGGCGGCTCCTGGATGTAGGTCGATTCCGGCGGCCAGTCATAGAGGACCGAGGCCGGCACTTCGATGGCGTTCCAGTCGGGATTGAACGCGTCCAGGTGTTCGTAGACCTGGTGGAACTTGTCCGGGTCCAGCGCGCGGCGCAATACCTCGGCCAGTTCCGCCCTGCTGGGCCAGATGTCGCGCAGATAGACCGGCTTGCCGTCGCGGTCGTTCCCCAGGGGTTCGGAGGTCAAGTCGATGTCGATGGTGCCGGCCAAGGCATAGGCCACCACCAGCGGCGGCGAAGCCAGATAGTTGGCCCGGGTCAGGGGATGGACCCGGCCCTCGAAATTGCGGTTGCCCGACAGCACCGCCGCCGCCACCAGCCTGCCGTCGCGGATCGCCTTGGCCACCGGCTCCGGCAGCGGGCCGCTGTTGCCGATGCAGGTGGTGCAGCCGTAGCCGACGGTGTAGAAGCCAAGCTGGTCCAGATAGGGTTGCAGGCCGCTGTCCCTGAGGTATTCGGTCACCACCCGCGAGCCCGGCGCCAGACTGGTCTTGACCGTGGCCGGCGGGACCAGCCCGCGTTCGGCGGCCTTCTTGGCCAGCAGCCCCGCCCCCAGCATCACCGAGGGATTGCTGGTGTTGGTGCAGCTGGTGATGGCGGCGATCACCACCGAACCGTGGCCCAGCGCGCCTTCGCGCCCGTTGACGGTCACCGGTATGCGGGTATCCTTTTCGCCCTCGGGCACGCCGAAACCGCCCTCGGCCACCGGCGCGGTCAGGGCCTTTTCGAATGAAGCCTTGAGATCGGCCACGGTGACCCGGTCCTGGGGCCGGCGCGGGCCGGCGAGGCTGGGCTCGACGGTGCTCAGATCCAGGCTCAGGGTTTCGGTGAACCGCGGCGCCGCCGTGACGTCGGTGCGGAACAACCCCTGGGCCTTGCAGTAATCCTCCACCAGGGCTACCTGTTCGGCGGGGCGGCCGGTGGCGCGCAGGAAGTCGATCACCGCCGCGTCGATGGGGAAGAATCCGATGGTGGCCCCGTACTCCGGCGCCATGTTGGCCACCGTGGTGCGGTCGGGGACGCTGATGGACGACAGGCCGCTGCCGTAGAATTCGACGAACTTGCCCACCAC
Organism: Methylomarinovum caldicuralii; assembly: GCF_033126985.1. Lineage (NCBI taxonomy): Bacteria > Pseudomonadati > Pseudomonadota > Gammaproteobacteria > Methylococcales > Methylothermaceae > Methylomarinovum > Methylomarinovum caldicuralii. Next base: position 1,648,940 of record NZ_AP024714.1, read on the forward strand.
CCCGTGGCGGCGCAGCATTTCGGTCACCCTGAGGACCAGATCGGTGGCGGTGGCCCCTTCCGGCAGCTCGCCGGTCAGTTCGAAGCCGATCACCTCCGGCGGCAGCATGTACAGCGGCTGCCCCAGCATCCCGGCTTCGGCCTCGATGCCCCCCACGCCCCAGCCGACGATCCCCAGGCCGTTGATCATGGTGGTATGGGAGTCGGTCCCCACCAGACTGTCGGGCCAAGCCACACCGTCCTGGAGGAAGACACCGCGGGCCAGATATTCGAGATTGACCTGGTGGACGATGCCGACGCCCGGGGGAATCACCTTGAAGGATTGGAACGCCTGCTGCCCCCACTTGAGGAACTGGTAGCGTTCCAGGTTGCGCCGGAACTCCAGCTGCATGTTCTTTTCCAGGGCGTCGGGGGAGGCATAGTAGTCCACCTGGATCGAATGGTCCACCACCAGCTCTGCGGGAATCAGCGGCTCCACCCGGGCCGGATCCTTGCCGAAACGCGCCATGGCGGAGCGCATCGCCGCCAGGTCCACCAGCGCGGGGACGCCGGTGAAGTCCTGCAGCAGCACCCGCGCCGGCATGAAGGGGATCTCGGCCTCGTTGCGCCCCTGGGGCTTCCAGCCGGCCAGGGCGGCCACGTCCTGTTCCCGGATCAGGCGGCCGTCGCAGTTACGCAGCACGCTCTCCAGCAGCACCTTGATGCTGAAGGGCAACTGCGACACGGAACCGAGACCGGCCCGCTCCAAGGCTTCGAGACTGAAGTATTCGACCCCGTCGCGGAGACGGATGCGGCTACCGAACGGATTGAGCTCCTGCATGGTGACTCCCTAGGCTGAATCGAGCCGGAAAGTATAGCGCAGGCGGCCGCAGGCGGCCAAACGGAGGCCCGAACCCGAATCTATGCCACCCAGGCGACCGGTGTGCCGATGGCCAGTCCCAGCGCTTGGGCGGCGCTGCCGCGGTTGACGGCGATCTCCACCAGTCCCGTGGAATTGCAGTACCAGAAGGCCGCCCCTTCGGGAACCTCGCTGAAGGTCCCGGCCTGGGGGATTTCACGACCGGCGGCCCGCAGGACTTTCCCCTCCCGGTCATGGCGGAAGGTCAAACCGGTGATGGCGTTGCCGTAATGATCGAGATAGACGACCTCCGCCAGATCCGCCGGCCAGGCGCTCAGATCCGGTCCCTCCCAGGGCCGCAGCATTCCCTCGGCTTTGCCGCAGGCAAGGGCCGCTGCCACCGGGGCGAACAGGTCGCGGCCGTGAAAACTGGCCGACAGCTGCGGCGGACGCCAGACGATCTCGAACCAGTTCACAGGATCGCCGCGCTGCACCGCCACGGGGTTGAACAGCCCGTTGTCCGGCCCGACGAACCATTTGCCGTCGGCCTCCAGCACCACCGGGCGGCGCCTGCCGCCGACGCCGGGATCGACCACGGCCAGGAATACCGTTCCCCCGGGCCACCAGCGCGCCAGGGCGGCGAGCAGATAGGCGCTGTGCCCGGGATCGGTGCGCGGGGCGTCGTTGACCAGGTCGATGACGTCGATGCCGGGGGCCTCACGCCGCAGCACGGCCTCCATCTGGCCCAGATAGGGACCGTGACAGCCGAAATCGGTGAACATCACGATCATGGCGTGTGTTCCTGTCTTTCCGTGGGTGGGGGGATTATGATAGCGGCGATCCCATTCATGGAGACGCCCCATGCAAATCCAAGTGGAATTTTCCATCGTCCCAATCGGCGGCGATCCGCACCTGGCCCGCGACATCGCCCGCTGTCAGCAGATCCTCCTCGAACACGGCCTGCACGTGGAACTGCATGCCATGGGCACCAACATCGAAGGCGACTGGGATACGGTGATGACGGCCATCCGCGCCTGCCACCAGGCGCTGCATCAGGCCGGCAGACCGCGCCTGTACGGGGTGCTCAAAATCGTCAGCGCCGGCGACGGAGAAAAGCCGTTCGAGGACAAGGTCAACCGGGTGCAACAATTCATGGTCGCCGGGGCCGATTAGAATTCGGCCCAGTCCAGCGGTGCGTCATCGGCCCCGGCGGGCGCCTCGGCACCGAGACGCCGCTGCTCCAGGCCGACGAAGTCGAACAGCTTACGGTCGGCCAGCTGAGAAGGAGAGACGTTCTGCAGCGCCCGGAAGATGGTCTCCAGGCGGCCGGGATGGCGCTGCTCCCAAGCCTGCAGCATCGCCTTCATGGCCTGACGCTGCAGGTTGTCCTGGGAGCCGCACAGGTTGCAGGGAATGACGGGGAAGCCCATGGCCTCGGCGTAGGCGGCGATGTCGCTTTCCCGGCAATAGGCCAGGGGGCGGATGACGATGTGCTTCTTGTCGTCGCTGAGCAGCTTGGGCGGCATGGCCTTGAGGCGGCCGCCGTAGAACAGGTTGAGGAAGAAGGTTTCCAGGATGTCGTCGCGGTGGTGGCCGAGGGCGATTTTGGTGAAACCGTGCGCTTCGGCAAAGCCGTAGAGAATGCCGCGGCGCAGGCGCGAACACAGGCCGCAGGTGGTCTTGCCCTCGGGGACGATCTCCTTGACCACGCTGTAGGTGTCACGCTCGATGATGTGATAGGGCACGCCGCGCCGCTGGAAATAGCGCGGCAATACGTCGGCGGGAAAACCGGGCTGCTTCTGATCCAGATTGACCGCGTGCACCTCGAAGGCAACCGGCGCGGTCCGCTGCAGATTGAGGAGAATCTCCAGCAGGGTGAAGGAATCCTTGCCGCCGGAGACGCAGACCATCACCTTGTCGCCGTCCTGGATCATGGCGTAATCGGCGATGGCCTGCCCCACCTGGCGGCGCAGGCGCTTCTGCAGCTTGTTGAATTCGTAGCGCCGTTTTCCCGTCAGGGCATCGGCCGGTTTGCGTGCGGCCTGCATCAATCCCGGTAGCGTTGCAGGATCAGGGTGGCGTTGGTGCCGCCGAAGCCGAAGCTGTTGGACATCACCGTGTTCAATTCCACCCCGTCGATACGCTCGCGGACGATGGGAATCCCCTCGGCACCCGGATCGAGGTTTTCGATATTGGCCGAAGCGGCGATGAAACCGTTTTCCATCATCAGCAGACTGTAGATCGCCTCCATCACCCCGGCCCCGCCCAGCGCATGGCCGGTGAGGGATTTGGTGGAACTGACCGGCGGCACCGCATCCCCGAAGACTTCGCGCAGCGCCTCCAGCTCCTTGATGTCGCCCACGGGGGTGGAGGTGCCGTGGGCATTGATGTAATCGATCCGGCCCCCGGTGGTGGCCAGGGCCTGGCGCATGCAGCGCACCGCCCCTTCGCCGGAGGGCTGGACCATGTCGTAACCGTCGGAGGTGGCGCCATAACCGACCACCTCGGCATAGATCCTGGCGCCGCGGGCTTTGGCCACTTCCAAATCTTCCAGCACCACTACCCCGGCGCCGCCGGAGATCACGAAACCGTCGCGATTGGCGTCGTAGGGCCGGGAAGCGGCCTGGGGCCGGTCGTTGTACTTGGTGGACAGCGCCCCCATGGCGTCGAAGGTCAGGGTCAAAGTCCAGTGAATCATTTCGCCGCCGCCGGCGAAAACCCGGTCCTGCTTGCCCATCTGGATCAGTTCCACCCCGTGACCGATGCAGTGGGCGCTGGTGGAACAAGCGGAACTGATGGAGTAGTTGACCCCCTTGATCCTAAACGGCGTGGCCAGGCAGGCGGAATGGGTGCTCGACATCACCCGCGGCACCCGGTAGGGTCCGACCCGCTTGATCCCTTTCTCCCGCAGGATGTCGGCCGCCTCAACGATGTCCTTGGTGGAAGGCCCCCCGGAGCCCATGACGATGCCGGTGCGCTCGTTGGAAACCTCACTTTCCTCCAGACCGGCGTCGGCGATGGCCTCCTGCATGGCGATGTAGTTGTAGGCCGCCCCCTCCCCCATGAAGCGCAGGATCTTGCGGTCGATGTGCTCGGCCGGATCGAGCCGGATCGGACCGTAGACGTGACTGCGCAGCCCCAGATCCCGGTATTCCTCGGAGAATTCGATCCCGCTGCGACCTTCGCGCAGGGAGGCGAGCACCTCGTCCTTGTTGTTGCCGATGCTGGAAACGATGCCAAAGCCGGTAACGACCACCCGTCTCATGCTCAAAATCCCTCCGTCGATGTGAACAGTCCAACCCGAAGATCTCTGGCCTCGTACAAGGTCCTGCCGTCGCACGCCAGGGTGGCGTCGGCGATGCCCATCACCAGCTTGCGCAGCATGACCCGCTTGAGGTCGATGTGGTAGGTCACTTTCTGGTAGTGGGGCAATACCTGGCCGCGGAACTTGACCTCACCGGCGCCCAGGGCGCGGCCGCGTCCCGGCGCCCCCATCCAGCCGAGGAAAAAACCCACCAGCTGCCACATGGCGTCGAGACCCAGACACCCGGGCATCACCGGGTCGGATTCGAAGTGGCATTGGAAGAACCACAGGTCGGGTTTGATGTCGAGCTCAGCCACGATCTCCCCCTTGCCGAACCGCCCCCCTTCGTCGCTGATATGGGTGATGCGGTCTAACATCAGCATCGGCGGCAACGGCAGGCGGGCGTTGCCGGGGCCGAACAGTTCGCCATGCCCACAGCGGATCAGATCCTCGTAGTCGTAACGGCTTTGTTTTTGCTGCATGAAACCAGGCCAGTCCATCAAAAATACAGCCCGCTATTATCCAACAGATGGCGGATAAATTCTAATCGGCAGGACAGCGCGCGGGAGGCGGCGCCTCCGGCCGGGGACGGCCCGGAACCGGCGCCGTGTAATCGCTGAGACGGTGCCGGTTTTCGTCCAGACGCTTCTGATAGATCATCGCGTAGGCGAGCACGGCGCGGACGTAACGGCGAGTCTCGCGAAAAGGGATGGTCTCGATCCAGATGTCGGCGGGCAGCGTTTGCGCCGGCAGCCAGCGCTCGACCCAATGGGGTCCGGCGTTGTAGGCGGCGGTGGCAAGCACGAAATGGCCCTCGAAGCGCTCCAGCAGAGTGCGGAAATAGGCGGTGCCGTAACGGATGTTGGTCTCGGGCCGTTCCAGGCGCCGCAGGGAAGGCAGCCGCTCACCGAGCCGTCTGGCGACCCGCCGCGCAGTCGCCGGCATCAACTGCATCAGGCCGCGCGCCCCCACGCCCGAGCGGGCCCGGACGTCGAAGGCGCTTTCCCGGCGGATGATGCCGTAGACATAGGCCGGATCGAGCCGTTGCGCGCCGGCGTGACGCCGCACCTGGGCGAGAAACTGCAGCGGGAAACGGACTTCCAGATCGTCCCAATGCGCCGCCCGGGCGGCGGCGACGATCGCCATCTGCGGCCATTCCATTTCCTGCGCCACCCGGGCGGCCGCCAGCAAGGTATCGTGAGCGGCGTGCTGGAGCAGGTGCCACCACTCCCGCCGCGCGTCCCAATAGCGGTCGAGGGCGAAAAATTCCCGCACCGCCGCCAGCGAACGGCTACCGCGCAATGCCGCCAACGCCGCTTCAGAAGGGGCGATGGGACGATGATCGATGGCATAGTCTTGCCTCAGGCGGTCGGCGGCGAGAAAGCCGTAGAAGTCGGCCGACTGGGCGGTGGTGCGATAGAGCGGCAGGGCGGCTTCTTTGCCCTGGATCCGTTCCTGCACCCGCGCCTCCCAGTAACGCCATTGCGGCGTCACCTGCAACGCCCGCGGCAGGCGCTTCAGGGCTTCCGCCGCCTGCTGCCAGCGTTGCTGCCGCAGGGCGCTGCGCACCCGCCAGGCGGCCACGTCGGCATCGCCGGCGGTATCGGGCAGCGCCGCCAACCAGTTCCAGGCGCGGGGATCGTGACGCCAGGCAAGACGCAATCCCAAGGCGCGCATCGCCTCGTGACGCTGTGCGGCGGTCAGGGGAAACGTCCCGGCGGATTCCCGCCACCACGCCAGGGCCCGGGGCAGATCGTGCCTTGCCAGGCGTTTGAGGCCGTGGACGAAGATTTCCCCGTCCCGGCGCCAGGCTTTGGGCCATGGACGGCAGACGAAGCGGGCCGGATCCCGGTGGACCTGAAGCCAGAATTCGGCCCGCTGCCGCCGCTTTCCGCGCAATTGCCGCGCCAGGTAAGCCGCCAGCTGCGGATGGTTTTCCGCCAGCGCCAGGCGGAAGCGCTGTTCGATCAGTTTGGGACCGATTCTCCCCTTGTTCCGCCACAGGGCGAACACCCGGTCGCAGGCCTTGGGCTGGGAGCGCCCCGCCAACCAGAGCGCACGCGCCGCCTTCCAGGCGGCATCGGCTTTCCCCACCCGATACAGGCCCCAGGCCCGGTGGCACGCCAGGGCCGAGACGCCCGAATCGCGGTAAAGACGCAGAAAGTCGCCCCACCGTCCCGTCTCGGCCAGGTGTTTCAGCAGGGCGATGCGCACCGGCCTGGCATAAGGCGTCTGGCGGTAACGCTGCAGGAAATCCTCGACCTCGGCCACGGGCTCGGGGCTGCGGCGGTAGTGGCGGGCCCACAGATAAGGTGCCAGGGGATAATCCGCCAGCTGGGCCATGAGCTGACGGAATCGCTCGATCTTCCCGCCCGCCAGGGCTTTTTCCGCCTCAAGGAAACGGGCGCGGCGGGAATCCGGCTCCGTGGCCGCCACCGCCACGCCCACCATGCCGGCCAGCAGCCAGACAACCAGAATGCGCATCACCGTTACCCCGTCTTCAATTCAATATAATATAGGGCAATCTCCGCCAGGATGTCGTCAATAACAATCAGGAGTTCACCCGATGTCGCGTTTTTTCCTCCTGCTGTCGCTGTGCCTTCCTTCCCTGGCCTGGGCCACCCACGAAATGCCTCCCCTGAAGATGCCGCTGGTGGACCATCCGGTCGCCTTGGCCTGCGTGGCCATCTTCGCGTTCGCCTACGTCCTGGTCATGCTCGAAGACGTGCTGGAGCTGCGCAAATCCAAGCCCATCCTGCTGGCGGCGGCGGTCATTTGGGTGCTGATCTCCCTGCTCGACCGGCACCTGGGGATTCTGCCCGCCAGGGCCAGGTACGTGCTGCGCGCTGAGTTGGTGGAATACGCCGAGCTGTTCCTGTTCCTGCTGGTGGCCACCGTTTACGTCAACCTGCTCGACGAGCGCGGCCTGTTCAAAATGCTGTGCTGCCGCATCGCCTCACGCCGGATCGATTACCGCAGCCTGTTCTGGATGCTCGGCTGGATCAGCTTCCTGCTTTCCACCGTGGTCAACAACCTGACCACGGCCCTGATCGTCGCCACCGTGACCTTGATGATCGGCCGCGACAATCCCCGCTTCATCGCCCTCACCTGCCTGAGCGCGGTAATCGCCTCCAACGCCGGCGGCGCCTTCAGCCCCTTCGGCGACATCACCACCCTGATGGTATGGCAGCAGGACAAACTGGATTTCGTCCAGTTCTTTCCGCTGTTCCTGCCGGCGCTGATGAATTTCCTGGTGCCGGCGCTGTGCCTCCACTGGGCCGTCCCCAAAGGCGTCCCCCCCTACCCGGAAGTCTGCGAACTGGGCACCAGGCGGGGCACCTGGATCATCCTGGCGTTGTTCTTCACCACCATCCTCATCGCCGTGGTGTTCGAGCAGGTGTTCGAACTGCCTCCTTATCTGGGGATGATGGCGGGCCTGGCGCTGCTGATGTTCTACGCCTATCACATGGAACGGCGCCATCCCGATGAAAGTTTCGACATCTTCCATCAGATGCGCACGGTGGAATGGGACACCCTGCTGTTCTTCTTCGGGGTAGTGTTTGCGGTCGGCGGCCTGCGCTATCTCGGCTATCTGGCCCTGGCCTCGAAAAAGATCTACACCGATCTGGGCCCTGACATCGCCAACATTCTGGTGGGCTTCCTGTCGGCGGTGGTGGACAACGTTCCGGTGATGCTGGCGGTGCTGCAGATGGAGCCGGAGATGGACGTGTTCCAGTGGCAACTGGTGACGCTGACCGCCGGGGTCGGCGGTTCGATGCTGGCGGTGGGCTCGGCCGCGGGGGTGGCGATGCTGGGCCAGGCGCGCGCCTACTACACCTCCCTGCTGCATCTGCGCTGGAGCCCGGTGATCGTGCTGGGCTACGCCGCCAGCATCGTGGCGCACTACCTGCTCAACGGGTCCTGACCGGCAGGGCGATCAGGCAGGCCAGCAGGCTGACCCCGGCGGCGGCGTCGAACACCCACGCCGCCCCCCAGGACTGCCAGTACAGCCCCGCCAGATAGCTGCCGGTCATGCTGCCGAGGCCGAAGCTGAGGCTGCTGTAGAGCGCCTGCCCCTTGCCCTGATGCCGGGGGCCGAAGAACTGGCGCAACAGCTGCATCGCCACCGCATGGTTGACGGCGAAGGTGGCCGCATGGAGGGTCTGGGCCGCGGCCAGAACGGCAAGATCGTCGGGATAGTGGCCGATCAGGTGCCAGCGCAGCGCCCCCAGGGCGATGCTCGCCAGCCACAGGCCGCGCAGCGGCAACCGGCGCAGCAGCCAGGGAAAGATCAGGAACAGGGCGATTTCGGCGATCACCCCCAGGGTCCACAGCCCGCCGATCAGGGCGCCCGAACAGCCGTGGGCCTGAAGATGAAGGGAATAAAAGACGTAATAGGGACCGTGGGCGACTTGGATCAGGAAGATCACCGCCAGGAAGGCCAGCACCTTCAGGCGCCACAGCAACCGCCCCCAGGGCTCGTGGTGGGCCTGAAGCGGGGGCGGCGGTTCCGGCACCACCTGGGTGCTGAGCCAGATCAGCCCCAGAATCCCCGCCACCACCCGGGGCAGCAGCCCGGTGCCGTAACGGTCGAGCCCCATCCCCAGCGCCAAAACGGCAACGATGAAGCCCACCGATCCCCACAGCCGCACCCACGGATAGCGGTCGATGCGGTCGTGCAGATGCGCCAAGGTCACCGCCTCGAACTGGGACAGCGCCGCACTCCAGCAGAAGCCGAAGGCCAGCGTCGCCGCCAGCAGCTTCGGATAGTCGCGCAGATACAGGAACGGCAGGAAGAATGTCGCCGCCAGCAGGCAAGCCACCCGCACCCAGGGAATCCGCCGCCCGGTATGGTCGGCGATCCAGCCCAGCAGATTGGGGGCGGCGACCTTGGTGGCCGACAGCAACGCCATGACCGTGCCGATCTGCAGCGGTTTCAGCCCCAGGTCGCGCAGGTACAGGCTCCAGTAAGGCAGCAGCGCCCCCAGGGAGGCGAAATAGAAAAAGTAGAACGCCGCCAGCCGGGCATAGGGAACCGCAGCGCTCATGGAATCCTTCCGCACCAGACGACCTCATGCGCAGGCGGCTGGCCGCATCCACCCGCCATCCACGAATGGGAGATCAGCCGGCCGCTCCCGGAATCGGCACCAGCGGCGGGGTCACGTCGAGATTCTGGGCCCGGTGGCGCAGATAATGGTCCATCAGCACGATGGCCGTCATGGCCTCGGCGATGGGCACGGCGCGGATGCCGACACAGGGATCATGCCGCCCCTTGGTGACCACTTCCACCGGCCGGCCGTGAACGTCGATGCTGCGCCCCGGAATCGGCAGGCTGGAGGTGGGCTTGAGGGCGATGTGGGCGACGATGTCCTGACCGCTGGAGATGCCGCCGAGGATGCCGCCGGCGTGGTTGCTCAAAAAGCCTTCCGGGGTCATCTCGTCACGGAATTCGGTGCCGCGGGCATCGACGCACTTGAACCCGTCGCCGATCTCCACCCCCTTGACCGCGTTGATGCTCATCAGGGCGTGGGCCAGCTCGGCGTCGAGGCGGTCAAAGATCGGCTCCCCCAGCCCCGGCGGCACCCCGGTGGCCACCACCGTCACCTTCGCCCCCACCGAATCCCCCTTGAGGGACTTCATGAAGCGCTCCAGCGCCGGGACCTTGTCCGGATCCGGGCAGAAGAAGGGGTTCTGGGCCACCGCCTCCCACGACACCAGTTCCAGCTCGATGGGACCGAGCTGGGACAGGCAGCCGCGGATCTCCACCCCCAGCCGCTGGCGCAGATACTTTTTGGCGATGGCGCCGGCCGCCACCCGCATCGCCGTCTCCCGGGCACTGGCGCGGCCGCCGCCGCGGTAGTCGCGAAAACCGTACTTCTGGGTGTAGACGTAATCGGCATGGCCGGGACGGAAGCGGTCGGCGATATTGGAATAATCCTTGGAGCGCTGATCCACGTTCTCGATCAGCAGGCCGATGGGGGTGCCGGTAGTACGCCCCTCGAACACCCCGGAGAGAATCCTGACCCGGTCCGGTTCGCGCCGCTGGGTGGTGAAGCGCGACTGGCCCGGACGGCGGCGGTCGAGCTCCCGCTGCAGGTCGGCTTCCGTCAGCTCCAGCCCCGGCGGGCAGCCGTCGACGATGGCCCCCAGGGCCGGGCCGTGGCTTTCGCCGAAGGTGGTGACGGTGAACAGTCTGCCAAAGGTGTTTCCCGACATGAATCCAATCCTCAATCGCTGCTGAAATCGTCGCGGTGGCGGCGCACCTGCTCGGCGCTGAGCAGAAACACCCCCTCCCCGCCGCGCTCAAACTCGAGCCACAGGAACGGCACCTGGGGGCAGCGGCGCCGCAGCGCCTCGGCGCTGGCGCCCACCTCCACCACCAGCACGCCGTCATCGCTGAGGTGGTCCCCGGCTCCGGCGAGAATCCGCAGCACGCAGTCCAGCCCCTCGGGGCCGCTTTCCAGCCCCATTTTCGGTTCGGCGTGATATTCCGGCGGCAGCTTCCGCCATGCCTCCCGGCCTACATAGGGGGGGTTGCTGACGATGAGCTGATAACGGCGCCCTGCCACCGGCTCGAACAGATCACCGGCGAGCAGCTCGATCCGCTCTGCCAGATGGTGACGGCGGACGTTGATGCGCGCCACCTCCAGGGCGTCGGCGGACAGATCCACCGCATCCACGCGGGCTTCGGGAAAGGCGTAGGCACAGGCGACGGCGATGCAGCCCGAGCCGGTGCACAGATCGAGGACCCGCTCCACCCCGACACCGTCGAGCCACGGGGAGAAGCGCTGTTCGATCAGCTCCGCGATGGGCGAGCGCGGCACCAGCACCCGCTCGTCCACGTAGAAGGACAGACCGCAAAACAGGGCTTCGTGGGTGAGGTAGGCGGCAGGCTTGCGGGTTTCGATGCGGCGGTCGAGAATGTCCGCCAGCTGGCGTTTCTCCTCCGGAGTGAGACAGGCCTCGAGATAGAAGTCCGGCAGGTCGTAGGGCAGGTGCAGGCTGTGGAGCACCAGGGCGGCGGCCTCGTCCAGGGCATTGTCGGTCCCGTGCCCGAAGTGCAGGCCGGCGGCGTTGAAGCGGCTCGCGCCCCAGCGGATGAAGTCCCGGATGGTGTGGAGGTGATCGAATGCGGCGGTCATGGGGGGAATCCGGAAAAAGCGGCATTATAGCGCAACCGGCGACCTCAGGCCGAGACGAAAACCGACTATGCTAAAGAACGGGGAAGACACACGGAGCACGACATGAATCCAGCGGGGTGGCTTGCGGTATTGCTGATGGGGATGGGGGCGGCGATGGCCGGCGAGGCGGATCTGTTCGCGGATGACGAAACCACCATCGAGCTCGATTCCGGCGAAGAAACCCTGGAACCGGGCGGCGAAGCGGAAGGGGCGGACCTCTTCGGGGCGGTGGAGGAAACTTCCCCACCGGCGCCGGCGCCGTTTCCGGTGAAATTCGGCGGAGATGTGGGGCTGGAATACCGCTTCTTCCACGACCACGGCCTCGACTCGGGCATGGACTACCACCACAACTTCTCCTTCTATCTGCAGCCGGAATTCAGCTACCGCAGCGGACGCCACCGGTTTCGCTTCAAACCCTTCTGGCGCTACGACCAGCACGACAGCCGCCGCACCCATTTCGACATCCGCGAACTGGTCTGGCAGGGAAGCTGGGACAAATGGACCGTGCACGCCGGCATCGACAAGGTCTTCTGGGGGGTGACCGAATCCCGCCACACCGTGGACATCATCAATCAGACCGACCTGATCGAAAACAGCGACACCGAGGAAAAACTGGGCCAGCCGATGCTGCGCATCGACTACAGCGACCTGCGCTGGGGCACGGTCAGCGCCTTCTATCTGCCGGTGTCGCGCAAGCGCACCTATCCCGGCAGGCACGGCCGTCTGCGCCCGCCGCTGCCCATCACCGCCTCCGTCGATCACGACGGCAACGCCAGTCCCACCCACCCGGATTTCGCCCTGCGCTGGGCCAGAACCTTCGGCTACTGGGACGTGGGCCTGACCTATTTCCACGGCGTCACCCGCCGCCCCCGCTTCCGGGTCCAGTTCAACGAATTCTTCCGCCCGGTCAGCCTACGGCCGGTGTACGAAGTCATCGACCAGGTCAGCCTCGACGTCCAGGGCGTCACCGGCAACTGGCTGTGGAAGTTCGAGGGCTTCCACCGTGCCGGCCAGGGCAAGACCTTCCAGCAGCTGACCGCCGGCTTCGAATACACCTTCAGCGGCGTGTTCGGCACCGGGGCCGACTGGGGCTTCCTGATGGAATTCCTCTACGACAACCGCGAAAACCAGCTGCCGCTGCTCAATTTCGTGCCGTTCGAGAAGGACATTTTCGTCGGCACCCGCCTGGCCCTCAACGACGTCCAGAGCACCGAACTGCTCGCCGGCGCCATCATGGATTTCGACACCGGCACCACCGCCTACAACGTCGAGGCCAGCCGCCGCTTCGGCGAACACTGGAAGGTGTATCTGGAAATGCGCGGTTTCGTCAACACCGACCCGAAGGACGCCGGCCACGTGTTCCGCAAGGAGAACTACATCCAGGCGGAGCTGCAGTACTACTTCTGAAGCCGGGCCGGCAGGCAGCGGCAATCAAGCACCCCCAGCGCCGGATTGCGGTATTCGGCCAGCCTGACCGCATAGCGCCGCGCGCCGGCGACCAGCACCACCACCGCCTCGGCCTCCAAAGGCTGGGATGCCAGCAGCAGGCGGGGAGGCTCTTCGTCATGCACCAGCAGGGCACGCTGATAGCGGCTCCCGCCCGGCAGGTGGGCCGGCTGCAGGCCGACGGCCGTCACCTCCTCCGCCAGGAGGTGCCAGTTCAGTTCCACCCGCTCCGGGGCCGGCTGACGCAAATGGGTGATGACCCCGAGCTGCAGCAGGGAGTAGTTTCCGGCTTCGAACACCCCCACCAGTTCCCCCGGCTGCCAGGCGCCGCCCTTCACCTCCCAGTGGGACTGCCGCCGGCGCGCCGTCTCGCGCCGAACCGCCTCCCCCCGCAGACAATCGAAAATCGACGCCAGTCCGGCCACCAATTCCACGGATTCAGCGGCGGCCGGCGCAAATTCGGCCATCCGCCCCTGCCAGCGCTCCAGCAGAGCTTCAAGCCAGTCACAGCTGATGGTTTCAGAAGGCTGGCGGAGAGCCTCGTAACGCCCCTGCTCGGCCGCCAGATCCCGGTGCGCCGTCAGCATGTCGAACAACCGCTGCAGATCCACCCGCCAGGCGCGGTCGCCGGCCGCCTGCCAGCGGGCCGGAACCGGCGCCTCGGTATCGATCCGCCAACCCGCTTCTTGACTTTCTTCGACCGCAAGCAGAGGCGCCCATTTTTCGCTCAGGGCGTCGAGCATCGCCACTTCCCGGGCATGGAGACCGGGAAGGTCCGCCAGGCCCAGCAACAACAGACGCAGGTAATGCCGCGCCGCCTGGGAAAACGCCCGGTCACGGCGACCGGCCCGCCCCCGGGCGTCGAGATAGAGACGGTGGATCTCCGGCCACAACGCCGCCGGCCAGGGCTGATGCGCCTGGGCCGCCGTCACCAGGGAGCGGCGGAGACAGTCGAGCAGCTGCGCCAGATAGCGGAATTGCGCCGGCTGCCCCAGATAGATCCGCGTGTAGCCGCGCGCCGCTTCCAACCAGAGCCGGCTCATATCGTGATAACGCGCGTATTCCGCCTCGTCCAGGGGGAAACCCTGCGGCAACGGCCATCGCGCCTGCAGCGTTTCCAGGCGTTGCAGGGTCTGTGCAAGCGCGCGTTCGTGGTCCCGGGAATCGGGCCATGCCGCCAGCGTTTCTAGCCAGCGCGGCAGACTGGCTTCTTCCAGCGGCTGTTGCAAACAGCGCTGCAGCGCTTCCGGGGTCAGGGTGGCGGTCGGCTCTCGGGCCAGTTCGGGTAATTGCAGCATGTCGTCGACTCCAGAGGGATACCGCAATCTTAGTACAATCCTCACCTTTGACCGAAAAACCGACGACCGATGCACAGCGACCGTCTCCGGCGTGAATTCTGGCGGCTGGCCCTGCCGATGATGCTCTCCAACCTGTCCGTGCCGCTGCTGGGCATGGTCGATACCGCGGTCGTCGGTCATCTCGAGCATCCTTACTATCTGGGCGGCGTCGCCCTGGGCGGGACGATCTTCAGCTTCCTTTACTGGGGATTCGGTTTCCTGCGCATGGGAACCACCGGCATCACCGCCCAGGCGCTGGGAAAGGATGACGGACTGCAGGTGAACGCCACCCTGGGCCGCGCCCTGTTACTGGCCCTGCTGTTGGCGGGCATCCTGATCCTGTCGAGGAAGCTTGTGAGCGAACTGGCCTTCGCCCTGCTGCAGGGCAGCCCGGCGGCCGAAGCCCAGGCCCGCCGTTATGTGGCGATCCGCATCTTCAGCGCCCCGGCCACCCTGATCAACTACGCCTGTATCGGCTGGTTCATCGGCCTCCAGAACACCCGCCTGCCCCTGGCACTGATGCTCCTGGCCAATCTGTGCAACATCGTCCTGGACTTCTGGTTCGTCTGGGTCTGGCACTGGCAGGTCGCCGGCGTGGCCCTGGCCTCGGTGCTGGCCGAATACCTAGGCACCGCCGTGGCCCTTCCCCTGGCCTGGCGGCGCTGGCGTCAGCGCCCCACGCCTGCCTGGCGCCAGATTGTCCAGTGGCGGGAATGGCGGCGCCTAATTGCCGTCAACCTGCACCTGTTCGTCCGGACCCTGCTGTTGTTGTTCGCCTTTGCCTTCTTCACCGCCCAAAGCGCCCGCCTGGGCGATGTGATCCTCGCCGCCAACACCATCCTCCTCAATTTGCAGAGCTTCATGGCCTACGTGCTCGATAGCTTCGCCCACGCCGCCGAGGCCCTGGCGGGACGGGCCAAAGGGGACGGGAACCGGATATTGCTGCGCCGCACCGTCCGGCTCGCCGCCGTTTTCTCCCTGGGATTCGCCGCCCTGTTCAGCCTGACCTATGCTGTCGGCGGACACCGGCTCATCGCCCTGCTCACCGACCAGGAACCGGTACGCCGCATGGCGGTCCAATTCTTGCTTTGGGCGGTCATCCTGCCGCTGATTTCCGCCTGGAGTTTCGTGCTCGACGGCGTCTTCATCGGCCTGACCCGGGCACGGGAAATGCGCAACGTCATGGCCGTCAGCGTATTGCTGGTCTATCTGCCCGCCTGGTGGTGGTCGCGTCCCTGGGGCAACACAGGGCTGTGGTTCGCCTTCTGCGCCTTCATGGCCGTGCGCAGTCTGGGAATGGAACTTTGTCGTCGCCGCCTTGGCATCTGAAGGAATTCCCGCTATAATTACCGATCTCCGACGGTGGGTGTAGCTCAGTTGGTAGAGCCCTGGATTGTGATTCCAGTGGTCGCCGGTTCGAGTCCGGTCACCCACCCCACTTCGGGCCATTAGCTCAGCTGGTAGAGCAGCGGACTCTTAATCCGTAGGTCGTAGGTTCGAATCCTACATGGCCCACCAATCAATACAGTGAAAAAGGCCGGCTCATCGCCGGCCTTTTTCGTTGGTGCCGCAGGCGTCAAAATTACACTACAATTTAGATCAACTGCATGTAAGGTTCGGCTACGAGAAATGATGCTGGAGATTTGAATGCGCGTTCTGGCATTGGCTGTTTCGGTCTTCTGCGTCCTGTTGGCGCTTTTCGTGTTCCTACGAAAGGCGCGGACCGTGCTTGGCAGAAGGACCTCGCATGCCGAGAAGATGGTTGGCGCTGTCGGATTCGCCCTTCAGCCGATTACGCCGGGGAAGAAGGGTGATATCCGGATACGCGAGTTCGTCTGGCTAGCGTCATCGGATTTCACCATCAGCAAAGGCGAACCTGTCCGTGTGCTTGGTGCTCTGGACGAGAAATGCCTTGCGATCGTACCGGCGGGTTTGCAGATTGGGGATGAAAACGAGGAAAAAACGCTTCTGAATCCTCCCCGTCGTTCAGCTCCGCGATAAGCGGCCCCAGGACGGGTCCGCTTATCGTCTCGTCTATGTGATGGAACATATAGAAATTCATCAAAAAGTGACACTTGTTTACCCTCCATTATTCAGCCTAACGCCTTGCTCAGCGGCAATTAAAAGCAACGCGTTTTTGCGAATGCAAAACAAGTGCCGCTTTGAATTGTCCGCTGGAGCTATTTGTTAGCTTCTTTGATATTCAATGTTGTCTCAATAACCAAAATATAACGTTGAAGTTTATGGATAAAGAACAATATTGGAACCGCTACGATATAGATGCCCATTAATCCATAAAGCAGCCAGTCTACCTCACTAAAAACCAATGCTCCTTTATCAAAGTATTTGTAGGCCGCCAAAACCCAAGTAACAGCTACAGGTAAAATTCCTACTTTATCAATTGCACCGACTAATTGTCAAGCCCCGTGAGATTGTATACACGTTTTTTGAAGAGCTCCGGCCGCTTCTTCTGCCAGTCTTTGAGGGCCGGTACTGGTGATATGTGTCCCAGGGCCTTCTGGGGGATCTGATGGTTGTAGACACTGGCATACTGCATCAAGGTCCGTTCCAGATCCTGGCTGCTGCGGAAGCGGGTGGTTTTGAGGATCTCGGCGATCCGACCGTTGAAACGTTCTACCATGCCGTTGGTCTGCGGGTGTTTGGGTGGGATGAGGCGGTGCTCGATGCCATGGCGTTGGCAGGTCTGGTCGAAAAGGTGACGGCCGGTCGGTTCGCGTTCCCCGGTGGCGCAGAAGCGGTCAGTGAACTCTTTGCCGTTGTCGGTCAGGACCTTGGTGATTTTGAAGGGGGCCTTGGCGATCAGGCGGTCGAGGAAGCCGGCGGCGACCTGGGCTTCCTTGGTGGGATGGATTTCCAGGCAGACCCGGCGACTGGCCCGGTCGATGGCGACGAAGAGGTAACGGCCCCGAGTCTCATCGGGCATCTTGGGCAGGTACTTGATGTCGATGTGGACAAACCCGGGCTCGTAGTCCTTGAAGCCTTTCTTTTTGGCCTTGGCGGGGGCGTTCTCCCCTTCCTTGGCAGCGATCAGTTCCTTGAGATTGGAGACCCCATGGCGGCGCAGCAGCCGGTCCAGAGCCGAGCGGGACATCTTGGGATGGATGAAGCGGTGCACGACCGCCAGCAGGTCGTCCAGGGGCAGCAGCAGGGTTTCGCGCAGACAGACGGCGATCGCTTCCTGCTGCGGGGTCAGGGTGGCATGGATGCGATGGGGCCGGTGCGAGGCGTCCTCGACCGAATCGCGCTGGCGCCACTTGCGGATGGTATGACGATGAACGCCGTATTTCCTGGCTAGGACCACCCTATTACCCACATCTCTCGCCCCTGCAGTAAGATATTGATTTCTTTGGATAGGCGTTGACATGAGCTGGGCTGAACAAGAATTTTTTCCCTGGCGCTGGGCGATGCCCGCCTGAACCGGCGGCTGTGCCGGGTGATAGAAGCGATGGCAAGCGATCCGATGGCGAGCGTTCCCAACGTCTGCGGGGGTGGCTGGGCGGAGACCAAGGCGGCCTACCGGCTGCTGGACAATGCCAGGCTGGATTTTCGGGAGGTGTTGCGGGCCCACAGTGTGCCGACCCTGGAACGGATCCGGCAGCAGTCGCGGGTGCTGTGCCTGCAGGACACCACCGAGCTGGATTATTCCGGGTGGCCGTCGATGGCGGGGTTGGGACGGCTGAATTACGAGCAGCGTCAGGGGTTGTACCTGCATCCGACGCTGGTGATCAGTGAGGCGGGCGTGGCCCTGGGGGTGACCGACTGCTGGCACTGGGCGCGTTTGCCCAAGGGGGAACCGGACCTGGCCGAAAGCCTGCGTTGGGTGGAAGGTTATGAGCGGGTGGCCGAGATGGCCGCCCTGGCGCCCGAGACCCGGCTGGTGTATGTCGCCGACCGCGAAGGTGACCTTCGGGCCCTGATCGACCGGGCCGAACAGCTGGGCTTTGCCGCCGATTACCTGATCCGGGTGCAGCACGACCGTAAGCTCAACGACCCTCTCGATGGCAAACTGCGGGCCGCGGTCGAAGCCCAGCCGGTGTTGGGGACGATCGCCTTTGACCTGCCGGCCGGCGGCAACCGCCCGGCCCGGCAGGTCACACAAACAATCCGTCTCGCCCGGGTCGAACTGAAGACCCGCAGCGGCCCGGGTCCCCAAGTCACCGTCATCCTGGCCCGGGAAGAGGCGCCCCCCGAAGGCCAGGAAGCGGTCGAATGGTGCCTGATCACCAACGAAAAGATCACCACCCTGGAACAGGCCAGAGCGCGCATCGAATGGTACCGCAAACGCTGGTGGATCGAGGTCTACTTCCGCATCCTCAAAAGCGGCTGCCGCATCGAAGCCCTGCAACTTCGCACCCGGGAACGCCTGGAACGGGCCCTGGTGCTGTATCTGATCGTCGCCTGGCGCATCCTGATGCTGATGACGCTCGGGCGGGAACATCCCGAGTGGTGCTGTGAAGTGGTGTTCTCTGTCGAAGAATGGCAGACCGCCTGGGCCATCCACCATCGCACCCCGCCGCCCGCGACGCCGCCGGATTTGGGCGCCATCGTCCGCATTGTGGCCGGCTTTGGCGGCTGGCTGGGGCGCAAGAACGATCCCCCACCCGGCCCCAAAGCCCTGTGGCAGGGCATGACCAAACTGAGCGCCTACGTGGAGGCCGTGACCGCCATCCGGGCGGCTGAGATCAAGTTCCCTCAGAGAAAACGGATAAGACATTGATTCCTATGAGAAGGGGGAAGATATGGGTAATAGGGTGGGCTAGGACCGTGGCCGGCAGATCGGAGTTCTGGATCTCCCGGCGGATCTCAGGGGTGGTGCGGGCTTTCTTGTGAAGACGGATGACCATAACTTCCTCCTCGTCCGTCAGGCTTGAGTCGTCTTTCTGGCCTGGGCCTCTGCCATCAGCTCACTCAGAATATCCCAGGCACGGAACAAAGGATAGCTCCTTTTGGGAATATGATCACACGGGACCCAACAGGTAATAGGGTGGTACCCGTTCACGGTCTTGCCAAGTGCCTGAAGAACCAAGAGAATACGGGCCATGGAAAGACTTGATCTGGACCTGAGCCGCCCACCTCCCTTGCCCGGGACAGTGGAGGAATGCCACCGGGTGATCGAAGCGCTTTGGCGGGCGCTGGGAGAATTTCAGCAGATCCAGGCGCGAGTGGAAGAACTGGAGGAACAGTTGGCCTTGGGGTCCGACAATTCCTCCCAACCACCTTCCCAGGACAGCACGAAGAAGCGCGCCGAGCGCAAGGGCAAGCGACCGACGGGACGCAAGAAAGGGGCGCAGGTGGGACATCCCAGGCACGAGCGGGCTCTGGTTCCGGCAGAAGCAGTGGACGAGGTCCGGCATTACTTTCCCCATGGCCGCTGCGAGTGCGGTGGGTCGGTGGCGGTGCGGGGATTCCGTCCCCATCAGGTGTTCGACCTGCCCGAGATTCGTTACCGGGTGGTCGAACACCGGGTGTATGAAGGCCGCTGTGGGTGGTGTGGTCAGAAGCACCAGGGGCGGCTACCGGATGAGGTTCCCCGCGGCCAGATGGGACCTGGGCTGGTGGCGTGGATTGGCTTGATGACGGGGCGCTATCACCTGTCGCTGCGGGAAGTCGAAGCGCTGCTGGAAGAACAATGGGGTCTGAGATTCAGCCTGGGGGCGATCAGCCAGAGCCAGATCCCGCTGCAGGCGTGGCTGGGTCCGGTCTACAACCAGATTGGCGAGGCGGTCAGAAAAGCGCTGATCGCCCATGCCGACGAGACCCGCCACTACCCACCCTATTACCCACATCTTCCCCCTTCTCATAGGAATCAATGTCTTATCCGTTTTCTCTGAGGGAACTTGATCTCGGCCGCCCGGATGGCGGTCACGGCCTCCACGTAGGCGCTCAGTTTGGTCATGCCCTGCCACAGGGCTTTGGGACCGGGCGGGGGATCGTTCTTGCGCCCCAGCCAGCCGCCAAAGCCGGCCACGATGCGGACGATGGTGCCCAAATCCGGCGGCGTCGCGGGCGGCGGGGTGCGATGGTGGATGGCCCAGGCGGTCTGCCATTCTTCGACAGAGAACACCACTTCACAGCACCACTCGGGATGTTCCCGCCCGAGCGTCATCAGCATCAGGATGCGCCAGGCGACGATCAGATACAGCACCAGGGCCCGTTCCAGGCGTTCCCGGGTGCGAAGTTGCAGGGCTTCGATGCGGCAGCCGCTTTTGAGGATGCGGAAGTAGACCTCGATCCACCACCGTTTGCGGTACCATTCGATGCGCGCTCTGGCCTGTTCCAGGGTGGTGATTTCTTCGTTGGTGATCAGACACCATTCGACCGCTTCCTGGCCTTCTGGGGGCGCCTCTTCCCGGGCCAGGATGACGGTGACTTGGGGACCCGGGCCGCTGCGGGTCTTCAGTTCGACCCGGGCGAGACGGATTGTTTGTGTGACCTGCCGGGCCGGGCGGTTGCCGCCGGCCGGCAGGTCAAAGGCGATCGTCCCCAGCACCGGCTGGGCTTCGACCGCGGCCCGCAGTTTGCCATCGAGGGGGTCATTGAGCTTACGGTCGTGCTGCACCCGGATCAGGTAATCGGCGGCAAAGCCCAGCTGTTCGGCCCGGTCGATCAGGGCCCGAAGGTCACCTTCGCGGTCGGCGACATACACCAGCCGGGTCTCGGGCGCCAGGGCGGCCATCTCGGCCACCCGCTCATAACCTTCCACCCAACGCAGGCTTTCGGCCAGGTCCGGCTCCCCCTTGGGCAAACGCGCCCAGTGCCAGCAGTCGGTCACCCCCAGGGCCACGCCCGCCTCACTGATCACCAGTGTCGGATGCAGGTACAACCCCTGACGCTGCTCGTAATTCAGCCTTCCCAACCCCGCCATCGACGGCCGCCCGGAATAATCCAGCTCGGTGGTGTCCTGCAGGCACAGCACCCGCGACTGCTGCCGGATCCGTTCCAGGGTCGGCACACTGTGGGCCCGCAACACCTCCCGAAAATCCAGCCTGGCATTGTCCAGCAGCCGGTAGGCCGCCTTGGTCTCCGCCCAGCCACCCCCGCAAACGTTGGGAACGCTCGCCATCGGATCGCTTGCCATCGCTTCTATCACCCGGCACAGCCGCCGGTTCAGGCGGGCATCGCCCAGCGCCAGGGAAAAAATTCTTGTTCAGCCCAGCTCATTTCAACGCCTATCCAAAGAAATCAATATCTTACTACAGGGGCGAGCGATGTGGGTAATAGGGTGGCCACTACCGGGGCCGCAGCATCTATTGGCTGTGGGCGCTGACGACCGATCAGATGGCGTATTTCCTGACCCATTATTCCCGCGGCAAGGGTGCGGCCGGTGAGCTGTTGGGGGATTTCCAGGGAATCCTGGTGACCGACCGCCACGGGGCCTACAACGACCATCCCCAGGACTCACACCAATACTGCTGGGCGCATCTCATCCGCAACCTGGAACGGATCGCCGGGCGCAAGGGACAGGCCGGCGAAGATGGCGAACGCCTGCTCCGGGCCGCCCGCCTGACGGTTCACTGCGGCAAGCTCTGGCAACAGAGCCATTACCCATCCGACCGCTACCGAAGGCGATTGGAACGCCTCAAAGCCCTCTTCCGGCGCGAACTGGAACAGGCCGCCCAAAGACATGGCGACAACAAAACCGGTCGCAGCTGCCGCAAGTTGTTGGACGATTTTCCCAGGTTCTGGACCTTCCTGGACCATCCCGGGGTACCGATGACCAACAACACGGCAGAGCGTGCCCTACGCCCCTATGTCATCTGGCGCAAGACCAGTTTCTTCAGCCAGTCGCATCGCGGTGACTGCTTCCGACCCATGATCCTGTCGCTGGTCGAAACCTGCAAGCGCCTCAAGATCGGCGTCTATCAGACCCTGCGGACCATCTGCGCCCAGGGCATGGCAGAGGGCGAGGTCACCTTCCGCCTGCCCCTGCCGGAACCTCAACCACTTCCAGTGGCAAGCCCGGCCGGGTGACCGCGGGCGATTGCTCACCCGCGGTTCCCACAGATCCGGACGTGCCCGATTAAGGCATCCGGCTCCTCGGACTATGGCGTCGCTACGCAACGGGCAATTCCGTGAACCACGCGCGGTGGGGGGAGTGGGTATCGTTTGTACAGCCGCCCAAAATGGTCCCGGTTCATCCGTTCCCGGTTGCGGCGGGACAACCATTTGTACCAGCGCCGTCTGACCTCGTACAGGAAGCGGGCCAGCGATTGGCTGTTGCCGACGATCCCATAGTAGGCATAATGCCCCTTGAGTTTGCGGCTCAGGGCCGCTTGTTGGTCTGCAACCGGCCAGTGGCGGTGCATCCGGCACCAGTGGTTGATCGCCTGCAGGGAGCGGCTGAGCCGGGCTTGGGCGGTCTTGCGTTTGACGACCCAACGCCCTTTCCTTGAGCGTCCCCAGTAGTGGGTGAATCCCAGGTATTGGAAGCTCTGGCCTTTCCGTCCGGGTTTTCTGAAGTCGAGCAGGCGGGTTTTGTCCGGGTGCAGGCGCAGGCCGTATTTGGCCAGGCGCTTGCCCAGAACGGCCAATACCCGCCGGGCGTCTTCTTCCCGTTTGAACACCAGGACCGCATCGTCGGCGAACCGGACTTCGAAGGCGCTGCCTTGCAGTCGCGGTTTGACCGTCTGCTCGAACCACAGGTCGAGCACGTGATGCAGGTAGAGGTTGGCCAGCAGTGGGGAGATCACCCCACCTTGCGGTGTCCCTTGTTCGGGGTAGTGAAGCTGTCCGCCTTCCATGACACCGGCATTCAGCCATTTACCGATCACGCGGCAGATCACGCCGTCGCGCACCCTCTGCCCCAGAAAGTTCCGCAGCCGGTCCCGGTCCACATCGTCGAAGAAGTTTTGGATGTCCAGGTCGATGACCCAGCCACCGCCCATGGCCATCAGCCCGCCCCATAGCCTCTCCAGGGCCTGGTGGGCACTGCGTCCGGGCCGGAACCCGTAGGCGCAGTCGAGAAAGTCCTGCTCGAAGATGGGTTCCAGCGCCATCAGCACCGCCCGTTGCAGCACCTTGTCTTCCAGCGTGGGAATGCCGATCGGGCGGGTCTTTCCCGTTCCCGGCTTGGGCAGGTGGACGCGCCGTACCGCAGGCGCCCGATACCGGCCGGTCTTGAACCGTTCCAGCAGGCGCGTCAGGTTCTCCTCTAAGTCGGCTGCGTATTGGGATGCAGTCACGCCGTCCACCCCGGCGGCCCCGTCCTTGCGGGTGCGCCGCCAGGCTTCTTCCAGCCACACCACGTCGATGTGGTGGGCAATCGTGGTCAGTTCCAGCTTCGGTTCGATCCGGGCCAGTTCCGCTAGCTTCCGTTGTCGTGTTGAGATGTTCTCCTGGCTCGATGTCCCGGCCATCTGTCCCTCCGAAAGCCCCATCGTCCGACCTGCCGCTTCCCTCCATCGGGTCCCTTGGGGCAGGTTCCCCGACTTCCCAGGTACTATCGGCAGGCTCCGATTGCTCGATCACCTTCCCAGCGCGCTTCGTCGCCTTCGCGCGCCGGTACCCTGCTTCGTGTCCCGTTCGCTCCCATCGGCCGGACACCGCTCCGATGGGCCTGGGCCTTTTCTCACACGGCGCCCGCACCGCTCTTCCCGCAAGGAGTGATCGAGCCCTCCCAGGTTCCTGGGCGACCCTTGCCCTGCATGCCCCGCTCTTCGACCCCGGCGGAGGGATGATGCCAGGCCAGTACAGCACCACCCCTGTTGCCTTCCGTCCGTTCAACAACGTCGGCTCCGCATTCCGTACTTTCGAGGCTCCATCACGCGGCCTACAGGCCCCCTGTGTACGCTTCGCAGTCGGGATCGCTCCTCGACCACGCAACACTCGGTTCCGGCTGGTGGCCAGCCTTGGCCGGACAGGACTTGCACCTGTCAGGTCGCTCTGAAGGTTTCAGCGATGTCTTTCCTTCTACATAACTTCCTCCTTCTCCAGGCTTGGCCTGGCGCAATGAACGGTAACATAGGGTGGCCTTTATACCTCCCTCACCACAAAGGTATTGCCGCCTTGATGCTTGGCGGCCTTTTTGGCTTTGGTCGCTTCCGAGGCCAGTTTTTGCGGGTGTCCAATGTTTTGCGGATTGACCTTTAACACCCCCAACGACAAACTCATCAGAGGAAAGAAAACCTCTTCGCCCTCTCGGTTTAACGCTCGAATACCGCCGCGCTTCTGGTCTTCCGGCGAGTAAAAACGCTCAATATTACTTCTAAATTCCAACAAAATTCTTTCGCAAACCTGCTGAATCGGCTTGTCGCCATCCATAATTAAAACAAAGTCATCTCCACCGATGTGTCCGACAAAACTACCGTACTGGCTTGAGACTTTCGACAAGATTCGTGCAATTTCAATAATGACCTGATCCCCCTCTTCAAAACTGTAATGGTCGTTGAAGGGTTTAAAGTTATCCACGTCCACATAGATGACCGCAAAAGGGTTAGTTCCAGACAGGTGCTTTTGAATGCACTGCTTTATCGGCTTATTGCCTGGCAATCTGGTGAGTGGATTGGCATATTGGGCGCTTTGAATCTGTAGATTGGTCATTGCCTTAAGCAACGAAATGAAAGAGGCCACGCCCATTAATTTTCCTGTTGCTTCATTGCGCACCACGAATGCGTTTCGTTTGCCACTTTTTTTATTGGTAAACCGGCGACTGGCTTCTATCAAAGAGGTACTGGAGTCAAACACGAATAGCTCTTTATCCATCAACTCAGTTACTTTTTTACGGGTATAAAGCTCGCGCATAAACGGCTTTGCCAAAGTGCTAACGAACTGATCCCGGTAAAACATTCCCATGGGCTTATGATTTTTATCGACGACAACCACCCACTCCAAATCGTTCTCCTTCAAGAACAGGGTTCCCAATTCAGAGGCGGAAAAGTCTTCCGGCACCGTCACGCAATCCTCTATCAAGCTCTCCACGCGCTCCTCAAACCCGATTTCGTGCGCACTAGTTCTGTGCTGCCATTGAAATTTCGGTTGCATTACAATTTGGGGTTGCGGCCTTGCCAACAGAAACCCTTGAACATAATCCACTCCCAGCGTCTCTAAAACACTCAACTCTTCAGGAGTTTCAATTCCTTCTGCAATGACCTTTGTCCCCATCTTTTTGGACAAGGAGACCATGACCTCCAAAAAGTTTTGCTTCTCCGGGTATCGGTGAATCTCTTGAATAAAGTGGCGATCGATTTTCACATAATCGGGCTTGACCTCCGACCAGATCCGCAAGCCGTTGTAACCGCTACCCAAATCATCCACTGAAACGGAAAACCCCATCTCGCGATAGTAGCGGATGGAGCTTAAAAACTGCTCGTAGTTTTCTACCGGCTGAAGCTCGGTCAACTCAATGACCACTTGCGCTGGGCTCAGCCCCAAATCACGCAAACACTCCAGGGTTCTTCCCTGTTGCATCCCTTTTTGCAACAGGTTAACCGTTACGTTTAAAAAAAGTTTGACCCGGTTTTGGTGAATGCCGACCATCTCTTTATAGCTGCCGATGGCTGTCTGGCGAGCCAGCCAATCCATCTCCTCCAAACAGTCCAGATCGCTGGCCGCTCTAAACAGGTTTAAGGGACTAAACAGCGCCGACTGCTCCGGCCCTCTGGTCAAGGCTTCCACCGCATAAACTTGATGCGACTGAAGGTCTACGATGGGCTGAAAATACGTCGTTAAGTTCTGGGTGGAAAAGATTTCAATTAAGCTTCTGCCTAATGCGGACTGAGAAAGTTGCGACAACTTTCGCTCATCCAAAATCTCAGATCTCACATGGGTAAAAAACTCAACCATTACGCTGCCTTTTGTTACCGTTCACGGGCTTGCCACTGGAAGTGGTTGAGGTTCCGGCAGGGGCAGGCGGAAGGTGACCTCGCCCTCTGCCATGCCCTGGGCGCAGATGGTCCGCAGGGTCTGATAGACGCCGATCTTGAGGCGCTTGCAGGTTTCGACCAGCGACAGGATCATGGGTCGGAAGCAGTCACCGCGATGCGACTGGCTGAAGAAACTGGTCTTGCGCCAGATGACATAGGGGCGTAGGGCACGCTCTGCCGTGTTGTTGGTCATCGGTACCCCGGGATGGTCCAGGAAGGTCCAGAACCTGGGAAAATCGTCCAACAACTTGCGGCAGCTGCGACCGGTTTTGTTGTCGCCATGTCTTTGGGCGGCCTGTTCCAGTTCGCGCCGGAAGAGGGCTTTGAGGCGTTCCAATCGCCTTCGGTAGCGGTCGGATGGGTAATGGCTCTGTTGCCAGAGCTTGCCGTAGTGAACCGTCAGGCGGGCGGCCCGGAGCAGGCGTTCGCCATCTTCGCCGGCCTGTCCCTTGCGCCCGGCGATCCGTTCCAGGTTGCGGATGAGATGCGCCCAGCAGTATTGGTGTGAGTCCTGGGGATGGTCGTTGTAGGCCCCGTGGCGGTCGGTCACCAGGATTCCCTGGAAATCCCCCAACAGCTCACCGGCCGCACCCTTGCCGCGGGAATAATGGGTCAGGAAATACGCCATCTGATCGGTCGTCAGCGCCCACAGCCAATAGATGCTGCGGCCCCGGTAGTGGCGGGTCTCGTCGGCATGGGCGATCAGCGCTTTTCTGACCGCTTCGCCAATCTGGTTGTAGACCGGACCCAGCCACGCCTGCAGCGGGATCTGGCTCTGGCTGATCGCCCCCAGGCTGAATCTCAGACCCCATTGTTCTTCCAGCAGCGCTTCGACTTCCCGCAGCGACAGGTGATAGCGCCCCGTCATCAAGCCAATCCACGCCACCAGCCCAGGTCCCATCTGGCCGCGGGGCACCTCATCCGGTAGCCGCCCCTGGTGCTTCTGACCACAACACCCACAGCGGCCTTCATACACCCGGTGTTCGACCACCCGGTAACGAATCTCGGGCAGGTCGAACACCTGATGGGGACGGAATCCCCGCACCGCCACCGACCCACCGCACTCGCAGCGGCCATGGGGAAAGTAATGCCGGACCTCGTCCACTGCTTCTGCCGGAACCAGAGCCCGCTCGTGCCCGGGATGTCCCACCTGCGCCCCTTTCTTGCGTCCCGTCGGTCGCTTGCCCTTGCGCTCGGCGCGCTTCTTCGGGCTGTCCTGGGAAGGTGGTTGGGAGGAATTGTCGGACCCCAAGGCCAACTGTTCCTCCAGTTCTTCCACCCGCGCCTGGATCTGCTGAAATTCTCCCAGCGCCCGCCAAAGCGCTTCGATCACCCGGTGGCATTCCTCCACCGTCTCGGGCAAGGGAGGTGGGCGGCTCAGGTCCAGATCAAGTCTTTCCATGGCCCGCATTCTCCTGAATCTTCAGGCACTTGGCAAGACCGGCCGGGTGACCGCGGGCGATTGCTCACCCGCGGTTCCCACAGATCCGGACGTGCCCGATTAAGGCATCCGGCTCCTCGGACTATGGCGTCGCTACGCAACGGGCAATTCCGTGAACCACGCGCGGTGGGGGGAGTGGGTATCGTTTGTACAGCCGCCCAAAATGGTCCCGGTTCATCCGTTCCCGGTTGCGGCGGGACAACCATTTGTACCAGCGCCGTCTGACCTCGTACAGGAAGCGGGCCAGCGATTGGCTGTTGCCGACGATCCCATAGTAGGCATAATGCCCCTTGAGTTTGCGGCTCAGGGCCGCTTGTTGGTCTGCAACCGGCCAGTGGCGGTGCATCCGGCACCAGTGGTTGATCGCCTGCAGGGAGCGGCTGAGCCGGGCTTGGGCGGTCTTGCGTTTGACGACCCAACGCCCTTTCCTTGAGCGTCCCCAGTAGTGGGTGAATCCCAGGTATTGGAAGCTCTGGCCTTTCCGTCCGGGTTTTCTGAAGTCGAGCAGGCGGGTTTTGTCCGGGTGCAGGCGCAGGCCGTATTTGGCCAGGCGCTTGCCCAGAACGGCCAATACCCGCCGGGCGTCTTCTTCCCGTTCGAACACCAGGACCGCATCGTCGGCGAACCGGACTTCGAAGGCGCTGCCTTGCAGTCGCGGTTTGACCGTCTGCTCGAACCACAGGTCGAGCACGTGATGCAGGTAGAGGTTGGCCAGCAGCGGGGAGATCACCCCACCTTGCGGTGTCCCTTGTTCGGGGTAGTGAAGCTGTCCGCTCTCCATGACGCCGGCATTCAGCCATTTACCGATCACGCGGCAGATCACGCCGTCGCGCACCCTCTGCCCCAGAAAGTTCCGCAGCCGGTCCCGGTCCACGTCGTCGAAGAAGTTTTGGATGTCCAGGTCGATGACCCAGCCACCGCCCATGGCCATCAGCCCGCCCCATAGCCTCTCCAGGGCCTGGTGGGCACTGCGTCCGGGCCGGAACCCGTAGGCGCAGTCGAGAAAGTCCTGCTCGAAGATGGGTTCCAGCGCCATCAGCACCGCCCGTTGCAGCACCTTGTCTTCCAGCGTGGGAATGCCGATCGGGCGGGTCTTTCCCGTTCCCGGCTTGGGCAGGTGGACGCGCCGTACCGCAGGCGCCCGATACCGGCCGGTCTTGAACCGTTCCAGCAGGCGCGTCAGGTTCTCCTCTAAGGCGGCTGCGTATTGGGATGCAGTCACGCCGTCCACCCCGGCGGCCCCGTCCTTGCGGGTGCGCCGCCAGGCTTCTTCCAGCCACACCACGTCGATGTGGTGGGCAATCGTGGTCAGTTCCAGCTTCGGTTCGATCCGGGCCAGTTCCACTAGCTTCCGTTGTCGTGTTGAGATGTTTTCCTGGCTCGATGTCCCGGCCATCTGCCCCTCCGAAAGCCCCATCGTCCGACCTGCCGCTTCCCTCCATCGGGTCCCTTGGGGCAGGTTCCCCGACTTCCCAGGTACTATCGGCAGGCTCCGATTGCTCGATCACCTTCCCAGCGCGCTTCGTCGCCTTCGCGCGCCGGTACCCTGCTTCGTGTCCCGTTCGCTCCCATCGGCCGGACACCGCTCCGATGGGCCTGGGCCTTTTCTCACACGGCGCCCGCACCGCTCTTCCCGCAGGGAGTGTTCGAGCCCTCCCAGGTTCCTGGGCGACCCTTGCCCTGCATGCCCCGCTCTTCGACCCCGGCGGAGGGATGATGCCAGGCCAGTACAGCACCACCCCTGTTGCCTTCCGTCCGTTCAATAACGTCGGCTCCGCATTCCGTACTTTCGAGGCTCCATCACGCGGCCTACAGGCCCCCTGTGTACGCTTCGCAGTCGGGATCGCTCCTCGACCACGCAACACTCGGTTCCGGCTGGTGGCCAGCCTTGGCCGGACAGGACTTGCACCTGTCAGGTCGCTCTGAAGGTTTCAGCGATGTCTTTCCTTCTACATAACTTCCTCCTTCTCCAGGCTTGGCCTGGCGCAATGAACGGGTACCGGGTCCGCTTATCGCACAAGCTCACCTGCTGCGGTGGAGCGCAGCGGAACCGCAGCAGGTGAAGCAATTTGTTGGGAATTTATGAAATCAATTTATCCTTATCAGCTGGGACTTATACTCTTCAGGAACATCATCAATCGACATTACATAAATTCCTTTATAATTGATTATTCGTGCTTGTTTTTCATAAAGCGATACAGACACAATTTTTGGAAGTTTCCACATTGCTCCGGTTGCTGGGTCTATGATCAGAAAGCCAATGAGCCCACCAAATAATATGTTTCCAATATACCAACCATCAAGTTTACACGACAAAGTTGTCATTTGAGGCTCATATCCTTTCTTTTTAAAAATAATGGTGTAATCCGCACAATCGAAATAACCTGAGCTTGCAGATAAAGTAACCATTGCGGGAGTTCTTCCTTTGTGCACAATCATTCCGTCCTCATCCTTGATTTCAAATTCAGCGCCATTTGGAGAACTATTTATTGTGACAGGATAAGTGGAATCGCTAATTATGCTCGCACATCCCGACATTACAAAAGCAATCACTAACACCAAGAGATAGTTCGACATTCTCTAATCCTCCCAACGCGGAGCTGAGCGACTTCCGTTCTGTCGGCCCTGGATGGGCCGGCAGGACGGATGTTCGACTCTAGCGCCTTGATAGGCGGAGCCCTGCATTGTTCCGTTGATTCTTGGCAGTGTATATTTTTTCATCGGTGCCACCTTGGCTTCGATTGTCAAAAGGCTCCGCCGTCAAAGAACCCCCCTTCATTCCCTTCAATCCACCATTTTCCTTCCCTGAATCCTTCCCGTCGCTCAGCTCCGCGATAAGCGGGCCCAGGACGGGTCCGCTTATCGGTTTGCGTTACCTGCGTGTGGGCGGGCGTGGACAATGCTTGGGAGCAGGAAAATGCTGAGGCCAGAAAAATGCTTGTAAATGCCGCAGAATCCCACACGTCAGGTGCACGCTTTGTTGGGCTGTTTTCATTTTAAAGCAACCTTGCTTTTACCGAATCAAATTCTCAACCTTGTTCAGGGATTGTTCGGCTTCGTTTCTTGTTTCAAAACTACTTATCTCGATTTTTTGCCCATCCTTGAAGATAAATTGCAGGCTATAAGTGGATGGACCATCAGTCCAATCATGTGTGTTGATTGAACTTTTGGCAATATCGCTAAATTTATAAGTTTTCCTTCGGAGAGGCATGAGTGCAGATTCGTAAGAATGGTGAATGGTCTTGGATTTTGCCAAAAATATAAAAGTTTGATTCAACCCAAAAAGTCCAGCCGCTACAAATAAACCACCTACCAAAATTGCGCCAACAGAAATGAGAATAGGGATTATCAAATAAAGGCTAAATCCATTCCACTTGGGGCGGATAAGAAGTTCATAAGGCGCAAGGAACATCGGGAATAGACCAACGATAGCCAGAAAGATTCTTACTCCATTGGGCACTTTTTCAATGAAAACGATTTGACCATCTGTTTCTTCAACTTTAGGCATGGTTCATTCTCCTGATTAAATATTTTCAGTTATAGATTTTGCAAGGAACAGCCCAACAGTAAAATAGACAGAATCCATCTCATCAAGACTAGACAGATTCCGCCTAATCCTCTACCATCACCTCCATGGTCGAACCTACCATACGAAAAAGTTCTGAGTCAACCCTCCCTGTCAAGCCCTATTCCAACTGGCAGCGTTATCTCGATCTACTGGAACGGCATCAGGTGCCGGAGCGCTGCCGGCGGTGGTACGTCCGTCATGTCGAGGCGTTTCTGGCTGCTTTCCCCGGACGCAGGCTTCGGGAAATCGGCCATGACGAGCTGGGCGATTATCTGGCCCAGCTAGCCCGCAACACCCAGGCCGACTGGCAGCTGCGCCAGAAAGTGGATGCGATCCGTCTGCTGCTGGAGTTGGCGGGAAATCGCCAGGCAATGATGATCGACTGGAATTACTGGGCTGAAATGGGAAAGACGATTTCTCAGGACCACCCAACGCTGGCCCGGGAGCTGCCGCCTGAGGCGCTGTTGCGCAAGGCGCTTCAGCCGGAGGATTTGCCGGAAGCGTCTCGCGACGCGGTGATCCAGATGGTCAGGATCCTGCGCACTCACCACTACTCCATTCGCACCGAAGCGGCTTACCGCGACTGGGTGCTGCGTTTTCTCGCCCTCACCGGCCGTCCGCCGGAGGCGCTGGAATCCAGGGATGTCTGTGCCTTCCTGTCCCATCTGGCGATGGAAAGACGGGTTTCCCAAAGTACCCAGCGGCAGGCGCTGAACGCCCTCAACTTCTTTTTCCGTCACCTGCTGGAGCGAGAACTGGATTTGGGTGACGGGTTTCGCCCCGCCAAACGTGGCCGCCGCCTGCCGGTGGTGTTGAGCCGTGACGAGGTCGCCCGTCTGTTGGATGAGCTGGAAGGGACGGCACAGCTGATGGCTGGGCTTCTGTATGGCACCGGTATGCGCCTCATGGAATTGATCCGCCTTAGGGTGCAGGACGTGGATTTCGAACGCCAGCTGATCGTGGTGCGCGACGGCAAGGGGCGCAAGGACCGCGTCGTTCCCCTGCCGCAGCGCTATCGCGACGCCCTGCGGCGGCATCTGGAGGCCCGCCGCCGTCAGTTCGAACGTGACCGGATCGAAGGACCGATATCCGTCTATCTGCCCGATGCGCTGGCGCGCAAGTATCCCAATGCCGCCACCGACTGGCGCTGGCAGTATGTGTTCGCCTCCGGCCGTCTGTCCCACGACCCGCGCTCCGGCCAGCGGCGCCGCCATCACATCCACGAGAACACCCTGCAGAAGGCGATCCAGAAAGCCGCCCAGCGGGCCGCCATTCCCAAACGGGTCAACTGCCACGCCCTGCGCCATTCCTTCGCCACCCATCTGCTGGAGGCCGGCTACGACATCCGTACGGTGCAGGAACTGCTCGGGCATGCGGACGTTTCCACCACCATGATTTATACTCACGTGCTCAACAAACCTGGCCTGCCGCCGGTGGTCAGCCCGGCGGATTTCTGAGCGATGGCGATACGGCGCGACGACCTGACGGCTTTCTTCACCGAACTGCTGCAGCCGGGACGATTCCCGGACTACGGACCCAACGGCCTGCAGATCGAGGGCTGCGAAAATATCGAAAGGATTGCCTTCGCCGTCTCGGCCACGGTGCAGTCTGCCGAGGCGGCCGTAGCGACCGGCGCCCAGGCGCTGGTGGTCCATCATGGCCTGTTCTGGAAGTTCCACGGCGCCCGCCCCCTGACCGGCCCCTTCGCCCGCCGGGTCTTTCCCCTGGTCAGGAATGCGGTCAACCTGTACGGCTACCACCTGCCGCTCGACGCCCACCTGGAAGTGGGCAACGCCGCCGCCCTGGCCCGGCGCCTGGGGATGAGCGGCTGGGAACCCTTCGGCGATTACCAGGGGGTCAGCACCGGCGTCCAGGGGCAGCTGCCCGAACCCTGCCGGCCGGCGGCGCTGCGGCAACGGCTGGAGGCGGTTCTCGATCACCCGGTCCTGCTCGCCTCCCCCGATCCGAAGGCCCCGGTTCGCACCCTGGGCATCATCACCGGCGGCGCCAACGGCGAATGGCGTCAGGCCCTGGCGGCGGGGCTCGACGCTTACCTGACCGGGGAGATGAGCGAGCACGACTGGCACGAAAGCCAGGAGGCGGGCATCCACATGTTCGCCGGCGGTCACCACGCCACCGAACAGTTCGGCATCCAGGATCTGATGGCCAGGGTGCAGGCGGCCTTTCCGGTGGAATGCGTCTATCTGCCCTGCGACAATCCGGCCTGAAAAGGACGCCGGAACACAATGCTTTTGCGTTCCGGCGTTGAGAGGCTATGAGTGCTTTAATGCGCCGAGCACCTTCTCCAGACTATCCTTGGCGTCCCCGAACAGCATCCGGGTGTTGTCGCGGAAGAACAGCGGATTGTCCACGCCGGCATAGCCGGTGGCCATGCTGCGCTTGAGGACGATGCAGGTCCTGGCCTTCCAGACCTCCAGCACCGGCATGCCGGCGATGGGGCTGTCGGGGTCCTCCTCGGCGGCCGGATTGACGATGTCGTTGGCGCCGATGACCACCGCCACGTCGGTTTCCGGGAACGCGTCGTTGATCTCGTCCATTTCGTAGACGATGTCGTAGGGGATCTTGGACTCGGCCAGCAACACGTTCATGTGCCCCGGCATCCGCCCTGCCACCGGATGGATGGCGAAACGCACGTCCACGCCCTTCTCCCGCAGGGTCTTGACGATCTCGGCAACCACGTACTGGGCCTGGGCCACCGCCATGCCGTAACCGGGCACGATGATGACCTTCTTGGCGTTTTCCAGCAGGGCGGCGGCCTCTTGCGGATCGATAGCCTGCACCTCGCCTTCCACCCTGGCGGCGCCCGCACCGCCCTCGGTACCGAAACCGCCGGCGATGACGCTGAGGAAGTTGCGATTCATCGCCCGGCACATGATGTAGCTGAGGATGGCCCCGGAGGAGCCCACCAGAGCGCCGGTGACGATGAGCAGGTCGTTGGAAAGCATGAAACCGGTGGCCGAGGCCGCCCAGCCCGAGTAGCTGTTTAGCATCGACACCACCACCGGCATGTCCGCGCCGCCGATGGCCATCACCATGTGCACCCCGAAGGCGAAGGCGATGAGGGTCATCAGGATCAGCGGGATCAGGCCGATCCCGATGCTCTCGGCGTTGAGGAACCACTTGCCCAGCACGACCGCCGCCACCAGCAGCGCCAGGTTGATCCAATGCCGCCCGGGCAGCAGCACCGGCTTGCCGGAGATCTTGCCGCACAGCTTGCCCCAGGCGATCACCGAGCCGGTGAAGGTCACCGCCCCGATCAGGACCCCGAGATAGATCTCCGTCTCGTGAATGGTCTTGGCCACCCCTTCGAAGGCGGCGGTGGGATCGAGATAGTTGGCGTAACCGATCAGCACCGCCGCCAACCCCACCAGGCTGTGGAGGATGGCCACCAGCTCCGGCATCTGGGTCATCTGCACCTTGCGGGCCACATAAATGCCCACCGCCCCGCCGATGGCCATGGCGGCGATCACCAGGCCGTAGGCGTTCACCCTGTCCGACAACACCGTGGCGATGATCGCCAGGGCCATGCCGACGATGCCGAACAGGTTGCCCATGCGGGCGGTTTCCGGGTGACTCAGCCCCTTGAGGGCGAGGATGAACAGGATGGTCGCGGCGATGTAGGAAACGATAATGACGCTCTCTGGCATGTCACACCTCCTTTATTGTCCTTTTTTGAACATGCCGAGCATGCGTTGGGTCACCCAGAAACCGCCGAAGATATTGACGCTGGCGATCAGCACCGCGATGAAGGCGAGCAGTTTCAGGACGATGCCCGGTGACGAGATCTGGATCAGGGCACCGATGACGATGATGCCGGAGATGGCGTTGGTGACACTCATCAGCGGCGTGTGCAGCGCCGGGGTGACGTTCCAGATCACCATGTAGCCCACGAAGCAGGCCAGCACGAACACGGTGAAGTGGGACAGGAATTCCGGCGGCGTCACCAGCCCCAGGCCGTACAGTCCCAGGCCGGCCAGGGCCATCAACCCCAGGGTGATCCATTCCTGCGGAATCCGCTTCTTCTCCGCCTCCGGTTGCTTTTCCTTCACCGGCGGCGGAGCGGCCGGTTTCTTTTCTTCCTTGGAGACGGGAATCGGCGGCGGCGGCCAGGTGATCTGGCCTTCCTTGACCACGGTGGCGCTGCGGATCACCACGTCGTCCATGTCCACGTGGATGATTCCGTCCTTCTCCGGACAAAGCTCGCCCAGCAGATGGCGCAGGTTGGTGGCATAGAGCTGGCTGGCGGTGGTGGGCATGCGGCTGGGCAGATCGGTGTAGCCGACGATGGTGACCCCGTACTTCTTCACCACCTTGCCCGGCTCGGTCAGTTCGCAGTTGCCGCCCTGCTCGGCGGCCAGATCGACGATGACGCTGCCGGTCTTCATCGATTCCACCATGCCGGCGGTGATCAGCGTCGGCGCCGGCTTGCCGGGAATCAGGGCGGTGGTGATGATGATGTCCACCTCCTCGGCCTGGCGGGCGAACAGCTCCATCTCCTTCTTGATGAACGCCTCCTTGACCTCCTTGGCGTATCCCCCTTCGGTCTTGACCGCCTCCTCGTCCATTTCCACCTGGAGGAACTCGGCCCCCAGACTTTCCACCTGGTCGCGCACTTCGGGACGGACGTCGAAGGCGCGCACGATCGCGCCCATGCCCACCGCCGCCCCGATGGCGGCCAGCCCGGCCACCCCGGCGCCGATGACCAGCACCTTGGCCGGGGGCACCTTGCCGGCGGCGGTCACCTGGCCGGTGAAGAAACTACCGAAATGTTCGGCGGCCTCGATCACCGCCCGGTAGCCGGCACAGTTGGCCATGGAGCTCAAGGCGTCCATCTTCTGGGCGCGGGAGATGCGCGGAATGCAGTCCATCGCCAGCACCGTGGCCTTTCTGGCGGCGAACTGTTGCAACAAATCCTGATTCTGGGCCGGCCAGACGAAACCGATCAGCGTCCCCCCTTCCCGCAACAGTTCGACTTCCGGGCCGCAGAAGGGATGGACCTCGGGCGGGCGGACTTTGAGGACAATGTCGGACTCGGCCCACAGCCGGCGGGCATCGTCGATGATTTCCGCCCCGGCCTCACGATAGGCGTCGTCAGGGAAGTTGGCCGCTTCCCCGGCGCCCTTCTCGACGGCAACCGTAAACCCCAGCTTTCGCAATTGCTCGGCCACCTGGGGGGTCGTCGCCACCCGGCGCTCCCCCTCGTGGACCTCTCTTGGTACCCCGATTCTCATGACGTTCTCTCTCCCCTTTGATGCTTATTCTTGGTCGCAAGCGATCCCGCCGACGGCGAAGATCAGGCGCCATCGTAGGCACAAAGGGGAAAGCGGGTCAAGCGGGAGGGGTCAGGAAAAAGCGGCGTTCAGCAGCGGCTGAATCCGGGGCTGTTCCCGAAACAGGGCGCGGACGCGTCTTGTCGCCCGTTCGATGTCGGTCAACGACGGGGGATTGAGGGGGGTGACGGGCCGGGCCGTCTCCCCCAGCCAGACGACCCGTCCTTCGACCGCCAGTTGACGGTGAACCAGGGAGAGATCGCGGGTCAAACGCTTGGGCAGCCAGTCCATGGCCCAGCGATAGAGCGCCGCCCGCAGGCGTTCGGGGTGCCAGTCCCAGGGGGAACGGCGGACCGCCTCCAGATCGAACAGATGGACGGGCTTGCCGGTGGCGCAGGCTTCGGTCAGCATGGACAGACTGTCGCAGGTCACCACGATTTCGTCCGCCAGCGCCAGATAGGCGAAATAGGGGTTGTCGGGATCGTCGCGGCGCCACTGATAGGCGCACACGGGCACCTCGACGTTTTCCAGAAACGCCTCCAGAACCCCGCGGCGGGTGCGGGCGCTGGTGGTCACCAGCAGGCTGCCACCCTTGCCCGCCGCCAGCGCCTGGGCCTGCCGCGCCAGCGCCCGGGCCGCGACAGCGTTCATCACGTAAGGGCCGCTGGAGCCGCCGATCAGCACCGCCACCTTGGGCCCGGGCAAATGGGCGAACCGATCCTGCCAGCGGGCGGCCTCCCCGGCCAGCCGCTGCGGCATCACCCGGTGCAGGGTGGTGGTGTTGTGGAGCACGTTGGGCCGCCGCGGCAGGCGGTACTGGGGGGTGGTGATCACCAGATCGAAACGATTGAGGCGGTTGAACGGTCTACCGATATGGACCAGCCGCACCCGGTGGCCGTCGCGGGCGGCCTCACGCTGGATCCAGCGGCAGATGGCCTCGTTGCGGGCGGAGGCGGAAATGATCAGATCCGGCCACGGCGGGGTGAGCGGGTCGGAA
The DNA here is from genome assembly GCF_033126985.1 of Methylomarinovum caldicuralii. Taxonomy (NCBI): domain Bacteria; kingdom Pseudomonadati; phylum Pseudomonadota; class Gammaproteobacteria; order Methylococcales; family Methylothermaceae; genus Methylomarinovum; species Methylomarinovum caldicuralii. The sequence continues at coordinate 1,686,224 of NZ_AP024714.1, forward strand.
CGCAGGCGGTCGATGGCGGCAAGAGAGGCACCGAGGAGCAGATAGGGAACTCCCCGGCGGTAGGTAAAGCGCTTGATCTCGAACGGCCAGCCGAGCGCTTCGGCCAGCGCCAGGATCTGGTTGTTCTCACCGGCGCGGTGATTCAACAGCACCCAAACCCGTGGCGTGACTGTGGCAGCCGATTGTGACTGGCGTCTCATCACCGTTTACCCCATCATTCCCTTGTCGCTTAAGGAGGCGGTAGAGAGTATAGCAGACAAAAAACAACAAATTGTATTTTTTTTGCAAATCCACTACAGTCTATCCGAAATTTCCTCAACCCAAACCCGACGGCCCATGTACAACCTCTGGAAAATCCTCTCCCGGCAACTGACCCTGAAACTGGCCTTCTTCCTCCCGGAAGCACGCAAGATCGCCCTGGAGCGCTACCTGCGCGGCAAGGAGGAAGCGCGCAAACTGCGCCTTTGCGATGCGGTCATCGTCTCCTACGGCAAGAGCGGCCGCACCTGGCTGCGGGTGATGTTGTCGCGTTTCTACAAAACCCGGCACGGCCTGCCCGGCGACCAGCTGATCGGTTTCGACAACCTGCACCGCAAAGACCCGGCCATCCCCAAGCTGTTCTTCACCCACGACAACTATCTGAAGGACTACACCGGCCACCGCGATTCCAAGCAGGACTACTACGGCCACAAGGTGGTGCTGCTGGCCCGCGACCCCCGCGACGTGGCCGTGTCCCAGTTCTTCCAGTGGAAATTCCGCATGCGCCCGGCGAAGAAGAAGCTCAATCAGTACCCGCCCCACGGGGCCGACATCTCCCTGTACGATTTCGTCATGCACGAAACCGCAGGTCTCCCCAAGATCATCGACTTCCTGAACCTGTGGGCCCGGGAGATGCCCAGGATCGAGGAATTCCTGCTGGTGCGCTACGAGGACCTGCGCGCCGACACCCCCGGCCAGCTGCGGCGCCTGACGGAATTTCTCGGCACCCCCGGCACCGAGGAACAAATCCGGGACGCGGTGGACTACGCCTCGGTGGAGAACATGCGCAAGCTGGAGCAGGAGAAGAAATTCTGGCTCAGCGGCAGCCGCATGGTCCCCAAGGACAAGTCCAATCCCAATTCCTACAAGGTCCGGCGCGCCAAGGTGGGCGGCTGGCGCGACTATTTCGACGACGAGCAGGTGGCCCGGATCAACGAACTGGTGGAAAGCCGGCTCGATCCGGTCTACGGCTACACCGAAGCGAGGTGACCCCATGAGCGAAACCAAAGACTACTGCGTCTTCGTCCACACCAACCACAAGCAGTGGATCGGCGCCCTGGTGGCCCAGTATTCGATGAAGCGCAACTCGGCGAATCCCGACAAGTTCGACGTACGCATCATCCATCACAAGGATTACCCCTTCTTCCAGGAGATGGAGGGCAAACCCTTCCTGCGCGACGGGGTCGAGCGCATCTGGCGCAACGACGACCTCCAGTCCTTCACCCCGCTGCGCTTCATGCCGCCGGAGCTGATGGGTTACCGGGGCCGGGCGGTGGTGGTCGATCCCGACATCTTCGCCGTCGGCGACGTGTGGGAACTGCTGTCGCGCGATATGCAGGGCAAGGCGATCCTGTGCCGGCCCCGCTCCGGTCCCAAATGGTGGCTCGACCGCTGCTACGCCTCCAGCGTCATGCTGCTCGACAACGCCAAGCTGACCCACTGGCGCTGCGAGGATCAGTTCCGCGCCATGTTCGACTTCAAGCTCGACTACATGGACTGGATCGGCCTGCGCAAGGAACCCAAGGACAGCATCGGCCTGTTCGAGCCGGAATGGAACGACTTCGACAGGCTGACCCCCGCCACCAAGCTGCTCCACAACACCCGCCGTCTCACCCAGCCCTGGAAGACGGGCCTTCCCATCGACTGGACCCCGGCGGACCGCTTCCGCCTGTTCCCCCCCATCGGCTGGCTGATGCGCGCCCGCCGGCGCCTGCTGGGCGATCACGCCCTGCTGGGCAGGTACGTGCGCCATCCCGACCGCAACCAGGAACGCTTCTTCTTCGGCCTGCTCAAGGAATGCCTGGAAAAGGGCATCGTCACCGAAGAACTGCTGCGGGAGGAAATGGCTCAGAACCACATCCGCCACGACGCCTTCGAGGTGCTGGACAAGACCCCGCCCTTGGGCCCGCCGGGCGATCCCCTCAACCTGGGCTGGAACCTGCAGCAGGCGGCCTGACCCGGCCGGATGCCGCCCCGGACTACCGGGGCGGCCTATTGCAGCCATGACCTTTCCCGACCGTTTCCATCCCGCCGTCACCGCCTGGTTCCGCGGGACGTTCACCACCCCCACCCCCTGCCAGTTGCAGGCTTGGGAGGCGCTGAGCCGCGGCCGCCACGCCCTCATCGCCGCCCCCACCGGCGCCGGCAAGACCCTGGCCGCCTTCCTCGCCGCCATCGACGATCTGGTGCGCCGGGCCGCGGCCGGCACCCTGGCCGATTCGGTCCAGGTGCTCTACGTCTCCCCCCTCAAGGCCCTGAGCCACGACGTGGAGAAGAACCTGAACCAGCCCCTGCAGGCCATCCAGCAGCAGCTGACCCTGGCTTCCCCCGTCCGCGCCCAGTGCCGCACCAGCGACACCAGCACAGCCGCCCGCCGGGCGATGGCCAAACGCCCGCCCCACATCTTGGTCACCACCCCGGAATCCCTGTACATCCTGCTCACCTCCGCCAGCGGCCGGCGCATGCTCAGCACGGTGCGGACCGTCATCGTCGACGAGATCCACGCGGTCATCGCCACCAAGCGCGGCGCTCATCTGGCCCTGTCCCTGGAACGCCTGCAGCGCCTGACCGGGCACGAATTCACCCGCATCGGCCTGTCCGCCACCCAAAGGCCGCTGAAAACCGTGGCCCGTTTCCTTCTGGGGGCCATCCCCCTGGAGCATTGCACCCTCATCGACGCCGGCCACCTGCGCCGGCTCGACCTGGACATCGAACTGCCGGACCTGCCCCTGGAGGCGGTGCTGTCCCAGGAGGCGGCCAAGTCCATCCACGACCGCATGGCCGGGCTGATCGGCCGCCACCGCACCACCCTGATCTTCGTCAACACCCGCCGCCAGGCGGAGCGGGTCGCCCGCGCCCTGAGCGAACGCCTGGGAGAGAACCAGGTCACCGCCCACCACGGCAGCCTGTCGCGCCAACAGCGCCTCGAGGCCGAGAACCGGCTCAAGGCCGGGCAGCTCAAAGCCCTGGTGGCCACCGCCTCCCTGGAACTGGGCATCGACATCGGCGATGTGGACCTGGTGTGCCAGCTCGGCGTCACCGACTCGGTCGCCACCCTGCTGCAGCGGATCGGGCGCGCCGGCCACGGCCCGGGCCGCCGTCCCAAGGGGCGGCTGTTTCCCACCACCCGCGACGAGCTGGTCACCGCCCTGGCCCTGATCGACACCGTGCGCCGCGGTGAACTGGAACCCTGCACCATCGCCCGCCCCCACCTGGACGTGCTGGCCCAGCAGATCGTCGCCGCGGTGGCGATGGAAGACTTTTCCGAGGACGACCTCTACGCCCTGGTGCGCCGCGCCGCTCCCTACCGCGGTCTGCCCCGGGAAACCTTCGACCAGGTCGTCGCCATGCTCGCCGAAGGCTACGCCACCTCCCGCGGGCGCCGCGGCGCCTACCTGCACCGCGACCGCATCCAGAAACGCCTGCGGGCCCGCCGCGGCGCCCGTCTGACCGCGGTCACCTGCGGCGGGGCGATCCCCGACACCGCCGACTACCGCGTCATCCTGGAACCCTCCGGCGAGGTCATCGGCACCGTGGACGAGGATTTCGCCATCGAAAGCCTCGCCGGCGACATCTTCCAGCTCGGCAACAGCAGCTGGCGGGTACTGCGGCTGGAAAAGGACGGCCTGCGGGTCGAGGACGCCCAGGGCCAGCCGCCCACCATTCCCTTCTGGTTCGGCGAAGCCCCCGGACGCAGCGAAGTGCTGGCCAATGCGGTGTCGCGGCTGCGGGAGGAAATATGGACAGGAAGTCGGGAAGTGGCGCGGGAGGGCGGTTCTCAGGGACGCCGTGAACCCTTCCCTGGAGGCTCGAATCGCGGCCATCCGGGCCGCGAACGCCCTGAGCCCCACCCTCCCGCGCCACCCGCCTCGACACAGCACCTCCAGGTCAATCCCGAGGCCGTCCGCCAGGCCGTCGATTACCTCACCGCCGCCGGCAAGGCCCTGGGCACCATGCCGACCCGGGAACGCATCGTCCTCGAGCGTTTCTTCGACGAAGCCGGCGACCTGCATCTGGTGATCCACAGCCCCTACGGCAGCCGCCTCAACCGCGCCTGGGGCCTGGCCCTGCGCAAGCGTTTCTGCCGCAGTTTCAACTTCGAGCTCCAGGCCGCCGCCACCGAGGACGCCCTGCTGCTGTCGCTGGGATCCGGCCAGAGCTTTCCCCTGGAAAGCGTGAAGGCGTTTCTCAGCAGCGCCAGCGTCCGTCACCTGCTCACCCAGGCGATCTTCGACAATCCCCTGTTCACCGCCCGCTGGCGCGCGGTGGCGACCATCTCCCTGGCGGTGCGCCGCTTCCGCGCCGGCAAACGCACCCCGCCCTATCTGGTGCGCATGGAAGCCGAGGACCTGGTCACCGCGGTGTTCCCCGACCAGCTCGCCTGCCTGGAGAACATCCAGGGCGACCGGGAAATCCCCGACCACCCCCTGGTGCGGCAGGCCATCGACGACTGCCTGCGGGAAGCGATGGACGTCGAGGGTCTGGAGGCCGTTTTGCGCGGCATCGAGACCGGCGCCATCGAGGTGGTTGCGCGGGAGACCGTGGAACCCTCCCCCCTGGCGGCGGAAATGGTGGGGGCGCGGGTGTACGCCTTCCTCGACGGCGCCCCGCTGGAGGAACGCCGGGTGCGGGCCGTCTCCCAGCGGCGCTGGCTCGACCCGGCCGAGGCCGGCGATCTGGCCCGCCTCGATCCCAAGGCCATCGAACGGGTCCGCGCCGAGGCCCGGCCCCAGCCCCGCGACGCCGAGGAGCTGCTCGACGCCCTCCTGGCCTGCGGCTACCTGCTGGATACGGAGATCGAGCCCGGCTGGCACCCCTGGCTGACGGAACTCCAAGCCGCCGGGCGCGCCTGCCGCCTGGGACCGCGCTGGATCGCCGCCGAGCACTGGCCCCGCTGGCGGTCGATCTCTGCGGAACCCCCCCGGCCGCTTCCGGCACTGCCGCCGGAGCTGGCGGCCGAAACCTGGGAAGCGGAGGAAGCCCTGACCGCCATCGTCCGCGCCCGCCTCGGCATCAGCGGTCCGGTCACCGCCGCCGAACTGGCCGCCGCAACCGGCGTCGGGGCGGCCGCCGTGGAACAGGCCCTGCTGCGGCTGGAACAGGAAGGCAGCGTGCTTCAGGGCGACTACGGCTGGTGCGAGCGGGGGCTGCTGGCCCGCATCCACCGCCTCACCCTGCAGAAGCTGCGGGCCGAGATCGAGCCGGTGTCGTCCGCCCGCTTCCTGGCCTTTTTTCTGCAGCGCTGGCAGCACCTTCATCCCGACACCCGGCTGCGCGGCCCCGACGCCCTCAAGGCCGTCCTGGAACAGCTGGAAGGCTTCGAGGCGCCGGCACCGGTATGGGAACGGGCGCTCCTGCCGGCCCGCCTGCCGGACTACGACCCGGCCTGGCTCGACCGCCTGTGCCAGTCGGGCCGTTTCGTCTGGGCCCGTCTGACCCCGAGCGGCAGACGCACCCCGGTGCGCAGGCTGCCCGTCGCCTTCCTGCCGCGCCGCCGCCTGCCCCTGTGGCTCGACCCCGACCGCCCCGCCTCCCAGTCGCCATCCGCCCTGCGGGTGCTGGAAACCCTGGCCCGGGAGGGCGCCCTGTTCTTCGACGAACTCCAGGAACTGACCCGGCTGCTGCCGAGCCAGCTGGAGGACGCCCTGGCGGAACTGGCCGCCCAGGGGCAGGTCAGCTGCGACAGCTTCGAGGGTCTGCGGGCGCTGCTGCTGCCGGAGTCCAAAAAACGCCGTTATCGCCGCCTGCTTTCCGGCCTGGAAAACGCCGGCCGCTGGCAGCGATTGCGGCCGGCCGGGACGGATGCCGACGCGGTGGAGCACCGCGCCCGGGTTCTGCTGCGCCGTTACGGCATCGTCTTCCGTGCCCTGGCCGCCAGGGAGGCCGCCATGCCGCCGTGGCTGGAGCTGGTCCGGGTCTACCGCCGTCTGGAGGCGCAGGGGGAAATCCGCGGCGGCCGTTTCGTCGCCGGCCAGTTCGGGGAACAGTTCGCCCTGCCGGAGGCGGTGACGCTGCTGCGCCGGACAGCGACAGACGAACCGCCCGCCGCGCCCGGCAGCGGCGATCCCCTCGCTCTGGTCACCGGCATCCTGCCCGGGCTGGACCGCACCGGCGAGCCGGCCTAGCCGCCCGCCCCCTCGAACAGCAGCGGGATCAGCCCCGAAGTCAGCGCCACGACCACGGCGATACCGACCAGGTTCAGCAGCAGGCCGGTCTTCACCATGTCGCCGATGGCCAGCCGCCCGCTGGCGAAGACGATGGCGTTGGGGGGCGTGGCCACCGGAAACATGAAGGCGCAGGAGGCCGACAGGGCCGCCGGCAGCATCAGCCACACCGGATCCAGGTGCAGCACGGGGGCGAGGGAGGCCAGCAGCGGCAGCACCAGCTGGGTGGTGGCGGTGTTGGAGGTCAGTTCGGTGAGGAAGGTCATGCCGGCGGCCACCAGGGTCACCGCCCCGAGGCGGCCGATCCCGGCGACATCCCCCAGACGCGCCGCCAGCCAGGCCGACAGGCCGCTGTCGACGAAACCGGACGCCAGGGCGAAGCCGCCGCCGAACAGGATCACCACCCCCCAGGGCAGACGGGCGAAGACAGCGGCATCGAGCAGCGTGGTGCGGCCGCCGTCCTCCCGGCGGGCCGGCAGCAGAAACAGCAGCACCGCCAAAGCGATGGGCAGCATCACCAGGGTCGAGGCGGTGTTGGAGATCCACATGGACAGGAAGGCGGTGGCGCAGACGAAGCCGGCCAGCACCGCCGCCGGCCTGCCGCCGAACACCCCCAGCACGCCCAGGGCGATGCGGCGGTGCAGCTGCCAGCGCTCCAGCGCCTGGGCGATGAGAAAGCCGCCCAGAAGCAGGAACACGGTGGCGTTCATGTATTTGGCCGCCACCGCCTTGGTGGGGGCGATTCCCAGCAGCGGAAACAGCACCAGCGGCAGCAGCGCGGTGACCGCCAGGGGGATGGCCTCGGTGAGCCACAGGCAGGCCATCAGCCCGGCCACCGCCGCCATCGCCCCGGTTTCGGGACGGTCCAGATCCACCCCCCACCACAGGGTGAAGAAAACCGCGGCGGACAGCAGCAGCCGGTAAGGCTTCACCGGTGCCAGGCGGGACTCAGTTCGTGGACCGCCTCGACCATCGCGGTGACATGGTCCGGGTTCACGTCCGGCAGAATGCCGTGCCCCAGATTGAAGACGTGGCCGCTGCCCGGCCCGTAATTTTCGAGGATGCGGCCGACCCGCTCCCGGATGGCGGCTGGCGAGGCGTACAGGGTGACGGGATCGAGGTTGCCCTGCAGGGCGACCCGGTCACCGACCCGGCGGCGGGCCTGGCCGATGTCGCAGGTCCAGTCCAGCCCCAGGGCGTCGAAGCCGGTTTCGGCCTGCAGCTCCAGCCACTGTCCGCCGCCCTTGGTGAAGAGAATCGCCGGAATGCGGCTTTCCCCCGCGCCCAGCTGCAGGCGCTCACGCACCTTGCGGGCCGCCGCCAGGGAGAAGTCGCGGTAGTCCTCGGTAGGCAGCACCCCACCCCAGGTGTCGAACAGCATCACCGCCTGGACGCCGGCGGCGATCTGGGCATTGAGATAGTCGGCCACCGCCTCCGCGAGCTTGTCCAGCAGCCGGGTCATGAGATCGGGACGGTCGTAGAGCAGGGTCTTGACCTGCCTGAAGTCGCGGCTTCCCCGCCCCTCCACCATGTAGGTGGCCAGGGTCCAGGGACTGCCGGAAAAGCCGATCAGCGGCGCCCTGCCGTTCAGTTCCCGGCGGATCAGGCGCACCGCCTCCATGACGTACCTCAGGTCGGTTTCCGGATCGATGCGGGGCAGGCGCTCGATGTCGGCCTCGCTGCGAACGGGATGGGCGAAGCGCGGCCCCTCCCCCTCGGCGAAGGACAGCCCCAGCCCCATGGCGTCGGGAATGGTGAGGATGTCGGAAAACAGGATCGCCGCATCGAGACGGAAACGGCGCAGCGGCTGCAGGGTAACCTCGCAGGCCAGTTCCGGATTGGTGCACAGATTCATGAAACTGCCGGCCCGCTCGCGCACTTTGCGGTATTCCGGCAGATAGCGGCCGGCCTGGCGCATGAACCAGACCGGGGTGCGGGGCACGGGACGACGCAGCAGGGCGTCGATGAAGATGAAGGATTCAGGCATGGACAGTCCTTGATGCTGGGTTTAATTTAAGGAGATTGGAGAGCGCGGATTTCCTTCTGCACCGAACGCAGGCGCCGCAGCCAGGGCTTCCTGAGACCCGGCGGCAGTTTCGTCTGGGCCTGACGGGCGGCTTCCAGAGTCGGGAACACGCCGTAGAGCAGCGGATACCAGGCACGCCCCCGGCGCTGTTTGCGGTAATATGCCAGCGGCTGCAAGGCTGAATGTTCGCGCACGAAGCCGGCAAGCTCCTCCAGTTTGTCGAAGGCGGCGATCTGCAAGGTGAAATATTGCCCGGGCTGCTGCAGCAGCCAGTCGCTCGTGTGGACGCCGAGGCTGACGAGGATTTCCGCCGGTGTCAGCGGCTGCGCCTCGGCCGCGGCGGTCTCCGCCACCGGTTCCGCTGCGGGCGCTGCATCCAGCGCGGGGCTTTCGGCCACCGGTTCTGTCACCGCCTCCTCCGGAGAAGGCGGCGGCGCCGGGGGCTGCGGTGCAAGTTCGGAAACCTGCGGTTCGGTTGCGCCGGCGACAAGCTGGGGTTCTGCAGCCACCGGCGGCGGTTTTGCAACGGGTTCGACCGCCACGGCGGCCGACGCATCCGCCTGCGTCTTTGCCCCGCCTGAACGCTGCTGCCAGTAGGTCAGGGCGGCGGCCACGGCGATGAGCAGCGCCAGGGCGATGTAAACCGGCTTGGCCAGTGCCTGATGCCAGCGCAACGGCGGCTTGCCGATATGCGCCTGGGTTTGCTCGCGGATGCGGGCGGGAATGCCGTGACTGCGGTGGTAGATCTCCCGGACCAGGGCCTCGTCCACCGTCCCCTGCCCGGCACGGGCTCCCAGGGCCAGGACGTAGTCCCGCGTCCGGGGCAGGTCCAGCGGCGGCAGTTCGATCACCTGCCCTTCCTCGATGGCCCAGGCGTCGGTGACGGTCTTGACGTGCAGATCGTCCGGCCGCAGGGTGACGACGACCCGCAAGGCTGGATGGTGTACCGCCAGCCGGCAGACGGCGTCGAGCACGCCGGGCAACAGATCGCCGCCATCGTCGATGGCGAGGATGACCAGCTCCCCGCCGGCCTCGCGCTGCGCCAGGGCCCGGTCCAGTTCACCGGCATTCGCCAGCCCCAGGCACTCGGCCAGCTGCCGCTGCACTCCTTCGAAACTCAGATCCTCCCCGCCTTGCAGGCGGCAGATCCGCCATCCATCCTGCGTGGCCTGCTGCAACAACCGCAAAAAAGTGGATTTGCCGATCCCTTCGGGCCCGGACACCAGCAGCGGGCGCGGCAGATTGGCCAGCAGGTGCAGCAGCAGATCGAACTTCTGCTGCCGTTCGGAAGACAGGAAATCGAACCCTGTCCGGGAGCGCTCGGGAGCCGTTTCAAGCACCGCTTCTGCCGTACTCATGCAAAGTCGCTTCCAGTGATTCCCGGGGGACCGGACGGGGAAGGGTGGCGCGACCGATTTCCTCCAGCAGAATCAGACGGATTTGGCCGTCGCGGTTCTTCTTGTCCACCGCCATGTGGCGCAGAAACGCCTCTGCGTCCATCGCCGCGGGCGGTACGGTGGGAAGCCCCGCCCGCGCCAGCAGGGACTCGATCCGCTGCACGTCGCGGCGGGACAGCAGGCCGAGGCGGGCGGACAGATCCGCCGCCTGGCACATGCCGATGGCGACCGCCTCCCCGTGCAGGTAACGCCCGTACCCCATCCCCGCCTCGATGGCATGGCCGAAGGTATGACCGAAATTGAGAATGGCCCTGAGACCCCCTTCACGCTCATCGGCCGCCACCACTTCCGCCTTGTTGCGGCAGGAACGCTCGACCGCATAGGCCAGGGCATCGGGATCGCGTTGCCGCAGCGCCTCGATGTGCGCCTCCAGCCAGGCGAAGAACGGGGCGTCACGGATCAGACCGTATTTGATCACTTCGGCGATCCCGGCCTGAAGTTCCCGCTCGGGCAGGGTGTCGAGGGTGGCGATGTCGGCGATGACCGCCCGGGGCTGGTGAAAGGCCCCGATCATGTTCTTTCCCAGCGGGTGGTTGACACCGGTCTTGCCGCCGACGGAGGAATCCACCTGGGCCAGCAGGGTGGTCGGCACCTGGATGAAGTCGATTCCGCGCTGATAACAGGCGGCGGCGAAACCGACGATGTCGCCGATCACCCCGCCCCCCAGGGCGACCAGGGTGGCGTTGCGGCTGTAGCGACGCTCCAGCAGGGCATCGAAGATGCGGTTGACGGTTTCCAGGGTCTTGCAGCGTTCCCCGTCGGGCAGCACCAGGGCGGCTTCGTCCGGCAACCCGAGCGTGGCGAGCAACCGCTCCAGATACAGGGGACCGACGACGTCGTTGGTCACCACCATGACCTGCTCGCCGCCGATATGCGGGGTGAACAGATCCCACTGGGAAAGCAGGCCGGTGCCGATGTGTATGGGATAGCCGCGTTCCCCCAGATCGATGGTCAGCGTTTTCATGAATTCCTGTAAGCCTGGATGATTTTCTTGACCGCCTGACGGCTGGCGCATTCGCCGGTGTTGATGGTGTAATCGGCGATGGATTCGTACAGCGGCGCCCGCACCGCCAGCAGCTCCGTCAGGCGTTTTTTCGGATCCGCGGTCTGCAGCAGCGGCCGGTGGGTGTCACGGGCGGTGCGTTCCACCTGCTTTGCCACCGGGCAATACAAGTAAACGACGAAACCGTGATCCCGCAACAGCCGCCGGTTTTCCTCGCGCAGGATAATCCCCCCGCCGGTGGCCAGCACGATGTCTTCCAACGCCACCAAATCGTGCAGCACCTCCGCTTCCCGGCGCCTGAAGCCTTCCTCGCCTTCGTATTCGAAAATGGTCGGAATGTCCACGCCGGTGCGGGTTTCGATCTCCCGGTCGCTGTCATAAAACTGTTTTTCCAGCTCCCGCGCCAGCAAACGGCCGACGGTGGTCTTGCCGGCCCCCATCGGACCGACCAGATAAATGTTGCTGAACTGGCTGTTCATGGACCCAACAAAAACAACGAGGCCGGGCAGATCCCGGCCGTTAAACCCTAACCCCCATCGGGGGACAGGTCAATGCCCGGCGCTTACGGCTGTTTCACGTCGTTCAGCGCCAGCCCCGTCAGCTTCCAGTTATCCTGGTCCGCCAGGTCGCCGCCGGTGTGCTTGATCTCGCATACGTAGTTCTTGCGCACCATCGCCTCACCCGGCTCGGTCACATCCACGCTGGATTTGACCAGGAAACGGCCGAAGCCGATGTCCCAGGAATGGTAATCCTTGTTTTCGAAGGTCAAATCGGCCTTGTCGTCGAAGCGCTCGCGGACGTAGCGGTTGCACTGCAACAGCGCCATGGCGGTACGGTTGTCGTGCACTTCGGTCACCTGCCCCGATTTGGAGGGATCGCCGGTGAAAAAGTCCGCCTCGAGCGTCTTGAAGACGAACGGCACGATGGCCTTGTTCAGGATGACGTAAAGGGCGACGATATAGATCGCCAGCAACAACATCGAGTATTTGTTGCGCACCAGTTTCTCGAACATGATTCCTCACTCCAGTCTTCGACCTTATCTTTATTTCGACGCCGGCCGTGGCGGCAAGTTTCTCTCCCCTTGGGAAGAGGGAAGGATACCGCCTCGCCGTTGCCTTGGCCAGCAGGGCTTGAGCCCGGCCCGATTCCGGTGTAGTTTACTTTGGATCCGAGCAACGCGCGGGAGAACCGATGTTTCTTCAGGCCGCCAGAAACAGCATCCACGACCTCATCATCACCGCCATCACTTTCGCCGGCATTGCCGGCTGTCTCTATCTGGATTCGTTTCACGACCTCGAGCTGCAGAACGCCCTAGGAAAATGCGCCTGGGTCGTCCTCATCGGCCTGCTGCTGTGGGAAAGCAATCTGGTGCGGCTGCAGGTGCTGATCGCGGTCGCCTTCGCCACCGCCGGCGAACACTTCGCCTCCGGCATGATGCACGGCTACATTTACTACTTCCACAACATCCCCGCATACATTCCCCCGGGGCACGGCATGGTCTATCTGACCGCCGTGGCCATGGCCCGCTCCCCGCTGTTCCAGCTGTGGCAGAAACCGGTCACCTGGGGAGTGCTGCTGGTCATGGGGTTGTGGTCGTTGTGGGGGGTGACCTTCGCCGAACGGGGCGACTGGGTCGGCATGCTGCTGTTTCTGGTCTATGTTCCCTGTGTGCTGTGGGGCCGGGCGCCGCTGGTCTACCTGGCGGCTTTCTTCGTCACCACCCATCTGGAGCTGATCGGCACCGCCCTGAAAACCTGGACCTGGGTGCCCATCGATCCGGTGCTGTCGCTGCCCCAGGGAAACCCGCCCAGCGGCGTCGCCGCCTGGTACTGTCTGGTGGATGCGGTGGCCCTGTTCGGCGCCGGCTGGCTGCTTCTGCAATGGCAGCGCCTGCAGACCCTGCCGGCCGCCCTCAGACAATGGCTCTCGGCCCCGGAATGGGTGCACGTGGCAGCGGAAGACTGACAAAGGGGGCGATGCCCCCTTTTCTTTTGCTTGTGTTTCGAGACGACCGGTCGTATTATTTTCCCCATGAAGGCGACAACGCACAAAGAGGCCAAAAAACGCCAACTGCTCGACGAAGGCCTGCGGCTGCTGCTGGCCCGGGGCTATCACGGCACCGGCCTGCAGGAGATCCTCTCCCGGGCCGGGATTCCCAAAGGCTCCTTCTACAACTATTTTCCCAGCAAGGAGGCCTTCAGCGCGGCGGTGATCGAACATTACATCGAGCCTTTCATCCAGCAACTGGATCACCACCTCGGCCAGAACGCGGCCACGCCGCTCCAGGCGCTGCAAGACTACTTCCGCGCCCTGATCGAAGAACTCCAGGGCAACGATTTCAAAGGCGGTTGCCTGCTGGGCAATCTGATGGGGGAGGTGGGAGACACCAGTGAGCTGTGCCGCCAGGCGCTGCGGCGCGCCCTCCACCGTTACCGCGACAAGATCGCCGCGATGCTGGCCCAGGCCCAGGCGGCCGGCTTCGTCCGCCGGGACCGGACGGCGGAGGAACTGGCCGACTGCATCGTCGACAACTGGCAGGGGGCGTTGCTGCGGATGAAGGTCGAACGCAGCAACGCCCCCCTGGAACGCTTCATGAATCAGATTTTCCGGGAACTGTTGCCCGGAGAGGCGGCCGGTCCGAGGACCGGCCTTCACCCTGCGTCAAGTGAAACCTGAAAGGAGAAGCACCATGCCCAAGTACGTCATCGAACGGGAGATCCCCGGCGCCGGCAACCTGTCGCCGGAGGAGCTGACCGCCATCTCGCAGAAGTCCTGCGGCATCCTGCGGGAAATGGGACCCCAGATCCAATGGGTGGAAAGCTATGTCACCCAGGACAAGATCTATTGCGTCTATATCGCTCCCAATGAAGAAGCCGTGCGCGAGCACGCGGCCAAGGGCGGCTTTCCCGCCGACCGCATCAGCGAGGTGAAGACGAAGATCGACCCCACCACGGCGGAGGGCTGAGCCATGAAGATCCACTGGGACGAGGAACGCTGCTGCCACGCCGGCATCTGCGTGAAGGAACTGCCACAGGTGTTCAAGGTCGAGGACGGCCAGTTCAAGATCGACGCCGAGGCCGCCGCGGAGGCGGAAATCCGCCGGGTGGTCAGCCTGTGCCCCTCCGGCGCACTTGCCATCGAAGAAAAATAACTATCGGGCGGGCACTGCCCGCCCTCTCGAAGAGGTATGCCATGATCCGAATGTTACTGCTGAGCCTGAGCCTTCTGGCCGCCGCCCTCCCCGCCAGCGCCGATGAAACGCCGCTGTCCCCCTACATGCCCAAGATCGTCGGCCAAGAGGATTTCATCTACGTCTGGACCCTGGGCATCGAGGGGCTGGGAGACGGCTCGGACAAGCTCGTCACCATCGACGCCAATCCCAAATCCAAGACCTTCGGCAAGGTCATCCACACCGTCTCCGTGGGCGGCCGTCACGAGGCCCACCACTCCGGCTTCACCGACGACCGCAATTATTTGTGGGCCGGCGGCCTGGACACCAGCAAGATCTTCATCTTCGACGTCCATACCAATCCCGCCAGGCCGAAGCTGGTTAAGGTGATCGACGACTTCGTGGAGAAAAGCGGCGGCGTGGTCGGCCCCCACACCACCTACGCCCTGCCTGGCCGCATGATCATCAGCGGGCTGTCCAACGACAAGGATTACGGCGGCCGCACCGCCCTGGTGGAATACACCAACGACGGCCAGTACGTCGCCACCTACTGGATGCCCACCGACGACAACCTGCAGGGCGCCGTCAAGACCGGCAAGTATGCCGACGGCTACGGCTACGACGTCCGCGCCCTGCCCCGCCTCGACATCATGCTGACCTCCTCATTCACCGGTCACCGCAACTACATGCGCGATCTGGGGGAGCTGATGCAGGACAAGCAGGCGATGCAGGAATTCGGCAAAACCATGGTGCTGTGGGATCTGCACGACCGCAAACCGAAGCTGATCTTCGACGTACCGGGTTCCCCCCTGGAAATCCGCTGCGCCTGGGAGCCGAACCACAACTACTGCTTCACCAGCACCGCCCTGACCGCCAAGATCTGGCTGGTGTATCTGGACGACCAGGGGAAATGGCACGCCCAGGCGGTGGCGGACATCGGCGATCCCGCCAAGATCCCCCTGCCGGTGGACATTTCCATCGAAAGCGATGACCGGCGCCTGTGGGTGACCACCTTCATGGACGGCAACGCCCGCCTGTTCGACATCTCCGACCCCTTCCACCCCAAGCAGATCTATCAGAAAAAGATCGGCAGCCAGGTGAACATGGTGTCCCAGAGCTGGGACGGCAAGCGGGTCTATTTCAGCTCATCGCTGCTGTCGAAGTGGGACAAGAAAGGCAAGGACAACGAACAGTTCGTCAAAGCCTACCGCTGGGACGGCAAGGAATTGACCCCCCTGTTCCAGATCGACTTCCTCAAGGAGAAACTGGGTCGCCCCCATCAGATGCGTTTCGGCGCCTACGCGCTCTATCGATGACACTCCAAGGCCAGGGACGGCCTCATCCCAGCCACCAGACCAAAGCCGCATACCGCACCCCCTTGCCGACGGCGATCAGTATCAGACCGGGCAGCCACGGCAGACGCAGCCAGCCGGCCGCAAGGCACAGCCCGTCACCGATCAGTGGCAGCCACGACAACAACAGCACCGGCAGGCCGTAACGACGCACCTTTACCAATGCCGCTTCCGGCACCTTGCGGGCCAGAAGCCGCTGCGGCGACCATCCCCTCGCCAGCATCCAGCCCAACCACCAGGTCGTCATCGCCCCCAACGTGTTTCCCAGGGTCGCGCTGAACCACAACGGCAGCGCCGCTTCCGGCGTCTGCAGCACCCACCAGGCCAGCAACGCCTCCGAGCCGCCCGGCGCCAGCGTGGCCGACACGAAGGCGCTGGCGAACAGCGCCAACAGGGGAAAGGATTCGATCATGCGCCCGTCAAAAAAGCCCTCGCAGAGGAGGGCTTTTGTTTCACCGTCCGGAAGAGAAAGGTTCAGCTGGTCGAACCTGCGGCCGTCAACGACCGGATCAGCCTGATCAACCGGCAGAAGAGCGCCATGATCCGTTCGAACAGATAGGCGTTCAGCTCCCGGCCGCTCATGCCGAAGAAACGCCGTCCCACCCAGTCGAACAGATAGGGGGCGCCGAGCATCGCCAGCACCAAACCGAGAACCAGCAGGCCCGACAGCAGGGGGCGGCGGCCGGACTCCGGCGTCGGTGCCCCAGCGTCCGCCGCCACCGGCCCGCCCGCCTCGCCATGATCCGGATAGACGACCGCCGGCGGAGTGATGCCGGCGATTCCGGGCAGGTCACCACTGCCCTCACCGACCACCAGCTCGGCCTTCATGCCTTTCTCGGTGTGTTGGGTGATGTCGCAATGGACCAGATAGGTCCGGTCTTCAGCCGGGGCGATGAAGGTTCCGGTCACCTCGCCGGGACCGGTCACCTCCAGGTGGAACATGCCGCGGGGATAGACTTCCTCGGGCAGGCCGTGGAGCATCCACTGATGGCGGATATGGTCCTCGTTGACCAGGGTGACGGTGACCCGGGCGCAGGGCTCGACCTGCCACTTGCGCCGGTCGTAACCGAACATGGTGCCGGGGAAGTCGCGCGAATACTTGTGGCCGGCATGGACGGTCAGTTTCACGTCCTCCGAAATCCGGCGGCAACCCGGCGGCAGCTGGTCGGTGTTCTGCCCCATCACCATCTTGCCGCCCATGTCCATGAGCATGCGGCCGTGGTTCATCATCGGCATCTTCGCCGCCCAAGCGGGCAGAGACAGCAGCACCCCCCACAAGATCCAGAGGCCAGTCCGTTTCATCTTATGATTTCTCCAGAACATAGCGGCAGAACAGCTCACGGGCACGTTCGCGATTGGAAAACAGCACGTAGGCGAGAAGGCCGATCAACAGGCCGATCCAAAAACGCCCCCACGGAGAGGCTTCCTCCCCGGCCTCCGGTGGTTGGGCCGTTTCCTGACTGCGGGCTTCGGGATCGCCCAGGCTGTCCCACGCGTCGATGTTCTGCCAAACCGGCAGTTTGCGCTGGTGGAAGGCTTCAGTGAAATAGCGGCTGAGATCGACGCCCTGCACCTTGGGAACGTCTCCCGGCCCCAGATAGGATTTGTAAACGATGGCGCTGATGTTGCCGCCGGGGTTCATGCCGTCGGTGGTGATGCCGCGCTCGACGTGGTCGTGGAACACCCAGATTCCCTGACCGTAATTGTGCAGGCCGTCGTCGGTGGTGGTGAGCCTGAGATCGACGCGCTGGGCTGGGGCGAGATCGAAGATGTCCCGCGTGATCCGGGCCTGGGGATTGACGGCGACGCCGTCGTAATGGGTGATGGTCGCCTTGTGGCCGTGGGTATGCACCGCCAGAAGCTCGCCCTGGGCGTTGAGCATGCGGAGTTTGATGTTCTGATCCGGCTCGACCACCAGCAGGGATTCCCTCAAGGTGTAGGGGAAGGAACGGCCGTTGAGCAGGAAGTAGTCCTCGGTGGCGTCGGTCAAGTCATATTCGCGGTTCATGCGCTTGGCGATGACCCGCGGGTCGTTAGAGGACTGCACGATCCCGTGCAACTCCTTGTCCACCGCCTGATAGACCAGATCGTATTCCTGATCGTATTCCTCCCGCACCGCCTTGGAAGGATGGCGGACCTTGCCGGCGCCGACATTCAGGGTCTGCACCCAGTTGTCGGGGCGGTTCTCTTCCACCACCACCATGCCGATCAGCCCCATCGCCAGGTGGGTGTGGGTCTGGACGTGACAGTGATAGATGAAGGTACCCGGCTGGCGCGGGGTGATGTCGTAGGTCCGTGCCTGCCCTGGAATGACGAACCCTTCGCTGGTCTGGGGCACACCGTCGTTGCCTTCCCCCTTGGCGTCGACGTAGGGATGATCCACACCGTGGAGGTGGATGGTGTGGGGAAAGTAATGGGTGTTCTCGAGCACGATCTTGATCGTGTCCCCCTGCTCCACGCGGATCGTCGGCGACGGGGGGCGCAACAACGGATTGGCCTCGATACTGTGGGCGTCCTTGGTCGCCATGCCGCGCACCTTGGGCGCGAAGACCCAGAAGGCCGGCTTGATCCCGGGGGCGATGGCGAAGCTGTGAACCGGCTCGGTGGTATCGGGGGAGGCGCCGTTGAGTTCGGCGACCTCCAGCTTGATGATGATCTCGTCCGGATCCCCGTCCCCGTCGCGGTCGTTGCGCTTGATGACGCTGTCGGCCGCCAGCCGGGTCTTCATCAGGGTCGGCATGGAGATGTTGTTGGTTCCCTTGACGAAAGCAGCGATGTCATAGGGATTGTCCGGCAGACAGACGCGCTCTTCCTCGATTTCCACCCCGTCGATCTTCTGGGCGTCACGCCACTGCACGGGGCGTTCGGGAGGACAGAAGGGTTCCGGTGCCGCCGCCTGGGCGGGTTTGGCATGGGCGTCCGGCATCGATGAGACGTCCGCCGTCACGGCAAAAGAGAAGCAGAGGGCGAAAACGCCCCCTGCCAAAGTCATACTGTATCGCTGCATGGAGTTGTTGGTTTTATCGTCAGAAGTTCTTGAACTTGCCCAATACCACATCCACTTTGGCGCGGAAACCGGCGTGGGACAGGTACAGGATGTAAACGAGCGCCAGCAGCACGACGCCGACGATCATGTAAAGGCGCATCTGGGAACCGCTGTCGACGCCCACGAGCAATTCCAGATGGTTTTCGTATTCCTTGCCGTTGGGATCGACCAGCTTGACCTCGACCTCATAGTTTCCCGGCTGCTCGAAATCCACCACGGTTTCCACGATGCCGCCGCGCATCTTTTTCGGCGGCACCTCGGCGATCACCGTCCCGTCGGACTCGCGAACCACCTTGAAGGTCAGCTTCATTTCCTTGATCTTCTGATCCAGCGCCCGCGTCGCACCGACGGAGGTGGTCCCTTCCTTGGATTCATAGTCGAACACCAGGTTGGTGCGGCCCAGGCCGGGCAGCTGGGTACAATACTTCCGGTCGCCGGTCAGCTGGGGTTGATAGGCGGAAAACATCAGGGTGAAGTCACCGACAAGAACGCGGCAGAAATCACCGCCACCGCCGCCACCACCATCGGCGAAAGCCGGCGTCAGGGAAGCGAATCCCAGCATCAGGGCAACGAAAAATTGGAATAAACTGCGCATAGCTCCTCCACTCTCTAGGTTGTTATGGAATACGGGCTCTTCGTATTGTGCCAAATCAGGTACGACAAATGAAGGCCGCCCCCCACTTTACCAAATCACGGCGTGGAAAAGTTAGCATAAGAAAATGTTTATATGAGGACGCCGACGGCGCGGAGAGGGACAAGAAAGGGAGAGTGGCTACGGGTGGACTCGAACCACCGACCCCAGCATTATGAGTGCTGTGCTCTAACCAGCTGAGCTACGTAGCCGTCGCAAGGAAGCGCATATTATTCCCGGAGCGGTTTTCACTGTCAAGCCCTGCTACCGGTCCAGCACGATCAGGGCGCTGGGATGGCGAACCAGAATCGCGTACTGGCGCCCCCGCCTGGACGGCCAGCCGCGCACTTCGACCCGGTGGCCGAGATAGGATTCCAGGGGCGGAAACCAGCGCAAATTGGCCCGGGGGATGGTCACATAGAGATCGGCGGCGAACAACAATCGGACATACTTGCGCCCCGGCTTCACAGCCTTGGGCACCCCCACCAGCCGCTGCCAGCCGTGCAACCGCTTGCGGCGCAGGACCTCGATCGGCTTGGGCGCATAGGCCGCCATCCCCCAGATTCCCCGCCGGGCCTGCTCCGCTTGCTGCTGATCTTCGAGAATCGCAGCGGCGTACTTGAGGTTGGGCGGATGGATGTTGGCGATCGCCCATCCCAGGGCGACCAGCCTCAGGTTCACATGCAGACCATCGCGGCGAAACAGATAGGCCAGGGTCCGCCCGTATTTGTCGCGCCGTTCCACGTCATACTCCAGCCGCACCTGCTGCCCCTCGAGCAGGGCCTCCAGCTGCCGCTTCGCCTCCTCCCCGCCCGGCTCGCCGCGCTTGCGCTCGGTTTCGATCTCCGGGGTGTTGATATTGAGGAGGCGTACCTTGCGCCCGTCGGCAAGACGGACGGTATCGCCATCGTAAATGTGGGCGACCCGGTGATAACGGGGGAGGCGCTCCAACTGCAGCGCCTTGGCGTCCGCCGCCAGGGGGCGGTCGCTGAAATGGTAATGCCCCTGGGAATCACGCCATTGAAAAACGGCCGCCGTAGCGGCCGTCATCAGGAGCAGGAAAACTGCGGCGAGAAAACCGCGGATCATGACCTCAAGCTGCCGCCGAAGCCCCGGCCGGCTTGCCGTTGATCTGGGCAGCGACCGCCTCGAGCTGACGCAGCTGGGCATAGCCCGCATTGGTCAGCTCCATGCCGCCTTTCAGTACGGTCTGGACCAGACCGGGCAGGCGATAGACCAGATAACACAGATACGCCGTCACCGCGACGGCGACCGGTAGGCTCGCCAGCGCCGGCAACCCTACCAGCCCCAACGCCCTGACCAGCAAAGTCACCGCGTCCAGCGGCAACAGCAGGAAAGCGCTGAAATAAGTCAGGACGAAGAAGGAATACAGCAGCAAAGTGATGAATTCGAACAGACGGATCAAACCGAGATTAAGCCATTTCATGGTCGTTGCTTATCCTCACATGCGGTTGGCGACACACCGGAATCCCCGGACCCAAGATTCAAGCTGGCGATTATAGCATCCCGATCTCCCCGGGCCGGCGGTTTTGTCCCCCCTGAATCTGCCTGCTGGATTAGAATGGGGTTCCCGATACGGCAGAGGCATTCATGGGAGTCCGCCTTTCGTCCCACCAGCTCGCCCGCTTGGCCACCGCGCTGGACATCGCGATCGTCGGGCTGTTGTCGGTACTGGCGCCGCTTTTCTGGCGTCACGCCGATCCTTTGCCCACCGCCTTGCTCGTCCTGCTCTGCCTGGCCTCGCTGGCGCGCGCGATGCTGACGCATCTGACCCTGCGAAGGCTCGAGTGGCAGGCCCATCACGATCCCGTCACCGGCCTGCCGAACCGGCGCCTCTTCTATCACCGGACCGGCCCGATGCTCCAAGGGCGGCGGCAGACCGCCATCCTGTTGCTTCAGATCGACCGTTTCCGCCTGTTCCTCGGCAATCTGGGGCACTCGGCCTGCGACCGCCTGCTCAGGGCCGTCGCGAACCGTCTGGCGGCGGCGGTTCCGGAAAAGAACGCCTGTCTTTACCAGCTGGAAACCGATACCTTCGCGCTGGTGCTCCATGAAGGCGCCACCGCCACCCAGACCGCCCGCCGCCTGATCGAGGCGCTCCACCGCCCCGTCCATGTCGATCACCGGGAATTCTGGCTTTCGGTCAGCATCGGCATCAGCTGCTATCCCGCTGACGGCCAAACCCTGCCCGCCCTGATACGGGCGGCAGAACTGGCGCTGCGCCAGGCCCAGCGCCGTGGCGGCGGCACCTGCTGTCGCTACCGCCCGCAACTGGAACCCGCCCTTGGCCAGCCGCTGGCGCTGGAAGGCTATCTGCGTCACGCCGTCGAATACGACGAGCTGGAACTGTACTTCCAGCCCCAGGTCCGCCTCGATGACGGCGGCCTCCTGGGGGCCGAAATCACCCTGCGCTGGCATCATCCCCAACACGGGCTGCTGCCCCCGGAGCGGTTCATTCCCCTGGCCGAGGAAACCGGTCTCATCGGCCCGATCACCCAATGGCTGCTGGAACAGGCGCTGTGCCAACTGGAACGCTGGCGGGAAAGCGAATTCGCCCGGCTGCGCCTGGCGATCAACATTTCCGCCTACCAGTTCCATCAGCAGCGCCTGCCGGAACTGCTGCAGGCCGCCCTGAAGCGCCATCCGGTCGATCCGGGAAAACTGGAACTGGAAATCACCGAAACCGCCGCCATGTTCGATGTGGACCATACGATCCGCATCCTGCGGCAGCTGAAGGACCTCGGCATCCGCCTTGCCCTCGACGACTTCGGCACCGGCTACTCGTCCCTGAACCACCTGCGCCGTTTTCCCCTCGACACTCTCAAGATCGACCAGAGTTTCGTCCGCCCCATGCCGGAAGATGCCGGCAGCAAGGCCATCGTCCACGGGATCATCCAGCTGGGCCACAGCCTCGGCCTGACCACGCTGGCAGAAGGCATCGAAACCCGAAGCCAGTGGGAAAGCCTGCGCCGGTTCGGCTGCGACGAAGGCCAGGGTTACCTGTTCGGCAGGCCGCTGCCGCTGGCGCAGTTCGAAGCCAGGTACCGCCAGGCGCGTGATACGGTCAAGCCCCGAACGCCAGCCCCATGATGTTGTAACCGGCATCGACATACACCACCTCACCCGTGATCCCGGAGGCCAGATCGGAACACAGGAAGGCGGCGGCGTTGCCGACCTCCTCGATGGTGACGTTGCGGCGCAGCGGCGAGGCGTTTTCGGCCTTGCTGAGCATCTCCCGGAAATTGCTGATGCCGGAAGCCGCCAGGGTCCGGATAGGCCCTGCGGAGACGGCATTGACCCGCACTCCCTGTGGCCCCAGGGAGGCGGCCATGTAGCGTACGTTCGCCTCCAGGCTGGCCTTGGCGACTCCCATGACGTTGTAATTGGGAATCACCCGTTCGGCCCCCAGGTAGCTCAGGGTCAGCAGCGCGCCGCCGGAACGCAGCATGGCGCGGCCGGCCTTGGCCAGGGCGGCGAAGCTGTAGGAACTGATGTCGTGGGCGATGCCAAAGGCCTCCCGGTCCACCGACTCCAGGTAATCCCCTTCGAGTGCGCGGCGGGGGGCGTAGGCCACCGAATGGACGATGATGTCGAGGCCGTCCTCCCAGTGGGGCTTGAGATATTCGAACACCCCCTGAATCTGCTCGTCGCTGCTCACATCACAGGCAACGGTGAGATCGGAACCGCATTCCCCCGCCAGCTTTTCCACCCGCTCCTTGAGCTTGTCGTTCTGATAGGTGAAGGCCAGCTCCGCTCCCTCCCGGTGCATGGCCTGGGCGATGCCCCAGGCGATGGAACGGTTGCTGGCCAATCCCACGATCAATGCACGCTTGCCTTGCAAAAAACCCATGTGATTCCTCCCATTTTTCGTTATCGGTCTGCAAACCAGACTATTATCTTGTACCCGAGCGGCCGATGCCAGCGACACACGGACTTGAAGGGCGCAGCTTATCCCGTTGCTTAGATCAGGGACTCGTGCGGCACGATTGGGTCAGTTTCTCCAGCCGCTGCAGCCTGACAAGCGCCTCGGCGCGGCTTTCCCCGCAGGTTTCCGGTTCGGCCTGAAACCGTTCGCACACCGCCGGCCGCTCGGGCCGGCCGAACAGGCGGCAGCGGTCATCTTCGCCTAGATGGATACAGCGGACACCGGCGGGCTTGCCATCGGGCATGCCGGGAATGGGGGAAGTGATGGAGGGGGCGATGCAGCAGGCCCCGCAGCCGGGACGGCAAATCATGGTGTCAGGCATCGGACAAGGCTACAATCATCGCTCCCCCATGACAAATCCGGATTCCCATGAGCCAGGTTCCCAACCCCGTCACGGTCATCGACCAGCTGCCCGAGGCGTTGCAGCAGCGTAAGGCCCTGGAGCGCCGCTTCAAGGACATCGACTATCGTCACTACCGTGACGCCTGGCGCCACATACCCCGGGGCACGGCGGTCTTCGGCGACACGGTGATCTACGGCTACCCCCACATCGGCCGGGTCCTGGCACTCGAGGCCGGGCTCAAGGCCCATTTCCAGGCACCCTTCTGGGCCGAGGAAAAGATCAACGGCTTCAACGTCCGCATCGCCCGCATCGGCGACCAGGTTCTGGCCCTTTCCCGCGGCGGCTTCGTCTGCCCCTTCACCACCGACCGGCTGCCCGACCTGATGCCGCTGGAGATCTTCGCGCGGCACCCGGATCTGATCGTCTGCGCCGAGGTGGCCGGCCCGGACAACCCTTATCTGGAAAGCAGCCCTCCTTTCGTCAAGGAGGACGTGGAACTGTTCGTCTTCGACCTGATGCGGAAGAACCAGGCCGGCTTTCTGCCCTACCGCGACAAGCAGCGGCTGATCGAGACCTTCAACCTGCCGCCGGTGCCTTTGCATGGTTATTTCCATCCCCACGAGGTCGGGCGCATCCGCCAGATCATGCTGCGTCTGCACGAGGAATGGCGCGAGGGACTGGTGTTCAAGGAGGACTCGCCACGCGACCACCGGGCCAAGTACGTCACCGGCAACATCAACATCGACGACCTGCGCGCGGCGGCCGACAACCTACTCGACCTGCCGGCGGAATACGTCACCAACCGCCTGCTGCGCCTGAGCCTGTTCGTGGAGGAACACGGCCTGCCCGTGGATGCGGAGCTGGAACGCGCCCTGGGGGCGGCCCTGCTCGAGGGGCTGCATCAGGCGGTCGCCAAATTCCGCCGCGAACACCGCGTCTATACCACTTTCCGCTGCCGGTTCCGGGAGCGGGAAAACGCCGAACTGATGTTCGAGCACCTCAGGCGAGCCAGCCACCAGGTTCAGATCCGCCGGCGTGAACTGCGCCGCGAGGGCGATCACTGGCTGCTGGCGTTCGACCGCATCTACCCGTCGCTGACCGGCATGCTCGGGGATCTACTGGCGGGCCGGCTGGTCTTCGACTGACTCAGCTTTCGCGGTATTCCACCAGCTTTTCCAGCACCGGCATCAGATGCTCCGGGCGGACAATCATCACCCCCACCTTGTCGGCCCACGTCCGCAGCCCCGCGTCCGCCGACAGCAACACCGCGTCCAGTTCGTAGGCCAGAAGCAGCACGTCCATGTCCTCGCGGCTGTCGATGATGCCCTGGCGCAGCGCCTCCCGGTAGCGCCCCCGCAGCCGGTTGATGACCTTGCCGACCGCTTCCTGCTCGGCCCCGTCCTTGACCAGCTTGGCGTGTTCCTCGGCGATCCGCAGCCCCCGGTCGATGCGCAGACGCACCTCGTCGATGAATTCGTAGAGAATCCCCGCCGGAATCGTCAGATTGAAGCGCCGCGGCGAGCGGATCCGCACCACCGCCTCGAATTCCGGCGGGACCCCGATCTTCTCCCGCATCAGCTGCAGCTCGCCAAACACCGAAGTCGGCATGTAGAATCTGGCGCCGGTGCGCCTGGCCAGGCTGAGGAAGGCGAGCATCGCCACATCCGGCTCTTCACCGAACTGGCTGTAAACGTCCGGATTGGTGAAAATGCTGGTGTCGAGCACGAAACGCTCCATTCCCCTCTCCTGATTGGGTTATCGTATTCGGTCGTCTATACTTGGAAGCAAGGAGGACATCATGCCCACTTACGATTACCTTTGCAAAACCAACGGCAAGGTCGTGGAAGTGCGCCATCCGATGGCCAAAACCGTGCGCACCTGGGGCGAGCTGTGCCAACTGGCCGGCATCGACCCCGGCGACACCCCGGGTGATGCGCCCGTGGAACGGCTGATCACCGGCGGCCACGTGGTTTCCAGCGCCAGTCTGAAGAATCCGGAGCCCTGCGGCGGCGGCACCTGTGGCATGCCCGCCTGCGGCGGCGGAACCTGCATGATGGAGTAAGGCTTTGAAAATCACCATTTTCGGCACCGGCTACGTGGGCCTGGTCACCGGCGCCTGTCTGGCGGAAGTCGGCAACGAAGTCCTGTGCATGGACGTGGACCGGGACAAGATCGACCGCCTCAAACGCGGGGAGATCCCCATCTACGAGCCGGATCTGGACAAGCTGGTGGCGCGCAATGCCGCCGCCGGACGCCTGTCCTTCACCACCGATCCGGCCGAGGCCGTGTCCCACGGGCTGTTCCAGTTCATCGCCGTCGGCACCCCGCCGGACGAGGATGGCTCCGCCGACCTGCGCCACGTGCTGGCGGTGGCCGCCACCATCGCTGAGCACATGGACGACTACCGCATCGTGGTGAACAAGTCCACCGTGCCGGTGGGCACCGCCGACCGGGTCCGCGACCGGATCCAGGAAATTCTGGCCCGGCGGGGCAAGGTGCTGGAATTCGATGTGGTGTCCAATCCCGAATTCCTCAAGGAAGGGGCCGCTATCGACGACTTCATGAAGCCGGACCGCATCATCGTCGGCACCGACAACCCCCGCACCGCCGAGCTGCTGCGGGTGCTGTACGCCCCCTTCAACCGCAACCACGACCGCCTCATCGCCATGGACGTGCGCTCGGCGGAGCTGACCAAGTACGCCGCCAACGCCATGCTGGCCACCAAGATCAGCTTCATGAACGAACTGGCCAATCTGGCGGAGAAGCTCGATGCCGACATCGAGAAGGTCCGCGTCGGCATCGGCTCCGATCCCCGCATAGGCTACCACTTCATCTATCCCGGCTGCGGTTACGGCGGCTCCTGCTTTCCCAAGGACGTCAAAGCCCTGGAACGCACCGCCCGGGAAGCCGGCTACGAGGCCTGCCTGCTGCAGGCGGTGGAGCAGGTCAACGAGCGCCAGAAACGCCGGCTGTTCGAGAAGATCTGCGACCACTTCAACGGCGATTTGGCGGGCAGGACCATCGCCCTCTGGGGCCTGGCCTTCAAGCCCAACACCGACGACATGCGCGAGGCCCCGAGCCGGGTGCTGATGGAGCAGCTATGGCAGGCGGGTGCCCGGGTGCAGGCCCACGACCCGGTGGCCATGAACGAGGCCCGCCGCATCTACGGCGAACGCGAGGATCTGGTGCTGGCCGACTCCCCCATGGAGGCGGTGCAAGGGGCCGACGCCCTGGCGGTGGTGACCGAGTGGCGCGTCTTCCGCAGCCCCGATTTCCCCGCCCTGCGGGAAAAGCTGAAACAGCCGGTGCTCTTCGACGGCAGGAACATCTACGACCCGGCCATCCTGCGGGGGATGGGGTTCCACTACTACGGGATCGGGCGGTGAGACTGGAGCGGGTGAGGGGAATCGAACCCCCGTCATCAGCTTGGGAAGCTGAGGTTCTACCATTGAACTACACCCGCTGCGGGAGTGTATTGTATAGGCTACTGCTCGACGAAGACAAGTAACGGATAACGGATAACAGAACCGATGCTTTACCGACTCAAGACGACCGCAGGACGCACCCACTTTGCCTGGGCGTGCCGGAAAATTTATGCCACCCCTCCCCTGGACACCCGTAATGCCCTGCCGGTGACCGTGGTCACCCAACTCCGTCACTGCGACGTCATTCTGTATCTGGTCGCCATCAAGTCGTTTGCCAGCCGGGTCCCGTTTCGCGAGGCAATCATATTGGATGACGGCAGCCTTACCCCCCGAGACCGTCAAACCATCGGCCACCATATCCCCCATTCCCGGACAATTCCCATCACCCGCTTCCGGGATCCCGCCTGTCCCGCGGGAGGAGCCTGGGAGCGGCTGCTGGCAATTGCCGAATTCAGCAGGGACCGCTATGTGATCCAACTGGACAGCGACACCCTGACCCGGGCGCCTCTGGAGGAGGTTTGCAACCACATTGACAGCAACACCGCTTTTGTCATCGGCACCTGGGACCGGCAGGGGATTGAGACGATGCGCGCCTGCTCCGAACGGGTGCAGCAGCGGGTCTCCAGCCTTGAGTGCGCCCACGTGCAGCTGGCAGCCGAGGCCGCCTTCATCCGCCTGCCCCGTGTCGACGAACTCAACTATGTGCGTGGTTGCGCCGGCTTCGCCGGATTTCCTGCCGGATCGATCGAACGCGGCTTCATCTCCGAATTCTCCCAGGCAATGGAAAGCCTGCTCGGGTCCAAGTGGCACGAATGGGGCAGTGAGCAGGTGATGTCCAACGTGGTCATTGCCAACCTTCCCGAAGCCCGGGTTCTGCCCCACCCAAAATACACCGACTGCAGCAAAATGACCCCGGACACCCATTTCATCCATTTCGTGGGCAGCTGCCGCTTCAAAAACGGCCGGTATGCCCGACTGGGCGCTGAAACCATCCGGAACCTCCGGAACTCCTGAAAGCCATGGTCAGCCTGCCGCCTCCACTGTCGAGAACTCTGTACCGCCTCCAGGAGCAAGCCCTGAAAAGACCGACTTTTGCCTATCTTGGCGACCTGGAACACAACCAATGGCTTGCCAGAGAGGAACTGGAATCGCTCCAGCTGCAGAAACTGCGGGCGCTGCTGGCCATATGCCTGGCCCACTGTCCCTGGCACGCCCGCCGCATTCGCAACAGCGGCATTGATCCGGAAAACCTCACCTGGGAGGATTTCCGCCGCCTGCCGACCATGACCCGGGAGGATGCCAGCCGCCACGGGGATGAGATGGTCTGGCGGGAGGCACCGGGCGGCATTTACCGCTACAACACCGGCGGCTCCTCGGGCGAGCCGCTGATCTTCTACTTCGGCCGCAAACGCCAGGCCGCCGACGCCGCCTGCCGCATCCGGGCCCGGCGCTGGTGGGGCGTGGAGCCGGGGGACCGGGAAGTGCTGCTCTGGGGCGCACCGGTGGAACTGAACCGCACCGACCGGCTCAAAACGCTGCGCGACCGGCTGTGCAACCAGCTGCTCCTCAACGCCTTCGAGATGTCCGAGGCCCGCATGGACGCCTACCTGGATCAGGTGGAGGCTTACCAGCCCAAAGTGATCTACGGCTATGCCAGCAGTCTGGCCCTCCTGGCCGAGCATGCGGAAAAACGCAACCGCGTCCCACACCTGCCCCAGCTCAAGGTTGTCTATGCCACCGGCGAACCCCTCTACCCCCACCAGAAGGAAATCATCGCCCGGGTGTTCGCCGCTCCCGTAGCCCGGGAATACGGCGCCCGCGATGCCGGACTGATCGCCCTGGAATCCCCGGCAGGCCAGCTTTTGGTCAACTCCGAGTGGCTCATCGTCGAAATTCTGGACGATAAGGGAAACCCGGTCCCCGACGGGGAAAGCGGGGAAGTGGTGATCACCAACCTGGCTTCCGAGGCCCAGCCCTTCATCCGCTACCGCACCGGCGACCGGGCCCGCCGCAGCGCTACACCCTGCCGCCAGGGGCGCGGCCTCGAGGTACTGGAGGAGGTTGAGGGAAGGTCCACCGACTTCATCGTCTCTCCGGACGGTACCGTCATGCATGCTCTGGCGCTCATTTATATTTTGCGGGAAATCCCGGGCGTCCGCCGGTTCAAAATCATCCAGCAGCGGCCGACCCAGGTGGAGGTGCTCATCGTTCCCGAACCCGATCTATGGCAGGATGCGAATCTCGACACCATCCGTCGGGGACTGCGGCAGCGCCTGGGGCAGGAGGTCGCCATAAACATCGACCTAGTAGGACACATTCCTGCCGAAAAATCCGGCAAATATCGTTACGTCGTCAGCGAAATCCAGGGAACACCCCATGTTGAAACAAATCGTTAAGAAATCTTTCCGCACCCTCGGCCTCAAGGTCGAACGTCTGGATCCTCTGGAAGAATCCATCCCAGCAGACTACAACCGTTCCCCCTTTCTGCCCCGGATATACCGCGGCGCCCTGGATCGCTACTTGTACTTCCTGGATCAGCTGGAGAAGGTCAGGGAGATAGACGGTGACATCGTCGAATGCGGCGTTTCCATCGGCCACGGCGCCCTGCTGTTCACCTTGATGAACGAATACCTGGGGAAGATGCGCCACTATTATGGCTTCGATTCTTTCGAGGGTTTTCCTGACCCCATCGACAAGGATGAAACCACACCGATCAAAGGCAAGGGATTCTGGGCCAGCCCACCGGAAACCGTGATGAAAGTCCTGCGGGACGGCCGCCTCCCGGAACAGGTCATCCGGGAATACATCCATTTGGTCAAGGGCTGGTTCCAGGACACCCTCCCGCAATACCAAGGCACCATCGCCCTGCTCCATCTCGACTGCGATCTATACGAATCCTATAAGATCGCCCTGGAGACTTTATACGACAAGGCGGCCCCGGGCGGCATCGTTATGTTCGACGAATACGGTGACCAACGCTGGCCCGGAGCGACCAAGGCGATCGATGAATTCTTTGCCGACAAACCAGAAAAACCCCAACCCCACGAAAAATGCACCTGGAAATACTATATTCGAAAGCCGAGATAAAACTGGCCACCGTCCTGCTGGCAGCTCTGTCCCTTGTTCCACTCCAATCCCAAGCCCTGCCTCCCTGGCCGGAAGCACTGCGCGGTTATTGGAAGGAAATACGCACCCCGGAACCGGTGCCGGTATTCTGCGAGCATACCCTCAGCCCGAAAAGCGGACCGGGTTGGCGGGGACCAGGGCTTTCCGGCGTGAACCATTATTGTGACTCAAAGGTAAAACACCATATTTGCCTCAGGTATTCTGGCAAGGATCGCAGGGCCTGTTTGGTCGCCCTGGCAAAAGGGATCAATGATTTGATCGCCAACGCAAAACAAAAAAAGCTCAATAACCACCCTATGTTGCCTTATCTCTATACCGAATATGGCAACTTCTTCAATGAGGCTGGCGATTATTTCCGGGCGATTCAGGAATATCTGACCGCAATCCGCAAGAACCGCAAATATCTGCCTGCCTACATCCGCCTTGCCGATGCCTTTATCAGAACCAAACAATACGACAAGGCCGAAAAGACGCTGAAATATGCCCTCAAAATTCAAAAGAATCCGCGCCATGAAGCCTACATAAAGAAAAAACTGGCAAGAATCAAAAAACTGAAATCAAAATCGTAACATCAATCAATGCTGATGCTGACATGCTCCAAGTCGCCAAAAACCTCTACACCTACCGCGAACTGATCGCCGCCCTGGCCTGGAAAAACATCATCGTCCGCTACAAGCAGGCCTATCTCGGCATCCTCTGGTCGGTGCTCAAGCCGGTGATGCTGATGCTGATCTTCACCCTGGTGCGCAGCTTCGTCGGCATCGACACTGGTAACATCCCCTACCCGGTGCTCACCTTCGCCGCCCTGATGCCCTGGATCTTCTTTCAGGAATCGGCGGCGGAGGGAGTCAACAGCGTCACCAGCAACGCGGCCCTGATCCGCAAGATCTATTTCCCCCGCGAGGTCTTTCCCCTCACCGCCATGGTCACCAAGACCGTGGAACTGGGGATCAACTTCCTGATCCTGGCCGGGCTGATGTACTACTACCGCATGGTGCCGACCGTCCATGCCGTCTGGGTGCCGGCCATCATCCTTTACACCATGGTGGTGGCCCTGACCGTCAGCTTCTTCGGCGCCGCCCTCAACGTCTATTACCGCGACGTGGCCCAGATGCTGCCGGTGGCCCTGTCGCTGCTGATGTACGCCTCCCCCATCATCTATCCCCTCGACCTGGTCAAGCAGAAGCTGCTGGTGGAACAGGCCGCCGGCGTTTGGTCGGAACGGCTCTACACCCTGTACCTGTGCAACCCCCTGGCCGGCATCATCGACGCCTTCCAGCGGGTCCTGCTCAAGGGCCTGCCGCCGGACTGGGACACCCTGATTCCCGGCGCCATCGTCACCGCGGTGATGCTGCCTTTCAGTTATCTGTTCTTCAAACGGGCGGAAAGCTGGTTCGCCGATGTGATCTGAGGCAGACGCGGTATACTGACGCTCAGGATCGACAGACAAACGCATCATGCCGGTGACAGAAGACGACAATCACGTCCGCGAACTGGTGGAACGGATCGTGGAGGAGAAGCTTCGCGCCTTCGTGGCCGAACGCGACATCGAGCTGCGCGAGCGCCTCGTGCGGGTGGAGGAGGCCATCCGCCATCAGGGCGAGCTGATGGAACAGGGCTTCCGCCTGATGGAGAAGCGTTTCGAGCAGGTGGACAAACGCTTCGAGCAAATCGACAAGCGCTTTGAAATGCTCATCGCCCAGATGGGTTACCGTTCACGGGCTTGCCACTGGAAGTGGTTGAGGTTCCGGCAGGGGCAGGCGGAAGGTGACCTCGCCCTCTGCCATGCCCTGGGCGCAGATGGTCCGCAGGGTCTGATAGACGCCGATCTTGAGGCGCTTGCAGGTTTCGACCAGCGACAGGATCATGGGTCGGAAGCAATCACCGCGATGCGACTGGCTGAAGAAACTGGTCTTGCGCCAGATGACATAGGGGCGTAGGGCACGCTCTGCCGTGTTGTTGGTCATCGGTACCCCGGGATGGTCCAGGAAGGTCCAGAACCTGGGAAAATCGTCCAACAACTTGCGGCAGCTGCGACCGGTTTTGTTGTCGCCATGTCTTTGGGCGGCCTGTTCCAGTTCGCGCCGGAAGAGGGCTTTGAGGCGTTCCAATCGCCTTCGGTAGCGGTCGGATGGGTAATGGCTCTGTTGCCAGAGCTTGCCGCAGTGAACCGTCAGGCGGGCGGCCCGGAGCAGGCGTTCGCCATCTTCGCCGGCCTGTCCCTTGCGCCCGGCGATCCGTTCCAGGTTGCGGATGAGATGCGCCCAGCAGTATTGGTGTGAGTCCTGGGGATGGTCGTTGTAGGCCCCGTGGCGGTCGGTCACCAGGATCCCCTGGAAATCCCCCAACAGCTCACCGGCCGCACCCTTGCCGCGGGAATAATGGGTCAGGAAATACGCCATCTGATCGGTCGTCAGCGCCCACAGCCAATAGATGCTGCGGCCCCGGTAGGGGCGGGTCTCGTCGGCATGGGCGATCAGCGCTTTTCTGACCGCTTCGCCAATCTGGTTGTAGACCGGACCCAGCCACGCCTGCAGCGGGATCTGGCTCTGGCTGATCGCCCCCAGGCTGAATCTCAGACCCCATTGTTCTTCCAGCAGCGCTTCGACTTCCCGCAGCGACAGGTGATAGCGCCCCGTCATCAAGCCAATCCACGCCACCAGCCCAGGTCCCATCTGGCCGCGGGGCACCTCATCCGGTAGCCGCCCCTGGTGCTTCTGACCACAACACCCACAGCGGCCTTCATACACCCGGTGTTCGACCACCCGGTAACGAATCTCGGGCAGGTCGAACACCTGATGGGGACGGAATCCCCGCACCGCCACCGACCCACCGCACTCACAGCGGCCATGGGGAAAGTAATGCCGGACCTCGTCCACTGCTTCTGCCGGAACCAGAGCCCGCTCGTGCCTGGGATGTCCCACCTGCGCCCCTTTCTTGCGTCCCGTCGGTCGCTTGCCCTTGCGCTCGGCGCGCTTCTTCGGGCTGTCCTGGGAAGGTGGTTGGGAGGAATTGTCGGACCCCAAGGCCAACTGTTCCTCCAGTTCTTCCACTCGCGCCTGGATCTGCTGAAATTCTCCCAGCGCCCGCCAAAGCGCTTCGATCACCCGGTGGCATTCCTCCACCGTCCCGGGCAAGGGAGGTGGGCGGCTCAGGTCCAGATCAAGTCTTTCCATGGCCCGCATTCTCCTGAATCTTCAGGCACTTGGCAAGACCGGCCGGGTGACCGCGGGCGATTGCTCACCCGCGGTTCCCACAGATCCGGACGTGCCCGATTAAGGCATCCGGCTCCTCGGACTATGGCGTCGCTACGCAACGGGAAATTCCGTGAACCACGCGCGGTGGGGGGAGTGGGTATCGTTTGTACAGCCGCCCAAAATGGTCCCGGTTCATCCGTTCCCGGTTGCGGCGGGACAACCATTTGTACCAGCGCCGTCTGACCTCGTACAGGAAGCGGGCCAGCGATTGGCTGTTGCCGACGATCCCATAGTAGGCATAATGCCCCTTGAGTTTGCGGCTCAGGGCCGCTTGTTGGTCTGCAACCGGCCAGTGGCGGTGCATCCGGCACCAGTGGTTGATCGCCTGCAGGGAGCGGCTGAGCCGGGCTTGGGCGGTCTTGCGTTTGACGACCCAACGCCCTTTCCCTGAGCGTCCCCAGTAGTGGGTGAATCCCAGGTATTGGAAGCTCTGGCCTTTCCGTCCGGGTTTTCTGAAGTCGAGCAGGCGGGTTTTGTCCGGGTGCAGGCGCAGGCCGTATTTGGCCAGGCGCTTGCCCGGAACGGCCAATACCCGCCGGGCGTCTTCTTCCCGTTCGAACACCAGGACCGCATCGTCGGCGAACCGGACTTCGAAGGCGCTGCCTTGCAGTCGCGGTTTGACCGTCTGCTCGAACCACAGGTCGAGCACGTGATGCAGGTAGAGGTTGGCCAGCAGCGGGGAGATCACCCCACCTTGCGGTGTCCCTTGTTCGGGGTAGTGAAGCTGTCCGCTCTCCATGACGCCGGCATTCAGCCATTTACCGATCACGCGGCAGATCACGCCGTCGCGCACCCTCTGCCCCAGAAAGTTCCGCAGCCGGTCCCGGTCCACATCGTCGAAGAAGTTTTGGATGTCCAGGTCGATGACCCAGCCACCGCCCATGGCCATCAGCCCGCCCCATAGCCTCTCCAGGGCCTGGTGGGCACTGCGTCCGGGCCGGAACCCGTAGGCGCAGTCGAGAAAGTCCTGCTCGAAGATGGGTTCCAGCGCCATCAGCACCGCCCGTTGCAGCACCTTGTCTTCCAGCGTGGGAATGCCGATCGGGCGGGTCTTTCCCGTTCCCGGCTTGGGCAGGTGGACGCGCCGTACCGCAGGCGCCCGATACCGGCCGGTCTTGAACCGTTCCAGCAGGCGCGTCAGGTTCTCCTCTAAGTCGGCTGCGTATTGGGATGCAGTCACGCCGTCCACCCCGGCGGCCCCGTCCTTGCGGGTGCGCCGCCAGGCTTCTTCCAGCCACACCACGTCGATGTGGTGGGCAATCGTGGTCAGTTCCAGCTTCGGTTCGATCCGGGCCAGTTCCGCTAGCTTCCGTTGTCGTGTTGAGATGTTCTCCTGGCTCGATGTCCCGGCCATCTGTCCCTCCGAAAGCCCCATCGTCCGACCTGCCGCTTCCCTCCATCGGGTCCCTTGGGGCAGGTTCCCCGACTTCCCAGGTACTATCGGCAGGCTCCGATTGCTCGATCACCTTCCCAGCGCGCTTCGTCGCCTTCGCGCGCCGGTACCCTGCTTCGTGTCCCGTTCGCTCCCATCGGCCGGACACCGCTCCGATGGGCCTGGGCCTTTTCTCACACGGCGCCCGCACCGCTCTTCCCGCAAGGAGTGATCGAGCCCTCCCAGGTTCCTGGGCGACCCTTGCCCTGCATGCCCCGCTCTTCGACCCCGGCGGAGGGATGATGCCAGGCCAGTACAGCACCACCCCTGTTGCCTTCCGTCCGTTCAACAACGTCGGCTCCGCATTCCGTACTTTCGAGGCTCCATCACGCGGCCTACAGGCCCCCTGTGTACGCTTCGCAGTCGGGATCGCTCCTCGACCACGCAACACTCGGTTCCGGCTGGTGGCCAGCCTTGGCCGGACAGGACTTGCACCTGTCAGGTCGCTCTGAAGGTTTCAGCGATGTCTTTCCTTCTACATAACTTCCTCCTTCTCCAGGCTTGGCCTGGCGCAATGAACGGGTACGTTCGGACTCGACCACGGCAAAGCAGGCCAGATCCGGCCAGCGCTGGGGCCGGTCCAGGCCGTCGAGCTGGTCGAACACATAGCAGCGGCGCACTTCCAGGCGACCATGCGCCTTGTCGACCGTCTCGCATTGCTGATGTGGGGTTTTGTCCGGCGCGTCCTGGAAGGCTTGGAAGAAATCCCGGATCGATTCGGCCAGACCTTTCTGGTTGTCCTTGACCGCCAGTACATAGTCGGCCCCCCGGTCACGGATGGCCTTGGCAATCTTGGGATCGGTCCCCATGGCATCGAGGGTCACCACGCATCCTTTCAAGGCCAGGGTCTCCAGCAGGGCGGGAATGGCCGTCTTCTCGTTGGATTTGTCGGCCACCGCCTCTTGACCGACCACCAACCGGTACTGAGCCGCAAAGGCACTGACCAGATGCAGGGGATCCTGCCCCTTGGACCGGCTACGCCGACTGTGAGGCGACATGCAAAAATGCCCCTATAACGACACCAGGGCAATCGCATGAACAGGGTCGAAAATGCGGGTCACCGGCCGGTACCGGTTCGTAGGCCGGATAAGGCGCGTCAAGCGCTGCATCCGGCATGCCTGGAGGACGCATCGTGCCGGATGCGCTACGCTTATCCGGCCTACGGCGCGCTTGTTAGCCTTGTAACCCTATGATCTTTGAGTGGGCGTTCATTCATGCGATTGCCCTGATGCGATTGCCCTGTTGGGTGGACTTGAACCGCACATCGGCTACACTATAAGGAAGAAGCCCTGAAGGAAGGCTAGGTGATTTATGAAGCCTGAAAGAATTCTGGATGATTTCGAGCGCGCACTGGGCCAACTTGCCGCAGCCCTGGAAACGCCGGCGGACACCGACCTCATCAAGGCCGGCTGTATCAAGTACTTCGAATTCTGCTTCGAACCGGTCTGGAAGGCGATCAAGGCTGTCGCCGCCGAACTCGGCCTGGAATGCAATTCGCCCAAGGCCTGTCTGAAACTTGCCTTCCAACAGGGCTGGATCGACGACGAGAACCTTTGGATGGAAATGCTGACGGCCAGAAACCGCATGTCCCACACTTATCACGCCGAAAACGCCCTGGCCATCTACGAACAGCTGCCGGCTTTCCATCAGGCCATGCGACAACTGGCTACCCAACTTAGAAACGTGGAAATTTGAAGCGGTCATGCCCATCATCGAAGTCGAACACCTCACCAAGGAATACCGCCTGGGAACCCTCACCAGCCTCAGGGACAGTCTTACCAACCTGGGCCGGCGCCTGACCGGCCGCCCTCCCCTCGAGCGCGAGCGTTTCAAGGCTTTGGACGACGTCAGCTTCAGCGTCGAGGAGGGCGAGGTGGTCGGCATCATCGGCCACAACGGCGCCGGAAAGTCCACCCTGCTCAAGATTCTGGCCAAGGTCACCACCCCCACCAAGGGACGGGTGTACGTGGGCGGCTCGGTCGCCCCCCTGATTGAGGTTGGCGCCGGCATCAACCCGGAGCTGACCGGCCGCGAGAACATCTACCTCAACGCCTCGATCCTCGGCATCCCCAAGAAGATCATCCGCCGCAAGATCGACGAGATCATCGAGTTCTCGGAGCTGGAGCAGTTCATCGACACCCCGGTGAAGCGCTACAGCTCCGGGATGCAGGTGAAGCTGGGCTTTGCCATCGCCACCAGCCTGGATGCGGAGATTTTGATCATCGACGAGGTGCTGGCGGTGGGGGATCTGGCGTTTCAGCGGAAGTGTTTTGACCGGATGGAGGAACTAATTAAGCGCCGGGGGAAGACTGTTCTAGTAGTAAGCCATAACCTCAGGCAGATACAGAGGTTATCTACCCGTGTAATTCTCCTTGACCACGGCAAAATAATTCAAGATGGAAATCCAGAACCAACTTGCAACATGTTTTATGAGTTAAGCGAGAAAAGGATCCAGACAAACAGGGCTGGCGCGACCACGAAAATTCAATCAACAGAGGAAGTCCATCTACTGAATATTCAATTAACAGACGGCTGTGGCATCCCTGTTGATGTAATCAACTATGGAGAAGACGCCTTCGTCAAAATTCAAATACAAATTAAAAAACCCTTGTTTCATCCAAAAATAGCATTAGGAATTCATACCACAGACTTCTTATATTTAGCTACGGAGGGAACAAGCATTAGATCTATACTAGAACCTGGAGTTTATACTGTCTTGTGTAAAATTCGCAACTTTCCCTTCATCCCACGCTTATATTCATTGCGGGTAAGTATTGATGCTGGAGTATACAGCAGCACTGTCTTCTATGGTGAAAATCTAAAGCATTTTCAAGTAACTCATCCAAAATTCAATAAAGATATAGAAGGTTTCGTTAGAATGAATTGTGAATGGTGGATCGACGAAGTTAAGACCCCAGAAAAGGTGGATTATGAAAGCTCTTCCCAACCCGAAGAAATGGAATGATACTTACCAGTCCGCTAATGTTTTGATCTATTAGAGTGATAAGAAACATTTAATATAATGTATGATACCAAAACAATCTATCTTCAATCAGCGTGGTGAGGCCTACCATCTAGCCATGATTAAGTTCCCTAAAGCCCACCCTATTACCCGTATCTTCCCCCTTCTCATAGGAATCAATGTCTTATCCGTTTTCTCTGAGGGAACTTGATCTCGGCCGCCCAGATGGCGGTCACGGCCTCCACGTAGGCGCTCAGTTTGGTCATGCCCTGCCACAGGGCTTTGGGACCGGGCGGGGGATCGTTCTTGCGCCCCAGCCAGCCGCCAAAGCCGGCCACGATGCGGACGATGGTGCCCAAATCCGGCGGCGTCGCGGGCGGCGGGGTGCGATGGTGGATGGCCCAGGCGGTCTGCCATTCTTCGACAGAGAACACCACTTCACAGCACCACTCGGGATGTTCCCGCCCGAGCGTCATCAGCATCAGGATGCGCCAGGCGACGATCAGATACAGCACCAGGGCCCGTTCCAGGCGTTCCCGGGTGCGAAGTTGCAGGGCTTCGATGCGGCAGCCGCTTTTGAGGATGCGGAAGTAGACCTCGATCCACCACCGTTTGCGGTACCATTCGATGCGCGCTCTGGCCTGTTCCAGGGTGGTGATTTCTTCGTTGGTGATCAGGCACCATTCGACCGCTTCCTGGCCTTCGGGGGGCGCCTCTTCCCGGGCCAGGATGACGGTGACTTGGGGACCCGGGCCGCTTCGGGTCTTCAGTTCGAGCCGGGCGAGCCGGATTGTTTGTGTGACCTGCCGGGCCGGGCGGTTGCCGCCGGCCGGCAGGTCAAAGGCGATCGTCCCCAACACCGGCTGGGCTTCGACCGCGGCCCGCAGTTTGCCATCGAGGGGGTCATTGAGCTTACGGTCGTGCTGCACCCGGATCAGGTAATCGGCGGCAAAGCCCAGCTGTTCGGCCCGGTCGATCAGGGCCCGAAGGTCACCTTCGCGGTCGGCGACATACACCAGCCGGGTCTCGGGCGCCAGGGCGGCCATCTCGGCCACCCGCTCATAACCTTCCACCCAACGCAGGCTTTCGGCCAGGTCCGGTTCCCCCTTGGGCAAACGCGCCCAGTGCCAGCAGTCGGTCACCCCCAGGGCCACGCCCGCCTCACTGATCACCAGCGTCGGATGCAGGTACAACCCCTGACGCTGCTCGTAATTCAGCCGTCCCAACCCCGCCATCGACGGCCGCCCGGAATAATCCAGCTCGGTGGTGTCCTGCAGGCACAGCACCCGCGACTGCTGCCGGATCCGTTCCAGGGTCGGCACACTGTGGGCCCGCAACACCTCCCGAAAATCCAGCCTGGCATTGTCCAGCAGCCGGTAGGCCGCCTTGGTCTCCGCCCAGCCACCCCCGCAAACGTTGGGAACGCTCGCCATCGGATCGTTTGCCATCGCTTCTATCACCCGGCACAGCCGCCGGTTCAGGCGGGCATCGCCCAGCGCCAGGGAAAAAATTCTTGTTCAGCCCAGCTCATGTCAACGCCTATCCAAAGAAATCAATATCTTACTACAGGGGCGAGAGATGTGGGTAATAGGGTGCCCTAAAGCCACCCTATTACCCACATCTTCCCCCTTTTCATAGGAATCAATGTCTTATCCGTTTTCTCTGAGGGAACTTGATCTCGGCCGCCCGGATGGCGGTCACGGCCTCCACGTAGGCGCTCAGTTTGGTCATGCCCTGCCACAGGGCTTTGGGGCCGGGTGGGGGA
Source organism: Methylomarinovum caldicuralii (assembly GCF_033126985.1). NCBI lineage: Bacteria > Pseudomonadati > Pseudomonadota > Gammaproteobacteria > Methylococcales > Methylothermaceae > Methylomarinovum > Methylomarinovum caldicuralii. The sequence continues at coordinate 1,725,586 of NZ_AP024714.1, forward strand.
TCGTTTTTGCGCCCCAGCCAGCCGCCAAAGCCGGCCACAATGCGGACGATGGCGCCCAAATCCGGCGGCGTCGCGGGGTACCCGTTCACGGTCTTGCCAAGTGCCTGAAGATTCAGGAGAATGCGGGCATGGAAAGACTTGATCTGGACCTGAGCCGCCCACCTCCCTTGCCCGGGACGGTGGAGGAATGCCACCGGGTGATCGAAGCGCTTTGGCGGGCGCTGGGAGAATTTCAGCAGCTCAAGGCGCGGGTGGAAGAACTGGAGGAACAGGTGGCCTTGGGGTCCGACAATTCCTCCCAACCACCTTCCCGGGACAGCCCGAAGAAGCGCGCCGAGCGCAAGGGCAAGCGACCGACGGGACGCAAGAAAGGGGCGCAGGTGGGACATCCCAGGCACGAGCGGGCTCTGGTTCCGGCAGAAGCAGTGGACGAGGTCCGGCATTACTTTCCCCATGGCCGCTGCGAGTGCGGTGGGTCGGTGGCGGTGCGGGGATTCCGTCCCCATCAGGTGTTCGACCTGCCCGAGATTCGTTACCGGGTGGTCGAACACCGGGTGTATGAAGGCCGCTGTGGGTGTTGTGGTGAGAAGCACCAGGGGCGGCTACCGGATGAGGTGCCCCGCGGCCAGATGGGACCTGGGCTGGTGGCGTGGATTGGCTTGATGACGGGGCGCTATCACCTGTCGCTGCGGGAAGTCGAAGCGCTGCTGGAAGAACAATGGGGTCTGAAATTCAGCCTGGGGGCGATCAGCCAGAGCCAGATCCCGCTGCAGGCGTGGCTGGGTCCGGTCTACAACCAGATTGGCGAGGCGGCCAGAAAAGCGCTGATCGCCCATGCCGACGAGACCCGCCACTACCGGGGCCGCAGCATCTATTGGCTGTGGGCGCTGACGACCGATCAGATGGCGTATTTCCTGACCCATTATTCCCGCGGCAAGGGTGCGGCCGGTGAGCGGTTGGGGGATTTCCAGGGGATCCTGGTGACCGACCGCCACGGGGCCTACAACGACCATCCCCAGGACTCACACCAATACTGCTGGGCGCATCTCATCCGCAACCTGGAACGGATCGCCGGGCGCAAGGGACAGGCCGGCGAAGATGGCGAACGCCTGCTCCGGGCCGCCCGCCTGACGGTTCACTGCGGCAAGCTCTGGCAACAGAGCCATTACCCATCCGACCGCTACCGAAGGCGATTGGAACGCCTCAAAGCCCTCTTCCGGCGCGAACTGGAACAGGCCGCCCAAAGACATGGCGACAACAAAACCGGTCGCAGCTGCCGCAAGTTGTTGGACGATTTTCCCAGGTTCTGGACCTTCCTGGACCATCCCGGGGTACCGATGACCAACAACACGGCAGAGCGTGCCCTACGCCCCTATGTCATCTGGCGCAAGACCAGTTTCTTCAGCCAGTCGCATCGCGGTGACTGCTTCCGGCCCATGATCCTGTCGCTGGTCGAAACCTGCAAGCGCCTCAAGATCGGCGTCTATCAGACCCTGCGGACCATCTGCGCCCAGGGCATGGCAGAGGGCGAGGTCACCTTCCGCCTGCCCCTGCCGGAACCTCAACCACTTCCAGTGGCAAGCCCGTGAACGGTAACCAAGTTCCCTCAGAGAAAACGGATAAGACATTGATTCCTATGAGAAGGGGGAAGATGTGGGTAATAGGGTGGCGTAATACCTTATTCAAATTATTGTGGCCAGTTTGGAGATCCTGGATGACTCGTGAATCCATCAAAGAAGAGTTCAAAAAATTACTGGTTCGTCGAATATAAAATGTTTAGCATCTCTGCCAAGTTACATTATCACTTTGCATTGTGCCGACTACGGCGCAGCATGCGGCATCCCGGCTTTGCCGCACTCATACTTCCACCGGCACCTCCCGGCAGTCTTGGAGATGAAGCAATGTTGCTAGCTACATTGCACATGCTCAAGCAGCATGGTGTTCACAAGATTGGCATCCTTACTTACAATATTTCTGATAAATATACACTTGATCCAAATATCACGCATTACCAAATGAGGGACTTTTTTAGGTTCAAATCGGAAGAGGGACTATTGCGTTTTGTCGCACATGCTCAAAAGCACACGCACTTTTACTTGATAGGCGCAGATGTAATGGACGGGTATTATTCGCGCGCAGAGACAATCGCAAAAATAGAACTCGCCAGAGTGGCAGCCCTATGCGGACTTAAAACGACCTTATTAGGATTTAGCTTTAACGCCAATCCAGACGAGGCGTGCGTTAATGCATTAAAAACCTTTCCGGATCATGTTAATGTTAATGCGCGCGACCCAGTATCTCATCGCCGCCTTTCAAAGCATCTTGGCCGTAACATTCTATTCAGTGCAGACTTGGCCTTTCTCCTTCCACCAGATACGAGCCGATCAGCAGTAAGAAATTTAGTAGATCAGCTGCTTAGCCTTAAACGCGAAGGCCGTATCTTAGTCGGCATTAATGTGTCTTATCTGATATTGGGGAAAGCTCCTACACTGGCTAATATAGATTCCTTGCTTGCTCAAGTCAGGAGCACGCTTCTTGAGATAGCAACTCTAAAACAAAACATCAGTTTCGTATTAATTCCGCATGATTTACGTGGCCCGATGAATGACCGGGTTTTATCTGAAAGACTGGCAGCAGGCCTAGAGGGACAATTAGGTAAAAATCAAATCGTACATTTGGCAGAACCCCTCAATAGCGCTGAAACAAAGGCAGTTTGCGCTCAGTTGGATGCCGCATTCACCTGCCGCATGCATTTTGGCATTGCCTGTCTTTCCCAAGGCGTACCAATCGCCGCTATTGGTTACCAAGGTAAATTCGAAGGCTTAATGGAACTTTTCGGATTGGAGGGCTTGTTGTTACCGGATGCAATCCGCCTTGATCTAGATGCCTTTTCAACAGTTCTTCGTCGACTGATCGAGAACCGGCTGGAACTGCAGACCATCGTACGAAGTAAGCTGGATGCAGTTTATCGGTTAGCAGCGAACAATTTTTCTTCATGAATTTTTTTATGACAAGAACCTTATTTATTTCTGAAAAGCTCCCCCTACCCGACCATGCCTCCGGTGACCTCAGGTTTTTCTCCCTATTAAACATCCTAACAGCAACCAGCGAAGTCCATCTTGCTGTTTTTGGCTGGCCCGCACAAAAAGCAAAGCTCGGAGAAACAAGATTCGATCACTACCAATCGCTGCTTTCTAAGCATGGAATCCATCTCCACTTAGGACATGTGCCTGCTCTCTTGCGCTCGGGAGATTGGGAAATCATCGCATTTGAATTCTACCATGCTGCCCGGCCCGAATGGATCATCGAAGCCAGATACCATAACCCCAAGGCCAAGCTTGTTATAGATTCCGTCGATGTCCATTTCAAGCGCCTGCATGAAAAGGCCAAAATCACCGGCGAACGAAAGGACTTTGAGCAAGCTGAAAAAACCCGCAGAGGAGAGCTTTTAGCTTACAATCGCGCCGATTTTATCCTTGCCGTCACGGAAACGGATCAACAGCACATTAACCATTATCTTCCCAAAGCAAAAACAGCCCTCGTCCCCAATATTCACCAAATCCACTCACCGGAGCTCAACTCCCCGGAAAACACCTGTCGCCTGGTATTTGTAGGCGGTTTTCAGCATGATCCTAATATCGACGCGGTGCTGTACTTTTGCCGCGATGTGCTCCCCCGAATAGCAGCCCGGATTCCAGTTGAGGTTTATATAATTGGCTCATCCCCTCCGCCGCAACTGTGCAAGCTAAATAGCAACTCGATTTTTGTCACCGGGCACGTCGAAGACACTCTACCGTATTTGAAACGCAGCCACATTTCCATCGCGCCTTTGCGTTACGGCGCGGGCATGAAAGGCAAGATCGGCGAGGCTATGGCTGCAGGTCTCCCGGTGGTCACCACGTCCGTTGGCGCAGAAGGCTTTGGATGCACCCCAGGCGAGCATATCTTGGTCGGCGATACGCCTGAAGTCTTTGCCGAGCACATCGTCAGCTTATGTAAAGATCCAATCCTCTACGAAAAAATCCGGCTTGCCGGCTGGGACTTCATCCGTGAACATTATTCTGAAGAATCCTTGAGACATCAGGTGTTGGAGACCTTTGAAAACATCCTGGCTAGTCAACCGAAACCTTTACCCTGGCGGGAACGCCTGACCAAATCTCTGCAAATCGAATACGAGCGCCACTTAGCGTGGCGCTTTAGGACATGATCAGATTGCTGTTTTTTCTGCTCGTCATTATTGCTGACGCTGAAGCACGCACTGCTATCCAGTGGCACCCCACCGAACTCCAGTTCGAAGTTAACCGATCTATCCCACACCCGCTAGGCGTCAAATTCGGCGCAGTTTTCCGAGGGCCGGAGCAATCCCGGCTGACCGTTCCCGGATTCTGGGACGGCGGCCGAACTTTCAAGATCCGCTTTACCCCCACCCTGCCAGGCACCTGGACTTACCGGACCTATGCCTCGGAAGCTAGTCTCAAGGGGAAAGAGGGAACCTTCAAGGTGGAGACCTCCCACTCCACCAACCCCCTGTTTCGACACGGCGGCTTTCTCCAAGTCTCGGCAAACCGGCACTATCTCACCTATACTGATGGAACCCCCTTTTTCTGGCTGGGCGACACCTGGTGGTTCTGCCCCGGACGCCGATGCCCAATCAATCGATTATCAAATCCTAAAATTGGTTCCATGTACAAGCACATGGTGGATGTGCGGGCGGAGCAGGGATATACGACGGCGCTGATGCTTTTTGCCGGCCATAGTCCCACATTCCTGTACCCGGGCCAGTGGGACGAAAGCTATCTGCGCAATTGGCGTTTTGTCGACTCTTATATTTCCTATGCCAATCAAAAAGGACTGATCCCGGTTTTGGGCACTGGCTTTCACAAAGCCCTGGACAAGGTTCCCTTATCCCAGCTGAAATTGTTGTGGCGCTATCTCATCGCCCGCTACGGGGCATATGCGGTCGGCTGGCTGATCGTGGGGGAATACAATTTTCAAAACGACGGCCGACGCGTCGCCAAGGTCGATGAACTTGGAGAGTACATCAAAAAACTCGACCCCTACAAACGGGCGATGAGCGTTCACCCTTGGCTTTACACCAAGGAAAAGCGCCAGCTCTGGGACAGGCCCTGGTACGACTTCATCATGGTTCAGGGAGGGCACGGCTATCCACCGCCGATAAAATATTACCTTTCGATCTTCAACCGTCCTCCCGCCAAACCCTTCCTGGAGACCGAAGCCCGCTACGAGGGCATCTTCAACGCCGGACCGGACGATGTGCGCCACGCCGCCTACCGGGCCATCCAGACCGGAAGCTTCGGCTATACTTACGGCAGCCACGGCTTATGGCTGCCGCTGCTGTATCCGGATGAGAAAATCCCTTCATTGGAGGCATGGGGGAAGGCATTGCCCTGGTGGCAGGCCCTCAAACGCCCAGGCGCAGAGCAGATGGGTTATCTGCGCCGGTTCTATGAGTCCCTGTCGTGGTGGAATATGGCTCCCCGGCCGGGGCAGGTGATCGATAACATCGGCGATGATGACAAAAGGCGCGTGCTGGTAAAAAGCGATGGTGTTCGGTGGTGGGCGGTCTATTTTCCCCGCTATCTGGATGCCAGCCACCCGGTCCGGTTGCAGGAGATGCCGCAGGGCGTCTATGCCGGCAAGTGGTTCGATCCGCGCCTGGGGGTGTTCGCCTCCCTGCCGAAGGCGCTCTCCCCCGCCAGCGGGGGATACCTCACCCTGCCGGCAAGGCCTGCCGGCTCCGACTGGCTGTTGGTGCTTGAAAAAGTTCGATGAACGATCTTACCGTAAGAATCCGGCGTAAAATCGGCCGCCTCCTCCGGCGCGCCAATCCTGCGCGACTAGGCTGTCCCAGGGTGCTGGTCGCCGGCGTCTATCTTGCCGACCGGAAAAACCTCATCCGCCACATCGTGCAGGAGTTGGGCGAAAGCCGCCTGTTCCGGGTCACCCAGCGCTGGGCCGCCGTCGGCGGCCCGCCTCCCGCCCCGCATGTGACCAGGGCGACTGCCTTAAGACCTGACCGGAAAATTCCGAAATTCCAGTTGCTCAACCGCCTGCTGGCCGGCATCCCCCTGGAAAAATACGCGTTCGTGCTGGTATGCGACGACGACATCCAGCTTCCTGCCGGATTCTTGGACGAATTTCTCACCCTCCAGCAGCGCTACGACTTCGCCCTCGCCCAGCCGGCACGCACCCCCAACAGCCACCTCGACCACGCCATCGTCCGCCAGGTTCCGGGCATGATCGCCAGGCAGACCCGGTTCGTGGAGATCGGCCCACTGTTCAGTATCCGGCAGGATGCCCTTCCCTTACTTCTGCCTTTTCCCGACACCAGTCCAATGGGGTGGGGGCTGGATTTCGTCTGGCCGGTGATTTTGGAGCGGCAAGGTCTGCGCCTGGGCATCGTCGACCAGACCCCGGTACGGCATTCGCTGCGCCCACCGGCCAAAGCCTATCGTGAAGATGCGGCGTTTCGGGAAATGGAATCTTTCCTTGCGGCCACCCCCCACTTGAGCCGGGAGGAAGCCTTGCAGGTCATCGCCGAGTACAAAGCATGATCAGTGTGATCATCTGCACCCACAACCGGGGAGATATTCTAGGCGATACGCTGGCAAGCCTGGTGCCTGCCGTGGGGGAAGCAGAGGCAAACGGCGTTGCAGTGGAACTGATCCTCGTCGACAACCATTCAAGCGACGCGACCGGAGAAATCGGCAAATGTTTTGCCGCCGGCCATGCGTGGGCGCGCTATGTGTTTGAACCCGAAACCGGACTGTCCTATGCGCGAAACCGCGGCATCCAGGAAGCGCGTGGTGACATCCTGGCGTTCGCTGACGACGACGTCTTTTTTGACAACGCCTGGCTGAAAGCCTTGGCCGAAGCGTTTCGTATCCATCCCGACGCAGGTTGTGTGGGCGGCAAGACCATTCCTCTGTTCGAAAGTGGAGAACCGCCTTGGCTACATGAGCAACTGCTTTATATGTATGGCGCCACCAATTCGGGAGATGCGATCTGCTGGTTTGATCCTCCCAAGCATCCTTACGGGGTAAATATGGCTTTTCGTCGGCAGGTCTTCGAGCGAGTCGGATTGTTTGACCCCAGGCTGGGCAGGATTGGCAAATCACTGCTTTCCGGCGAAGAGGCCGATTTTTTCAAGCGAGTGTACGCTGCAGGCTATCAAGTCCTCTATACTCCTTTTGCCGTGCTTTGGCACCGGATCCCGGCAGCGCGCACCGAAAAATCCTGGGTGCTCAGGCGCAGCTATTGGCAAGGGATTTCAGATGTCGTTCACCGGCAAATCGATTCTCCCTTGAGCCGGGGGTCCCTGGTATCCCAGGCAGCCAGAGAAACGCGCGATTTGTTCCACAGGCTCAAAGGACCCTCCTGGAATCCCAGAAAAATCCTTTGGCACATCCGCGGATTGCCTTTTTACGCCCGTGCTTGGCACATGGCGAAACTGGGGTTCATCCTCCAAAGCCTGCGCGAGGCCGTTAGATTGCGCCCGATAAGAGTCTCATCATGAACACCATCCTCTACATCGCCAGCCGCTCCGACATCGCCGGCGGGGAAATTTATCTGCGGGATGTGTTCCAGCATATGGATCGCTCCCGCTTTCGCCCCCTGGTGGTCCTGCCCGACGACGGCGCGTTTCGTGCCCTTCTCGAAGAGATGGGTATCGAATGGGTAATCCAGGAAGTCAATTACGGCTGGCTCAAGCCCCCCCTGCCCTGGTACTCCTTTCTGGCGAATCTGCCGCAGCGGGTGCGCAATCTCGTCCGCCTGATCAAGAAAGAACAAGCCGCGCTCGTCCACACCAATTCCAATCAGATCCTGGAAGGCGCCTTGGCGGCCAGGCTGGCCGGCGTTCACCACCTCATCGTGGTGCACATTCCCTTCCAGAGTAATCTTCCCCTCTACCAGCGTTTCCCCCTCCATCCACACAGCTTCGCCGAACTGATCGGCGATCTTTCCACCCGCATCATCGCCGTGGCCGAATCGGTCGCCCGCTCGCTCTCCCCGCCCATTCCGTGGGAGAAAATCCGGGTCATTCACAATGGGATCGAGCTGGAACGTTTTCAAAACTTGCGCCAGTTTGAGCAGCCGAGTATCCGGCAGGAACTTGGCATACCACAGAATGCCCCCCTGATCACCGGCGTCGGCCGCCTCCATCCGGACAAGGGGTTTGAATACTTCGTGGAGGCTGCCGGCAAAGTGGCCCGGGAATTCCCCGAAGCCCATTTCGCCATCGTGGGGAGCACCGATTCCCCAAATTACCAGGCCAAGCTGAAAGCCCGGATTCAGACGTTGGGGATTGATCGGTGCTTTCATTTTTTGGGCTTTCGCCAGGACATCCCCACCATCCTTACCCAGTCGGACGTTTTCCTGTTGACCTCGCGCTCGGAAGGCGGGCCTTATGTGCTGCTCGAGGCAATGGCCTGCGACTGCGCCTGCGTGGCCAGCTGCTGCGGCGGATTCGTCGAGTACGTCATTCGCCCCGGCCAGACAGGCTTCTTGGTGGAGTACGGCGATCCCGAATCGGCAGCGGATGCGCTACGGGAATTGCTGCAAAACCCTGGACTGAGACAGAAAATCGCAAAGCAAGGACGGGAATTCATATTGACCTGCGGCGAGTTCGATGTTCGCAATTCGGTGCAGAGTCTGATGGACGTGTATGAAGAAATCCTTTCCTCTCCTGCCCCTTCCCCCGGAAACTATGCGATAGACTTATTGCTCCAGGGAGCTACGGAAATAGGTTATCTGGGCCAGAAGGTCACCACCCTGGAAGAAAGAATGAAAAAGGCGGAACGGGCCGCCGCCCTGCTATTGGACAATCCGATTTCACGGATGGCCCGCACTCTCAAAAACAAGGTGAAGTCATGACGTAACCGTTCATTGCGCCAGGCCAAGCCTGGAGAAGGAGGAAGTATGTAGAAGGAAAGACATCGCTGAAACCTTCAGAGCGACCTGACAGGGTACCCGTTCACGGTCTTGCCAAGTGCCTGAAGATTCAGGAGAATGCGGGCCATGGAAAGACTTGATCTGGACCTGAGCCGCCCACCTCCCTTGCCCGGGACGGTGGAGGAATGCCACCGGGTGATCGAAGCGCTTTGGCGGGCGCTGGGAGAATTTCAGCAGATCCAGGCGCGAGTGGAAGAACTGGAGGAACAGTTGGCCTTGGGGTCCGACAATTCCTCCCAACCACCTTCCCAGGACAGCACGAAGAAGCGCGCCGAGCGCAAGGGCAAGCGACCGACGGGACGCAAGAAAGGGGCGCAGGTGGGACATCCCAGGCACGAGCGGGCTCTGGTTCCGGCAGAAGCAGTGGACGAGGTCCGGCATTACTTTCCCCATGGCCGCTGCGAGTGCGGTGGGTCGGTGGCGGTGCGGGGATTCCGTCCCCATCAGGTGTTCGACCTGCCCGAGATTCGTTACCGGGTGGTCGAACACCGGGTGTATGAAGGCCGCTGTGGGTGGTGTGGTCAGAAGCACCAGGGGCGGCTACCGGATGAGGTTCCCCGCGGCCAGATGGGACCTGGGCTGGTGGCGTGGATTGGCTTGATGACGGGGCGCTATCACCTGTCGCTGCGGGAAGTCGAAGCGCTGCTGGAAGAACAATGGGGTCTGAAATTCAGCCTGGGGGCGATCAGCCAGAGCCAGATCCCGCTGCAGGCGTGGCTGGGTCCGGTCTACAACCAGATTGGCGAGGCGGTCAGAAAAGCGCTGATCGCCCATGCCGACGAGACCCGCCACTACCGGGGCCGCAGCATCTATTGGCTGTGGGCGCTGACGACCGATCAGATGGCGTATTTCCTGACCCATTATTCCCGCGGCAAGGGTGCGGCCGGGTTACCGTTCACGGGCTTGCCACTGGAAGTGGTTGAGGTTCCGGCAGGGGCAGGCGGAAGGTGACCTCGCCCTCTGCCATGCCCTGGGCGCAGATGGTCCGCAGGGTCTGATAGACGCCGATCTTGAGGCGCTTGCAGGTTTCGACCAGCGACAGGATCATGGGTCGGAAGCAGTCACCGCGATGCGACTGGCTGAAGAAACTGGTCTTGCGCCAGATGACATAGGGGCGTAGGGCACGCTCTGCCGTGTTGTTGGTCATCGGTACCCCGGGATGGTCCAGGAAGGTCCAGAACCTGGGAAAATCGTCCAACAACTTGCGGCAGCTGCGACCGGTTTTGTTGTCGCCATGTCTTTGGGCGGCCTGTTCCAGTTCGCGCCGGAAGAGGGCTTTGAGGCGTTCCAATCGCCTTCGGTAGCGGTCGGATGGGTAATGGCTCTGTTGCCAGAGCTTGCCGTAGTGAACCGTCAGGCGGGCGGCCCGGAGCAGGCGTTCGCCATCTTCGCCGGCCTGTCCCTTGCGCCCGGCGATCCGTTCCAGGTTGCGGATGAGATGCGCCCAGCAGTATTGGTGTGAGTCCTGGGGATGGTCGTTGTAGGCCCCGTGGCGGTCGGTCACCAGGATCCCCTGGAAATCCCCCAACAGCTCACCGGCCGCACCCTTGCCGCGGGAATAATGGGTCAGGAAATACGCCATCTGATCGGTCGTCAGCGCCCACAGCCAATAGATGCTGCGGCCCCGGTAGTGGCGGGTCTCGTCGGCATGGGCGATCAGCGCTTTTCTGACCGCCTCGCCAATCTGGTTGTAGACCGGACCCAGCCACGCCTGCAGCGGGATCTGGCTCTGGCTGATCGCCCCCAGGCTGAATTTCAGACCCCATTGTTCTTCCAGCAGCGCTTCGACTTCCCGCAGCGACAGGTGATAGCGCCCCGTCATCAAGCCAATCCACGCCACCAGCCCAGGTCCCATCTGGCCGCGGGGAACCTCATCCGGTAGCCGCCCCTGGTGCTTCTCACCACAACACCCACAGCGGCCTTCATACACCCGGTGTTCGACCACCCGGTAACGAATCTCGGGCAGGTCGAACACCTGATGGGGACGGAATCCCCGCACCGCCACCGACCCACCGCACTCGCAGCGGCCATGGGGAAAGTAATGCCGGACCTCGTCCACTGCTTCTGCCGGAACCAGAGCCCGCTCGTGCCTGGGATGTCCCACCTGCGCCCCTTTCTTGCGTCCCGTCGGTCGCTTGCCCTTGCGCTCGGCGCGCTTCTTCGTGCTGTCCTGGGAAGGTGGTTGGGAGGAATTGTCGGACCCCAAGGCCAACTGTTCCTCCAGTTCTTCCACTCGCGCCTGGATCTGCTGAAATTCTCCCAGCGCCCGCCAAAGCGCTTCGATCACCCGGTGGCATTCCTCCACCGTCCCGGGCAAGGGAGGTGGGCGGCTCAGGTCCAGATCAAGTCTTTCCATGGCCCGCATTCTCCTGAATCTTCAGGCACTTGGCAAGACCGTGAACGGGTACGCGGCCGGTGAGCTGTTGGGGGATTTCCAGGGAATCCTGGTGACCGACCGCCACGGGGCCTACAACGACCATCCCCAGGACTCACACCAATACTGCTGGGCGCATCTCATCCGCAACCTGGAACGGATCGCCGGGCGCAAGGGACAGGCCGGCGAAGATGGCGAACGCCTGCTCCGGGCCGCCCGCCTGACGGTTCACTACGGCAAGCTCTGGCAACAGAGCCATTACCCATCCGACCGCTACCGAAGGCGATTGGAACGCCTCAAAGCCCTCTTCCGGCGCGAACTGGAACAGGCCGCCCAAAGACATGGCGACAACAAAACCGGTCGCAGCTGCCGCAAGTTGTTGGACGATTTTCCCAGGTTCTGGACCTTCCTGGACCATCCCGGCGTACCGATGACCAACAACACGGCAGAGCGTGCCCTACGCCCCTATGTCATCTGGCGCAAGACCAGTTTCTTCAGCCAGTCGCATCGCGGTGACTGCTTCCGACCCATGATCCTGTCGCTGGTCGAAACCTGCAAGCGCCTCAAGATCGGCGTCTATCAGACCCTGCGGACCATCTGCGCCCAGGGCATGGCAGAGGGCGAGGTCACCTTCCGCCTGCCCCTGCCGGAACCTCAACCACTTCCAGTGGCAAGCCCGGCCGGGTGACCGCGGGCGATTGCTCACCCGCGGTTCCCACAGATCCGGACGTGCCCGATTAAGGCATCCGGCTCCTCGGACTATGGCGTCGCTACGCAACGGGCAATTCCGTGAACCACGCGCGGTGGGGGGAGTGGGTATCGTTTGTACAGCCGCCCAAAATGGTCCCAGTTCATCCGTTCCCGGTTGCGGCGGGACAACCATTTGTACCAGCGCCGTCTGACCTCGTACAGGAAGCGGGCCAGCGATTGGCTGTTGCCGACGATCCCATAGTAGGCATAATGCCCCTTGAGTTTGCGGCTCAGGGCCGCTTGTTGGTCTGCAACCGGCCAGTGGCGGTGCATCCGGCACCAGTGGTTGATCGCCTGCAGGGAGCGGCTGAGCCGGGCTTGGGCGGTCTTGCGTTTGACGACCCAACGCCCTTTCCTTGAGCGTCCCCAGTAGTGGGTGAATCCCAGGTATTGGAAGCTCTGGCCTTTCCGTCCGGGTTTTCTGAAGTCGAGCAGGCGGGTTTTGTCCGGGTGCAGGCGCAGGCCGTATTTGGCCAGGCGCTTGCCCAGAACGGCCAATACCCGCCGGGCGTCTTCTTCCCGTTTGAACACCAGGACCGCATCGTCGGCGAACCGGACTTCGAAGGCGCTGCCTTGCAGTCGCGGTTTGACCGTCTGCTCGAACCACAGGTCGAGCACGTGATGCAGGTAGAGGTTGGCCAGCAGTGGGGAGATCACCCCACCTTGCGGTGTCCCTTGTTCGGGGTAGTGAAGCTGTCCGCCTTCCATGACACCGGCATTCAGCCATTTACCGATCACGCGGCAGATCACGCCGTCGCGCACCCTCTGCCCCAGAAAGTTCCGCAGCCGGTCCCGGTCCACATCGTCGAAGAAGTTTTGGATGTCCAGGTCGATGACCCAGCCACCGCCCATGGCCATCAGCCCGCCCCATAGCCTCTCCAGGGCCTGGTGGGCACTGCGTCCGGGCCGGAACCCGTAGGCGCAGTCGAGAAAGTCCTGCTCGAAGATGGGTTCCAGCGCCATCAGCACCGCCCGTTGCAGCACCTTGTCTTCCAGCGTGGGAATGCCGATCGGGCGGGTCTTTCCCGTTCCCGGCTTGGGCAGGTGGACGCGCCGTACCGCAGGCGCCCGATACCGGCCGGTCTTGAACCGTTCCAGCAGGCGCGTCAGGTTCTCCTCTAAGTCGGCTGCGTATTGGGATGCAGTCACGCCGTCCACCCCGGCGGCCCCGTCCTTGCGGGTGCGCCGCCAGGCTTCTTCCAGCCACACCACGTCGATGTGGTGGGCAATCGTGGTCAGTTCCAGCTTCGGTTCGATCCGGGCCAGTTCCGCTAGCTTCCGTTGTCGTGTTGAGATGTTCTCCTGGCTCGATGTCCCGGCCATCTGTCCCTCCGAAAGCCCCATCGTCCGACCTGCCGCTTCCCTCCATCGGGTCCCTTGGGGCAGGTTCCCCGACTTCCCAGGTACTATCGGCAGGCTCCGATTGCTCGATCACCTTCCCAGCGCGCTTCGTCGCCTTCGCGCGCCGGTACCCTGCTTCGTGTCCCGTTCGCTCCCATCGGCCGGACACCGCTCCGATGGGCCTGGGCCTTTTCTCACACGGCGCCCGCACCGCTCTTCCCGCAAGGAGTGATCGAGCCCTCCCAGGTTCCTGGGCGACCCTTGCCCTGCATGCCCCGCTCTTCGACCCCGGCGGAGGGATGATGCCAGGCCAGTACAGCACCACCCCTGTTGCCTTCCGTCCGTTCAACAACGTCGGCTCCGCATTCCGTACTTTCGAGGCTCCATCACGCGGCCTACAGGCCCCCTGTGTACGCTTCGCAGTCGGGATCGCTCCTCGACCACGCAACACTCGGTTCCGGCTGGTGGCCAGCCTTGGCCGGACAGGACTTGCACCTGTCAGGTCGCTCTGAAGGTTTCAGCGATGTCTTTCCTTCTACATAACTTCCTCCTTCTCCAGGCTTGGCCTGGCGCAATGAACGGTAACATCCGCACCGCAGATCACCGCGCACACCACAACCACCAGCACTTCCACCAGATCGTAAGTTACCTTCGATGATTGTCGCGGGTCCGGAATCGATACGAACACCTCGCTCAGCGCCAGGGGCTTTTCCAACATCTGTGCCTCCCACAAAAAGCATGCTCCTCAGAGAAGAGGTCTCTAATCTGCTGCAAGTCATCGAATCTTAAACCATCGTCTTCGTGGGGTGTATTCATGCGATTGCCCTGCCCTGGAGGGTTGACTCAGAACTTTTTCGTATGGTAGGTTCGACCATGGAGGTGATGGTAGAGGATTAGGCGGAATCTGTCTAGTCTTGATGAGATGGATTCTGTCTATTTTACTGATAAGCGGACCCGTCCTGGGCCCGCTTATCGCGGAGCTGAGCGACGGGAAGGATTCAGGGAAGGAAAATGGTGGATTGAAGGGAATGAAGGGGGGTTCTTTGACGGCGGAGCCTTTTGACAATCGAAGCCAAGGTGGCACCGATGAAAAAATATACACTGCCAAGAATCAACGGAACAATGCAGGGCTCCGCCTATCAAGGCGCTAGAGTCGAACATCCGTCCTGCCGGCCCATCCAGGGCCGACAGAACGGAAGTCGCTCAGCTCCGCGTTAGCCGTATCAACAGAGCCCAAGAAAAGTCAGAGACCTTGATGAATATAAACAAACTGGAAGATGGTTCAGAATTATTCGATGTGTCGGTGCGGAAGGGTAAAGATTATGCCCCGGAGGTGCTTTTTGCGGTTGGTGCGGGCGGAAACCCTGAGCGTCACGTTACGCTTTTGGATGCACTGGTCGAGGCAGGTTGTACTGTTATTGCCCCACATTTCCCGCGACTTGCTTCGCCAAGGCCCACGGAGGCTGAATTGACAACCCGTGCAAGGAGGCTGTGCCTTGCGCTTGATGCTTTCGGCCAGTCTGGCGCGACTGTTTCTGGCGTGGGCCACTCAATAGGCGCAGCCACACTTATCGCACTTGCCGGTGGGCAAATGTGGTTAGGGCCTGGTCAACGGGTCGACATCTCAGCAGATGCACGGTTAAGTCGTCTTGCTCTCCTTGCTCCACCAACTGGATTCTTTAAAGCACCGGGTGCACTTGATTCGGTGCGGGTCCCCATTTTAACGTGGGTAGGTTCCGAAGATAATATCATACCTCCTTCACAGATTAGGTGGTTGGCTCGGGCAATGCCTAATTCACAGAACCTTGATGTTCGTGTTACTGATGGCGCAGGCCATTTCTCGTTCATGGATCAAATACCGCCTCACGTTGTTGAACCATTGAAAGACAAACAATCATTTCTTCGTGAATACTCGAGCGAGGTTTGTGAATTTGTGTGCGGCTAACAAACACATGCACTCGGACAGCAAAAAGCGCCGCTCGTTCCTCGCTCTGCTTTTTGCTGCCGGTGATGTGAGGCGATAAGCGGACCCGTCCTGGGCCCGCTTATCGCGGAGCTGAGCGACGGGAAGGATTCAGGGAAGGAAAATGGTGGATTGAAGGGAATGAAGGGGGGTTCTTTGACGGCGGAGCCTTTTGACAATCGAAGCCAAGGTGGCACCGATGAAAAAATATACACTGCCAAGAATCAACGGAACAATGCAGGGCTCCGCCTATCAAGGCGCTAGAGTCGAACATCCGTCCTGCCGGCCCATCCAGGGCCGACAGAACGGAAGTCGCTCAGCTCCGCGTTAGGCTGAATTCTACACAAACACAATTTTCAATTGAGGAGATCAAACATGAGCGAAAATGAAATTACAGCACTATTCGATGAATGGAATAGTGCACTCCAAACTGGAGATCCAAAAAGAGTTGTTGCTCTCTATGAAAGCAATGCCATTCTGCTTCCGACCGTATCCAATAAGGTTCGCCACAACCACGAAGAAATCGAGGACTATTTTGTCCATTTTATTGCCAAAGGGCCGGTGGGGAAAATCGATGAGGCAAATATACGCATCTTCGGCCAGCTTGCCATCAACTCAGGCATCTATACCTTCACATTCAAAGATGGTGCCGTCGTGCCTGCACGTTTCACTTTCGTATACCGCTGGAATGGTGAACGCTGGATGATTATCGAGCACCATTCTTCACAGATGCCTGAATGACCAACATTCTTTAATTTCGAGTTTATGTTCATCTATCAATAACAAAACAGAGAGCCTAACTGTCAAGCCCCGTGAGATTGTATACACGTTTTTTGAAGAGCTCCGGCCGCTTCTTCTGCCAGTCTTTGAGGGCCTGTACCGGTGATATGTGTCCCAGGGCCTTCTGGGGGATCTGATGGTTGTAGACACTGGCATACTGCATCAAGGTCCGTTCCAGATCCTGGCTGCTGCGGAAGCGGGTGGTTTTGAGGATCTCGGCGATCCGACCGTTGAAACGTTCTACCATCCCATTGGTCTGCGGATGTTTGGGTGGGATGAGGCGGTGCTCGATGCCATGGCGTTGGCAGGCCTGGTCGAAAAGGTGACGGCCGGTCGGTTCGCGTTCCCCGGTGGCGCAGAAGCGGTCAGTGAATTGCTCACCCCATCCCTGGGGTTCGCCCCTTCGGGGCCCGCTGCGCGGTCCAAATCCGCTCCCGGCGGATTTGTCTTTGCCGTTGTCGGTCAGGACCTTGGTGATTTTGAAGGGAGCCTTGGCGATCAGGCGGTCGAGGAAGCCGGCGGCGACCTGGGCTTCCTTGGTGGGATGGATTTCCAGGCAGACCCAGCGACTGGCCCGGTCGATGGCGACGAAGAGGTAACGGCCCCGAGTCTCATCGGGCATCTTGGGCAGGTACTTGATGTCGATGTGGACAAACCCGGGCTCGTAGTCCTTGAAGCCTTTCTTTTTGGCCTTGGCGGGGGCGTTCTCCCCTTCCTTGGCAGCGATCAGTTCCTTGAGATTGGAGACCCCATGGCGGCGCAGCAGCCGGTCCAGAGCCGAGCGGGACATCTTGGGATGGATGAAGCGGTGAACGACCGCCAGCAGGTCGTCCAGGGGCAGCAGCAGGGTTTCGCGCAGACAGACGACGATCGCTTCCTGCTGCGGGGTCAGGGTGGCATGGATGCGATGGGGCCGGTGCGAGGCGTCCTCGACCGAATCGCGCTGGCGCCACTTGCGGATGGTATGACGATGAACGCCGTATTTCCTGGCCAGGACCGTGGCCGGCAGATCGGAGTTCTGGATCTCCCGGCGGATCTCAGGGGTGGTGCGGGCTTTCTTGTGAAGACGGATGACCATGGCTTCCTCCTCGTCCGTCAGGCTTGAGTCGTCTTTCTGGCCTGGGCCTCTGCCATCAGCTCGCTCAGAACATCCCAGGCACGGAACAAAGGATAGCTCCTTTTGGGAATATGATCACACGGGACCCAACACCCTGGGAAACCCGCCTGGCGCTGGCCATGGTCGATCACCGCAATCTCACCGCCCACACCTACAATGTGGCCCTGGCGGAAGAAATCTTCGCCGCCCTGCCAGCTTACCGGAGGCTCCTGCGCACCTGGTTGAGCCGTCTTGAGAAAGCATGAGCCAGATCGTTGAAATGAAGCACTCATGACTCCAAAGAATCCACAAGTCCCTACCGCCATTCGGGAGACCATTTCCGCCTCCCATACGGAAAAGCTGACCGACCGCCTGGAAGAGGCTGAATGCCTTTTTCTGCGCTTTCGGGGGCCGGCTGACCATACCCTGCCCGGCGTCTCCCGGATGCGGGCCTGTCCGGCCGGGGGCTGGTTGCTGGAGGGGAAAGAAAACTTCTGGATTCCCCGCCTGCCGGTGGCAAGACGGCTGGACGACCAGGGGCATATCCTGGAGGAGACCGCCGCACCGGTTTCCGGCCTGGCGCTGGACGGCTCCGGGTTGACCCTGTCCCTTGCGCCGCCTGAGGGTTTTGTGGCCGATCTTGCGGTCTGGCGGCTGACGCCGCAGCTGCAGCAGGAACTGACCGATCTCACCCCCATCGAAATCCAGCCCTATTTCCTGTGGGGTTCCCACACCCGCTACAGCCGCCCGGCCGATCTGTATCTGCACCTGATCCACGGCTGGGTGTACGAGAACCGCGCCAGCTGGCCAAAGTACTGGAAAATCTGCTCGGAAAACGACGCCCACGCCCTGTACGTCCTGTTCTCCGGGCTGGCGCGGACCACCGGCAAGATCCTCTACCAGCTGTTCAAGCGTCAGCTGCTCCTGGCGGTTCTCGGCCGTCAGGCCGACGACGGCGGCTGGTATCACGGCGAGTGGACCGACGGGATGGAGTCCCACTTCCGTCTTCACACCAGTGCCCTGCATTTGCTGCTGGATGCTTATCAGGAAACCCCCGATGCCGCCATCGCCAAAGGTTTGCAACGGGGCACCGAGTTTTTGCTCCAGCGGGCCGACCGCCTCGACTGCGGCCTGTGGTTCCTGCACGACTCCCTGGAGCTGACGGATGCGTCGATGCACCAAAGTCCGTTCCAGTGGCTGCCCTGCCGGGCCTTCGGCAAATCCGTGGGCAACATGCTGGTGCTCAACTCCCACTGGGACACCACCGTCGCCGTGGACCGGGGCGCGGGACTGCTGGAGGAAGCCGCCTGGCGGGAGGCGGCAGCCGAGGCCAACCGGGCCACGGAAACGGTCCTCGCGGCCACTCCGGCCAATTGGCTGTACCGTCTGGTCTTCGGCCTGATCGCCCTGAGCTTTCTGCCCACCGAACAGGCCGCCACCCTGCCGCTGTGGCGAAGGGCCCTGAAACGGCTGGGCTGGAAATATCTGATTCCCCGCTTCCACCGGTTGAAATGCCGTTTTCCCCGCCTGGTGATGCCGGGCGGCTACCTGGACCGCGCCCTGTGTCTCAAGGGGATTTCCACCGCCTACCAGGCTATCAATGTCATGGACTTGGTCAGGCTCCAGGCGCGCTTTCCACAATTGAAGCTGCGTTCCTACATCGACGACGCCGTGGCGTTCACCTACCGCAGCGGCCTGTGGCAGCGCTGGTCCGAGGACGAAAGAACCCGCTACGCCTACGGCTTCTGGGCCGAGGTCCTGCACCGCCTGTGTCTGCTCGATCCGGATCCGGCGCTGCGGAGCTGGCTGGCTGGGACGATGGCGAAGCTGGAAGAACTGGAGCTGGGTCAGCCACCTGGGCTTCTGGGGGGCGATCGGGAGCGGGGGATTACCGGCCCTTCAAACCTGGATCTGCACAAACTTCCACCTGGCATCCGCATCGCCGATCTTTCCACACCCGCCGGGGTGGAATACCTGCTGCTGGGTGTGGGCAAGGAACCGGTGCGCCTGAATGCTGAGGTGCTGGGGACGGAACTTGCCTGGACCGATCCCGAAGGCAGGCCCCGGGGCCCTGAGTTTTCCCTGCAACCCGGCCAGTGGGTGGTGGGACGGTGAGCCTGCCCCGCGTCGGTATCGTCTCCCCGGAATTCCCCCCGGACATCGGCGGGGTGGAAAACTATGCCCTGGGTTACGTCCGCGCGCTTGCCGGGATGGGCTATCCGGTGACGGTGTTCACCTGCCGCCATCCGAAAGGGGAGATCGATCTTCCCGGCGTTGACATCCGCCCGGTCCTCAAGCTGCGCCGGGTGCTGGACCGGAAGCTCCTGGAGACGCCGGGAATCGACGCCTGGCACGCCATGAACGCCGCCTATGCCTGGATCGCCGAAGAAACCGAAAAACCGGTGGTGGTTTCAGTCCACGGCAACGACTTCCTGCGCGCCTATCAGCCGGTCACCGCCCCGGCCCTGGACCGCTTCGGCCCCCTGTGGCGCTTTGAAAGCCGGCTGCGCCCCCTGGAACGGGCCTGGCGCGGCCATACCACCCGCAAGCTCCAGAAATGGCTGCCGAAAGCCACAGCTATCCTCACCAACAGCCGCTACACCGAGCGCGTGCTGCTGGGGAAGATTCCCGCCTGCCGCGGCAGGACGATTCCGGCCCTGGTGGGGGGTGATCCGTTCTTCCTGGAACTGCCTTTGGCTGGCGGGGAGCGTCACAGTCCAGTTCGTCTCGCGACCGTCGCCCGATTGTCGGAACCGCGCAAGAACATCCATCTGGTACTCGAGGCGTTGGCCCGGCTGCAGGATCGTTACGATTTCCGCTACACCGTCGTCGGTGACGGCCACCTGCGCCCGGAACTGGAAGGGCTGGCGCAGAAGTTGAGGCTGGCGGACCGGGTCAAATTCGCCGGCAGCCTGGAGCGGGAAACCCTGCGCAGGATGCTGCTGGAATCGGACCTGTTCGTCCTCACCCCATCGGTCCTGCCCCATAGCCACGAGGGTTTCGGTCTGGTGTACCTGGAAGCGGCCGCCTGCGGAGTGCCGTCCCTGGCCGCCCGCCTCGCCGGAGCCGCCGAGGCGGTGGCGGAAGGAGAAAGCGGTTTTTTCGTCGAGAAGCCGGAAACGGAAGCGATCGCTTCCGCCCTCGGCGCTTTCCTGGAAGGGAGGATCCGCTACTCCCGCCGGCGCTGCCGGGAATTCGCCAAGCGCTTTACCTGGGAGAAAGTTGTACAGAAGGCGCTTCCGTTCTATGCTGAAAAACGATGAACCAAAATACCGCATCCCAAATCTCTGTCATCATGCCCTGCCACAACGCCGCCACCTACATAGCGGAGGCGATCGGCAGCGTGCGCAACCAAACGTTCCGGAACTGGGAGCTGATCGTCGTCGATGACGGTTCCAGCGACGACAGTCCTGAAATCGTCACCCGGCTGGCCCAAGAAGACGGGCGGATCCGGCTGCTGCGTCAGGAGAACCAGGGCCCCTACCCGGCCCGCAATCTCGGCCTGCGCCACGCCCAAGGGGAATACGTCGCTTTTCTTGATGCCGACGACTGGTGGGATCCGACGTTTCTGGAGAAAATGCACCGTGCCGTCGGGGAAACCGGTGCCGATCTGGCCTACTGCGGCTGGCAGAATGTGGTCGAGGACGGCGAGAACCGCCCACCCTATGTCCCTCCCGATTATCTGCAGGAGGACCTGTTCGCCCGCCTGCTCAAAAGCTGCCCCTGGCCCATTCACGCCGCCCTAACCCACCGTAAGGCATTGGAAGCTGTCGGCGGTTTTTCCACCCGCTGTTTCAGCAGCATGGACTATGATCTGTGGCTCAGGAGCGCCGCCCATACCCGAAAGTGGGTGCGCGTGCCGGAAGTCCTGGCCTACTACCGCTGGCACGACAAGGGCCAGATCTCGGCGGTCAAGTGGCGGCAGGTGCTGGAGGCCTGGCGGGTGCGGCGTGATTTCGTCGCTCGGCATCCCGATCTGGTGGCCCATCTGTCCCGGCCCCAGGTACGCCAGCTGATCGACGATCCTATACGGGAGCAGGCTTATCAGGCCCTGTGGCGGCGGGACCTCAAATCGGCTCAGAAACTGTTCCGCACAACCCTGCGACATCATGTTTGGCAGTGGCGAGACCTCAAATATCTGCTTCCCAGCCTGTTGCCAGCGCCTCTGTTTGAAAATCTGATCCACAGACGGGATTCTGCGGCATGAAGCGCTTTCTGATCCTCATGTACCATATGGTCCGGGAGCCGGAAACCCGCAGCGAGGCCCGCTATGCCTGCCCGCCGGCACGTTTTAGCAACCACCTTCGGGCATTGCGCCGCTGGGGCTGGCAGCCGGTCTCCCTGGCCCGGATCCGGGATCATATGAATGCAGGGGGCTCGCTGCCGGACAGGGCGGTGGCCATCACCCTGGATGACGGTTTCGAGGACAATTATCAGAATGCCTTTCCGATTTTGCAGGAGCTGGACATCCCGGCCACCATCTTTCTGGCCACCGGCCATCTGGGCGGGACCAACGCCTGGATGGGGGACTGGCCCCAGCACCCCATGCTGACCTGGGAACAGATCGGGGAAATGCACCGCCACGGCGTGGTTTTCGGCGGCCACACCGTCAGCCACTGTCATCTGAACCAGGTTCCGGAAACCCAGGCCCGGGAGGAAATCAGCGCCTGCAAGAAAACCATCGAGGACCGGCTGGGCACGGACTGCGACCTTTTCGCCTATCCTTACGGCCATTTCAACGACACCACGGTGGACCTCGTCCGCCAGGCCGGCTATCGGCTCGCCTGTTCCACCCGCCCGGGCTTCAATCACCGGAACCGCGATCCCTTCATTCTCCACCGCATCGAGGTGCGCGGCGACGATCCTTTGTGGAAGCTGAAACAGAAACTCACTTTCGGCACCAACGAGTCCGGCCTGACCCTGCCCCTGCGCTACTACGCCGGCCGCCTGTCCGCACGCTTGCGAGCCTGACCATGGATCTTTCCGTCATCATCTGTACTTACAACCGCTGTCATAATCTTGCCGAGTGCTTCCGGCATTTGGAAGCACAACAGCTTGACGGCGGGCTGGACTGGGAGGTACTACTGGTGGACAACAACTCCACCGATGCCACCCGGGATTTCGTCCAGGATTTCGCCCGTAACACGCCATTGAATCTGCACTACACCTTCTGCGGGGAGCAGGGACTGTCCCATGCCCGCAACCACGGCATCGCCGAGGCGCGGGGACGCCGGCTGGTCTTCATCGACGACGACATTCAGGTCACCCCGGGCTGGCTCCAAGCCATCCATGACACTTTCGAGGAACACGACTGCGACGCGGTGGGCGGACGGATTCATCTGGAAATTTCCCTGGAACAGCTGCCCAAGTGGATCCGGCCGGACATGTACGGCTTTCTGGGTTATCAGGATTTCGGCGACCGTCCCTACCGGCTCGACGGTTTCCGCGAATTTCCCTTTGGCGGCAACATGGCCATTCACCGGCGGGTGTTCGACAAGATCGGCCTGTTCGACACCGGCATGGGCCGCAAGGGGGCGGGAACCCGCAAGGCGGAGCTGTTCAAGGGAGAGGAAACCGACTTTTTCCACCGCCTGGCGGAGAACGGCGGTGTCATCTGGTACCAGCCCAGCGCCCTGGTGCACCACAAGGTGCTGCCTCACCAGCTCCGGCGGCGCTTCTTTCTGACCCTGCATCACAACGCCGGGATTCTCAAAGCCTGCCGGGACCCGACATCCTATCCCAACACCATCGCTGGCGTTCCCCGTTTTCTCTATCTCCAGTTGCTGCGGGCGATCTGGCGTTATCTGGGTTTGGCCGTCGGCCAAGGGCCGGATTATGCTTTCCGCCAACTGATGAACGTGGCCTACTTTCTGGGAATGATTCAAGGATATTATCGTAGGAAGACCCCATGACCGCCTGTTTTGGACAGCCGATTTTCATCGTCGGCGCACCCCGCTCCGGCACCACCCTGCTTCAGTACATGCTGCGTTCCCATCCCAATATTTCCCTGCCCACCGGAGAATCGCACTTCTTTATACCTCTGTATAGTAACCGCCATACCTTCGGGGACCTGAGCCAGAAGGAAAACATCCGCAGGGTGCTGGAGGCCATGTACCATCAGAGCAGCGAGTTCCTCGATACCGATCTGCACGGCCTGTGTTTCGACATCGATTCCCTTGCTGACGAATTCCAGCACCAGGGACGCGACACCATCCCCGCCATCATTGCCGGTCTCTACGAAAAAAACGCTGCCGGCGAAGGGAAAAACCGCTGGGGTGACAAGACCCCTTATTATGTCCTCCACATGCCCACTATCCTGGAAATGTTCCCGGACGCCCAGTTCATCCATCTTATCCGGGATGGGCGCGACGTTCTGCTTTCCCTGTTCGGCCGCTGCCACGATTTTGGCGTTTATAACAGTTATTACGGGGCCCGTTATTGGGAACAGTATGTGGCCACCGGCCAGCACCTCGGCCGCCAGCTGGCGCCGGATCAGTACCTGGAGGTCCGCTATGAGGACCTGTTGGCCTTCCCCGAACGGACCGTGCGCCATATCCTGAATTTTCTTGGAGAGCCTTTTGACCCGGCTGTGATCCATTTCCGCAAGGCCGGCGAAGCGGGCAAAACCCCCTTGGTACAGCGGGATCTGCAGCCGAAAAACATCGCCAAATGGCGTCAACGCCTCAAACCATGGCAGCTGTGGCTGTTTGAAGGGGCGGTGGGATCCCTGCTCTACAGCAACGGTTACCCTCTCGCCACCAAGGCCAGGCCACTTCCATTGCCGGTCAGGCTCCTGGGACGGCTGCACAACAACTGGAAGCGCCGATGGCGGAAAAACTGACCCTCCTCATCTGCACCCACAACCGCGCCGCCCTTCTGGCCCGCACCTTGGCTTATCTGAGTCAGGCCCGATTTCCGCCGGATGCTGAAATTTTGGTGGTGGCCAATGCCTGCAGCGACGCCACTCCTGCCACCGTGCGCGCCGCCCGGGACAAGCTGCCGGTACCGCTGCGGCTGCTGGAGGAACCGCAACCGGGAAAGTCCCATGCCCTCAACACCGGTCTGGCCGCCATCGATTCCGGCCTGGTCGCCTTCGTGGACGACGACCACCGGGTGGATCGGGATTACCCCCTGGCCGTGGCCAACGCCTTTGAGGCCGAACCCCAGGCGGACCTGGTCTGTGGCCGCATCCTGCCGGACTGGACCGGAGAGGAGCCGGGCTGGGTCCACAATGACACCTTTTATCCCGTCTATCCGCTTCCGGTGCCACGCTACGACCAGGGGATGGAAGGGCGCTGGATCGGCCTGGAGGGGCCTCTTCCCGGCGGCGGCAACCTGGCGCTGCGCAAGGAAGTCTTCGACCAGATCGGCGGCTTCTCCACCGAACTGGGCCCCCGGGGTCACAATCTGAGCGGCAGCGAGGACAGCGAGTTCGTCCTCCGGGCGCTGCGGGCCGGGAAAAGACTGCGTTACCACCCGGAAATGCTGCAGCACCATTACGTGGACCTGGAGCGCCTGACCCTCTGGTACATCATGCAGAAGGCCTACAAACGCTCCCAGACCGTGGTCCGTTACCGTCGCAGCCGCCGCCGCTTTCCGCCGCGCTATCTGTACCGCAAGGCGGCCGAACACAGCTTCAGGGCCCTGGTATCCCTCTACTGGCCGGAAAAGCGCTTCTGGCTGGTGCGCACCGCCGCCGCCTTCGGAGAGCTGAGCGCCTATTGGACATGAACAGCTTCTGGAACTTGCTGTCCCAGTCCCTCACCGTCAACGCCCTGCCCGCCCTTGTCGCCAGCCTGGCGCTGCTGGGGATGTCGCTGCTCCATTTCAGCCGCACCGGTCCCAGGATCCGGGAGGAAATCATCCTCCACTACCGTGCCTATACCGCCGGCTGCGTGCTGCGACAGGCGCTCTGGGCGTTTCTGATCCTGTTCTGGCTGGGGGGATTTGGCCAGCTGGGTTATCTGGCGCTGGTGGCGGGAGGAAGGTTGGCTTTCTCCTGGCCCGGATCGCTGCTGGCCGGTTCCATCGCCATCGCGATCCTCGCCGGCTTCCAGTTCCTGCGCCACCTGCTCCACATTCCAGCCGCTTTGATGATGTCCTGGCCCTACGACATCCGCCGGCTTTATCCCCTGTGGCGGCGGCTGACGGTCACCCGGCTGCGCTGGCTGGGGCTGGCCTTGGCCGGCGGCTGGCTGGGGCTCTTGGTTTGGGGACTTGAGGCGGCGGATGCCGCGGCCCGGAACGGCCTGCTTGCGGCACTGGGCCTGTGGCTGCTCCCTGTGCTGATGACCCTGGAATTTCCGGCCCTTCCGCGCCGTCACAGGCGCGCCGGAAAGCGGCCGAACCTGCTCCTGATCGGCTGCGACACCCTCCGGGCCGACCGGATATCGGCGGACTATCCCCGCAACGTGGCCCCGTTCCTGAAAACCCTGGCGCAGCGCGGCACCCTGTTCACCCGTTGCTACACCCCCATCGCCCGCACCGCTCCCAGCCTGGCCACCCTGCTCACAGGCACCGACCCTCAGAAACACGGGGTCGTTTTCAATTTCATGGGCGACGACAGCACCACCCTGCCGGTCAAGGCCCTGCCCCGGATACTGGCCGAACATGGCTACCATACCGAAGCCATCTCCGACTGGTCCGGCAGCGATCTGGGCAAGTTCTCCTTCGGCTTCCACAAAACGTTGATGCCTGCCGACCAGTGGAACTTCCGCTATCTGCTTCGTCAGGGGCCCAAGGAACTGCGCCTGTTTCTGGGCTTGTTCAGCCACAACTGCCTCGGCCGTTGGTTGCTGCCGGAACTGTACTACCTCGCCGGCGCCCCCCTGACCGGCCAGCTGGGACGCCTGGCCAGAAAGCGCCTGTCGGCTCTGGGACGGCACAAGCAGCCCTTCTGCCTGACCCTGTTCCTGGGAACCTGTCATCCGCCCTTCGGCAGCGAATATCCCTACTACCGCTTCTTCGCCGACCCGAACTACCGGGGCGCTTCCCTGTTCGCCATGGCCCGGCTCACCGATCCCATGGAAATCCTGCGCAGCCAGCAGGAGCCGCGCGAGGCCTTCGATCTGGATCAGATCATCGATCTTTACGACGGCTGCGTGCGCCGTTTCGACGACGAAGTGAGGGCCATCTGCCACCATCTGCAACGCTGCGGCCTGGACCGCGACACCATTGTGGTCGTCTTCAGCGACCATGGCATGGAACTGTTCGAGCACGGCACCTGGGGCCAGGGCAACAGCGCCATCGGGGAACAGAGCAACCGGATCCCGGTTCTGATCTTCGATCCCCGTCAGCCGGGACGGGGCCGCATCGACGGAGCCGTCCGCGCCACCGACCTGGTCCCCACACTGCTGGATCTGATAGACATCTCCCCCCCTTCCCACCTGGACGGCGTTTCCCTGAAAACCGTCCTGTCGGGACAGGAACCCTTGCCCGAGCTGGCCGCCACCTTCCGCACCGGTCTGTGGCTGACCCGCCACCCCGGCATGTCACCCAGCCATTTGGCCTATCCGGATCTGGTGGAACTGCTGCACATCCCGGACCGGCGCAGCGGCACTCTGGCCATCCAGCCCCAATACCGGCAGCGGATCGAAAAGGCCCGGGACGTGGCCGTGTGCCGGGGACGCTGGAAGCTGGTCCGCCTGGCCCTTAACCCCCACCCCCGCTATCTGCTGTTCGATCTGGAAACCGACCCCGGCTGCCACGAGGATGTCAGCGACCGTCATCCGGACATCGTCGCGGCGCTGAAGTCCTATCTCGACTGAACCTGCGGCAGTTTTCGGGTCCGGTCCGCCACCTGTTCCCAACTGTGGCGGCTGCGGATGTATTCGCTGATGTCGGCGCGGGGCGGGCGGGTCAGCAGCAGGACCAGGCCTTCGGCGACGGCGGCGACCGAGCTTCCGTCCACCCGCAGACCGGTGATTCCCTCGGCCACCGCATCCCCGGTGCCGCCGGCAATACCGGCCAGGGAGGGCCTGCCGCAGGCACCCGCCTCCAGAAACACCATGCCGAAGCCCTCGTTGTCGCCATTGATCTCCCGGTTGGGCATGGCGAAGACCGAGCAGGCGTTGTACCAGCGCGGCAGTTCCGCCATGAACACATGGCCGAGGAAATGAACCCGTTCGCTTACCCGGCACTCCTGGGCCAGGTTTTTGAGCCGGGCCTCGTCCCCGCCGATGCCGATGACGGCGTAATGCGCTGCGGGAATCCGCTCCAACACGCGGGGCAAAGCCCGGATCACCTGATCGAAACCCTTGCGGGGCGACAGTCTGCCCACGGAAAGGATCAGGGGCGTGTCCGGCGGGATGTTCAGGCGCTGGAACAGATCCCGGGTCGGCAGCCCGGGACGGAAGCGCGCCACATCCACCCCGGGGGAGATTTTCACGATACGCTGTTCCGGCACCCCGATCTTCAGCAACTCGCGCCGGGTGAAATCGCTGTTGGCGATCACGGTGTCGGCATGGCGGTAGGTAAAGACCATGGCCCGGAACTTCGCCGGCTGGCGCCAGCCGGTGATCTCCTCGCCGTGGGCATAGACCACCAAGGGTTTGCCGCACAGGCGGGCCACGATCAGGCCCACCAGTCCTTCCGGCAGCACTCTGCCGGCGTGGACCGCGGCGATGGGGTGGCGCAGCGTGACGGCCAGGGATCTGGCCAGGAATTTGGCATACATGGCCAGGGATTCGGGCCTGAGCCACCAGTGGCGTTGCAGCCGCAGGCGGTGGACCGTGTTGGGATGGTCGCGGTCGTGGGTCTCACAATCAGGCACCCGGGCGGTGACGATGTGGATCTCCTTGCCGCCGAGACGGCGGTAGACCTCGTCGAACCAGACCGCCGTCCCTCCCTTGGTGGGCAGGAACAGTTCCGTGATCACCAAAAGACCGTTTTTGCTCATCCTTTCACCACCGATGCCAGGATTCTGAGGCTGTTGAGGGAGGGCGCTTCGTGCAGCAGCGGCAGGACCGCCTGCACCGCCTCCCAGCGGCTGCCGGCACGCAACAGAGCCACCGCCAGATTGTAGCGGGCGCGGGCCAGACCCCGGCGGTAGCCGGCCCGCAGGGGGGCGGACGCCTGCGCCAGCAACGGCTTCAGCGACCGCCACGCGGCCACCGTCTGGCGCTGGGCCCTGAGGGAATCGCTGCGGGTGGCACTGTTCGGATGGATCACGTAGGCGGCCACCGGTTGGGCGACCACCGCTGCATGCTGGCTGGCCAGACACAGACGGATGAGGAAATGCACATCCTCACAAACCGCAAAGCCTTCAGGATAGCCGCCCAGCCGCAGGAAGGTCTCCCGCGGCAGGGTCAGGGTGTGGGTATCACCGAAATGATCCTCGATGAAAACGCCGAAGTCCCGGGATTCCATGAGTACGAAGGGGCTGTTCTCCTGCAGCAGGCGCGCTCCCAGGACGGTGGATTCCAGGGAACGGCGCAGCAGATTGCCGCCCTCGTCGCGGTAATCGAAATCGGCGGTGACGAAATCCGCATCCGGAAAACGCCGGACGGCCTCGGCGGCGAGCTCCAAACGCCGGGGATAGTAATAATCATCGGCATCGAGGAAGGCGATCCAGTTTCCCCGGGCTGCCGCCACCCCGGCGTTGCGGGCCGCTGCCGCCCCCCGGTTTTGCTGGCGCAGCACCCGAACCGGCGCCCCGTAGCCAGCGGCGATTTCGGCGCTGGCGTCGGTGGAGCCGTCATCGACTACGATGACCTCCCGGGGCGGCAGGGTCTGAGCGAGGATGGAATCGATGGCCCGTTTCAGGGTCCGCTCCCCATTGTGGACGGCGATGACGACGGAGAAATCGATCGGGCTCATCGGCGCAGTCGCCTCCAGGCGCTCTGTAGCCGCGCCGGCAGAGGCGCGGCCGTCGGCGCTTCCATGGCCAGCTGACGGGAAGAAAGAAACCGGACTTCGGGAAGGTATTCCAAAACCCCGCGCAGCAGCCGTTCCAAAGCGGCCAGCGAGTCCTCCAGATTGTCGTCGAGGAAGTTGAAGCGGTGGGTCTCCAGCAGCGCCGGCTCGCGTCGGGACCACTTGCGCGCTATGGCTTCCAATACCGCTTCGGGATCATGGCCCAAGGCCGGCTCGAAATAAACGTCGCGCACCAGCGCCTTGAGGCCACAGGCCAGGGGCTCGCCATGGTAATAACAGCACTCCGGGGCCGTCAACCGGCCTTTGGCATCCCGACCGCTGTAGCGCCTTCCAGGGGTGATCAGCACCTCGATACCGGCGGCAGCGTAGGCTCGCTCGACATTTTCATCCCACACGAAGGTGGGCGGGACCGCCACCCTGGGGGCGGTCCCGAAACAGCGGCGAAAACGTTCCACTTCCTCCTGCACCGCCGCTTGGAGCACCTGCCGGGAAAGCGGCCTGGAAGGTAATCCTCCGGTTGCATCGATCCAGCGGCTCTGGAGCCAGGGGGGAAGTCGTTCGGTGCGCCAGCCGTCTTCGGCCAGCCAACGTTTGATCGCATCGTCCCGCCGCCAGGCGGTCATGAAGTTTTCCGGCCAGAAATGGGCCATGCCGTGAAGCTGGAGGGCGAACACACCTTCCTCCTCCCCGGCTTTGAGCGCCTCGACGATGGGTTGATAATCAGGGGCATCGAGGTGGCGGGCATGGTATTCCCCGGTGGCGGCGATTGCCTCGGGATGGGGAATCGACAACACGACTCCGATGGTCATCATCGCCGGATTCCCGTTCCGGTCCCGGAACCGCCGCAGCAGGGCGCGCAGTGATTCCAGCGCCCGGACCTGCTCCCTGCTCCCGGGTCCCCAGTCGTCGCTCTCGATGATCAAAACCGGCTGTTCCAACACCGGAGCGGCCAGCGGGTGAAGACGTTCCTTCCAGCTCAAGCCTGCAACAGCTCCCGATAGGCAGATTCCAGTTCCCGCACCGGCTTGTCGGTGAATTCGCGTTCCACCTTACGCATTCCCGCCTCCCCCATGCGCTGCCGCAATCCGGGGTCATCGATCAATTGTTGCACCCGTGACACCAGTGCTTCCAGATCGTCCCGTTCCACCAAAAAGCCGGTGACGCCGTCCTCGATGATCTCAGGAATCCCTCCAACCCGGGTTGCCACGATGGGTTTGCGGCAGGCGCCGGCCTCGATCGCGATCAGGCCGAAGGGTTCGTCCCAGCGCGAGGGCATGACGATGATGTCGGCGCTGTGATAAAGGTTCTCCGGATCGTCCAGCCGGCCCAAGTAGCGGATGTCGGGGTGGCCGCCGATTTCCGCCTGCAGCGCCTCCTCGCTGTACGCACCGGATCCGCTCTGACACCGGCCCGCCAACAGAAACTTCAGATTGGGGCGCCGGCCGCTGAGCCTTCTGGACATGTCGAGGAACAGGTCAACCCCCTTGATTTGCTTCATCTGGCCTAGAAACGCAATCACCGTTTCCCCGTCGCCGATCCCCAACTCCCGGCGGATCGAACGGCCGCGGTCGAACCGCTGCAAATCGGTGGGATTGTGAATCACCTTCTTGGGCACCTGCGGCGGCCCGGAGACCGAGGCGGTATAGGCGGAATTGGCGATGATCAGGCTAGAAAGGCCGACAAAGGGGCCGGGCTGCTTCATCACCACATGATAGTGGGTGACGACGGGCACCCGGGCCAGACGGGCGGCCAGAATCTCGGCAGGACGCCAAAACGTATGGTTGGCATGGACGATGGCGATGCGCTCGCGCTTTAGAAAGCGATAGAAGGACAACAGGCTTTTCAGATAGGCGAGCGGATTTCCGGGTTCGGTAAAACCGGACCAGAAGCGATAAGCCACTCCCCAACGCTGCAGCTCCGGCATGATGGGACCTTCACCGGGAAGCAGCACCAAAGGCTCGAAATGCTGCCGGTCAAGATGCCTCAGATTGGTGAACAAGACCCGGCTGGCGCCGCCCCAGTCACCGGAACTCTCCGAGAGATAACAGACTTTTATTCGCTTCATGAATAACCCATCCGTTCAGCCACTTCCTGCACTTGCGGCAGGACGCGCTCGATCCTGTCCCGGTTGGCGCCGCCCTTCCACTTGTCCAAGCCCACCCTGGAGAATGCGTTGTAAGGTTTCTGCAGCACGCTGCGGCAGTGATCTTCAAGATGGCGGTCGAAGGGAACCTGACAGCGGCGGAATACCTCCGCGAAAGCCTCCACCGGATTCTCGAGAATGGACTCGTAGGCGATTTCGCACCAGCGTTCCGGAGCCACCTGGTCCCGGGCCGCCAGGATAGCGGCGTTCATCTCCCGGTACTGAAAGGCGCAGACCTCCTCCAAAGGGGCCTCCAGATAATTCCGCCATCCCGGGGGCAGAAAGAAACACCAGCGCCGGAACCGCCCTCCGTCGATGCGCACTTCCGCCGGCAGGTCCCGCGACCAGGTGGCGAAGGTTTCCGCCCGCCGCCAGCCTTCCATCAGGGAATGGATGTTGTCACCGGGATTGCGTTTGACATAGACGAAGAAAGCATCGGGAAACAGA
Source organism: Methylomarinovum caldicuralii (assembly GCF_033126985.1). Classification (NCBI taxonomy): domain Bacteria; kingdom Pseudomonadati; phylum Pseudomonadota; class Gammaproteobacteria; order Methylococcales; family Methylothermaceae; genus Methylomarinovum; species Methylomarinovum caldicuralii. The sequence goes on from NZ_AP024714.1 coordinate 1,757,327, forward strand.
CGCTGCAGATAGGGGATGGAAAGGCCGTTCTGGTTGTTCTTGTCGACGAAGCGGCGCTTGCCGGTGCGGGTATAAAACAGACTGGCGACCTGGCGACAGTCCCCGGCGCAGGCGGCTTCCGGCGGAATCGCATGGCTGTCCCAGCCGCGCTCGGCCGGAGGATGGAGGCCAGCCCAGAAATCGTGGGTCTCCTTCTGGAGCGAGCCCAGGGCGGCGGCCTCCGACAGGGTCTTGTAGACCAGCGTGGTGCCGGCCCGGCTGCAGCCGACCACGAACACCGGCGGTCCCAGCTGCGGTACCGCCAGGTCGAACCGCAGGCCCCTCAGACCTGCGAGCGCCTTGGCTTGATAAAATGCCGCTGTCTTATACACTTTTTCCCAAAACACCTTCATATCCATTGCGAGGCAACCCCATGTACGACTACGCCGGCTGGTTCGGGCGTCACCCTGACAAGCATAGCCCAAAAGACCTGCTCGGTGCCATGCTGGAACCCACCGCCGGATCACACGTGGCCCCCCATGTCGCCTTGGCCGCCACCAGCGCCTGCCTGCACGGGGGTGAACCGATCGCCTGTCTGCTCAGCGGCCGGCCCCGCTGGCAGGATGCCGCATTGGTGGAAACGGCGGCCCGGGAAGGCAATGCGGTGCTCTTTTCTCGCCTCTGGCGGAAAGAAGGTCTGGAGGCCTTCAGGCACTTGGGGGGAGGTTTCGCCGTCGCCGCCTGGGACCGGGAAAGACAGACGGGACTGCTGGCCGTCGACCGCATGGGGATACACCCCCTCACCTACGCCGAGGTTCCGGGGGGAATCGTGTTCGCGGGCGATCTTCAGCGCCTTCGCCGCCATCCGGAAATCTCCGGGGAGATCGACCCCCAGGCGCTGTTCGCCTATCTCTATTTCCACATGATTCCGGCTCCCTTGTCGGTTTACCGGGGCGTTTGCAAGATGCTGCCGGGTCAGTACCTCCTCTGGGGGCCTTCCGGCACCGAACAGGGATTCCACTGGCAGCCCGACTTCCGCGAGGATCCCAGACCGGAGGCCGAACTCGCCAGAGATCTCCGTGATCGTCTCCGGAAGGGAGTGGCGGAGAACCTGGAACAGCCGGAAAAAACCGGCGCGTTCCTTAGCGGCGGCCTCGATAGCAGTACCGTCACCGGCCTGTTCTCGCAGCTGGCCCCGAAGGAGGCGGCCGCCTTCTCCATCGGCTTTTCCGCCGAGGGCTACGACGAGATGGAATACGCCCGGGCCAGCGCCCGCCATTTCGGAGTGCCCTTGCACGAATATTACGTCACCCCCAAAGACGTGACCGAGGCCGTCCCTGAAATCGCTGCTTTCTACGACGAACCCTTCGGCAACGCCTCGGCGGTACCGACCTATTATTGCGCCCGCCTGGCCCGGGAACACGGCAGAACCTGCCTGCTGGCGGGTGACGGCGGTGACGAGTTGTTCGCCGGCAATGCGCGCTACGCCAAGCAGAAGCTGTTTGCCTATTACGACCGCATCCCACCGGCGCTGCGTCACATCCTGATTGAGCCTCTGGCGGCCCTGACCGCCGGAGTGCCGCTGCCGGGCAAGCTCAAAAGCTACGTGGACCAGGCCCGCATTCCCATGCCGATGCGCATGGAGACCTACAACTTCCTCCACCGCACTTCCCTGGGCGATATTTTCGAAGCGGAGTTCCTGGCTGCCGTCGATACCGGCTGGCCCATTGCCCACCTGCGGGAGGTTTATCACAGGCCGCAGACCTCCATGCTCAAACGGATGTTGTGGCTGGACTGGAAGATCACCCTGGCGGATAACGACCTGCGCAAGGTGAACCGGATGTGCGCCCTGGCAGATGTGGATGTGCGCTATCCGATGCTCGGGGACGAGGTGGTGGCGCTGGCCGCCCGGGTCCCGGATTGCCTGCTGATGCGGGGGCTGGAACTGCGTTCCTTCTACCGCCGTGCCTTCCGTGATTTTCTGGCGCCGGAAACCCTGAAGAAATCCAAGCACGGCTTCGGCCTGCCGTTCGGCCTGTGGCTCAAAACCGATACCGGCCTGCGGGACCTGGCTTATGACAGCCTGGGCAGCGTCCATCTGCGGGGCATCGTCCGCCCGGACTATCTGGAACGGTTGAAGCAGGCCCACGAGCAGGAGCATGCATCCTACTACGGGGTCATGATCTGGATCCTGATGATGTGGGCCCAGTGGTCCGAGCGGCACCGCTCCTGACCGGACGCACCACGAACGAGAGCGCAGCAGGCGGTTTTTTCTCCGTCGCCGCTTCTTGCTCCTTCAGGGCTTTGCCAGCGATTTCCTTGGCCAGCACGATCAGCGCGATCAGATTATAGTACAGGTCAAAATAGGCCATTCCCAGGAAAGCCCCGGAAACGGCATAGCCCACCAGGCTGACTTGGAGCATAGCCCCCAGATCGTGCACCCAGCGCAGATCCTCCCAGTTTTTTGTCTGCCGCATGATCCATTTGCAGCTGCGCCAAGCGCTGTAACCGATGGCCAAAAACAGAGCCAGGCCGATGAAGCCTTGCTCTCCCAGCACCTCGAAATAGATGCTATGGGCGTCATGAACGTCTCTAGGGTCGGGGGCATACATGGCAAACGTGGGGGCCCTGAAGCATTCGAAGCCACCGCCCAATATCCTGTCCTTGGCCAGATTGAAGGCCATCCACCAGGCATTGATCCGCCCCATGGCGGAACCATCTTGCTGATAGGTCTTGATGGTGGACATGCGTTCGTGCCAGGACTCGGGCATGAAAGTATAGATAACAGGCAACGCCAGTCCCATGACGATCAATAGGGTCCACTTGTGCCGGCTGTTGCGCAGCAGGAACATCAACATCACCGCCACTCCCAAGAAAGCGCCGCGGGACTGGGTTCCGACGATGGCGATGACACAGAGAATCATGCCGATCAGCAGCAGCCGTTTGGCCCAAAAGTGGTCGGTCGTCAGCTGGCAGTAACGCAGCAGGGGCACCGTCATGATCAGGGCCAAACCGATTTCGTTGTTGCCGCCGATGAAGGTGCCTTCCGGCCCGTAAACCGCATAGGCACCGCCCGTCAGCACCGTGAACACCCCGCCCTTGAAGCCGTAAAACCCGAGCGACAGGGCGATCACCCAGACCCAGGTCTGAATGCGCCAGCGGTTGGTCATGATCATCATGCTGACGAAGGTCATCAGCTGGATTTTCCACACCTTGTTCCACTGCCCCCAGGCCAACTCCGGATACATGGCAAACAGGGTGGTGATGAACATCCAGATGTTGAAGATGATCAACAGGATGGTTTCCCGTGTCCAAGGAATCCTCTTCGGCTCCCGGGAAATCAACAGGGAAAACATGGTGGTCAGGGCCACGATCTGGGCGAAGGGAAAATCGTGAGCGAACTGCCACGACAGTTTGTGGGGGTTCATGTAGCCAAGCCAGGCCCACATCAGGATGCCGATCTCCGGCCGCCTGAGGATGAACGGCAGGGAATAGAAAACCACCACAGTGACGAAAACATCGCGGAGCGGGATACCCATTTACCTGATCCCCGTCAAACGTCTGAAAGCATTGACCAGAATTTCCACCCGCCCGTCCCATTCGTTTTCCCGGGCATAGGCGAGGATCCGCTTGCGGTCCCAGGGTTTATCCAGGGCTGTGCCGATCGCTTCCCCCAGGGCCGCGATATCGCCGAAAGGCACCACGATGCCCAGTTCCTCCCGGCACACCACCTCCCGGTTGCCGCCCACGTCCGTGGTCACCACCGGCAGGCCGCAGGCCATCGCCTCTAGGAACACGTTGGCCCAGCCCTCGTTGGCGGTAGCGAGAACGAACACGTCAGCAGCGGACAGCGGCCATTTCAACCGCTCCGGCGGCAGGGGTCCCAGGAAGCGGACGTGCTCCGCCAGTCCCAGCTGCTCGACTTGGCGCTGCAATGCCGCTGTCTGGTCTCCTTCGGGGCTGGGACCGCCGACGATCAGATAAAGCAGCTTGGGAAAGCGCTGGATCAGCGCGGGCAGAACCTCCAAAACCCGCTGCTGTCCCTTGCGCGGCACCAGAGCGCCCACCGTGACCAGCACCTTCGCATCGGCGGCGATACCCAGCTTCTGACGGGCTTCGTGTTGCGGCACGGGATGGAATACTTCCGTGTCCACCCCGTTTCCCACCACGGTGATCTTGCCGGCCTCTGCGCCCAGACTCACCACATGGCGCTTGAGGGATTCGGAAACCGAAAACACCTGATCCGCCCCCGCCAACGCCGCCAGAATTCTTTCCCGCCTGACCGGATCCCTGGACAGCGGAACCTCGGTTCCGCGCAGGGTGATGGTGACCGGCACGCCGTAACGCCGTCCCAACCGGACCGCCGCGTAGCCATCGGGATAGGCGAAATGGGCATCGATGAGATCGAACCCCTGCGATTCTTTCAGGCGGTCGAGCAGTGCCTGGCACCCCCGGGCCATCCAGTGCCCGTCGTATCCCTTGAAAAAGCCGGGCACGCTGAAGAAGCGGGGATAATGCACCTCGATCCCATCCTGCCTTTCCAGTTGCGTCGGCGGCAGGGGACGGAAATGGGGCCGCAACCTGCGGACCAGCCCCTGAAGCGGAAACCAGGGCTGGGGAGAGACGACCGTCAGCGGCAGCTGGCGCGCCACCCGGAACATGCGTTCGCTGATGAACAGCCCCGCCTGGGGGCGGGCGGACGAAGGAAACAAACTGCTCAAGACCAGAATGCGGGGATCAGCCATGCTGCTGCACCAGTGGCGTGTAAACGGAGCGGTAACGGGCCACGCTGCTCTCCCAGGTGCGCTGCTCGGTGACGAAACGCCGGCCGGCGGCCAGCACTTCCGGCCAGCGGTCCCGCGCTGCCAGCACCCGGATGACCGTCTCCACCAGGGACTCGGCCCGGCCGGCACGGAACAGGAACCCGGTCTCCCCGTCCCGGATCAGCTCCCTATGGCCGCCGACGTCCGAGGCCACCACCAGGCGGCCCCGCGCCATCGCCTCCAGGGGTTTAAGGGGCGTCACCAGTTCGGTCAGGCGCATCGGCAGGCGGGGATAGACGAAGATGTCCACCAGGTCGTAATAGCGCGGCACCTGGTCGTGGGGCACGCGGCCGGTGAAGACGACCTTGCCGTTCAGGCCGTACTGTTCCACCTGCGCCCGCAGCGCCGCCTCCTCCGGCCCACCGCCGACCAGCAGCAGACGCACGCGTTCGTCATGCCGCAGCAGGTCCGGCAACGCCTGGATCGCCAGGGCCAAACCCTCGTAGGCGTAGAAGGAACCGATGAATCCCAGTACGCACTTTCCCGTTAGCCCCAGGGAACGCTGCAGCTCGGGATCTGGCTCGGTGCCGAAGGTGAAACGGCCGGGATCGACGGCGTTGGGAATCACCGTCACCTTGGCTTCGGGAATCCCGCGGGCGACGATGTCCGCTTTCAACCCCTCGCAGATGGTGGTCACGGCGTCCGCATGGCGGAACACATAGGTTTCCAGCGCCCGGGTCAGGCGGTAACGGAGGCTGCCTTCGGTGGTGGTGCCGTGATCCACGGCCGCGTCCTCCCAGAAGGCGCGGCATTCATAGACCAGCGGCAGACCATGCCGGCGGGCGGCGCGGAGGGCGGCCAGGCCGTTGAGGGCCGGGGAGTGGGCGTGGAGAATGTCAGGACGAAGCACAGGTATCAGTTCATCCAGGCGCCTTTCCAAGGCCTTTACCACAGCCCACTGGGCAACCAGTGGCAACCGTTTCTGCCAGAGCAGCGGCCCTGGGGTGCGGTGAAACTCGAAACCGTCCACGGTCTCCTGCAACACCCCCCCAGGCCGGTGCTTGGAGGAAGTCAGATGGCAGGTTTCCCAACCCAAGGCCCGCTGCTGTTCCAGAATCGCCCGCGTGCGGAAGGTGTAGCCGCTGTGGAGGGGAATGGAATGGTCGAGGATATGGAGAATCCGCATCATTGCCGCCGCAGGAAGGATTCGAACATCAAGAGCGACCAGATCGGCGCGCTGTAGTCGCGCAGCCCCTGCTGGTGCTGCTCCACCATGGTTTTGAGAAAACCGGGATCGAACCAGCCCGAATCGAGCATCGCCGGTCCGAGCAGGGACTGGCGGACCTTCTCCCGCAGCGGCCCACGAAACCAGGCCGCCAACGGCACGGCGAAGCCCATCTTGGGACGGTAGAGGACGCTTTCGGGCAGGTACGGCTCCAGCGCCTTCTTGAAGAGGTACTTCCCCTCCCGGCCGTTTAACTTGTACTGTGGCGGCAGGGTGGCGGCCCACTCCACCAGGGGGTGGTCGAGGATCGGCACCCGCACCTCCAGGGAATGGGCCATGCTGGCCCGGTCCACCTTGGTGAGGATGTCGCCGGGCAGATAAGTCTTGAGGTCCAGATACTGAACCTGCAGCAAAGGATGATGGGGGGCGTTCTCGTCGTGGCGGCGCAGCACCTCGACCGCGTGGTAACCCTGCAACTCGGACCGGAACCGGTCGCTGTAGAGCTGCCGGCGCAGGCCGTCCCCCATCACCGACACGCTGTGGAAGTACCCCTCCAGGGAATCCCGCCCCAGGGACTCGAAGGTGGACTTGGCCCTGAAGATCTTCGGCGCCCAGTCGAGCTTGGGATAGACCCGCCCCAGGAAACCGAACAGGGGTCTGCGGACGGCACCGGGAATCAGCGCCCGCATTCGCTCCTCGTACACGTGCCAACGGTAGCGGCGGTAGCCAGCGAAGTTCTCGTCGCCGCCGTCGCCGGACAGGGCCACGGTGACCTGCTCCCGCGCCAGCCCGCAGACCCGGTAGGTGGGCAGGGCCGAGCTGTCGGCGTAGGGCTCATCGTAGAGGCCGGCCAGGCGGTCGATCAGGGAGAAATCGTCGGGATCGACCTCGCGGACCCGGTGGCGGGCCCGGCAGCGTTCGGCCACCTCGCGGGCGAATTCCACCTCGTTGAACTTCGGATCGCCGAAGGAGATGGAGCAGGCGTCCACCGGCTCGTCCATGAGCTGCGCCATCATCGCCACCACCGCGCTCGAATCCACCCCGCCGGAGAGAAACGCACCCAGGGGAACGTCGGCAATCAAACGCACGTCCACCGCCTCGCGCAGCCGGTCGATCAGACCCTCGCGGGCGGCAGCCTCATCGATGCCGGCATCGGGGGAAAAGCGGACGTCCCAGTAGCGCTCGGGACGGACCGGCTCCCCCCGGCGGACCAGCAGCCGTTCCCCCGGGGCCAGCTTGAACACTCCCTGGTAGATGGTCCTGGGATCGGGCACGTAGCCGTAGGCGAAGTATTCCTCCAGCGCCCGGGGATCGAGCTGCCGCGGCAGCCCCGGATGCAGCTGCAGGGCCTTGAGTTCGGAGGCGAAGGCGAACCAGCCGTCCTCCAGGGTGGCGTAGTAGAGCGGCTTGATGCCGAGGCGGTCGCGGGCCAGAAACAGGCTCTGGTCATCCTCGTTCCAGATGGCGAAGGCGAACATGCCGCGCAGGCGTTCGACGCAGGCCGGCCCCCAGGCTTTCCAGGCGTAGAGGATGACCTCGGTGTCGCAGCGGGTCCGGAAGCGATAACCCAGTCCCTCCAATTCCCGGCGCAGCTGGGGAAAATTGTAGACCTCACCGTTGTAGGTGATGACCGTGCAGCCGTCGGCGCTGACCATGGGCTGGGCCCCACTCTCCAGATCGATGATCGCCAGGCGCCGGTGCCCCAGCCCCAGACCGGGGCGCACCTCCAGGCCGCTGCCGTCGGGGCCGCGGTGGATCTGGCGGTCGTTCATCTGCTGCAGCAGGGCACGGTCCACCTCGCGCCTGCCCTCCAGATCCATCATGCCGACGATGCCGCACATAACGTCTAGTTTCTCCCCTGTTGGATGCTTGTCAATTGATGCTCGTACAACGCCTGATAACGCTGCACCATGGTCTCAATGCTGTACTGTTCCCGACACCGCGCCAGCGCCTCATTCCCCTGCCGCTGTCGCAGCGAACCGTCTTCGAGATAAGGGATCAAGGATGTGGCCATCGCCCCCCAGTCTCCCGGCGGCACCAATGTCCCTGTCACCCCCTCCGTGACCAGCTCCGGATTCCCCCCCACCCTCGTGGCCACCACCGGCAGTCCGGTGGCCATGGCCTCGAGGATGGTGTTGGAGATCCCCTCGGCCCGCGAGGGCAGGACGAAAACGTCCAGGCCGCGCAGAATCCGCGGGATGTCGTCGCGTTCCCCGGGAAGCCAGGCCAGATCCCCCACCCCCGCCTGCGCCAGCAGGCTCTCGCATTCTGTCCGCAAGGGGCCGTCTCCCACCATCACCAGGCGCGCCCTTCGCTTCAGATCCGGATTCCCTTGCAGCATTTCAATGAAAGCCCGCGCCAGGGTGGTCTGGTCCTTGACCCCGTGCATCCGCCCCACGGTGCCGATCAGTACCAGTTCCGGGCCGGTAAAGGGGCAGCCGGGAATCGGTTCCCTCCCCTCAGTCGGGGGATGGAAAACGGTCGTATCGACGCCGTTGCAGATGCGGGTGACCTTCTCCCTGGGGACCCCGATGCGCTCAATCAGGTACTCCTCCAGTTGGCGGGACAGGGGAATGTAACGGTGGACCAGGGGCCGGAAGGCGCGCCGCAGCCACTGATACTTGCGGCTGTTGCCCTCGGGGTCGAAGACGTCCCAGCCGTGCTCGCCGTGGATCCGCACCGGCACCCCGGCCAGAAACGCCGGCAGCTGGCATTCCAGGGTCGCCAGATTGCGGGTGTGGACGATGGCGGGACGCAGCCTGCGGAACAAGTGATAGAGGCGCCGGTACAAGCCCAGGTCCTGGCCTTCCCGCCTGTGCATTTCGTAGATCGCCACGTCGTCCCGACGGATGCGGTGGCGAAAGTCGGTGGCCTCGGTGAGACAGACGATGGCGTGGCGGAATTTCTCTTCCGGCAGATGGTTGATCAGATTGACCAGACCATTCTCCAGGCCGCCGACCCCAAGGCGGTGGATGACGTGGACGATGAGCGGAGGATCAGCCGCCATGGCGCTCGCTCTCCTCCAGGCTGCGCTCGATGGCCGGCAGGGCGCTGCGACTGAACGCCCGCAGCACCGTTCTGGCCTCGGTCGGATCGTCCTCGTATTCCACCGCCATCACCACCCCGGCCGCGTCGCGGGGCCGGCCCAGGAGCTTGTCCCGGGCCTCCAGAACCTTGGCCAGAGGATCGTTGACGGTGAAACGGCCGGAGACCCAGTTCCAGCGCCACACCAGCAGCTTCTGACCAAAATGGGACTGCAGCACCCCCTCGCGCACCGAGCCGGCGACCGAATCGGCCGTATCATGCTCCCAGGGCATCTTCCACACCGGATGCTTCTGGGGGATGAGGATGTTCTGGGAGTTGACCAGCTCCCGCCCCTGGGCCTGGGTGCGGTAGTAGAGCACGTAGACGGCGACCCGGTGACGGCCGTCGCTGTAGACCGCGCTGCGCTTGGCGTCGGGATAGAGATAGCGGGGCTCCCAGGGAGTCAGCGGCTCGGACACCGCCTCCCAGGCGTCGATCCGCACCGGCAACTGCAGCTGCACCGGCGCGGTGCGCGCCAGCGTCAACGCCTGGATCCGGGCGGCCTGCAGCGGCCAGACGGCCGCCACGCCCGCAGCCAGCACGGCGACGCCGAGGGCCGAACCCCAGCGGAAACGTCCCGCCGCCTCCATGGCAGGGACGGCCGCAGGCTTGTTATCTCCTTGTTCCGGCGTTTCCCGCCAGAACGAGCCGATCCAGAACATCAGCAGCATCACCAGGCCAAAGAACACCCAGCCGTAGATGTAATGGTCCACCCCGAGCGCCAGTTTCATGTCGCTGAGATGGGCAATCATGACGATCATGAACGCCCGCAGGCCGTTGGCGATGACCGGAAACACCATCGCCAGGGCGATGAAGGCCAGCCGCCGCCCCAGGCTGCGGTAGTTGAGATAGGCGTAGAGGCAGCCCAGGGTGATCGAGGCGATCAGGTAACGGATGCCGCTGCAGCCCTCCACCACCGACCAGTCCCCGGAGGGGATACTGAAGAATGTCCCTTCCCGATAAACCGGAATCCCCACCAGGCGGATCATCGCCACGGTGAAGTCGGCGGTGAAGTTCATCAGCGGGGGAATCAGGAACTCCCCCATGGGCACGGCGAAGAACAGGAAACCCAGCGGGAAGGCTATCTCCCAGACCAGCCGCCAGCCAAGCACCGCCCATACTGCCACGATCAGCATGGCCACGAAAGCCAGCTGCTGCACTACCAGCACGTCCACCACCCGCGCCGTCAGCCAGCCAAGACCGAACAGCGCCAGCACCGGCACGGCACGCCAGTCGGGACGGGGCTGCAGCTGCCGCAGACGGTCGCGCCGGCGCCAGATCAACCACAGACTGATGGGGAAGATCAGGAAACCGTGGGTGAAGGTCTCCGAACGCTCCCAGATGGCCACCATCGAGGCGAAGGTCTGCCAGTACAGCGCGAACAGGGCGGCCAGGACCAGCGCCAGCAGGAGGAGAGCGGATTTCCAGGGATCCGCGGCGAATGACGGCAAGACGGTCACCTCTCCAGCAGCATGTGCAGTTTTTCGATATGCCTGTCCCAACTATAGCGCTTTTCCACGAAACGGCGATTGACCTGGGAAAAGCGGGGCAGAAAGTCCGGATTTTCCAGGGCCTCGGCCACCCGTGTGGCCATGGTCCCCGGGTCTTCGGTCACTTCCAGGTCGAGCCCCTCCTCCACCGCCAGTCCGTCAAGGGCCTGGGGAGAGGCGAGCAGGGATTTGGCCATCGCCATGGCCTCGAGCACCTTGTTCTGAATCCCCCGGGCCACCCGCAGCGGCGCGACTGCCAGCCGGGCGTGGGCCAGATAAGGGCGGATGTCGGCCACCTGCCCGGTGACGACGATTCCCTCGCGCCGCCCCAAAAGGCGTACCGCCTCGGTCGGACGGGCGCCGACGATATAGAAGCGGGCCTCCACGTGATGCTGCAGGATGCGGGGAAAGACCTGGTCGGCGAACCAGCGCACCGCGTCGATGTTGGGCCAGTAGTCCATCGCTCCGGTGAACACCAGCGCCTGCTCGCCGGGCCGGTAGGGATTGGGAAACTCCCTGCCGCCCCGAAAGTAGGCCAGATCGACGCCGTTCTCGACGAAATCCACCTTCTCCGCCGCCTCGGGCGCCAAGCGGCGGAACAGCTCCGCCTCGGCCTCGGAAACGAACAGGGACAGGTCGAAGTCGCGGGCCACCCGGCGGTCGTAGGCGAGCAGCTTTTCCGCCTCGCGGCGATAGATCCAGCGGCTCCAGAAAGGCTTGCGGCGGGCGTACTGGCGCCACTTGTCCGAATCGACATCGACGAAATCGATGAGCTTTTTCACCGGGCAGCCGGCATCGACGAACTGCGCCATCGCCGAGGAGAACACGAAGACGGTGTCGACCGCGCCGCGGGCCACCAACTCTCCGGCCCAGCGCCGCAGCCTGGCGTTGGCGTAGTACGGCAGGGTCAAAGGATCGCCCGTCGCCAGCCCCTTCAGGCTGCGCAGCCTGGCCGGGCCGGGAGACAGGGGCAGCAGCAGCGCCTCCTCGCAGTAGTCGCGCAGCGCGTCGGCGTGGGCCCAGTCGGCCGCGTCGTCCACGAAGGTGCCCAGCCACAGCCGGTGCCGTTGCGACAGGGCCTTGAGCCAGTGGAACGAGCGGATCTTGTCCCCCTTGTTGGGGGGATAGGGAATCCGGTGGGCGAGAAACAGAACCTTGGCCATCAGCCCAGATCGCGCGCCAGCCAGGGACCGATCAGCTTGCTCAGCGGCAGCGGCAGCCTCCGCCAGGCGCGGATGAACAGCTGATACTTGGGATTGAGGGGATTGATGTCGGGCATTTCCCGGGCGCGCACCAGATCGAACTCGTAGTACAGCGGCTCGGGCTCGAAACCCCAGTGCTTCTTGAAGCGGTAGGAGCCGGTGCCCTTCTTGCTGCGGCCGTAGTCGAACACCCGGATCCCCTTTTCCACCGCCCGGCGCATGACCTCCCAGTACATGAAGTCGTTGGCGTACAGGTGACGCGCCTCGGCGGTGCCGCCGCCGTAATAGGGCAGCACCTCGTCGCGGAAGTAGAAGCTCATCACCCCGGCCACCGGCCGGCCCTGGTGTTCCACAATCAGGATTTCGCAGCGGTCGCCGAAGGTCTCCTTCAAAGCCCGGAAATAGCCTTTTGGGAAAACCGGCGTGCCCAGGTTGCGCACGCTTTCGGCATAAACCTCGTACAGACGGTCGATGCCGTCATCAATCACCGAGGTCAGCCCCGCCTTGATGCCCTTGCGGATCATCGCCCGCTGCTTGCGCGGCACTGCCTTGAGGTTGGCCTCCGGGTCGGGATCGAGTGCCTTGCGGAAGGTGACGTAGAGATCCTTGGTCGGTCTGGCCCTGTCCGAAGGGCGGCGCAAACGCCATTCCAGATAGTCGACGCCGAGCGCCTGGGCCTGCCGCAGCGCCTCCCGTTCCAGCCGTTCCCTGATTGAATCGTCATCGGCCAGGGCGCCGCCGTAGACGCAGAAGGGAGTGGAGATCAGGGCGTTGGCGAACAGCCGGCTGGCGATGTGGCCCAGCGGCAGAATCCCGACGATCTTCCCTTCGTCCTCGACATAACGATAGTGGGTGCGGTGGCCCAGGGAATCCTCCAGCACCGCCTGCCAGCCGCTTAGATGGAAGAAAGTCCCTTCCGGGTGGTTTTCCACATAGGCGTCCCAGCGCCCGGCTTCCGACGGGGTCAACGGTTCAATTCGCATAGGCGGCCCGATTCAGAAAGACATTGGCAACGGTGTCCCAGGCAAAGTCCTGCAGCAGGCGGCGGAGACGGGATTCCATCCGTCCGAGGTTGAGATAGTGGCGCACCCGGGTCTTGAGCCCCAGCCCTTGGGGCCTCGGCTGGCCGGGATCGATCTCCCAGGGATGGAAGTAGAAGATCGCCGACTGACCTTCGCGGTTCACCCGACGCAATTGCCAGCGGCTGAAGGCATACGGATACAAGCGGAAGAACCCCCCGCCGCCGCAGGGCCAGCGTCTGCCGAGAAAATCACAGGTAGTGATAGGGATTTCCAGCAGCTGCGAGGCCGTCTCGGGGCGGAAGGCGAAGCGCGGCGCCTCGGGCATGCCGTAAAGGTCGTGTTTGACCGGATAGATGCTGGAACTGTAGCGGAATCCGACCTGCTGCAGAATCTCCAGGGCCCAGAGGTTGTCGCGGCCGATGGAGTAGCTCGCAGCCCGGTAGCCGATCACCGCCACCCCGCCGGTGTCCTCGAGCAGTTTCTTGGCGCGGGTGACATCCTCACGGAAGGCTTCCGGGGTCTGCTCGGTGGCACGGCGGTGGTCGTAACCGTGACAGGCCAGTTCGTGCCCGGCGGCCACGATCTCACGGATCAGCCCCGGATAGCGTTCGGCCACCCAGCCGAGGGTGAAGAAAGTCGCCTTGATTCCGGCCTCGTCGAACAGGGCCAGCACCCGCTCGGTGTTGGCCTGGACCCGGTGGGGCCAGCGGTCCCAGTCCCGGCGGTCGATATGCGGCTCGAAAGCGGAGACCTGGAAGTAGTCCTCCACGTCTACGCTCATGGCGTTGGTCGGCGTCATCCCCAGTGCCGCTCCAGAATCGTAACGATGCGTTCGGCGGCGCGCCCGTCCCACAGTTCCGGCACCCGGCCCCGCTTGCCGCCGCCGGCAAGCACCTCGTCGGCGCAGCGGCGGATGCGTTCAGGGTCGCGGCCGGCGAGAGTGTTGGTGCCTTCGGTGACGGTGATGGGCCGTTCGGTGTTGTCGCGCAGGGTGATACAGGGAATCCCCAGGGCGGTGGTCTCCTCCTGCAGGCCGCCGGAATCAGTCAGCACCAGGCGGGCATCCTTCACCAGCCCCAGCATCTCCAGATAACCCAGGGGCGGCAGCAGGGTGATGGCGGGGCCTTCCACCATATCCTGGAGTCCGAACGCCTCGATCTTCTGCAACGTCCGCGGATGGCAGGGGAAGACCAGCGGCAGGCGCCGGCCGATTTCCGCAAGCACGTTCAGCAGCCGCGCCAGCACGTCCGGGTCATCCACGTTCGCCGGCCGGTGCAGGGTTACCACCCCGTACTGGGGCGGCAAGGCGCGCCCGTGGCGTTGCAGGGTCTGCGCCGCTGGCATCGCCCGTTCGAGCTGGGCCCGGAGGGCGTCGATCATGACGTTGCCGACGAAATGGATACGGGACGGATCGATGCCTTCGGCGGTCAGATTGTCCCTGGCCGAGCGTTCGGTGGTGAACAGCAGGTCGGAGATCTGATCGGTCAGCACCCGGTTGATTTCCTCCGGCATGGTGCGGTCCCGGCTGCGCAGGCCGGCCTCGACGTGGATCAGGGGAATCTGCTTCTTGGCGGCGACCAGGCCGCAGGCGATGGTGGAATTGACGTCCCCCACCACCAGCACCGCCTCGGGGGCGGCTTCGTCGAGCACTGGTTCGAAGCGTTGCATGATCTGGGCTGTCTGCCAGGCATGGCTTCCCGATCCCACGCCCAGATCGACATCCGGTTCGGGGATGCCGAGCTGGGTGAAAAAGGCATCCTTCATCGCCGCATCGTAATGCTGGCCGGTATGGACCAGAAACGGACGCAGCTTGCCGCTGCGGCGCAGTTGGGCGTGGATCGGGGCGATTTTCATGAAGTTGGGGCGTGCCCCGACGACACAGAGAATGGTGGCGGTCATGCTTCTCCCCCAACCGTACCTTTCTCGGTTGGGTTGTTTTCGGCCTTTGCCGGCGTTTTCCGCTCGGGTCCGGCGAGATCGACGGCATAGACCTCGTCCATATCGAGCTGGAGCAGGATCGCCTTGCGCAGCAGGGCCCGTTCCCGCTGCAGCAGGCTCTGCAGTTCCGCCACCCGGGACTCGAGCTTTTCGATGCGCCGCTCCAAATGCTCCACCAGTCCTCCCTGGCTGGCGCTGTTGACGATCCGGGTCAACGCCGGGGTGTCCGCCGTGCCGGCCTCCTGCGTTGTCGGCGGGCTTTCGCCGGCGGGGGCTTCTTCGCGGATTTCCTCGACCACCGTCTGCACTACCTGGGCGTCGATGTCGTGCCGCTCCTCCAGGTAGGCGAACAGCAACAGCCGGTCACATAGGGAGTTGACGACCCGGGGGATGCCTTTGGTGAAGCTGTGGATCTCCTCGAAGGCCGCTTCGTTGAAACGCGGATCCTGCTGCCAGCCGGCCAGCTTCAGGCGGTGAAGGATATAGGCACGGGTTTCCTCCAGGGTCAGGGGACGCAGGTGGTAGGTGGCGATCACCCGCTGGCGCACCTGGGTCAGGGCATCGCTCTCGAGCGCGAGGCGGAATTCGTCCTGCCCCAGCAGAAAGGCCTGGAACAGGGGCCGGCCGTTGACCTCGAAATTCGACAGCATGCGCAGCTCCTCCAGGGACTGGAGGGGAAGGTTCTGGGCCTCGTCCACCACCAGCAGGACCCGTTTGCCTTCCCGTGTCTTTTCCTTGAAGAAGCGTTCGAGATTGCGCAGCAGGGTGGCCTTGTCGTCGCCGTCGTAGGCCAGCCCGAAGGTGGCGGAGATGATCCGCAGGGTGTCTTCGGCACCCACTTGGGAGGTCACCATCACCCCGGCGACGATGTTTTCCTGGCGCAGGGAGGCGAGCAGGGCTTTGACCAGCAGGGTCTTGCCCGTCCCTGGCATCCCCGTGACGATCACGAACCCCTCCCCCTGGGCCAGACCGTAGCGCAGATAGGCCAGGGCCCGTTTGTGAACCGGGCTGTTGAAGAAGAATTCCGGATCCGGGGGTCAGTTGAAAAGGCTTTTTACTCAGACGGAAAAATTGGGTGTACATGGTCAAAATCTCATGTTGATGGCGGCGATGGCGCGGTTTTCCCGGTAATCCACGCCGGTGGTGCCGTCCGAGGACTGCTGCTGGTGGCGGTACTCCAGATACGCGTTGACTTTGTCGCCCAACCGCCGGGTTAGCCTCGCTGAGGCGGTCCAGAAAATGTTGGTCGTCCCCTGACCATTCCGGCTGCCGTCGAACTTGGAACGCTGCCAGGTACCCCGCAGCACCGCGGAGGTCTTGGCGCCCCAGCGCCAGTTCCAGTTGCCGGACAGGCCGAAGACCTTGGACTCGTTGCGGCTGACCTGGAAATTGCGCTTCGCCACATAGGCACGGACGCCGAGGGTGGTTTTCGCCGTGTTGGCGCTGAAGGAAAGCTCGCCGCGCCGACGCACGAACACTTCGTCCACCAGCCGGGGTAGATCGACAGCCACCACCACCGGTTGCTGATCGACCGGGTTGACAACCGGATTGCCGAAGGCATCGACCACCTGGAAAATCTGTTGCTGGGCCAACACCGTCTGCGTCGTGGTGACCGATTCGGTGTAACTGGCCTGCCAGACCGTGCGGCGGGTACGGTGCTGAAGCAACCCGAGGAACACGTTACCGGTGAGCGCCCCCACGTTGTTACGGCGGTAGCTTCCCTGCAGTGTGGTGCGGCGGGTAGGCTGCATCGTGATGGTGACGAAGCTGTTGCGCCCGCCGCCGGCGGAAAGGCTCAAATAACGGCTTGGCGTCCAGGTGGCACCCACAGTGTAGAAAAGGCCGTTGTTACTGGTATTGGTGTTGGACCGGAAATCGTTGTCACTGAAACCGCCCTGGACGAAGGTGCTGAAGGTGCGGGTCCAACGATAGTTCAACCGGGCGATGCCGCTGCGGAACACCACGTCGTCGCCGCCACTGCGCGTCTGGCGCTGGTTGGTGAAGCCCAGATTCCAGGTAAGGATGTTGAAGCGTTTGCCGCTGCGCAGAAAGACTGACTGGTTGTAAGTATGGGTCGCCGAAGCACTGCGGCCGGAGGTGGTGACGTAGAAATAGCCCAGCCGCACTTGGCCGTCAGCGTAGCCTCCCAGATGGGGCAGCCAGTAGGGACTGAGGCCGAAGGTGTAAAAGTTGGCCCGGTTGCCCACGTTGGCGATGTTGTCGGCAACCTGTCGTCCCTGGGGGTTGACCAGGGTCTGACCGGCTCCGGCCCTGGCATCGAGAAACACCGAGTTTTCGATCAGTTCGGCCACGGCATTGCCCTGAAGCTGGTGACGCAGGTCGTAGCCACGTCCTTCCTGAGAGGAAAAGATGTTCTGCATGCGATAGTTGAGGTTGAGCAGCAACCGCCCCGGAACGGTATTTCTGCCGCCGCCACCGAAGCCGCCGCCACCGAAGCCGCCGCCACCGAAGCCGCCGCCACCGAAGCCGCCGCCACCGAAGCCGCCGCCACCGAAGCCACCGCCACCGAAGCCACCGCCACCGAAGCCACCGCCACCGAAGCCACCGCCACCGAAGCCGCCGCCACCGAAGCCACCGCCACCGAAGCCACCGCCACCGAAGCCACCGCCACCGAAGCCACCGCCACCGAAGCCACCGCCACCGAAGCCACCGCCGCCGAAGCCACCGCCTCCACTGCTGCGGCGGTTGGCAATGGAAATCCCGGGATTGGCCTCCGTCACCCAGGCACTTTCCCCGCTGCCGGGTTCCAAATTGATGTTGTCGCTATAGGTCTGACGCACAGTCAGATAAGGGGAAATCTGCCAGCGGGCGGCCTCGGCGGTTTCCAATCCCATCAACAGCAATACCGGCAGCCATTTCCAACGGATGCGTTCCATGCGTGCTCATTCGCCGTAGTTATAGTATTTGTAGCCGTAATACGCGTAGTAACCCAGCCCGAAGCCCTGCTGGGTCTTGTTGAGCACGCATCCCACCACCTCGCAGGTGTTCAGCATATCCGCTGCCTCCTTGACGATGTACTGGGGCGTCGATTCGGCCTCCACCACCAGGACCACCTGACCCACGTGGGTGGCGAGCACGCTAGCCTGGGTTGTGGCCAGCAGCGGGGGCGAATCGAAGATCACCACCCGGTCAGGATAGCGCTGGGAGATTTCCCGCGCCAGGCGCTGCATCTCCTCGCTGGCGAGCAGTTCGGTGGCATGGCTATGCTGCCGGCCGGCCGGCAGCAGCGTCAGCTTGGGAATGTCGGTGCGCAGCAGCACATCCGCCAACGGCTTTTCCCGTTCCAGCACGTCGATCAGCCCCGGCCGCTCGTGGGCGTCGAACAGACGCGAGGTGGCCGGCTTGATCACGTCGGCATCAACCAGCAGCACGGTCTTGTCCCGCTCGGCGGCGATACTCAGAGCCAGGTTGACCGCGGTGAAGGTCTTGCCCTCGCCGGGCAGGCTGCTGGTGACCAGAATCAGGTTGGCGTGGGGGATGACCTCCGCCCCCTCCCCGAAGGCGTTCATCAGAAGGGGGCGTTTGATCATCCGGTATTCCTCCACCAGCTGGCCACTGGCGGCGTCCGGTGCCAGCATACCCCGTTCCTGCAGCCGTTCCCGGTTGACTATGATCTGGGGTTTTTTGGAAACCTGCGGCGAAGGTTTGGCCGGTTCGGATGCAGGCCCGTCTGTTGCGGCTTCGAACGCGGCCGGTTCCGGGGGGAGGCCACCCTGTTTTTCCAGAGCCTTTTCGATGATACTCACGCCATCCACCTGCTTCATACGTTGAGGGAATAGAGATTGACGCCCCTGACCTCCAGGACCACCAGTACCGCGAACACGATCACCAGCCCGGCGCAGGCGGCACAGAACTGCAGTAATTCACGCCATTTCCTGCGGCGGATGGCGGGAACCCAGTTCATGGAAACCGAACCCAACACTGGCAGGCCGACGATTTCCCGCAGCTGCTGCACGGTGATAAAGGTCGGCCGCAGCAGCACCAGCAAGATGGTCAGGACAAAACCGGCGATGAAGCCCGTGAACAACACCGCCGCCGACAGCAGGATGCGGTTGGGGGCCGAAGGTTTGGAGGGCACCTGGGGCGGATCAACGACGCGGAACTTGACCGTGTCGGTGTTCTGTTCCACGCTTTCCGACAGCCGCGCCTGCTCCCTCCGCTTCAGCAAAGCTTCATAGTTTTGCTTGACGGTACCGTAGTCGCGGTTGAGGTTCTTCAGCTCGGTCTCCACCCGCAGTCGGGCGTCCATCTGCTCCTTGATGGTCTGGATCTTCTTCTCGTAGGCCTTGACCCGCGCCTGCAGGGAAGCCACGTTGGCGTCCGCCTCGCTGAGAGTGATCTTCATCTGCTGGAACACCGGGTTGGCCTCCCCGCCGCCCCCGAGGAAGTCCTCCGTCTCCCCTTCGTCTCCGGCGGCCATTTCCTGCTCCTGCTGCTTGCGAAGCTGGGCGATGTGGCGCCTGAGGGTGATGACTTCCGGATGTTTGTCGGTGTAGCGCAGCAGCAGGTCGTCGAGACGGGCCTGCAGTTCCTGGATCCGGGTCTCCAGCGGACTCAGGGATTGCCCCGCGCCGAACTCGGCGAACATGGGCTCCTCGTCCTCGAGCTGGCGGGCGATCTCGTTGCGGCGGTTGACCGCCTCCTGCAAGGCCAGCTTGGCTTCCTCCAGCTGCTCGTGAACAGCCTTGAGCCCTGAATAGAGGTCACCCCCCTGCCCCGGCAGGAGGCCGTAATTCTTGCGTTTGAAATCCTCGATGGCCTTCTCCGCCGCCCGCAGGCGGTGTTCGTATTCGCGAATCTGCTGTTCCAGGAAGCGCTGGGCGCTGTCGGAATCGCGCCGGGTCTCCCCCAGCGCCTCCTCCACGAACACCGTCAGCATGGACTGCACCAGACGCTTGGCCACCTGGGGATCGGCATCGTCGGCGCTCAGGGTGAAAATGTTGGTACGCCGGGCACTCTCGATAGCCAAGCTGCCTTTGAGGCGATTGATGAGCGCCTCCATCGTCTCCTCGTCCTTGGCCGCCAGATCCAGATCGCTCATGCGGGCGATCTTCTCCAGGTTGGGACGGGTGAACAGCAGCCGGGTCATCAATCGCACCTGACCGTTGACGTCAGGCTGGATCGTCAGCCCGTGCAGCAGGGGGCGCAGCACCGAGCGGGTATCCACATAGACCTTGGCCTCGGCACGGTACTGGTCGGGCATCTGCGACACGAAGGCCCAGCCGGCCAGACAGACCACCCAGGCAGTCGCCACCCCCCACCACTTGTAGCGGCTGGCGACTTTGAGATAACCCAGTGCCTGTTGCAGAAGTTCGTGCATTGCTTGACCTCAGAAGAACGCTTCGGGAATGATGAGGATGTCGCCGGGGAGCATGTCGACGTTGGCGGAGATGTCCCCGTCCTTCAGAAGATCATCGATACGCACCCGGAACTGGCGCTGTTCTCCGTTGATCCTGCGGATCACCACCGCCCGGTTGCCGGCGGCGAACTCGGTGACCCCGCCGACGGCGATCATCAGATCGAGCAGGGTCATGTGCTCGCGGTAGGGAACCGCCTGGGGATTGGCCGCCTCCCCGACCACCCGGATCTGCTCGCTGTAGGGGCCGACGAAACCGGAGACGATCACCGTCACCAGCGGATTGCGGATGTAGCGGGACAGCTCCTTCTCGATGTCGCGGGCGAGCTGGTACGGCGTCTTTCCGGTGGCCGGCAGCTCCTCCACCAGGGGGGCGGAAATCTTGCCGTCGGGTCGTACCACCACAGTACGACTGATCTCGGGGTTGCCCCACACGAACATCTCCAGGGAATCGCCGGGACCGATGATGTAGGTGTAATCGGCCGGCGGCTCAGCGTGGGGGTTCAGTGGCGGGTAGCTGGTACAGGCGCTGAGTGAAAGAAACAACGCCAGGATGGCAAGCAGCAGTCGCAAACGGTTATAAATTTTGGTTTCCACAACGGTCTCCTCGGTACCGCGGTTCGGGGTCGTCGTTTTTTAGCTTAGCAAAAAGGCCGCGCATTCGGGATATTAGCCAGGAAAATTAACCGATGAAAACTGTCCTCCGGATGCATCTCCCAGCAAGGCGGCCAGGCGGCGCACGCCCTCGGCCAGGCGGGCCTCGTCGGCCGTATAGGCGAAGCGCAGATACCGCGCCGCGCGGTGGCGGCCGAAGTCGCACCCCGGTGTCACCGCCACGCCCGCTTCGTCCAGCAGGGCGGAAGCGAGCTTCTCACTGTCTGCGGTGAAGGCGCTGCAGTCGGCATAGAGATAGAACGCCCCCTGGGGCGGGGAGGCGATCCGGAAGCCGAGCCCGGTCAAGGCCTGGTAAAGATAGCGGCCGCGGGCGGCGAAGATCTGGCGGCGGCGTTCCAGCTCCGCCCGGGTTTCCGGAACGAACGCCGCCAGGGCGGCACGCTGGGAGTGCATGGGGGCAGCGATGAAGAGATTCTGGGTCAGACGTTCCGCCGCCGCCTCCCAGCCGGGCGGGACGATCAGCCACCCCAGCCGCCAGCCGGTCATACCGAAGTATTTGGAGAAACTGTTGACCACCAGCACCCGGTCGCTCACTTCCAGGGCGGAGGTACAGCGGCAGCCGTACTCCAGGCCGTGGTAGATCTCGTCGGCCAGCAGGAAGCCGCCGCGCGCTTCCACCACCTCCCACAACGCCGCCAGACGCCCGGCGGGGATGACGCTGCCGGTGGGATTGCCGGGGGAGGTGATCCACACGCCGCGGGTGGCCGGGGACCAGGCGGCCGCCACCTGCGCTGCCTCGAGGTGGAAGTCGCTGTCCTCCCCCACCGCCAGCGGCCGCGGCCGCCCGCCTACCATCTGCACGAAATGGCGGTTGCAGGGATAGCCCGGATCGCTGACGAGCACCTCGTCACCGACGTCGAGGGCCAACTCCAAAGCCAGCAGACAGGCACCCGAAGCGCCGGGGGTCAGAAAGATCCGCCCGGGAGAGACCGCCACACCGTAGCGCTCATGATAGTAGGCCGCCAGCGCCTCCCGCAGCGGCATCAGACCGGCGGCGGTGGTATAGCGGACGTCCCCTTCGGCGAGGGCTGCCTGCCCGGCGGCGACGATGGGTGCGGGGGTGGGAAAATCCGGCTCGCCGATCTCCAGATGGACGATGTCGCGTCCCCGGGCTTCCAACTCCCTGGCCTTGGCCAGCAGTTCCATCACGTGGAAGGGGGAAATCCGCCCGGCGCGGCGTGCCTGTCGCAGCAAGGGAACTCTCCCGGGGTGCCCGCTTTCGAATAAGCGCCTATTATAGCCAAAAAAGATTGCGCCAACGCAAAGCATCTGCTATCAATTGGCGCCTTTCGAAATCCGAGGACCGACCCCATGGCGGAAACCAAGATCAGACCCTACAGCTTCGAACCTTACCAGCCCAAGGAAGGGGAGGAATACATGAGCCCGGAACAGCTCGAGCACTTCCGCAAGATCCTCATCGACTGGAAGACCGAGCTGATGAAGGAAGTGGACCGGACCCTGCACCACATGCAGGACGACGCCGCCAACTTCCCCGACCCCACCGACCGCGCCACCCAGGAATCGGAATTCAGCCTGGAGCTGCGCACCCGCGACCGCGAGCGCAAGCTCATCAAGAAGATCGACGAAGCCCTGGAGCGCATCGAGACCGGCGATTACGGCTATTGCGAAACCTGCGGGGTGGAGATCGGCCTGCGCCGCCTCGAGGCCCGACCCACCGCCACCCAGTGCATCGACTGCAAGACCCTGGACGAACTGCGGGAGAAACAACAGGGCGGCTGACCTTTCATGCAGGCGGCTTACCGCGGCCGTTTTGCCCCCGCCCCCACCGGGCCGCTTCACCTTGGCTCGCTGCTGACCGCGCTGGCAGGTTTCCTCCAGGCCCGCGCCCGCGGCGGGGAATGGCATGTCCGCATCGACGATCTCGACACCCCCCGCTGCCTGCCCGGAGCCGATAGCGAAATCCTGCGCACGCTGGAGCGTTTCGGCCTGCACTGGGACGGCCCGGTGGTCTATCAAAGCCAGCGGCTTGAACGCTACCAAGCCGCCCTGACGCAGCTGGAGCGCCGGGGATACCTCTACCGCTGCGTCTGCACCCGCAAGATCCTCAGGCAGGACGGCCCGGTATATCCCGGCCGCTGCCGCGGCCGCCAGATCCCATCCGATCAGCCCCATGCGCTGCGGGTCCGGGTTGACGACACCCCGGTGGTCTTCCACGACCTGCTCCAGGGGGAATTCCGCGTGCACCTGCCGCAGACCTGCGGCGACTTCATCGTCCGCCGCCGCGACGGCCTGCACGCCTATCAGCTGGCGGTGGTCATGGACGACGCGGATCTGGGAGTCACGGAAGTGCTGCGCGGTGCCGACCTGCTGGAAGCCACGCCGAGACAGATTTACCTGCAACCCCTGCTCGGCCTGCCCACCCCCGCCTACTGCCACATTCCGGTGCTGGTGGATACCCGGGGGCGCAAGCTCAGCAAGCAGAACGGCGCCCCGCCGGTCACGGCGGACCGGCCGGAAGCGGTCCTGTTGCAACTGCTCACCTGGCTGGGACAGGACCCGCCGGCAGCCCTCGGCGGCGCCCCGGTCGGGGAGCTGCTCGCCTGGGCCGTTTCCCACTGGCGCCCGCAGCATCTGCCAAAACGGCGCCGGCTGGCTATAATGCCCGCCATGCCTTGAAGAAACCGGGAGAACAACCCATGCCCCACGAGAAGGTCTACCCTGTCCCGCCGGAGATCGCCGCCCGCGCCCACATCGACGCGGAAGGCTACCGGACGCTGTACGCGCGCTCACTGCAGGAACCCGAGGCGTTCTGGGCCGAACAGGCGCAGCGCTTCATCACCTGGGAGCGACGCTGGGAGCGGGTCTGCGACTGGGATTTTCAGCGCGCCCACATCCGCTGGTTCGAGGGCGGGAGGCTCAACGCCTGCGTCAACTGCCTGGACCGCCATCTGGACAGCCGCGGCGACCAGACCGCGCTCATCTGGGAGAGCGACAATCCTGCGGTCAGCCAACGCTTCACTTACCGGGAACTGCACGCGCAGGTGTGCCGCCTCGCCAACGTGCTCAAAAACCAAGGCATCGGCAAAGGCGACCGGGTCTGCATCTACCTGCCCATGATCCCCGAGGCGGCGGTCGCCATGCTCGCCTGCGCCCGCATCGGCGCCATCCATTCGGTGGTGTTCGGCGGCTTTTCCGCCGAAGCCCTGCGCGACCGCATTCTCGATGCCGACTGCCGGCTGCTGATCACCGCCGACGAAGGGCTGCGGGGCGGCAAGCACGTCCCCCTTAAGGCCAACGCCGACCAGGCGCTCCGCGAATGTCCCGGCGTCCGCAGCGTTCTCGTGGTCCGCCGCAGCGGCGGGAAGATCGGCTGGACCGAGGGCCGCGACGTCTGGTACCACGAGGCGGTGGCCGCAGCGGCGGAGGACTGCCCCCCCGAAAGCATGGAAGCCGAAGACCCGCTGTTCATCCTCTACACCTCCGGCTCCACCGGCAAGCCCAAGGGCGTAGTGCACACCACCGGCGGCTACATGGTGTATGCCGCCATGACCCACCGCTACGTCTTCGACTATCACGATGGCGAAATCTACTGGTGCACCGCCGATGTCGGCTGGGTCACCGGGCACACCTATCTGGTCTACGGCCCCTTGGCCAACGGCGGCATCACCCTGATGTTCGAAGGGGTGCCCACCTGGCCGGAACCGGACCGCTTCTGGCAGGTGGTGGACAAGCACCAGGTCAACATCTTCTACACCGCCCCCACCGCCATCCGCGCCCTGATGCGTTTGGGGGACGACTACGTCAAACGCACCTCCCGGCGCAGCCTGCGGATTCTCGGCAGCGTGGGCGAACCCATCAATCCGGAAGCCTGGGAATGGTACTACCACGTGGTCGGCGAAGGACGCTGCCCCATCGTCGATACCTGGTGGCAGACCGAAACCGGCGGCCACATGATCACGCCCCTGCCGGGCGCCACCCCCCTGAAACCGGGGTCGGCGGCATGGCCCTTCTTCGGTGTGGAAGCGGTGATCCTCGACGACAAGGGCAAGGAAATCGAAGGCCCCGGTGAGGGCGTGCTGGCGATCAAACGCTCATGGCCGGCCCAGGCCCGCACCCTCTACGGCAATCATCAGCGCTTTCTGGAGACCTACTTCAAGCTCTATCCCGGCTATTACTTCACCGGCGACGGCGCCCGCCGCGACGAGGACGGCTATTTCTGGATCACCGGCCGGGTGGACGACGTCCTCAACGTCTCCGGCCACCGTCTGGGAACCGCGGAGATCGAAAGCGCCCTGGTGGAGCATCCGGCCGTGGCCGAGGCCGCCGTGGTGGGCTTCCCCCACGACGTCAAGGGCCAGGGAATCTACGCCTACGTCATTCTCAAGGAAGGCGTGCAGCCGGGCGAGGAACTGAAGCGGGAACTGAGCGAACAGGTTTCCCGCGACATCGGCCCCATCGCCAAGCCGGACGTGATCCAGTTCGCCCGCGACCTGCCCAAGACCCGCTCGGGCAAGATCATGCGGCGCATCCTGCGCAAAATCGCCGCCGGGCAGATCGACGATCTCGGCGACACCTCGACCCTGGCCGATCCCGGCGTGGTCGAGGAACTGATCCGCAACCGCATCCAGGCCGGATAAACAGGGACCGGAAAGGGCCTGCCAGCCCCCAAGGGCAAACAGGGCGGGGTTACCCGCCCTTGTCCCTTCAGATGCCCTCGAAACGCGCCAGATTCATGACGAAGCGGCGCTTTTCCGCATCCTCCAGCTGCACCAGGTTCTGCAGCACTTCCTGGACGTGCTCGTCGTCGATCTCGCTCAGGGCCTGTTTGTACAATTCAATGAGGGCGTCCTCGAACTCGAGCACCAGCTTGGCGATCTCCTCCACCGACATATTGGGGTGGATTTTCAGGTTCCGCAGTTTCTTCTCCAGTTCGGGGGTAGGGGGATAGGGCAGCCACAGGTTGAGGATGTGCTCCTGGGTCTCTTCCTCGAACTTCGCCAGGCTCTCGGCCAGATCGTCCTCGTGGCGCTTGAGATAGTCGAGCAGCAGCTTGAGCCGTTTGCTCTGCTCCTGGTCCTCAATGCGTTCGGCCAGCGCCTTCATTTCCTCGTGGAGGAACTTTCCGTACTCCAGCACATCCCTGACTTGTTCGAACTTGCGCAGTTTTTCTTCTTTCATCCATCCGCTCCTTAAGGCTTGAACCAAAAATCTGAACGCCACCTAAGATACACCCAGCCCCCGACAGAAATCCATCGCAAAATACCGGGCAGAAGCAGCTATAATTCATCAATTTGGAAAACGACTGTCCAGCCATGCGCGATTACAAGCTCTCCCATCTCAAGGAACTGGAAGCCGAAAGCATCCACATCATCCGGGAAGTGGCCGCCGAATTCGACAACCCGGTGATGCTCTACTCCATCGGCAAGGATTCCTCGGTCATGCTCCATCTGGCCAGAAAGGCCTTCTACCCCGGCAAACCGCCGTTCCCCCTGCTGCACGTGGACACCACCTGGAAGTTCCGGGAGATGTACCAGCTGCGCGACGAGGTGGCCAAGGAGTTCGACCTCATCGTCTACCACAACCCGGAAGCCGAGGCCCTGGGGATCAACCCCTTCGACCACGGCAGCAAGAAGCACACCGACCTGTGGAAGACCGAAGGGCTCAAGCAGGCCCTGGACAAATACGGCTTCGACGCCGCCTTCGGCGGGGCCCGGCGCGACGAGGAAAAGTCCCGCGCTAAGGAACGGGTCTACTCCTTCCGCGACCGCCACCACCGCTGGGATCCCAAGAACCAGCGCCCGGAGCTGTGGAACCTCTACAACGGCCGCCACAACAAGGGTGAGAGCATCCGCGTCTTCCCCCTCTCCAACTGGACCGAGCTGGACGTGTGGCTCTACATCTATCTGGAGAACATTCCCATCGTCCCCCTGTATTTCGCCAAGGAGCGGCCGGTGGTCGAGCGCGAGGACACCTGGATCATGGTGGACGACGAGCGGATGCGCCTGGAACCCGGGGAGGAACCGCAGATGAAAATGGTCCGCTTCCGCACCCTGGGCTGCTATCCCCTCACCGGCGCCATCGAATCCAGCGCCGCCACCCTGCCGGAGATCATCCAGGAAATGCTGCTGGCCAAAACCTCCGAGCGCCAGGGGCGGCTGATCGACCACGACCAGGCCGGCTCCATGGAAGACAAGAAACGGGAAGGTTACTTCTGATTAGGGTATATGTAAGGGTTTCGGGTATTCATCCAGGGGGCGTACTCGGCCTGGACGGCCGAGTACCGAGCGTCCAGGGATGGATTGACAGCGTCCCCCTGGACGAATACCCGGAACCCTGCCCCCTTGCGTGATTCCGATCAAGCAACACGAGATATCGAAGCATTGAACATGGCCACCGAATCCCTCATCGAAACCGACATCGAATCCTACCTGCGCCAGCACCAGGACAAGGAACTGCTGCGCTTCCTCACCTGCGGCAGCGTGGACGACGGCAAGAGCACCCTCATCGGCCGCCTCCTCCACGACACCCAGATGATCTACGAGGACCAGCTCAAAAGCCTGAAGAAAGACAGCGAGCGCATGGGCACCACCGGCGAGGAGCTGGATCTGGCCCTGCTGGTGGACGGCCTCCAGGCCGAGCGCGAACAGGGCATCACCATCGACGTGGCCTACCGTTACTTCTCCACCGACAAGCGCAAGTTCATCATCGCCGACACCCCCGGCCACGAGCAGTACACCCGCAACATGGCCACCGGCGCCTCCACCTGCGAGCTGGCGGTGATCCTCATCGACGCCCGCAAGGGGGTGCTGACCCAGACCCGGCGCCACAGCTTCATCGTCTCCCTGCTCGGAATCAAGCAAATCGTCGTCGCCATCAACAAGATGGACCTGATGGGCTGGGATCAAAAGGTCTTCGACCGCATCCGCGCCGACTACCTCAAGCTGGCCGAGCGCCTCGAGCTCTCCGACGTCCGCTTCATCCCGGTCTCGGCCCTCAAGGGCGACAACGTGGTCAATCCCAGCGCCAACATGCCCTGGTACACCGGCCCCACCCTGCTGGAGGTGCTGGAAACGGTCGAGATCGCCAGGGACCGCAACCTCGAGGACTTTCGCTTTCCGGTCCAGTACGTCAACCGCCCCCATCCGGATTTCCGCGGTTTCAGCGGCACCCTCGCCGGGGGCATCGTCCACCCCGGCGACGAGATCACCGTGCTGCCCTCGGGGCAGAAAAGCAAGGTCAAGGAAATCGTCACCTACGACGGCAATCTGGATGAGGCCTTCCCGCCGATGGCCGTCACCCTTACCCTGGAAGACGAAATCGACGTCAGCCGCGGCGACATGATCGTCCACGCGGACAACTTGCCCCACGTGGCCGACCGTTGCCGCGCCCACATCGTCTGGATGGCGGAAAAACCCTTGGTGCCCGGCCGGCAGTATTACATCAAGCAGACGACCCGCACCGTCACCGGCTCGGTGTCGCGCATCCTCCACCGCACCGACGTCAACACCCTGGAGGAAGCCCCGGCCGAGCAGCTGGCCATGAACGAGATCGGCCTGTGCGAGCTGGCCTTCAACGCCCCCCTGGCGTTCGACCCCTACGAACGCTGCAAGGGCACCGGCGCCTTCATCCTCATCGACCGCCTCACCAACGTCACCGTCGGCGCCGGCATGATCACCGGTCTGTCCGAGGACGAAACCCTGCAGCGGCCGGTTACGCCCGAGGAGCGCGCCATCCGCTTCGGCCAGCAGCCTGCCGTCGTCGCCCTCACCGGCAGCCACGCCCGGGAGCTGGCCTATCAGCTGGAGCGGCGCCTGTTCGACACCGGCCACGCCGCCACCGTCCTCGATGCCGAACAGTTGCCGGAGATCTCCACCACCATCGCCAAGGCCCTGACCCACGCCGGCCTCATCGTCCTGTGGCCGCAGCCGCAGACCGTCCCGGAAGGGGCCCTAACGCTGGATGCCGACCGGCTCGACCTGAACCAGGCGCTCAAGGCGCTCAAGGAGACCGGCATCGTCGCTTAGATCGCCGCCCCGCCAGGTGCGGACCCGGAACCCCCGCCCCAGCCGCACCTGGATCGCACCACTCTCGGCGGTGTTGAGCACTTTGGCCCCAAGCGCGCGGTAACGGGCCACCACCTCGGGATGGGGGAAACCGAAACGGTTGCGGTGGCCGCTGGAGACGAGGACATAGTCCGGGGAGACGGCGCGGAGGAAGGCCGGGCTGGAAGAGGTTCGGCTGCCGTGATGGGGGGCGACCAGCACCCGGGCCTTCAGTTCTCCGCCCGTCTGCGCCAACAGCGCCGCCTCTCCGGCCCGTTCCAGATCCCCCGGCAGCAACACCGCCCCCGCGGCAGTAGCGATCCGCAGCACACAGGAACGGTCGTTCTCCCCCAAGGGAGCGTCCACCGGCCACAGCATCTCGAAATCCACTCCGTCCCACCGCCATGCCTGTCCCCGACGGCAGGGCACCTCCGCCAGCGCCGCAGCGCTGCTCCATACCGGCGCCGGGAAGCGCCCGCGCAGGCCGGCCAGGCCGCCGCTGTGGTCGCGGTCGGCGTGGCTGATGACGATGCGGTCGAGGCGGTTCCAGCCGCGATGGCGCAGATAGGCGGCGACGATGTCGCGGCCGGCGTCGAAACGGGGACTGAAACGGGGGCCGGTGTCGTACACCAGCACGTGGGAAGCGGTCTCCGCCACCACCGCCAGTCCCTGCCCCACCTCCAGCACCGTCACCCGGACCTCACCGGCAGGCGGACGCGGCAGCGACGGCCACAGCAGGGGCAGCCACAACAGCGCGCCCAGCCAGCGCCCCGGCATCCCCCTCGGCACCAGCAGCCAGAGCGTCCCCAACAGCGCCGCCGCAACCGCCACCAGGCCGGGCGCAGGACCGTGCCAGACCCCGGCGCCGATCTCGGCCAGGCGGGCCAACCCTTCGAACAGGGCCGCCAGCAGGCGGGCCGCCCCCTGCCACGCCGCTGCCGCCAGGTCCGGCATCAGGAAATGGAGGGCGCAACCGGCCAGTACCAGCGGCACCACGACCAGCCCCACCAGGGGCACGGCGATGAAGTTGGCCAGCGGGGCCAACCCGCCGACCTGTCCGAACAGCCACAGACCGACGGGCGCCAGTCCCGGCAGCAGAGCGAGCTGCACCTTCAGGAGCGATTGCCAGCGCGGCAGCGGCCGGCGCCGCCCCTGCAGCGCATAGAGAATCCAGGCCACGGCGCCGAAGGACAGCCAGAAACCACCCTGCAGCGGCGCCCGGGGGTCGAGGAGGCAGACCCCCAGCAGCGCCAGGTCCAGCCCCCGCCAGGGCGACACCGCCCGGCGCCAGCGCCAGGCCAGCAGCGCCACCGTAAGCATCAGCAGCGCCCGCCGGGTGGGGAGGCTGAAACCGGCCAGGGCGGCATAACCGAGGGCGCCGCTCCAGGCCAGCCAGGCCCCCACGGCATCGGCGTCAATCCGCGCCGATCCCCGCCACAGCCACAGACGCCGCCCCAGCCCCAGCAGCAGACCGGCGATCAATCCTACGTGCAGGCCGGAGATCGCCACCAGATGGGCCGTGCCGGTGGCCCGCAGCATCCGCCATTCCTCTTCGCCGATGCCGTCCCGCCGCCCCAGCGCCAGGGCGGCGACGATGCCGCCGTGGGGGACGCCGCGGACCGCCTGGTCGATCGCCTGTGCCAACCGCACCCGCAGGGCGTCGATGCCGGCGGCCGGCGCCAACAGCCGGTTCTGCCGCGATTTGCGCACGTAGCCGGTGGCACCGATGCCGCGTGCGAACAACCAGCGGCCGTAATCGAAGCCGCCGGGGTTGGCGAACCCCCGCGGCGGCTTCAGGCGCACCTTCAGCCGCCAGCGCTGGCCGGGATGGAGCGGCGGACCGCCGTACCAGCTCAGCCGCAGACGGGCGGGCAGGGTCGCTGGGCTTTCCACCTTGAAATCGAAACGCTGCCCGTGGGGCAGACGGCGGGGAAAGTCCATCACCCTGCCCTGCACCAGGAAATCGCGTCCTTCCAGGGCCTGCGGCAGCGGCGCCCACCCCCACAGGGCCAGACAGTACCAAAGGCAACCGCCGACGAACCAGCCGCCCCGGATCCCGCCCAGCAGCAGCGCCGCCGCCACCACAACGGCAAGCCCCGGTCCCGGCCCGAAAACGAGCGCCGCCAGGCTCCCCAGCAGAAAGGCCAGTCCGGCTTGGTCGCACACGCCTTCAAGCTTAGGCGAAAATTGCTAGAATGGACACGTCGCCGGTGAAAATCCCATCCCACAATCCGCATTCAGAACCTGCCCATGCCCAAGAAACTGATACAGCGCTTCATGCCGGAACACCACGTCATCAAGGAACACAAGCACCTGCAGTTCCTGGGTGAACATCTGCACAACCCCAACCTCTGGCACCTCAACCGCAAATCCGCCGCGCTGGCCTTCGCCGTCGGCTTTTTCTACATGTATCTGCCGATCCCGGGCCAGATGATCGTCGCCGCGGTGCTGGCGCTGTTGGTGGGCGCCAATCTGCCGCTGTCGGTGGTGCTGGTCTGGATCACCAACCCGGTGACGATGCCGCCGATGTTCTACGCCGCCTACAAGCTCGGCTCCTGGGTGCTGGGCGTGAAAAACGCAATCAGTCCCGATGTCTTCACCCTGGGCGGCGCGCTGAGCGAACTGGGCGACATCTTGTGGCCGCTGCTGCTGGGCAGCCTGATTCTGGGGGTCACCCTCGCGGTGATCGGCTATTTCGGCATCCTGTGGCTGTGGCGCTTCATGACCATCCGCCGCTGGCGCAAACGCCGGCGCGAGCGTCAGGCCCGCGGGGCTTCCTGAAGCCGGCCGTCTTCCAGATACAGCACCCGGTCCATGCGCTCGGCAAGGCCCGGATCGTGGGTGACGACGACAAAGCTGATCCCGAACTCGGCGTTCAGGGCCAGCATCAGCTGATAGACCCGCTCGGCGGTGCGGCGGTCCAGGTTGCCGGTGGGCTCGTCGGCGAGCACGCAGCGGGGCCGGGTCACCAGGGCCCGGGCCACGGCGGCGCGCTGACGCTCGCCGCCGGACAGTTCCCCGGGTTTGTGGGCCAGGCGGGCTTCGAGGCCGACCTTCTCCAGCATCTCCTTGGCCCGGCTGCGGGCTTCCTTCACCGCCCGGCCGCCGATCAGCAGCGGCATCGCCACGTTCTCGAGCACGGTGAATTCCGGCAGCAGGTGATGGAACTGGTAGACGAACCCCAGGGTGCGGTTGCGCAGGCGGCTCAAGGCGGCCTCGTCGAGTTGGCCGATGTCCCGCCCCTCCCAACAGATCCTGCCGCCGCTGGGCGCCTCCAGCCCGCCGAGCAGATGCAGCAGGGTGCTTTTGCCGGAGCCGGAGGCCCCCATCACCGCGACCCGCTCGCCGGCGGCGACGCTGAAATCGATCCCCCGCAGGACCTCGACCGTCAGCTCCCCTTCCCGGAAAACCTTGGTCAGCCCCCGGCAGGCCAGCACCTCACTCATAACGCAGCTCCTCGGCGGGTTTGACCTTGGCGGCCTGCCAGGACGGATACAGGGTCGCCAGCAAGGTCAGGCCGAAGGCCATCGCCGCGATCTGCCAGACGTCGTCCCAGTGCAGCTCCGAAGGCAGTTCGCTGATGTAATAGACGTCGGCCGCCAGAAAGTGGATGCCGAAGAGGCGCTCGATGGCCGGGACGATGGTTTCCACGTTCAGCGCCAGCGCGACCCCGCCGGCGACCCCGGCCAGGGTGCCCACCAGGCCGATGATCGCCCCCAGCAGCATGAACACCGCCATCACCCCGCCCGGCGTCATCCCCTGGGTGCGGAGAATGGCGATGTCGGCGCGCTTGTCGGTGACCACCATCACCAGAGTGGAGACGATGTTAAAGGCCGCCACCGCCACGATCAGCATGAGGATGATGAACATCACCCGCTTCTCCATCTGCACCGCCCGAAAGAAGTTACTGTGCAGCCGCGTCCAGTCGGTGACGAAATAGCCCGGTCCCAGAGATTCGTTCAGATCGGCGGCGATGCGGGGGGCGAGGAACAGATCGTCGAGCTTGAGGCGCAGACCGGAAACGGCCCTTCCCAAGCGCAGCAAGCGGGCGGCGTCTTCCAGGTGCACCAGGGCCATGTTGCGGTCGTATTCGTACATGCCCACATCGAAGACGCCGACCACGGTGAAACGCTTGAGGCGCGGCAGGATGCCCGCCGGCGTGGTGGTCATCTGCGGCGTGATGACGGTGACCTTGTCGCCGATCCAGACCCCCAGGTAGTGGGCCAGCTCCGATCCCAGGACGATGCCGAAACGGCCGGGCTCGAGCCCTCCGAGGCTGCCGGCGACGAGCTTGTCCACCACCGCCGACACCTGCCCCTCCCGCTGCGGCAGAATCCCGCGCAGCATGCCGCCGGAAGCCCGCCGCCCGGCGCTCACCATCACCTGGGCTTCGACGTAGGGCGCACTGCCGACGATGTGGGGCCGGCCTTCGAGGCGGGCGACCAGGGACCGCCAGTCGGACAGTTTCCCGTCGTAACCGGTAATGGTGACGTGGGACGTCATCCCCAGAATGCGCTCGCGCAGCTCCGACTGAAAGCCGTTCATCACCGACAGTACCGTGATCAGCGCCGTCACCCCGAGGGCGATCCCCAGAATGGAGGTCAGGGTGATGAAGGAAATGAAGTGGGTGCGTTTCTTCGCCCGGGTGTAACGCAGGGCGAGAAACAGAACCAGGGGTCTGAACATCAGGCGTCCTTTCGACAGGCGGGGCAGATGCCGTAGAGAATCAGGCTGTGGTCCTGGAGCGCGTAGCCCAGTTTTTCTGCGATCCGGCGCTGGCGGGCTTCGATTTCCTCGTCGGTGAATTCGTCGATCCGGCCGCAGTGCAGGCACACCAGATGATCGTGATGCCCGCCGCGGTTGAGCTCGAAGACCGAATTGCCGCCCTCGAAGTGATGCCGGCGCACCAGACCTGCGGCCTCGAACTGGGTCAATACCCGGTAAACGGTGGCCAGTCCGATCTTCTCCCCCTCGTCGATAAGAATCCGGTAAACGTCCTCGGCGCTGAGATGGCGGGCGCCCTGCTGGAGCTCGAGGATTTCGAGGATTTTCATGCGCGGCAGGGTCACCTTCAGGCCGGCATTGCGCAGATCTTGGGATTCCACGGTACTCCTGTCGATTCGGGATTCGCCGCTGGACGGCGGTTCAGGTATCATGGCCGGCCTGTGGAAAGGCTGCCTTGGCACATGATGAAAAAACATCTCATTATTATCGCCTGTTTGGCAACCCAGGTCACCGGTTGCGTTTACAAAATCGACGTGCAGCAGGGAAACATCGTCACCCAGAAGCAGGTCGACCAGCTGCGTCCGGGCATGACCCCCAACCAGGTCCGCTACGTCCTCGGCAGTCCCCTGCTGGACGATGTCTTCTTTCCCCAGCGCTGGGACTACGTCTACAGCTTCCGCAAAGGCGGCGGGGCGATGGCGCTGCAACGCCTGACGGTGTTTTTCAAGGACCAGCGCCTCGCAGGCCTGCAGGGCGATTTCCGTCCCCACCCCAGCAAGGGACTGGCCAAACCGGAGATCGTTACCGTGGAGGTGCCGCCGCGGCAGCGCCGGCGGGGCATCTTCGAGATCATCGGCGACTTCTTCCGCCACCTGCTCTAGGCTGCCGCGCCCGCAGGCGCCGGGCCTCCTTGGGGTCGCCCCGCAGCGGCCGGTAGATCTCCACCCGTTCTCCCGCCTTCAGCACCCGGTCCAGCCCGCAGATCCGGCCGAAAACGCCGACCGCCTGGCGCTCCAGGTCGATCTCGGGGAAGCGGGCCGTCAGGCCGCAGGCTTCGATCGCTTCGGCCACTGTCATCCTCTCGCGCCAGGGCAGACGGCGCACCACCTGGATCTCCGGCAGGGCGTAGACCACTTCGACCCAGTCAGCCATAGCGCTGTCTGGCCCGTTGGGTGAAGGCCCCCACCAGGGTCTCGCAGATCTGATTGAACACCGCGCCGAAGGCCAGCGCCCCCAGGCGCGAATTCATCTCGAAGCTCAGTTCTAGGCTGATCTTGCTGGCATCCTCGCTCAGCGGCTGGAACCGCCACATTCCCTCCAGATGACTGAAGGGGCCGTGCAGCAGGGTCATGCGGATCTCCCGTCCGGGCACGTTGACGTTGCGGGTGGCGAAAGACTGCTGGAAGGCGCCGCGGGAGATTTCCAGCTCCGCCTCCACTACATCGCCTTCGCGGCGGAGGATGCGGCTGCGGCGGCACCAGGGCAGAAATTCGGGATAGGCTTCGATGTCGTCCACCAGCTCGAACATCTTCATGGCCGGATAGCGGACCAGGGCACTGCGGTGAATGGTCTTCATGATTCCGGATCGGCAAAATTCAGCGCTTGCAAGCCAAATTCGGATAAAATAGCAAAATTATGGCCAGCAAGAAAAAAAACAAGGATTCCGGCAACGTCATCGCCCTCAACCGGCGCGCGCGGCACGACTATTTCATCGAGGAAACCTACGAGGCCGGATTGGCCCTGGAGGGCTGGGAGGTCAAGAGCCTGCGCGCCGGCCGCGCCAGCCTGGCGGAAAGCTACGTCCTCATCAAGGACGGCGAGGCCTGGCTGTTCGGCGCTCACATCACCCCGCTGCCCTCGGCCTCGACCCACGTGCAGGCGGATCCCACCCGCACCCGCAAGCTGTTGCTGCACAAGCAGGAGCTGCACAAGCTCATCGGCCTGGTGGAACGGCGCGGCTACACGCTGGTGCCGCTGAAGCTGTACTGGAAAAAGAATCTGGTCAAGCTGGAAATCGGCCTCGCCAAGGGCAAGAAGCTTTACGACAAGCGCGCCGTCGAGCGCGAACGCGACTGGCAGCGGGAGAAGCAGCGCCTCGTCAAGCAGACTCGGTGACGGCCAACTCTTCCCGAGCGCGGATGGCGGTCATGCGTGTCCAGCCAAAAGCAACGCCTACCGCTTCACCACCGCCGGATAGCCGGCATCGCTGACCGCCCGGGCCAGCTGCTGCGGCGACACCTTGGCCGGGTCGAATATCACCTCCGCGGTTCCCGGTGCCATGTCCACCTTGGCAGACTGCACCCCTTCCACCTGCTTGAGGGCGTTCTCCACCGTGTATTTGCACATGGCGCAGCTCATGTTCTTCACCGTCAGGGTCACCTGCTGCAGCGAGCGGGCGGCGTCCGGCGCTGCAGCCGCAGGAGAAGGCTGGCCCCATCCCAGAGCCAGAATTGCTACCAGAATCGCACCTCGCAAAATCGCTTCACCTCAATCAGTCGAGAAACCAAGGGGCATACCAGGGAAAGGCGATCAGGGCCAGGATCGCCACGCTCAGGATCCAGAAGATCCAGCGCTGCCGCCGCCGAACCTGCGCCGAAGCACAGGCGGCCCCTTCCCCGCAGGGTTGCAGATAGAGCCTGTAAAAGGCGCCGCCGAGCAGCACCAGGGTCAGGACAATGAACAACGGCCGGTAAGGCGACAGCGCCACCAGGGAACTCATCCAACTGCCTCCCACGCCCAGCAGCACCAGGACAAACGGCCCCACGCAGCAAAGGGAGGCGCCTACGGCCGCCAGCACCGCGCCGACGCCGAACCATTTGGGTGCAGCGGTCTTCTCCGCATCGGTCGTTCCGGTTTGCATCTCGGTCGCCATCTCGTCTCCTCCGTCGGGAAAGTTTCATCCTACGCCCGGAGCGGGCTACGGAGTCAAGCCTCGTCCTCCAGCAAACGCCGCAACAGCTCGCAGCCGGAAGTCGGTTGCTGCCGACAGGTGTCAATCGCCTCGGCCAGCAGCGTCCGCAGCCGCTCCAGCCCCGCCAGCTTGGCCTCCACCTGGGCCAGCTTTTGCTCCGCCACTTGTTGGACCTGACGGCAGTCGGCCTGTTCCAGGCGGAGCAGTTCGCCGATTTCCCGCAGGCTGAAACCCATGCGCTGGGCCCGCTTGATGAAGTGCAGGCGCTGCAAGTCCGCCTCCCGGTAACGGCGGAAGCCGGACGGGGGCTTGTCCGGGACGGGCAGCAGTCCCAGGCGCTGATAATAACGGATGGTTTCCACGTGAACGCCGGCGCGACGCGCCAGCGCGCCGATGGTCAGAGCGGCCATCGCTCCCAGCCGTCGGGACGCAGCGGCGCCGGCCGGCCGCTTGCGCGGAAACGGCGGTAGTCAGCCAGCACCCCGGCATGGTCGAAGGCCAGCGGCCGGGGCGGCCGCTCGGGATCGACCACGGCCACCGTGCGGGCATCGTCGGCCGCCTG
The DNA here is from genome assembly GCF_033126985.1 of Methylomarinovum caldicuralii. Taxonomy (NCBI): domain Bacteria; kingdom Pseudomonadati; phylum Pseudomonadota; class Gammaproteobacteria; order Methylococcales; family Methylothermaceae; genus Methylomarinovum; species Methylomarinovum caldicuralii. The sequence goes on from NZ_AP024714.1 coordinate 1,794,283, forward strand.
CGGCGTGCCGGCGGCCTCGCCGACGTAGACCACGGTCACGGTATGGCCGCGGGGATCACGGCGGGGATCGGAATACACCCCGAGCAACGCCAACAGCCGCACCGTCAGGCCGGTCTCCTCGGCCATCTCCCGCACAGCCGCCCGCTCCACGGTTTCACCGATCTCGACAAAACCGCCCGGGATAGCCCACCCTGCCGGCGGATACTTGCGCTCTATGAGGACGATCGGCCGCCCTGGGCGGTCGGCCAGCTCGATGATCACGTCGGCGGCGAGCAGGGGCGTGTGCGGCCTTGGCATCAGGCGCTACCGCGGGGTTTGACCTCGATCAGGCGGAAGGTCGCATTGCGCATCCGCCCGAGCACCACGTTATCGACCACCTCGGCGCCGGCCGCTTCGGCGACCCGGCGGAAATCATCCCAATAGGTGACCTGGCCGAAATGGATGGTGGTCACCTTGTGCAGCATCGGTTTGATCTTTTCCGCCAGCGGCGAACGCCGCTCGTGGAAGGTCTGGGTGAAATAGACCCGCCCTTCCGGTTTGAGCAGGGAAAGCACGTGCGCGAGCGCGGTGACCGGATCCGGCAGCAGCATGAAGCTGCCGCTGAAGTAGACCGCATCGTAGGGGCCGCCCTGGTGATCGTAAACCGACTCCAGCCGCACTTCGACCTGCTCGCTCAGACCGGCGCGCTCGAGGGCCTGGCGGCAGCGGGTCACGTAGTCCGGGTCGATATCGATACCGAGGATTTGCAATGCCTTGCGGCGGATCAGCGCGGCGTTGGCCGCCACTGCCCCGCCGGTGCCGATACCGACGTCGAGCACCACCGCCCCGGCCGGCAGCCGTTCCAGGACCGCCCGGTACCAGTCAATGGTCAGCTTGGCGAACGTGTGATCGTAAATCAAACCGCGCAGATGGCTGACGAGGGAACGACGCGGCATGCGGGCTTCGGCTTGCTGGGTATTGGCGTTCATGGCCTTTTCTCATTATCGTTATGGTTATGCATCCGTCGAAGTATACTGGTTCCGGCGCGGCGGCAAAACCTTCAGGGCCGGTTCAGCTTCCCAGCAGTAGCTTGAAAACCTGGTCGAACTGTTCGTCCGCCTGGGCTTGCGCCTGTTCCAGAGCCGTATCGGAAAGCGCCGCCAAGGCGAGCCATTCTTTATAACTTTGAGGGAGTTTCTCGATGCCCAGACCCAATACCCTGTTCCGGCTCAGGACCAGGGACGCGGTGACGATGGCGGTCTGCTCCCGGAAGTCCTCCGCCTCCTCAGGACGTCCATGCCAGGCCAGGGTGGTGACGATCACCTGGGGCAGTTGCCAGCGCCGCGCCAGTTCTGCGGCCAGCTGATAATGGTCGAAGCCATAGGTCCGGCGCTCTGCCTCGGTTTCGTCGAACGCGCCGCCTTCGAACAGCAGCAACGCGGCCCGGGCCAGTTCGGGAATCTTGGCATAGATCACCAGACGGCCGATCTCGTGCAGCAGTCCACAGACGAACAGCAGCTCAGGATCCGGTTCCATCCTGCTGTGACGCCCCAGTTCCCGCGCCAGCAGGGCGCCCCAGACGCTCATGCGCCAGAAAACCCGCATCTTCATCAGCGGATTGGCGTAGCGGCCGAAACGCTCGATGACGGTGGTCGCCAGCACCAACTGGCGCAACTCCTCCATGCCGATGAGGGAAATGGCGTGGGCGATGGAAACGATCTGCCGCGGAAACCCGTAGAAGGCACTGTTGACCAGGCGCAGCAGCCTGGCGCTCACGCCGGGATCGTGTTCGATCACCTGCTCGGCGTCCCGTACCGTCTTGCGGGGATCCTCGATGATCTGGCAGAGTTTGCGGTAGATCTCCGGCGGCGAGGCCAGTTGCACGTCCCCGCGAAGCAGGCTGTCGATGTCGAGATCCGCCTTCCAGGGATTCGGTGGCGTATGATTCATGCTTTCACCCGGTCGTTGTGTGCAAGCGGTCACAGTTTGTGGCCTGCCTGTTAAAAATAGGCTATAAGTACACTCACAACAAAGGAATTGCTGGACCCGGTTCATGCCATCGCCTGCCGCCCTCGCCTTCAACAAACGGATTCTGATCGCGGAAGCCAATGAACACCATGCCCGGCAAATCCATCAGATTCTGTCCCAGCACGGCTTTTCCCGCCTGGAAAGCGCGGGCGACGGCAAAGCGTTGACAAAGCTGCTGCAACAGGCTGAACCCTGCGACATCGGCCTTCTCATCCTCAGCCTAGAACTGGAAGACTGCGACATCGTGGCACTGTGCCGTTCCCTGGCCGACGAGGAGAGCGAATACCGGATCCCCGTCATCGTCCTCTTCGATCCCAAACGCATCGAGGCACCGCACATCAAAGACCTGACGGCGCTCCAGGGCGCCGGCGTCATCCTGGTGGAGAAACCGATCCGGGCTCAGGAATTTTTGCCCCTGGTGCAGCTGTCGCTGATCCTCAAGCACGAGCGCGACCGCACCCTGGCCCAGCAGGAGAAAATCCTCACCGAACTGGCGGAACACAAAATTCTCGAGGCCCGCCTCAAATACCTGATCCTGCATGACGAACTCACCGGAGTGGGCAACCGCCGCCAGCTGGAGCAGACCCTGCAGCTGGCGCTGCATCGCTGCCAGGCCTACAAGCAACCGGCCGCCCTCCTGTATCTGGACATCGACCGCTTCAACGTCATCAACGACCTGGAAGGTCACGACAGCGGCGACCGCCTTCTGGTCGAGCTGGTCAACGTCATCCGCCAGCAGTTGACGGGGAAATACGAACTGGCCCGCATCGGCGCGGACGAATTCTGCCTGTATCTGCCCAACTGTGACCGCAGCCAGGCCCTGGCCACCGGGGAAAAGATCCGCCGCGCGGTGGAATCCTTCCGCTTCCTGACTTCCAACGACTGCTATCACATTTCCATCAGCGTCGGCATCGCCCTGCTCGAACCCGGCGGCCCGGCCAAGCACCCCAACGAACTGCTGGCCCAGGCCCACCAGGCCTGTTACATCGCCAAGACCCGGGGGCGCAACCTGGTCAACCTGTACGATCCCGAGGACATGACCGCCACCCACTTCCACGACGTCCAGTGGGTGCCCCTGATCCGCGAAGCGCTGCGCAACGACCGTTTCTTCCTGGTGTTTCAGCCGGTGATCCGCCTCAGCGACGGACTCGTCAGCCATTACGAGGTGCTGCTGCGCCTGCGCCGGGAAGACGGCGAAATCCTGACACCGGACCGCTTCATCCCGGTGGCCGAACGCATGGGGCTGATCCACGCCATCGACCTGTGGGTGGTCGAGCACGCCATCGACTTTCTCGCCGGCCTGCCCAACACCCAGTCGCATCTGGCCCTGACGGTCAATCTGTCCGGCCACGCGTTTCAGAACCGCCAACTGCTGCCGCTGCTGGAGGAAAAGCTCAAGGCCACCTGGGTGCCGGCCAAACGGCTGATCTTCGAAATCACCGAAACCGCCACCATCACCAATTTCGAGCGCACCCGGGAAATGATCGCCAAACTCGGCGCCCTCGGCTGCCGCTTCGCCCTGGACGATTTCGGTACCGGCTTCAATTCCTTCGAGCACCTGAAGAACATTCCGGTCCACTACATCAAGATCGACGGCCAGTTCGTTCTCAACCCCCCCCACGACCCCACCGACCGCATGCTGGTGGAGGCGATGGTGAAAATCGCCCACAACCTGGGCAAACAGGTGATCGCCGAATTCGTCGAAACCCCAGAAATGTTGCAACTTCTCCACCGGCTGGGGGTCGATTACGCTCAGGGCTTCCTGATGGGGAAACCGGAACCGCAACTGCTCCCCGGTAGTTCCATCCCCTTGCAGCCCTTTCTGGATTCAAATCCCCGGCAACACCAGCTCAACCACTGATCCATGGCCAAGCCCCCCCGGCGTCGGCGCGCCGTGAGAGAACGCCGCCCGCAGATCCCCCTTTGGCGACGCTGGCTGCGGAAACTGCTTTGGGGATCGCTGGCCTGCGCCGCCCTTGCCGGCGCTCTGTATCTGGCCTATCTGGACTACCGGGTCCGGCATCAATTCGAAGGCCGGCGCTGGACGCTGCCGGCCAGCGTGTACGCCGTTCCGGTCGAGCTCTACCCGGGGGCCGCCTCGTCACCGGCGGAAACCGAGCACCTGCTGACCCTGCTGAACTATCGCCGCGACCGCCACCTGGGCAGCCAGGGCAGCTACTACCGGCGGCGCCAGACGCTGACCCTGCGGACCCGGGCTTTTCGTTTCCCCGACGGCCCCGAGGACAGCCAGCGGGTCCGGCTGCGCTTTCGCGGCCGCCGCATCGCCGCCATCGAGGATCTGGACCACGGCGGCAGGCTGCCGCTGCTGCGACTGGAACCGGTCCAGATCGGCAGCTTCTATCCCGCCCACAAGGAAGACCGGATTCTGGTCAAGCTGGATCAGGTGCCGCCGCTGCTGATCCAGACATTGCTGGCGGTGGAAGACCGGGACTTCTATCGGCACCACGGCCTTTCCCCCCGCGCCATCGCCCGGGCCCTGTGGGCCGACCTGCGCGCGGGCCGCATCGTCCAGGGCGGCAGCACCCTGACCCAGCAGCTGGTGAAGAATTTCTTCCTGTCCTCGGAGCGGCGCCTGACCCGCAAGCTCAACGAGGCGCTGATGGCGCTGATTCTGGAGGCCCGCTACGACAAGGACGAGATCCTTGAAGCCTATCTGAACGAAATCTACCTGGGTCAGGACGGCGCCCGGGCGATCCACGGCTTCGGCCTGGCGAGCGAATACTACTTCAGCCGCAGCCTCGGTGAACTGCAGCTGCATCACATCGCCCTGCTCGTCGCTCTGGTGCGGGGCCCGGCCTACTACGACCCGCGCCGTCACCCCGAAAGGGCTTTGAAACGGCGCAACTTGGTCCTCGACATCCTGCACCGCCAAGGCATCATCGACGACCGGCGCTGGAAACGGGCCAAACGCCAGCCCCTGGACGTCACCCCGTATTTCCACCGTCCCAGCGCCCGCTATCCCGCCTTCCTCGACCTGGTGAAACGCCAGTTGCGGCTGGAATACCCCGAGGAAGCCTTGACCTCGGAGGGGCTCAAAATCTTCACCACCCTCGACATCCGCGTCCAGGACACCCTGGAACGGACCGTCGGCGAGGTGCTGCCGCGGCTGGAGAAGGGCTACCGCATCAAAGGGCTGCAGACCGCCGCCGTGGTCACCCGCCGCGGCAGCGGTGAAATCGTCGCCTTCCTCGGCGGCCGCGATCCACGCCAGGCCGGCTTCAACCGGGCCATCGACAGCGTGCGGCCGGTCGGCTCCCTCATCAAACCGGCCGTCTATCTGACCGCCCTGATGCAACCCGAACGCTACACCCTGATCACCCCGGTCCCAGACACCCCGCTACGGCTCAGAAATCCCGACGGCACCTTTTGGCGGCCCCACAACTACGACCGCAAGGTCCACGGCCAGGTCCCCCTGCATACCGCCCTGGCCCATTCCTACAACCTGGCCACGGTGCATCTGGGGATGGAGGTGGGTCTCTCCCACGTGGCCCGCACGGTGCGCCGGCTGGGAGTCAGCCGCCCGCTCAAGCTTTATCCCTCGATGCTGCTGGGGGCGGCGTCGCTGACCCCGCTGGAAGTGGCCCAGATGTACCAGACCCTGGCCAACCAGGGCTTCGCCATGCCGCTCCGGGCCATTCAGGCGATCCTGGCCAACGACGGCACGCCGCTGCAACGCTACCCCCTGGCCCTGAAGCAAACCCTCGACAGCGGTCCCGTCTATCTACTCGACACCGTGCTGGAGGAGGTGATGACCGCGGGCACCGGCAGCAGCGCCTACCGCATCCTGCCGAAGACGCTGACGGTGGCCGGCAAGACCGGCACCACCAACGACCTGCGCGACAGCTGGTTCGCGGGCTTCAGCGGCGATTACCTGGCGGTCACCTGGATCGGCCGCGACGACAACCGCCCCACCCGCCTGACCGGCGCCCGCGGGGCCTTGCAGATCTGGGCCAGGCTGTTCGCCCGTATCGCCCGCAAACCGCTGCAGCTGCCGGTTCCCGAGACGGTGGAGTGGGTCTGGATCGATCCGCAGACGGGGGGACGGGCCGACGAACAGTGCCCGGGGGCGCAGCGTTTCCCCTTCATCGCAGGCTCGGCCCCCGAGGCACCCGCCCCCTGTCTGCAGCGCCGCCCGGAACCCGTACCGCTGCCCGGCTGGCTGCGACGCTGGTTCTAACGCCGCCGCCTTTCCCGCAGGTTCATCCCCATAACCAGAATCACGGCCCCGGCAACCGCCGCCATCAGGGCGTTTTCGCGGCTGGCTCCGAACAGGTACAGCGCGCCGTAACCGCCGACGGCCGCCCCCAGACCGCTGAAGGCCAGGGCGCGCATCATCCGGCAGAAGGCGCAATCATGTAGATCTTTCATCGTTCTCCTCGACCAAAGCCCGCATCAAGGTCAGATGACGCGGGGAATCGTTGAGGGCGGGGATATAGCGGTACTGCCTGCCTCCCGCCTGGAGGAAAACTTCCCGGTTGGTGCCGGCGATCTCCTCCAGCGTCTCCAGGCAGTCCACCGCGAACCCGGGACAGACCACGTCCACGGACCAGACCCCCTCCTGCGGCAGGCGTTTCAGGACCTCGACACAATAGGGCCCCAGCCAGCGGGCCGGACCGAAGCGGGACTGGAACACCAGCATCCAGTCATCGGCGCCGAGCCCCAAAGCTGCGGCGATCAGACGGGCGCTGGTGACGCACTGGTCGTAATAGGGATCCCCCTGGCGGCGGCTTTTTTCCGGCAGGCCGTGGAACGACAGCAGCAGCTTCTCCGGCCTGCCCTGACGCTGCCAGAAGTCGCGGATGCTGCCGGCCACCGCTTCGATGTAGGCGGGATGGTCGTGATAGTCGCTGCGGAAGCAGAAACCGGGCTGAGCCGGCAGCCGGGCGAGAATCTCCGCCAGGCGGTCGAACACCGAGGCGGTGGTGGTCTGGGAATACTGGGGATACAGGGGGATGACGGTCAGCTTCCGCACGCCCTGACGCAGCAATTCCTTGACCGCCGTTTCCATGTCCGGCTCCCCGTAACGCATCGCCAGCGCCACCGGCAAACCGGCCTCCCGCGCCAGCGACTCGGCCAACCGGCGGGAGTACACCGCCAGCGGGGAGCCTTCCGCCATCCAGATGCCGCGGTAGGCTTTGGCGACCCGTGGTGACCGCAGCGGGGTGATGACCCCATACAGCAGCGGCAACCAGAGCGCCCGCGGCAGCGGCACCACCCGCCTGTCGCCCAAAAATTCCCTCAGATAGCGGCGCACCGCCCTCGGCGTCGGCGCCGTCGGCGTTCCCAGGTTGACCAGCAGAACGGCGCGGCTCACTGGACCTGGCGGTTGATGAGGTTGAGAAATTCGGAACGGGTGCTGATGCGCTCGCGGAACAGGCCAAGCATCGCCGAGGTGGTCATCACCGAATTCTGCTTTTCCACCCCACGCATCATCATGCACAAATGCTTGGCCTCGACCACCACCGCCACGCCCCGGGGCTCGATGGCAGTCTGGATGGCGTCGGCGATCTGCTTGGTCAGGCGTTCCTGGATCTGCAGCCGGCGCGAGTACATCTCGACGATGCGGGCCACCTTGGACAGGCCGATCACCTTGCCGCTGGGAAGATAACCCACATGGCACTTGCCGATGAAGGGCAGCAGGTGATGCTCGCACAGGGAATAGAGCTCGATGTTGCGGACGATGACCATGTCCTCGGTATCGGCCTCGAAGATGGCGTTGTTGAGGACGTTCTCCAGCGACTGGTGATAACCGCTGTTGAGGTAACGGAACGCCGCCGCCGCCCGCTTAGGGGTGTCCACCAGGCCCTCGCGGTTAACGTCCTCGCCGATGGCCTGGATGAGCTCGGTAAAGATCTTTTCCATTTCTTTCATGGGTCTGCCTGCAAGCTGAAAAAAGCGGTTTAGTATAACCCGGTTCCGCCATTTGACATTCGCGCTTCAAGCCGTAAGCTAACGGACTTCGCGACTCGAATCCAAGGAGAAAAACCCATGAGCGAACGTATCGTCCTTCGCAGCGGCGAAGCCCTGGTGGCCGGCGGCCCGCCGGGAACCGCCGCGGAACCGGAAGTCATCATCGGCGAACTGGACGGCCCCGTCGGCACCGCCCTGGCCACCCTCACCGGCGATCAGGTACCGGGCCACAGCCGGGTCTTCGCCATTCTCAACACCGACATCCAGGTCCGGCCCCTGACCCTGATGGTGAGCAAGGTCACCGTCAAGGGCAAGATGGCCAAGAAATACACCAACATTCTGATGGGCACGGTCCAGGGCGCCATCGCCAACGGCGTGCTCGACGCCGTGCGCGCCGGCGACATCCCCAAGGACCGGGTCAACGACCTGGGAATCATCGTCTCGGTGTGGCTGAACCCCATGGTCGGCGATCCCGACTACGAGTGCGACCACAAGGCCCTGTTCGAAATCCACCGCAAGGCCACGGCGCAAGCGATCCACAAGGCCATGCACAACCAGCCGGACATCGACTGGCTGCTGGAAAACCAGGACAAGATCGTCCACAAGTACTATCAGATGGGCCTGGAAGGCAAGATCTGATTGCAGACAAAGGGGCCGTCCGGCCCCTTTTTCAATCGTACTTGATATACTTGAAGCGCGGGTCGTCCGGCGTTCCCTCCAGGGCGCTGTCCTCACCCGGACGCCACATCACCACTTCCTCGATCTTCCGCGCCAGCTCGAAGTCCTTGTCGGTGATGCCTTTGGCCGAGTGGGTCATCAGTTTGACGATGACGAAGGCGTAGGACACCGTCAGGTCCGGGTGGTGGAAGGCCGCCTCGGCCAGATGGCCGATGGTGTTGACCACCATCAGGGTCGCCTTCCAGCCGGCGGTTTTGTACTTGCGCCGGATCCAGCCCTTCTCGTAGTACCAGTGAGGCAGCTCCTCGGCGAGCCGCGCCTCGATCTCCGCCTCAGAATAGGTTTGTTCCGGTCCGCGTTTGCGCCAGCCCATGACATACCTCCCCGATTGCCTTGAACACGGCTAAAACCTACCACTTTCGTCAACAATGGGGAAGTCTTACCGAGCCTGGCAGATCGCCCAGGCCACCTGCATGGCCTGGAAATTTTCGGCCACGTCGTGAACCCGGAAGATCCGCACCCCCGCCATCACCCCGATGGCGGTGGTGGCCACGGTGGCAGCCACCAGTTCGGTCGGCTCGCTCACATCCAGAATCGAACCCATGAAACGCTTGCGGCTGGCCCCGAGCAGCACCGGGAAACCGCTGGCGGTGAACGTCTCCAGATGGGCCATCAACTCCAGGTTGTCGCGGCGGCGCTTGCCGAAGCCGATGCCCGGATCGAGAACGATGGCCTTGGCGTCGATGCCGGCGGCCCGGGCGGCCTCGGCCCGTTGCCACAAAAATTGCCGCACTTCGGCCACCACGTCGGCGTAACAGGGATTGTCCTGCATGGTCTTGGGGGTGCCCTGCATGTGCATGAGGACGATGGGCACCCGGCGCTTGGCCACCAGCGCGAACATCTTCGGGTCGTCGCGGCCGGCGGAGACGTCGTTGACCAGCCCGGCCCCCGCATCGAGGGCGGCCTCGGCCACCTCCGCCCGCGTGGTGTCGATGCTGATGAAGACCCCCTGGGGCAGGCGGGAGCGCAGCGCCTCGATCACCGGCACCACCCGGCGGATCTGCTCCGCCGCCGGCACCGGTTCGGAACCGGGACGGGTGGACTCGCCGCCGACGTCGATGATTTCGGCCCCCGCCCCGGCCATTTCCAGCCCCCGCCTGACAGCGGCCTCCACCGCGGTATAGCGGCCACCGTCGGAGAAACTGTCGGGGGTGACGTTGAGGATGCCCATGATCATGGGCTCGGGGCGGTGCAGACGCTCGAGCAGACTCATCGCTGCTCCAGGGCGTCCAGTTTGTCGAGAAGGCGCAACCCCTCCTCCGGACGGCCTCTGGCGGCCCGCATCCGGAATCGGAATTCGGCATCGGCCTCCATCAAGACAGCTGTCGTCAACTCGTCAATCAAGCGATTCAGGCTGATGCCGCGCTGTCTTGCCAAACGGCGCAAGCGTTCGTGTTTGTCGTCCGGCAATCGCAATGTCAAAGTTCCCATAAAGCTACCTCAAACGATCCAACAAAAACGCATCCGGTGTCATAATGGACAGACTCGGGAAACGCAACTCTCCCCGGAAGTCACGGCTGTTTTTGGTGACGATCACATCCGCCTGTCCCGCCACCGCCAATTCCAGCACGTGGTTGTCGGCCTCATCGACCAGGTTGTGACGCCACAAATAATAGACATCCACCCATTCGCACACGCTCAGAAATGCATCGATCAGCGCTTCCCGTTCACCTGGCTCCAGCGGGCAGGCGGCAAAAACATCCTCCCGCTGCAACAAGGATTCGTACTCCAAAAACAGCGCTGTACCCATGAGCGGTGTGAGCGTCCGCTGCAGACACGCCCGCAACACGGCTCTGCTGGCCCCCTTGGGGCCAAGCAAGGCGGCAACGATGACGGAAGTATCCACAACTGCCCGAATCATGGGGAAGAATGATAGCATATACGCAGTCATTCCGATCTCGCCATGTCTGACAAACGCGAACACATCCTCTTCCTCACCGGCAAGCTGGCGGAAAAGCAGCTCAGGCAGATTCTCGAGGCGATGCGGCCGGACTTCGACTACACCGTCCACCAGCTGGGGCTGACGGTGGCGGCGCTGATGACCGCCGACATGATCCGCCGCCGCCTCAAGGACACCTTCGGCGCCGACCGCATCCTGGTGCCGGGGCGCTGCCGCGGCGATCTGGACGCCCTGTCGCAGGCGCTGGGCGTCCCGGTGCAGCGGGGACCGGACGAGCTCAAGGACCTGCCGGCCTTCTTCGGCCACGAACAGGTAAAGCCGGATCTGTCGCGCTACGACATCCGCATCTTCGCCGAAATCACCGACGCCCCGCGGATGTCGGTGGCGGAAATCCTGTCCCAGGCGCGCTGGTACCGGGACCACGGCGCCGACGTCATCGATGTCGGCTGCCTGCCGGACACCGCCTTCCCCCATCTGGAGGAAACCTTCCAGGCCCTGAAGGCGGAAGGCTTCGTCACCAGCATCGATTCCCTCGATCCCGACGACCTGCTGCGTGGCGGCAAGGCCGGCGCCGATTTCATGCTCAGCCTCCACCAGGACACCCTGTGGATCGCCGAGGAGGTGGACACCGTCCCCGTCCTCATCCCCCAGCCCCCCACCGACCTGACCACCCTGGATGCCGCCATCGAAGGCATGGAACGGCTCGGCCGCCCCTACATCCTCGATCCCATTCTGGAGCCGATCCATTTCGGCCTCACCGCCTCCATCGTCCGCTATCACGAAGTGCGCCGCCGCTACCCGGAGGCGGAGATGCTGATGGGCGTGGGAAACCTCACCGAACTGACCCATGCCGACACCGTTGGCATCAACACCCTACTGCTGGGAATCTGCTCCGAACTGCGCATTCGTCACATCCTCGCCACCCAGGTGAGCGGCCACGCCTGCCGCGCCGTCCCCGAGGCCGACCTGGCCCGGCGGATCCTGTTTTACGCCCGCGAGCACAACATGCTGCCCAAGCACGTCCATCCGGGGCTGATGTGTCTCCACGATCCCAAGCCGTTCCCGTATAATTTCGCCGAAGTCCAGGAACTGGCGGCGATGATCCGCGATCCCAGCTACCGCATCCAGATCACCCGGGAAGGCATCCACATCTTCAACCGCGACGGCCTCCACAGCGCCACCGACCCGTTCGAACTGTTCCCCAAACTGGGGGTGGAAAACGACGGCGGCCACGCCTTCTATCTGGGCGTGGAGCTGGCGCGGGCCCAGATTGCCTGGCAGCTGGGAAAACGCTACGCCCAGGACGAACCTTTGGACTGGGGCGTGGCCGTCGAAACTTCTGAAGACGGGACGGTCGATCCCCACGCCTACAAACCGGCCGGCACCACCCTGAAACGCAAATGATTCTGGAAACCCTCGTCACCACCCGCGACCGGGCGGGCAACCCGCACATCGCTCCCATGGGCGTTCACACGGAAGGAGAGAATCTGGTCATCCTCCCCTTCCGCCCCTCGCGCACCCTCGACAACCTTCTGGCCACCGAGGTGGCGGTCGTCAACGCCAGCGACGATGTGCGCGTCTTCGCCGGCTGCCTCACCGGGCGGCACGACTGGCCACTGACCCGGGCGGAACGCATCGACTGCCCCCGGCTGGCCGAGTGTCTAAGCCACATCGAAGTGGTTTTGACGCAAGTGGAGGACGACCCGGTGCGCCCGCGTCTGACCTGCCGGCCGCTGCACACCGCCATGCACCGCCCCTTCCGCGGCTTCAACCGCGCCCAGCACGCGGTGCTGGAGGCGGCGATCCTGGTCAGCCGCCTCGACCGCCTGCCCTGGGACAAAATCGCGGCCGAATGGGCCGTCCACAAGCGCGCCCTGGAAAAGACCGCCGGTCCCCGGGAACGGGAAGCCTGGGAATGGCTGGAGGAGAGATTGCACCAGTACCGCAGGGAGCGCGGCCTGTGACCCGTCTGCTCGCCAGCGTCACCGATCCCGACGAGGCCCGCCTCGCCGCCGCAGGCGGGGCCGACATCATCGATCTCAAGAACCCGGCCGAAGGCGCCCTGGGGGCCCTGCCGGCCGCCGCGATCCGTAAAATCCGCGCCATTCTGCCCAAGGCCGCCCTGAGCGCCACCATCGGCGACCTGCCGCCGCAACCCGGCCCGGTGTCGGAGGCAGTCCGCCGCACCGCTGCCTGCGGGGTGGATTACGTCAAGATCGGCTTCTTTCCCGGCGGCGATCTCGACGCCACCCTTGCCGCCCTGCGACCGCTGACGGCCGACTGCCGCCTGATCGCGGTGCTGCTGGCCGACTATCTGATCGCCCTGCCCCTACTGGACGCCATCGCCGAATGCGGCTTTGCCGGCGTGATGCTGGACACTGCCGACAAGGCCAAGGGCCCGCTGACGGCCATCCGTCCCCGCCCCTTCCTCGAACGTTTCGTCAACCAAGCCAAGGAGCGGGGCCTGCTCACCGGCCTGGCCGGCTCCCTGCGGCTGGAGGACATCGATCAGCTGTTGCCGCTGGCGCCGGACTACCTGGGTTTCCGCGGCGCGCTGTGCCAGAAGGGACGCACCGGCCGGCTGGATCCGACACGTTTGACGCGCATCCGTGAGAGACTGAATCAGGAAATCCAGTGATCGACCTCTATCCCATCCTCCGCCCGCTTTTATTCCGCCTCAACCCGGAAACCGCCCACCGCCTCACTTTGGCCGCCCTCGACCGGCTCGCCGCCCTGGGACCGCTCAATCCCCTGCGCCAGCCGCGGATCGAACTGCCGGTCGAGGTCATGGGGCTGCGCTTCCCCAACCCGGTGGGGCTGGCGGCGGGGCTGGACAAGAACGGCGACCATATCCGCGGCCTGGCGAGCCTCGGGTTCGGCTTCATCGAGGTGGGCACCGTCACCCCGCGGCCCCAGCCCGGCAATCCGCCGCCGCGGCTGTTCCGCCTCCCCGAGGCCGAGGCCCTCATCAACCGCATGGGCTTCAACAATCTGGGGGTGGATCACCTGGTGGCCAACCTGCAGCGCCTGGGGCCGCGGGATTTCGTCCTCGGGGTCAACCTCGGCAAAAACAAGGACACCCCCCAGGAACAGGCCGCCGACGACTACCGCATCGGCCTGGAAAAAGTCTACTGTCTGGCCGACTACGTCACCATCAACATCTCCTCCCCCAACACACCCGGTCTGCGCGACCTGCAGCATGGCCGGGCCCTGGAAGGGCTGCTGGCGGCGCTCGACCGCCAGCGGGAACGCCTGAGCCGGCGTCACGGCAGGCGTCTGCCGATCGCGGTCAAGATCGCTCCGGACCTGAGCGAGGCCCAACTGGCCGCCCAGGCGGAACTGCTGCGGCGCTACCGCATGGATGCGGTGATCGCCACCAACACCACCCTGGACCACAGCCCGGTGGCCCATCTGCCCCACGGCCGGGAAAACGGCGGCCTCAGCGGCCGCCCCCTCAAGGAGAAGGCGACCGAAGTCGTGCGCCGGCTGCACCGCCATCTGGGCGACGGGATTCCCATCATCGCCTGCGGCGGCATCCTCAGCCCCCGGGATGCCCTGGAAAAGTTCGAGGCCGGGGCGAGCCTGATCCAGCTCTATACCGGGCTGATCTACCGGGGCCCGGCGCTGGTGCGGGAGATCCTGCTCACGCTGAAAGCCGCCGCCTGAGATGCGCGCGGAATTCGGCCGCCGGTAGGGGCTTGCCGTAGAACCAGCCCTGATAGAAACGGCAGCCGTGGCGCTGGAGAAAGTCACGCTGGAACTCGGTTTCCACCCCTTCCGCCACCACCGCCAGTTTCAGATGGCGCGCCATGGCAAGAATGGTTTCGACGATGGCGCGGTCGTTGGAATCGGTTTCCAGATCGCTGACGAAGGAGCGGTCGATTTTGAGCTCATCCAGGGGCAGGCGCTTGAGATACAGCAGCGAGGAATAGCCGGTGCCGAAATCGTCGATGGAAAAGCGCACGCCCGCCTTCCGCAGGGCCTCCATCTTGGCGATGGTGTCGGTGACGTCCTCGATGAGGATGCCCTCGGTCAGCTCCAGCATCAGCTTCTGCGGCGGGGCGCCGCTGGCGGCCAGCACCGCCTCGACCTCGGCGACGAACCCGGGCTGGTGGAACTGGCGCGGGCTGATGTTGACCGCGATGTGGTCGATGCCGGCCAAAAGCCCTTCCCGGTGCCAACGGCTGATCTGACGGCAGGCGGTTTCCAGCACCCAACGTCCCAGCGGCAGGATCAGACCGCTCTCCTCGGCGACGGGGATGAACGCGTTGGGGGGCACGAAATCACGCTGCGAATGCGGCCAGCGCAGCAGGGCCTCGGCACCCGCCAGGCGTCCGGCGGCGCAGTGCTGGGGCTGATAGTGCAGCTCCAGGTCCCCCTGCTCCAGTGCCCGGCGCAATGCCTTTTCCAGCTCCAGGCGGGCATCGACGCTGCGCTGCATCTCCGGATGATAGAAACGGATGGCGTTGCGCCCCGCCGCCTTGGCCCGGTACATCGCCGCATCCGCCTGCTTGAGCAGTTCTTCCAGAGACTTTTCCCCCGCGAACAGGGTCACGCCGATGCTGGCGGAGGTCCGGTAGGTATAGCCACCGGCCTGGAATTCCACCGCCAAACTATCCAAAATCTTCTCAGCCACTGCCTCGGCGTGCTGGGCGGCGGTTGTTTCGTCTCCTCCCAGCGCCGGCAGCAGGATCACGAACTCATCACCCCCCAGGCGCGCCACCAGATCCTCCTGCCGCAATTGTGACCGCAACCGCCCGGCCACCTGGATCAGAAGGCGGTCGCCGGCTTCATGACCACGGGCGTCGTTGAGAACCTTGAAGTTATCCAAGTCCAGAAACAACAACGCCCCCCAGCCCTGCTGGCGGGCGGCGGCGGCCAACATCCGCGCGGCTTGCTCACAAAAGAAGCGGCGGTTGGGCAGGCCGGTCAAGGGATCGTAGAAGGCCAGCCGTTCGATCTCCCGCGCCGACTCGATGCGCCGCAACTCCGCCGCAGCCCGTAGCGCATACAACTCCAGCAGTGGCAGCACTTCCTCCCTTTCCAACTGCAAGGGGGCGGTATCGGCTACCACCAGATACCCCAGGATCCTGCCCCCGGCACCCCGCAAAGGTACGCCAGCATACCCTTCCACCCCCCATTTGGCGGCGGTGGGATAGCGCTCCTTGACCCCGGAACGGAGGTAAATGGGGCCGCTGGCCCCCTCACAGGGGGATCCGGCCAGGGGATAGTGGAAGTTTTCCTCCATTCTACCCCGGTCGTAAAAGGCCAGGGCGGTGGCGGTCTTACCTCCTTCATCGAGGCGGCTCACCAGGGCGTAGGCCACCTGCAGTTCCTCTCCCAGGAGATGCACGGTGGTGGTGAAGAAGTCGGAACCGATCTTGTCCGCCGTCTCCACCGCCAGCAGGTGGATAAAACGCGCCATGCACCGTTGAAAGCTGACATCGAGGACGACTTTGTACAGCAAAGGCTTGTCCGCCACGCCACTCAGGCCATGGTGGATTTCCACCTCCCGGATCTGTCCGTTCCCCAACCGGTGGCGGGCATAGCGCACCGTCCAACCCTGATCTTGGACGCGACGGTGGATTTCCGGCAACCGTCCGGCCCCTTCTGGATCGATGATGGCAAGGGACCGGCCCACCAGTGCTTTCTCGGGATAGTGGTAGAATGCATAGGCCTTGGGATTGGCGGCAACGATAGTGGCGGTTTCAGGATCCACCAGCAGCTTGGCCAGCCCGCAACCCTTGAACAACTGGCGGTAGCGGGCCTCACTCTCCTCGAGCTTTTTTTCGGCGGCGGCTCTGCGCCGTTCGGCGGCAAAATGGTTGAGGGCATAGGAAATACCGCAGGCCAGGTCTTCCAACATTTCGATCAGATCTTCCGTGAAGTAACCCGCTTTGCCGGCATAGACGGCGAGTACCGCGACCACCTGTCCCTCCCGATACAACGGGAAGCTCGCCACCGCCCCAAGCCCGTAACGGGCCGCCTGACGTTTCCAGGGTGCCATGATGGGACTGGCCTGGCAATCGTTCACCACCACGGCGCGCCCCTCCCGCGCCGCCGTAGCTACCGGCCCGCGGCCGGCAGGAAGGTCGGGATCGAGGGGGATGGTGAGATCGTCCAGGTAACCGAGCACGGCTTCCTCGGCCGCGGCGCGAAAATCCGGGGTGATGCGCCCGCCTTCCACCCGTCCCACCCAGGCGAGCCGGAAGCCGGCCCGTTCCACCACCGCCCGGCAAAGACCGGTCAGAAGCGTCCGCTCGTCAGTGACGCGGACCAAGGCCCGGTTGACCGCCGCCAGCGTATCGTACAGGGCTCGCAGGCCCTTCGCGTCCAGGTTCACCTGAAACCCCGCTAAAATGGTTATTCCAAAAATTATAATCTGACCCATGCCAAAGCCACTTCATCCCCCCTCCGAATCTTGTCTGAGCGTCCACGGCCTGGAATGCATCCGCGGCGACCGCCTGCTTTTCAGCGGCCTGGATTTCGAACTCAACGCCGGCGAGCTGCTGCACGTCCTCGGCACCAACGGCAGCGGCAAGACCAGCCTGCTGCGCATTCTCTGCGGCCTGCTGCCAGCGGAAAACGGCGAGATCCGCTGGTGCGGCCGGCCGGTGGCGGAACAGCGCTCCGCCTATCTCCAGGATCTGGCCTACCTGGGCCACCACCCCGGCATCAAGGGGGAGCTGACGCCGCTGGAGAACCTCCACCTGCTCCGCCGGCTGTACCGCATCCGCCCGGACGCCGACCCGGCGGCCCTGCTCGCCGAGGCCGGTCTGGGACGGCACCTGGACGTCCCCGCCCGCACCCTGTCCGCCGGCCAGCGCCAGCGCATCGGCCTCACCCGCCTGCGGCTGCAGCAGGCCCGGCTGTGGATCCTCGACGAACCGTTCACTTCCCTGGACGTGGCCGGGGTCGCCTGGGTGGAGGCACTGCTCGAGGCCCATTTGCAGGCCGGTGGTCTGGCGGTGCTGACCTCCCACCAGTCCCTGCAGCGGGTGGCCAACGTCCGCACCCTGACTCTGGGAACGTGAAATGCTGCAGCAGTTCCTGTCCCTGTTCGTTCCCCTGCTTATCATCATGGATCCGGTGGGCAACCTGCCGCTGTTTCTGGCCCTCACCGCTTCGTTCGACGTCCGCCAGCAACTGCGGACGGCGGCCATCGCCTGTGGTTCGGCCGCGGCCATCCTGCTGCTGTTCGGCCTCACCGGGGATGCCATCCTGCGCTTCTTCGGCATCACCCTGCCGGCATTCCAGATCGCCGGCGGCCTGATCTTCTTCATCTACGCCCTGCAGATGCTCAACCTGGTTCCGGCGTCCCTGAAGAGCTCGGAAGCCGAGGAGGAGGAAAGCCTGCGCAGCGAGCACATCGCCCTGGTGCCGCTGGCCACCCCCCTGCTGGCCGGTCCCGGAGCGGTCACCGCGATCCTGGTGTGGCAGCAGGATCCGGCGCGGCGGATACCGTTGCCGGAGCTGACACTGGTGATCGTGGCCGCCTGTGCGGTCGTGTTCCTCGCCTTCTGCAGCGGCCGCTGGCTGCGGCGGGTGCTGGGGCTGGGGGGTATCGGTGTGGTCACCCGCCTCACCGGGCTGTTGCTGGCGGTGCTGGCGACCCAGTTCGTGGTGGACGGGCTGGTGGCGGTGCTACGGTAGGAAAAACCGGCGATCCGCAGACCGCCGGCATCCGCTGCCCTGGGATTCTCAGACCAGGAGCGGGGCGATCACCAGGCTGACGATGGCCATCACGTTGATGAGGATGTTCATCGAAGGTCCCGAGGTGTCCTTGAAAGGGTCGCCCACGGTATCGCCCACCACGGCGGCCTTGTGGACGTCGGAGCCCTTGCCGCCGAGATTGCCCTTCTCCACGTATTTCTTGGCGTTGTCCCAGGCGCCGCCGGCATTGGCCATCATCAGCGCCATGAGCACGCAGGCCAGCAGCGCCCCGCCGAGCATCCCCCCCAGGGCCTGGGGCCCGAGCCAGAAGCCGACGATCACCGGCGCGGCCACGGCGATCACTCCCGGCAGCACCATCTTCTTCAACGCCGCCTGGGTGGCGATGTCCACACAGCGGGCGGTGTCGGGCTCCGCCTTGCCTTCCAGCAGGCCCGGAATCTCACGGAACTGGCGGCGGATCTCCTGGATCATCTCGAAGGCGGCATCCCCCACGGCGGTCATGGTCACCGAGGCGATCAGCAGCGGAATGGTGCCGCCGATGAAGAGACCGGCCAGCACGTCGGCGTCCCCCAGATGCAGGGTGAAGTCCGGCATCCTGCTGGCGATGGTCTCACCGTAGGCGGTGATGATCGCCAGGGCCGCCAGGGCGGCGGCGCCGATGGCGAAGCCCTTGCCGATGGCGGCGGTGGTGTTGCCCAACTCGTCGAGGGAATCGGTGATCCTGCGGGTTTCCTCTCCCAGACCGCCCATCTCGGCGATGCCGCCGGCGTTGTCCGCCACCGGGCCGTAGGCGTCGATGGCCATGGTGATGCCCACGGTGGCCAGCATCCCCACGGCGGCGATACCGACTCCGTACAGCCCCACCAAACGGTCGGCCAGGAAGATGATGGCGCTGATGGTCAGAATCGGCACCACCACCGACTGCATCCCGGTGGCCAGACCGGAGATGATCACCGTCGCCGGTCCCGTCTCGCCGGAGGATGCGATCTTTTCCACCGGCCTGCCACCGGTGTAGTACTCGGTCACCAGGCCGATGACGATACCGCCCAGGGAACCGGCCAACACCGCCAGCCAGGCTTTGACGCTGATCCCGGCGATCAGGATCACCACCAGGGCCAGACCCATGAAGATCCCGGCCGCTCCCAGGGTGCCGATGCGCAGCGCCTTGTCGGCCGGTTTGTCGGCGTTCTTCTGCACCAGCCGGATGCCGGCGATGGACGACAGCAGCCCGGCCGAGGCCAATCCCAAGGGCAGGAACATCAGCGCCGGACGCGAGCCGATGGGGGCGAGCACGTCGGCGGCCATGGTGGAGGCCATGGCGATGGTGGCGATCATGGCGCCGCAGTAGGACTCGAAGATGTCCGATCCCATCCCGGCCACGTCGCCGACGTTGTCGCCCACGTTGTCGGCGATCACCCCGGGATTTCTGGGATCGTCCTCGGGGATGCCGGCCTCCACCTTGCCCACCAGGTCGGCGCCCACGTCGGCGCTCTTGGTGTAGATGCCGCCGCCGACGCGGGAGAACAGCGCCACCACCGACGCCCCCATGCCGAAGCCGTGGAGGGCGTGGGCGGTTTCGGGATCGCCGCCGAAGAACAGGTACATCAGCCCCAGGCCCAGCAGCCCCAGGGAGGCCACCGCCAGCCCCATGATGGAACCGCCGAAGAAGGCCACCTCCAGCGCCTTGGCGGGATCTCCGGAAGCGGCGGCCACGGTGGTGCGAACGTTGGCGCGGGTGGCGGTGTTCATACCGATGTAGCCGGCGGTGGCCGAGGCCGCCGCCCCCACCAGGAAACACAGCGCCGTCTGCCAGCCCAGGAACTTCCACAGCAGCAGCAACAGCACCGCCACGAACGCCCCCAGGATCTGATACTCGCGGCGGATGAACACCATCGCCCCCAGATGGATCTGCTCGGCGATCTTGGCGACCCTGCCCTCGCCTGCCGGCGTGGCCTGGACGATCTGGTAAATTTTGTAAGCGGCAAACAGCCCGCCCGCCCCCAGAAGCGGCGGTATCAGATAAAGCAGATATTGCATGAGAAGTTCTCCCCCTGTTATTTATTGAAATTCTGCGTTTCCTGAGATACCGCCTTTGGCGCAAGGCGTCAACCGTTTCCGCAATTCGGTTAAACTAACCTCCCTTTCCGGAAAAGCACCGCCATGACCACCAACCCGCTGCTGGACACCCTCACCGACTTCTGGGACCGGGACATCCTCCCCACCCTCACCGACTACATCCGTATCCCCGCCCTGTCGCCGGATTTCGACGCCGACTGGGCTGCACACGGCCATCTGGAGCGGGCCCGCCGCCTGGCGCTGGACTGGCTCGCACGCCACCGGGAAGACGACTGGACCGTCCACGACCTGCAGCTGCCGGGGCTGACGCCCCTGATCGGGGTGGAAGTCCCGGGGCAAAGGGAAGGCAACGTGCTGCTCTACGGCCACCTGGACAAGCAGCCGGAAATGGAGGGCTGGCGCGAGGACCTGGGCCCCTGGAAACCGGTGCTCGAGGACGGCAGACTCTACGGCCGCGGCGGGGCCGACGACGGCTACGCGCTGTTCGCCGCCGTCGCCGCCCTCAAGGCCCTGCGCCGCCAGGGCCGTCCCCACCCCCGTTGCCTGATCCTGATCGAGTTCTCCGAGGAAAGCGGCTCGCCCCACCTACCCCCGTATCTAGAAAAGTACGGCCATCTCGTCGGCACCCCGGATCTGGTGATCGCTCTGGACTCGGGCACCGGCGACTACGAACGGCTGTGGTCCACCACCTCCCTGCGGGGCATGCAGGGCTGCACCGTCACCGTCCGCACCCTCAAGGAGGCGGCCCACTCCGGCATCGCCTCCGGCATCGTGCCCGAATCCTTCGCCATCATGCGCCGGATTCTCGATCGTCTGGAGGATCCGGCCACCGGGCGGGTACGGCTGGAGGCGCTGCACGTGGAGATTCCGGAAATCCGCCGCCGACAGGCCAAAGACGCGGCGGAAATCCTCGGGCTGGCGCCGCTGGCGGGGCTGCACCCCCTTCCCGACCTCAAGCCCCTGAGCGACGATCCTTACGAGCTGATCCTCAACAACACCTGGCGACCGAGCCTGTGCGTGACGGGCCAGGACGGCCTGCCGCCCGCCGACCGTGCCGGCAACGTTATGCGCGCCTACACTGCCCTGAAGCTGTCCTTCCGCCTGCCGCCGCCGCTGCGCTGCGAGGAGGCCAAAAAGGCCATCGAGGCGGCGGTGCTGCGCGACCCGCCGTTCAACGCCCAGGTGGAAATCCGCTTCGATCAGGGCGGCGACGGCTGGGAGGCACCGCCGCCGGCGAAGTGGCTGCTGGAGGCCTGCGACCGCGCCTCCCTGAAGCACTACGGCCACAGGGCCGCCTATCTGGGGCTGGGGGCCTCGATCCCCTTCATGAAGATGCTGGGCGATGCCTATCCCCAGGCCCAGTTCCTCATCACCGGGGTGCTGGGACCGGGCAGCAACGCCCACGGCCCCAACGAGTTCCTCCATATCCCCTACGCCAAGAAGCTGACCGCCTGCGTCGCCGACATCCTCGCCGCCCATGAAGCTGGCTGAGCTCAACCCCCAGCAGCGCGCCGCGGTCAAGGCCGTCGACACCCCGGTGCTGGTGATCGCCGGCGCCGGCAGCGGCAAGACCCGGGTCATCACTCACAAGATTGCCTATCTGATCGACCAGGGACTGGCGGCGCGCCACATCGCTGCCCTCACCTTTACCAACAAGGCCGCCCGGGAGATGAAGCAGCGCGTCGGCCAGCTCATCGACGGCAACCGTGCCAAGGGGCTGACCGTCTCCACCTTCCATTCCCTGGGGCTGGACATCCTGCGCCGCGAGCACAAGGCGTTGGGGTTCAAGCCGGGGCTGTCGATCCTCGACGGCCACGACCGCCTCAATCTCCTCAAGGAGATCGCCGCCCACCACGAGCAGCACTTCCACCCCGACGACCTGCCCGGTCACGCCCAAAAGATCAGCGGCTGGAAGAACGATCTGATCCTCCCGGAGCAGGCCGGCGACGACCCGGCCGCCCTGCTCTACCGCGACTACCAGCGCTGCCTCAAGGCCTACAACGCGGTGGATTTCGACGACCTGATCCTGCTGCCGGTGCTGCTGTTCCAGAACCGGCCGGAAGTCCTGGAAAAGTGGCAGGCCCGGCTGCGCTATCTTCTGGTGGACGAGTACCAGGACACCAACCGCACCCAGTACCGCCTGCTGTGCCTGTTGACCGGCAAGCTGGGACGCTTCACCGTGGTCGGCGACGACGACCAGTCCATCTACGCCTGGCGCGGGGCCCAGCCGGAGAACCTGGTGCAGCTGCACCGGGACTTTCCGCGCCTCAAGATCATCAAGCTGGAACAGAACTACCGCTCCACCGGCCGCATCCTCAAGGCCGCCAACCGACTGATCGCCAACAACCCCCACGTGTTCGAAAAGAAGCTGTGGAGCCAGTACGGCTTCGGCGATCCGATCCGGGTGCTGGCCCACGAGGACGAATTCGCCGAGGCGCGCCAGACCGCCGCCGACCTGCTGCATCACAAGTTCCGCAACGGAGGGCGCTTTTCCGACTACGCCATCCTCTACCGCAGCAATCACCAGGCCCGTCTGTTCGAGCGGGCCCTCCGGGAACAGCGGATTCCCTACTTCCTCAGCGGCGGCCAGTCGTTCTTCAACCACGCCGAGGTCAAGGACGTGGTGGCCTACCTGCGCCTGCTGGTCAATCCCGACGACGACATCGCCTTCCTGCGGGTGGCCAACACCCCCAAGCGCGAGATCGGCCCGGCCACCCTGGAAAAACTCGGCAGCTATGCCCAGAAGCGCCACGTCTCCCTGTTCGCCGCCTGCTACGAAATGGGCCTGACCCAGATTCTCGGTGACAAGACCATCGACCGCCTGCAGCACTTCTGCGATTTCCTGGGCGATGTGGCCGACCGCGCCAAACGCGGCGACACCTTGGCGGTGATCGAGGAAATGCTGGAAACCATCGGCTATCGCGACCACCTGCGCGACGCCGCCGCCAATCCCAAACAGTTCGAGCGCCGCTGGGAGAACGTGCGCGATCTGCTCGACTGGCTCGCCCGCCTGCTGGAGGAGGCCGAGGACGGTGACGATCCATTGAATGCGGCGATCACCAAGCTGATGCTGCTGGACATCCTCGACCGCACCCGCGACGAGGAGGCCGGCGACCGGGTCGCCCTCATGACCCTGCACGCCGCCAAGGGGCTGGAATTCCCCCACGTCTATCTGGTGGGGATGGAGGAAGGATTGCTGCCGCACCAGACTAGCATCGACCTGGACGACATCGAGGAGGAGCGGCGCCTGTGTTACGTGGGCATCACCCGGGCGCAGAAGACCCTGACCCTGAGCTACTGCCGGAAGCGCCGCCGCTACGGCGAGATGGTGGACTGCAATCCCAGCCGTTTCCTGGAGGAGCTGCCCCAGGAGGACCTGGAATGGGTGGGCAAAAGCGCGCTGCCGGAAGCGGAAAAGAAGGCCCGCGGCCAGGCCGCCCTGCAGCAATTGAAGACGATTCTGCAGGAAGCCGGGTGAAGCCGCAGATTTGCACCACCGCAGGCGGCCGCCGCATCGCCTTTGCCCGCTACGGCGATCCCGACGGCCTTCCGGTGGCCTACTGCCACGGCACCCCCTCCTCGCGCCTCGAAGCCGCGGTCGCCGAGGCGGCGGCAAAGAAGCTCGGCCTTTGCCTGTTCGCCCCCGACCGCCCCGGCTACGGCCGTTCCGACCCCCTGCCGCCCGCGAACGTCGCCGCCTGGAGCGGCGATCTGGCCGCGGTGGCCGATCATCTGGGAATCCCCCGCTTCCATATCGTCGGCGTCTCCGGCGGCGGCCCCTACGCCCTGGCCTGCGCCGCCCGCCTGGGGGAACGGGTGCGGGGCGTGGCCCTGGTCTGCCCCCTGGGACCGATCCAGGACCCGGCGCTGCGCCGCACCATGAGCCCGGCGGCGCGGCTGGCTTTCTTCCTGGCCGAGAAGGCACCCTGGGCGCTGCCGCTCTTCTTCGGCCCGGCCACCGCCGCCCTGCTGCGGCGCTTCCCGCGCCTGACCTTCGCCCTGCTGGAGAGCCAGCTGCCGGAGAGCGACCGCCGCACCCTCGCCGACCGCCGCATCCGCAATCTGTTCGAGGCCGGTATCCGCGAAGGGCTGCGCCAGGGCGGCCGCGGCGCCCGGCGGGACTTCGTCCACTACGTGCGCCGCTGGGGATTCGAGCCGGCGGCTGTGGGACAGAAGGTCACCCTGTGGCACGGCGAGGCCGACCGGGTCGTCCCCGTCACCCAGAGCCGGATTCTGGCCGGCCGGTTGCCCCGCTGCGAGACCCGCTTTCTGGCGGGCGAGGGCCATTATTCCCTGCCCTGCCGCCACGCGGAGAGCATTCTGTACCATCTGGTGCTGGGCTGACCGCCACGGTGTCGCGTCCCCAGGCGTCGAGCAGCCGCCCCAGCGCCTGCATCCCCTGGTTGTTGGCGGCGATCCGGGGCTGCAGATCGGCCAGATTCTGCGCCGGATTGCGGGCCGGGAACGGGGCGTCTCGGAGCCAGCGGCGGATCACCGCTTCCTGCAGGTGACCGGCGGCTACGATCCGCAATCCCGGCGTCCACACCCCTTCTTCGTCGATGGTGCGGCTGTCGGTGGGCATGGACCCCGGCGTCGTCCCGCCCACATCGGCGACGGCAGGCGACGATGTCGGGAAAGGTGCCGCCGCGGTCGATCCAGAATTGCCAGCGCTGCGTCACCGTGTTCATCGATAGTGGGTCAGATCGTAGCGCTGGTGCAGCTCGGGAATCTCCACCCGCGCCGGCTGCAGCCGTTGGTACATGGCGCTCAGGGCTTCGGTTTCCCCGTGGACCAGAAAGGTGCAGGCGGGGTTGCCGGTCCGGCGGTGCCATGCGAGCAGTTCGTCGCGGTCGGCGTGGGCGGAAAAGCCGCCGATGGTGTAGATGCGGGCCCGCACCGGAATTTCCTTGCCCAGCAGATGCACGGTCTCGGCCCCGTCGATGATAGCCCGGGCCGGGGTACCGCGGGCGGCGTAGCCGACGAAGACGACGCTGCACTCGGGACGCCACAGGTTGTGGCGCAGGTGGTGGCGCACCCGGCCGCCGGTGCACATGCCGGAACCGGCCATGATGACCGCCCCGCTCTGGATCTGGTTGAGGCGCATCGATTCGGCGGTTTCGCGGACGAAATGCAGGTTGGGCAGGGCAAAGGGATCGCGGCCCTCCTGAAAGATGGCGCAGGTTTCCGGATCGAAGCATTCCGGATGACGGCGGAAAACCCCGGTCGCCGAGATCGCCATGGGGGAATCGAGGAACACCGGCAGGTAACGGGGCAGGATTTTCCGCTCCACGCCCTCGCGCAGGAAGTAGAGAATCTCCTGGGCCCGCTCCAGGGCGAAGGTGGGGATGATGACGTTGCCGCCGCGGTCGAGGGTATCGAGGATCGCCTGGTACAGCTCTTCCACCGACGGCGGCAGCGGCTTGTGGCAGCGGTTGCCGTAGGTGGTTTCCATCACCACCACGTCCGCTTTCGGCGGTCTGGCAGGATCGCGCAGGATGGGCCGCCCCTTGTTGCCCAGGTCGCCGGAGAACAAAACCCTCAGCCGCCTGTCGCCCTCGCGCAGCTGCAGCAGGATGAAGGCGGAACCGAGGATGTGGCCGGCATCGACGAAGGTGGCGCGGATTCCGGGGGCGATACGGGTCGGTTTGTTGTAGTCGATGCGCCGGCCGAACAGATCCAGGGTGTCGAACACGTCGAGGACGTCATAGACCGGCTCGATCCGTTCCTTCTCCCCCCGCAGCCGCGCCTTGTGGGTCAGACGCCGGGCCTCCTCCTCGGCCAGATGGGCGGCGTCCATCATCACGATCTTGGCCAGATCGCGGCTGGCGCCGGTGGTGATGATCTCACCCTGGAAGCCCCGCTTGGTCAGCAGCGGCAGGCGGCCGCAGTGGTCCAGATGGGCGTGGGTCAGGAGGACGTAATCGATTCCGGCCGGATCGAAGCCGAAAGGCTCGGCGTTCTGGGCCTCCAGTTCGCGCCCGCCCTGGTACATGCCGCAGTCGATCAAAAGCCGCTTGCCGGCCGCCTCGATGAGGTGGCAGGAACCGGTGACGCCGCCGGCGGCGCCGTGGAATTCGATGTGCACTCAATCCTCCGGTTTGAGCGGATAGATTTCCCCGTTGATCAAAGGCTCGCCGCTGCTCTCGTACCACCAGGTGATGCCGTCCCAGATTTCCTGAGCGGTTTCGGCATACCAGAACAGCTCCCGGTCCTCGGGATCGATGGTCCCCTCTTCCACCAGAAAGTCGAAATCGATCACCCGCTGCCAGTACTCGCGCCCCACCAGCACCACCGGAACCGGCTTGATCTTGCGGGTCTGGATCAGGGTCAGGGTCTCGAACAGCTCGTCCAGGGTGCCGAAACCGCCGGGAAACACCACCAGCGCCTTGGCCCGCAGCAGAAAGTGCATTTTGCGCAGGGCGAAGTAGTGGAACTGGAAGCACAATTCCGGGGTGATGTAAGGATTGGGGAACTGCTCGTGGGGCAGGGTGATGTTGAGGCCGACGCTTTTGGCTCCCACGTCGAAGGCGCCGCGGTTGGCCGCCTCCATGATCCCGGGACCTCCGCCGGTCATCACCACCAGGCGGCAGTCCATCGGGCCGTGACCGGATTTTCCCACCAGGCGGCCGAATTCCCGCGCCACCTCGTAATACTTGGATTTGGCCTCGATGCGCTCGGCCACTCTGACCCGCCGCTTGAGTTCGGCGTTGTCCGGGCGCCGCGCCAGCGCCTCCCTGAGCACCGCCAGCTTGCGCCGGGCCGCCAGCGGTTCGGGGATGCGGGTGCTGCCGAAGACCACGATGGTATTGCGCACCCCGGCCTGCTGCAGCCCCAGTTCCGGCTTGAGATAGTCGAGCTGGAGGCGGACCGGGCGGGTTTCGTAACTGTTGAGGAACGTCAGGTCGGCGATCGCCGGCCGGTAGCTGGGGCTGGCGAGGATCTGCTGCACCCGCGCCGGGGCGTCCGGGTCCTCTTCCGGAGGCTTGGGGACCTGCCAGGGAAGCGGCTCGCGGTGGCGCGGCCCCGGCGGGGAGGGAATCGCTTTGTCGTCGCTATCGCTCATGGCGCTCGTTCGGTTTCTGGCAAAGACTCGTGCCAGTATAACCAAGCGGGTGCGATAGAATAAGCCGGTTTAATTCCCCTTAAAACGACAACGGAGTCACTCAATGCGTCAATCGACCCTCACCCTGATCCGTCACGGTCAGTCGATCTGGAATCTGCAAAACCGCTTCACCGGCTGGATCGACGTCAGCCTCAGCCCCCAGGGACTGCAGGAAGCCCGCCAGGCCGGCGAACGCCTCGCCGACCAGCGCTTCGACGTCGCCTACGCCTCCACCCTGATCCGCTCCCAGGAGACCCTGTACGAAATCCTGCGGCTCAACCGGCGCTGCAGCGGCTACCGCCGGATCCACGAGGGAGACAGCGCCTGGTACGAGCACTTCAAACCCGGCCCCGAGGACCAGGATACCCTTTTGATCCACTTCGCCGAGGAGCTCAACGAGCGCTTCTACGGCGACCTCCAGGGGCTCAACAAGGACCAGGCGCGCCAGGAGTTCGGCGCCGAGCAGGTGCACATCTGGCGGCGCAGCTACGATACCCCGCCGCCCAACGGCGAAAGCCTGGCGGCGACCGCCGCCCGGGTGATCCCCTTCTTCAAGGACCGCCTGGTGCCGATCCTGCAGGAAGGGCGGAATCTGCTCATCGCCGCCCACGGCAATTCCCTGCGGGCGCTGATCATGCATCTGGAGAACATGACCCCGGAGCAGATCCTCGCCTACGAGCTGGCCACCGGCGTTCCGATTCAGTACCGCCTCGACGGTGCGCTGAACATCCTGGAAAAGAAGGTTCTCGACTGAGGCAAACCGCTACGAAAAAGCCCCTCGAACCGAGGGGCCTTTTCATCACGACCGGGCCTCGGTCCAGTCGGGATAGATCACCAGATGCCGCAGCGGGTCGGAGCCGACGCTTTCGGCCACCAGGTGGTAGCGGTTGACGATATGGTGCTGGATCTTGCGCACTTCCTTGGGCTGTGGCGCCAGGGCCACTTCCACCGCTTCCTCCAGAACCTTCTGCACCGCCGCCTCCGTCTCCTTCACCGCCGCGTCGATGTCGGCCTCGGCCACCTCCTCGGCCTGGCTGAAGACATGGTTGAGCAGGCGGCGGATCTGGGCGGTGCTGCTTTTCTTCACCGTGTGCAGCGGCAGGCCGGTGGCGCCCAGGATACGGCGCAGGCGGCCGTCATCGGCGCGGGAACGCAGTGCCAAAATCATGTCGGCCCGTTCCGGGCTGGAGACGGTGCGGGCGTCGAAGCGGAAGCTGCGGATGACCCGCTCCACCAGGTCGCGGCTGACCGCATAGGGGTAGATGCGAACCTCCCCTTTGAGCGCCTCGGACGACCGCGGTTTGCCGCTGGTTTCCGGCGCCGGCACTTTCACCCGGCTTTCGCCGTCGGGGGTACGGCGGATGCCGCCGGCATCCTCGCCGCGGAGGATGCTGTCCACCGCCGCCGCGGTGTCGGTGTGGACGATCAGCTCCTCCCGGTCCACCAGCTCCACCACCTGTTCGAAGGTGGGCGGGGCCTTGCGTTCGGCGACGGTCTTCTGGGTGCCGCGGAAGCGGGCCTCCTCGTCCCCCAGGGTCACGGTCTGCACCCCGCCCACCAGGTCCGACAGGGTCGGGTTCTGGACCAAGTTCTCCAGGGTGTTGCCGTGGGCGGTGCCGATGAGCTGGACGCCGCGCTCGGCGATGGTGCGGGCGGCCAGCGCCTCGGCCTCGGTGCCGATCTCGTCGATGACGATCACCTCCGGCATGTGGTTCTCCACCGCCTCGATCATCACCGCGTGCTGCTTCTCCGGCCGCGGCACCTGCATGCGCCGGGCGCCGCCGATGGCCGGATGGGGAATGTCGCCGTCGCCGCCGATCTCGTTGGAAGTGTCGATCACCACCACCCGCTTGCCGTAATCGTCGGCCAGCACCCGCGCCACTTCGCGCAGCTTGGTGGTCTTGCCGATTCCGGGACGGCCCAACAGCAGCAGGCTGCGGCCGGAGGCGACCAGGTCGCGGATCAGCTCGATGGTGCCGCTGACGGCGCGGCCGACGCGCAGGGTCAGGCCGATAACGTCCCCCTTGCGGTTGCGGATCGCCGAGATGCGGTGCAGGGTGCCCTCGATGCCGGCGCGGTTGTCGGCCCCGAATTCCCCCACCTGGGTGACCACGTGGGCAATGTCGTCGCGGCTCACCGGCCGGTCGTCCAGAGCCTCCACACGATCGGCATAACGGGCCTGGGGCGGGCGCCCCAGATCCATGACGATCTCCAGCAGGCCGTCTTCCGGCAGGGTCGTCAGCCTCTCGCGCAGCGCCAGAGGCAGAACGTCGACGAGCAGCGCCAATTCTTCGCTGAAGGGCGTGGTCATGGAAGTCTCGCGTGCGTGGGTTGGCAGGATCGAAGTTGCGTGTTGCATTATTTCAGGGGCCAAAGGCCGTGTAAACTGTGGTCGCACATAAGACGATGGACTTGGCGCCGGGTTCCTGGCAAGGGGGTAAAGAAATGCACTGGTCGTTGCAACTGACGCTGATCGCCACCGCCCTGGGCTGTCTCTACGCCCTGGGCTGCGCGCTGTGGATCCTGCGCCAGCCGGAAGGCGATACGGCCCTGCAGCGGCCCTATCTGGCCATCCGTGAGGGGGCGGCCGCTTTCATGCGCATCCAGTACGGCACCATCGCCGCGGTGGGGGCGGTCATCTTCGCCCTGCTGTGGTGGATTCCCCGCTTCGGGCCGGTCACCGCCTGGGGCTTTGCGCTGGGCGGCATCGGTTCGGCCCTGGCGGGGCTGATCGGCATGACGGTGGCGGTACGCGCCAACGTCCGCACCGCGGCCGCCGCCCAAACCCATCTGGGCCGGGCCCTGCAGATCGCCTACCGCAGCGGCGCGGTGACCGGCTTCCTCCTCGGCAGCCTGGCCTTGGCTGCGGTCCTGGGATTCCACCTGTGGCTGCAGGCCCGGGGGGAAAGCCTGGCGCCGCTGGCGGGCCTGGGATTCGGCGCCTCGCTCATCAGCATCTTCAGCCGGCTCGGCGGCGGCATCTTCACCAAGGCAGCGGACGTGGGCGCCGATCTGGCCGGCAAGATCGAGCAGAACATCCCCGAGGACGATCCGCGCAATCCGGCGGTGATCGCCGACAACGTCGGCGACAACGTGGGGGACTGCGCCGGCATGGCGGCGGATGTGTTCGAAAGCTATGCCGTCACCCTGGTGGCGGCGATTCTGGTGGCCGCCTGGCGCACCCCGGAGACGCCGCTGCTCCAGACCTATCCGCTGGCCCTGGGCGGCACGGCGCTGCTGGCCGGCCTCGTCGGTGGCCAATTTCTCTGGCCGGGAAGATCGCGGCAGGTCGGAGCCGCCCTGCTGCGCACCGTGGTGATCAGCCTGATTCTCAGCGCCGCCGGCTTCTGGTGGCTGACCCGGGCATTGGAGATGCCACTAGCCTTGTTCGAAGCCGCCCTGGTCGGCTTGGGCGTCGGCCTGGGGCTGGTGATCGACACCGCCTATTTCACCGCCCTGCGCTTCCCGCCAGTGCGGCGCATCGCCCAGGCTTCCTGCCAGGGCCACGCCACCAACATCATCACCGGCCTGGCGGTGGGAATGAAATCGGCCGCGTTTCCGGCCCTGCTGGTGGCGGGCGGCGTCATCACCGCTCATCAGCTGGCCGGCATCTACGGCATCGCCGTCGCCACCACCGCCCTGCTGGCGCTCACGCCC
This sequence comes from Methylomarinovum caldicuralii, assembly GCF_033126985.1. Taxonomy (NCBI): domain Bacteria; kingdom Pseudomonadati; phylum Pseudomonadota; class Gammaproteobacteria; order Methylococcales; family Methylothermaceae; genus Methylomarinovum; species Methylomarinovum caldicuralii. The sequence goes on from NZ_AP024714.1 coordinate 1,825,368, forward strand.
ACCATCATCTCCATGGATGCCTACGGCCCGGTGGCAGACAACGCCGGCGGCATCGTGGAAATGGCGGGCCTGCCGGAATCGGTGCGCGGCGGCACCGACGCCCTGGATGCCGCCGGCAACATGACCAAGGCCCTGACCAAGACCTTCGCCATCGGTTCAGCGGGACTGGCCGCCCTGGCGCTGTTTGCCGCCTACCGGCTGGAATTCGGGGTGCGGGGACAGGGACTGGTCTTCTCCCTCGACGACCCCTTCGTCCTCGGCGGCGTTTTCTGCGGCAGCCTGTTGCCTTTCCTGTTCAGCGGTCTGGCGTTGGAAGCCGTGGGAAAAGCCGCCGGCCGCGTGGTCGAGGAAGCGCGGCGCCAGTTCCGGGAGCGCCCCGGCATCCTTGCAGGCCGGGAAGCGCCCGACTATGCCCATGCCGTCGCCATGCTCACCCGGGCCGCCATCTCCAACATGCTGGCGCCGGGGCTGCTGCCGGTGGCAGCCCCCCTGACGGCAGCCCTGCTGGCTCCCTGGCTGCCGCCTGGAAGCATGGCGCTGTTGGTGGGGGGGATGCTGATGGGGGCGGTGGCTTCGGGACTGCTGCTGGCCCTGGCCATGAGCATCGGCGGCGGCGCCTGGGACAACGCCAAGAAGTACATCGAAGCGGGCCACTACGGCGGCAAGGGTTCGCCGGCCCACCATGCCGCGGTCACCGGCGACACCGTCGGCGATCCCTACAAGGACACCGCCGGGCCCGCCATCAACCCGATGGCCAAGGTGCTGAGTCTGATGGCGGTGCTGCTGGCCCCTTTCCTGCTATAGCGCGAGCGAAGCCTGGGAAGCGGGGGGCTCGTCCCCGCCCTCCTGCTTGGCCGGGTGCTGTTGGAGGGTCGCCATCATCGCCGCCAGCGCCCGGTCCATGAGCGGCACCTTGCCGTCGATGCGCTTGGCCTCGCCGCGGCGGAACACCGCCGCCAGCCCCGGCAGGGTGTATTCGGCCACCTTGACGCCGCGGCGGTTGACGAAGATCCTGACGCCGGTCACCTTGCTGACCCAGGACAGTTTGGCCCGGACGGTCCTGCCGCGCGGGTCTTTGAGTTCGATCCAGTCCCCCACTTCCAGGCCGCGGGCCTGGGCGAGGAACTCGTCACCTTCCTCTTCTTCAACCCCCTCCTCCAGCATGACGATCTCTTCCTCGATGTCAGACTCGTCGAAATCAGTCAATTCGCTGACCTCGATGTCGTCCACTTCCGGCAGATTGGTGGCAATGGCGTCCAGTTCCTTCGCCAGCCGGGGATCGACGGCCGCATCCCCGGCGGGATCGAGAAGGGGACGATGGGCCTGCTCCAGTTCCCGGAAGAACAGGGCGATCTGTTTTGGATCCAGGGAAACCGCCTCCAGCTCCTGGCGCAGGGCCCGCAGCAGACCTGGCAGGCGTTTCAGCATTCGCTTGCGCTTGCCGTCATCCGCAGGCGGCTGCAGACTCGCCAGCAAAGTGTCGGTCAGGGCCAGCTTGGCCTCCCACAGTTCCGGTTCCTTGTCGCGCCGCAGGCAGGCCACCAGGAGGATGTCCTTCCAGGTGTGGGTGAGGAAGTGGCGCAGGTACGCAGGCAATTCCCGCCCCTGGAGACGGCGGCGGATTTCCTCGGCCACCTCCTTCTTGGCCAGGGTCAGATGCTCCTTGCTCTGGGTCGCCTGGCGGGTGCGCTCCTCCAGCAACTGGCTGCGCCGGCCTTCCTCCTCCATGAAGCGCTCGAAGTCCGTCAGAATCTCCTGGAACAGATCGACGTTCTGGGTGAATTCCTCCAGAATCCGGTTGACCGAGGCGGAAATCTGCCGGAACACCGGATTGGCCTCCAGATTCTCGTCCCCCGACAGGCCGATACCGGCATGGGCGAGGCGGTTCAGCAGCACCCGCGCCGGATGGTTCTTCTTGGAGAAGAAGGACTTGTCCAGGATCGCCACCTTGACAATGGGGATCTGCAGGCGGCCGATCAGTGCCTTGACCGTATCCGGCAGGTTGCGGTCTTCGAGGATGAAGTCGAAGATCATCCCGATCATGTCGATGATGTCCTCGTCCACCTGGGCCAGGGCCCGTTTGTCGCCGTGGAGCTCACTCAGCCGCTCTGCCAGCACCAGCTTGAGGTTGACATCCCCGCCGCTGGCCAGCGCCTCGGTGAGCTTGGCCACCTGTTCCGGGTCCTGGAGCGCCGACAGCGCGCCGACCACCTCGCCGCTGTCGCTGACGGTGGCGTCCGGATGGACGCTGGCCGACAGGGACGGCAGGCCCACCTGGGAACGCCAGGCCGCCAGCAGCGAGTGCATCGCCTGCACCGCCTGGACATAGACGGCCTGATCCTCGGCGGGCACGCCGCCGGCAGCCGGCTCCCCGGCCTTGGCGGCAGCCGGGGCGGCCGCCTTCTTTTTCTTCACCTTCCTGGAGATCTCCGGCAGCACCCCCTTGGCGGCGAGAAGCTCGTTCAGGCCGTCGTAGATGTCCTCCAGTTCGGGAAGGACCGTCTGTTCGTAGAACTTGAAAATGACAAGACGGACCTTGAGTTCCAGGGTCAGGGGTCTTAGCACCTCGGCGAAACGCTGTCCCAGCTGCTGGGGGCCTAGGGGACTGTCCTCGTTGCCGATCTCGGCGCGGCCGGCCAGTTTGGCGAAACGCTGGTTGAGGGCGAACAGTTCCCGGTGGTAGAGGGTGTTGCCTTTGTTCGCCAGGGTGGAGACCGCCAGTTCCTCCTCCAGGTTCTCCTCCTCCACCAGCGAGAAATCGTCCTCGTCCAGTTCCAGCGAGGCGGCCGGTCTGGCCTGCGCCGGCTGCGGTGCATTCCAGAATTCGTCGTAACCGCGCAGCAGGGCGTTCAGATAGCTTTTCTGGATGTTTTCCCGATTCCGGCGCAGATAGCGCATCGCTTCGAAGTATAATTCCTGCAGGGTGCTGCTGACCGCCTTGTCGGACAGGGCGAACAGCTCATCGTCCAGCCTGGCGAAGAAGCGCTCCAGAAGCGGTTGGTATTCCTTGTGGAAATACGACCGGCATTCGGCGATTATCGGCCCGGCCTGGGCTTTGGACATCCGGCCGGCGGAATGGATTTCGACGACTTTTTTGGCATTCATGGGCTGCACTCCGGGAATCGAACGGGCGACGACCACTGACACGGGTGATCTCAGGCTTTGTACCAAGCATAATCAGGGGTGCGTAAAAATGCCGTGACCGGCTTCCCAAAACGACAATTCCGGCGTACAAGATCGTTACATCCATGACAAAACTGTCCATCGAAGACGGCTGGCTGACTCCGGTCCGGCGCTGTCCCAGTCCCAACCAGGACGCCCGCCCCGCCGGGGAGATCTCCCTGGTGGTGGTTCACAACATCAGCCTGCCGCCCGGGCGGTTCGGCGGCGGCCACATCGACGCCCTGTTCACCAACCGCCTCGACCCGGCCGCCGACCCCTACTTCGCCGCCATCGCCGATTTAAAGGTTTCCGCCCACGTGCTCATCGACCGCGCGGGAAAAACGACCCAGTACGTCCCCTTCCACCGCCGCGCCTGGCACGCCGGCCGCTCCTGCTTCCAGGGACGGGAACGCTGCAACGACTTTTCCATCGGCATCGAACTGGAGGGGTGCGACGACATTCCCTACGAGGAAGCGCAATACCGGCGCCTGGCCGAAATCGTGCGCCTGCTCCTGGAACGCTATCCCGGCCTGACCCCGGAGCGGATCACCGGCCACAGTGACATCGCCCCGGGACGCAAGACCGATCCCGGCCCCGCCTTCGACTGGGCCCGTTTCCGCCGCTGTCTGGAACCGTGCCGAAAGCCGTCCTGAGCCATCTGCTGGAACGCCTGCTGCTGTTGCCGGGCGGGCCGATCCTGCTGATCGCCGCCGGTCTGATCCTGTGGCGCAGCCGCGGAGTCGCCTGGGTGGCGCTGCTGGGACTGGGGCTGCTCTATCTGGCTTCGCTGCCGGCGACGACCCGGTTGCTGTGGGCCTGGATGGCCGTTCCCCCGCCGGCAGACCCAAAGAGCGCCCGGAACCGGGCCGAGGCCATCGTCATCCTCGGGGCGACCCGTTACTCGCGCGCCCCGGAATACGGCGGCCGCGACAACTTGGCGGGGCTGGGTCTGGAACGGGTGCGTTACGGCGCCTGGCTGCAGCGCCGCACCGGCCTGCCGATTCTGGTGAGCGGACGGGGCTGGCGCGCCCCCGGCGAACGCTCGGAAGCGGCCATCATGGCCGATATCCTGGAGCACGAATTCCACGTCCCGGTGGCCTGGGAGGAGGAACAGAGCCGCTCCACTTACGAAAACGCCCGCTACAGCAGCCGGCTGTTGCGGCAATTGGGAATCGGCCGCATTCTCCTGGTCACCCACGCCTACCACATGCCCCGCGCCCGCGAGGCCTTCGAGGCCATGGGACTGACGGTGGTTCCGGCGCCGACGGTCTATTTCCAGACCTTCAGCGAATACGCCGTTTTCGACTGGCTGCCGGAAATGCGGGCCCTGCGCCGCAACCGCCTGCTGGTGCACGAGATCGTTGGGCGCTGGTGGTACCGGTGGCGGTATTTTTGATTATTCCAGCATCTCCAGCAATTCCGGCCGGCTGGCTTGCTGCTCGCCGTCGATTTCGACCACGTAGTCGAAGTTGCCCTCCCCCACACGCTCGGTCAGACGTTCGAGCACGTAGCGGACGGTCTTCATGTCGTCGTTGGGGCCCTGGACGTAACAGGGCTTGCCTTCATGGCCGTAGGTGTATTCCGTCTCGCACCGGGCCGGGTCGGCGTCGCCGAAGAGCTTCTCCACCCGCCAGTATTCCTCCGCCGGGTCGAAACCCAGTTCCTTGGCGTAGGCGGCCGCCCCCTGCAGCAGCTTGCGGGCGCAGCACGGTTCCACCGGATTGACGCCCTCGGCGTGGGTCTTGGTGAGCATGGGCTTGAGCTTGCTCAGATAATCGGCCTTGCGCATCACGGTGAAGAAAGCCTCGCGCACCCCCAGGCAGTAGGTGTCCACCACGAAGGCACTGACGGCGACTTCGGCATACGGGGTTTCCCGCGCCAGCAGCACGCTGCCCATGCCGACCTTGTCAACGCTTGCGCCCACCAGACAGTCGATGATGGGATGTTCCAGGTACTTCTCCGGCCGCAGGCCCTTGGCCTGCTTCTTGACGACCGTCTTCTGCTTGCGCTTCTGCGCCTTTTTCTGCAGCTTCTTCTGCCGCTTTTTGGGGTCAACCGCCATGTCGCTCCTCAGGTTCTCGGGTTGATTCGGAGGAAAAGAAACTCTGCCATAACAACAGCCCCACCCCTACGGTGATCGCCGTGTCGGCAAGATTGAAGGCCGGCCAGTGCCAGCCGCCCAGGTGGAAATCGAGAAAATCGACCACGAAACCGTAGCGGATGCGGTCGATGAAGTTGCCCAAGGCCCCGCCGAGGATCAGGCTGATGCCGGCGGCCTCCAGCCACCGCCCCCTGGGCAGGCGCCAGAGCCACACCGTCAGGATCACGCTGGCTCCCAGGGCCAGGGCGACAAAGAACCAGCGCTGCCAGCCGCCGGCGCCGGCGAGAAAGCTGAACGCCGCCCCGGCGTTGTGGACGTGGACCAGGCGGAAGAACGGCAGCAGTTCGACGGCGTGGCGGTACGGCAATCCTGCTACCACCCACGCCTTGGTGAGTTGATCGAGGATCATCACAGCCGCCGCCAGCGCCAGCCAGCCGAGGCGGTCACGCATACCGGCGCACTTCGCCAGAACCGGCCACGTTTTCCACGCAACGACCGCACAACTGCGGATGCTCCGGGTGGCTGCCCACGTCCTCGCGCCGGTGCCAGCAGCGCACGCACTTGGGATGGAGCGAAGGCTCGACCAGGATCTTCAGCCCTGCCAACTCCTCGGCCGGTTCGGCAGCCGCAGGCGCCTCCGCCAGGGTCCTGACCTCGGCGCTGGAGGTGATGAGGACGAAGCGCAGCTCGTCGGCCAGCCGCCCGAGGATCTCCTGCAACGCCTCATCGGCATAGAGGGTGACCTCCGCTTCCAGCGAGGAACCGATGCCGCCGCGCTCGCGCAGCTTCTCCAACTCCTTGGACACCGCCTCGCGCACCGCCAGCACCCGCTCCCAGAAGGCGCGGTTCATGGGCTGGTCCTCCGGCAGCGCCTGCAGCCCCTCGTACCAGGTGGTGAGGAACACCGATTCCTCCCGCTCGCCGGGCATGAACTCCCAGATCTCGTCGGCGGTGAAGCTCAGGATCGGCGCCAGCCAGCGCACCAGCGCCTCGGCGATATGGTACATGGCGGTCTGGGCCGAACGCCGCGCCAGGCTGTCGGCCTGGCAGGTGTACTGGCGGTCCTTGATGACGTCGAGATAGAAACCGCCCATGTCCACGGCGCAGAAATTGTGGACCTTTTGATAGACGCGGTGGAACTGGTAGTCCTCGTAGGCGGCGATCACCTCCCGCTGCAACTGCAGGGCCCGGTCCACCGCCCAGTGGTCCAAGGGCAGCATGTCCTCATAGGGCACTTTGTGCGCGGCCGGGTCGAAACCGACCATGTTGGCCAGCAGATAACGGGCAGTGTTGCGCAGGCGGCGGTAAACGTCGGCGGTGCGGCCAAGGATCTCGTCGGAAACCGCCATCTCGCCGCGGTAGTCGGTGGCCGACACCCACAGGCGCAGCACGTCGGCGCCGAGCCTGTCCATCACCTGCTGGGGGGCCACCACGTTGCCGCGGGACTTGGACATCTTGTAGCCCTTCTCGTCCACGGTAAAACCGTGGGTCAGCACCTGGCGGTAGGGAGCGGCGTCGTTGATGGCCACCGAGGTCAGCAGCGAGGACTGGAACCAGCCCCGGTGCTGGTCGGAGCCCTCCAGGTACATGTCGGCGGGAAAGCCCAGTTCCTGGCGGCGGCGCAATACGCATTCGTGGGTGACGCCGGAGTCGAACCAGACATCGAGGATGTCGGTCACCTTGTCGTACTGCCCGGCTTCCTCGCCCAGCAGCGCCTCGGGGTCGAGCTCGAACCAGGCGTCGATCCCCTTTTCCTCCATGCGCCGGGCGACTTCCTCGATGAATTCCTGGGTGCGCGGATGCAGCTCGCCGGTTTCCTTGTGGAGGAACACCGCGATCGGCACTCCCCAGTTGCGCTGGCGCGAGATGCACCAGTCGGGGCGGTTTTCCACCATCGCCTCGATGCGGGCCTGGCCCCAGTCGGGGATCCAGCGCACCTTTTTGATTTCCTCCAGCGCCTTTTGCCTCAGCCCCTGTTTGTCCATGGCGATGAACCACTGCGGCGTGGCGCGGAAGATGATCGGAGTCTTGTGGCGCCAGCAGTGGGGATAGCTGTGCTCGATCACCTCGGCGTGCAGCAGGGCGCCGCGCTCGCGCAGCACCTCGATGACCTTGTCGTTGGCGGTGAACACGTGCTCGCCCGCAAACAGCGGGGTGTTGGGCAGGAAACGGCCGTCGCCGCCGACAGGATTGTCCACCGGCAGGTCGTATTTGCGCCCCACCAGATAATCGTCCTCACCGTGGCCGGGGGCGGTGTGGACCGCGCCGGTGCCGGCCTCCAGGGTGACGTGCTCGCCCAGGATGACCGGCACCTGGCGGTCGTAGAAGGGATGCCGGAGCTTGACGCCCTCCAGATCCCGGCCGCGGCAGTAAGCCACGACGCGGTAGTCGTCGATGCCGTAACGGGCCATGACGTCCTTGAGCAGCCCTTCGGCCACCACCAGACGTTCCGGCCCCTTATCGGTGCGGCACTGGACCACGGCGTATTCCAGCTCCGGATGGACGGCGACCGCCTGGTTGGCGGGCAGGGTCCAGGGCGTGGTGGTCCAGATCACCACCGAGATCGGGCCTTCCCCTTCGTGGTCGGGCACCCGGTGGCAGCGGGCCAGAAAATCGGCCTCGTCCACCACCCGGAAACGCACGTCGATGGCCGGCGAGCGCTTGTTCTCGTATTCCACCTCGGCTTCCGCCAGCGCCGAGCCACAGTCGGTGCACCAGTACACCGGCTTGGCGCCGCGGGTGACATGGCCGTGGGCGAGGATCTTGCCGAAGGCGCGCAGAATGTTGGCCTCGAACTCCGGCGCCATGGTGAGATAAGGATGCTCCCAGTCCGCCAGCCCGCCGAGGCGGACAAAATCCTTGCGCTGCAGCTCCACCTGGGAACGGGCGTAGTCGCGGCAGGCGGCGCGGAACTGGGCGGGGCTGACCTTGACCCCGGCCTTGCCCACCTTTTTCTCCACCTGCTGCTCGATGGGCAGGCCGTGGCAGTCCCAGCCGGGCACGTAGGGGGCGTCGAAGCCGCTCAGGGCCTTTGACTTGACGATGAAATCCTTGAGGATCTTGTTGACCGCGTGGCCGATGTGGATGGGACCGTTGGCGTAGGGAGGGCCGTCGTGGAGCACGAACTTGGGGCTGCCGGCGAAACGCTCGCGCACCTTTTGGTACAGGTTCATTTTCTGCCAGCGGGCCAGGCGCTCGGGTTCGCGCTTGGCCAGGTTGGCGCGCATGGGGAAATCGGTCTTGGGCAGGTTCAGCGTGTGTTTGTAGTCCATGTGGGTTCCTTGTCTTCGAGCCACTGGCGGGCTTGGGCCGCGTCCTGTTGAATCTGGGCGCGCAACGCCTCCAACGAGGGAAAGCGGCGCTCCTCGCGCAATTTGTGCCGGAAGAACACTTCCAGCTGGCGACCGTACAGATCGCCGTGAAAATCGAACAGATGCACCTCGAGCCACACCCGGGTGCCGGCGACCGTGGGACGGATGCCGACGTTGGCCATCCCCGGCCAAGGGCGTTCGGCCACCCCGGCGACGGTAACGGCGAACACCCCGCTGACCGGGCTCTTGCGGCGGAACGGGTCGATGTTGGCGGTGGGAAACCCCAGGTCCCGGCCCCGCTGACGCCCGGCGGCCACCCGGCCGCACATGGAATAGGGCCGGCCGAGGAATTCCGCCGCGGTCTCCATGTCTCCCCGCTCCAGCGCCTCGCGCACCCGGGTGCTGCTCACGCGCACGCCTTCCAGGGTGAACGAGGGAGCCTGAACCACCTCGAAACCTCGGATCCTGCCGGCCCGGCGCAGCAGGGTGAAATCCCCCTCCCGCCCCCGGCCGAAACGGAAATCATCCCCCACCACCAGATACTTCACCCCCAGCCCCTGAACCAGCACCCGCTCGATGAACGCCGCGGCCGGCATCTGCGCCAGATGCCGGTCGAAGCGCAGCACCAGGACCCGGTCCACCGGCAGCTCGGCCAGCCGGGCGATCTTCTCCCGCAGACGGGTCAACCGCGCCGGCGCCGCGGCACCTCGGAAATACTCCTGCGGCTGGGGTTCGAACAGCACCACCGTCACCGGCAGCCCCATCCGCGCCCCCACCTCCGCCAGGCGGTGGATGACGTAGCGGTGCCCCAGGTGGACGCCGTCGAAATTGCCGATGGTCGCCACCGTCCCGGGCGCCGGCAGGTTGTGGAGGCCGCGGATCAGGCGCATCGCATCAATGATCGAACAAAGCAGGGCATTTTAGCAAATTCGCCGCCGTCAACGGGCCCTGAGGGTCAGATCGAGAGATTCGCCCGGCAGATCGACGAGGACGCCGGGACGGTCGGCCGGGAACCGCAACCGGAGCGGGCGTTTTCCCTGCAGGCGGAAACCGATGGCTTCGCCTTCCTGCCACGGGATCACTGTGGCCGGATTGACCTCCCCCCGCAACGCGGGCTTCAGCACCAGCAGGAAACGGTCGCGCTTGCGGGCCGCCGGCGGCACCACCTCCACCCGCCAGCGCCCCGGCTCCGGTCTGGGCTCCCGGTGGGCCGCCACCTTGCGCCAGACCTCACCGCCTTCATCATAATTTCTGCCATCCACCCAGAATTCGAAGCCGGACCCGCCAATGGGATTCAGATAGGCCTGCTTGGGAAACAACACCTTCGCCTCCAGGTGCCCGCCGCGGCGATGCAGTTGCGGCTTCGGCGGCACCTTGACCTGAAAACCGCCCTCACCGAGACTCGGTCGTTCGAGGGTGTGAATCAGAAGGCGCTTGATGAAAGCGGGGTTGGTGGCGGTCACGTCGTCGTGGATCACCACCACGTCGTTGCGGCGGTCGTAGAGGAAAGTGCGCCAGTAGCGTTCGACCCGGCAGGTGCGATCGAAGAAATTGCCTTCCCGACAACGGCTGTTGGTATAGGCGGGGGTCAGTTCCGCCACCGCCACTACCAGATCGTCGCCAGCGTGATAACGGGCGATGCGGCCGGTGTGGTAAGTGTCGTAGTTCTCCAGCCATTCGTCCAAATCGATAGGCGCCCGCTTCCCCCACCCGGAGCCGACCCGGCGCTGGCCGCCGTCGTTGGCGATGGGACGCGGCGGTTTCTTGTCCTTGCCCGGCATCGGTGCGGTGTCGTCCGGATCGGTCACGGTGACGACGTTGTGGGCGATGGTCTGGTAGCTGTAGTTCATGTGGTGGTCGGAACCGTATCTCGGTCCGTAGAGGCCGCTGTCGATGACCAGCGGCCCGCCCTTGTAGAGGGTGAAGCTGCCCTGGTCCAGGTGAGTGTGGGACCAGTAGTTGTCGCCGGCCTTGAAGGTGACGTAGGTGGCATCCTTGCGCCAGTCGCTGCGGGCGATGACCATACCGATACCGTCGAAGTGTTTCTGCAGCGGCAGGGTTTCGACCACCTCCGGGCGGCACAGGGAATCGTCCGGCAGCGGCCCCCAGGGCCAGGCGGTCGGGCGGAGCCGGCGGGGACACCCGAAGAAGGTGTAGGCAGCGGCGTTGCGGTACTCCAGCGCCAGGGCATAGCGCTCCGGCACCCGGCGGTCGAAGTAGCCGGCATCGCCCCAGCGCATGTGGGTCCGGTCGGGACGGTGGCGATAAACGAGAAAATCCAGAAATCCCCGGATCCCAGGCTCCCGGAACAGGTCCTCCCCCGTGGCCCGGCGCCACATCGCCGGCACGCTGTACACCGCCCGGCCGATGCCGATTCCCACGTATTCCCCGCCTTCGTGCCAGCCGCCGGTTTGGCCCATCACCTGACGCCAGACCGGCAGGACCCGGTGCTTCCACAGATCGCGGGCATAGGCCATGCAGCCGGCGCCCCGGGGATGATCGCCGTAGAGGGCGATGGCCACCGCCATCAGCGCCTGGAACGGGGCGTTGTAGAGATAGACGTTGTAAGGCGACAGGGCAGCACTTTCGATGTAGTCCCTCAGATAGCGGCAACCTTCGGCGAGTTTCCCCTGCAGGGCGGCGCGTTGAGTTGGGGAAAGTTGCGGGTAGAGCCAATCGTAGGCCAGAGCAAGCCGCATCGCCTGGCGGTGGCCGCGCCCCTGGTAGGCCAGGCCGGACAACCGGCCGACGAGGGTATCGATCTTCTCCGCATCGGGATGCAGATAGACTTTCAGAATGGCAGGATAGAAATCCACCACCCCTACCAGTGCGTGCTGATCGATGGGCGGCAGCGCTTCCTTTAGGCGCCGCCTCTCCCCTGCCGTCGGCACCGGCAGGCGCGGATGGGAGAAACGGAATCCCGCCAGATCGCCTTCGGCGGCCGGCAACACCGCCAGCAGGGAGAAAACGGCGGGGAGGAAAAGGTATCGTGCCCTGAGAGCCGCTATAATCATCCCATCGATCTCCGGAAGCCGTCATGCGTCCCAGTACCGAACGCCGCCGCCTGCTGCGCTATCTCTGCCTCTACCTTGGCTTTGTCGTTTACGGCAGCCTGATTCCCTTCCGGCTCCGCCCCCTGAGTCTGGCCCAGGCACTGGAAAATTTCCAGCACATCGCCTATCTGCAACTGGGGCCGGGTTCGCGCGCGGACTGGATCGCCAACATCGTACTCTACCTTCCGCTCGCCTTCCTCGCCTGTGGTGCCTTCCTGGGGCTTCGGCAGGTACGCCCCCGTCCATTGCCGGCTTTGGTCCTGATCTTCGGCGGCTGTCTCGCGGTGGCGGTTGCGGTGGAATTTGTCCAGCAGTTCTTCGCCCCGCGCACGGTGTCCCTCAACGATCTGATCGCCGAGGGCCTCGGCAGCCTCGGTGGCATCCTGCTGTGGTGGCGGGGACGGTCCTTCCTTGTCCGCCTCGGTGACGCATTCACCCGCGGCGGCCGGGAATCGCTGCAGGCCGCCGCCATTGCCTACCTGCTGGCCTATGTCGCCCTGGCCCTGTTCCCCTACGACATCGCCCTTTCCCCGGCCGAGCTGGGGGCCCACCTTACCTCCGCCAACGTAGGCTGGCTGGTGGCGCCGGGCTGCGGCGGCCCGATCCGCTGCGGCGCCCGCCTGGGGGTGGAGATAGTGGCGGTCGTACCCTTGGGCCTGCTGCTGGGACTGCTGTGGCCTGCCTTCGGCCTGCGCCGCCTGGCCGTAGCGGGTCTGCTGCTGGGAGCCGGCCTGGAGCTGCTGCAGCTGTTCATCCTTTCCGCCAGCGCCCAGGGCATTTCCCTGGTGACCCGCGTTCTCGGAGTGGCGACCGGCGGAATGCTGGCCAGCTGGCTGCGCCGCCAGAGCGTGGATGTCCTCGCCCACATGCTGAACCGCGCGCTGCCGTTCCTGGCGTTCCCCTACCTGTTCACCCTGTTGCTGGTCAACGCCTGGTTCACCGCCGGCCGGATCCCTTTCCGCGCCGGTCTGGCACGCCTCACCGACCTGCACTTCACGCCGTTTTATTATCACTATTACAGCTCCGAGCCGGTGGCCATGGCCAGCCTGCTGGCCAATCTGGCCCTGTACGTCCCGATCGGCATCGCCGTCTGGTGCCGGCGGCGGGCGCGCCGGTTTCCCGAGGCCGGTGGTGCCGGGACCGCCGCCTGGCTCGCCGCGCTGCTGGCCCTGCCGGTGGAAACGGGCAAGCTCTGGCTTGCCGGCCATCACCCCGATCCGACCAACCTGCTGATCGCCGCCGCAGCCGCCGCCCTGGCCTATGGCGCGACCGCCTGGCTCGCCCGCACCGTCGACGGCAGCTCTCAGAGTATTCCATCACCTCCCCCGTCCGTAGCCACCCCGGCCCCGACGATGTCGCTCCCGGGCAAGAGCCTGGCGGCCACGGCCGTCACCACCGCGATACTGCTGACAGGACTGGCCGGGATTCCCCATGCCGGCATCTGGCCGGGAATCGTGGCGGGTTACGCCCTGCTCCTGTGGTTCCAGCCCCTTGCCTGGCTGTTCGTGCTGCCCTTCTGCCTGCCGCTGCTGGATCTGGCTCCTTTAGAGGGCCGGCTGCCGCTGGACGAATTCGACCTTCTGGTGCTCGCCACCCTGGCGGTGGTCCCCCTGCGTCTCAGGCAGCCACCACGCCCCTGGCCCGGCGCCGCCGCAAAGTGGGCCGTGACGTTGCTGTGGCTGAGCTGGCTGGTCGCCACCGCCCGGGGACTGCGGGGGCTGGATTTTCATGAACCGCTCGGCTCCCATTCGCCCCTGAATGCCTGGCTGGTGGGCAAGGGGCTGCTGTGGTCGCTGCTGCTGCTCCCGTTGTTGCGGCGCGTTCCCGAATCCCGGAGCGGATCGGCCCGCCGCCTCGTCTTTCGGGCGGTCGTCGCCGCCCTGGCGGTCGAAGTACTGGTGGTGATCCGGGAACGCGTCCTTTTCGTCGGTCTGACAGACTTCGACCACGTCTTCCGCGTCACCGGCACCTTCGCCAGCATGCAGACCGGAGGCGCCTATCTCGAGGCGTTTTTGGCGTTCGCCTTTCCGTTTCTGCTGGTGGGGATCCTGCGCCATCCTTCCCCTTGGATCCGTCTGGCGGGCGCGGGACTGGCAGGGCTGAGTGCCTATGCCATGCTGGTCACCTTCTCCCGCGGCGGCTATGCCGGCATGGCCGCAGGCTTCTTGACGGTGGCGCTCGGCGCACGGCGGCGCTGGCCAGTGGCGATCGCTCTGGCGGCGCTGCTCGTTCTGATCGCCGCCCCGATTCTGAGCGACGGCTTCGCCCGCTATCGCCTGCAACGTTCCGGCCAGGACCTGACGATCCGCTGGCAGCACTGGCAGCGGGCGCTGGCCCTGATGGACGCAGGCTGGCCTGCCCGCCTCGCCGGCAACGGCTTCGGCCGCTATCCGCTCAACTATCTGCTCTACAATGATTACGACCGCCCGCCGGGCGGTTATCTCGTCCGCCGTGAAGGACGGCAGCATTTTCTCCGGCTGCTGCCGGGCGAGTCGGTCTATCTGGACCAACGGGTCGCACTCGCCCCCCACACTCCTTACCGCCTGCAGGCCCGTCTGCGCGTCTCCGCCGCCGGGGATGCCCTGACCGTGCCTCTGTGCGAGAAGGCATTGCTGTATTCCTTCCGCTGCCACTGGCAGCGGCTGCAGCCAGAGCGGTCATCCCGCTGGGAACCGGTAAGCCGCGTCCTCCACAGCGGCGAACTGGGGGACAGCCGGCGACCGGTCAAGCTTTCCCTGTACAACGCCGGCGACCGCCCCCTCGACGTGGACGACCTCCATCTTCTGGCCCCCGACGGCACCGATCTGCTCCGCAACGGCGGCTTCGAACACGGCGACGCCTTCTGGCTGCTCGTCACCGACCGCAACCTGGCCTGGCACATCGACCAGGCCGGCATCGAGGTATACTTCGCCCAGGGCTGGCTGGGACTGCTGGGGGTCGGACTGCTGCTGTATGCGGCCACCCGGCGGCTGTGGCCCGGCTGGCGCGAGGGTCGGTCCTGGGAACTGGCGTGTCTGGGAGGACTGGCGGGCTTCGTGACGGTCAGCCTGACGGGCAGTACGATGGATGTGGCGCGGGGGATGATGTTGTTTTACTTCACGGCACTTTGTGCCATGGTTTTCAGGACTAGTCCATCAAATCTCGAGTAAGAAGGAGGTCCAATGAAATTTTCCACGCGCATAGCTCCTCTGTTCACCGCTTTGGCTCTGGTCGGGCTGTCCTTTACTGCATCCGCCGATTGCTCCTCTCCGCCAGTAAGCGATGCTGCCGCCGTGCTTAGCGGCAAAACGATCTGTGTGACGGATAGCAGCACCGGGGAAAAATGGCAGGAATATCATGATCCCAGCGGTGCTTTGATCGATTATAAAAAAGGGCCTTCCGATCCTGTGGATCCTTCCAAACGGGTAGGAAGCTGGAGCACATCCGGTGGAAACGTAACATACACATACGATGCCTTTGGCCCGGCTGTTTCTTACACCTATACCGTCAAAGGCGATGCAACGACCGGCTATAGCCTCTGCGGGACAAAAAATTTCATCAATGTTACCCTCCTATCAGGCCAAGTTCCCTGTCCATAATGGTCCACCATGAGGGTTTCCGCCGCTCGGCCTTCACCTTTTTATCTGGAGGCCGAGCGCTTTCCCCATACGCGCCAACTTAAGCGCATATTGATTGAATGCAGCTCACCTGCGTTTTTTTGTTGTAGATGGCTGAGCGAACGCTATGAACCATGCCGGCTGGTGCCAGTGATCGATTTGGTGGCGCGTTGTAGAACATCGGGATTGAGTAATGCGTGAGAAATCAATCTATTATGGCTTAAGTTGGCGCGTATGCCCCGGCCCCAACCGATAAACGCCGGCCGCTTCAGCCGCATCGACAACAACCCTCGTTGACATAAGCCGCCAGCGATAACCAGCCGATCAGACTCAAGTTCAATACGATCTCCCTGACTTGTGCAACAACGCCTCTGTGGGCAGGGCAATCGCATGAACGCTACGTCCATCCAAGCACCTGAGCCCGATAGTGGTCACTGGAGGCGGCCAGGAGCCGTCTTGCCTTGATACCCCCGCGGCGTTTGGTGGAGTCGAGGCGAAAGAGATTGAGCACCATCTGTTTGAGCAGCGCCAGGTTATGAGCCGCATGTCGGGTTCGAAGGCGCACCTGATCATCGTTGAATACGACATCCATACACCAGTGAAGCGGGTTCTCCACCGCCCAATGCTGGCGCACCACCGAGGCCAGCCGTTCGGCATCGGCCGGCAGGCTGCTGATGTAGAAACGCCGTTCCCGGGTGGTTTTGCCGGCGACGGTGCGTTCGGACTCGACCACGGCAAAGCAGGCCAGATCCGGCCAGCGCTGGGGCCGGTCCAGGCCGTCGAGCTGGTCGAACACATAGCAGCGGCGCACTTCCAGGCGACCATGCGCCTTGTCGACCGTCTCGCATTGCTGATGCGGGGTTTTGTCCGGCGCGTCCTGGAAGGCCTGGAAGAAATCCCGGATCGATTCGGCCAGACCTTGCTGGTTGTCCTTGACCGCCAGTACATAGTCGGCCCCCCGGTCACGGATGGCCTTGGCAATCTTGGGATCGGTCCCCATGGCATCGAGGGTCACCACGCATCCTTTCAAGGCCAGGGTTTCCAGCAGGGCGGGAATGGCCGTCTTCTCGTTGGATTTGTCGGCCACCGCCTCTTGACCGACCACCAACCGGTACTGAGCCGCAAAGGCACTGACCAGATGCAGGGGATCCTGCCCCTTGGACCGGCTACGCCGACTGGTCTTGCCGTCGATGGCGATCACCTGACCTTCCAATGCCGGAACCACGCTCACCGCCCAGCGCTGAAAGGCCGATCCGAACGCTTCCGGATCGATCATCGCCAAAATCCGCCCCAGGGTGTCGTGGGACGGAATCCCATGCGGCAAGGGCATGTATCGACGCAGCCAATCCAGCTTCTCCCTGGCCCAAAGTTCAACCTCCACCAACGTATCGGCACCGCAGATCACCGCGCACACCACAACCACCAGCACTTCCACCAGATCGTAAGTTACCTTCGATGATTGTCGCGGGTCCGGAATCGATACGAACACCTCGCTCAGCGCCAGGGGCTTTTCCAGCATCTGTGCCTCCCACAAAAAGCATGCTCCTCAGAGAAGAAGTCTCTAATCTGCAAGTAATCTGCTGCAAGTCATCGAATCTTAAACCATCATCTTCGTGGGGTATATTCATGCGATTGCCCTGTGCGATTGCCCTGCCTCTGTGGGCGGATTAGCAGAATCTGGTATCATTCATATTTATTTGCGGACACGAATCTCATGTGGGCCTTTCTGCACCGACTCGCCTCACCCCGGCACTTCTATCATCTGACCGGCCGCTGGATTCCCTGGCTCGGCGGGGCCACGCTCCTTTGCATGGCGGCCGGCCTGTACCTGGGCCTGTGGGTCGCCCCGCCCGACTACCAGCAGGGGGACAGCTTCCGCATCATGTACGTGCACGTGCCGGCGGCCTGGCTGTCGCTGTTCGTCTACGTCTTCATGGCGGTGGCCGGCGGCATCGGCTTGATCTGGAACATGAAGATGGCTGACGTGATGGCGGCGTGCTCGGCCCCCGTCGGCGCTTCCTTCACCTTTCTGGCGCTGGCCACCGGCTCCATCTGGGGCAAGCCCATGTGGGGCACCTGGTGGGTGTGGGACGCGCGCCTGACCTCCGAGCTGATCCTGCTGTTCCTGTATCTGGGCTACATCGCCCTCCAGAACGCCATCGAGGATCCGCGCACCGCCGCCCGCGCCGGAGCGATCCTGGCCATCGTCGGCAGCGTCAACATCCCGATCATCCATTACTCGGTGGAATGGTGGAACACCCTGCACCAGGGGCCGACGGTGACCCGCTTCGACAAGCCGGCGATCCACCCCAGCATGCTGTGGCCACTGTTGCTGATGGCCGTCGCCTTCCAGCTGTATTTCTTCACCGTACTGCTGCTGCGGGCCCGCAGCGAAATCCTCTGGCGCGAGCGCCGCAGCCGCTGGGTGCGGGAACTGTTGACAGACGAACGCATCGAACCGGCATCCGACTCCGAGGAGATCGCCTCATGACCTGGCAGGAATTCATCCACATGGGCGGTTACGGCGCCTACGTCTGGAGCGCCTATGGCCTGACCGCCGTGGTGCTGATCTGGAACCTCGTCGCACCTTTGCGCCGCCGCCGGGAAGTGCTGGCGCGGCTTCGGCGCTGGTACGACCAGGAGGCCGGCCGATGACTCCGCGCCAGCGCCGCATGCTCTGGGTCACGGTCATCGTGATCGGCGTCAGCATCGCCACCTTTCTGACCCTGGCGGCATTTCAGAAGAACCTGCTTTACTTCTACACCCCTTCGCAGATCGCCGCCGGCGAGGCGCCGACGAACTACGCCTTCCGGGTCGGCGGCCTGGTGAAGGAAGGCAGCGTGAAACGGGAACCGGACAGCCTGGCGGTGCGCTTCACCCTCACCGACGGCGCCAACGAGGTGACGGTGTTCTACGAGGGCATCCTGCCGGACCTGTTCCGCGAGGGCCAGGGTATCATCGCCATCGGCCAGCTGCAGCCGGACGGCCTGTTCAAGGCCACCCAGGTGCTGGCCAAGCATGACGAGAACTACATGCCCCCGGAGGTGGCCGATGCCCTGAAGAAATCCGGCAAACTGCCGCCGGTGGACGATTTCAAGGGAGCGAGCCGATGACTGCAGAATTGGGTCAACTGGCCCTGATCTTCGCCCTGCTGATGGCCGCCGTGCAGGCGGCCTTCCCCCTCGCTGGAACCGCTCTGCGGCTGCCGGCCTGGGTGGCGGTGGCCAAACCGGCTGCCCGCGCCCAGGCGCTGTTTCTGGCGGTGTCGTTCTATTGTCTGGAGCAGAGCTTCGTGGTCAATGACTTCTCGGTCCGCTACGTGGCCGAGCATTCCAACTCCGCCCTGCCGCTGTTCTACCGCATCGCCGCCGCCTGGGGCGCCCACGAAGGCTCGGTGCTGCTGTTGGCCCTGATTCTGGGGCTGTGGACTTTCGCGGTCAGCATTTTCAACCGCGGCCTGTCGGATCTGTTCGTGGCCCGGGTCCTCGGCGTCCTGGGGCTGATCAGCGTCGGCATCCTGGCCTTCATCCTGTTCACCTCCAATCCCTTCGAACGGCTGACCCCGGCACCCCTGGACGGCAACGACCTCAACCCGCTGCTGCAGGACTTCGGCCTCGCGGTCCATCCGCCGATGCTGTACATGGGCTACGTCGGCCTGGCGGTGCCGTTCGCCTTCGCCATCGCCGCCCTGCTGTCCGGCTCCCTGGACATTGCCTGGGCCCGCTGGTCCCGTCCCTGGACCCTGGTGGCCTGGGCCTTCCTGACCCTGGGCATCACCCTGGGCTCGTGGTGGGCCTACTACGAGCTGGGCTGGGGCGGCTGGTGGTTCTGGGATCCGGTGGAAAACGCCTCCTTCATGCCCTGGCTCATGGCCACCGCCCTGATCCATTCCCTGGCGGTGACGGAAAAACGCGGGGCCTTCAAGGCCTGGACCGTGCTGCTGGCGATCTTCGCCTTTTCCCTGAGCCTCCTGGGGATGTTCCTGGTGCGCTCCGGGGTGCTGGTGTCGGTGCACGCCTTCGCCAACGATCCCGAGCGCGGCCTGTTTATCCTGGTGTTCCTTGGGCTGGTGATCGGCAGCTCCCTGCTGCTTTACGCCCTCAGGGCCCCGGCGGTGAAGGACCACGCCCGCTTCCACTGGTTCTCACGCGAGGCCCTGCTGCTGGTCAACAACGTGCTACTGGTGGTGGCCGCCGCCAGCGTGCTGCTGGGCACGCTCTATCCCCTGGTGCTCGACGCCCTGGGGCTGGGCAAGATTTCCGTCGGCCCCCCTTATTTCAGCAGCGTGTTCACGCCGGTGACCGCGCCGCTGTTCCTGCTCGCCGGCATCGGTCCCCTGGTGGCCTGGCGCCGGGGCGATCCCGGCAAGCTGTGGCGGCAGGTGCGCTGGCTGATCCCGGTCAGCCTGATCGCAGCCGTCGTCATCAGCGCCCTGTGGTTCAACCCCAAGGACATCGTCACGCTCGCCTTCCTCGCCACCGCCTTCTGGCTCGGCGCCACCTCGCTGCTGCCTCTGTGGCAGCGGCTGCGTCGCCGTGAGGGGCTGCGGGGGCTGCGCCAGCCTGCCGGGTTCTACGGCATGACCCTGGCCCACTTCGGCCTGGCGGTGTTTCTGATCGGCGTCGGCATCTCCAACCACTACAGCATCGAGCGCACCGTGCGCCTGGCGCCGGGGGAAACCGCCGAGCTGGGCGGTTACCGCTTCACTTTCAAGGGGGTGCGGGAGTTCGACGGCCCCAACTACGGCGCCGACGAAGGCCTCTTCGAGGTTTCCCGGAACGGGGAACCGGTCGCCCGCCTCACCCCCCAGAAACGCTTCTACCGGGTGCAGCGCAACGTCATGACCGAAGCCGCCATCGACCCGGGGCTGCGCCGTGATCTCTACGTCGCCCTGGGCGAACGACTGGAAGGCGACGCCTGGAGCGTGCGCCTGTATGTGAAGCCGGCGGTGCGCTGGATCTGGCTCGGCGGTCTGCTGATGATGGCCGGCGGCCTGGTGGCGGCGGCCGACCGCCGTTACCGCAGCGTCAAGGTGACCGCCCAGGCCACCGCCACCGTCAACGCCACGGTTTAGCCATGCTCAAGTATCTGCTGCCACTGGGACTGTTCGTCGGCCTGCTGATCCTGCTGGGGGTCGGTCTCACCCTCAATCCCCGCGAAGTCCCCTCCCCTCTGATCGGCAAACCAGCGCCGCAGTTCACCCTGCCCCGTCTCGACGATCCCCAGGCGCGCTTCGACAGCGCCCAGTTCCAGGGCAAGGTCAGTCTGTTCAACGTCTGGGCCTCGTGGTGCGTGGCCTGCCGCCAGGAGCACGCCTTCCTGATGCAGCTGGCCGATCAGGGCGTGACGATCTACGGCCTCGACTACAAGGACACCCGCGAGGCGGGCCTGCAGTGGATCGAACGCCTGGGCAATCCGTACCAGGCCGTCGCCTTCGACGCCGCCGGCAAGGTGGCTATCGACTGGGGCGTCTACGGCGTACCGGAAACCTTCGTCATCGACAAGCAGGGCGTCATCCGCTACAAGCACATCGGTCCCATCACCCCCAGGGACTGGGAGGAAAAACTGGGACCGCTGGTGGCTTATCTGGAGAAGCAATCATGAAAACCCTGATCGCCGCCCTGTGGCTGACGCTGGCCCTGCCGGCACTGGCCGGCATCGAAGTGCGCCAGTTTACCAACCCGGAGCTGGAAAGCCGCTACCAGAATCTGATCGAACAACTGCGCTGTCTGGTGTGCCAGAACCAGTCTCTGGCCGACTCCAACGCCGATCTGGCCGAAGACCTGCGCTCCGAGGTCTATACCATGCTACTGGCGGGCAAGAGTGATGCCGAAATCGTCGATTTCCTGGTGCAGCGCTACGGCGATTTCGTGCTCTACAAACCGCCGGTGAAAAAGACCACCGCCCTGCTCTGGTTCGGTCCCTTTGCCGCCCTGGCCGTAGGCGGCCTGCTGCTGTGGCGCATCGGCAGAACCCGCCGGCCTGAAGCGCCGACATCCCTGACCCCCGCCGAGCGGGAACGCCTGCAACAATTGCTCAAGGACGAGGAAAAATCCTCATGATTGTCTTCTGGCTCATCGCCGCCGGCCTGATTCTGGCAGCCTACCTGCTGTTCTGGTGGACCCTGCGCCGCCCGCCGCGCCTGGACACGCAGATCGACCTTCAGGCCAACCTGACTGCCCACCGCCAGCGACGGCGGGAACTGGAACAGGAACGGGCCGAAGGCAAGATCGACCAGGCCCAGTACGAACAGCTGCTGGCGGAACTGGACCGTGATCTTCTCGACCTGAGCGAGAAGCACAACCGCGGGAAAAGCCGCCCCCCCTACCACGGTATCGTGCCGGTATTCCTGGCCCTGGGACTGATTCCCCTGGCGGCGATGATGCTGTATTTCAGCCTCGGCCGCCCGGATCTGCTCAATCCCCGCGCCATACCCCAGGCACAAAAGAACGCCCCCCCTTCGCTGGAAGAGGCGATCGCCAAGATCGAACGCCGCCTCCAGGACAATCCGAACGATTTGGAAGGCTGGGTGCTGCTGGCCCGCTCCTACCAGGCCACCGGCCGGATCGACAAGGCTCTGGCTGCCTACCGCAAGGCGCTGGCACTGGCGCCGGACAATCCCGATCTGGAGGTCCGCTACGCCGAAGCCCTGGCCCAGTCCAAGGGGGGAGACCTGAGCGGCGAGCCGCTGACCATCATCCGCAAGGTGCTTGAAACCCACCCCGATCACCCCTACGCCCTGTGGCTGGCCGGCATGGCCGCCCTCCACGCCGGTGACCGCGACAGCGCCCAGCGCTATTGGAACAAACTGCTGGCGCAAATGCCCCCCGGCAGCCAGCCGTACCGGCAATTGACGGCGATGATGCAAAAGGCCGGGCTGCAGGTGCCGCAGTCCAGCGCGCCGCAACCGGCGGCCGGCGGCGCCTCGGTCCAGGTGACGGTGCGCCTCTCCCCGGAGCTGGCCGCCCGCGCCAAACCCGACGATCCGGTCTACGTCTTCGCCAAGGCCGCCTCCGGGCCACCCATGCCCCTGGCCATCGTCCGCAAGCAGGTCAGGGACCTGCCGCTCACCGTCACCCTGGACGACTCGATGGCGATGATGCCGCAACTGAAACTGTCGCGCTTCCCGAAGGTGATCATCGGCGCCCGGGTGGCCAAGTCCGGCAATGCCCAGGGGGCTCCGGGCGATCTGGAGGGACAGAGCACTCCCGCGGCGGTTTCCGGCCACCCCCGCGTTGAACTGGTAATCGACCAGGTCCGCAGCTGACCGAAGGCCGCGTTTGCGGCATACTAGAAACCGGCATCCCCACGTTGGAGGACGATCCCATGGTCGCCAATCTCCATGACACCCCGATCCGTCACTGGACCTACCGCGATTATCTGGCCCTGGACGACGGCAGGCGTTACGAGATCCTCGAGGGAGAACTGCGTGACATGACACCAGCCCCATCCGTGCCCCATCAGAGTTGCTCGCGCAATTTGGAATTCCTGTTTCTGGAATACGTGCACCGGCGGCAATGGGGGTTCGTCTATGACGCTCCCATCGATGTCATCCTCAGCGAGGACAACGTGGTGCAACCGGATATCGTCCTGGTGGGCAAGGAACACGAGGACCGGATCCGGGAGCGGGGCATCTTCGGCGCCCCCGACCTGGTGGTGGAAATCGTCTCCCCCACCTCGGTTCGCTACGACTATGTGACCAAACAGGCGCTGTACCGGCGCTTTGCGATTCCCGAATTCTGGCTTGCCGATCCTGCCAACCGCAGTCTGACCGTGCTGGGGCTGAAGGACGGCCAATACGAACCTATCAGCTTCGCCAGCGGGACGGGCGCCGTCCAGTCCCGTCTGCTGGAAGGTTTCCAGGTCGAACTGGCCACCGTGTTCACCGAGCGCTGAACCATGATCGAACTTCAGGATCACGACGCCCTGCTGATCGTTGATGTGCAAAAGGATTTTCTCCCCGGCGGCGCCCTGCCGGTGCCTGAGGGGGACGAAGTGGTGCCGGTGCTCAACCGCTACATCGAGCGGTTCACCCGTCGGGGACTTCCCGTCTTCGCCACCCGCGACTGGCATCCGCCGAACCACTGTTCCTTCCGCGACCAGGGCGGTCCCTGGCCGCCCCATTGCGTCGCCGGCACGAAAGGGGCGGAATTTGCCGACGGTCTCCGGCTGCCGGAAGACACGGTCATCGTTTCCAAGGCCACCGGGCCGGAGCGGGAAGCCTATTCCGGTTTCGAAGGTACCGATCTGGCCGCGAGGCTGAAAGACCTCGGCATCCGCCGCCTGTTCGTCGGCGGCCTGGCCACCGACTACTGCGTCCTCAACACCGTGCGCGACGCCATCCGTCACGGCTTCGAGGTCTTCCTGCTCACCGACGCCGTCCGCGCCGTCAACGTCCACCCAGAGGACGAACGCAAGGCCCTGGAAGAAATGCGCCGTCTCGGCGCCCGCTTCATCACCCTTGAGGCTCTGTCGTGAACGCATCGGTCCTGCTCACCGATCTCTACCAGCTCACCATGCTCCAGGGGTACTGGCACGAGGGCATGGCCGAAACCGCGGTGTTCGAACTGTTCGTGCGCAAACTGCCGCCCGGGCGGAATTTTCTCGTCGCCGCTGGTCTGGAACAGGCCCTCGACTACCTGGAGAACCTGCGTTTCACCGCCGCCGAACTCGACTACCTGCAGCGGACCGGCTTCTTCGACGACGGCTTCCTCGCCACCCTGGAAAACTTCCGCTTCGAAGGCGACGTGGATGCGATGCCGGAAGGCACGGTCTTCTTCCCCGACGAGCCAATCCTGCGGGTCACCGCCCCCCTCCCCCAGGCCCAGCTGGTGGAAACCCGCCTCATCAACCTGCTCCAGTTCCAGACCCTGATCGCCTCCAAGGCCGTCCGTTGTGTCCTCGCCGCCCCCGGAAAGCGCCTGGTGGACTTCGGCCTGCGCCGGGCCCACGGCAGCGAGGCAGGCCTGCTGGCGGCCCGGGCTGCCTATCTGGCCGGTTTCATCGGCACTTCCAACGTCCTCGCCGGCCGGCGCTTCGACATCCCCGTCTTCGGCACCATGGCCCATTCCTATATCATGGCCCACGACGACGAGCTTGCCGCCTTTCGCGGCTTCGCCCGCTCGCAGCCCCACAACGTCGTCCTCCTCATCGACACCTACGACACCCTCAAGGCCGTGGACAAGGTCGTCGCCCTGGCCCGGGAGCTGGCTGAAGACGGCATCCGGATCAAGGCGGTGCGGATCGACAGCGGCGATCTGGGCGGGCTGGCCCGCCAGGTGCGCGCCAGGCTGGACGCCGCCGGCTGGTCCGAGATCGGTATCTTCGCCAGCGGCGATCTGGACGAGTACCGTCTCGCCGAACTGCGCGACGCCCCCATTGACGGCTTCGGCGTCGGCACCAGGCTGACCACTGCCAGCGACGCGCCTTACCTCAACTGCGCCTACAAGCTGCAGGAATACGCCGGCATCCCGCGGCGCAAGGTTTCGAAGGGCAAGCAGACCTGGCCCGGCGCCAAGCAGGTCTTCCGCCACTACGATCCCGCCGGCCGCTTCGATCACGACGTCCTCACCACCGCCGACGACCACCTCGAAGGGCAGGCGCTGCTGCAACCGGTGATGCGGCAGGGAAAACGCCTGCAGCCGCAGGAATCGCTGACCGGCATCCGCGACCGGATCGCCGCCCAGCTGCAACGCCTGCCGGAAGCGCTCAAGAACCTCGACGGCGCCGCCGAATACCCGGTGGAAATCGCTCCGGCCCTGTGGCGGCTCACCGAGGAAACCGACCGCCGTCTGGGGCTGGCATGAGCCGGGTCTTCACTGTCCGCGAACCGGCTGAGGCGGAATACGAGATCAAACGCTCGCGCTTCATCGCCGTCATCGGCCCCACGGCCGACAGCACCGAACTGGAAGCTTTCCTGACCGGGCTGGCCCGGCGCCATCCCCAGGCCACCCATCTGACCTACGCCTGGCGCATTGAAACCCCCCAGGGACTGCGCGAACGCGCCTTCGACGCCGGTGAGCCCTCCGGCACCGCCGGCCGCCCCATCCTCGCCCATCTGCAGGGCAGGCATCTGGTCAACGTCTGCCTGGCGGTGATCCGTTATTTCGGCGGCATCAAGCTCGGCGCCGGGGGTCTGGCCCGGGCCTACGGCCACGCGGCCAAGCTGGTAGTGGAACAGGCCCGCATCGTCCCTCACGTCATCTACCAACCGGTGACAGCGGAAATTGACTACTCCCGGTTCCAGCATCTGGATCGTCAGCTGGCGCCGCTCGGCGCCCGCATTCTCGATGCGGACTACGGGGCCCGGGTCAAAGTCACCCTCGAAGTGCCGGAAGACAACCTCGGGGAACTCGAGCGCCTGTTGGCGTCTCATTGAACGCGACAGCGACTGTTGGTTTTTCCCTTCAAAGACCCCATTTCTATAATCCGGTGCGGTTTACCGCCCACACGACGACCAACCAAGAGGGATTTCGATGCAACGATCCGACCCGCTCGAATGGATGTGGCTGCAAGCCGTCGAAATGCTGGAAAAGGCCGAGCGCTTCAACCGGCTGCTGTTTCAGATCCAGCGCTCCGGAGCCCGGTTGCCGGCCTGGGAGCCCCCGGTGGACATGGTCGAGACCTTCGACGCCCTCCACATCAACGTGGTGCTTCCCGGCGTGCCCGCCGAGGAAGTGGAAGTCATCCTGGAGGGCGGCATGGTGCGGATCAGCGGTCACCGCCCGCCGCCGGTGACCCCCGAAACCCTGCAGATCCACCGCCTGGAGATTCCCTACGGCCGCTTCGAACGCCGCATTCACCTGCCCCCCGGGCGCTATGAGCTGGCCGAGTCCAGCTTTCGCCACGGTTGCCTGCGGCTCGGATTCCGTAAACTAACGTAAGGAACACGCTTATGAGCGAAACGCAGAACCAGAACACCGAAAAGGCCCCACTCCAACTGCCCGAGGGCACCGTCCCCATCATTCCGGTACGCAACGTGGTACTGTTTCCCGGGGTCATCATCCCCCTGAGCATTGGCCGCGACCGCTCCATCGCCGCGGCCCAACAGGCGCTCAAGGCAGAACAGCCGGTGGGGCTGTTGCTGCAGAAGGACCCCGGCATCGACAACCCGATGCCCAGCGACCTGCATCCCGTCGGCACCACCGCCACCATCCTGCGTTACGTCACCGGCCCCGACGGTACCCACCACATCGTGGTGCAGGGGGAAGAACGCTTCCGGGTCAAAGAATTCAAGGAAGGCTATCCCTTCCTGGTGGCCGAAATCGAACCGATCACGTCCACAGAGGCGGAGGAAAGCCAGCGGCCCGAGGTGGAGGCGCGCATGGTGCGTCTCAAGGAATTGATCGGCGAACTGCTGGAACTGATGCCCCAGGCGCCCTCGGAGCTGGTCAACGCGGTCCAGCAGATCACCGACCCGGCGACGCTGGCGGATATGATCGCCGCCTTCATCGACATCGAGGCCGAAGAAAAGCAGAAGCTGCTGGAGACCCTCGACGTCGCCGAGCGCCTCGACAAGCTCCTCGACCACGTCGCGCACCGTCTGGAGGTGCTGAAGCTGTCGAAAGAGCTCTCCGAGCGCACCAAGAAGACCATGGACGAGCGCCAGCGCGAATACCTGCTGCGCGAACAGCTCAAGACCATCCAGAGGGAACTGGGCGAGGAGGAGGAAGGCGCCGATATCGAGGAATTGCGCCAGGCCATCGAAGAAGCCGGCATGCCCGAGGAGGTCAAGGAACACGCCCTCAAGGAACTCAAGCGCCTGGAACGGATGCACGAGTCCCAGGCCGAATACGGCATGCTGCGCACCTATCTGGAGTGGCTCATCGAGCTGCCCTGGTCGAAGGAGACCGAGGAGAAGCTCGACATCAAGGCGGCCCGGCGCATCCTCGACGAAGACCACCACGACCTGGAGAAGGTCAAACGCCGCATTCTCGAATACCTGGCGGTGCGCAAGCTCAATCCCCAGGGCAAGGGGCCGATCCTGTGCTTCGTGGGCCCCCCGGGCGTCGGCAAGACCTCCCTGGGCCAGTCCATCGCCAAGGCCACCGGGCGCAAGTTCGTGCGCGTCGCCTTAGGGGGCGTCCATGACGAGGCCGAAATCCGCGGCCACCGCCGTACTTACATCGGCGCCATGCCCGGCAAGATCATCCAGGCGATCCGCAAAGCCGGCGCCAGGAACTGCGTGATGATGCTCGACGAGATCGACAAGCTCGGCATGGGCGCTTTCCACGGCGATCCGGCCGCCGCCCTGCTCGAGGTGCTCGACCCGGAGCAGAACGCCAGCTTCGTGGACAACTACCTGGGCGTGCCCTTCGACCTCAGCAAGGTGATGTTCATCTGCACCGCCAACGTGCTCGATACCATCCCGCGGCCACTTCTCGACCGCATGGAGCTCATCGAGATTCCGGGCTACACCGAAACCGACAAGCTCCACATCGCCCGCCGCTACCTTGTCAGGCGCCAGCTGGAGGCCTGCGGGCTGAAGCCGGAGCAGGTGGAAATCACCGCTGAAGCCATCCGCACCATCATCCGGCATTACACCCGCGAGGCCGGGGTGCGCAATCTGGAGCGGGAGATCGGCGCGGTGTTCCGCTGGGCCGCGGTGCAGATCGCCGAGGGCAAGGCGGACCACATCCGCATCGATGCCGACGACATCCAGAAGATCCTCGGACCGCCCCGTTACGAGAACGAGGTGGCGATGCGCACCAGCGTGCCGGGGGTGGCCACCGGCCTGGCCTGGACCCCGGTCGGCGGTGACATCCTCTTCATCGAAGCCACCAAAACCCCGGGCAACGGCAAGCTGATCCTCACCGGCCACCTGGGCGACGTGATGAAAGAGAGCGCCCAGGCCGCCCTGACCCTGGTCAAGGCCCGCAGCGACAGGATGGGGATCGACCCCAAGGTGTTCAGCGAATGCGACGTCCACGTCCACGTTCCCGCCGGCGCCACGCCCAAGGACGGCCCCAGCGCGGGGGTGGCGATCTTCGTCGCCCTGGTCTCCCTGTTCACCGACAAGCCGGTGCGTCCGGACGTGGCCATGACCGGCGAGATCAGCCTACGCGGGCTGGTGCTGCCGGTGGGCGGCATCAAGGAAAAGGTCCTGGCGGCGCTGCAGGCCGGCATCGAAACCGTGATGTTGCCGGCCCGCAACAAGAAAGAGTGGGAGGACATCCCCGAGGAAGCGCGGGAGAAACTGCGCTTCGTCTGGCTGGAGAACGTCGATCAGGCCATCGTCGAGGCCATCGGGCCCGAGGTGCTGAAGCCGTAGCGATCCGGCATCTTCCTGGCAATGTCATGTAAACTGATTCGGGGGTGGGCCTGGTTCACCCCCGATTTTCATTACCACGCTACTGGGCCGGCGGCTTGTCGGACTTGCAGCCAAGCTGGGCGGCCGCTCCACCAAACCGGAAGAACCCGGCATACCGGTCGATCAACTCAGTGGCGAGGAAGCGGAGAAACGCAGCCAGGTCCTGCTCAAAGCCATGATCGCCGCCGAAGCCGATTCCAAGGAAACCACGGCGCAATCTATCTGGTTTCCCGCCTGGTCATCGACACCGCCAATGAACAGGAACGGGCGTATCTCGATACGCTTGCCGGAGCGCTCGGGCTGGAACCGGATCTCATCCGCCAGCTGGAACGCCAGGCGGCCAAGGAAGCGGGCTGACGGCCGGTCGGGTTACGCCCTTTACGGGGCTTAACCCGACCTGTTTTCCGATCCGGCCAGGAGCAGGCCCCGCAGCAGGCCCAGCTGATGCTTGACGATGGTGGCGTTCACCGGCCCCATCCGCAGCAATTGCTTCTGCGCCGGACTTAAAGCCTCCAGCTTGGGATCGGCGAACTTGTACATCACCGAAGGCTTGACCAGCCGGATCTCGCCGCGCGGCTGAGGCGTCTGCAACAGATGCTCGGCGGCCTTCAGCAGGGTGTCTTCGAAACGGCTGCCCGGGGGGGCGAATTCGGCATAGACCTGGTCAACCAGCGGCTCGGCGAGCTGGTACAAACGCCACAGCAGCTCCATGTCGAAGGCTTCCACAGCGGCCGCCAGCAGATCGTAACGGTGATAGCTGGCCGGATCGATCACGTATTGCCCGTCACCCGTTTCCCGGGCGCGGAAGGGGTCTTCGGGCGCCCAGAAGGCGAAGGCCTTGCGCGGCACCTTGCCCTGGGAAACCTCGCTGGCCAGAAGCACCGCCTTGCGCAGCAGATCGTTGGTTTCCGCCAACCACTGATTGAAGCGGGGATTGCGGTTGACCTTGGCAAGTTCATTACGAAGCCAGGCGTCGCTGGCTTCGATCGCCGCCGGCGGCGGGGAGAATTCCACCGAGGTGTCGGCGCGGGCGACGAACTCGTCGGCGCCCTCCTCCCCGGTGGTTTCTTCCTGCGGCGTCTGATCCGGGGATTTCGCTTCGGACGCCGGAGGATGTCGTTCGACCACCGCCACTTCTTCCTCGTCC
This sequence comes from Methylomarinovum caldicuralii, assembly GCF_033126985.1. Taxonomy (NCBI): domain Bacteria; kingdom Pseudomonadati; phylum Pseudomonadota; class Gammaproteobacteria; order Methylococcales; family Methylothermaceae; genus Methylomarinovum; species Methylomarinovum caldicuralii. The sequence continues at coordinate 1,855,047 of NZ_AP024714.1, forward strand.
AGAACCGCTTTCTGCTTGAGCTGATAAGCCCACCACAGCACGTAACCCGTGCCGGCGATCAGGGCGATCATGACGAGGGACCAGAGGATGCGGCGCAGGGGGGACGGTGTCAGGTCGATCTTGGATGGATCGGTCATGGCGAATCCTGGGAGGGAAGAAGCGGGAGGGAAATGGTAGGCGCGGGCAGGATTGAACTGCCGACCCCTGCCGTGTGAAGGCAGTGCTCTCCCACTGAGCTACGCGCCTGAAGTCCAGGTTATTTTATGGATTTTTTCATCCTATGCAAGCGCTATTTCAAAACGGCGGCCTTCCCTGGCCACCGCCAGCCATCAGCCGGCGCATTCCTCCTGCTTCTCGTCCGGTTCGCGGGTGTCCATGTTCAAGGGCACGTAGGCCGGACACCAGCGCAGCACCGCGGTGGCGATGGGAATCAGGCCGAGTATCCCCCACCACTGCTTGAAATACAGGCCGGCGCCGGCGATGGCGACCCCGGCGATGATGCGGATCAGCCGGTCCTTGCGGCCGATATTGGGTTGCAGTTTCAACATGGTTCACCTCCTCCCGTCTCTGCTTGTTTTTGTCCCAGGGCCTCCTGCAGCAGGGCGTTGAAGCGCCGCACGAAGGCCGCGGGATCTTCGAGCTGGCCGCCTTCGGCCAGCACCGCCTGATCGTACAGCAAATGGCTCAGATCGTCGAAACGTTTTGACTCGTGCTCATCCCGCAGGCGCTCGACCAGTGGGTGTTTGGGATTGATCTCCAGCACCGGTTTGGAATTACCCGGCACCAGCTGCCCCGAAGCTTTCAGGATGCTTTCCATGCGCCGGCTGAGGCCGTAGGCGTCCAGCACCAGACAGGCGGGCGAGTCGGTCAGGCGCTGGCTGAGCTTGACGTCGGCCACCCGCCCGGCCAGAGCCTTGCGGATCCTGTCCAGGGTGTCCTGAAACGCCTGGGCCACCACTTCCTGAGCCTTTTTCTCGTTGTCATCGGCCAGCCGGCCCAGGTCCAGTTCGCCCTTGGCCACCGACTGCAGCGGCTTGCCCTCGAACTCGGTCAGATGGGCCACCAGCCACTCGTCCACCGGCTCCCACAGCAGCAGCACCTCGATGTCCTTGTGGCGGAACACTTCCAGATGGGGGCTGTTTTTGGCCGCCTGCGCGTTCTCCGCCACCAGGTAGTGGATCTTTTCCTGGCCTTCCTTCATCCGCGCCACGTAGTCGGCCAGGGAGACTTCCCCGCTCTCGTCCCGGGTGGAGGCAAAGCGCAGCAGCCTGGCGATGCGGTCGCGGTTTTTCGGGTCCTCGATGATCCCCTCCTTGAGCACGGTGCCGAACTGCTGCCAGAAGGTACGGTACTTGTCCGGCTCGTTTTTGGCCAGATCCTCCAACAGCCCCAGGACCTTCTTCACGGCCCCGGCGCGGATCCGCTCCAGGGCCCGGTTCTCCTGCAGGATTTCGCGGGAGACGTTGAGGGGCAGGCTGTCGGAATCGATGATGCCGCGGACAAAGCGCAGATAACGCGGCATCAGCTTCGGATCCTCCATGATGAAGACTCGGCGCACGTACAGCTTCACTCCGTGGGCGGGCTCCCGGTCCCACAGGTCGAAGGGAGCGCGCTTGGGAAGGTATAGCAGCAGGGTGTATTCGTCGCTGGTGCCCTCCACCCGGCTGTGGAGCCAAGCCAACGGCCCTTCGAAGTCGTGGGCCACGTGCTTGTAGAATTCCTCGTACTCCTCCGGGCGGACCTCGTCGCGGGGACGGGTCCACAGGGCCGAGGCTTTGTTGACCACCTCCTCGCCGGCGCCGCTTTCCTTCTTCATGACGATGGGGATGGGGATGTGGTCGGAGAACTTGCGGATCAGCTGGCGCAGGCGCACCGGATCGAGAAACTCGTCCTCGCCCTCGCGCAGATGCAGGGTCACCGCCGTCCCCCGCCGCGGCCGGGTGACGGTGGCGATCCGGTATTCCCCCCGGCCGTCGGATTCCCAGCGCACTCCCTCCTCCGCCGGCACCCCGGCCTTGCGGGTTTCCAGGGTCACCCGGTCGGCGACGATGAAGGCGGAATAGAACCCGACCCCGAACTGGCCGATGAGCTGGCTGTCCTTGGCCTGATCGCCGGTGAGCGACTCCAGGAACTTGCGGGTGCCGGAACGGGCGATGGTGCCGATGTGGTCGACGACCTCCTGACGGGTCATGCCGATGCCGTTGTCGCGCACCGTCAGGGTGCGGGCGTTCTTGTCGACGTCGATCCAGATCTTCAGATCGCTGTCGCCCTCGTACAGCCCTTCGTTGCCCAAAGCCAGGAAGCGCAGCTTCTCGGCCGCGTCGGCGGCGTTGGAAATCAGCTCGCGCAGAAAGACTTCCTTGTTGCTGTACAGGGAATGGATCATCAGGTCCAGGACCTGACGGGCTTCGGCCTGAAAGCCGATGGTTTCCGGATTCTGCAGGGTTTCGCTCATGATTCTGTCCGTTTCCTCCGCTGACAAACGACGACGGCCCGCATGCGGGCCGTCGATTTCCTATGGGGACGATTTACGATGTTTTCAAGCGATGAAACGACTACGCCCGGATACCGGCTCCCGCCCGAGCAGCAGGTCCCTGCGGCGCTGCTCGGCCAGATAGCGGCGGCGGTCGGCCCACATCAGATAGATGAAAGTGCCGATCAGGGCGACGAGCAACCACCAGCGCAACCAGAACAGCACGTGCATGACCTTGAGAACTTCCGGATGGCTGGCGGCGTAGGTGTTGAAAGCCTCGAAGAACTCGTACATCGGTCTTACCTCTAATAAAGGTCAACACCAGCACTGTACGCCTGCGGTTTTTCCAAGTCAACTGCTTGATCGGACAACAGCTTTTCCCGTAAAGTTTCGGGTTTTGGACGAAAGGAAGGGTCATGGCGCGGGAACAGTGGAAAAGCGAGTGGGGCTTTCTGATGGCGGCGGTGGGCTCAGCCATCGGCCTGGGCAACATCTGGCGCTTCAGCTATCTGGCCTACGAACACGGCGGCGGCGCCTTCCTGATTCCCTACCTCACCGCGCTGCTGACCGCCGGCATCCCGCTGCTGATTCTGGAATACGCCATCGGCCACGAACGCATCGGCTCGGCCCCCCTGGCCTACGCCAAGATCGGCCGGCGCTGGGAATGGCTCGGCTGGTGGGCGGTGTGCCTGACCCTGTTCGGCATTATGCTGTACTACAGCGTGGTGATCGCCTGGTGCCTGGATTATTTCTTCTACAGCTTCCGTCTCGCCTGGGGGGACGATCCCAACGCCTTCTTCTTCAAACGCTTCCTGCAGGTGTCCGACTCCCCCGCGGACCTGGGCGAGATCCGCACCCCCATCCTCTACGGCCTGATCGCCGTCTGGTTCTCAAGCTGGTGGATCGTCTATCGGGGCGTGCAACGGGGCATCGAACTGGCCAGCAAGATCCTCATGCCCACCCTGCTGGGGCTGACCGCCATCCTGGTGTTCTGGTCCCTGACCCTGGACGGGGCCCTGACCGGCCTGAAAGCCTACGTCACGCCCGACTTCTCCAAGCTCGCCAACCCCAAGGTGTGGATCGACGCCTACAGCCAGATCTTCTTCACCCTGAGCCTGGGCTTCGGCATCATGATCGCTTATGCCAGCTACCTGCCCGACAAGGCCGACATCACCGGCAACGCCCTGCTGACCGCCTTCATCAACTGCGGCTACTCCCTGTTCGCCGGCATCGCCGTGTTCGCCGTGCTCGGCTTCATGGCCAGCGCCGAGGGCAAGCCGCTGGCCGAGGTGGTGACCAAGAGCATCGGCCTGGCCTTCGTCGCCTATCCCAAGGCGATGTCGCTGATGCCCGGCGGCAACCTGTTCGGGGCGGTGTTCTTCCTGTGCCTGGTAGTGGCGGGGCTGTCGTCGGCGGTGTCGATCATCGAGGCCTTCGTCTCGGCGGTGGTGGACAAGTTCGACGCCCCGCGGGGGCCACTGACGACCGGGGTCTGCATCCTCGGCCTTCTCGGCTCCATCGTCTTTTCCACCCGCGCCGGCCTGCTGTGGCTCGACATCGTCGATCATTTCCTCACCCACTACGGTCTGGTGCTGGTGGGGGTGCTGGAATGCCTCGTCATCGGCTGGTTCTTCCGGCTGCCGCTACTGCGCGAGCACGTCAACCGGATCTCATCGTTCCGCCTCGGGGCTTACTGGGACGGGCTGATCAAGTTCTTCGTCCCCCTGGTGCTGCTGTTGATTCTCGCCGGAGATCTGTATCAGGACGTCACCGAACCTTACGGGGGCTATTCCTGGGTGGCGCTGATCCTCATCGGCCGCGACTGGCTGCTGGCCAACCTGGCTTTAGCATTCGTCCTCGCCAACCGACCCTGGCGCACCGAAAACCACCGCCGCCGCGGGCGGAGGCTGACATGAGCCACCCGGCCTTCGCGCTCGACCCCGACCTGATCTACCTCAACCACGCCGGCGTGGGTCCCTGGCCCAGGCGGACCCAGGCCGCCGTCGCCGCCTTCGCGGAGGAAAACGCCCGCCAGGGGGCGGCGTGCTATCCCGCATGGCTTCAGGTGGAAGCCCGCCTGCGCCGGCGCCTCAAGGCGCTTCTCAACGCCCCCTCCAGCGACGACATCGCCCTGGTGAAAAACACCTCCGAGGCCATCTCCTTCGTCGCCATGGGACTGGTCTGGCGCGAAGGCGACAACGTGGTCACCAGCAACGAGGAATTCCCCTCCAACCGCATTCCCTGGGAGGCGCTGCGGAGCCGGGGGGTGGAACTGCGCCAGGCCGATCTTGCCGCCGGCAAAACTGCAGAGGAGGCCCTGTTCGCGCTGGTGGACCGGCGCACCCGCCTGCTCACCGTCAGCTCGGTGCAGTACGCCACGGGACGGCGCATGGACCTGGAGCGCATCGGGGAATTCTGCCGCCGCCGCGGCCTCCTGTTCTGCGTCGATGCCATCCAGAGCCTGGGCGCCCTGCGGGCGGACGTCCAGGCCTGGCAGGCCGATTTCGTCATGGCCGACGGCCACAAATGGCTGCTGGCCCCGGAAGGGCTGGGGCTGTTCTACACCATGCCCGAAGCCCGCGACCGCCTGCAACTGCTGGAATACGGCTGGCACATGGTGGAGCACGCCGGCGACTACGACCGCCGCGACTGGCGGCCAGCCGCAAGCGCCCGCCGCTTCGAGTGCGGCAGCCCCAACATGCTCGGCATCTTCGCCCTGGAGGCCAGCCTGGCGCTGCTGCAGGAAACCGGCATGGAAACGGTGGAACGCCAGGTGCTGGCCAACGCCGCCTGGCTGATCGAACGCATCCAGGCCGACCCGGATCTGGAGCTGCTCACCCCGTCAGACCGCCACGCCGGCATCGTCACCTTCCGCCCCCGCCAGGGCGATCCGGCACGGCTTTTCGAACAGCTGCGCCGCCGGAAGGTGATCTGCGCCCTGCGGGGTGGGGGCATCCGCTTCTCGCCGCATTTTCACAACGACACAGGCCAGTTGGACCGGGCCTTGTCGCAGACTACACTAAGTTTGCGATAACGGCATTTCTTCCGCAGGATATAAAGAAGCCCCTCAACAACCTCACAACTGCCCGGTGTTCATCAATTTTTATCGGCGCATCTGCCTGTTTGTTCTGCTTTGGCTGGCCTCCTTGGACGGCCTGGCGATTGAGACGCAGCAGCTGACCCCCGGATTCTATCCGGCGTTGCGGGTCGGCTATGCCTGGCTGGACAATGTCTTCCGCAGCGAGAAGCAGGAAAAAGCCGACACCGTGTTCCAGGCCCGTCCTATGCTACACTGGAAAGCAGGCACAGTCGTTTATGATCTCAATGCACGCTACCAGGGGAACTACGGGGTCTATCGCGTGCTGGACGAGCAGGATTACATGGACCACACCCTGTCCATCGGCTTCGGCCTTCATCCCACGGAAAAAATGGCCCTGGAGCTGAGCGATCGTTACAAAATCGGGCACGATCAACCCGGTATATCGGGGACTCAGGTGTTCGCCCCACCAAAACCCAACCGCTGGCACGATAATCGCTTCCGTGCCCAATTTACCTACGGTCGCCGGATCGCCACAGCCCAGCTGCAACTGGCCTATGAGGAGGCCACCCGAAGATTCCAGAACAATCAGCGCGAATTCTCCGACAGAAACCAACACACCGGCACCGCCACCTGGCTCTATCATGTGCTGCCAAAGACCTGGCTCGTAACCGAATTCCAGTACCAGATCAACGATTTCCAGATGAACAAAGCCTTCGACCAGGATTCCGATCAATGGCACGTCTTCCAGGGGGCCAGCTGGGAAATCAGCGCCGTCACCCAGGGCGAGATCCTTCTGGGCTACCTCCGCAGTACCCCCAAGGACCAGCGGTTCTTCAAGCCTTTTTCTGGATTTGGCGCTCGCATTTCGATCAACTGGCAGCCCAGGACTTATTCCAGAGTCACCCTGAGGGCCGAACGTATGCCCCAATTGGGCAGCACTGCCAGCGCTTTTTTCCTCGCCAACAGGATCGGCCTGACCCTGCAACACGAACCAACCGAGCGCATCCGCATCCAAACCAGCGCGGCTTACGAAAAGGATGACTACAGTTTCAACAGGTTCGGCCCGGAACGGCAGGATCGTTTCCTTAGATTCGGGCTTGAGATAAACTATGCAATGCTGCACTGGCTGAATCTCGGTCTGGGATACAGCCATGACATCCGTAATTCGTCTTTGCGGCTTAGTGACTATGCCGCAAACACCATAAGCTTCCATGTTCAGATACTGCCAGAATATGCCCGTAACCCTTAAAGTCCTTGGTTTTCTTGTCGCCTTTTTTTTGCTCGACCCGATGCTGCTGGCAGAGGAAAACGACGAAAGTTATCAGGTCGCCCCCGGCGATGTACTGACCATCCGGGTATTTGGAGAACCGGATCTCAGCTTCGATGAAGTGCCGATCAATCCAAACGGCATACTCTCGTTTCCTCTGATCGGGGATGTCAAGGTTGCCGGGCTCACCACCAAAGCGATCGAGAAGGAGATCGAACGGCGCCTTGCAGACGGCTACCTGAATAAACCCATCGTCACCGTCTCCATCAGGCGCTTTCGCAACATTTATATCCGCGGCGAGGTCAGAAAACCGGGAGCCTACCCTTATGAGAAAGGCCTGACGGTGGAAAAAGCCATTGCCATGGCCGGAGGCCTGACGCCCAGGGCCTCCAAAAGCACCATCACCCTGAAGCGGGAGAAAGGCCGAAAAGAGATCGATGCAGACATGCAAACCCCATTGCACCCAGGTGACATCGTCACCATCGGCCAAAGTTTCTTTTGATTCAACCACACTTTAAGCGCAGATTGCCCTATGCAGCATCCGGTCCCGAAATTGACGCCATTGCCCGCCGACACCCAGCCGAACACCGCCTTATTGCCCCATCCCATTCCAGACGACGAGGAAGAAATCAACCTCCTCGACTACTGGCTGATTCTCAAACGCCACAAATGGGGCATCCTTGCCTTCGTTCTGCTGGGACTCTTCATCGCTTTTCTGATTGCCTTCAACGCGCAACCCCTTTACAAGTCCCGTGTCCGGCTCATCGCCGAACCGGTCATGCAGCGCGTTGCCGACCAGGTCGGTCCTTACCAGTCGGTCAACACGGCGTGGGTGTTTTACAAGACCCAATACGAACTGATCGCCAGCCGAGCCATCGCCGAAAAGGTCATTCGCAAGCTGGATCTGGTCCATAACCCGACCTTTACCGGTGCCGATCGCAAAAAACTGTTTGAGCTGCCCAAAATCGACTGGCGCGCCTGGATTCCCAAAGCCTGGTTGCCGGAAACACGGGGAAAAAAGGGAGCAAACATCCGGGAAATGGACCCTCTGGCGCCTTTCGTCGATCTGCTGCTTTCCAATCTCAAGGTGACCGGAGATGAGGAAAGCGCTGTCATCACCGTCGAATACACCGCCCCGGATCCGGTTTTGGCCGCCCAGATCGCCAATGCCATCGCCCAGGCCTACATCGAGTTCTCGATGGAATCCCGAATGGAGACCACCCAATCGGCAACTCAGTGGCTCAAGGATCAGCTCAAGGAGGTGCAGGACAAACTGAAAGCCTCCGAAGAAGCCTTGCAGCGTTTCCAGGCCCAGGAAAACCTTATCGATACGGAAAATTCCCAAAAAATCGCAGCAACCAAGCTGGCATCCCTGTCAGCTGAATTGGTTCGGGCCCAGGCGCAACGAAGCGAACTGGAAGTTCGCTACCGTCAGGTAAAGGCGATCCTCGACAGCGGCACCAGTCTGGAGTCCGTCAGTTCGGTACTCAACAACCGGGTGATCGAACAGCTCAAGGCCCAGTTAGTCCAGCGCCTGCAGGCGGTCCGCGAAATGTCGGAGCGCTACGGCCCCAAACACCCCAAAATGATCGCGGCCAATTCCGCCCTCGAGGAAGCCCGTAAAGCCCTGCGTCAGGAAATCGACAAGATTGCCGCCAATCTGCGCAAGGAACTGGAAGTGGCGCGGGCGCGGGAGCGGGAATTGAAACAATTGATCGCGGACCAGGAAAATACCATCATCCGCTATCAGGACAAAAGCTTCAAGCTAGCCCAACTGGAACGCGACGTTAAAACCCAACGGGAACTTTATGAAAACTTGTTGGAGAAAGCCCGCCAGCTGGAAGCCCAGCACAATTACAACCTTCCTAACATTACCGTCATAGAAAAGGCACACCCGGCCCTAAGGCCATTCAAGCCGAAGAAAGCCCAGATTCTCTTTATCGGCTCTGTACTGGGGGGATTCCTGGGGGTATTGATCGCATTCCTGAGGGAATATCTGGACAATACGGTCAAAACGGAAGAAGACGTCGAGAAAAAAATCGGGCTGCCACTGCTCGGCGTCACCCCCCTGCTCGACAGCAAAGAATTGCATGGCTCGCCTCCAGAACATGTTTATCTGAATGGGCAGCCTCATAAGTTTGTCGAAGCTGTCAACTACATAAGAACCGGGGTATTGTTTTCCAATCTTGACCGCCCCCCACAGACCATCATGATTACTTCCTCCGTACCCAACGAAGGAAAAACCACGTTGGCATGCAATTTGGCCACGGCCTTCGCCAGGCTGGACACCACCTTGTTATTGGAAACCGATTTGCGCAAACCCAGGCTGGGGGAAATTATCACCAAATCCCCCAAAGGCCTGACCGAGGTCCTTCTGGGGGAGGCCCGGTTGGAAGAGGTTCTGATTCAGGACAGGCAGGAAGGCAACCTTTATTATTTGGCTGCCGGCATGATCCCGCCACACCCCCTCGAGGCGCTGTCGTCCCATGCCTTCCAGGAGCTGGTGGCAAAACTGAAACAACGTTTCACCCACATTGTCTTCGATACCCCACCCATCAACGCGGTCAGCGATCCGTTGGTCATCGCACGCATGAGCGATGCCATCGCCATGGTCGTCAAGGCCGACGATACACCGATCAACTCAGTGATGGCCGCCCTGAAACGATTACAGACCGTGGAAAAGCGGCCGACCGGCATCGTTCTCAACCAGTTGGATCTGGAAAAAGCCGCCTATTACGGCTATCACGGCTACTACGGTGAGACCTACGGAGATTACCAGTACGGCCAGGTTGCCCCTTCTAGCAGTGCCTGAACAACTGATTGACATTCATAGCCACATACTTCCCCGGTGTGGACGATGGAGCGTCCACAGCGGAAGATGCGCTGGCCATGCTTGAAATGAGCCAAAGGGAAGGAATCGGGATTCAATGGCTGACCCCCCACCTGGGACGCCCCCCCTTCGATTTGCCATGGCCGGAGCTGCAACAGCGTTTTCAGGCTTTCCGGCAACAGGTCATCCAGCACGGGCTGGCCATCGAGGTCCATTTGGCCGCCGAAGTGCATATAGGCCCGCATATCCTGACGCTGGTCCAGCAAAACGCCCTGCCCTGTTGCGGCCAATGGGAAGGGGACCCCGCCTTTCTTCTGGAACTTCCCTTCGAGCGGATTCCCCATGGCACGATCAATCTGATTCACTGGCTGACCCGACAGGGTGTCCGCCCGATTCTGGCGCATCCGGAACGCCTGCGCCCTCTGCAAACCGATCCGGGAAAACTCGAAGCCTTCGTCGATGCCGGCTGCCTGGTCCAGGTCACGGCGGCCAGCCTGACCGGAACCTTCGGTGCCCGGACTTATGAAGCAGCCAGGGTCTTTCTACAAGCAGGTCAGGTCCACTTTCTGGCCAGCGACTGTCACAATCTTCAACGGCGCCCTCCGGGGCTGCGCCACGGACTTGCCGTCGCCACTGACCTGATCGGAGAAACCGCAGCCAAACGTTTGGTAAGCGACAACCCCGCCCGGTTGCTGTCTTCCGTGTGCGCGTGAATGTCCCGTTCGATAATGCGCCTTGGCCCTTTACGACACTGGATTCCCTTTCTGCGTCCGGTATGGCCGTACATCGCCCTGGGAGTCGGGCTGCAAGGCATTGCCCAGGGGGCACTCCTGGCCGCCCCCTGGATCGCCGGACGCATCACCGATGACTTACTGCAGCCTCAAACAGACAGCATACCCTGGCAAACCCTTACCCTGTTCCTATCGCTGCTCCTGATCCGAAACCTGCTGAGTTTCTTCGCCACCTGCCTCACCGGCACAGCCCACGAAAACCTTCTGGCCCGGTTGCAAGAAAAGATTCATGCCCATTTGCTGTCATTGCCCCTGGGCTTTTTCCATCAACATTCACGACGCGATCTCAGCGTGCTGCTCCACCATGAGGCTGCCCATGTCGCTGGTTTCCTGGCGCTCACGCTCCCCCCCCTGTTGCCTCATACGCTGCTTTTACTGGCGATCACCGGCATACTGACCGCTTTGGCCCCCCTCCCGGGACTGGCATTGGCCCTGTTGCTACCAACAGGTTATGGAATCAGCCGGTGGTTCGGAGGAAAACTGCACCGGCTGGCCGATCAGATCCTTACCAGCTACGACGAGGCCCTCGCCTGCGCGCGCGACAATCTTGCCCGCATTCAGGAAATCAAAGCCTTTCACCGGGAAGATTTCGAAAACGTTCGTTTCCGCGATTGCTTACAGCAGGTCTTTCAGCGCAGTCGCCGTTATGTCATCGGGCAGGCATTATTCACCCTGGCGATCCAGAGCGCCATCGCCGCCACCCTGGTGGCAGCCGTTTCCTGGAGCGCCCTGGAAACGGTCAACGGACGGCTAAATACGGCTCAGCAATTCAGCTTTCTGATGTATGCCCTGCTGCTGTTCTACCCCCTCAATTCCCTAAGCGGCATCTATGGCAAATTGCAGCAGGCCAGCGCCGCCGCCCGCCGGCTGAATGCGATCCTGGAAACCCCAGCGGAGAGACACCAGGGTTACCGGCTCCGCCACCGGGACGCCGAGGGCGATATTCTCTTTAACCGGGTATCCTTCGCCTATCCCGGTCAGGCACCGATCCTGAATGACCTGACACTCCCTATCGAGGCGGGAACCACGGTTGCCCTCATCGGTCCCAACGGCAGCGGTAAAAGCACCCTGATGGCCCTGTTGCTGCGCTTCTACGATCCTGACAGCGGCATCATTACCATCAACGGCCGCAACCTGGCTGCGTGCAGCCCGGCAAGCGTCCGCCAACAAATCGCCTATGCCGGCCAGCACACCCGCCTGTTCCACGACACCCTGTTCGCCAACATCCTGTATGGCAATCCGGAAGCGGATCGCAGGCAACTGGAAGCCGCCTGTGAGGTCGCCCAACTGGATGCGTTGATCGCCTCGCTGCCCAAAGGGGGCGAGACGGAAATCGGTCCCGATGGAGTACGATTGTCCGGAGGGCAGCGTCAGCGCGTCGCCCTGGCCCGGGCACTGATCAAGGATGCGCCGATTTTGATATTGGACGAGGCCACTTCCCAGTTCGACCCCAAAGGGGAACACCGTTTTCTCCAGGCGGCACGGGAGCACTTCGCCAAAAAAACCGTGATTCTCATCAGCCATCGCCCCCATAGCCTGGAAGTGGCCGATCGGGTGTTTCAAATGGGAAAACCATGAGGAGAGCGCAGAAACTGCGCTTTGTTTTGCGCCATGCCCCCTGGATTGCCGAGGCCTGGGGGCGGTTGCTGCTGGCCCGCTTCCGCCGGCGGCCGTTCCCCCCCCCGGCATCCCGGGGGCAGCCCCGCCCCCTGGATGTCCTGGTACGCTGCTTTCAGATCGCCGCCGCCCATCATCTTTACCGTCCCACCTGCCTCCCCAGGAGCATTGCGCTGCAACATTTTCTGAAACGCCATGGTCATCCGGCGGTATTGCGGATCGGGGTCCACAAGGAAGAAAAAGGTATCAGAGCCCATGCCTGGGTCGAGGTCGATGGGCGGATCGTGGACGACGATCCAATGAATGCCAAACGCTATCACCCTTTACGGACCCGCCACGATGATAGGAGAAATTGAGCAACTCAACTTCCAGGATCACTCCGCTACCGATGAATGCCAAAGACAAACTTCATGTTCTGGTGATCGCCTTGATCGTCGCTTTGACGCTCATTGGCATCACCATGCCAGGTCCAGTCAAAAGTCACCTGGACCAAAAAATCCAGTCCCGGATGCTTCACCTGGAACGTCATGTCAACGCCATGATCTTCGGCCCCAGGGAGACGAAATTTCATCCCCGGGATTTCTTCTTCGGCCGCTTCCCTCCCAGCAAATTGGGCCATACCTTCGTGTTTTTTATTTTGACATTGGCGGCCTTGTGGAAATTGCCCAGCCATGGACGCATGGCGATCTGTCTGCTCAGCATCACCCTGTTCGCCGCCTCGACCGAGATACTGCAGTTCTTCGCAATAGAACGCATGCCGGCATGGTCGGATTTCGAACGCGATCTGGCGGGGATCTTAGTAGCGGCAATGTTCATTGAACTCAGGCGGTTGAAAAACTCCAGCCGCCAACGACCGAATGCCTGACAAGCCCGTCGCCATGACGGGTAGTCACCGCCACCCACCCGCCTGGTTGTTCTATTGCTTCCTCGGCCTGTTCGTGTGGGTCCCCCTCCCCCGTGCCAGCAACCGCCCCGAAGCCTGGGGCCTGCTGGAGATACTCACTTTTTTTCTGCTTCAGGTCTGGCTGTGGCAGCAGCTGCGACACCGCCACCCTCTGCCTGCCGCGATCCGGACCGCAAAACCCGCCTTGTGGCTTTGGGGAATATGGCTGGCCTGGGGATTGACCCAGCTTCTTCCCCTGCCCCCCGAACTGCTTTTCCGACTGGCACCCAAGACCGCTGAATTGCAGCATCTTCCCCCGCTGGCAGCCGCCCGCTGGGCGCCCCTGTCCCTTTCTCCCCACGATACGCTCGTCCAATGGCTCAAAAGCCTGTGCTACGCCGCCTGGTTCTTGCTGACCCTCGTTCTGGTCAACTCCCGGCGCCGCTTACGCCTGCTGGCCGCCGTCATCACCGTCAGCGCCGCCCTACAGGCGGTGTATGGAACAGCGATGACGCTCACCGGGCTGGAACTCGGGTTTCTGACCAAAAAGTTCGCCTATGTCGGCACCGCCACCGGCACTTTCGTCAACCGTAACCATTTTGCCAATTATCTGGCGATAGCCGACCTGGTGGCCGTGGCTGCGATTCTGGCCCAATTGGAGGACAAACAGCGGCCGGTCTCCTTGGGTTGGCGTAATCTGTTGAACTGGTTGATGAGCGGCAAGATGTGGCTGCGCATCGCCCTTTTGTGCATCGCCGTCGGTATTGTCACTTCGCGATCCCGCATGGGCAACACCGTTTTTTTTCTCGGACTGCACCTGGCAGGAGTCCTGGCCTTTATCCACTGGCCCCGCCCGACCCGACCGGCCATCCTGATCCTGCTTGCCAGCATGATCCTCTTGGATGTTTTCATCATCGGCTCTCTGGTGGGTCTGGAACGGGTCGCCCAACGGATGGAACAGACCTCGCCAGCCACCGAAGGACGTGACGAGATCGCCCGCGACACCCTGCACTACTGGCAGGATTTCCTCTGGACCGGCTCCGGCCTCGGCACCTATGCCATCCTCCTGCCACACTACAAACAGGGGGATGTCAAAGGATTTTACGACCATGCCCACAACGACTATCTGGAACTGGCCGCCGAGGCCGGCTTGACCGGCATGGTGATTCTTGGATCACTGGTCATCCTTTCCCTGCGGCAAAGCTGGATCGCCTTCCGGCGCAGCCGCCATCCCTGTTACCGTTCACGGGCTTGCCACTGGAAGTGGTTGAGGTTCCGGCAGGGGCAGGCGGAAGGTGACCTCGCCCTCTGCCATGCCCTGGGCGCAGATGGTCCGCAGGGTCTGATAGACGCCGATCTTGAGGCGCTTGCAGGTTTCGACCAGCGACAGGATCATGGGTCGGAAGCAGTCACCGCGATGCGACTGGCTGAAGAAACTGGTCTTGCGCCAGATGACATAGGGGCGTAGGGCACGCTCTGCCGTGTTGTTGGTCATCGGTACCCCGGGATGGTCCAGGAAGGTCCAGAACCTGGGAAAATCGTCCAACAACTTGCGGCAGCTGCGACCGGTTTTGTTGTCGCCATGTCTTTGGGCGGCCTGTTCCAGTTCGCGCCGGAAGAGGGCTTTGAGGCGTTCCAATCGCCTTCGGTAGCGGTCGGATGGGTAATGGCTCTGTTGCCAGAGCTTGCCGTAGTGAACCGTCAGGCGGGCGGCCCGGAGCAGGCGTTCGCCATCTTCGCCGGCCTGTCCCTTGCGCCCGGCGATCCGTTCCAGGTTGCGGATGAGATGCGCCCAGCAGTATTGGTGTGAGTCCTGGGGATGGTCGTTGTAGGCCCCGTGGCGGTCGGTCACCAGGATCCCCTGGAAATCCCCCAACAGCTCACCGGCCGCACCCTTGCCGCGGGAATAATGGGTCAGGAAATACGCCATCTGATCGGTCGTCAGCGCCCACAGCCAATAGATGCTGCGGCCCCGGTAGTGGCGGGTCTCGTCGGCATGGGCGATCAGCGCTTTTCTGACCGCCTCGCCAATCTGGTTGTAGACCGGACCCAGCCACGCCTGCAGCGGGATCTGGCTCTGGCTGATCGCCCCCAGGCTGAATTTCAGACCCCATTGTTCTTCCAGCAGCGCTTCGACTTCCCGCAGCGACAGGTGATAGCGCCCCGTCATCAAGCCAATCCACGCCACCAGCCCAGGTCCCATCTGGCCGCGGGGAACCTCATCCGGTAGCCGCCCCTGGTGCTTCTCACCACAACACCCACAGCGGCCTTCATACACCCGGTGTTCGACCACCCGGTAACGAATCTCGGGCAGGTCGAACACCTGATGGGGACGGAATCCCCGCACCGCCACCGACCCACCGCACTCGCAGCGGCCATGGGGAAAGTAATGCCGGACCTCGTCCACTGCTTCTGCCGGAACCAGAGCCCGCTCGTGCCTGGGATGTCCCACCTGCGCCCCTTTCTTGCGTCCCGTCGGTCGCTTGCCCTTGCGCTCGGCGCGCTTCTTCGTGCTGTCCTGGGAAGGTGGTTGGGAGGAATTGTCGGACCCCAAGGCCAACTGTTCCTCCAGTTCTTCCACTCGCGCCTGGATCTGCTGAAATTCTCCCAGCGCCCGCCAAAGCGCTTCGATCACCCGGTGGCATTCCTCCACCGTCCCGGGCAAGGGAGGTGGGCGGCTCAGGTCCAGATCAAGTCTTTCCATGGCCCGCATTCTCCTGAATCTTCAGGCACTTGGCAAGACCGTGAACGGGTACCATCCCTGGAAACGGGCCCTGGCGCTGGCCTCGCTTACCGCGATCCTGATGATGCTGCTGCATGCCACCGTGGATTTCAGCCTGCAGATACCCGCCAATACGGTCCTGTTCACCCTCATGCTGGCACTGGCCTGGGTCTGCGCCACCCCCGCTTCGGCCAAACCGTCAGCCGACCTGCCCCGCCTGTCATGGGCGGTCCTCCTCCCCACCCTGATCGTTCTGCAGGTGCTGGCCTTCCGCCTGTCGGCCTCCGATTACATCAGCAACGAATCCTTTGCCAAGGTACAAAGCTGGCAGGCCACCTCCCCCCCTCCCTGGAACGAATGGCGGCAAACATACCACCTGCAACAAAAAGCCGTTTCCCTTGCCCCGGACAACGCCTGGGCACTGGTCAACCTGGCCCGCCTCAACCATTGGCGGCACGCTTTCACCAACGGGCGGCAGCCGGAAATCGACCGCGTGTCCCTGCAGCAGCTGCTCCGTGCAGCGGCGGCACAGCCTGCCGACGCCAGGATCTGGCTGGCCATCGCCACCGCCCACCTGCACCAGGGACAGGTGGGTTCCCTGTTTCGACAAGCCGTTCACCATGCCTTCCGGCTGGCCCCCTGGGAAACCAAGCTGCAATGGTCCCTGCTCCGCCTCCTAACCGCGGCGTATCCTTATCTGAAACCCAAGGAACGTACTTTGCTGTGCACGGTTCTGAACCACAACCTGCGCCTGCAACCGGACCGTACCCGGCGCTACCTGCTCGATAGTAAAATTCCAGCTGGACGCTGCTCAGAAACAACTGCCGGGACTGTAGAACCCAATGCCCCTTGAATGTCAGTTTTTTTTACACCCTTGAATGTCAGTTTTTTTTACACCCTTGAATGTCAGTTTTTTTTACACGCAAAAGCCCGGTACCAGACCATTCCGATATGATTTGAAAAAAATCATTGACATAGAAATCCGGCATTTAATTTGCTTGGAAGATTTATCCAACTGATCCAATTTGTTGAGTTTGGAGGCAATGATGAAATCCGTACGACAAACTATGATGTTTCTGGGCTTGACGCTGACCCAACCGGCTGTCGCCTTCGACATCGCTTTCGATTACACTTACGGTGGTTCCTTTTTCGATGCCTCCATCCAGAACATTCTCGACAGCGCCGCCGCCGTTTACGAAAGCCAAATCACCGATACCCTGGCAGATACCTCGGGTTTCAGCATCTCCATTAACAATCCTTCCGACCCAAACCAACAGGTGCAAGTCAGCGCATCACCCGGGGACACAGTCACCATCTATCTCGGCGCCCGGGACCTGGGGTCCGGCATTCTGGGCCAGGGCGGTCCCAGTTGGTTCGAAGGCAACAATCCTCCAAGAACCGCCTCCAGCAATGAATTCGAACCCGCGCTTGGGGTCATCACCTTCAACAACGCCTTCAACAACTGGTATATCGACAACGATCCCAGTACCACTGAATCGTTCAGCGGCTACGATTTTTACTCGGTCGCCCTGCACGAGATCGGCCACGTCATGGGCATCGGCACCGCGCCTTCCTGGAATGCCCAGATCCAGAACGGCCGGTTCACCGGAACCCAAGCCGTCAATGTCTATGGCGGCAACGTGCCCCTCACCAGCGACGGCGGCCACTGGGCCGAGGGCACCCAAAGCACGGCCAACGGCCAGACTCAGGAAGCGGCCATGGACCCCACCATCGCCAACGGCCAGCGCAAACAGCTAACCGACCTGGACTGGGCTGCCCTGGACGATATCGGCTGGAACGTAAAAGACATTTCAGTGAGTCCGAACTCATGAACCGGCAACAGCGTTACCATATCCCCGACTACGTGCTGTTTCAGCAGCTGGAAAACGAGACCGTCCTCCTCAACCTGGAGGACGGTTATTATTACGGCCTCGATGATCTGGGAACCCGGATCTGGCAGATGTTGAAGCAAGGCGACAGCCTGGGCGAATGTCTGGAATGGATTCTAGAAAACTATGAGGTTTCGCCGGAACAGGCCGAAAAGGATCTTGAGGCGCTGATCCGGCACATGACTGAAAAGGGGCTGATCGAACCCGCCGGTTCATGACAATCCACCATCATTCGCTTTACAGCCTGAACCTGGCCAGCGACTTCGATCTCGGACTACCCCCTGCCCGGGGAAAAACGGATCTGCGGATCTGTCGCGGCGCAGGCCATGGCGTGATCCTCCGGCTGGCGACCGGACAGGCCTGGCTTGATCCGGAGGCCGGAATGATCCATTTCCAACCCGATCCGCAACTGGATGCGGAGGACGTCCGGCAGATCATCCTCAACGTCCTGCTGCTGGAAATGCTGCCCCGGCTCGGCTACGTCTGTCTCCACGGCAGCGCCGCCACCTACGGCGGTTACACCCTCGCGGTGCTCGCCCCCCAGGGCACCGGCAAGTCCACCTACGTCGCCGCCCTGGCATCCCGGGGCTGGCAGCTGCTCAGCGACGATCTACTGATCATCAAGGCGGAAAGGCTGACCCTCCAGCCCGGCATCCCCCAAATCCGCCTGTGGCAGGACAGCATCGAAACCCTTGGCTGGCACCGCCGCCCCCGTCATCCCGACCGTTACCGGCCCGGTAAATTCGCCCTGCCGCTGCAGACCGACCCGCACCCCCGCCGTCCCGGCGCCATGATCGTGCTGGAGCGGGGAAACGGGGAAATCAGACGGCTCTCACCTGCGGAAGCCTTTTTCAGCCTGCTCAACAACAGCTTCCCCCTGCAGATTCCAAGTCGCCAGGCCGAAGCCCTGCGCTTTCAGACGCTCAGCCGCCTGAGCTGTGATCTTCCGGTTTACCGCCAGTCCCTGACACCCCGCATCCAGGAAAACATCCGCCGCGCGCTGGATGCCATCGCCCCGGCAAGCATGGCGACAATCCAAAAAGAAATCCCGCGGCAAGCACGGGATTCCTGAAGATTGGGGGCCCCCTCTAGGGGGAAGGCGGCTGGAAGCCCCCCCCCCCGCCGGGGCCGATTCCACCCGGCCCCGGCGGGCCGCCGGCGGGAATGGAGGTGCGCCCCAGGGTCAGATGGGAGACCCCCCCATACTCGGTCAACCTGGGGGGTTGGTAGGCCTGCTTCTTTTCTTGCTGATTCATCGTCGATACCTCGAAAACTTCATCCACATTTTGAGTATGGCATATTTATCCGCTGCCGCACCATCAGGCCGAGCAATCCGATGCCCATCAGCAAGAGACTGCCCGGCTCCGGCACGGTGAACTTCCAGCCGTGGATGAAAACGCCGTTGACGTAGGAATCCACCTGCCAGTCACCCCGCTCGTCCAGAACCAGAGGGTCGGTGAAGAACTGCCATCCGGGTCCCAAAGCACTGGAAAGGGTGCTCCACGGCACCTCGACATCGTTCCGCTGCTTGTCGGTGGCAGGATCGGCCATGGTGGAAGGGGCGTTCCACACCACGGTCCAAACCAATTTATCAACTAGAGATGATCCCCAATTGCTCAAAGCGGCATTGAGGGCAGCTTGGGACAGATGGGTGAAATCGAACAGCTCACCCGCCCGTACCGTATCACCAAAGGAAAACATATCCAAAGCCGCCGGACCACCGCTTTTCTGCGGTACCGGTGTTCCGGAACCGGTATCGAGATAGGTCACGACCCCTGCCGGAACTGCGTTTTCCGAGATGGTGATGACATCGGTCCCGTCCGGCACCCCGGCCACTCCACTGGCCCCTGTTGCCGTATCTCCATCGATGTCGCAGTAGGGATAACTCCCCGCGCAGTTCAAAGGCGTCGCCCCCGCAACGCCCCCGGCCAGCAGCAAGGCCAGCCCCAAACAAAAACGTATCAATTTCATCGCTGAGTCTCCCACAGAATCGATCCGATTATAGTCAAGCAAAAATCATTCCTTTTTTTATTTTCTTATTTACATCCAATATGTTACAGAACAACCGCTGACCTTGAAAAACAAGTCGGCAGGCAATTTGTAAAAAATCCTGACAACCTACAACCGCTCCAGCCTGGAATCATAATCCGGGTCGCCCCAGGCCTTCAACCCCGCAGGCAACTTGCACAACAGACAACCCACCCGGGCCGGGAGGTTTTGCCAGCCCGGGGCATAACAAACGTTGCGCCAGGTCCAGGGCAGCAGGTTCAGGCGGTAGTAAACCGTCAGCGCCGTGCGCCATACCGCTTCCCGCCAACCGGGCGTTTCCGCCGGCACCGAAAACCGCAGCCCCATCAGCAGCCGCCGCGCGTTCCAGCGCGCCCACCGCCCGGCCTGATTCAGCAATGGCGTCTTCGTCCCGAACAATTCGCCGGCAAGCACCGCATACGCCAGCAGCGGCGTGCGAAAATCCTGGCGCTCGCACAAGGACAGCAGCGCCCGCCAGTCGATCCGCTCCCGGTAACGCGCCGCCAGCCAGGCAAATTCCGCCACCTGCATCAGATTGACCCGGGCGGACAGATACTCCTTTTTGAGGGCGTGGAGCACGTTGTGCAGCACCCTTTCGGCAGGGGCCGGAATGGCCGTTCGCCGCCCCTCCCAGACGACCTCCTCCCGATGCCGCCAGGCCCGCTCCGCCGGAAGAATACGATCCCCTTGGCCGTAACAAACCCGATAATGAATCTCGATCATCACCTGATGGCGGGCATCATAAAACGGCGGCAGGTGATGGTGGCGGCGGTCAAACATGTTCCCCGCTAACACCGCCTCCGGCGGGCATTCCTCGCGGAAAGCGTTCTCCAGCAACACCTTCCGGGCCCGATCCTTTTGGGACTCCGGCACCAGAATGTCGAGATCCCCCATAGGCCTGGCGCCGGGATCGCCATACAGACCGTCGCAGAAGGTCGCCGCCCCCTTGAGCAACAGGGTCTCAATGCCGGCTTGCTCGAACAAGTCCAATATTCCAAGCAGGCAGTGACGGTGGCGCAGATAGCGCACCGTGTCACGACGGTAGGCCGCCTTCAGCGCAACCACCACCCCGGCGGGCAATTGCGCCAGAAGCCCATGGCGTTTAAGATTGACATACAACAAGGAAGCACAGCCGTGGGCCTGTGCGTAGGCAAGCCTCAGGGGCAATAACTCAGCGGAATCAGGATTGACGCATCCAGACAGATCGGGGGCCAGCAACCTGGACAACAGCCTCACCGCACCACCGCCGGCTATCTCTGGCAACAAATCAGCCACCAACGCCAAACTCCGCCTTGAACCAGCTCCAGATCCCCAGGGAATACCCCGGGATCAGGTCGATCCCCAGGGCCGACTTGACCAGATACAGCACCAACAGCCCAAACAACGTCGCCACCGTCACCAGGCTCCCCAGAAACACTGCCTCGGTCCAACGCATCATCCGCTCGATCCGGCGCGGCAGACGGCGGCGATCGCGCCCGAAGAGGATCACGTAATAAAAACGCCAGCGCCACAGGGGAATCGTGCCGCGCAGATCCACCGGATGGATCTTCCACTGCCGCGCCCCCAGCGCAATCTTGAGGCCGAGGAGTTGCTCGTCGCTGAAACTGTCGCGCAGTTCCGCCGGCAGACGGGTCAGCAGACCGCGGACGAAGGGATCGTTGCGGATGGTGTCTTGTTTCCCGGTAGTACCCGGCGGCGGGTGATGGCGGGTCATTCTAACATCCAATATGTTTCAACAGCCTGTTTTCAAACGCCGTCAGGATGGCCTCACGATCCAGATACCGGCGTGCGTAATCAATGGCCGGCTTGTTGCGTCGTCCCTCCGATCCGGCCTGGCGAAGCACCTGAGCAATGACTTCCACCAGCCTGTCCGCATCCTCAGGCGGACACAATGCTGCGATTCCGGGATTCTCCCGCACCAGTCTGCCCAACTCGGTATCCGGCTCGGCGGTGACCACCGCCCGGCCGCCGATGGCCAAGATATTGGTCAGTTTGGAAGGCATCACCAGATCGGCCGCTCCTTTCTTCTGCAACACTAAATGCACATCCGCCGCCGACAGCATGGCAGACAACTCTTCCGCCGGTTGCAGGGGGAGAAAGCGGATATTGCTCAAGCCGGCACAGGCGCGTTTCAAGTCCTTTTCCGCCGCGCCCTGACCGCAAACGACAAACTGCACCCGGGGCAGACGTGCCGCCACCTGGGGCAATATTTCCAGACCCTGTTTTTTCCCCAGATTTCCGGCATACAGCACCAGGGGCGTTCGATCATCCAGCCCCAGGCGCGCCCGGAAGCGTTCCCCGCCTACAGCATCCTGGGCGACCGAGGCATCGGCCCAGTTGGGCAGCAGAAAGGTTCTTTCCGGGGGCACCCCCTTGACCAGCAGGCGTTCCTGCATGCTGCGGGAAATGGTCGAGACCACCTGGCAACGGCGCAGCAGAAAACGTTCCATCCCCAGCACGGCACGCCCCAGTTTTCCTGGATTCAACATACCCAGACCCAGGGCTGCGTCGATTTCGAAATCCTGAATATGCAACCAACACCGCCCCCGCCCCAGCCGCGCGGCCAGCAAAGCCACCGGCAACGACAGAAAGGCTGGCGCTATAGCAATCACCCAGTCCGGCCACCAGCGCGACCACCACAACGCCGGCGGCACGCTGCTGGCGGCGAAACTGGCCAGATGAACGATCCGCTTCCAGGCGGAAGGCCGCCCGGGCACCCACAGGGGGCAGCGCCAGACTTCAACCCCCTGCTGGGACTCCCGCCGATAGCGCCAGCCCGAATAGCCTTCACCCACCCGCCAGGAGGGATAATAAGGCGGTGCGGTGATAACCCGCACCTGATGGCCACGCGCCGCCAGCCAGGCAGCCATCTCACCGGAGTAGCGGCCGATGCCGGTGAGTTCAGGGGTGAAATTGAGTCCTAACAGGAGAAGTTTCACTAAACTCGAACGCTGGCAAATTTTAGGTCTGAGATTGCCTCAAGCGCGGCTTTACAGGGCGCGCAGGGCAACCAAAACAGATCATGCCTTCCGGCATCTCTGAAAAAACACTGCTTCGGGCGCCTATCAAAGCGCCTCTGCCAATTTTCACCCCCGGAGCGATAAATACGTCCGTGGCGATCCATGCCTGATCTTCTATTTTGATCTTATTCGCAATCATATCAAATGACACTTTCTTATAATCATGGGTTGCGGAGCAAAGATACGAGCGTTGGCTTATAACCACATCCCGGCCGATTTCAATCTCGCCAAGGCTGTAGATTTCAACGTGATCGCCAACCCATGAGCGATCACCGATCTTAACCTTCCAAGGATAAGTAACTCTTACAGAAGGGCGGATTAGAACCCTGTCCCCAATTTCCGCGCCAAAAAGCCTGAGCAGAAATCTGCGCCACCCGTACATGAATTGTGGCGACATTGCAAACAGCGTGGATTGCACGATCCACCAGATTTGCACATACCATCCAGGCCTGCCACGAAATCCAGAAGGCAGCCGGAACAATCCGAGATTCTGAAATTCAGGATGCATTACAGTTTTATTCCCACCCTATTACCCACATCTCTCGCCCCTGTAGTAAGATATTGATTTCTTTGGATAGGCGTTGACATGAGCTGGGCTGAACAAGAATTTTTTCCCTGGCGCTGGGCGATGCCCGCCTGAACCGGCGGCTGTGCCGGGTGATAGAAGCGATGGCAAGCGATCCGATGGCGAGCGTTCCCAACGTCTGCGGGGGTGGCTGGGCGGAGACCAAGGCGGCCTACCGGCTGCTGGACAATGCCAGGCTGGATTTTCGGGAGGTGTTGCGGGCCCACAGTGTGCCGACCCTGGAACGGATCCGGCAGCAGTCGCGGGTGCTGTGCCTGCAGGACACCACCGAGCTGGATTATTCCGGGCGGCCGTCGATGGCGGGGTTGGGACGGCTGAATTACGAGCAGCGTCAGGGGTTGTACCTGCATCCGACGCTGGTGATCAGTGAGGCGGGCGTGGCCCTGGGGGTGACCGACTGCTGGCACTGGGCGCGTTTGCCCAAGGGGGAACCGGACCTGGCCGAAAGCCTGCGTTGGGTGGAAGGTTATGAGCGGGTGGCCGAGATGGCCGCCCTGGCGCCCGAGACCCGGCTGGTGTATGTCGCCGACCGCGAAGGTGACCTTCGGGCCCTGATCGACCGGGCCGAACAGCTGGGCTTTGCCGCCGATTACCTGATCCGGGTGCAGCACGACCGTAAGCTCAATGACCCCCTCGATGGCAAACTGCGGGCCGCGGTCGAAGCCCAGCCGGTGTTGGGGACGATCGCCTTTGACCTGCCGGCCGGCGGCAACCGCCCGGCCCGGCAGGTCACACAAACAATCCGGCTCGCCCGGGTCGAACTGAAGACCCGAAGCGGCCCGGGTCCCCAAGTCACCGTCATCCTGGCCCGGGAAGAGGCGCCCCCCGAAGGCCAGGAAGCGGTCGAATGGTGCCTGATCACCAACGAAGAAATCACCACCCTGGAACAGGCCAGAGCGCGCATCGAATGGTACCGCAAACGGTGGTGGATCGAGGTCTACTTCCGCATCCTCAAAAGCGGCTGCCGCATCGAAGCCCTGCAACTTCGCACCCGGGAACGCCTGGAACGGGCCCTGGTGCTGTATCTGATCGTCGCCTGGCGCATCCTGATGCTGATGACGCTCGGGCGGGAACATCCCGAGTGGTGCTGTGAAGTGGTGTTCTCTGTCGAAGAATGGCAGACCGCCTAGGCCATCCACCATCGCACCCCGCCGCCCGCGACGCCGCCGGATTTGGGCGCCATCGTCCGCATCGTGGCCGGCTTTGGCGGCTGGCTGGGGCGCAAGAACGATCCCCCACCCGGCCCCAAAGCCCTGTGGCAGGGCATGACCAAACTGAGCGCCTACGTGGAGGCCGTGACCGCCATCCGGGCGGCTGAGATCAAGTTCCCTCAGAGAAAACGGATAAGACATTGATTCCTATGAGAAGGGGGAAGATATGGGTAATAGGGTGACCACTGCCCCCAATGATTCAGAAATGTCAATGGTATTATCCGTGGAAAAGGAATCGACGACAAAGATTTGTCGGGCCAGCCCTTTAACAGAACGAATGCAACGTTCTATATGAATCGCTTCGTTGATGGTAAGAATGATAACCGTAAGGTCCATCGCCTCTTTGTCGGCACGAGCATGGAGTGTCATTTGTTTCACTATTTACACGCAATCACACTTTCATACAACGATTTAAATTGCAGGGCAATTTTGGGACAGGCATATTCAGACTCAATCCAGCGCCTGCCGGACTCACCCATTACCGCCAGTTCCATCTTGGAAATTTTTTGCATGGCTCTGGCTAAAGATTCGGAATCGTTTGGCGCCACCAATCCACACCCTACCTCTTCAACTTTCTCCCAGGCCAACCGGTCACTGACAATCACCGGAACCCCATGTACCAAGGCCTCTGCGACCACGATGCAAAAATTTTCGGAATAGGATGGCACCACACACACGTCCGCCTCAAAAAATGCCTGTGACTTTGCCTCGCCGTCCACATGTCCCATGAACACTGCCCGCTCAGTGATGCCGAGCGTTTGCGCCAGTGCCTTGAGGCGGCGCACATAGTCGGCATCCCCCGTACCGTAAATCTTCAGGCTCACATCGGGTCCAAGACGCGCCATGGCCTGCAGCAGGTTCTCCACGCCTTTCACCGGTGCAAGACGCCCCAGGTACATCAGTCTTAGACAGCCATCCGGTTTCCAAGCCCGGTCTGGTATTCGAGAGGGCAAGTCGACTCCATTGGGGATGACGGCAAAATTGGCCTGAGGGAAAAACCTTTTCGATGCCTCACGTTCCTGCTCCGTGGTGACATGGATCGCCACATCATCACGCTCCGCCAGTCTGCGGCAGACGGACAACCAAGCTTGCTTCACAGCCCGCCAGTACCAGGGCTGGAAATCAAACTGATGGCGGTTAAAATCATGCAACAACGCGCCATGCAGGGACCACACCAGAGGCTTTTTCAGTAAGCGACAAAGCAATAACGTCGGAATCGTAGGAAAGCTGTAGGTTGCCGTTAGATGCACAGCGTCTGCCCAGCGAATATTCCGCCACAGTCGTACGACAAGCCCCGGGGCCACGCTGTCTCCCATCAAGCGCCGGCTGAAAGTAACGGGGTAACCAAATCGCTGGGCTTTATCCGTTTCTTTTGCAGTCAGCCTTCGGGTTCCCGCAGTATCCGTCGTGAGCACCTGAAGCGAAACATCATGCAATTTCGCCAAGGCGTTGTTCATATTCAGAACACTAAAGATGGGACCGCCGTAAATAGTAGCAGGGTAGTGGTACGGTACGACATGAAGAATTTTCAATTCAAGCTCCCGGATATCCTGGACATTGCTGGTAAACAAACCGCGCCCACGACCGCAGCCCCCGTTCGCCGCTGCCGGTCTCCTTGCGCAGCCATTCTCGCACCGGAATCGAGAAGCCAGTCTTGGGACGGTTGACAAGCGCTTCCGGCACCTTGCCCTTCCACGCGCAGCCGGCCATCGCCTGCTTGTCCAATGGGCTTGGGGTGTGCATGAAAGGGACGACCGCGCGCAGCAGATCGAGGTCCACCAGCGGCACACGGATTTCCAGGGAGTGGGCCATGCTGGCCCAGTCGGCATCTCGCAGCAGCATGTTGCGCATGTAACGGCTGCTTTCCAGGGCGGCGACCGCCGGAAACGGTGCTGTTTCGGTTGGCAGTTGGCGATCGATCCGGGCGACGGGGTCGAGTTCCCGCCAACCCTGGCGGAGCAGATCCGGATCGAGCACGCCGGGCAGCTCCCAGGGCATGTACAAACCCCGCCGCAGCAGATAGGCACCGCCGTAGGAATGGCCGTACTCGAACAATCCGGCATATTTAGGGGAAGTGAATCGCCGGATGACAGGCAGCGTGACGATTCTGAACGCTTTACCCAACCGGCGGAAAGGGCCGGCCAGACGCCTTATGGCCGGCACATGACGGAAGGACGGATAGCCGCCCAGCAGTTCATCTCCCCCCAACCCCGAGAGCGCCACTTTCAGGCCGCTTTCCGACGCCGCCTTGCTGACGAAATAGGTGTTGACCCCGTCGATGCTGGGTTGGTCCATGGCGTTCAGCACCGTTTCGAGTTCGTTCTCGAAATCGCCGCCCCGGACCCAGCGGGTGGTGTGGCTGGCGCCCAGGGAACGGGCCACGCTCTCCGCCAACGGTGTCTCATCGGCCTGGGTGCCCCGGTATTCCTCGAAACCCAGCGTAAAGGTCCGCAGATCCGCGCTGTGTTGCGAGGCCAGGGCGGCGATGGCGGTGGAATCGAGCCCGGCCGAAAGGAACACACCAACAGGCACATCCGCCACGAGGTGGCGGCGAACGCTGTCCTCAAGCGCCTGCGCGAAGCTGTCCCGTGCTTCCTGCGAGCGCGTGGAAGGTGACGGGTGGATTATTTCACGGACAATGTCGCAAAAGATCGTATGTTGCGGTTTCTCGCCCCGTTGTACCCATAACGTGGAACCTGGCGCCAAAGCGCGAATACCTTTGTACAAGGTGAAAGGCTCGGGCACGCAGCCCCAGAGGAAGAAGCCGACATGGCCGGCGGGCTCGGGGGAAGTATCCACACCACCTGCCGCCAGCAGCGCCTTCACCTGGCTGGCGGCGCGCAGGGTGCGGCCATCGTCGGCATAATACAGGGGCTTGATGCCGTAGGGATCACGGGCCAGAAGGAGCCCCCGGCGGGTTTCATCCCACAGCGCAAAGGCATACATGCCGCGCAGATGGGTACACATTTCCGTGCCGAATTCGCGGTACAGATGCAGCAGGACCTCGGTGTCGCTGTCGGAGTAGAAGCGGTGACCGCGCGCTTCCAGATCCCCGCGCAGCTCGCGGTGATTGTAGATCTCGCCATTGAAGACGACACGCAGCTTCCCGTCTTCGCTCGCCATGGGCTGGGCGCCCCGTTCGCTGAGATCGATGATCGCCAGGCGGCGGTGACCGAGACCAATGGACGCGTCTTGAGACATCCAGATACCTTCGCCATCGGGACCGCGGGGCTGCTGGCGCTGGTTGACCGATTGCAACCAATCATGGGTAACACTAGCCCCATTGTTGTAGTGAAATAATGCGGCGATTCCGCACATCTTAACCTCTTGAATTTTACAAGACGCCAATTCAAAGAATGGCGGTCTCAACCCCCATTAACAGCGCCGGGCCAGCGCCATACGTGAACATGCTAGAATACATTCGGAGAAACGAGTGATCATTTTCTCCATAGTATATTCTTCCCGGATCATACGAAAGGCCCGATCACCCATTTCTGAACAAAGATCCTCCTCAGCAAGCGCTTTCTTCAAAGCTTGAGTCAACGATTGGATCGAGCCTACCTCATAAGTCCATCCATTTATCCCAACGCGCAACGCCTCAATCTCCGGCATGTGGTTATTAATATCATTATGGGTCAACACGGGCAATCCGTAGGCGAAGGCGTGCATCAGGCTAAGCCCAATACTGCCAGGATAGACAAAAATTCTTGCCGACTTGTACCACCAGACCAGTTTTTTCTCTGATCTTATCTCGCCAACCCATAGAATGCTGTCATTAAGTCCTAAATCTTCAGCAAGATTATAATAATATTCCTTATATGGACCATCCCCGATCACTACCAACTGAACATTAAACTCCTTTATTTGCGCCAGTGCTTCAAGCAGTAGATCCAGCCGAGCTTTCTCACGCAGGACACCACAGAATAGCAAGACATTTTCTCCAAGATCATGTTGACGTTTGAAATCCTGCAGATTACACGGCGTTACTTCAGCCAGTGCATTATCTATCTGCGCCAGATCAAGGGTATTTCCCGTAAAGAAAACGCGATTATCAGGGAAGCCGTAATCAATATACAAATCCCTGCCAGTCCGCGTGTATAACAAGACACAATCCGCAATCATCCGCGTCAGTAGCAAGCGGACAGGATATAACCATTTATTAGTGGTTGCGGACCAGTGATGCCCCCACCAAATCAGACCTGCACCTAATTGCTTGGCTTTCCAAATCAACGGCCAATTGGAGATAAAATGAAGATCACCACATACAACCAGCACATCACCAGGCTTTTTAACCTTGATTAAACGAAGATTATCTTGCCACACAAAAGGCGTACCAGGGATGCTTTTAATAGGATTTTTAGGGTAGTAATCCGCTATATTCATAGCAACGGACCGATCACCCGGGGGCCATTCCGCCGCACACTGAATGCTAAGATCAAGATTATGCAGCCTCGACAAACCTTCAAACAACGGCGCGCGATAATGGGGCACTATGGGCTGAATAATATCTACCCCAATTTTTTGGTTTTCGCAGATCATAGAACCCCATCATCTTTAAAAAAGTCGATCACATAAATTTGCCTTGTGCCCTCGTGTATGGAATCAAATGCCACCGCCTTGCCTTTAGGATGCCAACGAGGGTGAAGGTCGCAATGCAATCCGCTGCGTGTATAGATCAATTTTTTCTCCCCAAATGATTGGACTATCAATGGCTCAACACCAGGAAGTGCGTTGTTTTGATTCCATTTTCCCCAGTCAGGCGCTTTGGTTATCATCTGATAACGGCCCAGGTCCACAACATGATCCTCAAACATGTTATAAAGCATAAGCTTACGCCATCCCTCGTTGTCAGGATAAGTATCTATCACCATCCAATGCCGGTCCGCTGGACAAACCATCGGATGTCCATCTTCTTTAAGAAAACGGGCTCCAACGATTTGAAAATTAGGATTTTCGTTATCCTCAATGGCAAAGAATGCGGCATTGCCAGACTTTTTATCTGTACCAGGCTTTATAAATTGCTTAAGGATTTTTTTGGCCGTCCTCGCCAAAACATCCCCTCCTGGCAACCAAAATATGGGTAGCTCACGAAGATTACGAGTGGCTTCGTCAATACGACCCCAAATCAGGATACGACCGTCATCCAGCCAGTCGAAATGACTGAGAAAACCCTTTGCTAGAACGCGAAGATCATCACCGTCAACCCCTACAGTCATGAGGCGTGTAGTGAGTCCCCCATCCGGCAAAAGATAGCGATGTAAAAATGCCAGTCTATTACCAGAGGGACTGAGCGACAAATGAGTCAGATAATGATGACGTCCTCCCTGCCTAGAACTTGGCGCACCTATTCTAGCGCACTCCAAGATAGAAACCAGCAACTCATATTTGTTAGTACGTATATCCCCCTTATATATGCCACAATCATTTGGAATGTTTTCTGAGCTTGTATGATCGTCAACGCCTACATAACCATACCCGCCCAAGCGATGCAGGCGGCTATAATTAACAAAAAACCCATGATGCCCTTGGTTATCCAAACAATGTATTGGGAAATCCAAGACATTGATAACCTTTCTATCTCTTGCATCAACAACATTAGCACCCCAATGATCTTGTCTTCTGATGTTGCAGACGAAAAGATCAGATGAACCAATCCACTGTTGGCGAGCCCCCTGGGGATAATTAAATGCCGAAGTAACATGAATTGGAATAAATTCACGCTCAGGATACAAAATAACTCCTGAGTCAGCCTTTTGATCTGGTAGCGGCGGGTGATCAATACTATCCACACGCAAGGCCAGCATCATATCCCCGGCATGATTCCACTGAGGCAGGTCATGAAAACCAAAAAAATGATGAGCCGGTGGATTGGTAACTAAACTGGATTTATAAATTTTATTCTCAATTTTCATCATGTCCACCAAAATCAACTATGAGCCTTTTATTTATGCCAAACATTTTATACACATAGGCAGAAACAAGCCAGTATGCGATTACGGGATCCCTAAAGTACCTGAATAACCTATAAAAAATTGAAATTATATTATCTAGACTATTTCTACTCCTACCCATTACCATTCTAAAATATCTATCATGATTATATCTACTTTCATTTACCAATGATTGTGAACCTGTTATAGAACTGTCGTGAACCCTAAAAGCAGACAAAAACTCTTTGCTTTTCTTGAATTTGCACCCACTCAATGCCATTTTCAGAAATAACTCTCCATCCCAGCTTGTGCGATTATTGACATTGAATCCACCAGCCTTGTGGTATGCACTTCTTCTGAAAAATGTACTTTGCTGTGCCACATTTATCCCCCAATAAACATAAGAAACAGGAGAGATCTCATCACCCTGAATTGTTTTTATAATGTTCAGACCATCATCAACCATATATAAACGCCCGGTCATAACATCAACGTCGAGATTTTTCTTGAAAAACTCAACAACACGGGATATGGCGCCAGGCAACAAAATATCATCCGAATTCAAAAAACCATAAATATCGCCAGTTGCATAGGAGAACCCTTTGCTTAACCCATCAGCCGGCCCATCGTCTGGTTCGAAAATTATGTGGTCGATGCAGTTCCGATATCGTTCAATGATTTGACGGCTGCCATCCGTCGATCCGGGATCGATGACAATGTATTCGATATCAGGATAATCCTGTTCTAGTACCGAACGAATCGCATCTTCTAGAAATCTGGCCTGGTTGTAAGAGATCGTGACGATTGATACCTTCATGCCTGCCTCTCAAACGCATACAGAAGTCGCTGCAAGCGACATGTACCGCTTCTCAGCCCTGACAAAGCGCCAGGAAATAAACAACACCGTCAACTTCAGGGCCCAAGCAAACCGAGTCATAGATCCAAAAGGAGAAAATAACACATCCCAGATGCTCAGCAACGCCAAGAAAACCAAGGGGGCAAAAAGGACATTAGGCGTTCGGAATGAATGCCATGCTATCTTGACTACCCAGATCCATACAAAAACCCAGAAGGCTGCCCCCAGAATGCCGGCCCATACCCAAGCCTGCAACAAGTGCGAGTGCGCAGGAATCAGATCCGAATGCTCAATGGCATACTTGAGTTGCCCTTTATCCCGCTGATAACCGAGATCCAAAAGAAAGAGCAGGTATTTCCGATATTTCGGATCCTTCGGCCATGAACCGTGGCCAATAATCGGCGAATCCATCACGGCAAATAGCGCTGGAATCATCTCAATACGCCCACCGATGAGTAAGCCTAGCTTACCGGTGGCTTGAATTTCATATTTCATCCTTGCCTCTTCACCCAGCCACCCCTGTTCGGCTGCATGACCATAGAGCTGCTTCAACCCCGTTACGGAAACGCCCAGAATGATCACAAAGGCCACCATCTTCCCGAAGGAGATGCGCTGGCGCAACTGCTCGCCAAAGCGCGATGCGCGTAACCCAATGAGCACCGCAGCCAAGATCGTAAAACCTCCCAGCGACCGTGCATGCAGATAGATGGAAAGTAATCCAAGAAGCAGAAGAAACGGGACATATCGCCGCATCCTACGTATATCCGCACCGCACCGCCAGCCAATCCAAGTGAACACCAGTAGGGTAAACGGATATCCGAAGCCGAACTTCCAAGGCTCTCCAGAAAAATATATGGAGGGTTGCACGATCGGCTGAACGAGCCATCCCAGCGCATAGCCAAACAGCAGCAGATAGACCCGCCGGGGCCGTTCGGATACCAGCATGTAAATCACGGCAAAATCCACAAAAAACACGGTAATAGCCGCCCATCCGCGTGCCATATCCATGGCAGGTGTATGGCGGATCAGATCCGTGCATATTTGGGCAAACAACCAAACACCTAACATCAGGAGCAGTGTGGAAACCGGTCTTGCAGCTAACCACCGCCGCTTCTCCAGCCAAATAACCGGCCCCAGAGCCGCAAGCGCAAGCTCGGTAGGATACAGCTCGCCGACGAGGTTGATGTGGTAAAAGGAGCCCAGCCCTATAAAGAAAAGCAACCCATCGATCCAGCTTGAGTACCGGACCCGATATACGGGTACTTGGGCTTGCACTGCCATCCCGCGGTCCATCTATAACTCCCGAATCGCCCTAGCCGGCGCGAACCGGCGCCACAGAAAGCCCCGAACTGGATGCCGCCAGGCAACCGCCGTCAAAAGCAGGGAAGCTGCAAGCAGGACCGAGAACCGCACCCAGACATCGTCCGTTCTGTTCCAAGCCAGATGCGCCGCAGCAACTGCGATCAGACCCGCACCGGCTAGCCCACCGCTGCCTTCGAACCCCATGCTGTGCAACCTGATACCGGCCCGTATTTGATAGGCGAACACCAACAGCCAACTCCCCAACACCAATGCAGTCGCATACGCCAAGGCCACGCCTGCCGCACCATACCACAGTCCCAACCACCAGCCAAGCAGGCCGTTCAATATTCCCATAGTCACATGGGAAACCGTATTCCAGCCGACCCGCCCGCTGCCAAGATTGGCAAAATAGGCCGGCCCATTGAACAGATTGGCGAACCAACCTCCGATGCTTACCTGGAGTAGGAGCAGGAACTGCGGCTCCAACCGGCCCAGCAGCAGCCAACTCACCCCGCCACTCCAGACATCGAGCAAGGCAAAGACCGGAATGGCGACGAAGGCAAGGGCCCGCATGTTCTGCCGGTAGAATTCCCGCATGTGTTCCGGCGACCGTTCCACGATCTCGGCGACCTTCGGCACCACTGCCCGATTGGCTGCCATGATCAGCGAACGGACTTTCAACACCACCTGATTAGCCATTTCGAAATAGCCCACCGCCTCGGACCCGCCGAAACGGACCATCAGCGCCTTGGTCAAGGGATCGAAAAGCAATATGAACACACCCGCGATTTGGACGTTGACTCCGTAAGCGAGCATCCCCCGCAACTGGCGCCAGGACCAACGGCAGGGTATCCAGGGTGTCTTTGGTAGTGTCCGCCGTAACAAGAGCCAGCCAATTACAAGCAGGAACAGCCCCTGGCCGATCTGGGCCCACGCCAGCCCCATCAAACCGTACCGGGGAATCAACCAGACAGCGAGCCCAACCATCAGCCCTTGCCCAAGAATCACCATGCCAGCACGCAGGTCCATCCGCTGACATCCATCAAGGCCGGACTGGAACACCGCAGCCAGCATCGCCAGCCCAAGGGAAACTAAGCCATAGGGCATAAGGGCCCTAGCCTGCAGCAAATGCGCATCTTCAAAAAGATGCTGCATCAGCCAGAAAAGGGGCTGATAAAGCGACGGAAGCAACAGGGTCAGCACCGCTAAAAGGCTCAGAAACGCCACCTCAACCACCTGAGCCGCCTCATCAAGCTCCGCCCGGGCCAGTGACCGAGCGACAAAGCGCGTCACTGCCGCGCTCAACCCCAGATCGCTCAGACGAGTGGCGGATGCCGTAGCGATTACAACCGACCATACTCCGAGTGCTGCAATCCCTAGACGATCACTGATATACCGATAGAGCGCAAAGAGCAGCACTGCGCTAATGACCATTTGCAGGACATTGGCGGTGGCGTTGCGGGCAAGGGTAGCGCTCATGGTTTGCGTAACACCACGAGGAAGTGATCCTTCGCTCCTGGCCATGGGGGAGGATAATCGGCCAACTCAGGGAAGCGCTGCGCATCATGGCCGCCCAAACCTTTTTTTCGGAGATGCCGTATGACACCTGGCAGAAAACGGTAGACGAGATTGATGGCAAAGCCCCTAAGAAACTGAGTCCAGCGATAGTCTGCATGCGCAAAGAAGGAAAGATGCTCGATCTCAAGCCCATACCGTTCTGCCTGAAGCTTGGCCCACATTGGAGAGATGAAGGCCATGTTTTCGGCGCATGTGCAATATAGATAGCGTCCGCCCATCAGGCGCCAAGTCCAGGCATCCAGATTGCCCGTCGAAATCAGAACCCTTCCTCCATTTCCAACATGATCAAGCATTTGCTTCAGAAAAAGGCGGGGGTTCTCGACGTGCTCGATGACATCGATCGCCGTGATACAATCGAATGTGCCGCGAATTTCAAAAAAATCCGCTCCAATGATTTTTATGCCTCTACTCTCGCCCCTTTTTCTCGCGCTGGGATGGATCTCGATGCCATAACACTGAAAACGCCCTACCAAGGGAGCTAAAAAGGCACCGTCAAAACATCCTACATCAAGAATGCTGGCGCCTTCGGGAAAATTTTGTAGTAGAAACTCGCGCGTGCTTCTCCAGTCTTGCCGACCTTCTTGCTTCTGCGACCACGTATCCTCACGACCTTCAGCATAAAGGCGATCCAGTTCTCCCTTTCCAAGCCTGGGACAACGAAATCCAAGGTGGCACTCGGAACACCGATAAAGTCTGCCTCCGTCCAATGGGCTCGGTAGCACCCTGCCCGCAAATCCATCTGCAGCAGGAATCGGTCCAATCATTAGACTACTAGCGCCGCAGTCTGGGAAGCACGGAGCCTCAAACTCCAATCCGGATTGCGTCCTTACCTGCTTGGTTTCGGCCATCTTCCTCGTCACTTCCTGAACTCATTCTGGTGTTTCAAAAACCATTCGTAGGTATCTTTCAATCCTGCCTTCAGCGGGATGGTGGCTTTCCATCCCAGGCGATGAAGCTTCGATACATCCAACAGCTTCCGGGGTGTACCATCGGGCTTGTTCGCATCCCAGACGATCTCGCCCTGAAAACCGACCACCTCCTTCATGGCTTCGGCCAGCTCTCGAATCGTGCAGTCCACGCCGGTCCCCACGTTGATATGCGAAAGCATCGGCTCGGTGTGGGCGTGATAGGTTTCCTCATCCAGATTCATCACGAACACCGCAGCGTCGGCCAGGTCGTCCACATGCAGAAACTCGCGCCTCGGGGTTCCAGTCCCCCAGACGACCACTTGCCGGTCCCCCCGCAGCTTCGCCTCGTGAAAGCGCCGCATCAGCGCCGGGATCACATGCGAGTTTTCAGGATGGAAGTTGTCGTTCGGCCCATAGAGATTCGTCGGCATGACCGAGCGGTAATCCCTACCATATTGGCGATTGTAGCTCTCGCACAGCTTGATGCCGGCAATCTTGGCAACGGCATAAGGCTCGTTGGTCGGCTCAAGCGGCCCCGTCAACAGGGCCTCTTCCCTCATCGGCTGCTCGGCCAGTTTGGGATAGATGCAGGAAGAGCCGAGAAACAGCAGCTTCTGCACATCGTTTAGGTGCGCCGCATGAATGACGTTCGCCTCGATCATCAGGTTCTGATAGATGAACTCGGCTGGATAGGTATTGTTGGCATGGATGCCGCCCACCTTCGCGGCCGCGAGATAGACCTGATCGATCTTCTCGCCGGCGAAAAAGGCGTTGACCGCAGCCTGGTCCGTCAGGTCCAGCTCGGCATGGGTGCGGGTGACGATTTCAACGTTATCTTCCCGCTGCAGCCTCCGCACGATCGCCGAACCCACCATGCCCCGATGGCCGGCGACATAGATCTTAGTATTCTGCTCCATCGGCCTCACTCGTGGTAATTGAACACCCGATACCCGCGGCTGCGGCACAGCTCGTCGCGCTCGGCCGCCTTCAAGTCCTCCCGAACCATTTCCCGAACCAGCTCCTTGAAAGTGATCCGAGGCCGCCAGCCGAGTTTTTCCCGGGCCTTGGCGGGATCCCCCAGAAGGGTATCAACTTCGGCGGGGCGGAAATAGCGCGGATCCACCGCCACGATGCACTCCCCTGTCTCGCGGTCGTAACCTTTCTCCGCCTCGCCCTGTCCGCGCCATTCAATCTGCCCGCCCAATTCCTGCCAGGCGAGCTCGACGAATTCACGCACGGAATGCTGCTCGCCGGTGGCAATGACGAAATCCTCCGGCTCCGGCTGCTGCAGGATTAACCATTGGGCCTCCACGTAGTCCTTTGCATGCCCCCAGTCACGGCGGGCATCGAGATTACCCAGATACAGGCGGGCCTGCAACCCGAGCTTGATGCGGGCCAATCCCCTGGTGATCTTGCGAGTGACGAAGGTTTCCCCCCGGATGGGGCTTTCATGATTGAACAGAATACCATTGCAGGCATACAGGCCGTAGGCCTCACGGTAGTTGACGGTGATCCAGTAACCGTAAAGCTTGGCGACTCCATAGGGACTGCGCGGATAGAACGGGGTGGTTTCCGTCTGCGGAATTTCCTGGACCTTACCGTACAGTTCGGAAGTCGAGGCCTGGTAAAAGCGGGTTTTCTTCTCGATCCCCAGGATGCGGATAGCCTCCAGTAGGCGCAGCGTGCCGATGGCGTCGGCATTGGCGGTGTACTCCGGGGATTCGAAGGAAACCGCCACGTGGCTTTGGGCCGCCAGATTGTAAATTTCATCCGGCTGAATCTTCTGCACCAAACGGATGAGATTGGTGGAATCGGTCAGGTCGCCGTAGTGGAGAATGAAATGACGATCCGCCTCGTGGGGATCCTGGTACAAATGATCGATGCGGTCAGTGTTGAACAGGGAGGCCCGACGCTTGATACCGTGGACGGTATAACCCCTGGAAAGCAGAAATTCTGCCAGATAAGCGCCATCCTGACCGGTGATGCCGGTGATCAGGGCGACCTTTTTGCCATTTTCTTCAGCCGTCACAGTAGACTCCTTGGTTTTTCAATTCAATAGGCATTGGGCGAACGGAATCCCTTGAAGATCGTCAGAAAGATAATCTTCAGATCCAGCCACAAGGACCAGTGGCGGATATATTCGATATCGTGGCGCACCCGCATGGCCATTTTTTCCAACGTATCGGTTTCTCCCCGGAAGCCGTTGATCTGTGCCAACCCGGTGATGCCGGGTTTGACTTTGTGGCGCAGCATGTACCCTGGAATCAGTCTGCGATACTGTTCGTTGTGGGCCACCGCATGGGGTCGGGGTCCGACGATGGACATGGTGCCCTGGAGGACGTTGATGAACTGGGGCAGCTCGTCCAGCGAAGTGCGGCGCAGAAAGGCCCCGAAGGGGGTCACCCGCGCGTCGTTCTTTTTGGCCTGTTTCACGTCTTCACCGTCTTCGCACACCGTCATGGTACGGAATTTCCACACGATAATTTCCTGGCCATTGAAACCGTAGCGGCGCTGCTTGAAGATAACCGGCCCGGGAGACGACAGCTTCACCCCAATGGCAATGATCAACATGGGCAGGCTGATCAGCAGCAGAATCAAACTGCCCAGAACCAGGTCTTCCGCCCGTTTGAGCATACCATCCACGCCGCGGAAGGGGGTGTCATAGACACTGATCACCGGAATTCCCTGCAGCATATCCCAACGGGAATAGAGCAGATTGAAAACGAAAAAGTTGGGCACGTAGAAAACCGATAGGGTGCTGTCGCCCAGATGGGCAAGGATACTGCGGATGCGCTTCTCGGCGCTCATGGGCAACGTGATGAAGAGGCAGGCGATCCGGTGATGGCGGGCATCCTCATAGAGCTTCTTCAAGTCACCCAGCAAGGGAGTGCACGACTGCAACAACCGGCCCGGTTCCCGGTCGTCATAGTACCCGACAAACTGGTATCCCAGCCAGGGCATTTCCACAATCGCCACCTGCAAACGCTTTCCCAAGGCATTCGCCCCGACGATCGCTACGGTTTTCCTGTTCCTACCCCGGTTGCGGAAGAAGGCAAGCAGCAGACGCCGCCCGCCGTATAATCCGACGAGCAATACCAGTACGGTTACGAACCATACAAGAATGATCTTACGGGAAAACAGAGTGGCAGTTTTAGTAAGAAACAAGACAGCAACCAGGACTACAATGGCACAGACCCAGGCAAAGGCCAGCCTGCGCGCCTCCCTAGAGAAAGGGGATCCTCGCCAAGATTGATACACTTCCAGAGCTTCGGCAAAAAAACCGAAAAAAACGCTTCCGCCAAGTCCAAGCCAGAGGTAGGGAAGCGAAACCGGCATTCCTGTCCATTCCAAAAGAAAAACCAAAGACAAGAATATGGCGGCATTATCCAACAACCGAACCAGTGCAGTCAGCTTGGAATGGTGCGGACGAATGACACGGCTTACTGAGCTTTCTTCGTTACCGTTCACGGGCTTGCCACTGGAAGTGGTTGAGGTTCCAGCAGGGGCAGGCGGAAGGTGACCTCGCCCTCTGCCATGCCCTGGGCGCAGATGGTCCGCAGGGTCTGATAGACGCCGATCTTGAGGCGCTTGCAGGTTTCGACCAGCGACAGGATCATGGGTCGGAAGCAGTCACCGCGATGCGACTGGCTGAAGAAACGGGTCTTGCGCCAGATGACATAGGGGCGTAGGGCACGCTCTGCCGTGTTGTTGGTCATCGGTACGCCGGGATGGTCCAGGAAGGTCCAGAACCTGGGAAAATCGTCCAACAACTTGCGGCAGCTGCGACCGGTTTTGTTGTCGCCATGTCTTTGGGCGGCCTGTTCCAGTTCGCGCCGGAAGAGGGCTTTGAGGCGTTCCAATCGCCTTCGGTAGCGGTCGGATGGGTAATGGCTCTGTTGCCAGAGCTTGCCGCAGTGAACCGTCAGGCGGGCGGCCCGGAGCAGGCGTTCGCCATCTTCGCCGGCCTGTCCCTTGCGCCCGGCGATCCGTTCCAGGTTGCGGATGAGATGCGCCCAGCAGTATTGGTGTGAGTCCTGGGGATGGTCGTTGTAGGCCCCGTGGCGGTCGGTCACCAGGATTCCCTGGAAATCCCCCAACAGCTCACCGGCCGCACCCTTGCCGCGGGAATAATGGGTCAGGAAATACGCCATCTGACCGGTCGTCAGCGCCCACAGCCAATAGATGCTGCGGCCCCGGTAGTGGCGGGTCTCGTCGGCATGGGCGATCAGCGCTTTTCTGACCGCCTCGCCAATCTGGTTGTAGACCGGACCCAGCCACGCCTGCAGCGGGATCTGGCTCTGGCTGATCGCCCCCAGGCTGAATTTCAGACCCCATTGTTCTTCCAGCAGCGCTTCGACTTCCCGCAGCGACAGGTGATAGCGCCCCGTCATCAAGCCAATCCACGCCACCAGCCCAGGTCCCATCTGGCCGCGGGGCACCTC
This sequence comes from Methylomarinovum caldicuralii, assembly GCF_033126985.1. Classification (NCBI taxonomy): domain Bacteria; kingdom Pseudomonadati; phylum Pseudomonadota; class Gammaproteobacteria; order Methylococcales; family Methylothermaceae; genus Methylomarinovum; species Methylomarinovum caldicuralii. The sequence goes on from NZ_AP024714.1 coordinate 1,894,420, forward strand.
ATCCGGTAGCCGCCCCTGGTGCTTCTCACCACAACACCCACAGCGGCCTTCATACACCCGGTGTTCGACCACCCGGTAACGAATCTCGGGCAGGTCGAACACCTGATGGGGACGGAATCCCCGCACCGCCACCGACCCACCGCACTCGCAGCGGCCATGGGGAAAGTAATGCCGGACCTCGTCCACTGCTTCTGCCGGAACCAGAGCCCGCTCGTGCCTGGGATGTCCCACCTGCGCCCCTTTCTTGCGTCCCGTCGGTCGCTTGCCCTTGCGCTCGGCGCGCTTCTTCGTGCTGTCCTGGGAAGGTGGTTGGGAGGAATTGTCGGACCCCAAGGCCAACTGTTCCTCCAGTTCTTCCACTCGCGCCTGGATCTGCTGAAATTCTCCCAGCGCCCGCCAAAGCGCTTCGATCACCCGGTGGCATTCCTCCACCGTCCCGGGCAAGGGAGGTGGGCGGCTCAGGTCCAGATCAAATCCTTCCATGCCCGCATTCTCCTGAATCTTCAGGCACTTGGCAAGACCGGCCGGGTGACCGCGGGCGATTGCTCACCCGCGGTTCCCACAGATCCGGACGTGCCCGATTAAGGCATCCGGCTCCTCGGACTATGGCGTCGCTACGCAACGGGCAATTCCGTGAACCACGCGCGGTGGGGGGAGTGGGTATCGTTTGTACAGCCGCCCAAAATGGTCCCAGTTCATCCGTTCCCGGTTGCGGCGGGACAACCATTTGTACCAGCGCCGTCTGACCTCGTACAGGAAGCGGGCCAGCGATTGGCTGTTGCCGACGATCCCATAGTAGGCATAATGCCCCTTGAGTTTGCGGCTCAGGGCCGCTTGTTGGTCTGCAACCGGCCAGTGGCGGTGCATCCGGCACCAGTGGTTGATCGCCTGCAGGGAGCGGCTGAGCCGGGCTTGGGCGGTCTTGCGTTTGACGACCCAGCGCCCTTTCCCTGAGCGTCCCCAGTAGTGGGTGAATCCCAGGTATTGGAAGCTCTGGCCTTTCCGTCCGGGTTTTCTGAAGTCGAGCAGGCGGGTTTTGTCCGGGTGCAGGCGCAGGCCGTATTTGGCCAGGCGCTTGCCCGGAACGGCCAATACCCGCCGGGCGTCTTCTTCCCGTTCGAACACCAGGACCGCATCGTCGGCGAACCGGACTTCGAAGGCGCTGCCCTGCAGTCGCGGTTTGACCGTCTGCTCGAACCACAGGTCGAGCACGTGATGCAGGTAGAGGTTGGCCAGCAGTGGGGAGATCACCCCACCTTGCGGTGTCCCTTGTTCGGGGTAGTGAAGCTGTCCGCCTTCCATGACGCCGGCATTCAGCCATTTACCGATCACGCGGCAGATCACGCCGTCGCGCACCCTCTGCCCCAGAAAGTTCCGCAGCCGGTCCCGGTCCACGTCGTCGAAGAAGTTTTGGATGTCCAGGTCGATGACCCAGCCACCGCCCATGGCCATCAGCCCGCCCCATAGCCTCTCCAGGGCCTGGTGGGCACTGCGTCCGGGCCGGAACCCGTAGGCGCAGTCGAGAAAGTCCTGCTCGAAGATGGGTTCCAGCGCCATCAGCACCGCCCGTTGCAGCACCTTGTCTTCCAGCGTGGGAATGCCGATCGGGCGGGTCTTTCCCGTTCCCGGCTTGGGAAGGTGGACGCGCCGTACCGCAGGCGCCCGATACCGGCCGGTCTTGAACCGTTCCAGCAGGCGCGTCAGGTTCTCCTCTAAGTCGGCTGCGTATTGGGATGCAGTCACGCCGTCCACCCCGGCGGCCCCGTCCTTGCGGGTGCGCCGCCAGGCTTCTTCCAGCCACACCACGTCGATGTGGTGGGCAATCGTGGTCAGTTCCAGCTTCGGTTCGATCCGGGCCAGTTCCGCTAGCTTCCGTTGTCGTGTTGAGATGTTCTCCTGGCTCGATGTCCCGGCCATCTGTCCCTCCGAAAGCCCCATCGTCCGACCTGCCGCTTCCCTCCATCGGGTCCCTTGGGGCAGGTTCCCCGACTTCCCAGGTACTATCGGCAGGCTCCGATTGCTCGATCACCTTCCCAGCGCGCTTCGTCGCCTTCGCGCGCCGGTACCCTGCTTCGTGTCCCGTTCGCTCCCATCGGCCGGACACCGCTCCGATGGGCCTGGACCTTTTCTCACACGGCGCCCGCACCGCTCTTCCCGCAGGGAGTGTTCGGGCCCTCCCAGGTTCCTGGGCGACCCTTGCCCTGCATGCCCCGCTCTTCGACCCCGGCGGAGGGATGATGCCAGGCCAGTACAGCACCACCCCTGTTGCCTTCCGTCCGTTCAACAACGTCGGCTCCGCATTCCGTACTTTCGAGGCTCCATCACGCGGCCTACAGGCCCCCTGTGTACGCTTCGCAGTCGGGATCGCTCCTCGACCACGCAACACTCGGTTCCGGCTGGTGGCCAGCCTTGGCCGGACAGGACTTGCACCTGTCAGGTCGCTCTGAAGGTTTCAGCGATGTCTTTCCTTCTACATAACTTCCTCCTTCTCCAGGCTTGGCCTGGCGCAATGAACGGTAACAGCATCCCTCCGATTGAAATTAGACAAGGAACGGGCTTCGATCCTTGTTTTCGAGGTTACTCGTCGGCCACGCGGGTCAGAATTGCCGTTTCCACAGGATCTTTGAAATCCTGGGGTTTTCCTTCGTTGTCAGTGCCTTCGCTGAACAGCCCTATGATGAGATTGTCGCCACTCTGTCTCAGTCCGATCAATTCGTTCTCCTCCCAATTAATCGAAATATCCTGACCAAATCCTCGGTTGGAAATAACACCGTAGACGTACTGATCGCTTAAAAATGGCACAATTTCTCGTGCGCCAATATCCGGATGTCCGGAAGCAGCACCGGAGACGATCTGAGCCGTCAGTCTTCCGCCGAAACAACCCGGTATCGATGACTGCGGTGTCAAGGTATAGAGGGACCTTGCGCCGATCTGTGTCGGCCCCTTCAATTCAAAACACTGATTATCCGTCGTTTTGTATAACCCTGTCACCAAATTGGTGACCGCCAACGGTGGCGACAGGATTGCCGATGAAATCTGCTCGAATTCAAAACCGGCGCCGGGCACAAAAGTAAACTTGAAGGCAGCATCGTAAAAAGTGGTCTGTCCGGTTTTCACGTTGATCACCGGTACCCGCAACATGTTGATATGTCGGCCTGAACCGATAATCTGGCCTGATTCGAAATGGACACTTAAATCGGTGCCGGGAACCACTTCGGAAACGGCCGGCGTTGCTACGGCGGCCAGCAACAGCACGCCTAGGGTTGGAGCATTTTTGTTCATTTTATTTCCCCATGAGCTTAAGTACGGAAAAATCAGGCTACTTATTGTGTAGCTTGAAGGCAATCCAATCTAATTGAAAGATGTGAAACCTGTCAACCATCACCTCTTCTCACCCTATTACCCACATCTCCCTCTTCGGTAGTAAGATATTGATTTCTTTGGATAGACGTTGACATGAGCTGGGCTGAACAAGAATTTTTTCCCTGGCGCTGGGCGATGCCCGCCTGAACCGGCGGCTGTGCCGGGTGATAGAAGCGATGGCAAGCGATCCGATGGCGAGCGTTCCCAACGTTTGCGGGGGTGGCTGGGCGGAGACCAAGGCGGCCTACCGGCTGCTGGACAATGCCAGGCTGGATTTTCGGGAGGTGTTGCGGGCCCACAGTGTGCCGACCCTGGAACGGATCCGGCAGCAGTCGCGGGTGCTGTGCCTGCAGGACACCACCGAGCTGGATTATTCCGGGCGGCCGTCGATGGCGGGGTTGGGACGGCTGAATTACGAGCAGCGTCAGGGGTTGTACCTGCATCCGACGCTGGTGATCAGTGAGGCGGGCGTGGCCCTGGGGGTGACCGATTGCTGGCACTGGGCGCGTTTGCCCAAGGGGGAACCGGACCTGGCCGAAAGCCTGCGTTGGGTGGAAGGTTATGAGCGGGTGGCCGAGATGGCCGCCCTGGCGCCCGACACCCGTCTGGTGTATGTCGCCGACCGCGAAGGTGACCTTCGGGCCCTGATCGACCGGGCCGAACAGCTGGGCTTTGCCGCCGATTACCTGATCCGGGTACGACACGACCGCAAGCTCAACGACCCTCTCGATGGCAAACTGCGGGCCGCAGTCGAAGCCCAGCCGGTGCTGGGGACGATCGCCTTTGACCTGCCGGCCAGCGGCAACCGCCCGGCCCGGCAGGTCACACAAACAATCCGTCTCGCCCGGGTCGAACTGAAGACCCGCAGCGGCCCGGGTCCCCAAGTCACCGTCATCCTGGCCCGGGAAGAGGCGCCCCCCGAAGGCCAGGAAGCGGTCGAATGGTGCCTGATCACCAACGAAAAGATCACCACCCTGGAACAGGCCAGAGCGCGCATCGAATGGTACCGCAAACGGTGGTGGATCGAGGTCTACTTCCGCATCCTCAAAAGCGGCTGCCGCATCGAAGCCCTGCAACTTCGCACCCGGGAACGCCTGGAACGGGCCCTGGTGCTGTATCTGATCGTCGCTTGGCGCATCCTGATGCTGATGACGCTCGGGCGGGAACATCCCGAGTGGTGCTGTGAAGTGGTGTTCTCTGTCGAAGAATGGCAGACCGCCTGGGCCATCCACCATCGCACCCCGCCGCCCGCGACGCCGCCGGATTTGGGCGCCATCGTCCGCATCGTGGCCGGCTTTGGCGGCTGGCTGGGGCGCAAAAACGATCCCCCGCCCGGTCCCAAAGCCCTGTGGCAGGGCATGACCAAACTGAGCGCCTACGTGGAGGCCGTGACCGCCATCCGGGCGGCCGAGATCAAGTTCCCTCAGAGAAAACGGATAAGACATTGATTCCTATGAGAAGGGGGAAGATGTGGGTAATAGGGTGGGCAAAGGCCAGCCTGCGCGCCTCCCTAGAGAAAGGGGATCCTCGCCAAGATTGATACACTTCCAGAGCTTCGGCAAAAAAACCGAAAAAAACGCTTCCGCCAAGTCCAAGCCAGAGGTAGGGAAGCGAAACCGGCATTCCTGTCCATTCCAAAAGAAAAACCAAAGAAAAGAATATGGCGGCATTATCCAACAACCGAACCAGTGCAGTCAGCTTGGAATGGTGCGGACGAATGACACGGCTTACTGAGCTTTCTTCATTCACTGGAGTTCTTGTGTTTTTTATTCAATGCGAGTGAAAACAAGCGATAAAAATTCTCCCCGCTGGTTTCACCCACCCGTTCCAAAGTCGTCCCCCGCAGCTCGGCGATCTTCTCCGCCACCTTGCGGACGTAGAAGGGATAGTTGGGCTTGCCGCGGTAGGGAACCGGCGCCAGATAGGGGGAATCGGTTTCGATCAGGAAGCGGTCCTCCGGCACCTTGCGCGCCGCTTCCTGAATGGCCTGGGCGTTCTTGAAGGTGACGATGCCGGAAAAGGAAATGTAGAGGTTCAGGTCCAGGGCGCGGCGGGCCATGTCCCAGTCCTCGGCGAAGCAGTGAAGCACGCCGCCGACATCCATCGCCCCCTCCTCCCGCCAGATCCTGAGGGTGTCCTCCTTGGCGGCGCGGCTGTGGACGATGAGGGGTTTGTGCAGCGTTTTGGCGACCTGGATGTGCTGGCGGAAACGTTCCTGCTGCCAGCTCAGGTCCCCCTCGCTGCGGAAATAGTCGAGACCGGTCTCGCCGATGGCCACCACCTGCTGACGGCGCCCGTATTCCAATAACTGCTCCACGTCGAGGGGCTGACCCTTGCTGTCGTTGGGATGCTCCCCGGCGGAAAGGGAGATTTCCTCCGGATAGCGGGCCGCCAGCGCGGCGCAGCGCTCGAAGGTAGGCAGGTTGATGCCGACGCAGAGCATGTGGGAGATCCCTTCCTCCCGGGCCTTGGCCATGAAGCGGTCGAAATCGCCCTCGAAAGGCTTGAGGTCGAGACGGTCGAGATGGCAGTGGGAATCGATCAGCATCGGCCTGTTTCAGGTATCCAAAAAGGCTACATGGTATGGGTCGGCTTCTCCGATTGCAAGGTGCCGGCGAGATGGGTTTCGATCTTGCCGCGGGTTTTGCCCTGGTCCTCATCGCTGAATTCCACCCCCACCCCGGCGCTGCGGTAGCCTTCCGCCCCTTTGGGAGTGATCCACACCACCCGGCCGGCCACGGGGATCCGTTCCGGTTCGTCGAGCAGGCTCAAGAGCATGAAGACTTCGTCCCCAAGCTGGTACTCGCGGCTGGTGGGTATGAACAGGCCGCCGTTGTTCAGGAACGCCATGTAGGCGGCGTACAGGGCGTTCTTGTCCTTGATGGCGAGCGACAGGATGCCTTGTTTGGGTTTCGGTTTGGTCATGATCGGAGCCGATGGATTTCCAGAAACAGCGCTTCCACCTGCAGGGGCTGGTTGAGCGGCGCCTCTACCCCTTGGCGCAAGGTCACCAACCGCCGCCAGAAAGCGAACATCTGCTCTAAGTCTAGTCGCTGCGCCCAGGTCTGCAACCAGTCGCGGTAGTCGGGATTGCGCAGCCTTTCGCCGACGCCCTGGCGCAGGCAGATCCAGTCGGCGGCGATCGCCGTCAGGTGCAGGAGCAGGGCATCGAGCGGGCTCTCCTGCCAGGCGGCCGCCAGCAGTACCGGATCGCGGCGGCCACCAAGCAGCGCTTCCAGGGTTTTGAACAGCCGTTGGCGCAGCTCGAAGGCCCCGCTTTGAAGCCAGGCCAGCGCCGCCAGCGGGGCGTCGGCGTTGAGAGCCAGGGCCAGTTCGGCCCGGACCCGGTCGATCCCCTGCGTTTCCAGCCAGGCGATTCCCACCGGTGGCGGAGGCGGGCGCAGGCGGAAATGCTGACACCGGCTGACGATCGTCGCCGGCAGGCGGGCGGGCTGCTGGCACAGCAGCCACAGACTGGTATCGGGAGCCGGTTCCTCCAGCGTCTTGAGAAAGGCGTTGGCGGCGGCCGGATTCATGCGCTCCGCCGCCTCGACGATCACCAGCCGCCCGCGGTCGTATTGGGGGGTCAGGGTCAACTGCTCGCTGAGCTGGCGGATCCGGTCGATGGTCAACGGCTTGCCCGGCTCCGGGGCGATGCGGCACAGATCCGGGTGGCTGTCGGCGGCCAGCAGGCGGCAGGCGGCACAGGTCCCGCAGGCGGTGCGCGCCTCACACAGCAGCTTCGCGGCAAAATCATGGGCCAGCTGCCCCTTGCCCAAGCCGCGGGGGCCGCTGAGCAGCACGGCCGGCGGCACCCGCCCCTGCCTCAGCCCCGCCATCAGCCGGTGCCAGACCGGCTCGTGCCAGGGATAGCTCGGCAGGCTCATCGCTCCAGCAACCGTTGCAGTTCCGCCGCGATCGCCTGCCGGACCTGGGCCAGCGGCAGGGTGGCATCCACCCGGCGGATACGTTGCGGCGCCTGACGCCAACGGCGCAGATAGGCCTGGCGCACCCGTTCCAGAAAGCCCACGGTTTCCTCCTCGAAGCGGTTGGTGTCCCCCCGGGCCCGGGCCCTGGCCAGCCCCACCTCCACCGGGGCGTCGAGCAGCAGCGTCAGGTCCGGCTGGCGGCTTACCAGCCAGCGCTCCAGATATTCAATCCGCTCCCAGTCCAATCCCCTGCCGCCTCCCTGATAGGCATAACTGGCATCGACGAAGCGGTCGCACACCACCCAGCGCCCGGAGGCCAGGGCCGGTTCGATGAGATCGCGCAAATGCTGGACCCTGCCGGCGAAAATCAACAGCAGCTCCGCCTCCGCCGCCAGCCCCTGCGTCTCCAATACCAGCGTCCGCAGGGTTTCGGCCACCGGTACCCCGCCGGGCTCGCGGGTGACCACCACCTCGATTCCCTGCTGCTGGAGGAAATCCCGGATGAAGGCCAGATTGGTGGTCTTCCCCACGCCCTCGCCTCCCTCCAGGGTGATGAAACGGCCGCGCTTCATCGGCGCCCCAGCTGGTAACGGGCCACGGCGCGGTTGTGCTGGCGCAAGGTGGCGGAAAAATAATGACTGCCGTCTCCCTTGGCGACGAAATACAGCGCCTTCCCCGCCGCCGGATGCAGGGCCGCCTCGATGGCGGCGCGTCCCGGCAGGGCGATGGGCGTCGGCGGCAAACCGGGATGGACGTAGGTGTTGTAAGGCGTGTTGGTCTCGAGATCACGACGCCGCAGATTGCCGCCGAACTTGGCTCCCAGACCGTAGATCACGGTGGGATCGGTCTGCAGTTTCATGCCTTTCTCGAGGCGGCGGATGAAGACCCCGGCGATCTTCGGCATTTCGTCACGGCGGGCGGTCTCCTTCTCGACGATGGAAGCCAGAATCAAAGCCTCGTAAGGGGTCTTGAGCGGCAGCCCGGAGGCCCGGCCGGCCCAGGCCTCGGCCAGCACCTGTTCCATGCGCCGGTAGGCGCGGCGCAGGATGTCGCGGTCGCTGGCGCCGCGGGTGAAAAAGTAGGTATCCGGAAAGAAGCGGCCTTCCGGATGTCCCGGCGGCAGCCCCAGTTCCGCCAGCAGTCGCGAGAGGGGAACGTCATTCAGGGTATGGCGCAGGGCCGGTTCCGCCACCAGGGCCTGCAGCGCCTGCTGAACCGTCCAGCCCTCCACCAGGGTGACGCGGTGCTGGACGACCCTGCCGGATACCAGCAGCGCCAGCAGGGACTTGGGCGTCAGCCCCGGAGTCAGGCGGTATTCGCCGGCACGGACGGCGGCCGCCTCCCCCCGCTGGCGGGCCCACCACAGCAGCCAGCGGGGCTGGGGCAGAACACCCTCACGGTGCAGTCGCTCGGCCACCGAGCGCAGGGATTCCCCATGTCGCACCTCGAAACGCAGCGGCCGCTCCAAGGCTAGGGGACGGTCCAGGGCCTGACGGTAGCTGTGCCATACCCAGGCAGCCCCGCCGGCCGTCACCAGGCCCAACAGCGCCAGTCCCAACATCAGCCGTTTCATGACGACCACGCCATTTGCAGTCTGCGTGTCGTTTCCCCCACCGGCCAGTCCCGTGCATCCTGCCAGCGGATCACCGGGACGATGCCGATGACGCTGTTGGTCAAAAACGCCTCCTGCGCCTGCAGCAGAGCCTGCGGATGCGCACGCACTTCCAGGACCTGGACGCCCCAGTCCCGCAGGCGATCCATCACCCAGCGCCGCACAACACCGGCCACCCCGCAGCGGTCGAGGCGGGGGGTCAGGACACGTTCTCCTTCACGCCAGAACAGGTTGGTCATCACCCCCTCCACCAGCCGGCCCTCGGTGTCGCACATCAGGCCCTCGTAAATGTCCGGATCGCTCCACTCCCGCCGGGCCAGAACCTGTTCCAGGCGGTTGCAGTGTTTGAGCCCGGCAAGCGCCGGATTGATCCCCAACGGGGTGCGACAGAGACGCACCGCCACGCCCAGGCGGCGTCTCTCTTCCAGGCCGGTGGGAAGCGGGTGCAGGCTGAACACCCGGGTGGGACGGGGATCGGCAGGCGGGGCATAACCACGGCCGCCGCAGCCGCGGGTCAATTGCAGCTTGAGCACGCCGGCAGCAACGCCACGGCAGGCGGCCAGGGCCTCCCGCCACAGGGTTGCCGGCGCCGGCAGGGGGATTCCCAGGCGTTCGCACCCCAGGCGCAGCCGCGCCAGGTGACCCTCCCAGAGGCAGGGGCGTTGATCCCGGATCAGGAAGGTCTCGAACAGGCCGTCGCCGTACTGGAAACCGCGGTCGCAGACGGAGACGCTGCCCCCCCTGCGACCGTCGATCCAGACCGGACCGGCCATGGCGGAAGTCTCAACCGTCGAAGCGCTTGAAGATGAGAGTGGAATTGGTACCGCCGAAGCCGAAGGAATTGGAAATGGCGATTTCGACCTTGGCCTCGCGCGCCGTGTGCGGCACGTAGTCGAGATCGCATTCCTCGTCCGGTTCGTCCAGGTTGATGGTGGGCGGCAACACCTGGTCGCGCAGTGCCAGGATGGTGAAGATCGCCTCGATCCCCCCGGCGGCGCCGAGCAGATGCCCGGTCATCGACTTGGTGGAACTGACGGGGATGCGGTAGGCCGCCTCGCCGAAGGCCTGCTTGATCGCCCGGGTTTCGGCCAGATCCCCGGCCGGCGTCGAGGTGCCGTGGGCGTTGATGTAGTCCACCGCCTCCGGGGCGATGCCGGCGTTGCGCAGCGCCCGGCGCATGCAGCGGGCGGCGCCGTCGCCGTGGGGCGGCGGCTGGGTCATGTGATAGGCGTCGGCGCTGGCGCCGTAACCGATCAGTTCGGCGTAGATGCGGGCGCCGCGGGCGCGCGCGTGCTCGAGGGATTCGAGCACCACCACCCCGGCCCCCTCCGACAGCACGAAACCGTCGCGGTCCTTGTCCCAGGGACGGCTGGCCCGCTGGGGATCGTCGTTGCGCCGCGACAGCGCCCGGGCGGCGGCAAATCCACCTAAGCCGGTCGGCGAAATGGGATATTCGGCGCCGCCGGCGATCATCACCTCGGCATCACCGGTGCGGATGATACGGGCGGCCTCGCCGATGTTGTGATTGGACGTGGCGCAGGCCGAAACCACCGCGAAATTGGGGCCCTGCAGGCCCTTCATGGTGGCGAAGTTGCCGGAGATCATGTTGATGATGTTGGCCGGCACGAAGAACGGGGAAATGCGCCGCGGCCCGCCCTCGAGAAAGGCGCTGTGGCCGTTCTCGATCCCGGTGATGCCGCCGATGCCGGCGCCGATGGCCACCCCGATCATCTCGGCGTTGGCCTCGCTCACCTCCAGCCCGGCATCGTCGAACGCCTGGCAGGCGGCGGCGATGCCGTAATGGATGAAGGGATCCATCTTACGGGCCTCCTTGGCCGGAATGTATTCGGTGACGTCGAAGTGCTTCACCGTTCCGCCGAAGCGGGTGCTGAACTGGCTGACGTCGAAATACTCGATCGGCCCGATGCCGCTTCTGCCGGCCAGGATGTTCTCCCATGCCTCGGCGACGCTGTTTCCCACCGGGCAAAGAATTCCCAGCCCCGTAATGACGACCCTTCTCTCGCTCAATGCTCTCACCTGGATATGAAAGCCCCCAGGAGACCTGCGGGCGGAGACTCACTGATTCAGATGCTTTTCGATGTAGTCGATGGCTTCCTGAACCGTGGTGATCTTTTCGGCTTCCTCGTCGGGGATTTCGCAGTCGAACTCCTCCTCCAGCGCCATCACCAGCTCTACGGTATCGAGGGAATCGGCCCCCAGATCGTCGACAAAGGAGGCGTCGTTGGAGATTTCTTCCTTCACGCCCAGCTGTTCCGCCACGATCTTCTTCACACGTTCTGCCACATCGCTCATGAATGGTTACCTCGGTCGGTTTTGTTGTCGTTGATCCAAAAACCAGGAAGCGGGCATTTTAATGGCCGCCTCCGGCAAACACAATGTTTATGGGCCGCAGTCTTGGCACCTCTCAATTTGCACTTCCGGGGGGCCGGGAAGGGTCTGCCGGGCCGAAATTCGTCCGTAAATTTAGGCCCGGCGCGGCCTTCCCTGGCCGCTGACAGACCCTTCCCGGCCCCCTCCGATAGAGGGAAAACCGGTGCTACAGGCCGCGGTCTCAAGGCATGTACATGCCGCCGTTCACATGCAGGGTCTCGCCGGTGATGTAGCCGGCCCGGTCGCTGCACAGGAAGGAAACCGCATGGGCGATCTCCTCGGCCTCGCCCAGGCGCCCCAGGGGAATCGCGCCCAGCAACGCCTCGCGCTGGGCTTCGGGCAACGCCCGCGTCATGTCGGTGTCGATGAAGCCGGGCGCGACGGTGTTGACGGTGATGCCCCGCGACCCCACCTCCTTCGCCAGGGACTTGGTGAAGCCGACCATGCCGGCCTTGGCAGCGGCGTAGTTGGTCTGACCGGCGTTGCCGGTCGCCCCCACCACCGAACCGATGTTGACGATGCGCCCCCAGCGCGCCTTCATCATGCCGCGCAGGCAGGCCTTGCTGAGGCGGTAGACCGAAGTCAGGTTGGTGTCGAGGATCGACTGCCATTCCTCGTCCTTCATCCGCATCAGCAGATTGTCCTGGGTGATGCCGGCATTGTTCACCAGCACCAAAGGGGCGCCGAATTCCTTGTTGATACGATCGACAACCTGCTGCACCTGAGCGGCGTCGGTCACATCCAGCACCATGCCCGTCCCTTCCCCCACCTCACGGATGGCGGCGGCGATGCGCTCGGCACCGGCATCGCTGGTGGCGGTTCCCACCACGGTGAACCCGTCCCGGGCCAGTTGCAGGGCGATGTCGCTGCCGATGCCGCGGCTGGCGCCGGTCACGAGGGCGATTTTGGCGGTCATAGGATTTCCTCCAGGCTTGCGGCCAGCGTGGCCGGATCGAACACCGGCAACGTCCGGCATTCCTTGACGATACGTTTGTTCAGGCCGGTGAGCACCTTGCCCGGCCCGGCCTCGACGAAGCGGCTGACCCCCTGATCGCGCAGGAAACGGATGGTGTCGCTCCAGCGCACCGGTGAATACAGCTGTTGGGCCAGCAGGGCGCGGATGACTTCCGGGGCCGCATGAGTACCCACGTCCACGTTGTGGATCACGGCGATCTTCGGTGTCTCCACCGGAACCGCCTCCAGCAGCGCCGCGAAGCGTTCGGCCGCGGGCTTCATCAGCTCACAGTGGGACGGCACGCTGACGGCCAGCTTGAGGGCGCGCTTGGCCCCCGCTTCCCTGGCGGCCTCACAGGCACGCTCCACCGCGGCCGTTTCTCCTGCGATCACCACCTGGCCGGGGGCGTTGAAATTGGCCGCCGCCACCCGCTGTCCGGTTTCCTCGCTCACCCTGCGGCACAGCCCGACCACCACGTGGTCCTCGAGCCCGAGAACCGCCGCCATCGCCCCCTTGCCTTCGGGAACGGCGGTCTGCATCAGGCGGCCGCGCTCGGCCACCAGTTTGACCGTGTCCGCAAACGGCAGCGAGCCGGCGCAGACCAGGGCAGTGTATTCCCCCAGGCTGTGGCCCGCCATCCAGGCAGGACAGATGTCCGTCTGCGACCGCCACACCCGCCACACGGCGACGCCGGCCGCCAGCAGCGCCGGCTGGGTGTTGACGGTCTGATCGAGTTCTTCCGCGGGCCCTTCCTGGACCAGGCGCCAGAGATCGAAGCCCAGCGCCTCGGAAGCCTCGGCAAAGGTTTCCCGGACCTGCGGGAAGGCGGCGGCCAGATCCTGCAGCATGCCGACCGCCTGCGACCCCTGGCCGGGGAACAGGAATGCCAGATCGGGACGTTGTCTTTCTTCTTCCATCGTTCAATACCTGATCAAAGCGGAACCCCAGGTGAACCCCCCGCCGAAAGCCTCCATCAGCAACACCTGCCCCCGCTGGATGCGGCCGTCGCTGACCGCCTCGTGCAGTGCCAGCGGCACCGAGGCCGAGGAGGTGTTACCCTGCCGCTCTATGGTGACCACCACCCGTTCCATGGGCATCTTGAGCTTGCGGGCGGTGGCGGCGATGATGCGGATGTTGGCCTGGTGGGGCACCAGCCAGTCCACGTCGGACTTCTCCAGACCGTTGGCCGCCAAAGTCTCGTCCACGATCCGCCCCAGGGTGTTGACGGCAATCTTGAACACGTCGTTGCCCTGCATCCTGATGTAGGGCGGCTCGCCGCTGATCCCCATCTCCGGGTTGGGAAGATAGAGCAGGTCGTGGAAATGGCCGTCGGCGTGGATGTGGGTGGAGAGGATGCCGGGGGAATCAACGGCCTCCAGCGTCACCGCCCCGGCGCCGTCACCGAACAGGATACAGGTGGTGCGGTCGCTCCAGTCCACCAGGCGGGAGTTGATCTCGCTGCCGACCACCAGGGCCCGGCGCGCGCTTCCGGCGCGGATGAACTGGTCGGCGATGCTGAGGGCGTAGATAAAGCCGGCGCAGGCGGCCTGGACGTCGAAGGCGGGACAGCCGCGGATTCCCAGCCGCTGCTGCAGCAGACACGCGGCGCTGGGAAAGATCCGGTCCGGGGTGCTGGTGGCCATGATCACCAGATCGACCGTCTCCGGTTCCCAGCCGGCGGCCTCGATGGCCTGGCGGGCGGCGATCTCACCCATGCTGGAGGCGGTTTCCTCCGGGGCGGCGATGCGACGCTCGCGGATTCCGGTGCGTTCCACGATCCAGGCGTCGGCGGTATCCACCATGCGGGAGATGTCGTCGTTGGTGCGGACCGTGGCGGGCAGATAGCTACCGGTGCCAGCGATGCGGGCGTAACGGTTCATGCGCGATTTATCCGGGTGGTAAGGGAAAGGTCTTCGTGAATGCCGGCCCCATTGGCGAAAATGGTGGCCACCCGCTCACCGATCCGTTCGGGAACAGCCTTGTCGATCTCCAAAAGCGCCATGCGGATGGCGTTGGCGAAGGCGGCGCGGTCGGCGTTGCCGTGGCTCTTGATCACGATGCCTTGCAGCCCCAGCAGGGTGGCGCCGTTGTAACGCCGCGGATCGAAACGCTGTTTGAAACCGCGCAGCACCGGCAGGGCCATCAGCCCCACCAGCCGGGCGTAGAGGTTCTTCTGAAACCCTTCCCTGAGCGCCTGGCCCAGCAGCCGCGCCAGCCCCTCGATGGTCTTGAGGGCGACGTTGCCGACGAAGCCGTCGGTCACCACGATGTCCACCTCGCCGATGAAGATGTCGTCGCCCTCCACGTAACCGATGAAGTTGAGGTAGGAACTGGAAAGCAGACGGGCAGCCTGCTTGACCTGTTCGTTTCCCTTGATCTCCTCCTCGCCGATGTTGAGGAGTCCGACCCGGGGGGAATCGACGTTCTCCACCGCCCGCACCAACTCGTAGCCCATGACGGCGAACTGGTACAGATGTTCGGCGCTGCAATCGACGTTCGCCCCCATGTCAAGGATATGGGTACAACCCTTGGCCGCCGGCAGGGTGACGATGATGGCGGGGCGGTCGATGCCGGGAATCGTCTTCAGCACGAACCGCGCCGTGGCCATCAGGGCGCCGGTGTTGCCGGCGCTGACACAGGCGTCGGCCTCGCCGTCGCGCACCAGGTTGAGGGCGACGCGCATGGAGGAATCCCGCTTGTTGCGAAGCGCCCGGGAGGGAAGATCGTCCATCGCCACCACCTCGGAGGCATGGTGAATCCGCAGGCGGGGGTGGTCCGGCTGGCCGTGGGCGGCCAGGCTTTCCCGCAACACCGACTCCTGACCGACGAGGATCAGCTGCAGCTGCGGGTACTGACGCAGGCAGTCGAGCGCCGCGGGCACGGTTACTTCCGGACCGTGATCGCCGCCCATGGCGTCGATGGCGATCACCGGCGTCTGTTTAGGCATGGATAAACGCCCTCCCTGAGCGCTTCATCATCGTGACCGTGTTTCCCCGCCGAGCTTATTCTTCTTCCACCTCTTCTTCCTGCTTGACCGCGATCACCTGGCGGCCGCGGTAGTAGCCATCGGGACTGACGTGATGGCGCCGGTGGGTTTCCCCGGTCAGCGGATCCTGGGACAGGGCCGGGTTTTTCAGGCTGTCGTGGGCGCGGCGCATGCCGCGCTTGGAACGGGTCTTACGATTCTGTGGTACCGCCATCTCTAACCTCTCTGTCGGTCTGGTTTTGTCTTCAACTGGGCCAATGCCGCGAACGGGTTGTCAGCCGCCGCCGCTTCCTCCACGCCGGCATCCGCCGACGAGGTCTTGGCAGGCCGGCAATGCGCGTGCTTGGGAATGTCGGGAATCGCCAGGATCAGCTCATCCTCGACGATGTCGGAGAAGGGAATCCGATCTTCCTCCAGCAACAGCGGCTCGAACGCATCCGGAAGCCGGTCACCCTCTTCGATGGAAGTGACCACGCCCAGACTGACCGGACTGTCCACGGCGATCCGAAGCGGCGCCAGACAGCGCTGGCAAGTCACCTCCAGCTCGCCACGCACGGAACCGGTGACGGCCGCCACCCGGTCCCGGCGCTCGAAGCGCAGATCCACCGTCACCGCCTCGTCGGGATTGGTGATCATGTCCACCAGCCGGGGCAACCGGGCCAGCGGCAACCTACCCACCCAGTGACGCCCTTTGGCGACACACTGAAGCGGGTCGATCAATTCCGGCAAACGCATTGGCATAATTCGGGAATGATACCGATTTTGGCAAAAACCTGTCAAAATAATATCTTTAGGTCCATTTGGATGAAACGATGCTTCCGCTGGTCCTTGCCTCCGGTTCCCCCTATCGCCGCACCCTGCTGGCCAGGCTCGGGCTGCCCTTCGAATGGGCCGCCCCGGAAATCGACGAAACCCCGCACTTCAACGAGGCCCCGGAGCAGCTGGCGAGCCGGTTGGCGGCGGCCAAGGCCCGGGCCCTGGCGGCGCAGTTTCCCGAACACCTCATCATCGGTTCCGACCAGGTCGGCCTGCTCGGGGGCCGCAAACTCAGCAAACCCGGCGATTTCGAAACCGCCCGGGAACAGCTGCTGGCCGCCGCCGGCCGGACCCTGAGCTTTCACACCGGCGTCAGCGTCCTCAACAGCCGCAGCGGCCGCCAGTTGAGTGCGGTGGACACCTGCCGGGTCCACCTGCGGCCGCTGACCGCCGCCCAGATCGAAAATTACCTGCGCCGCGAGCAGCCTTACGACTGCGTCGGCGCTTTCAAGTCCGAAGGACTCGGCATCGCGCTGATCGCCCGCATCGAAGGCGATGACCCCAATACCCTGGTAGGACTGCCGCTAATCCAGCTGGTCTCCCTGCTGAAACGCTTCGGCATCGACGTGCTGGCGGCATGAATATCGACGACGAAGACATCGAACTGTTCCGCCGGGCCGTGGCCGGCATCGAGCCGCTGCCATCCGGCAAGCGGCGCCGGGCGGTGCCGGCGGCCAAACCGGCACCCCGCCGGCAGCCGCCTCCCGAAACGGGGACAGAGGCGCAGCCGACCCTGTCCCTGGGCGACACCCTGCGCTACCTGCGCCCCGGCAGCGACCAGCGACTGCTGAAGCGCCTGCAGCAGGGGCGCATCCCCCCGCGGGCCGAACTGGATCTCCACGGCTGCACCCGCGCCCAGGCCAAACCGCTGCTGGATCATTTCCTGGCCGAATGCCTGGCGGACCGCATTCGCTGCGCCCTCATCGTCCACGGCAAGGGCTGGCGCTCGCCGGACTTCAAACCGGTGCTGAAAAGCGCCCTCGACCAGTGGCTGCGCCGGCATCCCCAGGTGACCGCCTTCTGCAGCGCCAGGCCGAAAGACGGCGGCAGCGGCGCCCTCTACGTGCTGCTGGGCCAGAAGAAATAGAGCAGCGCACCGCCGAGCAGCAGCCGGTAGAAGACAAACGGCATCATGCCGACCCGCTCGAGCAGGCGCAGAAACCAGCCGATGCAACCGTAGGCCGCCAGCGCCGAGGTGGCGACCCCGAGCAACAGCAGATCCCAGTTCACCGCCCCACCGGACTGGAGAAGATCCAGCGTTTTCACCCCACCGGCCAGGAGGATGACCGGAATCGACAGCAGAAAGGAGAAACGCGCGGCACTGAGACGGTCGTAGCCCAGAAACAGCGCGCCGGTGATGGTGATGCCGGAACGGGAGGTGCCGGGGATCAGAGCGACCGCCTGGAACACACCGACGATCATGGCGTCGCGCCAGGTCAGCTGCTCCAGACTGCGCCGCCCCCGGTGCCAGCGTTCGGCGATTCCCAAAAGCAGCCCGAAGACGATGGTGGCGGCGGCGATCACCTGCGGGGTGCGCAGATACGCCTCGATCCAGTCTTTGAGCAGCAGCCCCGCCAGCCCGACCGGCACGGTGCCGATGAGAACGCCCCACCCCACCACCGCATTGGGGTTGGAACGGCGCGTCTTCAGCGCCTGCAGCCAGTCCAGGGCGATGACCGCGACCTCGTGCCGGAAATAGGCCAGCACCGCGATCAGGGTGCCCACGTGTACCGCCACATCGAAGGCCAGTCCCTGATCGGCCCATCCCAGCAGGCGGGGCACGAGAATCAGATGGGCCGAACTGGAAATCGGCAGAAATTCGGTCAGCCCCTGCAACAGGGCCAGCCAGAAGGCATGGGCACAGGTCACGGTGTCTCCTCCCCGGTTTCGATCAGTTCATGAACCAGCCCGGTGGCGTAACTGCCGGCCGGCAGGGTGAACGACAGCCGCAGCGCCGCCGGTTCCTCCCATCCCCAGTGCAGCGCCTTCACCCACACCCGCAGGGGCCGCCGCTGCATTCCGGCCTCCCGCGCCAACGCCGCGGCCAGCTCCGGCCACAGGGAAACGGCCCGGCGCTCCCAGGCTCCCGCCTCTCCAGCGGCACCCTCCCCCTCACCCCACAGGGGGCCTGTGGGATGCAGCGCCAGCCGGGCCACGCGCGTTTCGATTTCGGCATCGATGCCGCCTGCCCGGAAAAAGGTGCCGCCGTCGTCGAACATGAGCAGGTCGCCGGGCAGCGCCCGCTCCCAGCAGCCGGCCTCGACCCGCAGCGCCAGCACCTGATTGAAGATCGCCGCCCGCGCCGCTGACAGGTACAGGCCACGGTGGTGGCGGCTGCGGACCTTTTCGCCCTGCAGCATCGCCGCCGCCTTCGCCAAGTTGCCGCCCGCGTGACCGAAGCGCTGGGGACCGAAGTAATTGGGCATTCCCCGACCGGCGATCTGCTGCAGCCGGGCTTCGAGCGCCGCCCTGTCGCCGTCGAAATCCCGCAGCCGCAGCCGAAACCGGTTGCCCTGCAAAGCGCCTTTGCGCAGCCGCCGGCGGTTGCGGGCCCAGCGCAGCACCGCAAAGCCGTCCCCCCGGAAGTCGTGCCACGGCCATTCCCGCCTGCCCGGCAAGTGGACGCAGAACCACTGCCAGGTCAGCGCGTGACGGTCCTTGAGGCCGGCATAGGACACCTGCCGCCGTGGAACCCCGGCGAAACGGGCCAGTTCCGCGGCCACATCCTCGGTGTTGCGGCCGCGTTTTTCCACCCACAGGAAAACGTGTTCCCCTTCCCCTGAAGGCGTAAAGCCGAGGATTTCCTCCACTTGGAAATCCTCCGCCACCTGCTTGAGCCGGGCCCGGCCCAAAGGCGGCCCGAAGGCGCGGGGACAGGCGGGCGGTTTCAACGGCCTGCCAGCAACGCCACCGCCTGGGCGGAGATGCCCTCCCCGCGGCCCTCGAAGCCCATCTTCTCGGTGGTGGTGGCCTTGACGTTGACCGCCTCCGCCTCCAGCCCCAGATCGGCGGCGATGTTGGCCTGCATCTCGGGAATGTGGGGCGCCAGCCTGGGGGCCTGGCAGACGATAGTGAGATCCACGTTGACCGGCCGCCAGCCTTTTTCCGCCAGTAGCGCGCGCACCCGCCGCAACAACAGGCGGCTGTCCACCCCCTTGTAAGCGGCGTCGGTATCGGGAAAGTGACGGCCGATGTCGCCCAGGGCCGCCGCCCCCAGCAGGGCGTCGCACAGGGCGTGGAGGGCCACGTCGCCGTCGGAATGGGCCGCCAGCCCCTTGTCGAAGGGGATTTTGACCCCACCGAGGATGACGTGATCGCCAGGCTGAAAGCGGTGGGCGTCGTAGCCTTGTCCGACTCGGAAGTTCATCTCTATTGCCTCAGATAGAACTCGGCCAGAGGCAGATCCTCCGGCCGGGTGATCTTGATGTTGCCCGGATGGCCCTCGACGATCTTCGGACGGCGCCCGGCCCATTCCACCGCGCTGGCCTCGTCGGTGATCGTCGCCCCGGCCGCAAGCGCCCGTTCCAGTGCCTCGGTCAGCAGCCGATAGCGGAACAGTTGCGGCGTCAGGGCGCGCCAGATGCGGCTGCGGTCCACGGTGGCGACGATGTCGCGACCCTCGACTTCCTTCAGGGTATCCACCGACGGCAACGCCAGGATGCCGCCGACCGGATCGCCTTTCAGCTCCGCCAGCAGCTTTTCCACATCGTCCGGGCGCAGGCAGGGACGGGCGGCGTCGTGGACCATGACCCAGTCGTCGGGACCGGCTTCCGCCGCCAACGCCCGCAACCCGGCCAGCACCGAGTCGCCCCGCTCGGCCCCGCCGATCGTGGTCATCACCCGGGGATCGGACGCCGCCAGCAAGGCGGGCCAGCGCGGGTCATCCGCCGCCAGAGCGACGACGACACGCTCGACCGCCGCCACCGCCAGGAGGCGCTCCAGGGTATGTTGCAGCACCGGCCTGCCGAGCAGTTCCAGATACTGCTTCGGCACGGCCGCCCCCATGCGTTTGCCGCTGCCGGCGGCGGGAACGACGGCGAAACAGCGAACCTTCATGTCTCTTTCACGAATCTGTTGCTATGGGCGCCGTGGCGATTTCGCGATGGTCGTGGGAAACGGATTCAGGGGACGCCGTGAACCCATCCCTGGGGGCTCGGTACTCGGCCATCCAGGCTGAGTACGCCCCTCCATCCGTTTCCCACGACCATCCTCCCGGAAGGCTCACTGAGGCACCACCATCACATAGATTTCGCCGCGCCGGATCATCCCCAGATCGCGCCGGGCCCGTTCTTCCACCGCGGCCAGATTGCGCTTGAGGTCCAGCACCTCCGCCTCCAGGGCACGGTTGCCCTCTTCCTGCTCGGCCACCTGGGATCGCAGCTCGCCCACCCGGGCCTGGAGACGGCGGTTCTCGACGAAGCCGCCGTCCCCGAACCAGAGCCGGTACTGCAGGGCCAGCAGCAGTCCGGCGAGAATCACGACCGCCGCTCTCACCGCAAGTGCGGGAAGGCGCCGCGTCCCGGATAGACCGCCTTGTCCCCCAGCTCCTCCTCGATCTTGAGCAAGCGGTTGTACTTGGCGATGCGGTCGGAACGCGACAGGGAACCGGTCTTGATCTGGCCGGTACCCCAGGCCACCGCCAGATCGGCGATGGTGACATCCTCGGTTTCGCCGCTGCGGTGGGAGATCACCGCGGTGTAGTCGGCATCGTGGGCCATGCGCACCGCTTCCAGGGTTTCGGTCAGGGTGCCGATCTGGTTCACCTTGATGAGGATGGAATTGGCGATGCCTCTGTCGATGCCTTCCTGCAGGATCGCGGGATTGGTGACGAACAGGTCGTCGCCCACCAGCTGGATCTTGCCGGCCAGCTTGTCGGTGAGGATCTTCCAGCCGGCCCAATCGTCCTCGGCCATGCCGTCCTCGATGGAAATGATGGGATAGCGCGCGACCCAGTCGGCCAGATAGTCGGCAAACCCCTGGGAATCGTAGCTTTGGCCTTCCGATGCCAGCACGTACTTGCCGTCCCGGTAGAACTCCGAGCTGGCCACGTCCAGCCCCAGCATGATGTCCTCACCGGCCCGGTATCCGGCCTTGTCGATGGCTTCCAGGATCACCTGCAGGGCCTCCTCGTTGGAGGACAGGTTGGGAGCGAAACCGCCTTCGTCGCCGACAGCGGTGTTGTAGCCTTTCGCCTTCAGCACGCTCTTGAGGTGGTGGAAAACCTCGGCGCCGTAACGCAGGGCCTCGCGAAAACTGGGCGCACCCACCGGCAGGATCATGAACTCCTGGAAATCGACGTTGTTGTCGGCATGGGCCCCGCCGTTGATGATGTTCATCATCGGCACCGGCAGGCGGAATTCGTTGTCCTTGAGATAGACATACAGCGGCACGTTGCCGTCGAGGGCGGCGGCATGGGCGGCCGCCAGGGACACCGCCAGGATGGCGTTGGCGCCCAAGCGCCCCTTGTTGTCGGTGCCGTCCAGTTCGATCATCTTGCGGTCCAGGGCGGCCTGGTCGGCGGCGTCCATTCCCACCAGAGCGTCCTTGATCTCGCCGTTGACGTTGGCGACCGCCTTGAGCACGCCCTTGCCCAGATAGCGCCTGGGATCGCCGTCGCGCAACTCCACCGCCTCGCGGGTGCCCGTGGAAGCCCCGGAAGGCACCTTGGCGCAGCCGATGACGCCGGAAGCCAGCTTCACCTCGGCCTCGACGGTGGGATTGCCGCGGGAATCGAGAATCTCTCGGGCGTGAATGTCTACGATTTTGGCCATGTCGTCTCCTTGTTGGGTTTAGTTTGTCAAACCGTGTTTTCGAGCCACGGCCCCCGCTTGGCGACGGCGTCGAGGGCCATGAGGGTTTCCAGCAGCGCCTCGATGCGGTCCAGGGGCCAGGCGTTGGGACCATCGCTGAGGGCCTTGTCCGGATCGGGATGGGTTTCCATGAACACCCCGGCCACGCCCACGGCCACCGCCGCCCGCGCCAGCACCGGCACGAACTCGCGCTGGCCGCCGGAGGCGGTCCCCCGACCGCCCGGCAGCTGCACCGAATGGGTGGCGTCGAACACCACGGGACACCCGGTCTCGCGCATCACCGCCAGCGAACGCATGTCCACCACCAGATTGTTGTAGCCGAAGGTGTAGCCGCGCTCGCACACCAGAATGCGGTCGTTTCCCGCCGCCTTGGCCTTGGCGACCACGTGCTTCATGTCCCAGGGGGCCAGGAACTGGCCTTTCTTGATGTTGACCGGCAGTCCCTGGCGGGCCACGTTCTGGATGAAGTCGGTCTGGCGGCACAGGAAGGCCGGCGTCTGGAGCACGTCCACCACCGCAGCCACCTCCGCCAGTGGGGTGTATTCGTGCACGTCGGTGAGCACCGGTACGCCGATCTGCCGCTTCACTTCGGCGAGGATTTCCAGCCCCTTCTCCAGCCCCGGACCGCGGACGCTGTCCTTGGAGGAGCGGTTGGCCTTGTCGAAGGAGGATTTGTAGATGAAAGGAATCCCGAGGCGGGCGGTGATCTCCTTCAGGTGCCCGGCGGTGTTGAGGGCCAGCTGCTCGCTTTCGATCACACAGGGGCCGGCGATGAGAAACAGGGGGCGGTCGAGCCCCGCTTCGAAACCACAGAGATTCATACGCATGCGGTCCTCTCTTGGTGCGCCAGGGCCGCCCGGACAAAGCCGATGAACAAGGGGTGCCCCCGGCGCGGGGTGGAAGTGAATTCGGGATGGAACTGGCAGCCGAGGAACCAGGGATGATCGGGGATCTCGACGATCTCCACCAGCCTGCCGTCCTCCGACACGCCGGACACCTTGAGACCGGCCCGCTCCAGGGGCTCGCGGTAGGCGTTGTTGAATTCGTAGCGGTGGCGGTGGCGCTCGCGGATCAGATCCCGGCCGTACAGGCGCTGGGCCAGCGTCCCAGGCAGCAGGCGGCAGGGCTGGGCCCCGAGACGCATGGTGCCGCCGAGGTCGGCATTGGTATCACGGCGCTCGATGCGGCCGGTGGCGTCCTGCCATTCGGTGATGAGGGCGATGACCGGATGGGGGGTGTCGGGATCGAACTCGGTGCTGTGGGCCCCTTCGAGTCCGGCCACGTGGCGGGCGTATTCGATCACCGCCACCTGCATCCCCAGGCAGATCCCCAGATAAGGAATTTTCCGCTCCCGGGCGAAGCGGGCGGTGGCGATCTTGCCCTCGACCCCGCGCTGGCCGAACCCGCCGGGCACCAGGATGGCGTCGCACCCCTCCAGCACTTCCGTCCCCCGGGATTCCACGTCTTCGGAATCCACGTAACGGATCACCACGTCGGTGCGGGTGTGGATGCCGGCGTGCACCAAGGCCTCGTGCAGGGATTTGTAGGCGTCCACGTGATCCACGTATTTGCCGACGATGGCAACCGTAACTTTGTGCACCGGGTTCTCCAGGGACCGCACCACCTCTTCCCAGGCCGACAGATCGGCGGGATCGGCCTGGAGCCGGAGTTTGTCGAGAACGATTTCGTCCAGGCGCTGGTCGTGGAGCAGCAAGGGGATGCGGTAGATGGAATCGGCGTCCACCGCCGAGATCACCGCCTCCTCCGGCACGCTGGTGAACAGGGCGATCTTCTTGCGTTCGCTGCGCGGCAGCCCCTTTTCGCTGCGGCACAGCAGCACGTCCGGCTGGATGCCGATGGCACGCAGTTCCTTGACCGAATGCTGGGTCGGCTTGGTCTTCAATTCCCCGGCCGAGCGCACATAGGGCACCAGGGTCAGGTGAACGAATACCGACCGTCCCGGCCCCAGTTCCATCCTCAGCTGGCGGATCGCCTCCAGGAAGGGCTGGGACTCGATGTCGCCCACGGTGCCGCCGATCTCGATCAGGGCCACGTCGTACCCGTCGGCGCTGGCCTCGATGGCGGCCTTGATCTCGTCGGTGATGTGGGGGATGACCTGGACCGTTCCTCCCAGATAGTCGCCGCGGCGCTCCTTGCGGATCACGCGCTCGTAGATGCGGCCGGTGGTCCAGTTGTTCCGGCGCCCCATGGTGGTGGAGACGAAGCGTTCGTAATGGCCCAGATCCAGATCGGTTTCGGCGCCGTCCTCGGTGACGAACACCTCGCCGTGCTGGTAGGGGCTCATGGTGCCCGGATCGACGTTGATGTAAGGGTCGAACTTTGCCAGGGTCACCTTCAGGCCCCGAGCCTCGAGAATGGCCGCCAGCGACGAGGCGGCGATGCCCTTGCCCAGGGAGGACACCACCCCGCCGGTGATGAAGATGTATCTGGTCATGGAAATCCCAAGCGCGAACAAACGAAGTATTTTACCCGTTGGCACCGACGGCGTCACGGCTTGACAATCTTGCTTCCAGCACCGTCGAACAGGTATCTTATTGGCCATGCTGCAATCCACCCGCAATCAAGCCATCGCCCTGGCCGGCCTGAGCCAGGCCATCGATCTGGTCCAGCAGGTCGCAAAGACCGGCGAGCCCGACGAGGCCGCGATGGCCACCAGCATCGCCAGCACCCTCAAGGTCGATGCCGCCAGCACCGAAGACGTCTACGGGGGCCTGAAGAATCTGCGCCCCGGCCTGGAAATACTGCGCCGCCAGCTGGGTGCCCAGGGCCAGATCGACCCGGAACACGCCCGTTACAGCGCCCAGCTCATGCTGCTGCAGGGCAAGCTGAGCGCCAGTACCGAGGCCCGGAAACGGGTGCGCGCCGGTGTCGAGCGGGCCGCCGCGATCGCCCGCGACCAGGGTGTGCTTGACGAAACCGTGCTGGAGATTCTCGCCGACACCTACCATGAGCACATCAGCCCCCTGGGGCCGAAGATCATCATCACCGGAGAGCGCCGGCACCTGAGCGAACGCAGCAACGCCTGCCGCATCCGCGCCCTGCTGCTGGCGGGGATTCGCTCCGCCCTGCTCTGGCGCCAGTGCGGCGGCGCCCGCTGGAAGTTCCTGTTCAACCGCAAGCGCCTACTCCACGAAGTCGATTCTCTGCTGCGGGAAATCAATGCTGATTGAGGCCAGAAATCTTTACCGCTTCTACGGCAACACCTGCGCCGTGGCCGACCTGTCCCTGACCCTGGAGAAGGGGGAGATCCTCGGCTTCCTCGGCCCCAACGGCGCCGGCAAGTCCACCACCATGCAGATGCTGTGCGGCACCCTGGCCCCCAGCGCCGGGGAGATCCGCATCAACAGCATCGACCTGCTCGAGCGCCCCAAGGAGGCCAAGCGCCACCTGGGCTACCTGCCGGAGATCCCGCCCCTGTACCGGGAGCTGACGGTGGACGAATACCTGAACTACTGCGGCCGTCTCCACGGTCTGCGCGGCGCCGCGCTGATCCGCGCCCGGGACGAAGCCAAGGCCCGCTGCGGCCTGGCGGCGGTGGGCGGGCGCCTGATCGGCAACCTGTCCAAGGGTTACCAGCAGCGGGTCGGCATCGCCCAGGCGATCCTGCATGCGCCGCCGGTGGTGGTGCTGGACGAACCCACCGTCGGCCTCGACCCGATCCAGATCCGCGAGATCCGCAGCCTGATCCGTGACCTGGGGCGCGAGCACGCGGTGCTGCTGTCCACCCACATCCTCCCGGAGGTGCAGGCGGTTTGCAGCCGGGTGATGATCGTCCATCAGGGCAAGGTGGCCCTCAACGCCCCCATCGACGAACTGGAACGCCACATGCGCGCCTCCAGCCTCATCCTGGTGACCGCGGACCCGGCGGACCCGGCCGCCCTGCAGGCTGTCAACGGCGTCCACGACGTCCGCCCCCTGGAAGGCGGCCACCGTTACGAAGTCTTCCACGACAAGGACCGCAATCCCGCCCCGGCCCTTGCCGCTTTGGTGGTGGAAAAGGGCTGGGGGCTTTTGGAACTGACGCCGGTGCGCCATTCCATCGAGGAAATCTTCGTGGACATCACCCGCCAGGAGGCCGCATGAGCACTCTGGTCATCGCCGCCCGCGAACTGCGCAGCCTGTTCCTGTCGCCGCTGGCCTGGTCTATCCTGGCGGTGGTGCAGTTCCTGCTCGCCTACCTGTTCCTGGCCCAGCTGGAATATTTCCAGCAACTCCAGCCCCGCCTAGCGATGTTGCACGAGGCCCCGGGCGTCACTGACCTGGTGGTCGTCCCCCTCTACGGCAACGCCGGGGTGATCCTGCTGCTGGTCACCCCCCTGCTGACCATGCGCCTGATCGCCGAGGAACGCCGCAACCGCACCTTGAGCCTGCTGCTGGGCGCCCCGGTCTCGGTCACCGAGATCATTCTCGGCAAATATCTGGGAATCCTTGGCCTTTTGGGCGTCATGGTCCTGCTGATCACGCTGATGCCGCTGTCGCTGGCCTTCGGTACCCATCTGGACTGGGGCAAGCTGGCCGCCTGTATCCTGGCTCTCAGCCTGCTGCTGGCCACCTTCGCCGCCAGCGGCCTGTATCTGTCCACCCTGGCGAGCCAGCCCACGGTGGCGGCGGTGGGCAGTTTCGGCGCCCTGCTGCTGCTGTGGATCATCGACTGGAGCGCCGCCATCGGCACCGAAAAGGGTGAACTGCTCAGCGCCCTGTCGCTGCTGCACCACTACGAAAACCTGCTCAAGGGGCTGGTGAGCAGCGCCGACCTCAGCTACTTCGTGCTGTTGATCGCCGCTTTCCTGACCCTCAGCGTCCGCCGTCTCGACTACGACCGGCTGCAGAAATGAAGCTCGACCGCCATCTCCACCAGCAAATCCGCCTGCAGAACTGGCTGTTCACGATTTTGTTCCTGGGGTTGATCGGCCTGCTGGGCTGGCTGTCGCAGCATTACGCGACCGCATGGGACTGGACCGCCAGCGGCCGCCACACCCTGTCCGAGGCCAGCCGCAAGGTACTCGACACCCTGAAGGAACCGGTGACCATCACCGCCTACGCCCGGGAGGAGAACCAGGAAGTGCGCGAGCGTATCCGCGACCTAGTCACCCCCTATCAGCGCCACAAACCGGATCTGACACTGGTGTTCGTCAATCCGGACCTTCACCCCGACAAGGTGCGGGAGCTGGGCATCACCATGGACGGTGAGCTGGTGATCGAATATCAGGGCCGCCGGGAAAAACTCACCGATCTCAGCGAAGCCGGTCTCACCAACGCCCTGCTGCGCCTGGCCAGCAGCGAGCAGCGCACCCTGGTGTTCGTCACCGGCCACGGCGAGCGCGATCCCCTGGGGGACGCCAACTTCGACCTGGGCCAGTTCGGCCACGCCCTGCAGCAGCGCGGCTTCAAGATCGAAACCTGGAATCCGGTCCAGCATCCTAAGCTACCGGAGGGTGTCACCGCCCTGGTCATCGCCAGCCCCCAGACCACCTACCTGCCCGGCGAGGTAAAGCTGCTGCGCGCTTACCTGGAACAGGGCGGCAACCTCTGGTGGCTGCTGGAACCCGGCGACCTCAAGGGGCTCAAACCCCTCGCCGAACAACTGGGGATCGAGCCCCTGCCCGGCACCATCGTCGATCCCAGCGGGCAGATCCTGGGCATCGCCGACCCCACCTTCGTGCTGGTGGCCCAGTATCCGCCGCATCCGATCACCCGCAACCTGCGCAATCTCAGCCTGTTCCCGGGGGCGCGGGCGCTGGAGAGCGGCGGCGAATCCCCGTTCCACCCCACCCCCTTCCTCGAGACGCTGCCGCGCACCTGGACCGAAACCGGCCCCCTGGAAGGGGAGATCCGCCTCGATCCCGACCAGGGCGAGCGCGAAGGGCCCCTGACCCTGGGCCTGACCCTGACCCGTGAATTCCAGCGCGAGGGCGAGAAGGAACCGGTGCGCCAGCGTATCGTGGTCGTCGGCGACGGGGACTTTCTCACCAACACCTATCTGGGCAACGGCGCCAATCAGGACCTGGGGCTGAACGCGGTCCAATGGCTGACCCACCAGGACCGTTTCATCGACATCCCCGCCCACACCGCCCCGGACACCCAGCTCAACCTCTCGCCCCTGGCGCTGACCCTGATCGCCTTCGGCTTCCTGCTCCTGCTGCCGGCGGGGCTGCTGGCCTGCGGCGGCATTCTCTGGTGGCGGCGCAGGAGGGCCTGATGCGTCACGGCTGGCTCACCATCGCGGTGCTGTTCCTGCTCGTCGCCGGGCTCGGCGGCTGGGTGTGGTGGCTGCAGCGCCAGCCGCAGGAGGCGCGCAAACCGGCGCTGGCCGACATCGATCCTAAAACCGTCCGCCACATCACCGTGCGTCACGACGCCACCCGGATCGTATTCGAACGCAGCGACGGCGGCTGGCGGATGCGCCAGCCCTACGAGGCCCGGGCCGACAGCTACCGTATCGAGCAGGTGCTGGCGCTGCCCAAGACCGAAAGTCAGGCCAGCTACCAGGTCAGCGGGGATGAACTGCGCAAGTTCGGCCTTGAGCCCCCGCGGGCGGAAGTGGTGCTGGAAAAGACGCCTTTCCGCTTCGGCAATCAGAATCCCATCGACTTCCGCCGCTACGTCCAGACTGCCGACGGCCGGGTCCATCTGATCGAAGACACCCTGTTCCACCTGTTGACCTCGCCCCCCACCGACTGGATCGACACCCGACTGCTGCCCGAAGACGAGCTGCAGGAACTCGCGCTGCCCGGCTGGCATCTGTCCCGGACCGAAAAAGGCGGCTGGCGCGCCGAGCCGGAACTGGCCCCGGAGCGCCTGCAGCGCTGGGTCGACGCATGGCGGCTGGCCCGCGCCATCCAGATCGGCCCCTTCGAAGGCCCGGTCCCGACAGGCAAACCCGAAATCCGAATCCGGGTGGACGGGCGGGAAATCCGCTTCCTGGTGCTGCAACGGGAGCCGGAACTGATCCTGCTGCGCCCGGAGCGGAAGCTCCGTTATCACTTCTACGGCCAGAGCGGCCGCCGGCTGCTGCAGCCGCCTCAAGCGGCTGGGGACTGATGCCGGAACTGCCGGAGGTCGAGACCACCCGGCGCGGTCTCGAGCCGCACCTGCGCGGGCGCCGCATCGTTTCCGTCCGGGTGCGCCAGCCCCGGCTGCGCTGGCCGGTTGCGGACGGTCTGGCCGGACAGGTCTGCGGCCAGACCATCCGGGCGCTGCAGCGACGGGGCAAATACCTGCTGTTGCAACTGGAAACCGGTCACCTGATCGTTCACCTGGGAATGTCCGGCAGCCTGCGCCTGACCGACACCGCCACCTTCGGCAAACACGATCACGTCATCTTCACCCTGGACGACGGCCGCAGTCTGGTGCTGCGCGATCCGCGCCGCTTCGGCGCGGTGCTGTGGTGGCCGGGCCCGGTTGAGGACCATCCGCTGCTGCGGGATCTGGGACCGGAACCGCTGTCCCCGGATTTCGACGGTGCCTGGCTATACCGCCGTTCCCGCGGCAGCCGGCGCGCGGTCAAGCAATTCCTCATGGATCAGCACGTGGTGGCAGGGATCGGCAACATCTACGCCAACGAGGCGCTGTTCGCCGCAGGCATCGACCCCCGCCGCCCGGCCGGCCGCATCGGACGCCGGCGTTACGACTGTCTCGCCGCGGCGGTCAAGGCGGTCCTGGAACGGGCCATCGTCCAGGGGGGGACGACCCTGCGCGACTTCGTCAACGACAAAGGCCAGCCGGGTTACTTCCAGCTGGCTCTGCAGGTGTACGGGCGCGAGGGGCAACCCTGCCCCCGTTGTCACACCCCCATCGAGCGCATCACGCTGGGGCAGCGGGCCACTTACCTGTGCCCGCGCTGCCAGCGTTAGAGGTTGAGCTCCTCTTCCAAATCGAGCGGTTCCTCTTCCCCGGACGGTACCGTCTCCTTGGGAAACTCGGCGCCCGGCACCTCGATGCCCTCCTCTATCTCCTCCAGCTTGTCCTCGAAGCGGGAGCCGGTATCGATGCTGACCGAGGCCCGCGGGGACAGGGTCAGCTTCTGGCCCACGGCGGCGAACTGAAAGCCCAGCCTGGCCTTGAGGGTCCGGGGACCGGCGATCAGATACCGCTCCTTGGCCTTGTTGTCGAACAGGGCCGAGTCCATCGTCTCCCCCACCGTGTGCTCGAAAGGCTCGGCGATCGTATCCTCACCGCCGTCCTGGATGAACAGGCCCTCGTAACGGAGCCGGCTGCCGGTGGCCACGCCGATTCCGTCGGCGGTGGCGAAGAAGCCGCCGATCTTGGCCCGCGCCATGATCCGTCCGTTGGGGCCCGGGGGGAAGGTGTGCTGGAATTCGATCACCACTTCCGGCTGCAGGGAGAGCGGTTTTTGCGCCTTGTCGCCGGATTCGGCGAGCGGCCGGGTTTCGACTTCCTGCACCGGCGATACCGCCGCTGCGGCGCCCGGTTGCGCCAAAGCCACGAAAGTCACGTTATGGATGCTGAGAATGTCCCGTTTGGCATCGCTGTAGCAGACCTGCGGCACCTTGCCGGCCTCGCTGGCCTCGATCCTGACACCGGGATATTCACCGGCGATTTCGATACAGGTCTGGCTGTCTTCCTCCGGCACCAGACGCTGCCCTTGAATCACCACTTCGAAGCCGTTCCCGGCCAGGCTCCAGCCCAATACCAGCAGCGCCCCCGTACGGGCGACGAATCTCGACATAGCGACAATCCCCCAACTTTACTCGTTAGTCCGTTTGAAAACTATAGCCGATGCCGCCCGGATCCGCATCCCCAAACGCAGCTTCCGGGATCGTTCCCGGCAGCTGCAGTCCCGACCTTGGGCCTTCTCAGCTCAGCGGCCACATCGGCGTGTCACCCCCCTTGAGGAGCACACTCCAGTAGTACCAGGGCAGGAAGTACTTCTTGAACCAGTACATGCTGCGGCGTTCCTTGCTCTGGTCGATGGGGAAGGTCTCCTTGGGCTTGAGGTTGTAGTCGAACTCCGCCAGCACCAGCTTGCCGTAGCCGGTAATCAGCGGGCAAGAGGCGTAACCGTCGTAGGCGGCGATGCCCTGCCCGCCTTCGAGATCGGTGACCAGGTTGCTGACCACCACGTAGGTCTGACCGCGGGCGGCGGCGGCGGTCTTGGAGTTGGGGGTGTTGGTGCAGTCGCCCAGGCCGTAGACGTTGGCGTATTTGACATGGCGCAGGGTGTGTTTGTCCACATCGACCCAGCCGCCCTCGCCTGCCAGGGGCGATTCCTTCAGGAAGGCCGGCGCCCGCATCGGCGGGGTGACGTGGAGGAAGTCGAAAGCGTGGGTCTGGCGGTCGCCGGTGACCACGTGCTCGAAGGTCGCCTCCTTCTTCTCCGGATCGACGGCCACCAGATGGTGCTGGAAGTGGGTTTCGATCGCCTTGCGCTTCAGCACCTCGTTCAGGGTTTTGGAATAGCGCTTGACCGGGAAGATGCCGGGGGCGGCGGCGAAGAACATCAGCTTGGTCTTGCCACGCACGTTGCGCTTGCGCCAGGCGTCGTCGGCCAGATAGGTGATCTTCTGCGCTGCGCCGGGACACTTGAACGGCGGCTTCGGCTGGGTGAAGATGGCCGTCCCGCCGCCGAAGCCCTTGATCGCCTCCCACACCCGCGGCGCCAGGTCGAAGTCGTAGATGGACTGGGCCACGTTGGCGTTGAGGGCTTCCTGCAGTCCGGGAACCGCATCCCAGGCGATCTCGATGCCGGCCGCAACCACCAGGTATTCGTAACCGACCGTCTTGCCCGTGGCGGTGGTCAGGCGGTTGTTGTCCGGATCAAAGCTGGATACCGCCTCCTGAATCCAGACCACGCCGTCGGGCACGACCTCCTTCATCGGCCGCCAGGTGGCCTTGGGTTTCATCTCCCCGGCGCCGACCAGGGTCCAGCCGGGCTGATAGTAATGCACGTCCTTGGGTTCGAGGACGGCCACGTCCAGGGTTTCGTCGTATTTCTTTAGATGGGATGCGACCGCCAGCCCGGCGGTGCCGCCGCCGACGATCACGATTTTATGGGAAAGGGTATCCGCCATTTCCAAGCCTCCAGATTCTTGTTTTCGATACCGAAGCAGTCGGCCGTATTATCTATGCTTATACGCTATCTGCATAGAACGATAAGCGATCAAAAACGACGCCGCTTATTCCGTTCCCATAGTCATTCCCGCACCGGACGCTTGTCAAGCTTGCGCTGCAGGGTGCGGCGGTGCATCCCCAGGGCCCGGGCGGCGGCGGAGATGTTGCCGCCGTGTTCCATCAGTACCTTCTGCAGGTATTCCCACTCCATACGCTTGACCGACAGCGGCTTTTCCTTGATCTCCACGTTGGGATCGCCGGATTCCTTGTACAGCGCAGCGACGATCTCGTCGGCATCCGCCGGCTTGGTCAGGTAATGGACGGCGCCCAGCTTGATGGCCTCCACCGCGGTGGCGATGCTGGCATAGCCGGTGAGCATGACGATCCGGGTGTTGACGTCCAGCTCCTTGAGCTTCTGCACCAGGACCAGGCCGGAATCGTGGCCGATACGCAGGTCGATGACGGCGTATTCCGGCGTCAGGCGGGTCGCCTGGGCCAGCCCCTCCTCCAGGGTGCGGGCGACGATCACCTGGAAGCCGCGTTTGCCCAGGGCCCGTTCCAGCACCTGGCAGAACACCTCGTCGTCATCCACCAGCAGCAGTCGCGGCAGGTCAGTCATGGGAATCCTCCTCATCGGGAGTCAGCAAAGGCAGGCGGATCCGGGTACAGGTGCCCTGATCCGGCATGGGTTCCATCAGAATCTCGCCACCGAGCCGCTCGACCGTGGCATAGGCCAAAAAAAGCCCGACACCCAGGCCGCGTTTCTTCGAGGCCACCGGCCGCCGCCCCAGCACCTCCCGCAGATCGGGGGTGATGCCGGGGCCGCAGTCGATGATCGCCAGATCGAGCCAGGCGTGATTCCAGCGCGCCTGCAGCAGCACCGGTTCGGTCGAAACCTCGGCGGCGTTGTTGAGAATGTTCAGCAGCGCATGGGTCAGGGTCTGCTCGGCGAGCAGCGCCGCCTCTTCGGGACCGCCGTTGAGCTGGAGTTTCAGGCGGGCGCCGGGACGCTGCTGACGCCACTGGCCCACCAGGTATTCGAGATACCGGCGCACCTGCTCCCGGTGGCCCCCTTCGGCGCGGGCGTGGCCCGCCGAAGCGGACATGACCGCCAGGGCGTTCTTGCAGCGCTCGATCTGGTCCTTGAAGATCAGCAGCCGCTGGCGCAGGGAGCGGTCTTCCGGGCGGTCGTAGTCCTCCAGCAGCTCCTGCAGCAGGATCGCCATGGTCCCCAGCGGGGTGCCCATTTCGTGGGCGGCGCCGGCCGCCAGGGTCCCCAAAGCGATGACCTGTTCGTCCCGCAGCGCCTGCTCGCGGATCTCCGCCAGGCGCCGCTCCCGTTCCCGCAGGGTGTTGGCCATCTCCACCACGAAATAGGCCACCAGCCCGGCGCTGAAGACGAACCCCACCCAGGTGCCGAAGGCGTGCAGCTCGAACCGCCGGCCTTCGATCTCCTCCGGCGGCAGCAGCCGGGTGTCCTTGACCTCCATCACCGGCAGCGCCGGCAGCGGGTGGAAGTGGAAGATCAGCAGGGTATAGCAGCCACAGGTCAGCAGCATCATCAACCAGGTGAACTGCTGGGGCAGGACCGTGGCAGTGATGATCAACGGCAGCAGCAGAAACCAGGCCATGGGATTGGTGGCCCCGCCAGCGAAGTACAACAGGCTGGTGATGCCCACGGCATCGAGACACAGATGGCCGAAAAGCTCCCACTCGGTCACCGGCCTTTCGTGCTGGAGACGGAACCAGGTCAGGCAATTGAGCGCCACGGTCATGGCGATGATGCCCAAGAGCGGATCGGTTTCCAGGGGAACGCCGACACCGAAGAGGGTCACCAGAATGATGAGAAGCTCGGCGATGATCAGCAGATTGCGCAGCAGAAACAGGGAACGCAGGTTGCGGCGCGCGGCGTCGGCCGAATCAAGCGGCAGCTGAAACATGACAGGTCTCTTGGCTCATAAAGATGAGGGGGGCGAGGGGGTGCGACAATTTGTCACATTCCCAAACCCGCCCATAACCACTATTCTTTAACTCGACGGTAATGCTCATTACCTCCTGTCTCGCTTGTCTCGGCAGACAGTCTATTTCCTCCTCTTGATGCAGGGAGCTCGCTCCCTGCAGATTTCTTTTTTCCGATGTTGTCTCCCTGCGACAATTTGTCGCATTCCCAGCGATTTCATGGGTTGCTATGATGTAACCGTGTTCGGTTATGACCGAACCCACATTGCATGACAGTAGTGCAATACTCCTCCTCTTTGACAGCAGGGCGTTTCACCCTGCTGTTTTTTTATGCCTTCAGTCCCTGCCGCGCAGGACCCGCAGCCCCGCCCGGGCGCAGGCCACGTCCAGCATCGCCCCCGGCGCCCCGCCGACTCCGATGGCACCGACCACTTCCCTGGCTTCGACAATCGGCAGGCCGCCGCCGAGCAGCAGAATCTTCTCGTTCATGTCGCCCAGCGCCTGGATCTTGGGATCCTTGACCACCCGTTCCACCAGTTTGTGGGTCGGATGGCGCAGGGTCAAGGCGGTATAGGCTTTGCGCCAGCTGCTGTCGATGGTATGGGGTCCGGCCTGCTCGTCCCGCAGCAGCGC
This sequence comes from Methylomarinovum caldicuralii, assembly GCF_033126985.1. Classification (NCBI taxonomy): domain Bacteria; kingdom Pseudomonadati; phylum Pseudomonadota; class Gammaproteobacteria; order Methylococcales; family Methylothermaceae; genus Methylomarinovum; species Methylomarinovum caldicuralii. Next base: position 1,928,966 of record NZ_AP024714.1, read on the forward strand.
CAACAGCTGGCCACTGCGGTCCACCACCGCCACGGCATAGCCCTTTCCCTGGCAAGCCCGCTGCGCCGCCTGGGCGGCCTTTATCGCGCCTGCCAGGGTGATGGTTTTCTGTTCGACGGTCTCAACTGCCTCAACGTTCACGAAAAACGCCACGCCCAAAAGTCCCAGCAACCACTTCTTCATCGCTCACCTCCTATTTCCAGTGTCAATGCCCGAGCCAGGACCGTCGTCAGCAAGGTCCCGGCCCGGGACAACGAGATGCCATAGGCCAGAATACCATCCTCGTGGCCGGCCATCACGATGACCCCGGCTTGGGGCCGGCGCCGCACCTGGGCCATGACCGCCCGGGCCAGCGCCGGCGTTCCGTAACCGGCCGTCGGCGGGGTAAGCCCCAACCCCAACGCCTCACCGCAGCGCCAGATTTCGGGGCTGTGGCCGTGGAAGACCGCCGTCACCTGCGGGGCGGCCCGATACACGGCTGCATGGGTCAGGGCCTCCGAGGAAGGCGGATGGACACCGCAGGCGACGATGCGGTTGGCCTCGATCTCCGCCGCCGTGACCAGACAGTAATCCTCGGGGGCAAGACGCTCCCGGCCGCCGGTCTGGGTCGCGCTGATGACGAAGCCACCGGGAACCCGCTGGCTGACGTTGCCGAACGCCAGGCCGCCATAGCGCGCCGGGGCCCGGCCGATCATGCCGAGGCGGCGCAGGATCCGGCGCCAGGATTCCAGCCGGGGATAATCAGGCCACCGCAGCGCCCGGCCGCGACTGAAGTCAAGGCGGTAGCGGATGACGCCTTCGCCCCGGGCTGCATCTGCCGCCGGTAAGGACTTGACTGGCATGGGAAATCCGCTAAGCTAGCAGGCTGCCAGCCGGAAGCCGGACGGCACGTACCCTTGCGAATGTGGCGGAATTGGTAGACGCGCTGGATTTAGGTTCCAGTGGGCATAGTCCCGTGAGAGTTCGAGTCTCTCCATTCGCACCAATCATCTGACAGCCTCTGATGCCCCGCAGCATTTCGAATTTTCCACGCAATTTCCAACCAACCTGATCCATTCCGAGGTACATCCATTATGCAGATTTCCGTCGAAAACACATCCGACATCGGCCGCAAACTGACCATCGAGGTCCCCGAGGAGAAAATTCAGGCCGAGGTCGACACCCGCCTGAAATCCCTGGCCCGGCGGGTGAAAGTGGACGGTTTTCGACCGGGCAAGGTCCCGCCCCGCATCGTCCGCCAGCGTTTCGGCAAACAGGTCCGCGAGGAAGTGGTCTACGATCTGATCAGCTCCGGCCTACGTGAAGCCATCGAGTCCCGGGAGCTCAAGATCGCCGGCGAACCCAAGATCACCCCCACGGAACTGGCCGAAGGCAAGGGCCTCAAATTCGAGGCCGAGCTGGAGGTCTATCCGGAAATCGAGCTGGCCGCCATTGAGGAACTGGAGATCGCCAAGCCAGTCTGCGAGGTCACCGAAGCCGACGTGGAGGCGATGATCGAAAAGCTGCGGGAGCAGAAGAAGACTTGGCAGACCGTGGACCGCCCGGCCCAGGAAGGCGACAAGGTCACCCTCACCTTCGAGGCTCTGCGCGACGGCGAACCGGTCGGCGAGGGCAAGGTCGAGCACTTCGAGGTCGAACTGGGCGCCGGCAAGATGATTCCCGGCTTCGAGGACAAGCTGATCGGCGCCAGGGCCGGCGACCATCTGGAATTCGAACTGACCTTCCCGGAGGACTACCATGACGAGGATCTGGCCGGCAAAACCGTGCTGTTCAAGGTCGACGTGGAGAAGGTCGAGGAAGGCCGGCTGCCGCAGGTCGATGCCGAATTCGTCAAGGAATACGGAGTCGAAAGCGGCGATGTGGAGGAATTCCGCCGCGAGGTGCGCGCCAACCTGGAGCGGCAGCTGCACACCGCCCTGAAGGAAAGGATCAAGGAACGGGTGCTGGACGCCCTGTTCGAAAAGAACCCGATCCCGGTGCCGGAAGGATTGGTCAAACAGGAAATGCAGCGCGCCCTGCAACCGCTGGCCGAAGCCCTGAAGCAGAATCCGCAGCTGCTCGAGCAGCTGCCACTGGACAACCTCAAGGAAAGCGCCAGGAAACGGGTCGCCCTGGGGCTGCTGCTGGCGGAGGTGATCCGCGCCAACGATCTGAAAGCCGATCCGGACAAGGTCCGCGAGGCGGTCGAGGAACTGGCGCAGAATTACGAGGATCCGCAGGCGGTGGTCGAATGGGTTTACGACAACCCGGAACAATTGTCCCAGATCGAAAGTCAGGTACTGGAAGAACGTGCCATCGAATGGATTCTGGAACACGCCAAGGTCACCGAAGAACCGGTGAAGTTCCAGGATCTCATCAATCAGCAACAACAACAGGCAGCCTGATCTCCATGCAACATCCATCCAATCCCATCCTCGACCAGCTCATCCCCATGGTGATCGAACAGACGCCGCGGGGCGAGCGGGCCTTCGACATCTATTCGCGTCTGCTCAAGGAACGGGTGATCTTCCTGGTCGGTCCAGTGGAGGACCACATGGCCAACCTGGTGGTCGCCCAGCTGCTGTTCCTGGAGTCGGAAAACCCCGACAAGGACATCCATCTCTACATCAACTCCCCGGGCGGGGTGGTCACCGCCGGGCTTGCCATCTACGACACCATGCAGTTCATCAAGCCCGACGTCAGCACCATGTGCATGGGCCAGGCCGCCAGCATGGGTGCCCTGCTCTTGGCGGGCGGCGCCGCAGGCAAGCGCTATGCCCTGCCCCATTCGCGGGTGATGATCCACCAGCCGCTGGGCGGCTTCCAGGGTCAAGCCAGCGACATCGACATCCACGCCCGCGAGATCCTGCAGACCCGCGACCGTCTCAACCGTATCCTGGCCAAACACACCGGCCAGCCGCTGGAGAAGATCCAGCAGGACACCGACCGCGATTACTTCATGAGCGGCCAGGAAGCCTTGGAATACGGTCTGATCGACAGGGTGCTGACTTCGCGGACCAAGCTCCAGGAGGAATGACGGCGGGGGTTTGGAAATTTCCCGCGTTCGGGTATATGCTGATACTATCCGACCCCAACGTGGCGTGCGAGGATTTCCGGTTTTTCATTCTTTTTCGAGGTAACCTATGAGCGACGCCAAGCGCGGTAAAGATCGAGAGGGCAAGTTGCTGTACTGCTCCTTCTGCGGCAAGAGCCAGCACGAGGTCCGCAAACTGATCGCCGGTCCGTCCGTGTTCATCTGCGATGAATGCGTGGACCTGTGCAACGACATCATCCGCGAGGAACTGCAGGAGAATCCGGAGGACAGCGGCGACCGCCTGCCCAAGCCGAAGGAAATCAAGGCGGTGCTGGACGAATACGTGATCGGCCAGGAAGAGGCCAAGAAAGTCCTGTCGGTGGCGGTCTACAACCACTACAAGCGGTTGCGCACCCAGACCGGCCGCAAAGACGAGGTCGAGCTGTCCAAAAGCAACATCCTCCTCATCGGTCCCACCGGCTCCGGCAAGACCCTGCTGGCGGAAACCCTGGCGCGCCTGCTCGACGTCCCCTTCACCATCGCCGACGCCACCACCCTCACCGAGGCCGGCTACGTGGGCGAGGACGTGGAGAACATCATCCAGAAACTGCTGCAGAAATGCGATTACGACGTGGAACGGGCCGAGTCGGGCATCGTTTACATCGACGAGATCGACAAGATCTCCCGCAAGGCGGACAACCCCTCCATCACCCGGGACGTGTCCGGGGAAGGGGTGCAGCAGGCGCTGTTGAAACTGATCGAGGGCACCGTCGCCTCGGTGCCGCCCCAGGGCGGGCGCAAGCACCCGCAGCAGGAGTTCCTCCAGGTCGATACCTCCAACATCCTGTTCATCTGCGGCGGCGCCTTCGCCGGGCTGGAGCGGATCATCCGCCAGCGCTCGGAAAAGGGCGGCATCGGCTTTTCCGCCGAGGTCAAGAGCAAGGAGGATTCCCGCAGTGTCGGCGAGATCCTTTCCGAGGTCGAGGCCGAGGACCTGATCCGTTACGGCCTGATCCCCGAGTTCGTCGGCCGCCTGCCGGTGGTCGCCACCCTCCGGGAACTGGACGAGGACGCCCTGGTGCGCATCCTCACCGAGCCCAAGAACGCCCTCGTCAAGCAGTACAAGAAGCTGTTCGAGATGGAAGGCTGCGAACTGGAGATCCGCGAGGACGCCCTGCGCGCCATCGCCCGCAAGGCCATGGAACGCAAGACCGGCGCCCGCGGCCTGCGCACCATTCTCGAGGCGGTGCTGCTCGACATCATGTACGAGCTGCCCTCGAGCGACAACATCACCAAGGTGGTGATCGACGAGAGCGTCATCAACGGCGACTCCAAGCCCTACCTCATCTACGAAAACGACAAGCAGCGGGCCTCGGCTCAGTAAACGGTCATCCTGCGCCGGACCCGCCCGGGTCCGGCCCCCACCCGCCGGAACCCGGCGCCGCTTTTCCCGATCTAAGCGGAAACTTGTATTTCTCCGGCCGATTGCCCATATTTAACGTAGACGGCCCGATTTCTCCTCATCTTCCACTACCATTCGGAAACGTACCCGTATGACCACATCCCAATTCATCCCTGTCCTGCCTTTGCGCGACGTGGTGGTCTATCCCCACATGGTCATCCCGCTTTTCGTCGGCCGCAAAAAGTCCATCGAGGCCCTCGACGCGGCCATGCGCACCAACAAGCAGATCTTCCTGGTGGCCCAGAAGGACGCCGAACAGGACGATCCCGGTTTCAACGACATCTACCGCATCGGCACCCTGGCCACCATCCTGCAACTGCTGAAGCTGCCCGACGGCACCGTCAAGGTGCTGGTGGAGGGCAACCAGCGCAGCCGGGCGGAAAGCTACGAGGAGATCGACAGCACCTTCGTCGCCCACGCCCTCCCGCTCCACGACCATTGCAGCTGCAGCGATCAGGAACTGGACGTGCTGATGCGTACCGCAGTCAGCACCTTCGAGCAGTACGTCAAGCTCAACAAGCGCATTCCGCCGGAAGTGCTCAATTCCCTGAGCGGCATCGACGAGCCGGGCCGGCTGGCGGACACCATCGCCGCGCACATGAACCTCAAGCTGGAGGAAAAGCAGGCCATCCTGGAAACCGCGGACGTGGCCGAACGCCTGGAGAAGCTGATCCTGCAAATGGAAAGCGAGGTGGACATCCTCGAGATGGAGCAGCGTATCCGCGGCCGGGTCAAGCAGCAGATGGAGAAGAACCAGCGCGAGTACTATCTCAACGAGCAGATGAAGGCGATCCAGAAGGAACTGGGCGAGTTGGACGATGCGCCGAACGAAATCGAGGAACTGGCCCAGCGGATCGCCAAGGCCGGCATGCCCAAGGAAGCGCGGGAAAAGACCGAGGCCGAGCTCAACAAGCTCAAGATGATGTCGCCCATGTCGGCGGAAGCCACCGTGGTGCGCAACTACATCGACTGGATGGTCAGCCTGCCCTGGAAGAAACGCACCAAGGTCAGCGACGACCTGAAAAAGGCCGAAGAGATCCTCGACGCCGACCACTACGGCCTGGAAAAGGTCAAGGAGCGGATTCTGGAATACCTGGCGGTGCAGCAGCGGGTCAGAAAGATGAAAGGCCCGATCCTCTGCCTGGTGGGACCGCCCGGGGTCGGCAAGACCTCCCTGGGGCGCTCGATCGCCAAGGCCACCAACCGCAAGTACGTGCGCATGGCCCTGGGGGGCGTGCGCGACGAGGCTGAGATCCGCGGCCATCGCCGCACCTACATCGGCTCGATGCCGGGCAAGATCGTCCAGAATCTGGCCAAGGTCAAGTCGCGCAACCCGGTGTTCATGCTCGACGAGATCGACAAGATGGCCATGGATTTCCGCGGCGATCCGGCCTCGGCCCTGCTGGAAGTCCTCGATCCGGAGCAGAACAACGCCTTCAACGACCATTACCTGGAGGTGGATTTCGACCTCTCCGACGTGATGTTCATCGCCACCGCCAACACCCTGAACATCCCGCCGGCCCTGCTCGACCGCATGGAGGTCATCCGCCTGCCCGGCTATACCGAGGACGAGAAGCTGGCCATCGCCAAGCGTTACCTGGTCCCCAAGCAGGTCAGGCAGAACGGCCTCGAGGCGGACGAGATCCACTTCAGCGACGGCGCCATCCTCGACATCATCCGCCATTACACCCGCGAAGCCGGGGTACGCAACCTGGAACGGGAGATCGCCGGGATCTGCCGCAAGGTGGTCAAAAATCTGCAGGCCAAACCGACCAAGGGGCCGGTGCGGATCACCGCCCGCAACCTGGAGAAATACCTGGGCGTCCCCCGCTACCGCTACGGCCGCGCCGAGGAATCCAATCAGGTAGGGCAAGTCACGGGGCTGGCCTGGACCGAGGTCGGCGGCGAACTGCTCACCATCGAGGCGGTGGCGGTTCCCGGCAAGGGCAAGCAGATCTACACCGGCAAGCTCGGCAACGTGATGCAGGAGTCGATCCAGGCGGCCATCACCGTGGTCCGCAGCCGCGCCGAAGTGCTGGGTATCGACCCGGACTTCTATCACACCAAGGACATGCACATCCACGTCCCCGAAGGGGCGACGCCCAAGGACGGTCCCAGCGCCGGCATCGGCATGTGCACCGCCCTGGTCTCGGCCCTGACCGGCATCCCGGTACGCTGCGACGTGGCCATGACCGGCGAGATCACCCTGCGCGGCGAAGTCCTGCCCATCGGCGGCCTGAAGGAAAAGCTGCTGGCGGCCCACCGCGGCGGTATCCGCACCGTCGTCATCCCCCGGGAGAACGAAAAGGACCTGGCGGAGATTCCGGCAAACATAAAGCAGAATCTGGAAATCGTGCCGGTCCGCTGGATCGACGAGGTGCTGGCCAAGGCGCTGGAATACCAACCCACGCCACTGGAACCCAAGGTCGAAGCCCCGCAGGCCAAGACCAAAGGCAGGCGCAACCCCAAAACGGTGACGGCTCACTGAGGGCCGACGCTCTGCCTGTCGCTTCCGGGCCAACAGCCCGCCTACGGCCAGGGAAGGCCGCTCAGGCGTTCTCCATGCGGGTCCATGCTTGACGGGCTATGGGCAGGCTGCTATAAATCCTCGGCAGCGCAAGCCCTACCGCTGATCGCACGCAATCGTTCGCTAAATTTTCATCTCAAGGGGGATCCATGAACAAATCCGAATTGATCGACGCCGTTGCCGACAAGGCCAATCTGACCAAGGCCGACGCCGCCCGTGCCGTGGACGCCTTCATCGACACCGTCACCGAAGCGCTGAAGAAGGGGGACAGCGTCACCCTGATCGGCTTCGGCACCTTCACCATCAAGGAGCGGGCCGAGCGTCAGGGCCGCAATCCGCGCACCGGTGAGCCGATGGTCATCAAGGCGGCAAAAATTCCTGCATTTAAGCCTGGCAAAACGCTGAAAGATGCAGTACAATAATTAACTCGTTGAGGGGGTGCTTAGCTCAGCTGGGAGAGCATCGCCCTTACAAGGCGAGGGTCGCAGGTTCAATCCCTGCAGCACCCACCAGTTCCCGGAGCGGTAGTTCAGCTGGTTAGAATACCGGCCTGTCACGCCGGGGGTCGCGGGTTCGAGTCCCGTCCGCTCCGCCATATTCTTCAAGCCCCGCTTAACCGCGGGGTTTTTTGTATCCGTCGTTTGGAACCAAGGATTCACCGATGCTGCAAACGATCCGAGACCGCGCCCAGGGCATCTTTACCTGGATCATCCTGATTCTCATCATCGTCCCCTTCGCCCTCTGGGGTATTCAGAACTACTTCGACACCGGCCGGGAGAAACCCATCGCCGTGGTCGGCGACCGGGAGTTCTTCGAGCGCGACCTCCTGCGCCTGTACGAGAACCAGTACGCCCGCTTCGCCGATCAGTATCCGGAGGAAGAACTGAAAAAACAGGCCCTCGAACGCCTCATCGACGACGAGGTGCTGTTCCAGGCCGCGGTGGAGAAAAAACTGGCGGTCAGCGACGCCCAGGTGGCCCAGTTCATCCGCAACCTGCCCTTCTTCCAGACCGACGGCCGCTTTGACGAGGAAAAATACCAGCGCCTGCTGGCCGGCCAGGGCCTGACCACCACCGCCTTCGTCGCTCAGGTGCGCCGCACCCTGCTGATGGAACAGCTGCGCCGCAGCATCACCGACTCCGCCTTCGCCACCGAAGCCGAGGCGAAGCGCTTCTATCAGCTGCAGAATCAACAGCGCAAAATCGCCTATCTGATCCTGCCATTGCCCGAGGAAGGGATCGAGGTCGGCGACGCCGAGATCCAGGCCTATTACAACGCCCACCGCGACCAGTTCCAAACCCCCGAGAAGGTGGCGGTCGAATACGTCAAGCTGTCCATCGACGACATCGCCAGGACCATCCAGCCCACAGAGGATGAACTGCGCCAGTACTACGAGGAGCAGCAACAGGCCTTCACCACCCCGGAAGAACGCCGCATCCGCCACATCCTGATCGCAGTCAAACAGGATGCTTCTCCGGAGGAGAAACAACAGGCCCTGGAGAAGGCCAAGGCCGTACGCCAACGGTTGCTTCAGGGTGAGGATTTCGTGCACGTGGCCAAGGAAGTTTCCGATGATCCCGGCTCCAAGGCCAAAGGCGGGGATCTGGGCTTCGTGCGCAAGGGGCTGATGGAGAAGAATTTCGAGCAGGCCGCTTTCTCCCTGCCCAAGGGGGAGATTTCCGAACCGGTGGAAACCCCCTTCGGTTATCACCTGATCCAGGTGACTGAGATCAAGCTGGCCAGGGTCAAGCCCTTCGAAGTGGTCAAGGACGAAATCGCCCAGGCGATCAAGCGCCAGAAGGCGGAAGCCAAGTTCTATGAGTTGGGAGAGCAACTGGCCCAGCTCGCCTACGAGAACCCCCAGAGCCTGGAACCGGCCGCAGAAGCCCTGGGACTGAAGATCCAGACCACGCCCCCGTTCACCCGCGATCAAGGGGAAGGCATCGCTGCCAATTCCAAAGTACGCGCCACCGCCTTCAGCGCGGAGGTGCTCGAAGGCAACAACAGCGAGCCTGTCGAACTGGACGACGGCACCGTCGTGGTCCTGCGGGTCAAGGAACACCAACCGGCCCAGTCACTGCCTTTGGAAAAGGTGCGCGACCGGATCGTCACCGAACTGAAACGCCAAAAGGCCCGCCAGCAGCTGGCGCAGCAGGCCAAGGACTGGCTGGCGCGGCTGCAGCAGGGGGAAACCCTGGCGCAACTGGCCGCCCAGACCCAGACGAAGGTGAAGACCGCCAGCCTTACCCGCAGCGCCCCACCGGCTGAGCTGGCCCCGGTCATGGAAACCGTGTTCAAAGCCCCCAAACCCGGCGACAGGCCCGTGTTCGTCAGCGCTGCCCTGCCCGACGGCCGCCAGGCGCTTATCCAGGTCGTCGAAGTGCAGCCGGGAAATTATGCCGCGCTGTCCCCGCAGGAGAAAAAGGCGCTGCGGACCAATCTGGCCCGCCTGTTCGGCCTTCTGACCTTCAAGGAATACCTGCAGCAGCTGCGCGACCAGACCAAGATCCGCATCCACTGGCCGCAAGACCAGGAATGACTCCAGGCTAGCCCCGGGGATGGAAACGCTCGTGCAGCGCCTTCAGGCGCGCCTGGGCCACATGGGTATAGATCTGGGTGGTGGACAGGCTGCTGTGGCCCAACAGCAGCTGCACCACCCGCAGATCGGCTCCGTGGTCGAGCAGGTGGGTGGCGAAGGCATGGCGCAGGGTATGGGGTGACAAGGGTTTGTCGATGCCGGCCTTGCGGGCGTAGCGCTTGATCAGCTGCCAGAAGGCCTGGCGGGTCATGGCCCCGCCGCGGTGGGTGACGAATACCGCCTCCGCCGACCGCCCCCTGAGGATCAGCGGCCGCCCCTCCTGCAGATATCGCACCAGCCAGGCCAGCGCCTCCTCCCCCAGCGGCACCAGCCGCTCCTTGCTGCCCTTGCCGAAGACGCGCACCAGCCCCTGCTGCAGATCCATCTGCTCGAAACGCAGTCCGGTCAGTTCCGACACCCGCAGTCCCGTGGCATACAGGACTTCCAGCATACAGCGATCCCGAAGTCCCAGGGGATCGGTCACGTCCTGCGCCTCCAGCAGCCGCTCCACTTCAGCCTCGCTCAGGGAAGCCGGCAGGCTGCGCCCCAGATAGGGAGATTCGATCCCGGAACAGGGATCGGCCTCCAGCAGACGTTCGCGCACCAGATAGCGGTAGAACTTGCGCAGGCTCGACAACAGGCGGGCGCTGGTCCGGCGGCTGGCGCCGTCGTGGAGACGCTGGCCCAGATAGGCGGCGATGTCGCCCTGGCCCGCCTCGGGCAAGGGCTTGTCGAGCCAGGCGGCGAACCGCTTCAGGTCGCTGCGGTAGGCCGCCAGGGTGTTGGCGCTCAGCCCCTCCTCCAGCCACAGGGCATCGACGAAACGCTGGATCAGTGCCGCATTGTCTTCAGCCATGCCAGCCCTCGTGTGCAAGCAACCATTTCTTGATTTTAAGGTGCGGACCCCGCGTGGCGCCACAATAGCCCCCCGGCCCGGTGGCGGCGACCACCCGGTGGCAGGGCACCACCACCGGACAGGGGTTGGCCCGGCAGGCGGCCGCCACCGCCCGGGGCGAAGTCCGCAGCTGCGCGGCCAACGCGCCGTAGGTGCGCACCTGGCCGGCGGGGATGCCCAGCAGCGTGCCCCAGACCCGGTGCTGAAAGGGGGTTCCGGTAAGCCGCAGGGGAAAGTCGAAACGGCAGGCGGGATCGGTTTCGAAATAATACCGCAGCCCCTGCAGGATGCGATGAACCGAAGCGGTATCCACCGCCCTTTCCCTGCAGTCCGCCTGCGGCCGCCACGACAGGCCGGTCACGGCACCGCCCTCCACCTGGACTTGCAGCAGACCGCTGGGAGTCCGGAGAAGAAAGGCCGTCACTTACGAAAAACGGGCGCCTGAGGCACCCGTTTTCACCTGCGAGCCGGCTTTCAGATCTTTTCCTTGATGCGGGCCGCCTTGCCGCGCCGTTCGCGCAGGTAGTACAGCTTGGCGCGGCGCACCTTACCGCGGCGCTTGACGCTGATTTCCTGCACCAGCGGGCTGTAGAGCGGGAAGACCCGCTCGACCCCTTCGCCGTGGGAGACCTTGCGTACTGTGAAGGCAGAATTGAGGCCACGGTTGCGTTTGGCGATCACCACTCCTTCGAAGGCCTGCAGCCGCTCCCGGTTGCCTTCCTTCACCTTGACCTGCACCACCACGGTGTCGCCGGGACCGAATTCGGGAATCGGTTTGTTGCCCAGCTTCTCGCGCTGTTCCTGTTCCAGTTGTTCAATGATGTTGCTCATCGTCGTCCCCTTGAGTTGTCATCTCTGTCTTGAATTCTTCCAAAAGCTGCCGCCGGGTTTCGTCCAGTTCCAGGCGCGCCAGCAGGTCAGGCCGCCGCAGCCAGGTCCGGCCCAGGGCCTGCTTGAGACGCCAGCGGGCGATGGCCTGGTGGTCGCCGCTGAGCAATACCTGCGGCACCCGCCGGCCGTCGATCTCCTCCGGGCGGGTGTAGTGGGGATGATCCAGCAACCCCGCCACGTGCGAATCCTGCCGCGCCGACTCCTCGTGGTGCAGCACCCCCGGCAGCAGGCGGGTCACCGCATCGATCACCACCAGCGCCGCCAGCTCGCCGCCGGAGAGGACATAGTCGCCGATCGACCATTCCTCGTCGATCTCGCTTTCCACCAGGCGCTCGTCTACTCCCTCGTACCGCCCGGCCACCAGGATCATCCGTGCCCGCCGGGAGAAGGTCTCGACGGCGGCCTGATCCAGCTTCCGCCCCTGAGGCGAAAGGTAGACCACCCGGGCTGGCCTGGCGTCGGCTTCCCGCGCCGCGCGGATGGCCGCCCGCAGCGGCTCGGCCTTCATCACCATCCCTGGACCGCCTCCGTAGGGACGGTCGTCCACGGTGCGGTGGCGGTCGCGGGTGAAATCGCGCGGATTCCAAGTCACCAGTTCCGCCTGGCCCCGCTCCAGCGCCCGCCCGGTCACCCCGTAGCGGCTCGCCTCCACGATCATCTGCGGAAACAGGGTGACGACGTCGAAACGCATCGGTCCGCTTCCGGCTCAGTAATCCGGATCCCAGTCCACCTCGATCACGCCGGCTTCCAGGTCCACCCGGCGGATGACTCGATCGCGAATCCAGGGAACCAGGATCTCCCGGCCTTCCGGCCCTTCCAGAACCAGGACGTCGTTGGCGCCGGTTTCCATCAGGCGGATCACCCGCCCGAGCACCCGGCCTTCCACATCCCGCACTTCCAGGCCGATGAGGTCGTGCCAGTAGTATTCACCTGCCGGCAACGGCGGCAGCTGGCTGCGGGTCACGAAAACCCCGGCCCCGCGCAGGGCTTCGGCCTGTTCGCGGCTCTCGACACCCTCGAGGCGGGCCACCACCGTCTTTCCCTGGCACCGCCCCTCCAGCAGCCTGACCTGGCGGGTTTCACCGCGGTGGCGCAGGCGCCAGGGGGAATAGGACAAAATGTTTTCGCGCGGCTGGGTGTGGGAATAGACCTTCACCCACCCGCGCACACCGAATACACCGGAGATCTCTCCGAGGAGGATCTCCCGATCCGCTGCCGCCCTCAAGCCTCCTGCTGGGCGCTTTGCATCTTGCGCCATTCCTTGAGCAGGCTCTTGACCCGGTCGGTCAGCTGCGCGCCCTGGTTCTGCCAGTACGCCAGCCGTTCCATATCCAGCCGCAGGCGGTCGTCTCCGCCCTCGGCCAGTGGGTTGAAATAGCCGAGCCGCTCGATGTTGCGGCCGTCGCGCTTGGCCCGCTTGTCAGCCACCACCACGTGGTAGAAGGGCCGTTTCTTCGCGCCGCCGCGCGCCAGACGAATCGTCACCATAAATCGCTGTCTCTCCCGTTAGTTCCGAAGGTTGAATCAAACTGTCAAGTCCCAGGTCAATCGGCGTATTTTAACGATTTTCCCGGATAAGTTAAGCCTTTTCTGAGACTTACTCCTCCAGAGGCTCGAAATCGTCCTTGGTCACGCCGCATTCCGGGCAGACCCAGTCGTCGGGAATGTCCTCGAAACGGGTTCCCGGCGGCAGGCCGCTGTCGGGGTCGCCTTCGGATTCGTCATAGATGTAGCCGCAGACCACACAGACGTATTTCTTGTATTCCACTTGCAGGGTCACCTCGCTATTCATAACCACTTCACTCGCTCGTTGTGAACAAACATTCTTCGACCCGGTTCAGCCGGCCGGGTTCTCCAGCACATAATCCAGCCACAGGTCGGTGAGCTTCTCCTGCACCGTGTTCTGGCGCAGGCGGGCGTGGAGGTGGTCGAAGTCCACCCGATCCAGCTCCTGATCCTGGTTGTAGCAGGAATAGACGAAGTATTCCCTGCCGGTTTCCGGGTCCACGTGGCGGCACAGGCACTGGCCGCAGACGCCCTTGAGCATGCACTGCATCGGCGAGTTGATGGAGCCGATGGCGCTGTGCTGCCGCTTCAGGTACGGGGCCAGGACCCCGTAGCGGGCCTCCTTGACCGCCTTCATCATGCGGTCGGAACCGATGACGATCAGATGATCCACGTCGTCGAAGTGGATCGGCGTCGGTCCCAGATCGCCCTTGGCGTAAGCCAGCATGGCCTCGACGATGTTGCCCTTGAAGGTTTTGTCCTGGGGCCGGGTGGGCCGGATCGGCTCGTTGCCGGGAAGGTCGTCCACCGCCCAGACGATGACGTCGGAGGCCTCCTCGATCTCCCGCACCTTGAACACGTCAGAAGACCTGCGGTAACCGGCGAAGTACAGCACTTGGTTGCCCGCCGCCTTCAGGGCCTTGCCGATGGAGAACAGCACCGCGTTGCCCAGGCCACCGCCCACCAGCAGCACCGTGCGCCCGGAGGGGATCTCGGTGGGGGCGCCGGTCACCCCCATCACCACCAGGGAATCGCCCGGCTGCCACAGACCGCAGAGCTTGGAGGAGCTGCCCATCTCCAGCACGATCAGGGACACGATGCCCCGTTCCTTGTCCACCCAGGCGCCGGTCAGGGCCAGGCCCTCGGACGCCAGACGGGTGCCGTGGCGCAGCGGCGCCTGGGACTCGAAGTTCTGGATGCGGTAGAACTGCCCCGGAGCGAAATGCTTGGCCGCCATCGGCGCCTTGACCACGATCTCGACGATGTTGGGGGTCAGGCGGATGACCTCGACGATGTGGGCCAGGAGGAGATCGTCCAGCTTGGCGCGGAACCCGGCCCAGGCCCGGTCGCGCTCGGGCTGGGCGGCTGGATCGAGCGTTTCCAGCTCACCCTGGAACAGGCGCACGATATGGGGATAGCTGTCTTTGGCCGAGGCCATCGCCCGCACCACGTTGCCGGCGTAGATCGGATTGTTGTCGCCGTAGAAGGTGATGAACTTGCCGTAACGCTGGTAGGAGGTGAAGGGCGCTGGCCGACTGATCTTGGGCCAGAGGAAATCGTCTTCCACCGGTTTGAGAGCCGGAACGTGATCGACCCATTCGGGCACGAAGGGTTTGTAGAACCTGCCCTGCATCTCGAAGGTGCCGGGATGCTCCTCCTCGTACAGGGTGTTGGGCGAGGTGCCGGCGGCGACCATCAGGGTACGCAGCGGCACTTCCACCACCTCGTCGGTGGCCTGCCAGCGGCCGTCGACCTCGGCCATCTTCTGGAACTTGACTGCCTTGAGATGACCGTACTGGTCCGGCACCGCCTCCAGGGGGCTCATGCCCTCGGCCAGGAGGATGCCCTCCTCCAGGGCCTCGCGGATTTCCTCGTGGTTCTCGCGGTAGGCGGGCGAATTGCGCATGCCGCGGCGGTAGAACACCGTCACCCCGCCCCACCGGTTCAGCAGCGGCAGGAAATCCGGTTGCCTGCCTTCGGCCTCGGCGCGCTCACGCTCGGCGCGGACGGCGCGGCCGTGCTCCAGGAACTCGTCGAGGATTTGCAGCTCCTCGGCGTCGTAACAGCCGCGCACGGCCTCCTCGCCCCGCTCTGCCACCAGCTTTTCGTAGCGCTGCAGGATCTTCTCCACCTGCACCGGATAGTAGGCCATCAGCTCGGTAGCGGTGTCGATGGCGGTCAGCCCCCCGCCGATGACCCCCGCCGGCAGGCGCACCTGCAGGTTGGCCAGGGAGGAGAACTTGGCCGCCCCGGACAGCTGCAGCGCCATGAGGAAATCGGAGGCCTTGCGGATGCCGCGGATGAGATTGTTCTTGAGGGGGATGATGGTAGGCTTGCCGGCCCCGGCAGCGATGGCGATGTGGTCGAAGCCCAGATCCCAGGCCTCGTTGATGGTCAGGGTGCCGCCGAAGCGCACCCCGCCGTAGCAGCGGAAGGTGCGGCGCCGCGCCAGGCTCAGGTAGATCACCTTGAGGAAGTTTTTGTCCCAGCGCACGGTGATGCCGTACTCGGCCACCCCGCCGAAGCCGAGCATCACCCGGTCGGCCAGGTCCTCGTAGAGCGTATCGA
This sequence comes from Methylomarinovum caldicuralii, assembly GCF_033126985.1. Taxonomy (NCBI): domain Bacteria; kingdom Pseudomonadati; phylum Pseudomonadota; class Gammaproteobacteria; order Methylococcales; family Methylothermaceae; genus Methylomarinovum; species Methylomarinovum caldicuralii. The sequence continues at coordinate 1,944,406 of NZ_AP024714.1, forward strand.
AGTTCTCGATCGGCTGCGGCGGGGTTTCCAGATCCCCCACCAATTCCCTAGGCAAGGGCTCGATCTTGAGGCCGTCGACACCGACCACCCCGAAGCCCTCGTTGGCCAGATAGTGGGCCAGGGTGTAGCCGGCCGGCCCCATCCCCACCACCAGCACGTTCTTGCCGTTGTAGGGCAGCTGGTAGGGACGCCTGACGTTGAGCGGGTTCCAGCGGGTCAACAGGTCGTAGATCTCGAAACCGTAGGGCAGGTGGAGGACGTCGGTGAGGACGTTGGTCTCGATCTCGGGGATATTGACCGGCTCGGTCTTCTGGTAGATGCAGCCCTTCATGCACTCGTTGCAGATGCGGTGGCCGGTGCCGGGGCACATGGGGTTGTCCACCATGATCAGGGCCAGGGCGCCGATGTCGTCCCCCTGGCGCTTGACCCAGTGCATCTCGGAGATCTTCTCCCCCAGCGGGCAGCCGGTGACCGGGTTGCCGAAGGGGCCGGTCTTGTAACCGCCCTTCTTCTTGTCGCGCATCCCCTTGGCGCAGGAATCGGTGTCGCGCTCGTGGCAGTAGATGCAGTGGTCCACCTCGTAGAGCACCGGACGCAGGTTGCGGTAGCGGTTGTCGGTAAGGTGGAAGCCATCGCGGCGGCGATAATGGCCTTCTGGCGTGGCCCAGGCTTGATAGGCCCCCTTGTCCACCAGCGCGTGGGGGACCAGATGGTTGACGTCGGTGCGGGCCGGGGTCCGGAAGCTGATCCAGCCGGCCACTTCCCGTTGCAGTTCGGGATGACGGGTGGCGGCGAAGGTCCAGCGCAGCACCAGATCGTGGAGCGACTCGATCAAAGCCGCATCTTCCTGTCGCAATTCTTCGGCGAACAGGCGCGCAGCCCCGGGATGGGATTGGAGACGCCGGCGCAGGACGGCGACCTGATCTTCCAGCGGGCTGAGATCACCGCTTTCCGCCAGCCGCGCCGCTTCCTCGCTCAGATCCTGAAGCTGGAGCGCCAGCCCGGCCACGACCCGCTCGCGGTCTTTCAGGTCGTCGCCCAGGGCCTCCAGCAACGCCTGGAAACGGTCCCGGAGGGCGGCGACGTCCCAGTTCTCCGGTTTCTCGCGCTTGAAGCGCTTGGGCGCGGCTTTGGTGACGATGGCATCGCGGTAGCGCAGCACGGTGCGCACCTCTTCCACCACCTTTTCCATCTGCCGCCTGCGGGCGTCCTCGATGTGGAACAGGCGGGCGACGAAACCCCCCAGGTAAGGAGCCATGCGCACCAGCAGGTCGGAAACCTGCTCCGGTGCCATGCCCTCCCCCCGACAGGCACGGTATTCGTCGAACTCGCGCAGCAGTCCCGGATCGCGCGCCTCCACGTGACGGTCGAAGGCGGCGGCGAGATCCTTGAGACGGTGGGGGTCGTAGAGATCGGCGTAGGTGAAGCCTTCGATGCCCAGCTGCCAGCTTGCGTGTTCTGCCATGTCACTCCTTCAAGTCGGTTATGGAACCGCCCCACAAGGATGGAGGGCGCTGATCAAACAATCAATTATAACGCGTAGACCAGCCAGCGGCTCCGGCGGTACTGAAATTCAACGTTCACCTTCGTTGCCCAGGCGCTCGGCCAGCGCCTGCAGATAACGCTCCTGCAACAGCAGATTGCCCCCGCGCAGCTCCCCGAGCCGTTGCAGGAGCAGCTTCAGGCGGCGGCGGGCGTCGGTGGCGAGGGATTCACTGGCCAGTCCCTCGGCCAGCAGCCGGTGGACATCGGCGATCTCACGCCGCAGCTGCACTTCCTCCGGGACGTAACCGGCGTTCTTGAGGATCCGGTAGGCCATGCGCAATTCCGGCGGCACTCCGGGCAAATCATCCTCCGGCAGCGGCTTTCCGGCACCGGGAAGGTCGTCGAACGCACCCTGGGCCATGGCCTCCTGAATGCGCTCCTCGGCGAGCCGATCCCAGAATCGCATAGCCTCAGGCCAGCGGCGCGATGCCCACCGCCTCGCGGATCTCGCGCATGAAGGGCCGGGCCACTTCCCGCGCCCGCTCGCCGCCCTGACGCAGCACCTGCTCGATCCGCTCCGGATGCTGGATCAGCGCCTCATAGCGAGCCCGGGCATCCTTGATGTGCGCGTTGATATATTCGAACAGCAGCTGTTTCATCTCGCCCCAGGCAATGCCTTCCTGGTAGCGTTTGCGCAGCGCCTCGACCTCCTCCTTGGTGGCGAAGGCCTGGTAGATGCTGAACAGGGTGCAGGTGTCCGGGTCCTTGGGCGCCTCCGGCGGCAGGGAGTTGGTCTTGATCTTCATGATCAGTTTGCGCAGGCGCTTTTCCCGGGCGAAGATCGGAATGGTGTTGTCGTAGCTTTTGCTCATCTTGCGCCCGTCCAGTCCCAGCAGCACCGCGGTTTCCTCCTGGATCACCGCCTCGGGCAGCACGAAATAGCGGCCGTAGATGTGATTGAAACGGGCAGCGATGTCGCGGGCCATCTCGATGTGCTGGATCTGGTCCTTTCCCACCGGGACCTTGTTGGCCTTGAACAGCAGGATATCGGCGGCCATGAGGATCGGGTAGCAGTACAGCCCCATGGTGATACCCTTGTCCGGGTCCTTCTCCCCCTTGTCTAAGTTCTCCTGCACCGCCGCCTTGTAGGCGTGGGCCCGGTTCATCAGCCCCTTGGCGGTGACGCAGCTGAGAATCCAGGCCAGCTCGGTGATCTCCGGCACGTCCGACTGGCGGTAGAACACCGCATTGTCGGTGTCGAGCCCCAGCGCCAACCAGGTGGCGGCGATCTCCAGGGTGGACTGTTTGATCCGCGCCGGTTCCTGGCATTTGATCAGGGCATGGTAGTCGGCGAGGAAATAGAACGGCTTGACGTTGGGATCACGGCTGGCCTCGATAGCCGGCCGGATGGCGCCCACGTAGTTGCCCAGGTGGGGGGTGCCGGTGGTGGTGATGCCGGTGAGAACGATTTCCTTTTCGCGTGTGTCGGTCATGATGGCCTCGGTTGCAAACGATCCGGCCTATTATAACCGCCGCCCGCAGCGCACGAATCCCCTGTCCTGCGGTCTGATATAATCGCTCCAACGTTCAACGCTGTCACCACCATGGCGCTCGCTCACGAAGACCTCGAACAGATCCGCAAGCTGATCCGCGAAGAAGTCGATGCCCGGATCTCCCCGGTTCAGGCCACCGTGAGGCACGACCTGGAACTGCGCGAACGGCTGGTGCGTCTGGAAGAGGAGCTCAAGCATCAACGGGAGCTGATGGAGCACGGCTTCCGGCTGATGGAACAGCGTTTCGAACAGGTCGAGAAGCGCTTCGAGCAAATCGAGAAGCGGATGGCGCTCATGGAAAACCGCATGGAGCTCATGGAGAAGCGCATGGAGCTCATGGAAACCCGCATGGATTCGCTGGAGCGGCACATGGAAAGCTGGGAAGCCCGCTTCGAACGCTTCATGCGCTGGTCCTTCGCCACCACCCTCACCGTCGGCGGCCTGGTGGTCGCGGCGATCAAATACCTGCCCTGAGGCCCATGGGCTGGAGCCTGCGGGACACGAGCGAGACCTACGCCCTCCCCCACTGGAGCGACGGCTATTTCGACATCGACGCCAAGGGTCGCCTGACCGCCCGTCCCTGGCGCGATCCGGCCCGAGGCGAGATCCCCCTGGCGGAGGTGGCCGCCGCCGCTGAGCGCGAGGGACTGGCCCTGCCGGTGCTGGTACGCTTCACCGACATCCTCCGCGACCGGGTGGTACGGCTGTCGCAAGCCTTCGCCGCCGCCTGCGGCGAATACGGCTATGGGGGAACCTACACGCCGGTCTATCCCATCAAGGTCAACCAGCAGCGCAGCGTGGTGGAGGCGATCCTCCACGCCCCCGTCCCCCGCATCGGCCTCGAGGCCGGCAGCAAACCGGAGCTGCTGGCCCTGCTGGCGCTGGCCCCCCGGGGCACGCGGGTCATCTGCAACGGCTACAAGGACCGCGCCTACGTCCGCCTGGCCCTCATCGGCCGCCAGCTGGGACTGGACATGCACATCGTGGTGGAAAAGTCCTCCGAGCTGGACCTGATCCTGGCCGAGAGCGAGGCCCTGGGCATCGAACCGCGTCTGGGGGTGCGGCTGCGGCTGGCTTCGGTCACCTCCGGCAAATGGCAGAACAGCGGCGGCGAGAAGGCCAAGTTCGGACTGCCCCCCGCCGGGGTGCTGGCCCTGGTGGAAACGTTGCAAAGCCACGGCCGCCTGGACTGGCTCACCCTGATGCATTTCCACGTCGGCTCCCAGGTCACCGACATCCACGAGCTCAAGAAGGCCTTGCGCGAGGCCGGGCGTTACTATGCCGAGCTGCGCCGTCTCGGCGTTCCCGTCACCTGTGTCGATGGCGGCGGCGGCTTGGGGGTCGACTACGAAGGCACGCGCTCCAACGACTTCTGCTCGGTCAACTACACCCTGGAGGAATACGCCCACACCCTGGTGCGCGCTTTCGCCGAGATCTGCGCCGAGGCGGATCTGCCCCATCCCGATCTCGTCACCGAATCGGGCCGGTCACTGACCGCCCATCACGCGGTGCTGATCACCGACGTCACTGAGGTGGAGACGGTTCCCGCCACGCCGCCACCGGCCACCGACGACACCCCGGCGGTGCTGGCGGACCTGCGCCGCGCCCTCGACCGCCTCGACCACGACGGTCCGGTGGCCACCTTCCACGACGCCTGGTTCGACCTCCAGGAGGCCCGCACCCTCTATACCCAGGGCAAGCTCACCCTGGCCCAGCTGGCCGAGGCCGAACAACTCAGCCAGATCGTCGCCCGCCGGGTGCGCGAACGCCTCGACATCCACCTGCGCGCCCACCGCGACCTCCTCGACCATCTCAACGACCGCCTCGCCGACAAGGTCTTCTGCAACTTCTCGGTGTTCCAGTCCCTGCCCGACGCCTGGGCCATCGGCCAGATCTTCCCGGTGGTGCCGCTGCAGCGCCTGGACGAGCCGCCAACGCGCCGCGGCCGCATCATGGACCTGACCTGCGATTCCGACGGCACCCTGAACCGCTACGTGGACCGCCAGAGCGTCGAGACCACCCTGGCCCTGCACGCCATCGCCCCCGGCGAGCGCTATCTGCTCGGTTTCTTCCTGGTGGGCGCCTACCAGGAAATCCTCGGCGACATGCACAACCTGTTCGGGGACACCCACTCGGTCAACGTGGAACTGGACGAAGAGGGCCACTGGCATTTGAAAGAACCGCTGCGGGGCGATCTGGCCTGCGACCTGCTCCGCTACGTCCACATTCCGCCCGAAGCCCTGCAACGGGCCTTCCGCAAGAAACTGGCCGAGGCCGAACTGCCCCCGGCCCGGCGCCGCGCCTTCGAAAATGAACTGGTTTCCGGCCTCAACGGCTACACCTACCTGGAGGACTGAAGATGACGCTGCAAACCGGTTTCATCGGCCTCGGCGCCATGGGCGCCCCCATGGCCCGCAACTTGGCCCGGGCCGGGCTGCTGACCGCGGTGTGGAACCGCACCCCGGCCAAGGCGGCCGAGCTGGCGAAGGAACTGGACGTGACCAAAGCTGCCGATCCGGACGATCTGGCCCGCCGCTGTGACGTGGTCTGCCTGTGCGTCTCCGCCAACGCCGACGTGCTCGAAAGCATCGCCGCCCTGCTGCCGGGGCTGCGACCGGGCACGGTGGTGATCGACTACTCCACCGTCAGCAGCGAGACCGCCCGTCTGGCGGCGGCGAAGATCCGCGCCGGCGGCGGCGATTTTCTCGACGCCCCGGTTTCCGGCGGCGTCGAGGGCGCCAGAGCCGGCACCCTGGCGGTCATGGTGGGCGGCGATGCGGACACCCTGGAAAAGGTCCGCCCGGTGCTGGAAGCGGTCGGCGGCCGCATCGCCCACATGGGCGACGTGGGTGCGGGACAGGCCACCAAGGCAGTCAACCAGGTGCTATGCGCCGGCATCAACCAGGCCGTGTGCGAGGCGCTGGCCTTCGGGCGCGCCCTGGGCCTGGATCTGGACAAGGTCATCGACGTGGTCTCCAAGGGCGCGGCGGGCAACTGGTTCCTGGAAAAGCGCGGCCCGACCATGATCCGCGGCAGCTTCGAGCCCGGCTTCAAGCTGTCCCTGCACCACAAGGATCTCAACATCTGCCGGGAGATGGCGCAAAACCTGGACGTTCCGCTGCCTTTGACCGAAAAGACCCTGGCAGACTACCGCCGCCTGATGGCCGAGGGTCATGACGAAGAAGATATTTCCGCCCTGTTACGACTGTGGTTTCAGCTGGACAGGAATTGTCAGAAAAATTGACAAGCAGCTTGCTTGCCAGCAAAAAATTACAAGCAAACCAATGCGTTGTAAAGACGGCATAATTCATGCTTATTTGAAACTTGAGGATAGAGGGCACTCAGAGACTCAGGATGAATTTCTAGGAGTGCCAAATGAAACACCATCACATAATCCGCTGGCTGACCGCGTTGCTTTTGTTGATGCAGACGCCGGTACGGGCCATCACAATTGATGGCGATCTGAACGACTGGATCGCCACCCCCCAGGGCAAAGCCGGCGACTGGCAGCCGCTACGCAATACGACCTCGTCCACTATCGAGGATCAAAACACGAATTACCTGAACCCGGGCTATGGCGGCCAGAATTACGATGCCGAAGCCATCTATGTGGAACTCGACAGTGGCACGCTGTACGTCGCCATCGTGACCGGGTTGGGCCCGTATTCCAGTAAATGGCCCGCCGGCGACATCGCCATCGATTTCGGTGACGACGACAGCTTCGAATACGGCATCGTGGTCCTGGGAGATATGAGCAATCCCCGCGGCGGGCTGGGCTCAGCCGGCGAGATATATCAGGTCACCGAATGGAATTACGGGCTCTGGACCGCCCCTGACAACCACGATCCATCCGGCAGCTCATCGTACAAATCCGCGCATCCGGCGACTGTCAAATCGGGGGAACACAAAGGAACTGCCAGAATGGTTTATCAGAAGGCCCTTTACAACGACAACGAGATCACCCAGTTAGGCAAATTCGCTGGCGATCATTATGTGATTGAAACCGCTATCGACGTTTCGGTCTTCGATCCCTCGCTGTGGGGACAGAAATTCAACGTCCACTGGACGATGGCCTGCGCCAACGACTGGATCGAAGTCGATCCGGTTCCGGAACCACCAGTAGCTTTTCTGTTTGGCGCTGGCCTCGGCTTGCTGGGATGGTCCCGGTATCAGGGCAGAAGCCGCGCCCACAGATCGTGATCGCCGGAAGCGGTGATCTCCACCTTCACGAACCGGCCGGGGCGCAGCTCCCGGCCGTCTTCGATTACCACCACCCCGTCGATTTCCGGGGCATCGCCATAGCTTCGGGCGATGGCGCCTTCTTCGCCGACCTTGTCCACCAGCACCGTCTCCACCCGGCCGACCCGTGCGGCCAGCTTTGCAGCGCTGATCTCCGCCTGCAGCGCCATCAGCCGTGCCAGCCGTTCCTCCTTGACCTGCTCCGGCACCGCATCGGGCAGCGCGTTGGCGGCCGCTCCCTCCACCGGGGAATAGGTGAACGCCCCCACCCGGTCGATCCGGGCCTCCCGCAGGAAGTCCAGCAACTGCTCGAACTCGGCCTCGGTTTCCCCCGGGAAACCGACGATGAAGGTGCTGCGCAGCACCAAGTCAGGACACACCCGCCGCCACGCCTCGATCCGCCGCAGCGTGTCCTCGGCATCGGCCGGACGCTTCATCAACTTGAGAATCCGGGAGCTGGCGTGCTGCAGCGGCACGTCCAGATAGGGCAGGATCTTTCCCTCGGCCATCAGGGGGATCACCTCGTCCACATGGGGATAGGGATAGACGTAGTGGAGCCGCACCCACACCCCCAGCTCCCCCAGCCCCCGGGCCAGATCGGTCAGGCGGGTCTGGAAGCGGCGCCCGCGCCAGTCGTCCTCTCGATACTTGAGATCGGCACCGTAGGCGCTGGTGTCCTGGGAGATCACCAGGATCTCCCGCACCCCCGCCGTCACCAGCCGCTCGGCCTCGCGCAGCATCTCGCCCACGGGCCGGCTGGCCAAAGGCCCGCGCAGGGAGGGGATGATGCAGAAGGTGCATTTGTGGTTGCAGCCCTCGGAGATCTTCAGATAGGCGTAGTGGCGCGGCGTCAGCCGGATTCCCTCCGGGGGCACCAGGCTGGTGAAGGGGTCGTGGGCCGGCGGCAGGTGTTTGTGGACCGCCGCCATCACCCCCTGGTAGTCGTGGGCACCGGTCACCTCCAGCACGCCGGGAAAGCGTTCCCGGATCCTGTCGGCCCGCTCCCCCAGACAGCCGGTGACGATCACCCGGCCGTGCTCGTCCAGGGCCTCGCCGATGGCCTCCAGGGATTCGGCCACCGCCTCCTCGATGAAACCGCAGGTGTTGACCACCACCAGGTCGGCTTGGTCGTAAGTGGGGGAAATCTCGTACCCTTCCGCCCGCAGGCGGGTGAGGATGCGCTCGCTGTCCACCAGCGCCTTGGGGCAGCCGAGGCTGACGAAGCCGATGCGGGAAGAAGGGGATGTTGCAGGCATGACCGAAGATCCAAATCAACGAGCCGGTTATTATATCGCAGTCCCCGTGAGCCTGATTTTCCGCTGGCTTTCATGCACCCAAGGAGGAAGACCCGGACACTCAGGATCCGTCCCCGGCCACGAGGAGCGGGCAGGCTTGCCTGCCTGCGGCTCGGTTCGCCCCGGTCGCCCGGGCTCAAGAGCCTTGCCGTGTCGAATGTCACCATCGTCAAACCCTTCTTCCCGTCCGGCCCGCCTCGGGACCAGAGCCTGCGGCTGTTCAAAATCGCTCATGGCGGGACTTCCACCCGCAGGGGCGCACCCATGCCGGGCGCACCACCCAAAAAAACGCCCGCCGGAGGGCGGGCGCTGTCGGTTCGTGTAAAGAAAATTTTACACTTGAGCCTTGCGGCGGCCGAAGCCCAGTCCGGCAAGACCCAGGCCGAACAGGGCCAGGGTGGCGGGTTCGGGGACGGTTGGTTGACCGATCGGCGGCTGTTGCTGAATCTCGGCCACCTTGAGGTCCACGAAAGCCTTCGTGAACGAGTCAGCGGTCACCCCGCCGGCCCGGAGCTTTTGCAAATCCCAGGCGGCCCCGCCCGTATTCCAGGCGAGCTTTACATAGTCATCAAAGGTTGTTCTAGCACAGAAGCCTGACTTGCTACCGTTCCCTTCCTTGGTGAATCCGCCATTGCCGTCGGCAATATAGGCGTTGCGCTTGGAATCCACCCCCAAGGCGGCCCCGGAAGGTCCGGCAAAATTGCAGTTGACCACGGCGTTCAGAAGGGAGTTGGCCCCGGTCAGCTGGTTCTGGATGCCGGCGAAGCTCAAAGTGTTATCGGTGTTGTCGCGGTCCTCGTCGGTGATGAGGATGACGTTCAGGGCTGCGTTGGCCCGCGGGGTGTAGTTGTCGAAGAAAAAGTCGATCCCGGCCCAGCCGTCTTCGGTGGCGCCATCTGTGACAAGCGGGGTATCAAGATTGGTGAAGCCAGAAGCCGCAAACCAGTCGTCGCTGCCGGACGTGTGCTTGTGAGGCTCCTGCACCAATCCGCCAGGTTGATCATGGCTGCTGCTCCCGAAGCCCACCAAAGCGTAGCGGTTGGGGTCGGCACCGGCCCCGACTCCGGCACTCTTCAGAGCGCTTTCCAGAGCCGAGACCATGTCTGGAATCCAGGCATGTTCACCACCCATACTGCCGGATTCGTCGACGATCAGTACTACATCGGCGGCGACAGGCACCGCCTCCGCCCCACCCCATGCCAGGGTCAGGGCAAGACTCGAGATGGCTACTGGCACGCGCCTTGGGCGCGGGGCATTTGCCTGCGGGACGGATGTAAAAAATTCTGACAAACTCAGGGAACCGCCGGCACCTGAAGCCGCACCGCCTCCGGCGCCAGGCACTGCCGGTCATCGCAGGCCTGCAGCCGCAGCTTCAGCGGCAACGGGCCCTGCCCGAGATTAGCCCGGAAACGCAGCTCGACCCGGCCCTGATACAGCGACAGCGGCCGGCGGCTGTCAAGCATTTCGACACCCCAGGGCGGAGGATAGGCGATCGGCCCCAGGCGCCAGCCGCAGGCGGGTGAGTCCAGGGTCAGGCGGGTGGGGATGCGGTCTTCGCCCGGTTCCGGGCCGTTGAGGTGCCAGCCGTCGGCGATCCTGAGCCAGACCACGCCTTTCCCTCTCTGTAAAAAGCCGCTGACACGGACATGGCCGCGGGCGGCCCACTGCACCGGGCCGGTTTCGCCCTGTTCGAACTCGCGCAGGGCCAGCAGCAGCCAGGCGAACCCCGTGGGACTGCGGCGAACTGAAAGCCCGAGGGCGGCGGCCAGCCGGCGCAGGCGGGTTCGGTATTCCAGCCGGGGGGCGCGGCGCTGGAGGCGGGCCAGCACCCGGGCGGCGGCGGCGTTGCCGGAGGGCTGGGCGCTGTCGTAGAGGTCCTTGGGCCGCACCATCAGCGGCTCTTCCCCGCCGCGGTTCATGAAGAAGCCGCCCTGCGCTCCGTCCCAGAACTCGGCCAGCATGGTGGCGGCAAGCTCCCGGGCGCGGTCGAGCCAGAGCGGATTGGCGCTCATGTCGTAGAGGGCCAGCAGGCCCTCGGCGAGGAAGGCGTAGTCCTCCTGCAGGCCGTCGCCCCCGGCGCGGCCGTGCAGGGAGGCGCGCAGCAGCCGGCCGCCGCGGCGGTGGTGCTTCCACAGGAAATCGGCGGCGCGGCGGGCGGCGAGCAGGTATTCGGGTTCGTGGAGCAGGCGGGCGGCCTCGGCCAGGGCGGCGATCATCATGCCGTTCCAGGCGGTGACGAGCTTGTCGTCGCGCAGGGGCGGCACCCGCCGTTGCCGCACCCGGTACAGCCGCTGGAGGACATGGTCGAGCCGGGTCAGCAGTTCGTCTTCGGTCATTCCCCTGGCCCGGGCGATTTCTGCCAGGGGCCGGGGCAGGTGAAGCACGTTCTTGCCCTCGAAATTGCCGGCTTCGGTGATGCCGAAGACTTCGATGGCCAGCTCGGCATCGGCCGGCGGCAGGGCGGCGCGGATTTCGGCTGGGGTCCAGAGGAAGAACTTGCCCTCCTCCCCTTCGCTGTCGGCGTCGGTGGCCGAATAGAAGCCGCCGCCGGGGGCAGTCAGCTCCCGCAGGACGTAGTCGAAGGTTAGGCGGGCGGTGCGTTCGAAAAAGCGGTCGCCGGTGATCGCGGCGGCGTGGGTGTAGATGCGGCCGAGCTGGGCCTGGTTGTAGAGCATCTTCTCGAAGTGGGGCACCTGCCAGGCGGCATCGGTGCTGTAACGGTGAAAGCCGCCGCCGACCTGGTCGCAGAGGCCGCCGCGGGCCATGGCGCCGAGGGTCTTGCGCACCACTTCCAGCACCTTGGGATCGTCACTGCGCCACAGTTCGTCGATGAGCAGGGCCAGCCACGGCTCGTTGGGAAACTTGGGGGCATCGCCAAAACCCCCGTGGCGGGGATCGAAGCGGGCGACGATTTCGTCGATGGCGCGATGAACCAGGGATGCGTCGATCTCCGCCTGCCCCTCCGGCTGCTGCAGCCGCGCCACTTCCTCGGCGACGCTGCCGGCCTGGGCCTCGATCTCCCGACGCCGGGATTTCCAGGCCTCGGCGACGCGCAGCAACAACGTTTTGAATTGCCCCGGCGGGAAATAGGTGCCGCCGAAGAACAGCCTGCCGTCCGGGGTCAGGAAGGCCGACAGGGGCCAGCCGCCGTGGCCGGTGAGCAGCTGGACCGCGCTCATGTAGGCGGCGTCCACGTCGGGACGCTGCTCCCGGTCCACCTTGACCGGCACGAAACGGCGGTTGAGGATGGCGGCGATTTCCGGGTCCTCGAAGCTCTGTTCCTCCATCACGTGGCACCAGTGGCAGGTGGCGTAGCCGATGGAGAGAAAGACCGGCTTGTCCTCCCTTTTGGCCTTTGCGAAGGCTTCCGGCCCCCAGGGATACCAATCCACCGGGTTATGGGCGTGCTGGAGCAGGTAGGGGGAGTCTTCGAGGATCAGGCGGTTGGTGTATCGGGGGCTGCCGTCGGGGTTCAGGTGGCGGGTGCGGGGACGGTAACCGGGCCCTTTGGCCTGGAGGGCCGCCTGCAGTTTTCGCTGTAGTTCGGCCGGGTAGGTGATGCCCTCGGCGTGGGGAAGGGACATGGCACTGGCCTCGAAGGTGAGGAAAAGAGCGGTTCTACGCCAGGGCCGATAATGCCACCACAATCACAACAAAAAAGAAACAATTGCGGGAACAAATCCATATTTATGCAGTCTATGGAAACGAGTGTTCATCACTTACCTCCTTCTTAGGGTCCTCCTCATGGGTATTGCTCCCATGCCTTGGCCCGCCCTTCCCGGCGGGCCTTTTTTTGTCTAGCCCTCGTCCCCGAGGCGCAGCCGGCCCATGCCGACGGCGGCGTCGATGACCCGCTCGGCCAGGCGCGAGAACGGCAGGCTCTGAATCCACACGCTGCCGGTGCCCGAAAGCGTGGCCAGAAACATCCCTTCGCCGCCGAAGAACATGCTCCTGAGCCCGCCGGCCAGGCCGATGCCGTAGTCGATCCCCGGCCCGAAGGCCACCAGGCAGCCGGTGTCGATGCGGATCGTCCCCCCCGCCAGATCCTTCTTCACCACCTTGCCGCCGGCATGGAGGAAGGCCATGCCGTCCCCCTCCAGGCGCTCGAGGATGAAGCCCTCGCCGCCGAAGAAGCCGGTGCCCAGGCGCTTCTGGAACACCACGTCGATCTTCGTCCCCTTGGCGGCGGCGAGGAAGGCGTCCTTCTGGCAGGTGACCTCCCCGCCCAATTGGGCCAGATCGACGGGAATGATGGAGCCGGGATAGGGGGCGGCGAAGGCGACGGTACGCGGGCGCTGCCCCTCGTTGGTGAAATGGGTCAAAAACAGCGACTCGCCGGTGAGCATGCGCTTTCCCAGGGACCACAGCTTGCCCATAACCCCGGCCTCGGAGCCGTCCCCGAGGCGGGTTTCGAAGGCGATGTCCTCCTCCATGTAGAGCATCATCCCCGCCTCGGCCACCACGGTCTCGCCGGGATCGAGGACGATCTCCACCAGCTGCAGGTCCTCACCGACGATGCGGTAATCGACTTCGTGGCTTTGCATGGTCTTTTCACCTTCGCAACAACAGATTCCCCAGCACCCGCTCGTACACTTCGGTCAGGGCGTCGAGATCGGCCACCGCCACGTGCTCGTTGACCTGGTGGATGGTGGCGTTGACCGGCCCCAGCTCCAGCACCTGGGCGCCGGTGGGGGCGATGAAGCGGCCGTCGGAGGTGCCGCCGGCGGTGGACAGTTCGGCCTCGTGGCCCAGCACCTCCCTGAGAGCCTGCTGTACCGCGCCGATGATCTCGTCGCCGGCAGTCAGGAAGGGATTGCCCGACAGGCGCCAGTCCAGTTCGTAGTCGAGGCCATAGTGGTCGAGGATCTCGGTCACCCGGCGCTGGATCTCCCCGGCGCTCAGCTCGGTGGAGAAGCGGAAGTTGAACTGGACGTCAAGATGGCCGGGGATGACGTTCTCGGCCCCGGTGCCGGCTTCGATATTGGCGATCTGGAAGGTGGTGAGGGGAAAGTGGTCGTTGCCCTCGTCCCAGACCTCGTTGACCAAGTGGTTCAGGGCCGGGGCGAACTGGTGGATGGGGTTTCTGGCCTTGTGGGGATAGGCCACGTGCCCCTGGACGCCGAAGACCCGCAGCATGCCGGTGAGGGAGCCGCGGCGCCCGATCTTGACCATATCCCCCAGCTTCGCCTCGCTGGAGGGCTCCCCCACCAGGCACCAGTCGATGGTTTCGTCGCGGGCCTGGAGCACCTCCACCACCTTCACCACCCCGTTGACGGCGATCCCCTCCTCGTCGGAGGTCAGCAGCACGGCGATGGAACCGGCGTGATCCGGGTGCTTCTCCACGAAGCGGCGACAGGCGACGGTGAAGGCCGCCACCGCCCCCTTCATGTCGGCGGCGCCGCGGCCGTACAGTTTGCCCTCGTGGACGTGGGGCTCGAAGGGCGGGAAGGTCCAGTCAGCAAGATCGCCGGGGGGCACCACGTCAGTGTGGCCGAGGAACACCAACAGGGGCCGGGTGCTGCCGCGGCGCAGCCACAGGTTGCGGGTGTCGCCGAAGTCGAGGAATTCCGCCTCGAATCCCGAAGGCTCAAGCTTCTCCACGACCAGCTCCATGCAGCCGGCGTCCTCCGGCGTCAGCGACGGGCGGGCGATCAGGGCCTTGGCTAGCTCCAGGGTTTCGCTCACGGTCAGTCCCTAAGCAGCTCGTTGATCCCCACCTTGCTACGGGTGCGCTCGTCCACCTGCTTGATGATGACCGCGCAGTAGAGGCTGTGGCTGCCGTCCTTGGCCGGCAGGCTGCCGGGCACCACCACTGAGCCGGCGGGCACGCGGCCATAGCTGATCTCGCCGGTCTGGCGGTTGTAGATCTTGGTGGACTGGCCGATGTAGACCCCCATGGAGATCACCGCACCTTCCTCGACGATCACCCCCTCGACGATTTCCGAGCGGGCGCCGATGAAGCAGTTGTCCTCGATGATGGTGGGATTGGCCTGCAGCGGTTCCAGCACCCCGCCGATGCCGACCCCGCCGGACAGATGCACGTTCTTGCCGATCTGGGCGCAGGAACCCACCGTGGCCCAGGTGTCCACCATGGTGCCGGAATCCACGTAAGCGCCGATGTTGACGTAGGACGGCATCAGCACCGCCCCCGGCGCCACGTAGGCCCCGCGGCGGACATTGGCGAAGGGCACCACCCGCACCCCGTCGCGGCGGAAGTCCTCGGGGCGGTAGCCGGCGTATTTCAGCTCCACCTTGTCGTAGAAGTTGGTCGGCGCCCCGTCCATCATGCGGTTGTCGTTGAGGCGGAACGACAGCAACACCGCCTTCTTGAGCCACTGGTTCACCACCCACTGGCCGTCCTTTTTCTCCGCTACCCGCGCCTGGCCGGAATCAAGCAGGCACAATGCCTGCTCCACCGCCTCGCGGATTTCCGCCGGGGCGCTTTGGGGGCTCAATTCGGTCCGCTTTTCGAAGGCGTCCTCGATGACACGCGCCAGTTCACTCATTGCGATTTCCCTGCCATGGTTGTCGATGGAAACGGCAAAGCATACCCGCCATGCGCCAGCGGATTCAAGCACAGCTCATTGGACTGGGGATTCTGGCTGCCGTGCTGGGCGGATGCGCAAACCATCCGCCCTAGCCCGCTGCTTCGGCAACACATCTGGGGGCGAGGATCGCCGCCACCGCACTGCGGTATCAGGGCGTGCCTTACCGTTACGGCGGCAACGACCCCAGCGGCTTCGATTGCAGCGGCCTGGTCCAGTTCACCCACCGCCGCTTCGGCCTGGGCGTTCCCCGCACCGCCAGGCAACAATGGCGCCACGCCTGCAAGATACCGGCCGAGGCGCTAAAGCCGGGCGACCTGCTGTTCTTCCGCCCCGCGCGCAAAGGCTGGCACGTGGGCATCTACGTAGGCGACGGCCATTTCGTCCACGCCCCTTCCGAGGGCAAGCGCATCCAACGCACCCGGCTCAACCGCTACTGGTGGCGGCATTTCATCGGGGCCGGGCGGTACTGGTGAGCTTCAGGCCCAGTACTTGCGCAGCCGCTTGAACCTTTCCAGTGCCGCCTTGACCTTGGCGGCGGTTTCCGGATCCTGAAGTTCGTTGTTGCGGTAGATGCGGTCGAGCAGGCCCTCCTTGACCAGGGCCTCCTTGATCCAGCGCTTGGCGAAGCGGTAGTTGGTGGGCACGGCGGCCAGTTCGCCGGTTTCCGGATTTTTGAACTGCTTGACCTGGGCGACTTCCTCGTCGCTGGGTTCGGGTTCGGCTGTGGCAGGCGCGGTTTCGGCGGCCGCCTCCGGCGCTTCAGGCTGGACCGGGGGCTGCGGCGGTGTCGGGGCAGTGGCTTCAGGTCCTTCCTCGTGGGGACAGCCCTTGACGGCCACGCTGATGAAAATGTACAGCGTGTAGACTACGAACAACACGGTCAAAGCGACTAACAGTTCGAACATGCATTTTCCTCCCCTCGTATCGTTATTCTAACTAAGCGGCGCGGACCAGAATTTCCCCTCTCCCCACCGAGGCCAGGTCCCCGCCGTAGCGGCGCACCCGGTTGAAGGCGTTAGCCGGATCGGCAAAGCGGCTGTCGAGGTGGCGCAGGCCGGCGAACCACAGCGGCAGGAATCCCAGGGTGTGGGTGCCGCAGTCACCATAGGTGGGAGGGACGGCTGCCGGCTGACGCCACAACAGCAGGGTGCCGCGGCGCAGGCCGTAACCGGGATTTTCCCCTACCTGTCCCATCACCGCGATGGTGCCGGCGATCAGGCGCGAACCGCAGTAAGCGCCGGCGTTCCCTTCCACCAAAATGATCCCGCGGCGCAACTGATCGCCGCAGCGGTCGCCGGCATCCCCCTTCACCAGCACGATGCCGCCGCGCATGCCGCGTTTGTCCCCGGGCAGGGCGGCGCCGAGGAAATCTCCGGCGTTGCCGTCGATCTGCCCCAGGCCGCCGCGCAGCTCGCAGGCGGCGAAAAGATCGACATCGCCCTTGACATGCAGCCGGCCCGAACGCATCCCCATGCCGGCATAGGCGCCCGCATTCCCTTCCACGGTGATGTCGAGATCGCGGGCATCGCGGCCGATGTAGTCGAGCTTGCGGCAGTCGCCGCGCAGCACCAGGCGGGCGGTGTCCTCCCCTTCCAGCGTGAACAGCTCGTCCACACGCCAGCGGCGTTTTCCAGCCCAGAGCCTGAGGGCGGCGATTTCCGCCGGGGTCAGTTCCCGGGCTGCCGACAACGGGCTCATATCCACCCGCTGGCGGGGTTCTTCCTTCAGGGTCAAAGTCAGCGCGCTCATGTCATGATCTCCCGCAGGTGAAAGTGGAAGGGCCCCAGTTTGCCGCCGTAGTTGCCGGCGCTGATGCGGCGGATGCCGGCCCCGGCCCCCAGCTGGCACACCGCCTCGATGCCGGCGCGCATGGCCCTGTCGATGTCTTCCTTGGTCAGACCGTCGATGACGATCTCCATCACCGATTCGATCTCCGGCGACAGCTGGGTTTTCGTCACCCCTTTCAGGGTCGGGCAGAAGGCGTCGTTGGTGGAGGCGTTGAGGGCTTTGTACTTGGATCCCACCTTGGAACCGGAGCGCACCACCCCGCCGGGAAACGGCATGATGACGTTGGGGATCTCTTTCATCGCCGCCACCGCCGCCTCACACGCCGCCAGGGCCTGGGGCTGGGATTCGGCCAGGATCAGGAAATTGCCGCCGCCGACCGCATCCACCATGCCAGTGGTCTCCTCGGCCAAAAATTCGCCGTCCATCACCGGGATGCGCCAGTAGCGTTTGCCGCCGATCTTCTTCGACATCTGGAAGCCGTCACCGAAGAAGCGCAGGTTCTTGCCCAGGGGAATCGGCTTGCCCCCCTCGATGCCGGCGAACAGGGCCGAGGTGGGCGAGGTCAGCACGCACTGGCCGGCGCGGGTTTCCAGCTGCTTGGCCAGCCCCTTGCCGCCCATGGCGAAGATCAGCACCGCCACCCCGGGGCGGCCGTCCGGCGTCTCCTCCGGGCTCAGCTCGCGCTCGATGCCGGCCTCGCAGCCGCAGGCGATCACCGAGGTGGCGAAACCCGTCATGGCGCGGGCGCTGTGGTAGGCCCACTCCAGGTTCTGGGCGGTGATGATGGCGCGGGTGGCCTTCATGGGGAAGGCTTCGGCGAAGGTGTCGTCGATGTGGATGCCGTTGATGACCATCAGCCCTGCCCTCCGCACGGATGCACGGTGACGCTGCCACGGCCGTCCTCGGCGATCTCCTCGTCACGGAGGATGAAGTTGTCCAGTTTCATGGTCATGTAGCGGTCGAAGTAATCGGCCAGTTGCTTTTCGATGCCGGCATCGTAGTCCGGCTTGACGGTGTGGGTGGTGCCCCAGGTGACGCCGACCACCCGGCCGTCCTTCACCACCAGCTCGCCGTTCTTGAACACGTAGGCCGGCCTGGAGAACATGGCCTCCACGTCCTCGTTGGGGGTATAGACGGTGATGTCGGCCGCCGCCCCCGCCCCCAGATGGCCGCGGTCGTCCAGGCCCACCAGCCTGGCGGCCCCGGCGCGGGTCATGATGGCGATTTCGTAGAGGCTGTATTCGCGCTCGATGGAGGCCAGGGTGGTCATCTTCTGCGCCTCCGGGTGCAGGCGCGAGAGCTGCGCGTTGCGGAAGGTCCGGTCCATGAGCAGGCGGATCAGGTGCGGGTAGCTGGTGAACGGCGCCCCGTTGGGGTGGTCGGTGGTGAGAAACACCCGCCACGGGTCGTCCACCAGCAGGAAGATCTCCAGACCGATGGCCCACTGCAGGGCGTTGACGAAGTTCTGGTCCCGGTACTTGAACGGCACCACCCCGCAGCCGGCGTCGCACTCGATGTCCATGCATACCCACTTCTTCGGATGGGCGTGACCGGCGTTGGCATGCTGGTGCATGTTGTCGCCGGAGGCGGTGACCGTCTGCCCGAACAGGACCTGGCCCACGTCCACGGTGATGTTGGGATTGGCGTTGACCGCCTCGGCGATCCGCGCCGCCCCGGAGGAGAACTTGAAATCCCCCTCGGTGCCGTAGCTGTGGAACTGGATGTGGGTCAGGTGCATGGGCAGGCCCTCGATGCCGGAAATGGTCTTGAGGCTGGTTTCCACGTTGCCCGGCACCCCCAGGTTGCAGCCGTGGACGTGGAGCGGATGGGGCACGCCCAGTTCATGCACTGCGGTGGCCAGGGTTTTGAGCACCTGGCGCGGGGTGACGCCGTAGTAGGCGTGTTGCTCGTCCAGGTCCAGGGCCCGCTGGTTGAACTTGAAGGCACTGATACCGCCGGGGTTGACCACCTTGATACCGATGCACTGGGTGGCGTTCAGGGTCCAGGCGACGTAATCGTTGATGATCTGCTGATCGGCGCCGTCGCGCAGCAGCCGCAGCAGGAAATCGTCGCTGCCGAGCATGGCGTAGCCGCCCTTGTCGAGGATGGGAATGTCGCCCATCTCCATGTGGGCCTGGCGGGCGTTGACCGGAAGCACTGCCGGTTCGAAGGCGGCGGTAAAGCCCATCTCGGCGTAACGATAGCCGGTGGTCAGGGTGCTGGGGGCGGCATGGCCGCAACCGGAACGCAGCCGCTCGGTATGGTACTGGGGATCGGCGCGGTGGTCCTCCGGCAGCATCGTACGGGCGATGTTGACCTTGCCGCCGCCGATGTGGGTGTGCATGTCGATGGCGCCGGCCATGACGATCTTGCCGGACAGGTCGTATTCCCGATCGACCCGTGCTCCCGGCGGCGGCTCGACGATGCGGCCGTCCTGGACGTAGAGGTCGCGCACCTGGCCGTCGATGCCGTGGGCCGGATCGTAAACGGTGCCTCCCTTGAGTTCGATCAGCATATCGGCTCCCTGTTCGTTGGGTTGAAGATCATTGCCCGGCTCCCGCGTATTGCGCCACCATCTCCACCAGCACCGCGAACACCGCCAGCATGAAGACCACCGCCAGGGCCACCAACTCCAGCAGCACCTTGGGAATGCCCAGCTCCAGATAGGCTTCGGTGGGATTTTTGGGATTGTAAAGCACGGTGACCTGCTTGCCTTCCTGATAGCGCTTCAGGATCTCGCGGTGGAAGGCTTCGCGGTTGGTGTAGATGTAATCGGGGTGGATGCGGTGGCCGTGATAGGTACGCCCGCCGCCCTGGTATTCGTAACTGACGTGGACGCCGAACAGCCTGGCGCCGGTGCGGGGATGTTCGTCAGCATCCAGCCGGGTGGCGACGATCCGCCCCGAGGCCTTGCGCCAGGTGGCCGAGCGCAGCACGTAGTGGCGGATCACGTAGATCGCCAGAGCGACGGCGATGCCGACGACCAGAACGGCGGCGATCAGGGTGGCGAGCAATTGGGTCGTCATCACCGCAGCCGGGCCTCGATGGCCTGCAGCACCTCGGCGGCGCTGGGCAGTTCCGTCTCCCGCAGGCGGTACAGCCGCACCGCCACCACGTTGTCGGTGCGGTAGGTGTGGCCGGCGTGGTCGATGCCGGGGCAACCCACCGGAATGAACACCTCCGGCTCCCGATCCAGGGTCATGCCGCAGCGGCCGACGACCACCTGGGGAATGTCGGCTGCCGGCGGCGTCTGGGTGGCGTCGAAGGCCGCCAGCCACAGCAGGGCGTCGGCCTCACCGCCCGCCAGCAGCCGGCCGGCGGCGTTGAGCCAAGGATCGTAGTTGGGCGCCCCGCGGCGGAAATCCACCCGCAGCGGGAAGCCTGTCTGCCAGCCGCACACCTGGGTGACGGTCTGATCCCCATTCTTGCCGCCCAGAGGCAGACCGCTGCAGCGGGTGGTGCGGTTGATTTCCTTGACCAGCTCGCACAGGTTCTGCACCGTCAGCTCGGCGTGATCCCAGGCCAACGCCCCGGCGGCCCAGACCACCACCCCGTAGCGGGCTGCCTTGAGCGCCTCGGCCAAATTCCGCAGCTCGGCGACATTGATGCCGCCGACGCTTTCGGCCGTCACCGGGGCGTCCTTGGCCAGGGCCCGCAAGGCCGCCACCACTTGGGGCAGGTCGCTGTCTTCACAGGCCAGTACCCGGGGCGGCGTTCCATCCGGCGCAGTGGCGCTGGTTCCCGAAGGCGCCCTGCCCAGGAATGTCACTTGGCGCTCACCGGCGGCAACGAACATGCCGTCCTGCCATACGTGGCGTTCGAAGAAGCGGGGAAAGGCGGCATCGATGTCGCAGCCGACCACCACGATCAAGTCGGCGCGGTTCTTCACTTCCGCCAGGGTGCAGGTCATCCAGCCGGAATCCTGCAGCACCAGCAGGTTGCGGAGGCTGGCCTCGGCGTTGACGGTATCGACCACCGCCCCCAGCCGGTCGGCCAGGGACAGGGCGGCGCGGACACCGTTGACGTCGGCGGCCATGCCGGCAAACAGCGGCGCCTCGGCCCTGCCCAGAATCCCCGCCGCCTCGGCGACGGCGGTTTCCAGATCCACCGGTTTTCCCCGAACCCGGGGGCGGGTATCCCCCAACGGCTGCTCGAAACCGGCCCGGGTGACGGCATCGCCGTTTTCCACCACCTCGACCCGGCCGTCGTCCCCGACCCGGAGGGTCAGGTCATCGGCGGCGATTCCACAGAAGGGACTGGGCACCTCCGTCCACAATCCCGGCTCGATCCTCTTAGCCATCGGCGCTCCCTGTACTGTTGGGTATTCGCCGCATTATAGCAACTGAACCTGCGGGGGGAAGGCCGGATCACCATTCCCGCAGGGCAATCGCATGAACGCTACGTCCATCCAAGCAACTGAGCCCGATAATGGTCACTGGAGGCGGCCAGGAGCCGTCTTGCCTTGATACCCCCGCGGCGTTTGGTGGAGTCGAGGCGAAAGAGATTGAGCACCATCTGTTTGAGCAGCGCCAGGTTATGAGCCGCATGTCGGGTTCGAAGGCGCATCTGATCATCGTTGAATACGACATCCATACACCAGTGAAGCGGGTTCTCCACCGCCCAATGCTGGCGCACCGCCGAGTCAAGCCGTTCGGCATCGGCCGGCAGGCTGCTGATGTAGAAACGCCGTTCCCGGGTGGTTTTGCCGGCGACGGTGCGTTCGGACTCGACCACGGCAAAGCAGGCCAGATCCGGCCAGCGCTGGGGCCGGTCCAGGCCGTCGAGCTGGTCGAACACATAGCAGCGGCGCACTTCCAGGCGACCATGCGCCTTGTCGACCGTCTCGCATTGCTGATGCGGGGTTTTGTCCGGCGCGTCCTGAAAGGCCTGGAAGAAATCCCGGATCGATTCGGCCAGACCTTTCTGGTTGTCCTTGACCGCCAGTACATAGTCGGCCCCCCGGTCACGGATGGCCTTGGCAATCTTGGGATCGGTCCCCATGGCATCGAGGGTCACCACGCATCCTTTCAAGGCCAGGGTCTCCAGCAGGGCGGGAATGGCCGTCTTCTCGTTGGATTTGTCGGCCACCGCCTCTTGACCGACCACCAACCGGTACTGAGCCGCAAAGGCACTGACCCGATGCAGGGGATCCTGCCCCTTGGACCGGCTACGCCGACTGGTCTTGCCGTCGATGGCGATCACCTGACCTTCCAATGCCGGAACCACGCTCACCGCCCAGCGCTGGAAGGCCGATCCGAACGCTTCCGGATCGATCATCGCCAAAATCCTCCCCAGGGTGTCGTGGGACGGAATCCCATGCGGCAAGGGCACGTATCGACGCAGCCAATCCAGCTTCTCTTTGCCCCAAAGTTCAATCTCCACCAACGTATCGGTACCGCAGATCACCGCGCACACCACAACCACCAGCACTTCCACCAGATCGTAGGTTACCTTCGATGATTGTCGCTGGTCCGGAATCGATACGAACACCTCGCTCAGCGCCAGGGGCTTTTCCAACATCTGTGCCTCCCACAAAGCGCCGGCTGCTCTTTTTCCAACCACGAGGTGGTGAGCAGCACCAGGAATCCGAGGACACCGAAGAGAAATATCTGAGCCAAATCCACTGGCAGCCGCACCTGCAAACCGTTAAAATTTGCCCATCCGCCCCGATAGCTCAGCTGGATAGAGCGTCCCCCTCCTAAGGGGAAGGCCCCAGGTTCGAATCCTGGTCGGGGCGCCATCGTTCAATCGCTTTATTTCCTTTGTATCCGCCAGCCTAGGCGACACAGGCACCGATTCTGCCACTCCACCCGCTTTCCCCACCACCATGTCCCGCATCATCCGCATGTGTGCGCCCATGCTGGGCGCACACGAAAAAGGCCGGTGCTGGGCCGGCCCTTTCAATCGACATTTGTTTTAAGTTGGTGGGCCCTGTAGGATTCGAACCTACGACCAATGGATTATGAGTCCACCGCATTAGCGGTTGATGCAGTTAGACGTGGTTCGCTTGCCATTGATTTTTCAGCGGTTTACCATTGCCGGAAATTGACGAAAATCGCTGGAAATGGACACCGAACATAGCACCGGCATAGCACCGCCCGACAAATGGACCCTCACCAAGCGGCTGCTAGAATCCATAGCACCGCCTAGCACCGGTCGCCGGTTCGTCTATGACGCCAAGGTGCCCGGCCTGCGGGTGCAGGTGACCGCCGCCGGCACCAAGTCCTTCCAGTTATACCGCTGGTACCAGGGCAAGCCCGTCAAGGTGACGCTGGGCCGCTTCCCAGTCATGACCGTTGAGCAGGCCCGCCAGGCCGCAAGGAAGCTGCTGGGCGAAATGGCCGAAGGCAAGAATCCGCAGACCGAGAAACGCCGCCGCCAGGCCGAGGCCGTCACCCTGGCCCAGACGGTGGACGACTATCTGTCCATCCGCGACCTGAAGCCCAGTACTGTGGCCGACGTGCGCAAGATGATGGCCTGGGGGCTGGCCGACTGGCAGGACAAGCGCCTGACCGCCATCCGTCAGGACATGGTGGAGCGCCGCTATCAGGCCCTGTGCGAGAAGTCGCCAGCCTGCGCCAACCGGACCATGCGCTACCTGCGGGCGGTGCTGAACTTCGCCATGGCCCGCTACAGCGCCCCCGACGGATCGCCGATCCTGCCGGCCAATCCCGTCCAGCGCCTGACCCTCACCCGCGCCTGGAAGCGAGTGGACCGCCGCCGCACCCTGATCAAGCCGCATGAGCTGCCCGCCTGGTGGCAGGCCCTGGAGCAGATCAACCCGCTGCACGCCGACTTCTTCCGCCTGGTGCTGCTCACCGGCTTGCGAAAGTCCGAGGCCCTGGAGCTGACCTGGGCCGACATTGACTTGAGGGGCCGCCTGCTCACCGTCACCGACACCAAGGCCAGACGACCGCACGCCCTGCCGCTGACCGACTACCTGGCCGGGATGCTAGAACGGCGCCGCTGCCTGGCGGTGGCCGATCACGTCTTCGCCGACCACCGCGGCCGGGTGGTTTCCAATTTCCGCTATTCCCAGGCCAAGGTGGAGGCCGTCAGCAGCGTGAAGTTCTGCATCCATGACCTGCGCCGAACCTTCATCACCATCGCCGAAAGCCTGGACATTCCGGCCTACGCCCTCAAGCGCCTGCTCAACCACGCCACCGGCAGTGACGTGACCGCTGGCTACATCGTCATCGACACCGAGCGACTGCGGGGGCCCATGCAGCAGGTGACCGACTACGTGCTGAAGGCGGTGGGAGAGAAGGAAAGCGCCGCCGTCATGCCATTGCGACAGAAGGAGGCTTGACCATGTGCCGACAAGAGACCGCCGAACGCATCCGGGAGATGGCCCAGGAGCTGCCGGAGGAAGACGCCATCGAGGTGCTGAAGTTCATCGAATACCTGCGATTCCGTCGCCTGGCCGGAGAAGACGAGACCAGCTATCTGTTGAAGGAGCCAGCCAACCGCCGCCGCCTGCTGGAGGCAGTGGAGAAAATCCGCAAGGGACGCGACATCGAGGCCAAGGAGCTGCTGCCGGATGATTAGCTTCGAGCGCCAGGCCTGGGAGGATTACCTGTACTGGCAGAAACACGACAAGGCCAAACTCAGGCGCATCAACCAGCTGATCCGGGACATCCAGCGCGATCCATTCACCGGCCTTGGCAAACCCGAACCGCTCAAGCATGAACTGGCCGGCTTCTGGTCCCGCCGGATCTACCACGAGCACCGCCTGGTTTACACCGTCCAGGGCAATCACGTCATCATTGCCCAATGCCGGTACCACTATGACTGAGTGACCGAGTTCCGCCGCGCCTAGGCTGATCACCGAAAGCCGGGGATCCCTTGCCCGGTTGGCGCGGCGATCCTTTGAGGGAATGCCTGGAGGGAGGCGATGAAGATTCCCGATTGGGTGCCGAAGGAAGGCGTCGACTATCTGGCTGAATACCACAAATCAATGACAGCGCTTGCAGATTCTCATCCGATTGATGAGGAGGTGCTCAGGCAAAAAATCCAAGTATTGGAAAGACTGGCCATTTCTGAGGAGATACGAACCGATGCCGTTGAACCGCTGAAACAGATGGGATTCACCCGGTGGCGGGATTTCTATGGTGTTGGGTCCCGTGTGATCATACCCCCAAAAGGAGCTATCCTTTGTTCCGTGCCTGGGATGTTCTGAGCGAGCTGATGGCAGAGGCTCAGGCCGGAAAGAAGGTGCAAGTTTGACGGAGAAGGAGGAAGCCATGGTCATCCGTCTTCACAAGAAAGCCCGCACCACCCCTGAGATCCGCCGGGAGATCCAGAACTCCGATCTGCCGGCCACGGTCCTGGCCAGGAAATACGGCGTTCATCGTCATACCATCCGCAAGTGGCGCCAGCGCGATTCGGTCGAGGACGCCTCGCACCGGCCCCATCGCATCCATGCCACCCTGACCCCGCAGCAGGAAGCGATCGTGGTCTGTCTGCGCGAAACCCTGCTGCTGCCCCTGGACGACCTGCTGGCGGTCGTTCACCGCTTCATCCATCCCAAGATGTCCCGCTCGGCTCTGGACCGGCTGCTGCGCCGCCATGGGGTCTCCAATCTCAAGGAACTGATCGCTGCCAAGGAAGGGGAGAACGCCCCCGCCAAGGCCAAAAAGAAAGGCTTCAAGGACTACGAGCCCGGGTTTGTCCACATCGACATCAAGTACCTGCCCAAGATGCCCGATGAGACTCGGGGCCGTTACCTCTTCGTCGCCATCGACCGCGCCAGTCGCCGGGTCTACCTGGAAATCCATCCCACCAAGGAAGCCCAGGTCGCCGCCGCCTTCCTCGACCGCCTGATCGCCAAGGCTCCCTTAAAAATCACCAAGGTCCTGACCGACAACGGCAAAGACAAATCCGCCGGGAGCGGATTTGGACCGCGCAGCGGGCCCCGAAGGGGCGAACCCCAGGGATGGGGTGAGCAATTCACTGACCGCTTCTGGGCCACCGGGGAACGCGAACCGACCGGCCGTCACCTTTTCGACCCGGCCTGCCAACGCCATGGCATCGAGCACCGCCTCATCCCACCCAAACACCCGCAGACCAATGGGATGGTAGAACGTTTCAACGGTCGGATCGCCGAGATCCTCAAAACCACCCGCTTCCGCAGCAGCCAGGATCTGGAACGGACCTTGATGCAGTATGCCAGTGTCTACAACCATCAGATCCCCCAGAAGGCCCTGGGACACATATCACCAGTACAGGCCCTCAAAGACTGGCAGAAGAAGCGGCCGGAGCTCTTCAAAAAACGTGTATACAATCTCACGGGGCTTGACACCCAGTAAAAAAGCCCGGCCAGAGCGATCCGGTAGGGCTTTGATTTTGTTGGTGGGCCCTGTAGGACTCGAACCTACGACCAAGGGATTATGAGTCCCCTGCTCTAACCAACTGAGCTAAGGGCCCATGCGGAATCATTCCTCGAGGAAGCTGCGCAGCGTCTCCGAGCGGGAGGGATGGCGCAATTTACGCAGGGCCTTGGCCTCTATCTGGCGGATGCGCTCGCGGGTGACGTCGAACTGTTTGCCTACCTCCTCCAGAGTGTGGTCGGTGTTCATGTCGATACCGAAACGCATGCGCAGCACCTTGGCTTCGCGCGCGGTCAGGCTCGACAATACACTCTGCATCGCTTCCCGCAGCCCCTCGATGGTGGCCGCCTCCACGGGCGAGAGTACCTTGGAGTCCTCGATGAAATCCCCCAGGTGCGAATCTTCGTCGTCGCCGATGGGGGTTTCCATGGAAATCGGCTCCTTGGCGATCTTGAGCACCTTGCGGACCTTGTCCTCGGGCATCTCCATGCGCTCGGCCAGTTCTTCCGGGGTCGGCTCGCGGCCCATTTCCTGGAGCATCTGGCGCGAGACCCGGTTGAGCTTGTTGATCGTCTCGATCATGTGCACCGGAATGCGAATGGTGCGGGCCTGATCGGCGATCGAGCGGGTGATGGCCTGCCGGATCCACCAGGTGGCATAGGTCGAGAACTTGTAGCCGCGGCGGTACTCGAACTTGTCCACCGCTTTCATTAAACCAATGTTGCCCTCCTGGATCAAATCCAGGAACTGGAGGCCGCGGTTGGTGTATTTCTTGGCGATGGAAATCACCAGGCGCAGATTGGCCTCGATCATCTCTTTCTTGGCACGGCGCGCCTTGGCCTCGCCGATGGAAACCCGGCGGTTGATGTCCTTGATCTGGCCGATGCGGAGGAAGTGCGCCTTCTCGATCGCCGCCAGCTTGCCCTGGGCCCGGCGAATCTCGTCGGCGTGTTCCTTCAAACGGGCCACGTAAGGTGCGTCTCCCTCGAGAAGCTCGTCCAGCCACGCGGGATCGGCCTCACGGCCGACGAAGGTGTCGATGAATTCCTTGCGCGGCATCCCCGCCTGCCTGACGCACAGGTCGAGAATGGACTTCTCGTGGGTCCGGATTTCCTCGACCACTTTGGCGAGAATCTCGGACATCTCCTTGAAGAACTGCGGCGTGCGGCGGAATTCCATGAATACCTCCGCCAACTCGTCGTAGGCCTTTTGGGTGCGCTTGTCCTCGTAGCCGTACTGCCTGAGGTACCTACGCACCTTGGCGTAACGTTTCTTGAGCTGGGTCAGCTTGTCCCTGACCTCGTCGAGATCAGGACCGGTATTTTCCTCCACAGAAGCATCACCGTCGTCGCTTGATGCGGCGGCCGCCAGATCTTCCTCATCCGGTTCGCTGAGATCGATGAAATCAGAAATCAGATCGGTGACCTTGCCGTCGCCCTTGAGGACGTTTTCAAAGGATTCGATGAAGTATTCCATCACGGCGGGAAAGCGCGACAGCGCTTCTGCCACCTGATTCTGGCCCTCCTCGATGCGCTTGGCGATCTCCAGCTCGCCTTCGCGGGTGAGCAGCTCCACTGTCCCCATCTCGCGCATGTACATGCGCACGGGATCCGTGGTGCGACCGATGTCATCGTTGTTGGAAACCAGGGCAGCAACGACCTCCTCGACTTCCTCCTCGTCGTCCACGGCGGCTTCCGACAACATCTGGGCATCGTCCGGAGCCTCCTCGAGCACGTCGATCCCCATGTCGTTAATCATGGCGATGATGTGCTCGACCTGTTCCGGGTCAACGATATCGCTGGGCAGGTGGTCGTTGACCTCCGCATAGGTGAGATACCCCTGCGCCTTGCCTTTGGCGATGAGTTCTTTGATCCGGGACTGTTGCTGCTCTCGATTCATATATTCTTCAACCTTGATCGATGGGTCGTCTCGACGAAGAAAACATTACATTATATCTTGTCCTACGCAAAGATTCACAACGATTCCTTGCTCAGCAGGGCAATCGCATGAACGCTACGTCCATCCAAGCACCTGAGCCCGATAGTGGTCACTGGAGGCGGCCAGGAGCCGTCTTGCCTTGATACCCCCGCGGCGTTTGGTGGGGTCGAGGCGAAAGAGATTGAGCACCATCTGTTTGAGCAGCGCCAGGTTATGAGCCGCATGTCGGGTTCGAAGGCGCATCTGATCATCGTTGAATACGACATCCATACACCAGTGAAGCGGGTTCTCCACCGCCCAATGCTGGCGCACCGCCGAGGCCAGCCGTTCGGCATCGCCCGGCAGGCTGCTGATGTAGAAACGCCGTTCCCGGGTGGTTTTGCCGGCGACGGTGCGTTCGGACTCGACCACGGCAAAGCAGGCCAGATCCGGCCAGCGCTGGGGCCGGTCCAGGCCGTCGAGCTGGTCGAACACATAGCAGCGGCGCACTTCCAGGCGACCATGCGCCTTGTCGACCGTCTCGCATTGCTGATGCGGGGTTTTGTCCGGCGCGTCCTGGAAGGCCTGGAAGAAATCCCGGATCGATTCGGCCAGACCTTTCTGGTTGTCCTTGACCGCCAGTACATAGTCGGCCCCCCGGTCACGGATGGCCTTGGCAATCTTGGGATCGGTCCCCATGGCATCGAGGGTCACCACGCATCCTTTCAAGGCCAGGGTCTCCAGCAGGGCGGGAATGGCCGTCTTCTCGTTGGATTTGTCGGCCACCGCCTCTTGACCGACCACCAACCGGTACTGAGCCGCAAAGGCACTGACCCGATGCAGGGGATCCTGCCCCTTGGACCGGCTGCGCCGACTGGTCTTGCCGTCGATGGCGATCACCTGACCTTCCAATGCCGGAACCACGCTCACCGCCCAGCGCTGGAAGGCCGATCCGAACGCTTCCGGATCGATCATCGCCAAAATCCGCCCCAGGGTGTCGTGGGACGGAATCCCATGCGGCAAGGGCACGTATCGACGCAGCCAATCCAGCTTCTCTTTGCCCCAAAGTTCAATCTCCACCAACGTATCGGCACCGCAGATCACCGCGCACACCACAACCACCAGCACTTCCACCAGATCGTAGGTTACCTTCGATGATTGTCGCTGGTCCGGAATCGATACGAACACCTCGCTCAGCGCCAGGGGCTTTTCCAACATCTGTGCCTCCCACAAAAAGCATGCTCCTCAGAGAAGAAGTCTCTAATCTGCAAGTAATCTGCTGCAAGTCATCGAATCTTAAACCATCATCTTCGTGGGGTATATTCATGCGATTGCCCTGCCTTTCTCAGGAGCCGGCGCAATTCGGCCTTTTCTTCGTGTGTCAATTGGGTCTTGCGGCTCAGCTGCTCGATGCGCCGGCGGCGAAAACGCTGCTGCAGGGCAGTGGCTGCCGCCTGCAATTCTCCTTCCGGGCTGGGCAACTGGCGATAGGCTTCGTCCTCCCGCCACGCCTGGAACCGTTCCCGATAGGCGCCCTCCAGCAGGGCCGTCAGGCCCTCCTCGCCGCGCTCGAACGCCGCCGCCAGCACCGCCAGCCATTCACCGTGATGACCGCCGGCGGCGGCCTGGCGAAAATCCTGCGGCAGTTGCGGCCACAGGGAAGGATAATGGACCAGTAACGCGGCGGCCCGCTCGTCCAGGGTCGGTTGCGGCAGTTCCGCCCGCCGACGCCTGGCAGATACAGGAGATTCGACGCGGGATTCGCCGGCGAGTTCCACCAGGCGCGCCTGCATCATGCGCCGGAACGCCCCCGGCGGCAGACGCTTCAGCAGCGGTCCGGCCCGGCGCGACAACTCCGCCCGGTCCTCCAGTCGCGACAGTTCCAGGTCCTCGGTCAACCGGGCGAAGAAATATTCCGACAACGGCTGGGCCCCGGCCAGGCGGCGGCGGAAGGCATCCGCCCCTTCACGGCGCACCAGGGAGTCGGGATCCTCGCCTTCGGGCAGCCACAGAAAGGCAAGGCGGCGGCCCTCTTCCAGCAGCGGCAGCGCCGCCTCCAGGGCGCGCCAGGCGGCCTTGCGGCCGGCGGCATCGCCGTCGAAGCAGCAGACCAGCGAGGTACTGTGGCGGAACAGCAGACGCAGATGCTCGGCGGTCACCGCCGTGCCCAGGGTCGCCACCGCCGCATCGATGCCATGCTGGGCCAGGGCGACCACATCCATGTACCCCTCCACCAACAAGATCCATTCCGGCCGGGCGTTGGCCTGGAGCAGCTCGTACAGGCCGTAGACTTCCCGGCCCTTGTGGAACACGGGGGTCTCCGGCGAATTGAGGTACTTGGCCCCCTCGCCTTCCCGCAGGGCCCGGCCGCCGAAGCCGATCACCTGCCCCCTGCGGTTGCGGATGGGAAACATCAGACGATGGCGGAAGCGGTCGTAGATCCCGCCGCGCTCCCGCTCGATGGCCAGCCCCGCCTCCACCAGCAGCCGGGGATCGAACTGGCGGCTCAGGTTGTCCCAGGCATCGGGGGCATATCCCAGACCGTAACGCTTCGCCACCGCGGCATCGACGCCGCGCCGCTGGAGATAGTCCCTGGCCGCCCGGCCGCCTGGCGCCCGCAGGCGCTGCACATAGAAGCGCGCGGCCTGACGGTTGAGTTCCAGCAGTGCCTCCAGCTGCCGGCGGCGGGACGGATCCTCATCCCCGCCACCCCCTTCCCGGGGAACGGTGAGGCCGTATTGCGCCGCCAGCGTCTCCACCGCCTCGGGAAAGCTGAGATGCTCGTAGGCCATCAGAAAACCGATGGCGGAACCGGAGGCACCGCAGCCGAAACAATAATAGAACTGTTTGTGGGGGCTGACGCTGAAGCTGGGGGTTTTCTCGTCGTGGAAAGGACAACAGGCCACGTAGTTGCGGCCCGTCTTCTTCAAGGGTACCCGGGCATTGATGACATCGACGATGTCCACCCGGGCCAGCAGTTCGTCGATGAAGCTTTGCGGAATCCGCCCTGCCATCACGATGGCCGGAGGGCTGAAAGAATCACGAACTCAGGGCAGCCTTGACCTTGGCGCTCACCTGCGCCATGTCCGCCCGCCCCTGGACCCGGGGCTTGAGCCAGGCCATGACCTTGCCCATGTCGCGCATGCCGCCGGCCCCGGTTTCCTCGATGGCCCGGGCGATGAGCGCGTCGATCTCGGCGTCGCTCAAGGCGGCGGGAAGATAGGACTGGATGATCGCCAGTTCGGTTTCTTCTTTCTGGGCCAGGTCCTCACGGCCGGCGTCGCGGTACTGGGTGATGGACTCGCGCCGCTGTTTGGCCATCTTGTCGAGAACCTCGACGATCTGCGCGTCGTTGAGCGCGATGCGCTCGTCCACCTCGCGCTGCTTGACCGCCGCCATGATGAGGCGGATCGTCCCCAAGCGCGCCTTGTCACCGGCGCGCATGGCGGCTTTCATATCTTCCTGGATGCGGGCTTTGAGGCTCATCAGGCGATCGAGCGGCCTTTGCGCAGGTTTTCCAGGGCGTAACGTTCGCGGGCCAGACGCTTGAGATGGCGCTTGATGGCCGCAGCCTGTTTGCGCTTGCGGGCTTCGGTGGGCTTCTCGTAGTATTCACGGCGGCGCACTTCCGACAGCACACCGGCTTTTTCGCAGGCGCGCTTGAAGCGGCGCAGGGCGATATCGAAGGGTTCGTTCTCTTTCACGCGAATGGCAGGCATCGATTCTCCTTTGGTGTCAGGTTGAAACAGTCGGTTTTGAATAAACGTTAAATTATACTCGTAAAATTCCATTGGCAGAAGCAAACATGCGCGTTCTCGGCATCGAAACCTCCTGCGACGAGACCGGGGTCGCCGTCTACGACGCCCATCGAGGTCTCCTCGCCCACCGTCTCCACAGCCAGGTGGCACTGCACGCCCCCTACGGCGGCATCGTCCCGGAGCTGGCCTCGCGCGACCACATCCGCCGCCTGACGCCGCTCATCCACGCCACCCTGGACGATGCCGGGCTGACGCTTTCCCAGCTCGACGGCATCGCCTACACCGCCGGCCCCGGCCTGATCGGAGCATTGCTGGTGGGGGCCTCGGTGGGCCACAGCCTGGCCTGGAGCCTCGGCCGTCCGGTGGTCGCGGTCCACCACCTGGAGGGCCACCTGCTCGCGCCGCTGCTGGAAAGCCCTGCCCTGACCCCGCCCTTCCTGGCCCTCCTGATCTCCGGCGGCCACACCCTGCTGGTGGAAGTCCGCGAACTGGGGCGCTACCGCATCCTGGGCGAGTCCATCGACGATGCCGTCGGCGAGGCCTTCGACAAGGTCGCCAAGATGCTGGGGCTGGGCTACCCCGGCGGCCCGGCCCTGGAAAAGCTGGCACGGGCGGGCGATCCGGCGCGCTTCCGCTTTCCCCGCCCCATGACCGAACGGCCGGGCCTGGACTTCAGTTTCAGCGGCCTCAAGACTTGCGTCATGAACACCTTGGCCAAAACCGCCGCCACGGATCAGGACAAGGCCGACATCGCCCGCGCCTTTCAGGAGGCGGTCGCCGACACCCTGGCGATCAAGTGCCGTCGGGCCCTGCGGCAGACGGGCCTCAAAACCCTGGTGGCCGCCGGCGGCGTCTGCGCCAATCAGACCATCCGCCAGCGCCTGCAGACGGTGGCCGAAACGGAAGGCGCCCGGCTGTTTCTGCCGCGGCCGGAATTCTGCACCGACAACGGCGCCATGATCGCTTTCGCCGGGTGTCTGCGCCTGCAGGCCGGCCAGCGCGAGGGCCTGGCGATCCAGGCCCGGGCCCGCTGGTCGCTGGAGGCGCTGGCGCCGATCAGGTCCTAATGCGGTCCTCCTCGCCCCGCAGCAGCCGGCGGATGTTTTCCCGGTGGCGCCAGAACAGCAGCCCCGCCATCACCGTCACCACGGCGACCGTCCTGACATCGCCCACCAGCCAGTAGACGTAGAACGGCGACAGCGCGGCGGCGGTCAACGCCGACAGGGAGGAAATCCGGCTGACCCTGGCCACCGCCAGCCAGGTGGCCGCCAGCAGCAATCCCACCCCCCAGTGAAGACCGGTGAGCACCCCCAGCGCGGTCGCCACCCCTTTGCCGCCCTGAAAACCGAAGAAGACCGGGTACAGATGCCCCAGGAAAGCCGCCAGACCGGTGGCCGCCACCACGGTCTGATCGGCCCCGGCCCAGCGCGCCAGCAGGACCGGGATCAGGCCTTTGAGCACATCCCCCAGCAGGGTCACGGCGGCGGCCTGCTTGTTGCCGACCCGCAGCACATTGGTGGCCCCCGGATTGCGGGAGCCGGTGGTCCTGGGATCGGGCAGCCCCCAGAGCCTACAGACGATCACCGCACTCGACACCGAACCGAGCAGATACCCCAGCAAAACCCAAGCCCATTGCCACACCTTGCCATCCCCCGTGTCTCTGTGTCACTCTGTTGGCTGCACTTCCCGGAAACAACGCCCGAACAGAACAAAAGGATGGACATTATATTTCTGAGCGGTCTCGAGATCGAGACGATCATCGGCATCTACGAATGGGAACGGGAGGTCCGCCAGAGCGTGATCCTCGACCTGGAAATGGCCACCGACATCCGCAAGGCGGCGGAAACCGACGACATCCAGTACACGGTGGATTACAAGGCAGTGGCCAAACGCCTGATCCACTTCGTGGAGAACAGCGACTTCTATCTGGTGGAAACCCTGGCGGAAAAGATCGCCGAAATCGTCCTGAGCGAATTCGACATTCCCTGGGTCAGGCTGCGCCTCAACAAGAAGGGGGCCATCCGCGGCGCCAGCGACGTGGGCATCCTCATCGAACGGGGCCGCAAACCCGATGCCTAAGGTCTTCGTCAGCATCGGCAGCAATGTGGACCGGGAACACCATATCCCGGAGGCCCTGAAGGAACTGGAGGCCGAGTTCGGTCCCCTGACCGCCTCCAGCATCTACGAAAGCGAGGCGGAGGGTTTCGAGGGCCCGCCGTTTCACAACCTGGTGGTGGCCTTCGACACCGCCAGGCCCATGGATCAGGTGCAGCAGATCCTGAAGCGGATCGAGCGCAGGCACGGCCGCGGTGAACGGGACCGCAAGTTCACCTCCCGCACCCTGGATCTGGACCTGATTCTCTACGGCGACGAGATCATCCGGGATCCGGTCACTGGCAAGATCATCGTCCCCCGCGACGACATCCTCAAATACGCCTTCGTCCTGGAACCGCTGGCGGAAATCGCCCCGGATCTGCACCATCCCCTGACGGGCAAGGCTTATCGCCAGCTGTGGGCCAAATTCGACCGCAGTCAGGCCAGGCAGCGCCGACTGCCGCGCTCATAGACTGCGCCCGCCGTCCACCGCCAGCACCTGGCCGGTGACGTAATCGGCCTCACACGCCAGATAACGCACCGCCCTGGCGATGTCCTCAGGCCGCCCCATGCGGGCGAGGGGAATCACCGCCAGCACCGCCTGCTTCTCCGCTTCGTCGAGCGGCCCTTCCGGCCACAGGATCGCCCCGGGGGCCACGGCGTTGACCCGAACGTGGGGCGCCATCTCCAGCGCCAGCGCCCGGGTCAGGGCCACCAGACCGGCCTTGGCGACGCTGTAGACGGGATAGCCCTTGCGGGGGCGCAAACCGTAGATATCCGCCAGATTGACGATACAGCCCCGGCGCCGCCGCAATTCGGGAAACGCCGCCTGGGCGAGAGAGAACGGGGCCTTGAGATTGCTGGCGGTCAGCTCCTCCCACTGGACCTCGGTCACGCTTCCCAAAGGAGTGGGATAAAAGGCCGAGGCATTGTTGACCAGCACGTCAAGCCGCTCCCAGAATCCCAACGTCTCCGCCATGAGGGCGTCGATGGCGCCCGCCGAGGCTAGATCGGCATGGATCAGGCGCACGGAATCGGGCCGCCGCGCCTCCAGCCGCTCCCGCAGCGCCACGGCGGCCTCCTTGGAGCGGCGGAAGTGGACCACGAGGTTGAAGCCTTCCCGGTGGAGACAGTCGGCGATCGCCGCGCCGATGCGGCGACCACCGCCGGTGATGAGCGCGACCTTAGCCACGCAGCAGAATCCTGAGCGCGATCAGCGCCAGAATCACCGCGAACAGGCGCTTGAGGGTCTGTGCCGGCACCTGGTGGGCCAGCCTCGCCCCCACCGGGGCAGTCAGGGTGCTGGTGGCGACGATACCGAGAAACGCCGGCAGATAAATATAGCCCAGGCTCCCCGGCGGCAATCCCGGCGCATCCCACCCCAGCACCCCGTAACTGGCGGTGCCGGTGGCCGCCAGCGGCAAGCCAGCGGCGCTGGAGACCGCCACCGCGGTCCGCATCGGCAGGGCCCAGCGCACCAGCAACGGCACCGTCAGGGTGCCGCCACCGATTCCCAGCATCGCCGCCACCAGGCCGATGACACCGCCAGCCCCAGCCAGCCACGGGGCGCTGGGTGGTTCGGCCCCCGGCTGCGGCTGCCAGCGCCAGGCCATCTGCAACGCCACCAGCAGCAGATAAAGGGCGAAGGCCGTCTCCAGCCAGGCCCCCGGCAACCGGTCGGCCACCCAAGCACCCAGGATCGCGCCCGCCACGATGCCGGGAATCAGCGCCCGGGCCACGGCCCAGTCCAGCGATCCCAGGCGGTGATGGGCCAGCACCGATGACAGGCCGGTCACCACGATGGTGGCCAGGGAAGTGGCTACCGCGGTCACGGCGATGGTTTGCGGCGGAAAGCCCTGCCAGGCGAACAGCCACAGCAGCACCGGCACCAGGATCACCCCGCCACCGAGGCCGAACAGCCCCGCCAGCAGCCCGGCCACGGCGCCGGCGATCACATAGAGGGGCACATAGAGAACGAGGCCGTCCACACGAATCACCAGTTGCCGATGTCGGCGTTTTCCCCTTCCCCGCCTTCGGCGTTGTCAGCCCCCAGGGAATAGAGATCGTAATCGACGCCACCGCGGCGGGGGGGAATCTCGTAGTGGAAGGGATTGCCCCAGCCGTCGACCGGAATCTTGTTCTTGCGCAGATAAGGCCCGTTCCAGTTGGGCAGCCCCTCAGGCTGCTTGATCAGCGCCTCCAGACCCTCTTCCTGGGTCGGATAACGGCCGTTGTCGAGGCGGAAGGCGTCGAGGGCGGTGGCCAGCATTTCTATCTGGGACTGGGTGGTCTTGACCTGTCCTTTCCCCAGGGCGTTCATGACCCGGGGGGCGACGAACGCCGCCAGCATCCCCAGGATGGCCAGGACGATCAGCAGTTCGATCAGGGTAAAGCCGCTGTGTTTCGTTTTCATGGTGACAGTTTCTCGGTTTCAGGTGGTTTGACGGGATTCGGCCGCCCGGGCGAAGGGGCGGGAGAACAACAGGCCCAGTTCGTACAGCAGCCACATGGGCAGGGCCAGCAGGGTCTGGGAGATCACGTCCGGCGGGGTCAGCAACATGCCGATGACGAAGGCGGCGACGATGACGTAGGGCCGCGCCCGCGCAAGCTTTTCCCGGGTGGTGATGCCGCTCCATACCAGAACGATGGTGACGATGGGCACCTGGAAGGCCACCCCGAAGGCGAAAAACAGAGTCAGGACGAAATCCAGATAGCGGGCGATGTCGGTCATCACCGCCACCCCTTCCGGGGCCGTGGCGGTCATGAAGCGGAACACCAGCGGCAGCACCACGAAATAGGCAAACGCCGCCCCGGCATAGAACAGCACGGTGCTGAAAAACAGCAGCGGCAGCAGCAGGCGCTTCTCGTGGCGGTACAGGCCGGGGGCGATGAAGGCCCAGACCTGATACAAGCTGAACGGCAGGGTGAGGAAGATCGCCACCACCAGCGCCAGCTTGAAGGGAGTCAGAAACGGCGAGGCCACGTCGATGGCGATCATGGTGCTGGATTCAGGCAGGTGCCTGAGCAGCGGGCCGGCCAGATAAGTGTAGATGCGGTCGGCGAAGGGCGCCAGCCCCGCAAACGCCAGCAGCACCACGGCGATGCTTTTGAGCAGCCGGCTGCGCAGTTCGATCAGGTGCTCGATGAAGGGCATCTCCCGGTCGCCGGAACCGGGCTCAGGCGGTGCGGTCATCCTCCCCCTTGAGGGCGGCTTTGGGAGGCTCCGGCGCCAACGGCCGGCGCAGTTCCTGTTCCAGGGATTTCAGTTCCCCCATGGGAACCTGGTCGCGCAGCGCGGCCTTGGTTTCCTCCAGGGCCAGCTCGCGCTCGACCTCGGCCCGCACCGTGGCGGCCACGTTGCGGGCCCGCCGCACCCAGTAGGCGGTGGTGCGGATCGCCCCCGGCAGCCGCTCGGGACCGAGCACCAGCAGGGCGATGAGGCCGACCAGGGTCAGTTCCCAAAAGCCGATGTCGAACATGGCCGGTTACAACTCTTCCCGTTCCGGTTTGGCGGGTCTGTCTTCTTGGACCGTGGCTTCCCCCTCGGGTTCGGTGCGCGCCGCGGCCAGTTTTTCCTTCGGGGCCGTCTCCCCTGCCTCCTCCTCGCCGTGCAGGGCCTGCTTGAAGCCGCGGATCGCCCCGCCCAGATCGGAACCCAGATTGCGCAGTTTGCGGGTGCCGAACAACAACAGCACGATCACCAGCACGATCAACAGTTGCCAGATACTGATTCCCATCGCTCACCTCATTGGTTTTGCCGCGCGGCCTTCTCCTCCAGGCCGGAAAGCCCGAAGCGCCGCGCCAGTTCCGCCAGCAC
Organism: Methylomarinovum caldicuralii; assembly: GCF_033126985.1. NCBI lineage: Bacteria > Pseudomonadati > Pseudomonadota > Gammaproteobacteria > Methylococcales > Methylothermaceae > Methylomarinovum > Methylomarinovum caldicuralii. The sequence goes on from NZ_AP024714.1 coordinate 1,982,229, forward strand.
ATCCTCCGGCCCCAGCCCCTGATGGGCCAAAAGCACCAGGGTATGGAACCACAGATCGGCGGTTTCATAAATCAATTGTTCCCGGTCACCGCCCTTGGCGGCGATGACCGTCTCGGTGGCCTCCTCACCCACCTTCTTCAGAATCGCATCCAATCCCTTGGCATAGAGCGAGGCGACGTAGGAACTTTGCGGATCGGCCTGCTTGCGGGCCTCCAGCACCGCCGCCAGGCGTTGCAACACGTCATCGGCCATAGATGTCCTCCGGTGCCTTGATCACGGGCGCCGCCGTGACCCAGCCGCCGTCTTCCAGGCGGCGGTAGAAACAGCTACGGCGTCCGGTATGGCAGGCGACGCCGCCCGCCTGCTCGACCTTGAGCAGCACCGTGTCACCGTCGCAGTCGAGGCGGAGTTCGCGCACCTTCTGCACGTGGCCGGACGTCTCGCCCTTGCGCCACAGCCGATTCCGGGAACGCGACCAGTACACCGCCACCCCTTCGGCCGCGGTGGCCGCCAGCGCCTCACGGTTCATCCACGCCAGCATCAGCACCTCGCCGCTGTCGGCATCCTGGGCGATGGCCGGCACCAGGCCGTCGGTGTTCCACTTGACCTGATCGAGCCAGCCGCTCACAGGCGCACCTCGATGCCTCGGGCCGCCAGGTATTCCTTGGCCTCGCGGATGCTGTACTCGCCGAAGTGAAAGATGCTGGCCGCCAGCACCGCGTCGGCCCTGCCATCCAGGATACCCTCGGCCAGGTGTTCCAGATTGCCGACCCCGCCGGAGGCGATCACCGGGATCCCCACCCGCTCGCTCACCGCCCGGGTCAGGGGGATGTCGAAGCCTTCCTTGGTGCCGTCGCGGTCCATGCTGGTAAGCAGGATCTCCCCGGCGCCCAGAGCTTCCATCTTCCCGGCCCATGTGACCGCGTCGATTCCGGTGGGCTTACGGCCGCCGTGGGTGAAGATCTCCCAGTGATCACCGACGCGCTTGGCGTCGATGGCGACCACGATGCACTGGGAACCGAAGCGGCGGGCGGCCCGGCGGACGAATTCGGGATCGAACACCGCCGCGGTGTTGATAGCCACCTTGTCGGCCCCGGCGTTGAGCAGGCGGCGGATGTCGTCGAGGCTGCGGATGCCGCCACCCACCGTCAGGGGGATGAAGACACAGCCGGCCACCGCCTCCACCACGTGGACCATGGTTTCCCGGCCCTCGTGGCTGGCGGTGATGTCGAGGAAGGTCAGCTCGTCGGCGCCCTCGGCATCGTAGCGGCGGGCGATTTCCACCGGATCGCCGGCGTCGCGGATGTCCACGAACTTCACCCCCTTGACCACACGGCCGGCATCGACGTCGAGGCAGGGAATGATGCGCTTGGCCAGCCCCATCAATACTGCTCCGCCAGCTTGGCCGCTGCGGCGAAATCCAGGGTGCCCTCGTAGATGGCCCGGCCGGTGATGGCCCCCATAATGCCTTTGTCGGCGACCTCGCCCAGGGCGCGGATGTCGTCGAGGCTGCGGATGCCGCCGGAGGCGATCACCGGAATGTGGACAGCCTCGGCCAGTCTGGCGGTCGCTTCCACGTTGACCCCTTCGAGCATGCCGTCGCGGCTGATGTCGGTGTAGACGATTGCCTCCACCCCCTCGCTCTCGAACTGCTGGGCCAGCTCGATGACGTTGTGGCGCGACAGCTTGGACCAGCCGTCGATGGCGGCCTTGTCACCCTTGGCGTCGAGGCCGACGATGATGTGACCGGGAAACTCCATCGCCGCATCCTCGACGAAGTGGGGCTCGGTCACCGCCTTGGTGCCGATGATGACGTAGCGGACCCCGGCATCCAGATAGACCTGGATGGTGTCCTCGTCACGGATGCCGCCGCCCACCTGGATGTCGATGTCCGGAAAGGCCTCGACGATGGCCCGGATCACGTCGGCGTTCTTCGGCCGGCCGGCGAACGCCCCGTCCAGGTCCACCAGATGCAGGCGCCTAGCGCCCTGCGCCACCCAGCGGCCCGCCATCGCCACCGGATCGTCGGAAAACACGGTGTCGTCCTCCATCCGGCCCTGGCGCAGGCGGACGCATTTACCCTCTTTCAGATCGATTGCGGGGATCAGCAACATGGTTCATCCACTCTCAGGGTGTCCAACGAAGAAAGTTCTGCAGTAATCTGAGACCTGCCCACTGACTCTTTTCCGGATGGAACTGGACCGCGAACAGGTTGTCCCGCGCCAGGGCGCAGGCGAAGGGGTCGGGATAACGGCAAACCGCAGCGACGTCTTCGGCGCGCGCCGGCTTGGCATAATAGCTGTGCACGAAATAGAAACGGGTACCCGCGTCGATGCCCTCCCATAGAGGATGGGACCGCGTCGGCCACACCTGGTTCCAGCCCATGTGGGGAATCTTCAGCGGCAGGCCGTGTTCGTCGCGCAGGCCGGCGGAGAAACGCACCACCCGTCCCGGCAGCAGGCCGAGACAGCGCACCCGGCCGCCTTCCTCGCTTTCCTCCAGCAGGGCCTGCAACCCCAGGCAGATCCCCAGCAAAGGACGGTCGGCCGCCACCCGGCGGATGACCTCGTCCAGCCCCAGGCGCTGCAGGGCCGCCATGCAGTCGGCGATGGCGCCGACGCCGGGGAACACCACCCGCTCGGCGGCCAGAATCACCTCGGGTTCGGCGCTGACCACCACCTCGACATCCTCCCCCACGTGCTGCAGCGCCTTGGCGATGGAGTGGAGGTTGCCCATGCCGTAGTCGATGACCGCCACCTGCCTCATACCAGCGTCCCCTTGGTGGAAGGCACCTCGGAAGCGCGGCGTTCATCGACGCTCAGCGCCATGCGCAGCGCCCGGCCAAAGGCCTTGAACACGGTCTCGGCGATGTGGTGGGCATTGCGGCCGCGCAGGTTGTCGACATGCAGCGTCACCTGGGCGTGGTTGACGAAGCCCTGGAAAAATTCCCGCAGCAGATCGACGTCGAACCGGCCGATCATGGCGCGGGGAAAGTCCACTTCGTAGACCAGACCGGGACGGCCGGAGAAATCCACCACCACCCGCGACAGCGCCTCGTCCAGAGGCACGTAGGCGTGGCCGTAGCGGTAGATGCCCTTCTTGTCCCCCACCGCCTCGGCGAAGGCCATCCCCAAGGTGATGCCGATGTCCTCCACGGTGTGATGGGCGTCGATGTGGAGATCGCCCTCGGCTTCCACTTCCAGGTCGATGACGCCGTGGCGGGCCACCTGGTCGAGCATGTGATCGAGGAAGGGAACGCCGGTTTCGAACTTGCCCTGGCCGCTGCCGTCGAGATCGACGCGAACGCGGACCCGGGTTTCCAAAGTTTTGCGCTGCACTGCAGCCTGACGGGAGGGTTTCATTGAGCCTCTCAGCTCCCTATTGACAGGGAGCTTATCATACCCTGCCCCTCGGCCGGTGCCAATCCATCCCGGCCGTTGTCGGAAATCCATTACAGAAATCTCAATCGTTTCCGATTCCACTCGCCCGCCCGATTGCCATACTGTCAGCACCAAAGCCAACCAAGCAGGCATTTGCCCCGGACTTGCGCCGGGGCGCTTTTTATCCCGCCGCCCGCAACTGCCGCTTGCGCTCGTGCTCCTTGAGCCACTTCTTGCGCAGACGGATCGCCTGGGGGGTCACCTCCACCAGCTCGTCCTCGTCGATGAATTCCAACGCCTGCTCCAGGCTGAAACGCAGCGGCGGCGTCAGCAGCAAATTCTCGTCGCTGCCGGCGGCGCGGATGTTGGTGAGCTGTTTGGCCTTGGTGGGGTTGACCACCAGGTCGTTGCTGCGGGCGTGGATGCCGACGATCATGCCCTCGTACACCTCGTCGCCGTGACCGATGAACAGGCGGCCGCGCTCCTGCAGGTTGAACAGGGCATAGGCCAGGGCCTTGCCGGCGCAGTTGGAGATCAGCACGCCGTTGATGCGGCGGCCGATGTCGCCGGGCTTGATGGGGCCGTAGTGATCGAAGACGTGGTAGAACAGCCCGCTGCCGGAGGTCGCTGACAAAAATTCGGTCTGAAAGCCGATCAGGCCCCGGGAGGGAATCAGATACTCGAGCCGCACCCGCCCCTGGCCGTCGGCGGCCATGTCGGTCAGCTCTCCCTTGCGTGCGCCCAGGTTTTCCATCACCGCCCCCTGGTGTTCCTCGTCCACCTCGATGGTGACCCGCTCGTAGGGCTCGCACAGCTTGCCGTCGATCTCCTTGAGGATCACCTCGGGACAGGAAACCGCCAGCTCGTAGCCTTCCCGGCGCATGGTCTCGATCAGGATCGACAGATGCAGGGCGCCGCGCCCGGAAACCCGGAACTTGTCCGGATCCTCGGTTTCCTCCACCCGCAGGGCGACGTTGTGCTGCAACTCCTTCAGCAGCCGCTCGCGGATGTGGCGCGAGGTCAGGAACTTGCCCTCACGCCCGGCGAAGGGCGAGGTGTTGACCTGGAAGGTCATGCTCACGGTGGGCTCGTCCACGGTCAGGGGCGGCAGCGCCTCGGGACGGTCAGGGTCGCAGACGGTGTCGGAGATGTTGAGCGGCTCGATGCCGCAGAAGGCGACGATGTCCCCGGCGGCCGCTTCCTCCACCTTGATCCGCTCCAGCCCGTGGAAACCGTAGATCCTGGCGATCCTGCCGCTGCGGGTCTGCCCTTCCCGATCCACCACGGTGACCGTCTGGTTGCGCGCCAGCCGCCCGCGCTGGATGCGGCCGACGCCGATCACCCCCACGTAACTGTCGTAGTCCAGACTGGAAACCTGCAGTTGCAGCGGCCCGTCCACTTCCACCGAAGGCGGCGGCACCTGTGCGACGATGGTTTCGAAAAGCGGCCTCATGTCGCCTTCGCGCACCTCTGCCTCCAGACCGGCGTAACCCTTGAGGGCGGAGGCGTAGATCACCGGAAAGTCAAGCTGCTCGTCACTGGCGCCGAGGCGGTCGAAGAGGTCAAAGGTCTGGTCCAGCACCCAGTCGGGGCGGGCGCCGGGCCGATCGATCTTGTTGATGACCACGATGGGTTTGAGCCCCCGTGCCAGGGCCTTCTGGGTCACGAAGCGGGTCTGGGGCATGGGCCCCTCCACCGCATCCACCAGCAACAGCACCGAATCGACCATCGACAGCACCCGCTCCACCTCGCCGCCGAAATCGGCGTGACCGGGGGTATCAACGATGTTGATACGGTAGCCGTTCCAGCGGATGGCGGTATTCTTGGCCAGAATGGTGATGCCGCGCTCGCGTTCGAGCTCGTTGGAATCCATCACCCGCTCGGCGACCTGGGCGTGTTCAGCGAAGGTCCCCGACTGCTGCAGCAGCTTGTCCACCAGGGTGGTCTTGCCGTGGTCGACGTGGGCGATGATGGCGATGTTGCGAATGTTTTGGATCACACGGTCTCCCAAAGGTATTGAATCAGTTTTGCTCCCACGGCAGGCCGTGGAAACGCCAGCCACCGAGGGTGCTGCGGTGTTTGTCGGCGTCCAGCGGCCCCTCAAAGCCCTCGTCGATGTTGACCAGGGTCTGGTAGCCTTCGGCGGCCATCAGTCTGGCCGCTTCCAGGGAACGGTGGCCGCTGCGGCACAGGAACAGGATGGGGGTGGCCGGGTCGGGGACGATCTCTTTGACCGACGGCACGAAATTGGGATTGGACTGCATCGGCAGACCGTCCTTCAGGGGCACCAGCACCGCGCCGACCGGCCGGCCGACGAACAGATGCTCGCAGGTGGTGCGCACATCGATCAGCACCGCGTCGGGGTGCTCCTGCATGAACTGCCAGGCGGCAGGGGGCTTGAGATTCAGAATCTCGCTCATGGTGCTTTCTCCTTCGGTTTCTGGGCCACCAGACAGGCTTCGTCACGCCAACCCTGGCGGAGGTCGCCACAACGGCCTTCTTCCCGATAAACCCGCACGATCAGATCGGGAAACAGCCGCAGCAACGCGTTCTCCGCCAGCAGGTAGGCGGGGTTGGACGGTCCCCGCCTGGGATCGGCCCGCTCGCGTATAAACGTCTGATAATATAACAGACCACCAGGCTTCAGGGCGGCCTGAAGCCGCGGACACAGCGGCCGGCTCAGAAACCGGCTGACGACGATGACATCGAAGGCCGCCTGCGGCCAGGGCCCGGTTTCCACGTCGCGGACCTCGGCGGTGACCGCCGCCCCGGTTTCGACCGCCCGCCGGCGCAGGCGTTCGATCGCCACCGGGGAGATGTCCCAGGCGGTCACCGCCAGCCCGTGACGGGCCAGCAGCAGGGCGTTGCCGCCCAGGCCGCAGGCCACTTCCAGCGCCTCTCCCCGGGCCGGGAGCAGATGGGCGAAATCGCGCAATACCCGCGCCGGCGGCGGCCATTCGGCCTCGGCATGAATGCGGTCCCATTTTTGCCACACGTTCTGGTCCATGTCAGCTGCGCCAGTAGGCCGGAGTCAGCAGCACCAGGAGGGTGAAAATCTCCAGCCGTCCCAGCAGCATGGCGAAACACGCCAGCCACTTGACCCCGTCGGGCATGGTCATGAAGCCGGAGGTGACTTCTCCCAGCCCCGGCCCCAGGTTGTTAAGGCAGGCGGCTACGGCGGAAAACGCGGTCACCTGATCGAGGCCGAAGGCCATCATCGCCGCCATGATGGCCGCAAACGATACCACATACAGGGAGAAGAAACCCCATACTGCCTCCACCACCCGGGGGGAAACCGGCATTTTGCCGACCTTGACCGGAATCTCCGCCTGGGGATGGATCAGGCGCAGGATCTCGCGGATGCCCTGCTTGTAGAGCAACAACACCCGAATGACCTTGAGACCGCCGGCGGTGGAACCAGCACAGCCGCCGACAAAGGCAGCGAAGATCAGCAACACCTGCACGAAAGGCGGCCAGACGCTGTAGTCGGTGCTGGTGAAACCGGTGGTGGTCAGAAAGGAAACGGTCTGGAACAGGCCGTAACGCACCGCCGCTTCCGGCCCGAGCCCGCCATGCCACCACAGATAACCGGACACCCCCATCGCCACCATCGCGATCACGCCCAGATAGACCCGCATTTCGCTGTCGCTCAGATAGACGCGCGGCCGCCGCTTGCGGAGGGCTTCGAAATGGAGGGTAAAATTGACGCCGGCAAGCAGCATGAACAGCGTCGCCATCACCTCGATTTCCGGGCTGCGAAAATATGCCAGGCTGGCGTCGTGGGTGGAAAAGCCCCCGATAGCCACTGTGGCAAAGGCGTGGGCGACGGCATCGAACAGGGACATGCCTGCCCCCCAGTAGCTTAGGACGCAGAGCAGCGTCAGCCCCAGATACCCCCCCCAGAGCGCTTTGGCGGTTTCGGCGATGCGCGGCGTCAGCTTGGTGTCCTTCATCGGCCCCGGGGCCTCGGCGCGATACAGCTGCATCCCCCCGACCCGCAGCAGCGGCAGCACGGCCACCGCCAGCACCACGATCCCCATGCCGCCGAGCCACTGCAGCTGCTGACGGTAGTAGAGGAGCGAGCGCGGCAGCGTGTCGAGACCGGTGACGACCGTGGCTCCGGTGGTGGTCAGACCCGAGACCGCCTCGAACACGGCATCGGTGAGGCTGAGATGGGGGCGGGTCGCCAGCGCCAGCGGCACCGCACCGGTGAGGCTGAGCATGATCCAAAGCAGCGCCACCACCAGAAAGCCGTCGCGCACCCGCAGCTCGCTGCGGGCCTGCCGGAACGGCCACCAGACCAGCAATCCGCAGCCAAACACGATGAGGAAACCGAGCACAAACGGCAGCTGGGCGCCGTCGCGGTAATACAGCGACACCCCCAGGGGCGGCAGCAGGGTGAAGCTGAAGAACACCAGCAGCGCACCGATGATGCGCAGCACCACCCGCACCTGGACCACGGTGGGAAGGGTCATGCCGCTCTGACGAGGGGATGGGCGAACAGCCTCTCCACCACCGGGATCAGCGTTTTGTCCAGCAGGAACATGATCAGATGGTCGCCTTCCTGGATGCGGGTATCGTGGTGGGCCTGGATCACCTCCTTGCCGCGCACGATCACCCCCGGCACCACCCCGCCGGGCAGGCCGAGCTTCTCGATGGTGCGCCCCACCACCTTGGACCGCCCCGGACAACCGTGCGCCACCGACTCCAGGGCCTCGGCCGCACCCCGGCGCAGGGAATGGACCTGCACCACGTCGCCCCGGCGCACGTGACGCAGCAGGCTGCCGATGGTGGCCTCCTGGGGGGAGATCACCAGATCCACCAGATTGCGCTCCACCAGATCGGCGTAATCCGGGCGGTTGATGAGGCTGATGACCCGCCGCGCCCCCAGTTTTTTGGCCAGCATCGCCGAGAGGATGTTGGCCTCGTCATCGTTGGTGATGGCGCAGAAGACATCGACGTTCTCGATGTTCTCGTTAAGAAGCAGTTCGCGGTCGGCCGCATCCCCCACCAGCACCACGGTGTTCTCCAGATCGGCGGCCAGCTTGGTGGCCCGCTGCGGATCCTTTTCGATCAGCTTGACCTGGAAGCGGTGCTCCAGACTCTGGGCCACCCGCTTGCCGATGTGGCCGCCGCCGGCGAACATGAGCCGTTTGTAGGCGTAGTCCCTGCCCCGCAGTTCGCTCATCACCGCTTTGATCTCGGCGGGTGGGGCAACGAAGAATACTTCATCCCCCGGCTCGATGATCTGGTCACCGCTGGGAACGAGGGGGTGTCCCTGCCGGAAGATGGCGGTGATGCGGGCGTGCACCCGCGGCATGTGCTGGTGCAGCTCGCGGATCGGATGGGACACCAGTGGCCCACCGGCAACCGCCTGCACCGACACCAGCCGCACCCGCCCGCGGGCGAAGTCGAGCACCTGGGAGGCGCCGGGATACTTCAACAGGCCGCTGATGAAGTCGCTAATGATCTGCTCCGGGCTGATGACCACGTCCACCGCCAGCCCCTGGGGTCCGAACAGGCGGGCGTTGCGGGTGTATTCGATGGCGCGGATGCGGGCGATCTTCTTGGGAACCCGGTACAGGGTATGGGCCACCTGGCAGGCCAGGATGTTGGTTTCGTCGTCGCTGGTGACCGCCACGATCAGATCGGCGCCCGCCACCCCGGCCCGTTCCAACACCGGCGGGTGGGCGGCGTTGCCGCTGACGGTGCCGATATCGAAGCGGTCGCGTAATGTCCGCAGGATGGCTGGATCCTTGTCCACCACCACCACATCGTAGTTCTCCTGGGCCAGATTGCTGACCACGCTGGTACCGACCCGGCCGGCACCGAGTACCAGAATCCTCATCCACGCTTGTCCTTGAACTTGATTCCCAGAGAATGCAGCTTGCGGTACAGATGGGTCCGCTCCATCCCGATCGCCTGGGACAGGCGCGCCACGCTGCCGCCGTGCTTTTCCAGATGATATTCGAGATAGGCCTTCTCGAAGCGCTCGCGCGCCTCCTTCAAAGGCAGGTCGTAGAATTCCGGCGCGTCGCTGGCCTCCCGGGTGACGATCTCGCCCAGGGCGGTCTTGACCTCGTCCAGCTCCACTTCCTCACCGCTGCCGAGGATCAGCAGGCGGTGGACCAGATTCTTGAGCTCGCGCACGTTGCCGGGCCAGGCGTAATTGCGCAGGAAGTTCTGCACCGCCACCGGGAAACGGCGGAAGGCCAGCTTCTCCCGGGTGACGAAGCGATCGACATAGAAGTTAAGCAGTTCCGGCACATCCTCGCTGTGCTGACGCAGGGGCGGGAGGGTCAGCACCACCTCGTTGAGCAGGTAATACAGATCCTTGCGGAAACGACCGGCCTTGACCTCGTCTTCCAGATTGCGCCGGGTCGAGGCCACCACCCGCACATCCACCTGGACCTGCGCGCTGCCGCCGACCCGCAGGAAGGTCTTGGATTCCAGGGCGCTGACCAGACGCAACTGGGTTTCCGGGTCCATGTCCCCCACCTCGTCGAGGAACAGGATGCCACCGTGGGCCTGTTCCAGCAGCCCCCGGTGGACGGCGCCGCCCTCCTCCTTGCCGAAGAACTCCACCGCGGAAAACTCCGGGGCGATGGTGCCGACGCCGACCGCCACGAACGGCCCTTCGCGGCGCAGACTGTGATGGTGCAGATAGCGGGCGAAGGTTTCCTTGCCGGTTCCCGGCTCCCCCACCAGCAGCACCCGGGTGTCGTACTGGGCCAGGCGTTTGACCTGGTCGCGCAGCTGGGCCATCACCGCGCTTTTCCCCACCGGCTCGATGTATCCGGTTTCCGCCGGGGAAGCCGGCTGGCGGCGGCTGCGGGCCGATTCCAGCGCCCGTTCCACGGTAGCCAGGATCTTGCCCATCGACAGCGGCTTCTCCAGATAGTCAAAGGCCCCCAGGCGGGTGGCCTCCACCGCCGTCTCCACCGTGCCGTGTCCCGACATCATTACCACCGGGCCGGGATTGTCATCCGCCTCCATCCATTCCTTGAGGAGGGTGACGCCGTCCACGTCCGGCATCCAGATGTCGAGCAGCACCAGGTCCGGACGCACCTCGCGCCACCGCCTGCGGGCCTCGGCGCCGTTGGCGGCGGTCACCACCTGGTAGCCCTCGTCTTCCAGGATGTCCTGCAGCAGTTGGCAGATGTCCGGTTCGTCGTCGACGACGAGAATGGTCGTGTCATGCATGGCTGTGTTCCTGGTTCGCCGTAGCGATCGGCAGTCTTATGATGAATCTGGCCCCCTGCCGCCAGGCCGGGTCGAGCTGGATCGAGCCGCCGTGTTCCTCGATGATCTTGCGCACGATCGCCAGCCCCAGCCCCGTTCCCTTGGACTTGGTGGTCACGTAGGGATCGAAGATCTGCTGGGCGCGCTGCGGCGCGATACCCGGGCCGTTGTCGCTTACCCACCATTCCAGCCAGGGCTGCCCCTGGGATTCGGTCACGCGGGCGCCGATTTCCACATGGACCGGCGGCTGGCCGGCTTCCAGGGCGTTCTTGATCAGATTGTGAAGCACCTGGCGCAAACGCAACGGGTCGGCCTGCAACACCGGCAACTCCGGCGACAGATCCACGTCGATTTCGACGCCGGAGGTCGGGGGATACAGGGTCACCACCTCGTCTATCAGTATACCCAGATCCACCGGTTGGCGTTTGAGCTTCGGCAGCCGGGCATATTCGGAAAAAGCGTTGACCATGTCCTTGAGCGCCTCTACCTGTTGGACGATGGTGCGGGTTGAACGTTCAAGCACCTGCCCGCCGCGTTCGTCCACCTGGGGACCGAGCTTGTGCTGCAGGCGTTCGGCTGCCAGCTGGATCGGCGTCAGGGGATTTTTGATTTCGTGGGCCAGCCGCCGGGCCATCTCGCTCCAGGCGGCGTGTTTCTGCGCCTGCACCAGGGCGGTGATGTCGTCGAACACCAGCACCGCCCCCAGGCGACGGCCGTCGGCGCCGAGCAGGCAGCTGCCGCGGCACAACAGCACCTTCTGGCCGTGCCCGGTGTCGAGATGGATCTCCTCCTGCCAGACGCCGTCCCGTTCCAGCAGGTGGTCGCGGATACGCCTGACCAGATCCTTCAGCGCCGGATTGGCTTCCCCCAGGGCACGGAGGGGCTGGCCGCGGACGGTCTGAAAGTCAATGCCGAGGATCTTTTGTGCCGCTTGATTGGCGGTGTTGAGACGGGTCTGCTCGTTGAGGGTCAGCACCCCGGAGGACAGATGCCCCAATACCGTCTCCAGATAGGCACGCTGGTCCTCGACTTCGCGACGCGAGCGCTCCGCCTCGTCACGGGCGCGAGCCAGGTGGGCGGTCATGGTGTTGAAGGAGCTGACCAGAAAACCCATGTCGTCCTTCTGCAGAATCGGCAGGCGTTTGTCCAGGTTGCCCTGAGCCACCGCCCGGGTTCCCTGGACCAGCATCTTCACCGGCGCGACGATGCGGCGGATGCTCAGGAAAGCCGCCCAGATCGCCGCCAGCATGCTCAGCGACAGGATCAGGGCCAGGGTCAGGGAGAAGCTGAACTTGAGCGACCGGCGCAAGTAAACCATCTGCTGATAGTGGGCGTAGGCCTGCTCCACGGTGTGCGCCAGTTCGTTGAGGCGCGCCGGCAACGGGTAGAGGGCCTGGAGGAAATAGGGCGCATCCAGATCGACCGGCACCAGCACCCGGATCTGCAGCAACGAGGTCGCCTTGCGGTCCGCCACCGGCCCCGGCGCCGGATCCAGCCCCACATAGCCGAAATCCCGCGCCAGCGTCAGCAGGGAGATGTCCGGCAGGCTCGGCAGGATCAGATCGGCGCTGCCGCTGCTGACGGCGACGATGCGCCCCTGACGGGTCAACAGGGTCAGTTCCGCCGCATCGCTGCGGGCGCGCAGGCGGTCCAGCTCGATGATCCGCACCTCCTCCGGCACCTGCGCCAGCGCCTCGCCCAGGTGCCGGGTGCGTTCGAGCAGGGTACGCATGCGCTGGGCCAGCGCCGCCTTGCTCAGTTCGAGGGAACTGTCCATGGCGCGGTCGATCTCCACGTCGAACCAGCTGTCGATGCTGCGGTGGAGGAACTGGAACGAGTAGTAGAACACGATGGTCGCCGGGGTCAGGGCCAGGAACACGAACAGCAGCATCATCCTGAGCGCCAGCCGCGAACCGGCCGCCCGCCTGCGGAACTGGCGCACCAGCCACCAGAGGTTGGCCGCCACCAGCCCCAGCAGCAGCAGGCTGCCGACGACGTTGATGAGCAGCAGCCACGAATACCAGCGGTTGAGTTCGGAAGCCGCCTGGGTGGCCGAGCTCATCAGGTGCAGGGGCACCAGGATGATGGCGAACAGCGCCACCAGCCCGAGGCTTAAGGGGATCTTCATCCGCTGAGCGGCCATCGGTAGCGCTCGGAACGCAGGAACCAGTCGGGAGAGAAATAGGCCTGGGGACGCAACGCCCAGGGAAGCCGTTCGATGTTCAGCCGCACCCGGACGCTGGCGTAACCGCGGCGGGGAAACCGGGGCGACGGTGGCGGCAGCGCGATGGCCTCCAGCCGTCCCAGCGCCGCCAGGGCGGCATCGAGACGGGGAAAACTGCGCTGGAAACGGTGGGTTTCGTCCACCACCCGGTAAACCTGGGCCAGCGGATAGTATTGCAGCCGGAAGTCCAGCGCCCGGCACCACAGGGTTTGGTCCCAGAGGCTGCGGCGGGACCGGTGGATGCAGGTATCGACGGTCAGCACCAGGGGAACTCCGTGACGCAGGGCGTCGATCAGGGTGGGACTGAAGCGGTAGTCGATGGCGGCGCTCAACAGCGTCAGCTCCCCTTCGCGCGCCAGGCTGGCCTGGCGGATGCGGAAGCCGTAGTCCCCGGCCGCCGTTACCGACAGCGTCCACACGCCCAGGAGCAGTCCAATCAGGCGCATCGCTCCAGGCGGGCGTAGTAGAAACCGTCCATTTCCCGTTCCCCCGGCAGGATCTGGCGGCCGGGATCGCTTTCCCGGCCCCAGTCGGCATTGATGGGGATGACCCGGGCATCCTCCCGGGCAGCGAGGAAGGCGGTCAGCCGGCCGGCGTTTTCCTCGGGCAGGATCGAGCAGGTGGCGTAAACCAGACAGCCGCCCTCCCGCAGCAGGGGCCAGCACGCCGCCAGCATCTCCGCCTGGGTGCGCGCCAGCGCGGCGATGTCGGCATCCCGGCGCAGCAACTTGATGTCCGGATGACGGCGGATCACCCCGGTGGCGGAACAGGGGGCGTCGATGAGGATGCGGTCGAAGGGGCGGCTGTCCCACCAGTCCCGGGGACGGCGGGCATCGCCGCAAACCAGGGTCACCGGGGTGTCGAAGCCTCCGCGCTGAAGGTTCTCCCGCACTTTTTCCAGGCGTTCGGCCGCGGCATCGACGGCGACCAGCTCCGCCAGACCGGGGCAGATCTCGAGCATGTGCGCGCTCTTGCCGCCGGGGGCGGCACACAGGTCGAGCACCCGCTGCCCGGGGCGCAGATCCAGCAGCGAGGCGGCCAGCTGGGCGGCGGCGTCCTGCACCGAAACCCAGCCTTCCGCGAATCCCGGCAGGGCTTCCACCGGCACCGGCCGGGAAAGGATCAGCGCCGCTGGTACGCCGGGCACGGGCCGGGCCTCCAGGCCCGCCTGGGCCAGGTGCCGCCGATAGGCATCCGGCTCGATGCGCTGCAGGTTGACCCGCAGGGTCATCGGCGCCTGGCGGTTGTTGGCCTGGAGGATGCTCAAGGCATCCTCCGGCCAGGCCGCCTCGATCCGCCGCCGCAGCCAGGCCGGATGGCTGTAGGCAGCTTCGTAATCACCGTCGGCGGCCGCCTCCAATTCGTCGCGGCGGCGCAGATAATTTCGCAGCACGGCGTTGAGCAACGACCGGGCCCAGGCCTTGCGGCGGCCGGCGGCGGCCACGCTTTCGGCCACAGCTGCATGGGGCTTGACCGCCATGTGACCCAGCTGGGCCAATCCTACCAGCGCCAGAGCCCGGATCCGACGGTCTTTCAGCGGCTTGGCGAGCAGCTGGCGGAGGATGAAATCGAGACGGTGATACCAGCGCACCGTGGTGTAGCACGCCGCCTGCACCCAGGCGCGGTCGCGCCCGCCCAGATCCTGCGGCACGATCGCCGCCAGCGCTTCGTCCAGTGCTTGGCCTTCCTCGACCCGGCGCACCACATCGGCCGCAAGGCGGCGCAGACGGCTCACTGCAGTTGCAACCCCTGGCACGGGTGGGCATTGACGAAAGCGGCGGCCGGCAGACGGCGGCCGCCGGGAAGCTGAACCTCCAGCAGCCGCAGGCGCCCTTCCCCGCACGCCACCTCCAGCCCCTTGCGGGCGAGGACGACGGTGCCCGGCTCGGCCCCGGCGGGCCGGTCCAAGGGTTCCGCCTGCCAGATGCGCAGCACCTGATCCTGAAACCGGGTCCAGGCCACCGGCCAGGTATTGAAGGCCCGCACCGCCCGGTCCAGTTCCCAGGCCGAACGCCGCCAGTCCAGACGGGCTTCCTCTTTGGTGATCTTGGCCGCATACGTGGCTTCGGCCTCGTTCTGCGGTTCCGCCTCGATCCGGCCGGCGGCCAGCGCCGGCAGGACTTCCCGCAGCGCCTCGGCCCCCAGGCGGGCCAGGCGATCGTGCAATCGCCCGGCGGTTTCCCGCAGGCCGATGGGCGTGGCCTTCTTCAACAGCATCGGCCCGGCATCCAGGGCCTCGACCACCTGCATGATGGTGACGCCGGTTTCCCGGTCGCCGGCGAGGATGGCGCGCTGGATCGGCGCCGCGCCGCGCCAGCGCGGCAGCAGGGAGGCATGGACGTTGATGGCTCCCAGGGTGGGGATCTCCAGCACTTCCCGGGGCAGGATCAGGCCATAGGCGGCGACCACCAGCAGGTCCGGCCTGAGGCAGGCGAAAGTTTCGATGGCATCCGGATCGCGCAGGGTCCGGGGCTGATGCAGCGGGAGCCGGTGCTGCAGGGCCAGCTGCTTGACCGGGCTCGGACGCAGCCGGCGCCCGCGCCCGGCAGGGCGGTCCGGCTGGGTATAGACGGCGACGACCTCATGCCCCGAGGCCAGCAAAGCCTCGAGGCTGGGGACGGCGAACTGCGGCGTGCCGGCGAAGACGATACGCATCAGATGACGGCGGCCGCCGGGGTTTTCTCGCGGCTTTGGCGTTTGGCCTTGATCAGTTTCTTGCGGATGCGCTGGCGCTTGAGGGGCGAGAGATAATCGACGAACAGCTTGCCGTCCAGGTGGTCGATCTCGTGCTGGATGCACACCGCAAGCAAACCGTCGGCCTCCAGTTCGAAGGGATTTCCCTCACGATCGAGGGCCTTCACCTTGATGCGCTCGGCGCGGCGCACCTTCTCGAAGATCCCCGGCACCGACAGGCAACCCTCCTCCTGCTCACAGGCCCCGTCGCGTTCGAGGATCTCCGGATTGATGAGACACAGGGGCCGATCCTTGTCCTCGGAGACGTCGATGACGATCACCCGCTTGGGCACGTTCACCTGGGTCGCCGCCAGGCCCACGCCGGGCGCCGCATACATGGTTTCGAACATGTCGTCCACCAGACGGCGGATCTCGCCGTCCACCGCCGCCACCGGCAGCGCCTTCTTGCGCAGGCGCTCGTCGGGAAATTCCAGAATCTCCAAGCGGGCCATGGTTTGAATCCTCACAGTGCTGTTTGCCTGGCATTCTAGCCGAATTGATCTAGACTTTGAACGACACCCTTGGAGTCGTTCCTGAATACGGACCGGAGCCATGAACCAAAGTTTCTTCGCCCGCACTGGAGGGATCGCCGTCATGCACCGCCTTCGCCGTTTCTGTCTCGTCCTCGTGCTCGGCTGCTGTATTGCCGCCATCCAGGCCGCCGAGGTGCCCCTGGCGGCTGACCATCCGCAGCGCTACACCGTCGTCAAGGGCGATACCCTGTGGGACATCGCCGCCCGGTTTCTGAAAAATCCCTGGGACTGGCCCAAAATTTGGAAGGCCAACCCCCAAATCAAGAACCCGCACTGGATCTATCCCGGCGATGTCCTGGTGCTGCAATTCGACAACGGCCGCCCCTATCTGACCCTGCAGCGGGGAAATCCGCCGCCCGGGGTGGAGAAGCTGGAACCTGCCATCCGCGAGCGTCCCGTCACACAGGCGATCCCGACCATCCCTTACGAGGCGGTGCGCCAGTTCCTCACCACCCCCAAGGTGGTCAGCCGGGAGGAGCTGGAGACCGCGCCTTACATCATCAGCCTGGCGGACAATCGCCTCATCGGCGGCAGCGGTGACACCCTCTACGTCCGCCGCTTCCCTAAAAACGCCGCCGAGGGCAGTTACACCGTGTTCCGCCCTGACGATGCCATCCGCGACCCGGAAACCGAGGAAATCCTCGGCTACAACGCCCTCTACGTCGCCGACAGCCACCTGCGGCAGCGAGGTGATCCGGCCGTGCTGGAGGTGGACCGCAGCGTCCGCGAGATCCTGGTGGGTGACCGGCTGCTGCCGGTGGGCACCGCGCAGCTGGCGCTGGACTACTATCCACAGCCGGCCCCGAAATCGGTGCGCGGCCACATCGTCAAGGTGCTCGACGGCGTCTCCCAGATCGGTCAGTACGCGCTGGTGGTCATCGACCGCGGCACGCACGACGGCCTACAAAAGGGGCATGTCCTGAAGGTCTGGCGCCACGGGGTCAAGGTGCTGGACAATCTGGAGCGCCGTGCGTCGGAATGGGTCACCCTGCCGGACGAGGAAGAGGGCTGGGTGATGGTCTTCCGTCCCTTCGAACGGGTCAGTTACGGTATCGTCATGAAAGCGACGCGCGCCATTCACCTCGGCGATCTGGTCACCGCCCCGGACGCTTGAACCAAGACGACCTGCGCTGCTGGCTCGCCCTGACCCAGACCCCGGGTCTGGGCGGCCAGCGCATCACCGCCCTGCTGCGCCATTTCCCCTCCCCGGCGGCGGTCTTCCAGCAGCCCGCCGCCGTCCTGCGGGAACTGGGCCTGCCCCACGCCACCATCGACGCCCTCTTGTCTCCCCGCTGGGAACAGGTCGAACGCAGCCTGCAGTGGGGACAGCAACCCGGCTGCCACATCCTGCCGTTGCCGGATCCGCGCTATCCGCCGCAGCTGAGAACCATCCCCTCCCCGCCGCCGGTGCTGTTCGTGCGCGGCGATGCGGCACTGCTGCAACGGCCCCAGATCGCCATCGTCGGCAGCCGCCATCCCACCGCCGGCGGCCGCCGGACCGCCGAATCCTTCGCCACCGAGCTGGCCGCCCTGGGGCTGGTGGTCACCAGCGGCCTGGCCTTGGGGATCGATGCCGCCGCCCATCGCGGGGCCCTGCGCGGCGGCACCACCGTCGCTGTCATCGGCACCGGACCCGACCGCGTCTATCCCGCCCGCCACAAGCAGTTGGCAGGCGAAATTGCCAGCGGCGGGGCGATCGTGTCAGAATTCCCGCCTGGCACGCCGGTGCGGGCCCAGCATTTTCCCCGGCGCAACCGGATCATGGCCGGTCTCTCCCTCGGCACCCTGGTGGTGGAGGCAGCCCGCCACAGCGGTTCCCTGATCACCGCCCGCTGCGCCCTGGAACAGGGCCGCGAGGTGCTGGCGGTCCCCGGCGACATTCACAATCCCCAGACCAAGGGCTGCAATGCACTGATCCGCGACGGCGCCCACCTGGTGGAAACCGTGGAGGACATCATCACCGCCCTCGGCCTGCTTGCCACATCCCCACCGATCGCCGACAATCCCCCGGCGGTGACGCCCAGCGATGAACTTGACGACGATTATCGGGACTTATTGGCTAAAATCGATTACGCTCCCACCTCAGTGGACCAATTGGTGGAACGCACCGGCATGACGCCGGAGGATCTGGCCTCGATGCTGCTGATCCTCGAACTGGAAGGTCACATCGCCGCGGCTGCAGGCGGGTGTTATCAACGGATTCGTTAATCGGCCCACGGCCCAGGAAAAAATGCCATGAAAGAAAACGTGTTTGACGTGTTGCTGTACCTGTTCGAGAACTACATGGACGAAGATCCGGAACGCATGCCCGATCCGGATTCGCTCCGCAACGAACTGGTCGCCGCCGGTTTTCCCGAGCGCGACATCGACAAGGCGTTCGGATGGCTGGAATCGCTCACCTGCGGCCAGCCGATCCAGACCACCATGCCCACCTTCCGCATCTACGCGCCGGAGGAACAGGCCAAACTGAATCAGGAATGCCGCGGGCTGCTGCTGTTTCTGGAACAAACCGGTATCCTCACCCCGTCTAACCGGGAACTGGTGATCGACCGGGCCATGGCGCTCAGCGCCGAGGAACTGACCCTGGAAAACCTCAAATGGATCGTCCTCATGGTGCTGTTCAGCCAGCCGGACCAGGAGGCGGCCTTCGCCCGCATGGAAGACCTGGTCTACGGCACCACGCCGGTCGCCCTGCACTGATTTTTTCAACCGAACCCATCCGAACCGAATGGCTCAGAATCTCGTCATCGTCGAATCGCCCGCCAAGGCGAAAACCATCGCCAAATACCTGGGGCCCGGCTTCAAGGTCCTGGCCTCCTACGGGCACGTGCGCGATCTCGTCCCCAAGGAGGGGGCGGTCGATCCCGAGCGCGATTTCGCGATGAAATACGAACTCATCGACAAGAACAAAAAGCACGTCCAGACCCTGAAGCAGGCGGCCAAGCAGGCCGACGCCCTCTTCCTTGCCACCGACCCGGACCGCGAGGGCGAGGCGATCTCCTGGCACATTCTGGAGATCCTCAAGCAGGACAAGTCCATCAAGGACAAACCCGCCCACCGCATCGTGTTCCACGAGATCACCCAGCGGGCGGTGCAGGAGGCGCTGAAAAATCCCGGCGAGATCTCCATGAATCTGGTCAACGCCCAGCAGGCGCGCCGGGCGCTGGACTATCTGGTGGGCTTCAACCTGTCGCCACTGCTGTGGCGCAAGATCCGCCGCGGACTTTCCGCCGGCCGGGTGCAGAGCCCGGCGCTGCGGATGATCGTCGAACGCGAGATCGAGATCGAGAACTTCGAGCCCCAGGAATACTGGACCATCGAAGCCGCCTGCAAAGCCGAGGAAAAGCCCTTCAAAGCCCGCCTGCTGCAGTACCAGGGCGAAAAGGTCAAGCAGTTCAGTTTCACCGACGCCGACCAGGCCCATCAGGTGCGCCGGACCCTGCTGGATCTGGCCCAGGGCCGGCTCACCGTGGTCAAGGTGGAAAAGAAGCAGCGCCGCCGCAACCCGGCGCCGCCCTTCATTACCTCCACCCTGCAGCAGGAGGCGGCGCGCAAGCTCGGCTTCACCACCCGCCGCACCATGTCGGTGGCCCAGCAGCTGTACGAGGGCATCGACATCGGCGGCGAGACCGTCGGTCTCATCACCTACATGCGTACCGACTCCACCCAGCTGGCCCAGGAGGCGGTGGCGGAGATCCGCGACCTGATCGCTTCAGTGTACGGCAAGGACAACCTGCCGCCCAAGCCGCGGGTGTTCAAGGCCAAATCCAAGAACGCCCAGGAGGCCCACGAGGCCATCCGTCCCACCTCGGTGGGGCGCTTGCCGGAGCAGGTCAAGCCGTACCTGACGGCGGAGCAGTACAAGCTCTACGATCTGATCTGGAAGCGCACCGTCGCCTGCCAGATGATCCACGCCACCCTGAACACCGTAGCGGTGGACCTGGCCTGTGGCAACGAGGACAACCTGTTCCGCGCCACCGGCTCCACCATCGCCCATCCGGGCTTCATGGCGGTGTACCAGGAAGGCAAGGACGACGGCAGCGGAGAGGACGGTGACAAAATCCTGCCGCCGCTGCGGGAAGGCCAGCAGGTGGCCCTGGAGGACATCCTCGCCGACCAGCACTTCACCGAACCGCCGCCCCGCTACACCGAGGCCAGTCTGGTGAAGGCGCTGGAGGAATACGGCATCGGCCGTCCCTCCACCTACGCCAGCATCATCTCCACCCTGCTCAACCGCGAATACGTGGTGCTGGAGAACAAGCGCTTCAAGCCCACCGACATCGGCCGCATCGTCAACAAGTTCCTGACCGAGCACTTCACCCGCTACGTGGACTATCACTTCACCGCCGGATTGGAGGACGAGCTCGATGCGGTGTCGCGCGGCGAGAAGAAGTGGATCGGGCTGCTGAAGCACTTCTGGGAACCCTTCAAGCGCCTGGTGCTGGACAAGGACAGCAGCGTCCAGCGCAAGGACGTCACCCAGGAGGCCCTGGACGAAAAGTGCCCCGAGTGCGGCGGCCAGCTGTCCATCCGCCTGGGACGCAACGGCCGTTTCATCGGCTGCACCAACTTCCCCGAGTGCAAGTACACCCGCAACCTGGACAGCGACGGCAAGGCCCAGGAACCGGAAACCCTGGACCGCCAGTGCCCCCAATGCGGCAAGCCGCTGCAAATCAAGGTCAGCCGCTACGGCAAGTTCATCGGCTGCAGCGGCTATCCCAAGTGCCGCTACGTCGAGCCGCTGGAAAAACCGGAGGACACCGGCGTCGAATGCCCCCAGTGCCATCAGGGCAACCTGCTCAAGCGCAAGTCACGCGGGGGCAAGATCTTCTATTCCTGCGCCACCTATCCCAAGTGCCGCTATGCGGTCTGGAACCCGCCCCTGGCCGAACCCTGCCCAGAGTGCGGCTGGCCCATCCTCACCCTCAAGACCACCAAACGGCGGGGCACGGAGAAGGTCTGCCCGCAGAAGCACTGCGGTTACACCGCCCCTTACGAGGAAACCGAAGCGGCGGAAGCGGCCGCCGCCGGGACCGGATAACTTCCCCGCCATGTTCTGGCCGACCGGAGGGAGTGGCAGTCAGGGACGTCGTGAATCCATCCGTGGAGACTCGAACTCGGCCATCCAGGCCGAGTACGCCCTGACCGCCACCCCCTCCGGCCGGCTTCTGCATCTCAAAGCAATGCCATGATCCTATCCCGCTGGCGTCTGCGGCTCATCGTCCGTCACCTGCGCCGCGGCGGGGTGATCGCCTATCCCACCGAGGGAGTCTACGGCCTCGGCTGCGACCCTTGGAACCAAGCGGCGGTCGAGATCATTCTGGCGCTGAAAGGCCGGCCGGCGGACAAGGGCCTGATCCTGATCGCTGCCGATATCGAGCAGCTGCTGCCGTTCGTCCGGCTGCCGTCGGAAACCGTGGTGGAAAGACTGCTCGAAACCTGGCCGGGACCGGTCACCTGGATCCTGCCCGCCTCCCCGCTGGCGCCGGAATGGCTGCGGGGGAAGCGTCCCACCGTCGCCTGCCGGGTCACCGCCCACCCGGTCGCCGCCCAGCTGTGCCGCGCCTTCGGCGGCCCGCTGGTGTCCACCAGCGCCAATCCCGCCGGCCACCGGCCGGCCCGCTGCCTGCTTGAAGTGCGGCGGTATTTTCGCGACCGGCCGGAGCTATTGCCGGTCCCCGGCCCGCTCGGCGGCCTCGAACGCCCCACCCCCATCTTCGACGCCCTCACCGGCCGCTGCCTGCGCCCCTGACAGCAACCGCTCGGGCGCCAGCATTCCTGTCACCAGCCGGCCACCGCCGCCATGCACGCACAGGGCCGCCTGCCAGCCTCGCGCCGGGGACCAGGCATGCACCTGCCACGCCGCGACCCGACCGCAGTCCGGCGGTGCCGCCACCAGGCGCGGCGGATGCAGGTCGAAGCGGCAGCGCTCAAGCCCCAGCGCCAGTCCCCGCCCGTCCGCCTTGACGAAGGCTTCCTTCAAGGTCCAGAGACGGAAAAAATCGTCCCCCCTGGCGCCAGCGGCCTGCCAGGTTTGATATTCCTGAGGGGCGAAGCAGCGTCCGGCCAGCGCCGCCATCCGCGGCAAGACGCGAACCTGTTCCACGTCCACGCCCAAGCGGCCGTCCCAGGCCAGGGCGACCAGCAGACAGTCCCCGCTGTGGGACAGGTTGAAGCGGAGCGGATGATCCAGCAAATAGGGTTTGCCGCGGGGCTCCCGGCCGAAGCTCAGCGCCTGCGGCGCCACGCCCAGCCCGTGCGCCAGCAGCCAGCGCAGCTGCCCCCGGGCGGCAACGGCCCGGCGGCGGTGCCCGGGCCGTTGCAGGCGGCTTATCCTGAGGCGTTCGTCTTCGGCGAGCACCGCCTCACAGCACGCCAGCAGATTCGGCGGCAAATCCAGAGACAGACGCCAGACGCGGATTTCGTTGTCCAGCGGCAGCAAGGGGAGCATGGAAATTGCTGCGTCAGTCTAGCGAAGCGACGCAGGCTTCACCTGTCAGGACAAAATGATTGCCATTGTCCTCAGGGCAATAATTGACGGTCCCGTTCGCCTCGATGGCTGCTTCAATTCCTTTGAAAAACCCCTTTCCCCTGGTGTGGGAGACGATTTCCACGACGTCGAAACGGCCCACGCTATTATCAGCGCACAACGGATTCGCCGCCGGCGTCAGCGTCGCCTGGTCTTTGCGGGTCGTCAGGCAGTCATTGTTATTAAAACAAACGTAGTGATTGAGCAGCACCGTGCCGTCCGGCTGAGTACCGCTAATTTGACCCAAGATACCGCCGGTGTCCGCAAACACCTCGCTTCCTCCCAAGTCCGTCAGCACCAAATGGATGTGTCCCACCTGAATGGTTTCGGAAAGATTGATTGTATCGATCGTGCCGCTGACCGTGACCGGCACTCCATCGTCGCATTCCAAAGCGCCTGCTGCGGAAACGGTTGCACTCAGGGCGAGGACCAGGCTGATTTGTCTGATTGTTTGCATAATTGTTACCCTCGAAAGTCATGGAAATGATCGACGGCTCCCCTTGCCGCCAGATCGTAGGGTAACAAAACTTTCCAGCAGCACCTATCGAACCACCGCCCTTCCTTCCCCGCGCGGATCGCTGGCCGCCTCCACCCGGTCCAGAAAACAGTCCCACAGAATCGCCTGCATGTTGCCGTAAGTCCTTCCCAGGGCCTTGAGCCGGTGGCCGCGACGGCGCAGGGCCCGGCGTTCCGCGCCGCTCAGGGCGCCGGGCTCGTACTGGATCTCGTCCGGCAGATACTGGTGATGGAAGCGGGGCCAGGCGACCCACAGGGCCGGACGGAAGCCGGCGGCGAAATCCAGCGCCGCGAGGGTCACCATGGAGATGATGCGGCTGCCGCCGGGCGTGCCGAGGACGGCGATCCGGTCCGGGGTTTCCAGGAAGGTGGGCGTCATGCTCGACAGCATCCGCTTGCCGGGGGCGATGGCATTGGCGCTGCCGCCGACCAGGCCGTAGAGGTTGGGGACCCCGGGCTTGATGGCAAAATCGTCCATCTCGTCGTTGAGCAGCACACCGGTACCGGGCGCCACGAAGCCGGAGCCGAACAGGTAATTGACGCTCAGGGTCGCCGCCACCCGGTTGCCGTCACGGTCAAGGATGGAGAAATGGGTGGTGTCGGCCCCGGCGCCGCCAGTTTCCGGTTCCGCGGCCAGCCAGGCGCTGGGCAGGGCCCGGTCGGGACGGATGGCGGCCCGCAAACCGGCGGCGTAATCGGGGCTGAGCAGCCGCCGCAGCGGCATGGAGACGAAATCCGGATCGCCCAGATACAGCGCCCGGTCGCGGTAGGCCCGACGCCAGGCTTCCACGATCAGATGCTTGGCGGTGGCCGGATCGAGACGGGTCAGCGTATAGGCCGACAGGATGTTGAGGGTTTCCACCAGCACCACCCCGCCGGAAGACGGTGGCGCGGCGCTGACGATGCGGACGTCATGGTAACGACCGACGACGGGCCGCCGCTCCACCACCCGGTAGCGGGCCAGATCCGCCCGGCTCCAGATACCGCCGGCGGCCCGCACCCCGGCCAGCAGACGTTCCGCCACCCAACCGTCGTAGAAACCGGCCAGGCCCCGGGCCGCAAGCGCCTCCAGCACCCGGGCCAGATCCGGCTGCACCAGGCGGAAGCCGGGCCGGGGCACCTGCCCCTTTTCCAGGAAGACCGCCGCCGCGGCGGGATAGCGGCGCAACACCGCCTGACGCCGCTCGACCTGTTCCAGATAGCGGGGACCGACGACGAAGCCTTCGCGGGCGTAGCGGATCGCCGGGGCCAGGGAGCGGCGCAGCGGCAGGCGGCCGTAGTTCTCCGCCAGATGCGCCAGGGCGGCCGGCACCCCGGGAATGCCGGCCGCCAGCGGGCCGTCGATGGAAGCGCGGGGGATGGGATTGCCGGCGGCATCCAGATACATGTCGCGCCGGGCCGCCAACGGAGCGGTTTCCCGGGCGTCGAGCATCACCTGACGGCCGTCGCGGGCCCGATGAAGCAGGAAGAAGCCGCCACCCCCGAGACCGGAACCGGCCGGCTCCACCACCGCCAGCGCGGCGGCCACCGCCACGGCGGCATCGAAGGCGTTGCCGCCCTGGTCGAGGATCTCGAAACCGGCAGCGGTCGCCAACGGATGGGCGGAGGCGATGGCGGCCCGGGGCGGTTTCGGCCCGGCCCAGACCGCCACCGACCAGGCCAGCCAGAGCAGCAGAAACGGCCTCATCCTGCCGCCACCCCGCACCGGCTTCATTCCTGCTGCAGCCTGAGGTACTTGCGCTGCAGGTTTTCCCGGTCTTCGCGGATGTCGGGATCGGGAATGATGGCGTCCACCGGACACACCTCCACGCACTGGGAGGTTTCGTAATGGCCCACGCATTCGGTGCAGCGGTCCGGGTCGATCTCGTAGATCTCCTCTCCCAGGGAGATGGCGTCGTTGGGGCACTCCAACACGCACACATCGCAGCAGATGCATTCGTCGGTGATCTTCAGGGCCATATCATTCTCCTGCTTGAAAAACCTGCTTGAGCCTGTGGGCGACCGGTTCCGGAACGAACGGGGTCACGTCCCCCCCGAGCCGGGCGATCTCCTTGATGAGGCTCGAGGACACGAACGCGTACTGCTCCGCCGGGGTCAGGAACATCGTTTCGATGGCGTCGCCGGTGAGGCGCCGGTTCATCGCCGCCAGCTGGAATTCGTACTCGAAGTCCGACACCGCCCGCAGCCCCCGGAGGATGACCCGGGCCCCGTGCTCGCGGGCGCAGTCCACCAGCAGATTGCCGAAGCCGATCACGGTGACGTTGTCCCAGGGCGCCAGGACCTGCCGGGCCAGGGCGACGCGCTCGTCGAGGGTGAACAGCGGCCCCTTGCCGCGGTTTTCCGCCACCGCCACCACCACCCGGGAGAAGACCCCGGCGGCGCGCCCGACCAGATCCACGTGACCGTTGGTGATGGGATCGAAGGTGCCGGGATAAATGGCGGTGACGTTCATGCCTGTGCCTGCCTCCGGTACAGATGACAACCGACCTCCCCCACCCGTTTGTGGCGCCACAGCGTCCAGTCGGACGGCACCGCCGGCGTCAGCACCGCTTCGGCCTCGACATAGATCCAGGCGGTCGCCGTCAGCCACCCGCCTTGTTCCAGGGCCTGGCAGACGGGTGCCACCTGGCCGCGTCCGAAGGGCGGATCGAGAAACACGATGTCGAAGGGGCGGTCGGGCGGGCGGCGCAGGAACCGCGGCACGTCGGCACGGACCACGCGGATTTCGGCGTTCAGCTGGCGGGCGGTCGCCTGCAGATGGCGCACGACGCCAGGATGGGATTCCACCTGCACCACCTCACCCGCCCCCCGCGAGGCGGCCTCCAGCCCCAAGGCGCCGCTGCCGGCGTAGAGGTCAAGACAGCGGGCCCCTGAAACCGCCTCCCGCAGCCAGTTGAACAGGGTCTCGCGCACGATCCCCGGCGTCGGCCGCAATCCTGAAACCGCCGGGAAACGCAGCCGGCGCCCGCGCCAGCGGCCGGCGATCAGGCGGACTTCACTGCTTTTCGCCATCACCCCTGGAAACGGCGCCCCCGCCCACCAGAACCGTCTGGAAACGGTCGGGATCCAGATGACGCCGGAAGGCTTCGACGACCGCCGTGCGGTCGACCCGGGCCACCTCGCGGGGGAAGCGGTCGAGATAGTCCAGCGGCAGACCGTAGAAACCGATCATGGCGACGTAGTCGGCCAGTTTGGCGTTGCTGTCGTAACGCAGCACGAAACCGCCGGTGATGTTCTTCTTGGCCGCCTCCAGCTCCGTCTCGGTTGGCCCTTCGGCCAGATAGCGGTCGATGGTCCGGCGCAGCACCTCGAGGGCGGACTCCGCCGCATCGTTGCGGGTCTGCAGGCCGGCGACGAACGGCCCCTTTTCCTTCAGCGGCACGAAGTAACTGTAGGCGCTGTAGGACAGCCCCCGCTTCTCCCGCACTTCCTTGACGATGCGCGAGGTGAAGCCGCCCCCGCCGAGGATGTGGTTGCCGACGTAGAGGGCGTAGTAGTCGGGATCGCCCCGTCTGATCACCGGCATGCCGGTATAGATGTGGGTCTGGGCCGAGGGGAAGGGTTTGCGCTCGGTACGGGCGTGCTGCGGCGCGGGGACCGGCGGGATCGGTGCGGCCGGCTCCCCCTGCGGGAGTGCATCAGTGAGGCGGCGGGCAATGCGGTCGGCTTCGGTGCGGCTCACGGCCCCGACCACCACCACCAGGGCGTTGCGGGCGACGTAATAGCGACGGTGAAAGTCCTCAAGATCCTGGCGCCGCATCGCCTTGACGGTGTCGATCTCCCCTTCGCTGGGATGGGCGTAGGGGTGGTCGCCGTAGATCATCTGGTAGAAACGCATCGCTGCCAGCTGCCCGGGCGATTCCTCCCGCTGTTTCAGGGCCAGCAGCAGGCGCTTCCTTTCCCGCTCGAAATCGGCCCGGGCGAAGCGGGGGTGGGCCAGGATCTCGGCGGCGGTTTCCAGGGCGACGTCCAGCTTGTCCGCGGCGGTGAGGCTGCGCAGATCGAGCCAGGCGGAGTCGCGCGACACCCCGGTGCTCAGCTGCGCGCCCACGTTTTCCAGACGCTGGGCGATGGCATCGGCATCCCAGCGGCCGGCGCCGGTATCGAGCAGCGCCGAGGTCAGGTGGGCGAGACCGAAGCGGTCCCCGTCCCAGGCGCTGCCGGCGGCGAACACCACCTGCACGTCTACCAGCGGCAATTCCGGCGTGTGGACGTAATAGACCTTCACGCCGTTTTCGGTCCGCCAGGACTGGATCTTGGGCCCGGCCCAGACATCGAAGGCCAGCACCAGCCCCACAAAGAGCGCGAAACAAGCTTTAACGGACATGGTTACCTCCTAAACCTGCCGGTGCGGGCGGACGCTGACCGGCCTTGATCGGCAACGGCTGCAGCCGGGCGACGGTGAGATGATCGGCGGTCAGGTACTTGCGCGCCACTTCCTGCACCTGGGCGGCGGTGATCTGCTGAATGCGGTCGACGTACTCGTCCAGGCGGCGCCAGCCCAGTCCGTTGGTCTCCAGCAGGCCGATCTGCATGGCCTGGTAGAACATGGAGTCCCGTTCGTAGACGGCTTCGGCGGTCACCTGGGTCTTGACCCGTTCCAGCTCCCCGGCGGACACCGGTTCTTCCTGCAACCGCTTGACCTCCTGGCGCAGGGCCTGTTCCAGTTCGTCCAGGTCATGACCCTGAGCAGGGGTGCCATTGAACAGAAACAGTGTCGGCAAACGGTCGTAGAGATCGTAACCGGCGCCGGCGGCGGCGGCGATCTGTCTGCCCCGCACCAGGTGGGTGGCCAGGCGGGCGCTTTCACCGCCGTCGAGAACGCCGGCCAGCACGGTGAGGGCGTAGGCTTCCCACTGCCGGTCCTCGGGCAGACTCGCCAATACCGGCACCTTGTACCCCATGAGCAGATAGGGCAGTTTGGCCGGCACCTTCACCGTCAGCCGCCGCTCTCCCCGCTGCTCGACTTCGGTGCGGGGCTTGAGCGGCGGAATCTCACTGGGTTCGAGCGGGCCGAACCACTTTTTCGCCCACGTGAGAATCCGCTCGGGATCCACGTCTCCCACCACCACCAGGGTGGCGTTGTTGGGGGCGTACCACTGCCGGTACCACTGGCGCAGGTCGGCGACGGTGAGTGCTTCGATGTCCGCCGGCCAGCCGATCACCGGATTCCGGTACGGGCCGTTGGTGAAGGCGACGGCCATGAAGTGTTCGTAAGTCTTGGCCCTCGGCTGGTCGTCGGTGCGCATGCGGCGCTCCTCCAGCACCACCTGCTTTTCCTTGGCGAATTCCTTTTCGTCCAGTTTGAGGTGACGCATGCGGTCCGCCTCCAGTTCGAAGGCCACCGGCAGCCGGGACTTTTCCAGGGTTTCGAAATAGGCAGTGTAATCGGTGCCGGTAAAGGCGTTCTCGCGCCCGCCCAGCTCGGCGATGATGCGGGAGAATTCGCCCGGCCCGTGCTTTTCGGTCCCCTTGAACATCATGTGTTCGAGCATGTGGGAGATGCCGGTGATGCCGTCGTGCTCGTAGCTCGAACCCACCTTGTACCATACCTGGGAGACCGCCACCGGAGCGCGGTGATCTTCCTTCACCACCACCTTGAGGCCGTTGTCGAGCCTGTATTCGTGAACCTTGGGGGCGGTGGCGCAGGCGGCCAACGGCAGCAGCAACACCAGCCAGAGAAAACAGAGAAATCTTCGGATCATCGCGTCCGTCCCGTAAATTCCAAGGGATTTAGTATAAAATGATATGTCCCAACCATTGTAATGCAATCTCACCCTCAGGGCCCATGAAAGCGAAAACGCTCGACGATTCCACGCTCCCTTCCGCCTCCTGGCGCGCCTATTTCGAGCTGTGCAAACCCCGGGTGGTGGCGCTGATCGTCTTCACCGCCGTCGTCGGCATGTTCCTGTCGGTTCCCGGCATGGTGCCGCTGCGACCGCTCGTTTTCGGCACCCTAGGCATCGCCCTGGCGGCGGCCTCGGCGGCCGCTTTCAACCATTATCTCGACCGTCACGCCGACGCCCAGATGGGCCGCACCCGCCACCGTCCCCTGCCCCAGGGGGAACTGGAGCCCTGGAAGGTGCTGGTATTCGCCTCGGCTTTGGGGCTGGCCTCGATGATCATCCTGGTGGTCTGGGTCAACTGGCTGACGGCGATCCTGACTTTCCTGTCGCTGATTGGCTATGCGGTCGTTTACACCGTCTATCTGAAACGGGCCACCCCCCAGAACATCGTCATCGGCGGGGCGGCCGGGGCGGTGCCGCCAATCCTGGGATCGTGCGCGGTGTTGGGGCAGATCCACCCCAACACGGTGCTGCTGTTCCTCATCATCTTCCTGTGGACCCCGCCCCACTTCTGGGCCCTGGCCATCGCCAAACGCGACGAATACGCCAAGGTGGACATTCCCATGCTGCCGGTGACCCACGGCGTCGAGTTCACCGGTCTGCAGGTGTTTCTCTACACCATCCTCCTCACCGTCATCAGCGTGATGCCCTACCTCACCCGCATGAGCGGCCTGATCTACCTGGGCGTCACCGTCATCCTGGACGCCATCTTCCTCTATCTGGCCTGGCAGCTGCGCCTGCAGCCTGACAACAAGCGCCTGGCGATGCGGACCTTCGCCTACTCCATCCTGTATCTGATGATCCTGTTCGCCGCCCTGCTGGTGGACCACTACTGGTATTTTTATCCATAAAAAACGGACGGCCCCGTTTCCGGAACCGCCCGCCGCACTTTGCAACAGGTCGGCGCTCAGGCCGCTTCGGCCAACATCAGGTGCTTGAGCTTTTTGAGCGCATTCTTTTCCAATTGGCGAATGCGCTCGGCGGAAACACCATAACGGTCGGCCAGTTCCTGAAGGGTGACCTTCTTTTCCCCAAGCCAGCGCGACTGCAGAATGTCGCGGCTGCGCTCGTCGAGCTGCGACAGGGCGGCCTGAAGCCGTTCGTGCTCGACTTGCTGCCACTCGTGCTCCTCCAATTGGTGCGCCGGATCGGAATCGATTCGCGCATGGAGGAAATGGACCGGCGCCGGAGAGGCGTTTTCCTCCTCGTCCGCGCCGCCGTCGAAGGCCATGTCCTGACCGTTCATGCGCTTTTCCATTTCCCGCACGGTTTCCACCTTCACGCCCAGATCCTTGGCGATCGCTTCCGCTTCGTTCTGGTTCAGCCAGTTCAGCCTTTTGCGCGCCTTGCGCAGGTTGAAGAACAGCTTGCGCTGCGCCTTGGTGGTGGCGATCTTGACGATGCGCCAATTGCGCAGGATGAATTCGTGGATCTCGGCACGAATCCAATGCACCGCGAAGGAAATCAGGCGCACCCCGACCGCCGGATCGTAACGCTTCACCGCCTTCATCAAGCCGATGTTGCCTTCCTGGATCAGGTCCGCCAGCGGCAGACCGTAACCCAGATAGCCCTTGGCGATCGGCACCACATAGCGCAGATTGGCGAGAATCAGCTGCTTGGCTGCTTCCAGATCGTTCTGGCGCCGAAAGCGGGTAGCCAACTCCCGCTCCTCCTCGGCGCTCAATTTCGGCAGTTGATTGACGGCCACGATGTAGTCGTTGACCGAACGGATCGACTTGCCGATGCCCGGAATGGCCAGTGCGTTGCTCATCCTGCTATCCCCCTGTTGGTTTGTTGTTGTTGCAAAGCCGAAGGCCAATCTAGCACTCTCGAAGAGAGAGTGCCAGTCTCCTGGAAAGTTCCTTGACGTAAAGAAAAAAACCGCCCCGAAGGGCGGTCCCCAAAAAGAGGCAATTCAATGGCTACGCAATAAGGAAAAGTGCAACCACTTTTCCAGGGTCCCCCACCTCCCTGTGGGGGGATATGGAGAAAAACATGAAGCGTCAATCAGTCTTCCAAGACGTCGTCCGCCCACTGGGCCTGGTCAGCGCCGATGCGGGCGACAGCCTCGTCGTAGACCTCACCACACAGCGGTTTGCCCAGCAAGTTCAGGATACTGGCAAGGCTCTGCAGCCAGACTCCCAGGATCCCCAGCGCGAACCAACCGAAGAAGACAAAACCGTAGTGCAGGGGGGCAACGAACAACTCTTCCATAAACCAGAAGGTATGACCCCATTCATTCAGACCGACGTTAGGGACGATCATGAACGGCCCCACCACCGAGATCAGGTACGGGAGGGACATCCCCTTCTTTGTATAGTCAAAGTAAGGCAAACGGGTATGAGCGTAGATGAAAGCGCCAAAACCCGTGATGATGTAGACCGGATACGAACCATAAAACTCGATGATGTGGCTCGGCGTGAAGTCGGTATCACGGACGATGGTCTGATGCCAGGTTCCGTCCTGTTCAGTGAAAAAGCTCGCCCCCCAGTAAATGGAATAGGCATAGGCAAACAACCAGATAAGATGGGTAAAGTTGCGGCGCAGCTCCTCCCGGGTGCCAGCGATCTTGTCCAGATCGCGGGGCCGGGTGCGCCACAGATAACCCCACAGCATGGCGGCAATGATGACTTCCACCACGATTTCAGTGTACAGGAAATTCATCCAGTAGGTTTCGAATTCCGGTGCGAAGGAATCCAGACCAGCTTGCCAGCCGTAAACCCTTTCATACCACACCACCCAAGAATAGAGGATGGTGTAGATCGCAAAGGCAAACGCAAGCCATCTGCGGTTCAATATAGGTTGCTCCGCCTGGGCGGAGACACCAGCCGATGTAGCTGCCATAAGTAACCTCCTTAACGTTTCGTTGTTATGACGAGCGAGGCAAAATCTACCAGTTCCATCGTCGCGCTTTTTTGACCCAGATCAAAAATAATACATTTTTTGTAGTTTTATATCGCATAAAAACCATTTTTATTTCAAATGGTTACAATATTAAACTATTAGAAGTGAGGAAATGGACCGGCGCCGGAGAGGCGTTTTCCTCCTCGTCCGCGCCGCCGTCGAAGGCCATGTCCTGACCGTTCATGCGCTTTTCCATTTCCCGCACGGTTTCCACCTTCACGCCCAGATCCTTGGCGATCGCTTCCGCTTCGTTCTGGTTCAGCCAGTTCAGCCTTTTGCGCGCCTTGCGCAGGTTGAAGAACAGCTTGCGCTGCGCCGAGCTGCCGAGCTATTGTCAAATCTGGTGTCCAGCCGCCTCGGTCGTACCCTGTGAATGATCCTCTACGCGTTCGCCATCCTTGAATTTCACTCCCTCGACCACATCGGCCAACAGATTGTAGCCCCGAAGGCGTCGCCACTTTTTCTGCGCTGTCTCCATCAGCTTCCATGCCATCGTCAATATCGTCATGCGGTTGCGACAGTTTTTGGTCTTGATGGTCCTCAGGCGCACCGTGGCAAATACCGATTCGATCGGGTTCGTTGTCCGAATGTGCTGCCAGTGCTTGGCAGGAAAATCGTAGAACGCCAGCAGCGATTCCTTGTCCTTCGTCAGGCATTCTATGGCCTTTGGGTACTTGGCCTCGAAGCGCTTCACGCAACGGTCGAAGGCCTGGTAGGTGTCCTGCCGGGTTTCGGCCATCCAGATCTCGTGCAGGGCCTCCGTGAGCTTGGGCTGCACCGACTTGGGCACCTTGTTCAGCACGTTCGCCGTCTTGTGCACCCAGCAACGCTGTTGTGCCGTCTTTGGCCACTTCTTGGCGATGGCCTTCCAAAAACCCAGAGCGCCGTCACCAATGGCCAGCTTTGGCGGGACCGTCAGCCCCTGGCTTTCTAGTTGCTCGATCACCTCCAGCCAGCTGGCCTCGGACTCCCGATAGCCATCGACCACCGCCAGCAGATCCTTGCGCCCCGTCTCGTCCGAGCCTACCACCACCAGCAGGCACAGACGATCGTCCAGCCGCACGTTGCTGTAGACCCCATCGACCCATACGTACACATAGCGCCGCCGACTCAGATCCCGCCGGCGCCATTGCCGATACTCCGCCTCCCAGATCTTCTTGAGCCGACCGACCGTGGCAGCCGACAGCCCCTTGGCCCAGCAGGGCCTCCAGCGCTGGATGCATCTCCCCCGTCGAGACCCCCTTCAAGTACAACCAGGGGATGAATTCCTCGACGTTCTTGGTCCGCTTCAGGTACGGCGGTACCAGTCGGCTGTTGAACTTGATACCCTGGCCAGAACGTTGGGGACCTTGACCGGCACCTCACCCAGACCGGTCTGGATGCTGCGTTCCGGGAGATACCCATTGCGCACCACTGCCCGCTTCCCGTCCACGCTCTGATCGGCATATCGGCTCAGAAGCTCAACCACCTCCGCCTCAATGGCCTGCGCCAAAAGCTGCCTGGCCCCTTCCTTCAGCAGTTCATTCAAGGCATCTTCGGCTGGTGTTTTCAACTCGACAACGTTACTCTCGTTCATAGCGATGTACATCTCCTGGTGGTTGTTGTTTCGTCACGATCAGTCATCAGGGTACACCGCTTCTTCAATCACCCCATACACCAGAAATCAGCATAGCTCCTACCAAGGGCAAATGCGAGCATGGTGTCGGCTATGTCAAGCGCAACGCCATTGCCGGACGTGAGTTTGGCTCGTTTGCCGAGCTCCAGGCCCATCTGGAACACTGGATGGCGGCCGTGGCCGACGTGCGCATCCATGGCACCACCGGTGAGCGTCCCATCGACCGCTTCCAGGCACAAGCGCGGCAGGCGCTTGGGTCCTTGAAAGACCGGGCGCCCTTCCAGCAGATCCGGGAGTTGAGCCGCAAGGTCCACGCCGATGCCTGCGTCGAAGTCGACACCAACCGCTACAGCGTTCCCTGGCGGCTGATCGGCCAGCAAACCCAGGTCCAGATCGAAACCGGCCAGGTGAAGATCTACCACGGCGGCGTGCTGGTCGCCTGCCATGCCGAAGCGGTCGGCAAACGTCAGCGCCGTCTCGATCCGGCCCACCTCAAGGGCGTGATCAGCTCCCCGCATCCGGCCCCATCCCCGTCGGTCGAGCCCGCCACTTCCGAGCTGTTACGCCCCCTGGCCGAGTATGAGCAGATCGCAGGAGGTGCCTGGTGAACAACGACCGCCTCGACGCCATGCTCACCCGGCTCAAGCTCACTGCCATTCGCGACGGCCTCGACACCCTGCTCGACGAGGCCGCCCGAAGAGACCTCAACCTGCGGGAGGCCCTCACCTTCCTGTGCGAAGCCGAAATCGCCAGGAAGGACCAGCGCCGGGTTCACATGGCCACCAGCATTGCCAAATTCCCCTACGTGCGCACCCTGGAGGGGTTCGACTTCCAGGCACAGCCGTCGGTCGATCCCAAACAGATCCGGGAACTGGCCACAGGACGCTGGATCGCCAACGGCGACGCACTCCTGCTGCTCGGTCCCCCGGGAGTCGGCAAAACCCACCTGGCCGTCGCCTTAGGCCGTGAGGCCATCCACAAAGGTTATTCGGTGCTGTTTACCACCGCCACAGCCCTGATGACCACCCTCACCCAGGCACAAGCCCAGGGCAGGCTGGAGGAACGTCTCACGCACTACAGCAAACCCAAGCTGCTCATTGTCGATGAACTGGGGTATCTGCCTTTCGAATCCCAGGCAGCCCACCTGTTCTTCCAACTGGTCTCGAGGCGCTATGAGCGGGGCAGCCTGCTGATTACGAGCAACCGCAGTGTCGGCGAATGGGGAGAAGTCTTCGGAGACGCGGTGGTCGCCACCGCCATCCTGGACCGGCTGTTACATCACAGCCATGTCATCACCATCCGCGGCGAAAGCTATCGCCTGCGGGAGAAACGGCGGGCCGGCCTTATCAGGCCCGCTTCCCACCTCCCCGGGACTGAGCAAGCCGGGAAATCCAACGCAACAACCTTGTAAACCAGGGGGGCAGTTCCAAGTGTCGCAAGAGGGTCAATTTCTGGTGTCGCTTGACATGCCGATACCCGGAATGGCCAGTGCGTTGCTCATCCTGCTATCCCCCCTGTTGGTTTGTTGTTGTTGCAAAGCCGAAGGCCAATCTAGCACTCTCGAAGAGAGAGTGCCAGCTTTTTGGAAAGTTCCTTGATTCAGGGCAAAAAACCGCCCGGGAGCGATGTCACGGACGGAACAGCCGCCACAGGTGCCGGCTGACCACCAGCGCGGCGGCGGCCGTCGTCAGCAGGCACACGGCCAGCCAGATTCCGAGGATTTCACCCAGGGAGAAGAAGTGCGCCTCGAAGCGGCTGCCGTAGAGGCGCGCCAGTTCGACGACATGGGGATAGAGCAGCCGATACAGCAGGAAAACGCCCGCGAGCGCCGCACCGCCACCGAGGAAGCCGAACCAGAAGCCGCAATACAGGAACGGACGGCGGATGAAACCGGGGGTGGCGCCCAGCAGGCTCATCACCTCGATCGCTTCATGATGTTCTTCCAATTCCAGGCGCACGGTATTGCCCACCACCAGCACCACCGCCAGCGACAGAATCACCCCCAGCGCCAAGGCGGCGTGCCGGGCCAGGCGCAACCAGGCCCGAAAGCGCTGCAACCAGGCCTGATTCCACTGGATCTGCTCCACGCCGGGCCACCGGCGCCAGCGCTGGATCAGCTCGGCAAGGCGGGCCTCCTCGCTCCAGGCTGGCTTCGGTGTCACTTCGATGACCGCCGGCAGCGGATTGTCGGGCAGCCAGTCCAGGGCCGCGGCGAAATCGCCCGCCTCGCGCAACTGAGCCAGGGCCTCGTCCTTGCCGATCAGATGGACTTGCGCCACCGCCTCCTCCTCCCGCAGACGCGCCGCCAGGCTTTGCGCCTTCTTTGCGGGCAGATCCGGCTGCAGATACAGCGTCACCTGCCGACCGGAATCGAAAGCGCCCCCCAAACGCTGCACCTGGGACAAGATGAGATGGAAGCTTAAAGGCAGCACCAGAGTGACCGCGATGACGCCGATCGTGACCGCCGTCATCCACGGTGCCCGCCACAGCTCCTCCAGACTGGAAAGCAAAGCCTGGCGGTGCAGACGCAGGTAGGTCTTCAGCCGGCCAGCCATCCCCTCACCCCACTTCGACGACACGTCCCTGTTCCAGGTGGAACCAGCGGCTGGCGAAGCGTTCGACCAGCCCCTGGTCGTGACTGGCAATCAGAAAAGTCACCCCGACCCGGTTGAAATCGCGGAACATGGCGAAGATCTCCTGGGACAAGTCCGGGTCCAAATTTCCGGTCGGCTCGTCGGCCAGGATCAAGGGGGGGCGGGTGACGATGGCCCGGGCGATACCGACCCGCTGTTGTTCGCCCCCGGAGAGGGTGACCGGCCCGCGCCGTTCACAGCCGGCCAGTCCCACCTTGGCCAGGGCCGCCCGGGTGCGGCGCTCGATCTCTTCCGGCGCGTATCCGGCGATCTGAAGCGGCAGGGCGACGTTGTCGAACACACTGCGGTCGTAAAGCAGGCGGTAGTCCTGGAAGATTAGACCGATGCGGCGGCGCAGGTAGGGCACGCTCCGGGACGGTAGCCGGGTCAGATCGCGGTCGTTGAGGAAAATCCGGCCGCGGCTGGGCCGTTCGATGAGAGCCGCCAACTTGAGGACGGTACTCTTGCCGGCCCCGGAATGGCCGGTGATGAAGGCCATGTCACCGCGCTCGACCGCCAGATCGAGCCCTTTCAAAATCTCGCCGCTGCCCGGATAGCGCTTACCGACCCCCTGGAAACGCAGCATGGCGTCAGTGCAGGAGCGGAGCCGGCGCCTCCCGGGATTGTTCGGCGAACAAGGCATCGATGAACGCCTTGGCGTTGAAGTCCTGCAGGTCGTCGATGCCTTCTCCGATGCCGATGAAGCGGATCGGAATGCCGAAGCGCTTGGCCAGGGCGAAGATCACCCCGCCTTTGGCGGTGCCGTCGAGCTTGGTCAGGGCGATGCCGGTCACCCCCACCGCCTGGTTGAACTGCTCGGCCTGGGAGATGGCGTTCTGCCCTGTGGTAGCGTCGAGCACCAGCAGCACCTCGTGGGGGGCGGTGGGATCGAGCTTGGCCATGATACGCTTGATCTTGGCCAGCTCCTCCATCAGATTGGACTTGGTGTGGAGACGGCCGGCGGTATCGGCGATGAGCACGTCGATGCCGCGCGCCCTGGCGGCCTGGAGGGCATCGTAGATGACCGAGGCGGAATCGGCGCCGCTGTGCTGAGCGACGACCGGTACCTGATTGCGTTCTCCCCAGACCTTGAGCTGTTCCACGGCGGCGGCGCGGAAGGTGTCACCGGCGGCGAGCATGACGCTGCGGCCCTGACGCTGCAGGCGCTTGGCCAGCTTGCCGATGGTGGTGGTCTTGCCGACGCCGTTGACCCCCACCACCAGGATCACGAAGGGTTTGTGGGCGGGATCGATCCTGAGGGGCCGGCTGCAGGGTTCGAGGATCTCCAGCAGCACGTCGTGGAGGGCCTGCATCACCGTCTCCTGATCCTTGAGCTGCTGACGCGACAGGCGGGCCTTGAGGCGGTCGATGATTTCTTCGGTGGCCTCGACACCGACGTCGGCCATGAGCAGGTGGGTTTCGATCTCCTCCAGCAGCTCCTCATCCAGCTCGCGTCCGGCCAGGGGCAGGGAGGCGAGGAAGCCGGTCAGCCCCTTGCGGGTCTTGCCCAGGCCGCTTTTGAGCCGCTCGAACAGGGTTTCCGGCGCGGGCGGCACCTCTGCCGGCGGCGGGATCGGAACCTCGGGAGGCGGCGGCGCTTCTCCTGCGGCTTCGGCCGCGCGCGCCTGGGGCAGCGGCGGACCGCAGCGGAGGAAGAACGCCACGCCGTAGCCCGTGACCAGGATCGCCAGCGCCGCCAGCGAATGGCCCACCACCAGATAGGCCGGCGCGCCCTTGATGACCACCGACATGCCGAAGGCGATCACCACCAGCAGCAGGAAGTTGAGCAGTACCCCAACTTTGCTCAGGTGAGGCACCTTGGGATTGGAACTGATCGACAGCCCCAGCAGGAACAGCACCACGAACCCCACCAGCGCCCCGAGGCGGTGAAGCCAGTGCAGGGTGATGCGGCCGTCGGCATCAGGCAGGCTCCATCCGCTCAGCCCGTAGTGCCACTGCTCCCAGAAGGCCAGGGCGTGCCAGTCGGGGCTTTCAGGCCACCAGCGCCCCTGACAGGTGGGGAAATCCGGGCACACCAGAGCGGCGTAATCAGCCCCCACCAGGGCCCCGAGCCAGCCCTGGAGCAGGGCGACGCCCAGGGCAATCAGGGCCAGACGCCGCAAACCCTGGGTGTGGGCATAGCGTTCCCAGGGCGACGGGGCGAGGCGCAGATACCAGCCGAAGGCCGTCAGGATCATCGCCACGCCGCTCAACCAGTGGAAGGCGACCAGCGCCGGCATCATGCGGCTGGCCACCAGGGCCGCGCCCAGTCCCGCCTGCAGCCCGTACAACAAGGCCAGACTCCAGCTGCCGATCAGGGCGATGCGGCGGCGGGGGTGGCGCACTGCGGTCACCAGCAGCCCCAACAGCAGCACCCCTGCCGCACCCGCCGCCAGACGGTGGAGCATGTGCAGCCGCGCGGCGGCGGCATCGTAGAAGACGCCGGGATAGCGCTGCAATGCCTCGGCCGGCAGGTTTTCCGGCGGCCACCACTGACCGAAGCACGCCGGCGCGTCGGGGCAGGCGGTTCCGGCGCCGGTGGCACGCACGTAAACGCCGAGAGCGAAGGTGACGACGAGAAAGAACAGGGTCAAAAGAACGAATTTTCTGTACATGATCGCAGCGCGTTTCAGCCGATCCGCGAGGCTTTGAGCAAGCGTTTCAAATCCCGGTAGAGCCCGTAGGGGTCGAATCCGGCATCATACCACATCATCAAATTTCCCAGCGGATCCATCAGAAACAGCTGGCCGCAGCGCAACGGCCTGCCGATCCAGCCGGCCAGCCGGGCAGCGAAATCCGGCGGTACGCGCGCCAGATACAGATCGCGATCCCCGAAGAGCTGGCTCCGTAACCCCGCCGCGGGCGGCCGATCCTCGCCCCAGACCGCCAGCCGCCGCACTCTGGGAA
Organism: Methylomarinovum caldicuralii; assembly: GCF_033126985.1. Classification (NCBI taxonomy): domain Bacteria; kingdom Pseudomonadati; phylum Pseudomonadota; class Gammaproteobacteria; order Methylococcales; family Methylothermaceae; genus Methylomarinovum; species Methylomarinovum caldicuralii. The sequence goes on from NZ_AP024714.1 coordinate 2,021,291, forward strand.
TGTCCTTGCTGAACAGCGGGTGCAGCCGCCGGGTGTCGTCCAGCACTTGGCGACAGGCAGGTTCGTCGCCGGGAACGATCACATGCATCATGACCCAGCGCCCCCGGATTTCCTTCAGATCCTTCCTGGCGCCGGGAACCGGCTGGAACTGCTCGTAAGAGAGCGGTCTGGGCGGCTGGAGCAGCTGACCGTGATTTCCAGGCGTTCCCCATAGCCCCGGATGCCTGACCAAGTACCAGGCCCCCAGCCACGGTGCCGTGCCGATCAGGACGATCAGCCAGAATATCCACAGACCGTGGCGTTTGCGTTGTCGTGTCAAACCCGTCTCCTCGCCCGTTTCCATCCGTGCCACAGCCAAAGTCCTACGGCGATGGCGGAAAAACTGAACCATTGTAAGGCATATCCCCGGCTGCGTTCCGGCCGGATGTGCGCCAATTCCCAGGCCCGCACGTAGCCCTCCTCCGCCTCAGGATCGAGTTTGATCTGGAAATCGGCCACCGGGCGGCCGAGCCGCGCCGCGGCCGCCTCGGGTTCCAGCACCTGGACCACGCTGGGCCAGCCCGGCGACAGACGGCGCATTCCCGGCAGGTCCATGCCGGCCCGGGGAAAGGCATCGACCCATCCCGCCACCGTCACCGCATGGTCACCGAGGGAGACGTCCGGCAGCGTGCGGCGGTCGGCGGCGGCCGGCACCCAGCCGCGGTTGACCAGCACGATCCGGCCGCTGGGGAGCAACAGCGGTGTCAGGACTTCGTAGCCGGCCCGTCCCTGGTGCGTGCGCCCGTCGAGCAGAAACTGGTGCCTGCCGTCCCAGACGCCCTTCACCCGGACGTGGCGGTAGCGCCCCAGCTGCGCCAGGGTTTCCTCCCCGTCCAAAACCAGCGGCGGCTGCTGCCAGCGCCGGGCCTGCAGATCCAACAGCGCCTGTTTCTCCGCCGCCCGCCGCAGCTGCCAGTTCCCCAGGTTCAGGAACGCAACCACGGCGACCAGCGTCAAAAGTGTCATCAGGAGACTGGGTTTGAAAAGGATGTTACGGCGTTTTACCATGACCGATTTCGCAGCGGTGTTTTTTCATCATCATGCTCATTAGACTGATCATCCTCGCCGCATTCGTCGGCATCGTCGTCAGCCTCGGCTCCGCCCTCTACTACCTCCTCAACGATCCGAGCCGCTCACCGCGCACCGCCAAGGCGCTGACCACCCGCATCTCCCTGTCGCTGGTCCTGTTCTTCTTCCTGCTATTTGCCGCCTTCAAAGGCTGGATCAAGCCTCACGGCATCCGCCCGCTGCCCCAGGCAACAAAAAAGGCGCTGCCCTGAAAGCAGCGCCCCTTGGCTGGATGAGCGGAACCGCTCAGAGCCAGTACACGAAGATGAACAGGCCCAGCCAGACCACGTCCACAAAGTGCCAGTACCACGCCGCCGCTTCGAAGGCGAAGTGGTGCTCGGCATCGAAATGGCCCCGCAGGGCGCGGAGCAACACCACGGCCAGGAAGATCGTGCCGATGGTCACGTGGAAGCCATGGAAGCCGGTGAGCATAAAGAAAGTGGAACCATAGATCCCGGCCCCGAGGGTCAGGCCCATTTCGGTGTAGGCGTGATAGTACTCGTACGCCTGGAAGCCGACAAAGAGGAAACCCAGGGCGATAGTAGCGATCAGCCCCTTGACGAACTGGCTCCGGTCGTTCTTGAGCAGCCCCCAGTGGGCCCAGGTGACCGTGGCGCCGCTGGAAAGCAGGATCAGGGTGTTGAGCGCCGGAAGCCCCCAGGGCTCCATGGGTTCGAACTCGCCGCCGATATGGGCCGGGCCGTTGGTGGGCCACTCCGGTGCGTAATCCGGCCACAACAGATGGGTGAAAGCCCCCACACCGGTGGTGCCTTCCCCGCCCAGCCAGGGAACCGCGTACATGCGCACGTAGAACAGGCTGCCAAAGAAAGCGGCGAAGAACATCACCTCCGAGGCGATGAACCAGATCATGCCCCAGCGGAAGGAACGCTCCACCTGGGCGTCGTAAAGGCCGTTGAGCCCCTCGTTGATGACTTCGCCGAACCAGCCCGCCATCATGCCGAGGACGGTCAACAGCCCCAGCACCATGAAGAAGGGCCCCGCGCCGGAGCCGATCAGCATCGCCCCGAAGCCACCCAGAAACAGGGTCAGACCGATGGAACCGATGATCGGCCATCGGGCCTGGTGTGGCAGATAATAACCGCTTGCAGATGCCATAACTCTCCCCTATGTCGTTACTGTCTTATTTTGTTCCGCCCGCCGGCAGACCGAATACGTTGTACAGCGCGAGCAGATAGAACACCAAGGCCACCAGCCCCAGCAGAGCGGCCAGAATGAGATTTTTCTTGCGGATATCCATGCGCGTTCCGTGAAGGCCGGCCCCGCCTTCGGGCGGGGCCGGATCCGTCATTCTTCGGCGACCGCCTTCTGGATGTCGATACCCTCGAAGGAATGATGATACGGCATCGGCGAAGGCAGATTCCATTCCAGTCCATGGGACTTGGCGCCCTCCCAGACCTCGTCGCCGACCTTCTCGCCTTCACCCTTGACGCACTTGTAGACGATGTAGATCAGCAGCAGCTGGGTGAAACCGAAGATGAAGGCCCCGACGGTGGACATCTGGTTGAACTCGGTGAACTGCACCGCGTAGTCGGGGATCCGCCGCGGCATCCCCGCCAGTCCCAGGAAGTGCTGGGGCATGAACAGCAGGTTGAAGCCAAGGAACGACAGCCAGAAGTGGAGTTTGCCCAGCTTCTCGTCGTACATGGTACCGGTCCACTTGGGCAGCCAGTAGAACAGGCCAGCGAAGATGGCGAACACCCCGCCACCCACGAGGGTGTAGTGGAAATGGGCGACGATGAAGTAGTTGTCGTGGTAGTACAGGTCCACCGGCGCCTGGGACATCATGATGCCGGTAAAGCCTCCGATCACGAACAGCACCAGGAAACCGAGAGCGTGCAGCATCGGCGTCTCGAAGGTCAGCGAGCCCTTCCACATGGTGGCGAGCCAGTTGAACACCTTCACCCCGGTGGGCACGGCGATCAGCATGGTGGCGTACATGAAGTACAGCTCCGCCGGCACCGGCATACCGACGGTGAACTGATGGTGGGCCCAGACGATGAAGGACAGGAAGCCGATCACCGCGGTGGCGAACACCATCGAATTCTTGCCGAACAGCGGCTTGCGGGAGAAGGTCGGGACGACCTGGGAGATGATGCCGAAGGCCGGCAGGACGATGATGTACACCTCGGGATGACCGAAAAACCAGAACAGATGCTGGAACAGCACCGGGTCACCGCCGCCGGCGGCATCGAAGAAGCTGGTGTCGAAGAACTTATCGGTCAGCAGCATGGTGACCCCGCCCGCCAGCACCGGCATCACCAGGATCAGCAGGAAGGCGGTGATGAGCCAGGCCCAGCAGAACATCGGCATTTTCATCATCGTCATTCCCGGTGCGCGCAGGTTGAAGATGGTGACGATGATGTTGATCGCCGCCATAATCGACGACAGCCCCAGCAGGTGGACACTGAAGATGGTGAACGGCAGGGCGTTGCCGAACTGCAGCACCAGCGGCGGATAGAGGGTCCAGCCGGAGGCCACCGCCCCGCCGTCCATGAACAGCGTGGCGCTCAGCATGGCGGCGGCGAACGGCAGCACCCAGAAGCTCCAGTTGTTCATCCGCGGCAGGGCCATGTCCGGCGCCCCGATCATCGGCGGAATCATCCAGTTGGCGAATCCGGCGAAAGCCGGCATCACCGCCCCGAACACCATGATCAGGGCGTGCAGGGTGGTCATCTGGTTGAAGAAATGCGGGTCCACCAGCTGCAGGCCGGGCTGGTACAGCTCGGCGCGGATAATGAGCGCCATCGTCCCGCCCACCAGGAACATGACCATGGCGAAGGTCAGGTACAAGGTACCGATGTCCTTGTGGTTGGTGGTGGTGATCCAGCGCATGATGCCCTTGGCCGGGCCGTGTTCATGCTCTGCGGTATGGGTATCTGCTACCGTTGCCATTTGCCTCTACCTCTATCGTTGAATAGCCAAATCTGTCAGCGGGCGTCGGCGATGTCTTCCGGCGTCACCACATCCCCGGTGTCGTTGCCGAAGGCATTGCGGACATAGGTAATGACGGCGGCCAGATCCGCGTCGCTGATGTTCTCGTCGCTGCCGAAGGCCGGCATCGCGCCCTTGCCTTCGAGGACGATCTCGATCATCGCGTCCACGTCGTCGGTAGCCACGGGGCTGCCCGCCAGCGCCGGGAAGGTGCCCGGGATGCCGCTGCCGTCGGCTTGATGGCAGCTGGCGCAGTGGGTGTTGTAGGCTTCGCGCCCGCGTTCCATCGCCACCTGCAGATTCCATCCCTGGGCAGCGGCCCGACCGCCGGCCAGTTTCTGCTTCTGCTCAGCCACCCAGGCTTGGTATTCCTCCTTGGTCACCGCCTTGACCACGATGGGCATGTAGCCGTGATCGCGTCCACACAGCTCGGCGCACTGGCCGCGGTAGATCCCGGGTTTTTCGATCTCCACCCAGGCGGCGTTGACAAAACCGGGAATGGCATCCTTCTTCCAGCCGAAGGCCGGCACCCACCAGGCGTGGATCACGTCGGCGGCGGTGATGAGGAAGCGGATCTTGGTGTTGACCGGCACCACCAGCGGGTGATCGACGTTAAGCAGGTAGTTGGGAACGGTCTTGGGATCGATACCGGAACCGAGCTGGCGGGCACGGTTGCTGGCCTCGTCCAGGCTGCTGAAGAAGGCGATGCCTTCCTTCGGATATTCGTAGTGCCACTTCCACTGGTAGCCGGTGACCTTGATGTCCATCTCGGCGCCGCTGGTGTCTTCGATTTCGATCAACGCTTTGGTGGAAGGCACCGCCAAGCCGATGAGGATCAGCACCGGAATGATGGTCCAGACCACTTCCAGTTTCAGGTTTTCATGGAACTTGGCCGGCACCGGGTGCTTGGACTTGCGGTGGTTGATGATGGAATAGAACATCACCCCGAAGACCACCACCGCGATACCCACGCAGACCCAGATGGCGTACATGTGGAAGTCGTAGATGACGCGGCTGGTTTCGGTCGGACCGACCGGAATGTTGAGATGATAATCGGCCCAGGCGGCCTCCCCCACCAAAGCCAGGATCGCTGCGACGAACAAGCGCTCGAGTTTATTCAAGTTCACGGAACACTCCCCTCAAGTTTTGCAACCACGAAAACCGATCTTTGACGATCTCTAAAACGCCTGGATGCGGAGCTGCCGCAGCATCCCCGCCAGACGCATTTTTTCTTCTTCCGCCAGAAAAGCGCCGACCTCCACCCACTTGCCGTGGGATCCGACCCGCAACCGCGGCGCCGGCCCCGGCTGCCATTCGACCCGGAACCAAGCCCGCAGGAACTCCCGCCGTTCCTTCCGGTCCGGTCCCTTATGTTCGATCTGGATAGTGTCTCGGGAGACGGTGATGGTTTCCCGTACCGCACCCTGCCGCATACTATAACTCAGGGCGTAGCCGAGCAACAGCAGCTCGCCCCCGGAGAACGGCAGCACCAGCCACGCCCCCACGGCGGCGAAACCCAGACCGATCGCCCCCATCATCAACCCCATCATGCCGATCAGCAAACGGGCCTGGGAGGGCGTCAGGGAAGCGTTGGGACGCAGCACCAGACGAAACTCCTCCTCGCTGGCGCCGCGGTGCCGTTCGATCATTTGGTAATAAGCATGTGCTAAATTTGGTTTAATGTAGCCGATAAGCCGCTGACACTCAAGGTCATTATGCCCATCCCTTTGACATACGCAAAAAAACCTCCGCTCCCGGGGCTGGTTCTGCTACTGTCGCCGCTGCCTGCCTGGAGCCACGGCGGCCTGGAAGACGACCTCTGGCGGGCCTGGACATTCACCCCGGAAATCCTGGCGCCGCTGCTGCTGACGGGGCTGGTCTACGCCCGCGGCTGCTGGCGGCGTCACCGCCAGCACCGCCCGGTGCCGGTCGGGCAGATCGCCGCTTTCTGTCTGGGAATTCTGTGTTTCTTCATCGCGCTGCAATCGCCCATCGAACCGCTCTCGGATCATTTCTTGTTCATCCACCAGATCGAACACCTGCTGCTGCGGGTCTTCGCCCCCCTGCTCATGATCCTGGCCATGCCCCTGGCACCGCTGATTCAGGGGCTTCCCCGCCGGGCCCGCCATTCCCTGCTGGCGCCCTTGGTCAGAAGCCGCCTGGCCCGCGGGCTCTATGGCTTTTTCAGCCATCCTTTGGTGGCGCCGGTCCTGTTCGTCGCCACTTTGGTGGTGTGGCAGATCCCCACCCTGCACGACCGGGCGGTGCAGGACCTTCTGCTCCACGACCTGATGCACCTGAGCATGATCGTCACCGGCTTTTTCTTCTGGTGGCTGATCGCCGACCCCCGCGGCACCCGAGCCAGACTCCCCTACGGGCTGCGCCTGATCGTCCTGTGGGCGGTGACGATCCCCAACACCCTCCTGGGAGCCGGCATCACCCTGAGCAGGCAGCCGCTCTACCAAGTCTATGACGTCCTTACCGGCCGCTGGGGGATCGACCGGCTGATGGATCAGCAGATCGGGGGCATTCTCATCTGGGGGCCCGGCGCGATGATGGGGGTGATCGGCACCGGGGTGGTGTTTCTGGTCTGGATCCGGGCGGAAAGGAAACGGCCCGCCGGCCCTCACCTGAGCGCGGTCACGTAGGTCGCCACATAGGTGGCGACCACCTGCCCCTGACGGCGCGGATAGGCCGCCTCCAGGCGTTGCCAGGCACCCTTGCCCATTAGGTGGCGGGGACGGCCGGTCGTGACGTTGTGGGCCCCGATCTCCTTCAGGGAACGCAGCAGGGTCTTGAGGTCCGGATAGGCCAGGGACAGGGTTTCGCTGCGCAGCCGCCAGCGGCGGAAGCCGGCAGCGGCAACCGCCGCCTCCAGATCCGCCGGAGCCGGGAAGGTGTTGACGTGGCTGTAGTCGTCCACCGCCGCCCAGGCGCGGCGCAGCGTCTCCAGGGTGCCGGCCGTGAAAGTGGACAGCAGCAGGCGGCCGCCGGGCTTCAGAATCCGGGCCATTTCCGCCAGGGCCCGGGCCGGATCGAGACACCACTGCAGGGCCAGATTGCTCACCACCAGGGCGGCGCTGCCCGTCGCCAGCGGCAGGCGTTCGGCATCGGCGGCCAGATAACGCCCGGCCGGTCCCAGCCGGGCCCGCGCCTGGTGGAGCATCCCTTCGGCCAGATCCACCAGCAGCAGGGCCGGCGGTCGCCACGCCGCCAACCGCTGTGCACACCAGCCGGTACCGGTTCCGATGTCCACCCACCACCCCGGCGGCAGCTCTTCGGGACGGGCAGCCAGCAGGCGCTCGCCGATCTGCCGCTGCAACACCGCCTGGCGGTCGTAGCCCGGGGCGGCGGCGGAAAAGGCGCGGCGCACCAGGCGCTTGTCCCAACTCATGTCAAGGCGTTCCGGATCGCTGCGGCCACCGCCGCAGGGTCGGCGAGAAAAGGCGCATGGCCGCCGGTCACTTCCAGCCAGCGGCCGCCGCTGAGGCGGGCCGCCGCCCGCATCGCCGCCGCCGGCACCAGGACGTCATCCTCACTCCCGAGCCACAGGCTGGGACAGGAAAGCTGCGGTAGCGCGGCGCGCAAATCCCACTGCCGCAGCCAGGACAGGCCGGCCAGCAGCGTTTCCAAGGGCGGCGGCGGCCGCTGCCGCCACAACTGTGTCAGGGACCTGGCCGCAGGACCGCCCTTCGCCACAAGAGCCAGGAAACGGCGCAGGCCGCGCACCGGATCCTCCCGGACCCGCCGCTCCAGGTCGGAGAATGCGGCCGCCGCCATGCCCGCCCAGTCGGGCGCGGCCAGAAAGCGGGGATTGCTGGCCACCAGCACCAGACCGGTGACCCGCTCGGGATAGCGGTGCGCCAGCTGGAGCGCCAGCTGCCCCCCCAGGGACCATCCCAGCCAGCCCGCCGCCGGGACCTGTTCTGCCAGGGCGGCGATCAAGGCCGGCGCAGCGTCGGCGCGGCAAACCGGCGGCAGGTCCACCAGCAGCAGCTGGAAATGGTGCGCCAACTGCTCGACCAGCGCGCCCCAGACGCCGCTGTGCATGGCCCAGCCGGGAAGCAACACCAGCGGCGGGCCGCAGCCCACCCGCCTGACCGTCAGCCGGATCACGCCGCCAGTTCAGCCAGGGCCGCCAGCAGGCCGTCCACCTGTTCCTCGCTGTGGGCGGCGCTGAGGGTGATCCGCAGTCGGGCGCTCCCGGCCGGCACCGTGGGCGGGCGGATCGGCGCCACCCAGTATCCCCGTTCCAGCAACCGCCGGCTCCAGCGCAGCGCCCGCGCGTTGTCGCCGACGATGAGCGGTTGGATCGGGGTCGGCGACGGCAGCAGCGGCAGGCCGAACCGCTCCGCACCGCGGCGGAAACGGGCGGTCAGGGCCTGCAGATGCCGGCGGCGCCAGTCCTCGTCCTGCACCAGCCGCCGGGCCGCCCGCGCCGCCTCCGCCAGGGCCGGCGGCAGGGCGGTAGTGTAAATGTAGGTGCGGGCGCTCTGGAGCAGCCATTCGATCAGGTCGTCGCTGCCGGCGACGAAGGCACCGAACACCCCCAGGGCCTTTCCCAGGGTCGCCATCAGGACCGGCACTTGGGTCTGGTCTAGACCGAAATGGGACAGGGTTCCGGCCCCCGTCTCCCCCAGGACCCCGAAGCCGTGGGCGTCGTCCACGTGGAGCCAGGCATCGTGGCGGCGGGCCAGTTCCGCCAGCTGCGGCAAGGGCGCCAGATCGCCGTCCATGCTGAAAACCGCGTCGGTGGCGATCAGCGCTTCCTCCCCCCGGCTCAGCCAGCGCTCCAGCACCTTAAGATCACCGTGGGGATAGCGGCGCAGCCGCGCCCCGGCGAGACGGGCGCCGTCCAGCAGCGAGGCGTGATTGAGGCGGTCCTCGAACACCCGCCCGCCGCGCGTCACCAGCGCACCGATGACGCCGAGGTTGGCCTGATAGCCGGTGGAAAACACCAGGGCGCGGTCGCGGCCGGTGAAGGCCGCCAGTTCCTCCTCCAGGGCGTGATGGGGACGCAGGTGGCCGCAGACCAGATGGGAAGCCCCGCTGCCGACACCGTAGGCTTCCGCCCCCCGCCGCCAGGCGGCGACCACCTCGGGATGGTTGGCCAGCCCCAGATAGTCGTTGCTGCAGAAGTTGACCACCCGGCGGCCGTCAACCACCACCTCCGCCCCCTGGGGGCTGTCGAGCACATGGCGGTGACGGTAGAGCCCGGCGGCACGGCGCGCCGCCAGGGCGGCGCTCAGCTCAGTGACACGCACCGGAGAATTTCAGCCCCAGACGTTCGAACAGGCGGCGGTCGGCGTCGGCTTCCGGATTGTCGGTGGTCAGCAGCTTCTCGCCGTAGAATACCGAATTGGCCCCGGCGAGGAAGCACAGCGCTTGCATTTCGTCGCTCATGTCGCTGCGCCCGGCCGACAGCCGCACCCGCGATGCGGGCATGAGGATGCGCGCCACGGCGACGGTGCGCACGAATTCGATGGGATCAAGGGCTTCCCGACCGTGCAGCGGGGTTCCCTCCACCTGGACCAGCAGATTGATGGGTACGCTTTCGGGATGTTTCGGCAGATTGGCCAGCTGTTGCAGCAGGCCGGCGCGGTCCTCGCGGTCCTCGCCCATGCCGACGATGCCGCCGCAACAGACCGCCATCCCCGCCTCGCGCACGTGCTCGAGGGTGCGCAGACGGTCTTCGTAGGTGCGGGTGCTGATGATCTGCGGATAGTATTCCGGCGAGGTGTCGAGGTTGTGGTTGTAGTAATCGAGTCCCGCCTGGCGCAGCTTGCGGGCCTGTTCGGCGGTCAGCATCCCCAGGGTCATGCAGGTTTCCAGTCCCAGGGACTTGACCTGCGCCACCATTTCCGCCACCTGCTCGATGTCGCGGTCCTTGGGGGCACGCCAGGCCGCCCCCATGCAGAAGCGGGTCGCCCCCTTGGCCTTGGCGGCCCGGGCGGCCTCGACCACTGCGTCGAGTGGCAGCAGAGATTCGCGTTCCAGCCCGGTTTCGTAACGGCCGCTCTGGGGGCAGTAGGCGCAGTCCTCAGGACAACCGCCGGTCTTGATCGACAGCAGGGTGCTGACCTGGACCTCGTTGGGGTCGAAGTGGCGCCGGTGTACCGTCTGGGCCTGAAACAGCAAGTCGTTGAAAGGCTCATCGAACAGCGCCAGGATCTCCTCCCGGGACCAGTCGTGGCGCAGGTCATCCTGCGGGGCCAGTTCAGCTGCGGACACCGCCATCCTATCCTCCGGAAACGAATTAGACTTGGAAGGCGATGTTAGCGCAACCCCAGCGGCTGTCAACTGGAAAGAGCAGATGAAAGTTTACCACTGGCTGGAAGCGATCCAGTTCTACCTCCTGCCGCCCCGTTGCCTCCTCTGCGGCGGGCCGGGACGGCAGCCGCTGGACCTGTGCCTTACCTGTGAAGCCGAGCTGCCCTGGATCGAACACCCCTGCCCCGTCTGTGCCCGGCCCCTTCCCGCTGCCGCTCCGGCCTGCGGGGCCTGCCTGCGGCGGCCGCCTCCGTTCGAACGCACCATCGCCCTGTGGCACTACCAACCGCCGGTGGACCGCCTGGTGACCGCCGCCAAATACCGCGGCCTGCAGCCGCCGCTGCGCCTGTTCGGGGAGTGTCTGGCACGGCGGCTTGACAGCGCCCCCCGCCCCGATTGCCTGGTGCCGGTGCCGCTGCACCCCCGCCGCCTGCGCCAGCGCGGTTTCAATCAGAGCCTGGAAATCGCCCGGGTGGTCGGCCGGCGTCTGGGAATCCCCCTGCGTCCCGGACTGTGCCGGCGGATCCGCTTCACCCCGCCCCAGCAGGGTCTCAGCGCCCGCGACCGGCGGCGCAATCTGCGCGGGGCCTTCGTGGCCGATCCGGCTGTTCGCGGCCGCCACGTCGCCTTGATCGACGACGTCATGACCACCGCCGCCACCGTGGCCGAAATCGCCACCACCCTCAGGCGCGCCGGTGTGACCGAAGTCTCGGTTTGGGTGATCGCGCGGGCCTGAGCGCCGGAACGTGAGTCCGGTCACAGACGCCAAGATCACCTTGGACCATGCTTACCCCGAAACGATCACACAGCGGAGGTATACGTCATGTCCAGCGTTGAACTCATTCTCACCGGCAGTCTGCTGACCACCATCGCCGCCAGCGTCGGTTACTGCTGGCACCACTACCATCACCTGAGCGCACGTCACAGATAATCCAGCAGAATCCCCAGAAACACCACCGCCCCCAGCCAATTGTTGTTGAGGAACGCCTGGAAACAGCGCCCGGGGTCGTGCTCACGGATGAGCCACTGCTGGTAGGCCATGAAACCGGCCGCCGCCACCAGACCGGCCCAGTACCATCCCCCCAGCCCCACCAGGCGGCCGACCCAGGCCAGCACCGCCAGCATCGCCAGCTGGATCAGGCCGATGATGAGACGGTCGTGGCGGCCGAACAGAATGGCGGTGGATTTGACCCCGATACGAAGGTCGTCCTCCCGGTCGACGATCGCATACATGGTGTCGTAGGCCAAGGCCCAGAGCAGCGTTGCCAGCAGCAGCCACCAGGCGACGGCCGGCACGGCGCCGGTTTGGGCGGCGAAGGCCATCGGCACCGCCCAGCCGAAGGCCAGCCCCAGATAGGCCTGAGGCAGATGGGTGTAGCGTTTCATGAAGGGATAGGAAGCGGCCAGAAAGGCGGCGACGAAGGCCAGAGCGATGGTGAGGCGGTTGAGGAACAACACCAGCACGAATGCCAGCCCGCACAATACCGCGAACAGGATCAGCGCCTCCCTGGGAGTGACCCTGCCGGCCGCCAGGGGACGGTCGCGGGTCCGGCGCACGTGGGGGTCGAAGCGGCGGTCGGCGTAATCGTTGATGACGCAGCCCGCCGAGCGCATCAGCACCACCCCCAGGATGAAGATCGCCACGATCACAGGATCGGGACGGCCGTTGCCGGCGATCCACAGGGCCCACAGAGCCGGCCACAGCAACAGGAAGATGCCGATGGGACGGTGCAGCCGCATCAGATAAGCGTACTGCCGCAGCCGGTCACGCCAGTCGGTCATGGTCAGCCTCCAGTTCGAACAGCGGGGGCAAAAAGAATTCGGCGACCAGCAACGGCCGCCCGTCGATGGTGTAGCGGGTGCGCCGGCCCCAGTCGGGGCGCGGCAACGGCGCTCTCCAGTTCCGGGAAACCAGGCGGGTCCATTCGCAGCCCTGCCGGCGCACCGCCGGATCGGTGAACAGCAGCGCCCCCAGCGGCCGGGCGCCCAGCCGGGCAAAGCCGGCGCCTTCCCCTTGCAGGGTCGCCGGCGGGGCTACCGTCCGCGCCGCCAGCAGCGGCATTCCCCGGTGTTCCAGCACCACCTCCCGCACCCACAGCAGCCGGGGGCGGTAAGCGAGCCGGCGGCGTTCGCTCGCCAGCGCCCACCCCAACCCCTGACGCAACACCCGCACCTCTACCGTGCCGGTCAAGGACTGGAGGCGGGCGGTGAGGGAACCGGTTTCCGCCAGCCAGCTCAGCGCCTGGGGAGGCGGACGCCCGGCGAACCGAAACCTGGGAACGAACCAGCGCGGATCGTTGGCGAGCAGCAGACTGGGGGCGAGCGGCTTCAAAGGCAATGATCGCTGTAGGGTCAAACGTCGGCGTAGCGGTCGCCGCTGCCGATCCAGAAGGCCAGCAGCGCGGGGATGCGTTCCGGAGCGTGGCGTTCGAGCCATTCGGCCGCCTGCCGCACCTGGGGCAGCCATTGACGGTCGCGCACCGGGTCGGCCATTTTAAACTGCAGGGCCCCGCTTTGGCGAGTGCCGAGCACCTCTCCCGGACCGCGCAGTTCCAGATCCTTTTCCGCCAGGGCGAAACCGTCGTGGCAGCGGCGCAGATAGTCGAGGCGCTGGCGCGCCGCTTCCGTCAGCGGGGGACGGTAGAGCAGGATGCAGTAGCTCTGTCCCGGCCCCCGCCCCACCCGGCCCCGCAACTGGTGCAGCTGGGCCAATCCTAAGCGTTCGGCGTTCTCGATCACCATCAGGCCGGCGTTGGGCACGTCCACGCCCACCTCGATCACCGTGGTCGCCACGAGAAGGTCGATGTCGCCGGCCTTGAAGGCCGTCATCACCGTTTCCTTGTCGGCGCCTTTCATGCGCCCGTGCACCAGCCCGATGCGCACGCCGGGAAGTTCTTCGGCGAGCCGTTCCGCCGTCTTTTCCGCCGCCTCTCCCGCCAGCGCCTCGGATTCCTCGATCAGGGTACAAACCCAGTAGGCCTGGCGGCCGCCGGCGAGCCAGTCCCGCAGCCGGGCGATCAGTTCGGTGCGGCGGGCCTCGCTCATCACCCGGGTTTCCACCGGTTGCCGTCCCGGCGGCAGCTTGTCGATCACCGACACCTCCAGATCGCCGTAACGCAGCATCGCCAGGGTTCGGGGAATGGGGGTGGCGGTCATCACCAGATAGTGGGGGATCCACCCGTCCGCCTTGGCCTTGAGGGCGAGGCGCTGATCCACACCGAAACGGTGCTGCTCATCGACGATCACCAGCCCCAGGCGGGCGAAATCCACCGCCCGCTGGAACAGGGCGTGGGTGCCGATGACCACGTCGATCTCACCGGCGGCGACGGCTTCCAGCAGGCGGCGGCGTTCGCGGCTGGCGGTGCGGGCCGTCAGCAGCGCCAGCCGCACGCCCAGAGGTTCGAACCAGGCCCGCCAGGTGTGGGCGTGTTGCTCCGCCAGCAGTTCCGTCGGCGCCATCAGCGCGGTCTGCCAGCCATTGGCGGCGGCGCACAGGGCGGCCAGCGCGGCGACCACGGTCTTGCCGGAACCGACGTCCCCCTGCAAAAGCCGCCCCATCTGCCGGGTGGCAGCCAGATCGCCGCGGATTTCGGCGAACGCCCGCCGCTGGGCACCGGTGAGCTGAAAAGGCAGCTGCGCCAGAAACCGCGTTAGGTCTTCCTCCGCCAGCGGCAGCGCCGGCGCCCTGCCCTCGGCCCGGAAACGGCTCTGGCTCCGAAAGGCCAGCTGATGCGCCAACAGCTCCTCGAAAGCCAGCCGCTGCCAGGCCGGATGACGCCCTGCGGTCAGGGCGGCGGGGTCGGCCTCGGCGGGGGGACGGTGCAGGGCGGCCAATGCTTCCGCCGGCGCCATCGAAAGCGATGACGGCAGGGATTCCAGCGGCAACGCCGGCAACCACGGCGGGGCGGCGTCCAGCTGATCCAGCGCCAGCCCCTGCAGGCGCCGCAGGGTGCGCTGGCTGAGCCCCGGGGTGGTGGCGTAGACCGGCACGATCCCCCCGCTGGCCTGCTGGGACGGCTCCAGTTCGGGATGGATCATCTCGCGGCCGAAGGCGGACACCCTGACCTCGCCGAAACAGCGCCAGCGGCTGCCGGGCGCCAGCCGGTTACGCAGGGCGGCGCTGAAATGAAAAAAGCGCAGGTCCATGGCGTCGCTGCCGTCCCGTATCCGACTGACCAGCATCGGCCTGCGCCGTCCGGTCACCTCGGTGAGCACCACCTCGCCTTCGATCAGGCACTTACCCGCGGCAGCGGCGATGGGGACCACGGTACGCCGGTCCTCGTAGCGAATGGGGGCGTGCAGGAGCAGGTCACGCAGGTCGAAAATACCGAGCTTCTGCAGCCGCGCCGCTAAGGCCGGGCCGACGCCCTGGAGACTCAGAACCGGGGGAATGGACATCGCGGCGGCTGCCGCCATTGTCAGCTGCGGGCTCGCTGGATCTTCAGGACCACCGGCAGATGGCGCAGACGGCGGATGATTCGGGCCAGATGACGGCGGTCGCGGACGGTCAGGGTGACCAGATCGGTGCTGGTGTGGCTGTCCTGCTGGGTGATCTGGAAGTTCTCGATGTTGGCCTCCGCCTCGGCGATGGTCGCCGCCACCCGGGCCAAAGCCCCGCGGCGGTCGAGGAGGACGATGCGCAAATCGACGGGAAATTCCCCTTCCACGTTGCGATCCCACTCCGCCGGCATCCAGGTCACCTGTTTCTTCTGGAATTCCAGGGCGTTCTTGCAGCCGCTGCGGTGCACCACCAAGCCCTTGCCGGGGCGGAAGAAACCGATGATCGGATCGCCGGGAATCGGCCGGCAGCACTTGGCCAGACTGACCACCATGCCCTCGGTGCCCTGTATGATCAAGGGTACTCCGCTGCCGCTTTCCTCCAGCGCCACATCGACGCCGTCACCGCTGGCGGCCAGCTGGCGCGCCACCAGCATTGCCATGCGGTTTCCCAGGCCGATCTCCTCGCACAGCTGCTCGAGATCGCGGCAGCCGATGGCCTGCAGTTTGGCGGTCAGCGCTTCTGGAGGGATCGCCTCCAGATTCAGCCCCAGCTTGTGCAACTCCGCCTCCAGCATCCGCCGCCCCAGCCCCACCGCCTCGCGGCACTTGAGCTGGCGCAGGTAGCTGCGGATCGCGCTCCGGGCCTTGGCGGTCACCACGTAGTTGAGCCAGGAGGGATGGGGACGGGCGTGCTCCTGGGTCACCGCCTCGACCGTCTGGCCGTTGGCCAGGGGCGTGTGCAGGGGCATCAGCCGGCCATCGATGCGGGCGGCGACGCAGTGATGGCCCACTTCGGTGTGGACCGCGTAGGCGAAATCCAGGGCGGTCGCGCCGTAGGGCAGTTTGACGATGTCCCCTTCCGGGGTGAAGACGTAGACCTCCGAAGGAAAGAGATCGATCTTGAGGTTGTCGAGAAACTCCAGTGATCCCCCCTCGCCCTGCTGGTGCTCCAGGAACTCCTTGATCCAGGCATAGGCGCGGGCCTTGGCAGTGTCGGCGATCTCCTTTTTGTAGAGCCAGTGGGCGGCGATGCCGTTTTCGGCAATCCGGTGCATGTCGCGGGTGCGGATCTGCACCTCCACCGGCACCCCGTAAGGGCCGACCACCACGGTGTGGAGCGACTGATAGCCGTTGTCCTTGGGCAGAGCGATATAGTCCTTGAAACGTCCGGGCACGGGTTTGTAGAGCCTGTGCACCAGCCCCAACGCCCGGTAACAGGCGTCCACGTCGGTGGTCACGATGCGCACCGCATAGACGTCGAAGACCTGGTTGAAGGTCAGTCCCTTCTCGCGCATCTTTTTGTAGATGCTGAAAATATGCTTTTCCCGCCCACGGACCTCCCCCTCGATGCCCGCTTCCTCCAGACGCTGGCGCAGGTTGGATTCGATGGTGGCGATCACTTCCTTGCGGTTGCCCCGGGCCCGCTTGACCGCCCGCTTCAGCACCCGGTAGCGCATCGGGTGCATGGCCTGCATGGCCAGTTCCTCCAGCTCGAGGCGGATGCGGTGCATTCCCAGACGGTTGGCCAGCGGTGCGTAGATCTCCAGGGTTTCGCGGGCGAAGCGGCGCCGCCGTGCGGGGGCCATCGGCCCCAGGGTGCGCATGTTGTGCAGGCGGTCGGCGAGCTTGACCAAGATGACACGCAGATCCTGGGCCATGGCCAGGATCATCTTGCGCAGGGATTCGGCCTGGACCTCCTGCTTGGACTTGGTGTCGAGCTGGGTCAGCTTGGTGACCCCGTCCACCAGCCCGGCCACTTCGTCGCCGAAAAGCTCGGCGAGCTGCGCCTTCGTGACCGGGGTGTCTTCGATGACGTCGTGAAGGATGGCGGCGACGATTCCGGCCGTATCCATCTTCATCTGCTCGGCCAGAATCGTCGCCACTTCGATGGGATGGCAGACGTAGGGCTCGCCGCTGAGGCGGAACTGATCGGCGTGGGCCGCGTCGGCGAATTCGACCGCATGACGGACCGTTCCAACCTGTTCCTCAGGCAGATAACCGGCCACCGTCTCCAGCAGGCGCGCCGCCAGGACGTCCTGAGGGCGTTCGAGTTGCAGGGCCGGTTCCGCCATCTCGGGATGCCTAGACCGTTTGCGGCTGCGGCGCCGACCCCAGCAGCGGATCGACACCGCCGTTCATGTCCAGCTCGCGCAGCTTGTCGATGTCGAGCTTGCCGGCGGCGATTTCCCGCAGGGCCACCACGGTGGCCTTGTCGTCACCCCAGGGAACCAGGGGTTCGGCGCCGGCGAGCAGCTGGCGGGCCCGCTTGGTGGCGAGCAGCACCAGTTCGAAACGGTTTTCGACCTTGTCGAGGCAGTCTTCTACGGTGATTCGGGCCATGGATTTTCCTCAAGTCCTGTTGTATCCGTATAACAAATCTGTTGTAAATTAGCAATCCCGTTGTTCCAGAATCTCCACCGCCGGCAGTTTCTTGCCCTCAAGGAATTCCAGAAACGCGCCGCCGCCGGTGGACATGTAGGAAATGCCGTCGGCGACGCCGAACTTCTCGATCGCCGCCAGGGTGTCGCCGCCGCCGGCGATGGAGAACGCCGGGCTCTTGGCGATGGCCTCGGCGATGCGGCGGGTACCGTGGCTGAACTGCTCGATCTCGAACACCCCGACCGGCCCGTTCCAGACGATGGTGCCCGCCTGCATGATCCTGTCGGCATAGAGATCGGCGGTCTTGGGACCGATGTCGAGGATCATGTCGTCCTCGGCCACTTCCTCCACCGGCTTGGTGACCGCCTCGGCGTCTTCGGAAAATTCCTTGGCCACCACCACGTCCACCGGGATGGGAATCTCGGCGCCGCGGGCTTGGGCCTGTTCCATCAGGCACTTAGCTTCGGGGATCAGACCCTCCTCGTAAAGGGATTTGCCCACCGGGTGGCCGGCAGCGGCGATGAAGGTATTGGCGATGCCGCCGCCCACGATCAATTGATCCACTTTCTGCGCCAAAGTTTCCAGCACCGTCAGCTTGGTGGACACCTTGGAACCGCCGACGATGGCCAGCAACGGACGGTCGGGATTTTCCAGGGCCTTCGCCAGCGCCTCCAGTTCCCTGGCCAGCAGCAAACCGGCGCACACTTCGGGGGCGAACCGGGCCACCGCATGGGTGGATGCCTGGGCCCGGTGGGCGGTGCCGAAAGCGTCCATCACGAAGACGTCGCAGAGGGCGGCCATCTTTCTCCCCAGTTCCGGATCGTTCTCCTTCTCCCCCTTCAGGAAGCGGACGTTCTCCAGCAGGACCAGTTCACCGGGCGCCTGGCACTGCACCCCGTCGATCCAGTCCTTGACCAGCCGCACCGGCAGCCCCATCAGTTCGGATATGCGTTCCGCCACTGGCGCCAGGGAATATTGGGGATCGTATTCCCCTTCCTTGGGGCGGCCCAGATGGGACATGACCATCACACAGGCAGCACCCTGTTCCAGGGCGTAACGGATGGTGGGAATGCTGGCGCGGATACGGGTATCGGAAGCGACTTTGCCGTCACTGATCGGCACGTTGAGGTCGGCGCGGATCAACACCCGTTTGCCCTTGAGTTTCAAATCGGTGATTTTCTTGATGGCCATGTTTCCTCCTGTCAGATGAACGAGTGATGAACGGGAAATGGGCGCTCCCCCATCAGGCGTTTTCCGGCTTCCACTTGATGGAACAGCCCATGCTGGGATACTGCACCTCCGGCCCCCGGCCGGTGGCGGCGATCTGCTTCATGGCCTCCAGCAGTTCGTGGCGGGCGCCGGGCACCGGGTCCTTGCCGCCTTCGATCAGGCGGCCGCGGTACTGCAGCTGCAGCTCGGCGTTGTAGCCGAAGAAATCCGGAGTGCAGATGGCGCCGAAGGCCCGGGCGACCTCCTGGGTTTCGTCGAGCAGATAGGGGAACGGGAACTGTTTCTCCGCGGCGATGCGCTTCATGTTGTCGAAGGAATCCTCCGGATAGCGCTCGGTGTCGTTGGGATTGATGGCCACGCAACCGACGCCGTGACGGGAAATCTCGCGACAATCCTCGATCAGGATGTCGAGGATCGCCTTCACGTAGGGGCAGTGGTTGCAGATGAACATCACCAGCAGGCCGTTGGGACCTTTGCACTGATCCCGGGTCCAGACCCGGCCGTCGACACCGGGCAGGGCAAAGTCGGGACAGGGCTTTCCAAACTCGCACAGCGGGGTTTTCATCAGCGCCATGACACACCTCCTCTTGAGTCTTTTTAATGAAAAATCATATCAGAATCAGCCCGTTGCCGCCTTCTCTCCGCCCCGTTCCAGGCGCTTTTCGGGGTATTCGCACAAGTCACGGATAACGCATTGGTCACACTTGGGATTGCGGGCGGTACACACGTAGCGGCCGTGCAGGATCAGCAGATGGTGAGCGTCTTTCTTGAATTCCTCGGGGGTGTAGCGGTTCAGCTTCTCCTCCACCTCGCGCACGGTCCTGCCCGGCGCCAGGCCGGTGCGGTTGGCGACCCGGAAAATGTGGGTATCGACGGCGATGGTCGGCTCGCCGTAGAGGGTGTTGAGAATGACGTTGGCGGTCTTGCGTCCCACGCCGGGCAGGGCTTCCAGCGCCTGGCGCGTCCGCGGCACCTGGCCGCCGTGTTTCTCGAGCAGCTGCCGGCACAGGGCGATGAGATTGCGCGCCTTGGTGTTGTAAAGGCCGATGTGACGAATGTAACGCTTCAGCCCTTCCTCGCCCAGAGCCAGCATCTTCTCGGGCGTGTCGGCCACTTTGAACAATTCCGCGGTGGCCCGGTTGACGCTCTTGTCGGTGGCCTGCGCCGACAGCACCACCGCCACCAGCAGTTCGAAAGGCGTGCGGTACTTGAGCTCGGTGGTGGGATTGGGAATGGCCTTGGCCAGACGTTCGAAAATCAGCCTGCGCTTTTTCTGATTCAAACCGCCCGTCTCCGTTTCAGCGCCGCCTTCTTGGCTTCCAGCCTGGCCCGGTGCCGGGCCGCTTCCTCCTCGAGACGCCGCCGGCGCGCCCGGTAGCGGGCCTTGGCCTGCTCGCTGCGGGCGCGGCGTTCCTCGGCCGTCTGCGGGCGGAGGGATTCCGGCGCCGGCAGCATTTCGATGCACGCCACCGGGCACGGCGGCAGGCACAATCCGCAGCCGATGCATTCGGCGGCGATCACCGTGTGCATCCAGTTGGGAGCGCCGACGATGGCGTCCACCGGGCAGGCTTCCAGGCAGCGGGCACAGCCGATGCAGCGGGCCTCGTCGATCTTCGCCACCCGGGCGAACTTGCCGCCGGTTGCCGTCATGGATTCACTTGACCCGCATCCCCGGCTCGGCCCCTGCGTCCGGCGACAGCAGGTACAGGTCCTTGCCGCCGGGACCGGCCGCCAGCACCATGCCTTCGGACACCCCGAAGCGCATCTTGCGCGGCTTGAGGTTGGCCACCATCACCGTCAGCCGCCCCTCCAGGGTTTTGGGATCGTAGGCGGCCTTGATGCCAGCGAATACGGTGCGGGTCTCGCCGCCCAGGTCCAGGGTCAGCTTGAGCAGCTTCTCCGCCCCCTCCACGTGCTCGGCCTTGACGATGCGGGCGATGCGCAGGTCGATCTTGGCGAAATCGGCGAACTCGATTTCCGGCGCGACAGGCTCCGCCGCCGAAGCCTCTCGGGGCGCCAGCGCCAGGCTTTCCCGGGAGGCTTCGATCATCTGCTCGATTTTGGCCGGATCGACGCGGGTCAGCAACGGCTTGAAGTCACAGATGACGTGATCGAGCAGCGGCTGGGTCGCCACCTCGGGCCAGTCCTGAGGCTCGATGGCCAGAAAAGCCTCCGCCTCCCGCGCCAGTTTGGGCAGGACCGGCTTGAGATAGACGGCCAGAATCCGGAACAGGTTGAGCCCCTCGGTGCAAATCCCCTGCAGTTCGCCCTCCCGTCCCGGTTCTTTGGCGATGACCCAGGGCTTGTGTTCGTCGATGAACTGGTTGGCGGCATCGGCTAGGGCCATGATCTCCCGCATGGCCTTGCCGAACTCGCGCCTTTCGTACAGAGCGGCGATCTCCTCGCCGGCTTCGAGAAAGCGCACGAACAGGTCGGGATCGGGCAGATAACCGGCCAGGCGGTTGTCGAAACGCTTTTTGATGAAACCGGCGCAGCGCGAGGCGATGTTGACCACCTTGCCCACCAGGTCGGCGTTGACCCGTTGGGTGAAGTCCTCGAAGTTGAGATTGATGTCGTCCACCCCCGGCCCCAGCTTGGCGGCGAAATAGTAGCGCAGATACTGGGGATCAAGGTGGTCCAGATAGGTGCGGGCCTTGATGAAGGTGCCGCGGGACTTGGACATCTTTTCGCCGTTGACGGTGAGGAAGCCGTGGGCGTAGATGGCGGTGGGCGTGCGGAAACCGGCCCCGTGGAGCATCGCCGGCCAGAACAGGGCGTGGAAATAGACGATGTCCTTGCCGATGAAGTGATACAGCTCGGCATCGCTGTCCGGCCCCCACCAGGCGTCGAAATCCAGGCCCTTTTCCCGGCACAGGCGTTTGAAACTGGCCATGTAGCCGATGGGGGCGTCGAGCCAGACGTAGAAATACTTGCCGGGGGCGTCAGGAATCTCGAAACCGAAGTACGGGGCGTCGCGGGTGATGTCCCAGTCCTTGAGGCCGCTCTGCAGCCACTCGTCCACCTTGTGGGCCACTTCCGGCTGCAGGTGGCCGGGCTGATGGACCCATTCCCTGAGAAAGGACGCGAAAGCCGACAGCTTGAAGAAGAAATGTTCGGTCTCCTTCTCCACCGGCGTCGCTCCGGAAACGGCGGAAACCGGGTTCTTCAGCTCGGTGGGGGAATAGGTGGCGCCGCACACCTCGCAGTTGTCCCCGTACTGGTCCTTGGCGCCACACCGGGGGCACTCGCCCTTGATGAACCGGTCCGGCAGGAACATCCGCCTGACCGGATCGTAGAGTTGGGTGATGGTGCGGGCCTCGATGTAGCCCTTCGCCTTCAGGCGACGGTAGATTTCCGCGGCCAGCTCTCGGTTCTCCGGCGAATGGGTGCTGTGGTAGCAGTCGAAGCCGATCTCGAAGCCGGCAAAATCGGCGCGGTGCTCGCGGCCGATGCGCTCGACCAGATCCTCCGAGGTGATCCCCTCCTCCTGGGCCTTGAGCATGATCGGCGTGCCGTGGGCGTCGTCGGCGCAGACGTACCAGCAGGTGTTGCCCCGCAGCTTCTGGAAGCGGACCCAGATGTCGGTCTGGATGTATTCCACCAGATGGCCCAGATGGATGGGGCCGTTGGCATACGGCAGGGCGCCGGTGACGAGCAGGTTGCGGCCTGGCATGGGACTCCTCTCCGTGGGATATGGCTCGTGATCTTCAAGGAAAGCAAATTATTCTAACCCAGTTTGGTGGTAAAGTATTTCGCCCCTTGGACTAGACTTGAAGTTTATGGAAACGGCCTTGACGATCAGCCGGGGGCGTCCTTTGCCGCTCGGTGTCCACGGCTTCGACGGCGGCATGAACTTCGCCGTCTTCAGCCGCCACGCCACCCGCATGTGGCTGCTGTTGTTCGACGATCCGGCGGTGCTGGAGCCCACCTGGTGCTTCGAACTGGATCCTGTCACCCATCGTACCGGCGACATCTGGCACGTCTACGTTCACGGCGCCCGCCCGGGGCTGACCTACGTATTCCAGGCCGACGGCCCCTTCGCCCCCCACGAAGGCCACCGTTTCAATCCCCAGCGCGCCCTGCTCGACCCTTACGCCACCGCCCTGACCGGCGTCGAGCATTGGGACTTTGCCATGCTTTGCGACCGCTGGCTGGAGGAGCATCCCGGCGAGCCGATCCCCAAGGCGCAGTACCGGGTCAAAGGGCTGGTCCCAAGCGAGCGGGAATTCGACTGGAACGGTGACCGTCATCCCAAGATCCCCTGGTCGGAAACCGTCATCTACGAAACCCACGTGCGCGGCCTGACCATCCACCCTTCCTCCTGCGCCCACTACCCCGGCACCTATCTGGGCGTGATCGAGAAGATTCCCTATTTCAAAGAACTGGGGATCACCACCCTGGAGCTGATGCCGGTGCATCAGTTCAACCCCCACGAACTGGACCGCAAAAACCCCCTCACCGGCGAACCGCTGGTCAACTACTGGGGTTACAGTACCGTGGCCTTCTTCGCCCCCCACGCCCAGTACAGCACCGGCCGCAGCATCGACGCCCAGATCACCGAGTTCAAGGCCATGGTCAAGGCCCTCCACGAGGCCGGCATCGAAGTCATCCTCGACGTGGTCTTCAACCACACCGCCGAGGGCAACGAACACGGCCCGACCCTCAACTTCAAGGGGCTGGACAACAGCATCTACTACCTGCTCGACGAACACGACAAAAGCCGCTATCTCAACTACTCCGGCTGCGGCAACACCTTCAACTGCAATCATCCGGTGGTGCGCAGCTACATCCTCGAATGCCTACGTTACTGGGTCACCGAGATGCACGTGGACGGCTTCCGCTTCGACCTGGCCTCGATCCTCGGACGCGACCGCAGCGGGAAGCTGGTGCCCAATCCGCCGCTGCTGGAATCCATCGCCGAGGATCCGATCCTGGGCAGCGTCAAGCTCATCGCCGAGGCCTGGGACGCGGGCGGCGCCTATCAGGTGGGCTTCTTTCCGGGCGAACGCTGGTCGGAATGGAACGGCCAATACCGCGACGACGTGCGCCGCTACTGGCGCGGCGACGACGGCATGATAGGGCCGTTCGCCACCCGCCTGTGCGGCAGCGCCGACCTGTACCAGCACAGCGGCAAGACCCCGCTCAACAGCATCAACTTCGTCACCAGCCACGACGGCTTCACTCTCAACGACCTTGTCAGCTACGAACACAAGCACAACGAGGCCAATGGCGAGGACAACCGCGACGGGACCAACGAGAATTACACCTGCAATTACGGCGTCGAGGGCCCCAGCGACGATCCCGAAATCGAGGCGGTCCGCCTGCGGCAGATCAAAAATTTCCTCGCTACCCTGTTCCTCTCCCGCGGCGTACCGATGCTGCTGGGCGGGGACGAGTTCCGCCGCACCCAACGGGGCAACAACAATGCCTACTGCCAGGACAACGAGATCTCCTGGTACGACTGGCGTCTGATGAAGCGGAACCGCCAGCTGGTGCGCTTCGTCAGCCGACTGATCCGCTTCCGCCGGGCCCACCCGGTCCTGCGCAAGGGGGATTTCTACCAATCCGAGGAAATCGAATGGTTCGGCCTCCACGGTTCACCGCCGGACTGGCGCACGGGGCGGGCCCTGGGGGCGGCGATCCATCCCCTCGATCCCGAAGAACCCCAGCTGTGCCTGCTGTTCAACGCCGCCCCGGAAGCCGTCTCTTTCCACCTCCCGCCCCCGCCGCCGGGGCAATGCTGGCACGTGGCGGTGGATACCGCGGCCGCACCACCGGAAGACATAGCCGCCGTGGGCAAGGAAAAGAAGCTCAGGAGGCAGGATCAGCTGACGTTGATCGGACGCAGTCTGTACGTGCTGGTGGCGCGGGCAAAGGCGGGGAGAGCCCGGAGGAGAAAATGATCGACCGCCGCCGCCAACGGGAACGACGCCAGCCTGGCTGGCGCACTTTCTGGTACGCCCTGATACGGGGACGGCGCCGGGGGCCACGACGTGCCGCAGAGCAAAACCGTCCCCATTATGTCGATTACTATGAAGACCACTGGCTGCTGCTGTGGAGCCTGGGGATCGTCGCCGCCTGCGCCCTCGACGCGATCCTGACGCTGCTGATCCTGGCCCGGGGCGGCATCGAGATCAATCCCTTGATGCGCCTGCTGCTCGAACTGGGCACCTATTCGTTTTTCTACGTCAAATATCTCGGCACCAGCCTGGCGGTGATTTTCATCCTGCTGCATCACCGCCATCGCCTGCTGCACCGGCCGGTGGCATCCTTCCTGCCGTTGCTGTTTGGCGCCTATGCTCTGCTGATCGGCTACGAGTGGTGGCTGCTGTCGGCCTGAGCCGGAACCGGCAACACCCGCTCGACGATGGCGCAACCGACGCTGTCGCCCCAGACGTTGACCGCGGTGCGGAAGCGGTCCAGGAGCCAGTCCACCGACAGCAGAATGCCGATGTATTCGGTCGGCAGCCCCACCGCGCTGAGCACGATCACCATGGTCACCAGCCCCGCCTCGGGAATGCCGGCGGCACCGATGGCCGCCAGGGTGGCGGTCAGCGCCACGGTGACCTGTTGCATCAGGCTCAGATCCACGCCCAGCACCTGGGCGATGTAGATCGCCGCCACCGCCTCGTACAGGGCGGTGCCGTCCATGTTGATGGTCGCCCCCAGGGGAATGACGAATTCGGCCGCCTCCGGCCGCACCCCGCCCCGGTCCACCGCCGCCTCCAGGGTCACCGGCAGCGTGGCCGAGGAACTGGCGGTGGAAAAGGCCGTCAGCAACGCCGGCGACATCGCCCCCAGAAAGCGCCAGGGGGAGCGGCGGGCAAAGATCCACAGCAGCAGCGCCAGCGTCACGAAGGCGTGAAAGGCCAGCCCCATGAGCACAGTGCCCATGTATTTGCCGGTCTGCTGCAGGGTCTGCAGGAAGGCGCCGTGCAACTGGGCCTCACCGAAACGGGCGGTCACCAGACAGAAGATCCCCAACGGCGCCAGCGTCATGATCCCGAGGATGAGCGCCAGGAAGGCTTCGTTCAGCTGGACGATGAAGCGGCTGACGGCTTCGGCCCTCGGACCCAGAATGGTCAGGGTGCCGGCGAACAGCATGGAAAAGACGATCAAAGGCAGAAGTTGCATCTCCGCCATCGCCTTGATCACGTTGTCGGTCACCAGCATCAGCACCATGTGCTCGACGATGGCGCCGAGGCTCATTTCCTTGTTCGCCACCCGGGCCGATTCCAACAGCGTCGCATCCGGCGGCGGGGCGCCGGCGCCGGGCTCGAAGGCATTGACCAGAACGATGCCGACGATCACCGCCAGCACCGTGGTGGTCAGGTAATAACCGATGGACACCGCGCCCGGCCTGCCCAGCCGGCGCACGTCCCCGAGACCGAGGATCCCGGTCATGACGCTGGTCATCACCAGCGGCACCACCAGCATCTTCAGCAGACGCAGAAAGATCTCCCCGCCGACGGCAAAACCCACCGCCCAGTGGGGTCGCCCCAGCCCCAGCAGGACCCCGAGGACGATGGCGATGAAAATCCACAGGGTCAGATGATTCTTTTTGTTCGACATCTTCGCTCCATTCCGCCAGGTTATCTATAATGAACGGTTTACGGATCCATCTTCCGCGGACGGCAATTCCCCCCACAGCATGCTTTTGATCGCCTCTTTCGCCTTCCCGCCGAGCCTGCAGCGTTTCTGGCACTGGTGGCGCCAGCAGCTGGCGGCACTGATCCCGGAAACCCTGCGGCGCCGCTGGCCAAAGGCGGAACGTTATTTCATCACCTTCACGCTGGAAGGGGAAATGGAAATCCTGCGCCAGACCGGGGACGACCGGCCCTTGCAGCCGGTCGCCCACGACGGCAAGGCCGATGCGGAAGGGAGATACAGCCTGCTGCTGCAGCCGGGACAATGCCTGCTGCGGCGCACGGTCCTGCCGGCGGCGGCACGCAAGAATCTGAACCAGGTCATCCGCTTCGAAATCGACCGCCACACCCCCTTTGCAGCCGATCAGGTCCATTTCGACACCCGCATCGTCGAACAGGCCAACGCCAAAATCGTCGTCGAGCTGATCGTCGTTCCCCGGCAGGTACTCGACCCGCTGCTGGCCCTGGCCGGGGAGGCCGGCCTGAATATCGACGACATCGCCGTTCTCGACCACGGCCGGCCCAGGACCGGGCTTGCCCTGCTGCCCGAAGGCCGAAGCGATCAGCGCCCGCGCTGGTCACGGTATCTGAATCTGGCGCTCGGCGCCTTGCTGTTGGCCCTGATCGCCGCCGCCCTGCTGCTTCCCGTCCTGTTCCAGCAGCGTCAGATCGATATCCTGGAACGGCAGGTCGCCAAAGCCCGCAAGGCCGCCATCCGCGCCACCGACATCCAGCAGCGCCTGACGGAACTGAAACGCCAGAGCCGTTTCCTGGTGGACAAGAAGCTTCAGACCCCGGCCCTGACGCAACTGCTGGAGGACCTGAGCCGCCGCCTGCCGGATGACACCTGGCTGACTCAATTGCGGTATCGGGACGGCCAGCTGCACATCGACGGCCAGTCCCCCGCCGCTTCCAAACTGGTAAAACTGCTGGAAGATTCCCCCTACTTCGACAACGTGCATTTCATCTCTCCCATCACCCAGGACCGCCGCAGCGGTCTGGAACGGTTCCGCATCAGCATGGATGTCCATCATGGGCCCGACAAAACGCCTGAATCCAAATCTGAATGAGACGGGGCAGCGCGTCCTTGCGGTGCTGCTGTTGTTGCTGCCGCTGGTGCTGCTCTATGGGCTTGTCATCGCCCCCTATCTGAAGATTCTCGTGGACAACCGGGAGCGGATCGAAGACCTGCGCTTCCAGTTGCAGCGGCTGCAACGGACCGCCGCCAAAGCCCCCTTGTGGGAACAACAACTGCAGGCGCTGCAACAGGATCCGGCCACCCGGCGCCACTATCTCCAGGGCGCCACCCCGGCCCTGGCGTCGGCCGAGTTGCAGAAACGCTTGGGGGAAATCGTGCGCGCCGCAGGCGGAGAGCTCACCAGCACCCAGGTGCTGGGAACCAAGGAAGAAGACGGCTTTACCCGAATCTCGGTGCGGGCCCGCTTCACCGTCTCCAGCCGCCAGTTGCAGGAGATCCTGCAGGAAATCGAAGCCAATCCGCCCTACCTTCTCGTCGACCGCCTGACCGTCCGCCCCATCCGTGTCCGGCGCGATCCCAAAACCCGCAAATTCATTCCGGTCGACAAGCTCAACGTGGATCTGACCGTCTACGGCTACATGAAAACCCAGCCCTCATGATCCTCCACCGCAAACACTGGCCGACGCTCGCCCTGGGAACGGCGTGTCTGGGAATGGCGATGCTCGTTGCCGCGGAATACGCGCACCTGCGCCGCACGCTTGCCCAACCCCAGCCGGGTATCGAGACGCCCCAGCCGGAGGCGTCGGCGGCGGAACCGGCGCAGGAATTCCGGTTGCCGCCGTTGTCTGCGGAGTCGGCTTTCGTCTCCCGCCCGCTGTTTCTCGAAGGCCGCCGTCCGGTCGCGGAGGAAAGCGCCGACGAACCCAAGCCGGAACCTGCCGCCGCCAAAGGACCGCCGCCCGAGGTCGAGCTGATCGGTATCCTGGAAACCCCGGAAACCCGCCTGATCCTGCTGCGCGACAAGCAGGGAAAGGTCGTGCGCCTGCACCCTGACGAAACCATCGGCGGCTGGCGCCTGCAGCGCATTGAGACCGACCACGTCATCCTGACCCAGAACGGCCAGGCGCACACGCTCAAGCTGGTCAAACCCCGCAAAGCCCCCAGGCGCAGGGTTTCCCAGCCGAGGCAAACAAAACCAAGTCCCCGCAATCCGTTCGCCAACCCGTTCACGAACCACCAAAAACCAGGGAAGAAGTCACCGTGATCCGTCACGCCAAATCCATCACCGCTCTGACCCTGATCGGCGCACTGAGCGCCTGCGGCGCTTTGACCCAGCGCCCCGGAGAAAAACTGCCCCTGAAACTGCTCGAGGTACCGCCTCCGCCGCAGGAACCCGAGCAGGCGGCCGGGGAAACCGCCCCGCCGGCGAAGCCGGCGCTGCAGGAGGCGGAAATCACCCTGGGAACGGGACAGACGATCCGACCGCCGAGTCAGCCGCGCCCGCCCCGTAAACCGGGCAACTACACCCTCAATTTCGACGATGCCGACCTGGGGGAGGTCGCCAAGGTCATTCTGGGGGACATTCTCAAGACCAACTACGTTCTCAGCCCCAGGGCGGCGGGCAAGATCACCCTGCAGACCACCCGCCCCCTGAACCGGGAAGAAGTGCTCCCAGCCTTGGAACTGGTGCTACGCATGAACGGCCTGGCCCTGGTTAAAAAGGGGGACTTCTATTGGATCGGACCGCTGGCCGAGGCTTCCAAAGGCGCGCCCCTGTCCGTTGCCGGGCGCACCCTGCCCCCGGGCTTCCAGGTGCGGATCTATCCCTTGCGCTACATCGGGGTGAAATCGCTCGAAAAGATCCTGCCGCCGCTGCTCAGCCCCAAGGCCCTGCTGTATGCGGATCCGGTCCGCAATCTGCTGCTGGTGGCCGGCACCAGCGACGAGCTGACCGCCGCCGACGAGGTCGTCCGCACCTTCGACGTCAATTTCCTCAAGGGCATGTCGGTGGGGCTGTTCCCGCTCCACAACCTGGATGCCGAAACGTTGCGCGCCGATCTGGAATCCGTCCTGGGAAAAAAGGTCTTGGAGGACGATTCCATCCTGCGGCTGATCCCAATCGACCGCCTCAATGCCCTGATGGTCATCACCCGGCAACCGGAATACCTGCAGCTGGCCCAGACCTGGATTAACCGCCTCGACCGGGCGGTGTCCGAGGAAGCCGGTTCGGTCCACGTCTACCGGGCCCAGAACGTGGACGCCAAAAAGCTGGCCGAAACCCTGAACCAGATCTTCACCGGCAACACCCAGGCGCCGAAAACCCAAGTGGCCCCCGGCCGCAGGAAAGTCACCCTCAAGGGGCGCAGCCGGCCGCAGACCACCGCCCGCCGCACCCAGACCCCGCTGCGCATCATCGCCGACGAGCCCAACAACGCCCTGATCATCATCGCCAGCCAGGAGCAGTACCGGGAAATCGAAAAGGTCATCAAGGATTTGGACCGGCTGCCATTGCAGGTATTGATCGATGCCTCCATCATCGAGGTGACCCTGACCGATGACCTGCAATACGGGCTGGAATGGTTCGCCCAGAACAAGCTGCCCAAACAGCATAGTACCGCCGGTTTCAGCTCAAACGGCCTCAACCTTGGCGATGCCGCCAAGACTGCCCTGCTCAATTCGCTGGCGCCGGGCTTCAGCTACGTATGGCAGAGCAAATCCCAGGACATCGGCATCATTCTCAAGGCGGCCGCCGAGAAGGGTAAGCTTAACGTCATCTCTTCCCCGTCCTTGATGGTCCTCAACAACCACGAGGCCACCATCACCGTCGGCGAGCAGATTTCCCTGCAGACCTCCCAGGCCACCAACACCGCCACCAGCGGCAACAACCCCATCATCACCGCCACTTTCCAACAACGCGACACCGGCGTCCAGCTCAAGATCAAACCCCGGGTCAATACCGGCGGACTGGTCATCATGGAACTGGATCAGAAAGTGGACGACATCGGCCGGCGGCTGGAAGGCAGCCCCAATCCCAATATTATCCAGCGCCAGATCAAGAGCACCGTGGCGGTCAAGAACGGGGACACCCTGGTTCTGGGCGGACTGATCAAGGACAATCGCAACAAAAGCCGCAGCGGCATTCCCTTCCTCTACAAGCTGCCGCTCATCGGCCATCTGTTCGGCACCACCACGGAAAACATCAACCGCACCGAGCTGGTGGTCCTGATCACCCCCCGGGTGGTGGAGAACCGGCGCGACGCCTTCGCCGTCACCAACGAATTCCGTCTGCGCCTCAAGGAGCTGTATCAGACCCCGGAGGAATACCTCAAGCAACCGTCGCAACCGCGCCGGGAACCGGAGCCGGCAACCCCGGCGGCAAAGCCCGGCTCAGCCGGCTGACACCTGCTGCTGGATACGGCGGTAATCGAGCTTGCCGCTTCCCAGCAGCGGCAGCGCCGCGCAGGTGACGATCCGCCGCGGCAGCCACAGCTCCGGGATGCCCTGCTCGCGGGCATGGGTCTGCAGCGCTTCCAGGCTGGCACTTTGACATTCGGTCACCAGCACCACCGCCTCGCCGCGCCGGGCATCGGCCACCGCCACGGCGGCATGGCGATGCTCCGGCCACAGTTGGGCGGCCAGGGACTCGACGCCGTTCAAGGGCACCATCTCTCCGCCCACCTTGGCGAAGCGTTTCAGCCGCCCCGCCAGGGTTACGAAACCGTCGTCGTCCACGGTCGCCACGTCGCCGGTGTCGTACCAGCCTGCACCGAAACCCGAGGACGGCGGCACCAGTTCACCGGGCCGCTCCGGCAGCCAGTAGCCTAGCATGACGTTGGGTCCGCGCACGTGCAGGCGGCCGCCCTGCGCCAGACCTTCCACCGGTTCCAGACGCCATTCGATCCCCGGCAGGAAGCGGCCCACGGTGCCACCGCGGTAATACATGGGGGTGTTGACCGCCAGTACCGGGCTGGTTTCGGTGGCGCCGTACCCTTCCAGAATCCGCAGGCCGAATTTCTCCAGCCACAGCCGGCGCACCTCCTCCTGGAGCTTTTCCGCACCGGCGAAGACGTAGCGCAGGGTATGAAAGTCGTATGGGTGGGCGTGTCGACCGTAGCCCTGAAGGAAGGTGCTGGTGCCGAACAACACCGTGGCGTTGCTCTCGTAGGCCAGCTCCGGAATCACCTTGTAATGCAGGGGATTGGGATAGAGGAACGTGCGGATGCCGAACACCAGCGGCAGCAGCGTCCCAGGCCCCAGGCCAAAGACGTGGAACAACGGCAGCACGTTGAGGACCGTGTCGGTGGGATTGAAATCGAGCACCGCCGCCAGCTGGGCGCAGTTGGCCAGCAGATTGCGGTGGGACAGCAGTACCGCCTTGGGCGCCCCCTCGGAACCGGAAGTGAACAGCATGACTGCAGGCTCGGCCGCCGCCCCCGGCCGGCTGCGGAAGGAACGACCGAACCAGGCGGCGGCCCAGGCCGCCCATTTGTCGAAGGCGGCCACCCCCTCCCGCCAGTCCTCCAGATAATGGACGGCGATGCCCGCCGCCTCGAGGGCCGCGACCTCTTTGGAAAGCCCCGCAAGCTCGACGAAACGGCGCGCGGTCACCACCTCCCGGATCGTGCCGGTGCGGCAGGCGCCGGCCAGACCGGCGGGACCGGCGGTATAATTGAGCATCGCCGGCAGCCGGCCGTGCTTCTGCAGCGCCAGCACCGCGACAACCGCGGCGATGCCGCTCGGCAGCAGCACCCCGACAGGTCCCTGATGGCGCAGGTGCCGCTGCAGCAACACGGCCATAACCTGCACCCGGGTGAGCAGACCGTGATAGCCGAGCGGCCGCCGCTCAATGTCCTCGATCACCATCCGCCTCGTCCCCACCGTGCGGCGGGCGTCCCAGACCGCCTCCAGCAGGGTGCGATCACAGGGGGTGGCGGCGAACATCGTCTCGCGCATCAACGCCGCCAGATTTTCGCCGGCCCGGCGGCGGCGGGCGATGCCTTTGATTTCTTCCGGCGGGCGGATGTCCCGGGGCGGCCGCACCACCACGCGGATGCGGGGAAACCAGCGCCGGGGAAAGCGGCAGTCGAGACGGGAGAAGGGCGAATACTGGGCCCCGTCGATGCGGACCGGCACCACCGCCGCGCCGGCGTGGTCGGCGATGAGCCCCGGGCCTTCGTAGATTTTCATCAACGCCCCGGTGGTGGTGATGCGCCCCTCGGGAAAGATGACGATGCGCCGGCCCGCCTGCAACCGCCGGATCAGGGTCTTGAGAGAGGCCGGTTGCAGCGGGTCGAGCGGTACCACCTCAGCGAAGCGCAGAAACGGCCGCACCCACCACAGGCGGGCGATGTGGGTGTTGATGGCGAACGTCAGCCCGGCGGGCAGGAAGGCCCAGAGGATGACCGGATCGAGAAACGACTGGTGGTTAGCGACGATCAGCACCGGCCCTTCAAGGCGCTGCAGCTGTTCCAGCCCCTCGATGCGGAGACGGTAGCAAAGACGCAGCAACAGACGGACGACGGCTCTCAGCATCGCTCAGGCCGACTGACGGGCCTCGCGCTCCGTTTCCCGCTCGAGCAGATCCACCATGTCGTTGAGCCCCTCGGACAGCACCGTGATGGTGTCGTCCAGGCTCAAAAGCCCTGCCAGCGCGCCGCGCTCGTCCACCACCGGCAGGCGGCGCATGCCGGCCTCGCGCATCTTGGTGACCGCCGAGTGCAGGTCTTCGCCCTCCAGGGCCAGGGGAATGTCGTCCTGCATCACCTCGGCCACGGTCACCGCCTCGCCGCTCAGGCCCTCGGCCCCGACCAGCAGGGTCACGTCGCGGTCGCTGAGCATGCCAACGGGCACCCGGCTGGTTTCGGCCTCGGCGGCCGTCGTCTCCGGCAGCGCCTTCTTCCGGCTCCGTTTGCCGAACCAACCCTTCTTCTGGCTGACCTGGGCGGCAGGGTTATAAATCTGCTCCCGGATCACCACCAGACTGCGGACCCCGGCCTCGCGCATCCTCTCCACCGCCTCGGTCACGCTGGCATCCGCCGTCACCGTGGCCACCTGGCGCTGGCAGACGTCCCTGACCGGCCGCCAGGCCCGGCGGTGGGGCACGTATTTGTAAAGCTTGTGCATCATCTCCAGGAACCACTTGGGGCGCGCCAGCGCCACATAGAACAGCACCAGATCGGCCTCGGGGATGCCGATGGTGATCTCGTCGATGACCATCAGCAGGACGGTCCAGAGGATCACCTTGGTCTTGTAGGCACGTTCCTTTTTGGGTTTTTTCGTTTTCGCCGGGGTCTTGTCGGCCATGAATTTCCGTCCTCAGATCAAAATCAGCGGCTGACTTCCGCTTCGCGCTGGATTTCCCGCTGCAGCAGTTCCACCACGTCTTCGAGACTGTGGGACAGCATGGCGATGGTGTCATCCAGGCTCAAGGTCCCGATCAGGTGACCGCGCTCGTCGACGATGGGCAACTGGCGAGCGCCGATCTCGCGCATCTTCTCCACCACCGCATGGACGTCCTGGTCGGCGCGGGCCACCACCGGATCGGGCGTCATGATCTCCTCGGCCAGGGTATCCTCCCACAACAGGCCCTGTCCTTCGACCCGAAGGGCCAGGTCGCGGTCGGTGACGATCCCCACCGGCACCTGGATGCTTTCACCCGCGGTCTTGGCCAGGGCCTTGCCTTTTTTCCCCGCCGCTTTGGCTGCGGTTTCTTCGCCTTCCCCCGCTTCCGGCACATAGGGCCGCGTCTCCACCACGATGAGGCTGCGCAGGTGCTCGTCGCGCATCAACTGGGCCACCTCCAGCGCCCGGGCGTCCGGCGCCACGGTGACCACATCCCGTTTGCAGATATCGCCGACGGTGTGCCAGGACTGGCGGTCCGGCATGTATTCGTACACCCGGTGGACCATTTCCAGCAGCCAGCGGGGCAGGAAAATCAGCAGGGCAAGGATGAAGGCCTCGGCCAGCGGCAGGCCGGGGGTGATCTCGTCGGCGACCATGAAGAGGAAGATCCACAACAGGGCCTTGCCCTTGTAGGAACGCGATTTCTTCTTTTTCTTCCTGGTCTGTTTCCGTTGCGCCAGCGCCTGTGGCTCCGCCATGACTGCCTACTCGATCTGGAGTTTTGAAAAAACGCCTTTATCTTAATGGGTTTGAAGCAAAATCGGAAACGGCGGGGCTGGACAAACCCGGATCATAAACTATAATCGTTCTCATTAACTATTCCATCAGAGTGCCATGACCCCATCCCGACCTCTCAGCGGCATCCCAGCCGCCCGCCCGGTGCGCATCATCGACGTCGCCGATAAACGCACCCGGCTGCGCCTCCTCAGTCTGGGACTGGCCCCGGGCGTGACGATCCAAGTGTGGCGCAACCGCAACGGCGCGGTGGTGATCGGACGCCATCACGACCGCATGGCCGTCGGCCGGGATCTGGCCGAACGCATTCTGGTGCAGGAAGAAACCCCATGACTGCATACGCCATCGCCCTGATCGGAAACCCCAATTCCGGCAAGACCTCGCTGTTCAACCGCCTGACCGGCGCCCGCCAGCGCACCGGCAACTGGCCGGGGGTGACGGTGGAGCGCAAGGAGGGCGACTATCGCTTCTGCGGTGTGGACTTTCGGGTCGTCGATCTCCCCGGCACCTACTCCCTCGACCCGGAGGAAACCTCCCCCGACGAGCGCATCGCCCGCGACTTCATCCTCTCCCGCCAGGCCGACGTGCTGGTCAACATCGTCGATGCCAGCCAGCTGGAACGGGCCCTGTATCTGACCCTGCAGCTGGCGGAAACCGGCGTTCCCCAGGTCCTGGCGCTCAACATGATGGATCTGGCCGAACGCCGCGGCATCGAGGTGGATGCCGCCGAACTGAGCCGGCTGCTGGGCACCCCGGGGGTGCCCATAATCGCCCGGGACGGTACCGGCCTGGAGGACCTCAAGGCCGCCATCGCCCAACAGGCCAGGGAGCCGGCTCCGCCCAGAATCCGGGTCACCTACCCCGCAGCGCTGGAGCAGGCCATCGCCCGGCTCACCCCGTCGCTGGCCCGGTTCGCCCCCGCACGATCCGAACGCTGGCAGGCATTGCATCTGCTCGCTGGTCACCCGGCATCCGAACCGCTACCGGAGACGCTTGCCGCCCAAGTCAAGGAATGGCGCACCCGGCTGCAGGCAGAACTGGGCCCGGATCTGGACCTCGTCATCGCCGACGCCCGTTACCGCCAGGCCCACGAACTGGCCCGCCAGGTGACCCGCCGCCGCACCACCGGCGCCCGTTCCCTGTCGGACCGTATCGATGCCGTGGTCCTCAACCGCTGGCTCGGGGTACCGGTGTTTCTGCTGGCCATGTACGCCCTGTTCACCTTCACCATCAACATCGGCGGTGCCTTCGTGGACTTTTTCGATCAGGCCGCCGGCGCCCTGTTCGTGGACGGGCTGAAACAGCTGCTGGCCGGCTGGGGCGCGCCCGCCTGGCTGCAGGTACTGCTGGCGGACGGGATCGGCGGCGGCATTCAGGTGGTCGCCACCTTTGTTCCCATCATCGGCTTTCTGTATCTTTTCCTCACCTTGCTGGAGGACTCCGGCTACATGGCCCGGGCCGCCTTCGTCATGGACCGGCTGATGCAGAAGCTGGGCCTGCCGGGCAAGGCCTTCGTGCCGCTGATCGTCGGCTTCGGCTGCAACGTTCCGGCGATCATGGCGGCCCGCACCCTGGAACGGGAACGGGAACGCATTCTCACGGTGATGATGGCGCCGTTCATGTCGTGCGGGGCGCGCCTGGCAGTCTATGCCCTGTTCGCCGCTGCATTCTTCCCCCAGGGCGGCCAGAACGTGGTGTTCCTCCTCTATCTGGTCGGCATCCTGGCGGCCATGGGCACCGCCTGTCTGCTCAATACCACCCTGCTGCCGGGGGAGCCGGAACCGCTGTTGCTGGAGCTGCCCGCCTACCAGCTGCCGAGCGGCCGCAACCTGCTGTTGCACAGCTGGCTGCGGCTCAAGGGGTTCGTCACCGACGCCGGCAAGTACATCGTCGTCATGGTGATGGTGGTCAACTTCCTCAACGCCTGGGGCACCGACGGGCGCTTCGGCGACGTCGCCCCCCACCGCTCCATGCTGGCGGCCACCGCCCAGGCCGTCACCCCGGCGCTGCGTCCCTTGGGGATCGAAGCCGACAACTGGCCGGCCACCGTCGGCATTCTCACCGGCATTCTGGCCAAGGAAGTGGTGGTGGGGACCCTCGACACCCTCTACAGCCGTCTGGATGAGACCGCCGCCGCCCCGGAGACGGACGCACCTTTCGACTTGAAAGCCGAGCTGGCGGCGGCCATCGCCACCATTCCCGCCAATCTCCGCGACAGTCTCAACGCCCTCGGCGATCCTTTGGGGCTGCGGGTGCTGGAAAGCAGCAGCGATTTGGAACAGGCGGCAGCGGTCCAGGAAGTCCACCGCAGTACCTTCGGGACCATGGTGCGCCACTTCGACAGCCGTATCGGCGCCTTCGCCTACCTGCTGTTCATTCTGCTGTACAGCCCCTGCGTGGCCGCCACCGCCGCCATCCGCCGCGAAACCGGCAGCCGCTGGATGCTGTTCGCCCTGGGCTGGACCACCGGGCTGGCCTACGGCGTGGCCACCTTTTTCTATCAGGCCGCCACCCTGCCCCGCCATCCCATGTCCTCGCTGATCTGGATGGCCGCCGTCACCGCCGCCCTGGCCCTGTTCTGGCTCGGCCTGAGGCTGCGGCGTCAGCCCCCGCCGCCGCTGGCTCCCAGCGGCGGCGGCCCCGGTCTGATCCACCGCAGTTGCTGCCGGTGATCCTCGAGCTGCGCTCCCTGCTGCGGCGCCAGCGGCAGATTCCGCTCAAGGAACTGGCTGAAGCCCTCGGCAGCGATCCGGAAACCGTCCGCCCCATGCTCGAGCGTCTCATCCGCCGCGGCGAGGTGGAGAGACTGCCGTCCGCCACCCCCTGCCCCGGCGGCTGCACCCTGTGCCCGCCGCAGACGGTGGAAATCTATCTCTGGATTGCCGACAATGACGGGGAAACCTGAACACGGGAGGAAATCCAATGCGCAAGCGCGCACTTCTGTTCGCAACCGCGATCCTGCCTCTGGGCGCGCCAGCCGCCCCGCCCCCTTCCAACGGCATCCCGCTGCCAGCCACCTACAAACACTGGTAGGTGCTGGGAGTTTCCCACCGCGACGACAACCAGTCCCTGCGGGCAATCGTCGGCAACACCACCGCCATGACGGCCGCCCGCAACGGCAACACCAACCCCTGGCCCGACGGCACCATTCTGGGAAAACTGGTGTGGAAGGACAGCCGCCACCCCTTGTGGCAGCCCGCCCTCGTCCCGGGGGAACTGTCCCACATCGAATTCATGGTCAAGGACAGCAAAAAATACGCAAACACCGGCGGCTGGGGCTTCGCCCGCTGGGTGGGGATGGAACTCAAGCCCCTTAACAACGACGGCGGCAAGCCCTGCTTCGAATGTCAAAAGGCCGCCGCCGAGACCGATTTCGTATTCACCCGGCCGGCGCCGCTACCCTGAATCCGGCGCGCCTGTCGCGTCCAACAACTCCAGCCAGTGCCGCACCGGCCGGGTGGCTACCGGCGCCAGGTGCAGCAGGCAGCCGATGTTGGCGCTGGCAATGACCTCCGGATCGCCGCTTTCCAGAGCGGCGATTTTTTGTGCCCGCAGCCGGGCGGCCAGCCTGGGCTGGAGCAGGGAATAGGCGCCGGCGGAACCGCAGCACAGCTGGGCATCGGGCACCGGCGTCAGCGCGAACCCCAAACGCTGCAGAATCCCCTCCACCACTCCGGCGAGACGCTGGCCGTGCTGCAGGGTGCAGGGAGACTGGAACGCCACCCGGCCGGGGGTGGCCTGCAATGGGCGCAGGTCCAGACCTGCGAGGATTTCCGCCGGATCCCGGGCCAGCTCCGCGATCCGGCGGGCTTTGTCGCGATAGGCGGGATCGCCGCCCAGAAGCTCGCCGTAATCCTTCACCATCACCCCGCAGCCGGAGGCGGTGACGAGGATGGCTTCCGCGCCCGCTTCCACATGGGGCCACCAGGCATCGATGTTGCGGCGGGCGAAATCGAGGCCCTCGTCGTGGGCGTCCAGGTGGTAGCTGAGGGCGCCGCAGCAACCAGCTTCGGGCGCCCGGATCAGGCTGATGCCGAGACGGTCGAACACCCGCGCGGCTGCCGCGTCGATGGCCGGCTCCAATACCGACTGGACACAGCCTTCCAGAATCAGCATCCGGCGCCGATGACGCGGCGGCGGCCAGGCAAAGCGCCCGCCCCGCCCCAGACGGGCGCGCAGTGAACAGGGCAGCAGCGGCCGCAGCGGTTCGGCCAGCCGATACCACGGCCGCAGCCGCTGTGGATGGGGCAGCCAGAAGCGCAACGCCGCCCGCAACAGGCGCTGGTGCCAGGGTCGCGGCACCGCCTGCGCCACCCAGCCGCGCCCCAGATCCAGCAGACGGCCGTAGGCCACCCCGGAAGGACAGGTGGTTTCGCAGGCCCGGCAGGTCAGGCAGCGGTCCAAATGCTTCTGCAGGCTGGCGGTGGGAGGCAGGCCCTCGAGCAGGTCCTTGATCTGGTAGATCCGCCCGCGGGGACCGTCCAGCTCGTCCCCCAACAACCGGTAGGTGGGACAGGTGGCGTTACAGAAGCCGCAGTGGACGCAGCCACGGATGATGTCGGCCGCCAGCCGGGCGGCCGGATCCTGGGCGTGGGAGGGGGCGAGTTCGACCTGCATCAGAGATCCTCGTACATCCGGCCGGGATTGAGAATGCGCTTGGGATCGAAGGCTTCCTTGAGGGCCTTATGCAGCTTGAACAGCGGCGGCGGCAAGGGCTGGAACACCGGATCGGCCGGACCGTGCCCCCGGAACCAGGTGGCGTGCCCCCCCGCCTGCGCCGCTGCCTGGAAAATGGCGTCCGGCTCAGCGGTGGTCCTGAGCCAGCGCTGGGCACCGCCCCAGTCGAGCAGCCAGCGGCCCGGCAGGTCGGGGTTGGGGGCGGCCGGGGCCCAGGCCAGCCGCCACAGGGATTCCTCCCCTGCGGTGAAGAAGGCTAGGCGCTGTTCTCTCAGATCCAGCCAGAAACGGTTGTCAGGCAGGTATTCCGCCCCCAGACCGGACGCCGTTTCCTCGATCACCTCAGGCAGACCGCTGAGGCGCAAATAGAGAAACGGCGCATCGTAGGCCAAACCGCTCAGGGGCAGATCGCGCCCCATCAGCTCCGCCATCGCGCCCAGCGCCTGCGCCGGCGGCAGCCGGCGGCGCAGAGTCACCTCCAGGGGCGGTCTGGGAAGCACTTTGAGCGATACCTCCAGAATCACACCCAGCGTCCCCAGGGAACCGGCCAGCACCCGTGCCAGGTCGAAGCCGGCCACGTTCTTCATCACCTGCCCGCCGAAGGACAGCACCTCGCCGCGCCCCGTGAGCAGTTTGACGCCGAGGACGAAATCCCGCACCGCACCGGCGAAGGGACGGCGGGGACCGGAAAGCCCCGCCGCCACCGCCCCGCCGACGGTGGCCGGTCCGAAGTGGGGCGGCTCGAAACCGAGCATCTGCCCTTCGGCCGCCAACACCTGCTCCAGCTCCGCCAGCGGGGTGCCGCCGCGGACGGTCACCACCAGCTCGCTGGGCTGGTAAGCGACGATTCCCCGGTGTCCGCCCAGCGCCAGCACCTCGCCTTCGACGGCGCGGCCGTAGAACGCCTTGCTGCCGCCGCCGACAATCCGCAGCGGCCTACCGCGGCGGTAGGCCGTCGATACCTGTTCCTGCAATGCTTCGGTCAAGTCCATCTTAGAAACGCGCCAGTTCAGGATGGGGCAACCGCCCCCGGTGTACGTGCATGCCGCCCAGTTCGGCGCAGCGGGCCAGGGTGGGCACCGCCTTGCCGGGATTGAGCAATCCGGTGGGATCGAACGCCCGTTTGACGGCGTGGAACAGGCGCAGCTCCCCCGCGCCGAACTGCCGGCACATGGAATCGAGCTTCTCCACCCCCACCCCGTGCTCGCCGGTGATGGTGCCGCCGACCCGCACGCACAGGTCCAGAATCTCCCGTCCCAGCTGCTCGACCTTCTCCAGCTCTCCGGCGGCGGCGTCGTACATGATGAGAGGATGGAGATTGCCGTCCCCGGCATGAAAGACGTTGGCCACCCGCAGGCCGTATTTGTCCGCCAGCCGAGCGATTCCGGCCAGCACCTCGGCCACCCGGTGGCGGGGGATGGTGCCGTCCATGCAGTAGTAGTCGGGGGTGATGCGGCCGATGGCGGGAAAGGCGGACTTGCGTCCCTGCCAGAAGCGCTGCCGCTCGGCCTCGTCCCGGGCCACCTGTACCCGGAAGGCGCCGAGACGCTCGAACTGACAGCGGGCGGCGGCCGCTTCCGCCTCCACCTGGGCCTCAGGGCCATCCAGTTCACAGATCACCAGGGCGGCTGCCTCGCGCGGATAGCCGGCCTGGAGATAATCCTCCACCGCGAGGATGGCGGGCCGGTCCATCATCTCCATCGCCGCCGGAATCAGTCCGGCCTCGATCACCGCCGCCACCGCGTCCGCAGCCGCGGCCACCGTGGGGAAGGCCGCCAGCAGGGTGCGGGTGCAGCCGGGGAGCGGCAACAGGCGCACGGTGACCTCCGTCACCACCGCCAGCAGTCCCTCGGAGCCGTGCACCAGGGCCAGCAGGTCATAACCGGGCCCGTCGAGCCCGGCGCTCCCCAGGGTCACCGCCTCCCCGTCCAGCGTCAGGCAGCGCAGGCCGATCACGTTGTGCACCGTCAGGCCGTATTTCAGACAATGGATGCCGCCGGCGTTCTCGGCCACGTTGCCGCCGATGCTGCAGGCGATCTGCGACGAGGGATCGGGGGCGTAATACAGCCCGTGAGGGCAGGCCGCCTCGCTGATGGCGAGATTGCGCACGCCGGGCTGGACCCGGGCGGTGCGGCCCACCGGGTCCAGTTCCAAAATCCGGTCGAAGCGCGCCAGGCTCACCAGCAGCCCTTCCTCCAGAGGCAAGGCGCCGCCGGAAAGCCCGGTGCCGGCGCCGCGCACCACCAGGGGCAGCTTCTCGTCACGGCACAGCTTCAGGATCCGGACCAGTTGGGCTTCGTGTTCCGGCAGCACCACTAGCCAGGGCACGCGCCGGTAGGCGGTCAGGCCGTCGCACTCGTAGGGCTTCAGTTCCTCCGGTTGCCGCAGGATCGCCTCATCGGGCACGATCGCCTGCAGACGGCGGATCACGGCGTCACGCCGGGTCATGATCCGTCTCCCCGCGGATGAAGAAGCGGTGCAACAGGAAACCGGCGGCGAACCCCCCCAGATGCCCCCACCAGGCCGCCCCCGCACCGGTGGTGGTGGCCTGATAGGCTTGAAAAATGACCCACAACCCCAAAAACAGGATCGCCGGCACCGGAATGAACAGCGGGAACGGGAAGATCCACACGATCACCTGGGCGTGGGGAAAAAGGTAGAAGTAGGCGGCCATCACCCCGGCGATGGCGCCGGAAGCCCCCACCGCCGCGATGGTGGCATCGGCGTTGATGGCCATGTGCACGCCATTGGCGATCAGACCGCACAGCAGGTAATAAACCAGGAACCGCCCCGACCCCATGCGGTCCTCGACGTTGTCGCCGAAGATCCACAACAACCAGGCATTGAAAATGATGTGCAGCCAGCCGCCGTGGAGAAACAGGTTGGCAAGGAAGGGCCAATAATCATTCGGATCGAGCCCGACCCAGGCGGCCCATTCGGGATGGGTGTAGCGGGCCGGCACCAGACCGTAGAGATAGAGGATCTTGAGGCGGATCTCCTCCGGCAGCCACCACAGGTAAAGGAAGATCGTAACATTGACGCCGATCAGGCACCAGGTCACCCATGGCGTGCGGTGGCAGGGGATCGTGTCGCGCAGCGGGATCATTCGCTCAGGGACTGCGCCGCCCAGGCGCGCAGATCGATGAGGCTGTCCATCGCACCCAGCGTCGCCACGGCGACGAATGCGTACTGGGGCACGAACAACAGCGCTCCGTAAACCAGGATCATCCACAGGCCGCTGGCGTTTTGCAGGTCCAGCAGGCAATGCAGGATCGCCAGCCCCTGAAGGGTATAGACCGCCATGCTCACCAGCAGCAGATCGACCATCAACACCTTGTCGATATAGCCGGCACCCCAGATCAGAGCGATCGCCAGCGGCAGCAGCCAGCGCGGCAGGCGCAGGTGATAGAACTCCTCGCCGAACCCGCCGGGATTGTAGCGCAACGCCTGCCACCAGCGGGCCAGGGCCAGAGCGGCGAAGACGCACAGGGTGTACAGCATCGCCACCAGGCCGTTGAGCAGACGCAGGGTGCCCTCGCGCTCGAAACCGTAAACGGTCGCACCCTTGACATTGGCGACCGCCAACGCCAGCCAGTGCTTCCAGAACGCCGTCACGTCACCGGTCAGGGCATGGGTCAGCCCCACATAGGCGACCATCAGCGCCCACAGGGTCAGCAGCGCAACCCCCTGGGAAAACGTGTTGCGCAACACCAGGGCGACGGGTATCAGTGGCAGCCACAGGGCAAAGGCCAAGGGGAATGGGAAACCGGGACGCGGCGGCAGCCACATGAAACCCAGCCAGGTCAACGCTGCGGCACCGATCAGGACCAGCAGCCCCTCCCACAACCCCCGGCGCAGGAGCACCAGTGCGATAACCGCGCCACTGACCACGATCAGGGGAAGGAAATAGACGCCGATCAGCGCGCAGACAGCGGCTACCGCCATGGCACGCCAGCGGCTGGCCATGATGAAAGCGGCGATTTCTTCCATGACGTCTCCTCGCAAAGCCCGGCAGGGCATCAGTATAAAACAAAAAACCCCGACCGGGCGCGGGCCCGGCCGGGGTTGGCGTCAATGCCGTTTCAGATCCTGAAAGGTCTTACTTGGACAGGGTGAAGACGCTCAGCACGCCACCCAGCTGGGTGACCTTCTCCAGCGAGCGGTAGGCACCCACGGCGCCCAGACCTTCGGTCTCGCCTTCGAGGCCGGCAGCCATGCCGATACCGGCCCAACCACCGAGGCCGGACAGCACGCCGATGTACTGCTTGCCTTCGAACATCCAGGTGTTCGGATTGCCGATGATGCCGGACGGGGTCTTGAACTTGTACAGTTCCTTACCGGTCTTGGCATCACGCACCTTCAGGTAGCCTTCCAGGGTGCCGTGAACCACGATGTCACCCTTGGTGGCGAGCACGCCGCTCCACACCGAGAAAGGCTCCTTGTAGGACCAGACGATCTTGCCGGTCTTGGCGTCCCAGGCGGTGAACTGGCCCAGGTTGTGGGAGCCGTCCTTCTTGCCGGTGAACACATCACGGCCGGCCGGGAACATGGTCACGGTGGCGCCCACGTACGGCTGGCCCGGGGTGTATTCCACCTCGAAGGGCTCGTAGTTCATGCACAGATGGTTGCCCGGCACGTAGAACAGACCGGTGCGCGGCGAGTAGGCCACCGGGCCCTGGTTCTTGGAACCGAGGGCGGCGGGACAGACTTCCTCGGTGGTCACGTCTTCGCCGTTCTCCTCGGTGCTGTACTTGGGATCGACCACCGGGCGGCCGGTTTTCATGTCCACGTACTTGGCCCAGTTGACCGACTTGTCGTACTTCTCGGCCACCAGCACCTCACCGGTTTCGCGGTCGAGCGTGTAGGCGAAGCCGTTACGGTCGAAGTGGACCAGGGTCTTGCGCATCTTGCCGTTGATCTTCTGGTCCACCAGCACCATTTCGTTGATGCCGTCGTAGTCCCACTCGTCGTGCGGGGTCATCTGATAGACCCACTTGGCCACGCCGGTGTCGGCATCGCGGGCCCAGATGGTCATGGACCACTTGTTGTCACCGGGGCGCTGCACCGGATTCCAGGTGCCGGGGTTGCCGGAGCCGTAGTAGATCAGGTTGAGCTGGGGATCGTAGCTGTACCAGCCCCAGGTGGTACCGCCGCCGATCTTCCACTGGTCCCCTTCCCAGGTCTTGAGGGAGGAATTCTTGCCGACCGGCTGCAGACCCTTGTCCTTGCCCATCCAGGTCATGGTCTTGTTCGGGTCGAGACCGACTTCGTCGTCGGGACCGGTGCTGTACTTCTTCCACACCAGCTTGCCGTCCTTGAGGCTGTAGGCGGCGATGAAACCGCGGACCCCGAACTCACCGCCGGAGATGCCGGTCAAAACCTTGTCCTTGACCACCAGCGGGGCGTTGGTGTTGGTCATGCCCAGCTTGGGATCGCCGTTCTTGACCTGCCAGACCACCTTGCCGGTCTTGGCGTCGAGGGCGGTCAGGGTGGTGTCGGCCTGCTGGACGATGATCTTGC
Source organism: Methylomarinovum caldicuralii (assembly GCF_033126985.1). Lineage (NCBI taxonomy): Bacteria > Pseudomonadati > Pseudomonadota > Gammaproteobacteria > Methylococcales > Methylothermaceae > Methylomarinovum > Methylomarinovum caldicuralii. The sequence goes on from NZ_AP024714.1 coordinate 2,065,688, forward strand.
CGTCGCCGTAGGCCAGACCACGGTTGACCACGTCACAGCACATCACCGGGATGGTGGTGTCGGCGTCCTGGTTGGGAACGTACTGCCAGATGATGGTCTGGGTCTTGGGGTCGAGGGCGATGACCTTGTTGGGGAAGGGGGTGTGGACATAGAGCACGCCGTTGATGAACAGCGGACCGCCTTCATGGCCCTTCAGCACGCCGGTGGAGAAGGTCCAGGCGGGCATCAGCTTGGAGGCGTTCTTGTTGTTGATCTGGTCCAGCTCGCTGTAGCGGGTGCCCCAGTAGTTGCCGCCCCAGGTAGGCCAGTTGGCCGGATTCTTGGACAGCTTGATCACCTCCTGGTTGGCCTGGGCGGCGCTCGCCAGCAGCGCGGTGGCGACGGCGGATGCGATCAGGCCGTTCTTCAGGGTTTTCTTCATGAGATCCTCCTCGTTGTTTTTGGAAGGTGGTTAGGATCGAATTTTGCGGCCGGGCGGGAATTTTTCCCGCCCACACCTCGAAGCGCTAAATTGAAGGATTTGCCTCAAAAAGTCAATAGAACACCCCTTCAGCAGATCCGGGGCGGCAGCTCGCCACCGGGGCGCACCCTGATAGCGCAGAATTTGAATTCCGGGATCTTGGCGTCCGGATCCAATACCTCGTTGGTCAGCAGGTTGGCGGCGGCCTCGTTGTAACAGAAGGCCATGAAGGCCGTCCCCCGCTGCATGCCGAGATCGGCGCGGGCGTAGGCGCTGACCCGGCCCCGGCGCGACTCCAGCGTCACCAGATCCCCGGGCGCCACCCCCAGGCCGGCCAGATCCAGAGGATTCATCTGTACCACCGGATACGGTTCGATGGCATCGAGCACGCTGGCGTGGCGGGTCATGGCGCCGGTGTGCCAGTGCTCGAGCTGACGGCCGGTGATGAAGACGAAGGGATAGTCGTCGTCCGGAAGCTCCGCGGCACGGGTGAATTCCGCCGGCACGAACAGCCCCTTGCCCGTGGTCGTGGGGAAGCTTTCGGTGAAGATGACCGCCTGCCCCGGGTCGCCCTCCTTCCCGCACGGATAGATGACCGAATCCTCCTTTTCCAGCCGTTCCCAGGTGATGCCGGCGATGTTGGGCATGGCCCGGCGCATTTCCTCGAACACCTCCCGGGGTCCGGAATAATTCCAGTCCAGTCCCATCCTTCGGGCGATCTCCTGGATGATCCACAGGTCCTGACGCGCCTCTCCCGGCGGGTCGATGGCCGGGCGGCCGAGCTGGACCCGGCGGTCGGTGTTGGTGAAGGTACCGGTTTTCTCCGGGAAAGCCGAGGCCGGCAGCACCACGTCGGCGAATCCGGCGGTTTCGGTGAGGAAGATATCCTGCACCACCAGGTGCTCCAGTTTGGCCAGGGCGGCACGGGCGTGGGCGACGTTGGGATCGGACATGGCCGGGTTCTCGCCCTCGATGTACATGCCGCGGATCTGGCCTTTTTCGATGGCGTGGATCACTTCCACCACGGTCAGGCCCGGCTCCGGATCCAGCTTGGCGTCCCAGAGCCGTTCGAAGAATTCCCGGACTTTGGGGTCGCCCACCGGCTGGTAATCGGGGAACACCATCGGGATCAGACCGACGTCGGACGCACCCTGGACGTTGTTCTGCCCCCGCAGCGGGTGCAGGCCAGTGCCGGGACGGCCGATCTGGCCGGTCATCAGCGCCATGGAAATCAGGCAGCGGGCGTTGTCGGTGCCGTGGACGTGTTGGGAAATGCCCATGCCCCACAGGATCATCGACGCCTTCGAGGTTGCGTACAACCGCGCCACCTCACGGATGGTGTCGGCGGGGATGCCGCACACCGGGGCCACCCGTTCGGGGGCGTAGTGCTTCAGGTGATGGCGCAGGTTGTCGAAGCCTTCGGTGCGCTTGGCGATGAAGGCCTGATCGTACAATTCCTCTTCGACGATGACGTGCATGATGCCGTTGAGCAGCGCCACGTCGGTGTCGGGGCGGAACTGCAGGGCGTGGGTGGCGAAACGGCAGATCTCGGTGCGGACCGGATCGGCGACGATCAGCTTGGCGCCCTGGCGGGCGGCGTTCTTGATCCAGGTGGCCGCCACCGGATGGTTGACGGTGGGATTGGAGCCGATGAGGAAGATTACCTCCGCCTGCATCACGTCGGCCACAGGATTCGACACCGCCCCGGAGCCGATGCACTCGAGCAGCGCCACCACCGAGGAGGCGTGGCACAGGCGGGTGCAGTGATCGACGTTGTTGCTGCCGAAACCGGTGCGCACCAGTTTCTGGAACAGGTAGGCTTCCTCGTTGCTGCCCTTGGCCGAGCCGAAACCGGCCAGCGCCTTGGGGCCGTACTGGTCACGGATGCGCTTCAGGCCGCCGGCGGCCCGGTCGAGCGCCTCCTCCCAGCTGGCCTCGCGGAAGACCTCGTGCATCCGCGCCGGGTCGAGCAGCTCGGGGGTCTTGGGCGCCCCTTCGCGGCGGATCAGGGGTTTGGTGAGGCGGTGGGGATGATGGACGTAGTCGAAGCCGAACCGTCCCTTGACGCAGAGGCGGCTGTGGTTGGTCTCGCCGTCGCGTCCTTCCACGTAGAGAATGCGGTCGCCGCGGACGTTGAAGGTCAAAAGGCACCCCACCCCGCAATAGGGGCAGGTGGAATCCACTTTCTTGTCCACCGGCAGATGGCCCACATCGCCGACCGGCATCAGGGCCCCGGTGGGGCAGGCCTGGACGCATTCCCCGCAGGCGACGCAGGTGCTGTCCCCCATGGGATCGTCGAAATCGAAGACGATCTTCGCCTTGGCCCCGCGGAAGGCATAACCGATGACGTCGTTGGCCTGCTCCTCGCGGCAGGCGCGCACGCAGCGGGTACACTGGATGCAGGCGTCGAGGTTGACCGCCATCGCCGGGTGGGAAAGATCCGGCGCCGGCTGCGGGCGCTCGGGGAACCGTGGATCAGCCACCCCCAGCTTTTCGGCCCACAGATCCAGTTCGGAATCGTCACGGTAGGGGGACTTGCCCTGCGCCGGCATGTCGGCAAGCAGCAGCTCCAGCACCAGCTTCTGGGACTTTCGGGCCCGTTCGCTTTCGGCCTGGACCTTCATCCCCTCCTTGGGAGCACGGCAGCAGGACGGGGCCAGCACCCGCTCGCCCTCGATCTCCACCACGCAGGCGCGGCAGTTGCCGTCGGCGCGGTAGCCCTCCTTGTAGCACAGGTGGGGAATCTCGATGCCGTGACGCTTGGCCGCCTGCAGGATGGTCTCCCCCTCGTGGGCGGTGATCTCCCGGCCGTCGAGGGTGAAGGTGACGGTCTTGAGGTCTTCGATGAATTCGGGATTGGCAGCCATCGCTCAGCCCTCCAGTTCGTGGGGGAAATACTTGAACACGCAGCGGATGGGATTGGGCGCCGCCTGCCCCAGACCGCAGATGGAGGCATCCGCCATCACCTGACACAGATCGTCCAGGCGCGCCCGGCCCCAGTCGCCGTTTTCCATCAGCAGCGCCGCCTTGGCGGTGCCCACTCGGCACGGGGTGCACTGGCCGCAGGACTCGTCCTCGAAGAACTTGATGGCGTTGAGGGCCAGATCCTTGGCCTTGTCGTGCTGGGAGAAGACCACCACCGCCGCCGAGCCGATGAAACACCCGTAGGGGTTGAGAGTGTCGAAGTCCAGCGGGATGTCGCCCAGGGAGGCCGGCAGGATGCCGCCGGAGGCCCCGCCGGGGAAATAGCCGTAGAATTCGTGGCCGTCGAGCATGCCGCCGCAGTATTCGTCGATCAGCTCCTTGACGGTGATGCCGGCCGGCGCCAGATGCACCCCCGGTTTCTTGACCCGCCCGGAGACGGAGAAGGAGCGCAGCCCCTTGCGGCCGTGACGGCCGAAGGAGGTGAACCAGTCCGGCCCTTTCTCGACGATGTCGCGCACCCAGTGCAAAGTCTCCATGTTGTGCTCCAGGGTCGGACGGCCGAACAGCCCTACTTCCGCCAGATAAGGGGGTCTTAGGCGCGGCATGCCGCGCTTGCCCTCGATGGATTCGATCATGGCCGACTCCTCGCCGCAGATGTAGGCCCCGGCCCCGCGGCGCAGGTGGATCGGCGGCAGCCAGCCCCTGACCGGGGGATCGGCCTGCAGCCTGGCCAGTTCGGTCTGGAGGATCTTGCGCGCCGCCGGATACTCGTCACGCAGGTAGATGTAGATGGCCTCGCAACCGACAACCCGGGCCGCCACCAGCGCCCCCTCGAGGAAGCGGTGGGGATCGGATTCCAGATAATGGCGGTCCTTGAAGGTGCCCGGCTCCCCCTCGTCGATGTTGACCGCCAGATACCGCGGCGCCGGTTGCTTTCTGACGATGTCCCACTTGACCCCGGCGGGGAAACCGGCGCCGCCCAGACCGCGCAGGCCGGCGTCCTTGAGGGAGGCGATCACGGTTTCCGGATCGCGGTGGCCCTCCACCAGCCCCAACAGCAGCTCGTAGCCGCCCTGGGACCGGTAGGCGTCATAGTCGATGTAATCGGGCACCGGCGCCTCGACCGCCTTGGCCTCGACCACCGCCCCCACCTTTTCCGGCGTCGCCCGGTCGATGGGATTCTGGCCGACGATGGCCACCGGGGCGTGCTGGCAGCGGCCCACACACGGCGCCGGCAATACCCGTACCTGATCGCCGAGCCCCTGTTTGAGGGCGTCGATCAGTTCGTGGGCGCCGTTCATCTGGCAGGCCAGGGATTCACACACCCGGATGGTCAGGGGCGGTGGCGGGGTTTCGCCTTCCTTGACGACGTCGAAGTGGTGGTAGAAGGTCGCCACTTCGTACACTTCCGCCTGCGACAGATTCATCTCGTGCGCCAGGGCCCGCAAGTGCCGGGCGGAGATGTGCCCGTAGGCGTCCTGAATCTTGTGCAGATGTTCGATGAGCAAGTCGCGGCGCCTGGGTTCGTCCCCCAGCAACGCCCGGATCTCCTCCAGGGCCTTGAGGTCCACCGGCCGCCCCCGGTTGATCCGGACTTTCTTCTTGCGTGCCTGTTCCGCAGCCATGCGCAGTACCTTTACAGTTGGGTGAAATCAGGGCAAATCTAAACCAAGGGCGCCCTGGAATTCAAATGCTAGTGTTGACTGCTTTGTTTTATTTCACGAAACAATGCGCCTCGGCCTCGGCTTCCGCCTGCTTCAAGCGCTCGCGCAGCACCTTGGACTGGGGCGGATCGCGGAACACCCCGCCGCGCTCGCCGGGCATCGATTTCAGGTTCTTGAACACCTGCGCCTCGGAATAGGTCTGATAGTCGAGGCGTTTGGCCACCTCGTCCGCCTTGCAGCTGCAGTGGTAGAGGTTGTCGTAGTTCTGCCCCCCGTGCTCGCGCATGCACTGGAACACGTATTCCACGCGCGCCTGGGTGGGCCAGTCGTTGACCGGCTGCGGCGCGGGGGCCGCTTCGGCCTGCACCTTGGGACCACCGGACTGTGAGGCGCAACCGGCCAGCAGCGCAAGACCGATCAGCAAGGCGGAACGACGCATCGACACTCCCATGACTTCTCCTTGACGTGAATGGTTGGGATACAATGAACTCCAGGAATTCTACCACCGATCCGCGAGGCAGCGTCATGGCAGAACCGGCGAAGCGTCTGGCAACCTACGAGGATCTGTGCCGGGTCCCGGAACACCTGGTGGCCGAGATCATCGACGGCGAACTGCTCGTCCACCCCCGCCCGGCGCCCAAACACGCCCGGGCCGCCTCTTCCCTCGGCATCGAGCTCGGCTCCCCCTTCGACAAGGGCAGCGGCGGCCCCGGCGGCTGGTGGATCCTCGACGAACCGGAGGTCCATCTCGGCGCCGACGTGGTCGTGCCCGACCTGGCGGGCTGGCGGCGCGAGCGGCTGCCCCGGCTGCCCGACACCGCCTGGTTCGAAACCGCGCCCGACTGGGTCTGCGAAGTGCTGTCGCCGGCCACCTACAAAACCGACCGCAAGCGCAAGATGCCCCTCTACGCCCGCCACGGCGTGTTCTGGCTGTGGCTGGTGGATCCGGAGACCCGCACCCTGGAAGCCTACCGCCGCCAGGATGACCGGTGGCTGCTGCTCCACACCTTCGCCGATCAGGACCCGGTGGCCGCCGAGCCGTTCCAGGCCGTCGCCTTCGGCCTGGGAAGCCTCTGGGCCGATTAGACCGCGATCTCGTTGAAATCCCGCACCTGACGGTGACGGGCGCCCTCATCCGGCGCACCGTCGCGCACCAGTTGCACCGTCTCCATGCCGGCTTCACGGGCGGCGTCCAGCTCCTCAGGCACATCCGACAGGAACAGGATTTCCGCCGGCGGCAGGCCGATGGCCGCCGCAATCTTGCGATAGCTTTCCGAATTGCGCTTGGGCCCGGTGCGGGTGTCGAAATAGCCGGAGAACAGCAGCGTCAGATCCCCGTAAGGGGTGTGGCCGAACAACAATTTCTGGGCCGGCACCGAACCGGAGGAAAAGACGTACAGATCCAACCCCCTCTCCTTCCATTCCCGAAGCTTCGCCGCCGCATCCTCGTAGACGTGGCCCTGAAAGTCGCCGCGCCGGTACCCGGCCTCCCAGATCATCCCCTGCAATGCCTTGAGGGGCGGCGCCTTTTCGTCCCGGTCGCTCCAGGCTTCCAGCTGGGCGATGACCTCGTCCAGGGAAAGATCCCGGCCAACGATACGGCGGACCTCGTCCAGAAGTTCCCGCACTTCGGGCGCGTTTCGCTGCGCCCGCACGAAATCCGCCAGACGCCGGCGGGCGTAGGGAAACAGCACGTCCTTGACGAAGCTCAGGGACGAGGTGGTCCCTTCGATATCGGTGAGGATGGCGCGGATCATGCCCCGACCTTGGCCAGCCAGTCCTCCAGTCTGGGGAAACGCGCGGCGATGTCGCTGCCGGTGTAATCGGCCTGCCAGCCCTCCGGGGTGGTGAACAGGCGGATGCACTTGAGCTCGGGACGCGCACCCATGTCGAACCAGTGACGGGTGCCGGCGGGGACGCTGATGAGATCGCCGGCCTCGCACAGGACGATGTGGACCCGATCGTCAGGATGGAGATAGAACAGCCCCCGGCCGCCGACGAAGAAACGCACCTCGAAGTCGCTGTGGGTGTGCTCGGCCAGGAACTTGGCCCGCAGCGCCTCGCGGTCGGGATGGTCCGGGGTGACGGCGATGACGTCGGCGGACTGGAAGCCGTATTGCCGCTTCAGGCGCGCCACCGGTTCGGCGTAGGCGGCCAGGATGGTCTCGGGATCGGGATCGGCCGGCAGGGGTTGGCCCGCCTCCCAGCGCTCGAACAGCACGCCGATCCGGTCCAGACAGGCGGCGATTTCCTCGGGATCGGTGATCTTTTCGAACGGCTCGAAGCCGGTCTCGGGGGAAACGGTCAACAGACTCATGATCTTACTCCGTACAGTCTTACTTCACAGTCGAACATGAATTCCAGCGCTTCCACCGCCGTCAGCGCCGCCGCCACGCTGCCTCCCCAGGCGTAGAAACCGTGGCCGGCGATGATGTAGGCGTGCAGGCGGCGGTGACGCTCGATCCACTGATCCACCTTGCGTGCCAGCCGCGGGATGTCCTGGTCGTTGGCGAAGATCGGCACCACCAGGCGGTGGGCGTGGGTGTCGATGCCGTCGAGGGCCTTGAGCAGCTCGTGGTCTTCCAGCACCAGCTCGCCCTTGAACAGGCGCGAGGCCAGCACCGCCGCCGGGGAATGGGGATGGAGCACGGCGCGCACCTGGGGAAAGCGGCGGTAGATCCCCAGATGCAGGCCGGTTTCCGCCGACGGACGGCGGCCGTCGAGGGAACGGCCCTCGGCGTCGATGCGCAGGATGTCGCCGGCCGTCAGCCTGCCCTTGTGGCGGCCGGAGGCGGTGATGGCGATGGTGCCGTCGTCGAGACGGGCGGAGAAATTGCCGCTGGTGGCCGGCACCCAGCCGCGGCGGTACAGTTCCCGCCCGGCCTCGACCAGTTCGGCGGCGAGGGTGTCGAAGTCGCTCATGGCACTTGCAGGTTGTCGATCAGACGGGTCCGCCCCAGCCAGGCGGCGGCCAGGATCATCAGGGGCCGGTCGTCTGGCCCGGCTTCCCCCAGATCGGGGCGGCGGATCTCGAAATAGTCCGGCCGGAAGCCGGCTTCCTCCAGGGATTCCCGCTGGCGGCGGCACAAGGCGGCAAAATCCCGCTCTCCTGCGGCGATGGCGTCGCGGGCCTGACACAGGCTGCGGTAGAGCAGCGGCGCCCTGGCCCGCTCCTCGGGGGTGAGGTAGCCGTTGCGGGAACTCAGCGCCAGACCGTCGGCTTCGCGCACGATGGGCACGCCGACGATCTCCACCGGGAAATTGAGGTCGGCCACCAGGCGGCGGATCACCTGAAGCTGCTGGTAATCTTTCTCGCCAAAAACAGCCACATCCGGCTGGACGATATTGAACAGCTTGGCCACCACGGTGGCAACGCCGCGGAAATGCCCGGGACGGCTGGCGCCGCAGAGGATTTCGGTGATTCCCGGCACCTCGACGAAGGTGGATTCGGCCAGGGGACGGGGATAGATTTCGGCCACCGGGGGGGCGAACACCAGGTCGGCGCCCCGCGTCTCCAGCTTGGCGCAGTCCGCCTCCAGGGTGCGGGGATAGCGGTCGTAGTCCTCGCCGGGACCGAACTGGAGCGGATTGACGAAGATGCTCACCACCACCCGGTCGCTGCAGCGGCGGGCGGTGTCCACCAGTTGCAGGTGACCTTCGTGCAGGTTGCCCATGGTGGGCACCAGGACGATGCGCTGCCCTGCCCGGCGCCACTCCTCCAGGCAGGCACGCAGGTCGGCGATGCGGTCAAACCGGCGCATCGGCGTCTCCTGTCGCCAGGCTGAAATCCACCCCTTCGTACACCGCCGCCAGGGCGCAGCTGAAATCGACGCTGGCCAGCTCCAAGCGCGCGTCTTCGCCGGCGAAACTGAACAATTCCCAGCGGCCCTGATCGTTGCGGCGGAACACGTCCACGGCGTAACGACGCGGGTCGGCCAGCACGTATTCCCGCAAAGAGGCAAGCCGCCGGTACCAGGCGAACTTCTCCCCGCGGTCGAAACCCTCGGTGGTCGGCGACAGCACCTCGATCACCAGCAGCGGATGATCCTTGAAATAAACCCGCCTGCGGTCTTCGACATCGCAGGTCACCAGCACGTCCGGATAGAAGAACGCCTCTCCCGCGTCGATGCGGACCTTCATGTCGGAGATGTAGGTGCTGCAGGGCGTTCCGCGCAGGTGGGATTGCAGCAGAAAGCCGAAATTCATGGTCAGTCGCACATGGCCGTCGGCCGCCCCCACCATGGCATACACCTGCCCCTGGAGGTATTCATGCTTGACCGGGGCGGTCTTCTCCCCCTCGAGGTAAGCCTGCGGCGTCAGCCGCAGGGATTCGGCGCGTACGGACATCGTTCGCCCTCCTCAGTAGGATTGCTCGGCGGTGGGAAAGCGGCCCTGCCGGACCGCCTCCACGTAAGCGCGCACCGCCTCTTCGATGCCGCCCCCTGCGGCGAGGAAATCCTGAACGAAGCGGGGCGGCCTGCCCTCGAACCACAGCCCCAGAAGATCGTGAAGCACCAGCACCTGACCGTCGCAGTGGGGCCCGGCGCCGATGCCGATGGTGGGCACGGCAACCTCGGCGGTGACCGCCTCGGCCAGGGTTGCCGGGATGCACTCGAGCACCAGCAGATCGACACCGGCCTCCTCCAGCAGGCAGGCGTCCTCCAGCAAACGCTGGGCCGCCTGGGGATCGCTGCCCTGTACCCGGTACCGGCCCAGACGGTGGATCGACTGGGGCAGCAGGCCCAGATGGCCGCACACCGGTATGCCCTCGGCCACCAGCGCCTTCACCACCTCCAGACGCTGGCGGCCGCCCTCCAGCTTCACCATCTGGGCGCCGGCCCGCACCAGTTCGGCGGCGCTGGCGACCGCCTGGTGCGGATGCACATAGCTGGCGAAAGGCAGATCCGCCAGCACCAGGGGACGCTCCAGGCCGCGGCGCACGCAGCCGACGTGATAGGCCATCTGCTCCAGGGTCACCGCCACCGTGGCCGGCCGCCCCTGGACCACCACGCCCAGGGAATCCCCCACCAAAGCGACATCCACCCCGGACCGCTCCAGCACCCGGGCGAAGGTGGCGTCGTACACGGTCAGGCAGGCGATCTTGTCGCCCCGGGCCTTGCGCGCGCGCAGTTCGGGAACGGTGATCGGTGCGGTCATAGGCGCTCCAGCCCCTCGGTGGGGCAACGTCGAACCAGATCGGACAAAGGACCTACATCCGGCACATAGAGATCCGCCGGCGCGATCTCCGCCAGGGGATGGAGCACGAAACAGCGCTCGGCCAGACCGTAATGGGGCACGGTCAGATCCTCGGTGCGGATGCAGGCGCGGCCGTAAAGCAGAATATCCAGATCCAGGGTCCTCGGCCCCCAGCGCTCGCCTTCCCGCACCCGTCCCTGGGCGGCCTCGATGGCCTGGAGCGCGGACAACAATTGCATCGCTGGAAGTTCGGTATCGACCGCCATGACCGCGTTGACGTAGTCGGGCTGATCCTGCGGCCCCATGGGGCGGCTGCGGTAGAGGCTGGAAAAGGCGGCCTCCTTGACCCCTTCCAGGTTGGCGATCGCGGCCCGCGCCCGTTCGAGCTGGCGCACCGGATCCCCGAGATTGCTGCCGAGGCCGATGTAGGCGCGGATCGCGGTCATGATTCGCTGCTCTCTTTGGATTTGGCGCGGCGGCGGGAACGGTGCCGGCGGCGGCCTCGGGCCGGCCCCTGGATCATCTTGCGGCGCTCGCTGTCGCCGGCCTGCTGGAAGCGGGTCCACCATTCGGCCAGCTCCGGTTCGATCTCCCCCGCCTCGCTGCGCAGCAGCAGAAAGTCGTAGGCGGCGCGGAAGCGGGGGTGACTCAGCAACCGCAGCGGCCGGCCGCCCCGGCGGCGCTCGAAGCGGGGCTGCAGGGTCCAGACCTCGCGCATCGGCAGCGCCACCCGCTTGGGAATGGCCACGTGGCGGACCTGGGCGCTGAGCACCTCGCTGGCGGCCTCCTGCACCGCCACCACTGGCGCGACGCCCTCGGCCTGACGCCGCAGCGCTTCGAGACGCACCGGCTCCCACAGCAACGCCGCGTAGAGGAAATAGGGCGTCACCGGCGCGTCCTCGGCCAGGCGGCGGTCGGTGTTCTCCAGCGCCTTGGCCACCAGGGTCAGGGGGAACCCGTCGGGCTGCCGGGCCAGGGCCTTCTCGGTGAGCGGGAACAGGGGTTCGAACAGGCCGTAATGGCGCAGCGCCTCGAAAGTCTGCACCGCACAGCCGGACAGGAACAGCTTGAGAACTTCCTCGTAGAGGCGGGCCGGGGGAATGTCCTCGAGCAGATGGGCCAGACGCGGCAGCAGCGTCTCACAGGACTTATCGAGCACGAAGCCGAGCTTGGTCATGAAGCGGACCGCCCGCAGCATCCGCACCGGATCCTCGCGGTAGCGCACTTCCGGCTCGCCGATCAGGCGCAGCACCCCGGCTTTCAGGTCTTCCATGCCGCCGACGTAATCGACCACCGAGAAGTCGGCGATGTCGTAATACAGGGCGTTGACGGTGAAATCCCGACGCCAGGCGTCTTCCTCGATGGTGCCGTAGACGTTGTCGCGCAGAACCCGCCCGGTTTCCTCCTCCCGGGCCCAGTCCCCCGCCCCTTCCGGGGCGGCGGCGCGGAAGGTGGCCACCTCGATGATCTCGCGCCCGAAACGCACGTGGGCGAGGCGGAAACGGCGGCCGATCAGGCGGCAGTTGCGGAACAGCTTGCGGATCTGTTCCGGATGGGCGTCGGTGGCGACGTCGAAATCCTTGGGTTCGCGCCCCAGCAGCAGATCGCGCACGCAGCCGCCCACCAGACAGGCGCGGAATCCGGCCTTGTGCAGCCGGTACAGCACCTTGAGGGCGCTCGGACTGATCTGGCGCCGGGAAATCGAGTGCTGGGATCGTGGATAGATCCGGGGGCCGGGACGGCCTGCTGCCGGCTTGGACGTCTCGGGTTTCAGGAGTTTTTTGACCAGATTGAGAATCGGCAAGGCTCGTCGTGGCAGGTTGATGTCAAATCCCCATGTTGGCCAATGCCACCATGATGTCGTTGAGGATGGCGGTCAGGCGGGGGTGTTCCACTTCGAAACGGAGCAGTTCCGCCTCCAGCTCCTTCAGCAGGCTGTCATGGCTTTCCTCGCCGCCCGCCTCCAGCTGACGCTCGACCCGCCGGGCCAGATCCCCGAGGCGCTGGCGGGTGGCCTCGTCGGCCTCCAGATTCTCGAGTTCCGCCTGCAGGCGTGCCAGTCCTTCGCTCAAGCGGCGTTTGCTTTCTTCGCTCATAAAGGTGCTCCAGCGTTGCGATGCAGGGAAATCCTACCACAGCCCCAGGCCTGCAGCACCTGAATAAAGGTGCATAAAGGTGCTCGCTGACAGGCTCGGATGCCCTTATAATGCTAAGCTTGCAGTCGGATTTTCAAAAAAAACCGCCATCTTGAGGAGGATGACTACCGATGAACGCCATTTCTGATATTTATAAGATCAAAATCCGTCCCGAGGAGTTCCTGGCCCACCCCGCCCTCACCGCCACCTTCGTGGTCCTGTTCTTCGGTCTCACCTTCGCCCGCCTGCCCGCCCTGCTGTACATGCTCATGCTGGCGCTGGAGGTTTACATCGCCATGTTCTTCGGTGGCCGTTTCGCCCAGGGGGACCAGGGCAGCGAGGCCGGCCCCGTCCAGGGCCAACCCAGCGAAGAAACCTCCTGATTCAGGTAATGCCATGGAATTCAGCCTTCACACCGCAAGCCCAAGCAAAAAACCCACCGACTGTCTGATCGTCGGGGTCTACGACAAACGCAAGCTCACCCCCACCGCCCAGCTTGTGGACGAGGCCACCGACGGCCGCCTGGGCAAGGTGCTCAAGCGCGAGGACTTCAAGGCCAAGCCCGGCGACACCCTGCGCCTGCCCCAGCTCGACGGCTGCCGCGCGGAACGGATTCTGGTGGTCGGCCTGGGCAAGAAAAAGTCGCTCGACGCCAAAAAATACGCCAAGGCCCTCGACGGTGCCGCCAAGGCGGTGACCGGGATGCCGGTAAGGAAGGCCCTGTGCGCCCTGCTCGATGCCACTGTCTCCGACCGCGATGCCCGCTGGCAGGCCCGCCAGATCCTGCAGCGCTTCACCGACGCCACGTACCGCTTAACCGAGCTGAAAAGCGAACCGGGCGACCTGCCCGCCCTGGACCGGATCGATCTCCACCTGGAGGACAAGACCTGCAGCGATGCGGCCGAAGGCGGCGCCCGCGAGGGGCTGGCCATCGCCGCCGGCATGAAGCTGACCAAGGATCTCGGCAACCTGCCGGGCAACCTCTGCACCCCCGCCTACCTGGCGGAACAGGCCCGGAAACTGGCTGACCGCCACGGCAAGATCACGGCGACGGTGCTGGAAGAGGGAGACATGGAAAAGCTGGGGATGGGGGCGCTGCTGGCGGTTTCCCGCGGCAGCTGCCAGCCGGCCAGGCTCATCGTCCTGGAGTACCGCGGCGGCAAGGCCAAAGACCAACCCGTCGCTCTGGTGGGCAAGGGGCTGACCTTCGACGCCGGCGGCATCTCCATCAAGCCGTCCCAGAACATGGACGAGATGAAGTACGACATGTGCGGCGGCGCCAGCGTGCTCGGCACCTTCGAAACCGTGGCGCAACTGGGGCTGCCCATCAACCTGGTGGGCGTCGTCCCCGCCTCGGAGAACCTGCCCGACGGCAACGCCCTCAAGCCCGGCGACATTATCAAGAGCCTGTCCGGCAGGACCATCGAGGTGCTCAACACCGACGCCGAAGGCCGCCTGATCCTCTGCGATGCCCTCACCTACGCCGAGCGTTTCCAGCCGCAGGTGGTCATCGACATCGCCACCCTGACCGGCGCCTGCATCGTCGCCCTCGGCCGTCACGCCTCGGGGCTTTTGGGCAACGACGACACGCTGTGCCGGCAACTGCTCGACGCCGGGGAAACCAGCCTCGACCGCGCCTGGCAACTGCCCCTGTGGGAGGAATACCAGGAACAGCTCAAGTCCAACTTCGCCGACATGGCCAACATCGGCGGTCGTGAGGCCGGCACCATCACCGCCGCCTGCTTTCTGGCCCGCTATGCCGAAAACTTCCGCTGGGCCCATCTGGACATCGCCGGCACCGCCTGGAACACGGGCCAGAACAAAGGGGCCACCGGACGCCCGGTGCCGCTGCTGACCCAGTTCCTCCTCAACCGGATCGAATGACCCGGGTCGATTTCTACGTCCTGCCGGGCGCCGACGCCAGCGCCCGGCGGGTGTTCGCCTGCCGTCTGGCGGAGAAAGCCTGGAAGGCGGGGCACAGGGTCTTCATTCGCGTGAACGATACCGCCGAGGCGGGTATTCTGGACGAGCTGCTCTGGACCTTCCGCCAGGGCAGCTTCGTTCCCCACACCCTGGCGGACAATTACCCCAACGATCCGCTGGCAGACGTATTGATCGGCACCGGCGCCGCGCCGGAGGCCTTTCACGATTTCCTCATCGACCTCGCCCCCGGCGTGCCGGAGGACTGGGCCCGGTACCGGCGCATCGCCGAGATCGTCGATCAGGACGAGGCGGTGCGTCAGGCCGGGCGGCAAAAATACCGCTTCTATCAGTCCCAGGGCATGGAACCGTCGACCCACAAGATCGACTGAAGAAATGAAAACGAAACTGCATTTCCTGCTGCTTCTTCTGTTGCTGGCACCGGCGCTGCCCGCCGGCGAGCGCCTGCGCCTGGCCACCACCACCAGCACCGACAACACGGGTCTGCTGGCGGCCATCAATGCGGTCTTCACGGAGCGCACCGGCATCGCCGTGGACGTGATCGCCGTCGGCACCGGCAAGGCGCTGAAACTGGGGCGGAACTGCGACGTTGATGCGGTGCTGGTGCACGCCCCCGAAGCCGAGAAGGCGTTCGTCGAGGCCGGTTACGGCATCGACCGTCTGGCGGTGATGCACAACGATTTCGTCATCGTCGGCCCCAAAGGCGATCCGGCCGGCGTCCGCCGGGCCAAAACGGCCGCAGAAGCCCTGGGCAAAATCGCCCGGGCACAGGTGCCCTTCGTCTCCCGCGGCGATGATTCCGGCACCCACAAGAAGGAAAAACAGCTGTGGCGACAGGCTGGCATCGAACCGCAGGGAGCATGGTACTATTCCATCGGTCAGGGCATGGGGGCGGCGTTGCAGGTTGCCGAGGAAAAACAGGCTTATGTCCTCACCGACCGCGGCACCTGGCTGGCGATGCAGGACAAGCTGCCGGATCTGACCGTCGTCTTCGAAGGTGACCCGGCGCTTTTCAACCCCTACCACCTCATCGCCGTCAACCCGAAACGCTGCCCCAACGCCGACTTCGAGACAGCGATGCAATACGCGGCCTTCCTCACCGGCCCGGTGGGGCAGAAGCTGATCGCAAATTTCAAGGTCGGCGGCAGACCACTGTTCCATCCCGACGTACTGCCCTAGCGGCGCTTCACCTTGCCGCTGGGGGTGAGGGGGATCGCCGGCACCTGCCGCAGCCGCTGGGGCACCTTATAGGTCGACAGGCGGTCGCGGCAGAAATCCCGCAGCGCCTCGGCATCCAGCACCGCTCCGGGGCGGGCGACCACCTCGGCGCAAACAATCTCCCCCGTCAGGGGATGGGGCTCGCCATAAACCCGCGCCAGGCCGACATCGGGATGGGCGCCCAGGATCGCCTCGACTTCCTCGGGAAAGACCTTGTTGCCGGCGACGTTGATCACATCCTTCTCGCGCCCGCAGACCACGAGACGGCCATCCTCCCGCAGCCGGGCCAGATCCCCGGTGAGGAACCAGCCGTCCGCCAACACGGTTTCCGCCGGCTGCCAGGGGTTCAGGTAGGCATCGAACAGCCCCGGCCCGCGAAGCGCCAGACGGCCGCTCTGCCCCGGCGCCACGGGCGAGAGACGATCGTCGAACAAGGCGGCCTCGAATTCGGCGATGGGATAGCCGACCGTCTCCGGATCGGCTGCCGCCGAAAGCCGGTCGATCAGGGGCAGACCCGCTTCGATCACCCCGTAGGCCTGCACGACGGGAATGCCGTGACGGGCGGTGAACGCACGGGCCACAGCCGGGGGGATGGCCGAGGAAGTCGATATCACCATCTTCAGGGTCGAAAATGCCCCCTGCGGTGCGGCCGTCAGCATCCGGATCGGCATGGGGGAGGCATACAGCAGCGTCGCCCGATGGCGGTTGGCCGCCTCGGTCAGATGGTGCGCCAGCAGATCCCGGGCCAGGACGATGGCCGCCCCGCTGCGGATGTACACCAGGATGGTCACCAGAAAATGAAACGCCATCGGCAGAATCCAGAGGACGGCGTCCTCCGGGGTCAGCCCCAGCGCCCGGCGCGTCACCTCGACCCGCTCCAGGATCCGCCGGTGGGAGAGCACCACCCCCTTGCTCCGTCCCGTGGTCCCGGAGGTATAGCGGACGAAGGCCGCATCCGCCAGCGGGGTCACGGCCCGGTCCGGGGGCACGGCGGTCCGGGAAAAGCGCCACCGGCCGTCGGCTCCGGGCAACGGCCCGCCTCCCGGCAGCGGCTCGATGCCGTGGCCGTCGTCGAGAATCCCGTGCAGACCGGTGTCCTGGAGGATCCGGGCGATCTCCGCCGCCTTCAGCTGATGCGACAGCGGGAAGACCGTCGCCCCACACCCCATCCCGGCGAACATGGCAGCGACGAAATGGCGGCTGTTGCGCCCCATGATTCCCAGGCCCATGCCCGGCCCCATGCCGGCCTGCAGCAGAGCGGCCTTCAAGCGCCGGCTGTCGCGATACAGCTCCGCATAGCTCACCGCCCCCTCGGCATCCAGGATCGCCGGCCGCTCCGGCCAGGTTTCCGCGGCCAGGGCGAGAATCTCCTCGACCGACTTCATCCCACCACCTGCCTGCGGCGGACGGTTTCGATGCCTGCGCGCCAGTCTCCGCGCTGCAGCCGGGCGGCCGCCAGATCGCCGGCGGCGTAACCGGTCCCCAGACAGGTGCCGATGACCCGCGCCGACGCCATCGCCATTTCCGTGGCGGAAAACCCGCGCCCGGCGAAGAACAGATTGTCGAAATCCCGGGAAACCAGCGCCGGCGCTGGAATCAGGTAATGGTCGTCCATGGCGAAACAGCGCATCGTCGGCCGGCGCCCCGCGCTCCAATGCTCCACCGGCCAGGCGCCGCAGGCCACCCCGTCCTCCGGCTTGGCGGCCGCCAGTACGGACGCTTCGTCCAGCACCGCCAGCCCCCGGGGGCGCGGACCGGAGCGGACGCCCAACTGGGGCGCCATGGCGGCGATCCGCAGGCCAGCCAGGGCGACATCGCTGCCCCGCAGGTAGCGAACGATGTCGTGGCAGAAGGCCCGCGCCGTCAGCTCGGCCCGGGTGCGATCCCCCACGCCGGGCAATCCCAGTTTCAGCAGGGCGGAATCCCGCACCTGCGAGCCCGGAACCAGGGACAGGCGCTCGCATATTGGTTTCAGCCGCCCCTGCGCGACGCCCCGGCGCAAGGCCCGAAGCAATACCAGGGTCAGCGCCGATTCCGGCACTTCCGGCAGACCGGCGACCCGGAACACGAAGGCGTCGGCCTGGGGCTGCGATCCTGGCAGACAGGCGGCTCCCGCCAGCCGGGACACCAGGGCCTCCCCGCTGCAGTCGACCACCACCTGTGGGTGAAGCCGGAAGACCCCATCGGCACCATGAACCTGCAGGCAGGCGATGCGCCGCCCGTGGCATTCCACGCCGGCCACTGAACTGTGAAGCCGCAGCTGGACCCTGTGGCGCTGCAGCCATGCGCACGCTTCCTGATGGAAGGCCTCCACCGCATAGGGCAGGAAATACAGTCCGTCTTTTCCCGCCACCGGCGCGGTTTCGGACGCCGCCGCCAGACCCTCGGCGAAGGCGCGGGCGAACCCCCGGACCGCATAACGCGGCCCGCCCTCACTACGGTAATACAGGCCGCACACCGTCCCCACCATGGCGCTGCTCGCCAGGCCGCCGACGAAACCGTAGCGTTCCAGCAGGACCACCCCCAGCCCTGCCTCCGCCGCCGCCACCGCCGCGGCGATACCGGCCGCCCCGGCACCGACGACCGCCACGTCACAACCGGCCTGTTTCATCCCCGAGCAGCCTCCGTTTCAGGCCCGCCGGCAGCAAATCGGCCTCCCCGGCCGCAATAACCCCGTCCATCCAGGCGAAGCTGATCCGCAACGCGCCCCGAAAGCGGCTGAACACGAAGGTCAGGCCCGGCGGATGGACGTTGGGAGGATAATGGCAGGCATCGAGCAGCGGCAAACCGAACAGCGCCTGGCAACCGGGGAGCATCTCCCCCGTGTCGGAAAAAGAGCAGGTGCTCATCAGCCCCTGGGTCGGCGAACGCAGCAGCGCCCGGTACCAGGGGGCGGGCAGACGCTGCAGCAGTCCCATCATCGTCGCATAATACGCCGCCATCCCTGAGCGGATGAACGCCTGCGCCTGCGCTGACAGCACGCCCGTACAGCGGGCCAGGTCATTCAGCGCCGCGGCGGGAATGCGGTAAAACAGGAAGCTGACCTGATTGCCCACCAGCGGACCGGCCGCACCGCGGCGGCGTAGGTCCTGGGGGACCGGTACCAGGGCATCGGCCGGCTCACCGCCCCGCTGCCGCTGCAGCTCAGCGAGCGCACCGGCGACGGCCGCCAGATGGAAGGCACTGGCGAGCACCCCGGCGCCGTGGGAACGCGCCCGTTCCCGGATGCATTCGCTTTGCCGGGAGGAGAAGCGCAACACCCGGTAATGCAACGCCCCGGCGGGTGCATCCGGCCGGTGCAGCGCCAGGAAGGGCGGTTTGGATGCCTCGTACAGCGCCGTTTTCATCCCCCGGGCGATCTCGCCCCGCTCCCGCAGCGACAAGCCGCAGCGCCCGGGCGGCTGCCACGGCAGCGGCCGCGCCTGGAGATGCCCACCTAGCCAGGAGACCAGAAACTCGCCGCCGTGGGCGTCCATCAGCGCATGGTGCCAGGTGAAGACCAGGCGGGAAAGCCGCCCCCCGAGGTGCAGCAGGTCGATCTTCAGGGGCGGCTCCCGCCCGACGTCCAGGGGCGGCGCCACCAGGGACGGCGGGACGGGCGCCCCTTCATCCAGCGTATGCGCCTGGATGGCTGGCAGACGGGCGTCTCGCCGCCATTGCCAGCGGCTGTAGCCGAAAGGCCGCCGCACCAGCCGCAGCCGGGCCAGCCAGCGGTAGACGGCATCGCGCTCCAGGCGACGCTGCAGCATGTCCCGCTCAAGACGGCCCTCCAGGGTCACGGCGAAGGTGCACACGTTGGCCAGGCCCCTTTGCCGCATCGAACCGTCCAGCTGCAGCAGGAAATGGTCGATGGGATTGAGCGGGATGCGCCGCGGCAGCGCGGCGTCGATGTCAGTCATCCACGGGCAGATGGGCGGCGCAATAATGGCTGAGGGCGGCGACGCTGGCGAGATGCTCCGGCACCAGCGCCTCCGGCGGCAGCACCAGGCCGTAACGGCGTTCGACGAACAGAATCAACTCCATCAACGCGAACGAATCCACCCCGATGTCCTCCAGCGGCGTCTCCGGCGTCACCGCCACGCCGGGAGCCAGAATCCGCTCGTGCAGGAATTCGCACAACTCGGCGGCGATGGTCTCGGTCTGCATCTTCTTCCTCGATGAAGGTTTCAATGGATGCGGTATTTCCCTGGATCCCGGCCGTAAAGGCCGAAACGCGCATCCACCAGAAAGCGCAGCAGTCCCAGGTTGAAACGGTCGGTGGTCGCGGCGCCGATCACGATGGCGGCGATGCGCCGGCTGACCCACGGCAGCAACAGCCGGCCGGCCAGGCCATCGGCCATCTCCCGGCCGCGCTCGATGCTGGTCATCAGGCGGCCGTCGTAATAATAACCGACGATTTCGAACCAGGCGCGCAGATGGGCCTTGACCGCCTGCTCATAGCGCGCCAGCGGCACGCCCTCACCCAGGGCCTGCGCCAGCTGATAGGCGCCCTTCATGGCCACCAGCAGACCGCTGGAGAACACCGGGTCGACGAAGCCGGCGGAATCCCCCAGCATTACCCAGTTCTCCCCCACCAGGCGGGAGGAAAGGGATTGGTAATTGTCGAAACGCAACACCGGCGTCAGGCGCCGGGCTTTGGGCGCCAGTCGCCGCAGCACCGGATCGGCCCGCAACAGACGGTCGTACTGGGCATCCGGCGAATCGCCATGCCCGTCGGCGTATTCCCGGGGTACCACCAGACCCAGCGACACCCGCCCCGGCAGCGGGATGCGCCAGCACCAACCGCGGTCGATGCGGTCGTTGTGGACGTAACCGGGATCGACCAGCTCGGTCTCATCCACATGGGCGAACAACGCCACATCCCGCCGTGGTCCCGGCTGCATGGGGATATCCAGCGCCCGGCCGACAAGATTGGCGCGGCCGGTGGCATCGACGATCAGATCCGGCCCCTCCCCCTCCCAACAATCCGAGGCAGCCTGTAACGAGTCCTCATCGAGACGGACCCGGTCGCCCCCGTCCAGCCGCGTCAGCCGCACCCGGCGTTCGATCAGCCGCGCGCCGGCCCTGCGGGCGTTCTCCAGCAGGACGGCGTTGAAGCGCGCGCGGACCACGTTGTAGGCATATTTGGGAGTGCCGGGCGGATTGTCGGCGAAGCGGAATGCGAAAACTTTGTCGGCGTCGTAGGTGTCAAGCCCCGGCTGATCGACATCATCAACGAGCGCTTCGGTGCGGAATTGACCGAGGCCGACCAGCTCTTTTTCGACCAGATCGCCGAGGCGGCGGCCCAGGATGATGCGTTGCGCGATGTGGCAAAAGCCAACCCCCTGGAAAAGTTTCAGCTGGTTTTTCAGCAGGCACTGGAATCACTGTTCATCGAGCGCATGGAGCTGAACGAAGAGCTGTTCTCGGAATTCATGGGCAACCAGGAGATGCAGAATCTGATCGCCAAGACGCTCGGCAGCCAAGTCTATACCCGTCTACAGCGCCACAATGACCGCTGAGGGAAGTCCTATGCGTATTGCCCCAGGGATTCATCTTGAGAGGGGGAAATATTCCGGTAGCCTTCCCCCTGTCCATCTTGGACAATACCCCGATGCTCGCCCGTTTCAGCCTCAAGACCCGGATCAACCTCGTCATCGCTGCCATCCTGCTGGTCATCACCCTCATCGGCAGTGGCCTGGTCATCCGCCACGTGCGCGAGTCGGTGGCCGGGGAAACCCGTTCGGCCCTGCAGCTGGCCCGGGAGATGGTGGAAGCCAGCCACCTGCAGGGACCCCTGCCGGACGAACAGGCCGCCGCCTGGCGGGCAATGCTGGAACGCCTGGGGCAGTTGCGTCACGTCCGCCTGTTCATACTTCGGGACGGCACACCCCTGCCCCCGTCCCCCTCCCGGCCGCCCCCTGACGTGCCGGTCTGGTTCGCCCGCCTGGTGGAGCCGCCGCCGGCCATCCTGGAACAGGCCATCCCCACCCGACAGGGCGGGGTGCTGCGGGTGCGGCTGGTGGCCGATCCCGCCGACGAAATCGCCGAAGCCTGGGAGGAGACCCAATTGTTCCTCGGCCTGATCCTGTTCCTGGCCGGCGGCTGTTTCCTCGCGGTGTACCAGGTGCTGGGACGCGCCTTCCAACCGGTGGAGGCAGTGCTGACCGGGCTGGTGGCCCTGGAGCGGGAAGCCTACGACCACCGCCTGCCGGACTTCCCCCAGCCGGAGTGGAACCGCATCGCCCGGGCCTTCAACCACTGCGCCGAGGTGCTTCAGCAGACCCGCCACGACAACCGCAGCCTGACCCGGCAACTGCTGAAGGTGGAGGAGGAAGAGCGCCGGGCCCTGGCGCGGGAGCTGCACGACGAGCTGGGGCAAACCCTGAGCGGCATCAAGATGCTGGCCCAATCGATCCGGAACAACCCCCAGGCCGAGGCGGCCGAGCGCGCCGCCGGGCTGATCGCCGCGCAGGTCGATCACCTGTTCGCCCTCCTGCGCGCCATGATCCACCGCCTGCGCCCCCTGATGCTCGACGACCTGGGGCTGTGCGCCGCCCTCGACGCCCTGACCGACGGCTGGCGGCAAAAACACGCCGGCATTGCCATCGACCTGCGCTGCGATCCCGCCGTGGAGCGGCTGGCGGCGGAACACCAGATCCACGTTTACCGCATCGTCCAAGAGGCCCTCACCAACGCCTTCAGGCACGCCCGTCCCCGGCAAATCGCCATCCGCCTGGAACCCCGTCAGGACTGGCTTCGGATCGAGATCCGCGACGACGGCGCCGGCGCCGAACCGTCCCGGCTGCAGCAGCGGGGATATGGCCTTCGGGGCATGCGCGAACGGGCGGAAAGCTTAGGAGGCCGTTTTCAGGTGACCACCGCGCCGGGAGCGGGATTTACGTTGACGATTCTGCTGCCTTTCGAGGAGGAGGAGGCCCATGACCATCCGTGTCATGCTGGCGGATGACCACGCCGTGGTCCGCGCCGGCCACCGGTTTCTGCTGGATCAGAGCGACGACATCCACATCATCGCCGAGGCCGAGGACAGCGACGGCGCCTACCGGGGCTATTTCGCCCACCGCCCCGACGTGCTGGTGCTCGATCTGTCCCTGCCGGGCGCCGGCGGGCTGACCGTCATCCGCCGTATCTGCAGCCGCGATCCCGAGGCCAAGATTTTGGTGTTCACCATGCACGAGGAAGCCCTTTACGCCAAACGGGCCCTGGAAGCCGGCGCCAAGGGCTACATCGCCAAGAACGCCGATCCCGACATCCTGCCGGCGGCGATCCGCCGCATCGCCAGGGGGCAGATTTACGTGCTCGACGCCATCGCCGACCAACTGGAGAACCGCAATCTGGGCAACGGCGACCCCGGCAGTCCGCTTGCCCGCCTCACCCAGCGGGAATTCGAGATCTTCTGCCTTGCCGCCCAGGGACTGTCGGTACCGGAGATCGCCGCCCGGCTGTACATCAGCCACAAAACCGCCGCCAATCACATGACCCAGATCAAACGCAAGCTCGGGGTCGCCACCCTCGGCGAACTGGTGCGCCTGGCCTATCGGCACAACCTCGCCACCGATTGACACCTTCCACTTGGGCGACCGACAAGCGACAATAACCGGCGATTTTCAAACGATCACAAAGGAGGCCCAAAATGCTGTATGCCCGACCCAACACCGATGGGGCAAAGGTCAGTTTCCGCCCCCGCTACGACAACTACATCGGCGGCCAGTGGACCCCGCCGGTCAAGGGGCAGTACTTCGAGGACGTCACCCCGGTCACCGGCCAGCCCTTCTGCGAGGTGGCCCGTTCCACGGCCGAAGACGTGGAAAAGGCCCTCGACGCCGCCCATGCCGCCAAGGATGCCTGGGGCAAGACCCCGCCGGCCGAACGCGCCAACCTGCTGCTCAAGATCGCCGACCGCATGGAAGAAAACCTGGAGGCCCTGGCTGTGGCGGAAACCTGGGACAACGGCAAGCCGATCCGTGAGACCCTGGCCGCTGACATCCCTCTGGCCATCGACCATTTCCGCTATTTCGCCGCTGCCGTCCGCACCCAGGAGGGCGCCATCAGCGAACTGGACGACAGGACCGTCGCCTACCACTTCCACGAGCCTTTGGGCGTGGTGGGCCAGATCATCCCCTGGAACTTCCCCCTGCTGATGGCCGCCTGGAAGCTGGCCCCGGCGCTGGCGGCGGGTAACTGCGTGGTCCTCAAACCGGCCGAGCAGACCCCGGCCTCCATCGGCGTCTGGCTCGATCTGGTGGGGGATCTGATCCCGCCCGGGGTGGTCAACGTGGTCCAGGGCTTCGGGGTCGAGGCTGGCAAGCCCCTGGCCCAGAGCCCCAGAATCGCCAAGATCGCCTTCACCGGCGAGACCACCACCGGGCGCTTCATCATGCAATACGCCTCGGAAAACATCATCCCGGTCACCCTGGAGCTGGGCGGCAAGTCCCCCAACATCTTCTTCGAAGACGTGATGACCAATGGCGAGGAATATCTCGACAAGGCCCTGGAAGGCTTTACGATGTTCGCCCTCAATCAGGGGGAGGTCTGCACCTGCCCGTCGCGGGCCCTGATCCAGGCCTCCATCTACGACGACTTCGTCCCCCGGGCCATCGAGCGCGTCAAGGCCGTCAAGGTGGGCGATCCCCTCGACACCGAAACCATGATGGGGGCCCAGGCCTCCAGCGAGCAGAAGGAGAAGATCCTCTCCTACATGGACATCGCCCGCCAGGAAGGGGCTGAATGCCTGGTGGGCGGCGGCCCGCTGGAAATGCCCGGGGACCTGGCCGGCGGCTACTACATCCAGCCGACCGTGTTCAAGGGCCACAACAGGATGCGCATCTTCCAGGAGGAGATCTTCGGCCCGGTGCTGGCGGTGACGACCTTCCAGGACGAAGACGAAGCCCTCAAGATCGCCAACGACACCCTCTACGGCCTCGGCGCCGGGGTCTGGACCCTGAACGCCAACCGCGCCTACCGCACGGGACGGGGCATCCAGGCCGGGCGGGTGTGGACCAACTGCTACCATCTCTACCCGGCCCACGCCGCCTTCGGAGGCTACAAGCAGTCCGGCATCGGCCGCGAAACCCACAAGATGATGCTGGACCACTACCAGCAGGTAAAAAACCTCCTGGTGAGCTACGACACCAAACCGCTGGGATTCTTCTAAGGCATCCATCCCGACCCCGGCCCCGCCGGGCTCTTTCCTTTTCAGGAGGTGAGACCATGACCGAAACCGTCCCGCGCGTGATCGCCACCGAGGCGGCCCTGGAACTGATCGAAAAGCTCAAGGGAAAACACGGCCCGCTGATGTTTCACCAGTCCGGCGGCTGCTGCGACGGCTCCTCGCCCATGTGCTATCCCCAAGGAGAGTTCAGGGTGGGCGAGCAGGACGTGCTGCTGGGGGAGATTGGCGGTTGCCCCTTCTACATCAGCCGGCCCCAGTTCGAATACTGGCAACACACCCAGCTCATCATCGATGTGGTGCCCGGACGCGGCGGCATGTTCTCCCTGGAGGGGCCGGAGGGAGTCCGCTTCCATACCCGCTCGCGTCTGTTCACCGACGAGGAGCTGCAGCGCCTGCACCCGGTGGACGCCCCGCCTTAGGGAACATCTGCGCCTTCCGGTCTTCCAATGGCAGAGATACCGGAACCCACGAGAGGAGGACACCTGATGAGTCCCGGAACCGTTCGCCTTCTGACCCTCTTCTTCCTGCTGTTCATGGTGGCTTTCAGCTTTCTGCCGGTCCCTGGCACCACCCTGATCATGCTCTACGTGGTGCTGTTCCGTCCCCGCTGGTTCAAGCGCCTGGTGGACTTGATCTATGGGGAGGCAGGGCAACCTGCGCTCCTGGCGGCATCGACCTATGACGTCCCACCGGAAAAGAAGGATAAAGACCGGGACACTCGGCAGGGTAACGCCGAAACCCCCTGACGAGGCTTTACGGAACGGAACTCAAGGCGTTTTTCCGCAGGATGCGGAACTGGCGCCAATCCCCCTGCCGCGGCGCCTTCATCTCGGCGGCGTAAGTCTCAAGCTCCTCCAGGGAGCGGAAGACAGGCTGGTCAGCACGTTGCTGCGCTGTCCCAGCCAGCCGGCACCGTCGACAGGTTCCATGGAGACGAAATAGCCCTGCTCACGGTAGTCGCAGGGCAGCAGGGCCTATCCCTTAAGCTGGCGCCAGATGTTCTTGGCCACGTGACGCCCCTTGCGGATCGCCACCTGGGCGCTCAGGACGTTGCTGCCTTCGCCGTCAAGGAAAAATCCACCCGACAACAGGTCTCCGGGCGGCGGATACGCTCGTGCAGCCGAGTACGGATGACATGATGGGAACGGGCATCGAGCAGGGTGAGATCGGCCTCGGGAAGCCGCTCCCGCAAGGTCACCAACGCCGCAAGACCGGCGAAACCGCCGCCGATCACCGCGATCCTGGCCATCGAAACGCACCGTTACGGGTCGAGGAAAAGACTGTCATCGTTGTTACAGGTTGTACAAAATCGGAGGGGTTATTGTACACCTGCCTTTGAGAATGTAAAATTCCTGTACAAAAAACGATTAAAGGCGGGCTTTCATGACGAAGACAGGCCCAATCGCGGTGATCGGCGGTGGTGTTGCCGGCTTGGTCAGCGCCTGGCTGCTGGCAGAGCGCTACCCGGTCACCCTGTTCGAGCGCAACGACTACCCCGGAGGACACACCTGCACCGTGGAGGTGCCCGGTCCAGGAGGATCGCTGGCGGTGGATACCGGTTTCATCGTCTACAACGTCCCCAATTATCCGCGCCTGACCCGGCTGTTCGCGCATTTGGGAATCGAATTCCTGCGGCTTTGGGAGTATTATCTGGCCTACTGTTACGCCGGTTTTGTCACCGGCAAGGTGGATGTCAACGCTTTCGTCCTGACCTGCCCTTGGACCAGCGGATGTCACTGCCACAACTGCTCGCTTACGGGCTGCCGGGGCTGCCTTTGGCCGTATTGGGGCTGCCGCTGTACGTTTACCTCGCCACCTTCTACGCCCGCGACCTGCTGCTGGGAACCGGGACCGTGGGCGCAATCCTGCTTGTGGCGCGGCTGTTCGACGTGGTCACCGACCCCCTGGCGGGTTATGTGAGCGACCACTGGCCCCGGCAGGACTGGCGCCGCCGCGGACCCATGGTGCTGGGCATGCCCTGGCTGCTGCTCGGCATCTGGATGCTGTTTCTTCCCCCGCCCGGGATCGGCGGCGGCTGGCTGCTGCTGGGGACGCTGCTGGCCTATCTGGGCTGGACCCTGGTCAGCATTCCCTATGCCGCCTGGGGCGCGGAGCTGAGCGACGACTACCACGAACGCAGCCGGCTGGCGGCCAGCCGGGAGGGCTTTCAGGCCCTCGGCGTGCTGCTGGCCCTGGTCCTGCCAACTTGGGCCGGCATCGCCGAGAACGCGGGCGCCAGCCTGCGGCTGCTGTTCTTCGCGGTGCTGCTGACCCTGGTGCCCACGGTCCTTCTCGCCGTCCGCCTGCTGCCGGAGTCGGTGCAGCTTTTCGGGGGCCGGCTTTCATGGCCGGACTGCGTCTCCTTGGCGCCAACCGCCCCCTAAGGCTGCTGCTGATCGCCTACCTGGCCAACGGCCTGCCGGCAACGCTGTTTCTGCTGTTCGTGGGGGAACGCCTGCAGAACCCCGAGGCCACAGGGCCGCTGCTGATCCTGTATTTCGGGGCCGGGGTGGCGGCGCTGCCGGCCTGGCTTTGGCTGTCGCGCCGGATCGGCAAGCACCGGGCCTGGGCGGTGTCGATGGGGCTGGCGGCCCTGTCCTTCGTGCCCGTGCCCTGGCTTGGGCCGGAAGATTTCTGGATCTTCACCGTCACCGTCGCCCTCACCGGTCTGACCCTGGGAGCCGACATGACCCTGCCGACAGCGATGCAGGCCGACGTGGTGGACGTGGACACCGCCGGGGGCGGCGGCGGCCGGGCCGGGCTGCTGTTCGGCATCTGGGGGATGGCGACCAAGCTCGCCCTGGCTCTGGCGGTGGGGATCGCCTTCCCGCTGCTGGGGCTGGCCGGCTACGACCCCACCTTGCAGGCCCAGCCCCACGCCGCCCTCACCGGCCTGGGTTTCCTCTATGCCGGATTGCCGGTGCTGCTCAAACTCCCCTGCATCCTTATCGCCTGGCGCTTTCCCCTGGACGCCGCCGCCCAAGCCCGGCTCCAGACACAGATTCACCGACAATACGATCGCGGAGGTGCCGATGAAACCCCTTAAGCTGACCCTGTTTCTGCTGCTGGCGCTTCTGGCAACGTAGTGCATTGGAATTCCTTGGAGCATTCCGGCGGATGCAGCGGGGACTGGTATGATGATCGAACCGGATTCAAGAGGAAAAACCATGTTGGAAAATCCCGAAAACTGGCTGACGCTGGGCGTCGCCGCGCTTGGTCTGGTCTTCGCCGGGTTGTTGGCCCTGGCCCGGCTGGCCTCCGCCTCGCCCGATCTGGCACCGGCGGACGGCAAGCTACCGCCCTGCCCCAGCTCCCCCAACTGCGTCTCCAGCCAGGCCGATCCGAGGGACGAGACCCACTACTTGCCGCCGCTGCGCTTTCAGGGGGATCCAGGGGCCGCGTGGCAACGTCTGGAGGCGATCGTGGCGCGCCAGCCGCGGGTGACGGTCCGCAGCCGCCGGCCCGGCTATCTCCACGCCGAGTTCCGCTCCAAGATTTTCGGCTTTGTGGATGACGTCCAGTTCCTGCCCGACCCCGAGCGGCGGCTGATCCACTTCCGCTCGGCATCGCGCGCCGGCTACAGCGACCTGGGAGTCAACCGCAGGCGGATCGCGGCCATCCGCGCCGCGTTCCAGGAGGCTGCCCCGTGATCCGCCTCAGCTACATCAGCCAGGCGGCGCGGGCGTTCGGCGACGAGGAACTGGACGCCATGCTGGAAAAATTCCGCGCCAACAACCGCGCCCGCGACATCAGCGGGGTGCTCTACCAAGGCAACGGCATGTTCATGCAGGTGCTCGAGGGCCCCAAGGAGGCCGTGGAGGAGACCTTCCGCCGGATCCGCAAGGACCCGCGCCACCACGACGTGCACCTGATCGAGAAGACCCCGATCGAAAAACGCCGCTTCGGTGATTTCGGCATGGCCTTCAACCGCCTCAGGGACGAGGATTTCCGCACCCTGGCACAGGAAATGGGCGCCTCCGAGAAAATTCTGAAGCGCCAGCAGACCCTCATCGAGGGAATGTCGCATAAACTGAAGGAGGAGGCCGACAGGCGCGCCAGCCACATGGAGCTTCCCCTGCACCACGAGGACCGCCTGATCCGCTCGCTGCACCACGTGATCCACGTGGCAGTCAAGGGGCTGGCGGTGCTGATGACCATGGTGATCGTCTGAGGGGTCTTCGACGTGGTGTGGGTGCTGTACCAGAGATTCCTGACGCCGCCGCTGGGCCTGCTCGAGGTCGGCGACATCATCGCCGTGTTCGGTGCCTTCATCGCCGTGCTCATCGCCATCGAGATCTTCATCAACATCACCCTTTATCTGCGCAGCGATGTGATGCCGGTGCGGCTGGTAGTGGCCACCGCCCTCATGGCCATTGCCCGCAAGGTCATCATCCTCGATTTCAAGAAGCTCGACTGGCCCTATGTGGCCGCCACCGGCGTGGTGGTGCTCGCCCTGGGGGTGACCTACTGGCTGCTGCACCGGATGGAAACCGGTGTGGGGAAGGAGGAATGGAAGAAATAACCACCACCCTGCTGCGGCAAGCCCTGGATTCGACCCGGGACGGACTGACCATCGCAGAGGTCCGAGACAACGACCATCCCCTCATCTATGTCAACTCGGCCTTCGAGCGGCTTACCGGCTACAGCCGCCTTGAAGTCCTCGGCAGGGACTGCCGCTTCCTACAGGGGCCTGAAACCGACCGCCGAACCGTTGATCTTCTCAAGGCCGCCTTGATCGAAGGCAGGCCCGCCTGCGTCATCCTGCTCAATTACCGCAAGGACGGAAGTGCCTTTTGGAATGAGCTGTCGGTTGCCCCGATTCGCGGCGCAGCTTTGGGCGGGTTTCGCTGCCATCCTCAACCTTCAAATCTGGCTGCTGAATCGATAGGCCGCACCGACCCCTGCCCCTGGATATAGATTAGTTATACAAAATTCTTGACAGCGCCCAAGCATAATGTACAATTAAAGTCCAATTTTTCTTGGGCGTCTGTGCATGTATCGAAACACTTCCGGCGACAGCCAGGTTCTGACGGACGAAGAGACGCCGGCATCCCGATGGGACGGCCACGGCAGGCGGCGGATCTCCATTCTGGAGGACTATCTCGACCGGATCGGCCGGTTTCCCCTCCTGAGCCCGAGACAGGAGCAAGAACTGGGACGCCGCATTCAACGCTGCACCCGCCGCCTCGAGGCGCGCCGGGGCGATACCGAAGACAGGCGGCAGTCCGGCGCCCGGGGTGATCCCGGAACGCCAAAAAGCGATGCAGAAATTGTACATATATCCGAGGGATTGCAGCAGGCCATCTGCAAGCTGGTGGAACACAACCTGCGTCTGGTTGTCCGGGAAGCCTGTCGCTACCGGCGCCAGCGCGATTCCCTGCTGCTCGATCTGATTCAGGAAGGCAACCTCGGCCTGTTGCGCGCCGCCCGCAAATTTGACCCCGGGCGCGGCGGGCGTTTCTCCACGTATGCCGTCCATTGGATCCGCCTGTTCATCGACCGCGCCGCCCACCGCATCAGCACCCCCCTGACCATGTCGCTGGACGAGGCCGGAAGAAGGCGCCGTGAAGGGCGGACGATCCCCAGCCTGTCACTCGACGATCCCAGGGCTCCTGAGAATTTGGGCGAATTGCTGCGTACCGACGACACGGCGCTGTGGGCCGATCTCGACCGGGCCCGGCTGGCCGCCCTGATTGAGCAGGGGCTGGACACCCTGAACCGGCGGGAGGCGGAAATCCTGAAGCTGCGCTTCGGCCTCAAGGACGAGCAAATCAGAACCCTGCAGCACATCGCCGACCGCCTGGGGGTCAGCCGCGAACGGGTCCGCCAAATCGAGAAGGCCGCACTCGAAAAGCTGCGGCGCAAGTTCCACAACCAGTGGCAATCCCTTTTGCCCTGAACCCGCCAGAGGAGAACAAAGGAGGTCATCATGCTAGGCAACAAAAACCCGGGACAGCCGGAAAAAAACAAACCCGGACCTTACTTCGATTACAAACAGTGGTGGGCGACCATCGGGTCCGAGTGGTTCGAACGCCAGGCGGTGCGTTTGCGCCATATCAGACTCGACCGGGCGCTGAAGTACGGCGCCGCCACTGCCCTCTGTGCCTGGCTGGCCACGGGTTTTTACATCGTCAACGCCGGAGAGCGCGGCGTAGTCACCCGGTTTCTCGCCTACCGAGAAACCGCCGAGCCTGGTCCCCACTGGCACTGGCCGGCACCGATCGAGCAGGTGCACAAGATCAACGTCGAACGCCAGCGTTTTCTGGAAGTCGGCTACCGTAGCGGCAGCGGCCGGCAGGTTCCCGTTCCCAGCGAGGCCAGAATGCTGACAGGTGACGAAAACATCGTCGATCTCCACCTGGCGGTGCAGTACCGGATCGAAAACCCGGCCGATTACCTGTTCAACATCCAGGCACCCGAAGACATCCTGAAGCAACTCACCGAAAGCGTCACCCGCAGCGTGGTGGGGCAGCAAAACATGGATTATGTGCTAACCGAAGGGCGCAGCGAGATCGTCGCCCGCATCGAGAAGGAACTGCAGCGGATTCTCGACGAGCATCGGTCCGGCATCCGCATCGCCGGCGTCAACCTTCAGGATGTCCAGCCGCCCGAGGAGGTACAACAGGCCTTCGAGGATGCGATCAAGGCCCGTGAGGACCGCGAACGCCTCATCAACGAGGCCCAGGCTTATGCCAACGAGATCGTTCCCAAGGCGCGCGGTGAAGCCGCCCGGTTGATCGCCGAAGCCGAGGCGCACCTGCAAACCGTGACCGCGAGGGCCAAGGGTGAGGCCGACCGATTCCGCCGTGTTCTGGCTGAATACCGCAAACATCCGGACATTACCCGCCGCCGCCTGGCCATTGAAACCATGGAGGAAATCCTGACCCGCACCGATTCGGTGGTGGTGGATCTCGAGGGCAGCGGCAACGTGGTCTATCTGCCGCTCAATCCTGGCCAGTCCGGACCGATCCGCGGCAACGAGCCGGCAACCGCCGGGGCAAAACCGCAAGCATCCACTGCCGAACGCCCCATCCGCAACACCCTGCGCCGTGGCCGTTCAATCAGAGGAGAATGATCATGAAAACCAATCTCATCATTTCTTCCGTCTCCGCGCTCTTATTGTTCGCTTCCCTCTGGCTGGCGGTCTTCGCCGTCCCGCAGAATCACGAAGCGATCCGGTTCCGCCTGGGGCGGATCGTGGCGGCCGATTATGACCCTGGCCTCCATTTCAAGCTGCCGCTGCTGGAATCGGTCAAGCGCTTCGACCGGCGCATCGTCAGTCTGGACCTACCCCCGGAGCGCTTCCTGACTGCGGAGAAGAAGAACGTCATCGTCGATGCCCTGGCCCTGTGGCGCATCGACGACGTGGTGCGCTTCTACACCTCGGTCCAGGGTGACCGCCAGTCGGCCAATCTGCGCCTGGGGCAGATTCTCAAGGATGTCATGCGCGGTCAGTTCGGCCGCCGCCAGATCCGGGAACTGGTGGCCGAGGACCGGACCAGGCTGCGCGACCTCCTGCTGGCCGAGGCCCAGGAAGCTGCGACCGACCTGGGAATCCGGCTGGTGGATTTGCGGATCAAGCGCATTGATCTGCCCGAGGAAGTCAGCGCCTCGGTTTTCCGGCGTATGGAAGCGGAACGCTCCCGGGTCGCCAAGGAACTGCGCTCCCAAGGCGCCGAGGCGGCGGAAAGGATCCGCGCCGATGCCGACAAGCAGCGGCAGATCCTGCTCGCCGAGGCCTACCGCCAATCCCAGCGCCTCAAGGGCATCGGTGATGCCCGTGCCACCGAAATCTATGCCACGGCCTATGCCGAAGATCCCAAGTTTTTTGCTTTCCTCCGCCGTCATCAAGCCTACCGCAGGGGGCTGGTTCAGCCCGGCGACAAGCTGGTGTTGAAACCGGATGCCCCGTTCTTTCGTGATTTCGCCAAGGATGAGTGAAGATGTCCTGTCTCTGAACTTTGGCGGCAGGGACGCCGTCTTTTTTTAAGGGGAAAACATGCAAAATCTGATTCGATTCAATTTTTATCTGGCCGTGTTGGTTTCCGTGGTCGGCGGCATTGCCGTCCTGTTCAAACCTTCACTGGTATTTCCGCAACTGTTACAGAGCTATGGTCCGTTAGCCCGCAATCTTCTGCTGATCGTCTTTTACCTTGTCGTCATCCAGCTGATAATGTGGGCTTTTCGCTATCGCCACAGCGGCTATCTGGAGGCGCTTTTCATGGGCTGTCTGATGCTCATGGCGGCGGTGGGCATTCCCTTCTACTCAGAAATCAACGGCCTGCCCCGGAGTCCTGTCCTGGTGGGCGCCCTGACCTACTGCGGGATTTCCCACCTTATTTATTTCATCTATGCCTACCTGTACTGCCGCGACCCGGAGGCAGATTCCAACTGTAAGGAGGTGTGACCATGATGACCAAGAAAATCACCTGGCGCGACTGGTTGCCGGACTGGAAAAGTCTTGGCAAGATCGTTTTCTATGTGGCCCTGCTTTATGTGCTGCAGGTGTTCGTGATTCTCCCCTTTATGACCTATGTGATCGATTCCGATTTCTTAAGTCCCCGAGGAGCTTTCGAACCGGTCAGCGGCGACGCGAAGCAGGGGGCTCAACTGCAGTGCAGTAACTATTTCCGCCAGGAGATGACCACTGAAAGGGTTGAGTTTCCGCTTGGTGGAACCAAAGTTTGGGGCATGGGGGACGGACGCTTCCTGGTCAAGGCCAGAGCCATCGTCACCGACGATGCCGAACTGGCCCACAAGATTAATTATGCCTGCTATGTGAAGTTCGAAGGCGGGGATGCCTTCGAGGCCGGGAACTGGACCCTCAGGGGCCTGGACTGGCGCGATGCCAATACAACTGAATGATAAGGTGCCAAGATGCATAGTTTCCTGAAAAACATACTCCTGTGGGTGGTGATCGCCGCGGTGTTGATGTCGGTGTTCAACAACTTCGGTGCCCGCAAGCCTGCGGGTGCGCAGTTGTCGTACACCCAGTTCATCGAAGCGGTCCACAATGGCCAGGTCAAAGAGGTGGTCATCGAAGGGAAAGCCGTCAAGGGCATCACCAGCGCAGGACAGAAATTCATCACCTACAACCCCAACGACCCGCATCTGATCGACGATCTTTTGGAAAACAAGGTCGAGATCAAAGCCGAACCGCCGGAAGGCCAGTCGCTGCTGATGCAGATCTTCATTTCCTGGTTCCCGATGCTGCTGCTGATCGGGGTGTGGATCTTTTTCATGCGCCAGATGCAGGGTGGCGGCAGTGCCGGCCGCGGGGCGATGAACTTCGGCAAGAGCAAGGCGCGGCTGATGGAGGAAGACAAGATCAAGGTCACCTTCAGGGACGTGGCCGGCTGTGACGAAGCCATCGAAGAAGTCCAGGAAGTGGTCGACTTCCTCAAGGACCCGAGCAAGTTCCAGAAGCTCGGCGGCCGCATCCCCAAGGGCATCCTGATGGTCGGCCCGCCCGGGACCGGCAAGACCCTGATCGCCCGCGCGATTGCCGGCGAGGCCAAGGTGCCGTTCTTCACCATCTCCGGCTCCGACTTTGTGGAAATGTTCGTCGGGGTCGGGGCTTCCAGGGTGCGCGACATGTTCGAGCAGGCCAAGAAGCACGCCCCCTGCATCGTCTTCATCGACGAGATCGACGCCGTCGGCCGTCACCGCGGTGCCGGACTGGGCGGCGGCCACGACGAGCGCGAACAGACCCTCAACCAGCTGCTGGTGGAGATGGACGGTTTCGAAGGCAACGAAGGCATCATCATCATCGCCGCCACCAACCGTCCCGACGTTCTCGACCCGGCGCTTTTGCGTCCCGGCCGCTTCGACCGCCAGGTCACCGTCGGCCTGCCCGACATCCGCGGCCGCGAGCAGATCCTCAAGGTGCACCTGCGCAAGGTGCCCACCGCCGACGACGTCGACCCCAAGGTCATCGCCCGCGGCACCCCCGGCTTCTCCGGGGCGGATCTTGCCAACCTGGTCAACGAGGCCTCGCTGTTTGCCGCCCGCGCCAACAAGAAGCTGGTGGACATGAGCGACCTGGAAAAGGCCAAGGACAAGATCCTCATGGGGGTCGAACGCCGATCCATGGTGATGAGCGACGAAGAAAAGCGCATGACCGCCTACCATGAAGCCGGTCACGCCATCGTCGGCCTCAACGTCCCCGAGCACGACCCGGTCTACAAGGTCAGCATCATGCCTCGGGGGCGGGCTTTGGGGATCACCATGTTCCTGCCCGAGCGGGACCAGTACTCGGCCTCCAGGCGCAAGCTCGAGAGCCAGATCTCCAGCCTGTTCGGCGGCCGCATCGCCGAAGCCCTGATCTTCGGCAGTGAGGCCATCACCACCGGCGCCTCCAACGACATCGAGCGGGCCACCGACATCGCCCGCAACATGGTCACCAAATGGGGGCTGTCGGAAAAGCTCGGGCCTCTGGCCTATGCCGAGGACGAAGGCGAAGTGTTCCTGGGCCGCTCGGTGACCCAGCACAAGAGCATGTCCGAGGCCACCGCCCGGGAGATCGACGAGGAGATCCGCGCCATCATCGACCGTAACTACGAGCGTGCCGAGCGCATCCTCAAGGAGAATATGGACAAGCTCCACCTGATGGCCGAGGCCCTGGTCAAGTACGAAACCATCGACCGCGACCAGATCGATGCCATCATGCGGGGCGAAACCCCGCCGCCCCCCAAGGACTGGGAGGACAATCCGCCGGCTGCTAAGGGCAAGGCACGCGAGCGTGACGGCGGTAAACTGGCGTCCGGAGCACCAAACCCGACCCCCAGTCCGGCGGCACGTTCGTACCGATGATTCGGTCAGGAAACTTAAGGTCCAACATGGACGAACAAAAACAGGAAACCGCGCTGTATCCGATCCGTGAGGTGTCCGAGCGTACCGGCGTCAACCCAGTCACCCTGCGGGCCTGGGAGCGGCGCTACGGGCTGGTCAAACCCCAGCGCACCGCCAAAGGTCACCGGCTGTATTCGGAACAGGACATCGAGTTGATCCAAAAGGTCGTGGCCCTGCTGGAAACCGGAATCCCCATCAGCCGGGTGCGCCAGGTGCTCGAGCGGCCGGCGTCGGCCCCTGCCGCCCCACAGGCAGAGGAGGATTGGGAACGCCACAGGGAAATCCTCACCGAGGCGGCGTTGTCCCTGAATCCCGGGCGGCTGGATGCGGTCTATCGAGAGGTGAGCAGCCTGTACCCGGCCTCCGTGCTGGTGCGCCAGGTACTGCGGCCGGCCCTGGAACGACTGGCGCGCCTGGAAGGCCGCGATCCCCTCGCCCGCCATGCGGCCTCACTGCTGCGTTGTCAACTCTGGGTCCAAGCCGGCCACCATATCTGGCAGCAATCGCTGCGCAACCAGGGACCGCGTCTGCTCTATAGCGCCCTGCCCGGCGACGGCGAGGATCCCGAAGCGCTCTTCCTGGCATTATTGCTCGTCGAGAACCATCACCGCCTGGTCTGGCTTCCTGACCCCACGCCACTGCGATATCTGGGAGAAAGCGCCGCCGCGGCCAAGGCGGATGCCATACTACTGTTCGCTGCCGCCACCCCCGGCCAGCCCCTCCTCAACCGGGAACTGCCGGCCCTGGTGGCGGCCACCGAAGTCCCGGTGGGGGTAGCCGGCCCGGCGGCGGTGCGGCACCAGGCGGCGTTCCGGCAGACCGGCGCCCAGCCACTGCCGCTGGAGGAAGAACGCCTGCTCCAGGCGCTGAAGGCGCTGGCATGAGCGACACGTGCGAAAATCAACGCCCGGTCGTCATCGCCAGTGCCTGCCTGCTCGGGCAGGCGGTACGCTATGACGGCGGCCACAAGCGCGACCGTTATCTGGACATTCTGGCCGAACACCTGGTAATCCGCGCCATCTGCCCTGAGGTGGGGGCGGGCCTGGGTACGCCACGGCCAGCCATGCACCTGGTCGAGGATGATGGGGAAATCCGACTGCGGGAACGCCGCGACCCGGAGCGTGATCATACCGAGGCGTTGGAACGCTTCGCCCGCAGCCAGATTCCGCTGCTGGCCCAGGCCGACGGCTTCATCGCCAAGAGCAAATCCCCCAGCTGCGGCATGGCGAGAATTCCGGTGAAAGACCCTCAGGGGAACTTCCGCCACCACGGCAGCGGCCTGTTCACCCACAGGGTACGCCGCCATCTTCCCTGCCTGCCGGTGGAGGAGGAAGGCCGCCTGCGCGACCCGGTGCTGCGGGAAAATTTCCTCCAGCGGGTCTTCGTCCACCGGCGCTGGCGCCAGCTTTGCGCCGAAGGACTCACTCCCGCCGGGCTCATCGACTTTCACACCCGCCACAAGTACATGGTGATGGCCCACAGCGTGGCCGCCTACCGCCGTCTTGGCCGCCTGCTGGCCCAGGCCGGGAACCTGCCCCTAAACACCCTGGGGGATGACTATTTCACCGAAATGATGGCCGCCCTCTCCCGACCGGCGCGGCGAGGCAATCACGTCAACGTCCTTCAGCACCTGGCAGGTTACTTAAGCCGCCACCTGAGCGCCGCCGACCGCCGGGAATTGGCCGAGGCCATCGAAAGTTACCGCCGCGGCGAGGTCCCCCTGGTGGTGCCCCTTACCTTGTTGCGCCACCACCAGCAGCGCATCCAGGAACCCTATCTGGCACGCCAGTACTACCTGGCGCCCTATCCCGCCGCCCTGGGGCTGCGCAACGCCATCTAGGATCAGTCTTTCCGGCGCCTTTCCATGCGCTCACGCCAGCGTTCCATGCGCCTGCGCCGCATCTCCTGGAATTTGTCCCACTGCTCGGCCGTCAGCACTTCTTTGAGACGGCGACGGGTTTCCTCGTGGATGGCGCGGATCTTCTCTCGCTGTTCCCGCAGAATCTCGCGCACCTTGGGCCGCTGCTCCGGGGTCAGCTGCAGGCGATCCTCCAGGCTCTCGAGGCGTTTCTCCACAGGCGGCAGGCCGGCGGGAGGACGGGCCAGGGCGGCGGTGCAGGCCAGCAGCGAGACGGTCAGCAGGATCTTGGTTTTCATCGGGTTTTCTCCTTGTCACAGAACGCAACATTCAGCCGCCTCCATTCTACCAAACTGACGCCGGAAACGCCAGATGCCTGCGGCGAAGATCACTGCCCCCCATAGAGCCGGTTCCAGCATCAGCAACCGGGCAAGACAGAGCTCGAGCTCAGACTCAAAACTGGACTCCGCGCCCTTCGATCAGGGGGAAGCGACCAGACACTCCTGACGAACGACCCTGCCAGAATTACCCTTCATTTGAAGGGTAATGGATTGAAAAGTGGCGTTGAATTTACTATGCTTTTGCGCCCCCATAACACACGAGCCGACAACATGAAATACAAATCATCCTTGACCTGTCTGTTTACTCTGGCGGCCTTTTCCGGCGTTGCTACGGCGGCCGACAAAGGCATTGATTCCTGCATCGATGCCATCAGCAAGCAACAGGCCGGAGAAATAGTAAAAGTCGAAAAGGTCACCGGTAACGGGAAAACCCTGTACGAATTCGAGGTGCGCGATGCCAACGGCTTCGAATGGGAGTTCATGTGCGGGGTGGACAGCGGCAAAATCGTGGAGCAGGAAAGCGAAGTCCGATCCCCTGAAAGCCTGACTTTCCGTCAGGGCCGCAAATATACCGAGGAAGATGCTGCTGCGGTCGCTTTGAAAAGCTATCCCGGCGTCATCCAGGAAGTGGAATATGAAATTGAAGAAGACAGCAGCCCCACCTATGAATTCGACATCGTGGGCAAGGACGGCAAGCAAACCAAGGTGGAAGTGGACGCCAAAAGCGGCAAGATCATCGAAGTCTGGAACGAGGAGTGGGAAATCGGTCAGGAGCCGGAAGAGCGGCGCTGATTTCCGGCCGTCCCTTAGGAATGAAAAGCGCCCCGGCTTCCCGGGGCGTTTCTTTCTTAGCCTTCAACAGCGGTTTTCAAGCCTTCCAGTCCCTTCTGGATCCATGCATTCATCGCTTTCACCGCCGCCTCGTCATTGAGATGTTGCGGTGGAAAATTTCCGGTATCGCCGCGGTAATAACGTCCCCGCCAGCGTACCGTAACCGTGCCGTCGCCGTTGTCTTCCACCTGGATGCGGGTGGAATAGGAGCTGACCGGCAGGGCCTTGACGTTGGGTTCTCCCTGACGCAGATAGACGGTGTGGTTGGCCTCGTTTACTTCCAGAATCGCTTCGCTGAAGCGCTCGCCGCTTTGCAAATAAAACACCCGCTCCTGTTTGTCGGCATCGTAGTCGCAGCGATCGATCGAGGAATGCCACTGGCAGATGGCCGTGGGTTCCTTGATCGCCTGCCAAACCTTTTTCAGCGGCGCTTTGATGGTGATGGCGGCATCGGATTTCTGCGGCGTGGGCCCGTGGGCCTGGGCCTGTCCGGCCAGCAGGCATGTCCACGCCAAAATCCAGAATAAAGTCGCGATCGACGGTTTCATCGTCATTTCTCCTTGTTGTCAGTGGAATAAAAACCTGGTTTTGCCAGAGGGGTCCTGCGTTCCTGCCAACAGACCAAGCCGTATAGTCCGGTCAGCAACAGCAACGCCAACGCCGCAAGCCAGGGGCGCCAGTCCCACGGCTGGGTGGTCAGCCGCTGCACTCCCAGCCGATCGATCGCTGCCAGCAACTCCGCCACAGTCCGCAGACGGTGAAAGCCCAGACCGGCTTCTTCCCCCAGTTGGCGCAGATAGTCGGCGTGCAGGAACGACAGATGCTCCTGCCCCAGTACCCACTCGCCGCCGAAAGGGGCATTGCGGGGATGAAACCCCGGCTGGTCCGTGGGCGCCTTGAGCGGTTCCCCGAAGGTGGAACGGTGGGGCACGTCCTCTGGGCGATAGAAACCCTGGGGCTTGCCGGATTCGTCATATTTGGGCATGGGCGTTGGCGTGTCGCCGCCGACCCCGACCAAAAACCCCTTGACTTGACCTTTCACGTCATCGAAACGGGTCCGGTAGCGGGGATTGACCGGCGGCGCCTCATGACCGTCGGTGATGAACAGCAGCCCTGTGCCCTTCAGTTCGGGATACTGCAGCAACCCCATGGCATCGTGGAGCCCTTTGGCGATCCGGCTGTCGGCGGCCCAGGCCATGCGCCAGTCGATGCGATCAATGACCCGGCTCAACTCGTAATAGTGACGGCAGACTTCCACAGGCAGCATCAGCAAGGTGCTGCGGCGCTCGGTGAACAATCCCAACCCCAGCGTCGAACCGCAGGGCAATTGCCGGAGCAACCGGCGCAGCCGGTCCTTGGCAAAGCTCAGCCGGTCCACCTTGCGCCCCCCTAATATCACATCGCGGGTATTCATACTGCGGGTGATGTCCAGCACCGCCACCAACGGATAACCGGGCCGCTCCCGCCAGCCGTGAGGACGGATCAGGATCGCAACCATCACCCCGGCCACCGTCACAAGCAGCCACATGCGCCAATCTTGCAAGTGCCGCCTCATTGGGACCCCAACGGCTTGAAAGTACACCGCAGAGACACAGAATGCTCAGAAAATAATTTTTCCTCTGTGTTCTCCGCCTGCGGGCGGTGGAAATCGAACGTGCTCACGGCAATCCCCTTGGAAATCCCGGCACCCGGGTCCACAGCGCCTCCTCGGCAGGTTCCTTGCCTTCCTTGGTTTTCGCTTCAATGCGTTCGATCTCCGGCAACAGACGGATCGCCGCCTCCAGGTTGTAACGCGCCGCCCACAGATCCGGTTTGCGGCGCAGCGCCCGCCGATAAGCCCCTCTGGCCAGCGCCACCAGCGGGATGGCCTCGTCGAAGGCGGTTTTTTCCACCTGTTCACGGGCACGACGCAAATACAGGTTTCCCAGGTTGTAATGGATCCAGGGCATCAAACCGGCCGAAGCGGATTCGAGCAGATCGCTGTAGATCGTCAATGCTTCCTCATACCGCCCCCGTTGAACCAGATGATTGGCCCAAGCCAGGCGTAGCAGGGGAGAGGCATCGGCGTCGGGGGCATGCCCCTGACCTTCGGCCAGCTGCCGGATACGACCGGCCTCGGTTGTTTG
Source organism: Methylomarinovum caldicuralii (assembly GCF_033126985.1). Classification (NCBI taxonomy): domain Bacteria; kingdom Pseudomonadati; phylum Pseudomonadota; class Gammaproteobacteria; order Methylococcales; family Methylothermaceae; genus Methylomarinovum; species Methylomarinovum caldicuralii. The sequence goes on from NZ_AP024714.1 coordinate 2,106,406, forward strand.
TTGGCGCCATTGCCAGCCGCTCACCACGGCCAGACCGATACCCGCCAAAAGCAAAAACACACTGATCCGGTAACACCAAGTCGCCATCACACCTCCAGCATCTTGACGCCAAGCAATCCCAGAATGCCCAGAAACGCCAGCCAGTACAGCGTTCCGTCCAGTTCCCGTCGGGGTCGGATTTCCACATAGTGGAAGGGGCGTTTTTCCAGGCGATCGATGGTGGCGATGGCCCGTTCCAGCATCCTGGGGGTGTCTGCCTCGAAGGCCTGATAAGGCACGCCCAGCGTCTGAAAGTACTGATGCAGATAATATTCCGGCCGGGCATGGGGATTGTCCTCGGCCGGGTCGGTGGGTTTTTCATGAATACTCGGGTTGTCGGCGCCGCGCAGGAATATCCAGTACAGCCCCACCTGATGGCGTTTGAAGGCGATGCGCAAATCGTGCTGGACCTTGGGCTCGATCACCGCCGCCCCGTCCGACACCAGCACCACGGCGCGGGAACCGCTGAGGGGCTGGTCGGCGAAAAAATCCAGCGCCAGGGCCAAGCCTTTGGCCACGTTGGTGTAAGCCAGACCCGGCAAGGCGACGGTGGCGACCGCCGCCTGGTTGGGGGCGCGGCGACCGGTCAGGGGGCATTGGTACAAAGCGCCGGTGCTGAACCCGGCCACCCCGATCCAGTCGTGGGGCCGGTGCGCCAGAAAACGGGACAACAACCGCGCCGCCGCCTGGCCTTTGGATTCCTCTTCACCGCTGGGCGCACGGCCAGCGAAAGTATTGTCCATACTGTTGCTACGGTCGAGCAACAGCACCAGATGGGCGCCCCGGCCAATGCGCTCCACCGCCCGTTCCGGGAGAGCGGGATCCGCCATGGCCAGTATCAGCGCGCCCAGCGTCAGGCTCCCTGCCAGAGGCACCAGCCGGGTCAGCCATTTTGAAATCCGATCGCCCGGGAGCAGCGCATTCCAGACGCAGGCCCGAGGCCGCAGCGGGGATGCCAGCCAGGGCATCAGGATCGCCGGTAACAGCAGCAACCCCAAGGGGTTGCCCAGGTCAACGGACCAGGCCGCCACGGCGAAGCTCCTCCAGCGCCAACCGCCGCGCCAGCCTGCGCAGGCGTTCCAACGGCCACGGTGTCTCCGCCCCGGCGGCGAAAAACAACCCGGCAGAACTGGCGGCGAAGGCTTTTAATTCATCCGCCAAGCTCCCCCACCCCGGATAGCGCGCCAGCATGTCGTCCAATCTCCCCCACCAGCTTCCTCCCCGGTAGGTGTCCAAGGCCCGGTGCAGGCAGAGATAGGCCTGCAATCGACCGGCTTCGTCGTCTTCGAAACCGGCCATCCGGATCCAGGCGCGGCAAAACGGCCAGTTCACCTCACGCCGTCCCCAGAGCCAGTACCATGACAAGCCGCCCAGTCCCAGCCCGACCAGCCCCAGGGCGATCCAGAACCGCTGCCGCAATGGCACGGCCTCCGGCGGCGGCAGGCGTTCCGGTTGCAGGAACGCTTCTCCCTTGAGGATCTGGATCGGCCGCAGGGGAGCCAGGGTCAAATGCCAGGACGCCAGCGTCAGGGGCTTCTCTCCGTCATTCTGCCGCAGGGTCAGGTTCCAGGTCGGAACGGTCACGGTTTCGGTTGTGAACGGGACATAGTCCACCTGGTAGTCGATACACAGCCGATTCCCCTGCTGGTGAACCCGGATCACCGTCAGCCACCGGCTCAAAGAATGCGGCAGCTCCGGTGTCAGGACCTTCCCAGGTTCCGCCACCCTCCAGCAGCGCGTCAGCACATCACCGATGAACCAGCCGTAATCGCGGTATGGAAGCGGCTGTATGGCCTCCCCGGCCATCAAACTGGAGACCGCCAGCAGCATCGTCAATCCCAGACCACGCATCATCCGGCAAGGGCATGAAAATGGCGTTCGATCCGGCGGGGATCGATAGCGTCTTCCAGCCATAGCGGCTGGCATCCCGATATCCGGAACAGGCGTTGCAAGGTCCGCCGCCGTTGCCGATAGCGCTCCTGGAGCCGGGGCCGCCAACGCGGATGCAACCAGACCAGAATCTCGCCCCCGGTTTCGGCGTCCACCACCCGGCGGATGCCCCAGCGGGGCCAGTCTTCCGTCTCGGCACGGCTCCACAACACCACCGGCACCACCAGATGAGTCCCCAATCGGCCCAGAACCTGCGGCAGCATCCCGTCAGGCCAGTGAAAATCGGAGACAAGAATCACCAGGCAGCGCCTGGCTGGCAGCCACTGGGCCAGTTGCAAGGCACCCTGGGCGCCCTCCCCTTGCCAGGGGTGGTCATTCAGGCGCTCGCACCAGCTCCGCACCCAGCCGGTGGCGGTCATCGGGGGCATGACCCAGCCCCGCCGGACCTGGCGGTCGAAGCCGACAAACCCGAAACGGTCACCCAAACGGCGGGCGCCCATCGCCAGACCTTCAGTCAGGGTCGCCAGCTGGAGCCTCTTGGATCCGGCCGCGATCATGGAAGCGCTGAGATCGGCGGCGATCACCACGGTGGCTGCACTGCGACGCTCAAAGATCCGCACATGAAGCCGGCGGAAGGGATCGGTGAAACTGCGCCGCAGTTCCAATCTCCGAAGATCAGGATGATGGAGAAAATCGGTAACGCCGTAGAACTGCGTCCCGAGGCCGGCCTCCCGGCTCTGGTGGGTACCGGCAAGATGCCCTTCGACCCGTCCGGGGATTCGATAGAAAATTTCATTCAGTGGTCGCAACCGGGTCATGGCAGATCGGGCGTCACTACCTGATCCAGGATGGCCGTCAGCAGTTGGGGAATCCACCAGTCCCGCTGGGCTTCATAAACCGGTTGCAGGAAAATTCTATGTCTCATGACCGTGGGAAATACGGTCCGGACGTCTTCCGGCGACACCGCGCCGCGCCCCGCCAGCCAGGCGCGCACCCGGGCCGCCCGGACCAGCGACGCGATACCGCGGGGACTGGCGCCGGCCAGGATCAAGTGCTCCATCTCCACTTCCGGCAGGGTGATGCCGAACCGGCCGGGATCTTCGCTGGCCCGCCAGAGATCGAGGACATATTTGCGCAGCGCCGGTGTCACCGCCACCTGTTCCTGGACGGCCGCCGCCACCTGTCCCAGTTGGCGGTAGTCGAACACCCCTTCCGGCACGGCGGCGACCAGGGTGTCGCTGTCGTAGAAACGCGGTTCGAATGCCAGACGCTCGCGGCTTTCCTCGTCGCCTGGGGCCTCCATGTTGATTTCCATGAAAAAGCGGTCGCGGGCCGCCGCCGGCAGCTCGAAGGTTTCCTCCCGCTCGACCCGGTTGCGGTCGGCGAACACCAGCAAATGGGGAAAACGGTATTCCCGCTCGAACGCCCGCACCTGGCGCTCCGCCATGACCCGAAGCAGCAGGGCATGCACCTGGGGCCGGGCGCGATTGATTTCATTGAAGAAGAACACCGACAAGGACTCGCCGTGCTCCAGCAGCGGACCGGGATCGACCCGGGGCGTTCCCGATGCATCGAGATACGTGTGGTAGACAAGATCGGTGGGCAGCAGGTCCACGGTCCCTTCGATGCGCTGATAAGGCCCGCCCAACAGGCGCGCCAAGGCGCGGAGCGTGGTCGTCTTGCCGATGCCGACGCTGCCTTCCAGCAGCACGTGGCCACAGGCGAAGACGGCGACGGTCAATTGATGGATCACCGTCTGCTGACCGAGAATGACCCGGCCCAGGGCGCCTTCCAGTTCGAGCGCCTGTTGGCGCCAGTTTTCAAGATTTTGGGATATTGGTTTCACAATCGAACGATCCAAAAAAACGGGAACATCCCTGTTCCCATCAAGGCTTTCCTAGGGGTTTTCACCCAATCGACCCGCATCGCACCTTTAGAAACCCTTGAACAAATGATGTCAGAATGCAGGTCGAATATTTTTGTCAACCGCCAATTTCATCCACGTCGTAGACAAACTTGCCGGTTTTCTTGAAGTGCTGCCAGCGCTGGCGGTTGCGCTTATCCATCGCCTCAATGGCCTGGCGTTGCTTGTCCAGCTCCTTGGGATCGTGCTTGGGGTCGTAGCGGGTGCCTTTGATCTTTTCCGGATAGCCGGGCTTCGGTTCCCAGCACACCCCCGGCTCCTTGCAGTTGGTGCCGGTATAGGCCTGCGCGGTTGCCGCCAGTCCCAGCCCCATCAAAATACCGATCAATGTCAGCGCGTGTCGTTTCATGGTGTCTCCTCCTTTGTTCAGGATTGCGGTTTGATATGGATAATGCCTTTCTGCTCGCCACTGGAACCGCCGTCGCCGGCGGCGTCACAGGTTTTCCATTCGATCTTTCTGGGGTTGCCCTTGTAGATGCTGCGCAGGAAAGCCATGATCTTGAGCATCTCGTCCATGCTCAGGTTGACGTATTGCGGCCCCATCATCCCCTGGGCGCCGCCGAAAATGATTTCGAACAAACCCTTGTCGGTCAGGCCCGCCGGATAGGTCCAGTAGTCGTCCGCCAGTCCCGGCCCCAGTTTGCCTTCCGCTTCGTGACCGTGACAGCCGGAACAGGCCGAAAGAAACAGGCTGTGCCCTTCTTCGACGGCCTTCTTGTCGCAGTTATAGGGATTGTCGCCGGTTTCCAGAAACTGCTTGACCGTCCCGGAGGGATTCTTGTAGTCCTTGGCTACCGAAAGATCCAGCGGCATGCCTTCCAGGGCGTGGCGGAAAGTGACTTCCGCCGTGGCTGTCCCTGCCGCCACCGTGACCAGCATCGAAGCCAGGATCATCGTTTTCAATCGCATCTTGGTTTTTCTCCTTAAAATTTTCATCGTTCATCGTGAAGCGGTTTTCTCATCGAGCGGCAACAGGGGAATACCCTCGGCCTCCAAAATGGCGCGGATGGCGCCGCGCCGCTTGTCCAACGCCCGTTGCAGGGCCTGGCGTAATGCCTCGTCGTCTTTGCGCACCCCCAGGGCCACGCTGTAACGGTGCGGGACCGGCTCGCCGCGGCGGTCGGTCTGATGATCGGGTATCAACCGCATCTGCAGGCGGCCGTCGGCGTCCCGCACGTAGCGGGCCGCCTCCGGCGCCCACAGCACCGCAACCTCGGCCTTGCCGGACAATACATCCCCGATCAGGCGTTTCGGTTCCCAGCGCACGTACTTGTTGCGGCGGGATTTGAAGTCCACCAGTTCGTTCATGTAGAAGAACATATCCGCATAACGCCCGATCTTGCGCAGCATGATCTCCGCCGGACTGTGAGGCACAAAGGCGATCCGCTCGGCCTGCTGCAGCAACGGATCGTCCCAGTCACGCACCGTCACCCCCTTGCGGGTCACGAAAACGTAGCCGGAGCGGTAATAGGGCCGTGTGGTCTTGACCAACGGATTGCCCGCATCGACCCCGATCATCACGTCGCACTTGCCGGCGTCGAGGTAATTGCGCACCACGAAGCGGGCATCCCGCCACCAGACGAATTCCACCGGCCGTCTCAGGGCTTGTCCCAATTCCCGGGCAATGGCGTTTTCGAAACCCTCGCCGGCACGGTTGGAATAGGGCAATTCGTTCTCCCCGGCACATACCCTGAGCGCTGGCCCCGGCAGCGCCGCCGCTTCCCTGGCCTGCTGCCCCTGGCAACCGAGCAGGCACAAACACAACATCCCCCAGCAGCCGATTCGCTTCACGTGTATTTCACCTTTTTCGTTTGGGATTGGAAGCGGGCGGCCGCACGACCGCCCGCAGACATTGGTTTGGCAAAATGCACCGATCAGGTTTCGTCCGGAAGGGCGAACACCATCACGCCACCGCCCATCTTGGTGTATTTGGCCAGTTCCTTGAAGGCGCCCACAGCACCCAGCCCGGCCGAAGGGTCCTTAAGATCGAACACCAGACCAACCCCGGGCCAGCCACCGACGCCATAGTAGATGGCAAGGTACTGCTTGCCGTTGTGCTCATAGGTGATGGGATGGCCAATGACACCGGAAGGCAGCTTGAACTTCCATTTCAACTTGCCGTCGCGGCTGTCGAGGGCCTTGATCCAGCCGTCCAATGTGCCATAGAAGACCAGGTTGCCCTGAGTGGCCAGGGTGCCGCCCCAGACCGAGAACTTCTCCGGTACCGACCACTTGAATCGGCCGTTTTTGACATCGTAGGCACGCACGAAGCCCATCACCCCTTTGGGTCCGGGATACATGTTGAGGGTGGCGCCGACGAAGAACTGTCCTGCCCGGTAGGGCAGCATGAACGGCTCCCAGTCCATGCAGATGTGGTTGAGACCAAAGAAGAACAAGTGTTTTTCGGGATCGTAGGCATCCACCCCCTGGTTGTGGTAACCCATGGCCGAAGGGCAGATGTTCTTGGCCTGATGGTCCATGCGGGTTCCGTATTCGGGATCGCGCACCGGCTGGCCGGTCTTCAGATCCACGTACTTGACCCAGTTGACTGTGTCGTCCAGCTTGTCGGCCCGCACCAGTTCCCCGGTTTCCCGGTTAAGGGTATAGACGATGCCGTTACGATCCGGGTGGGTCACCAGCTTCACCTTCTTGCCGTCGATGACCTGCTCGGACAACGCCATGTAGTTGACCCCGGCGTAGTCCCATTCGTCGTGGGGGGTCTTCTGGTAGCCGTAGATGGCCATGCCGTCATCCGGGTCGCGGGCCCACATGGTCATGGTCCACTTGTTGTCGCCCGGGCGCATGGTCTCGTTCCAGGGCGCCGGGTTGCCGGAACCGTAGTAAATCAAATCGAGATCCGGATCGTAGGCGTACCAGCCCCAGTTGGTACCGCCGCCGATCTTCCAGGCGTCCCCTTCCCAGGTCTTGAGACCGAGACCAAAGCGGCCGTATTGTGGCGTTTTCTCGTTGAACTTGTCTGACAGGCGAATATCCTTGTCGGGACCGGTGGCGAACGCCCGCCATTCCATCTTGCCATCGTTGATGTTGAAAGCGGTCACGTAACCACGCACCCCCAGTTCGGCGCCGGAGCAGCCCACCAATACCTTGTCCTTGACCACGAAGGGGGCCTGGGTAATGGTGGCGCCGACGCGAATGTCGCACGCCTCCATCTTCCAGATGGGTTCACCGGTCTTGGCGTTCAGGGCCACCAGGTGGCCGTCCAATTGACCGAGGAAAATCTTGGCCGGCTTGCCCTTCTCCGCCGGGGCGTAGGCCACGCCTCGGTTGACCACGTCACAACAGGCCACCGCGCGGGCGGCCGGATTCTGCTTGGGTTTGTATTCCCAGACGATCTTGCTGGGGTCGTCCAGATCCAGGGCGTAGACCGTGTTGGGGAACGGGGTGTTGATGTACATGAGGCCATCGACAACCAATGGCCCCCCTTCGTGGCCGTGGAGGACACCGGTGGAAAAGCTCCAGGCCACCTGAAGGTTCTTGACGTTGGCGGTATTGATCTGAGCCAGTCTGGAGTAGTGGGTCGCGCTGTAATCCTTGGTGGGCATCACCCAGTTGGTGTCCTTCCTGGACAGTTCGATCAACTTCTGGTTGGCCTGGGCCACGGTGGCGCTGCCTGCCAGCATCGCCGTCAGCACCAGGGACAGGGTTTTGTATCGCATGGAACAGCTCCTCTTCCTCTTGCAGGTTGTTCGTGTTGAAGTACGGCTACCATTGTGATGTCGAAGCCCACCGACGCGTTACGGAGTTTTTCCCGGATCCAGGGGCGTCAAATTCCTGAAACCGGGATGGAATACGTCCGGCCGGCCTTGGAAATTCCCCCGCTTCAAGGCAAGGAAGGATTCCTATGGCATCCCGGGTGCGGATGCCTGAGAATGGCGGCATGTTTATGCAGTTGAGCCTGAAGACCCGGGTCAACCTCATCATCGCCGTCATCCTGACCCTCGTGGTCGCCATCGGCAGCGTGCTGGTCGTCCATCACGTGCGCAAATCAGTGGCAGAGGAAACCCGTTCCGCCCTACACCTGGCTTGGGAAATGGTGGAAGCCAGTCATCTGCAGGGGCCCTTGCCCGACGAGCAGGCCGCCGCCTGGCGGTCGATGCTGGAACGCTTGGGACAATTACGTCACGTCCGCCTGTTTATACTCCAGGACGAGAGGCCCCTACCCCTGCTCCCTTCCCCGGCGCTCCCTGATGTGCCGGCCTGGTTCGCCCGCCTGGTGCAGCCACCGCCCGCTATTCTGGAACAAACCATCCCTACCCGACAGGGCCGGGGGCTGCAGGTGCGGCTGGTAGCTGATCCGGCCGACGAAATCGCTGAAGCCTGGCAGGAAACCCGCCTGTTTATGGGGTTGATCCTGCTTCTGGCGGGGGGATGTTTCGCGGCCTTGTATTGGGTGCTGGGACGGGCCTTTCAGCCGGTGGATGCCGTTCTGGGCGGGCTGGTGGCCCTGGAGCAGGAACGGTATGACCACCGCCTGCCCCAATTCCCGCAACCAGAGTGGCGCCGCATCTCTCAGGCATTCAACCACTGTGCCGGTGAATTGCAGCAGGCTCGCGCAGACAACTGCCGCCTGACCCGGCAGTTACTCAAAGTGGAGGAAGAGGAACGCCGGACTCTGGCACGGGAGCTTCACGATGAACTGGGCCAGGTGCTCAGCGGCATCAAGATGCTGGCTTTGTCGATCAAGCAGCAGCGCCCAGTGGGACCTATACACCAGGCAGCCTGCCTGATCGTCGAGCAGGTGGATCACCTGTTCGAAACCATCCGCACCATGATCCACCGCCTGAGGCCGTTGATGCTTGATGATCTGGGTTTGCGCGCCGCCCTCGATGCCCTCGCCGAGCGCTGGCGGCAACAGCGCCCCCAAGTACGGATCCAGCTCCAATGTGACCCAGGTGCAGACGACTTCCCCGCTGGACATCAAATCCACGTTTACCGCATCGTTCAGGAAGCCCTGACCAACGCCTTCCGCCATGGCCATCCCCGGCACATTCACGTCCGACTGACGGTAGCTGATACACCCCGGTCCCGCTGGCTGCACATCACCATCCGCGACGACGGCAGCGGTGCTGCCGTCCCGCTGCTGCGCGGACGCGGTTACGGGTTGAAGGGAATGCGGGAGCGGGTCGAGAGTCTGGGCGGCCGGTTTGAGGTCACCACAGCCCTAGGCCGCGGTTTCACCCTATCCATTCAAATGCCTTTCGAGGAGGAGGAAAACAATGACCATTCGCGTCATGCTTGCCGATGACCATCCGGTAGTCCGCGCCGGCCACCGGTTTCTGCTGGAACAGAGCGACGACATCTGTATCGTTGCCGAGGCCGAGGACAGCGACCGCACCTATCACAGCTACTTCGACCATCGCCCCGACGTGCTGGTGCTGGACCTGTCCATGCCTGGCGCCGGGGGTCTGACGGTGCTGCGCCGCATCGTCAACCACGATCCGGAGGCCAATATTCTGGTCTATACCATGCATGAAGAAACCCTGTACGCCAGACGCGCCCTGGAAGCAGGAGCCAAGGGCTACATCAGCAAGAGCACCGAGCCGGAAATCCTACCCGAAGCGATCCGCACCATCGCCCGCAGGGAACACTACATTGCCGCCACCATCGCTCAGCAACTGGCCTGGCAGTACGCCAACGGTGAGGAGCAGGAAGGCACTCTGACCTGCCTGACCAACCGCGAATTCGAAATTTTCTGTCTTGCTGCCAAAGGACTGTCGGTGAGGGAAATCTCCGACCACCTGTACATCAGCCACAAGACCGCCGCCAATCACATGACCCAGATCAAGCGCAAGCTCGAAGTCAGCACTATGGGAGAACTGGTGCGCCTGGCCTATATGCAAGATCTGGCCAGCAAGTAATCCCATGCCAGTCGGCCCGCATTCAGCGGGCCGCTATCGGAAATTCATGTCAACCTCATCAGCCTATCCCCCTGCTGGAGACAGTACCTTCCGCCGGGACCCAACAGTTATGCCACCCCAACCCAAGTGCGTGCCGCGTACCCACCGGTCACGGAGGCTGCATGAATTTTGTGCAAAACAGTCTCCAGACATTCGGGGGTTTTGCAATCCTCCAGGCGCTCGAAGCGCTTTTCCACAGGCGGCGGGAGGACGTGCCAGGGCGGCGGTGCAGGCCAGCAGCGAGACGGTCAACAGGATCTTGGTTTTCATCGGCTTTCCTCCTCGCTTTCCAGAACGCAGAACAGGGCTTTGGGGGGATTGTCATCCCCGGGTCTTGCGAAGGCCGAGGGACGAATCTCGACGATCCGAAAGGGGCCGGAGAAGATGCGCTGGATGTCTTCCGGGGCGTAGCGTCCCGGCGGGCCTTCCGGGCGGGTCTCCTCGACGCTGAAGCATTTGAGCAGCAGCAGACCGCCGGGGCGGAGCAGTCGCGAAACCACCGCCAGATAGCGGCCGTGCGCCTCGGGGGCGAACACGTGGAACACGCCGCGGTCGAGGATCAAATCGAAGGGTCCTTCGAGGCGGGTGGCGAGGATATCGTCCACGAGAAACGTCACCTCCACCCCTTCCCGCTCCGCCAGCCGCCGGGCCTGCTCCACCGCGGTCGGGGAGACATCGGTGGCCACCACCTGAAAGCCCCGCCTGGCCAGGGCCACCGCCTGGGTGCCGGGGCCGGTTCCCAGGTCGAGAACCCGTCCGCCCTCTATCCCGAACCGCTCCAGGGCTTCGGCCACGTCCGGATCGAGATCCGGATGGTACCAGGGCAGGCGCTCGGGCGGACTTTCCTGGTAGCGGGCCTCCCAGCCGAGAGAGTCCGGTGCCGTGAAGCCAAGGCCCCAGCGGCCGGCAAAGGCGATCTCCTCCAGGGGTTTGCGCTGGCGGGGTACCAGCTCCCGCTGCCGCATCTCCTCGTCGAGCACCGCGGGGTCTCCGGGATAGCCCAGGGCCAGCACGCTCATGGGTTCGAAGTCCCCGGGGATGGCGAAGGCCTGCCGGACCCGATCGGCATCGAAGCCGCCCATCTGGTGGGCCGCCAGCCCCAGGGCGGTGGCCTGCAGCACCAGGCTCATCATCGCCTGGCCGGTGTCGTATTGGGCCCAGCGGTTGGGCTGGCCATTGTGGCCGAAGCGGGTCGCGGCGCAGGCCAAGATCAGCACCGGCGCCCTTCGGGCCCAGGTCTGGTTGCCCGGAGACAGACAGTCGAACAAGCGCTGCCAGGCTTCCTCCTCCTGGTGGCTGTCGGCCAGCAGGAAGCGCCAGGGCTGGTCGTTGTAGCACGACGGCGCCCAGCGGGCTGCCTCCAGGCACGAGGCCAGCTTCTCCACCTCCACCGGCAGCGCCTCGAACACCCGGGGGCTCCAGCGGGCGGCGATCAGTTCGTGGACGGGGGCCTGTACGTTCAGTCGTTCCCGGCTCATTTGCACCTCCTGTTTCCGCCTCCATTCAACCAAACTGGCACCGGAAACGCCAGATGCCGGCGGCAGTGGCAATGCTGCCGATACAGATTCTCAAGCGAAATGTAGAGGGGTCATTCTCCGCGCACACAACCCAACCATGGTTGTCGCCGTCGAAGTCCCAATCATCGTCTGGCTCGTCATCCGTGGCCAACCAGTAGTCGGGCTGGACCGTTGCCTGTCCACCTTGCGGCGGCATACTCGGTGCGGCTCTGGCTCTGGTTGCGCAGCTCCGTGTCCAGGGTGTACTTATGGTAGCGGAGAAATTGGCCACCACCTTTTCGCAGTGCATCGCCACGTCCAGCGCTGTTTGTAGATCGGCAGATGCTCGTAACGCGCCATGACTTAACAGGAGTAAAATGTTTTGATATTCCGTCCAGCGGATGGGCAGGGGAAGGGCTCCCACACACACCGATTTAAGCCATAACTGGTCGATTTTTTTCGCGCATTACCCAGTCCCAGCGCTCTGTAGGCGCCACCAAATCGATCACTGGCACCGGAAGTGTTTGCAAGGTTCTCTTTCAAGGCCGTTCCATCATGATTTCCGGCATTGTTCGTAGTGTTGTACCTCCCATCTCCAAGGCATCAGGATGGCGGTATCGATGGCATGTTTGAGCAGGCGCCAGATTCGCCACCAGGTACCGTGCTACTTTTGATCCAGATGTTGGGTTGGTGGTTACCGTTCACGGGCTTGCCACTGGAAGTGGTTGAGGTTCCGGCAGGGGCAGGCGGAAGGTGACCTCGCCCTCTGCCATGCCCTGGGCGCAGATGGTCCGCAGGGTCTGATAGACGCCGATCTTGAGGCGCTTGCAGGTTTCGACCAGCGACAGGATCATGGGTCGGAAGCAGTCACCGCGATGCGACTGGCTGAAGAAACTGGTCTTGCGCCAGATGACATAGGGGCGTAGGGCACGCTCTGCCGTGTTGTTGGTCATCGGTACCCCGGGATGGTCCAGGAAGGTCCAGAACCTGGGAAAATCGTCCAACAACTTGCGGCAGCTGCGACCGGTTTTGTTGTCGCCATGTCTTTGGGCGGCCTGTTCCAGTTCGCGCCGGAAGAGGGCTTTGAGGCGTTCCAATCGCCTTCGGTAGCGGTCGGATGGGTAATGGCTCTGTTGCCAGAGCTTGCCGTAGTGAACCGTCAGGCGGGCGGCCCGGAGCAGGCGTTCGCCATCTTCGCCGGCCTGTCCCTTGCGCCCGGCGATCCGTTCCAGGTTGCGGATGAGATGCGCCCAGCAGTATTGGTGTGAGTCCTGGGGATGGTCGTTGTAGGCCCCGTGGCGGTCGGTCACCAGGATTCCCTGGAAATCCCCCAACAGCTCACCGGCCGCACCCTTGCCGCGGGAATAATGGGTCAGGAAATACGCCATCTGATCGGTCGTCAGCGCCCACAGCCAATAGATGCTGCGGCCCCGGTAGTGGCGGGTCTCGTCGGCATGGGCGATCAGCGCTTTTCTGACCGCTTCGCCAATCTGGTTGTAGACCGGACCCAGCCACGCCTGCAGCGGGATCTGGCTCTGGCTGATCGCCCCCAGGCTGAATCTCAGACCCCATTGTTCTTCCAGCAGCGCTTCGACTTCCCGCAGCGACAGGTGATAGCGCCCCGTCATCAAGCCAATCCACGCCACCAGCCCAGGTCCCATCTGGCCGCGGGGCACCTCATCCGGTAGCCGCCCCTGGTGCTTCTGACCACAACACCCACAGCGGCCTTCATACACCCGGTGTTCGACCACCCGGTAACGAATCTCGGGCAGGTCGAACACCTGATGGGGACGGAATCCCCGCACCGCCACCGACCCACCGCACTCGCAGCGGCCATGGGGAAAGTAATGCCGGACCTCGTCCACTGCTTCTGCCGGAACCAGAGCCCGCTCGTGCCCGGGATGTCCCACCTGCGCCCCTTTCTTGCGTCCCGTCGGTCGCTTGCCCTTGCGCTCGGCGCGCTTCTTCGGGCTGTCCTGGGAAGGTGGTTGGGAGGAATTGTCGGACCCCAAGGCCAACTGTTCCTCCAGTTCTTCCACCCGCGCCTGGATCTGCTGAAATTCTCCCAGCGCCCGCCAAAGCGCTTCGATCACCCGGTGGCATTCCTCCACCGTCTCGGGCAAGGGAGGTGGGCGGCTCAGGTCCAGATCAAGTCTTTCCATGGCCCGCATTCTCCTGAATCTTCAGGCACTTGGCAAGACCGGCCGGGTGACCGCGGGCGATTGCTCACCCGCGGTTCCCACAGATCCGGACGTGCCCGATTAAGGCATCCGGCTCCTCGGACTATGGCGTCGCTACGCAACGGGCAATTCCGTGAACCACGCGCGGTGGGGGGAGTGGGTATCGTTTGTACAGCCGCCCAAAATGGTCCCGGTTCATCCGTTCCCGGTTGCGGCGGGACAACCATTTGTACCAGCGCCGTCTGACCTCGTACAGGAAGCGGGCCAGCGATTGGCTGTTGCCGACGATCCCATAGTAGGCATAATGCCCCTTGAGTTTGCGGCTCAGGGCCGCTTGTTGGTCTGCAACCGGCCAGTGGCGGTGCATCCGGCACCAGTGGTTGATCGCCTGCAGGGAGCGGCTGAGCCGGGCTTGGGCGGTCTTGCGTTTGACGACCCAACGCCCTTTCCTTGAGCGTCCCCAGTAGTGGGTGAATCCCAGGTATTGGAAGCTCTGGCCTTTCCGTCCGGGTTTTCTGAAGTCGAGCAGGCGGGTTTTGTCCGGGTGCAGGCGCAGGCCGTATTTGGCCAGGCGCTTGCCCAGAACGGCCAATACCCGCCGGGCGTCTTCTTCCCGTTCGAACACCAGGACCGCATCGTCGGCGAACCGGACTTCGAAGGCGCTGCCTTGCAGTCGCGGTTTGACCGTCTGCTCGAACCACAGGTCGAGCACGTGATGCAGGTAGAGGTTGGCCAGCAGCGGGGAGATCACCCCACCTTGCGGTGTCCCTTGTTCGGGGTAGTGAAGCTGTCCGCTCTCCATGACGCCGGCATTCAGCCATTTACCGATCACGCGGCAGATCACGCCGTCGCGCACCCTCTGCCCCAGAAAGTTCCGCAGCCGGTCCCGGTCCACATCGTCGAAGAAGTTTTGGATGTCCAGGTCGATGACCCAGCCACCGCCCATGGCCATCAGCCCGCCCCATAGCCTCTCCAGGGCCTGGTGGGCACTGCGTCCGGGCCGGAACCCGTAGGCGCAGTCGAGAAAGTCCTGCTCGAAGATGGGTTCCAGCGCCATCAGCACCGCCCGTTGCAGCACCTTGTCTTCCAGCGTGGGAATGCCGATCGGGCGGGTCTTTCCCGTTCCCGGCTTGGGCAGGTGGACGCGCCGTACCGCAGGCGCCCGATACCGGCCGGTCTTGAACCGTTCCAGCAGGCGCGTCAGGTTCTCCTCTAAGGCGGCTGCGTATTGGGATGCAGTCACGCCGTCCACCCCGGCGGCCCCGTCCTTGCGGGTGCGCCGCCAGGCTTCTTCCAGCCACACCACGTCGATGTGGTGGGCAATCGTGGTCAGTTCCAGCTTCGGTTCGATCCGGGCCAGTTCCACTAGCTTCCGTTGTCGTGTTGAGATGTTCTCCTGGCTCGATGTCCCGGCCATCTGTCCCTCCGAAAGCCCCATCGTCCGACCTGCCGCTTCCCTCCATCGGGTCCCTTGGGGCAGGTTCCCCGACTTCCCAGGTACTATCGGCAGGCTCCGATTGCTCGATCACCTTCCCAGCGCGCTTCGTCGCCTTCGCGCGCCGGTACCCTGCTTCGTGTCCCGTTCGCTCCCATCGGCCGGACACCGCTCCGATGGGCCTGGGCCTTTTCTCACACGGCGCCCGCACCGCTCTTCCCGCAAGGAGTGATCGAGCCCTCCCAGGTTCCTGGGCGACCCTTGCCCTGCATGCCCCGCTCTTCGACCCCGGCGGAGGGATGATGCCAGGCCAGTACAGCACCACCCCTGTTGCCTTCCGTCCGTTCAATAACGTCGGCTCCGCATTCCGTACTTTCGAGGCTCCATCACGCGGCCTACAGGCCCCCTGTGTACGCTTCGCAGTCGGGATCGCTCCTCGACCACGCAACACTCGGTTCCGGCTGGTGGCCAGCCTTGGCCGGACAGGACTTGCACCTGTCAGGTCGCTCTGAAGGTTTCAGCGATGTCTTTCCTTCTACATAACTTCCTCCTTCTCCAGGCTTGGCCTGGCGCAATGAACGGTAACGATTTCCATCAGGCGCCGCATGGCATCAGCACCCCAAACCGCAAATTCACCGAAGGGCTCGCAAGTCCTGCACCGTCATTTTGACAATCCGGGGAAATCGGCATAGGCTATGACCTATGCTTCAACCGCCTTAGGGTGAATAGGATGACAACCGATACAACCCGCCGTCTTTCCCTGTTCCGCAACGGCCGCAACCAGGCCCTGCGCATTCCGCGGGATTTCGAACTGGACAGCGAGGAGGTCATCCTGCGCAAGGAAGACGGCAGGCTCATCATAGAGCCGGTTCCCCGGAGGAAAAAGCTCAAGGAATTGCTGGACGAATGGGAACCGCTGGAAGAGGAATTTCCGGACATAGAGGACGTGCCCGTGAAACCGGAAGATGTTTTTTGATGGCCGGTTTTCGCTATCTGCTCGATACTAACATTCTCTCCCATCTGATCCGCCAGCCGCAGGGCCAGGTTCGCGCCCACCTGGATCGGGTGGGGGAAGACACTCTGTGTACCAGCGTGATCGTCGCCTGTGAGCTGCGTTACGGGGCCCAGCGCAGCGGATCGGAGCGCATCGGCGCCCGGGTTGATGCGTTGCTGCAAATTCTTCCGGTTCTGCCGCTTGAACCCGAGGTTGCCGAACACTATGCGGACATCCGCACCCATCTGGAAAGCAAGGGGACGCCCATCGGACACAACGATCTTCTGATCGCCGCCCACGCCCGTCATCTGAAACTGGTCATGGTCACACACAACGTCCGCGAGTTCCGCCGGGTGCCCGGACTGCCGGTCGAAAACTGGATCGGAGAATAACGTCTTAACAGCCCCTTCGGCATCAAGAGGAGCAAAACAGCCCGGATTCCCATCTTCTTCCTCCTTCCACCCTCCGCGTGGACATCACTGTGCCTGTCGCTTACCATAAAACCATATTACTGGCTGCGAGTAGGAACGATGAAAACCACCGTGGAACTACCGGATGAACTTTACCGGCGGGCGAAAGTGGAAGCGGCGCTGCGTGGGCGAAAACTGAAAGACCTGATCGCCGAGGGGCTGCGCCGGGTTCTCGAACAACCGGCACCGGAAGCCGAGGGCGGGGAGAAAACCGAAGGCAGTGCCTGGGATCTCATGGCCGACGGCTGTGGCATCGTTCACAGCGGCAAGGGAGCCCTGGCCACCGACCCCCGCCACTTGGAGGATTTCGGTGAAACGTCCAAAGGCGATCGTTGACACCGGCCCCCTAGTGGCATTCCTCGATGAGGACGATCGCCACCACGCCTGGAGCGTGGAATGCTTCAAGCAATTGCCGCCACCGCTGTTGACTTGCGAGGCGGTCATCGCTGAAACCCTGCACCTGCTGCGTGCCTTTCCCATTGCCTGTGACCTGGTCTATCGCTGGATCGAAAACGGTCTGCTGCTGCCTGACTTTTCTCTGACCGAAGAGGCAGCCTCGGTCCGGTCATTGGTGCAACGATACCGAAACGTGCCCATGTCCCTGGCCGATGCCTGTCTGGTACGGATGGCGGAGCAACACCCGGACCATCTGATTTTTACCCTGGACTCCGATTTCCGCATCTATCGCAAACACCGCAACCGTCCGCTGAAACAGCTCACCCCCGATCCCCGGTAACCGTATCGGCCTTGCGCCAGCGCCGCAAACCGTGCTCCAGCAGCGAATACAGCGCCGGCACCACCACCATGGTCAGCAGCGTGGAGCTGACCATGCCGCCCACCACCGCCGCCGCCAGGGGGGCGGCGGTGTCGCTGGCGGCTCCCAGCCCCAGCACCGCCGGCAGCATGGTGACGATCACCGTCAGGGATGTCATCAGTACCGGCCTGAGGCGCACCGGGCAGGCCTCGCGCAGCGCCTCGTCGATGCCGCGGCCCTGGGCGCGCAGCTGATTGGTCAGGTCCACCAGCAGGATCGAGTTCTTGGCCACCAGCCCCATGAGCAGCACCAGCCCCATCATGGAGAACATGTTGAGGCTGCGGCCGGTGAGCCACAGGCCCGCCAGGCCGCCCACCACCGCCAGGGGCTGGGCGGCCATGATGACCAGGGGCTGGAGGAAGGCGTTGAACTGGCTGGCCAGCACCATGTACACCAGCACCACCGCCGCCACGAGGGCGAACAGCATGTAGCCGGCGGTCTTCTCGAACTCCTCGGCGCGGCCAATCATCTTCACCCGGTAGCCGCGCGGCAACAAACTTGCGGCGATTTGCTTGACGAGGGCGGCGGCCTCCCCCTCGGAAACCTTGGGGGTGGCGAAGAAATTGCCCGAATAGCGCAGGTCGAAGCGGGTCACCACCGCCGGCCCCACCCTTTCCTCCCAGCGGGCCACGGTGTCGAGGCGCACCAGACGGCCGCCGCTGGACCGCAGGAAGATCCTGCGCAGGTCGGCCGGGGCGCGGAAGGTTCCCTCGGCGGCCTTGAGGCGGACGTCGTAGCGCTCGCCGTCGCCGGGTTCGTCGTTGAACTTGGCCACATTGAGACCGCCGGCCAGAACGTTGACCGCCAGGGCCACCTCCCGCGCCGGCAGGCCCAGCTGGCGGGCGCGGGTGCGGTCCACCCGCAGGCGCAGCTGGGGAAGCTCCAGCTGGAGGTCGAGGTCGATGGTCCCCAGTTCCGGGTGACGGCGCAACGCCTGCAGCAGACGCCGGCTCTGTTCGGCCACGCCCGCCACGTCCGGGCCCTGGAGCACGAACTGGAGCGGCTCGCCGCGCTGGCCGCCCAGGGGCGGGATGGGCGCGGGGAAGGCCTGGAGACCGGGTATCTTTGCCAGCTCGCCGCGCAGCCGGTCGATGAGGCGGTACATGTAGGTGTCCCGCTGCCCGCGCGGCACCAGGCGCACGAAGACGTCGCCGCGGCTGGCCTGGCCGCTGGCCCCGCCGCCGATCACCGCGAACCAGGAGGCGATCTCGCGGTGGCTAGCCAGCACCTTTTCCATTTCCCGCAGGCGCCCTTCGGTGTAGCGCAGGCTGGAACCCAGGGGCGCCTTGAAGCTGATGAGAAAACGGCCCTCGTCCTCCTCCGGCAGAAAGCCCTTGCCCAGCTGGCCCAGGAAGAAGCCACTCGGCAGCACCGCCATCACTGCCAGCACCACCACCCACACCCGGTGGCGCAACGTCCACTCCAGCAAGCGGCGGTACCCGGACTCCAGGGCCCTGAAACCCCGCTCCAGCCACAGGTAGAGGGGACCGTGGCGGCGCACCACCTCGAGATAACGGGCGCACAGCATGGGCGTGAGGCTGATGGACACGAACAGGGACACCAGCACCCCCAGGCTCACCACCACCGAGAAGGAGCGGAAAAAGCTGCCGATCACCCCGCCCATGAACAGCACCGAAGCGAAGATGGACACCAGGGTCAGGCTCGCCGCCACCACCGCGAACACCACCTGCCGGGTGCCGGCTTCGGCCGCCTCAAAAGGATCGGTGCCCGGATCTTCCTCGCGGTGGCGGTAGATGTTCTCCAGCACCACGATGGCGTCGTCCACCACGATGCCGATCAGCAGCAGCAGCCCCAGCAGGGTCATGGTGTTGAAGGTGAAGCCGGCGAAATACATCACCGCCACCGCCCCAAGGAGCGACACCGGAATCGCCAGAGCGATGATCAGGGTGGCGCGCAGGTTCTTGAGAAACAGCCACACCACCAGGGCGGTCAGCAGGGTGCCCAGGACCAGATGCTCCTCAAGGGCCCCCACCAACGCCAGGATCAGGGCCAAATCGTCGATGGCGATGTCGATCCGCAGCCCCGGCGGCAGCTGGGGCAGGATTTCCTCATCGAGGCGCTGCTTGACCCGCTGGATCACCGTCACCGCGTTGGCGCCGGTGACCTTGACGATGCCGAGGCCGACGGCGGGGACGCTGTGGCAGGAGCTGGTCCTGGAGGAGGCGTCGGGGAGGACGCCGTGAACCCCTCCCTGGGGGCTTCGACGCGGAGTCCCTTCCGCGTAGACCTCCCCGCCACCTCCTCCAGGACTTGGGGAGCTTGGACATTTCCCAAAGCGCGCCAGACGCCGGGCGTCCTCGGTGCCGTCCTCCACGGTGGCAATATCGCGGAGACGGACCGTCGCCCCTCCACGCGCGGCGACGATCAGTTCCCCGATCTCCGCCGGCTTGTGGAATTCGAGGTCCAGCTTGATCAGCAGCTCCCGCTCGCGTCCCACCAGAAAGCCCCCCGGCAGCTGGAAGTGTTCCCGGGAAAAGGCGGCGACCACGTCGCCGACGGTGAGACCGTAGGCGCTCAGGCGGGCGGGGTCGAGCTGGACCCGGATGGTGCGCTCGCGGCGGCCGCCGAAGCGCACCTCGCCGACCCCGGCGACGTTCTCCAGGCGCTTCTTGATGTGGAGACGGGCGTACTGGTTGAGCTGTTGCAGGGTGCGGTCGCCGCTCAGGGTCAGCCACAGGATCGGCACCGCTCCGAATTCCACCTTGGCCACCACCGGGGTTTCGGCGTCGTCCGGCAGCTCGCTCAGCACCTGGTTGACCTTGGCCTGAACCTCGTTGAAGGCCACATCGATGTCCTTTTCCAGCTCAAAGGTGATGCGCACCACCGAAGCGCCAGGAAAGGAGTCGGACTGGACGTGCTCGATGCCCGGCACGCTGTTGACGGCGCTTTCGACGACGTTGGTGATGCTGGCGTCGATGATGTCCGGATTGGCCCCGGCCAGCACCGTGGTCACCGAGATCATGGGAAAATCGATTCGGGGATAGCGGTCCACGCCGATGCGCTCGAAAGCCACCCAGCCCGCCAGCACGATCAGGCCGTTGAGCATCCAGGTGAGGACGTGGCGGTGGATGGCCAGGCGGACCCAGTTCACCGGGTCACCTCCACCACCGCCCCGTCGGTGAGGAAACCGGCGCCGTCCACGGCCACCGGCTCCCCGGCGGCAAGGCCGTCGAGGATTTCCACCCGGCCTTCCCGCACCAGCCCGGTGCGCACCACCCGCTGTCTGGCCCGATCATCCTCGATCACATACACCACCTTGCCGGCGGGACGGACCACCACCGCCGCCTCCGGCACCGTCACGGCATTTTCGTGGCGCGCCACCTGCAGCATTCCGGTGACGCTCGCACCGGGACGCCAGTCGCCGGGATTGGCGAAATCGACGAGGATCTCGACGGCGCGGCTGCCGGGGTCGATGCGGGGGCGCAGATCGGTCACCACCGCCTCCACGGCCTGCCCCGGCGCGGCGGGAGTGGAAAGGCGCACCGGCAGGCCGGGGCGCAACCGGCCGGCCAGGGATTCGGGATAGGGCAGGCGGGCGCGCAGCCGGGTCAGGCCGGTGAGATCGAACAAAGGCGAACCCGGTTTTACGTAGTCGCCAACAGAGACGTGGCGGGCATCGACCCGGCCATTCACCGGACTGACGATCACGGTCTTGCCCAGATCGCGCTCGGCCTGCTGCAGGCGCACGCGGGCCGCCTGCAGCTGCCCCAGCAGCGCGCCCAACCGAGCCTCGGCCTCGTCCAGGGTGGACTGGCTGGCGGATTTGCGCGCCACCAGGCGGCGCAGGCGCTGCACTTTAAGGCGGGCTTCTTTGAGCAGGGCCTGAAGGCGGGTAATGTCGGCACGAGCCAGATCCCGGGCGAGACGGTAGTCCCCGGGATCGATGCAGGCCAGCGTCTGCCCCGGCGTCACCCGGTCCCCCACTTCGACGCGGGTGGCGACGATGCGCCCGGCCACCTCGGCGGCCAGCCGCGGGGCGTTCACGGCCTCCAGGGTGCCGACGCTTTCCTCCCAGATTTCCAGGTCGGCTTGGGCGGCAGGCGTCACGGTCACGGCAATGGCGGTTTCCGGCGGAGATTCCGCCGGTTTCTGCTGTCCGCAGCCGGCCAACAAAACCAGCCACACCAGCAGCCAGCGTTTCATCGGATACTCCTCAAAGCAAGCGCAACCGCTATTTCAGTAGATCACCGGCTCCGGGTCCAGATGGCGCCACAGATACCAGGCGGCGACGGTGCGGAAGGGCGCCCAGCGGCGGGCGAAGTCCTCCAGTTCCGGGCGCGGCAGTATCGGGCGGTCGAAATAGAGCCGTCCGACCGCCTTCTGCAGGCCGATGTCGCCGGGGGAGAAGACGTCCGGCTCGTGGAGGTGAAAGATGGCGAACATCTCCAGGGTCCAGGGGCCGATACCGGTGAGCTGCAGCAGTTCCCGGCGGATGTCGGCCAGGGATCGCCCCTGCCAGTGGGCATCGTTGATGCCGCGGTCGAGATAGTAGCGGGCCAGATGGCGCAGGTAGCGGATCTTGGGACGCGACAGACCCGCCCCGCGCAGGTGGCTTTCCTCTGCGGCGGCCAACGCCCTGGGGGTCACTTCCGGCAGGACGGTCTCCAGGCGCGCCCACACCCGGTCGGCGGCGCGGATGGAAATCTGCTGACCGACGATGGCGCGCACCAGGGTGCGGAAGCTGTCGCCCCGGCGCTGCAGGCGCTCGGGATAACGGGCGATCAGATCGGCCAGCACCGGATCGCGCCGTCCCAGCCAAGCGACCGCCTCGTCCCAATAGACCGGTTCGGACATGGGCTTGGGGCCACAAGATGTTAAAATTTCTCCATTTTACCGGACAGCGGACACACAGGCGCGATGGAAAAGACCTACGACCCCCACAAGATCGAACAGCACTGGTACAAAATCTGGGAGGAAAGCGGCTACTTCGCCCCCTCCGGCAAGGGCGAACCCTACTGCATCATGATTCCGCCGCCCAACGTCACCGGCAGCCTGCACATGGGCCACGCATTCCAGGACACCATCATGGACGCCCTCATCCGTTACCACCGCATGCGCGGCTACAACACCCTGTGGCAGCCGGGCACCGACCACGCCGGCATCGCCACCCAGATGGTGGTGGAGCGGCTGCTGGAACGGGAGGGCAAGACCCGCCACGACCTGGGACGGGAGAAGTTCCTGGAAAAGGTGTGGGAATGGAAGGCCCACTCCGGCGGCACCATCACCCGCCAGTTGCGCCGGCTGGGGGCGTCGGTGGACTGGTCGCGGGAGCGCTTCACTATGGACGAGGGGCTGTCGCGGGCGGTGCGCGAGGTGTTCGTGCGCCTCTACGAGGAGGGCCTGATCTACCGCGGCAAGCGCCTAGTGAACTGGGACCCGGTGCTCCACACCGCCGTCTCCGACCTGGAGGTGATCTCCGAGGAGGAAAAGGGCCACCTGTGGCACATCCGCTATCCCCTGGCCGACGGCTCCGGCCATCTGGTGGTGGCTACCACCCGCCCGGAGACTATGCTCGGGGACGTGGCCGTCGCCGTCCACCCCGAAGACGAGCGCTACCGGCATCTGATCGGTAAGACCGTGCGGCTGCCCCTGACGGACCGCGAGATCCCCGTCATTGCCGACGAGTACGTCGATCCCGAATTCGGCACCGGCTGCGTCAAGATCACCCCGGCCCACGACTTCAACGACTACGAGGTGGGCAAGCGCCACGGGCTGCCGCAGATCAACATCTTCACCCCCGACGCCCGCCTCAACGACAACGCCCCGCCCTCGTACCGGGGGCTGGACCGCTTCGAGGCCCGCCGGAAGATCGTCGCCGATCTGGAAAAGCTGGGCCTATTGGAAAAGGTCGAGGACCACGTCCTCAAGGTGCCGCGCGGCGACCGCTCCGGAGCGGTGATCGAGCCTTATCTCACCGACCAGTGGTTCGTCAAGGCCGGCCCTCTGGCGGAAGAGGCCCTGCGGGTGGTGAAGGAGGGGCAGATCCGCTTCATCCCCGAGAACTGGACCAAGACCTATTACCAGTGGCTGGAGAACATCGAGGACTGGTGCATCAGCCGCCAGATCTGGTGGGGCCACCGGATTCCGGCCTGGTACGATGCCGACGGCAACATCTACGTCGGCCGCTCGGAAGCCGAAGTGCGCGACAAGCACGGTCTCGGCGACCGTCCCCTGAAGCAGGACGAAGACGTCCTCGACACCTGGTTCTCCTCGGCCCTGTGGCCCTTCTCCACCCTCGGCTGGCCCGACAGGACCCCGGAGCTGGAGACCTTCTACCCCACCAGCGTGCTGGTGACCGGCTTCGACATCATCTTTTTCTGGGTCGCGCGCATGGTGATGATGGGGCAGAAGTTCATGGGCGACGTACCCTTCCGCGACGTGTACATCCACGGCCTGGTGCGCGACGCCCACGGCCAGAAGATGTCCAAGTCCAAGGGCAACGTCCTCGATCCCCTGGATCTGATCGACGGCATCGACCTGGAATCGCTGGTGAAAAAGCGCACCGCCGGGCTGATGCAGCCGCAGATGGCCAGACAGATTGAGCAGCAGACCCGCAAGGAGTTTCCCAGCGGCATCCCTTCCTACGGCGCCGACGCCCTGCGCTTCACCTTCGCGGCCCTGGCCACCACCGGCCGCGACATCCGCTTCGACCTGGGAAGGATCGAGGGCTACCGCAATTTCTGCAACAAGCTGTGGAACGCGGCCCGGTATGTGTTCATGAACACGGAGAACCAGGATCTCGAGGGCGAGGCCGAGCCGACGCCGGTGGACCGCTGGATCCGCTCCCGTTTTCAGCAGGCGCTAGAGACCGTCATCGAGTCGATCGAAGGCTATCGCTTCGACCTGGCCGCTCAGGCGACTTACGAGTTCCTGTGGGACGAATACTGCGACTGGTATCTGGAGCTGGCCAAGGTATCCCTGGCGGAAGGCACCCCGGCCCAGCAGCGCGCCACCCGCCAAACCCTCATCGAAGTGCTGGAGGCGTTCCTGCGCCTGGCCCACCCGATCATCCCCTTCATCACCGAGGAGATCTGGCAGAAGGCCAAGGACATCGCCGGCATCGACGGCGACACCATCATGCTGCAGCCCTTCCCCCTGCCGGACTCCGGCCGGCGCGATGCCGCAGCCGAAGGCGAGGTGGCCTGGCTGCAGCAGTTCATTCTCGGCATCCGCCGCATCCGCGGGGAGATGAACATCACCCCGAGCAAACCGCTTCCGGTCATCCTCCAGGACGGATCGACCGACGACCGCGAGCGGGTGGAACGCTGGCGTCCCTATCTGGAACGCTTCGCCCGGGTGGAATCGGTCCGCTGGCTCGAGGCCGGCGAAACCCCGCCGGAGGCGGCCATCTCCCTGGTGGACGAACTGAAGATCCTCATTCCCCTCGCCGGCCTCATCGACAAGGAAGCCGAACTGCAGCGCCTGGCCAAGGAGATCGCCCGCATCGAAAAGGAACTGCCGCGGGTGGCGGGCAAGCTCAAAAATCCCAAGTTCGTGGAGAAGGCGCCGGCAGAGGTTGTGGAGAAGGAGCGCCAGAAACTGGCGGAACTGGAAGGCCAGCTGGCTCAACTCAAGGCGCAGCAAGATCGGATCGCCGCGCTATGAGGAAAAGAAGGGAGCGCGGCAGGCGCGCTCCCGTCTCGATCGGTGTCAATCCAAACGGTTCGCGCGCAATACCCGCAGCACCGTCTTTCCTCCCTCCTGCGAGATTTGCAGATCCGCCGCATAATAGCGGCCGTTGAATTCCACCAGGGGAATGTGGGCAATGTCGCCCTCCAACGTGGTCCATGTCCGCCGCCCGGTCAAAGGCTCATAATCCAGCCTTTCCAAGGCACTTTTCAGCGGCACCGCCTCGATCAACTCGAAACGCATCTGCCCATCCTGATCGATTCTCCGCTGCAGGCGCGCCGAATAGAGCCGCTCCCCCACCTGGATGACGGGAACCGACAATTCCTCACCTTGGAGGGTCGCGATCATGGCGTTGTCCTCCGTCAGGGGCGCCAGCCCCCGCAAGGCGAAGTTGAACTGGTACATGTCATCGCTGAAAAGTTGGGTGCATTTCACTTTACCATCATCCGTTCGTTCCAGCCGGGTCAGGATGGCGAGATAATAGGTCCCCGGCTGATGGAATCCTAATTCCAACTGATTGTTGCCGCCAAAGCTGGGGTCGATACTGGCGATCAGCGCCTCTCCGAACACACCAGAATCCGCCTGGGCATACAGATGCAGGGTTTGTATCGCGTTATCCCCATCCATACAGACACCAGGCTGTCCAAGCATCTCCGGGGTCAACTTGGCGCCATCAAAAACCAGCGCGACCCAACTGCTCCCCTCATCTGAAACACATGGACCACCCTGAGGACACAGTTCGAGAAAAGCGATGTCATCACCCGGTTCGGCGACTTCGAAACGGAACCAGTCAACATCGTCAGAAAGCAACTGCCCCCGCATCGCCGCTGCGGCAGCCAAAGGATTCGCCTGATCAGGGGTATCGTTCGACTCCACTTCCACGTCGTGGAAATTCGCCAGCGGATTGCGGATTCCCGGATCGCCCAGGGACTCTCCGGTGAGGGAGAACACATAGGCCTCCTGCGTGGCGCCGTCTCCCGCCGCCGTGACCGAGAGATAATAGGTATCGGCCCACGCCAGCCGGGCGGAAGCCCTCAGAACCCCTTCCGTCAACGTTTGCCAGCTTGACAGCACGTTGCCGCCGGCATCCATCAGCTTCAGCTGCCAGCTGCCGCCGCCCGGCGCGGCCGGCACCTCCAGGTTCACCAGGACATCAGCCGCCGTGGTTCTCAGGCGGAACCAGTCCTGATCCGATGCACTGCTCAGCTGCCCGGTGACGGCGCCAGCTTCGATCGGCATCGCCGCCAGGAGATGATCGTTCGGCTCCACCTCCCGGATCGCCGTCAGCATCAGCTGATCGAACAACGCCGTTTCACGGCTGTCATTGGGCTCCAATTCGGAAATCGAGGGGGCAGCGGTGTCGCCGCCACCCTGGTTGGCATCTCCAGAATCAGGACTTCCACGATCCGCCCCCGACCCTGTACCCGTGTTATTGGCCGTTCCATCGGCCTGCGTGTTTCCACCCGTATCCGAACTGCCTGTCCCACCGAGGCTGACCCCTCCTATGCCGCCGCCCTGCAATTGATCCAACAAATCCGCCTGAGAAACGCCCAGATTTGCAACTTGAGCCAATACCGCGGCCGCTATCAAGGATTTCGTTTTCATAACCAGCGCTCCCAGTTTACAGACGGGTGGATTTCAGGACTTTGGGGGTGATGAAGATCAGCAATTCGTTCTTTTTATTGCTCTTGCCATCTTTGCGGAACATAAACCCAAATCCGGGCAAATCGCCGAAGAACGGCACTTTATCGACAGTCTTGCGCTGATCTTTCTCATAGACTCCGCCCAACACCACGGTTTCTCCATTGGCGACCTGAACGGTGGTTCTGATTTCCCGTTTGTTGATCTCCACCCCGCCGGGTGTAATTTCCCCAGGGGCGTCCTTCTTGACCAGTAGGTCCATGATGACGTTGTCGTCAGGGGTGATGTGCGGTGTCACCTCCAGCTTCAGGACCGCTTGCTTGAACTGGGTCTGAGTCCCGTTCTGACTGACGGTCTGGAACGGAATCTCCACCCCCTGTTCGATGCTGGCCTTGGTCTGGTCCTGGGTCACCACCCGCGGCATGGACAGGACATCGCCACGGTTCTCGGCTTGCAGGGCGGACAATTCCAGCTGCATCAAAAACTTGTTTAGTTTGAAGATAGCAATCCCCATTCCACCGCCGGCACCGGTACCAATAGACGCCGGCAAATCGACGATGCCATTGTTGTTCCCGAGAACGCCACCGATGATTGATTGACGGTGACCCGGGGAACCGCTTTGCTTGGCGGCGTTCAGTTTGACTCCCAACTCCCGGTTGAAGCCATCCTCGGCGATCACCACCCGCGATTCGATCAGCACCTGGCGCACCGGGCGGTCGAGCGTCCGCACCAGCTTGCGGACCGCCTCCAGGTTGGTGGGCGTGTCCTTGACAAGGAGGATGTTGGTGCGTGCGTCGATGTTCACCTCACCGCGGGGCGACAGGATCGAACCACCGGCGATGGTTTCTTCGTTTGTCTCCGTCTCCTCGAAGGTGCCGGCATACTGGGAAACCCCCTGGGTGCTGCCGCTCTGGGTCTTGCTGGTGGTGGTTGTTTTCTGCATGCCCTTCAGCACCTTCATCACATCCGCCGCCTTGGCGTAATTGAGCTGGATGATTTCGGTCTTAAGCGGCTCCTTCTGCTGGCGGAACTGAACGTGCTCCAGTTCCTTCTTTTCCAGCTTGATGATTTCGTCCAGCGGCGCCACCCAGATCACGTTGCCCTCCCGGCGCTTGCCCAGCCCCTTGGCCTTGAGCACCAGATCCAGCGCCTGGTCCCAGGGCACGTTGTTGAGGCGCAGGGTGACGTTGCCCTTGACGGTATCGGCGGCGATGATGTTGAGCCCGGTGAAGTCCGCCAGGATCTGCAGCACCGAACGGACTGGAATGTCCTGGAAGTTGAGCGACAGACGCTCGCCGGTATAGGGAAACTTCTTTTTCTTCTTCTCTTCCTTCTGCGCCCGGGTCAGGGGACGGAATTCGATGGTCAGCAGGCGGTCGGACTGATAGGAAAGGTATTCGTAGTCCGGCGTCGCCGGGGTGATCACCATGAGGACGTTGGGGCCGTCCTGGAAAATCTTGATTTGCTTGACCGGCGTCGCAAAATCCATCACGTCCAGCTCTTTGGCCCATTTGGGGGGCAGCTGGGTGCGCAGGAAGGTGGCAATCACCTTCCCCCCTTCCTCGCGCAGATCGACCAGGGTGTTGGGCTGGGCCAGAAACACCAGAATCCGGCCTTCACCCAAAGGCCCACGGCGGAAATCGACCTTCTCGATCCGCTGGGCCGGCAACCCCGCCTGGGCGGCCGGACGGGTCACCGTGGTCGCCACCGCGCCGACGCTTTCCAACAGCAGGTGGACTTCCTTATCCCTCGATTCCACCCGATAGGGCGCCGGCGCCACCAGGTTGACGACCACCCGCGTGCGGCCGCCGCCTTCGATCACGTTCACCTGGGTGACGACGCCGGTGTTCACAGTCAACGCCTTCCGGGCCAGACCATTGCGCACGCCGGGAAAATCAAGAACGATCCGGGCCGGGTTATCGGTGTGGAAGACCTTGGGCTCAACCGCCCCGGCGGTGAATACGAAACGCATCTGCAGTTTGTCGCCGGGGAGCGTGGAGAATTGAATGTCTTTGAGCTGATTTTCCTGAGCCTGGGCCGCAAAGGCCAAGAACAACCATAAGGTCCAGGCCAACATCCGCCATCCGACCTTCACCCCGCCGCCGTTTACCGTGCTGTCGTTACCCAACATGCGTCACTACCCTCTATCGTTGCTTGAAATTCATTGCCGGTCATTCCGCCAGGGCCAGACTCGCCTGCCGTTCCCGCCACGTACCCGGGCCGTCGGGGAAGATCTCCACCAGATCGATCCCTTCCTCGGTGATACGCACGATACGACCGTGATTCTTGCCCAGGTAATTGCCCGTCCTGACCCGGTAGATCGTCCCCTCCCCGGTTTGGATCAGGGCCCACAGGATGGCGTCCTTCTTCACCGTCCCGACCATGCGCAGGCTGTCCAGATCGTAGGCTTCCAAAGGCTCTTTGGGACGGGTAGGATCGGGTTTGATGCCGCTGCCGCCAGCCGCCACCTGGGGCGGCAGCGCCTGTTTGGCCGGTGCGAAGGGATCGCGCAGCCCTTCGGGGTCGAAGACGAAAGTCTCCATGATCTTGATCTCCGGCAGCGGTTCGATGCTGCCCTTGGGACGGGCCTTGACCTCCGCGACATAGGCTTCGAGATCGGAGATATCCCGATCCCCGCAGCCGACCAGGAAAACAGCCGGAATCAACGCCATAGCCTTGCGCATACGCTTGAACATCACTTTCTACCCCGCCTTCTGCCTTTCTTGCGCCGTTTCTGCCCGGTGACTTCTTCGTCCTCAAGGTAACGATAGGTCTTGATCACGGCGTTCATGACCAGGCGGTCACCGCTCTTGAGGGGATCGATGGAGACGTTGTGCACAGTGACGATCCGCGGCAGTCCCGCCAAACCGCTGACGAAGGTGCCCAGCTGTTCGTAATTGCCGATCACCCGGACCTTGATGGGCAGCTCGGCATAAAACTCCTTCTTTATCTCACCTAGGGGATGGAACAGCTCGAATTCCAGCCCGCTGGCTAGGCCGGTCTGGGAGACGTCCACCAGCAGCGCCGGAACTTCCGCCTTGTTCGGCAGCTGCCGCAGCATGTTGCCGAAGGCCTTCTCCATTTCCGCCAGCTGCGCCTTGTAGGCATCCAAGTTGGCCGCCTTCTTCTGCTTGATTTCCAGCGTCTGCTTCAGGCTGGCCTCCTGCTTGCGGGACTGTTCCAGCTGGGCGAGCTGATCCTGGGTGTCGTAATAGAACCATCCGCCCGCCACCGCCAGGGAAAGGATCAAGATGGCGGCCAGCTTGACCGGCCAGGGCCAGGTTCCCGCCGCTTCCAGGTCCCAGTTGATCTCCGCTAGATTCATGACGCGCCTCCCGCCTGACCGGCCTTGGGGTGTTGCTGGCGGATCTCCAGGGTGAAGTGCCCCTGCCTTTCATGCTTGGACTTGGATTTGGATTCGATGACCTTCAATTTCGGCTTTTCCATCCAGGGGGAAGCCTCGATGTTGCGCATGTAGGCGGAAACCCGGGCATTGGACTGGGCGATGCCGGTGACCGTCAGATGGTCGCCCTTCTGCACGATCTTGTTGAGATAGACCCCTTCGGGGACGGTGCGCGCCAAAGCATCGAACAGGTGGACGATCTCCGGGCGGCTGGACTGCAGGCGCTGGATGATCTCCATCTTGGAGATCAGCAGATCCCGCTTCTTCTCCAGATCGCGGATCTCGCGAATCTTGCGGTCGAGCACGGAGATCTGCGATTTGAGATAGCGGTTGCGCATTTCCTGATACTCAATCCGGTCCGCCAGATACAGATGGATGCCGGTCATGACGACCACCGTCAGCCCCACCCCCAAGCCGATGGCGATGAAAAATTCCTGGCGCTGCCGGCGCCGCCGTTCTTCACGCCAAGGAAGTAAGTTTATCCGCGCCATGTCAGTCGAAACTCCTCAAAGCCAAACCACAGGCGATCATCATCGCCGGAGCGTCCTGACGCAGCGCCTGGGCATCCACCCGGCTGGCCAGGGCCATGTTCACGAACGGATTCGCCACGACGGCCGGAATCCCCAGCTTCTGCGCCACCAGCCGGTCAACATCCTGAATGGAGGCACACCCTCCGACCAGCACCAGCACGTCCACATCCCGGTGGGCGCTGGAGGACAGGAAGAACTGCAGCGAACGGCCGATCTGCTGCGCCATCGCATTCTTGAAGGGCTCGAGGACCTCGCGCACGTAGCTGTCCGGCAGCCCCCCGTGCTTCTTGGCCAGCCCCGCCTCCTCGTAGGAAAGCCCGTAGCGGCGCTGGATCTCCTCGGTCAGCTGGCGGCCGCCGAAGCCCTGTTCGCGGGTATAAATGATCCGCCCCTCGTGAATGACGTTGAAGGTGGTCGTCGTTGCCCCCACATCCGCGAGCGCGATCGCCCCGCCTTTGCGATACTGCGCCAGCTGGGTCTCTATCAGCGTAAAGGCATTCTCGAGCGCACAGGCTTCCACATCGACGATGGCCGCCTTCAGGCCCGCCAGCTCTAACGCCGCGACTTGGTTGTCGACGTTCTCCCGCCGCGACGCGGCCAGCAGAATGTCGTTCATCTCCGGATTCTTGGCGTTGGGTCCGAGCACCTCGAAATCGAGGCTGACCTCGTCGAGGGAATAAGGGATGTACTGCTCCGCTTCCAGCTGAATCTGATCCTCCAGATCCTGCTCGGAATACTCGGCGGGCAGGGTGATCGTCTTGGTGATCACCGCGGAACCGGAAACCGCCACGGCAGCGTGCTTCAGCCGTGTTCCCGACTTCTTCACCGCCGCCTTGATCGCCCGGCCGATGGCCTCGACATCGGCGATATTCCTGTCGACCACGGCGTTGGGCGGCAGGGGCTCGACCCCATAACTCTCCACCCGGTAACGCCCGTTGCTGCGCCCCAACTCGATCAGCTTGACCGCGGCCGCACTGATGTCGATGCCGAGAACCGGCGGTTGCTTGCGTCTGAATAACATCACGATGTCGTCCTATGCAGCTGCGCGCCCCGGAACGGCGGACGGGCGCGTCGGTCTTAGTTCAGTCACAGGTTGTAGTATAGTTAAAAAAAAATTTCCGGCAGGATGCCGGGTTTCTTCTCGCCATTTTGAAAAGCACGTCGCAAATCTCCGGACCCTCCATGCGCAAATTCCTGATCGGGCTGTTCGAGCTCATCCTCATCGCCGCCGCCGTCGGCCTTGGCTTCGGTTTCATCGAATATCGGCGTTTGCAGGCGCAATTGCCCGACCCCGAGAGCCTGCGACACGTGGAACTGCAGACCCCCCTGGAAATCTACAGCCGGGACGGTCGCCTGATCGCCGTTTTCGGGGACAAGAAACGCGTCCCGGTCGCCATCGGGGAAGTCCCCAGGCCGCTGGTTCAGGCCTTCCTGGCTGCCGAGGACGACCGCTTCTATCAGCATCCGGGCGTCGATCCGCAGGGACTGCTGCGGGCGGCCTGGGAACTGCTGCGCACCGGACACAAACGCCAGGGCGGCAGCACGATCACCATGCAGGTGGCCCGCAATTTTTTCCTCAGCCCAGAAAAAACCTATGAACGCAAGTTCAAGGAGATCCTCCTGGCCCTGAAGATGGAACAGGTGCTGTCCAAGGACGAGATCCTGGAACTGTATCTCAACAAGATCTATCTGGGCCATCACGCCTATGGCATCGCCGCCGCCGCACAGATCTACTACGGCAAAACCCTCGAGCAGCTGACCCTGCCCGAAATGGCCATGCTGGCAGGATTGCCAAAGGCGCCGTCGCGCTTCAACCCCATTTCCGATCCGCAGCGGGCGCGGCTGCGGCGCGATTACGTCCTGCGCCGCATGCACGAGCTGGGATTCATCGACGATGACCAGTATCGCCAGGCCCTGCGGCAGCCGCTGACCGCCTCCCTGCACCAAGCGCTTGCCCCTTCGCGCCAGCTGGATGCGCCCTACGTCGCCGAACAGGTCCGCAATCAGCTCCACCAACGCTTCGGGGATGAAATCTATACCGCCGGATACCGGGTGATCACCACCCTCGACAGCCGCCTGCAGCGGGCCGCCCAAAGCG
Source organism: Methylomarinovum caldicuralii (assembly GCF_033126985.1). Classification (NCBI taxonomy): domain Bacteria; kingdom Pseudomonadati; phylum Pseudomonadota; class Gammaproteobacteria; order Methylococcales; family Methylothermaceae; genus Methylomarinovum; species Methylomarinovum caldicuralii. Next base: position 2,138,888 of record NZ_AP024714.1, read on the forward strand.
CCGTCCGCACCGGCCTGCACCGATACGACGAACGCCACGGCTACCGGGGGCAGGAGGGCCACATCGATCCTTCCCTGCCCGAATCCGAGCGCCTGCAGGCGCTGCAAGACCACACCCCGGCAGGCGCCACCGTGGCCGCCCAAGTGCTCGCCATCGACCCCGAGCTCACCCGTCTGACTGTCCTGCTCGCCTCGGGGAAGACGATCCGGCTCGACCGCAAGGGATTGGCGTGGGCCTACCGGACTTCCCGCAAGCGGCTGTCGCAACTCCGTCCCGGCGATGTCATCCGGGTCCGCCGGGACGAAACGGGGGCGTGGCGCCTGGCGCAGATCCCCCAGGTACAGGGGGCGCTGCTGTCGCTGGACAGCCGCAGCGGTGCGGTACGGGCCATGGTGGGCGGCTATGACTTCTCCCTGAGCAAATTCAACCGGACGGTGCAGTCCCAGCGCCAGCCCGGTTCCGGCTTCAAGCCCATACTCCATACCGCCGCCCTCGAGGCGGGAATGACCGCGGCCACGGTCATCAACGACGCGCCTATCGTCTACGCCAACGGCGAGAGCGAGTGGCGGCCGGAGAATTACAGCGGCAAATTCTACGGTCCCACCCGCCTTAGGGTGGCGCTGCGCAATTCCCGCAACCTGGTTTCCATCCGCCTGCTGCGGCGGATCGGCCTGGACCGGGTCATCGACACCGCGCTGCGCTTCGGCTTCCGCCCCGAGCAACTGCCGCGCACGCCCTCCCTCGCGCTGGGCAGCGGCACCGCCAGCCTGTGGGACATGGGAAGGGTGTTCAGCACCTTCGCCAACGGCGGTTTCCGGATCGAACCCTATCTGATCGAACGGATCGAACGCCGCGACGGCACCGTCATCACCCAGGCCGAACCGGCCCGCGCCTGCGACGGCTGCGACCATGCCGCCCCCCGCATCGTCGAACCCCGGGTCCATTACCTCATGCACTCCATGCTCCAGGACGTGGTACGGCGGGGAACCGCCGTCCGCGCCAAGCAGCTGGGCCGTGGCGACCTGGCCGGCAAGACGGGCACCACCAACGACCAGCGCGATGCCTGGTTCAATGGCTATGCCCCGCCGCTGGTGGCGATCGCCTGGGTGGGATTCGACGACGGCACCCCGCTCGGCCGCGGCGAAACCGGCGCCCATGCGGCCTTGCCGATCTGGATCGATTATATGAAAGTGGCCCTCGACGGCCGGCCGGAATACACCTTCCCCCAACCGGAAGGCATCGTCACCGCGCGCATCGATCCCCAGACGGGGCTGCGCACCCATGAAGACGGTATCCCGGAGCTCTTCCGGGTAGAGAATCTCCCCCCCTATCAGCCGGCCGCCAGCGGAGAACAAAGTGAAAGCCTGCTCAATGAGCTGTTCTAGCCATGCACACCCAACGCAACCGCATCCGCGTCGCCCAGCTCAGCGCCCGCATCATCATTGAGGAAGGGGTCAACGATTACGCGGTCGCCAAACGCAAGGCCGCCGAGCGGCTGGGACTGGACTGGGGCCAGAATCTGCCGGACGACGACAGCGTGACCGCCGCCCTGCAGGACTACCACCGCATCTTCCGCTTCCGCCACCAGCCGCAGTTCATCCGCCACCTGCGCCGGATGGCGCTGGAGGTGATGACCTTCCTGGAAGAGTTCTCCCCCCACCTGACCGGCGCGGTCCTGGCGGGCACCGCCGGGGAACACCAGCCCATCCAGCTGCAACTGTTTCCCGAGACTCCGGAAGCGGTCATCTGGGCCCTGGAGGAAAACGGCGTTCCCTACCGTCAGGAGGCGGACGTCCCGGTCAAACTCAACGGCCAGACCTGCCAAATTCCGGTGCTGACCCTCGACTGGCACGGCCTGGCCGTGGAAACCCGCTTGCTGCCTCCCAAGGCTCTGCGGCAGATGGGTAGACAGACGCCGCCGCGCGCCCCCATCAAGGCCCTGCGGCGCCTGCTAGCGGAAACCGCGGACTAACGCTGCTCGATCGGCCGGTAATCCCGCCGCGGCGCGCCGACGTACAGCTGCCGCGGCCGGCCGATGCGCTGCTCGGGATCGGCCTTCAATTCCAGCCAGTGCGCCACCCAACCGGCGGTCCGGGCGATGGCGAACATCACTGTGAACATGTTGACCGGGATGTTGAGGGCCTTGTAGATGATGCCGGAATAGAAATCCACGTTGGGGTACAGCCGCCGCTCAATGAAATACTCGTCGTGGAGGGCGATCTCCTCCAGACGCATCGCCAGTTCGAACAGCGGCTCGTTTGGCGAGAAGCGCGCCAGCACGTCGTGGCAGGCTTTGCGGATGATCTGCGCCCGCGGATCGTAATTCTTGTACACCCGGTGACCGAAGCCCATCAGCCGGAACGGGTCGTTCCTGTCCTTGGCACGGGCAATGTATTCCGGGATGCGTTCCGGGGTGCCGATCTCCTCCAGCATGCCCAGGACCGCCTCGTTGGCGCCTCCGTGAGCAGGACCCCACAGGGCGGCGATGCCAGCGGCGATGCAGGCGTAGGGGTTGGCGCCGGTGCTGCTGGCCAGGCGCACGGTGGAGGTGCTGGCATTCTGCTCGTGATCGGCGTGCAGGATGAACAACAGATCCAGGGTATCGACCGCGACCGGATCCAGATACCAGGCCTCATCCCCGCCCAGATGGAGCGAGGGCACCGAGAACATCATGTTGAGAAAGTTCTCGCAATAGCCCAGATCGGCGCGGGGATAGACGAAAGGCAGGCCTACCGAATGCCGGTAGCAGGCCGCCGCGATGGTGGGCATCTTGGCCAGCATGCGGATGGCTGACACCCGGCGCTGGTGCGGATCCCCCATGTCCAGCTCGCTGTGATAGAAGGCGGACAGGGAACCGACCACCCCCACCATCATCGCCATGGGATGGGCATCATAATGAAACCCTTCAAAGAACTTGCGCAGGGTTTCGTGAATCATCGCCTCCTGGCGGATGTCGGCGGCGAAGGACTGTAATTCCTCATGCTTGGGCAGCTCACCGAACATCAACAGGTAAGCTACCTCGAGGAAGGAGCTGTGGCGGGCCAGTTGCTCGATCGGATAGCCCCGATACAGCAACGTGCCCTCGTCACCGTCGATGTAGGTGATCGCGCTCCGGCAGCTGGCCGTGGAGACGAAGCCGGGATCGTAACTGAAATAGCCCAGCTTTCCCGGCAGACCACGCACGTCTATCACCGCCGGTCCCAGCCTGCCTTCCAACACCGGCAGCTCGGCAGCGTTCCCGCTGGCGGGATCGCGGATCTGGACGGTCTTGACGTCGGCCATCGGCCTTATTTGCCGCCGTACTTGCGCCGGAACTTGTCCACCCGACCGGCGGTATCGACGATCTTCTGCTTGCCGGTGTAGAAGGGATGGCAGGCGGAACAGACCTCCACATGAATGTCGCGCCCCAGGGTCGAACGGGTGTGAATCACGTTACCGCAGCTGCAGGTGATGGTGACTTCTTTGTATTCGGGATGAATACCGGCTTTCATGATTGGTTATCCTCGTGGAACAGATTGGGCACCATGATTGCAGCCAGAAGCTGCAACGAAAACGATTTATCTTAGGAGAGCTTGCAATCATTTACAAGCCGCCCTGCAAACGGTTGTATTTTAACAGCAATATGATAAGGTTTCCGACCATTTAAGCACAGGCAGACAAGGCATGCTTCGAAACGGGACGTGGATCGCGCTCACACTTCTGGTTGCCGAAGGACTGACGGCAGACCCGCTGGATCAGGCCATCCGCACCGAAACCCAGACCCTCCAGCAGGCCGCCCAAAGCCAGAAACGCATCGACCGTCTGGACGACGCCACCCGGCGGATGCTCGACGAATACCGGCGCACCCTGCGGGAGGCTGAAACCTTGAAGACTTACGTCGCCCACCTGCAAAAGCTGGTGGAATCCCAGCGCCGGGAAAAGGCCGAGCTGGCCCGCCAGCTGGAGGAAATCGCCCGCGCCGAGCGCGAAATCGTCCCTCTGATGCTGGAAATGGTCAACACCCTGGACCGTTTCGTCGCCCTGGACACCCCCTTCCTGCCCGAGGAACGGCGCCAGCGGATCGACCAGCTCAAAGCCATGCTCGACTCCGCCGAGGTTTCCACGGCGGAGAAGTTCCGCCGCATCCTCGAGGCGTATCAGATAGAAAACGATTACGCCAAGACCATCGAGGCCTATCGTGACGAACTGGCCCTGGAGGGCGAAAAGCGTCCGGTGGACTTCCTCCGCATCGGCCGGGTCGCCCTGTTCTATCAGACCCTCGACGGGGAAACCTCCGGCTTCTGGAACCCGCGCCAGAAACGCTGGGAAACACTGCCCGACGACTACCGCCGCACCATCCGCGAGGGGCTGCGCATCGCCCGCAAGGAGGCCGCCCCCGACCTGCTGACCCTGCCGCTGCCGACCGCAGAGGAGGCGAAATGAGATTCCCGACCTGGCTGCTGGCGGCGTGTCTGCTTCTTCCCATCAGCGCAGCGGCGGCGGATCTCGACCAGCTGCTGGCCGAAGTCAAACGCCAGCAGACCCGGCTGTCCCAGGTGGACAGGCAGCGCGAAGCCCGTTTTCTGGCAGAGAAACAGCGCCGCCAGCAATTGCTGGCCGAGGCCAAAGCCCGGCTCAAGGCACTGGAGAAACAGGCCGAGGATCTCAAGGCCGAGTTCGAAACCAACCGCCAGGCTCTGCTGGAACTGGAAGAGAAACTCCAGGCCAGCAGCGGGGTCTTGGGGGAAATCGTCGGCACCGTGCGCCAGGTCGCCGGCGATCTGAAGGCCGATTTGCAGCAGTCGCTGGTTTCGGCCCAGTACCCGGGGCGGGCCGCCAGGCTGGCGCCCATCGCCGACAGCAAGCGCCTGCCCACTCTGGAACAGCTGCAGACCCTCTGGACCTTGATGCTGGAGGAAATGACCGAAGCCGGCAAAGTGGTCCGCTTTCAGCGGGAGATTCTCGCCAGTGACGGCAAACCCTTCGAAACCGACGTGGTTCGCATCGGCGTCTTCAATGCCATTGCCGCGCCCGGCTATCTGCGTTATCTGCCGGAAACCGAACAGCTGATGGTGCTGTCGCGCCAGCCTGAGGGCAAACCGCTGAGGCTGGCCCGCGACTTTCTAAGCGCCCAGGGTGACCGGGCGCCGGTGGCCATCGACCCGACCCGGGGCGTGCTCCTGGAAATGCTGACCCACACTCCGAATGTCTGGGAACGCATTCAGCAGGGCGGACTGATCGGTTACATCATCCTGGCGCTGGGCGCGATCGGGCTGGTGATCGTCGCCGTCCGCCTGACGGTGCTGTGGCGTGTCGGCAAACGGGTGGAGGCACAGCTGGAGGAAGTGGAACAACCGCGCGACGACAATCCCCTGGGCCGCATCTTCCTGACGGCGCTGGGCGCCAAAAGCACCGATCCCGAAACCCTGGAAGCGCTGCTCGACGAGGCGATCCTGCGGGAGATCCCGCCGCTGGAGCGGGGCCAGTCGCTGGTGAAACTGCTCGCCGCCGTCGCTCCCCTGCTCGGTCTGCTCGGCACCGTCACCGGCATGATCCAGACCTTCCAGGCGATCAGCCTGTTCGGCACCGGGGATCCCAAGCTGATGGCCGGCGGCATCTCCCAGGCCCTGGTCACCACCATGCTGGGGCTTGCGGTGGCGATCCCGCTGCTGTTCCTCCACGCCCTCCTGGCCAGCCGCAGCCGCACGATCATTTTGATCCTGGAGGAGCAAAGCGCGGGGCTGGTCAGCCAGATCCTGGAAAAACACCGCGGATGACGATGGCGTGGATCGAGGCCGTCAACGATTTCATCGCCCAGGGGGGGACGGTGGTCAAGCTGATCCTGGTGGCCGCGGTGATGCTGTGGACCCTGGTGACGGAGCGTTATCTGTTTTTCCTCTGGGTCTATCCGCGCTTGCAGCGCCAATGGCTGCAGCGCTGGCACCAGCGCCGGGACAAACACTCCTGGTACGCGCTCAAGATCCGCGAACGCCTGATTTCCGAAGCCCGCCTGCAGCTGCGCCGCACCCTGCCGCTGATCAAGGTCCTCGTCTCCCTGAGCCCGCTGCTGGGGCTGTTCGGAACCGTGAACGGCATGATCCACATGTTCGACGCCCTGGCCGTGTTCGGCACCGGCAACGCCCGCGCCATGGCGACCCACATCTCCCACGCCACCCTGCCCACCCTGGCCGGCATGACCCTGGCGATCGCCGGGTTGTATGCCAGCCAGCGGATTGAAAGACGGGTGGAAGCCGCAACCCGCCACTTGAGCGACCAGCTCCACTTCGAATGATGCGACGCCACCGTTACCAGCCAGCCGATGACGACAGCGGGGAAATCAACCTGACCCCGATGCTCGACATCATTTTCATCATGCTGATTTTCTTCATCGTCACCACCTCCTTCGTCAAGGAAGCCGGCATCGAGGTCAACCGCCCCAGTGCCCAAACCGCCGAGCGCCAGGAGCACGGCAACATCGTCGTCGCCATCAAGGCAAACGGGGAAATCTGGATCGACAAGCGGCCGGTGGACATCCGCGCGGTTCGCGCCGTCGTCGCCCGGCTGCGGGCCGAGAACCCCCTCGGGACAGTCATCATCGCCGCCGACCGGGACGCCAAGGTCAGCATCCTGACCCGGGTGATGGATCAAATCCGTCTGGCCGGGGTTACCGACATGGCCATCGCCGCCACCGCAGAACCGCGATGACGCCTTCTCCCCGTCATCTCTGGCTACCGGCGCTGCTGCTGGGATCGGCCATCACCCTGGGTCTGTTCTGGTTGATGGCGCTGATGGTCCAGGGTGGCCAGTTGGAGCTGCAAAAGACCGAGGCCAGGCGGCTGGTGGATTTCATCCGCCTCAAGCAGGCGCCCAAACCGCCGCCCCCCACTCGGCGTCCCCCGCCCAAACCGCCGGAGAAGGAGCCGCCGCCACCCCAGCCACAGCTGGCCACCCCCAGACCGGTGGCCAACGTCACCCCGGACATCGACATCCCAGCGCTGGACGTTCCCCTGTCGAGCCGGCTGCAGGGATCGCTGCTGGCGGGGATCGACGTCGCCAAAGCCGGTCCCAAGGCCAGCGGCCAGGTGATCCCGCTGGTGCGCATTAAGCCGCGTTATCCGATGCGGGCCCGGATGCGCCGGATCGAGGGGTGGGTCAAACTGGAATTCACCATCACCCCGGAAGGCACCGTCACCGATGTCAAAGTGGTGGAATCCCATCCCAAAGGCGTCTTCGAACGGGCCGCCATCAAGGCGATCTCGCTCTGGAAATTCAAGCCCCTGATCGCCGACGGCCGGCCGACGGCCCAGCGTGCGGTCCAGGTTCTGGAATTCAAACTACAGAAATGACCATGCGCCGCCGGTTGCTTTCTTTCCTTCTCACGCTCTCGCTCGCAGCGGCTGCCCAGGCGGCGCAGGTCAGCCCGCAGACCTTTCGCACCCTGGAAAAGGCCGGAAAACTGCTCGATCAGCGCCATTACGATCAGGCGATCCAACTGCTGCGACAGCGCCTGGAAAAAAACCGGCGCCAAGGCGGAAAAGGCCCTGCTGCTTCGCGCTCTGGGCGCCGCCTATGCCGCCAAGGGAGATTACCGCCAGGCCGCCCGTTACCTGCAGCAGGCGCTCGACAGCGGTGCCCTGCCACAATCTCAGGCCCGTGAAGCGCTTAGAACCCTGGGACAGCTCTACCTCGCCCTGGATCAGCCGCGCCAGGCCGCCGCCCTGCTGGAACGGTGGCTGAAAACCCAACCGGAGATCCGCGCCGAGGATCACCTGCTGCTGGCCCAGGTCTATACCCGTCTGGAACGTTACCGGGCAGCCCTCGCCCAGCTGAACCAGGCCATCGCCAAAGCCGACCGCCCCAGGGACGAGTGGCTGCAGCTGCGGATCGGCATCAATTATCAGCTCAAGCGTTACAACGCCGCGATCGCCGACCTGAGAACCCTCATCCGCCGCCATCCCAAGCAGGAAAAGTACTGGCGGCAACTGGCCGGCCTCTACAACCTGGCCGGAAAGCGCTTCAACGCCGCCGCGGTCGCCGAGCTGGAACACTTTCTCGGCCTGCTGGACCAGGAACCGGAGATTCTCAACCTGGTCAATCTGCTCCGGCTGGTACATGTGCCCTATCTCGCCGGGGAACGCCTGCAACAGGCGCTCAAAGACCGGCAGGTCAAATCCAGTTACCGCAACTGGCGCCTGCTCGCCGACACCTGGATCGAGGCCCGCGAATTCCAACGCGCCGTCACCGCCCTGCAGCGGGCCGCCCGCCTCAGCGGCAACGGCCAGCCCTGGCTGCGCCTGGCCCAGCTGCACCTGGAACGGGAAGCCTGGCAGGACGCCATCGGCGCGCTCGAAACTGCTCTGAAAAAGGGCGGTCTGCGCGATCCGGGTCAGGCCTGGCTGCTGCTGGGCAGCGCCTATTTCGAAACCCGCCGGACCGAGGCGGCGCGCAAGGCGTTCGCACGGGCCCGGCAATTCCCATCGACCCGCAAAGCGGCAACCCAATGGCTGAAATACCTGCAACAAGTCAGCTGAAACGGCGTATCCGCAGCTTCGTCCGCCGCGAAGGGCGCCTGACCCCGGCCCAACAACGCGCCCTTGACGTACTCTGGCCCCGTTACGGCCTGACGCCGGAGATTCCGCTTCAACCCCAGGCGGTCTATCCCGGCAGCGCCCCGCTGATCCTGGAAATCGGTTTCGGCAACGGCGAAAGCCTGGTACAGATGGCCGCCACCTATCCGCAGTTCAACTATCTCGGCATCGAGGTCCACCGCCCCGGGGTGGGGCATTTGCTGCTGGAACTGGAAAAGCGCGGACTGGACAACGTCCGGGTTTACTGTGCCGATGCGGTGGAGGTGCTGGAAACGGCCATCGGCGCCGAGCTGTGCCAGCGCATCAACATTTTCTTTCCCGATCCCTGGCCCAAGAAACGCCACCACAAGCGCCGTCTGATCCAGCCGGCGTTCGTCGCCCTTCTGGCCGAGAAACTGCAGCCGGGCGGGATTCTGCATCTGGCGACCGACTGGCCCGATTACGCCCGGCACATGCGCGCCGCAGTGGCCACCTGCCCACGCCTCGTGTCCACCGATGTGACCGCCCGGATCCCACCCCGTCCCCAGACCAAATACGAACGGCGGGGGCGGCGTCTGGGGCACCCGGTCACCGATCTGGCATACCGCAGGCTCTGAAATCCGCTCAGGAGGCGACCGCGATCTCTGCTGCCGGCGGGGAGGCCGATGGCGTTTCGGAAGCGCCCTCTCCCTCGATCAATGCCAAAATGGCCTCCAGCTCCTGCTGCTGGATCTGCACCGGCGCCAGCGAGCGCTCGAGCTTTTCGATCTCGCCTTCGAGCGACTCCTTGGACTGGTTGACCTTGCGCAATACCGCCAGGCGCTGTTCGATCAGCTTTTTGTGCTCCTTGATTTGATGGACCAGCGGGGACAGGGCGACCGCGCTCCAGTTGGCCGTTTCCTGGTGGATCTGGTGAAGCAGCTTGCGGGCCTTGGAGAGGATGGTCACGTACAGTTTCTGGATGACCAGATGCTGTTCCATCAGGGTCGAGGACATGCTGGTACGGAAATTTTCCCCTTCCTGGAACAAATCCGCCAGCGTGACCTGGTAATCCCGGATCGAGAACATCGGGGCCTGCAAATCCCCGTAACCGTGTTCCTCGGCGAATTTGTGGTAGATGTTGTTGACCAACCCCTGGGTATCGTCGACCACCCCGACCCCCTCACCGAGAATCGCCGCCAGCTCGTCGAACACCGCCTTCATGGCCTGCTTCATGCCATAGGTGGTGAAACTGGCTTCCATGGAGCGGGTATGCTTCTTGATGACCTCGTCCACCCGCTTGGGTGACAATACCTCCAGCATCCGTTTCGCCTGCATCGCGAACACCCGGCGGCTGGCCTGGAAGCTGTCCACGCTCTTCAGGTACTTGGCCTGCTGGGCGCGGGTTTCCTCCATCAGCTGGGTGGTCATGTCGCTGTTCTTGCTGTCCAGCTGGCGCAGTTCTTTCAATTGTTTCTGCAGTTGCTCCGCTTCGCTGCGTACCACGGTCAGCGACTCGGAGAGCAGATGCCCCATTCCCTGGGTGACGGCCTTCCGGAGGATTCCCCGACGGCTGCGCATGACGTCGGTGGCCAGATAGTTTTCCAGCCGTTTCAGGCGGCTTTTCTCCAACAAGGCGTCATCCCTTTTCACTTTCGCCAGCAGCGCCTGCTTGGCCGACAGGGGGAAGATCAAATCCTCCTGAACCTTGAGAATCTTGGCGGTTTCCGTAACCTGGGAATGGATGGAACGGTCAATGCCGTCGTCGGTCTGGAGATCGTCCCACAGCGTATCGATTTTGTTCATCACCACCGCCACGTGGCGCTGCTGGCTGCCGTCCAACCCGTGAACGTGCTTTTGCCACATGTCCATATCGCTTTTGGTCACGCCGGTATCGGCGGCCAGGACGAACAGCACTGCCTGGGCACTGGGAAGCATGCTCAGGGTCAGTTCGGGCTCCGAACCCAGGGCGTTCAACCCCGGCGTGTCGAGAATCACCAGTCCCTCCTGAAGCAGAGGATGCGGAAAACTGATCAGGGCATGACGCCAGCAGGGAATTTCCACGCTGTCCGGCTGGATGTCGCCGCCGCGCTCCATATCCTCGTGATACAGCCCTAGGCGCTTGGCCTCGGCCACACTGACCCGCTTGACCGCGACCAACTCCTGGAAAGCTTCCTGCATCTGCAGGGGGGAACCGGCATCCAGGTCGATCTTGAGCCAGCGCTCCGGCTGCTCCTTGTACTCGCTCAAAGACGCGTTGTCCAGGCGGGTTTCGATGGGCAGCAGGCGGATGTAGCTGCCTTCCTGATCGTGAAAGATTTCGGTGGGACACATGGTGGTCCGTCCCGGCGTCGATGGCAGCAGCCGCACGCCGGTTTCGGCGAAGAACAAGGCATTGATCAATTCGGTCTTGCCACGCGAGAACTCCGCCACGAAAGCAATGGTCATTCGCTCGGACTGCAAATTCCGCCGCAGGCCGAAGAGCATTTCCTCCACTTCCGTGGTCGCCAGATCGTACTTCTTCAGCCAGGCATGGTACTGATCGATCGCGTCGGCCAGACGGGTCTTCCATTGTCCGTAAGCCTGCAGCTGTTGCTGAAAGTGCATCGTTCTCTTCTCCGGCAAAGACATGTGGTTGAATCGGATTTCACTGAACTTATGATGAAGTGTAGACGAAAATTCCGCCCGCCAAGGCCACTGCCAAGCGCTTTTTTCCTGATCGGCCCCAAGTTAAAATGGGTTTCTGCATTTTTCCCCTCAGACGAAAGGAGATGACTCATGGGTAAAGGAGATCTGCGTACCCGCCGTGGCAAGATCGCTCAGGGTACTTACGGCAAGACCAGACTGAAGCCTAAGAAACTCAGGAAGTTGCGAGAAAAACAGCACTGATTTCTCATTCGATGGATGCGTCCGCCGCATCCATCGTCATTTTTGGGAGAACGATTGATGTCTCAGCGGATTGGATTCATCGGTGCCGGCAACATGGCCACCAGCCTGATCGGCGGCCTGATCGCCGACGGTTATCCCAACGACTGCATCCGGGTGACCGATATCAACCAGAATAAGGTCCTGGCGCTGCGGCAGCACTTTGGCATCGAAAGCGCAGACGACAGCATCTCCCTGGTCGAAACCAGCGACATCGTGGTCCTGGCGGTAAAACCACAGCAGATTCGGGCCCTGGCACAGGAAATCGCCCCTGCCGTTCAGAGCCACCGGCCCCTTGTCGTCTCCATCGCCGCGGGAATCCGCGAGGCGGATCTGGAGCGCTGGCTCGGCGGCCCGGTTCCGATCGTCCGCACCATGCCCAACACCCCGGCCCTGGTACAATCCGGCGCCACCGGCCTGCATGCCAATCCCCATGTCAGCGAAACCCAGCGGGACTGGGCGGAATCGCTCATGCGCGCCGTGGGAATCACCGTCTGGGTCGAGCGCGAAGAACTGCTGGATGCCGTCACCGCCGTTTCCGGCAGTGGTCCGGCCTACTTTTTCCTGCTGATGGAAGCGATGGAAAAGGCGGCCGCCGATCTCGGTCTGGGTCAGGCCGAGGCCCGTCTCCTGGTGGAGCAGACCGCCCTGGGGGCGGCCAAACTGGCCATGGAAACCGAAATCGGTCCTGAAGCCCTGCGGCACCGGGTGACCTCCCCCGGCGGGACCACCGAAAAGGCCATCGAGGTCTTCACCCAGGAGGAATTCACCGAACTGGTTCGTAGCGCGATCAAGGCCGCTTACGAACGGGCCCAAAGCCTGTCACAACAATTGGGAGAACAACAATGAGCGGTTATCTGGCCGATCCGGCTGTCTTCGTCGTCAACGTCCTGTTCAGTCTCTACATCCTGGCGGTTATGCTCCGCTTCCTGTTCCAGCTGGTGGAAGCGGATTTCTACAATCCCATCTCCCAGGCACTGGTCAAGATCACCCATCCACCCCTGCGCCTTCTGCGCCGCTTCATCCCCGCCATCGGCCGTGTCGATACGGCCTCGCTGGTCTTCATGCTGCTCCTGCAGGTGCTGGCCGATTATCTCGTCTATCTGCTCCAGGGCGGGGGACGCGTCGCCATCGGTGTTCTCGTCGCCTCGGCGCTGATCCAGCTGGTCAATCTCGCCTTCAACGTTTTCATCTATGCCATCATCATTCAGGCGGTCATGAGCTGGATCAACCCAGATCCCTACAATCCGGTCTATGCTTTATTGACGGACCTGACCGAACCGGTGCTGCGCCCCTGCCGCCGCCTGATCCCAGCACTGGGGGGGCTCGATCTTTCGCCCCTGCTGGCGCTGGTCGGACTGCAGGTTCTGAAAATGCTGATCCTGCCACCCTTGCAAAAACTCGTGTTGATGCTGGCTTTCTAAACTATTCATGTCCGTCTCAGAAGTCCCCGCCCGGGCTCCCGGCGTTCTGCCCCGCTATGTCGACCTGGCCCACCGGTGCCGGGAACAGGTTACAGAGAACTTCGTGGCGCTGTTCCGGGAGTTCCAGCAGCAGCTGCCCGATTTTCTGCTCCAACAGGCGGAACAGGCGGAAAGCGACGTCTTCCAGACCCACTGCATGGACGTGCGCCAGGAAATAGGCGACAACCGGGAGGCGATGACGGAAAGGTTCTACACGGAACTAATGCAGGGTTTCGAGCGCTTCATTCTGGGACAGACCGATACCCCCTCCCAGGATCAACCAGGCGACAGCCGGCGGCGGCTTTCCCTGGTGGAGAAGGAAACCTTTGAAGTCGAGCTGGCCTTCGACACCATCGCCAACAGCGCCTGGGTCAACTACAGCGACAGCCTGACACCGCTCAACCACCGCCTGGCGGTCATCAACGGCGGCGTCAAACCGGGCGAGCGCAGCGCCAACCTTCCCGGCAGCCCCCACCACGTCTGCAACGCCTTCCGCCAGGCCCTGAGCGCGGTCCAGATTCCCATCGAAACCGCAGTCAAAGTCAGCATCATTGAAGCCTTCGATCAACAGGTACTGCGCCGGGCCGGCAGTATCTATCAGGACTATAACCGCCTGTTGATCGAGGCCGGCATCCTGCCGAATCTGGAAGACGCCCCCGTTTACATCCCGGAACAGGCACCGGAACCCCCGCCTTCCGAACCGCCCGAGCCGGCGGCCGATGATGCAGAAGCGGAGGAGGATTCTTCGACGGCGAATGAACCGCCGCCGCAAACCCATCGTCCCGAAGCGGACACCACCGCCTCCTCCCCGCCTCCGCATGCCCCGCGGGAAGAAATTCTCGAACAGGAATTATTCCAGACGATCTCCCAACTGCTGGCACGCCAGCGCCAGCAACAACACCGCCCCGCTCCTTCCCGTCAGGCCGCTCCTGCGATGGCCACAGATGAACTGGTCGCCGCCCTCGGCCAGGGCGAACACGCGACGACGGTTCCAGAGAACATCGCCGAAGCATCCCTGACCCGAATCCGCCAGGAATTTTCCACCCAGCTGCAACAACTGGCCGAATTGATCAAAACCCAACACGTCGACCATACCGATGCCGATGTCATCGAGCTGGTCGGCATGCTGTTCGAGCTGGTGCTGAACGACCCCAATCTGCCCGATTCGGTCAAGGCGCTTCTCAGCCATCTGCATACCCCCTATTTGAAAGTCGCCCTTCTGGATCGCAAATTCTTCTTCAAACGCCGCCACCCCGCCCGCCGGCTGCTGAATCTTCTGACCCAGGCCGGTGCACTCTGCAATGCCACGGCACGTAACGAAAAGGTGGTCTTCGAGACCATGCGGCAGACGGTCAACCGAGTTTTGACGGAGTTCGACGACAATATTGAACTGTTTGACACGCTCTACGAAGAGTTCGAGCGTTTCCTGCGCGAATTCCAGCAAAAAGCCCGGCAATTGGAAAAACGGGCGATAGAAAAGGCCAAGGGGCAGGAAAAGCTCCGGGAAGCCCGGCAACGGGTGGCCAAGGAGCTGGTGGAAATCGTCCAGGGAAAATCCTTGCCCAAGGGGGCGGAAAAACTACTCTTCGGCCCGTGGTCGAACCTGCTCGTCCTGTTGTTCCTGCGTCAGGGGGCCGAAAGCGAGCAGTGGCGCCATTATCTCGATGTCGCCAGGGAGATCGTCTGGAGCGTCCAGCCGAAGCAGAGTATCCAGGAGCGCAACGAACTGCAACGAAAACTGCCCCAGATCCAAAAGGACATCCAGGAAGGCTTGGCCTTGCTGGGTGATCCGGAAAGCAACGCGGAAAAATTCCTCAACACCCTGCAGGGTTGTCACGAAGTGGCTCTGGCCAAGCACGAAATGGCGCACTTGCCCGAAGTGAGCACCCTGCCGGACCCGGAGGAATATCCGCTGCTGCAGGAACTGGATCCCGACAAGCTAAGCAGCACTCGGAAACCACCTTCCCCGGAACTCGAACAGGCCGTCACCCGCCTGCGGCGCATCAAGCTGGGGACGTGGTTCGAATTCACCCACGAGGGCAAACCCCCTTTGCGCGCAAAACTGTCGTGGTTCAGCCTGAAGACCGGCTACTACATCTTCGTCGATCAGGCTGGCATCCAGGTGGCGGTCAAACCGCTGAAAAAACTGGCAAAGGAAATGCTGGCGGGGCAGGCGCGAATCCTGGAGATGGAGAAAAAGCCGTTCGTGGAAAGGGCGCTGCAGCGGATCTACCGCATATTGGACAGCTAGTGGTTCAAGGCCTCGATCAAGCGCCCCAGCAGCGCCTTGTCCTGCGGTTGCAGATCGATAATCTGAAAGCCGACCCAGAATCCCTCCCCTTCATCACAGGACTCCTGCCATAAACTCTCCACGCCCAGATCCAGCCGGTTTTTTTCCTGGGTGAGCAGCGGTTCCGGCAAGGTGATTCCTATCTGAAAGATCCGGTTACAGGCGATCGCCGTGGGCGCGAACAGCATCAACCCACCGCTGGAAATGTTGGCCAGATTTCCCAGATAACATTCCCGGGCCAGGTCGTGAACCTGCAACGGAACGGAAACGGCGATGCGCGGCTCCCTGCGACGATCCTGCATGACAGTGCCCTCTCCAATCAAAGACGCTCTAAAGTATAGACAAATCTACGGGGTTCCCAACGAGCGTGCCAATATGAGCGCATCTTCCCGTTTACCGTCAGCGGCGGGATAGTAATCCTTGCGCCGGCCGACTTCGTTGAAGCCCAGGCGATGGTACAAACGGATCGCAGGCTCGTTGCTCGGGCGCACCTCCAGAAACATCATCTCCGCCGCTTCCTTCTCGGCCACCCCTATCAAATGTTCCAGCAGTTTCCGCCCATACCCCTGTCCCTGCTTGTCAGGGGCGACACACAGGTTCATGACGTGCGCCTCACCGACACCCAGGGAAAGGATGCCATAGCCGACGATCTCTCCGTAGGCCTCGGCAACCCAGCAGGAATAACCTGTCTTCAAGCAGTTCTTGAAGATGTTCAACGACCAGGGGAACTGATAAGCCGATGCCTCTATCGCGGCTACAGCCTTCAGATCCCGCTTTTTCATGGGACGGATTTCCACTTCAGCGAGCGTATCCGGACAAAATCGGGCGTAAAAGTCCTTTTGGGGATCGCGTTCCCACCATTGTCTGATCACTTGAAAAAGTCCCACCATCCCACCTACCCCTGCAGTCTATCATTATTTCTTTTTTATCTAAGAATCCTTGGAGAAAATCTCAGGGTCTGCTTGGACTTGGTCCCGTGTTTCCGGTAGACTTTCCCTGTGCTTCTCAGGGAACGTGCGTGGAAGCCCAGGTGTGACAGGGCAGGGGAGGGAAAAACAAAACCCCCATCCAGATCACTGGATGGGGGTTTTGGATGTAAGGCGCCTGGCGGTGCCCTACTTTCACGGAGCGGTTGCTCCACTATCATCGGCGAAGCGCTGTTTCACTGCCGAGTTCGGGATGGGATCGGGTGGTTCCAGCGCTCTATGGCCGCCAGGCAAAACGGGTTGGCAAAACTGTACACTTGCTTTGGATCGACGTCCCAGACCCCTTTGGTGTTATAGGGTCAAGCCTCACGGGCAATTAGTACCGGTCAGCTTCACCCATTGCTGGGCTTCCACACCCGGCCTATCAACGTCCTGGTCTTGAACGGCCCTTCAGGGACCTCTAAGGGTCCTGGGAGACCTCATCTTGGGGGAGGCTTCCCGCTTAGATGCTTTCAGCGGTTATCCCGTCCGGACTTAGCTACCCGGCTGTGCCACTGGCGTGACAACCGGACCACCAGAGGTCCGTCCACTCCGGTCCTCTCGTACTAGGAGCAGCTCCCCTCAAGTCTCCAACGCCCACAGCAGATAGGGACCGAACTGTCTCACGACGTTCTGAACCCAGCTCGCGTACCTCTTTAAATGGCGAACAGCCATACCCTTGGGACCGGCTTCAGCCCCAGGATGAGATGAGCCGACATCGAGGTGCCAAACACCACCGTCGATATGAACTCTTGGGTGGTATCAGCCTGTTATCCCCGGAGTACCTTTTATCCGTTGAGCGATGGCCCTTCCACGAAGAACCACCGGATCACTAGGACCTGCTTTCGCACCTGCTCGACCCGTCGGTCTCGCAGTCAAGCACCCTTGTGCCCTTGCACTCACCGCGCGATTTCCGACCGCGCTGAGGGTACCTTCGTGCTCCTCCGTTACCCTTTGGGAGGAGACCGCCCCAGTCAAACTACCCGCCATACGCTGTCCCCGGGAAGGATGACTTCCCTGGGTTAGAACACCAGACTTGCCAGGGTGGTATTTCAAGGGCGGCTCCACCAGGGCTGGCGCCCTGGCTTCACAGCCTCCCACCTATCCTACACAGGCAAGCCCAGCATCCAGCGTAAAGCTGTAGTAAAGGTTCACGGGGTCTTTCCGTCTTGCTGCGGGTACACTGCATCTTCACAGCGATTTCAACTTCACTGAGTCCCGGGTGGAGACAGTGGGGCCATCGTTACGCCATTCGTGCAGGTCGGAACTTACCCGACAAGGAATTTCGCTACCTTAGGACCGTTATAGTTACGGCCGCCGTTTACCGGGGCTTCGTTCACCGGCTTCTCCAAAAAGGATAACCGGATCCCTTAACCTTCCGGCACCGGGCAGGCGTCACACCCTATACGTCCGCTTGCGCGTTTGCAGAGTGCTGTGTTTTTGGTAAACAGTCGCAGCCCCCTGGTCACTGCAACCCGCCTCGGCTTCGGCCGCGAGGGCCTACACCTAATGCGGGCACACCTTCTCCCGAAGTTACGGTGCCATTTTGCCTAGTTCCTTCACCCGGGTTCTCTCAAGCGCCTTGGGCTTCTCGCCCCGCCCACCAGTGTCGGTTTGCGGTACGGCCTCCCGTGACCTGAAGCTTAGAGGGTTTTCTTGGAAGCATGGCATCGGCCAGTTCGCCCCTAATGGGGCTCCCCATCACGTCTCGGGGTTGACGTGGCTCCGGATTTGCCTGGAGCCACCCCCTACACGCTTGGACCGGGACATCCGTCACCCGGCTGCGCCTAGCCTTCTCCGTCACCCCATCGCAGTCACGGCAGGTACCGGAATATTAACCGGTTTTCCATCGACTACGCCTTTCGGCCTCGCCTTAGGTGCCGACTAACCCTGCGCCGATTAGCGTTGCGCAGGAAACCTTGGGCTTTCGGCGAGGGGGTTTTTCACCCCCTTTAACGTTACTCATGTCAGCATTCGCACTTCCGATACCTCCAGCATGCCTTTCGACACACCTTCGCAGGCTTACGGAACGCTCCCCTACCACCTGCCCCGAAGGGCAGATCCGCAGCTTCGGTACACCGCTTGAGCCCCGTTACATCTTCCGCGCGGGCCGACTCGACCAGTGAGCTATTACGCTTTCTTTAAAGGGTGGCTGCTTCTAAGCCAACCTCCTGGCTGTCTAAGCCTTCCCACATCGTTTCCCACTTAGCGGTGATTTAGGGACCTTAGCTGGCGGTCTGGGCTGTTTCCCTCTCGACGACGGACCTTATCACCCGCCGTCTGTCTCCCGTGCATCACTTTCCGGTATTCGGAGTTTGCCTCGGCGGGGTACCCCTAGATGGGGCCCCCAACCGAAACAGTGCTCTACCCCCGGAAGTGTCCACACGAGGCACTACCTCAATAGTTTTCGGGGAGAACCAGCTATCTCCGAGCTTGTTTAGCCTTTCACTCCTACCCACAGCTCATCCGATGGTTTTGCAACACCAACCGGTTCGGGCCTCCAGTGGGTTTTACCCCACCTTCACCCTGGCCATGGGTAGATCGCCCGGTTTCGGGTCTACTCCCAGCGACTTGGCGCCCTTATCAGACTCGGTTTCCCTACGGCTCCCCTACGACGGTTAACCTTGCCACTGAGAGTAACTCGCTGACCCATTATACAAAAGGTACGCCGTCACCCGCCGAAGCGGGCTCCGACTGCTTGTACGCATACGGTTTCAGGTTCTATTTCACTCCCCTCTCCGGGGTTCTTTTCGCCTTTCCCTCACGGTACTGGTTCACTATCGGTCGGTAGGGAGTATTTAGCCTTGGAGGGTGGGCCCCCCATCTTCGGACAGGATAACACGTGTCCCGCCCTACTTGTTCGCACGCCTAGTTCCACCAACGCCCTTTCGTGTACGGGACTATCACCCTCTCAGGTCGGACTTTCCAGACCGTTCCACTAGGGCGTTGGCTAAATCGTGCCAGGCTGTTCCCCGTTCGCTCGCCGCTACTGAGGGAATCTCGGTTGATTTCTTTTCCTCCAGGTACTTAGATGTTTCAGTTCCCTGGGTTCGCCTCCCGGCCGAAGCCGGGATGACCACCTATGGGTGGCCGGGTTGCCCCATTCGGAAATCCCCGGATCAAAGCTTGTTTGCCAGCTCCCCGAGGCTTATCGCAGGCTACCACGTCCTTCATCGCCTCCTACCGCCTAGGCATCCACCGTATGCGCTTAGTCGCTTGACCCTATAACCCAAAAGGGTCTAGGAACATCGATACAGTGTACAGTTTTACCCAAATTGTTAAAGATCTATCCTTGGTGGAGCCAGGGAGGATCGAACTCCCGACCTCCTGCGTGCAAGGCAGGCGCTCTCCCAGCTGAGCTATGGCCCCAATCCTGGTGGGTCTGGGTGGATTTGAACCACCGACCTCACCCTTATCAGGGGTGCGCTCTAACCAACTGAGCTACAGACCCATAAACTTCGGTCTGTCGCCCTTTCCATCCTGGAATTTCCTGCCTCCTGGCGCCACCGACAGACTTTGTCGAATCATCCGTGTGGGCCCTAAACCGAGACGCCCGGGCAAAATAGTAAGGAGGTGATCCAGCCGCACCTTCCGGTACGGCTACCTTGTTACGACTTCACCCCAGTCATCGACCACACCGTGGACGGCGCCCTCCCCGAAGGGTTAGGCTACCGGCTTCTGGTGCAGCCGACTCCCATGGTGTGACGGGCGGTGTGTACAAGGCCCGGGAACGTATTCACCGCGGCATTGCTGATCCGCGATTACTAGCGATTCCAGCTTCATGCAGTCGAGTTGCAGACTGCAATCCGGACTACGACCGGCTTTCTGGGATTCGCTCCGGGTCGCCCCTTCGCAGCCCTCTGTACCGGCCATTGTAGCACGTGTGTAGCCCTGCCCATAAGGGCCATGATGACTTGACGTCATCCCCGCCTTCCTCCGGCTTATCGCCGGCAGTCTCCTTAGAGTGCCCGGCCGAACCGCTGGCAACTAAGGACAGGGGTTGCGCTCGTTACGGGACTTAACCCAACATCTCACGACACGAGCTGACGACAGCCATGCAGCACCTGTCACCCGGTTCCCGAAGGCACCCCCGCCTCTCGGCAGGGTTCCTGGAATGTCAAGGGCAGGTAAGGTTCTTCGCGTTGCATCGAATTAAACCACATGCTCCACCGCTTGTGCGGGCCCCCGTCAATTCATTTGAGTTTTAACCTTGCGGCCGTACTCCCCAGGCGGTCGACTTATCGCGTTAGCTGCGCCACTAAGCCCCAATCGGGCCCAACGGCTAGTCGACATCGTTTAGGGCGTGGACTACCAGGGTATCTAATCCTGTTTGCTCCCCACGCTTTCGTCCCTCAGCGTCAGTCTTGGTCCAGGTGGCCGCCTTCGCCACTGGTGTTCCTCCCGATATCTACGCATTTCACCGCTACACCGGGAATTCCACCACCCTCTACCAGACTCTAGCCTGCCAGTATCCAATGCAATTCCCAGGTTAAGCCCGGGGCTTTCACATCAGACTGAGCAGGCCGCCTACGGACGCTTTACGCCCAGTAATTCCGATTAACGCTAGCACCCTCCGTATTACCGCGGCTGCTGGCACGGAGTTAGCCGGTGCTTCTTCTGCAGGTAACGTCAAACCCTGGGGGTATTGGCCCCAGAGCCCTTCGTCCCTGCCGAAAGAGGTTTACAACCCGCAGGCCTTCTTCCCTCACGCGGCATGGCTGGATCAGGCTTTCGCCCATTGTCCAAGATTCCCCACTGCTGCCTCCCGTAGGAGTCTGGGCCGTGTCTCAGTCCCAGTGTGGCTGGCCACCCTCTCAGGCCAGCTACCCGTCGTCGCCTTGGTGAGCCGTTACCTCACCAACTAGCTGATAGGACGCGGGCCCATCCCTCGGCGCGAGGCCTCCGAAGAGGTCCCCCGCTTTCCTCCGTAGAGCGTATGCGGTATTAGCCCGGGTTTCCCCGGGTTATCCCCCACCGAGGGGTAGGTTCCCACGCGTTACTCACCCGTTCGCCGCTCGTCAGCACCCCGAAGGGCCTGTTACCGCTCGACTTGCATGTGTTAGGCCTGCCGCCAGCGTTCAATCTGAGCCATGATCAAACTCTTCATCCAAAGCAGAAAAATTTCTCTTCCGCCCGGACGACCCGATCAAGGACCCACACGGATGATTCGATCTGTTTTTTAAAGAACTGCCCGCCGAAGCGAGAAGAAGAATTCTATCACACCCCCTCCCTGTGTCAACACCCGGACCCAAATTCCTGCTCCGGGACGCCCCTCCCTGTGGCGCAACAGCTGAGACTCCCACCCAGCCAACAAGTTCCCTTCCCTGAAAAACAGCTCCCGGACCTCCCGCCGAAAGAGCAAAACATCTTACATCCCTGTAAATGAAACGTCAAGCGTTTTTTGATTCCCTGCGGGACTTCCTGTCCCGAACGAGCTGGCCATTCTAAAAACAAACGCCCCGGAAGTCAACGCCTGTCTGCAAATTTTTTCAGGTTGACAGAAGCCTGCCGGATGCCGCTTAATGGCGCGCGTTCGAGCCACCTGGATGGATACCATGACCTCAGCCGAATTGCTTACCGATTGGCGCCACCGGGCCCTGCAGCTTCAGAATGCGATCAACCAGGCGGTCATCGGCCAGGAAGATTCTGTCGCAAAGATCACCATCGCCCTGTTCGCCCGCGGCCATGTGATGCTCGAGGGCGACGTGGGCGTGGGCAAGACCACGCTGCTGCGCGCCGTCGCCCGGACGCTGGGAGGGGCCTACGAACGCATCGAGGGAACCATCGACCTGATGCCCAATGACCTCATTTACCATACCTATATCGGGGAGGACGGCAAACCCCGGGTGGATCCCGGCCCCCTGCTCAAGCATGGCGAGGCGCTGTCGATCTTCTTCTTCAACGAAGTCAATCGCGCCCGCCCCCAGGTTCATTCCTTATTGTTGCGGGTGATGGCCGAACGCAGCGTTTCCGCCTTCAATCGCACCTATGCCTTTCCCTATTTGCAGGTGTTCGCCGACCGCAACCGGGTGGAAAAGGAGGAAACCTTCGAAATGCCCTCCGCCGCCCGCGACCGCTTTCTAATGGAACTGCGGATCGAACTGCCTGAAGATCCCGAACTACGCACGGCGCTGATGTTCGACCCCCGCTTCCATCAGGTGGATGCGCTGATCGCCCAGTTGCCCGAGGCGGTGGTGCCTTATCGGGAAATCGCCGCGCTGGCGCCGCAGATTCAGGCCTCCATCCAGGCCAGCCCGGCACTCCAGACCTATGCCCTGGAGCTGTGGCAGGCGACCCGGCGCCCGCAGGATTACGGCGTCCGGCTGGATGACGTGGACATGGAGGAACTGGTTCTGGCCGGCGCCAGTGCCCGGGGCATGAGCATGCTGCTGCGGGCAGCCCGGGTCCACGCCTGGCTCGACGACCGCGATTACCTCATCCCGGAGGACATCCAGGCGCTGTTTCACGAGGTCATCGGCCACCGCATCTTCCTGACGCCGGTGTACGAACTCCAACGGGAACAGCTCATTCCCCGGCTGACCCGGGCCATTCTCGCCCAGATCGCCGCTCCCTGATGGACGAGTTCCACTACCGCATTCCCTGGCGCGCCGGCAGCGCCCACCCGGGCCACCACCACAGCCGCGCCCCCGGCGGCGGTTACGAATTCCACGGCCACGCTCCCCTGCACAGCGGCGCCGACCCGCGCCATCTGGACATCCGCGCCAGCCTGTGCGATCCCTTCGGGGAGTTCAAAGTGCGCCAGTTCCTGCAGACCAGCCTGATTCCGGTGGTCGCTGTCGCCGACCTGTCGGCCTCGATGCACGTGGGACACAAACCGCAACTGCTGGGCCGGATCAGTGCCGCCATCGCCTACTCTGCCTACCGCACCGGCGATCCGTTCGGCTTCATCGGCCTGGGCGGCGCCGGCTGTCCCGCCATCCATCATCCGCCGCGGCGCCACCGCGGCCTGGCGCTGGACCTGCCCCGGCAGCTGCGGCAGGTCCGCTTCGAGGGGCCCAGACTGGCGGCCGCCCCAAAGCTGACCGCGCTGCTCGGCAGCCGCAAGGCGCTGGTCTTTCTCCTGAGCGATTTTCATTTCCCGCTGAAAATCCTCGAATCCCTGCTGGAACACCTCCGGCCCCACGATGTCGTACCGGTGGTGTTGTGGCTCAGTCAGGAATGGACGCCGCCTGTCCGCTGGGGCTGGGCCAGGCTGCGGGAGCCGGAAAGCGGCCAGCGCCAGGGCCGGCTGCTCCACCCCCGCAGCGGCCTCCAGCTGCGGCAGGCTTTTGAGCACCGCCGCCGCGAGCTGACCGGCATCTGCCGCCGCCACGGAAGACCGCCTTTTTTCGTTACGGATGCCTTTTGTCCCCGGGCTTTCAGTCGCTACTTTCTGGAAACATGCGCCTGATCTTGTTCCTCCTCGCATTCACGCCCAGCATTCTGGCCGCCGCTGGCCCCCAGATCCTGCTGGAACGCCGCACGCCGCCGCCGTTCGGACACCGGGTCGGCTCGCTGCTGACGCAGCACCTCGACATCTTCGCCCCGGCTTCCTGGCATCTGGACCCGGCCTCGCTCCCGCCCACCGGTCCCCTCGGCGACTGGCTCGAAATCCGCCATCTCAACTGGCAGACCCGCAAGGCCGATGGCGGCCGCCGCTACCGGATCGACATCACCTACCAGATCTTTCCCAACCCCAAAGAATCCCTGCAGTGGGCGCTGCCACCAGTGACGCTGCGCTTCCAGACACCCGAAGAGCAAAAGAGCCAGACCGTCACCGCACCGGCCTGGCCGTTCACGGTGGCCGCTCTTACCGACATCACCCGGCCGGAAGACCAGATTGCCCTGCGCCCGCTGTGGCAATCGCCGCCCGCGCTGCTGTCTCCTTATTGGTGGCGGCTGGCCGGACTGGGCCTGCTGCTGACGACGTTGCTTCTGGTTCTGGCCTGGCACCGGCGCTGGCTGCCGTGGCAACGGCCGCCGTTCGCGCACCGCTGGCGCAAATTCCGCCGCGCCCTCGGCGCGGGGGACACCGGCGCTGCTTTGCGGCTGTTCCACCGGGCGCTCGATGAAAGCGCCGGCCACGCCCTGTTCGCGCACCAGTTGGACGACTTCTGCCGCCAGCAGCCGGCATTCGCGGCCCAGCGACAGGCGTTGCAGGACTTCTTCCGCCTGTCCCGGCGGACCTTCTTCGCCGCCACGCCCCACAGGCCCGATCCGGCCCGGATCGAGGCCCTTTACCTGGCCTGCCTGCAAGCGGAGAAACGATGTCACTCCTAGGCTTCTCCCACCCCCTGTGGCTGGCCGCCCTGGCACTGGCCCTGATTCCTTATGTGTATGGTGGCCGCCATCCCATTCCCTATCCGGCCCTGGCCTGGATGCCCCGGGACGAACGCTTTTCCCACCTGGAGGGCTGGCGCCGTCTGCTGACGGCAGCCTTTCTCGCCGCCTTGGCGATCGCCCTGGCCGGACCTTACCTCAAGGCGCAGAAGGTGCCGCGTCTGGGCCGGGGAGCGCACATCGTCCTCACCATCGACCGCAGCAGCAGCATGAACGAGGACTTCTCCGGCCATTACCTGAGCGGCGACGCCCAGGGCAGCAAGAGCGCCGCCGCCCGCCGGCTGCTGTTGGAATTCGTCCGCCGCCGCCCTCAGGACCTGTTCGCCCTGGTCGCATTCAGCACCGCACCGGTCCACGTCCTGTCCCTGACTCAGGACCGGCGCGCCGTCGAAGCGGCGATCGAGGCCCTGGGAACCCGGGGGCGGGGGGTCACCAACATCGCCCCCGGGCTGATGATGGCGCTTTCGGAATTCGGCCGCCAGCCGGCCACGGGAGCCCGGGTGATTCTGCTGGTGTCCGACGGCGGCACCCACATCGAGGCCGACACCCAGGAACGGCTGCGGCGGGCGTTTCAGGACTTGGGCGTCCGCCTGTACTGGATCTATCTGCGCAATCCCCGCAGCATCAGCGTCCTGCATCCCCCCAAACGCAATCTGTCGGAAACCTCGACCCCGGAATACTTCATCCACCAGTTCTTCCAGACCCTCGGTATCCCCTATCAGGTGTTCGAGGCCGACAATCCGGCCGCCCTAGCCCAGGCCATCGAAACCGTGGGACGGCTGGAGAACCGTCCCCTGCGTTATTTTGAAATCCTGCCGCGGCGCGATCTGACCCCCTGGGCCATTGCCCTGGCGCTGCTGCTGGGACTGCCGCTGCTGCTGTGGCATGCACTGGAGATCGACCGATGGTTCGAACCGACGTCCTGACCATCCTGCTGGGGCTGGCCCTGACCGCCACCGCGACGGCCATCGGCTGGGAGGGCTGGCGGCTGTACCGGGACTGGCGATACGATCGCCAACTGACCCGGCTGGAACAGACCGATGCCGAGCGGCTCAGCGATCCCCGCCTGCTCGCCGCCAAAGCCAACCGTCTGGCGGCGCAGGGGAAGTGGCAGCAGGCGGTACGCATCTACACCCGCCTGCTGCCGGCGGCAGAGCCATCGTTGCAGGCACGGCTCCATTACAATCTCGGCACCCTGTATCTGCAACAGGCGGCGGCGCGCTGGCACCGCGCCGGGGTGTGGGACTATTCCCATGTCGTCACCCTGCTGGGACTGGCGCGGGATCACCTGCGGGCCGCGGTCCGCCTCGATCCCGACGATCTCGACGCCGCCTACAATCTGGAATACGCGCTGCGCATCCAGCCGCCGCCGCGGGAACGCCAGCCCTCCAAATGGCGCGGCCACAAACAGAGCGTGTTCGCCACCCTGCCGGGTATACCCAAGGGGGGGCCATGAGACGGCCGGGCTGGCGCTTCTGGCTGTGGCTGGCCGCGCTGGGGTTGCTGGCGACCGCTGCTTTCGACCCCCGCTGGACCCTGCCGCGGCCGGTCCACCGTTACCTCGCCGTGGTCGACATCACCCAGAGCATGAACACCCGCGACTACCACCGCCCCGGTCTGCCCAACGACCGCCTCGGTTTCGTCAAGGCTTCCCTGGAACAGGCCCTGGTGGAACTGCCCTGCGGCACGGAACTGGGACTGGCGATCTTCACCCACAAGAACGCCCACGTATTGCTGACGCCGCTGGAGATCTGCGCCCACGGCGCCGCCCTGCGGGATGCCTTGCGCGCCATCGACTGGCGCAGCGCCTGGGCCGCCGACAGCTACATCGCCTATGGCCTGTTCGATGCGGTGCGCACTGCCAGGACCCTGAAAAGCGGGCTGATCTTCTTCACCGACGGCGATCCGGTCCCCGCCACCACCAAGCAACCGCCGTTCCGGGGCAAACCCGGCCAGGTGAAAGGATGGATCGTGGGCGTCGGCGGCCTGGTACCAACCCCTATCCCCAAGCTGGACCTGGAGGGACACCTGACCGGCTACTGGCGCCGCACCGATCTGCCCCGGTCGGTGCAATCGCCCCGGTTCGTGCGCCAGATCCGCCGCGAACGCGAAGGCCTGTTGCTGTCCCGCCTGCACGAGGAGGAATTGCGGCGACTGGCCGAACTGACCGGACTGCGCTATCACCGCCTCACCACCCCGCAAGCGCTGACCGCAGCCCTGAGCCGTCCTGAAACCGCCGAGCTCCGACCCACCGCCCTGCCGCTTCGGCCCTGGCTGATCGGATTCGCCCTGACCCTGGCGCTGGCAACCCTGGTTTGACGCTGCCCCGCTTTGCCACCATACTCAAAAGGAGCCCACTACCGCATCCTGCCATGACCACACTGCGATTTCTCCTTGCTCTGACGGCGGCCTTGAGCCTGAACGTCGCCCAGGCCGGCCTCTGGGGCCGGCTGTTCGGACCGGACAACTACTGGGAATGCCTGCTCGACGAGATGCCCGGCACCCTCACTTACGGCGGCTCGATGGAAAAGCTCGCCCAGTGCAAAAAACGTTTTCCCGATCCGACCGCTTACAAACCCGGCAAGGGCCTGCTCGGCCCCAAAGATTTTCAGGGCTGCCTGGCGAAATACCTGGAAACCACGAAGGAGGCCCTGGCGCGCCATTCGATCCAGAACGCCTGCTTCCGCCTGTTCCCGCCCAACTGATGCACGTCCATCTCGTTGCCGTCGGCACCCGGATGCCGGCCTGGGTCGAGGCCGGCTTCAGCGACTACCGCAAACGCCTGCCCCGGGAATGGCGCCTGCAGCTGCACGAGATCCCGCTGCGGCGCCGCGGCAAGACCGGTGAGGCGATGCGCCTGATCGAGGCTGAAGGGCAGCAGATGCTCTCGGCCTGCCCGCCGGGCGCGCACCTTGTCGCCCTCGACAGCCGCGGCCAGCAGTGGACCACCGAAGCCTTGGCCCAACGCCTCGCGGACTGGCAGCAGGCGGGCCGGGACCTGGCCTTCCTGATCGGCGGCCCCGAAGGTCTGGCGCCCGCCTGCCGGCAGCGGGCCGAAACCTGCTGGAGCCTGTCGAAACTGACGTTTCCCCATCCCCTGGTCCGCATCATCGTGGCCGAACAGCTGTACCGCGCCTGGAGCCTGCTCCAGGGCCACCCCTACCACCGCTGACATGCCCACCCTGATTCTCGCCTCCGCCTCCCCCCGCCGCCGCGCACTCCTCAATCAGATCGGGGTCGATTATGAGGTGGCGGTGGCCGACATCGACGAGACGGGCCTGGCGGCCAAATCCCCTCTGACCCACGTACGGCGGCTGGCGCGGGAGAAGGCGCAGGCGGTCCACACACGGCTGCGGCCCGCCGTCCCGGTGCTGGGGGCGGACACCGTCGTGGTGCTGGAGGGGGACATCCTGGGAAAACCCCGCGACCGCGCCCACGGCCTGGCGATGCTGCGGCGCCTTTCGGGCAAAAGCCATCAGGTTCTGAGCGCCGTGTGTCTGGCGCTGGCCGACAACCGGGTGCTGGAAGCGGTCAGCGTCAGCCGCGTCCGCTTTCGCCCCTTGAGGGAACGTGAAATAATCGCCTACTGGGAAACCGGTGAGCCCTGCGACAAGGCCGGGGCCTACGCCATCCAGGGACGGGGGGCCATCTTCGTCGAACACCTTGAGGGCAGTTTTTCCGGAGTCATGGGCTTGCCGCTTTACGAAACCGCCGAGCTGCTGCGACAGGCCGGCATCGAGGTGCTATGAGTGACGAAATCCTGATCAACGTCACCCCGCCGGAAACCCGGGTGGCCGTGGTTGAAAACGGCATCCTCCAGGAGATCTTCATCGAACGCACCCGCCGCCGCGGGCTGGTAGGCACCATTTACAAAGGCCAGGTTTGCCGCGTGCTGCCCGGAATGCAGGCGGCTTTCGTGGACATCGGCCTGGAACGGGCCGCCTTCCTGCACTTTTCCGATCTCACCACCCATCATCAGGAGGCCAGCGACAACGGCACCATCGAAAGCCTGCTGCACGAGGGTCAAGAACTCATGGTCCAGGTCAGCAAGGACCCCATCGGCACCAAGGGCGCGCGGCTGACCACCGAAATCACCATTCCCTCGCGCTACCAGGTGTACATGCCGTTTTCGAAATTTTCCGGGGTGTCGCAGCGGATCGAATGCGACGCCGAGCGCGAGCGCCTCAGGGCCTGCATCGACGCTTTCCGGCAGGAATACGACAGCGGCGGCTACATCGCCCGCACCGCCGCCGAAGGGGTGGACGAATTCGTCCTCCGCGCCGACATGCTGTTCCTGCTCAAGTTGTGGAAGGCGATCCAGGAGCGCTACGCCCAGGCGCCGCTGCGCAGCCTGGTGCACGAGGACCTGCCCCTGGCGGTGCGGGCCCTGCGCGACCTGTACCGCGGCAAGGTGGAGAAGATCCGGGTCGATTCCCACGAGGTCTATCAGCGTCTGGTGCAGTTCGCCGACGAGTTCATCCCCGAGGTCGCCCCTCTGATCGAGCTGTACCAGGGCGAGCGTCCCCTGTTCGACATCTACAGCGTCGAGGACGAGATCCAGAAGGCCCTGCAGCGCAAGGTGCAGCTCAAATCCGGCGGCCACCTGGTGTTCGACCAGACCGAAGCGATGACCACCATCGACGTCAACACCGGCGGCTTCGTCGGCAGCCGCAATCTGGAAGAAACCATCTTCAAAACCAACCTGGAGGCGGCCCAGACCATCGCCCGTCAGCTGCGCCTGCGCAACATCGGCGGCATTATCATCATCGATTTCATCGACATGCAGGACGAGGAACACCGCCGTCAGGTGCTGCGGGCGCTGGAGAAAAGCCTGGAAAAGGATCACGCCAAGAACACCATCAGCGAAGTCTCCTCCCTGGGACTGGTGCAGATGACCCGCAAGCGCACCCGTGAAAGCCTGGAACACGTGCTGTGCGAGCCGTGCCCGGCCTGCGGCGGCCGCGGCATGCTCAAGACCGCCGAAACCACCTGTCTGGAGATTTTCCGCGAGATCATCCGCGAGGTACGCCAGTACGACGCCCATTCGCTGCTGGTGCTGGCCTCCAACGAGGTGGTCGAACGCCTTCTCGACGAGGAGGCCGACATGCTGGCGGAACTGGAGAGGTTTCTCAAGGTCCGCATCCGTTTCCGCGCCGAACCCCACTACAACCAAGAACAATACGACGTCGTCCTGCTCTGAGTGCGGCTGTTCCACCACACCCTGCGGCTGACCCGGGGGCTGCTGCTGACGGCCCTGGCCCTTCTCGCCCTGGGACTCTCCCTGCTGCGTTTCTGGCTGCTGCCCCAAATCGACATCCTGCGCCACCGCCTGGAAGTGGAAATCAGCCGCCGTCTCAACCAGCCGGTCAGCATTGCCGGTCTGCGCGCCGACATCCACCACCTGACCCCCAAACTGCGGCTGCTGGACGTGCGCGTCGGCTACCGCCATCCCCTCAGGATCGCTGAGCTGCAGCTGGTTCCCGATTTCGCCGCCAGTCTGGCGCAACGGCAGTTGCGCCTGCAGCGTTTCCGCCTCGTCGGTGCCCGGGTGGAAATCCAGCGCCGCCCCGGCGGCGGCTGGAAGATCGTTGGCCTGCCCGCTGGCGAAGCGGGAGGGCCTGCCTGGCTCCTCAGCGACGGCCGCTTCGAGCTGATCCGGACCACCCTGATCTGGCATCACCATGCCGACCGCCCCCCCCTGGTTTTGCGGGACGTCAGCCTGTGCCTGCAAAACCGTGACGGTCATCACCGGCTGCAAGGGGTGTATCCCACGGCGTCAGGAATCCTGCGGGCGACGATTGATTTCCAGCGTCCTACAGACACGATGCTGTGGCAAGGCCGCTTCATCGCCGAAGGAAAAAACCTGCAACTGGACGACCCAGCCTCGGCACTGCTGCCTTGGCCGCTTCGGATCCGGGGGGATCTCGCCCTCTGGGGCCACTGGCAGGGCGGGGAGGGACAGCTGCAGGCCCGCCTCGCGCTCCACGGGATACACGGGCAGATCTCAGCACTGCAACAGCCGCTCGCCATTGCCCGTGCCGACGGCGAACTTGGCTTCAACTGGGGGAAAGACCGGTGGCGGCTGCACAGCGAGCGTCTGGCACTCGCCAACGCCGATGCCCTGCTCCAGACCCGCTTCACCCTGCGCGGCGGCCAAAACAGCCCCCCCTCCCTCGACCTGCGCGGTCATCTCGGCTACCTGAATCTGGCACGCCTCCACGCCTATCTGCCCCAGGCCGCGAGCCGGACAGCCGCCTGGCTGCGGCGGAACCTTGAGGGGCGGCTCCAAGGGGATCTGCTCTGGCACGGCCCGCTAGACGGCTGGCCCTTCCCCGACCACCGGGGCCATATGGAAGCCCGGTTGACCGGCTCCGAGGTCCGGATCCGCTTCAACAGGCACTGGCCTGCCATCACCGATGCCGCTGTCGACATCCGGCTGAACGATGCCCGTCTGGAAGGGCGTCTGCTCGCCGGCCGCATCGCCGCCATCCCCATCCGCAGGCTGACGGCGCAGCTGGACCTGTCCGACCCGGCGCTTCCCCTGCAGCTGCACGGCGAAACCCGGGCGACCCTCGCCCAGGCCAGACGGTTGTTGCGCCTTTCCCCATTGCAGGCGGCGATCCGCCATATCGACCATTGGCTCCAGGCCCGCGGCCGAGGCAGGGTTACGCTTGATGTCCAGGTCCCTCTGCAGGATTCCAAAACATTCCAGCTGCAGGGCCATGCCCGGATACGCGGCGCCGAGCTGGCGCTGAGTCCCTATCCGCTGACGCTGCACCCCTACCAGGCCCGTTTCGATTTCGACCAGGCGCGCTTCCGGGCCGACATCGAGGGCCGCTGGCGGAACCAGCCCGCTACCCTCAAGATCAGCAGCGGCTCCCAAGACACCCGCGTTCTTTTCCATACCCGGGTCGACACGGCCGCCGCCCCGGAACTGAACGCCGTGGACGGCGTCCACGGTGCGGCCGCTCTTGATGGCGAGCTGCGCATTCCCCACCGGGAAGACAAGGCCGCCGTCCTGCAGCTGGCATCCGACCTTCAGGGGCTGGCGATCGACCGCCCCCCGCCGCTGGGAAAACCCGCCCGACAGCGGCGTCCTTTCACCCTCAGGGCCTGGCTGCGGGAGGATGCCGACATTCCCCTCGATGTCGAATATCCGCCGCTCGATGCCGCCCTGGTCTGGCACCCGAAGCAGCGCCGGCTCAGCGGCCGCATCGGCGTCAACCAGCCCCCGCCGCCTCCCGGCGTCAATCCCGCCGGCATCGTCGTCCAGGGCCGGTTGGCGCACCTCCCGCTCGATCCCTGGCTGGACGAAGCGCATGCCACCGCCCTACCCGCCCGGTTCATGCCGCAGGCGCTCGACCTGAAAGTCCGCCACCTGCAGTGGCACGGGCAGGACCTGGGCCGGCACCGGCTGCAGCTGACACGGAACGAGACCGGCTGGTCCACCCAGCTCGAAAGCGACTACGTTCAGGGTCGGGGCCGCTTCGACGACGGGCGGCTTGACATCGATCTGGAATTCCTCGATCTGGCCCGGGTGCACCGCCTGCTGAACGCCGCCCCGGTTTCAGCCGGCACAGACGTCCTTTCCGCGCTGACTGGACTGAGACTGCGCTGCCGTCGCCTGCTTTGGGAGCGGATCGACCTGGGCCACTTGCAGCTGAGTCTGACGCCGGACCCGTCCCCCTTCGGCTTGCAACTGAAGCTGCGGGCGGCAACGCACCGGCTCGAGGCCCGCGGCCGCTGGATCCCGGCCTTTCCGGGGCACACGGATCTGGAAGGCCGTTTCTCCAGCCCGGATCTGGGGCGTTTCCTGCGGCGCATCGAACATCCGACCCTCCTGGCCGACACCCCGGCCCGGCTCGATTTCCGCCTGCACTGGCCCGGTGCCCCCTACGCCATCGACCCCGCCCGCCTCGATGGCGAACTGTACCTGCGTACCGGTCCCGGCCGCCTGCCCGCCATCGAACCCGGTGCCGGCAGATTGCTCGGGCTTCTCTATCTCGGCACCCTGCAACGGCGGCTGCGGCTGGACTTCAGCGATCTGTTCGCCGAGGGGCTGGCCTACGAGCGCATCGAGGGGCACATCCACCTGCGCCAGGGCAACGCCGTGACCGACGACTTCCTCGTCGATGCCGTCCCGGCGCGTATCACCTTAAGCGGCAGCGCCGATCTGCGCCACCAAACCGTGGATGAAATCGTCACCGTGCGCCCCAATACGCCGCTCACGCTGGGGGTGTTTCCTCAATCCTCCGGTCTGGCCGCCCGCCTGCAGCGGCTTTTCAACGCGCCACTGGACAGCTTGACCCAAAGCCAATACGCTATAACCGGTCCCTGGGACGATCCCACCATCGTACGTATCCGGCGCAATCTGCCCGAATCCCTCTGGAAGCAACCACTCAAATAAGAACACTATGCAGGAAATCACCGCCGCCGCCGTCCAGATGAACAGCAACGACGACCTTCGCGCCAATCTGCGCCAGGCTGGCCGCTGGGTCTCCGAGGCGGCCGCCCGGGGGGCGCGGCTGGTGTTGCTGCCGGAGAATTTCGCCTTCATGGGACGGACGGATACCGACAAGCTGGCGATCATGGAGGACGAGGGCGTCGGCCCGATTCAGGATTTCCTGGCCGAAACCGCCTACCGCCACAACCTGTGGCTGGTGGGCGGCAGCGTCCCCTTAAGCTGCGAGGATCCGGGCAAGGTACGGGCCGCGTGCCTGATCTACAGCCCTTCGGGCCAACGCTATTACCGCTACGACAAGATCCACCTGTTCGACGTCGATCTGCCCGACAGCCACGAAAGCTACCGCGAATCGGACACCATCGCCTCCGGTCAGCCGTTGGGGCTGGTCAACACGCCCTTCGGCAAGGTGGGCATCACCATCTGCTACGACATCCGCTTTCCGGAATACCTCCGCCGCCTCAGCGAACAGGGGATGGAAATCCTGCTGGTCCCGGCGGCCTTCACCGCCACCACCGGCGCCGCCCACTGGGAGATCCTGCTGCGCGCCCGGGCCATCGAAAACCAGTGTTACGTGGTGGCCGCCGATCAGACCGGCCATCATCCCGGCGACCGCCACACCTACGGCCACAGCATGATCATCGATCCCTGGGGGAAGGTGCTCGACCGCCTGGGGGAAGAACCGGGCATCTGTTGCGCCCGCCTCGATCCCGACCATCTGGAACGGGTCCGCCGTGCCTTTCCCGTCCTGCATCACCGCCGTTTCTGAAGGATGACCATGACCGACACTGACGTTCACTTCACCCTCGCCCGCCAGACGCTGCTCGAGCCGGCCGGCCTGGATCTGCCCCATCTGGAAAAGGTGATGGGGATCCTGCTGTCCTCGCCGGTGGACCTGGCCGACATCTATCTGCAGTTCGCCCGCTCCGAATCCTGGGTGCTGGAGGACGGCATCGTCAAGGAAGGGCATCACAGCATCGACCGGGGCTTTGGCATCCGCGCCGTCTGCGGCGACAAGACCGGCTTCGCCTACAGCGACGTCATCGCCCTCGATGCCCTGGAGGAAGCCGCCCGCAACGCCCGCGCCATCGCCCGCTTTCCGGCCGACGCCCGCCAGGCGCTCGCCGCCGCCGGCGGGCCGCAGAACCTGTATCCGGCGGTCGATCCCCTCCACTCCCTCACCGCCGAGGACAAGATCGCCCTGCTCCAGCGTCTCGACGGCCTGGCGCGGCGCAGCGACCCGCGGGTGGACCAGGTCGTCGTCAGCCTGGCCGGCACCTACGAGGTGGTCCTCATCGCCACTCAGGAAGGCACCTTCCACGCCGACGTGCGCCCGCTGGTACGCCTGGGGGTCAACGTGATCCTGGAACAGAACGGCCGCCGGGAACAGGGTTCGGCCGGCGGCGGCGGCCGCACCGATTACCGCTATTTCCTTGAGGCGGGACGGGCCGAAGGCTACGTGGCCGAAGCCGTCCGCCAGGCCCAGGTCAACCTGGAGGCCGTCGAGGCCCCCGCGGGCACCATGACGGTGGTCCTCGGCCACGGCTGGCCCGGCGTCCTGCTGCACGAGGCGGTCGGCCACGGTCTCGAGGGGGACTTCAACCGCAAAGGCACCTCGGCCTTCAGCGGCCGCGTCGGGGAACGGGTGGCCTCCCCCCTCTGCACCGTGGTGGACGACGGCACCCTGCCGGGGCGGCGCGGTTCCCTCAACCTCGACGACGAGGGCACCCCGACCCGGCACACCGTGCTGATCGAAAAGGGCATGCTCAAAGGCTATCTCCAGGACCGCCTCAACGCCCGCCTGATGGGAACGGCGCCCACCGGCAACGGCCGCCGCGAGTCCTATGCCTACACCCCACTGCCGCGCATGACCAACACCTACATGCTGGCAGGGGAACATTCTCCCGAGGAGATCATCGCCTCGGTGAAACACGGCCTCTACGCCAAGAACTTCGGCGGCGGTCAGGTGGACATCACCTCGGGCAAGTTCGTGTTCTCCGCCTCCGAGGCCTATCTGATCGAAAACGGCAAACTGACCCGCCCGGTCAAGGGGGCGACCCTGATCGGCAACGGTCCCGACGTCCTCACCCGGGTCACGATGGTGGGTGACGATCTCGAATTGGATCCCGGCGTCGGCACCTGCGGCAAGGACGGCCAGAGCGTGCCGGTGGGCGTGGGCCAGCCGACCCTGCGGGTGGACGGTCTCACCGTCGGCGGCACCCAACCGAATCCAGGAGCCTGAAAGATCATGGAAACATTGGAAGCACAACTGGCACCCCTGCAGGACACCGTCGCCCAGGTTCTGGAACTGGCCCGCCGTCTGGGCGCCAGCGGCGCCGAAGCCGGGGCGGGCCTGAGCCAGGGGCTGGCGGTCAGCGCCCGCATGGGCGAGGTGGAAACGGTGGAACACCACCGCGACCAAAGCCTGGGGGTAACGGTTTACTTCGGCCAGCGCAAGGGCTCGGCCGCCACCTCGGATCTCAGCCCGGACTCGCTGCGGGAAACCGTCGAGGCCGCCTGCGCCATCGCCCGCCACGCCAGCGAGGACCCTTACGCCGGCCTGCCCGACCCGGAATGGCTCGCCCGCGACATTCCCGACCTGGATCTGGACCATCCTTGGCCCATTACCGCCGACGAGGCCATCGAACTGACCGTCGCCTGTGAACGGGTGGCGCTGGAAAGCCACGCGGAGATCGTCAATTCCGAGGGCGCCAGCCTGCACACCCATCGGGGCATCCGGGTGCTCGGCAACACCCTGGGATTCCTGCACGGCTATCCGGCCTCCCGCCACAGCCTCAGCTGCGCCGTGGTGGGCAAGCGCGGTGAGCAGATGCAGCGCGATTACTGGTACACGGTCGCCCGCGATCCGGCCGATCTGGAAAGCCCTGAGGCGGTGGGCCGCCAAGCCGCCGAGCGCACCGTCGCCCGCCTCGGCGCCCGTCCCCTGTCCACCCGCCAATGCCCGGTCGTCTACGCCGCCGAGGTCGCCACCGGTCTGGTCGGCCACTTCCTGGCCGCCATCCGCGGCGGCAACCTCTACCGCAAGGCTTCGTTCCTGGTGGACAGCCTGGGAAAACCGGTATTTCCGGACTTCGTCCACATCCACGAGGCACCCCACATTCCCAAAGGCATCGGCAGCGCGCCCTACGACAACGAAGGCGTGGCGACCTACGCCCACGACCTGATCCGCGAAGGCGTGGTGGCTTCCTACATCCTCGACAGTTATTCGGCCCGCAAACTGGGTCTGAGGAGCACCGGCAACGCCGGCGGGGTGCACAACGTCAGCGTCGATTCAGGCTCCCTGGACCGCAGCGCACTGCTGCGCGAGATGGGCACCGGCCTATTGGTCACCGAACTGATGGGCCACGGGATCAATCTGGTCACCGGCGACTATTCCCGGGGGGCGGCCGGCTTCTGGGTGGAGAACGGGGAAATCCAATACCCGGTGGAGGAAATCACCATCGCCGGCAACCTCCGGGACATGTTCCGCCAGATCGAAGCCATCGGCTGCGATGTGGACCGGCGCGGAAACATCCGCACCGGCTCCATCTGGCTGAAGCAAATGACCGTCGCCGGTTCATAGCACCAGCAGCACGAGGGTGCCCAGGTAGGTTTCTACCGCGTAGGCACAGGCCAGGCCGAATCCGAACGAAGGTGCCCGTGCCAGCACCTGGCGGAAGATGTGCCCCAGCACTACGATGCCCCAGGCGACGAACACCCAGCTGGCATAAAAGGCGATGACCAGCTGCAGATCCTCGGCCACCCGCAGCCACACGAGCACCGGGAGCGCCGCCAGCCCGATCCACCCCATCGCCCCCATGATCAGGGTGGCGGTGGGCAGAAACGCCTCCCGGCGACCGTTGAGCCCCAGGACCGCGACCACGAAGACCAGGCTCAGTGCCAGTTCACTGACGGCGGCGACGAAGGCTTCCGCCGGTTCTCCGATCAGCAGAATCTGGATGAGCCAGAAGACTCCGAAATAGAACACCGCGTTGCGATTGAAGTCCTCCATGGTCACCGACCAGTGGGCAGGCAGCCTACGCAAAAAACACTGGGACAAAACCAGTCTGGTATGGTGCAGATTGAATCGCAGCATAGTGATCTCCCTGAATCATTATTTTCGTTCACCTGCTGCAACGGCCGCCCGTGACGATGTTTGAGACGGTAAAATCGCTTCTGTGACCGCCGTCGCACCCGTTATCGCTGGAGTGAGCGGCCGGTCACATTTCCCTGCCTGCCCCCTGGAAGAATAGATCAATCTCAGCTTTCGCGATCGCACACCCCATGCGGCGGGTGCGTCAATGAGGTCAGCCTTCTGCCGGTATCGGCGTCCTTTTCATCGCTGTCGTCAGCTGCCCCGATCCTGTGGCAACCCCGGATCGACGGCAGACCGGGTTAAAAAAGAAGGGGCGCGCCGTTGGCGCCCCTTCGCAATGGCGGTTTGAAGACCGCTCAGCTGACCTTGGGGTCCAGCTCGCCGGATTCGTAGCGCTTGTACATCGCTTCCAGGGAGATCGGCTTGATCTTGGAAGCCTGGCCAGCACAGCCGAAGGCCTCGTAACGGGCCTTGCAGATGTCCTTCATGGCCGCGGTGGCGACCTTGAAGATCTTGCGCGGGTCGAACTCCTTGGGATTTTCCGCCAGGAACTTGCGCATCGCCCCGGTGGAGGCCATGCGCAGGTCGGTGTCGATGTTGACCTTGCGTACCCCGTACTTGATGCCCTCGACGATTTCTTCCACCGGCACCCCGTAGGTCTGGCCCATGTCGCCGCCGTACTGGTTGATGATCTCGAGCCACTCCTGGGGCACCGAGGAGGAGCCGTGCATCACCAGGTGGGTATCCGGGATGCGGGCGTGGATCTCCTTGATGCGGTCGATGGCGAGAATGTCGCCTGTGGGCGGTTTGGAGAACTTGTAGGCGCCGTGGCTGGTGCCGATGGCGATGGCCAAGGCGTCCACCTTGGTCTTCTTGACGAAGTCGGCCGCCTGGTCCGGGTCGGTCAGCAGCATTTCCTTGGTCAGCTTGCCTTCGGCGCCGACACCGTCTTCCTTGCCGGCCTGCATGGTTTCCAGGGAGCCCAGACAGCCCAGCTCGCCTTCCACCGACACGCCGCAGGCATGGGCCATCTCGGTCACCTTGGAAGTGACCTCGACGTTGTACTCATAGCTGGCCGGCGTCTTGGCATCGGGCATCAGGGAGCCGTCCATCATCACCGAGGTGAAGCCGGACTGGATCGAACGGGCGCACACCCCGGGATCGGCCCCGTGGTCCTGATGCAGCACAATGGGAATGTCCGGCCACTGCTCCACCGCCGCCAGGATCAGGTGACGCAGGAACGGCTCACCGGCGTACTTGCGAGCCCCGGCGGATGCCTGCATGATCACCGGGCTGTCCACCTCGGCGGCCGCCTCCATGATGGCGTGGACCTGTTCCATGTTGTTGACGTTGAACGCCGGCACGCCGTAACCGTTTTCGGCGGCGTGATCGAGTAGTTGTCTCAGGGTAATGAGTGCCATGCAAAAAGCCTCTTGCTATTGGTAAAGAAAAGCGCCTTTGGCCACCCGACGGGCGACCAAAGGCAGGTTGAAGTCGAAGATCAGTTGATGCGCGGATCCAGCTCGCCGGATGCGTAGCGCTTGTACATCTCTTCCAGGGAGATCGGCTTGATCTTGGAAGCCTGGCCGGCGCAGCCGAAGGCCTCGTAACGGGCCTTGCAGATGTCCTTCATGGCCGCGGTGGCCGCGGCGAAGATCTTGCGCGGGTCGAACTGTTTCGGGTTCTCGGCCAGGAACTTGCGCATCGCCCCGGTGGAGGCCAGGCGCAGGTCGGTGTCGATGTTGACCTTGCGCACCCCGTGCTTGATGCCCTCGACGATTTCCTCCACCGGCACCCCGTAAGGCGTACCGATGTCGCCGCCGTACTGGTTGATGATCTCGACCCACTCCTGGGGTACCGAAGAGGAACCGTGCATCACCAGGTGGGTGTCGGGGATGCGGGCGTGGATCTCCTTGATGCGGTCGATAGCGAGGATCTCCCCTGTGGGCGGCTTGGTGAACTTGTAGGCGCCGTGGCTGGTGCCGATGGCCACCGCCAGCGCGTCCACCTTGGTCTTCTTGACGAAGTCGGCGGCCTGCTCCGGATCGGTCAGCAGCTTTTCCTTGTCGATGGCCTCACCCTTGTCGGTGACGCCCTTCTCCAGCGATCCCAGGCAGCCCAGCTC
Organism: Methylomarinovum caldicuralii; assembly: GCF_033126985.1. Lineage (NCBI taxonomy): Bacteria > Pseudomonadati > Pseudomonadota > Gammaproteobacteria > Methylococcales > Methylothermaceae > Methylomarinovum > Methylomarinovum caldicuralii. The sequence continues at coordinate 2,178,078 of NZ_AP024714.1, forward strand.
CCCTTCCACCGACACGCCGCAGGCGTGGGCCATCTCGGTCACCTTGGAAGTGACCTCGACGTTGTACTCGTAGGTGGAGGGGGTCTTCATGTCCGGCATCAGGGAGCCATCCATCATCACCGAGGTGAAGCCGGACTGGATCGAACGGGCGCACACCCCGGGATCGGCCCCGTGGTCCTGATGCAGCACGATGGGAATGTCCGGCCACTGCTCCACCGCCGCCTGCACCAGGTGGCGGATAAAGTAGGCACCGGCGTATTTGCGGGCGCCGGCGGATACCTGGAGAATCACCGGGCTGTCCACCTCGGCGGCCGCTTCCATGATGGCGTGGACCTGCTCCATGTTGTTGATGTTGAAGGATGGCACGCCGTAACCGTTTTCGGCGGCATGATCCAGCAATTGTCTCAGCGTGATGAGTGCCATGACAGTCTCCTCCTGTTCGGATTAGGAAAGCACTTCCCGGACCGCATTGGCCACGTTGTCCACGGTGAAGCCGAATTCCTTCATCAGCACCCCGCCGGGCGCCGACTCGCCAAAGCGGTCGAGACCGACCACCTTACCATTGAGACCGACGTATTTGTACCAGCCGTCGGTGGCACCGGCCTCCACCGCCACCCGCGCGGTGACATCGGAGGGCAGCACCGACTCCTTGTACTCGGCGCTCTGGGCCTCGAAGACGTCCTCACAGGGCATGGAAACCACGCGCACCTTCTTGCCCTCGTCCGCCAGCACCTTGGCGGCCTCGTCAGCCAGATGCACCTCGGAACCGGTGGCGATGATGATGGCATCGGGTTTGCCGTCGCAATCGCGCAGCACGTAGGCGCCCTTGGCGATGTTCTCGATCTGCTCCGGCGTCCGCTCCAGATGCGGCAGTCCCTGACGGGACAGCGCCAGCGCCGAGGGAGTCGCAGTCTGGTTCACGGCCTCGCGCCAGGCGACGGCGGTTTCCACCGCATCGGCCGGACGCCACAGGTGCAGATTCGGGATCATGCGCAGGGAACCATGATGCTCGACCGGCTGATGGGTCGGACCGTCCTCGCCAAGACCGATGGAGTCGTGGGTCAGGACGTAGATCACCGGCAGCTTCATCAGCGCCGACATGCGGATCCCGTTGCGGCAATAGTCGGAGAACACGTGGAAGGTGCCGCCAAAGGGACGGAAGCCACCGTGCAGATAGACACCGTTCATGATCGCCGCCATGCCGAACTCGCGCACGCCGTAATGGACGTAGTTGCCATCCTCGTGGCTGTTGCCGGGCATGTTGAGATCCTTGCAGCCTTTCCAGTTGGTCAGGTTGGATCCGGTCAGGTCGGCGCTGCCGCCGAAGAATTCCGGCAGGTGCGGCGCATAGGCGTTGAGGGTGTTCTGGGACGCCTTGCGGGTCGCCACGGTTTCGGCCTTTTCATTGACTTCCCTGATGTAATCCTCGGCGATCGAGGGCCAGTCCGCCGGCAGCCGGCCTTCCAGGCGGCGCTGCAGTTCGTCGGCCAGATCGGGCAGATCGGCCCGATAGGCGGCGAGCTTGTCCTGCCATTCCTTTTCCCAGGCCGCGCCCTTTTCGCGGGCATCCCAGGCGTCGTAGATTTCCTTCGGAATCTCGAAGGGCGGATAGGGCCAGCCGAGGAATTCACGGGCCAGGGCGATTTCGTCCTCACCCAGCGGAGCGCCGTGGCATTCTTCCTTACCCTGCTTGTTGGGCGAACCGTAGCCGATGATGGTTTTGCAGCAGATCAGGCTCGGCTTGTCGGTGACGTTGCGGGCCTCGTCGATGGCGGCCTTGATGGCATCCGGATTGTGACCGTCGACGCCGCGGATCACGTGCCAGCCGTAGGCTTCGAAACGCTTGGCGGTATCGTCGGTGAACCAGCCTTCCACTTCCCCGTCGATGGAGATGCCGTTGTCGTCCCAGAAGGCCACCAGCTTGCCCAGCTTGAAGGTGCCGGCCAGGGCGCAGGCTTCGTGGGACACCCCTTCCATCATGCAGCCGTCGCCCAGGAACACATAGGTGTAATGGTCGATGATGTTATGGCCGTCGCGGTTGAACTGGGCGCCCAGCACTTTCTCGGCCAGGGCCATGCCGACGGCGTTGGCGATCCCCTGCCCCAGAGGACCGGTGGTGGTCTCCACCCCCGGCGTGTAGCCGTATTCCGGGTGGCCCGGGGTCTTGGAGTGCAGCTGGCGGAAATTCTTTAGCTCCTCGATGGGCAGATCATAGCCGGTCAGATGCAGCAGGGCATAGATCAGCATCGAACCGTGACCGTTGGACAGCACGAAACGGTCGCGGTTGGCCCATTTGGGATTGTTGGGGTTATGGCGCATGTAGTCGTTCCACAGCACCTCGGCGATGTCCGCCATCCCCATGGGGGCGCCGGGATGGCCGGATTTGGCCTTTTGGACCGCATCCATGGCCAGGACACGAATGGCGTTTGCGAGTTCTCGGCGTGAAGGCATGGTTGTCTCTCCCAAGTTATCGTTTGACTGTTGTTCTTGAAACCGCTTGGAACCGAATCTTAAAACGGCTGGCGTATCGGCGCAATTTCAGGATTGCTGTTGGGCATCCCACTCCCGGTGATAGGCTTCGATGGTCTCGATGTCTTTCCGGGCGCCGATGAACAGCGGAACCCGCTGATGGATGTGAGTCGGCTGCAGCGTCAGGACGCGCTCGCGTCCGGTGGAAACGATCCCGCCGGCCTGCTCGATGATAAAGCCGATGGGATTGGCCTCGTACATCAGGCGCAGGCGCCCGGCCTGTCCCTGTTTCTTGAGCTTTTCGTCCAGCGGATAGGTCCAAAAACCGCCGCGCTGAAGGATGCGGTAGGCTTCGGCGACGAAGGAGGCAATCCAACGCATGTTGTAATCACGCCCCAGGGGGCCTTCCTTGCCTTGCAGGCACTCCTCGATGTAACGCCGCACCGGCGGCTCCCAGAAGCGCCAGTTGGACATGTTGATGGCGAACTCCCTGGCCTCCTCGGCGATGCGGATGTCGGAATGGGTCAGGAAGAATTCCCCCACCCCCTGATCCAGGGTGAAGCCGTAGGCGCCGTCGCCGGTGGTCAGCACCAGGGTGACCGATGGGCCGTAGACACAGAAACCGGAAGCCACCTGCTCGGTTCCCGGCTGCAGGAAGTGCTCCTCGGCGGGCTCGTCCACACCTTCGGGGCAGCGCAGGATCGAGAAGATGGTGCCGATGCACATGTTGATGTTGATGTTCGAGGAACCGTCCAGCGGGTCGAAGCAGACCAGATACTTGCCCCGGTTGGCCTTGGGGACGACGATGATGTCTTCGTTCTCCTCCGAGGCCATCGCCGCCACGTGGCCGCTGCGGCTGAGAATGGCGATCATGATGTCGTTGGAGAGCACGTCCAGCTTCTGCTGCACCTCTCCCTGGACGTTCTCCTCGCCCACCTGGCCCAGATTGCCCACCAGCGCGCCGTAGCGCACCTCGCGGGCGATGGCCTTGCAGGCGCGGGCGATGTCGCTGATCAGCAGCGTCAGCTCGCCGGTGGCGCCGGCCACCTTGCGCTGCTGTTGAATCAGAAATTCGGTTAAGGAAACCCCTTGACCTTGCATAGCATCCTCCTCTTCGTTGTGGGCGGCTTCAGGCCGCCGTCGTCAAAGCCAGGGCATCCCTGACCTTGACGATCTTCAGGGTATTGGTCCCGCCGCTCACACCGGTCAGATCCCCCTTGGTGATGAGCACCCGGTCCTCCTCGGTCACCGCCCGGTAGTACAGCAGCTCCTCCAGCGCGGCCTTGTTCTGCACCGCGTGCTCGGTGGTGTCGCACCGGAACAGAATGGGATAGACACCGCGGTACAGCCTCACCTTGCGGCAGGTCTTCAGATGCCGGGTCAGGGCGTAGATCGGAATCCCCGAGCGGATGCGCGACATCCACAGCGGCGTCGCCCCGCTTTCGGTCAGGGCGGCGATGGCACGGACCGGGAAATGGTTGGCCACGTACATGGAGGCCATGGCGATGGCCTCGTCGGTACGCTTGAACTGGCGGTCCATGCGGTGAGAAGAGCGCCGCACCCGCGGACTTTTCTCCGCCTCGACGCACACCCGGTGCATGGCCTTGACCGCCTCCACCGGATACTTGCCGGAAGCGGTTTCCGCCGACAGCATCACCGCGTCGGTGCCGTCGAACACCGCGTTGGCGACGTCGAGCACCTCGGCGCGGGTCGGCAGGGGGCTTTCAATCATGGACTCCATCATCTGGGTGGCGGTGATCACCACCCGGTCCATGTCGCGGGCCTTGGAGATCAGGTCCTTCTGCACCTGGGGCAGACGGGCGTCGCCGATTTCCACCCCCAGATCGCCGCGGGCCACCATGATGACGTCCGAAGCCTCGATGATCTCCTCCATCACCCCGGGCTGGACCGCCTCGGCGCGTTCGATCTTGGCGACGATGCCCGCCTCGCCGCCGGCCTCGCGCAGCAGGCGCCGCGCCAGGTGGATGTCGGCGGCGCTGCGGGGGAAGGAAACGGCCAGGTAATCGGCCTCGATTTCCACCGCGGTGCGGATGTCCTCCTTGTCCTTTTCGGTCAGCGCCGGGGCCGACAGCCCCCCACCCTGTTTGTTGATGCCCTTGTTGTCCGACAGGGCGCCGCCTACCACGACGATGCATTCGACGCGGTTGCCGACGATCTTGTCGACCTTGAGCACCACCCGCCCATCGTCGAGCAGCAGCACGTCTCCGGGCCGGACGTCCCTGGGCAGATCGCGATAGACCAGCCCGACCTGGGTTTCGTCCCCCTGATCCAGGGGATAGTCGGCGTCGAGGGCGAAACGGGCCCCTTCCTCGAGAAAGACCTTGCCATCCTTGAAACGGCCGATGCGGATCTTGGGCCCCTGAAGATCGGCGAGGATACCGACGTAATGCCGATTGCTCTCGGAGATTTCCCGTACCAGCCGGGCCCGCCGGCGATGGTCGTCGGCGGTGCCGTGGGAGAAGTTGAGGCGGAAGACATCGACCCCGGCATCGATCAGCCGCTCCAGCACTTCCGGGCTGTCGCTGGCTGGCCCCAGGGTGGCGACGATCTTGGTGCGTCTCGGCACGTAGATTTCAGCCATGGATCAGCGGGCCTCCATCATGGCCTTGGCGGTGTCGAGCATGCGGTTGGAGAAGCCCCACTCGTTGTCGTACCAGGACAGCACCTTCACCAGAGTGCCGTCGATGACCTTGGTCAGGGTGGACTCGTAGATGGAGGAATGGGGATTGTGGTTGAAGTCCATCGACACCAGCGGCTCGTCGTTGTAGGCCAGGATGCCCTTGAGCTCGCCTTCCGACGCTTCCTTGAGGATACTGTCGATCTCCTCCTTGGTGGTGGCGCGGGCGGCCTGGAAGGTCAGATCCACCAGGGAGACGTTGATGGTGGGCACGCGCACGGCGAAACCGTCGAGCTTGCCGGCCAGCGCCGGCAGCACCAGGCCGACGGCGGTGGCGGCGCCGGTCTTGGTGGGGATCATGTTGTGGGCGGCGGCACGGGCTCGGCGCAGATCCTTGTGAAAGACGTCGATCAGACGCTGGTCATTGGTGTAGGAGTGGATGGTGGTCATCAGCCCGTTGACGACGCCGAGCTTATCGTTGAGGGGCTTGACCAGCGGCGCCAGACAGTTTGTGGTGCAGGAGGCGTTGGAGACCACGGTGTCGGAAGCCTTGAGCACGGTATGATTGACCCCGTAGACCACGGTGGCGTCCACATCCTTGCCGCCGGGGGCGGAGATCAGCACCTTCTTGGCACCCCCCTGCAGGTGGGCCGAAGCCTTTTCCTTGGAAGTGAACAGGCCGGTGCATTCCATCACCACGTCCACCCCCATCTCGCCCCAGGGCAGTTTGGCGGGATCACGCTCGGCCAGGACCCGAATCTTGTGGCCGTTGACCACCAGGTAATCGCCGTCCACGGCCACCTCGAAGGGAAAGTGGCCGTGGACGGTGTCGTGACGGGTCAGGTGGGCGTTGGTCTGGGCATCCCCCAGGTCGTTGATAGCAACGATCTCAAATTCGTCGGTGCGTCCGGATTCGAACAGGGCCCGCAGCACATTGCGGCCGATCCGGCCATAACCGTTGATTGCAACTTTGATGCTCATAAGGATCACGTCCCCCAGGTTGAGTTGAATATCAAGCAACTGAAACGATTAAAAATTCTTGGATTCAGGTACGGCTCGGCATCGTTGCACTATACCAAATCAGTCCAGACGGCGTCCACCGGCCGGCAAACCATCGGGTTTTTAATATTACCGTAACAAATTGCCCTCACAATTCTGCATCCCTCTCGAGCTCTACGAGAACTTCTGGAAACTTCCAAGTAGCAGGAGAATCACATGACCACGAAGCCACTCCATCGTGCCATTTCACTCGCTTTGCTTGCCGGCGCTTTCGTCTCGACAGAGGCGCTGGCGGCCAACGCCAGTTACGATCCCGCCACCCAAACGGTGACCATCAGCGCTGTCGACGTACCCCGAACAACGGACGGCGTCGTCAAGACGTTCAGCGCCACCCTGAAGCTGGTGCCGGGTACCGATCCGATCGAGCTGGAACTGACCGGCGCCCAAACCATCACCACGCCGGAAGGCATCCGTTCCGGTTTCGACGCCACCACCGGCGAAGCCTTCATCCCCTCGGTAACCGTGGGCAGCAACGAATACGCCGCCACCCTGAAGTTGATTCCGGGCAGCATTCCCTTGCGCTTCCAGGTCATCCGCCTGCATCCGACCCAATTCACCCAATGTCCCGATTTCGCCCAACCGCTCGACCAAGGCGCCTGCCTGCTGCAAGGTGAAATCAATCAGGATGTCACCCTGACTAACGAGATTACATGGCTCCTCTCCGGCGGCGTGTTCGTCGGCGGCGACAACACGAACAGCGCCACCCTCACCATTGAGCCCGGTACCCGCATCGAAGGCCAGCAAGCCGCCGATTTCCTCTATATCCGCCGCGGATCCAAAATCCACGCCGTCGGCACGCCGTCGCAGCCGATCATCATGACCGGGCCGCTGGAACAGACGCCCGGCGAATGGGGCGGCCTGGTGCTGGCCGGCAACGCCCCGGTCAACGGCTGCAACCCCGGTGTCGATCCCTGCGTCCAGTTCAATGAAGCACTGAGCAGCGAACCCTACGGCGGCAGCGATCCGAAAGACAGCAGCGGGATCATCAAATACCTGCAGATCCGTTACGCCGGCTACCCCGTCCGTCCCGACCAGGAACTCAACGGCCTGACCCTGACCGGCGTGGGATCCGGCACCGTGCTGGACTTCATCGAGGTCTTCGAAGCCGCCGACGACGGCATCGAACACTTCGGCGGCACCGACAACATCCGCCATGTCGTGCTGGTGAACGTCCACGACGACAGCGTCGACTGGGGTTGGGGCTGGCGCGGCAGCGCTCAGTTCGTGGTGATCAAACAGACCAACGACTCCGACCGCTGCATCGAAGCCGACAACAACGAGAACAACTTCGACAGCACCCCCCGGGCGCAACCGGTCATCGCCAACATGACCTGCATCGGCAATCCTAACGGCAGCCAGGCAGTGATGCTGCGCCGCGGCACCGGCGCCAACATCGTCGATTCGGTGTTCGTGGACACCCCGGTCTGTCTCAAGATCGACGACAAGGAAACCTATGACAACGCCGGCACTCCGGACAACCTGACCGGCAAGCTGACCATCGAATACAGCTACGTCAACTGCCCCACCAACTTCAAGGACGGCAAAGGCGCCACCTTCTCAGTCGCCGACTGGTTCCGCGCCCAGCCCGGCAACGTGGAAGCCGATCCGCTGCTGGACGGCTATCTCCCGGGCGCCGGTTCGCCGCTCCTTACCGGTGGCGCAGGCGACAGCTTCACGATTACGGTGCCGGGCAATGACAGCACCATTCTCGGCACCACCTATATCGGCGCCGTCCAGGATGCCGAGCACGACTGGACCAAATACTGGACCACGTGGGAATAAGCAGGCTCCAACCTTTCTTCCAACCGCAGGAAGCATCTAGGCGCAAGGGATTGCGCCTCCTTTTTTAGTGAATGACGCATGAAACGAAGCATCGCCCGGTCTTTTCTACTCACGCTTTTGCTCGCTTCCCCTGTCTGGGCGGCCGATCTGGACCGCCTGGCTGAACGCCTGGCGAAACTGCGCGCTGAAGTGGATCGGCTGCAGCAGCAGATCGAACAGACGAAGAGCGAACACCACCAGCAGATGGATGCGCTAGGCGCGCAACTGGCCCAACTGGAGGCGGAAAAACGCCGCCAGCAACTTACCGTGGCCAAGTTGCAGCACGAATTGGAATCAGCGTTAGCCAAAATTCCCACCAACCGGGTAGAGGACGAAACCTTAAAGCCGGTTCTGGAGCAAGGCATTGCCGCACTGAAGGACTATATCCGCACCGGCCTGCCCTTTAAAACCGAAGACCGCCTGCAAGCGGTGGCGAAACTGGAAGGTCAACTCCAAAGTGGCAGCGTGCCAGCGAAGAAGCTGGCGAACCGGCTCTGGGCGCTCTTTGAAGACGAGCTGCACCTGACGCGGGAAAACGGCCTCTATCAGCAAATCGTCCCGATTGACGGTGACAGCGCCCTGGTGGACGTCGCCAAACTCGGCATGGTCATGCTGTATTTCCAGACGCCTGACGGCCGCTACGGCCTGGCCCGGCGCCAACAGGACGGCGGCTGGCGTTTTGAAACCCTCTCCGGCGGCGATGACCAAGCACGCATCGCCAAATTGATGGATTCGCTCCGTAAACAAATCCGCCAAGGCTATTTCGAACTTCCCAATCCGGGACTGACCCCATGAACATTAAAATTTTACTGTTTGCCTTCCTCAGTGCCTTCACCTCCCTGGCAGCGGCTGCCGAACCGCCGCCGGCGCCTGCTCCTGCGCCCAAAGCGGAAACCGGCCAAAAAATGGAAGAACCGGAAACCCTGGAGCAGGCCTATAAGCGGGAGTTCGCCTTTCTGGACACCCAGCGGCGGGAACTGCAGCGCCTGTTGCAGACACTGCAACACGACAACCAGCGCCAAAAAGCCCGCCTGACAAACCAGATCGACCGTCTGCAACGCCAGATTCTCGATCTGACGCTCGAGGCCAAGCGCCTTGAAGAGGCGATCCTGGAGGCGGAGAAACAACAGCAATCCCTGCAGGAAAACGCCTCCCTGCTGGAAATGACCCTGACCCAGGCAAAAACCAGTCTCAAAGACGCCGGATTGGAGGTTCCGGCGTTGGAAGGCAGCGATTCGGACAAACTGGGGAAATTGTTCTCTTTGGCCCGCGGCGCGCTGGACGAAGGCAGCCGCCTGCACCGACACGATGGGCATTTCTTTCTGGCAGACGGGCGCGCAGTGCAAGGCACCCTGATTTTCCTGGGAAATATCGCCGCCTACGGTTTGAGCGATGCTGGCAGCGGCATCCTGATCCCCGCCGGCAACGGTCACTTGAAACTGATCGACCAGCCTGGCGGTGCAGAAACCGCCAAAGCACTGGCCAACGGTGAGTCCCCCTCCTTACTTAGACTGTTTCTGTTCGAGAATCTGAACAAGGCGGTGGAGCTGGAACAGGAAAAAACCTGGAAACAGATCTTGGACGATGGCGGCCCTATTGCGTGGATCATTGCTGCACTTGGCGTCATCGGCCTGGTTTTGGCGCTCTTGCGCATGGCGATTCTGACACAAGCCGGCTGGGGTGGAAAATCCTGTCTCGGCAAAGTGGTGGACGCGGTGGCGCAGGGTAATCTATCCGCGGCATTGGCCACCGTCGAGAAGGCTTCCGGTGCCTATCCGGCCGTGATGCGGGCCAGTCTGACGCACTTGCATCTGCCGGAAGACGAATGGGAGATCGCCGTTTCCGACGCGCTGTTACAACAGTCGGTTCGACTTGACCGCTTTGGCAGTCTGATTCTGGTAGCCGCCGCCGTGGCTCCGCTGCTGGGACTCTTGGGTACCGTCACCGGCATGATCGCCACCTTCGACGTCATCACCCGCTTCGGTACCGGGGACCCCAAGCTCCTGGCCACCGGCATCGCCGTTGCGCTGATCACCACCCAGGTCGGCCTCATCGTCGCCATTCCTCTGCTGCTGCTGGGCAACGTCCTCAACGGCTGGGCCAAGAGCATCAAGGACAACCTGGAAATGGCCGCCCTGGAATTGCGGGAAACATACAAGGAACACGACAGCCAGAGTGATTCTTCTGGCGGCGATACCGCGCAAAACGCCGCCGCTGCCCGATACGCCGTTTCAGGAGCTTGAATCGTGCCGATCTCGATGACGCATCTGCTGGCCTATCTGGAGGCCGGCGGCTGGGTGATGCCGCTTTTGGGCTCAACCCTCTTTCTCCTTTGGTTAATCATCGGTTATCGCTTCATGCTGCTGCAACGCGGCACCCGTACCGAGATTGAGCAACTGTGCCGGCAGATTCTGCAGGGGAAAACGCCCCGCGGGCATGGAATACTCCCCTGCACGTGCCGCCTGGCGGCCGAGATCGTTCAGCGTGACCCCAGCCGCTTCAGTGCACTGGATACCCTGTTTTATGCGGTGCGCAAACGGCTGGCGCGCTTTGAAACGACCGCCAAGGCACTGGTGGTGATCGCGCCCCTGTTGGGGTTGCTAGGCACCGTTTCCGGCATGATCGAGACTTTCGATTCACTGGCGGAGATGGCCCTCTTCCGCCAGTCAGGGGGAATCGCCGGCGGGATCTCCAAAGCGCTGTTCACCACCCAGATGGGGCTGGCGGTGGCGATTCCGGGCTATTTCCTCCTGGCGGTGCTGCAACGGCGCCGCAAGAACCTGGAGAGCGATCTGCTCAAGCTGCAAGATCTGCTTCACGAATCCCTGCACGAGAACAGTCATGCGTAGATTGAGACAGGATAGCGAAACCGAAAGCCACATCGACATCTCGCCTCTGATCGATGTGGTGTTCATCTTGCTGATCTTCTTTGTGGTGACCACCACTTTCGTCAAGGACATGAATCTGGAGATCGAGCGACCTTCCGCAGCCAGCGCCTCGTTGGCGCCGAGCAAGGCGGTACGGATCTATATCGACAGCCAGGGGCAGGTCTATATCGACAATCAACCGGTACGGGTCTGGATGGTGCAAAGCCGGGTTCGTGGCCTCCTCCACGAAGGCGCAGATAGTGTCCTGGTGGTCACGGATGAAAAAGTACCGTCCGGCCGTCTGGTGGAGGTGGTGGACCAGGCCCGCTTGGCGGGCGCCAAAAACGTCGGCGTCGCGACCGAGCAGGAGGCGGGGTGAAGGTGATTCAGCTGCAGCCTGAATTCCAACCCCGCTGGCGTTTATGGAGTGCGGCGCTGCTGAGCGCCGTGGTCGGCACCACTGCCGTCATGACGCTGGTGGTCTGGATGAACGAGGCCGCCAAGGCCCCTGACCGGCAGCACCGGCAGCATTTCACCCCCCTGGACGTGGCGCCCCCCAAACCGAAACCCAAACCGAAACCCAAGCCCAAGCCACGCAAGCGTGTCGAACGTAAGCGTTTGAAGCCGGTTCCCACGCCCGATCTGGGTGCGGCCCTGTCGGGCATCGACTTCGGCCTCCCCGATGTCGGCCTGGAATTTGGCGCCGACGACAGCCTGCTCGGCAACACCAATGTGGATGCCATGACGCAGGAAACGGTCGACCAACCGCCACAGGTAATTTCAACCGCACCATTCCGGTATCCGCCGCAGGCCAAGAAAAAGGGCATTCAAGGTTACGTGATATTGTCCCTGTTGATCGACGAAAGCGGCAGCGTCGTGGAAGCGGAGGTACTGGAATCCTCACCGCCCGGCATCTTCGATGCCAGCGCCCTGGAAGGCATCCGGCGTTGGCGTTTCTCGCCGGCCCGTTACCAGGGCAAACCGGTCAAAACCTGGGTCCAGCAGAAAATCGTCTTCCAACTGGGATAAGCATGCGCCACCTTATCATTTTCCTCTTGCTGGCAATGCTGGCAGGCCACGTATTGGCCAAACCCGCCGATCCGGCAGCACAATTGGATCTGGCTGCACGCATGGTCAAGGACCGTCATTACACCCGTGCGCTCGGAATCCTGCTGAAACAATCCCTTCCTGAAGGGGACAGCGACAAAGACGTGGCCTTCCGCCGTCGCTACCACACCATCGCCGGCCTGGCCTATCTAGGGTTGCAGCAGTATCCCAAAGCCCGGGACGAACTGCTGCAAGCACTGGCTGAAGGTGAAGCCGAACCCCTGCTTTACGTTTATCTGGCGCAGGTCTATTACCGTCTTGGCGATTATGCCAAGACCATCGAAGCGATCGACCAGACCGGCGCATTGCTGGATAAATACCCCCAATTGTACGAATTCAAAGCCCAAAGCCAGTGGAAACTGAAACAGGAAGGAGACGCCTGGAAAACGCTGGCCCAAGCGCGCCGCAAGTTTCCCCAGGACGCCCGATTCCTCAAACGCCAGGTTTATTTCCTGCTGGACAAGAAGCTCTACCGCCAGGCGGCCGAGCTGGGACTGGCCTACCTGAACCAAGTCCAGGGAGACGCCAAAGCTTATGCGGCGTTGGGCAACGCCTTGCTGCGCGGCGGCGAACCGTCCTTAGCGTCTGTCGTCCTGGAAAAGGGCCGTCTGCGCCATCCTGACGATCCGATCCTGGCCAAGTTACTGGCTCACAGCTATATCCGCCGTGACATGCCGTTGGCCGCCGCGCTCGTCCTGGAACAGGCCGCCCGCCTCGATCCGAACCTGTATGCCGATGCCGCCGAACTGTACCGCCGCGCCGGCGCTCTCTACGAAGCCCTGAACCTCAACGGCAAGATTCCCGATCCGAAACGCAAACGCCGCCAGCGCCTGGCTATCTTGCTGGCACTCAAGCGTTACGAGGAGGCCCTGGCCATGCAAAGGCCGTTGCGACGCATCGGCTTGTTACAAGAAGATGCGGTGCGCTACGCATTGGCCTATGCCGCTTTCAAGGCCGGCCGTCTCACGCAGACGGAAACTTTGCTGCAGGGCATCCGCGATCCCAAGATCTTCCGCCAGGCGGCGGAACTGCGCCGCCTGATCCAGCAGTGCGAACAACAACCCTGGCGCTGCGCCTGACCGAATCCGCGACAAAACGATCTGACATGCACTACGCTATTCTTCTGCTGTTGACCCTGCCGCTGGCCGCCTGGGCCGATGCGGCCCGCGTTCAGCTCTACGTATTCCTGGATCAGACGCCCCTGCCCCAAGTCCGCGTACTGGTGGACGACCGCCACCTCGGCCAGACCGATACCTATGGCCATCTGGACATTACGCTGCCTGCCGGCAAGCACCGCATCACCCTCGAGAAACACGCCACCCTTGCGGTGATTGAACGGAATTTCCAGGCTGGGGAAGACCTGCAGATTTTGATCAATGCCCGCAGCGACGGCCGTCCGCCCCGGATTGCGGTGGAAAGCTCAGCCGCTTCGGCCCCAGCGCCGCAAACCACCGGGAAAGCCCAAAAAAAAACCGACAGCCATTCTGGAAGGCCAGGTGATCAGCGCCGTCAACGGCAAACCGCTTGCCGCCGCCGAGGTCTACATCAGCGGTTTGAATCAACCTGTGGTTACCGACCGCCAGGGACGTTTCCAGGTCAAGGTTCCGGCCGGCACCTACAGCCTCTCGGCTTCCGCCCCCGGTTACAACCTGATGGTGAAAGAAGGCATCCGGGTGGCGGGTGAGAAACCCCTGCAGGTGACCTTGAAGCTGACGCCCGCCGGCATCGAGATGCCGCCTTTCGTGGTTGTCGAGCCCCATTTGGCCGGCAGCGTCGCCTCGGCGATCAGCGAAGAGCGGGTTTCCAGCGGCGTCACTGATATCCTTGGCGCCGAACAGATCAGCCGCGCCGGCGACAGCAACGTGGCTGCCGCGCTCAAGCGCGTCGCCGGGGTCACGATCGTACGCGGCAAATTTCCGTATATCCGGGGCCTGGGAGAACGCTATGCCAATATCCTCATCAACGGCATCAGCATGCCTTCCCCTGACCCCACCCGCCGGGTGGTGCCGCTGGATTTCTTTCCTTCGGCGATGCTGGACAGCATCCAGGTCCAAAAGACCCATGACGCCCCCCTGCCCGGGGAATTCTCCGGCGGCATCATCAATCTTCGCACCCGCTCGACGCCGGATGAATTTCTTTTCCGCCTGAGCGGAAAAATCAGCTATATCGACGGCACGACGTTCGAAAAGGGACTGCGTTACCAAGGCGGCGATTACGACTGGATCGGTGTGGACGACGGCACCCGGGCGCTCCCGAAATCGTTGGAAAACGCCTTGGGCGGTCTTTCCGGCAGCACCAAACTCCGGCCCAAAACCCGTTTTGCCAAAGGAGGATTTACGCAGGAAGAGTTCGAACGCTTCGGCGAAGATTTGTCCGACGTATGGAACGTCAAACGGGATACCCTTCCCCCTAACGGCAGAATCAGCGCGGCGCTGGGGGACAAACTGCATTGGCGCGATTTCAGTTTCGGCTATTATGCCTTTGCCCGCTGGAATCAGAACTGGCGGACCTTCCATGAAATCCGGCGCAAATTCGTCCCCGTCCGCAACGGCCAGGAACTACAGCTGGCAGAAGACATGAAAGTCTTCCGCACCGTCCGGGAAGTCAATACCAACGCCTATCTGAATGTGGAAAGCACCTGGCGGGAAAAACACAAATTGTTCGGCCGGGTCATGCTGCTGCGTCAAAGCACCGACTTCACCCGCATCCGAGAAGGCTTCAGCAACACCGAAGGCGCCGGCCTGCGCCGGGTACGCCTGTGGTATCGGGAAAACGAGCTGTTCAACTGGCAGGCGGGCACCGACCAAACCTTCGCTTTTCTCAACGACCTGAACCTGAAGTTCCTCTATTCCCACGCCGTCGCCAGCCGTTACGCCCCCAAGGAACGGCGCTACCGCTACGATCAGAACCTCAACAAAGGCGGTGTCTTCGAATTTTCCAACAAGACCGACAACAACCAGATCATCTACAGCGATCTGGACGACCAGGAAGACAGCTGGCGCATCGACCTTACCCTCCCCTATCACTTTTTCGATGATCGCCTGAAAGGTTCGCTGGCTTCCGGTTACTGGTCCACGCAACGGGAACGCAATTCGAACATCCGCCGTTTCCGCTATGCCGGCAACGTCTCCCCCGACCTGCTCGCCCAACCGCTGGAAGACATCCTGACGCCGGAAAACATCGGGCCGGGGCGCTTCACCCTGACCGAAGTGACCCGCTCCACCGATAACTACAGCGCCTCCCAGGATCTCCAGGCTTACTATGTCAAACTGGATTCCACCTTCTTCGACCTGCTGCGCCTGACCGGAGGGGTCAGAATCGAGGAGAACCAACAGACGGTCACGACCTTCGAGTTGTTCGCCCCCGACAACCAGCCCATCGTCTCGACGCTGGACAGCCGCGACGCCATTCCCTCGGTCACCCTCACCTGGCTGATTTCCGAAGACCAGCAATTGCGTCTGGCCTGGAGCAAGACCCTCTCCCGGCCGGACTTCCGCGAACTGTCACCGGCTCCCTTCACCGATCCCAACACCCTGCAGGAGACCGTCGGCAATCCAGATCTGCAACAAGCGGAAATCATGAACTACGACGCCCGCTGGGAATATTATTTCTCCCCCAAGGAGAATCTGACCCTGGCATTCTTCCACAAGGAGATTACCAACCCGATCGAGAAGGTATTGCTCGCCGGTCCTGCCGATCTGGCACAATTGCAGAACACCGGCGACGCCACCTTGACAGGGTTCGAAATCGAGTTCCGTAAAAATCTGGATTTCATCCACCCATGGTTCGAAAATTTCTTCTTCAGCGGTAACTACACTTTTGCCAAATCCGAGGTCACCCTGCTGCCCGAGAACCTACAGGTACTGACCACGCCCAAACGGCCGCTGCAGGGCGCTTCCAAACACATCCTCAACGCCCGCCTCGGTTACGACAACGAAGATCTGGGCACCCAGGCCACCCTGCTCTACAACTTCCCCAGCCGCCGTATCGCCCAGGTGGGACAACTGGGCGCACCGGATATCTATGAGGAGCCTTTTCATCAGTTGGATTTCATCGTAAAGCAGAAATGGAACCGTCATTGGTCCACTCAGGTGCGCCTGCGGAATTTGTTGGACAGTACCGTACGCTTCACCCAAGGGCCGAAAACGGTCCGTGCTTTCCGCCGTGGGCGCGAATTCGCCTTAGTCATTAACTTCCAATTCTGATTTGATGCGTTCCACCAGACACGCAACCCCCTCCTCTTTTTGGCCACCTTCCAGCCAAAGCGCGTCACGCTCGCGCCGCAGCCAGGTGAACTGGCGTTTGGCCAGCTGGCGGGTGGCGATGACGGCCTTGTCGATCATGGCGGCGTCATCGTATTCCCCGGCCAGATATCCCCAGACCTGACGATAGCCGACGCTGCGCATCGACGGCAGGCCGGGATGGAGATCGCCGCGGCGGTAGAGACGCTCCACCTCCTCGATCAAACCTGCCTCCAGCATGGCGTGGAAGCGGGCTTCGATGCGGCGGTGCAGTGCCTGGCGGTCACGCGGGGCGATCACCACCTTCAGCGGCTGGAAAGGCAGTGTTTCCTGTCCCACCTGCCGCCACCACCAACTCAGGGGTCTGCCGGTGAGGCGCCAGACCTCCAGGGCCCGCTGGATCCGCTGGGGATCGTTGGGATGGATGCGGGCCGCCGCCTCCGAGTCGAGGGCGGCCAGCCGGCGGTGTAGTTCCACCCAGCCGACCTGGGCCGCCTCCCGGTCGATGGCGGCCCGTACCGCCGCATCGCCCGGCGGCAGCGGGGCGATGCCGCGCAGCAGGGCGTTGAAGTACAGCATCGTCCCTCCCACCAGGATCGGCCGGCGGCCGCGGGCCAGAATCGCCTCGACCGCCGCCAGGGCATCGCGGCGGAAACGGCCGGCGGAATAGCTTTCCGCAGGGTCGAGGATATCGACGAGGTGATGGGGAATTTCGGCCCGCAGCGCCGGCGGCGGCTTGGCGGTGCCGATGTCCATGCCGCGGTAGACCAGGCTGGAATCGACGCTGACGATCTCGCCCCCGAGCCTCCGTGCCAGTTCGATGGCGAGATCGCTCTTGCCGGCCGCCGTCGGCCCCATGAGCAGCAAAATCTTCGGACGGGACATCAACGGCCGCGGTGGAAAAAGCGATCCAGGGTCTGAAAATCGAGTTTGACCCAGGTGGGGCGGCCGTGGTTGCACTGGCCGCCGCGCTCGGTGCATTCCAGCTCCCGCAACAGGGCGTTCATCTCCTCCCGGCTCAAGCGCTGCCCGGCCCGCACCGCCCGATGACAGGCACAGGTGGCCAGACGCTCGCGGACGGCCGTCTCGACCCCGGTGACCGCCTCGAAGCGGGCCAGTTCCGCCAGTACCCCCTTCACCAGCTCCGCCGCGTCCGCCCGCCCCAGGAGGGCCGGCAGCGACCGCACCACCAGGGTTTCCGGACCCAGGCGGTCCACCTCCAGGCCGAGGCTCAGCAGCAGGTCCTGGTGCTGCTGGGCCAGTTCGGCTTCCCCTCGGCCCACCTGCAGCTTCACCGGCAACAGCAGCGGCTGGCGCACCACCTCGCCGCGCTCCAGCTGGCGCTTGAACTTCTCGTAGACGATGCGCTCGTGGGCGGCGTGGGCATCGACGATCACCAACCCGCCTTCGGCTTCCGCCAGGATGTAGATGCCGTGCAGATGGGCCAGGGCATAACCCAAAGGCGGCGCAGCCTCCGTTCCGGTATCGGCGGCCGGCTCCGCCGGTGCGGCGGGTGCAGGCGGCGGGTGCAGGGCCTCGTAGAAGGCCAGGGCCTCGTTGACCTGAGGCTGCGGCCGGGCGGCGGGCGGTGGATACGAAGAAGAACCGGAGACGGCCGGTGCGGGCGGCTTCGGCGGCGGGCTGGGGCCGGGACGGACCTGCCCCAGGGAACGGTACACCGACTGGGCGATGAAATCGCGCACCTGGCGCGGCTCCCGGAACCGCACTTCCAGCTTGGCGGGATGGGCGTTGACGTCCACCAGGGCCGGATCCAGCTCCAGATACAGCAATGCCGCCGGCTGGCGGTCGCCGCCGAGGACGTCGCGATAACCGTGACGCAGCGCGTGCAGGAGCAGCTTGTCGCGCACCGGCCGGCCGTTGACGTACCACCACTGCCGGTCCCCCTGGCGCCGTGCCACCGCCGGCAGCCCCAGCCAACCCCACAGCCGCAGCGGCCCGTGGTTCCATTCGATCAGGAGCGCCTGTTCGACGAATTCCTTGCCCCATACCACCGCCACCCGCTGCGACCACTGATCCTCCCCCGGCGCCGGGGGAAGCTTCCAGGCCTCACGCTGGTTGTGGCGCAGGGAGAAACCGACGTCGAAGCGGCTCAGCGCCAGGCGTTCGAGAAAATGCTGGATGTGGGAAAACTCGGTGCGCTCGCTGCGCAGAAACTTGCGCCGCGCCGGCACGCTGTGGAACAGATCGGCCACGGTCACGGTGGTGCCGCGGGGATGGGCCACCGGCACCGGCTCCGGTATTTCGTCACCCCCCGCCAGCGCCAGGCGCCAGCCGCAAGGCTCGGCGGCGGTGCGGGAAATCAGCTCCAGGCGCGAGACGGCGGCGATGCTCGCCAGCGCCTCGCCGCGGAATCCCAGGGTGCGCACCTGGAGCAGATCTTCTGCCGTGGCGATCTTGCTGGTGGCGTGGCGCGCCAGCGCCAGCGGCAGATGCTCGCGGGCGATGCCAATCCCGTCATCCCGCACCCGGATGAGACCGACCCCGCCGGCCTCCACCTGCACGTCCACCCGGCGCGCCCCGGCGTCGAGACTGTTCTCCACCAGCTCCTTGACCACCGAGGCGGGCCGTTCCACCACCTCGCCGGCGGCGATCTGCCCCACCAGCTGGGGCGGCAGCAAGCGAATCCGAGTCATCCGCCCACCGGAATCCTGAGCACCTGTCCGGCCCGCACCCGGCTGCCTTCCAGGGCATTGTATTCCATCAGCGCCTGCAGGCTGACGCCGTACTGCTGGGCGATTTCCGACAGGGTCTCGCCGCGGGCGATCACGTGCCGCCGCGCCCGCGCAGCCAGATAAGTCCCCGGCGGGGCGTGGCGCTGGAAGTAATCGCGGATGCCGCGGTGCAGCGCCCTGGCCCAGTACCACTGGTACTTGCCGCTGCGCAGCCGCCGCTCCTCGGCGGGGTTGGAGATGAATGCCGTTTCCACCAGGATCGAAGGAATATCGGGGGATTTCAGCACCACGAAACCGGCCTGCTGCACGCCACTGTGGTGAATGCGGCCGATGCGCTTCAGTTCCTCCAGCACTTCCCGGGCCAGACGCTGGCTGTACTCACGGGTGCCGGTCAGGGACAGGTCGAGCAGCACCTTGGCGAGGGTCTCGTCCTTGTCGTCCAGACTGACGCCGCCGACGAGGTCGGAAGCGTTCTCACGCGCCGCCAGCCAGCGGGCCGCCTCGCTCGAGGCGCCGCGCTCGGACAGAATGTAAACCCCCGCGCCGCTGGCCCGGGGATTCTTGAAGGAATCGGCGTGGATGGAAACGAACAGATCCGCCTTGGCCTGACGCGCCAGGGCGATCCGGCGCCGCAGGGGGACGTAATAATCCCCCTTGCGGATTAGCACCGCCCGCATCCCCGGTGTGTCGTCGATGAGCTTGGCCAGCTTGCGGGCGATGGCCAGCACCACATCCTTTTCCCGGGTGCCGTGGCGGCCGATGGCGCCGGGATCCTCCCCGCCGTGCCCCGGATCGATGGCGACCACCACATCCCGAAGCGCCTGTGGCGGCCGGGGAGGCTTCGGTGCCGGACGGGACGGCGCGGCCCCCTTGGCGCCGTAGAGATCCACCACCAGCCGGTGGCCGTAGCGATCGCCGGGCGGCAGGGTGAACACCTTGGGGCGTACCGCCGTCTTCAGGTCCAGCACCAGGCGCAACACACCCTTGTGCGGATGACCGCTGCGAATCCGCCGCACGTAAGGGACGCTGGCGTCGATCCGCGGCAGGGCGGCCTTGAGGCGGCCCTGCGGCAGGTCCAGCACCAGGCGTCTGGGATTCTCCAAGCCGAACACTTTCGGCTTGAACGGCTGGGAAACGTCCAGGACCAGGCGCACGTGATCGGGCGCGTTCCAGTAACGCACCCCGTAAACCTCCAGCGCCCATCCGGCCTGCATCAGCAATCCCAGCAGCAGGCCCAGCCAGACCCTCAATCCCATGGCGCCCTCCGCAATCTCGCGCTCAGTGTTCTGATTATATCGTCAATTCTGAGGGGATCGTGGCGAAAACCCCGATTTTTGGTCGCTTTCCGCCCACGGCTTGTTCCCTGCCGACCCATTCCGTTAGAATTCTGCATTTCAGGCAGTCGCGCGGCTGCCTTTTTGTTTTTCACTGAACGCGAGGAAAGTGATCATGACCTCCGCCGTCATGCCCACCTACGCCCGTCTGCCGGTGGCCTTCGTCCGCGGCGAAGGCGCCTGGCTGTGGGACACGGAAGGCCGGCGTTATCTGGACGCGCTGGCCGGCATCGCCGTGTGCAATCTGGGGCACGCCCATCCGCGTTTGGCTCAGGTCCTGTGCGACCAGGCCAAGCGCCTGTGGCACACCTCCAACCTCTACCGCATCGAGCTCCAAGAGCAGTTGGCGGCCGAGCTGACCCGGCTGGCGGCGATGGACAACGTTTTCTTCTGCAATTCCGGCGCCGAGGCCAACGAAGCGGCGATCAAGCTGGCCCGCGCCTACGGCCACCGCCGCGGCATCGCAACGCCGAAGATCGTCGTCATGGAAGGCAGCTTCCACGGCCGCACCCTGGCAACCCTCAGCGCCACCGGCAATCCCAGGGTCCGGCAGGGTTTCGAGCCGTTGGTGGCGGGTTTCGTCCACTGTCCCTTCGGACAGGCGGAAGCGGTCGCGGCCCTGGCGGACGATCCCGACATCGTCGCCGTCCTGGTGGAACCGGTCCAGGGCGAGGGCGGGGTACGGGTGCCGCCGGCGGATTATCTGGCCCGGCTGCGCCGGCTCTGCGACCGCCACGGCTGGCTGCTGATGCTCGACGAGGTGCAAACCGGCATCGGCCGCTGCGGTCACTGGTTCGCCCATCAGCGCACCGGGATCGTTCCCGACGTCATGACCCTGGCCAAGGCCCTGGGCAACGGCTTTCCCATCGGCGCCTGCCTCGCCCGGGGGGAGGCGGCCGAGGTGCTGCAGGCGGGGATGCACGGTTCCACCTTCGGCGGAAACTTCCTCGCCTGCCGGGTGGCCCTGGAGGTGCTCCACATCATCGAAGCGGAAGACCTCCTCCCCCGGGCCCAGACCCTGGGCCGGCAGCTGGCCGCCGGCTTCCGGGAGCGTCTCGGCGATTTCCCCGGCATCCGGGACATCCGCCACCAGGGCCTCATGCTCGGTATCGAACTCGACCGCCCCTGCGGCATGCTGGTATCCCAGGCGCTGGCGGCGGGCGTTTTGATCAACGTCACCGCCACCTCCGTGGTCCGGCTGCTGCCGCCCCTGATCCTCGACGACGACCAGGCGGGGCAGCTGCTCGACACCCTTTCAACCCTCATCGTGAACACCCTGGACAAACCGTGAAACCACGCCACTTTCTCACCCTGCGCGACCTGAGCCCGCAGGAACTGCGTCACCTCATCGACCGCGCCATTGCCCTCAAGGCCCTCAAGGCGCCCTACGAGCCCCTCCGCAACAAGCTTTTGGGGATGATCTTCGAAAAGGCCTCCACCCGCACCCGGGTGTCCTTCGAAGCCGGCATCGTCCAGCTCGGCGGGGCGGCGGTGTTTCTGTCGCCGCGTGATTCCCAGCTCGGCCGCGGCGAACCGCTGGAGGACACCGCCCGGGTGATGTCGCGGATGGTGGACCTGATCGTCCTGCGCACCCACCGTCACGACACCGTGGTGCATTTCGCCAACCATTCTGCGGTGCCGGTCATCAACGGCCTCACCGACCGCTTCCATCCCTGCCAGCTGCTCGCGGACGTGCAGACCTACGTCGAGCACCGCGGCGACATCCGGGGCCGCAAGGTGGCCTGGATCGGCGACGGCAACAACATGTGCCAGTCCTACATCAACGCCGCGGTGCTGTTCGATTTTCATCTCCACATCGCTTGCCCCTCCGGATACGAGCCCGAGGCGCAGCTGGTGGCCGAGGCCGGCGACCACGTCACCCTCGGCCACGATCCCAAGGCGGCCGCCCGTGACGCCGACCTGGTGGTCACCGACGTCTGGGCCAGCATGGGGCAGGAGGAGGAACAGCAGCAACGCATCGCCGCCTTCCGGGATTTCCAGGTCACCCCCGCGCTGATGGCCCTGGCCAAGCCGGACGCCCTGTTCATGCACTGCCTGCCGGCCCACCGTGGCGAGGAAGTCGCCGCCGAAGTACTGGAGGGACCGCAAAGCGTGGTCTGGGACGAGGCGGAAAACCGCCTCCACGCCCAGAAGGCATTGATGGAATTCCTGGCGGGGTAAACCTTTTCCGTCCCGCACCGTCTTTGGCATTGTCCCCAGAGGATTTACAATGCCTGTTTTTCACCCTAGGTCCAGGAAGCTGCCGTGAAAGTTCTGATATTTCTTTTGGCCTGGTTGCCGGCGCTCGTCCTGGCGGCTGAAACCGCCTACGTCACCGACCGGGTCGAGGTGCTGGTGCGGACCGGCAAGGGCACCCAGTACAAGATCCTGCGCCGCCTCCCCAGCGGCTATCCGGTTACGGTGCTGGAGCGCGATCGCAACAGCGGCTATTCCCGCATCCGCCTCCGCGACGGCACCGAGGGCTGGATCTTGACTCGCTACCTGTCCGACCAGCCCAGCGCCCGTCAACAATTGGCCCAGGCCCAGGCGGCTCTGGAACGGCTGCGCCAGGAAAACGCCGCGCTGAAGCAGGAACTGACCGAATTGAAGTCGCAGCAGGGCAGTCTGAGCAGCGAACGCACCCAGCTGGCCCAGCGCAGCGCCCAGCTGGAGGCGGAATTGCAGCGCATCCGCAACGCCGCCGCCCACGCCCTGGAAATCCAGGACGAACGCAACCGTCTGCGCGAGCGGGTCGCCGATCTGGAGCGGCAGCTCAAGCAGCTGCAGCTGGAAAACCAGGCTTTGAGCCGGGAGAACTCGCAGCGCTGGTTCCTCATCGGCGCCGGGGTTCTCGGCGGCGGCATCCTGCTGGGGCTGATCCTGCCGCGGCTGGGCTGGCGCCGCAAGCGCGGCTGGGACTCCCTGTCCTCTCTTTAACCGATTCGCAACGGAGATCCAACCCACCATGACCGACAAGAAACGCCCCCATTCCTCCCAGATCGTCGACGGTTACGAGCGCGCCCCCAGCCGGGCGATGCTTCATCCCCTGGGCTTCAAGGACGAGGACTTCCAGAAACCCCAGATCGGTGTCGCCTCCACCTGGAACATGGTGACCCCGTGCAACATGCACATCAATCAGCTGGCCCAGTATGCCATCCGCGGCATCGAGGAAAACGGCGGCAAGGGCATCCTGTTCCATACCATCACCATCTCCGACGGCATCTCCATGGGCACCGAAGGGATGAAGTACTCCCTGGTGTCCCGCGAGGTGATCGCCGATTCCATCGAAACCGTGATGGGCTGCCAGGGCTACGACGGCCTGGTGGCCATCGGCGGCTGCGATAAGAACATGCCCGGCTGCCTGATCGCCATGGCGCGCCTCAACCGCCCGGCGGTGTTCGTCTACGGCGGCACCATCCTGCCCGGCAGTTGTGGCGACAGGAAACTGGACATCGTCTCGGTGTTCGAAGCCGTCGGCGCCCGTGCCAACGACCAGATCGACGACGCCGCCCTGCACGAGATCGAATCCCAGGCCATCCCCGGCCCCGGTGCCTGCGGCGGCATGTACACCGCCAACACCATGGCCTCGGCCATCGAGGCGCTGGGGATGAGCCTGCCCGGTTCCTCGGCCCAGGCCGCCGTCTCCCCGGAAAAGCAGCAGGACTGTGAACGTGCCGGCGAAGCGGTGCTCAGGCTGCTGGAGCTGGACCTCAAGCCCCGCGACATCATGACCCGCCAGGCCTTCGAGAACGCCATCACCGTGGTCATCGCCCTGGGCGGCTCCACCAATGCGGTCCTCCACCTGCTGGCGATGGCAGAGGCCTGCGGCGTGCCGTTGAGCCTGGACGACTTCACCCGCATCGGCAGGCAGGTGCCGGTGCTGGCCGACCTCAAACCCAGCGGCCGCTACCACATGGCCGACCTGATCGAGATCGGCGGCATCCAGCCGCTGATGAAAACGCTGCTCGACGCCGGCCTGCTGCACGGCGACTGCCTCACCGTCACCGGCAAGACCCTGGCGGAGAACCTGGCCGATGTCGCCCCCTACCCGGAAGGCCAGGACATCATCCGCCCCCTCGACAACCCCATCAAGAAGGACAGCCACCTGGTCATCCTCAAGGGCAACCTGGCCCCGGAAGGCGCGGTGGCCAAGATCAGCGGCAAGGAAGGTCTGCGTTTTACCGGCAGCGCCCGGGTGTTCGAGTGCGAGGAGGAAGCCCTGCAGCGCATTCTTGACGGCACGGTGCAGAAGGGCGATGTCATCGTCATCCGCTACGAAGGGCCCAAGGGCGGCCCCGGCATGCGCGAGATGCTGTCCCCCACCTCGGCGGTGATGGGCAAGGGGCTGGGCAAGGACGTGGCCCTCATCACCGACGGCCGCTTCTCCGGCGGCACCCACGGCTTCGTGGTCGGCCACATCACCCCGGAGGCCTACGTCGGCGGCCCCCTGGCCATCGTCAAGGACGGCGACACCATCACCATCGACGCCGAAACCCGGGAGCTGCGCCTGCACCTGAGCGACGAGGAAATCCAGGCCCGCCTGGCCCGCTGGCGCAAACCCGCTCCCCGCTACACCCGCGGCATCCTCGCCAAGTACGCGGCGTTGGTCAGCTCCGCCTCGGAAGGCGCCGTCACCGACAAGGATCTTGCCGACAAGCTCTGATCCGTGGGCAGGAACCGCGCAGGCACCGGCGGCCGCGGGGAAGGGTCTGAAGGGCGTAACCGGCCTGGACGGCCGGGTCCGGGCCCCCAGAGAAGGGTTCACGGCATCCCGGAAATCCCACACCCGCCAACACGCCGGCCATGATCGATCCGGCCGCCTTCGTCCGCTGGTTCCGGGGTGCCCTGCCCTACATCCATGCACATCGCGGACGGACCTTCGTGATCCATTTCGGCGGCGAGGCGGTGGCCGACGAACCCCGCTTCGCCAGCCTGGTCCACGACATCGCCCTGCTCCACGGCCTTGGCATCCGCCTGGTGCTGGTCCCGGGCATCCGCCCCCAGATCGAAGCCCGCCTGCAGCAGCGCGGTATCGCCTGCCGCTACCACCGGGGACAACGGATCACCGATGCGGCCGCCCTGGAATGCGTCAAGGAAGCCGCAGGCCAGGTCCGGGTGGAAATCGAGGCCCGGCTGTCGCTGGGGGTGGCCGATTCCCCCATGGCCGGGATGCGCCTGCCGGTGGTTTCCGGCAACTTCATCACCGCCAAACCCCTGGGCGTCATCGACGGCATCGACTTCCAGTACACCGGCGAGGTGCGCCGGGTCGACGCGCCGGGCATCCAGGCGCTGCTGGCCCAGGAACGTCTGGTGCTGATCCCCCCGCTCGGTTACTCCCCCACCGGCGAGGTCTTCAACCTCCGCGCCGAGGCCGTGGCCACCGCCGTCGCCACCGCCCTCAGGGCCGACAAATTCCTGATCCTGATGGAACAACCCTGCCGCCTAGATGACGAGCCGGTGGCCCAGCTGACCAGCAGCGAGGCCAGAACCCACCTGCACCGGAAGCGTTTCCCGGCACCGGTCGCCTCCCACGTGGAGGCGGCCGTGACCGCCGTGGAAGGCGGCGTCGAACGCGCCCACCTGCTCGACCGCCATCTCGACGGCGCCCTGCTGCTGGAACTGTTCACCCGCGACGGCGCCGGCACCCTGATCTCCCGCCAGCCCTTCGAATCCCTGCGCCCGGCCCGCCTTGACGACATCCCGGGCATCCTGGAACTCATCGCACCCCTGGAGCGGGAAGGGGTCCTGGTCAAACGCTCCCGGGAGAAACTGGAGACGGACCTGGCCGATTACTGCGTCATCGAACGCGACGGCCTGGTAATCGGCTGCGCCGCCCTGCACGCCTTCCCGGAAGTGAAGATGGGGGAACTGGCCTGCCTGGCCCTGCACCCGGACTACCGGGGGGAAAACCGCGGCCAGCGGCTGCTGGAACACATCGAGGACCGGGCCCGCCGCCAGGGGCTGGAGCGGCTGTTCGTCCTCACCACCCGTACCCTGCACTGGTTCCGGGAACGCGGCTTCCAGCCGGCCACCTTCGCCGATCTGCCGGTCCAGCGCCAGCGCTGCTACAATGCCCAGCGCAATTCCAAGGTGCTGATCAAATGTCTCTGACCACCTGGCGGCTGCCGGCTGACCGTTCCCCGTTGCGGCTGCTGCAACTGTCCGACTGCCATTTTCTCCCCCAACCGGGGGACACCCTGATGGGCGTCGACACCGAAAAGAGCTTTCAAGCCGTCCTCGAAGCCCTGCGACGCCACCCCCCCTGGCCGCCGGACCTCCTCCTGCTCACCGGCGATCTGGTTCAGGAACCCCTGCCCCCCCCCTACCGGCGCCTGCACCGCTACCTGGCCCCGCTTCCCTGTCCCTGGCTGGCGCTTCCGGGCAACCATGACGATCCCCGGCTGCTGGAGCAGATTCTCTGTGGAGACAGCCATCACTGCGCCGGTCAGGTCATTCTGGGCGACGCATGGCAGCTGATCGCCCTCGACAGCCACCTGCCCGGCTCCCACGCCGGCAGGCTCGCCCCTTCCCAGCTGGACTGGCTCCGGCGCTGTCTCGAGCGCTGCCGGCTGCCGGCGTTGATCACCCTCCACCACCCCCCAATCGCCGTCGGCAGCCGTTGGATGGACACCATGCAACTGCAGAACGCCGAAACCTTCTGGCGGCGGCTGGAAGGACACCCCCAGGTCAAGGGCATCGTCTTCGGCCACGTCCACCAGGCATTCAACGGCCGCTGTCGGGATATCCCCCTGTGGAGCGCACCCTCCACCTGCTTTCAGTTCAAACCCGGCAGCGACGACTTCGCCCTCGACGCCCTGCCCCCCGGCTGGCGCTGGCTCGAACTGTCACCCCACGGCCGTCTCCGCACCTGGGTGGAACGCCTGGCCGATCTCCCCGGCGGGCTGGACTTCGATGCCGGGGGCTATTAGAAACGGAACGAGGTCAGCAGCGCGAACAGGTGCCAGCGCCGCTGGCGTCCCTGCATGTCGTTCTCGGAAGCGGCGAGCCAGCCGGTGCCGTCCACTTTGTGCCACTCGGCCCGCAGCATCCACCAGGGCGTGACGTCCCAGCGCAGCCCCACGGTCCAGTCACGGGCGAAGCGGGCGTGGCGGGGCCTGCCGGTGAGGCGGGCGTAACGGCGGCCGCTGGTGTCGTCGCGGTCGGCGAAATAGACATCGTAACGCAACACCGCCTCCAGCTTGGGAAGCACCCGGTAGCTGCCCTGCAGGTAGTAACTCTCCCCGGTGATTTCGGTGTCGGGCAAGTGACGGCCGAAACCGTGGATGTCGAGGAAGCGCAACGCGTATTCGCCGGTCAGCGACAGCCGCTCGCCGTGGTACTGGGCGGAGAAGATCAGCGGTTTCAAACGCGGCTCCCCGGCTCTGAAAAAATCGTCCCGCCCCGGCTGGTAACGGTCATTGACGATGGCTCCGGTCACTGCCAGCCGTACCAGCCCTCCCTGGTATTCGTAACTGAGACGGCCGATGTAGGACAGATGAGGATCGAAATCCCCCGCTCTGTCCCCGCCCAGAGTCAGGCGCTCGAATTCCTTGTCTCCGACCCCGTTGGGCCATCCCAGTCCCAGGCGCAGGAACCAGTCGCCCCAGTCGCTGTAACGTTCTCCGTAGAACTGCACCCCGTCGCTGGCGAGCCCGAGATTGCGGGTGCGATCGAAATAGATGCTCTGGGGCAGGAAGATGGTGGGGCGGGTAAAGGCGACGTCGCGGGTTTCGCTGTACAGGCCGAAGGGATTCTTGACCCGCCCCAGCAGCAACCCGGCCCGGCCGACGGATCGAGACCAGAAGGTCCAGTCGGCCAGGGCGTAGTCGAGGCGCAACTGATTGGGATCCACCCGACCGGCCCGGCGGTAGAGCCCCTGGGCCGCCAGCATCAGACTGGCGGTAGGGCGGTAGGAGACATTGAGCCCGGCCTCGAGAAAATCCAGGCTGCCGTCCTCGCTCCTGCCATACCAGCGATTGCCGGAAGTCCAGGTGAAGCCCTGGCTGAGGAAACCGTGAACCTGGAGGCCGTCCGCACCCGGTACCTCCCAGGCGGAAACCGGCACTGCCCCCCAGGCGACAATCAGAATCGGCAGCCACTTGCGTACGAATTTCATGCTTCGAGTATAGTGTCCATCCCCTCACCGAACCTCGACCGGCTTCACGTGTTCGTCGATCCATTCGGGGGGAAGATAACCGATCGCCCCGGGGTTGGCGGCAATACGCGCATGCAGGGTTTTCACGTCGTCAACCTCGACCGGTGCCTGACCGGTTCCCGAATAGACGTTGCGGTCCCAGATCCGGCGCAGTTGGTGGGGATAGACGTGAAGGATACGTTTGCAAAAAGCCCGGTGCAGGGGATGATCGTCCGGCAGCACATAGAGCCGGACCGGCGTGCCGTCAGGCCAGACACGCCGGCGCATGGCGAAAATAGCGCGCAGCTCGTTGCGGGAAAGGCGGGTGACGGAAACACCGGGATGAACGGCGACGACGACGTCCTGCACCGGGTCCTCGCCCCCCTCCCCCACCGACAGCACCAGGCCGATCAGCAGAAAAACCGTAAGCCGCCAAACACGTCCCAAAACGAACAAGCTTCCTCCAGTCAATCGGGAGGCCGGGCGCAAGCCACGGGAACGGCCCTAGTCCGCCGCCAGAAACCCCCGGGGATCGATCGGCACCGAAGCCGAAACCAGCAACCGTCCCAGTTCGGTCAGCGCCCGGCGATAAACCTCCTTCTTAAAATAGACGACTTCGCGCAGCGGGTGCCAATATTCCACCCAACGCCAGGCGTCGAACTCCGGCCTGCCGCAACGGTCAAGGCAGATCCGGGTTTCGTCGGCCCGCAGGCGCAACAGGAACCACAACTGTTTCTGGCCGATGCACAGCGGCAGGGAATGACGCCGGATGTAGCGCGCCGGCAGACGGTAGCGCAACCAGTCGCGGGTCCGGCCGATCACCTCGACATCGTCCACGGACAGGCCGGTCTCCTCATACAGTTCCCGGTACATCGCCGCCTCAGGGTCCTCGCAGCGCTTGATGCCTCCCTGGGGAAACTGCCACGACCGCATTCCCACTCGCCGGGCCCAGAACACCCGGCCGGCATCGTTGCAGAGCACGATCCCCACATTGGGACGGAATCCATCGGCATCAATCATGTCTAAGCCTGCAAATCGCTTTCGGTGATAGAATTTACGTTCTCCATTCTTTATAAGCTACACTCACCCGGTACCACAGGCAACTTTCGTGATTCCCGAATCCGACCCTCAGCGTGCGCCCGCCCTGGCGCTCTTCGATCTCGACAATACCCTTCTGGGCGGTGACAGCGATTATCTCTGGGGCCAGTTCCTGGTCGAGCGGGGCCTGGTGGACCGCGACCACTACGAGGCCGCCAACCGGCGCTTCTACGACGACTACCGCCGCGGCCGTCTCGACATCCGCGCCTTCTTGCGCTTCGCCCTGAAACCGCTGACCGAACACGATCCTGAACAGCTCGAGACCTGGCGACGACAGTTCCTTGCCGAGAAGATCGAACCGATCCTGCTGCCGGCGGCACAAAAGCTGGTGGACTGCCATCGCCGCCGCGGCGACAGGCTGGTGGTCATCACCGCCACCAACGCCTTCGTCACCGCCCCCATCGCCGCCCGCTTCGGCGTCGACGACCTGATCGCCACCGAGCCGGAATTCAAGGATGGCCGCTACACCGGGGATTTTGTCGGCACCCCCTGCTTCCAGGAAGGCAAGGTCGTACGCCTGCGCCAGTGGTTGCAGCACCACGATTACGATCTGCGCCGGGCGACCTTCTACAGCGATTCCCATAACGACCTGCCGCTGCTGGAGCAGGTCGGCCACCCGGTCGTCGTCGATCCCGACCCGACCCTGGCGGCGCAGGCCTCGGCGCGCGGCTGGCCCATCCTCAGCCTGCGCCAAGGTACGGAACCGGTGAAACGGGAGACGTCTTAAGCCTTGCGGATCCAGTAATGGAATATCCCGTCTTCCCGGCGGCGTTGCAGGATCTCGTTGCCACTCTGCTCGGAGAAGACGCCGAAATCCAGCTCCGACGCCGGGTCGGTGGCGATGACGTGGACGATCTGGCCCGGGGCCATCTCGTTGAGAACTTTTTTCAGTTTGAGCAGCGGCAGCGGGCAATGCAGCCCGCTGGTGTCCAGTTCGCGATCGGATTCCATGATGCATCGAAATTTTCCCGTCAGATGCCAATAATAGCAAAACCGGTCTGCCGCCGATGGACTACCTGCCGCTGTTCCTGAAACTCACCGGCCGCCCCTGTCTCGTGGTCGGCGGTGGCGCGGTGGCCCTGCGGAAAGCCGAAATGCTGCGCCGGACGGGCGCCGAAGTCAGCGTCATCGCCCCCCGGTTCCACCCGCAACTGGAAACCCTCTCCCGTAAGGGCGAAATCCAATTGCGGCGTCAGGATTACACCCCCGCCGCCCTGGACGGCGCCGCGCTGGTCATCGCCGCCACCGACGACCTCGCCCTCAACCGCCGTATCGCGACCGAGGCACGCCGGCGCGGCATCTGGGTCAACACCGTCGATCAACCGGACGACTGCGATTTCATCCTGCCGGCCATCGTCGACCGCTCCCCGGTTGTGGTCGCCGTCTCCAGCGGTGGCCGGGCACCGGTCCTGACGCGGCTGGTGAAGGCCAGGCTGGAAACCCTGCTGCCAGCCAGTCTGGGACGGCTGGCGGCCCTGGCCGGGCGTTTCAGGGAAACGGTCAAACGCCGTCTCCCGGTCCAGAGGCGGCGGCGTTTCTGGGAGCAGGTCTTCGACGGCGCCCCCGCTCAACTGCTGCACGCCGGTCAGGAACAGGCCGCCGCCCGGGCCCTGGAGCAGGCCCTGAAGGCCGCGGAAACGGACCGCCCCCTCCCCGGCTACGTGGCGTTGGTGGGGGCCGGCCCCGGCGATCCCGAGCTGCTCACCCTGCGCGCCCTGCGCCTGCTTCAGGAAGCCGATGTGGTGGTCTACGACCGCCTGGTGTCGCAACCGATTCTGGAACTGATCCGCCGCGATGCGGAAAAGATCTACGCCGGCAAGGCCCGCGCCGACCACACCCTGCCCCAGGATGCCATCAATACGCTGCTGGTGCGGCTGGCGAAACAGGGCAAGCGGGTGGTGCGCCTCAAGGGCGGCGACCCCTTCATTTTCGGCCGCGGCGGCGAGGAGATCGCAACCCTAGCGGACGAAGGCGTTCCCTTCATCGTGGTCCCCGGCATCACCGCCGCCTCCGGCTGCGCCAGTTACGCCGGCATTCCCCTGACCCACCGCGACTATGCCCACTCCTGCCTGTTCGTCACCGGCCACCGCCGCGGCGACCGCCCCAACCTGGACTGGAACCGGCTCATCGCTCCCCGTCAGACCTTGGTGATCTACATGGGTCTGCTAGGCTTAGAGGAGATCTGTCAGGCTCTGGTCGCCCACGGCATGGATCCGGCCATGCCCGCGGCCCTGGTTCAGGCCGGCACCACCCCGCAGCAACAGGTGGTGGTGGCCACCGTGGCGACGCTGGCGGACAGGGCCCGACAAGCCGGCGTTGTCCCGCCCACCCTGGTGATCGTGGGCGAAGTGGTGCGCCTGCATGACAAACTGGCCTGGTTCCAAGGAAATCAGCGATGAAAATGATTCTGTCCCTGTTGTTGACCCTGCTTCTGAGCGCCTGTGGCGATGCCAATCCGCCCCTGAAGACCTGGAAGCTGGTTCCCGGCGGTATCACCGCCGCCGCGGTGGCCGACAACCATGCCCTGCTGGCCAGCATCGACCAGGGAGCCCAGTGGTGGCAACTGAAACCGAAAAAGCTGCTCCACAGTTTCCGTCACGGCCAGGCAGAGCAGGAGATGATCGCCGTCGCGGTCACCGCCGACGGCCGTTTCGCAGTCACCGCCGACCGCAACGGCCTGGCCTGGTGGGACACCGGCAGCGGGCGGCCCCTGGCCTCCTGGGCCCTGGAAGACATCCACAGCCTGGCGCTGTCGGCCGACGGCCGGTGGGCGCTGATCGGTCTCGGGGACCGGGCGGTCTATTTCTCCCTGCGCCACGGCAAGACCCGTTTCGCCTTCCCCCACGACCGCGCGGTCAAGACCGTGGCTCTGGACCGCCAGGGCCGTTTCGCCCTCACCGGCAGCGACGATGGCAGCGCCAAACTGTGGGATCTGCAAGACGGCAGGCTGCGCTACAGCTGGAGACAACGGGGCAAACTGGCCGCCGTCACCCTTTCCGACCGCGGCACCTACGCCCTGACCAATCCGCTCCTCGGTCCGATCCAGGTCTGGAAGACTGCCGACGGCAAATTGAAACGGCAACTCGGGCCCCAATACGTCACCGTCACCCGTGCCGCCTTCACCCCCTCGGAGGGGCTGCTGGCTACCGGCCATCCTTCCCAAGGCATCAGGCTCTGGAGTCTCAAACGTGGCAAGCTGCTGCGCCAGTTTCTGCCGCGTCAGGCCGGCATTCTCAAACCCACCTCGGCACCGGTGCTGGCGCTGCGCTTCGTGAAGGGGGGAAAACAGCTGCTCAGCGCCACCTCTGACGGCGCCGTCCAGCTGTGGACGATCCGCGGCAAAAAGAAAAAGTGACGCCCAACGAAAACGGCCCGGTGATGACCGGGCCGCCTCCTTAATGTGATGCCGTGACGGCTCAGCTTCCTGCCTTGCAGGCCTTCATCTTATCCTTCAGAGTCTTGGGCTTTTTGACCTTGCCCTTAATCTTGCCATCGGACAAAGCCTTCAGATAAGCGTACAGGGCGTCGAGGGCCTGATCTTCGGTCATGCAGGCCTTTTCCACCAGGCCGATCTTCATGATCTGCGGCGCCATCGGCGTCATGATGGTACCCGGACGGCCTTCCTTGACCACCTTGAGGAATTCTTCCTTGCTCAGTTTCTTGATGCTCTCGGTCAGATCCGGGAACGGACGCACGTCGTGGCAGGTACCACAGCCACGGCCGGCGGTACGCTCGTAGATCTTCATCCCCAGCCACAGCATTTCGTCCTGGGTGAACTCGACGGCGAACGCCTGGGCAGTCAGGCCCATGCCGGCTGCCATCGCCACACCCATGATCAGTTTACGCAGTTTCATCAGTCAGGTCCTCCTTTGCGGATTGTCGGTAGTGACAGGATAGCGGCCATCCTCTGAATCCTCACTGAACCCCCTTGGGACCTCTATCCTGAAACAGGTACACAAGAAAAAAATTATAGCAAAGCCCAAAGCCACCCCCGGCGGGAAATTTTCACAGCCTGACACCTATCGACTTACAAATCCAGGGCTGGAAAAGGGCTGCCGGACCGAAATTCTTCCCTGAATTTAGGCCCGGAGCGACCGTCCCTGGCCGCCGACAGCCCCTTTCCAGCCCCTCCGGCAGAAGGAATAGGTGATGAGTTTTTACAGTTCCCGCGTCGCCTTGAAGCGGACATCCGGCCAGCGTTCCTCGGCCAGCTGCAGGTTGACCCGGGTCGGCGCCAGATAGACCAGAAAACCGCCGCCGTCCTCGGCCAGATATTCGAAGTTCTTGCGCTTGAACTCCTCCAGCACCTTGGGATCGTCGCACTCGATCCAGCGTGCGGTGGCGACGTTGACAGGTTCGTAGCCGCATTCCACGTTGTACTCGTCCCGCAGGCGGAAGGCAGTGACGTCGAACTGCAGCACCCCCACGGCACCCAGGATCAGATCGTTGTTCTTCAGCGGCCTGAACACCTGGGTCGCCCCCTCCTCACTGAGCTGAAGCAGGCCCTTGTGCAGCGCCTTGGCCTTGAGCGGATCCTTGAGTACCACACGGCGGAACAGCTCCGGGGCGAAATAGGGAATGCCGCCGAACTTGAGCTTTTCTCCCTGGGTGAAGGTGTCGGCCACCTGGATGGTGCCGTGGTTGTAGAGGCCGATGATGTCGCCGGGCCAGGCTTCCTCCACGTGCTGGCGGCTGGCGGCCTGAAAAGTCATGGCGTTGGCGACGGTGATTTGTTTCCCCAAACGCACGTGGTACAGCTTCATGCCCTTGCGGTAGCTGCCGCTGCAGATACGCAGGAAGGCGATGCGGTCGCGGTGCTGGGGATCCATGTTCGCCTGGATCTTGAACACGAAACCGCTGAACCTGGGCTCGTCCGGCGACACCACCCGCTCGAGCGCGGCCCGCGGCCGCGGCGGCGGCGCATATTTGGCGAAGGCGTCGAGCAGTTCGAGCACGCCGAAGTTGTTGATCGCCGAACCGAAGAACACCGGTGTCTGCCGGCCCTGCAGATAGGCCGCGTGATCGAAGGGGTGACTGGCGCCGCGCACCAGTTCGATCTCCTCGCGCAGTTCGCCGACCTGCTCCCCGAGACGTTCATCGAGCAGGGGATTGTCCAGTCCCTCGATGATCTCCCCCTTGACCACCCGGTCGCGGTGCCTGGCGTCGAACAGATGCACGGCGTCCTCTTCCAGATGATAGACACCCTTGAAACGCTGCCCCATGCCGATAGGCCAGGTAAGCGGCGCACAGGCGATGCCGAGCACCGCCTCGATCTCGTCGAGCAGTTCGATAGGTTCGCGCCCCTCGCGGTCGAGCTTGTTGATGAAGGTGATGATGGGGGTGTCGCGCATGCGGCACACCTCCATCAGCTTGATGGTGCGTTCCTCCACCCCCTTGGCGCTGTCGATCACCATCAGAGCCGAGTCCACCGCGGTCAGGGTGCGGTAGGTGTCCTCGGAGAAGTCGGCATGCCCGGGGGTGTCGAGTAGATTCAACAGACAGCCGCCGTGCTCGAACTGCATCACCGAGGTGGTCACGGAAATGCCGCGCTGCTTCTCCAGCGCCATCCAGTCGGAGGTGGCGTGGCGCGCTGCCTTGCGGCCCTTGATCGCGCCGGCCATCTGGATGGCACCGCCGAACAGCAGCAGCTTCTCGGTCAGGGTGGTCTTGCCGGCGTCGGGGTGGGAAATGATGGCGAAGGTGCGGCGTTTGGCGATTTCCTGGTGCAGATCGGTCATGGGTGGTTCTGGTCTGAAAAAAGCCTTCGATTATACCGGCTGTTGGATCGGCAGCGCCGCCTTTCATTCCCTGCCGGGATTCGTGGTAACCTTAAA
The DNA here is from genome assembly GCF_033126985.1 of Methylomarinovum caldicuralii. NCBI lineage: Bacteria > Pseudomonadati > Pseudomonadota > Gammaproteobacteria > Methylococcales > Methylothermaceae > Methylomarinovum > Methylomarinovum caldicuralii. Next base: position 2,213,373 of record NZ_AP024714.1, read on the forward strand.
TCCTCTCAGCGACCACGAGGGTTTTCGTCATGGCGGAGAACCAGACCCGGACGAACGACCGCTTCACCCTGATCGACGAACGCGACGGCAAACGCTACCAGCGCCCCCTGCTCCACGGCACCCTGGGACCGCCGGCCATCGACATCCGCAATTTCTACGGCGAGGCCGGGGTGTTGACCTACGATCCCGGTTTCACCTCCACCGCCTCGTGCAAGTCGGCGATCACCTTCATCGACGGTGAGGAGGGGGTGCTTCTCTATCGCGGCTACCCGATCCAGGAGCTGGCCACCCAGAGCGATTACATGGAGGTCTGCTACCTGCTGCTCTATGGCGAACTGCCCTCGCCGGAGGAAAAGGCGGAATTCGTCAACGATATCAAACGCCACACCCTGATCCACGACCAGTTGATGCACTTCTTCCGCGGCTTCACCCGCGCCGCCCATCCGATGGCGATCATGGTCGGGGTGGTGGGGGCGCTGTCGGCCTTCTACCACGAGGACACCGACATCTACGATCCCGAGCAGCGCATGCTGGCCGCCTACCGCATCATCGCCAAGATGCCCACCATCGGCGCCTACGCCTACCGCTACACCATCGGCCGCCCCTTCGTCTATCCCCGCAACGACTTCAGCTACGCCGAGAACCTGCTCTACATGACCTTCTCGGTGCCGTCGGAGGAATACCGCCCCGATCCGGTGCTGGTTAGGGCGCTGGACCGCATTCTCATCCTCCACGCCGACCACGAGCAGAACGCCTCCACCTCCACGGTGCGGCTGGCCGGTTCCTCCGGCGCCAATCCCTTCGCCTGCATCTCCGCCGGCATCGCCTCCCTGTGGGGGCCGGCCCACGGCGGTGCCAACGAGGCGGTGCTGAAGATGTTGATGGAGATCGGCGACAAGCGCCGCATTCCCGAATACATCGCCCGCGCCAAGGACAAGAACGATCCCTTCCGGCTCATGGGCTTCGGCCACCGGGTTTACAAGAACTACGACCCGCGCGCGGCCATCATGCGCGAGACCTGCTACGAGGTGCTGGAGGCCCTGGGACACGAGGACGACCCGCTGCTGGAGCTGGCGATGGAGCTGGAGAAGGTTGCCCTCCAGGACGAATACTTCATCGAACGCAAGCTCTATCCCAACGTGGACTTCTACACCGGCATCGTCCTGCGCGCCATGGGGTTTCCGACCCGGATGTTCACGGTGCTGTTCGCCATCGGCCGCACCGTCGGCTGGGTGGCCCACTGGAAGGAGATGATCTCCGATCCCGAGTCCAAGATCGGCCGCCCGCGCCAGCTCTACGTCGGCGCCCCCCAGCGTCCCTTCGTGCCGATGGAAAAGCGCCCCGCACCGGGACACCGCACCTGGAGCCGGTTCTGGGGCGGCGGGGAAAAGTAGCCCATGCGCCGTCTGCTGCTTTCCGGCCTGGGGGCGTTACTGCTGAGCGCCTGCGCCGTCCCCCACCGCCCCGCCCCCCCGTCGCCCCTGCGCCAGGCGGAAAACCTGTACCAGGCCGGCCAGTACCGCCAGGCCGCCTTGCTCTATGAAAGCCAGGCCGGAAACCTGCCGCCCGCAGAAAGCCTGCGGGCGCGCCTTTACGCCGCCGAGGCTTGGTACCGGGCCGGGGAAACCGCCCACGCCCGCCGGCTGCTGGCGACGATCGAACCCGCCCGCCTGCCGGCGGAGGAACAGCTCGATTACGCCTTCCTCAGCGCCCGCCTGGCGCTGGCGGCGGAACGGCCGGAACTGGCGTTGCGTCATCTGGAACGCATCGACCCGCGCCGGCTGCCGCCCATCCGCCAGCGGCAACTGCACGAACTCAAGGCCCGCGCCTACGCCCTCACCGGCGACCTGGCCGGCCAGGTGCGCGAACGCGTCGTCCTGGCCCGTTTCCTGCGTGACCCGCGCTCGGTCAGCGACAACAACGCCGCCATCCTCGAAGCGCTGCTGCATCTGCCGGAGGAATCGCTGCAGGCCCTGGCCCAAAGCGGCGACCGGGAACTGGCCGGGTGGGTCGAGCTGGCCCGGATCCTGCGCCGCTATCCCAACCGCTCACCGGCCCTGGATGCCGCCGTCGCCGAATGGCGCAGCCGCCATCCCTATCATCCGGCCGACCGCCATCGCTTTCTCGAACGTTATCTGACCACCCTGGCCCCGCCGCTGCAGCGGCCGGAAAAGATCGCCGCCCTGCTGCCAACCTCCGGCCCCTACCGGCAGGCCGGCGAGGCGGTGCTGGCCGGCATCGAAGCCCTGCGCCGCCAGCCGACGGCCTGGGAGGCCGATTTTGTGCTTTACGACAGCGAATCCGGCGATCCGGTAACGCTTTACCGCCAGGCGGCGGAACAGGGCGCGCAGATGGTCCTCGGCCCGCTGCTGAAGCCCAAGCTGGAACGCCTGGCAGCGCTGGCCGGCTTCAATCCCCCGGTGCTGGCGCTCAACCGGCTCGCGCAGACAGCCCGCCCCGGACTCTACCAATTGGCGCTGGCTCCCGAAGAGAGCATCGAGCAGGTCGCCGCCAGCGCCTGGATGCACGATCACCGCCGCGCCCTGGCGCTGCTGCCGGACACGCCGACGGGGGAACGCATCGGCGGCCACTTCGCCGCCACCTGGGAGAATCTGGGCGGCCGCCTGCTGGAAACGGCCCGCTACGATCCCGCCCAGGCCGATCACACCGCCGCGATCGAAAAGGTGCTCAACATCGACGAAAGCAAGCGCCGCTACCGGCGTCTGCGCAAAGTCGTGTGGGAGGTGAAATTCCAGCCCCGGGTACGGCGCGACGCGGATTTCATCTTCCTCCAGGCCGATCCGGGCCAAGGGCGGCTGATCCGCCCGCAGCTGCGGTTCCACCGCGCCGAGCACCTTCCGGTCTACGCCACCCGCGACATCTACCAGGGCCATCCCGACCCGCAGCGGGACCAGGATCTGGACGGCATCCGTTTCTGCGACATTCCCTGGCTGCTGGGCGGCGATGTCGGCAACCTTCCCACCGTGGACGCTTTCGAGGCCGAGCACGGGCTGCATTCGGGCGGCTGGCTGCGCCTGGCGGCCCTGGGGATGGACGCCTGGCAGCTGCCCTTCACCCTGCTGGTGGACCAGCAGCCGGTCCAGGGCGCGACCGGCCTGCTGAGCCTGGGCCCGGAAGGCCGCATCCGCCGCCGCCTGACCTGCGCCGAATTCCGCCACGGCGTGCCGGAAGTGTACGGCCTGGCGCCGGAAGCGCTCACCGATGCCGCGCCGCGCCCCCAGTGATATCGGCAGGGCGGCGGAGGACGCGGCCCTGGCTTGGCTGCAGCGCCGGGGCCTGACCCTGGTCGCCCGCAACTGGCGCTGGCGCGGCGGGGAGATCGACCTGATCCTGCGCGAAGGGGAATGGCTGGTGTTCGTGGAAGTGCGCTGCCGCCGTCCCAACCCCTTCGCCGACGGCCCCGCCTCCATCGACCGCCGCAAACAGAGGCGGCTGCGGCAGGGGGCCGCGCTGTTCCTGGCCCGCCACGGAGACTGTCCGGCGCGCTTCGACGTGGTCGCCCTCACCCCCGACCGGGACGGCTACCGGATCGAATGGATCCGCAACGCCATCGAGGGCAAGGGTTAATCCTCCTCCAGCACCCACCCCAGAGACAGACGCAGGGTCAGCACGCTCACCGCCAGCGGATAAACCAGATAGCGCTGGGGAAACAGCAGGGACAGCAGCACAATGCCGGCCCACACCGGAGCGCTGAACCACCATTGGCGCAGCAGCGTTTCCACCAGTTCCCGCTCCTTGGGATCGGCGAAGCCGATTTCGGCGGCGAAGCGGAAGCGGCCGACGAATACGTCCAGAAGCACGAAATAGACCGGGTAGATCTTGAACAGCGGCGCTTCGGGAAAGAACACATTGAGCCAACCGCCCAGCCACAGCCACAGCGAGGCCCACAGCAGCAGATCGTAACACCGCGCCGGGGACAGCAGCCCGCGCTTGGCCTGCAGCAATACCAGCAGCACCGTCACCACACCCACGGACAGCACCCAGAGCCAGTACTGCTTCAGCCCCACCAGCAGCGGCGGCCACAGCCAGAAAGCCACCGCCAGGACCGCCGCCGTGACGGTGAACAGTGGGAAGACGAAATTCCGGCTCCAGCGCGACCTGCTCATTCCGCCAGGGTGAGGCGCAGCGACAGGTCCACCGCCCGCACGTGCTTGGTCAGGGCGCCGACGGAAATCCGGTCGACCCCCGTCAGGGCCACCTCGCGGATGTTGTCGAGGCCGATGTTGCCGGAAGCCTCCAGCAGCGCCCGCCCGGCATTCAGCCGCACCGCCGTCCGCAAGTCTTCCAGGGAAAAGTTGTCGAGCAGGATCATGTCGGCGCCGGCTGCCAAGGCTTCTTCCAGCTCCGCCAGGGATTCCACCTCCACCTGCACCGGCAGCCCGGTCTCCAGGGCCCGGGCCTGCCGCACCGCGGCGGCGATGGAACCGGCGGCGGCGATGTGGTTTTCCTTGATGAGGATGCCGTCGTACAGCCCCATGCGGTGGTTGACCCCGCCGCCCACCTCGACCGCGTACTTCTGCCAGCGCCTAAGCCCCGGAATGGTCTTGCGGGTGTCGAGCACCACCGCGCCGGTGCCGGCGACGGCCCCGGCGTAACGGCGGGTGACGGTGGCGGTAGCGGACACGGTCTGGAGGAAGTTGAGGGCGGTGCGCTCGGCGGTCAGGAGCGCCCGGGCCGGGCCTTCGAGCCGGCACAGGACGGCATCGGCGGCCACCGCCTCCCCCTCGGCCGCCTCCCAGTGGATGCGGCAGGCGGGATCGACCTCGGCGAAGACCGCCTCGAATCCGTCGCGGCCGCACAGCACCATGGGCTCGCGGGTGACGACCCGGCCCCGGGCGCGGCGTTCCGGCGGGATGATGGCGGCGGTGAGGTCGCCGCTGCCCACGTCCTCGGCCAGCCAGGCCCGGATCTGCTCGCGATCGACGATCATTACAAAGGCTCCAGATAATCGACTTTCAGTTGGACGCTGCGGCGGCCGCGGAATTCGTTGACGTCGAGCTGATAGGCCAGGCGCAGCTGGGCACACTCCAGCCAGGCGGCCGGGTCGTCGAGATTGAAAGCGATGGCGTCCAGAGCCGGGCCGGCGGGCGGGACCACGGTCAGTTTCAGATGGCGCTCGCCGACGATGCGCGCCTGGCACACGGCAAAATCGCCGTGGAACAGGGGCTCCGGAAACGCCTGTCCCCAGGGGCCGGCCCGGCGCAGGGTCTCGGCCAGCTCCAGGGAAAACTGCGGCGGCGCGAGGGTGCCGTCGGTGGCCAGGATCTCATCGGCGGCGATTCCGGCGGCGGCCACCTGGGCCTCGAAGGCGGCGGCGAAACGGTCCAGATGCTCCGGTGCCAGGCTCAAACCCGCCGCCATCGCGTGGCCGCCGTAACGGGCGATCAGACCCGGCCGGGCGGCATCGATGGCGGCGAGCACGTCGCGGATGTGAAGCCCCGGAACCGAGCGCGCCGACCCCTTGAGCAGGCCGTCCTCGCCGGGGGCGAAGGCGATCACCGGCCTGCCGGTGCGGTCCTTGATCCGCGAGGCCAGAATCCCCACCACCCCTTCGTGCCAGCCGGGATCGTAAAGACAGATGGCGGCGTTGCCCCCGTCCCAGTCGCGGCTGTCCAGAATCTGCAGGGCCTCGGCCTGCATCTGGGCCTCGATGTCGCGGCGCTCGCGGTTGAGGGCGTCGAGGCGGGCGGCCAGCCGGCGGGCCGCGTTTGGATCGTCGCTGAGGAGGCAGCGGATGCCGACGGTCATGTCCTCGAGGCGGCCGGCGGCGTTGAGGCGGGGGCCGGCGGCGAAAGCCAGGTCGCTGGTCACCAGGTCCGCCAGGCTGCGCCCGGCCGCCTCCAGCAGCGCCCGGATGCCGGGCCGCAGCCGCCCCCGCCGCATCCGTTCGAGGCCCTGGTGGACCAGAATGCGGTTAACCGTATCCAGGGGCACCACGTCGGCCACCGTGCCCAGTGCCACCAGATCGAGCCAGTCGGCCAGATTGACCTCCGCCGCCCGCCCCCGCGCCCGCAATTCTGCCCGCAGGGCGATGAGGACGTAGAACATCACTCCCACCCCAGCCAGGGCCTTGCCGGGGAAGGCATCTTCGGGAAGATTGGGATTGACGATGGCGTCGGCCTCAGGCAGCGCCTCGCCGGGAAGATGATGGTCGGTGATCAGTACGTCCAGCTCGGCTTCCTTGGCCGCCGCCACCCCCTGAAGGCTGGCGATGCCGTTGTCCACCGTCAGCAGCACGTCGGGGCGGCGGGCCAGCGCCTCCCGCACCAGACCGGGCGTCAGGCCGTAACCGAGCTTGAAACGGTCCGGGACGATGAAATCCACCCGCCGGGCGCCCAGGGCCCGCAGCCCTGACACCGCCAGGGCGCAGGCGGTCGCCCCGTCGGCGTCGTAATCGGCCACCACCAGAATGGCCTCATCCCGCTCGATGGCCGCCGCCAGGCGCGCGGTCAGCGTTTCTATACCGCTTAGCGTGCCGGGCGGCGGCAGGCGCTTCAAGGTGTAAGCGAGTTCCTCCGCCCGGCGTATCCCTCGGGCCAGATAAATGCGCTTCAGGACAGGATGGAGGTGGGAAGGAAGATCATGTGGTTCATCCGGCAGGGGCCGAAGCCGCAATCGGCGCTTACGCATTGGCCATCATCCCAACAAAGGCAGAACACGGGCCCGCGAGCGCGAGGGTTCTACCACAATCAAGGCACCGTGTTCCAATTGGGGAGCAAAACGCCGAAGCGCCTCATCTAAAGTTTCCAAAAACACCGATGAAAGCACATTCTGAACACGTAATTGAATGACACTTGGGGCCTCTGCCTGGGTTGCTGCCAGCAACGCCCCGAAATCTAGATCATGGCTGACAACCACATAGCCATGACACGCTGCATAACGCATGATCGTTCTGTCATCCGCTTCAGGCCGCCCTACCTCAATCCAGTGAACAACGTCCCATCCTCGCGCCTGAAGTTGAATTGCAAAACCTGGCGGCAAATTCATATCCAGAAGTAACTTCACCGTCAGGAAGCTTCCTCTAATTCGACGTCCATTTCCTCGGCGCGCCAGGCAGCATAGGCCAACGCCTCGCGAATGTCTTCTTTTTCTAGATAAGGGTAAGCCTTCAGGATTTCCGCCTCACTATGCCCTGCCGCCAGCAAGGAAACGATATTCCCTACGGTCACGCGCGTTCCGCGAATGCAGGGTTTTCCACCCATGACTTTGGGATCGAGGGTAATCCTTTCAAAGCGTTTCATAGCCGTTCCAAAATCGCCCGTTTCACCGCCTCCAGATCTGCCGGGACCGCAGCCGGAGCCACCTGACACTGGCGGATGGCGGTGTCCGGGTCCTTGAGGCCGTTGCCGGTGAGGGTGCAGACCACGGTGCTGCCCTCGGGAATCCTGCCGGTCTTCAGATCGTGCATGGCGCCGGCGATCGACGTGGCCGAGGCCGGCTCGCAGAAGATGCCTTCGCGGTCGGCCAGCAGCTTCTGGGCCTTGAGGATCTGCGCGTCGGAGAAGGCCTCGAACCAGCCGCCGGATTCGCGCTGGGCGGTCAGGGCACCCTCCCACGACTGGGGATTGCCGATACGGATGGCGGTGGCGACGGTTTCCGGGTGTGCCACCGGCGCGCCCTTGATGAAGGGCGCGGCCCCCTCGGCCTGGTAGCCGCACATCACCGGCTGCTTCGAGGCCACGCCGTCGCCGTGGTATTCCTTGTATCCCTTCCAGTAGGCAGTGATGTTGCCGGCGTTGCCCACCGGCAGGCAGTGGTAGTCGGGGGCGTCCCCCAGGGCGTCCACGATCTCGAAGGCGGCGGTCTTCTGGCCCTCGATGCGGTAGGTATTGATGGAGTTGACGATGGACACCGGGGCGTGGTCGGCGATTTCCTTGACGATGCGCATGCCGTCGTCGAAGTTGCCCTGGATCTGGATCACCTCGGCCCCGTGCATCAGGGCCTGGGCCAGCTTGCCGAGGGCGATCTTGCCTTCCGGGATCAGCACGAAGCACTTGATGCCGCAGCGGGCCGCATAGGCCGCCGCCGAGGCGGAGGTGTTGCCGGTGGAGGCGCAGATGATCGCCCGGCTGCCCTCTTCGCGCACCGCGCGGGTCACCGCCACGGTCATGCCGCGGTCCTTGAAGGAGCCGGTGGGATTGAGCCCCTCGAACTTGACGTACAGATCCACATTCCGCCCGATCAGCTTGGGGATGTTCTCCAGCCGGATCAGGGGCGTGTCCCCCTCGCACAGGGAGACCGGGACGGTGGCGGGCTGCAGGGGCAGACGGTCGCGGTAACGGTCGATGAGGCCGGTGTAACGGGTCACGGATTCACTCCAAAGTTTCCAGGCGGATACGGTACGGCGGGGCCTTGACGCTGTCGAGGGCGGTGATGCGTTCCAGGGCGGCGTCGAAGGCACACTCCTGCACCCGGTGGGTCAGGAAGATCAGCGGCACGTCGGTCTGGCCCAGCTGGGGCTCCTTCTGGATCACCGCCTCGATGCTGATGTTTTCGCCTGCGAGGATGCGGGCCACGTCGGCCAGCACCCCGGGGCGGTCGGCCACCCGCAGGCGCAGGTAATAGGCGGTCTCCACCGCAGCCATGGGGAGGGGCGGCAGGTCCGAGAGGGCGTCGGGCTGGAAGGCCAGATGGGGGACGCGGTTTTCCGGATCGGCGGTCATGGTACGGACCACATCCACCAGATCGGCCACCACCGCCGAGGCGGTCGGCTCGGCCCCGGCGCCGGGGCCATAGTAGAGGGTCGGGCCGACGGCATCCCCCTTGACCACCACGGCGTTCATCACCCCGTCCACGTTGGCCAGCAGGCGCCGGGCCGGCACCAGGCAGGGATGGACCCGAAGCTCCACGCCGTTTTCGCGGCGGCGGGCGATCCCCAGGTGCTTGATGCGGTAGCCCAGTTCCTCGGCGTAGCGGACGTCCTCCTGGGTGATGCGGGTGATGCCCTCGGTATAGACCCTGTCGAACTGGAGCGGGATGCCGAAGGCGATGGCGGCGAGGATGGTGAGCTTGTGGGCGGCGTCGATGCCCTCCACGTCGAAGGTGGGATCGGCCTCGGCGTAACCGAGACGCTGGGCCTCGGCGAGGACATCGTCGAAGTCGCGCCCCTGGTCGCGCATGGCGGTGAGGATAAAGTTGCCGGTGCCGTTGATGATGCCGGCGAGCCATTCGATGCGGTTTCCCGCCAGCCCCTCGCGCAGCACCTTGATGATGGGGATGCCGCCGGCCACCGCCGCCTCGAAGGCCACCATCACCCCTTTTTCCGAGGCCCTGGCGAAGATCTCGTTGCCGTGCAGGGCGATCAGCGCCTTGTTGGCGGTGACCACGTGCTTGCCCCGCTCGATGGCGCCCAACACCAGCTCGCGGGCGATGTCGGTGCCGCCGATCAGTTCGGCGACGATGGCGATCTCAGGATCGTCCACCACCTGCCAGGGATCGGTCGCCAACTCGATCCCGGACAGGTCGCAGATGCGCGGCTTGTCCGGACTGCGGGTAAAGGCTTTGGCGATCACCAGCGCCCGGCCGGCGCGGCGGGCGATCTCCTCGCCGTTGCGGGCCAGCACGTTGACCGTGCCCCCGCCGACAGTTCCCAGCCCCAGAAGGCCGACTTTGACCGGTTCCAATGTCCTCACTCCTTATCAATCACAAACCAACGCCGGAATCTCCTCACCATGCTCGATCCGGTCCGCCAGCACTCTCAATGCCAGCGCCTCAGCTTTGGCGATGGCCTCACGGCGGTTTTTCCCATAGACCATGACACCAGGCAACTCTGGAACTTCGGCAATCCAGCGTCCGTCCTGCTCCTGCTCCAATTCGATGCGAAACACGGTTATCTTCCCCCGTTCCTGGGCAGCATTATAACGTCCCGTCCCGGCGCATCATATGGCGGATGCCGCGGATCGCCTGGCGGGTGCGGTGTTCGTTCTCGATCAGGCCGAAGCGCACGAATCCTTCCCCATACTGACCGAAGCCGACGCCGGGGGAGACCGCCACCTTGGCCTCCAGCAGCAGCTTCTTGGAGAATTCCAGCGACCCCATGGCCCGGTAGCTTTCAGGAATCGGGGCCCACACGAACATGGTGGCCTTCGGCTTCTCCACCTCCCAGCCGAGCTGGTTCAAGCCTTCGCACAGCACGTCGCGGCGGCGCTTGTACATGGCGCGGATCTCGTCCACGCAGTCCTGGGGACCCTCCAGGGCGGTGATGGCGGCGATCTGGATCGGGGTGAACATACCGTAGTCCAGATAGGACTTGAGCCGCCCCAGAGCCGCCACCAGTTCGCGGTTGCCGCACATGAATCCGACCCGCCAGCCGGGCATGTTGTAGGTCTTGGACAGGGAGTAGAACTCCACCGCCAGATCCATCGCCCCCGGCACCTGGAGGATGGACGGCGCCTGGTAACCGTCGAAGACGATCTCGGCATAGGCGATGTCGTGCACCAGCCAGATACGGTGCTCGCGGGCGATGGCCACCACGCGCTCGAAGAAATCCAGATCCACGCACTGGGTGGTGGGGTTGGCGGGGAAGTTGAGGATCAGCATCTTGGGCTTGGGCCACAGGTCGGCGATGGCCTGCTCCAGCTCCTCGAAGAAATCCCGACCCGAGGTCAGCGGCACGTGCCGGATGTCGGCCCCGGCGATAACGCAGCCATAGGGGTGGATCGGATAGGCGGGGTTGGGTACCAGCACCACGTCCCCCGGCCCCAGGGTCGCCAGGGCCAGATGGGCCAGCCCCTCCTTGGAGCCAATGGTGACGATGGCCTGGGTTTCCGGGTCGAGCTGGACGTCGTACTTGCGCGCGTACCAGTCGCAGATGGCCTTGCGCAGGCGCGGAATCCCCTTCGACAGGGAATAGCGGTGGGTGTTGTCGCGCTGGGCTGCCTCCACCAGCTTGGCGATGATGTGGCGCGGGGGCGGCTGGTCCGGGTTGCCCATGCCGAAGTCGATGATGTCCTCGCCGGCGGCCCGCTGCCTGGCCTTGAGCTGGTTGACGATGTTGAAGACGTAGGGAGGCAGGCGCTTGATGCGTTGGAATTCTTCCATCCGTTTAGTCGGTGAGATAAATGGGTTAAAGTTACTTGGGTGGTTTGCAACTGTCAAACAGGAGTTGAGACGATGGCGAAAAGGCGTTGGTTTCACGGAATCGCGGCGGCTCTGTTCAGTGCGGCGCTGGCGGCGCAGCCCAGCGGCGGCTTCACGCCGGCGGCGGCATTGGCGGACCAGCCCCCCGCCCTGGGCGAGCCCTTCCACACCCGTTTCCTCGGCCGCGAGATCCGCTTCCCCGGCTTCGACCGCCGCCGTCTCAACGCCTGGACCCTTGGCACCACCATCAACCTCCCCACCCCCGGCGAGCGTGCCGCTGACCCGATCGCTTCCCTGTACCTGTGGCGCCGTCCTGACCCCAGCCACCTCCTCTACGGCAACATTGCCCTGGTTTACAACCATTTGTTCTACGCCAACGCCTTCCGTGACGGTTCGCCTTTCGAATGGGTCACCAGCTTCGAAAGTTATACCCTGCCCAAGCTGCAGCAGGCGGAATTGATCGAGGGCGAGGAGGACGAGGACGGCGAAGTTGAATGGGGATACGTGCGCCCCGGCATCGGCCTTGGCTACCGGCGCCAGGTGGGTCCGGCGATAGACAACATGGCCGCCGCCGACTTGATCGTGGAACCGGGATTGCTTTACTTTGGCGACCACGCCAACCGCTTCAAGCCGCCTAAGGACACCTTCGAACTGCGTTCCCGGCTGCAACTGCGCTGGGACCGGCTGCGCCGCAACCTCCTCAGCCTGCCGGACCGGGGCTTCGCCTTCGGTGCCGACGGGGCATGGGGCTGGCGGGCACGCTGGCGGGATTTCGGCGTGGACAGACGGGAAAACGGTCACCGCCACTACCTGACAGGAAGCGGTTACGCCCTGGCCGCCCTGCCCGTTCCCTTCGCCAGCGGACGCCATCGCCTGATCGCCGCCGTCAACGCCGGCATCACCCACCACCCCGACCGCTTCAACCGCAGCATCACCCGCCGTCTGAGCGGCGGCGTCAACCCCCTGGGGATGGACTTCCACACCACCGGCTTTCCCGTTCTCCCGGGCGCGGCCTACCTGGAATTCTTCCCCCGCCATTATGCCATCGGCTACGGCGAATACCGCTTCGCCCCCACCTTCTTCAGCTTCGTCCACCTCTACGGCGGCGCCGCCCATCTGGACCCTATCCAATACCGCCACGGCAAACGCCAGCGCCACAACACCCTGATGCCCTTCGCTGGCATGCGCCTGAGCACCGGCCTGCCCGGCCGATTGTTACTGGTCGTGGACTACGCCCACAACTTTGGCCTTCAGAGAGGTGGGACGGGGTACGGAAATCAGGTAACGGTATGGGTGGCAGGGATGTTCTAGTTGGGTCCGGGTACGAACGCCAGCCTTAAATTTATCCTTGCGTAGGGTTCCGCTAAAGCACGAAATTTCTATATTGCACCGGGTTGGCGGGAGCAATTCATTTCACCAACCCGACAAGACGGGCGATGAATTCCAGAGCGTTCTGGTTGAGAAAGATGATCGTGAACAGCAGGATCAGGAAGCCCACGATCATCCTTGTGTTGAGCTTAGCCAATTCCTCCTTGGTGGCCAGGGACTCCATCCGGCCTTCGATCCTCGCCAGATCCTCCCGCAGGGAGCTTTCCACTTTGGCCAGATCCTTCCGCAGGGAGCTTTCCACTTTGGCCAGATCCTCCCGCAGGGAGCTTTCCGCTTTTGTCAGCGCATCCTTGGTGGCCAGGGACTCCATCCGGCCTTCGATCCTCGCCAGATCCTCCCGCAGGGAGCTTTCCACTTTAGTCAGCGCATCCTTGGCGGCCAGGGATTCCATCCGGCCTTCGATCCTCGCCAAATCCTCCCGGGTGGCCGTGGCTGCCATTTTCTCCTCAATGGCGCTCATCCTTTCCTTGAGGGCACTGATGTCCTCCCTGATCCGCACTTCAATACTGGCCACCTCGCTCTTGGTGGCCAGCTCGGTGCTCAACCAGACCTTCAGTTCCTCCATGAAGCGCAGCTGCTGCGCCTGAAACCGACTCTCCAAATTGAAAAGCAGGTCATTCAGGGCGTTGATCGCTCTGACCGCTTCTTTCGGCTCCAAATGCGCTTCCAGGAGATGGATAATCTCTTCAGGGATTTTCATATTCCGCATCTTAACCCGCCTGGTTTGATAAGGCCAGAGCTCCAAGTCGGCGCTTTCCCACCGGTCAAATGATTAGTTCGGCATGGGGGCAGAGAGAATCCAGGCATTGTTTGCACAGCGGCTATTCCGATCCTTACCCGTAAACCAAGTGACAAATGATTTCCAGCGCCAATAACCACCCGGGAACAACTCTTATTGAATCTTGCCCCCAGGGGAGCCAGGGGGTGGAGAACGTTCCAGATGAGCGTGACGGGTCGATCCCCGCGGGCGCGGGGGAGCCGCTTTAAGGACACCCTATTACCCACATCTCTCGCCCCTGTAGTAAGATATTGATTTCTTTGGATAGGCGTTGACATGAGCTGGGCTGAACAAGAATTTTTTCCCTGGCGCTGGGCGATGCCCGCCTGAACCGGCGGCTGTGCCGGGTGATAGAAGCGATGGCAAGCGATCCGATGGCGAGCGTTCCCAACGTCTGCGGGGGTGGCTGGGCGGAGACCAAGGCGGCCTACCGGCTGCTGGACAATGCCAGGCTGGATTTTCGGGAGGTGTTGCGGGCCCACAGTGTGCCGACCCTGGAACGGATCCGGCAGCAGTCGCGGGTGCTGTGCCTGCAGGACACCACCGAGCTGGATTATTCCGGGCGGCCGTCGATGGCGGGGTTGGGACGGCTGAATTACGAGCAGCGTCAGGGGTTGTACCTGCATCCGACGCTGGTGATCAGTGAGGCGGGCGTGGCCCTGGGGGTGACCGACTGCTGGCACTGGGCGCGTTTGCCCAAGGGGGAACCGGACCTGGCCGAAAGCCTGCGTTGGGTGGAAGGTTATGAGCGGGTGGCCGAGATGGCCGCCCTGGCGCCCGAGACCCGGCTGGTGTATGTCGCCGACCGCGAAGGTGACCTTCGGGCCCTGATCGACCGGGCCGAACAGCTGGGCTTTGCCGCCGATTACCTGATCCGGGTGCAGCACGACCGTAAGCTCAATGACCCCCTCGATGGCAAACTGCGGGCCGCGGTCGAAGCCCAGCCGGTGTTGGGGACGATCGCCTTTGACCTGCCGGCCGGCGGCAACCGCCCGGCCCGGCAGGTCACACAAACAATCCGGCTCGCCCGGGTCGAACTGAAGACCCGAAGCGGCCCGGGTCCCCAAGTCACCGTCATCCTGGCCCGGGAAGAGGCGCCCCCCGAAGGCCAGGAAGCGGTCGAATGGTGCCTGATCACCAACGAAGAAATCACCACCCTGGAACAGGCCAGAGCGCGCATCGAATGGTACCGCAAACGGTGGTGGATCGAGGTCTACTTCCGCATCCTCAAAAGCGGCTGCCGCATCGAAGCCCTGCAACTTCGCACCCGGGAACGCCTGGAACGGGCCCTGGTGCTGTATCTGATCGTCGCCTGGCGCATCCTGATGCTGATGACGCTCGGGCGGGAACATCCCGAGTGGTGCTGTGAAGTGGTGTTCTCTGTCGAAGAATGGCAGACCGCCTGGGCCATCCACCATCGCACCCCGCCGCCCGCGACGCCGCCGGATTTGGGCACCATCGTCCGCATCGTGGCCGGCTTTGGCGGCTGGCTGGGGCGCAAGAACGATCCCCCGCCCGGTCCCAAAGCCCTGTGGCAGGGCATGACCAAACTGAGCGCCTACGTGGAGGCCGTGACCGCCATCCGGGCGGCCGAGATCAAGTTCCCTCAGAGAAAACGGATAAGACATTGATTCCTATGAGAAGGGGGAAGATACGGGTAATAGGGTGGCTTTAAGGAATCCGCCGCGCCGCCAGCACGCCGGTCGATCCCCGCGGGCGCGGGGGAGCCCCGTACCAGCAGCTCCCGGGTCTTTTTGTCCAAGGTCGATCCCCGCGGGCGCGGGGGAGCCTTTTGCTGTTTTCGTTACTATTTAATAGCGCCGGGTCGATCCCCGCGGGCGCGGGGGAGCCTTTTTCTTGCCTCTTCTCTCGACGGTCTGCGCGGGTCGATCCCCGCGGGCGCGGGGGAGCCTCTTTCACCACGCGCTCACCCCTGACCGGCAACGGTCGATCCCCGCGGGCGCGGGGGAGCCCGTTGGCTGATCGGACGCAACGCGCTGTCTATGGGTCGATCCCCGCGGGCGCGGGGGAGCCGCAATTCGCGACGATACCAGTACATACCACAATGGTCGATCCCCGCGGGCGCGGGGGAGCCACCGGGAACGACGCCGTGGAGGGTCTCAAGGAGGGTCGATCCCCACGGGCGCGGGGGAGCCGCGGCGTCCCGGCATCCGGGGATGTGCTGTACGGGTCGATCCCCGCGGGCGCGGGGGAGCCCATGTAACGAAACGGGCAGGATGGCAGATTTAGGGTCGATCCCCGCGGGCGCGGGGGAGCCGGTCGCTGTCGATATGTTCCGCATGACGTCCAGGGTCGATCCCCGCGGGCGCGGGGGAGCCCGCAGTAAGCCAAATCGTTAAACGCTACTGCGAGGTCGATCCCCGCGGGCGCGGGGGAGCCGTGCCCTGGGCGGCCAGCGTGAATATTTGTGGGGGTCGATCCCCGCGGGCGCGGGGGAGCCGTGTCTGACTCTTTTCGGCGGACTAGTCGCGGCGGTCGATCCCCGCGGGCGCGGGGGAGCCGCGGCCAGCTCCGCAATCGCGTCCCTGCCGGCGGGTCGATCCCCGCGGGCGCGGGGGAGCCGCTATGAGGGCGGGGTACATTGGCTATGCCCCAGGTCGATCCCCGCGGGCGCGGGGGAGCCGAGCAGGAACGGGCCGAACTGGTCCAAAAGCGGGGTCGATCCCCGCGGGCGCGGGGGAGCCGAATAGATCCTTGCAGCAACCTCCCCCTCCTGCGGTCGATCCCCGCGGGCGCGGGGGAGCCCTTCCTCCTCCCGCATGGGGCGAAAGTTTATAGGGTCGATCCCCGCGGGCGCGGGGGAGCCCCGGGGCCGTCCCCGCTTGCCGAGGCGGTACTGGGTCGATCCCCGCGGGCGCGGGGGAGCCCTGCAACGGGCCAATCCGGGGCTTTACGACCTGGGTCGATCCCCGCGGGCGCGGGGGAGCCCCTCGATGTCGGACCAGGTCTGGGTGTAGGCGGGGTCGATCCCCGCGGGCGCGGGGGAGCCCTGACGGAGCTGTCGCACCTGGGGGGCGGACAAGGTCGATCCCCGCGGGCGCGGGGGAGCCGGCATGACCAGGCACAGCCACCACTCCATCAGAGGTCGATCCCCGCGGGCGCGGGGGAGCCCCGGTGCGCTTCAATTTCATCATCGCCGGCCCGGGTCGATCCCCGCGGGCGCGGGGGAGCCAACATGGGATTCCGCGTAATGCTGTTGAGTCTGGGTCGATCCCCGCGGGCGCGGGGGAGCCGATCGTGCTCGCCGCCCGGCAGCGGCAGACGGAGGTCGATCCCCGCGGGCGCGGGGGAGCCTCAGTCTCTGCATGTGTGGTCTTGTGGTCAGGGGTCGATCCCCGCGGGCGCGGGGGAGCCCTGGCCGAGGCCTGGAGCTTCCGCGAGGGTCTGGTCGATCCCCGCGGGCGCGGGGGAGCCCCGGTATAGACTGGTCCCATTCAGACAGTACGAGGTCGATCCCCGCGGGCGCGGGGGAGCCGTTCACCATAATACTGACCAAAGAATGCGGATGGGTCGATCCCCGCGGGCGCGGGGGAGCCAGGGCGGCCGCGGTTTGTTCCACTTGTTCCACAGGTCGATCCCCGCGGGCGCGGGGGAGCCGTTTCACCATGACCGCTACCGGCACTTATGCAAGGTCGATCCCCGCGGGCGCGGGGGAGCCCGGCATACCACGGTGGAACAGGTGATTTCGAACGGTCGATCCCCGCGGGCGCGGGGGAGCCACTATCCAATGGATGATGCATCCGGCAATATCGGGTCGATCCCCGCGGGCGCGGGGGAGCCTCATGGCCTTAAGCGCTTGAAAATATAACCCAAATTTTTAAAAAGCCCCAGGTCATCGACTTAACTGATTGATTTTCCAGGTCTTCTGCTCAGGACGATGCCATCGAGCATCACCAAGTCAATCGGCGGCAGCCCCAAAACCCGCACCGACTGTCCACCGGGGACTTGGCTGTCCTGCCAGATCTGAATGACGGATGCTTCCTCCTCATACCGGAACCACTCCGTCAGGACAGCCCATATCCGGTCCCGGACCGCAGGAGACTGTTTGGGTGCGCTGTAAACACCAGGGGCCAGCTCTAGCATCGAGGAGGCCAGAAACCCACGAACACGGTCGGAAACGTTACGGGTTACCACCACGGTCATCGACATGGAGCAACTCCTTGACCCGGTCGATCATGGCCGGGATCAGCTTGTGTTTCTTGAACCATTTGGCCGCCTCGTAACGGATCTCGCGCTCCAGGGAAAGCTCCGGGTTCCCGGCCACCCGGGCGGTGACGGAGAAGGCCAGGGGCAAGGTGATTTCCACCCGCCACATGTCGGCGACGTCCAGGGTGAAGGCATTGCTGGAATCCTCATGGATGAAACCCAGCGGCGGCAATGCCCCTACCATGGCGATGGCAATGTCGGCGGCCGCCTCGACGAAGGTGGCGGCATGGTTGATCGCCTGATTGGGCGGATCAGCCGCTTCCGGATTCTCGCGATCGTAGTGGCGTCCTTTCCACTTGACCCCGTAGCGGTCGGCGATGATCCGATAGGCTTTCTTCAGGCGTCCGCCCTCGATTCCCCGCAGGACGGCAATATCCTTGTGGGGCAACACCTTACCGAAACGGAAGGCGTACATGCGCCGCGCCACGTCCAGACGTTTGCTCTTGTCCGCCCACAATCGGGCGTGGGCACGGGCGATGTCGGAACGCCCCTGCCCCATCGGTGGGGCGGTGTAAAACTTGACTCCGCCTTCACCCACCGCAGCCAACAGGGTGCCGTGCCGGGCCAGAATGCGCAGGGCATCGTGCGTGATGCTGGTTCCGGGACCGAGCAGAATCATCGAGATGGTCTGATAGGGGATGGCGTAATCCCCGGGAGCGATATCGTCGCTGCCGGCGGCAAGAAAATGCAGGGTGCCATCATCCACATAGAGGTTCCCCCGCGTCAGCCACAACAGGCCGTGGCGGTCGGCATGGGGAATCCGCGATTCGGCCAGTCCCAGGCGGCCGGGGAACAAGGTCGTCCTGCTCATGCCGGTGGCTTCACCAGCACCATGCCGTAGCCGAAGGCCCGGTGGCGCCCCACTCCCCGGGCGAGCAGTCCGGTGAAGGCATCGGGATCGGCCACGGTCAGACTTCCCCGGATCAGGGCCTGGGGCCGCAGCAAGGCCGATTTTTTCCGGCGTTGGCCGTGGCTTTTGCGCAATTGGCGGACCAGCCGGAAACCCTCGAGGCGCAACTCCGTCACCTCGGCGGCGCCGTCCCGCTCAAGCCGGGCGCGGGCCCAGTCACAATAGACCTGGTCCCGCTGGATTTCGCCGCCACTGTCGGCATGGACCAGGAACAGATCCTTTTCGATTCCGGTCGCCGATTTGCGTCCCACCGGACAGCAAAGCACCTCAAAACCCAGCCTTTGCCCAGCCCGCCAGGCCGGCAGCGGTTTGCCGGCGATGGCCTGGGGCGGACAGGCTTCAAACGTCAAGGGATCGGCAAACCCTTGCAGCTGCAGGCGTAAGGCTTCGGCATCGTGACGGCTGTAAGCCAGAATGCGCCCGGGCATTCCGCGCCCGTCCAAAAGGCGCCACGGTTGGGGCGCCAGGTCGGCGAAGGCGGCGCGCAGCCAGGCATGGATGCCGTAGCCGAAATCTCCGTCGTTGCCGCTCCCCAGCCTCTGCCCATACAGGAAGCGCATCAACCGCCGAGGGTCCGGCCGCAGCTCGACCATGAACAGCTGACTCATGACTCCCCATCCCCGATCAGGCCGTCGACCCGCTGCCGGCTTCCCGCCGGCAGCTGGTTGGCCCAGTCGCGCAGATCGTACACCCGGCGGATTTCGCCGCACGCCCCGGCTTCCGCCTCCGGCGGCCAGCAGGCTTCCCGCTTTCCCGCCTGCGCCACTGGACATCCCTGCCGGTCCCATACCGGCACGCGCCTGAGAATCTCAAGCAGGCTTTCCCCTTCCGCCACCGGCATTTCGGGATCGAGCAGGGGCCGGGCCGGCAGGCAGGTCTTGCGCCCCAGGAACAGGGGGCGGGCGGGCCGGCGCAGGGCCGCAAGCACGGCGTCCAGATCCGGCGCGTCAGCGCCGGTCAGGGTCAGGACGCAGGTCATCAAGCCGTCGGCCCAGTAATGGCGGTAGCGCTGGTGGATACCGAAGCGGGCATCCTGGCCGCCGGCGCGGTGCTCGGGCCAGCCGCGGGTGGTCCAACCGGGATGGCGCATCTTCCCCTGCCCCAGATCGACGGTGTGGTAATCGACAATGGGCTGGGGCCGAACGTCCCACCGGGCCGCGAACCGGATGCGGTCCTGCAGCCGCTGCAGCAGGCCGAAGTCCCCGTGGCGCCACCCCAGGGCGTTGGCGATGAGTCCGGTCAGCATCGCCGTCCCTGGAAAACGGTCGATGAAGCCGTGCTGGTCCACCATCACGGTGCCGAAACTCAGCAGGGGTGCGTCCAGGCGCAGCACCAGGGCTTTCATGCCCCGCCTCCGAACACCGCTTCCAGCGCCCCATCGATGGCCTGCGGCAGCGGCAGCGCCGGTTCCTGCTCCCGGGGCCAGGGATGGAGGGAGGAAAGAAAGCGGCGTTCGCCATTGCCGCCGTACATGCCCTCGAGGCGATTGAGGTAATCGGCCATGGCCGCCGCCGACTGGGCGATGGGATGCTGCTGCCGGGAGAGCCGCACCGGGTCGAGAAAGGCGTTGGCCAGGCTGCGGGGCTGGGCATCCCCTGCCTCCAGCAGCACACACTCGGCGTGGGCATAGGGGGCGGTGGCGCCCAGTTTGGCCCCCGGGGTCACCTGGGTGATGGCCTGGACCAGCCGCTCGAGCAGACGGCGGGCGTCGCTGTGATCCTGCCCACGCCATTCTTCCCGCTCGCAGCCGGTCAGATTGGAAACCAGCAGGGGTACGTCCACCGCGACATAGCCGTAAAAGATACCCGCCCCCAGCTCCATGTCGTTGGCGTGGGCGGCACCGGTTTCCTCGTCGCATGCCAGATCGTCCACCACGGTGAAGAAATCCACCTCGGTCTGGAGGGCGTGGGTGGTGAAGGCGTGGGCCACATGCACCGGGGCATCGACCCGAGCGAGCACGTCGGAGGTGACAAAACGCCCGAACAGGGCGCCCTCGAAACCGGCAGCCGGATCTTTCAGGCCCGCTTCACGCAGCAGGGCCTGGAAGTTCTTTTTTCCTTCCCTGATCTTCTGGTCGAGAAAGGCTTTGGGATCTTGCTGCGCTGCCGCCTCTTTCAGCAAGGCAAGCAGATACTCTGCCTCCGGCTGGCCGAACAGGACCGGCTGCTTCATTTCCAGGGTTTCCTTGTCGAGCGCGTCCTTCTCTCCCGCTGCGGTCAGAATTCCCTTGGCCAGATGCAGGATCAGTTCATGGGCCTGTTCCTCGTCCATCCCCGCCTCCATCAGCCTGGGTTTCAAAATCCGGCTGAAGAAATGGCGGGAGCGGAACCCCCGGGGAAGATCGGTCTGCTTCAGGAGCCATTCGCGCCAGTGGCGCTTCTGGCACTGGCTGGAAACCCGCAACCGGGGGGCGCCGCCGAAGGGGATGCGCTTGGCGAGGCCGGCATCGTCACGGTTGAGCAGGCTGGCATGATAACTGGTGAGGTAATGGATCTGCAGAAACATGGGGATCATTCTCCTTCAGCGGTCTTTCAATGGTCGAGGGCAAGATAGAAATCCCTGGCGATGCGCCGGTGAACGGTCTCGCGCTTCTCGGCGTCGCGGGTCAGCAGCAGGCGGGCGCCGTCGCACCAGTCGCAGGGCAGGGTCTTGGAACCCAGGAAACGGGCGGCCCGCAACAGCAGCAGACGGCGGGTGTTGCCCTCCGAAGCCAGCAGCCGTTCCAGCCGCGCCTCGCTGTAGCCGGACTCGCCCAGCACCCGGCCCAGGGATTGCCTGGGCCGGTGGGCATGGGGCGCCATCAGGGCGATGCCGGCCACCAGGGTCTTCCAGTCTTCCAGATTCCGTTCCCAGTCCTCCGGCAGATGGCGCAGGGCGAAACGGTAAAAGGCCAGCGGCGGCGGATGACCCGGCGCCATCCGCCTCAGGGCGGCGCGCTCGCCGGTGTCGAACCGGTCACTGCCGATCACGCCGGCAATGTGGCCGATCACGCCGGGCAAAGAGGCTTCAATCGTGGGTTCCAGTTGCACGGGTGTTCTCCTCCTTCAATTGCTGGAATGTCCTGAACAGGGCGCCGAAAAACGTATTTTCCGCCCGCACCAGGGACCGGTAATGGCGCCCGTCGTGCTGGGGCATGGCCTGTTCCGCCTCGCGCAGCACGGTCAGGGCGTGATCACACAACCGCTTTACCCATTGGTTCAGGGCGGCTTCCGGTTGGTCCGGGTCGGGCACGTCCCAGAGCCAGGGGAAATAATCCCCGCTCCACAGGGCATCGAAGCGGCGCTGGCAGCGCAACCACCAGGCCGCGGCGGAATCGCGGTCGAACTGCAGCTTCTCCGGCGCCCCTTCGATGAAGGCGAAGATTGCCGGTTTGAGCACTTGGCTTTGCATTTTGCCGGCATACTCGATGCCGGTACGGCTGAGGCGGGCCAGGGGATCGCGCCTTTCCCGGGGACCGAAAAGGCGCGGACGCACCTCGGCCGGGATCAGGATCCGGCGCTCGCGGAAACCGTCGGTGGTTCCCTGCCCCCGCACCAGCACCGACACCGACAGCCAGACCGGGCCTTTCCTGCCCGGCAACGGCCGCTGCAGGACGGTCAGCTCCAGATCATCCTCGAACACCAGCCGGCGCAGCAAGTCCGGTGTCAGTCCCTGGGGAGAAACGGTCAGCGCTTTGACACCCGCCTTGTCGTCGCTCAGATCAACCGGCAGCCAGGCATCGCCGACCACCCCTTTCAATTTCTCGGCGGCGATCCGGTTTTTTTCCGAAGGAACCGATTCGGCATGGATGATCGTATTCTCTTCCCCTCTCAGCCGCACCCGGCGGCAGATTTCGACATAGAAGGGATCGAGCCGGGACAGTTCGAGCATCTGCCGGCCATCCCAGGGTTCGAGCCAGACCAGCGCCAGCCCTTCGGGATCGTAGCCCCACTCCCCCTGCAGGACATTCGCACGATGCGCTTGCAGCCTGATGACGGCGTCCTGCCAGCGCCCGCCTGGAGTGTGCCGGTGCACCAGTTCGACGATGGAGCGGTTTCCGAAACCACCGTTCATGCGGGAGATGCCCGGATTGCCCCGACCATAATAGCCGCTCATGGTCTGCAGGCTGACCAGGGCATAGATCCATTCATCCAACTGGGGGTGGGCGGCACGGGATTGCTTGAGATCATGATTCTTGGCTGTGGGCAGCAGATCCAGGGCATCGGGCGTGGAAGCAGCCGGTTTCAGACGGGCATGGTCGGCCTGGGGCAGAGGCGGCTGCATGAAGGCCGGCCGGGCGGGGTCGTCCACCACCAGACGCCAGGCATCCTCGTCTCCTTCCGCCAGCATCAAAAGCCCGCTGCGCCAGTAGGCTTCGTCCTGCACCGGGTCTTCATCCCCGCGCCGGGCCAAAATGGTGGCGGCAAGACAGCAGAGGAAAACATGGAAGGCATCCTCCTGATGGCGCTGGATGCCGGGGAGGTTCATCACCTCCTCCCGCCCCAGGGCGGCCAGCAGGGCGGGCAGGGACATTCGGGTCATTCCCTCGAAAGTCCGCACCCGCAGCAGGGGATCGTCGAGCAGATTCACGTTTCTACCTCCAGTCCGAAGCGGGAATAAACATAGTGGCGGTCATTCTTTAGCATAGATCGATCCCGGCAGCACAGGCGCACCCTTCCATCCCGGATCTCTTCCACGGTGACGATCTCATCCGGCTCCCCGGGCGCCATGTGGGCAGGAATCAGCACCTCGTCCACCGTCTGACCGAAAGGACTGGTGAAAGGCCGGTCAACGGGCAGCTGCCAGCTGCCGGCACCCAGGCGCACCGCCACTTTGCCACCGGATTCGTTGAACTGGAAGTCACCAAAAAGGCAATCGAACGGCACCGTCACCTGGCCGGCGGCGATGGCCTTGGCCAATTCCTCACCTTCGATTGCCTGACCATGCCCCTGCCACTGATCTCCCTGCAACTGTGCCAGGGATCGGGGATTGGTGGCCTGCTCCACCAGCCGCCGGTTGTCCCGGGGGATTTCGACCCGGGGCTGCCGCGCCAGGAAGCGGCGGGTCATCTCCAGGCTGCGCAGGTCCACATAGACGCTGCCGTGCCCCAGCCCCTTGTAGGCGGCGGCGACCCGGCCCTTTTCGTCCAGGGCTGCCTCCAGGGATTCCTCCGGCACCAGGATATGGCAGCGGGGATGGTCGAAACCGGTGGGCCGCAGGCGCGGATGGCGGTGCAGTCTGCCGACCCGCTGCAGCAGCACATCGGCGGGCGCCAGATCGGTCACCAGCCAGTCAGCGTCGATGTCGAGGCTCTGTTCCAGGGTCTGGGTACCGATCAGCAGCACCGGACCGGCCTCCCCTTCCCTGCCGAAACGCCGGCTGACGGCGGCATCGAGCACCACTCGGTCGGCTGGGGCGAAACGGCCGTGATGGGGACAGACCACCCCGTGACAGCGAAACAGCCAGTCCGGTTCCAGCTGCGTCTCCAGGGCCCGGAGCAGGACGTTGGCCCGCGCCACGGTATTGAGCACCACCAATACCCGGGCGCCGGCTCCCAGCGCCTTGCCGATCTCCGGCGCCAGCGCCTCCGGCTGGAAGGCCAGCGGGACTTCGGTGAAAACGACCGCTTTGCCCGCCTCGCTGGATTCGGCCGGATGCATGGTGCCGTCCGCCAGTGTCAGTGCCGGATAGGGCTGAGCCTGGGCGACGTCAGGTTCCGGCGGTTCGGCCTTCCTGCCTGGCCTGCCTGCCGCCACCGCCAGATAACGCGCCCGGGCCGAGGCACCCAGGGTGGCGGAGAGCAGCATCGCGTGGCCACCGATGCGAAGGTGGTGGTCGAGCAGATGCTCCAGCAGGCGGCCCATGTAGATGTCGGAGGCATGGACCTCGTCCACCACCAGCAGGCTGCGGTCGAGGCAGGCCGAGCGCAGGTGGGCATGGGACGTCTGGACCACGGAAAGCAAAGCCTGGTCGATGGTGCCCACCGCCACCATGGCGGCGAGAAAACGTTTGGGATGCTCCGCCGCCCACAGGTGTTCCCAATGGCGGAGTTTGGGGTCATCCTGCCACAGATTGGCCGTCTGTTCGTCGGGCAGTACCTGTGCAGGCGCCGCTCCGTCCACCCGGGCGTAGCCGGGAACTGCCAGGAGCGTCACCGGCCGTCGCTCCGGATCGGGAAACCAGCGTTGCAGGGTGTGCCAGACCCGCAGGTAAAGCTCACGGGCGGCCACCCGGGTCGGCAGGGCGAAATAGAGGCTGTCCACCTTGCCGGCCGCGAACAGCTTGAAGAACCAGTCGAGGGCCGCCTCGGTCTTGCCGGAACCGGTCTCCGACTCTGCGATGACCAGGCGGTTGTTCCGTTCCTCCGGATCCAGCCCATCGATGAGCGCCTGCAGGGGACGGGGCGGGAAACCGAAACGCGCCTGGAACGAAGTAGGACCACGGGCGAGCACCGGGCGCAGGGTGGAGACGTCCAGCCCCACCGCCCGCAGCAGTTTGGGGACCACCGTTTCATCCGCATGCCAGCGTTGCGCCACTTTGGTGTGGACGATGGGGAACCAGCTGGGATGGGAACCGAGCCAGTCGGCCAGCATCACCAGGCCGGCAAACAGATGGTGGAAGCGGTCCTGTGACGGCAACGGCAGGCGGCCGGCCTCAAACGCCTCCGGGAAGACACGCCGGCACCAGGTCATGATGTCGGCGACCGCCCGCATGGGATCCCGACCTTCCCTGGGCTGCCAGAACCTGTCCGCCAACGCCAGAAAGCCGGTCTTTTCCCCCTTGAAACACAAGGGTCTGCCGTGATGGGACCAGCTGGCCAGCAGCAGACTTTCCAGCACGATACCCTCCTCGACCCAGCCAAGCAGGACATCCGCCTCTATTGCTTCGGCAAAGCGTTCGTTCAGCACTTCGTCCTCGAACAGGATCTCCAGCTCGCGGATATGACCGGCTTGGGGTGCCTTGGGATCGAACACCTTGAATTGGAAGCCCAGATTGGCCTTGCCCACGTCGTGCAGGGCCGCCAGCACTGCCAGCCGGTCCAGTTCGACCTCGGTCAGAGGCCGGCCTGCCGCATGTTCCAGCGCACGGCGGACTCCCGGCAACGCCACCAGATGGCGAAAGACAATTGCAACATCAATGCAGTGAGCCGTAAGCGGCAAACAGCTTGGGCCATTGGGGTCGTATTTTCCCCAAAAGACACACTCGGAAGACCGCATGATCGATATCTCCACAAGAAAACTTCACCGCTCTTGGCAGCGGGGTTCAGGAGCCCGAGTCCGGATGGCCTGTCAACCGCCTCTCCACCTCCACCACCCGCCGCAAGGTGCGCAGCAGCGAATCGGGGTTGAGGCTCATGGCGTCGATGCCGCATTCCACCAGAAATTCGGCCATCTCCGGATAGTCGGAGGGGGCCTGGCCGCAGATGCCGGAATGGACGCCATTGCGGCGGCAACCCTCGATAGCCAGCCGGATCATGGCCTTGACCCCTTCGTCGCGTTCGTCGTAGTCGAAGGCCACCAGCTCCGAGTCCCGGTCCACCCCCAGGGTCAGCTGGGTGAGGTCGTTGGAGCCGATGGAGAAGCCGTCAAAGTGCTTGGCGAACCGGTCGATCAGAACCACGTTGTTGGGGATCTCGCACATGCAGTAGATCTTCAGGCCGTCGCCGCCGCGCTTGAGACCCAGTTCGGCCATCTTCGCCAGCACCCGCTCGGCCTCGTCCACCCGGCGCACGAAGGGCAGCATCAGGATCACGTTCTTCAGCCCCATCACCTCGCGCACCCGCTTCATGGCGGCGCACTCCAGGGCAAACCCCTCGGCATAGGCCGGATGGGCGTAACGGGCGGCACCGCGGAAGCCGAGCATGGGGTTGGCCTCCACCGGCTCGAACCAGCGCCCGCCCAGCAGCGAGGCGTATTCGTTGGTCTTGAAGTCGGACATCCGCACCACCACCGGCCTGGGCCAGAAGGCGGCGGCGATGGTGCCGACCCCTTCGGCCAGGGTGCGGACGAAGAATTCCCTGGGATCGTCGTAGCCGCGGGTGAGCTTCTCAATGGCCTTGCGTTCGCCTTGGTCCTCGACCTTTTCCGGATGCACCAGGGCCATGGGATGGACCTTGATGTACTCGTTGATGATGAACTCCATCCGCGCCAGTCCCACCCCCTCGGCGGGCAGGAACGAGGTCTGGAAGGCGATCTCGGGATTGCCCAGGTTGACCATGAGCTCGGTCTTCGGCTTGGGCAGTTGGGACAGGTCGATCTTCTCCACCTCGAAGGGGATCTCCCCCTCATAGACCCGGCCCACGTCGCCCTCGGCACAGGAGACGGTGACAGTCTGGCCGTCCTCGAGCACTTCGGTGGCGTTGCCGGTGCCCACCACGGCTGGGATGCCCAGTTCGCGGGCGATAATTGCGGCATGGCATGTACGGCCCCCCCGATTGGTGACGATCGCCGCCGCCGTCTTCATCACCGGCTCCCAGTCCGGAGTGGTCATGTCGGCCACCAGCACCTCGCCGGGGCGGAACCGGGACAGATGTTCCACGTCGGGAATCACCCGCGCGGCGCCGGCGGCGATCCTGGTGCCCACGGCACGGCCCTCCGCCAGCACCCGACCAGTGCCGGTAAGACGGTATTCCTCCAGCACTGCGTAGTTCTTCTGGGAGGCGACGGTTTCCGGGCGCGCCTGGACCAGGTAGAGCTGGCCGTCGGGGCCGTCCTTGGCCCACTCCATGTCCATGGGGCGGCCATAGTGGTCCTCCACCTTGATGGCGTAGTCGGCCAGCACCAGCACATCGTCGTCGGAAATGCAGAAGCGCTGCTGGTCGGCCTTGGGGGTGGGGACGATGCGGGTGGTCTGGCGGTCGCCGCCGACGGCCAGCACCATCTTGATCTTCTTGGCCCCCAGACGCCGCCGCAGCACCGCCCGGTACCCTTCCCGGAAGGTGGGCTTGAAGACGTAGAACTCGTCCGGATCCACCGCCCCCTGCACCACCGTCTCTCCCAGGCCGTAGGCGGCGGTGATGAACACCGCCTCCCTGAAACCGGTCTCGGTGTCGATGGAGAACATAACCCCGCTGGCGGCCAGATCGGAGCGCACCATCTTCTGCACCCCCACCGAGAGATACACCTTGAAGTGATCGAAGCCCTGGTCGATGCGGTAGTGGATGGCGCGGTTGGTGAACAGGCTGGCGAAGCAGCGCCGCACCGCCTCGATCAGGGCTTCGTCGCCGCGGATGTTGAGATAGGTTTCCTGCTGGCCGGCGAAGCTGGCGGTGGGCAGATCCTCGGCGGTGGCCGAGGAACGCACCGCCACGCTCAGATCCCCGTCGCCGTATTCCCGGGCCAGGCGGTGATAGGCATCGAGGATCTCGGCGCGCAGATCCTCGGGGATGCCGGCCTCGTACACGATGCGCCGGGCTTCGGCCCCCCGGCGGCGCAGGTCCTCGACGTCGTCGGGGTCGAGATCGTCGAGCACTTCATGGAGCTTCTCCCAGGCCCCGGCCTGGTCGAGCACATATTTGTAGCCTTGGGCGGTGATGGCGAAGCCGTTGGGCACCCGGATGCCCTGGGAGGTGAGAGCGCGGTACATCTCCCCAAGAGAGGCGTTTTTGCCGCCCACCAGGGGGACGTCGTCGATGCCCAGTTCCTCGAAAAAGCGGATGAAGCGGTAGGTCATGGCGGTCTCCTGATGTTGAGATGTCTCGTCAGGATAGACCAGCCCCCTTTTTAATCACAAGTTGCGAACTTACCCCGCTGACGCAGCAACTTCTCGAATTCGGCGGCCGGCTGCGGGCGGCTGAAATGAAACCCCTGGACGCTGTCACACCCCAGGCGGCAGAGAAACTGCAGCTGGGCCTCGGTTTCCACTCCCTCGGCCACTACCTGCAGGCCGAACACCTGCCCCAGCTCGATCACCGCCTTGACGATGGCCTCGTCGTTGGGGTCGCCGGGCACGTCGCGCACGAAGCTGCGGTCCACCTTGAGCATGGAAACCGGCAGCTGCTTGAGATAGGCCAGGCTGGAGTAGCCGGTCCCGAAATCGTCGATGGCGAAGTTCACCCCGCGGCTCCGGAGCCCTTGCAGGGTCGCCATGATTTCGTCGGTGTGTTGCAGCAAGACCGATTCGGTCAATTCCAGCTCCAGCCAGCGGGGATCGATCCCGGTGTCGTCCAGCACCCGAACGACACGGTCGCGGAAATCCGGGCGGCGGAAATCCCTCGCCGACAGGTTGACCGCCACCGGAATCTCCCCCACTCCCCGGCGCTGCCATTCAAGGTTCTGGCGACAGACCTCCTCCAGCACCCACTGGTCGATGGGGACGATCAGGCCGCTTTCCTCCGCCACCGGAATAAAGTCGCCCGGCCCGATCCAGCCCTCCTCCGGGTGGCGCCAGCGCAGCAACGCCTCGGCGCCGCAGATGCAGCCGTCGGCGAGGCGGACCCGGGGTTGGTACCAGAGCTCGAACTCCCCCTGTTCCAGCGCCTGACGCAGGCGGTTTTCCAGCCGCAGGCGGGCCCGCACCCGCTCGTTCATCGCCGGGGTGAAGAAGCGATAGGTGTCACGCCCGGCTTCCTTGGCATGGTACATGGCGACGTCGGCGTGCTTGAGCAGGGTGTCGATGTCCTCGCCGTCATCCGGATACAATGCCACACCGATGCTGAAGGAAGCCCGCACCTGCTGGCCCTGCAGCGCGATGGGAGCGGCCAGGGCGGTCTGGATCTTTTTGATGACCGAAACGATGCGATCCGCCTGGCGGACATGGGGCAGGATAATGGCGAACTCGTCGCCCCCCTGGCGGCTGACCGTGTCGCCTTCCCGCAGACAGCCCCGCAGACGGCGGGCGATCTCCTGCAGGAAGCGGTCGCCGACTCCGTGACCGAGGGAATCGTTGACGTGCTTGAAATTGTCCAGATCCAGATAGAGCAGCGCCACCTGCCAGCCTTCCCGGTGGGCCTCGCTGATCGCCTGCTGCAGCCGGTCGCGGAGCAGCACCCGGTTGGGCAGCAGGGTCAGAGGGTCGTGATAGGCGAGGAATGCGACCTGGGCGTAGGCGTCCTTCAGGGTGCTGATGTCGGTGAAGATGCCAACGAAGTTCTGAGTCCGGCCCTGTTCGTCGCGGATCACGCTGATCGACAGCCATTCGTGGAATTCCCGCCCGTCCTTGCGGCGATTGACGATCTCCCCTTCCCAATGACCGCTGGTCTTGAGCGCCTGCCACATCTGGCGGTAAAAGGCACGATCGTGGCGGCCCGAGGACAGGAACCGGGGATTGCGTCCCAGCACCTCTTCGGCGCTGTAGCCGGTGATGCGGGTGAAGGCCGGATTGACGGCGACGATGCGGTTGTCGCGGTCGGTGATCAGGATCGCCTCGTTGCTGTGTTCGAACAGCTCGCCGTAAAGCCGCAGCTTGTTTTCCCGTTCCCGGGCCGTGGACAGATCCACCGCCTGGATCACGAAATGCGAGACGCTGCCGTCAGGGTTACGCACCACCGCCACCGTTACCTGGGCCTCGATCAGATGCCCCTGCTTGTGGCGGTAGCGCTTTTCGTAGATCGCCGTGTCCATCTCCCCCCTGTGGACTGCATCCAGGAACCGGCGTGTGATGGGCCGGTCCTCCTCCGGGGTGACGTCGTAGACGTCCATCTGCAGCAATTCGCGCTCCTCGTAGCCCAGCATCCGGCAATAGGCGGGATTGGCCGCCAGCCAGCGCCCTTCGGGTGATCCCAAAGCGAGGCCGTGGGGGGCGTGTGCGAAAATCCAGTTCACCTCTTTCATCGGAACTTGCGCCTTGTCATGTGCGTCCCCAAAAACAAAACAGACCGTGATGTGTCGGCGGTATGATTGTAGCCAGATCAGAAAGCGCGTCAGGATATTTTTCCCTATGCCGAAACGACCCGACAAACGCAGCCTGAGTGATTTCCTTTTCGAAACCCGCGCCGAGGAATGGCAGGCGCTGGGTTTCTATGCCCGTTTCGAGCAGGTGGTGGCGGTCACGGTCACCGTCATCATCTCGGTGGTGATCGTCTTCGCCCTGCTGGCGCTGATCCGCGAAGTGATCGCCGGCCTCGTCTTCGGGGGGCTGGAGCCGCTGAATCAGGAGGCGCTCAAACGCCTGTTCGGCATGATCATGACGGTGCTGATCGCGATGGAATTCAAGCATTCCATCATCAAGGTCGCCGGGCGCCAGGAGAGCATCATCCGGGTGCGGACGGTGGTGCTCATCGCCCTGATGGCCCTGGCGCGGAAGTTCATCATTCTGGATGCGGAAAAGATGTCCGCCGCCACCCTGGCGGCCCTGTCGCTCGCCCTGCTGGCCTTAGGGATAGCCTACTGGCTGATCCGGGAACAGGATCTGCGCCTGGCTCAAAGGTCCTCGGGCAAATCCCGGGTCCGGACCCGCCCCAGAAGTCGCCCCTTCCCGGGGCCAAGATCCGCCCAGTCCCCGGAAACCGCCAGCCGCAGCAAGGCGGCGGTGGGAAGCAGCTTCTTCCCCGGCAGCGCCAGCGGCCCGCACAAGGTCAGCGCCAGCGCCTCCAGACCGGGATTGTGGCCCACCACCAACACCCTGCGGGCGGTTTCCGGGCAGGATCGCAACACTGCCAGCAAATCCGACACCGAGGCTTCATAGAGACGGAGCTCCCAGCAAATCGCGCCAGGGTCGATCCCCAGCTCCCGGCAGACCGCCTCGGCGGTCTGGCGGGCCCGGCGGGCCGGGGAGGCGAGAACCCGGTCCGGGATCCATCCCTGGCGCCGCATCCACCGCCCCATGCGCGGTGCGTCCCGTTCGCCACGGCGGTTCAGCGGGCGCTCGAAATCGCTGGTCGCATCCGTGTCCCAGGCGGACTTGGCATGACGCAGCAGCCAAAGCTCACGTATCGGCATTGGTCTTCTCCGTTTGTAACAGGGCTTCGAAGCCGGCCGCCACTTCCAGCAACTCGGCGGTGATCTGTTCCTGACGCTGTTGCTGATAGACGCTTTGCAGCCGTTCCAGATGCTGGCGGATGTTCCTTTCCGCCTGCTGCATGGCCAGCAGCCGCAGGCCGTGTTCGGCGGCCAGTGATTCGGCGCAGGCGCGGTACAGGGATACGAACAGATACTGGCGCACCAGGGCACCCAGCAGAACCGGCCCCGGCGCCGAGAAGGCCGGCAGGGACCGCCCCGGCCAGGGATGTCGGCCCAGATGGCGGAAGAAGCTTTCCTCCAACGGCAAAAGGCGCAGCTGCACCGGTGCCGGACGACCCCGGCCGTGGGGGCGCTGGTGAAACAGGTCCACCGTCGTCACCCCCTCCTGGCGCCAGGACTCGATCTTCTCCAGGATCTGGCGCACCGTGGCGGTGATCGCCGCGACCGATCCCGGCACGAAAAAACATTCTTCCACGGCGACCCCCCGCGCCTCCAGGGCGCTCTCCGCCCGCGCGCCCACCACCAGGATACGGGCCTCCCCCGCCAGGGCCGCCTCGGCGAACGCCACCAGGTTCTCGTTGAAGCGGCCGCACAACCCCTGATCCGAGCCGAAGACCACCGCCGCCCGCTTGCCCTCCCGGTAACGCAGGCGCGGCAGCCCGCCGCGGCGGATCACCCCGCTCAATCCCAGCTCCACGGTATGGGCATAGTGCGACAGCGCCGCCGCCGCCTGCTCGTACTGGTGAATGCTCACCGCCGCCAGCACCTTCATGGTACGGACGATGTCCGCCAGACGGGTGCTGAGCTCGATGGCCCGCTGCAGGGTTTCCAGCGTCTGAGCCACTTTTTCGTCCCGCCGAAGGCAAAAATTCCGGAATGGGCTAAGGTTAATTTGAGCGCCATCACAAAAACCTGTCAACAAAAATCGTTTCACTCTGGAGAGTCTCATGTTTCTCAAGCAGTCCATCGGCATGCGCCTGTTCCAGATCGTATTTGCCGCCTTCGTGCTCATCGCCTGCCTGCTGCTGTTCCTGTACTGGCAGCAGCAGCGCCGGGCCGCGATCGCCCAGCAGGTGGATACGGCCCGCAAGGTGGTAACAATGGCCGAATCGGTGCGCCACCGGGTCAGCCGCCTGTGGGATCTGGAAGTCATCACCCCAGAGAAACTGCGCAAGTTCGACGCCATCGCCAATCCCCGGGAACGCCGCCGGAAAATCTTGGCGACGGTGCCGGTAGTGGTGGCCTGGAAGGTGATCCAGGACAAGATCGCCAGGGAAGGATTCGAACTGCGCACCCCCCGGCCCAACGCCCGCAACCCGAAAAACGAACCCACCCCGCTGGAACGCCAGGCGCTGGAATACTTCGCCAGCCATCCCAATGCCGACGAATACGTGGTATTCGACGACAAGACCAACGCCGTGCGCTACTTCCAACCAGTCCGGCTGGAACAGCAGTGCATGATCTGCCACGGTGATCCGGCCACCTCCCAAGATTTGTGGGGCCGCAGCGACGGCCGCGACATCCTCGGCTATCCCATGGATGGCAAGCGTCCCGGCGATCTGCACGGCAGCTTCGAAATCATCGCCTCCCTGGACAATGCGATGGCCGCGGTACGCCAAAACATGCTCAAGGCGGGCCTGGGCATGGCGCTGGCCATCGCCCTGTTCGGCTGGGTTTTCTACCGCCTCACCCAGCACATGATCGGCCGGCCCCTGCAGGCCATGGGCGATCAGCTCAAGGCCATCGGCGACGGCGATCTGACAGTGCAGCTGGACGTCAAAAGCGAAGACGAGGTCGGCACCATGGCCCGCCACATCAACGCCTTCTCCAGCCGGATCCGCCAGCTGGTCAACGATCTTCAAGCCACCATCGCCCACCTGAACCGGGCCGCCGGGGAAATGGCGGGGATCGCGCGGGAAACCGAGGCCAAGGCGGAAAAACAGCGCCACGACACCGAGCACACCACCGCCTCCATCCAGGAACTGAGCGCCTCGATTCAGGAGGTGGCCCAGACCACCTCCGAGGCGGAAACCCGCGCCCGGGAAACCGATGCCGAGGCCAAACAGGGCCACGAGGTGGTCACCGCCGCCACCGGGCTAATCCGGGCATTGGCCGGGGAGATCGACCAAGTCACCGAGGAGCTACACAAGCTGGAGGCGGACAGCAAGAACATCGGCGAGGTGCTGGAAATCATCCGCGGCATCGCCGATCAGACCAACCTGCTGGCCCTCAACGCCGCCATCGAGGCTGCCCGCGCCGGCGAGCAGGGCCGCGGTTTCGCGGTGGTGGCCGAGGAGGTTCGCACCCTGGCCAGCCGCACCCAGGAGTCCACCGCCCAGATCCAGGAAACCATCGACGAACTGCGCAACCGGGCCCGTTCGGCAGTGGAGATGATCGAGCACAGCCGCGAAAGCGCCCATCAGGGCGCCGAGCGCACCGAGGCGGTGGATACCGCTCTGAGCAACATCATCGCCATGGTGGAAGCCACCGGAGAGCTCAACACCCAGATCGCCACCACCATCGAGCAGCAGAGCGCGGTGAGCGGCACCATCAACCGGAGCGTGGAAGAAATCAATCAGGGCAGCCTCGAGGTCTGCCGGAAAATGGAGGAAACCCTGCAGGCCACCGAGCAACTGCGGCAGACCGCCGCCCGTCTGGAAGAGGCTGTCAACCACTTCCGGACCTGAGCGGGGCGAGCGCCTGCTGCGCCAGCTGCAACAGATGCTGGCGCAACCCTTCTGTCAGCGGCTCGCCGGTCTCGATGCGGCGGGCCGTTTCCTTTTCCGTCTGGACGGCGTCCCGAATGCGGCGCTCGGCGGGGCGCGCCTCCTCCAGGGGCAAATCGTCGAACAACCCGGCGTTGAGCGCCAGCAGCACCGCCAGCTGTTCCA
This sequence comes from Methylomarinovum caldicuralii, assembly GCF_033126985.1. NCBI lineage: Bacteria > Pseudomonadati > Pseudomonadota > Gammaproteobacteria > Methylococcales > Methylothermaceae > Methylomarinovum > Methylomarinovum caldicuralii. Next base: position 2,247,546 of record NZ_AP024714.1, read on the forward strand.
GCGGCGTCAGCAGGTCGCCCTCCTCCTGTTTGAGGAGCTCCCGCACCCGCCGCCCCCGCTCGATGGCCAGGCGGGTGCGTTCGTCCAGCCGGGTGCCGAAGCGGGCGAAGGTTTCCAGTTCCTCGTACTGGGCATAGGCCAGCTTCAGCTCGCCCACCACGGCCCGGTAGGCCGGAAGCTGGGCCTTGCCCCCCACCCGTGACACCGAGCGGCCCACGTCCACCGCCGGCAGTTCGCCGCGCTGGAACTTCTGCGGTGACAGGTAAAGCTGGCCGTCGGTGATGGAAATCAGGTTGGTGGGAATGTAGGCGGAAAGGTTCTGGGCCTGGGTTTCGGCGATGGGCAGGGCGGTGAGGCTGCCGCCGTCCTTGAGATGGGTTGCCCGTTCCAGCAGGCGGGCGTGGAGATAGAACACGTCGCCGGGATAGGCCTCCCGCCCCGGCGGCCGCCGCAGCAGCAGCGACAGCGCCCGGTAGGCGTCGGCGTGGCGGCTGAGGTCGTCGTAGATCACCAGCACGTCGCGCCCCTGGGCCATGAACCACTCGCCGATGGTGGTGGCGGCGTAAGGGGCCAGGTACTGCAGCCCGGCGGGAGTTTCGCCGCCGGCGTTGACCACCACGCAGTATTTCATCGCGTCCCGCTCCCGCAGCCGGGCGATGGCGCGGGCCACCGTCTGGGCCCGCTGGCCGATGGCGCAGTAGATGCAGATGACGTCCTGGTCGTGCTGATTGAGCAGGGTGTCCAGGGCGAGGGTGGTCTTGCCGGTCTGGCGGTCGCCGAGGATCAGCTCGCGCTGGCCGCGGCCGATGGGAACGAGGGCGTCGATCACCTTGATGCCGGTCAGCAGCGGCACCGTCACCGGTGCCCGGGCCAGGATCGGCGGCGCCTCGCGCTCCACCGGCCAGCGTTCACCGGCCTCGAGGGGGCGGCCGTCGTCCAGGGGCCTACCCAGGGGATCGAGCACCCGTCCCAGCACCCGGGGCCCGACCGGCACATCCAGCACCCGGCCGCTGCGGCGCACCGGCATCCCGGCCTGCACCGCGGTTTCCGGATCCAGCAGCACCACCCCGACCGCGGCGGGATCGAGGTCGAAGGCCACCCCGGCGGCGCTGCGGCCGCAATGCACCACCTCCATCGCCTTGACGCCGGGCAACCCCTGGACCTGGGCCACGCCGAGCTCGATGTGCCGCAGCCAGCCGATCTCCTCGGGCTCAAGCCGGAACTGAAAGGACTCGATCTGCGCCCGCAGACGGTTACCGTGCTGGCGCAGCAGATCCCGCAGTTCGCTCATGACGGCAACGATTGCAAAAAGCGCTGCAGTTCGGCCTCCAGCTGCTCCAGCCAGGCCGCGAGATTCCAGGACCACACGCGGTCCCCGGCTTCCAGGGCGATGCCCAGGATCAGCGCGTCACGCTCGACGAACCGCACCCGGACATCGGGATTGAAACGCCGCAGCGCGGTTTCGATCCTGCGGCGCAGGTCCGCATCCAGGGGCTGGGCCGTGACGACGGTCCACTCGCGGGAGCCGGCCTCGGTCAGCAGCCGTTGCAGCTCCGGCGAGGTTTCCAGCCGTTCCAGGAACGTCTCCACCAGGCATGCTTCCAGACGGCGGCCGGCCAGCTCCGCAAAGGCCTTGCGTCCCAGGGCGATGAGCTGCTCCCCCAGCAGACGCTCGAGGTCGCGGGCCAGCTGATGCTGCTCCCGCGCCAGCGCCTCGAGCCACTGGCGCCGCTTTGCCTCCACCTCCAGGCGGGCCTGATCGAGCAGTGCCTGACGCTCGCGTTCGGCTTCCTGCCTGGCCTGCTCCAGCAGCTGCTGGTTCTGCTGCTCCACCTCCTCGAGACGGCGGCGGTAGGTGGCGATGAGGCGCTCGGCCTGGGCTTTGAGGTGGCGGGCCTCCTGCAACTGGCGTTCGATGTGGGCCTGGCGCGCGGCCATGGCGGTGACGATGGGGCGGTAGAGGAAACGCTTGAGCAGCGCGGCGAGGATGAGAAAGTTGACGATCTGGGCGACGACCGTCAGCCAGTCCACCTGCATTTCTAAGATCCGGCGGACAGGAAGTGATCCCAGTAGGGATTGGCGAACAGCAGGATCATGCTGATGACGAAGCAGTAGATGGCGGTGGACTCCACCATCGCCAGACCCACGAACAGGGTCCGGGTGATGGTGTTGGCCTCGTCCGGCTGCTGGGCGATGGCGAGCAGGGCCTGGGCCACCGCCCGCCCCTCCCCCAGTGCCGGCCCGATGGCCCCCAGGCCCATGGTGAGCCCGGCGGTGAAGATGGAAACCATGGCGACCAGCGTTTCGGCGTTCAAGGCGATTCCTCCTGTGTTCGCAGACGGGCCCGGCGTTCCTGCTGCACCCGGCAGCCCGAGGCGATGTAGACCAGGGCCAGAATAGCGAAAATGTAAGCCTGAATGAAGCCGGTCAGCAGTCCCAGAAGCTGCATCACCACCGGAAAGAAGAATGGCACCAGGGTGATCAGCACCGCCCCGATCACCGCCCCGCTCATGAGGTTGCCATAAAGGCGCACCGCCAGGGCCAGGGTGCGGGAGAACTCGCCGATGACGTTGAAGGGCAGCATCAGCGGATGGGGCTCCAGGTACTGGCGCAGATAGGCTTTCAGCCCCACCTCGCGAATCCCGACCCAGGGCACGGCGACGAACACGCACAGGGCCAGGGCGGTGGTGGTGGACAGGGAGGCGGTGGGAGGCAGGTAACCGGGCACCGGCGCCAGCAGATTCGACAGGGCGATGAACAGAAACAGGGTGCCGACGAACCACAGATAGCGGTCCGGGTCCTGATGGGTCACCTCCCGGATCTGGTTGCGGATCACCTCCACCAGCGCCTCCAGGAAATTCTGCCAGCGCCCGGGCCGCAGCGTCGGACGGATGCGGCGGGTCGCCAGCCACGACCCCAGCACCAACAGCGCCATCACCCCCCAGGTGAAGAGAAGGGTGGCACTCAATTTGAAGGGACCGTACTGCCACAAAACAATTTGGTCAGGATTGAACTGCATCATGCCTCCGCTGCCGCCGCACCAGGAAAAACCGCATCGCCACAAACCCCGCCAGGACGGCCGCCAGCCGCCGCCAGTCCCCGGCCATGAGGCCGGCCATCATGCCGACGGTGACGGCAGTGCGCACCGCAAAGCTGGCCAGCATCAGCAGTACCGGATGGCCTGCCGCCGGCAGGCGTTTCACCGTCCACCACAGGCCGCCGTAGAAGAACGCGCCCAACCCCAGCCCGGCGGCGAACAGCAGCGGCCAGCGCCAGACCTCAGTCATCGCGGCGGCTCTCCCGTTTGATCCACTGCCAGGCGTTGTAACGTTACCGTTCACGGGCTTGCCACTGGAAGTGGTTGAGGTTCCGGCAGGGGCAGGCGGAAGGTGACCTCGCCCTCTGCCATGCCCTGGGCGCAGATGGTCCGCAGGGTCTGATAGACGCCGATCTTGAGGCGCTTGCAGGTTTCGACCAGCGACAGGATCATGGGGCGGAAGCAGTCACCGCCATGCGACTGGCTGAAGAAACTGGTCTTGCGCCAGATGACATAGGGGCGTAGGGCACGCTCTGCCGTGTTGTTGGTCATCGGTACCCCGGGATGGTCCAGGAAGGTCCAGAACCTGGGAAAATCGTCCAACAACTTGCGGCAGCTGCGACCGGTTTTGTTGTCGCCATGTCTTTGGGCGGCCTGTTCCAGTTCGCGCCGGAAGAGGGCTTTGAGGCGTTCCAATCGCCTTCGGTAGCGGTCGGATGGGTAATGGCTCTGTTGCCAGAGCTTGCCGCAGTGAACCGTCAGGCGGGCGGCCCGGAGCAGGCGTTCGCCATCTTCGCCGGCCTGTCCCTTGCGCCCGGCGATCCGTTCCAGGTTGCGGATGAGATGCGCCCAGCAGTATTGGTGTGAGTCCTGGGGATGGTCGTTGTAGGCCCCGTGGCGGTCGGTCACCAGGATTCCCTGGAAATCCCCCAACAGCTCACCGGCCGCACCCTTGCCGCGGGAATAATGGGTCAGGAAATACGCCATCTGATCGGTCGTCAGCGCCCACAGCCAATAGATGCTGCGGCCCCGGTAGTGGCGGGTCTCGTCGGCATGGGCGATCAGCGCTTTTCTGACCGCCTCGCCAATCTGGTTGTAGACCGGACCCAGCCACGCCTGCAGCGGGATCTGGCTCTGGCTGATCGCCCCCAGGCTGAATTTCAGACCCCATTGTTCTTCCAGCAGCGCTTCGACTTCCCGCAGCGACAGGTGATAGCGCCCCGTCATCAAGCCAATCCACGCCACCAGCCCAGGTCCCATCTGGCCGCGGGGCACCTCATCCGGTAGCCGCCCCTGGTGCTTCTGACCACACCACCCACAGCGGCCTTCATACACCCGGTGTTCGACCACCCGGTAACGAATCTCGGGCAGGTCGAACACCTGATGGGGACGGAATCCCCGCACCGCCACCGACCCACCGCACTCGCAGCGGCCATGGGGAAAGTAATGCCGGACCTCGTCCACTGCTTCTGCCGGAACCAGAGCCCGCTCGTGCCCGGGATGTCCCACCTGCGCCCCTTTCTTGCGTCCCGTCGGTCGCTTGCCCTTGCGCTCGGCGCGCTTCTTCGGGCTGTCCTGGGAAGGTGGTTGGGAGGAATTGTCGGACCCCAAGGCCAACTGTTCCTCCAGTTCTTCCACTCGCGCCTGGATCTGCTGAAATTCTCCCAGCGCCCGCCAAAGCGCTGCGATCACCCGGTGGCATTCCTCCACCGTCCCGGGCAAGGGAGGTGGGCGGCTCAGGTCCAGATCAAGTCTTTCCATGGCCCGCATTCTCCTGAATCTTCAGGCACTTGGCAAGACCGGCCGGGTGACCGCGGGCGATTGCTCACCCGCGGTTCCCACAGATCCGGACGTGCCCGATTAAGGCATCCGGCTCCTCGGACTATGGCGTCGCTACGCAACGGGCAATTCCGTGAACCACGCGCGGTGGGGGGAGTGGGTATCGTTTGTACAGCCGCCCAAAATGGTCCCAGTTCATCCGTTCCCGGTTGCGGCGGGACAACCATTTGTACCAGCGCCGTCTGACCTCGTACAGGAAGCGGGCCAGCGATTGGCTGTTGCCGACGATCCCATAGTAGGCATAATGCCCCTTGAGTTTGCGGCTCAGGGCCGCTTGTTGGTCTGCAACCGGCCAGTGGCGGTGCATCCGGCACCAGTGGTTGATCGCCTGCAGGGAGCGGCTGAGCCGGGCTTGGGCGGTCTTGCGTTTGACGACCCAACGCCCTTTCCCTGAGCGTCCCCAGTAGTGGGTGAATCCCGGGTATTGGAAGCTCTGGCCTTTCCGTCCGGGTTTTCTGAAGTCGAGCAGGCGGGTTTTGTCCGGGTGCAGGCGCAGGCCGTATTTGGCCAGGCGCTTGCCCGGAACGGCCAATACCCGCCGGGCGTCTTCTTCCCGTTCGAACACCAGGACCGCATCGTCGGCGAACCGGACTTCGAAGGCGCTGCCTTGCAGTCGCGGTTTGACCGTCTGCTCGAACCACAGGTCGAGCACGTGATGCAGGTAGAGGTTGGCCAGCAGTGGGGAGATCACCCCACCTTGCGGTGTCCCTTGTTCGGGGTAGTGAAGCTGTCCGCCTTCCATGACGCCGGCATTCAGCCATTTACCGATCACGCGGCAGATCACGCCGTCGCGCACCCTCTGCCCCAGAAAGTTCCGCAGCCGGTCCCGGTCCACGTCGTCGAAGAAGTTTTGGATGTCCAGGTCGATGACCCAGCCACCGCCCATGGCCATCAGCCCGCCCCATAGCCTCTCCAGGGCCTGGTGGGCACTGCGTCCGGGCCGGAACCCGTAGGCGCAGTCGAGAAAGTCCTGCTCGAAGATGGGTTCCAGCGCCATCAGCACCGCCCGTTGCAGCACCTTGTCTTCCAGCGTGGGAATGCCGATCGGGCGGGTCTTTCCCGTTCCCGGCTTGGGCAGGTGGACGCGCCGTACCGCAGGCGCCCGATACCGGCCGGTCTTGAACCGTTCCAGCAGGCGCGTCAGGTTCTCCTCTAAGGCGGCTGCGTATTGGGATGCAGTCACGCCGTCCACCCCGGCGGCCCCGTCCTTGCGGGTGCGCCGCCAGGCTTCTTCCAGCCACACCACGTCGATGTGGTGGGCAATCGTGGTCAGTTCCAGCTTCGGTTCGATCCGGGCCAGTTCCACTAGCTTCCGTTGTCGTGTTGAGATGTTCTCCTGGCTCGATGTCCCGGCCATCTGTCCCTCCGAAAGCCCCATCGTCCGACCTGCCGCTTCCCTCCATCGGGTCCCTTGGGGCAGGTTCCCCGACTTCCCAGGTACTATCGGCAGGCTCCGATTGCTCGATCACCTTCCCAGCGCGCTTCGTCGCCTTCGCGCGCCGGTACCCTGCTTCGTGTCCCGTTCGCTCCCATCGGCCGGACACCGCTCCGATGGGCCTGGGCCTTTTCTCACACGGCGCCCGCACCGCTCTTCCCGCAGGGAGTGTTCGAGCCCTCCCAGGTTCCTGGGCGACCCTTGCCCTGCATGCCCCGCTCTTCGACCCCGGCGGAGGGATGATGCCAGGCCAGTACAGCACCACCCCTGTTGCCTTCCGTCCGTTCAACAACGTCGGCTCCGCATTCCGTACTTTCGAGGCTCCATCACGCGGCCTACAGGCACCCTATTACCCGTATCTTCCCCCTTCTCATAGGAATCAATGTCTTATCCGTTTTCTCTGAGGGAACTTGATCTCGGCCGCCCGGATGGCGGTCACGGCCTCCACGTAGGCGCTCAGTTTGGTCATGCCCTGCCACAGGGCTTTGGGACCGGGCGGGGGATCGTTCTTGCGCCCCAGCCAGCCGCCAAAGCCGGCCACGATGCGGACGATGGTGCCCAAATCCGGCGGCGTCGCGGGCGGCGGGGTGCGATGGTGGATGGCCCAGGCGGTCTGCCATTCTTCGACAGAGAACACCACTTCACAGCACCACTCGGGATGTTCCCGCCCGAGCGTCATCAGCATCAGGATGCGCCAGGCGACGATCAGATACAGCACCAGGGCCCGTTCCAGGCGTTCCCGGGTGCGAAGTTGCAGGGCTTCGATGCGGCAGCCGCTTTTGAGGATGCGGAAGTAGACCTCGATCCACCACCGTTTGCGGTACCATTCGATGCGCGCTCTGGCCTGTTCCAGGGTGGTGATTTCTTCGTTGGTGATCAGGCACCATTCGACCGCTTCCTGGCCTTCGGGGGGCGCCTCTTCCCGGGCCAGGATGACGGTGACTTGGGGACCCGGGCCGCTTCGGGTCTTCAGTTCGACCCGGGCGAGCCGGATTGTTTGTGTGACCTGCCGGGCCGGGCGGTTGCCGCCGGCCGGCAGGTCAAAGGCGATCGTCCCCAACACCGGCTGGGCTTCGACCGCGGCCCGCAGTTTGCCATCGAGGGGGTCATTGAGCTTACGGTCGTGCTGCACCCGGATCAGGTAATCGGCGGCAAAGCCCAGCTGTTCGGCCCGGTCGATCAGGGCCCGAAGGTCACCTTCGCGGTCGGCGACATACACCAGCCGGGTCTCGGGCGCCAGGGCGGCCATCTCGGCCACCCGCTCATAACCTTCCACCCAACGCAGGCTTTCGGCCAGGTCCGGTTCCCCCTTGGGCAAACGCGCCCAGTGCCAGCAGTCGGTCACCCCCAGGGCCACGCCCGCCTCACTGATCACCAGCGTCGGATGCAGGTACAACCCCTGACGCTGCTCGTAATTCAGCCGTCCCAACCCCGCCATCGACGGCCGCCCGGAATAATCCAGCTCGGTGGTGTCCTGCAGGCACAGCACCCGCGACTGCTGCCGGATCCGTTCCAGGGTCGGCACACTGTGGGCCCGCAACACCTCCCGAAAATCCAGCCTGGCATTGTCCAGCAGCCGGTAGGCCGCCTTGGTCTCCGCCCAGCCACCCCCGCAAACGTTGGGAACGCTCGCCATCGGATCGTTTGCCATCGCTTCTATCACCCGGCACAGCCGCCGGTTCAGGCGGGCATCGCCCAGCGCCAGGGAAAAAATTCTTGTTCAGCCCAGCTCATGTCAACGCCTATCCAAAGAAATCAATATCTTACTACAGGGGCGAGAGATGTGGGTAATAGGGTGGCCTACAGGCCCCCTGTGTACGCTTCGCAGTCGGGATCGCTCCTCGACCACGCAACACTCGGTTCCGGCTGGTGGCCAGCCTTGGCCGGACAGGACTTGCACCTGTCAGGTCGCTCTGAAGGTTTCAGCGATGTCTTTCCTTCTACATAACTTCCTCCTTCTCCAGGCTTGGCCTGGCGCAATGAACGGTAACTAGCCAATCACACTCTGACTGTGTGATATGACACAGTGATTGAGGCATATCACACAGTCAAGAGGGCGATTTCAAATTCATTGGTTTCATGGTTCTTTCACTTCAAAGAGTTACTGTTATGGAACAGTATTCGCCTATATATGATAGATGCTCTCAATTTTAAGGGAAATGCAATGAATAAACTCAGCGTGTCTAAATTGCTTGCCGTCGCACTGGCCTCGCAGATTCATGGCGCGTGGGCTGAATACGAAGAGTTACCGACCCTGATTGTCGAAGGGGAAATCATGGAGCCTGGCACAGTTTCACTTCAGCCTGGAGCCGCGGGAGCACTGGATGCCGCCGAATTTCTCAACCATGTGCCCGGGGGCAATGTGAATCGTAATGGCCCTTTGACTGGAATTGCCCAGTTCCGGGGGCTATTTGGGGAAAGGGTCAACCTGCTTACCAACGGTATGGCATTAAAACCTGCTTGCACCAATGCCATGGATGATCCTGCAAGCCATATTCCATCTTCCTTGTTCCAGTCGATCACTGTATACCGGGAGGTGACCCCGGTCAGTACCGGATTGGAGACCATTGGCGGAACGGTCCAGATGAAATCCCGGGGAAGTGAATTCACCGATGAGGAAAAATTCAAGCTGCAGGGGTTCGGTAGTGCGGGTTACAGCGGTGTCAGCAATGGCCATTACGGCGCCGGCCTGCTGGGTGTGGCCAATCAGAATTTTCGCGCCCATTTCTCTGGCAGCGTTGAACGTGGACGGGATTACCGCTTCGACCGGACCCGCAGGGTCAATTCCACCAAATACAGCCGGGAAACCTATGAACTGGGTTTCGGCCTTCGTCGAGCCGGTCACGAATTCGGCTTTACCTACGACTATAAATACACAGGTCAATCGGGCACTCCGGCCTTGCCCATGGACATTCTTTTTGACCGGATGAACATCTACCGCGGCGAGTATGAATGGAATATGGGCGGCGGCTGGAAACTGGCCTTCTTGGGCTTCTACCAAAATGCCAATCATGTCATGAACAACTTCAGCTCACGGCCCGCGCCTGCCGACCGAGCGCGCTGGCGTGAAGCGGAAACCGAACTGGAGACCGGCGGTTATAAGTTTGCCGTCACCATACCAAGTGTGGGTCCCGGCAGTCTGGAAGTGGGTTTTGACGGGGATGTGGCGCTCCACAATGCAGTCATTCGCAATCCCAATAATGCTGCTTTTTTTGTCAGGAATTTTGAAGATGTCAACCGCAACCGCTATAGCGCTTATGCCGAATGGCGGGGTGAGCCGGTAGAGAAATTCACCGTGACCGCCGGCGTCCGTTACCGCTTTACCTATATGGATGCCGGCAAGGTGGACGGTACCCCGGCGAAGAAAATACCGGCAGCCCGCGCGTTGGCGGATCGTTTCAATGCTTCCGACCGCCGACAGGACCAACACGACGTGGATGTAGGGATGAACTTCCGCTATGCTGTCCAGGACAGTCTGGATTTGGTTCTCGGGTTGGCCCGCAAGACCATGGCGCCCACCTACCAGCAGCGCTATACCTGGCTGCCCCTGGAATCCACAGGAGGTCTCGCGGATGGGCGGGTTTACATCGGCGATATCGGGTTGGACAGCGAGAAATCCTATGAGGCCGTGGCCGGATTCGATTTGCATCTGGATCATCTGGGAAGTTGGGTCCATGATCTTTACTTCGAGCCCCGGGGTTTCTATCGTTATATCAACGATTTCATCCAAGGCCAGCGGACCAACGACCCAACCGCTCTTGCAGCCGCCAATGCCATGTTGCCGGGCCGAACCTGTCCCAACGATCCCTCTCCCGGAGACAATGACGCCAGCGACTGTGTCTTGCAGTGGACCAATGTCGATGTCCAACTATATGGTGCCGATATCCGGGCAGGTCTGGCCATGGGAGATTACTTTCGCCTGGATGGCCTGCTGAATTATACCCGCGGCCAAAAGCTCAGTGGCAAGGATGATAATTTGTACCGTATCGCCCCTCTCAATGGACGGATCAGAGGCACCTTTTCCTGGCGGGATTTCGCCTTTTCCACCGAGCTGGTGGGCGCGCTGCGCCAAGACAAGGTGGCCGACTACAACAAGGAACGGAAAAGTTCCGACTGGAGTGTGTTGAACCTGCGTCTGCAATATCAACCGAGCTATCGCTATATCCAAGGTCTTAAAATTGCTCTCGGGGTGGATAATGTTTTCGACAACGAACACACCAATCATCTTAACGGCCTCAACCGCGTCCGGGGCACCCGCGATCTGCCGGTGGGTTCAAGGGTTCCGAATCCCGGCCGCAATCTCTACGCGAACCTGACTTACGATTTCTGATTCGGGAATGTGATAATTCACTTTTCATGCGCGCCCTAGGGCGCGCTTTTTTTCTATGTGCGCCCGGCATGGGCGCACCCCTGCGGGTGGAAGTCCCGCCACGAGCCGGTCACGGCGAGTGAAGCGAAGCACAACTGCGGAAGGGTGACCGACCGTGGGGGGGAAGCGTGGGCGCACAAAAGGGGTCACAACGCACAAAAGGGGTCACAACGCACAAAAGGGGTCACAACGCACAAAAGGGGTCACAACGCACAAAAGGGGTCAGGTCTTGCAATCCTGCAAAATCCCATGCTTGCAATATGACAAGGCCGAGGGGCAGGTATGGCCTCAGGTGTTCGCTTAGATGTCAAGGCACCCTATTACCCACATCTTCCCCCTTCTCATAGGAATCAATGTCTTATCCGTTTTCTCTGAGGGAACTTGATCTCGGCCGCCCGGATGGCGGTCACGGCCTCCACGTAGGCGCTCAGTTTGGTCATGCCCTGCCACAGGGCGGCCGGGTGGGGGATCGTTCTTGCGCCCCAGCCAGCCGCCAAAGCCGGCCACGATGCGGACGATGGTGCCCAAATCCGGCGGCGTCGCGGGCGGCGGGGTGCGATGGTGGATGGCCCAGGCGGTCTGCCATTCTTCGACAGAGAACACCACTTCACAGCACCACTCGGGATGTTCCCGCCCGAGCGTCATCAGCATCAGGATGCGCCAGGCGACGATCAGATAAAGCACCAGGGCCCGTTCCAGGCGTTCCCGGGTGCGAAGTTGCAGGGCTTCGATGCGGCAGCCGCTTTTGAGGATGCGGAAGTAGACCTCGATCCACCAGCGTTTGCGGTACCATTCGATGCGCGCTCTGGCCTGTTCCAGGGTGGTGATTTCTTCGTTGGTGATCAGACACCATTCGACCGCTTCCTGGCCTTCGGGGGGCGCCTCTTCCCGGGCCAGGATGACGGTGACTTGGGGACCCGGGCCGCTGCGGGTCTTCAGTTCGACCCGGGCGAGCCGGATTGTTTGTGTGACCTGCCGGGCCGGGCGGTTGCCGCCGGCCGGCAGGTCAAAGGCGATCGTCCCCAACACCGGCTGGGCTTCGACCGCGGCCCGCAGTTTGCCATCGAGAGGGTCGTTGAGCTTACGGTCGTGCTGCACCCGGATCAGGTAATCGGCGGCAAAGCCCAGCTGTTCGGCCCGGTCGATCAGGGCCCGAAGGTCACCTTCGCGGTCGGCGACATACACCAGCCGGGTCTCGGGCGCCAGGGCGGCCATCTCGGCCACCCGCTCATAACCGTTACCGTTCATTGCGCCAGGCCAAGCCTGGAGAAGGAGGAAGTTATGTAGAAGGAAAGACATCGCTGAAACCTTCAGAGCGACCTGACAGGTGCAAGTCCTGTCCGGCCAAGGCTGGCCACCAGCCGGAACCGAGTGTTGCGTGGTCGAGGAGCGATCCCGACTGCGAAGCGTACACAGGGGGCCTGTAGGCCGCGTGATGGAGCCTCGAAAGTACGGAATGCGGAGCCGACGTTGTTGAACGGACGGAAGGCAACAGGGGTGGTGCTGTACTGGCCTGGCATCATCCCTCCGCCGGGGTCGAAGAGCGGGGCATGCAGGGCAAGGGTCGCCCAGGAACCTGGGAGGGCTCGATCACTCCTTGCGGGAAGAGCGGTGCGGGCGCCGTGTGAGAAAAGGCCCAGGCCCATCGGAGCGGTGTCCGGCCGATGGGAGCGAACGGGACACGAAGCAGGGTACCGGCGCGCGAAGGCGACGAAGCGCGCTGGGAAGGTGATCGAGCAATCGGAGCCTGCCGATAGTACCTGGGAAGTCGGGGAACCTGCCCCAAGGGACCCGATGGAGGGAAGCGGCAGGTCGGACGATGGGGCTTTCGGAGGGACAGATGGCCGGGACATCGAGCCAGGAGAACATCTCAACACGACAACGGAAGCTAGCGGAACTGGCCCGGATCGAACCGAAGCTGGAACTGACCACGATTGCCCACCACATCGACGTGGTGTGGCTGGAAGAAGCCTGGCGGCGCACCCGCAAGGACGGGGCCGCCGGGGTGGACGGCGTGACTGCATCCCAATACGCAGCCGACTTAGAGGAGAACCTGACGCGCCTGCTGGAACGGTTCAAGACCGGCCGGTATCGGGCGCCTGCGGTACGGCGCGTCCACCTGCCCAAGCCGGGAACGGGAAAGACCCGCCCGATCGGCATTCCCACGCTGGAAGACAAGGTGCTGCAACGGGCGGTGCTGATGGCGCTGGAACCCATCTTCGAGCAGGACTTTCTCGACTGCGCCTACGGGTTCCGGCCCGGACGCAGTGCCCACCAGGCCCTGGAGAGGCTATGGGGCGGGCTGATGGCCATGGGCGGTGGCTGGGTCATCGACCTGGACATCCAAAACTTCTTCGACGACGTGGACCGGGACCGGCTGCGGAACTTTCTGGGGCAGAGGGTGCGCGACGGCGTGATCTGCCGCGCGATTGGTAAATGGCTGAATGCCGGTGTCATGGAAGGCGGACAGCTTCACTACCCCGAACAAGGGACACCGCAAGGTGGGGTGATCTCCCCACTGCTGGCCAACCTCTACCTGCATCACGTGCTCGACCTGTGGTTCGAGCAGACGGTCAAACCGCGACTGCAAGGCAGCGCCTTCGAAGTCCGGTTCGCCGACGATGCGGTCCTGGTGTTCAAACGGGAAGAAGACGCCCGGCGGGTATTGGCCGTTCCGGGCAAGCGCCTGGCCAAATACGGCCTGCGCCTGCACCCGGACAAAACCCGCCTGCTCGACTTCAGAAAACCCGGACGGAAAGGCCAGAGCTTCCAATACCCGGGATTCACCCACTACTGGGGACGCTCAGGGAAAGGGCGTTGGGTCGTCAAACGCAAGACCGCCCAAGCCCGGCTCAGCCGCTCCCTGCAGGCGATCAACCACTGGTGCCGGATGCACCGCCACTGGCCGGTTGCAGACCAACAAGCGGCCCTGAGCCGCAAACTCAAGGGGCATTATGCCTACTATGGGATCGTCGGCAACAGCCAATCGCTGGCCCGCTTCCTGTACGAGGTCAGACGGCGCTGGTACAAATGGTTGTCCCGCCGCAACCGGGAACGGATGAACTGGGACCATTTTGGGCGGCTGTACAAACGATACCCACTCCCCCCACCGCGCGTGGTTCACGGAATTGCCCGTTGCGTAGCGACGCCATAGTCCGAGGAGCCGGATGCCTTAATCGGGCACGTCCGGATCTGTGGGAACCGCGGGTGAGCAATCGCCCGCGGTCACCCGGCCGGGCTTGCCACTGGAAGTGGTTGAGGTTCCGGCAGGGGCAGGCGGAAGGTGACCTCGCCCTCTGCCATGCCCTGGGCGCAGATGGTCCGCAGGGTCTGATAGACGCCGATCTTGAGGCGCTTGCAGGTTTCGACCAGCGACAGGATCATGGGTCGGAAGCAGTCACCGCGATGCGACTGGCTGAAGAAACTGGGTCTTGCGCCAGATGACATAGGGGCGTAGGGCACGCTCTGCCGTGTTGTTGGTCATCGGTACGCCGGGATGGTCCAGGAAGGTCCAGAACCTGGGAAAATCGTCCAACAACTTGCGGCAGCTGCGACCGGTTTTGTTGTCGCCATGTCTTTGGGCGGCCTGTTCCAGTTCGCGCCGGAAGAGGGCTTTGAGGCGTTCCAATCGCCTTCGGTAGCGGTCGGATGGGTAATGGCTCTGTTGCCAGAGCTTGCCGTAGTGAACCGTCAGGCGGGCGGCCCGGAGCAGGCGTTCGCCATCTTCGCCGGCCTGTCCCTTGCGCCCGGCGATCCGTTCCAGGTTGCGGATGAGATGCGCCCAGCAGTATTGGTGTGAGTCCTGGGGATGGTCGTTGTAGGCCCCGTGGCGGTCGGTCACCAGGATTCCCTGGAAATCCCCCAACAGCTCACCGGCCGCACCCTTGCCGCGGGAATAATGGGTCAGGAAATACGCCATCTGATCGGTCGTCAGCGCCCACAGCCAATAGATGCTGCGGCCCCGGTAGTGGCGGGTCTCGTCGGCATGGGCGATCAGCGCTTTTCTGACCGCCTCGCCAATCTGGTTGTAGACCGGACCCAGCCACGCCTGCAGCGGGATCTGGCTCTGGCTGATCGCCCCCAGGCTGAATTTCAGACCCCATTGTTCTTCCAGCAGCGCTTCGACTTCCCGCAGCGACAGGTGATAGCGCCCCGTCATCAAGCCAATCCACGCCACCAGCCCAGGTCCCATCTGGCCGCGGGGCACCTCATCCGGTAGCCGCCCCTGGTGCTTCTCACCACAACACCCACAGCGGCCTTCATACACCCGGTGTTCGACCACCCGGTAACGAATCTCGGGCAGGTCGAACACCTGATGGGGACGGAATCCCCGCACCGCCACCGACCCACCGCACTCGCAGCGGCCATGGGGAAAGTAATGCCGGACCTCGTCCACTGCTTCTGCCGGAACCAGAGCCCGCTCGTGCCCGGGATGTCCCACCTGCGCCCCTTTCTTGCGTCCCGTCGGTCGCTTGCCCTTGCGCTCGGCGCGCTTCTTCGGGCTGTCCTGGGAAGGTGGTTGGGAGGAATTGTCGGACCCCAAGGCCAACTGTTCCTCCAGTTCTTCCACCCGCGCCTGGATCTGCTGAAATTCTCCCAGCGCCCGCCAAAGCGCTTCGATCACCCGGTGGCATTCCTCCACCGTCTCGGGCAAGGGAGGTGGGCGGCTCAGGTCCAGATCAAGTCTTTCCATGGCCCGCATTCTCCTGAATCTTCAGGCACTTGGCAAGACCGGCCGGGTGACCGCGGGCGATTGCTCACCCGCGGTTCCCACAGATCCGGACGTGCCCGATTAAGGCATCCGGCTCCTCGGACTATGGCGTCGCTACGCAACGGGCAATTCCGTGAACCACGCGCGGTGGGGGGAGTGGGTATCGTTTGTACAGCCGCCCAAAATGGTCCCAGTTCATCCGTTCCCGGTTGCGGCGGGACAACCATTTGTACCAGCGCCGTCTGACCTCGTACAGGAAGCGGGCCAGCGATTGGCTGTTGCCGACGATCCCATAGTAGGCATAATGCCCCTTGAGTTTGCGGCTCAGGGCCGCTTGTTGGTCTGCAACCGGCCAGTGGCGGTGCATCCGGCACCAGTGGTTGATCGCCTGCAGGGAGCGGCTGAGCCGGGCTTGGGCGGTCTTGCGTTTGACGACCCAACGCCCTTTCCCTTGAGCGTCCCCAGTAGTGGGTGAATCCCGGGTATTGGAAGCTCTGGCCTTTCCGTCCGGGTTTTCTGAAGTCGAGCAGGCGGGTTTTGTCCGGGTGCAGGCGCAGGCCGTATTTGGCCAGGCGCTTGCCCAGAACGGCCAATACCCGCCGGGCGTCTTCTTCCCGTTTGAACACCAGGACCGCATCGTCGGCGAACCGGACTTCGAAGGCGCTGCCTTGCAGTCGCGGTTTGACCGTCTGCTCGAACCACAGGTCGAGCACGTGATGCAGGTAGAGGTTGGCCAGCAGTGGGGAGATCACCCCACCTTGCGGTGTCCCTTGTTCGGGGTAGTGAAGCTGTCCGCCTTCCATGACACCGGCATTCAGCCATTTACCGATCACGCGGCAGATCACGCCGTCGCGCACCCTCTGCCCCAGAAAGTTCCGCAGCCGGTCCCGGTCCACATCGTCGAAGAAGTTTTGGATGTCCAGGTCGATGACCCAGCCACCGCCCATGGCCATCAGCCCGCCCCATAGCCTCTCCAGGGCCTGGTGGGCACTGCGTCCGGGCCGGAACCCGTAGGCGCAGTCGAGAAAGTCCTGCTCGAAGATGGGTTCCAGCGCCATCAGCACCGCCCGTTGCAGCACCTTGTCTTCCAGCGTGGGAATGCCGATCGGGCGGGTCTTTCCCGTTCCCGGCTTGGGCAGGTGGACGCGCCGTACCGCAGGCGCCCGATACCGGCCGGTCTTGAACCGTTCCAGCAGGCGCGTCAGGTTCTCCTCTAAGGCGGCTGCGTATTGGGATGCAGTCACGCCGTCCACCCCGGCGGCCCCGTCCTTGCGGGTGCGCCGCCAGGCTTCTTCCAGCCACACCACGTCGATGTGGTGGGCAATCGTGGTCAGTTCCAGCTTCGGTTCGATCCGGGCCAGTTCCACTAGCTTCCGTTGTCGTGTTGAGATGTTCTCCTGGCTCGATGTCCCGGCCATCTGTCCCTCCGAAAGCCCCATCGTCCGACCTGCCGCTTCCCTCCATCGGGTCCCTTGGGGCAGGTTCCCCGACTTCCCAGGTACTATCGGCAGGCTCCGATTGCTCGATCACCTTCCCAGCGCGCTTCGTCGCCTTCGCGCGCCGGTACCCTGCTTCGTGTCCCGTTCGCTCCCATCGGCCGGACACCGCTCCGATGGGCCTGGGCCTTTTCTCACACGGCGCCCGCACCGCTCTTCCCGCAAGGAGTGATCGAGCCCTCCCAGGTTCCTGGGCGACCCTTGCCCTGCATGCCCCGCTCTTCGACCCCGGCGGAGGGATGATGCCAGGCCAGTACAGCACCACCCCTGTTGCCTTCCGTCCGTTCAACAACGTCGGCTCCGCATTCCGTACTTTCGAGGCTCCATCACGCGGCCTACAGGCCCCCTGTGTACGCTTCGCAGTCGGGATCGCTCCTCGACCACGCAACACTCGGTTCCGGCTGGTGGCCAGCCTTGGCCGGACAGGACTTGCACCTGTCAGGTCGCTCTGAAGGTTTCAGCGATGTCTTTCCTTCTACATAACTTCCTCCTTCTCCAGGCTTGGCCTGGCGCAATGAACGGTAACAACGCGCCCAGTGCCAGCAGTCGGTCACCCCCAGGGCCACGCCCGCCTCACTGATCACCAGCGTCGGATGCAGGTACAACCCCTGACGCTGCTCGTAATTCAGCCGTCCCAACCCCGCCATCGACGGCCGCCCGGAATAATCCAGCTCGGTGGTGTCCTGCAGGCACAGCACCCGCGACTGCTGCCGGATCCGTTCCAGGGTCGGCACACTGTGGGCCCGCAACACCTCCCGAAAATCCAGCCTGGCATTGTCCAGCAGCCGGTAGGCCGCCTTGGTCTCCGCCCAGCCACCCCCGCAGACGTTGGGAACGCTCGCCATCGGATCGCTTGCCATCGCTTCTATCACCCGGCACAGCCGCCGGTTCAGGCGGGCATCGCCCAGCGCCAGGGAAAAAATTCTTGTTCAGCCCAGCTCATGTCAACGCCTATCCAAAGAAATCAATATCTTACTACAGGGGCGAGAGATGTGGGTAATAGGGTGGCTGGTAAGCATACGGCACCGATGCCTGTCAGCTATCCTGACCGGTAGAGGTATTCTCATGCCACGTTTAAGATAACAGGCACAAAACACATCTATATTCCCAAAACCCTCCCTCAAAACTGGATTCCGCATCCTCCGATCCCGGGGAAACGATCAGAAAATCTTGCCAAACGAACCTTCCAAGAGTAACCTCAGCCCAAGGATAGATCGGAAAGTGGCGTTGAATTTCCTATCCATCTTCTGTAACCTGGCCGTCATTTTCCGGCCATAGAATCGCCGCACTCACCAACTAACCAAGACGCACGGAGAGGGGAATGAACAGATACATTCATAGGGTGTTGCCGGGTGCCGCGTTTGCATTGGCATTGGGTATCGGCAGCGCCAATGGGGCGCCGGTCCTCGAGTTCTCTCAGGAATGGAGCCAGTCGGGTGCAGGGTCCGAGATCGTGGCCATCGATACGGCATCGAATCGGGTGTTCAGCACCTTTTCCGGCGGGGTGGAGATCAGAGACCTGTTTACCGGCAATCTGATCGGCACCCTGACGGTACCCGATAGCAGCACCGTCAACAGCGTCGCCGTCAAGAATGGCATTGTGGCCATTGCTGCACAGGGAGCAGGCGGCAAGCAGGATATTGGCAAGGTGGCCTTCTTCAATACCACTGACGCTCCGGGCAGTGCGCCGATCAAGACGGTGAATACGGGCTACCTGCCGGACATGGTCACCTTCACCCCCGATGGCAAAAAGGTACTGGTCGCCAACGAGGGCGAGCCCAGTGATGCCTACGACAATGATCCTGAAGGTTCGATCACCATCATCGACCTGTCCGGTGGCGTAGGCAGTGCGACGGCGACCCAGCTGGACTTTCATGCCTTCGATGGTGGGGAAGCCGCCATCGAGGCTGACGGGGGTCGGATCTTCGGTCCTGGTGCCAGTGTCTCTCAAGACCTGGAACCCGAGTACATCGCGGTCTCCCCGGACGGGAAGACGGCCTTCGTCACCCTGCAGGAGAACAACGCGGTTGCCAAGGTCGATCTCACCACCAACACCATCAGCGAGATCCAGGGCCTGGGCTTCAAGGACCACAGCCAACCCGGCAACGAAATCGATGCATCCAACAAGGATGGGATCGATGGCAATCTGCAGAATTGGCCGGTGCTCGGGATGTATCAGCCGGACGGCATCGCGAGCTATGAAGTCGATGGCAAGCGTTACTACGTTACCGCCAATGAAGGCGATGCCCGTGACTATGGCGGCTATTCGGAAGAGACCCGGGTGAAAAAACTGACCCTGGACCGGGACGACGACGGGAATCCCGACGCCTTCAGTCCTCTGCAGGATGACGACCAGCTTGGGCGGCTGAAGATCACCATCGCCAATGGCGATATCGATGGCGACGGCATGTACGAGCAGATCTACAGCTATGGCGCGCGTTCGATGTCCATCTGGGACGAAGACGGTAACCTGGTATCCGATACGGGTGACACCGTCGAGCGCATGATTGCCACCCTCTTTCCCGATCAATGGGTGGACAGCCGCTCCGACGACAAGGGTCCGGAACCCGAAAGCGTCGAGCTGATCGAGATCGACGGCTGGACCTATGCGCTGGTAGGTATGGAGCGCACCAATGGTCTGATGCTGTTCGATATCACCGATCCCACCAGCCCGATGTATATGGACTACTTCTTCAATGCGGGTGACATTGGCCCAGAGGGTCTGGATTTCGTCGCGGTGCAGGCAACCTCTACCTCGTCTTCGATGGCTTGGGGATGGTTGGCCGTGGGTAACGAGGTATCGAATACCACCACCCTGTATCGGGTCAGCCGCGTACCGGAGGCGGGCACCCTCGCCTTGATGGGGCTTGGCCTGGGGCTTATAGGGCTGGGTCGGCGGCGCGCCTGAGTACGGCGGAAAAACTCTCACCGCAAAGGACGCAAAGGACCGCAAAGGGAAGAAAGGCAAGGACAGATCGCCAGGATGCCCCTTTGCTGTTGTTTGGGGGCGCCTCCTGGCGATCCCTCGTAGGGTGGGTTTCGCTCTGCGAAACCCACCGCCAAGCGACGACAGGGCCGATGGGTCCCTCAAAGCGCGACGCTTTCCGTCCGCTTTCCTGTAATCAGGAGGATGCCAGGGCAGCAGCCTGCTCGATCGCGGCCACGAGGCTACCGGCATCCGCCTGACCGGTCCCGGCCAGCTCCAGGGCGGTGCCATGATCGACCGATGTGCGGATGATGGGCAAACCCAGGGTGATGTTCACCGCCTGGCCGAAGCCAAGATGCTTGAGCACCGGCAGTCCCTGGTCGTGGTACATGGCCAGGACCGCGTCGGCCTGCTCCAGGTGGCGCGGGGTGAACAGGGTGTCGGCCGGCAGCGGCGGGCTCAGGCGGATCCCTTCGGCGCGCAGACGGGCCAGTGTCGGCTCGATGATCTCGATCTCCTCGCGTCCCAGGTGGCCGCCTTCTCCGGCGTGAGGGTTCAGTCCGCACACCAGGATATTGGGTCTGTCGATGCCGAAGCGCCGGACCAGATCGTGGTGTAGCGCTCGAATTACCTTCTCCAGTACCTGCGGCGTGATGGCATCAGGTACCTCGCGCAACGGGAGGTGGGTGGTGGCCAGGGCCACCCGCAACCCGGGGCAGGCGAGCATCATCACCGGGTGCCCGCCGGTGATCTCCGCCAGGAACTCGGTATGGCCCTATCCATCGACTGCGCGGACTTTGTAAAAGAAAATGGAAATGTCTTTAAACATTACATTGCGATCTATGTACTCGTATTGACTGCCGGTTCCCTTTGGGGCAATACGTGCCTCAAAACTGGATTCCGCATCCTCCGATCCCGGGGAAACGATCAGAAAATCTTGCCAAACGAACCTTCCAAGAGTAACCTCAGCCCAAGGATAGATCGGAAAGTGGCGTTACCATCCGCGGCGAAAGCTATCGCCTGCGGGAGAAACGGCGGGCCGGCCTTATCAGGCCCGCTTCCCACCTCCCCGGGACTGAGCAAGCCGGGAAATCCAACGCAACAACCTTGTAAACCAGGGGGGTCAGTTCCAAGTGTCGCAAGAGGGTCAATTTCTGGTGTCGCTTGACATGAATTTCCTATCCATGATATTAAGTTTTTCGCGAAGCCTTGCAGGCGCGCTGCATCGATTGCCAAATCATTGCAGCAATCTACTCGACAACTGCGTATCACCAGAAAGCGGGTCTGAGGGCTCGGCGGTTAGCAAAATTTCACTCAAGGAGCACAACATGAAAAAGCGATATTCACTGGTAGCCTTCGCTATTGCGGCGGCCCTCGGGGCAGGGAGCGTGTCTGCCGATGTCCTGATCAACTCGGCCAAGACGGTAGCGATCGGCGTAGATACCCTGGGGCAGCTGAATGCCCGCCCCAATATCACGCGTAACGCGACCCGTACGGGTGTCGCCTACAACATCGGTACGGCCGACGCTCCCAATTGGCAAGACGCCACCGCCCCCGGCTGTCTCTGTGAGGGTTGGGGCGTGTCGGCGAATGGTACGGACTCCGGTTACGCCAATAACGCTGCCGGCACCGTGAACCTCACGTCGGATACCTTTACTGCGAGCACAACCTCCATTACCTCCGCAGTTCACCTCACCAGCCTGCCGGGGCTGAAGGTGACCCAGACCTACTCCGCTGCCGACAATGCCCCTGACGCCCTGTTCAAGGATGAAGTGGTGATCCGAAACGACACCGGGGGCGCCCTGACCGACGTCAAATACGTACGGGTCATGGACTGGGACATCCCACCGACCGAGTTCAGAGAGTTCGTCACCATCAAGGGCACCGCCACCACCACCCTGCTGGAGGTCTCGCACGACGATGGCTTCGAAAGTGGCGACCCGCTGGCTTCTACGAGTGCCATTACGGCAAGCACCCTTAACACCGATTTCGAAGATTCGGGACCGCGCGACCATGGTGCCTACTTCCGTTTCAACTTCGGTGATCTGCTGGACGGGGAGGAGGCAGCCTTCACCATCTTCTACGGCGCCGCCGCCAATGAGACGGCTGCCCTGGCGGCTATCGCTGCCGAGGGGATCGAACTGTTCTCGCTGGGCCAATCGCACGTCAGAGGTAGGCCCGGCGACACCCTTCCGACCTTCATCTTCGGCTTCAAGGGCGTTGGTGGTGTGCCGGTGATCCCGCCGCCGACCACCGGTGTGCCGGAGCCCTCCACGCTGGCACTGCTGGTATTGGGCATTGCCGGTCCTGGCTTCGCCCGCCGTCGGCGCCAGGCCTGATCGACCCTTCCCTCGAAGACCCCTCCCCTGCGGAGGGGTTTTTTGTTTTGGGCTATCATGCCGAAATTGTTCTGAGAGGAATTCCGCTGTGCAGCCACCCGTTCTGCGATCCCTTCCGTTACTTCTCATCGCCTTGTTCTGCGCCACCCCGGCGTTCGCTGTCCCCCTGGGCTTCACCGTGATGCCGCAGGCATCGGAGCAGACCAACGCCCAGGATGCCAACTATCGCGCGGGCCTCGCGGCGCTGGTCGAGGGCCGCCTCGAGGAGGCCGCCAGCACCTTCCGGGCCGAACTGGAACAAAACCCGGCAGCGGCACGCTCGATGCTTGGCCTCTCGGCCGTGGCGCGCCAGCGGGGAAACAAGGCGGAAGCGACCCAGTGGCTGGAGAAGGCGCTCAAAACAGCGCCCGACGACTATCACGTGCTCCTCACCTGGGGACGCCATCTGCGTTGGGACCAGCGCGACCTCTCGGGGGCCGAACAGGCCTTCCGCAAGGCCACCCAGGCAGATCCCAAGAAGCCGGTTGCCCATGTCGCCCTCGGTGACGTGCTGCAGGAGACCGGCCGCGCCGCCGAGGCCGCTGCGGAATATCACCGCGCGATCGAGCAGGCACCCAACAACGCCGCCGCCCACTATGCCCTTGGCCTGGCCCTGCTCCGCGACAATCGCCCGAACGAGGCGCAGACAGCCCTGGAGCGGGCGGCGCAGCTGGCACCTGAGAACCCGCTGCCGCTGGTCGCCCTGGCGCGGCTCTACCTGAGTAACGGTCGGGCCAAGGAGGCGCTGCAGGCCGCCACCGAGGCGGTACGCCGCGACCCCAGACTGCCTGCGCCCCGCTATCTGGCCGCCCGAGCCCTCGAGGCCTTGGACCGGCCCGCAGAGGCGGAGAAGGCCTACCGCAGCCTGCTCCAGACCGCGCCACAACATGCCGATGGCCTGCTGGCACTCGCGCTGCTCTACCATCGCCAGGACCGGCTCCAGGAGGCGATGGCCGCCTATCGGCAGAGAATCACCCTGCAGCCGCCTTCGCCGCTGGCCTACAACAATCTGGCCTGGCTGGTCGGCGAACAACCAGGAAAGCTGGAGGAGGCGATCGGGCTCGCCCGCAAGGCAGTGGCACTGGCGCCCGAGAACCCGTCGCTCCATGACACCTTGGGGATGCTCCTGTGGCGCGCTGGCCGCGCCGAGGCGGCCTGCCGGGAGATGCGCCAGGCGGTCCGCAACGCGCCGGTGCCGCAGGACATCCGCCGCCACTGGGAGCAGATCCGACCGAACTGCAAATGACGTACCCGTTCACGGTCTTGCCAAGTGCCTGAAGAACCAAGAGAATACGGGCCATGGAAAGACTTGATCTGGACCTGAGCCGCCCACCTCCCTTGCCCGGGACGGTGGAGGAATGCCACCGGGTGATCGAAGCGCTTTGGCGGGCGCTGGGAGAATTTCAGCAGATCCAGGCGCGAGTGGAAGAACTGGAGGAACAGTTGGCCTTGGGGTCCGACAATTCCTCCCAACCACCTTCCCAGGACAGCCCGAAGAAGCGCGCCGAGCGCAAGGGCAAGCGACCGACGGGACGCAAGAAAGGGGCGCAGGTGGGACATCCCAGGCACGAGCGGGCTCTGGTTCCGGCAGAAGCAGTGGACGAGGTCCGGCATTACTTTCCCCATGGCCGCTGCGAGTGCGGTGGGTCGGTGGCGGTGCGGGGATTCCGTCCCCATCAGGTGTTCGACCTGCCCGAGATTCGTTACCGGGTGGTCGAACACCGGGTGTATGAAGGCCGCTGTGGGTGGTGTGGTCAGAAGCACCAGGGGCGGCTACCGGATGAGGTTCCCCGCGGCCAGATGGGACCTGGGCTGGTGGCGTGGATTGGCTTGATGACGGGGCGCTATCACCTGTCGCTGCGGGAAGTCGAAGCGCTGCTGGAAGAACAATGGGGTCTGAGATTCAGCCTGGGGGCGATCAGCCAGAGCCAGATCCCGCTGCAGGCGTGGCTGGGTCCGGTCTACAACCAGATTGGCGAGGCGGTCAGAAAAGCGCTGATCGCCCATGCCGACGAGACCCGCCACTACCGGGGCCGCAGCATCTATTGGCTGTGGGCGCTGACGACCGATCAGATGGCGTATTTCCTGACCCATTATTCCCGCGGCAAGGGTGCGGCCGGTGAGCTGTTGGGGGATTTCCAGGGAATCCTGGTGACCGACCGCCACGGGGCCTACAACGACCATCCCCAGGACTCACACCAATACTGCTGGGCGCATCTCATCCGCAACCTGGAACGGATCGCCGGGCGCAAGGGACAGGCCGGCGAAGATGGCGAACGCCTGCTCCGGGCCGCCCGCCTGACGGTTCACTGCGGCAAGCTCTGGCAACAGAGCCATTACCCATCCGACCGCTACCGAAGGCGATTGGAACGCCTCAAAGCCCTCTTCCGGCGCGAACTGGAACAGGCCGCCCAAAGACATGGCGACAACAAAACCGGTCGCAGCTGCCGCAAGTTGTTGGACGATTTTCCCAGGTTCTGGACCTTCCCGGACCATCCCGGGGTACCGATGACCAACAACACGGCAGAGCGTGCCCTACGCCCCTATGTCATCTGGCGCAAGACCCGTTTCTTCAGCCAGTCGCATCGCGGTGACTGCTTCCGACCCATGATCCTGTCGCTGGTCGAAACCTGCAAGCGCCTCAAGATCGGCGTCTATCAGACCCTGCGGACCATCTGCGCCCAGGGCATGGCAGAGGGCGAGGTCACCTTCCGCCTGCCCCTGCCGGAACCTCAACCACTTCCAGTGGCAAGCCCGGCCGGGTGACCGCGGGCGATTGCTCACCCGCGGTTCCCACAGATCCGGACGTGCCCGATTAAGGCATCCGGCTCCTCGGACTATGGCGTCGCTACGCAACGGGCAATTCCGTGAACCACGCGCGGTGGGGGGAGTGGGTATCGTTTGTACAGCCGCCCAAAATGGTCCCAGTTCATCCGTTCCCGGTTGCGGCGGGACAACCATTTGTACCAGCGCCGTCTGACCTCGTACAGGAAGCGGGCCAGCGATTGGCTGTTGCCGACGATCCCATAGTAGGCATAATGCCCCTTGAGTTTGCGGCTCAGGGCCGCTTGTTGGTCTGCAACCGGCCAGTGGCGGTGCATCCGGCACCAGTGGTTGATCGCCTGCAGGGAGCGGCTGAGCCGGGCTTGGGCGGTCTTGCGTTTGACGACCCAACGCCCTTTCCTTGAGCGTCCCCAGTAGTGGGTGAATCCCAGGTATTGGAAGCTCTGGCCTTTCCGTCCGGGTTTTCTGAAGTCGAGCAGGCGGGTTTTGTCCGGGTGCAGGCGCAGGCCGTATTTGGCCAGGCGCTTGCCCGGAACGGCCAATACCCGCCGGGCGTCTTCTTCCCGTTTGAACACCAGGACCGCATCGTCGGCGAACCGGACTTCGAAGGCGCTGCCTTGCAGTCGCGGTTTGACCGTCTGCTCGAACCACAGGTCGAGCACGTGATGCAGGTAGAGGTTGGCCAGCAGTGGGGAGATCACCCCACCTTGCGGTGTCCCTTGTTCGGGGTAGTGAAGCTGTCCGCCTTCCATGACACCGGCATTCAGCCATTTACCGATCACGCGGCAGATCACGCCGTCGCGCACCCTCTGCCCCAGAAAGTTCCGCAGCCGGTCCCGGTCCACGTCGTCGAAGAAGTTTTGGATGTCCAGGTCGATGACCCAGCCACCGCCCATGGCCATCAGCCCGCCCCATAGCCTCTCCAGGGCCTGGTGGGCACTGCGTCCGGGCCGGAACCCGTAGGCGCAGTCGAGAAAGTCCTGCTCGAAGATGGGTTCCAGCGCCATCAGCACCGCCCGTTGCAGCACCTT
The DNA here is from genome assembly GCF_033126985.1 of Methylomarinovum caldicuralii. Classification (NCBI taxonomy): domain Bacteria; kingdom Pseudomonadati; phylum Pseudomonadota; class Gammaproteobacteria; order Methylococcales; family Methylothermaceae; genus Methylomarinovum; species Methylomarinovum caldicuralii. The sequence goes on from NZ_AP024714.1 coordinate 2,273,552, forward strand.
GTCTTCCAGCGTGGGAATGCCGATCGGGCGGGTCTTTCCCGTTCCCGGCTTGGGCAGGTGGACGCGCCGTACCGCAGGCGCCCGATACCGGCCGGTCTTGAACCGTTCCAGCAGGCGCGTCAGGTTCTCCTCTAAGTCGGCTGCGTATTGGGATGCAGTCACGCCGTCCACCCCGGCGGCCCCGTCCTTGCGGGTGCGCCGCCAGGCTTCTTCCAGCCACACCACGTCGATGTGGTGGGCAATCGTGGTCAGTTCCAGCTTCGGTTCGATCCGGGCCAGTTCCGCTAGCTTCCGTTGTCGTGTTGAGATGTTCTCCTGGCTCGATGTCCCGGCCATCTGTCCCTCCGAAAGCCCCATCGTCCGACCTGCCGCTTCCCTCCATCGGGTCCCTTGGGGCAGGTTCCCCGACTTCTCAGGTACTATCAGCAGGCTCCGATTGCTCGATCACCTTCCCAGCGCGCTTCGTCGCCTTCGCGCGCCGGTACCCTGCTTCGTGTCCCGTTCGCTCCCATCGGCCGGACACCGCTCCGATGGGCCTGGACCTTTTCTCACACGGCGCCCGCACCGCTCTTCCCGCAGGGAGTGTTCGAGCCCTCCCAGGTTCCTGGGCGACCCTTGCCCTGCATGCCCCGCTCTTCGACCCCGGCGGAGGGATGATGCCAGGCCAGTACAGCACCACCCCTGTTGCCTTCCGTCCGTTCAACAACGTCGGCTCCGCATTCCGTACTTTCGAGGCTCCATCACGCGGCCTACAGGCCCCCTGTGTACGCTTCGCAGTCGGGATCGCTCCTCGACCACGCAACACTCGGTTCCGGCTGGTGGCCAGCCTTGGCCGGACAGGACTTGCACCTGTCAGGTCGCTCTGAAGGTTTCAGCGATGTCTTTCCTTCTACATAACTTCCTCCTTCTCCAGGCTTGGCCTGGCGCAATGAACGGTAACGGTGGGTGGTGGCCAGGGCCACCCGCAACCCGGGGCAGGCGAGCATCATCACCGGGTGCCCGCCGGTTGTTGGGTCCTGATGGGTCACCTCCCGGATCTGGTTGCGGATCACCTCCACCAGCGCCTCCAGGAAATTCTGCCAGCGCCCGGGCCGCAGCGTCGGACGGATGCGGCGGGTCGCCAGCCACGACCCCAGCACCAACAGCGCCATCACCCCCCAGGTGAAGAGAAGGGTGGCACTCAATTTGAAGGGACCGTACTGCCACAAAACAATTTGGTCAGGATTGAACTGCATCATGCCTCCGCTGCCGCCGCACCAGGAAAAACCGCATCGCCACAAACCCCGCCAGGACGGCCGCCAGCCGCCGCCAGTCCCCGGCCATGAGGCCGGCCATCATGCCGACGGTGACGGCAGTGCGCACCGCAAAGCTGGCCAGCATCAGCAGTACCGGATGGCCTGCCGCCGGCAGGCGTTTCACCGTCCACCACAGGCCGCCGTAGAAGAACGCGCCCAACCCCAGCCCGGCGGCGAACAGCAGCGGCCAGCGCCAGACCTCAGTCATCGCGGCGGCTCTCCCGTTTGATCCACTTCCAGGCGTTGTAACAGCCCAAAGCGACGCCAACGAACAAAAACGTCAAGGTCCAGGAGGGCGGGCCGGGAAACCTGCGGTCGAGCCACCAGCCCAGGGCGATCCCCAGCAGGGTCGGGAGCGCCACCGCCCAGCCCACCAACCCGAACATTCCCAGGCCGAACCACAAACCGCGGCGTCCTTCGCGCTCGGCCTTGAGGCGGCGCCGGACCTTCTTGTCCACCTCGCGCAGCAGGCGCGCTTCGTCTTCCGGGGGATCGGGTTTGGGATCGTCGCTCATTGCAACACCGTTTTGAGCCGGCCGTACTGCCTCAGGATGCCGCTCTCCAGGCGCGCCAGGGCGCTGCGCGTCGCCTGTTCCGCCTCGTTGAGCTGGCGGATCTCCTGCGCCAGCGCCGCCTGCAGGATTTCCAGCCGGTCTCCGGCCACCGCCTTGAAGGTGGACACCCGCACTTCGAAGCCGCATTTGACCAGCACCCCCTCGTCCACGGCCACGTAGGCGGTTCTGCCGGCCGGGGTGACGTAACTCAGCACCCCCGGCACCAGGGGGGCGATGAAGTCCACGTGACGGGGCTCGAGGCAGAAATGGCCGTCGACCGCCTCGGCCCGCACCTTGACGGTCTCGGTCTCCAGCAGCACCCGCTCAGGCAGCAGCACGTAAAGCTTCATCGATGCGTCCGACCATGTACAGCGCCTGTTCCGGCACGTCCTTGAAGGCGTCGTTGAGGATGCGCTCGCAGCCGGCCAGAGTGTCCTCCAAGTCTACCATCACCCCCGGCCTGCCGGTGAAGTGCTCGGTGGTGAAGAAGGGCTGGGTAAGGAAACGCTCCAGGCGCCGGGCGCGGTTGACGGTGCGGCGGTCGGCCTCCGACAGCTCCTCCAGCCCCAGCATGGCGATGATGTCCTGCAGCTCCCGGTATTCCGCCAGCACCCGCCGCACCTCGCGGGCGATGCGGTAGTGGCGCTCGCCGACGATGTGGGGATGGAGCAGCTTGGAGCTTGACTGGAGCGGATCCACCGCCGGGTAGAAGCCCTGGGCGGCGCGCTGGCGCGACAGCACCACCGAGGCCGACAGATGGGCGAAGGTGGCGGCCGCGGCCGGATCGGTGAAATCGTCGGCGGGGACGTACACCGCCTGGATCGAAGTCATGCTGCCGTGGATCGTGGAGCAGATGCGGTCCTCCAGTTCCGCCAGCTCGCGGGCCAGGGTGGGCTGGTAGCCGACCCGCGAGGGAATCCGCCCCAAAAGCCCCGACACCTCGGTGCCGGCCTGGATGAAGCGGAAGATGTTGTCGATGAGCAGCAGCACGTCCTGACGGCGGTCGTCACGGAACCATTCGGCGATGGTGAGGGCGCTGTGACCGACGCGGAAACGCACCCCCGGCGGCTCGTTCATCTGTCCGAACACCAGCACCGTGTTGCCGAGCACGCCGGTTTCGGCCATGGTGCGGTGCAGCTCCTCGGCCTCGCGGCAGCGTTCGCCGATACCGCAGAAGACGCTGGTGCCCTGGTAGCGCCCCATCATGTTGTGGATCAGCTCGGTGATCACCACCGTCTTCCCCACCCCGGCCCCGCCGAACAGGCCGGCGGTGCCGCCGCGCTCCAGGGGCACCAGCAGGTCGATGATCTTGATGCCGGTGAAGAACTGCTCCGGCCTGACCTGGCGCTGCGCCAGCGGCACCGAGGTCCGGTGGATGACGCGCCGTTCGTCGCTGTCCACCCTTCCCCGACCGTCGATGGGGCGGCCGAAGACGTCGAGCATCCTTCCCAGCACCGCCTCCCCCACCGGCACCCGGATCGGCCCGCCCCGGTCGCGGACCGGATCCCCCCGTTCCAGTCCCTGGGTGTTGGCGAAGGCGATGCAGCGGGCTTGATGCGGGTCCAGGTGGGTGGCGACCTCCAGCGGCACGCCGGGAGCGGCGCCGGCCTCCAGCCACTGCCGCAGCGGCGGCACCTTATCCGGGAAAGCCACCTCCACCACGCTGCCGCGCACGGCGGTCACGGTGCCTGTCGCTTCGGGTGCTGTCATCGTCTCCGGCTCCAGTGTTACCATGCCCTTTCGAATCATAACAACAAGATCCGGAGGTTGCCCATGGAAAACGACCGTCTCACCCTGGCCGCGATCCTGGCTTTGGTGCGCGCCACCCTCACCCTGCTGCTGGCTTCGCTGGTGTCGCGCCTGGCGCCCCAGGCCGGTTTCGGTCCCAAGCTGATCACCGCGATGCTGACGCTCATCAGCTTTCTGCTGTTCGCCTACATTTTCACCACCTTCCGGCGCCTGCTCGCCGAGCGCTGCCGCTTCCACGGCGGCGACCTGTTCATCGCCGGCCTCATCGGCCTCAACGGTCTCGCCGCGGTGCTGACTCTGGGCGGCCTGTTCGCCCCCGGGCTGGCCGACACCTTCGCGCTCAAGCTGGTATCGGTGGCCTTCGGGCTGCTGCTGAGCGGCTTCGCCCTGCAACTGCTGCTGCGATTGGACGATCCGCTGTTCGGCCTGCGCAAGCTCTACGCGGGCCTGCTGACCGTGGCTGGCCTGGGGATCGCTTCCCTGAAGCTGGCCGGCGTCGGGGTCATCTTCGGCGCCGTGGCCGACATCCTGCTGGCAGTCATCTTCGTCCGCGCCGGCAGCCGCACTGCCGATCCGTCCGCAACCTGAGAGGAGGAATTTCCATGAAACACGACCGTCTCATGCTCGCCGCCATTCTCGCCTTCATCCATGCCGTGACCAGCCGCTTCTTCGTGGCCTTTACCCGGGAGATCACCCAGGCCACCACCGGCCCGCTGCTGACCGCGGCGCTCCTGGCCCTGGTCAACTTCGTGCTGTTCGTGTTCCTGATGACCACCTTCAAGCGCCTGCTCAACGACCGCTATCAGTTCACCGACGCGGATCTGCCCATCCTGGTGCTCATCGGCCTGCAGCTGGTCGGCATCGTCCTGGTGCTGCTGCCCCTGGCTGGCATCGGCTATGGCCAGTTCCTCTGGGTCATGCGGCTGATGGGGATCGTCTCCGGCCTGGCCTGGCTGGGGCTGGCGTGGCGGCTGTGGAACCTGCCACCCGAAACCATCAAGATGCTGAGACCCTATACGGTGGCGATCGCCGCCATGGGGATCAGCTACGCCTCGGTGGTCCTGGTGGGGCTGGGCTCGCTGCTGGGGATCGTGGCCGACATCCTTCTGGGGGTGATCTTCATCCAGGAAACCGGCAAGCCGGAACCGGGTCAGATCGAGGCCTGAAACGCCTCCCAGCCACAGCGCCCAGGGCTGGGTGTGCAGCAGGACCAGCGCCGCCAGGATCAGGAAGACAATCCCGCTGCAGCGGTGACCCCGACCCACACCGCCTGGGGCGGCGAGGTGAGGCTGAGACCGGCGACGGCGAGCTGGGTCTTGTCGCCGAATTCAGCCAGGAACACCAGCGCGAACGCAGTCGCCGCAGCCGGTCCGATTCCACGAAACCTCAGCCCAGGGTGCTTTCCAGCACCGTCATCACCGCGAAACCGATCAGCACACCGAAGGTAGCGATGGAGGAACGTTCCTTGGCGTGCATTGCGGGAATGATTTCGTAGGCGATGACGTAGAGCATGGCCCCGGCGGCGAATCCCATCGCCAGAGGCAGCAGGGTGTGGAACACGGTCACCAGGGTCACGCCCAGAAAACCGCCGACCGGCTCCACCAGGCCGGAAACCAAGGCGATCGCCACCGCCTTCCACGGCTTGTAACCGATGGTGAGCAGCGGCAGGACCACCGCCAGTCCCTCGGGAATGTTCTGGGCGCCGATGGCGATGGCCAACAGGGTGCCGTTGCTCCAGTCGCCGCTGCCGAAGCTGACCCCCACCGACAGGCCCTCGGGGAAATTGTGTAGGGTGATGGCGGCGACGAACAGCCATACCCGCCGCAGGGTCGCACCGGTTTCCCGGTCCGCGGCGAACAGTTCGTGGGGAAGGGTGCGGTCGGCCCAGTCCAGAAACCAGGCCCCCAGCAACATGCCGACGATGACGATGTAAACTCCCTTGCCGGGCCACAGTTCGTTGCCGAATTCCACCCCCGGCTCCACCAGGGAATAGGCGGTCGCCGACAGCATGATGCCCGCCGCCATGCCCATCATGAAGTTGACGGTGCGGAAGGAGATTTCCCGGAACAGCACCGCCGGCAGTGCCCCCAGCACTGTGGCCAGCCCGGCGAGGAAACTGGCGAAGAATCCCACCACCACGGTGGTCCCGAAGACGAGGTAGAGCAGCCCGAAGACCACGATTTGGCTGAGCGCGAACGCGCCGGCGGCAGCGGCGATCTGCCCGGCAAGAGGCCAGGATCGGACCCGGCGGTACCACGGCCGGGATTCCAACCCGTGCCGCCAGGTTTCCAGGTGATGCGCCCACCGCTGCTGCAGCGCTGTCCAGTTCATCGTCTCCTCCTCGTTGATTCGGCTTTGGATTTTGCAAAAAGCATACCCGATGTGGGATTTGGGATCGAATCCATGGAATCGGCGGACGCAAATCCGCATACTGCCGTTGTCAGGATTTTTTACCACGCCGCCCGAACGCCCGCTCCACGACGCCGGACCGGGGCGGCAAGCCTTTGATCTGTTTTGGAAATTCATGCGACGGAACGGAAGTCGCATCCACCACCTGCAGGAAAACCACGACAGGAAGGGAAACATGCAACCGCGACCCCAAGATCAGGATTTCGACTTCGATGCATGGATGCGGCTGGCCCGGACCGACCCGGAGGGTTTCGAAGCCCGCCGCCGCCAGCTGATCGAGGCCCACATCGCCGCCCGCCCCTCAGAGGAGCAGGAACGCCTGCGCCGCCTGCAGTGGCGCATCGACCGGGAGATCCGGCGTCACGGGAATCCGCTGGGGGCCTGCGTCCACTTGTATCGATGGATGTTCGACAGCCTCGCCCGTCAGCAACAGGCCCTTGAAACCCTGCTGAACGGCGCCCCCTCCACAACACGGAAAACCGCCCGGGTGATCCCCCTGCGGCCTCAGCGGTAACGCAGCGCCACCGCCTCCGCTCCCCAGAACCGGCGCAGTTCCTGGAGCAGCGCGTCGCTCGGATTGACCTGCCAGGCCTGCCCGAGACGCAGACAGGCCCGGGCCTCGGCATTGGCGTAGTCGATGAACAGGGGGCAGCGGCCGCCCTTATGCTTCTCCAGCACCGCGGCCAGGCGGGCGACCTGCTCGCGGGGGTCTGCATCCTCAGGCCAGCGCAGCCACAATCCCTTGGCGAAATGGGCCCGGGCGTCGGCCACGGTCCAGAGCTGTTCGGCCACCAGCCGCAGCTGACCGCTGTAATCGTCGCGGCCGAGCTCGCCCTTGACCACCAGGATGGCGTCCTTGGCCAGCAATTCCTGGCACCCTTCCAGCACCTCGCTGAAGACCGCCGCCTCCAGCCGCCCCTGCCCGTCCTCTAGGGTGAGGAAAGCCATCCGCTTGCCCTGCTTGTTCTGACGGGTGCGGATCTCGGCCACCAGCCCGGCGACCACCGCCTCGGCACTGGCGGCGCCGGACTGGTTGCAGCGCTCCCCAAGCCGGCCCAAGGGCGCGGTGACGAAGTGGGCCAGCTCCTCGCGGTATTCATCCAAGGGATGGCCGCTGAGGTAAAAGCCGAGGACCGTCTTCTCCTCGCTCAGCTGCCGGCGCAGCGGCCAGGGTGGCACCGGCGTGGTGGCCGAGGGTACCGGAATATCCTCCGCCTCCCCGCCGAGGCCGAACAGGTCGTTCTGCCCCAGGGCGGCGCTGCGGTGGTACTGCTCGGCCGCCTGCAGGGCGGCCCCCAGATCTTCCAGCAGCTGGGCGCGGTGGTCGCCGAGATGATCTAGGGCCCCGGCGCGGATCAGGGCCTCCAGCACCCGGCGGTTGGCCTTGCGCAGATCGATGCGGCGGCAGAAATCGTACAGGTCCTTGAAGGGGCCGCCCTGCCTGCGGGCGGCGAGGATGTCCTCGATGGCCGCCTGCCCCACGCCCTTGACCGCCCCGAGGCCGTAGCGGATGGCACCGTCGTCCCGGACGCTGAAGCGATAGTCGGAATGGTTGACGTCCGGCGGCAGCAGGGTCAATCCCAGCTGGCGGCATTCCTCCACGAAGCCCACCAGCTTGTCGGTGTTGTCCATGTCCGAAGACAGCACCGCCGCCATGAAGGCCGCCGGGTAATGGGCCTTGAGCCAGGCGGTCTGGTACGACACCCAGGCGTAGGCGGCCGAATGGGACTTGTTGAAACCGTAGCCGGCGAACTTCTCCATCAGGTCGAAGATGTACTCGGCGGTTTCCTGGGCCACGCCGCGCCCGGTGGCGCCCTCGACGAAGATGGCGCGCTGCTTGGCCATTTCCTCCGGTTTCTTCTTGCCCATGGCGCGGCGCAGCAGGTCGGCGCCGCCCAGGGTGTAGCCGGCCAGGTCGCGGGCGATCTGCATCACCTGTTCCTGGTACAGGATCACGCCGTTGGTGGGCTTGAGGATCGGCTCCAGGGCCGGATGGGGATAGTTGGCCTTGGCGCGGCCGTGCTTGACGTTGATGTAGTCGTCCACCATCCCCGACTGCAACGGACCGGGACGGAACAGCGCCACCAGGGCGATGATGTCCTCGAAACAGTCCGGCTGCAGCCGCCGGATCAGATCCTTCATGCCGCGCGATTCCAGCTGGAACACCGCGGTAGTGCGGCAGCTCTTCAGCAGCGCGAAGGTTTCGGAATCGTCGCGGGGAATACTGCTGATGTCGATGGGGGGCTCGCCCCGGGCGGCGCGCTGGCGGTTGACGGTCTCCACCGCCCAATCGATGATGGTGAGGGTGCGCAGCCCCAGGAAGTCGAACTTGACCAGTCCCGCGGCTTCCACGTCGTCCTTGTCGAACTGGGTGACCACCCCTTCCTCGCCCTCTTCGCGGTACAGCGGGGTGAAGTCGATAAGCTGGGAGGGGGCAATCACCACCCCGCCGGCGTGCTTGCCGGCGTTGCGCGCCACCCCTTCCAGGGATTTGGCCAGGTCGATGAGGGCGCGGATTTCCTCGTCCTGTTCGTAGGCCTGGCGCAGCTCCTCGCTTTCCGCCAGGGCCTTGTCGAGGGTCATGCCCAGCTCGAAGGGAATCAGCTTGGCGATACGGTCCACGAAACCGTAGGAATGCCCCAGCACCCGGCCGACGTCGCGCACCACCGCCTTGGCGGCCATGGTGCCGAAGGTGATGATCTGGGACACCTTGTCGCGGCCGTATTTCTGCGCCACGTACTCGATCACCCGGTCGCGGCGCTCCATGCAGAAGTCCACGTCGAAGTCGGGCATGGAAACGCGCTCGGGGTTGAGGAAGCGTTCGAACAGGAGATCGAATTCCAGCGGATCCAGATCGGTGATCCCGAGGGCGTAGGCCACCAGGGAACCGGCGCCGGAACCGCGCCCCGGCCCTACCGGAATGCCGTTGGCCTTGGCCCACTGGATGAAGTCGGCGACGATGAGAAAGTAACCGGGGAACCCCATCTGGACGATGACGTCGATCTCGGTCTGCAGCCGCTGCCAGTAGGCGTCGGCCCGGTCCCTGGGAAGCGCGCCGGACTCGAAACGCCGCTCCAGGCCGCGGCGGCTTTCCGCCACGAAGAATTCATCCAGGGTCATGCCTTCCGGCACCGGAAACAGGGGCAGGCAGGGCTTGCCCAGTTCCAGTTCCAGATTGCAGCGCTTGGCCACTTCTACGGTATTGGCCACCGCCTCGGGCAGGTCGGCGAACAGCGCGGCCATCTCCTCGGGGCTTTTCAGGTACTGCTGCTCGCTGTAACGGCGCGGGCGCTTGGGGTCGTCCAGGGTCCAACCCTCGTGAATGCAGACCCGGGCTTCGTGGGCCTCGAAGTCCTCGGGAGTCAGGAAGCGCACGTCGTTGGTGGCCACCACCGCCACGTCGCGGGCGGCGGCCAGATGCAGGGCCGCTTCCAGATAGTCCTCCTCCCGCGGGCGGCCGGTGCGCTGGATTTCGAGGTAGAAGCGGTCGCCGAAGGCGACGAGCCAGCCGTCGAGTGCCCGGGCGGCCTCCCTTTCCTTGCCCGCCAGCAGCCAGCGGCCCACGTCCCCCTCCCGGCCGCCGGACAAAGCCAGCAGCCCCTCGGCGTTGGCGAGGATCCAGTCGCGTTCCACTATTGCCCGTCCCAGGTGCTGGCCCTCCAGATAGGCCCGCGACAGCAGGGCGGTGAGGTTGCGGTAGCCGGCGCGGTTCTGCACCAGCAGGGTGAGGCGGTCGGGCTGACTGGGGGCGGCGGGATTGCGCACCCACAGATCGGCGCCGACGATGGGCTTGATGCCGTCGGCTTCGGCGACGCGGTAGAACTTGATGAGGGCGAACAGATTGACCTGGTCGGTCAGCGCCACCGCCGGCATGCCCAGCTCGCGGCAGCGGGCGATCAGGGGGTTGATCCGCACCAGGCCGTCGCTGAGGGAGTACTCGCTGTGGAGACGCAGGTGGACGAAGGACGGGGCCATGTCAGTCACGCAGCGCTTCCTTGACGGGACGGAACGAGCGCCGATGCCAGGGGGACGGCCCGAGGCGCCGCAGCGCCTGGCGATGGGCCGCGGTGGGATAGCCTTTGTGGGCGGCGATACCGTAACCGGGCGCCAGACGGTCGAGCAGCTGCATCTCGCGGTCGCGGGCCACCTTGGCCAGAATCGAGGCGGCGGCGATTTCCGGGACGCTGGCGTCTCCGCCGATCACGGTTTCCACCGGCATGGGCAAATCAGGGGCGTGGCGGCCATCCACCCGGACTGCAGCCGGTTGCAGCGCCAGGCCGGCCACCGCCCGCCGCATCGCCAGCAGGCTGGCCTGGAGGATGTTGTGGCGGTCGATCTCCGAAGGCTCGGCCCGGGCCACGCACCGGGCCAACGCCCGCGCCTCGATCTCCCGGGCCAGGGTCTGGCGCCGCCCGGCCGTCAGCTTCTTGGAATCGGTCAACCCCTCGATAGGCCGGGCCGGGTCGAGGATCACGGCAGCGGCGAACACCGCCCCCGCCAGACAGCCGCGCCCGACTTCGTCCACCCCGGCCCTATAGTCCATCGGCGTCAGTGTTCGGCTTCGGCTGCCGCGCACATAATCTCGGCGCTGGCGACGAAGTCACCGTCCACCTCGGCGCGGCAGGCGAAGGCCGAGATGTTGCGCTTGTGGCGCAGGTATTCCACCTGCAGCTGCAGCTGGTCCCCCGGCACCACCGGGCGCTTGAAACGGGCCTTGTCCAGCCCCACCAGATAGTAGATGAAATTCTTGCCGGCCAGGACTTCCGGGGCGCTTTCCGAGGCCAGAAGCCCCGTGGCCTGGGCCAGCGCCTCCATGATCAGCACGCCCGGCATGATCGGCTCGCCCGGAAAATGGCCCTGGAAGAAAGGCTCGTTGTAGGAAACGTTCTTGATCGCTACCAAGCGCTTGCCCGGTTCGCATTCGATGACCCGGTCCACCAGCAGGAAAGGATAGCGGTGGGGCAGGTAGCTCATGATCTTGTGGATGTCCAAAGGCCCGGTCTCCCTCGATTGAATTATTTCATCTTCGCCAGGCGTTTCTGCACCTTGTCGGTCACGTCCACCCGGTCGCTGGCGTAGACGACCCCGTCGGTCAGCAGGAGATCGTAGCCTTCCTCCTTGGCCAGGGACTTGATGGCCTCGAACACCTGCCGCTGCAGCTTGCCCAGCTCCTCGTTGCGGCGCAGGTTGAAGTCCTCGCGGAATTCCTCCTGGGCGCGCTTGAGCTCCCGTTGTTTGGCGAGGATTTCCCGCTCCAGCTTGCGGCGCTCGGCATCGCTCATCACCGCCGCGTCGCGGGACATCTTCTCCTCCAGCTTCTTCAGCTCTTTCTGCATCGCCACCAGACGCTTGTCGCGCGGGGCGAATTCCTTCTCCAGACGTTTTTTCGCCGCCTCCGCCTGGGGCGCCTGCTGCAGCACCCGGGCGACGTTGACGAAGCCGATCTTGATTTCCGCCGCCCACGCCAACGAACTGACACTGAGCAACAGGGCAGCCAAGCCGCCGATCCAGATACGTCGCATCGTTTTACTCCTCAAAAATTGAAACATTCACACATCGTCAGAATCCGGCCCCGAAGGAGAACTGGAACACCTGCTCCTCATCCCGGCTTTTGGCGTTCAAGGGCTGGGCCAGGCTCACTTCCAGAGGACCGAAGGGTGACAGCCACTGGGCCGAAATGCCCGCGGAATAGCGCAGATCCCCCAGTTTCAGACTGTCTTCGAACACGTTGCCGGCATCGAAAAACACCCCCATACGAAACGCGGAACTGAGCTCCTCGCTCAGGAACGGCACCGGAAAGAACAGCTCGGCCCCGCCGACGAGCTTGACGTTGCCGCCGAAGGGATTGTTGTTGGAATCCCTGGGACCCAAGGTGTTCTGGCGGAAGCCGCGCACCGATTTTACCCCACCGGCGAAGAAGTGTTCGAAGAAAGGCAGTTTGCCGGTGCCGCCGTAACCGTCGCCGTAGGCCAAATCCCCGTGCAGGGAGAAGATCAGGTCCCGGGTCCAGGGGAAGAAATAGCGTCCCCGGGCGCGGATTTTATAGTATTCCAGATCGAGGAAGGGCAGCGATCCCAGCAGAGAGAGGGAGTGGCGCCCCCCGCGGGTGGGAAACACCGCTTTGTCACGGGTGTCGTGCACCCAGGTCAGCCCCAGGGTCACGACCCCGTAGGTCCGGCCATTTTTATCAATGAAATCGAATATCTCTTTGGAGGTGTTGGCGCTTGTCTTCAGTTCCGTGTGGCTGAAGTCCATGCTGGCGTTCAGATGGTCCCATTCGGACAGGGGAATGCCGCCACTCAAACCCGCCGCCAGGGTGTTGGTGGTGTAATTGGCGATGTTGGCGTTATTGGCGTCGAGGCTGCGGTAGCTGACGTTGAAGCCCGCACCGATGCCGTCGAGGGTGAAATAGGGATCGTAAAGGTTGACCCGGTAGATGGTCGATACCCGGCTGTTGTTGAACTCGAAGCTGACCCGTTTGCCGGTGCCGAGAAAATTGGTCTGGGACACGCTGGCGTTGAAGATCAGCCCCTGCACCTGGGAGAAGCCGATACCGGCGCTGAGGTTGCCGGAGGGCTGTTCGGTCACCGAGAAATTGAGGTCGATCAGATCCTCCGCCCCCGGCACCTGCGGGGTTTCGACGTTGACCTCCTTGAAGTAACCCAGGCGCTGGATGCGCTGCTTGGACTGTTCGATCTTGGTGGACTGGGTCAGCGCCGCCTCCATCTGGCGCATTTCCCGCCGCACCACCTCGTCCTGGGTGCGGGCGTTGCCCTTGATGTGAATCCTGCGCACGTAGACCCGGCGGCCGGGGTCGACGAAGAAAGTCAGCTTGACGGTCTTTTTGGCCTCGTCGATTTCCGGCACCATGTTGACGTTGGCGAACAGGTAGCCCTCGTCACCGAGGCGTTTGGTGATGGCGTCGATGGATTCGGTCGCCGCCTTGCGGGAAAACACTTCCCCCGCCCCCAACTTGAGCAGCGCGATCAGTTCCTGGGGCGGGACGATCAGCTTGCCGGTCAGGCGCACCGATTCGAGGCGGTAGACGTCGCCCTCCTTGACGTTGATGGTGATGTAGATGTCGCGCTTGTCCGGGGTGATGGCCACCTGGGTGGATTCGATCTCGAACTTGAGATAGCCGCGGTCCATGTAGAAGGAGCGCAGGCGCTCCAGATCGGCGGCGAGCTTCTGCTTGGAATACTGGTCGTTCTTGGTGTAGAAGGACAGCCAGCCGGTGGTGCCGAGCTCGAACTGGTCGAGCAGGGTTTCATCGTCGAAGGCGCGGTTGCCGACGATGTTGATGCGCTTGATCTTGGCGACCTTGCCCTCGGCGATCTTGATCAGGATCGCCACCCGGTTGTGAGTGATCGGGGTCACCTCGGTCTTGATCTTGACGCCGTACTTGCCGTGGCTGAAATACTGGCGCCGGAGCTCGCTTTCGATCTTTTCCAGCAGGCGGCGGTTGAAGATCCGCCCCTCGGCCAGGCCGACGCTTTCCAGCGCCTTGGTCAGATCCTTGGTCTTGATGTCCTGGTTGCCGACGATCTTGATCGCGGCGATGGAAGGCCGCTCCACCACCTCGATCACCAGCACGTTGCCCTCGCGCGCCAGACGCACGTCCTTGAAGAAACCGGTCTTGAACAGGGCCCGGACCGCGGCGGCGGCCTTGTGCTCGTCAAGGGTCTCGCCCGGCTTGACCGGCAGATAGTTGAAGACGGTGCCGGCCGCGACCCGTTGCAGACCCCGGATGTGGACGTCCTCCACCACGAAAGGCTCCCACGCCAGCAGGCTGCCGGTCCAAAACCAGACCAGCCAGCCGAATGTGCGCAGGCGCTTCATACCGGGAAGGCGACAGGATGAAGGGTTATCGCTGGATTTCCTGTTCCAGCTGTTCGAGGCTGATGTGGCGGACATCCTTGCCCTTGACGTAATAGATCAGGTATTCGCACATGTTGCAGCTGCGGTCGCCGATGCGCTCCAGGGAGCGCGCCGACCACATGATGTCGAGGGCGATGGGGATGTTGCGGGCATCCTCCATCATGTAGGTGATCTGCTGGCGGACGATGGTTTCGTACTCCTGGTCGACGACCTTGTCCTCCTCCACCACTTTCAGCGCCAGGTCCACGTCCATGCGGGCGAAAGCGTCGAGGGCGTCATGCAGCATGGAACGGACCTGCCGGGCCAGCTGCTCCAGCTCGCTGAGCTGATTCCTGCGCGGCTGGCGGGTGCTGAGATCGAGCGACTGCCGGGCGATGCCGCGGGCCTCGTCACCGATGCGTTCGAGATCGGCGATCATCTTGATGACCGCCAGCACCAGACGCAGATCGCGGGCGGCCGGCTGGCGCCGGGCCAGGATCTCGGTGCACTTCTCGTCGATCTCCACCTCCATGGAGTTGACCTTGTAATCGTTGGCGATCACCTCCTCGGCCAGGGCCACGTCGTTTTCCAACAGCGACTTGACTGCGTCGGCCAGCTGGGATTCCACCAGGCCGCCCATGGCCAGAACCTGGTGGCGCAGATTTTCCAATTCCTGTTCGAACTGCTTGGAGATATGCTGATGCACCTGTTCCCCTGCCATACGTTTTTTCCTGCCCGCGGACAAATTGAGGCCATTGTATGCTGTTCGGTGGGGATTCTCAATCGGCGTTCAAGCGCTTGAGCAGCGCTTCTGCCTGCTTCCGCTCGGGAAAATCGGGATGGCGCTGGAGCAGACGCTTCAGTTCCAGTCCCGCCTCGTGCGCGCGGCCGGCAGCAGCCAGGGCTTCAGCCCAGTGCAGCCGGATGTTCGGAAGATGCGGGGCCTTCACCGCCGCGTCCTGCAGGATCGGCAGTGCCTCGCCGACGCGCCCCTGGCGCAGATAGACCCAGCCCACCGTATCCAGGATCTCCGGCCGCCCCTGGGCGAGCGCCTGCAGGCGGCGGGCGCTTTCCAGCGCTTTGGCATCCCCGAGCTGTTGATACAGCCAGGTCAGATTGTTGCGCGCCACCACGTTCTCCGGGCTGGCAGCCAGCACTTTCTCATAGGCTGCGATGGCCGCCTGCGGCCGGCCGTCGGCCTGCTCCGCCAGGGCTAGGCGCAGCCAGGCGCCGGTATCGTCCGGATGCTTGGCGAGCCAGTCCTGCAGGAACCGGCGGGCTTCATCCGCTTTGCCCAGCTGTCGCTTCAGGAAGAAAAGCTGCTGCGCCGTCACCGGGCCGGGCTGGCGTCGGTGGGCGGTTTCCAGGGCTTTCAGGGCCGCTGCATAGTCCTTTTGCGCCAGAGCCACCTGCCCGGCCCAGAAATACCCCTCGGCCCGCTCCGGGAAACGGGTCTGCAGCTCTTTGGCCGCAGCCAGCGCCTCGTCGTAGCGTTTCTGTTCGAGCAGCAGCCGTAACCGGGCCACCGTCGCCGGGAGGAAATCCGGCTTGAGCTGCAGGGCCCGTTCCCAGGCCGTCAGGGCCGCCTCCGGCGCGCCGTTCCTTTGTTCGGCGACTCCGAGCCGGTACAGCGCCATCGCGTTGTCGGGCCGCTTCGCCACCAACCGGCGCAGGGTTGCGGCGGCGCTGGCCGCCTGCCCCGCCGCCAGCTGTCCCTGGGCGGTCAGCAGCAGGGCCAGCGGATGATCGGGGTGTTTCTCCAGCACCGGCCGCAACACACCGACCGCCTCGAGGCCCTGGTTCCGGGACAGGTGGTAACGGGCCAGCATCACCGCCGGCTCCGGCCGCTGCGGGTCACTGTCGTGCGCCTTTTCCAGGTAATCCCGCATCGCTTTGAGATCCTTCCGGGCCTCGGCGATCTGGGCCAGCCCGATCAGGGCCATGACGTGCCTGGGATGCTGCTGAAGGATCGTCCGGTAAAGGGATTCAGCCTCGTCGAGCTTGCCCTGGGCAACCTTCAGCCGGGCCAGGTTCAACCGCGCGGTGACGTAATCGGGGAAACGCGCGATCGCCTCGCGCCACTGGCGCTCGGCTCCGGCCTTGTCCCCCTTGGCCATCAGCACCCCGGCGATCAGATTGGCCGGCATCGGGTTGTCGGGCATTGCCGCCGCCATCTTTCTGGCCACCGCCAGCGCCTCGTCGTAGCGCTTCTGGCGCAGGCGCGTCAGAACCAGCATGACGTCGGCCTGGACCAGTTCCGGCTCCAGGGAGACGGCCTGTTCCAGCTCCCCCGCTGCCGCCTCCAGATCGCCGCCGGCGATCTTCCCCAGCGCCAGCTGGGTGCGGATGGCGGCGACATCCGGCGCCAGTTCCGCGGCCCGCCCCAGCAGCTCGGTGGCGCGGTCGAACTTGCGCTGCTGCAGATAGGCGCTGCCCAGCAACGCCAGAAGCTGGGGATCGTCCGGATGGCGATCGAGGTAGGGTTCCAGCAGGGCGACCGCGTCCTCGGGACGGCCGCGTTTCAGCTTCACCGCCCCCAGTACCTTGGCCACCGCCACCTGGTCCGGCTTCCTGGCCCGTACCGCCTCCAGATATTCCTCCGCCGCCGCCAGTTCGTTCTGACGGTAGGCGATCATGCCCAGCAGCAGCTTGCTGGGCAGGTGGGAAGGCACCCGGTTGATCACCCGGGTCAAATTCTCCTTGGCCTGGTCCAGGCGCCCCTCCCGAAACGCCAGCAACCCCTGGAGATAATGCAGCAGGGGGGCGTCCGCGGCGATCCCGGCAGCCTTCTCCAGATCGGCGGCCGCCTCCTGGGTGCGCCCCTGGGCGATCGCCACCGCAGCCCGCCCCAGCAACGCCCGCAGGTTCCCGGGCTGGGCTTCCAGCGCCTGGGTGGCGGCGGCATAGGCGCCTTCCAGGTCGCCCAGCTGGCGCTTGGCTTCCATCGCGATCAGGTAGGCCGC
This sequence comes from Methylomarinovum caldicuralii, assembly GCF_033126985.1. Lineage (NCBI taxonomy): Bacteria > Pseudomonadati > Pseudomonadota > Gammaproteobacteria > Methylococcales > Methylothermaceae > Methylomarinovum > Methylomarinovum caldicuralii. Next base: position 2,290,379 of record NZ_AP024714.1, read on the forward strand.
AGGCGGCGTTTCTTCACCCTGCAGCAACGGCTCGACTTCCTTCAGGGCCTGTTCCGGCTGGCCCTGCGCCAGGGCCAGCCGGGCCCGCCCCAGACGCCCTTCCGGCAACCGCGGCGCCAGCTTCAGGGCCGCGGCGAAATCCCGGCCAGCCGCCTCCAGCTCCCGGCGCTGCAAATGGGCCTCGCCCCGCAGGGCGTGGAGTTTGGCCTTGAGCACCGGATCTTCGACCTGGTCCGGCTGGATCCCGTCCAGCACCTTGCGGGGCCGGTTCTGCAGCAGATAGGCCCTGCCCAGCGGCTCCAACCAGCGTTCCGGCGCCAGGCCGCCGTCACGGGCCTTCTCCAGTTCCTTCACCGCCCCGGCGGCGTCTCCCTGGCGCAGATAGGTCTGTCCCAGCAACAGCCGGGCCTCGGCGTCCAGAGGATTTTTCCGCAGGTGATTCTTGAGCTGAATCACCGCCGCCCGCAGTTTGCCCTGTTCCAGGTAGGTTTGGGCTTCCTGCAGGTAGTTCTCCCCGGCCCAGGCGATCGCGGTGAAAAAACCGGCGGCGACAAGCAAACGGCGCATATCAAGAAACCTTCAGGTTGTGTTTGCCCAGCAAAGTATACAGGGTCGGGCGGGTCACATCGAGAATCTCCGCCGCCTTGGCGACCTTGCCGTCGGCGGCGCTCAGGGCCGCCGCCAGGGCCTGGCGCTCGGCCTCCTCGCGCGCCTCTTTCAGGGTCAGCAGCCGGCGATTCGTTTCCGGCGGGCTCAGCTTGAGGTCCTCCGCCCGGATCTTCGGCCCCCGTGCCAGCGCCACGGCGGTCTTGACCCGCCCCTGCAGCTCGCGCACGTTGCCGGGCCAGTCGCAGGCATCGAGCGCGGCCAGGGCGGATTCGTCGAAGTCGAGCAGATCGCGCTTCATCTCATGGTTGTAGCGGTGGAGGAAGGCGCGGGCGAGCACGGCGATGTCCTCGCGCCGCTCCCGCAGCGGCGGCAGCTCGATGACGGACTCGTTGATGCGGAAATAGAGATCCTGGCGAAAGCGTCCCTGCGCGATCAGCGCCTCCAGATCCTGGTTGGTGGCGCAGACGATGCGCACGTCCACCGGGATCGGCTGGCGCCCGCCGATGCGTTCGATGGTACGCTCCTGCAGGAAACGCAGCAACTTGGGCTGGAGGCTGGGAGGCATGTCGCCGATCTCGTCCAGGAACAGGGTTCCGCCGCTGGCCATCTCGATCTTGCCCACGGTCTGCTTGGCGGCGTCGGTGAAGGCGCCCTTTTCGTAACCGAACAGCTCGGCTTCGAGCAGGGTTTCCGGAATCGCGGCGGCGTTGATGGCGACGAACGGCCCCTCCCGACGTCTGCTGAGATTGTGCAGCGCCCGCGCCATGACCTCCTTGCCGGTGCCGCTCTCACCCAGCAGCAACACGCTCAGATCGGTGGTCGCCAGCCGCTCCAGCAGCCGGCAGATCTCCACCATCCTGGGACTGGCGGCGATCACCCCGTCCAGCGGGTGGTTCACCTGGGAGCGGGCGAGTTTGCGGTTCTCCTCCTCCAGTTCGTAGAGGCGCATCGCCCGCTCGACCACGAAGGCCAGCATGTCCGGTTCCACCGGTTTCTGGTAGAAGTCGTAGGCCCCCATGCCGATGGCACGGACGGCATTGTCCACCTGATCGTTGCCGGTGATGACGATAACCTTGGTATGGGGACTGTGGTGGAGAATGGCCTCCAGGGTGGCGAACCCCTCGCTGACGCCGCCGGGATCGGGCGGCAGGCCGAGATCCAGCGTCACCACCGCCGGAGGGCGCTTCTTCACCACCGCCAGGGCGGATTCCCGGTCACCGGCGGTGACCACCTTGTAGCGGTCGGCGAAATTCCATTTGAGCTGGCTCTGCAGGCCGGGATCGTCCTCGACGATCAACAAAGTGAAGTCGCTCACGCAGGCACCTTCTTGTCGCAATCGGTATGGTTCTCTTGCACGGCCAGGGGCAGGACGAAGCGGAAACAGCTCCCTTCACCGGGTGCGCTCCGGACCACCAGATCCCCTCCCATCTGGCGGGCGTATTCGCGGCTTTCGTAGGCACCGATGCCCATCCCCGTCAGCCCCTTGGTGGTTTCGAAAGGCTTGAACAGACGCTGGCGGATGAAGGCCGCATCCATACCCGGACCGTTGTCCTCCACTTCAACTATAGCCTGCCGGCCCTGCCTTGCCAGTCTCACCCGCACCCGGCCGCGCTTGCCGGCCGCCTCCTGAGCATTCTGGATCACGTGCTCGAACGCCGACGCCAGGCGTTCCGCCTGGCCTTCGACCCACATCTCCTCACGGGTTTCGCAGACGAACTGCGGCCGGGGCAACTGCCCGGCCCGGGCCGAGACCACTTCCTCGAGCAGAGGACGCAGGGCGATCCGTTCGGACTGCTGGGCCTTGCCCATGCTCTTGAGCTGCTCCAGCAGCCGGCTCATCTTGCCGACGGCGTGCTCGACCGTCGTCATGGCGTCGCGAAAGAATTCCGGGTTGCCGGCATGGCGCTCGGCGTTGCGCACCACCAGGGACAACTGGGCGATCAGGTTCTTCAGGTCGTGCACCACGAACGCCGACAGACGGTTGAAGCCCTCGAACTGGCGCGCCTCCAGCAGCCGGGCGGCGGTTTCTTCGAAGGCCAGGAAGCCAGCGGCCTGGCGGCCGGCGGTCTTGAGCACGTCGATCACCTCCCAGTTGCAGTCCAGGGGAACCCGGGGGCGCAGCAACAGCACCATGCCCCACAGCTCATGGCCGTGGAACAGCGGCACCAGCAGCCAGGCGTCGCGGCAGTCCGCCAGCCACGGCGGCCGGGACAGAGCTTCATAGAGTTCGGGAAGCCGCTGCAGCTCGTCCAGGTCGATGACCCATTCCCGCCGTTTCATGAAAGCGATGGCGGGATCGTCCGCCTCGATCCACGGAATTTCCCCTGTCTGACCGCCCCAGTCGGCCCGTTGCAGGTAACGGCCGCTGTCGCTGCGCACCCACAGCGCTCCTCCCGGGCTTTCCACCAATTCCGCCAGCGCCCGGATGACCCGCTCTCCCAGCGGCGTGCCGTCGTCGTCCTGGGACAGGACCGCGGTGATCCGCAGCCATTCCTTGCGGTAATCGTAACGGTAGTTGAAGAAATGCTTGTTGAGAAATATCCGCAGCCGCGCCCGCAACTGGCCGGAGAACAGCAGCACCGCCAGCAGCACCAGCGCCGCGACCAGAAACGCCGCCTGTAACACCCGCCCCCATTCCCCGCCATAGAGGCGCACGTAATAGCCGGCGGCCGCCATCGTCAGCAGATACAGGCCGGCACCGAACAGGGCGGTGGAATGAAAGACCACGTCGCGAGAAACGAAGGCATCGATCGACCAGTCCGGATTGCGCACCGCCGACACCGCCAGCAGCGGCACCAGCAGGGCGCTGATCAGCCCCCGCGCCTGCCACAGTTCGGCATTGATGCGCTTGAACAGGAGGGCGTCTGCGTACAAATAGAATTCGTAAGCGAACAGGGTCCCCAGCGCCAGGCACAGGAATTTGACCGCCCAGCGCCGCTCCGGATGGAGGTTGCGGTACAACTGCTCCAGCAGCACCAGCCCGGTCAACGCCAGCAGCAGCTGGCCCATCAACGGCCATTCCGTCACCTGCCAGGCCCCCAGGAAACCGTCGACCCAAGGGGCGCTCCAGTGATAGGCCAGCAGCATTCCCCCCAGGACGTAACTGGCGAAACGCCAGCGGCGCAGCCGCCCGCCGTCGGGGAGAAGCTGCCACAGAAACACCAGCCACAGCAGCAGATGCCCGGTCTCCAGCGACCACAGCCAGGCGAGCGGCACGGTGTGATAGGCCAGCTGCCAGGCGTTCACCGCCGCCCACAGGGCCGTGCCGGCGATGGCCAGCAGCAACAGACCGCCGTGCCGGCGGCCGCGCCACCCCGCCGCCAGCGTCAACCCCAGCACCAGATAGGCGGCGGCTCCGATGCCGTAGCTGACCGCACCGATCCAGCCGTTCACCTCAGCGCGCCCCCTTGCCCCACAGCACCACCTCCACGGTCCGCAGCAGGATCAGAAAATCGAGGAACAGACTGTAGTTCTTGACGTAATACAGATCGTACTGGAGCTTTTCCAGGGTGTCCGCCTCGTTCTCCGCATAGGGATAACAGACCTGGGCCCAGCCGGTGATGCCGGGCTTAACCCGATGGCGCTCGGAATAGTAGGGGATGGTTTCGGCGAAGCGCTCGACGAATTCGGGCCGTTCCGGACGCGGTCCCACGAAGCTCATGTCGCCCCGGAAAACGTTCCACAGCTGCGGCAGCTCGTCGATCCGGGTCTTGCGGATGAAACGGCCCACCCGGGTCACCCGGTCGTCGTTGGCCTTGGCCATCCTGACGCCATCCTTCTCCGCATCCGGGCGCATACTGCGGAACTTGAGCACCTGGAACAGGCGCCAGTCCTTGCCCACGCGGGTCTGGCGGTAGAAAATCGGGTACCTGCCACGGCTCTCGATCTTGATCGCCGCCGCGGTCGCCAGCATCACCGGCCAGGCGACCGCCAGCAGCGCCAGGCTGGCGCCGATATCGAACAGGCGCTTGACGAACATACCGCTTTTCATCCGGAAACCGTCGGAGAACACCAGCCAGCTGGGATGCAGGCAGTCGATCTTGACGATGCCGGCCTCGCGCTCGAAGAAGGTCAGCAGATCGACGACGTCGAAGCCGCTCATCTTGCAGTCGAGGATCTCGTCCACGGGAAAACCCCGGCGGCGGTCGTCCGGCGCCACGACGATCTCGTCGATGTCCTCCCGATCGGCGAACTCCCGCAGCGGCACATCCAGGCTTACCAGATATTCCGAAGGCACCCGGCAGTTCTCCTGCCCCATGCGCACGAAGCCGGCGAAGGCCAGATTGCCGTATGGCAGGCGGCCCTGGAAATCCAGAATCTTCCTGGCATTGTCCCCGGCGCCCAGCACCAGGATGCGACGACGCAGGCGCCGGTTGTCGACCAGACGGTAAAACAGATAGCGCAGCAGCAACGTGGCGGTGAAGGAAACCAGCAGGGCGAAACCGAACACGCCGCGACCGATGAACAAGTCGGGTAAGGCGTAAAACACCAGGCTCATCGCCACCGCCGCCAGGAAGATACTGACGCCCAGCCGCAGCACCAGACTGGAGACACTCCACTGGGCGGCACGCTGGTACAGCCCGACGCCCACGTTGCAGAGGAGCACGGTGACGGCGAAGAGGAAGGCCACCAGCAGCCAGTCGTCCTCCGGACGCCAGTCGTTGCTGCGGAGGAAACGCAGGCTGCCTCCAATGTAGATGGCGCCCAGATACAGCAGGAATTCCACCACCATCAGACCGAGATAGGCGGTGGAAACGTAATGACGAAAGATGCGTATGGTCGGCATGGATGATCCTGTGCTTGTCCAGGCGGGCCGCGTAAAGACGACAGGTGGAGAATGTTTATGCTAACAAAAAACCTAAGCGTGATGGCAAACAGGCTCAGATCTCATCGTAACCGCGGGACCGCAATCCCCAGCCGAACAGTGACAGCATCTTGCCGTCGGTGCGCCGCAGACGGGCGGCCAACACCTCGGCCAGATGGCGGTAAACGTGCGCGCCCGCTTCCGGGTGTGTCTCCAGATAGGTCAGCAGTGCCGCCGCCTCGATCTCCGCCACCTCACCGTCGCTCAGGGCGATGACGTCGGCCCCGTGGGCCTGACCGTCGATCAGGGCCAGCTCCCCCACCACGTCCCCCACATTCAGAACCTGAAACCCGGTGCGCACCAGCCGATCCCCCAGAGCCAGCGAGCCGGTCACCTGCAGCTGACCCGCCAGCACCACGAAGACTTTCCCGCAACGTTGCCCTTCCCTTACAATGACGTCATTGACACGAAAGGTGCGCCGGCGCCAGTGGCGTCCCTCCTGCAGCTCCCCCTGGTGGATCAAGTTTTCCAACATGGCCGCATCCCGACTCGACAAATTTCTGACTACCCTTAAATCATAGCCTCAAACCACCCAGCTCACGCGATAGAGGAGGAAACATGTTTTCACTGGACAGGGTCCACATCGGCGTCGTCGGCCTGGGATACGTCGGCCTGCCGCTGGCGGTGGAGTTCGGCCGCCGGTATCCGACCACCGGCTTCGACATCAACCGCCACCGCATCGAGGAACTGCGCCGGGGCATCGACCGCTCCCTGGAAGTGGAGCCGGAAGAACTGCAGCGCGCCGAGCGGCTGCGCTATACCTCCGACCCGGACGACCTGGCGTCCTGCAACGTCTACGTGGTCACGGTCCCCACCCCCATCGACCGCCACAAGCGTCCCGACCTGACCCCGCTGGTCTCGGCCAGCGAGACCGTCGGCCGGGTTCTGGCGCCGGGGGACGTGGTTATCTACGAATCCACCGTCTATCCCGGCGCCACCGAGGAGGTCTGCGTCCCGGTACTGGAACGGGAATCCGGACTCAGATTCAATCAGGACTTCTTCGCCGGCTACAGCCCCGAGCGCATCAACCCCGGCGACAAGGAACACCGGGTCACCAACATCGTCAAGGTGACCGCCGGCTCAACGCCGGAGGCGGCGGAATTCATCGACCGGCTCTACCGCAGCGTGATCACCGCCGGCACCCGCAAGGCCAGCAGCATCAAGGTGGCGGAAGCGGCCAAGGTGATCGAGAACATCCAGCGCGACGTCAACATCGCCCTCATCAACGAGCTGGCGGTGCTGTTCAACAAGCTGGGGCTGGACACCCTGGAAGTGCTGGAGGCCGCCGGCAGCAAGTGGAATTTCCTGCCTTTCCGGCCGGGGCTGGTGGGCGGCCACTGCATCGGCGTCGATCCCTACTATCTGACCCACAAGGCCCAGGAGATCGGCCATCACCCGGAAATCATCCTCGCCGGCCGCCGCATCAACGACGCCATGGGCGAATACGTGGTGGCGCGGGTGGTCAAGCTCATGAACCAGCGCCGCATCCACGTCTGCCAGGCGGACGTGCTGATCCTCGGGGTCACCTTCAAGGAAAACTGCCCCGACATCCGCAACACCCGGGTCATCGACATGGTGCGGGAGCTGGCAACCTACAACGCCCGGGTGGCGGTCCACGATCCCTGGGCCCACGCCGACGAGGCCCGGGAGGAACTGGGCATCGAGCTGATCGAGCGTCCCGAACCGGGCCGCTACGACGCCATCATCCTCGCCACCGGTCACGACCAGTTCCGGGAAATGGGCGCTGAGGCAATCCGCGCCTTCGGCAAGCCGAACGCGGTGCTGTTCGACGTCAAGGGCATCCTTCCCAAGGAGCAGGTGGACGGCAGGCTATGAAGATACTGGTCACCGGCACCGCCGGCTTCATCGGCGCCTTCGTCGCCCACCGCCTGCTCGACCGCGGCGACGAAGTGATCGGCTTCGACAACGTCAACGACTATTACGACGTCCGCCTCAAGGAGGACCGCCTCGCCCGCCTCAAGGCCCGGGCGGGCTTTACCGAGATCCGCGCCGATCTGGAGGACCGCCGGGCCGTGGAGACCGCCTTCCGGAAACACCGGCCGCAGCGGGTGGTGCATCTGGCGGCCCAGGCGGGCGTGCGCTATTCCCTGGAGAATCCCCACGCCTACATCGACGCCAACCTGGTGGGATTCTGCAACATCCTCGAGGCCTGCCGCCACGGTGAGGTCGAGCACCTGGTCTACGCCTCGTCCAGCTCGGTCTACGGCGCCAACACCGAGATGCCGTTCTCGGTCCATCACAACGTGGACCATCCGGTGAGCCTCTACGCCGCCACCAAGAAGGCCAACGAGCTGATGGCCCACACCTACAGCCATCTGTACGGCCTGCCGACCACCGGCCTGCGCTTCTTCACCGTCTACGGCCCCTGGGGACGACCGGACATGGCCCTGTTCAAGTTCACCCGCAACATCCTCGAAGGCCGCCCCATCGACGTCTACAACCACGGCCACCACCGGCGGGACTTCACCTACATCGACGACATCGTCGAGGGCGTGGTCCGCACCCTCGACCACGTGGCCGAGCCCGATCCGGACTGGTCCGGCGACCGCCCCGACCCGGGCACCAGCCGCGCCCCCTACCGGATCTACAACATCGGCTGCCACAATCCGGTGGAACTGATGCGCTTCATCGAGGTCCTCGAAGACGCCTTAGGTCAAAAGGCGCAGAAGAACTTCCTGCCGATGCAGAAGGGTGACGTGCCCGCCACCTACGCCGACGTCAGCGATCTGATGCGGGACGTGGGCTACGCCCCCTCGGTGACGATCGAGGAAGGCATTCCCCGCTTCGTGGCCTGGTATCTGGAGTACTACGGCAACCGATGAACGAGGTTCCCCTGCTGGGACTGGCCGCCTTCAGCGGCACCGGCAAGACCACCCTGCTGACCCGCCTGATCCCCCTGCTGAAGGCCGGGGGACTTAAGGTCGGGCTGATCAAGCACGCTCACCACGCCTTCGACATCGACCACCCCGGCAAGGACAGCTACGAACTGCGCCGGGCCGGGGCCACGCCGGTGATGGTGGTTTCCCGGCGGCGGCGGGCGATCGTGTACGAGTATCCCGACGAGGGTGAGGTGGACCTGTTCTCCCAGCTGGCCTATCTGGATACCACCGGTCTCGACCTGATCCTGGTGGAAGGTTTCAAGCGCGCCCCCATCCCCAAGATCGAGCTGCACCGCCCGGCCTTGGGAAAACCGCTGCTGTTTCCCGAGGATCCCCATGTCATCGCAGTCGCCAGCGATGCGCCCCTGTCCTGCCCCTGCCCGCTGCCGCAGCTCGATCTCAACCAGCCGCTGCAGATCGCCGCCTTCATCCGCCATGACTTCCTCCGCTGATCCCTGCCGCCGCCCCGGGCTGGTACCCTTGGAGCAGGCTCTAAAGCAGATATTGGGTGGCATCGTGCCTTTGCCGGACGACGAATGGGTCCCGGTGCACGACGCCGGCGGCCGCATCCTGGCCTGTGACCTGCAGGCGCCGATGCCGCTGCCCGCCTTCACCAATGCGGCGATGGACGGTTACGCCGTCAGGGCACAGGACCGCGGCCGCTTGAAGATCATCGGCACCGCCTGGGCGGGCAAAGCGTTTCCGGGCCGGGTCGAGGCGGGTACCTGCGTGCGCATCTTCACCGGCGCGCCCCTGCCGGAAGGAGCCGACGCCGTGGTCATGCAGGAACAGGTCGTGCGGGAAGGGGACACCGTCAGCCTCAGCGCTCCGGTGCGCCCGGGGGAGAACGTGCGCCGCGCCGGCGAGGATCTCGAGCGCGGCGCGGTGCTGCTCCCCGAAGGCAAGCGGCTGCAGGCCGCCGACCTGGGGCTGCTGGCCGCCGCCGGGGTGAGCCAGGTGCCGGTGCGCCTGCGGCCCCGGGTCGGCTTCTTTTCCAGCGGCGACGAACTGCGCCCGCTGACCGAAACCCTGCAGCCGGGGCAGATCTACGACAGCAACCGTTACGCCCTCAAAGGATTGCTGCGGGAACTGCCCGTCGTCGCCTGCGATCTCGGCGCCCAGCCGGACGACCTCGAACGCCTGGGCGCCTGCCTGCGCCTGGCCGCGGAACATACCGACGTCCTCATCAGCACGGGCGGCGCTTCCGTAGGCGAGGCGGACCTGCTGCGGCAGGCCCTGATCCTGGCCGGGGGGGAAATCCACCTCTGGCGCCTGGCCCTCAAGCCCGGCAAGCCTTTGATCTTCGGACGTGTGGGCAGGGCCTGGTATTTCGGCCTGCCGGGCAATCCGGTTTCGGTGCACGTGACTTTCCAGCAGCTCGTCCGCCCCGCCATCTGGCGCCTGACCGGCGGCCGGCCGTACCGGCCCCTGCGCCTCCAGGTTCCCTGCACCCAGCCCCTGAGGAAAGAACCCGGCCGCCTGGAATTCCAGCGGGGACGGCTGCATTACGACAGCGACGGGAAGCTGGTGGTCACCGCCCTGAGCGGCCAGGGCTCGCACCAGCTCGCCGCCCTCTGCCGCGCCAACTGCTACATCGTCCTGCCGGCCGACAGCCGCGGGGTGAGCGCCGGAGAAACCGTCACCGTGGAGCCGTTCACCACCGATCTTTTCGATGACTGACGGGCTTTTCGTCACCGGCACGGACACCGGCGTCGGCAAGACCTGGGTGGCCTGCCGCCTGTTGCGCCATCTGGTCGCACGCGGCATGGCGGTGCAGGTCCGCAAGCCGGTGGAAAGCGGCTGCCGCCAGGGGGATGCCGGCCTGGTTCCCGCCGATGCCCTGGCCCTGAAACAGGCCGCCGGCAGCGACGAACCGCTGGCGGCCATCTGCCCTTATCGCTACGCCGCCGCCGCCTCACCGCCACGGGCGGCGGCGCTGGTGGGCGAAACCCTGCAACTACGGGATCTTTTGGATGCCTGCCACCCGCAAGAGGCACGCTGGCGCCTGGTGGAAGGCGCCGGCGGCTTCTGCTCCCCCATCGCCGGCGACGGTCTCAACGCCGATCTGGCGGCCGCCCTGGGGCTGGCGGTGCTGGTGGTCGCCCCCGACCGGCTGGGAGCCGTCAATCAGGTACTGCTGACATTGGAGGCCATCGAACGCCGCGGCCTGACGACAACCGCCGTCTTCCTCAACGCCATCGCGCCACCGCCTCCGCAGCTGAACAACGCTGCCGAACTGCGGCAGTGGACCTGTGTGCCGGTCGTCAGCCAAATCCCGGCGCTGGCAGACCTCGTCGTCAGCCGCTAAAGCCGGTCAGAGGAAAGGGGACCGGGTCATGGGTTTTCGGGGCGTACCCGGCCTGGATGGCCGGGTTTCGAGCATCCAGGGATGGATTCACAGCGTCCCCGAAAACCCATGACCCGGCCCCCCCACCGCCCCCAACAGGAACAGCGTTTTTCAGAGCGCCTCGGGCTTGGGTTCGCGCAACAGCAGCTTGCGCACCGCGATCTGGGGCGCCACGCCTTCGTAGAGCAGGGCATGGACCTGTTCCACGATCGGCATCTCCACCCGGTGGCGGCGGGCCAGGGCCCAGATCAGCCGGGCGGTGCCGATGCCCTCGATCTCCTGGCCGATTTCCGCCTTCACGGTTTCGAGGTCGCGCCCCTGCCCCAGCCCCAGCCCGAGACGGCGGTTGCGCGACTGGTCGTCGGTGCAGGTCAGAATCAGATCCCCGACGCCGGCGAGCCCCATCAGGGTCTTGGGCTTGGCGCCCAGGGCGCTACCTAAGCGCATCATCTCCGCCAGCCCCCGGGTGATGAGGGCCGCCCGGGCATTGGCACCGAATCCCATGCCGTCCGACACCCCGGCGGCAATCGCCAGGACGTTCTTGACCGCCCCGCCGAGCTGGACGCCCAGCAGGTCGTCGTTGGTATAGACCCGGAAGAAGGCATTGCGCAGCAGCGCCGCCACCGCCTCGGCAAAGGCCATGTCCGGGGAGGCGGCGGTGATCGCCGTCGGCAGCCCCTTCATGACCTCGATCGCGAAGGTTGGCCCCGACAGGGCGGCCAGGGAAGCCTCGGGCCCGAAACAGTCGCGGGCCACCTGATGCAGGAAACGGCCGCTGTGCGGGTCCAGGCCCTTGGTTCCCCAGGCCAGCCGGTAAGGCGGCTGCAGGCAGGCGCGCAGCCTGGCCAGACAGTCGGCGAAGCCGTGACTCGGCACCGCCAGCAGCATCAGCTCGCGCCCTGCTGCGGCACGCGCCAGCTCCGCCTCACAGACGATGGCGTCGGAAAGCGTAAGACCAGGCAGATAGCGGTCGTTGCGGCGGGTTTCGGCGATCGCCTCGATGCGCTCGGCGCTGCGGTCCCACAGGCTGACGGCAAAGCCGTTGCAGGCGATCAGATTGGCCAGCGCGGTTCCCCAGGAGCCGGCCCCAAGCACACAGACCGAGGAGATCGCCATCAGGGCACTCAGTTGGGCTTCGAAGCCGCCTGCTGCTGGGCTTCCTGCTGCATCTTCTGGGCGTAGATGGCCTCGAAGTTGACCGGCGGCAGCACCATGGGCATGAAACCGCCCTTCAGGGACAGGTCGGACACCACCTCACGGGCGTAGGGGAACAGCACGTTGGGGCAGTAGATGCCGAGCAGCGGCCCCATTTCCTCCTGGGCGAACCCCTGGATGGCGAAGATGCCCGCCTGGGCCACTTCCACCAGATAGGCGGTCTTGTCGCCCAGCTTGACGGTGACCGTCACCGTCAGCACCACTTCGAACAAATTTTCCTCCGCCAGCGGCGTGGCGCTGCTGGAGAGGTTGAACTCCACCCCCGGCTCCCACTTCTCCCGGAAGATATCCGGGGAGTTGGGCGTTTCGAAGGAAACGTCCTTGACGTAGATTTTCTGGATCGCAAACTGTTTTTCTTCCGCCATGTAAAATCCTTATTTGCTCTGTTGTTTCGATTTGACCACCGGCAGACCAGCCTCTTCCCAGGCCGTCATGCCCCCTTTCATCAGATACACTTTGGGAAAACCGGCGGCAACCAGCTTCCCGCAGGCCGTGATCGACCGGTTTCCGGACTGGCAGGTGACGATGATCGGCCGCTCCCGGTACGGCTCCAATTCCCCCAGTTTCTTGTCCAGATCCCCCACGGAGATCAGCACCGCATCGGCCACGTGCCCCTTGACCCACTCGTGGGGCTCGCGCACGTCGAGGACCACGGCGTCTTCGTTGTTGATCAGCAGCACCGCCTGCAGCGGGGTGACCACCTCATACTTGCGCAGCAGACTCTCGACCAGATCCCGGATCAGCAGTACCGTCACCACCACGAAAGCGATGACCAGATACAGATGATTCCCGACGAATTCAAACAGCCGTTCCAAGGTGATTCCGTCCATGTCGTTGTTCGTTTCTCTGTGTCAGTCAATCGATAGCGGCGGACCCGTCGTGCCGGCAGAAGACGTCGCGGATCATCTCGATCAGCTTCAGGGTGCGCTGGTCGTCGATACGGTAAAAGACGCGATTGGCCCGCTTGTCGAAGGTCAAGAGCCCCTTGTCCCGCAAGACGGCAAGGTGCTGGGAGACGTTGCTCTGGGTCGTCCCCACCTGCTCGACGATCTCCTGCACGCTGGCCGGCCCGCGCCCCAGGATGCACAAAATTTTCAGCCGCAAGGGATGCGACATCGCCTTCAGGCATTTGGCCGCCTTGGCGATGTCCTCCTCCTCGGCGATCAGCGTTTCACTCATAAATCAGCGTTTCACTCATAAAGCCCTCGCGCGCGTTTTCTCCTCCGAGATCGGCGGCTTTCAACCCGAATCGGGTATTATAACGGTTTCCCCATCCCTGCCCCAGCCAAACCGTGATCGTCCGTCGCCTCCTCCCGGCCCTGCTGGCCCTGTCGCTGTATCTCCCCGGCGGATGGAGCAAAACGTCCGACGCGTCGGCCCCCGTCCAACGGCTCACCCGGGAAATCCGGCACCTGACCGACGAACAGCACCAGGCGGAAAGGGAACTGGCCCGGGCCGAAAAGCAAATCGCCCGGCTCAATCGCCGCCTCGGCGAGCTGGAACAGGAACGCCACGGACTGCAACGACGCCAACGGCAGCTGCACCGGGAACTGGAAACCCTGCGCCAAAAACTGCGCGACCGGCGCCGCTGGCTGGCGGCCCAGATTCGCGCCGCCTACCTGCTCCAGCGCCGCGGCGGCCTGCCGCTGCTTTTCAGCGACCGCAGCCCCGGCGAGATCCAACGACTGCTGGTCTATTACCGCCATCTGACCCAGGCCCAGGCCACCCGGCTGCAACAGCTGCAGACCCAACTGAACCGCTTGCAGACCCTGGAGGCGCGCAACCGGCAGCTCCTCGCCCGCCTGGAGACGCTGGCGGCCCAACGCCGGGAGACCCTCACCGCCCTGAAACAACAGCGACAGGCGCGCCGCCAGGCGCTCACCGCGCTGCAGCGGCAACTGGCCGACCGCCGCACCCGCCTGCGCAAGCTCGGGGCGGACCAGAACCGGCTGCAGCAGCTGGTGCGCGCGGTCAACCGGACAGCGGCGGCTTCCGCGCCCAAGACGGGCTTTCTCCATCGCAAGGGCAAGCTGCCGTGGCCGGTCGCCGGCAGACTGGCCGTCCGCTTCGGCGCCAGACGTGGCAGCGGCCGCTGGGAGGGGGTGGTCCTGAAAGCGCCTGCAGGCACCCCGGTAAAGGCGGTCCACGCTGGCAAGGTCATCTTCGCCGGCTGGATGCCGGGCTACGGCAACCTGCTGATCATCCGCCACGATCACGACTTTCTGACGCTGTACGGTTTCACCCGCGAGCTGTACAAGCAGACCGGCGACCGCGTCGAAGCAGGAGAGACGATCGCCACCGTGGGCAACAGCGGCGGGCGCACCCGCCCCGGCCTCTATTTCTCCATCCGCCGCGGCAGCCGCCCCGTCGATCCGGAACGCTGGTGCAACAGACACGGGCGGAGAGGCTGAAGACGGGGAAAATGTGTCATACTAACAGGAGGTTGAAAACGCCCTCTGCAGGCCTTTCGACCCCCGCCAAGAATTCGAATGAAGGAAGCATCGATGCGTAGTACCAAAAGCAACCTGTTCCTGCTGGCCCTGGGCACCTTCCTGGGCATCCTGTTGGGTACCTGCGGCAGCGTTCTGGCCGAGCGCGGCGCCCGCCAGGCCGACACCATTCCCTTCACCGAACTTAGGACCTTCACGGAAGTCTTCAGCCGCATCGAAAGCGACTACGTGGAGCCGGTGGAAGACAAAACGCTGCTGGAGAACGCCATCCGCGGCATACTCTCGGGGCTCGATCCCCATTCGGCTTATCTGGGCCCGGACGAGTACAAGGAGCTGCGCATCGGCACCACCGGCCAGTTCGGCGGTCTCGGCATCGAGGTAGGGATGGAGAACGGCTTCATCAAGGTCATCTCCCCCATCGATGACACCCCGGCGCAGCGGGCCGGCATCAAGGCGGGTGACCTGATCATCCGCCTCGACGACAAGCCGGTCAAGGGCATGACCCTGCAGGAGGCGGTCAAGATCATGCGCGGCAAGCCTGGCACCAAGATCACCCTGACCATCGTCCGCGAAGGGGTGGACAAACCGCTCAAGATCACCCTCACCCGGGCGATCATCAAGATCAAAAGCGTCAAGCACAAACTGCTGCAGCCCGGCTACGGCTACGTGCGCATCACCAGCTTCCAGTCCCGTACCGGTGAGCAGCTGCACAAGGCCATCGCCGAACTGAAAAAGGACGGAGCGCTCAAGGGACTGATCCTCGATCTGCGCAACAACCCCGGGGGCGTGCTCAACGCCGCGGTGGCGGTCAGCGACGCATTCCTGGAATCGGGCAAGATCGTCTATACCGACGGCCGGATCGAAGAGGCCAAGATGGAATTCAAGGCCACGCCGGGCGATCTCATCAAGGGCGTGCCGATGGTGGTGCTGATCAACGCCGGTTCGGCCTCGGCCTCGGAAATCGTCGCCGGCGCCCTGCAGGACCATCGCCGCGCCATCGTCATGGGGCAGAAATCCTTCGGCAAGGGCTCGGTGCAGACCATCCTGCCGCTGAGCAACGGCGGCGCCATCAAGCTCACCACGGCGCGTTACTACACCCCGTCGGGACGCTCGATCCAGGCCGAAGGCATCGTGCCCGACATCGTTCTGGGCATCGTGCGTCTGGAGCCGGTCAAGGAGGCGGAGGAGTTCAAACCGGTCACCGAAGCCAGCCTGAGCCGTCATCTGGAAAACGGCGCTAAAAAAGAGGCGAAGGAAAAGGACGGCCGCAAAGAGAGCGAGGCCCTGCTCAGGGACTACTACCTCCACGAGGCCCTGAACGTTCTCAAGGGCATCAACATCGCCAGGGAAGCCGGCAGGCGGTAACGCAAAAAGGGGGCGATATTGCCCCCTTTTTTCAGGCCAGAAACCGGATCGGGGTATGCCGATCCGGTTTTTGTTTTTCAGGCCGACAGCCGCCGCTGCTGTATCAATCCCGTCCCGTCGGCGGCCGGCTGGTATTTCACCGAGAAGGTCTCGAAGGCCTTCAGGGCGTCCTCGAGGGGTTCCGGCCCCCGGTATTCGAAGGCGTTGACACCGACCCGGGCCAGATAGAACATCTGGTCGTAGAGGAAGTCGCCGCCGGCCCGGATTTCCCCGGTGAATCCGTACCGTTGCCGCAGCAGCCGGGCGATGGAAAAGGCCCGACCGTCGGCGAAGCGCGGCAGCTCCAGCATCACCAGCTGGATCCGGGGCAGATCCGGGGCCAGCACGTCCAGTTCCTCCGGCGCCTGGCAGTCGAGGCGCACCCCGATCTCGCCCTCACGCTGCAGCAGCGATTCCCGTTCCACCAGCCAGCGGCTGAAGGGGACGGTCACCTTGCCGTTGGGGGGTGCCACCTCGTCGCTCAGATGCACCCAGGCGTCTTCGATGATCTGGCGGTCCTTAATGATTCGCATAGACACGCTCCTTGAACGGGGTCACGCCCACACGGCGCACGGTGGCCAGAAACGGCTCGTCCTCCAGGCGCAGATCCACGTAGGTTTTGATGATGGCTTCGACGGTGTCGGCCACCTGATCCTTGGCCACCGCCGGCCCCAGGCGCTCGCCGAGGCTGGCGTCATCGGCCGACGAGCCGCCAAGGGTGATCTGATACCACTCCTCGCCCTTCTTGTCGACACCGAGAATGCCGATGTGGCCGACGCTGTGGTGCCCGCAGCCGTTCATGCAGCCGGACAGGTTGACGCGGATATCGCCCAGATCGTAGAGGTAGTCGAGATCCTCGAAGCGCCGGTAGATGTCCCCGGCCACCGAGATCGAGCTGGCGTTGGCCAGGGCGCAGTAGTCCAACCCCGGACAGCAGATCATGTCGGTGAGCTTGCCGATGTTGGGGGTGGCGAGGTTGATTTCCTTGAGCGCCTGCCACAGTTCAAACAGATCGGTCTGGCGGACGTCGGCGAACACCAGGTTCTGGGTGTGGGTGGTGCGGGTGACGCCGAAGCTGTAGCGCTCGCACAGATCGGCCACCCGCTCCAGCTGCTCGGAGGTCAGATCCCCGGGGGCCACCCCGGGCGGCTTGAGGGACAGGAACACCACCCGGTAACCGGGCACCTTGTGGGACACGGTGTTGTGAGCGTACCAGGCGGAAAATTCCGCCTGCCGGCCGCGCTCGTCCTCCCAGTCCTTTTCCGCCGCGCGGGGATCGTATTGCGGCCTGACGAAGCGGGCCTGGTACCAGGCGATGATGTCATCTTCGAGTGGGAAGGTACCCTGGATCGCCTGCCATTCCTTCTCCACCGCTTCACGGAAAGCTTCGACCCCCATTTCCTTGACCAGGATCTTGATCCGGGCCTTGAATTTGTTGTCGCGGCGGCCGTGGAGGTTGTAGACCCGCAGGATCGCCTCCAGATAGGTGAGCAGATCCCGCTTGGGCAGGAACTCCCGGATCACCTTGCCGATGATGGGAGTGCGCCCCAGACCGCCGCCGACGATGACCTCGAAGCCCACCTCACCCGCCGCGTTCCTGACCAGGCGCAGGCCGATGTCGTGGACCCGCACCGCCGCCCGGTCGCTGGGGGCGCCGGTGACGGCGATCTTGAACTTGCGGGGCAGAAAGGCGAATTCCGGGTGCAGGGTGGACCACTGGCGGATGATCTCGCAATAGGGGCGCGGGTCCTCGACCTCGTCGGCGCAGACCCCGGCGAGGGGATCGGAGGTGGTGTTGCGGATGCAGTTGCCGCTGGTCTGGATCGCGTGCATCTGGACGCTGGCCAGATCTTCGAGAATCACCGGCACATCCTCGACTTTGGGCCAGTTGAGCTGGATGTTCTGGCGGGTGGTGAAGTGGACGTAACCCTTGTCGTAGACCCTAGCGATGTGGGCGACCATGCGCAGCTGGCGGGCCGCCAGATGCCCGTAGGGCACGGCGATGCGCAGCATCGGCGCGTGGCGCTGGATGTAGAGGCCGTTCTGCAGCCGCAGGGGCAGAAATTGCTCTTCGGTCAGCTTGCCTTCGAAATAGCGGCGGGTCTGGTCGCGGAACTGGGCTGCCCGCTCGTCGACCAGACGCTGATCGTGTTCGTCGTAAGTGTACATGGTTCGGCTGTCCCGCAATCCTGACTGGGACAGTCAATTATGCGCGGCTTCCTTATGAAAAAAAACACTGGAAACGGGATATTTCCAAAACGAATCGTAATAACGCAAGCTTCGGGCTTCCGCCGGGCGGCTAAAATTGCCTATGATATACGGCTTGTTGCGCTTGCATCCAAGATATTCCAACACGTTGAAGGGGGATCCACCTTGATCAGGTTCATACTCGCACTCATCACCCTGCTGGCGCTGCCCGGCATCGCCGCCGCCTCCCAGTTGGAGCCGTTGGGACTGGTCGCCACCGAACGCGGCCTGTACTGCGTGCTCATCTTCGTCATCGCCTACGTGCTGGTGATGTCGGAAGAGTTCACCGAGCTGAAGAAATCCAAGCCGGTCATCATCGCCGCCATCATCATCTGGGGGGAAGTGGCCTACATGGCCGCCACCCAAGGGCCGGAAAGGGTCGAACAGCTGGACGGCGCCATCGTCCACCCTTTGGCGGAATATGCGGAACTGATGCTGTTCCTGCTGGTGGCCATGACCTACATCAATGCCATGGCCGACCGCAACGTCTTCGAGCGCCTGCGTTCCTGGCTGCTGATCCGCAATTTCGGCTACCGCAAGCTGTTCTGGATCACTGGCGTCATCACCTTCTTCCTGTCCGCGGTGGCCGACAACCTGACCTCGGCGCTGCTGATCGGCGCGGTGGTGCTGGCGGTGGGCAAGGACAACCCCCGCTTCGTCGCCCTGGGGCTCATCAACCTGGTGATCGCCGCCAACGCCGGCGGCGCCTTCAGCCCCTTCGGCGACATCACCACCCTGATGGTATGGCAGGCGGAGAAAGCCACCTTCTTCCAGTTCTTCGGGCTGTTCATCCCCTCGGTGGTCAACTATCTCGTTCCCGCCATCGCCATGAGCATGGCGGTTCCCGATGAAATGCCGGAACAGTCCACCACCGGGCTGGTGCCCCTGAAGATCGGCGCCTACACCGTCTGCGGCCTGTTCGGCGTCACCATCGCCCTGGCGGTCAGCTTCCATCAGGTTCTCCACCTGCCGCCCTTCATGGGGATGATGCTGGGCTGGGGCATCCTGGCCATCTACGGCTACTGGATCAAGTTCCAGGAGCACGACCTTCCCCACGACAAGCGTTTCGACATCTTCGACATGGTCCGGGATGCCGAATGGGACACCCTGCTGTTCTTCTTCGGCGTCATTTTCTGCGTCGCCGGCCTCGACCACATCGGCTACATGGATCTGGTGGCGGAATGGATGTACGGCGATCTGGGACCGACCGTCGCCAACATCCTGGTCGGTTTCCTGTCGGCCATCGTCGACAACATCCCGGTGATGTTCGCGGTGCTGACCATGGATCCGGACATGGATCTGTACCAGTGGCTGCTGGTGACCCTGACCGCCGGTGTCGGCGGCTCGATGCTGTCGATCGGCTCTGCCGCCGGGGTGGCGCTGATGGGAATCTCGAAGGGCAAATACACCTTCTTCTCCCACCTGCGCTGGACGCCGGCGATCATGGCCGGCTATTTCGCCAGTATCGCGGTCCATTACTGGCTCAACGCCCCGTAACCGCTTTCGCAAAAACCGCCACGAACCCCGGCCCAGTGCCGGGGTTTTTTATGCCAGCCAGTGGCGGAAACGCAGCAGTATCAGCAGGCCCGGCAGTGCGATCAGGGCGCAGCAGAGGAAAAACCCCGGCCACCCCAGCCATTCGGCCAGCAGCCCCGTGGGGGCGGCGACGATCACCCGGGGAATCCCCATCAGGCTCGACAACAGCGCGTACTGGGTCGCGGTGAAACGGCGGTCGGTCTGGCTGGCCATGAAGGCGACGAAGGCGGCGGTTCCCAGTCCGGCCGACAGGTTCTCGAAGGTCACCACCCCCATCAGCCCGAGCAGATCGCGCCCCCACCAGGCCAACAGGACGAAACCGGCGGTGGACAGCGCCTGCAGCACCCCGAAACCCCACAGGGAGGCGTACAGCCCCAGGCGCAGGATCAGCACCCCGCCGATCAGCCCGCCGGCGATGGTGGCCCAGAAGCCGAACAGCTTGACCACCGCCCCGATCTCAGTCTTGCTGAACCCCAGGTCGAGGTAGAAGGGCATGGTCATATGGCTGGCCATGGTGTCGCCGATCTTGTAGAGCAGGATGAAGGCCAGAATCCAGAGCGCATCCTCACGGCGGAAGAACGTCAGGAAAGGCTGGACCACCGCCTCCGCCAGGGTCCTGGGGACACCGTGGGCGCTCTGCGGCTCACGGGCCCACAGCGTGATCACGGCCCCGCTCGCCATCAGCAGGCCGCACAAGGCGTAGACCTGGCGGAAACCGATGAAATCGGCCAGGATCAGCCCGCCGCCGGAGGTGAGCAGCATCCCCAGACGATAGCCGTTGACGTACAACGACGCCCCCAGCCCCTGTTCCAGCTCGGCAAGGGACTCGCGCCGATAGGCGTCGATGAGGATGTCCTGGCTCGCCGACAGGAAAGCAACCAGCAGGGCGGCCAGCGCCACCCCCCAGGGGGCATGGGCCGGATCCACCCACCCCAAACCGGCGATAGCCCCGGCCAAGGCCAGCTGCACCAGCAACAGCCAGCCCCGCCGCCGCCCCAACAGCGGCAAGGCGTAACGGTCGAACAGCGGCGCCCACAGGAACTTGCCGGTATAGGGCAGACCCACCAGGGCGAACAGACCGATGGTGGCCAGATCGACCCCGGACTCGCGCATCCACGCCTGCAGCAGGGAACCGGTGAGGAGCAGCGGCAGGCCGCTGTAGAAGCCCATGAAAAAGGCCACCGCCATGCGGCGGCTCCACAGCACCCGCCAGGGACGGGACTCAGAAGGGGTAGTCATAATCGATGATCAGGGGCGCGTGATCGGAAAAGCGCTGTTCCTTGTAGATTTCCACCCGCCGGATCTTGTCCTTCAGCGAAGGGGAGACGATCTGATAGTCGATGCGCCAGCCTACGTTCTTCTCCCAGGCCCGGCCCCGGTTGGACCACCAGGTGTACTGGTCCGGTTCCTGATTGAGGACACGGAAGGCGTCCACCCAGCCCTCCTGTTCCAGGACCCGGTCCATCCAGGCCCGCTCCTCGGGCAGGAAACCGGAGCGGTTCTGGTTGGCGCGCCAGTTCTTGATGTCGATTTGCTTGTGGGCGATGTTGAAGTCGCCGCAGAAAATGTAATCGCGGCCGCTGCGGGCGCACTGGCGCAGGAATTCGAGAAACCGTTCCAGAAAACGGAACTTGAAGGCCTGCCGTTCCTCCCCGGAGGTGCCGGAAGGCACATAGACCGAGGCCACGCTCAAGCGCCCGAAGCGGCCTTCCAGATAGCGTCCCTCCACATCCACGTCGGGCCAGCCGAAACCGTAGATGACTTCGTCCGGCTCCTTGCGGGCGTAAAGAGCCACGCCACCGTAGCCCTTCTTGTCTTGGGCCGGATAGTAATAACAATGGAACCCCTCGGGCCAGAAGACCGGATCCTGCAGCTGCGCCAGCTGGGCCTTGATCTCCTGGAGGCAGACCAGATCGGTGTTCTGCCCGGCCAGCCAGGTGAAGAAGCCCTTCCGGGCCGCCGCCCGAATACCGTTGACGTTCAGGGTGATGACGCGCATGGATGCTCCTGGACAATGGACAAAGTCACCATATCATCTATAGTTAAAAAACACCTAAATCCTGACACACCAGCCCCAGAAACCCAAACATGGCGACAGCGACGGCAACGCCCCCACTCCTCAGCGGCCTGGCCCGGTGTCTGGTCGATGCCGGGCTGCTGACCGAAGAAGCGGCCGGCCAGCACCAGGAACAGGCACGCAGGCAACAGATCCCGCTGAGCACCTATCTGGTCGCCAACAAGGTTCTGGCGCCGCTGGAAATCGCCCGCACCGCCTCCCAGCAGTTCGGAGTCCCCCTGTTCGATCTGAACGCCATGGACATGGCGCAGGCCCCGATCGATCTGGTGAGCGACAAGCTGATCCAGAAGCACCACGTGCTCCCCCTGTTCCGGCGCGGCAACCACCTGTTCGTGGCCGTCTCGGACCCGACCAATTTCCAGGGGCTGGACGAGATCAAGTTCCACACCGGCCTCAATACCGAAACCGTGGTGGTGGAGGAGGACAAGCTCGCCAAGGCCATCGATGTCGCCCTGGAAGCGGCCGACAGCAGCATGCAGGATCTCCTCGACGAGGACCTGGACAACCTCCAGGTCACCAACGAAGAGGAAGAAACCGCCGCGGTCAGCATCAGCGAATCCGAGCTGGAAGACGCCCCCATCGTCCGCTTCGTCAACAAGGTCCTGCTGGATTCCATCAAGAAAGGGGCCTCCGACATCCACCTGGAGCCCTACGAAAAAAGCTTCCGCATCCGCCTGCGTATCGACGGCATTCTCCACGAGGTCGCCTCCCCACCCCCCTCCCTGGCGACCCGCATCATCTCCCGCATCAAGGTGATGTCGCGCATGGACATCGCCGAACGCCGCCTGCCCCAGGACGGGCGCATCAAGATGAAGCTGTCGCGCAACAAGGCCATCGATTTCCGTGTCAACACCTGCCCCACGTTGTTCGGGGAGAAGGTGGTGCTGCGTCTCCTGGATCCCACCAGCGCCCAGATCGGCATCGACAAGCTGGGCTTCGAACCGGACCAACAGGAACTGTTCCTCAAGGCCATCCACAAGCCCTACGGCATGATCCTGGTC
Source organism: Methylomarinovum caldicuralii (assembly GCF_033126985.1). Taxonomy (NCBI): domain Bacteria; kingdom Pseudomonadati; phylum Pseudomonadota; class Gammaproteobacteria; order Methylococcales; family Methylothermaceae; genus Methylomarinovum; species Methylomarinovum caldicuralii. The sequence continues at coordinate 2,313,029 of NZ_AP024714.1, forward strand.
ACCGGCCCCACCGGCAGCGGCAAAACGGTGACCCTCTACACCGCCCTCAACATCCTCAACACCCCGGACCGCAACATTTCCACCGCCGAGGATCCGGTGGAAATCACCGTCCCCGGCATCAACCAGGTCAACGTCCACCCCAAGGCCGGCCTGACTTTCGCCGAGGCCCTGCGCGCCTTTCTGCGCCAGGACCCGGACATCATCATGGTGGGGGAGATCCGCGACCTGGAAACCGCCGAAATCGCCGTCAAGGCGGCCCAGACCGGCCACATGGTGCTCTCCACCCTGCACACCAACGACGCCCCCCAGACCCTGAACCGCCTGGCCCAGATGGGGGTCCCGCCGTTCAACATCGCCTCGTCGATCAATCTGATCCTGGCCCAGCGCTTGGCCCGGCGTCTGTGCCAATACTGCAAACAGGAAGCCCGGCTCCCGCCGGAGGTTCTGGTCCAGGCGGGCTTTCGGGAGGACGAGCTGGACGATCTGGTCCTCTTCAGCGCCAACCCGGAAGGCTGCGACCACTGCACCAAGGGTTACAAAGGCCGGGTGGGCATCTACCAGGTCATGCCGATCTCCCCCCCGATCCAACGGCTGATCATCGAAGGCGCCAACGCCATGCAGCTCGCCGACCAGGCCCGTCAGGAGGGCATCAACGACCTGCGCGCCTCCGGCCTCAACAAAGTCCGTGAGGGGATCACCACCCTGGAAGAAATCGACCGTGTGACACAGGAATAAGCCATGGCAGCCAAAGCACCCACAAAGGAAACCCTGGAGATTTTCACCTGGGAGGGGCTCGACAAAAGCGGCAAGCGCGTCAAGGGCGAGCAGCCCGGCAAGAGCGAGACCCTGGTCAAAGCCCAGCTGCGCCAGCAGGGCATCAAGCCGGTCAAGGTCAGGAAGAAACCCAAACCCCTGTTCGGCGCCCGCAAGAAGAAGATCACCACCAAGGACATCGCCGTCTTCAGCCGCCAGCTGGCCACCATGCTCGCCGCCGGGGTGCCGCTGGTGCAGGCCTTCGACATCGTCGGCCGCGGCCATGAAAATCCCAGCATGCAGGAACTGCTGCTGGGGATCAAGGCCGACATCGAGGCCGGCAGCACCCTGACCGAAGCCCTGCGAAAACATCCCCTCTACTTCGACGACCTGTTCTGCAACCTGGTGGAAGCCGGGGAACGGGCCGGGGTGCTGGAAACCCTGCTGGACAAGATCGCCACCTACAAGGAAAAGACCGAATCCCTCAAGGCCAAGGTGAAAAAGGCCCTGACCTATCCGGCCGCGGTGGTGGTGGTCGCCTGCATCGTCACCGCCATCCTGCTGATCTTCGTGGTGCCGCAGTTCGAGGAGCTGTTCAAGGGCTTCGGCGCCGATCTGCCCGCCTTCACTCAGTTGGTGATCGAAATGTCCCGCTTCATGCAGGCCAACTGGTACTACCTGCTCGGGGCCCTGGTCGCCGCCGTCTTCGGTTTCAACTACGTCTACAAACGCTCCCAGGCCTTCCGCCATTTCCTGGACCGGATGTTCCTGAGAATCCCCATCATCGGCCCGCAGATCCTGCACAAGTCCGCCATCGCCCGCTTCGCCCGCACCCTGGCTACCATGTCGGCCGCCGGCGTACCGTTGGTGGAGGCGCTGGAGTCGGTGGCCGGGGCCGCCGGCAACGCCGTTTACAGCGACGCCATCCTGGAGATCCGCGAGCAGGTCGCCACCGGCCAGCAGCTGCAGCAGGCGATGCGCCAGACCAATCTGTTCCCCCACATGGTGGTGCAGATGGTCGCCATCGGCGAGGAATCCGGCTCCATCGACAGCATGCTGTCGAAAGTGGCTGACTTTTACGAAGAAGAAGTGGACAATGCCGTCGACAACCTCAGCAGCCTGATGGAACCGATGATCATGGCCTTCCTCGGAATCGTCGTCGGCGGCCTGGTGGTCGCCATGTACCTGCCGATCTTCAAACTGGGATCCGTCGTCTGATGCTGGCGCTGCTGCAGCAGGTGCCGGCCCTGTTCTACGGCGCCGTGTTCGTTCTCGGCCTGCTGGTGGGCAGTTTCCTCAACGTGGTCATCCACCGCCTGCCGGTGATGCTGGAACGGCGCTGGCGCCAGGAATGCCGGGCCTTTCTCGGCCTTCAGGAAGAGCCGGTCACGGAGCGCTTCGATCTGGTCCGGCCGGCTTCCCACTGCCCCCACTGCGGCCATCCCATCCGCGCCTGGGAGAACATCCCCCTGCTCAGCTGGCTGCTGCTGCGGGGACGCTGCAGCCAGTGCCGGGCGCCGATCTCCCTGCGTTATCCCGTGGTCGAGTTGTTGACCGCCCTGGTGTCCCTGGCGGTCGCCTGGCGTTTCGGCGTCTCGTTCCAGACCCTGTGGGGACTGGTGCTGACCTGGAGTCTCGTCGCCCTCAGCGCCATCGACATCGACCACCAGCTGCTCCCCGACGCCATCACCCTGCCGCTGTTGTGGCTGGGACTGCTCCTCAACGTCGCCGGTCTGTTCACCGACCTGCGTTCGGGAGTCATTGGCGCTGCGGCCGGTTACCTGGTCCTGTGGAGCGTGTATCAGGTCTTCCGCCTGCTCACGGGCAAGGAGGGCATGGGGTATGGAGACTTCAAGCTGCTGGCCGTCTTCGGCGCCTGGCTCGGCTGGCAGATGCTGCCCCTGATCATCCTGATCTCCTCCCTGGTGGGCGCGATCGCCGGCATCGCCCTGATCCTGCTGCAGGGGCGGGACCGCGGCCAGCCCATTCCCTTCGGCCCCTATCTGGCGGTGGCCGGCTGGATCGCCCTGCTCTGGGGCCGGGAACTGACCCAGTGGTATCTGCACCTGACCGGCATCGCCTGAATGCTGAAGATTGTCCTGACCGGCGGCATCGGCAGCGGCAAGAGCACCGTGGCCCGGCTGTTCCAACGTCACGGCGTTCCTGTCATCGACACCGACGAGATCGCCCGTGACCTGGTGCGGCCGGGCCGTCCGGCCCTGGGCGCCCTGGTCGATGCCTTCGGCCCCAGGATCCTGACCGCAGACGGCCGGCTGGACCGGGCCCGCCTGCGCGAGCTCGTCTTCAGCGATCCTGCCGCCAAGGCCCGCCTGGAGGCCATCCTCCACCCCCGCATCTTCTCGGAACTGGAACGCCGCCTGCAGGCGCTCAAAGCCCCTTACGTGGTCATCGCCATCCCCCTGCTGGTGGAAACCGGCGCCCGGGGGCGGGTCGACCGGGTTCTGGTGGTGGACTGCCCCGAAGCCCTCCAGATCGAACGGGTCAGACACCGCGACGGCTGGGACGAGGCGCTGATCCGCCGGATCCTGGCCAGCCAGGCCGGCCGCCTCGAAAGGCTGGCTGTCGCCGACGACGTCATCGTCAACGACCGGGATCTGGCCCATCTGGCGCGCCAGGTGGCGGAACTCCACCGCCTGTATCTGCGTCTCAGCGCGGAACGCGACGATCCCTGAAGACATGCTGCAGACCCCGCCCCTGAGCCTGTATGTCCACCTCCCCTGGTGCGTGCGCAAATGCCCCTACTGCGATTTCAACTCCCACGCCGTAGCCGGGGAATTGCCGGAGCGCGCCTACGTCGAGGCCCTGCTGGCCGATCTGGACCAGGACCTTGAAACCCTCGGGGCGCGGCCGTTGATCGCCATTTTCTTCGGCGGCGGCACCCCCAGCCTGTTCTCCCCGGAATCCTTCTCCCGCCTGCTGGCGGGCATCCGGGCCCGGCTGCCCTGGGCCGACGACATCGAGATCACCCTCGAGGCCAACCCCGGCACGGTGGAAAGCGCCAAATTCGAGGCCTTCCGGGCGCTTGGCATCAACCGGCTGTCACTGGGCGTCCAGTCCTTCCAGGACGACAAACTCCGGCGCCTAGGACGGATCCACACGGCCGCAGAGGCCGTCCAGGCGGTGGAGACCGCCCGGCGGGCGGGATTCGAACGCATCAACCTCGACCTGATGTTCGGCCTCCCCGGACAGACGCTGGCCGACGCGCGCCACGATCTCGACACCGCCCTCGCTCTGGAGCCGACCCATCTGTCGTGGTATCAGCTGACTTTGGAACCCAACACTCTGTTCGCCAAGTATCCCCCGCCGCTGCCCGACGACGACCGCCTGTGGGCGATGCAGACGGCCGGCTTGGAACGTCTGGCCCGGGCAGGCTTTGAGCGCTACGAAATTTCCGCCTACGCCCGCCCGGGCCAGCGCTGCCGCCACAACCTCAACTACTGGCGCTTCGGCGACTATCTCGGCATCGGCGCCGGGGCCCACGCCAAGCTGACCTTCGCCGCCGAAAACCGGATCGTCCGCAGCCATAAGATCCGTCACCCGCGGCATTACCTGGAGAAGTCCGGGACCCCCGCCCGCCTCGGCGGCCGGCAGGACATCGCCCCCACCGAGCGGCCGCTGGAGTTTCTGATGAACGCCCTGCGGCTGCGGGAGGGCTTTCGCCGCGGCGAATTCGAAGCCCGCACCGGCCTGCCCTTCTCCCACCTGGCGCCGGCATTGGCGCCCCTGCAGGAACAGGGCCTGCTCGAAGGCGATGGCGACACGTTCCGCTGCAGCGCCACGGGCTGGAATTTTCTCGACACCGTGCTGACCCGTCTCACCACCTGAGCGATACGCGGTAAGATAGGCTTCCCTCAACCCGATCCGCATCACCGATGTACCCCTATCAACGCCAGTTCATCGAATTCGCCATCCACGCCGGGGCCCTGCGCTTCGGCCGCTTCCAGCTCAAGTCCGGGCGGATCAGCCCCTACTTCTTCAACGCCGGCCTGTTCAACAGCGGCGAACGCCTGCGCCAGCTCGGCGGTTTCTACGCCGACGCCCTGGAAAACAGCCCCCTGAGCTGCGACATGCTGTACGGACCGGCCTACAAGGGCATTCCCCTCGCCTGCGCCACCGCCATCGCCCTCGCCCAGCGCTACGACAAGGACTACCCTTACGCCTTCAACCGCAAGGAGGCCAAGGACCACGGCGAGGGCGGGCTCATCGTGGGCGCCCCGCTCCAGGGCCGGGTATTGATCGTCGACGACGTCATCACCGCCGGCACCTCGGTGCGCGAATCGGTGGAAATCATCCGCCGGGCCGGCGCCGAACCCTGCGGGGTGCTGATCGCCCTCGACCGCCAGGAGCGGACCGACGACGGCCTGTCCGCCATCGCCGCCATCGAACGGGACTACGGCCTGCCGGTGCAGGCCATCGTCACCATGAATGACGTCATCGCCTGGCTGGCCGAAAGCGGGCGTTTCCAGGCGGAGCTGGAAGCCATCCGCGCCTACCGCCGCGACTACGGCGCTTGATCGGCCGCGGGAAAGGTCTACGCTTAAAGTTATGTATCGTATCGCCCTGCTCTTCCTCGGTATCGCATTGGCCGCGCCCGCCTTCGGCGAAAAAGACGGCGCCAGGCTCTACCGTTGGGTGGACGCGCACGGCAAGGTTCACTATTCCGACACGGTGCCGGCAGAGGCGGCCCGCCAGCGGCGCATCATCTACGACAAGCAGCAGCTGCGCAAACTCGAGGTCGTCGACAAACCCAAAACCCCCGAGGAGCTGGCCCGCGAAGCCCACCTCGCCCGGCTGCGCCGGGAGGAAAAACGGCTGCTGGAGGAACAGCTGGCCCGCGACCGTGCCCTGCTGCGCACCTATCGCAGCGAGGAAGATCTGCAGCTGGCGCGTCAGGGACAGCTGAACACCATCGACGCCCGCATCCGGGTCCTGAAGACCAACCGCAGGCGCCTCGATGCCCTGCTGCAGCAGAAGATCCACAAAGCGGCGCAAATCGAACGCGACGGCCGCAAGGTTCCCAAGGCGCTGGCCGGGGAAATCGCGGCGATCCGGCAGCAGATCCGCTTGACGGAGGAAAAGATCGCCAGCGAGAGAAAAAGCCGCGAAACCCTGGAACGCAAGTTCACCCAGGATCTGGAGCGCTTCCGCCGCCTGCGCCGGCACTTCCAGGCCGATGCGGTGGCCACCACCCGCCCCGACAGCCAGCCTTCGGCCAAGCAGCGGGTCATCCTCAGCATCGCCGCCTGCCGGCCCCGCATCGACTGCGAGCGGGCCTGGCAGCTGGCGCGCATCTACGTACAGACCCACGCCACCACGCCCATCTTCATCAGCAGCCCCGCCATCATCCACACCCAGGATCCCCGCCAGGACGACGACATCGCCCTGACCGTCGCCCGTATCCGCGGCAAGGAAAAGGATACGCTGTTTTTGGACGTGCGCTGCAAACTCTCCAGCGTCGGCCAGGCGCTGTGCCACAGCGACAAGGTCAGACAGCTGCGGGCGGAATTTCCGCCCTTCATCGAAGCGGGCCTAAGCCTTTCCTCCCAGCAGGGTGCCGATACCCCGGTCGGTGAAAAGCTCCAGTAGCACCGCGTGCTCGATCCGGCCGTCGATGATGTGGACGCTGCGCACGCCGCCGGCGATGGCGTCCAGGGCGCAGCGGATCTTGGGAATCATGCCGCCGGAAATGGTGCCGTCGGCGATCAGCTTCTCCACCTCCGCGGCGGTCAGACCGGTCAGCAGTTCCCCGTCCTTGCCCAGCACCCCGCGGGTGTTGGTCAACAGAATCAGCTTTTCCGCCTGCAGCACCTGGGCGAGCTTGCCCGCCACCAGATCGGCGTTGATGTTGTAGGACACCCCGTCCTCCCCCACCCCGATGGGGGCGATGACCGGAATGAAATCACCGTGGACGAGCATGTCCACCACGGCAGGGTCGATGCTTTCCACCTCACCGACGTGTCCCAGATCGATGATCTCCGAGGCATCCACCGCAGGATCCCTGGGCTTCAGCACGATCTTGCGCGCCCGGATCAGGCCGCCATCCTTGCCGGTCAGGCCGACGGCATGACCGCCGTGCTGGTTGAGCAGGTTGACAATCTCCTTGTTGACCAGACCGCCGAGGACCATTTCCACCACGTCCATGGTCTCCCGGTCGGTCACCCGCATGCCCGCGACGAAACGGCTGGTTTTTCCCAGGCGCTCGAGCAGGTGGCCGATCTGCGGCCCGCCGCCGTGCACCACCACCGGATTGATGCCCACCAGCTTCAGCAGCACCACATCGCGGGCGAAGCTGTGCTTGAGGGCGTCGTCCACCATCGCGTTGCCGCCGTACTTGATGACCAGGGTCTTGCCCCGGAAACGGCGGATGTAGGGCAGCGCCTCGATCAGAACGTGGGCGATCTGATCGGCGTAGCGTTCGGATAACGGTTTCTGGCTTTCCATTCACTTTTCTCCCTGCTGAACCTCCCCACGCCTAAAGGCGGGGGTTCTGGCGGGAACCACCGCCGCCTCTCTTCCATCCCTTCCGGGAATGGAAGCCTCGGCTTTGGCTGTCCCACCTTCCCCGGACGACCCGCTCCGCCTCCGAAAAGCCCCGAAGGTGGCAGGAACCTTGCCCCTGCCATTGCAGGTTGCCTGCCTCCACGCCGCCCGGAGGAGCGGTTCCGCAGCCGGCCAGCGTTTACGTGCCAGCCCCACGTGGAGGTCCTCTCCCTCAACGCAGCGGGCCAGAAACGCGCTGTACAAATCGCGTTGCATCACCACGCCACACCCACAGGCATGGATGCGTTGGGAGAGGGGCTTTTTATGCCTCGACCCGCAGTGGCACACCTGGCTCAAACAGGTGGTGCGGGTCGGAAATTCCACCAGCTTCCCGACAGCACTTTCAGCCTTGCGGTTCAGCAGGTTCAGAAACATGGACGGCGCCCGGTCGCGGATGCTGCGGCCATACCGCTTCTGCAGCGCCCGGTAGCTGAACAACGCCTGCCAATCCTCGGAGGACTGCATCCGGTCCAGCCGCCGCAGGGTTTCCCCCAGGCAGGCGTTGTACACCTGCCGGGCCGCCTCGAAGCGGGCCTTCAACGTGCGATCCGCCGCTCCATCGACCCGAAGGGGCAGTTCCAACACGAACGAGGGCGATTGGCTGCGCTTGGACATAGCGATAGTATACACCCGCTACAGAGCGCCGCTTATCCCCACGCCTGAAGGCGGGGGCTTGCGCGGCGCAATTTGGTCAAATGGCAACGGCAGCGCCAGTTCGATGGTTTCGAACCAATCCCGGAAACGTCCCTGGATGCGTTCCAGCGCCACGGTATCGTCGGCCTCGAAACGGAATTGCAGCGCCGGCCGGGCATAGGCCGCCCGCACCGCCCCCCAGCCGCTGGCGAAATCGATGCGCACCCCGAAACTGGCATCGACCTTGGCATCATCGAAGCACCTGTCCGCCGTCTGCTGGAGCAGCTTCAGCGTGCGCTCGGTTTCCTCCAGCGATTCCAACGGGGTCTCCAGATAAGGACTGACGACGCTCTGGGACAGTTCGGCGAAGAGCTCGTCCGAAGCCAGGGGATCGGCCGAGAGCACTTCCACCAGCCGGGCAGCGCCATAGATGGCGTCGTCGCTGCCGATCCAGCGTTCCCGGAACCACAGATGGCCGCTGAAGCCGCCCCCCAGCGCCGCCCCGCTTTCCTGCAGCTTGGCCTGCAGCCGGCACGGCAGGGGCGATGCCGTCACCGGCCGGCCGCCGTGCTGAACCACGTAGCGGGAGGCATGGCGGCTGCACTCGGTGTCGACCACGATATCGCTGCCCGGCTCCCGCGACAACACGTCCCCCGCCAGCAGCATCAGCACCCGGTCGGCGGGCACCCAGCGCCCCCGGGCGTCAACCACCGCCAGTCGGTCACCGTCGGCATCGAACGCCAGCCCCAGTTCGGCCTCCGCGTCGGCCGCCACCCGCTGTCCCAGCGCCGCAAGCGCGCCCTGTCGGGCCGGGTCGAACAGTCCCTCGCTGCGGATTTCCTCCACCTCGCACCCCAGGGTGCGCAACAGGGCGGTCACCGTCTCGCCGACGGTGCCGATACCGAGATCGACGATGACCTTGAGCGGCCGCCCGAGCTGGACGTCGTCCATCACCGCGCCGATGTAGTCGGCCAGCAGGTCACGGCTTTCCACCTGTCCCATCCCGCTGGCGAACTGTCCTTCCGCCAGACGCTGCCGCAGTTCCGCAAGACGCTTGCCGGACCATCTCTCCCCGGCGATGGTCAGCTTGAGGCCGCCGTATTCCAGGGGGCAGCTCCCGCCCGTGACCACCAGGCCGGAACGGACGTTGAGATAATGACAGCCGAAGTGGACCAGGGGAGCGGGAACGGCATCGAGGTCGATGACATCCCGGCCGCTGGCGCGCAACCCCTCGATGAGGGCGGCAGCCAGCGCCTCGCTGCCCTCACGCCGGTCCCGCCCCACCACCACGGCCTGCTCGCCCTGGGCCTGGATTTCGGTGCCGATCGCCTGGCCAAGGGCCTGAAATGCCTCCACCGGCAGTTCCGCAAACGGCGCCCTGAGGTCGCAGGGTTGGAAAACACGCTTTGCGGGAACGTGGATGGTGGTCTCGGACACCGCCACATCCCCGGATCCGGTACTGTCTGCACTTGCCTCTCCGGTAGTGGAATTGGTTTGCGTTTTTCGCTCGACTTCCCGACGCAACGCCTCATCTTCCTCCTTGAGCTCCACACGGTCGACGGGAGGCGACAAAAGCAGCAATCGGTCGATCAATGGCTGCAGTTCTTTAGCCTTGAGCGGATAGAACTCCTGCCGTTTCCCCAAACGCCAGTCGTCGATGAAACGCAGTAGTATGTCCACATCCGCTTGTAACGATCGGGTGATCCAGCGCCATCCCAAATAGCCGATCAATGCAATGACCGCCATCGCCACACCCCAGAAAGCCAGCGCGTAAACCGGATTTGGAGCTGTCCAGACAGGCCAGTAAACAACCTCCCATTCCGTCCCCACCACCGGAAACCGGCTGCCTGGCTTCATAGCTTTGAGCGCAATATCACCCCGAAACGCCAGCATCGCTTGGCCTTGCATCAGGGCGTAGGCGCCGGCAGGCGGCGGTGTCAGAGCGCGCTGCAGCCATTTCGGGTCCAGCGCCACCAGCAGCACCGCCAACACCTGGTCGCCGCTGCGGATCGCGCGGGCGAGGGCCAGATGCCGCTCTGGAGTGCCGAGACCGTGCATCGCCAATGGTGGGGTGGCGCTCACGGCCCGCTGGGCCAGGTCCAGATCGGCGAAACTGAGCGCGCCCTGGCCGGCATCGCTGCCGGCGGGAAGCAGACGCACCCACAGGGCGTCCGGGAGCATCCGCTGCAACCGGACTTCGATGGCCTCCCAGGGCTGCTGGACTAGTTCGGTTTCCCAGCGGGGATCGCGCGCCAGGGCATCGACCAGCTGCTGCATGCCCTCGGCCCGGGCGCCGACTTGGGCGGCAACCGCCTTGGCGTAGGCGGCCCAGTGCGATGCCCGATCTTCCTGGGCCTGGCGCCAGGAGAGGACATACACCCCGCCCACCGCCAGCGTCAGCGCCAGCACGGCGACGACGAGGAGGACGATCAACCAGCGTGCCAGACTCATGGTCAGTGCCGCCCGGTGTGCCCGAAACCGCCGCCACCGCGCCGGCTGGGGGGAAAGTCGGTGACGGTTTCGAACGCCACCTGCACCACCGGCACGAACACCATCTGGGCGATGCGCTCTCCCACCTCGATGGTGAAGGGCTCGGAACCCCGGTTCCAGCACGACACCATCACTTCGCCCTGATAGTCGGAATCGATCAGCCCCACGAGATTGCCGAGGACGATGCCGTGCCTGTGGCCGAGGCCGGAACGGGGCAGCAGCACCGCTGCCAGGGAGGGATCGCCGATATGAATGGCCAGCCCAGTGGGGATCAAGGCAGTTTCCCCGGGTGCCAGGGTCAGCGGCGCCTGCAGACAGGCCCGCAGATCCAGCCCGGCCGCCCCCTCGGTGGCGTAGTGCGGCAGGGGGATCTCCCGCCCCAGACGGTCATCGAGAATTTTCAGTTGAATTTTCTTGTCCATAACGTTCGCCGATCAAGGTTATCAGTCGCCGGGCCAGCTCCCGCTTGGAGGCCGTGCCCAAATCCCGTTCCCCGCCGGGCCACAATACCCACAGGGTGTTGTCGTCCCGGTCGAATCCCTGACTGGGCCCGACCGGATTGGCGGCGATCAGATCCAATCCCTTGCGCGCCAGCTTGTCACGGGCGTACTCCCGCACCCGCTCGGTTTCGGCGGCGAAACCGACAGTGAAAGGGCGCGGTCGATGGCCGGCGACCGCGGCCAGAATGTCGGGGGTCCTGACCAGTTCCAGCTGCAGCCGGTCGCGGTGCTTCTTGATCTTCTGCCCCGCCGCCGTCACCGGCGTGTAATCGGCCACCGCCGCCGCGCCGATGAAAACGTCGCAGTCGGTTACCTGCGCCATTACCTGGGCATACATCTGCGCCGCGCTTTCCACCGCGACCACCTCGACACCGGCCGGCGGAGTCAGAGACACCGGGCCGCTCACCAGCACCACCTCGGCCCCGGCCTCCCGGGCGGCCCAGGCCAGAGCGTAGCCCATCTTGCCGGAGCTGCGATTGCTGAGGAAACGCACCGGATCGATGGCCTCGCGGGTCGGGCCGGCGGTGATCAACACCCGCCTGCCGGCCAGGGCACCGTTGCGGCGGGCGCCGAGACGGGCGAGAATCTCCGCCGGCTCCAGCATCCGTCCCGGTCCTTCCTCGCCACAAGCCTGGCCGCCGCTGGCCGGGCCCCAGACTTCGACGCCCCGCTGCCGCAGCACGGCGATGTTTTCCCGGGTCGCCGGATGCTGCCACATGACCCGGTTCATCGCCGGCACCACGGCGATGGGCGCTTCGGTCGCCAGGCACAGGGTGGCCAAAAGATCATCGGCCATCCCTGCTTTGAGTCTAGCCAGAAAATCGGCGCTCGCCGGGGCGATCACCACCTGTTCGGCCCAGCGCGCCAGTTCGATGTGCCCCATGGCCGCCTCCGCCCGGGAGTCGAACAGGCCGGTCCGCACCGGCCGCCCCGACAGGGCCTGCAGGGTCAACGGGGTGATGAAGCGGGTGGCAGCTTCGGTCATCACCACCTGGACCTCGGCGCCGGCCTGCCGCAGCAGCCGCACCAGCTCGGCGGCCTTGTAGGCGGCGATGCCGCCGCTGATGCCGAGCAGGATCCGGCGCCGGGACAGCGTTTGAAATTCCATCTATGCTTGCAAACTATGAAAACGATTCGCGACTGGCCCGAGGGCGAGCGCCCGCGGGAGAAACTGCTGCAACGCGGCCCCCAGGCCCTGTCCGACGCCGAACTGCTGGCGATCTTCCTGCGCACCGGCATCCCGGGAAAGACCGCCGTGGACCTGGCCCGCGAACTCTTGGCCCGCTTCGGCTCCCTGCGTGCCCTGCTTCAGGCCGACGCCAAGACTTTCACCGCCTGCAAGGGGCTGGGCAGCGCCAAATACGTGCAACTGCAGGCGGCGCTGGAGATGGCCCGCCGCCATCTGTACGAGAGCCTGCAGCGGGGCGAAGCCCTGACCTCGCCGCAGGTGACCCGCGCCTTCCTGCTGCGCCAGCTGCGCGATCAGCCCTACGAGGTCTTCGCCGCCCTGTTTCTCGACACCCGCCACCGCCTGATCGCCTACGAGCCGCTGTTCCGCGGCACCATCGACGGGGCCAGCGTCCATCCCCGCGAGGTGGCGCGCCGGGCTCTGGAACTGAACGCTGCCGCCGTCATCTTCGCCCACAACCACCCTTCCGGCGATCCCAGCCCCAGCGGCGCCGACCGCCAGATCACCGCCCGTCTGGTGCAGGCGCTGGGGCTGTTCGACATCCGCGTGCTCGACCACGTGGTGGTCGGCGACGGGGAAACCTTTTCCTTCGCCGAACACGGCTGGCTCTAGCCCTCCCCCAGCAGCCGCCGCTGGGCCTCGCGGTACTTCTCCGCGGTCTTGGCGATGATCTCCGGCGGCAACCTGGGGGCCGGGGGCCGTTTGTTCCAGCCGATGGCTTCGACGTAATCGCGCACGAACTGCTTGTCGAAGCTCGGCGGGCTGACGCCGACCCGGTACTGCTCCGCCGGCCAGAAACGGGAGGAATCCGGCGTCAGGGCCTCGTCGATCCAGTACAGTTCGCCCTTCTCGTCGAGGCCGAACTCGAACTTGGTGTCGGCGATGATGATGCCGCGCTCCAAGGCGTAGGCCGCCGCCTCGGTATAGATCCGCAAACTGACCTGGCGCACTTTCTCGGCCGTTTCCCGGCCCAGCAGTTCGACGGTGCGCTCGAAGTCGATGTTCTCGTCGTGGGTGCCGATCTCGGCTTTGGTGGAAGGGGTGTAGATGGGCTCGGGCAGCTTCTCGGCCAGGCGCAGTCCCGGCGGCAGTTCGATGCCGCAGACGCTGCCGGTGCGCTGATAATCCTTCCAGCCGGAACCGATCAGGTAGCCACGCACGATGGCCTCCACCGGCAACGGCTTCAGGCGGCGCACCACCACCGCCCGGGTTTCCACCTGGTCGCGCTCGGCCGCGTCCGGGAGAATGTCCGCCAGCGGCACGTCGAGCAGATGGTTGGGGATCAGGTGCGACAGACGCCGGAACCAGAAGCTGGACACCGCCGTCAGCACCTGCCCCTTGCGGGGGATCGGATCGGGGAACACCACGTCGAAGGCGGACAGCCGGTCGGTGGTGACGATCAGCAGACGCTCGGCGTCGATGGCATAGATGTCGCGGACCTTGCCGCGGCCCAGCAGCTTGAGGGATTTGAGATGGGATTCGAACAGGGTCTCGGGGGGCATGGGCGTTTTTTCCTGGTCGGGCAAACGTGTCATAATGCTGATTTTACTGGAGATTGCAAGCACCGATGAGCTGGTTAGGCAAAGTTTTGGGCGGCACCTTCGGTTTCATGCTCGGCGGCCCCCTGGGCGCGCTGCTGGGCGCCGTCGTCGGCCATCAGTTCGACCGCGGCCTGGGCGAGTTCGAATCGCTGCCGCGCATGGACGCCGGACAGCAGGAACGCATCCAGATGGCCTTCTTCACCGCCACCTTCTCGGTCATGGGCCATCTGGCCAAGGCCGACGGCCGCGTCACCGAGGAGGAGATCGCCGTCGCCCGCCAGATCATGGACCGCATGGACCTGCCGCCGCATCTGCGGGAAACCGCCATCCGCCTGTTCCGCGAGGGAAAGTCGCCGAACTTTCCCCTCGACGCCACCCTCGACCAGTTCCGTCAGGAAGTGGGACGGCGCTCGTCGCTGATCCGCCTGTTTCTGGAGATCCAGCTCCAGGCCGCCTACGCCGACGGCCGTCTCCACCCCACCGAGGAGCGCCTGCTGCTGCACATCTGCCAGCGGCTGGGCTTCTCCCGCTTTGAGTTCCAGGCCCTGCGCGCCTTCATCGAGGCCCAGTTGCGTTTTACCCAGGCTTACGCCCAGCATCAGTACCAGCAGCGCCACGGCCACCGTCCGCCCCCCCGGCGCCAGCAGCCCAGCCTGAGCGACGCCTACGCCCTGCTCGGCGTCTCCCCCGATGCCAGCGACGCCGAAATCAAGAAAGCCTATCGCCGTCTCATGAGCCAGCATCATCCCGACAAGCTGGTGGCCAAGGGGCTGCCGGAGGAGATGGTCAGGATCGCCACCGAAAAAACCCAGAAGATCCGCGAAGCCTACGAGATCATCCGCAACCATCGGCAACGGCGCTGAGCTGTGCTATATTAAGCGGAACCCCCCTCGATTACGGAGGCTGCCATGAACGAACTCGATCCGATCGTCGGCAACTGGTATCTGGACCTGGAAACCGATCAGAAATTCGAGGTCGTCGCCGTCGACGAGGATTCCGGCGCCATCGAAATCCAATACCACGACGGCAACATCGACGAACTGGACTTCGACGCCTGGCAGGCGCTGAACCTGGAGCCCATCGAACCCCCGGAAGACTGGGCCGCCCCCCTGGACGACGTGGAGCCGGACGACATTCCCTATTCGGAGATGGGCCTGGAGGAAGGCAGCGAGGAATGGGAAGATGAGGACTTCCCTGCCCGCGGCGATGACGACGCCTTCCACGAAGAGCGCGAATGAACGGCCGCTTCCCCTCCGAATACCGCCAGCGAATCCGCAAACGCCTGGCGTTCCTCTACGGCGAGGCGCAGGCCGAGGCGCTCACCGACCACCTGCTGGAAAAGCTGGCCGGTTTCGCCCCGGAACCCCACCCGGCGCCGTCCTCGCTGTGGCGCGAGCACGACCTGCTGCTCATCACCTACGGCGACAGCATCCGCAAGCCGGATGAAACGCCGCTGCGCACCCTGCACCGGTTTTTGACCGCGCATCTGGGCGACACGGTCAGCAGCGTCCACATCCTGCCCTACTTCCCCTACAGCTCCGACGACGGCTTTGCGGTCATCGACTATCTGCGGGTCAATCCCGCACTGGGCGACTGGCCCGAGGTGGAGGCCATCGCCCGCGACTTCCGCCTGATGACGGACCTGGTCATCAACCACGTCTCCAGCCGGCACGCCTGGTTCCAGAATTATCTGCGCGACCTGGACCCGGGCCGCGACTATTTCATCGAAGTCGATCCCGACACCGACCTGTCGCAGGTGGTCCGCCCCCGCACCACCCCACTGCTGACCCGTTTCGAAACCGTGCGCGGCCCGCGCTGGGTCTGGACCACCTTCAGCCCGGACCAGATCGACGTCAACTTCCAGAACCCCAAGGTCCTGTTCGAATACCTGGACATCCTCCTGTACTATCTGGGCAAGGGCGCCCGGCTGATCCGCCTCGACGCCATCGCCTATCTGTGGAAGAAGATCGGCACCCCCTGCATCCATCTGCCGGAAACCCACGAGGTGGTCAAACTGCTGCGGGACGTGGTGGAACAGGCGGCCCCGGACACCCTGCTCATCACCGAAACCAACGTCCCCCACGCCGAGAACATCCGCTATTTCGGTCAGGGGGACGAGGCGCACGTGGTCTATCAATTCCCCCTGCCACCCCTGGTGCTTCACGCCCTCTACACCGGCGATGCCGGCTATCTCAACCATTGGGCGGCGAATCTGGAACCGCCGCCTCCGGGCTGCACCTTCCTCAACTTCCTCGCCTGCCACGACGGCATCGGCCTGCGGCCTCTGGAGGGAATCGTCCCGTCGGAGGAAATCGACCGCCTGGTGGCCGGGATGCAGGAACTGGACGGGCTGGTTTCCTGGCGCGCCACCCCCGACGGCGGCCGCGCCCCCTACGAGCTCAACATCGCCTGGTTCAGCGCCATGCAGGGTACCGTCAAGGGCCGCGACGGCCTGGCCGTCGAACGGCACCGCTGCGCCCACGCCATCATGCTGGCGCTGCAGGGCATCGCCGCCTTCTACATCCTCAGCCTACTGGGCACCGAAAACGACCGCGAAGGCGTCGAGCAAACCGGCGCCCCCCGGGCCATCAACCGTCACAAATGGGACTGGAATGCGCTCCAGACCCGCCTGGCCGATCCCCACTCCCCCCAGGCCCGGGTGTTCACCGAGCTGCGCCGTCTGGCCGGAATGCGCCGCCGGCAACCGGCCTTCCACCCCGACGCCCCGCAGCAGGTCCTCGACCTGGGGCCCGCCGTCTTCGCCGTCCGCCGCCAGACGCAAAGCCAGACCCTGCTGGCGCTCCACAACGTCACCGCCCAGCCCCGCCTGATCCCGCTGCCCGGCGGCCAGTGGCATGAGCTGTTGAGCGGCGAACGGGTGGAGGCGGAAATCGCCCTGCCGCCCTATGGGGTGGCCTGGCTGGCGCAGGCCTAGGCGTTGTCCTCCTCGACCGCCTGGTAGAGCCGGTCGAGAAAATCGGGCAAGGCGCTCACCACCCGGTTCCAGCTGGGGATGAAGGGGGTTTCCATCGGATTTTCCAGAAACTGTTCGCCGGCGAGCCAGATGTGCTGGGCGAACAGTTCCACCATCTGCTCCTCGGCGTGACGGTCGAAGGCCAGGCCGTTGATGCGAGCTTCGCTGTAGTAGCGGTCGACGAAATCCAGGGCGATGCGGTAGTAGGTGGCCTTGAGGGCGCGGAAGGTTTCCTGGTGGAGGACGCAGCCCATGGTCGCCAGTTTGCGGTAGAGCGCCTTGCAGATGTCCATGCTCATCTTCGCCAGACCGGCCTCCGGATTGTCCTGGGACACCGGCTGGTGCTTGTGATCGTAGGCATCGGCGATCTCCACCTGACAGAAATGGCTGTGGGCGTGGTTGCGGTGGACTTCCGACAGCACCCCGATCTCCAGGCCCCAGTCGCTTGGGATGCGGATCTCCCGCACCACGTCCACGCGCATGGAGAACTCCCCCGCCAGGGGATAGCGGAAGCTGTCGAGGAATTCCAGATAGTCCAGCGGGCCGATGACGGTCTTCAGGGCCCGCACCAGGGGCGTCAGCATCAGGCGGGTGACGCGGCCGTGGATGCGGCCGCCGGCGACGCGGTAATAATAGCCCTTGCAGAAACGGTAGTTGAGGGCCGGGTTGGCCACCGGATAGAACAGCCGCGCCGGCATCTCGCGGCTGTAGGTGAGAATGTCGCAATCGTGGAGGGCGATGACGTCGGCCTTGCCGGAGGCGATGACGTAGCCGTAACAGTACCAGACGTTGCGCCCCTTGCCCGGCTCCTGGGGCGCCAGCCCCTGGGAGGCGAGAAGCCGGTCCAGTTCCCGCAGGCGCGGCCCGTCATGCCACAGGATGCGGTGATGCTGGGGCAGGCGGCCGAAAAATTCCCGGGCGTGGCGGAACTGGTCCTCGTCGGCCCGGTCGAGACCGATGACGATCTCATTCAGATACGGCACCCGGGCCAGTTCCTCCAGGATCGCCGGCAGCGCCCGCCCTTCCAGCTCCGAATACAGCGACGGCAGCACCAGCGACATGGGCCGGTGGCGGGAAAAGCGGATCAGCTCCTCCTCCAGCGCCTCCAGCGGCCGGTCCGACAGGCGGTGCAGGGTGGTAACGACGCCGTTCTGAAAGAAATCTCCCATTCAGTCCTCCGTTGCATTTACAGCCGGTCACAACACGTCTTCATACAGCTCGCCCACGCCGATGGTCAGTTCCAGGGCGGCCAGCGGGATCTCCCCGTCGTCGGCGTCGTAGCCGTGCAGCAGCCAGTCGTCGCCGAAACGGCGATAGACATCCACCGCGATGCGATTCGGATCGATGAGCCAGTATTCCTGCAGACTGGGCGACTGGCGGTAGCAATGGAACTTGCGGCCGCGGTCGAAAAGCTCGGTGGAAGGGGAGACCACCTCGGCGACGAACAGGGCGTGGCGCTTGTAGAGGCGCTCGTCGCGGTCGCGCCGGTCGCAGGTGACGAAGACGTCGGGATAGAAGAAAGCATCGGCGGCATCGATGCGCAGTTTCATGTCCGCCATGAAGGTGCGGCAGGGGGTGCCGCGCAATTTCGCCTTCAGGAAACTGGCCAGATTCAAGGCCACGAGATTGTGGCGGTCAGTGCCGCCCACCATGGCCCAGATCTCGCCGGCCAGGTATTCGTGCTTGATCTCGAAGCTTTTCTGCTCGAAGTCGAGGTATTCCTCAACCGTGGGCCTGGATGCTTGCTTGACCGCGGTCATCGCACCCCTCCGCAGACGTTTGCCGCCATTCTAACAGTTTGGGACGGAGAAAACGGCCGGTATGGGAAGCCGGGTTTTCCGCCACCTGCCACGGCGTTCCGGCGGCGATCACCCGGCCGCCCCCGGCCCCGCCCTCCGGCCCCAGATCGACGATCCAGTCGGCGGTCTTGATGACATCGAGGTTGTGCTCGATGACGATCACGGTATTGCCCTGGTCGCGCAGGCGGTGCAGCACCGCGAGGAGCTGGCGGATGTCGTGGAAATGCAGGCCGGTGGTGGGCTCGTCGAGGATGTAGAGGGTGCGGCCGGTGTCGCGCTTGGACAGCTCGCGCGCCAGCTTGACCCGCTGGGCCTCGCCGCCGGAGAGGGTGACGGCGTTCTGCCCCAGGGTGAGGTAACCCAGCCCCACGTCCATCAGCGTTTGAAGCTTGCGAGCAATGACCGGCACCGCGTCGAAGAAGTCCAGCGCCTCCTCCACGGTCATTTCCAGGACCTCGTGGATGGTCTTGCCCTTGTAGCGGATCTCCAGGGTTTCGCGGTTGTAGCGCTTCCCCTTGCAGACGTCGCAGTGGACGTAGATGTCCGGCAGGAAGTGCATCTCCACCTTGATGACGCCGTCCCCCTTGCAGGCCTCGCAGCGTCCGCCCCTGACGTTGAAACTGAAGCGCCCCGGGGTGTAACCGCGGGCGCGGGCTTCGGGGGTGGCGGCGAACAACTCGCGGATGGGGGTGAAAAGGCCGGTGTAGGTGGCCGGATTGGAACGGGGCGTGCGGCCGATGGGACTCTGGTCGATGTCCACCACCTTGTCCAGATGCTCGAGGCCGTCGATGCCGTCGCAGGGCGCCGGGGTCAGGTCGGCGCCGTTGAGGCGGCGGGCCGCCGCCGGATACAGGGTGTCGTTGACCAGCGTGGACTTGCCGGAACCGGAAACGCCGGTGACGCAGGTGAACAGGCCCACGGGGAAGGCCACGTCGATGCCCTGGAGATTGTTGCCGCGGGCGCCGCGCACCACCAGCTGGCGCCTGGGGTCGGGAGGGGTCAGGGAATGCGGCACCTCGATGCGTTCGGCCCCGCTCAGATAGCGGCCGGTGAGGGACTCGGGCACGGCGCAGACGGCCTCGGGCGGGCCTTCCGCCACCACCCGCCCCCCGTGAGCCCCGGCGCCGGGGCCGATGTCCACCACGTGATCGGCGGCGCGGATGGCGTCCTCGTCGTGCTCCACCACGATCACGGTATTGCCCAGATCGCGCAGCTGGATCAGGGTGTCGAGCAGGCGCTGGTTGTCGCGCTGGTGCAGACCAATGGAAGGCTCGTCGAGGACGTACATCACCCCCACCAAACCGGCGCCGATCTGGCTCGCCAGGCGGATGCGCTGGGCCTCACCGCCGGAGAGGGTGTCGGCACTGCGGTCGAGACTCAGATAGTCGAGGCCGACGTTGACCAGGAACGACAGGCGGGTGCGGATCTCCTGGACGATCTTCTCCGCCACCCGACCGCGGCGGCCGGGCAGGCGCAGAGCCTCGAAGAAGGCCAGACAGTCACGGATCGACAGGGCAGTCAGCTGCGGCAGGCTGCGGTCGGCGACGAAGACGTGGCGCGCCGCCAACCCCAGCCGGGCGCCGCCGCACTCGGGACAGGGCCGTGAGGCCAGATACCTGGCCAGCTCCTCGCGTACCACGTTGGAATCGGTTTCCCGGTAGCGCCGTTCCATGATCGGGATCACCCCCTCGAAGGGATGGCGCTTGACCTTGCCGCGGCTGCCGAAGTAGCGGAATTCGATCACCTCCCCGCCGCTGCCGTAGAGAATCACCCGGCGCACGGCCTCGGGCAACTGCTCGAACGGCGCTTCCAGATCGAAGCCGTAGTGGGCCGCTAGGGAGCGCAACAGGGCGAAGTAGAAGGCGTTACGCCGGTCCCAGCCGCGGATCGCCCCCGCGGCCAGGCTCAGCCTGGGATTGGGGACGATCTTGTCGGGATCAAAATAGGGCTGCATCCCGAGACCGTCACAGGCCGGACACGCCCCCTTGGGATTGTTGAAGGAGAAGATGCGCGGTTCCAGTTCCTCCAGGGCGTAACCGCATTCGGGACAGGCGTACTGGTCGGAGAAGGTCAGCACCCGGGAGGGATCGTCCATGCTCACCACGGTAACGATGCCGCCGGTGAGCTTGAGGGCGGTTTCCAGGGACTCGGCCAGCCGCGGGCCCAGATCGGCGCGGATGCGGAAACGGTCCACCACCACCTCGATGGTGTGCTTTTTGCGCAGATCCAGCCGGGGCGGGTCGTCCAGGTCGTAGATCTCACCGTCGATGCGGGCACGGATGAACCCCTGGCCGCGCAGCTCCTCCAGCAACTGCACGTATTCCCCCTTGCGCCCGCGCACCACCGGCGCCAGCAGCATCCAGCGGCTTCCCGCCTCCAGGGCGAGGATGGCGTCCACCATCTGGCTGACGGTCTGGGCCTCCAGGGGGATGCCGTGTTCGGGGCAGCGGGGGGTTCCGGCGCGGGCGAACAGCAGCCGCAGGTAATCGTAGATTTCCGTCACCGTGCCCACGGTGGAACGGGGGTTGTGGGAGGTGGATTTCTGCTCGATGGAGATCGCCGGACTCAGCCCCTCGATGTGATCCACATCGGGCTTTTCCATCATCGACAGAAACTGGCGCGCGTAGGCCGACAGCGACTCCACGTAACGGCGCTGACCCTCGGCGTAGAGGGTGTCGAAGGCCAGGGACGACTTGCCCGAGCCGGACAGCCCGGTGATGACGATCAGCTTGTCGCGCGGCAGATCCAGATCGATGTTCCTGAGGTTGTGGGTGCGGGCCCCACGGATACGGATGTGATCCATCGCCGGTCAGAGCATCTCCATGGGCATGAGCAGCTCGTAAAGGATATGCACCCCGATCCCGGCCACCCCGGCGCCGAGGTAGCGAAGCCACTGATCCCCGGAAGGCAGGGGCTCGGCGGCCAGACCGATGGCGACCCCGGTCAGGTGCATGGCGACGGTGCCGGTGACAAAGCCGAGGGTGAACCAGACCGGTTCGGCCACTTCCGGCATCTCGGTGCCGTGGGCATGGCCGTGAAAGATGCCGAAAAAGCCGGCCAGCCCCAGCCCCACCGCCACGGGGATGTGACCGTGGGCCGCCAGGGCGATGCCGAGCAGAATCACCGACATCGTGATGCCCAGCTCCACGAACGGCCAGTAAATCCCCAGAATGCCCAGGACCCCGCCCAGAATCATGCAGCTGACGAAAGCCGCTGGCACCAGCCAGATCGCCCGCCCGCCGAGCTGGGCGCTGAGAATGCCGACGCTGACCATCGCCAGCAGATGGTCCAGCCCCAGAATCGGGTGCAGCAGTCCCGAGGTGAAGCCGCTGCCGCTGACGGCATGGGCCTCGGCCAGCCCCGGCAGCCACAACAGGCAGACGATCGCGGTACGCAGCAAATCCCGTTTCAACACAACCCGTCCTCCTACATCGAAATCGATCATTCTAACAAGACTGTCCCGGACCGGTGCCGTTCCCCTTCTGTTAAAATGACGTAATCCATCCACCAGCTGAACACCCATGACAAGAACCGAAAAACGCGCCGCCGTCGGTCTGGCGCTGATTTTCGCCCTGCGGATGCTGGGGCTGTTCATGATCCTGCCGGTGTTCGCCCTGTTTGCCGGCGAGCTGGAAGGCGCCACCCCCAAACTGGTGGGGCTGGCCATCGGCGCCTACGGCTTCACCCAGGCGCTGCTGCAGATTCCTTTCGGGCTGCTGTCGGACCGCATCGGCCGCAAGACCGTGATCGCCGCCGGCCTGCTGCTGTTCGCCGCCGGCAGCGTGGTGGCCGCCGCGGCCCACGACATCTGGCAGGTGATCGCCGGCCGCGCCCTCCAGGGCAGCGGCGCCATCGCCGCGGCGATCATGGCGCTGGCCGCGGACCTGACCCGGGAGGAACAGCGCACCAAGGTCATGGCCATGATCGGCATGAGCATCGGCCTGGCCTTTGCGGCGTCGATGGTGGCCGGCCCGGTGGTGGGGCACTGGCTGGGATTGTCCGGTCTGTTCTGGACCACCGCCGCGCTCGCTGTGCTGGGGCTGATCATTCTGGTCACCGTGGTGCCGACACCGGCGGTGGTGCGCTTCCACCGCGATGCCGAGGTCCAGCCGGCCCGCTTCACCAGCGTGCTCACCAACGCCGACCTGCTACGGCTGGATTTCGGCATCCTGTGTCTGCACGCCATACTCACCGCCACCTTCATCGCCGTACCGCTGGCTCTGAAACAGTACGCCGGCCTGCCGCCGCTGCGCCACAGTTATGTCTATCTGCCGGTGATGGCGGCGTCCATCCTGCTGATGGTGCCGCTGGTGATCGCGGCGGAAAAGCGCCGCAAGATGAAGGCGGTGTTCCTGACCGCCATCGGCCTCATCGCCCTGGCCCAGCTCGGCCTGCTGCGCTACCACACCGAATTGGCCGGCATCGTCGCCGGGCTGCTGGTGTTCTTCACCGGCTTCAACCTGCTGGAGGCGCTGCTGCCGTCGCTGATCTCCAAGACCGCGCCGGTGGATCTCAAGGGCACCGCCATGGGAGTGTATTCCAGCAGCCAGTTCTTCGGCGCCTTCCTCGGCGGCGCCCTGGGCGGCTGGGTCCACGAACATTACGGACTGGCGGCGGTGTTCGCCGCCTGTGCCGCCCTGGCGGGCCTGTGGGGCCTGGTCGCCCTGGGGATGAAGCCACCCCGGCCGGTGAGCAGTCTATTGCTGCACGTCGAGGTGAGCGACCGGCGCCAGGCGCAGCAACTGGCCCACAAACTGCGCAAGCTGCCCGGCGTTGTCGAGGCGGTGGTGGTCCCGGAAGAAGGGGTCGCCTATCTGAAGATCGACAAACAGCGGGTGAACCGCGAGCGCCTGGAAGCCCTGGTCGCCCGCTTCGCCCCGCCCTCCCCTGAACCTCAACCGATGGAGAGTTGAACCATGGCCTCAAGAGGCGTCAATAAAGTCATCCTGCTCGGCAACCTGGGCGCCGATCCGGAAACCCGCTACATGCCCAGCGGCGATGCGGTCACCACCCTGCGCGTCGCCACCAGCGAGACCTGGAAGGACAAACAGACCGGCCAGCAGCAGGAACGCACCGAGTGGCACCGGGTGGTGCTGTTCGGCCGCCTGGCGGAGATCGCCGCCGAATACCTCAAGAAGGGCCGCCAGGTCTATATCGAGGGCCAGCTGCGCACCCGCAAGTGGCAGGGCCAGGACGGCCAGGACCGCTACACCACCGAAATCGTCGCCCGCGAGATGCAGTTGCTCGGCGGCCGCGGCGGCGACACCGGCAGCGCCCCGTTCGCCGCGGACGAACCCGCCCAGACCACCCCGCGTCCCCAGGCCCCGCAGCGGCCGGCGGCGCAACCGGCCCCGAGCGCCCCGCCCCTGGACGACAGCTTCGAGGACGACGACATTCCGTTCTAAAATGGACCCGGAACGACGGGCCAGAGAGGCCATCGACCGCCTCCTGTGCCAAAGCGGCTGGCAGGTTGTGGATGCAGCCAACGCCAACATCCACGCCTGCCGCGGCGTCGCCATCCGGGAGTTTCCGCTCAAATCCGGCCACGGCTTCGCGGATTACCTGCTGTACGTCGACGGCAAGGCCGCCGGCGTCATCGAGGCGAAGAAAGCGGGGGTCACCCCAGGGCAATCGCATGAACGCTACGTCCATCCAAGCAACTGAGCCCGATAATGGTCACTGGAGGCGGCCAGGAGCCGTCTTGCCTTGATACCCCCGCGGCGTTTGGTGGAGTCGAGGCGAAAGAGATTGAGCACCATCTGTTTGAGCAGCGCCAGGTTATGAGCCGCATGTCGGGTTCGAAGGCGCATCTGATCATCGTTGAATACGACATCCATACACCAGTGAAGCGGGTTCTCCACCGCCCAATGCTGGCGCACCGCCGAGGCCAGCCGTTCGGCATCGGCCGGCAGGCTGCTGATGTAGAAACGCCGTTCCCGGGTGGTTTTGCCGGCGACGGTGCGTTCGGACTCGACCACGGCAAAGCAGGCCAGATCCGGCCAGCGCTGGGGCCGGTCCAGGCTGTCGAGCTGGTCGAACACATAGCAGCGGCGCACTTCCAGGCGACCATGCGCCTTGTCGACCGTCTCGCATTGCTGATGCGGGGTTTTGTCCGGCGCGTCCTGGAAGGCCTGGAAGAAATCCCGGATCGATTCGGCCAGACCTTTCTGGTTGTCCTTGACCGCCAGCACATAGTCGGCCCCCCGGTCACGGATGGCCTTGGCAATCTTGGGATCGGTCCCCATGGCATCGAGGGTCACCACGCATCCTTTCAAGGCCAGGGTCTCCAGCAGGGCGGGAATGGCCGTCTTCTCGTTGGATTTGTCGGCCACCGCCTCTTGACCGACCACCAACCGGTACTGAGCCGCAAAGGCACTGACCAGATGCAGGGGATCCTGCCCCTTGGACCGGCTACGCCGACTGGTCTTGCCGTCGATGGCGATCACCTGACCTTCCAATGCCGGAACCACGCTCACCGCCCAGCGCTGGAAGGCCGATCCGAACGCTTCCGGATCGATCATCGCCAAAATCCTCCCTAGGGTGTCGTGGGACGGAATCCCATGCGGCAAGGGCACGTATCGACGCAGCCAATCCAGCTTCTCTTTGCCCCAAAGTTCAATCTCCACCAACGTATCGGCACCGCAGATCACCGCGCACACCACAACCACCAGCACTTCCACCAGATCGTAGGTTACCTTCGATGATTGTCGCGGGTCCGGAATCGATACGAACACCCCGCTCAGCGCCAGGGGCTTTTCCAACATTTGTGCCTCCCACAAAAAGCATGCTCCTCAGAGAAGAAGTCTCTAATCTGCAAGTAATCTGCTGCAAGTCATCGAATCTTAAACCATCATCTTCGTGGGGTATATTCATGCGATTGCCCTGCGGCGTTGGCGCAGTTTCGGGAACTGGAGGACGAATTGCGTTAGGATTCAGACGAGATGGACATTCAGCCAATTCCCGGTTTCACCCATCCGGTCAGCTCCCTCACCCATCTGATCGGCGCCGGGGTTTTCGCCCTGCTGGCGGTTCCCTTGTGGCGCCGTTGCGGCGGCTGCCGGCTGTGCCGCAGCACCACGGCAGTGTTTTCCTTCACCGTGGTGCTGCTGCTGTCCATGAGCGGCGTCTATCACCTGCTCGCCACCAAAGGGGCGGCCCACGAGGTGTTCCTGCGCCTCGATCACGCCGCCATCTTCGCCCTCATCGCCGGCAGCTTCACCCCGCTGCAACCGCTGTTCTTCCGCAGCGGCTGGGGGCGCTGGGGCGTGCTGGTGCTGGTGTGGACGCTGGCCATTGCCGGCATCGTGCTGAAGGTGACCTTTTTCAACGCCATCCCCGAAGCCCTGGGGCTGAGCCTGTATCTGGGGCTGGGCTGGCTGGGACTGGGATCGGGCATCGCGTTAGGGCGGCGTCACGGCTTCCGCTTCATCGCGCCGCTGGTGTGGGGCGGGCTGGCCTACACCCTCGGTGCCGTCGCCGACTTCGCCCGCTGGCCGGTGCTGGTTCCGGGCGTGGTCGGCCCCCACGAGGTCATGCACCTGGGGGTTCTGGGAGGAATCGGCTGTTTCTGGTGGTTCTTCTACAGCCGACTGCCGCAGCGTCAGCCGGAGCGGAAGCCGTTGGTGATCGGATAGCGCCGCTCACGGCCGAAGGCCCGCGGTGTGATCCGCACCCCGGGAGGGGCCTGGCGGCGCTTGTACTCGTTGCGTTCCACCA
Source organism: Methylomarinovum caldicuralii (assembly GCF_033126985.1). Classification (NCBI taxonomy): domain Bacteria; kingdom Pseudomonadati; phylum Pseudomonadota; class Gammaproteobacteria; order Methylococcales; family Methylothermaceae; genus Methylomarinovum; species Methylomarinovum caldicuralii. Next base: position 2,339,185 of record NZ_AP024714.1, read on the forward strand.
GGCTGACCACCCGCCGCACCACCGCTTCGTCGAAGCCGGCGGCGACGATTTCCTCCACCGACAGATCCTGCTCCACGTACATCTCGAGAATCGGATCGAGCACCGCATACGGCGGCAGGCTGTCCTCGTCCTTCTGATCCGGGGCCAGCTCCGCCGAAGGCGGCCGCACCAGCACCCGTCCGGGGATGATCTCCCCTTCGGCGTTGAGGTGCTCGGCCAGGGCGTAGACCTTGAGTTTCATCACGTCCTTGATCGGCGCATAGCCGCCGGCCATGTCGCCGTAGAGGGTGGCATAACCCACGCTCATCTCGCTCTTGTTGCCGGTGGACAGCACCAGACGGCCGAACTTGTTGGAGATCGCCATCAGGGTGACGCCGCGGCAGCGGGCCTGGATGTTCTCCTCGGTCACGTCCCAGGGTCTGCCGGCGAATTCCTGTTCGAGCATTTGCAAAAACGCCTGGAAAGCCGGCTCGATGGGGATGACCCGATAGTTCACCCCCAGGTTGGCAGCCAGGGCCTTGGCATCGGCCAGGCTGATTTCCGAGGTGAAGCGCGAGGGCATCATCACCGCCTCGACGTTCTCCGCCCCCAGGGCTTCGACCGCCAGGCACAGCACCACCGACGAATCGATGCCGCCGGACAGGCCCAGCACCGCGCCGTTGAAACCGTTCTTGCGGGTGTAATCGCGAATCGCCAGGACGATGGCCCGGCGGATGCTGGGAATTTCCTCGGCCACCGGCGTCACCAGGCCACCCTCCGGCACGACCCGTTCCCCCTCCCAGCGGAACTCGGCCACCTCCAGCGCCTCCTCGAACTCCGGCAGCCGCCGCACCACCCGGCCCTCCCGGTCCATCACGAAGGAGGCGCCGTCGAACACCAGTTCATCCTGGCCGCCGATCTGGTTCACATACACCACCGGCACCCCGGTGGCGGCGATGCGGGCGTGGACCGCGGCTTCGCGCTCGGCGATCTTGCGAACGTGAAAGGGAGAGGCGTTGAGGTTGACGATGAGGCGGGAACCGGCGCGAACACTGGCCTCCACAGGGCCGGGATGCCAGATGTCCTCGCAGATCGACAGCCCCACCGGCACACCCCGGATGAGACACAGGCCCGGTTCCTGGCCCGGATGGAAATAGCGTTTTTCGTCGAAGACGCCGTAGTTGGGCAGGCAATGCTTACGGTAAATCAGCCGGATCTCGCCGTCGCGCAGGACTGCGGCGCTGTTGTACAGTCGCCCGTCGTGCCGTTCGGGAAAACCGACGATCAGATCGATCCCGCCCACCTGACGGCGGATGCGCTCGAGGCCATCGCGGCAGGCGCGGATGAAATCCGCACGTAACAGCAGATCCTCGGGCGGATAGCCGGACACCGCCAGTTCGGTGAACACCGCCACATCGGCCTGCAGCGCGTCGCGGGCCCGTTCCGCGGCGGCGATGATTTTGGCGACGTTGCCGTCGATGTCCCCCACCAGATAGTTGAGCTGGGCCAGCGCCACACGCAGCCGGGTCATGACAGCGCCTCCTTCATGCGCCGGCCCATGTCCGTGGGAAGATCCACCACGGCCACCCCGGCCCGGTGCAGGGCCGCCACCTTGGCTTCGGCAGTGCCGCGCCCGCCGCTGACGATGGCGCCGGCGTGGCCCATGCGCCGGCCTGGGGGCGCGGTGCGGCCGGCGATGTAGGCCACCACCGGCTTGGTGACGTGATGTTGGATGTATTCAGCCGCCATTTCCTCCTCCTCGCCGCCGATCTCTCCCACCAGGATGATGCCGCGGGTTTCCGGGTCGGCTTCGAACAGGGCCAGGGCGTCGATGAAGGTCATGCCGTGGATGGGATCGCCGCCGATGCCGATGCAGGTGCTCTGGCCCAATCCCTCGCGGGTGGTCTGCCACACCGCCTCGTAAGTCAGGGTGCCGGAGCGGGAGACGATGCCGACACAGCCGCGGCGGTGGATGAAACCGGGCATGATGCCGATCTTGCATTCGTCCGGGGTGATGATGCCGGGACAGTTGGGGCCGATGAGGATGCAGTCGTAGTCCTTCAGCGCCGCCTTGACCCTGAGCATGTGCAGGGTGGGAATGCCCTCGGTGATGCACACCACCAGGCGCAGGCCGCAATCGGCCGCTTCCAGGATGGCGTCGGCGGCGAACGGAGGCGGGACGTAGATGACGCTGGCCTCGGCGCCGGTTTCCCGCACAGCCTCGCGCACGGTGTCGAACACCGGCAGCCCCAGATGAGTCTGACCGCCGCGCCCCGGCGTCACCCCGCCGACCAGGCGGGTGCCGTATTCCAACGCCTGCCGGCTGTGGAAGGTGGCCTGTTTGCCGGTAAACCCCTGACAGATGACCTGGGTGTTGCGATCGACCAGCACGCTCATGACAGTTCTCCTTTGGCCGCGGCGACCGCTTTCCGGGCCGCCTCCAGCAGATCGGCGGCGGGGACGATGTCCAGATGCGCCGCCTGCAGCAGACGGCGGCCGGTGTCGGCGTTGGTGCCCTCCAGGCGCACCACCACCGGCACGCTGACGTGCACCTCGCGGACCGCGTCGATCACGCCCTCGGCGATCAGATCGCAGCGCACGATGCCGCCGAAGATGTTGACCAGAATGGCCTTGACCTTGGCATCGGAGAGGATGATCTTGAAGGCCCCGGCGACCCGCTCGGCGGTCACCCCGCCGCCCACGTCGAGGAAGTTGGCCGGCTCGCCGCCGCACTGCTTGACCAGGTCCAGGGTCGCCATCGCCAGTCCGGCGCCGTTGACCATGCAGCCGATGTCACCGTCGAGGGCCACGTAGCTTAGGCCGTGTTCGCGGGCGCGGCGTTCCTTCTCGTCTTCCTGGGCGGGATCGCGCAGGATTTCGATGTCGGGATGGGCGTAAAGGGCGTTGTCGTCGAAGTTGAGCTTGGCGTCGAGGGCCACCAGATCGCCGTCCGCCGTCACCGCCAGCGGATTGAGCTCGATCTGGCTGGCGTCCTTGTCCCGGAACAGTCGCTGCAGACCGTCAATTATCTGGACGAAGCGGCGGGCCTGGGCGGCGTCGAGCCCCATGGCGAAGGCCATCTCCCGGCCCTGGTAGGGCTGAAAGCCGGCGGCCGGATGGATGTGGAAACGCTGAATCGCCTCCGGCTGCTGGCGCGCGACCTCCTCGATGTCCATGCCACCTGAGGCCGAGCCGACCACACCGATGCGCTCGGCGCTGCGGTCGATCGTCAAGCTGAGATACAGCTCGCGCGCGATGTCGGTGGCCCGCTCCACCAGCACCCGATGGACCGGCAGACCGCGGGCGTCGGTCTGGGCGGTCACCAGACGCTTGCCGAGCAGCCGGGCGGCGGCTTCGGCCACTTCCTCGGGTGTGCGGGCCAGAACCACGCCACCGGCCTTGCCACGGGCGCCGGCATGAATCTGAGCCTTGACCAGCCAGGGGCCGGGAGACAGCGATTCGGCCGCCCGCCGCGCCGCCGCCGCAGTTTCGGCCACCTCCCCCGCCGGTACCGGAATGCCGTATTCGGCCAACAGAGACTTGGCCTGATATTCGTGGATGTTCATGGCAAGCCGCCTATAATTTGTAAAGCGTCATCATTCTATGCCAACACCCGGATCGAGGCGAGTCCATGACCGACAGCGCCGCCTATCTGCAACCCTGCCCGTACTCGGCCTACCGGATCGAAACCGCGCCGGCCCGGCGGCTGTTGCGCGTGTTCGCCCTGTATCAGCTGACGGCGGCTTCCCTGCTGTGCATCCTGTTTTTCACCCATCGCGGCCCTACCCAGCTGGGCGCTCATGCCCCGGATCTGTTTGGAGCCTTGGCCGCCGTCTATGCCGCCGCCACCTGGTTCAGCCTGCCGCTGTTGTGGCTGAACCGTCCCGGTTACCGCTGGCAGGCCGCCGGACGCCTGGGACTGGACCTGGTCGTGCTCCCCGGCATCATCTATGCCTGCGGCGGCCTGGGAAGCGGCTTCGGCATCCTGCTGGCGGTGTCGGTGGCCGCATCAGGGCTGCTGATCGGCGGCCGCTGCGCCCTGGGTTATGCTGCCCTGGCCGCCCTGGCGGTGCTTGGAGTGGAAGGCTACGCCGACTGGCGCGGCGGCTTCGAGGCGAGCCACTACACCTATGCCGCCATGCTCGGCATCGCCTATTTCGCCATCGCCGGACTGGCCGTCGCCCTCGCCCAGCGGGCCGAAGAGAGCACCGCCCTGGCCGAACGCCGCCAGGTGGACCTGGCCAATCTCCAGCGCCTCAACGCCTCCATCGTCCAACACCTGCAAGCGGGGATTCTGGTTCTGGACGACCAGCGCCGCCTCCGCCTCACCAATCAGGCCGCCCTAGCACTGCTGGGACTGGCGCAGCCACCTGGCGACGCCAGCGGGTTGCCTGGACTGCTCAGCGCCAGCCTGCGGGAATGGCAGGCCCGGGGCGATCCGGAGCACCAGGCTGTGTTGACGACCGATCACGGCCCGCTGCATCTGAGCGCCAGCCGCCTGTCCCTGGAGGGGGAGACCCTGACCCTGGTCTTGCTGGAGGACGACCGCCTGCACCAGAAGCGGGTCCAGGAAAGCAAGCTCACTTCCCTGGGCCGCCTCACCGCCGGCATCGCCCATGAGATTCGCAATCCCCTGGGCGCCATCGGCCATGCCGCCCAGCTCCTGGAGGAAAGCCCCCATCTGGATCCCCAGGACCTGCGGCTGGTGGCGATCATCCGCAAGCACGTCCGCCGGGTGGACGAAACCATCGACAATGTCCTGCAGCTCTCTCGGCGCAGCGCGGCCAAACGCCAGCGCCTGGAACTTCGCGCCTGGCTGCAGCGCTTCCGCACCGACTTCGAGGAGGAAACCCGCAGCCAATCCGTCGACCTGGAGCTGCCCGATGAGGAAATTTCCGCCCTGATCGATCCCGGCCAGCTCAAACAGATTCTGAGCAACCTGTGCAGCAACGCGCTCAAATACGGAGGCGGCGCGGTCCGGATACGCCTGATCCAGGAAGACCGGCATCCCTGCATCGAGGTGATCGACCAGGGCCCCGGCATCGCCACCGAACACTTGTCCCAGATTTTCGAACCCTTTTTCACCACCTCCGGCAGCGGCACCGGGCTGGGCCTCTACATCGCCCGGGAACTGGCCCAGCTCAACCAGGCCCGGCTGGAATACGACAACGGCCCCCGGGGCAGCCGCTTCCGCATTCTTCTCACGCCCATTAACGAGGTCATCCTGGCGCCATGAATCAAGCCACCGCCCTTGTCGTCGACGACGAACCGGACATCCTCGAACTGCTGGAACTGACGCTCGCGCGCATGAACGTCCAGGCCCGCTGCGCCGCCACCCTGGAAGAGGCCAAGACCTGGCTCGGCCGGGAACCCTTCCAGCTCTGTCTCACCGACATGCGCCTGCCGGACGGCGACGGCATCGACCTGGTCGCCTACATCCAGGAACGCTTCCCCAACCTCCCGGTGGCGGTCATCACCGCCCACGGCAACATGGAGGCGGCGGTGCGGGCACTGAAATGCGGGGCCTTCGATTTCGTCTCCAAACCGGTGGACCTGCAGATCCTGCGCAAACTGGTGGGCAGCGCCATCCAGCTGACCGACGCCGAATCCCCCCGGGACCGCCGTTCCCGCGATGTCCTCCTGGGGGATTCGGCGCCGATGCGCGACATCCGCGGCAAGATCGTCAGGCTGGCGCGCACCCAGGCGCCGGTGTTCATTCACGGCGAATCCGGTACCGGCAAGGAGCTGGTGGCCCGCTTGATCCACGCCAAGAGCCCGCGGGCCGGCAAGCCCTTCGTCGCCGTCAACTGCGGCGCCATTCCGGCGGAACTAATGGAAAGCGAATTCTTCGGCCACAAGAAGGGGAGCTTTTCCGGCGCGGTCGCCGACCATCCCGGCCTGTTCCAGGCCGCCGACGGCGGTACCCTGTTTCTCGACGAGGTTGCCGACCTGCCTCTGCACCTGCAAGTCAAGCTACTGCGGGCGATCCAGGAAAAGCGCGTCCGCCCGGTCGGCGGCCATGAGGAAATCCCCGTGGACGTACGCATCCTCTCGGCCACCCACAAAGATCTGAAAGCCCTGGTGGACGAGGGCCGCTTCCGCCAGGATCTGTATTACCGCATCAACGTCATCGAACTGACCGTCCCCCCCCTGCGTCAGCGCCGCGAGGACATTCCCCTGATGGCCGACCGCATCCTCAACCGTATCGCTCGCGATAACGGCCTGCCCCCCCTTAAGCTTACCGAACGCGCCTTCAAGACGCTGTGCCGTTACGACTTCCCGGGCAACGTCCGCGAACTGGAAAATATCCTGGAACGGGCCGCCGCTCTGTGCGAGGGGGAAGTCCTCGACGCCGACGATCTGCATCTTCCGAGCGCCTCGGCGCCTGTCTCCACCATCCCCTCAGAGGCGGGCACGCCCCTGCCCGAGGGTCCCTTCTCGCTGGAGGATTATCTGGGGGAAATCGAGCGCCGCGCCATCCTCGACGCCCTGGCGCAGACCCGCTGGAACCGCTCCAAGGCCGCCCGTCGCCTGGGGATGACCCTGCGGCAACTCAAATACCGGTTGCAGAAATGGGGGCTCGACGGCGGGGAGGACTGACAAGACCCAAACGGTCGATGTGTGACGGGCTTCACGGAAGATCCGGATCGCAGCGGCTACCCTTCCTTGGGAACCCAATCAGAAAAGGAGGAATGCAATGCGTCGAATCATCCCGTCCGTTATGCTCTCGGCCGCGCTGCTGCTCGCCAGCCCCTTCGCCTTGGCGGTCAACGTCAACAAGGCCGACGCCGCCGCCATCGCCGAGGAACTCAAGGGGGTCGGCAAGACCAAAGCGGAGGCGATCGTCAAGGAGCGGCAGAAGAACGGGCCGTTCAAGGACGGCAGGGATCTCGCGGCCCGGGTCAAGGGGATCGGACCTGCGACCGTTAAGAAGAACAAGGACAGGCTGCAGTTCTGAGGCTCGGAAGCGAAGGTGGGGGCATCCCCTCACCTTCCCGCCCTCAACGGTCCTCGCCCTCCACCGGCTGCGCGGCGATCCGGCGCGAATAGTCATCGATCCGGCTCTTGAGTTTCTGACCGGCCTTGAAGGTCACCACCCGCCGGGCGCTGACGGGAATTTCCTCCCCCGTCTTGGGATTGCGTCCGGGGCGTTCGTTCTTATCCCGCAGATCGAAGTTGCCGAATCCGGACAGCTTCACCGGTGTCCCCGCCTCCAGCGTCCGCTTGATCTCCTCGAAGAACAGGTCCACCAGCGCCTTGGCTTCCTTGCGGTGCAACCCGATGTCCTCGAACAGTTTCTCGACGATGTCGGCCTTGGTCAGGGTCATGGGGTCAACTCCTCAGTTTGGCGGCGAAACGCTGTCGCAGGGTCTCGACCACCCGGGTCACGGTGCGGTCGACCTCTTCGTCGGTCAGGGTGCATTCCGGATGCTGCAGCACCAGACCGAGGGCGAGACTCTTTTCCCCGGCTTCGAGGCCGGCGCCGCGATAGACATCGAACAGCACCACATCGACCAGCCATTCTCCGGCTGCCTCCCGCACCGCCGCCACCACCGCGCCCGCCGGCACGTCCTCCCCGACGACGACGGCGAGATCCCGGCGCACCGAGGGGAAGCGGGAAAGCGGCCGCAAGGCGGGCACCTTCCTCTCCTCCAGCACCGCCTGGGCCATTTCGAACAGAAACACGTTCGTCTCGATGCCCAGCGTCTCTGCAATCTGCGGATGCAGCATCCCCAACCAGCCGCCCACCTGGCCCGTGGCGGTTTCGATTAGCGCCGCACTTTGGCCGGGATGCAGGGCGGGATGCCGGCGGGCCTCGAAAGCGAAATCCCGCCGCCCGGTGGCCGCCAGCAGGGCCTCCACATCCCCCTTGAGGTCGTAGAAGTCCAGCGGCCGCGTCTTCGCCCCCCACTGCTCCGGCCACACCGGGCCGCAGGCGATTCCCGCCAGCATCTTTTCCTGGCGGATTGTTTCCCCCTCGCGACAGAAGCGCAGACCAGCCTCGAATAGGCGCACCCGGTTCTGCTGGCGGTTGAGGTTGTGACGCAGCGCCTGCAACAAGCCCGTCCACAGGGTGGTACGCATCACCGCCATGTCGGCGGACAAGGGATTGGCCAGAACCACCGGCGCCAGATCCGGGGCCAGCGTTTCCTGCAGGGTGCGATCGACGAAACTGTAGGTGATGGCCTCCCGGTAATCCCGGTCCCCCAGCAGGGCCCGCACCCGTGCGAGCGGCAGCCGCCCTTCGGGAACCGGGCGCAGGGTCATGGGCAGGCGGGGCGCGCGCACCGGCAGGTTCTGGTAACCGGCGATCCGGGCCAGCTCCTCGATCAGATCCGCCTCGATGTTGATGTCGAAGCGACAGCTGGGCGCCGTCACCTGCCATTCATCCTCCGCCACCGACGCGATCTCCATCCCTAGGCGCTGCAGGATCTCCTGCACTTCGGCGGCCTCAAAGTCCCTCCCCAGGAGGCGGGAGATCCGCCGCCGGCGCAGCCGGATCGGAGTCCTCTGCGGCAGATGCTCGGTGGCGAGCGTTTCCACCACCGGCCCCGGCTTGCCGCCGGCGATCTCCATGATCAGCCGAGTGGCGTATTCGATCGCCCGCGGTTGCAGCTGCGGGTCGACCCCCCGTTCGAAACGGTGGGAGGAATCGGTGTGCAGGCCGTGGCGGCGGGCCTTGCCCATGATCGCCTCGGGGGCGAAGAAGGCGCATTCCAGGAAAATGTCGGCACTGCCATCGCTCACGGCCGAATCGCGCCCGCCCATGATACCCGCCAGCGCCAGCGGATACCGGGCGTCGGCGATCACCAGTTCGTCGCCCGTCAGGGTGATTTCCTGATCGTTGAGCAGCGCCAGTTTTTCCCCGGCCCTGGCCTGCCGCACCCGAATGCCGTCCTCGATCCTGGCGGCGTCGAAGGCATGCAGAGGCTGGCCCAGTTCCAGCAGCACGTAGTTGGTGATGTCCACCACCGCCCCCAGGCTGCGCAACCCGCTGCGGCGCAGACGCTCCTGCATCCACATCGGTGTCGGCGCCTGCGGATCGATGCCTTCGATCAGACGGCCCAGGTAACGGGGGCAGGCAGCCTGGACTTCCGCCGCCACCTCGACCGGCAGCACATCCTGGTGCTGCGCCGGCACCGGCTCGACCGCCCGCGGCCGCCAGTCGATGCGGTTGAGCACCGCCACCTCCCGGGAGATGCCCTCGACGCTGAGACAGTCGGCGCGGTTGGGGGTGAGATCCACCTCGATGACCTGGTCGTCGAGCTGCAGCCAGTCCCGCAGGTCTTCGCCCACCGGGGCGTCGGCCGGCAGCGCCCACAAGCCTTCTGCGGCTTCGGCCAACCCCAGCTCCTTGGCCGAACACAGCATGCCGAAGGACTCGACCCCGCGCAGTTTCGATTTGCGGATCTTGAAGCCGCCCGGCAGCACCGCGCCGATGGTCGCCAGCGGCGCCTTCATGCCGGTGCGGACGTTGGGGGCGCCGCAGACGATCTGCAAGGGTTCGCCCCGCCCGATGGAAACCCGGCAGACCTTGAGCCTGTCGGCATCGGGATGTGGCGCGACGGCGACCACCTCGGCGATCACCACGCCGGAGAACGGGGGCGCGGCCGGCTCCACGGCATCCACTTCCAGCCCTGCCATGGTCAGCTGTTCGACCAGGCGTGCGGTATCGACCGGCGGATTGACGTGCTCTCGGAGCCAGGCTTCGCTAAAGCGCATAAAAGGTTGGTCTCAGTGGAATTGTTCGAGGAAACGCAGATCGTTTTCGAAGAACAGGCGCAGGTCGCCGATGCCGTAACGCAGCATCGCCAGGCGCTCGACCCCCAAGCCGAAGGCGAAACCGCTGTAGCGTTCGGTGTCGATGCCGACGGCTGCGAACACCTTGGGATGGATCATGCCGCAGCCCATGACCTCGAGCCAGCCGCTCTGGCCGCAGACCCGGCAGCCTGCGCCGCCGCAGAGGACGCAGCTGATGTCCACTTCGGCGGAGGGCTCGGTGAAAGGGAAATAGGAAGGGCGGAAACGGACCTGGACATCCTGCTCGAAGAACACCCGCAGGAACTGGTCAAGGGTGCCGCGCAGGTCGGCGAAGCTGACGTCCTCGTCCACCAGAAAACCTTCCACCTGGTGGAACATGGGAGTGTGGGTAAGATCGGAATCGCAGCGGTAGACCCGCCCCGGAGCGATGACCCGGAAAGGCGGCCGGCCCGCTTCCATCACCCGGATCTGCACCGGCGAGGTGTGGGTGCGCAGCAGGGTGTGGGCGTCAATGTAGAAGGTGTCGTGCATCGCCCGCGCCGGGTGATGGGGCGGGATGTTGAGGGCCTCGAAGTTGTGGTAGTCGTCCTCGATTTCCGGCCCCTCGGCGACATCGAACCCGGCGCCGGCGAAGATGCGCTCGATCCGCTCCAGGGTTGCGGTCACCGGATGCAGTCCGCCCAGCCCCGGACCCCGCCCCGGCAGGGTGACGTCGAGGGCCTCGCGGGCCAACCGGGCCTCCAGCTCGGCCCGCTGCAGCGCCTGACGGCGTTGCTCCAGCGCCTGCTGGAACCGCTCCCGGGCGGCATTGATGACCCTGCCGGCCGCCGGCCGTTCCTCCGGCGGCAACCGGCCCAGATTCTTCATCTGCTGGGTGAACAGGCCCTTCTTGCCCAGATAGCGGACCCGCACCTGCTCCAGCTGGGACAGGTCTGCGGCCTGCTGCACGGCCGCCAGGGATTCGTCAAGCAGGGATTGCAGCGCCTCGCTCACTGCGCCTCAGGCCTGCGCGGCGGCGACTTTTGCCAGCTCGGCGAAGGCCTCCTTGTCGTTGACCGCCATGTCGGCCAGCACCTTGCGGTCGATGGCGATGTCGGCCTTGTGGAGCCCATTCATGAAGCGGCTGTAGGACAGGCCGTGCTCGCGGGCCGCGGCGTTGATGCGGGTGATCCACAGGGACCGGAACTGGCGCTTGCGCTGCTTGCGGTCGCGATAGGCGTACTGACCGGCCTTGATGACCGCCTGCTTGGCGACCCGGAACACCCGGCTGCGGGCGCCGTAGTAACCTTTGGCCTGTGTGAGGATCTTCTTGTGACGACGACGGGCGATAACTCCGCGCTTGACTCGTGGCATGGCTTCAATCCGCTCCTACGGTTCGGGATGGAGGACTTCGATCAGCTGTAAGGCAACAGCTGCCTGGCTTCGCGCACGTCGGACGGGCTCAGGTAGGCCGGCCGGCGCAGGTGGCGCTTGCGCTTGGTGGATTTCTTGGTCAGGATGTGGCGGCGGTTGGCGTGGTTGCGCTTGAACTTGCCGGAACCGGTCCGGGTGAAGCGCTTGGCCGCGCCACGGTTGGTCTTCAGTTTTGGCATCGTCTGCTCCTTAAAAACGGGATAAACTCAATCACTTCTTTTTCTTCGGCGCCAGCACCATCACCATTTGACGGCCTTCCATCTTGGGATGCTGCTCGACCACCGCGTATTCTTCCAGATCCTTCTCGATCCGCTGCAAAAGCGCCATACCCAGTTCCCGGTGGGCCATCTCGCGGCCGCGGAAACGCACCGTCACCTTGGCCTTGTCGCCGTCTTCCAGGAACCGGATCAGGTTGCGCAGCTTGATCTGGTAATCCCCCTCGCCGGTCCCGGGGCGGAATTTGACTTCCTTGACCTGAATCTGTTTCTGCTTCTTCTTTGCCGCCTGCAGCTTCTTGCTCTGCTCGAAGCGGTACTTGCCGTAATCCATGATCCGGCACACCGGCGGGTCGGCCTGGGGGGCGATCTCCACCAGATCCAGCCCGGCGTCTTCGGCGGCTCGCAAGGCTTCTGCCAGCGACACGACGCCGATCTGCTCGCCATCCGCACCGATCAGGCGGACCTTGGGGGCGCGGATGTCCCGGTTGCGGCGGGGTTCTGTTACTTTGGTAGCGATCAGGCTCTCTCCTCAGCTGGTTGTTGTTTCCTGTTCATCCACGACGACGCCCTTGGCCGCCACCTGCGCCTGAAGCCAGGCGGCCACATCGGTCAGATTCATGGCGCCCAGATCCTTGCCCTGCTGGGTGCGGACGGTCACCTGGCGGGCGGCCATTTCCTTGTCGCCGACGATCAGAAGATAGGGCACCCGGCGCATGGAGTGCTCGCGGATTTTATAGCCGATCTTCTCGTTTCTCAAGTCCGATTCGATCCGAAAACCTTGAGCGCTCAGGAATTTTTCCACCTCCAGGGCATATTCGCGCTGGTTGTCGGTGATGTTGAGCACCACCGCCTGCACCGGCGCCAGCCACAGGGGCAGCAGCCCGGCGTAGTGCTCGATGAGGATGCCGATGAAGCGCTCCAGCGACCCCAGGATGGCGCGGTGCAGCATCACCGGCGTCTGCCGCGAGCCGTCCTCGGCCACGTAGCTGGCTCCCAGGCGTCCCGGCATGGAGAAGTCCACCTGGATGGTGCCGAGCTGCCAGACCCGACCCAGGCAGTCCTTGAGGGCGAACTCGATCTTGGGACCGTAGAAAGCCCCTTCCCCCGGTTGCAGCTCCCAGTCCAGTCCCTTGCGGTTGAGGGCTTCCTCCAGCGCCTGTTCCGCCTTGTCCCAGATCTCGTCGCTGCCGACCCGGTTCTCCGGGCGGGTGGACAGCTTGACCAGAACCTCATCGAAACCGAAGTCGCGATAGACCTCGAACAACAGGTCGATGAACCGGGACACCTCGTCCTGGATCTGCGCCTCGGTGCAGAAGATATGGGCATCGTCCTGGGTGAAGGCGCGCACCCGCATCAGCCCGTGCAGGGTGCCGGAAGGCTCGTTGCGGTGGCAGGAACCGAACTCCGCCATGCGCAGCGGCAGGTCGCGGTAGCTCTTCAGGCCCTGGTTGTAGATCTGCACGTGGCACGGGCAGTTCATGGGCTTGATGGCGTAGTCGCGGTTCTCCGAGTGGGTGGTGAAGATCATGTCGCCGAACTTGTCCCAGTGCCCCGACTTCTCCCACAGGGAGCGGTCCACCACCATCGGCGTCTTCACCTCCTGATAGCCGTTCCGGCGCAGCTTGGCGCGGATGTACTGCTCGATGGCCTGATAGATGCGCCAGCCCTTGTCGTGCCAGAACACCATCCCCGGCGCCTCTTCCTGGATGTGGAACAGGTCGAGCTGCTTGCCGAGGCGGCGGTGGTCGCGCTTCTGGGCTTCCTCCAGACGGCGCAGGTAATCCTTGAGCTGTTTCTTGTCGGCCCAGGCGGTGCCATAGACGCGCTGCAGCATTTCGTTGCGGGCGTCGCCGCGCCAGTAGGCCCCGGCCACCCGGATCAGCTTGAAGGCCTTGAGCTTGCCGGTGTCGGGCACGTGGGGACCGCGGCATAGGTCGGTAAAATCCCCCTGGGAATAGAGGGAGATGACCTCCCCTTCGGGGATCTCCTCGATGATCCGGGCCTTGTATTCCTCCCCTTGGCGGCGGAAGAACTCGATCGCCTCCTCCCGCGGAACCTCCCGGCGCTCGACCGGCAGGGCGGCCTTGGCCAGCTCCTGCATCTTCTTTTCGATCTTGTCCAGGTCTTCCGGGGTGAAGGGGCGCTCGTAGGCGAAGTCGTAGTAGAAGCCGTCCTCGATGACCGGCCCGATGGTGACCTGGGCCTCGGGGTACAGTTCCTTGACCGCCTGGGCAAGAAGATGGGCGGTGGAATGGCGCACCACCTCCAGCCCCTCTTCCTCGCGGGGGGTGATGATCTGCACCTGGGCGTCGTGGTCGATGACGTGGCTGAGATCGACCAGGCGACCGTCCACCTTGCCGGCCACGGCGGCCTTGGCCAGGCCCGGACCGATGGCCTCGGCCACTTCCCTGACCGTCACCGGATGGTCGAAAGCCAGTTGTTTTCCGTCGGGCAGCGTAATCGTCGGCATGGCCGTGTCACCACACAAAAAATAAAAGCATCGCCGGGCGATGCTTCTTGTTCGAGAAACTGGTAGGCGCGATTGGATTCGAACCAACGACCCCCACCATGTCAAGGTGGTGCTCTAACCAACTGAGCTACGCGCCTAAAGAGATTTGCAATTATGAATCAAAAGCTCAGGTTTGTAAACCCCAAGTTTTCAGCGTTTGCGGTGCCAGGGACGGGGGCGGGCGACAGGCCGCAGCAGCGAGCCGCCGATGCACAGCACCAGCAGCAGCAACGACCCCTCCAGAGCCAGAAAGGTTCCCACCTTCAGCCAGGCGAAGGCCGGATGGACGAAACGCACCAGCCAGCCGGCGGCCTCGTTGGCGACGGCGCTGAAAAACGCGGTGGCCCCCAGGCCGATCTTCAGCCACACCGGCAATTCCGTCATGAGCAGCAGATGCACCAGGGTCATGGCCAGCATCCCCTGGGCGAAGAGGTGGAAGTGGCTCACCTCCAGCAGGCTCTGATAGGAACGGGGCGGGCGGAATTCGGCCTCGTTGCCCAGATAGTAGTCCACCACCGAGGCCGGACTCAGGTCCATGTGGTTGAAGTACATCAACGCGGCGCTGACGGCGAACAGCACCAGATATCCCAGAAACAGCAGGATGCAGGTATAGAGCAAGGCCTTGCGGTAGTGCTCGCCGCTGACGAAGAAGCGCATCACCCCCCCTCCCCGGCGATCGCCACCCGGTACAGCGCCAGCACCTTGCGCACGCTGTCCAGCGCCGCCCGGGAACTCAAGGTGGCCCCGCTGATACCGTCTATCCCGGCGCCGAGACGCAGCTCATCCAGGGGAACGTCCCGCAGCCGGGCGAACCAGCGCTGCGGCGGTTGGTATTCCGGCGGCTCGTGAAAGGCCAACACCTCGACCTGTTTCAGTTCTCCGTTTGCATCCAGCACGATGAGCAGCGTTTCCGGCTTGGTGCGCACGGTATGGGTTTCGATGGCGGCATAGCCGACGATCCGGCCATCGCGCCTGCCCACATACAAGGTGTACAGACTCGATTCCAGCTTGACCCACGCCAGGCGTTCGATCGCCCGGCGCTGCGCCTCGGTCAGAAACAGGGTTTTCATTTCGACCGCGGCCTCCTTGCCGAAGGCCAGATCCATTGCTTCCTGCTTGCTGTAATAGACCCGGGCCGGGCTGGCAGCCGAGAAGACTGCCAGCGCCAGGCCCAGCCAAAGCGTGACGATACGCTGCATAAAACGCCTCAGAAAATGAAGCCCAGTCCCAGATTGAGCTCGTCCGCCACCTCGCCCTGATCGGCATCGATATTGCGGTAGTCGGCCTTGATGACCACATTGGGAATCGGCTTGTAGTTTACCCCGATCTGCCACAACCGGCGGTCGAGATTGCCGTTCCGGGTGAAACCGCCGGCGACCTCCGCCTGGGTGTCCCAGCGCTCGTAGCGGAAGAACGGCGCCAGGTACTGGGTCGACTGGGGCCGGATCCAGGGCATGATGTCGTAACCGGCTTCCGCATACCAGCCGAACTGCTCGCGGCCGACCGCCTCTCCCACCGCCCGGCTGACCTTGCCGGCATCGCCGATGTGGCTCCAGGCGCCCAGCGCCCGCATTTCCAGGCCGCGGTATTTCCATTGCAGGTGGCCCTCGTAGAGCTGGGTCAGCACCGCAGCGCTGCCGATCTCATCCTGGCCGGAATGGCCGATATAGGCCGAGCCGCCCACGGTCAGGCCGGTCAGCTGCGGCACCTGATAATCGATCCGCCCCACCCAGGCCAGATTTTCCGCCTTGGCCTTGCTCGCCCCCTGGCGGCCGCCGCGAATCCCCCGGGCGGAGAATCCCGTGGCGTCCAGGCCGTTGACCACATAGGTGGTATAACTCAGCCCCGGCAGGATTTCCCCGAACAGCCCCAGCCCCACCTCGCGCCAGGTGGAGGGAATGATGCGCTGCTCCACCTCCGGGCGGTTGTTGCCGAAGTAGAACGGCGGCTCGTGGATCGGGTTGAGGAAGCCCATGGGCATCAGCACCATCCCGGCCCGGACGTTGGCACGGGGATCGAGGAAGAAATCGAGGGCGGCGAACTCCACCGAAACCTCGCCCTTCTTGCCGGTGGAGGCGTGCTCGAACTCCAGCTCGCTGTTGAACAGGAGCCAGTCGTTGAACTTGTAGCCGGTGTAAAGCACCAGGCGGACGAAATCGGCGTTGTCCTTGTTGCCGTTCTGGTCGCCGGTGAAAATCTGGTAGCGCCCTTCGCCGTAGCCGCCGATCGACAGCCCGCGGCCCACCTGATAGACCTTCGAGGCCGCCGGCCCCAGGCCGTACATGCTCTTGTACTTGGGCTCCTCCGGAATCACCAGCAGGGTGCGCATCTTTTCCAGCTCCTGGGCCAGGATGCCGGTTTCCCGCTTGAGCTCCTTGACCGCCTCGGGCGCAACCTTCGCCTCGACCTTTTCCTTTTCTTTCTCTTCCAGCTTGGCCTTGAGGGCTTCGATCTCCTTTTGTTGTTTCTGGACGATTTCCCACAACGCCTCAGGCGACGGCATGGGTGCCGCCGGTGCCGTCCCCGCCAGAGCCAGGGTCAGGGCGGCTGTGACCGGGCATGATGTTTTCTTCATCGCGAACCTCCCTTATCCATTGTCATAAATAAAGCGAGCGCTGATTTTAATCTAAATGATAATGGTTATCAAATTCATTAGAGGCTCGAGAGGCTGGACATCGGTCAGGCAAAGCGCGGCAACAAGGCCTTCAGATGGCAGCGGGCGTCATGCAGATGCTCCCGCCAATGGAGGACGTAACCGGTGTGCCACAGCTGCACCGCGGGCAGGGGATCGGCGGGGTCATCCCGGTACAGCACCAGTCCCCGGTCGAGCTCGAAGTAAATATCGGTCAAGTCGTCGGCCAGGCTGCCGCTATGATCGTCAGGATCGGCGGCATCGTCGCCGGGCAGAGGGTATCCGTCCCAGTCGCCGAGGAAATCCTTGAGGCGGCAGAACATGGCGAAACGAAAATCCAGATCGGGTAAGATGAAAAACTGGCACGCCAATTCCAACCGCAGCCGGCTCATCTCGGCGTCGATCTCCTCCAGCTGCGCCCCGATGGTCTGCAGCCAGGGCAGGCGCTGATAATCTTCCATGTGATCAACGGTCCGGCAAAAGGCGCCAACCACGCCCACGAGCTTGGTATAATCGTTATCCACTGTTTCGGCATCCGCCTTTAAAGCGCGATCTCAATCCAAGTGTAGACGATCCCGTCAGGATCCCCAGGTTGAAACCCACCGTTCTCGCCATTTCCGGCCACGACCCCACCGGCGGCGCCGGCATCCAGGCCGACATCGAGGCCATCGCCAGCCAGGGCTGTCACCCCGCCACCCTCGTCACCTGCCTCACCGCCCAGGACACCCGGAACGTCTACCGCCTCTATCCCCAATCTCCCACCGCCCTGGCGGAACAATGGCAGCATCTGACCGCCGACATCCACTTCGACGCGGTCAAGATCGGGCTGCTGGGCTCGGCGGAGATCGCCGCCTTGGTGGCCGACAGGCTGCGGGGGGCGCCCGCCGTGACCGTGCTCGACCCCATCCTCAAGGCCGGCGGCGGTTCGGAACTGGCCGACGAGGCGCTGATCGACGTCCTGCTGGGCGAGCTTGTCCCGCTGGCCACGGTGCTGACGCCCAATCTCGACGAGGCCCGGCGCCTGACCGGCGAAACCCTGCCCTCACGCTGCGCCGAGGCCCTGCTGGCACGGGGCTGTCAGGCGGTGCTGATCACCGGGGGCGACGAACCCACGCCGTTGATCTACAACACCCTGTATCTTCCCGGCAGCCACAAGACCTTCACCTGGGAGAAGCTGCCCGCCAGCGCCCACGGTTCCGGCTGCACTCTGGCCGCCGCCCTGGCCGCCCTGCTGGCGCGGGGGCTGGAACTGGAAGAAGCGGCCCGCAAGGCCCAGCAATACACCTGGAACGCGATCAAATACGGCTTCCGCCTGGGTCAGGGACAGCCGATTCCCGAGCGTCTGTTCTGGAGCTGAGCATGCCCCTCCCCTTCCCGACCACCGGCCTCTACGCCATCACCCCCGCCCCTGACGACGATTTCGACCGCTGGCTGGAACGCATCGAGGCGGCGCTGCAGGGCGGCGCCCGCGTCCTCCAGCTGCGGGACAAACAGGCCCGCCTGACACCCGCCCAGGCGACCGCCGTGGCGGCGCTGTGCCGCGAATACGCGATTCCGCTGATCGTCAACGACGACGTGGAGCTGGCGCTGAGAATCCGCGCCGACGGCGTCCACTTGGGACGCCACGACGCCTCCCTGGAACACGCCCGCGAACGCCTGGGGAAAGGCGCTATCGTCGGCGTCTCCTGCTATGCGGCGCTGGAACGGGCCCGTCGGGCCGAGGCCGCCGGGGCCACCTACGTCGCCTTCGGCGCCTTCTTTCCCTCGGCCTCCAAACCGGAGGCCACCCCTGCGCCTTTGGATTTGCTGGCGCGCGCCCGCAGCCGACTGCGCCTGCCCATCGTCACCATCGGCGGAATCACGCCGGACAACGCCCGGCAGCTTATCGAAGCCGGCGCCGACCTGGTCGCCGTCATCGGCGCCCTGTTCTCCGCGGCCGACCCCCGGACCGCGGCACAGGCGTTCAACCGGCTCTGGCCCACGGCATGAGGCAACACTGGAGCCGGCGGCGCTGGCTGCAACTGCTGTTGCTGGGAGGTCTGGGAAGATTGCGGCTGGGACGGAGCGCCGCGACCCCGCTGCCTCCTGCCGTTTACGAGCTGACTTCCGGCGAGGAGACCAAATTCCATTACGGCGTCGGTCTGTCCCTGCCGCGCCGGGCCGAATCGCGCCAGGCGGTGCCGGTCAGCGTCGACTGCCGGCTGCGGGAAACCGATCTGATCGCCCTGTTCGTCACCCCTTCTCCCACGCCGCTGGCCGCCCGCTTCCTCCTTTCCCCCCAGACCCGCCCGCAGGTACGCACCCATCTGCGCCTGTACCAAGACAGCGAGATCATCGCCGTCGTCCGCGCCCGCGGACGCTATTTCCACCAAAGCGCCAAGATCAACGTTTCCCAGGGCTGTCGCTGATGCGCATCGAACACCGCAGCCTGCGGCACCGCGACGGCAGCGTGGAAATCCGGCTGTATTTTCCCGAGCACGCGGCCTGGACCAGCCGCGATCAACCACCGGCCCGGCACCTGGCCTATGTGGCGCTGCTGGCGGAGGGAAAGCTGCTGGTGGAAAGCCATCTGGGACCGGCCGTCGCACCGGAACCCTTCTTCAACTTCCGCTTCGATGGGGTCGAGCCCGACAGCCGCCTGCGGATCGAATGGCGCAACAACCGGGGCGAAGGGGGTGAGACGGAGATCGAGCTGCCCTGAGCTTCAGACCTACCCGCTTTCTTCCTCTTCCACCTGCCAGAGCTTTTCCAGCTGGTAGAACGCGCGGGTTTCCGGCAGCATCACATGGACGATGACGTCTCCCAGGTCCACCAGCACCCAGTCGCGCGAATGCTCCCCCTCCACGCCGAGGGGCTTGATGCGGTGCTCGGCCAACTTTTCCACCACGTTGTCGGCCAGGGCGTGAACGTGACGATCGGAGGTGCCGGAGGCCACCACCATGTAGTCGCTCACCGAGGTTTTGCCGCGTACGTCCAGCACGGTGACGTCGCGGGCCTTGAGGTCGTCGAGGGCGTCTAGCACCCAGTCGAGAACAGGATCGTCGGGGTTCATGCAAGCTCCGTCGAAGTGGATTCAAGCAACCTTAAAACCGTATCCGGCAACAGATAACGGGGGCTTTTGCCTTCCTGCAGACAGCGGCGGATGAAGGTGCCGGAAATCTCCAGCCGGGTCACCCGCAGGAAATGGATTCGACCGCCAGGAGCGCGCCGCAATTCCCCCGGGTCGTCACAGCAGCGCCGCCGGACCTCCGGCGCCAGCGGTGCCGGCCAGTCGGGACGGTAGCCCGGCCGGTCCATGACCAGCAGATGGGCGCGTTGCGGGATCTCCTGCCAGCGGTGCCAGCCCGGCAGCCCCAGGAAGGCGTCCAGCCCCAGGATCAGAACCAGCGGCACATCCCCCAGCTCCGCCCGCAGCGAGTCCAGGGTGTCGATCATGTAGGAGGGGCCGGGACGTTCCAGCTCCCGGGTGTCGAGCACGAACCCGGGCGGGGCGTCGGCCAGGACCGCTTCCAGAAACCGGCGCCGCTCCGCGGCGGAAAACCGCGGCGGGCGGCGATGGGGCGGCTGGCGGCAGGGAACGAAGCGGACCTGATCCAGCCCCAGAGCTTCCTGCACTTCCAGGGCGGTGCGCAGATGACCGTAGTGGACCGGATCGAAGGTGCCGCCGTAGATCCCGATCATTCAGGTGCGGATCTGGCCGTCGCCGAGCACGACAAACTTCTGCGTCGTCAGCCCCTCCAACCCCACCGGACCGCGGGCGTGCAGCTTGTCGGTGCTGATGCCGATCTCCGCCCCCAGGCCGTATTCGAAGCCGTCGGCGAAGCGGGTGGAGGCGTTGACCATCACCGAACTGGAATCCACCTCGCGCAGGAAGCGGCGGGCGCGGCTGTAGTCCTCGGTGACGATGGCGTCGGTATGCCCGGAGCCGTAGCGGTTGATGTGGTCGATGGCCTGATCCAGACCGTCCACCACCCGGATGGCGAGAATCGGCGCCAGATATTCGGCGCGCCAGTCGTCCTCGGTGGCGGGGCGGCAGTCGATGATTTCCCGGGTGCACGCACAGCCGCGCAGCTCCACCCCATGGCGGGCGTATTCCTCGGCCAGGCGCGGCAGCAGTTCGGCTGCGACCGCCTCGTGCACCAGCAGCGTCTCCATGGCGTTGCAGACCCCGTAGCGCTGGGTCTTGGCGTTGACGGCGATGCGGACGGCCTTGTCGGCATCGGCGCGCTCGTCGAGATAGACGTGGCAGACCCCGTCCAGGTGCTTGATGACCGGGATGCGCGACTCGGCGACGATACGCTCGATCAGGCCCTTGCCGCCGCGGGGGACGATGACGTCCACGTACCGGTCCAGCTGCAGCAGTTCCCCCACCGCCGCGCGGTCGGTGGTTTCCACCACCTGCACCGCCGTCTGCGGCAGGCCGGCGGTTTCCAGACCGGTGCGGATGCAGGCCGCCAGGGCCTGATTGGAGTGGATCGCCTCGCTGCCGCCGCGGAGGATGCAGGCGTTGCCCGCCTTCAGGCACAGGCCGGCGGCATCGACGGTGACGTTGGGGCGGGACTCGTAGATGATGCCGATCACCCCCAGCGGCACCCGCATCCGGCCCACCTGGATGCCGGAGGGACGGTACTTGAGGTCGCTGATCTCCCCGACCGGATCGGGTAGGGCGGCGATCTGGCGCAGGCCCTCGGCCATGGCGGCGATGCGGGCGTCGGTCAGGGTCAGACGGTCGAGCAGCGCCTCGCTCAGGCCGCGTTCGCGCCCGGCGATCAGATCGCGCTGGTTTTCCATCTGGATGCGCTCGCGGCCGGCCTCGATGGCCTCGGCCATCGCCAGCAGGGCGTCGTTCTTGGCCCCGGTGGCGGCCCGGGCCACGGCGGTGGATGCCTCGCGGGCCTGGCGGCCCACGGTCTGCATGTAGGCGTGGATGTCGTCGATGGTCATGGCTCACTCGCTTCGCTGGTCATCATGGGAATCTCACCGCTGGCCAGGGTCAGGCACAGAGCGCGCAGCCCTTCCCAGGGATCGCCCGCCGCCTGACCCTTGATGCAGGCGTCGATCCGGGCCGCCAGCCGCAGCGCCCGGTGCAGCAACGCCGGCGCCAGGCGCTGGCAGGCCGCCTCCAGCCGCGGCCGGCGCCGGGCCCATATCCCCAGGCGCCGGCAGCTTTCGGCCACCGGCAGGCCCCGGCGGCGGTCGTCCTGCAAGGCCAGCAGGGTGCGGATTTCACGGGTGACCGACCATAATACCACGGCGGGGACCGTCCCTTCCGCCCGCAAAGTGCTCAGGATGCGGTCACAGCGTCCCGGCTGGCCGGCCAGCCAGGCTTCCGTCAGGTCGAAGACGTCGAAACGGGCGCTGTCGGCGACCATCCGCGCCAGGTCTTCGGCCCCGATGGCGGTTTCGCCGCAGAGGACATGAAGCTTGTCGATCTCCTGGGCCGCCGCCAGCAGGTTGCCCTCGGTGCGCAGGGCCAGCAGCTGCAGGGCGTCGCCGCTCAAGCGCAGGCCGCAGGCATTGGCGCGGCGCTGGAGCCAGGCCAAAAGATCGCGGCCGTGCAGGGTGCGGGTCTGCACCGCCAGGCCGATCCTTTCCAGCTTCTGGAACCATTTGGCCCGTAGCGCCGCCGGCGGGGCGTTTTCCAACACCAGCAGCAGGATCGTGTCCGGCGGCGGGGCGTCGCCGTAGCGCCCCAGCACCCGGGCGCCCTCCTGGCCCACCTTGCCCTCCGGAACGCGCACGTCGAGCAGGCGGCTGCTGGCGAACAGGGACAGCGCCTCGGTTTCGGCCGCCAGGTCGTTCCAGTCGAATCCCGGCAGGACGCTGAAGACCCGGCGCTCCCCGATACCGTGCCGGCGGCAGGCGCGGCGGATGGCGTCGGCGGCTTCGGTCAGCTGCAGCGGCTCGTCGCCGTAGAGCAGATAGACCGGCGCCAGTTCTTGCTTCAGCCGGGAAGCCAGCTGGGGATAGTCAATCCGCATGTTCCAGGGCGCGCTGCAGGCGCCGCAGCAGGGTC
This sequence comes from Methylomarinovum caldicuralii, assembly GCF_033126985.1. NCBI lineage: Bacteria > Pseudomonadati > Pseudomonadota > Gammaproteobacteria > Methylococcales > Methylothermaceae > Methylomarinovum > Methylomarinovum caldicuralii. The sequence continues at coordinate 2,361,714 of NZ_AP024714.1, forward strand.
CGGGCCGCCTCGCGGCGCATCTCCTCGCGGATCAGGCTTTCCTCCTCGGCCTTGCCGATGGCCTGCAGTTGGGTATTGAGATAGATGCGCCGCAGGGTGATGCTCTGAAGCGGCAGCAGCGGCTTGCCGTCCGCCGTGCGGGCCTCGAAGCGGACCTGATAGATCAGCTCGAATTCGATGGCCTTGCCGTGTTCGTCCAGGGACACCACCTGGCGGCGCTGGTCGATGCCGTGGATGATCACCACGCTGCCGGCCTGGGCCGGATCGCCCGTCAGCCGTCCTCCCGCCAGATCCAGCAACATGGCCAGATCGCGGGCGAAGGGATCATCAAGGCCGATTCCCTGCAGGGCGACGACCCGTTTGTCCGGCGGCAGCTCGACCGCCCCGCGCAGGTGGAAACCACACCCCGTCAACAGCAGGGCAATGAGCAACGGCATGAGACGCATCACGGTGCAATATCCCACTTCATGGACAAAACCGTATAATACCCGCTTTTAATCGACAGGCCAGCGACCGTGAGCCACCCGCAAACCTTCCAGGAACTGATCCTCGCCCTCCAGGACTACTGGGGCCGCCAGGGCTGCGCCATCCTCCAGCCCATGGACATGGAGGTGGGCGCCGGCACCTTCCATCCCGGCACCTTCCTGCGCGCCATCGGCCCCGAGCCCTGGCGCACCGCCTACGTCCAGCCCTCGCGCCGCCCCACCGACGGCCGTTATGGCGAGAACCCCAACCGGCTGCAGCACTATTACCAGTTCCAGGTGCTGCTCAAGCCCTCGCCGCTGGAAATCCAGGACCTGTATCTCCGCTCCCTGGAGGAATTGGGCTTCGATCTTCTGGAGCACGACGTCCGCTTCGTCGAGGACAACTGGGAGTCTCCCACCCTCGGGGCCTGGGGTCTGGGCTGGGAGGTGTGGCTCGACGGCATGGAGATCACCCAGTTTACCTACTTCCAGCAGGTGGGCGGGCTCGACTGCCGTCCCGTGTCCGGCGAGATCACCTACGGCCTGGAACGCATCGCCATGGTGCTGCAAGCGGTCGAAAGCGTCTTCGATCTGGTCTGGGCCAGAAACGGCGACCAGGTCATCACCTACGGCGATGTGTTCCACCAGAACGAGGTGGAGATGTCGGCCTACAACTTCGAATACGCCGACGTGGATTTCCTGCTGCGCGCCTTCGACCATTACGAGGCCGAATGCAAGAAATTGCTGCAAGCCGAACTCCCCCTGCCGGCCTACGACCAGGTCCTCAAGGCTTCCCACACCTTCAACCTGCTTGACGCCCGTCACGCCCTGTCGGTGACCGAACGCCAGCGCTACATCCTGCGGGTGCGGGAACTGGCCCGCGGGGTCGCCCACGCCTATTACGAGCGCCGCAAAGCGCTGGGGTTCCCCATGTTGCGGGGGGAAACGGCATGATGCCGGTCCCGGAGCGGGGGTCGGGTACGGGTTTTCGGGGACGCAGTGAATCCTTCCCTGGAGGCTTGAACGCGGCCGTACAGGCCGCGTACACCCCGAAAACCCGTACCCGACCCCCTTCATGTGCATGACCCTAAGACACCATCTTTGAGGATTGGTATGAACACCCGCGACCTGCTGTTCGAACTGGGCACCGAGGAGCTGCCGCCCAAGGCCCTGCATCGCCTGATGACCGCCCTGCGCGACGAAACCGCTTCCCGTCTGGAACAGGCCGATCTCGCCTTCGCCACCATCGACGCCTACGCCGCCCCCCGCCGTCTGGCCCTGCTGGTCCACGACCTGACCGAACGCCAGCCGGACAAGACCGTCGAACGCCGCGGCCCGGCCCTCAAGGCCGCCTTCGACGCTGACGGCAAACCGACTCCGGCAGCGCTGGGCTTCGCCAAAAGCTGCGGCGTCGCCGTCAAGGACCTGGAGACTTTGGAAAACGACAAGGGCGCCTGGCTGCTGTGCCGCATCCATCAGCCCGGCAGGGCGGCGGCGGAACTGGCCCCCGACATCCTGCGCCAGGCCCTGGCCGCCCTCCCCATCCCCAAGCGCATGCGCTGGGGAGCCGGCGAGGCCGAGTTCGTGCGTCCGGTTCACTGGGCGGTACTGCTGTTCGGCGAGACCGTGATCGAAACGGAGATGCTCGGCGTCACCACCGGCAACGCCACCCGCGGTCACCGCTTCCACTGCCCGCGCCCGCTGACCGTGACCCAGCCGGATCATTACCCCCAGCTGTTGCTCGGCGAAGGCCGGGTGATCGCCGATTTCGGGGAACGCCGCGAGCACATCCGCCAGCAGGCGGAAAAGCTGGCCCGGGAACACGGCGGCCGCGCCCACATCGACGCCGACCTGCTCGACGAAGTCACCGCCCTGGTGGAATGGCCGGTGGGACTGGTGGGCACATTCGAGGAGCGCTTCCTCGAACTGCCCAAGGAAGTGCTGGTCACGGTGATGCAGTCGCACCAGAAATACTTTCCGGTGCTGGACCCAAGCGGCGCCCTGCTGCCCAGGTTCGTCACTTTCGCCAATCTCGACAGCAAAAACCCGGACACGGTCCGGGCTGGCAACGAGCGCGTCATCCGCCCGCGCCTGAGCGACGCCGAGTTTTTCTGGAACCAGGACCTGAAGATTCCCCTGGAACGGCACCTGGACAAGCTCGCCGGCATCATCTTCCAGAAGCGTCTTGGCACCCTGCTGGACAAGACCCGGCGGCTGGAGAAGCTGTCCGAATGGCTCGCCCCCCACGTGGGCGCCGATCCCGCCAGGGCCCGCCGCGCCGCCCGGCTGGCCAAGACCGACCTGGTCACCGACATGGTGGGGGAATTCCCGGAGCTGCAGGGCATCATGGGCCGCTATTACGCCCAGGCCCAAGGGGAAGACCCGGAAGTCGCCGCCGCTCTGGAGGAACAGTACCTGCCCCGCTTTGCCGGCGACCGGCTGCCCAAGACCCCGGCCGGACGCACCCTGGCGCTGGCGGACAAGCTCGACACCCTGGTGGGCATCTTCAGCATCGGCCAGGTGCCGACCGGCGCCAAGGACCCTTACGCCCTGCGCCGCGCCGCCCTCGGCATCATCCGCATCATCATCGAAGGCGGGCTGGAACTGGATTTGAAGCAGATACTCAGCGAGGCGGCCAATCTCCACAGCCACGATTTCGATCCTGACGCCACCACCGCCCAGGTGTTCGACTTCATCCTCGAGCGCCTGCGCGGCTATCTGGCCGAGCGCGGTTTCCGCCCCGACGCGTTCGAGGCCGTGGCCGCGGTGGCGCCGGCCGGTCTGCTCGATTTCCTGCGCCGCATCGAGGCGGTCCACGCCTTCCGCCGGCTGCCGGAGGCCGAAGCCCTGGCCGCCGCCAACAAGCGCATCCGCAACATTCTGCGCCAGGCGCAGCTGCCGCTGGACCAGGCGGGCGAACCGGATCCCGCCCGCTTCGACAGCCAGGCCGAGCACGCTCTCTACCGGGAACTGCTGGCTGCCCGCACCGACGTCGAGCCGCTGCTGGCCAAACACGACTACACCGCCGCCCTCAAACGTCTGGCCCAGCTCCGCGATACGGTCGATGCCTTTTATGACCAGGTGATGGTGATGGTAGAGGACACTCAGGTGCGCCGCAACCGCCTCGATCTTTTGGCCCAGGTGGCGCGCCTGTTCCTGCGGATCGCCGACATCTCGAGGCTGCAGGGATGAGAAAAGGCCCCACGCCCCTCATTCTCCTGCGTTCGGCCCTGTTCCTGCTGGTCCAGACCACCATCACCGTGGTGCTGACCCCCATCGTCCTCGCCGTCTCGGCCCTGCCCCGCTACGAATACCGCTACCACCTGGCACGGTTCTGGGCCAACTCGATCCTCACCGCCCTGCGCTGGATCTGCGGCATCGACTGGGACATCCGGGGCCTGGAGAACATCCCGCGGCGCAACGGCATCGTCCTCAGCAAGCATCAGTCCGCCTGGGAAACCCTGATGCTGTTCCTGCTGTTTCCCAAGGCGGTCTTCGTCCTCAAACAGGAACTTCTGAAGATTCCCTTCTTCGGCTGGTGCCTGGCCCGCTACCACCACATCGCCATAGACCGCAGCAAGCCGAAAAAGGCGATGGTGGCGCTGATGAAACAGGGACTGCAACGCCTTGAGGAAGGCCACTGGATCATCATCTTCCCCGAGGGCACCCGCGTCGCCCCCGGCGAGCGGCGCCGCTACGCCGGCTCCGGCGGGGTGCTGGCGGCCCGCGCCAAGGTACCCGTGGTGCCCGTGGCCCACAACGCCGGCGAATATTGGCCCCGCAACAGCTTCGTCAAGTATCCCGGCACCATCACCCTGGTCATCGGCCCGGTGCTGGACGGGGCCGAACTGCCGGCCGATGAGATCAACCGAAGGGCCGAGACATGGATCGAGGCGACGATGGCCAAGATCAGCCGCCCATGAGGCGCCTCCACTGCAAAGCCTGCTCTATATGACACTGACCCCCGTCCTCTTCGTCGGCGGTTAGTTTCTCCTGTGCCGCCTTAACCCTGTCAATTTGCTGCCCCGGGCTAGGGATCTGCCCGTCCCCTCCCCCGGAAGTGATAGCGGATAAGTACCCCCATCCGGCAGACCGTCTTGCCAGACCGAAACATCACCGTCCTGCCCACCGATACTTCCCGGGGCGCGATCAGAAGACGGTGTAGAATCAAGGCGCATGCCCACCGAGTGATGGTTGGGCGCGGTGTCGTTCTGCTCAAGGCCAAACTCGCCGTGGATGCGACACCGGCCAGCATTGAGAAGGCCTTCATGGAAAAGCGCGAAATCCAACGCCTCCTCCGAGGGGAACAAACGGCCTGGAAAGGTTTCGTCATGCGGTGGCGAAACCTGATTTATACCGTCGTTCTGCGGACTTTGCAGGAAAACGGCCCGGCGCAGGAGGCGGAGGAGCTTTGTCAGGAGGTTTTTCTCCGTCTGATCCGGGACGATTTCCGCCTGCTGCGTCAGTACGATCCGGAAAAGGCTGGACTTGCCACCTGGTTGACCCTGGTGGCCCGCAGCACCACCCTCGATCATCTGCGCCGCCAGCGCCCGGAAACCGTTCCTCTGGAACAGGTTCCGGAAACCGGAACACCGGCCCCATTTCCCAGGGCTGAGAGTCTGGATATTCCGGAAGGTGTGCTGTCCCCACGCCAGCGTCTGGTGTTGAAACTGCTGCTGGAAAAGGGTCTCTCCCCCCAGGAGGCGGCGGACTTTCTCCAGGTCGAAGTGCAGACCATCCACAGCATGAAAAACAAGGCGTTACAGAAACTTCGCAAATTTTTTCAGAACGGGGGGAGATTTGAAGCCAAATCTGCGTATCACTGAGCGAGGTCAACGATGAAACCCAAGCAACTGCAAAATCAGTCATGCCCAACACTGTTGGAACTTGCCGCTTTTGCCGAAGGACGCCTGACGCCATCGCGGCGGCAGGCGCTGGAGAGCCATATGGCGTCCTGCGAGCGCTGCCTGGATCTGGCGCTGGCAGGGTTCAAACTGACCGGCCAACCCCTCGCCGAAGCTCCGCTACCCGTCGTCAGCCGGGCCCAGCGTCTGCGTCTGCCCCGACGGCGGCGCTGGTACTTGGCAGCGGGACTGGCGGCTGCCTGGCTGGGCGTGGCGGTGATCGGCTTCCAGTTGGGGCAGGCTTACGGCCGCCAGTCCACCGTGGTGGAACAGGTGTTTTGGGAAGATCTGTCCCCCTGGGAGCTGTCATGAACGGTTGGAAAAGGTGGCTGCCCTGGAGCCTGCGTACCCGTTCACGGTCTTGCCAAGTGCCTGAAGATTCAGGAGAATACGGGCCATGGAAAGACTTGATCTGGAGCTGAGCCGCCCACCTCCCTTGCCCGAGACGGTGGAGGAATGCCACCGGGTGATCGAAGCGCTTTGGCGGGCGCTGGGAGAATTTCAGCAGATCCAGGCGCGAGTGGAAGAACTGGAGGAACAGTTGTCCTTGGGGTCCGACAATTCCTCCCAACCACCTTCCCAGGACAGCCCGAAGAAGCGCGCCGAGCGCAAGGGCAAGCGACCGACGGGACGCAAGAAAGGGGCGCAGGTGGGACATCCCGGGCACGAGCGGGCTCTGGTTCCGGCAGAAGCAGTGGACGAGGTCCGGCATTACTTTCCCCATGGCCGCTGCGAGTGCGGTGGGTCGGTGGCGGTGCGGGGATTCCGTCCCCATCAGGTGTTCGACCTGCCCGAGATTCGTTACCGGGTGGTCGAACACCGGGTGTATGAAGGCCGCTGTGGGTGGTGTGGTGAGAAGCACCAGGGGCGGCTACCGGATGAGGTTCCCCGCGGCCAGATGGGACCTGGGCTGGTGGCGTGGATTGGCTTGATGACGGGGCGCTATCACCTGTCGCTGCGGGAAGTCGAAGCGCTGCTGGAAGAACAATGGGGTCTGAAATTCAGCCTGGGGGCGATCAGCCAGAGCCAGATCCCGCTGCAGGCGTGGCTGGGTCCGGTCTACAACCAGATTGGCGAAGCGGTCAGAAAAGCGCTGATCGCCCATGCCGACGAGACCCGCCACTACCGGGGCCGCAGCATCTATTGGCTGTGGGCGCTGACGACCGATCAGATGGCGTATTTCCTGACCCATTATTCCCGCGGCAAGGGTGCGGCCGGTGAGCTGTTGGGGGATTTCCAGGGAATCCTGGTGACCGACCGCCACGGGGCCTACAACGACCATCCCCAGGACTCACACCAATACTGCTGGGCGCATCTCATCCGCAACCTGGAACGGATCGCCGGGCGCAAGGGACAGGCCGGCGAAGATGGCGAACGCCTGCTCCGGGCCGCCCGCCTGACGGTTCACTACGGCAAGCTCTGGCAACAGAGCCATTACCCATCCGACCGCTACCGAAGGCGATTGGAACGCCTCAAAGCCCTCTTCCGGCGCGAACTGGAACAGGCCGCCCAAAGACATGGCGACAACAAAACCGGTCGCAGCTGCCGCAAGTTGTTGGACGATTTTCCCAGGTTCTGGACCTTCCTGGACCATCCCGGCGTACCGATGACCAACAACACGGCAGAGCGTGCCCTACGCCCCTATGTCATCTGGCGCAAGACCCGTTTCTTCAGCCAGTCGCATCGCGGTGACTGCTTCCGCCCCATGATCCTGTCGCTGGTCGAAACCTGCAAGCGCCTCAAGATCGGCGTCTATCAGACCCTGCGGACCATCTGCGCCCAGGGCATGGCAGAGGGCGAGGTCACCTTCCGCCTGCCCCTGCCGGAACCTCAACCACTTCCAGTGGCAAGCCCGGCCGGGTGACCGCGGGCGATTGCTCACCCGCGGTTCCCACAGATCCGGACGTGCCCGATTAAGGCATCCGGCTCCTCGGACTATGGCGTCGCTACGCAACGGGCAATTCCGTGAACCACGCGCGGTGGGGGGAGTGGGTATCGTTTGTACAGCCGCCCAAAATGGTCCCAGTTCATCCGTTCCCGGTTGCGGCGGGACAACCATTTGTACCAGCGCCGTCTGACCTCGTACAGGAAGCGGGCCAGCGATTGGCTGTTGCCGACGATCCCATAGTAGGCATAATGCCCCTTGAGTTTGCGGCTCAGGGCCGCTTGTTGGTCTGCAACCGGCCAGTGGCGGTGCATCCGGCACCAGTGGTTGATCGCCTGCAGGGAGCGGCTGAGCCGGGCTTGGGCGGTCTTGCGTTTGACGACCCAACGCCCTTTCCTTGAGCGTCCCCAGTAGTGGGTGAATCCCAGGTATTGGAAGCTCTGGCCTTTCCGTCCGGGTTTTCTGAAGTCGAGCAGGCGGGTTTTGTCCGGGTGCAGACGCAGGCCGTATTTGGCCAGGCGCTTGCCCAGAACGGCCAATACCCGCCGGGCGTCTTCTTCCCGTTCGAACACCAGGACCGCATCGTCGGCGAACCGGACTTCGAAGGCGCTGCCTTGCAGTCGCGGTTTGACCGTCTGCTCGAACCACAGGTCGAGCACGTGATGCAGGTAGAGGTTGGCCAGCAGTGGGGAGATCACCCCACCTTGCGGTGTCCCTTGTTCGGGGTAGTGAAGCTGTCCGCCTTCCATGACACCGGCATTCAGCCATTTACCAATCGCGCGGCAGATCACGCCGTCGCGCACCCTCTGCCCCAGAAAGTTCCGCAGCCGGTCCCGGTCCACGTCGTCGAAGAAGTTTTGGATGTCCAGGTCGATGACCCAGCCACCGCCCATGGCCATCAGCCCGCCCCATAGCCTCTCCAGGACCTGGTGGGCACTGCGTCCGGGCCGGAACCCGTAGGTGCAGTCGAGAAAGTCCTGCTCGAAGATGGGTTCCAGCGCCATCAGCACCGCCCGTTGCAGCACCTTGTCTTCCAGCGTGGGAATGCCGATCGGGCGGGTCTTTCCCGTTCCCGGCTTGGGCAGGTGGACGCGCCGTACCGCAGGCGCCCGATACCGGCCGGTCTTGAACCGTTCCAGCAGGCGCGTCAGGTTCTCCTCTAAGTCGGCTGCGTATTGGGATGCAGTCACGCCGTCCACCCCGGCGGCCCCGTCCTTGCGGGTGCGCCGCCAGGCTTCTTCCAGCCACACCACGTCGATGTGGTGGGCAATCGTGGTCAGTTCCAGCTTCGGTTCGATCCGGGCCAGTTCCGCTAGCTTCCGTTGTCGTGTTGAGATGTTCTCCTGGCTCGATGTCCCGGCCATCTGTCCCTCCGAAAGCCCCATCGTCCGACCTGCCGCTTCCCTCCATCGGGTCCCTTGGGGCAGGTTCCCCGACTTCTCAGGTACTATCAGCAGGCTCCGATTGCTCGATCACCTTCCCAGCGCGCTTCGTCGCCTTCGCGCGCCGGTACCCTGCTTCGTGTCCCGTTCGCTCCCATCGGCCGGACACCGCTCCGATGGGCCTGGACCTTTTCTCACACGGCGCCCGCACCGCTCTTCCCGCAGGGAGTGTTCGAGCCCTCCCAGGTTCCTGGGCGACCCTTGCCCTGCATGCCCCGCTCTTCGACCCCGGCGGAGGGGTGATGCCAGGCCAGTACAGCACCACCCCTGTTGCCTTCCGTCCGTTCAACAACGTCGGCTCCGCATTCCGTACTTTCGAGGCTCCATCACGCGGCCTACAGGCCCCCTGTGTACGCTTCGCAGTCGGGATCGCTCCTCGACCACGCAACACTCGGTTCCGGCTGGTGGCCAGCCTTGGCCGGACAGGACTTGCACCTGTCAGGTCGCTCTGAAGGTTTCAGCGATGTCTTTCCTTCTACATAACTTCCTCCTTCTCCAGGCTTGGCCTGGCGCAATGAACGGTAACACAGTGAAATACTCGCTGCCCTGAGCAGGGCGATACCAGGCCACATTCTGGTTCCGGTAAATGCCAGCGGCCGGCAGCCAGCGGGTGCCGTCCACGGAGGTCTGGATCTCCAGCGCCTCGAGCTTCGAGGCGATGCCGCTCTTTCTCGCGATCAGCAGGGTGTAGGCGGTCGCCTCGCCCAGATCCACCGGTGGCGTGGTGAAGGTGGCGCGGGGAATCATCGCACCCGCGTTCCACGATTCCACCAAGGTCGGCGCAAGCAGCAACCGCCCATTCGCGTCACAGGCGAGCGTGCGCCGCTCGCCCGTGCCGGTGTCCGGGTTGTGGTAGATGCCTTCGATGACGCTCATGCTCAACTCATCCAGGAACTCTTGATGACGGTTCGCCCGCGTTGCCGGCGAGATTTATCCGGTTTTGGGTCGGTATCGGGCTCGGGCTCCGGCAAAAGCTGGCGTTCCAGCTCGCGCCAGTGGCGTTCCTCGAAACGGTCGAGTCCGGCGGCGGATGCCGCGGCGCGGGCATAGACGTAGCAGTCGAGCGCCTCGTTGCGCTCGCGGATCTTCTGCCACTCGCGCACCGGGTAGCCGTTGCGGTTGCGCCGGGTGATCAGCTGCTCGGCGCAGAGCTGCTTGACGAACTCCGCGTCCACCCTGGGCAGATGGACGTAGCCCTCCGGATAGCGGATCTTGCCGTCGTCGAGCACCTCCACGCTCTTGCGCAGGTTGTTGTAGAACTCGAGCTTGGCGATGCCGCCTGCGACCGCGAACACCTTGACGCCCCGGCGCAGCTTGCGGCCGCCTAGGGTGACGTCCACCGCCGTCGGGGTGCCGACCAGCGCCGCGCCGCGGGCCACGCCCTTGACCGCCATGAGGCGGGCGTCCTTCATGCGGCGCACGAAGGCGTAGCTCTCTTGCGTGGCGAAGCCGGTGTCGATGGCGAACCGGGCCAGCGGCAAGCGGGTGCTGCTCTCGTGGGTCCAGGTCTCTGCGAGCATCTCGGACAGTCGCTTCCAGACCGCGTCGCGGGCGGTGTCGCCCATGAGCACCCGGTGCTCGACGAGCCACGCCTCCTTGCCGCGGCCGAAGGCCCAGACCGAGGCCTCGATGCGGTCCTTCTGCACGTCGGCGCCGCCCACCAGCAGCAGGCCGCCGGCGGGAACCGTGCCGATGCGGTAATCTTCGCGCCGCTCCAGCAGGCGCTCCCAGTCGGGCGCCTCGCCTTCCTCCACCCAGACCTCGCCCAGTTCCGTGTTCTTGAACGCCTTGAGCCGGGTGGCCGAGCCCTGCGCGGCCTCCCAGGCCGCGGCGATGTCGGCCCAGGAGCGCCAGCCCAGGGGGCTGTAGAGCGAGGACAGGTGAAAGCCCACGGTCTTGCCGGTGGCGTCCGGGTTGGTGGCCCGCCACTCGCCGTGCTCGAGCATCCAGGTCTTGTGCGACTCGGCGATGGCCTCCTCGCAGGCCTCGCAGACGTATCGGGCCGTCTGCGGCTCGCCCCATTGCCAGCGCAGCTGCTCGAAGCGCAGCCATTGCCTGTGGCCGCAGTGCGGACAGGGCACGAAGTACCGGCGCTGGTCGGAGGCCTCGAACTCCCGCTCGATGGGGCTCGCCCCCGCCACGGTGGGAGTGGAGACGATGAAGATCTTGCGCCGGGCGAAGGTACGCGTGCGCGCCTCCGCCAGGCGGATGGCGTCGCCTTCGCCCTCGACGTCGGCGGGATAGCCGTCCACCTCGTCGAGAAAGAGGTAGCGCACCGGCATCGAGCGCAGCCCCACCGCGCTGTTGGCGCCGGTCATCACCAGCACGCCGCCGCGGAACTCCTTGGCCAGCACCGTGTTGCCAGCGTCACGGGATCGGGACGGCGCGATGCGTTCGGAGAGCGCCGGCGACTCCTCGATCAACGGATCGATGCGCTGCTTGGAGTTGCGCTTGGCCATCTCCACGGTGGGCGAGACGGCCATCATCGGCCCCGGGACCAGATGGATGCAGTAGCCGATCCAGTTGTTGCCGCACTCGGTGCCGCCCACCTGCGCGCCCTTCATGAACACCACCCGCTCGGCAGGCGAGGACGGCGAGAGGCAGTCCATGATCTCTCTCAGGTACGGCGTGCGCCGGGTGGACCAGCGCCCGGGCTCCGAGGCCGACTTGGACGAGAGCATCCGGTAGCGGTCGGCCCACTCGGAGACGGTGAGCAGCGGGTCAGGCGTCAGTCCCTCACGCCAGGCGCGTTCGATGGCCTCAAAGCCTTCATAATCGAACACGGCGCATGTCAGTCCACCCTGGGGGCGGGATCCCCGAGTTCCTCGAGATGCCGGCGCACCTCGCGCTCGAGCATCACGTGCAGGGTATGGGCGTCCACGCCCAGCTCCGCCGCCATCTGGCTCGAGACCCGGGTGGGCCAATTGAGCCAGGCGTCGCGCTCGGCCCGCGCCAGCTTGAACACATGGGCGAGCGCCTTGGCCCGGTCCACCAGCTCCCCCTTGAGGCGGGCGAGCCGGACCTTGGCGGTCTGGGCCTTGAGCACCTCGTTGGCGGTTCGCGCCTGCAACAGCGTCGTGCCGCCCGAGGGCAGCGCCGACTCGCCCGTGGCCTCGCGAACCATGTTGACGGCATCCACCGGCACCGCTTTCCGCCGGCCCTGCTTGTGCTGCTGGGCGCTATCGGTATTGGCCGCCCACTCGGCGTCCGCCTTTTGCGGGTCGATGGTCCCGTCCGGCTCTGGGGTGATGCGCCCGGTCTTGATCGCCTTGCGCACGGCGGCGTCGGAAACGCCGCGGTGGCGGGCATAGGCGCGGATCGAGATGCCCATCATGCATCCTGTTGATCAAGAAGGAAAATTGTTCGGAATAGGACTTGATAAGCGGGCCGAATGAAGCGTTCATGTCCACACGGTCAAACACAACGGGAGAGACGAACATGAACGCCAACACCACCGAGAAACGCTACGAGATCACCTTCCCCGGGCAGGCGCCGGTGCAACTGGCCAAGGACCAGATCCTCTCGCCGACCCTGCGCCGGGCCATCGACAACATCGAACGGGAGCCGGCCCGCGTCGGCGTCACCCTCAAAAACGGCATCCGGATCAACGTCGCCTGAGGAGAACGACCATGAGCAGGAAACCCACCGCCATCGACGCCTTCATGGCCAGGAAAGCCGAGATCGACGCCATGCTGGCCCGGCTGCAGGCCCTGAGCGACGACCACTTCCACGTCAGCCCTAACGAGGTGACCTGGGGTCACGTGGGCGATCTCGACCATTACGCTGAGCTGCTCAAGCGGATCACCGATTGCGCCTTCCGCGAAGGCGAATACGCCGAATGACATCCGACAGGAGGACAGACCGATGAAACTCACCGCCACCCAGGAACGCATCCTTCACGCCGCCGCCGGACGCCCCAGCGGCGACATCGAGCCGCTGCCGCCCAACGTGAACGCCGGTATCCGCCAGCGGGTGATCGACGGCCTGCTGAAGCGCGGACTGATCGAATTCAAAGGCGGCTACCACCGCATCAGCGCGGCCGGCTTCGAGGCCATCGGCAAGGCGCCGCGCTCGGGAAGCTACCGGAGCGGCACCAAGCAGGCGCGGATGATCGAGCTGATGCGCCGGCCCGAGGGCGCCAGCATCGACGAGATCGCCCAGGAGACCGGATGGCTGCCCCATACGGTGCGCGGCACCATGACCAACGCGCTCAAGAAGCGCCTCGGCATGACCATCGTCTCGCACAAGGATGAGGGCCAGCCCCGTCGGTACCGGATCGCCTGAGCTACAAGATCTTGAATCTCCACCGATATGCAACCATAATGGTTGCATATCGGAAGGAGGTGCCTGCCATGGCTTCCATCACGCTCAAGAACATCCCCGACGACCTGTACGAACGCCTCAAGGCCGCGGCCCAGGCCCATCACCGCTCCATCAACAGCGAGCTGATCCGCTGTCTGGAAGTGGTCCTGAAACCGCGCCCCGTTTCCCCCGAGGAACGGCTGGAGCGGCTGCGCCGGATACGCCCGGCCATTCCGCCGTCTGCCGTAGCGCCAGAGGAGATCCAGCAGGCCATCGACCAAGGTCGACCGTGATCGTCGCCGACACCAATCTCATCGCCTATCTGGCGATGCCGTCCCCCTATACCGAAGCCGCGGAGCGGCTGCTGGTCCGCGAGCCGGAATGGGTGGCGCCCGTCCTCTGGCGCAGCGAATTCCGCAACGTCCTCGCGCTCTATCTGCGCAAGGGGTTGATCCGCTTCGAACAGGCGCTGGATATCCAAGCCGAGATGGAATCGCTGTTCCAGGGCAAGGAGTACGAGGTGGCCTCTCTGGACGTCCTCTCGCTGGTCAATCAAAGCGAGTGCTCGGCCTACGATTGCGAATTCGTGGCACTCGCCAAGGGGCTGGGCGTCAAGCTGGTGACCATGGATCACAAACTGGTGTCTTGTTTCCCCGATACGGCGACGCTTCTGACCGACCTCAAGCCGTAGCCTCGGCGGTCCGGAGCGCCGCGATTTCTTCAAGGCTTTCGCCGCTGCCCTCGAGCACGGCCTCGCTGCCCGTGTACTCCTGCCAGCGCCGCACGATCACGTCCACGTACCTGGGATCGAGTTCGATGAGGCGGGCGCGACGTCCCGACTTCTCGCAGGCGATCAGGGTTGAGCCCGATCCGCCGAAGGGATCGAGCACGATGTCCCGCGACTTGGAGGATGTCAGGTCCCGTGTGATCATATCCCTCGAAGCCGGCCGGGTGACCGCGGGCGATTGCTCACCCGCGGTTCCCACAGATCCGGACGTGCCCGATTAAGGCATCCGGCTCCTCGGACTATGGCGTCGCTACGCAACGGGCAATTCCGTGAACCACGCGCGGTGGGGGGAGTGGGTATCGTTTGTACAGCCGCCCAAAATGGTCCCAGTTCATCCGTTCCCGGTTGCGGCGGGACAACCATTTGTACCAGCGCCGTCTGACCTCGTACAGGAAGCGGGCCAGCGATTGGCTGTTGCCGACGATCCCATAGTAGGCATAATGCCCCTTGAGTTTGCGGCTCAGGGCCGCTTGTTGGTCTGCAACCGGCCAGTGGCGGTGCATCCGGCACCAGTGGTTGATCGCCTGCAGGGAGCGGCTGAGCCGGGCTTGGGCGGTCTTGCGTTTGACGACCCAACGCCCTTTCCTTGAGCGTCCCCAGTAGTGGGTGAATCCCAGGTATTGGAAGCTCTGGCCTTTCCGTCCGGGTTTTCTGAAGTCGAGCAGGCGGGTTTTGTCCGGGTGCAGGCGCAGGCCGTATTTGGCCAGGCGCTTGCCCAGAACGGCCAATACCCGCCGGGCGTCTTCTTCCCGTTCGAACACCAGGACCGCATCGTCGGCGAACCGGACTTCGAAGGCGCTGCCTTGCAGTCGCGGTTTGACCGTCTGCTCGAACCACAGGTCGAGCACGTGATGCAGGTAGAGGTTGGCCAGCAGTGGGGAGATCACCCCACCTTGCGGTGTCCCTTGTTCGGGGTAGTGAAGCTGTCCGCCTTCCATGACACCGGCATTCAGCCATTTACCGATCACGCGGCAGATCACGCCGTCGCGCACCCTCTGCCCCAGAAAGTTCCGCAGCCGGTCCCGGTCCACATCGTCGAAGAAGTTTTGGATGTCCAGGTCGATGACCCAGCCACCGCCCATGGCCATCAGCCCGCCCCATAGCCTCTCCAGGGCCTGGTGGGCACTGCGTCCGGGCCGGAACCCGTAGGCGCAGTCGAGAAAGTCCTGCTCGAAGATGGGTTCCAGCGCCATCAGCACCGCCCGTTGCAGCACCTTGTCTTCCAGCGTGGGAATGCCGATCGGGCGGGTCTTTCCCGTTCCCGGCTTGGGCAGGTGGACGCGCCGTACCGCAGGCGCCCGATACCGGCCGGTCTTGAACCGTTCCAGCAGGCGCGTCAGGTTCTCCTCTAAGTCGGCTGCGTATTGGGATGCAGTCACGCCGTCCACCCCGGCGGCCCCGTCCTTGCGGGTGCGCCGCCAGGCTTCTTCCAGCCACACCACGTCGATGTGGTGGGCAATCGTGGTCAGTTCCAGCTTCGGTTCGATCCGGGCCAGTTCCGCTAGCTTCCGTTGTCGTGTTGAGATGTTCTCCTGGCTCGATGTCCCGGCCATCTGTCCCTCCGAAAGCCCCATCGTCCGACCTGCCGCTTCCCTCCATCGGGTCCCTTGGGGCAGGTTCCCCGACTTCCCAGGTACTATCGGCAGGCTCCGATTGCTCGATCACCTTCCCAGCGCGCTTCGTCGCCTTCGCGCGCCGGTACCCTGCTTCGTGTCCCGTTCGCTCCCATCGGCCGGACACCGCTCCGATGGGCCTGGGCCTTTTCTCACACGGCGCCCGCACCGCTCTTCCCGCAGGGAGTGTTCGAGCCCTCCCAGGTTCCTGGGCGACCCTTGCCCTGCATGCCCCGCTCTTCGACCCCGGCGGAGGGATGATGCCAGGCCAGTACAGCACCACCCCTGTTGCCTTCCGTCCGTTCAACAACGTCGGCTCCGCATTCCGTACTTTCGAGGCTCCATCACGCGGCCTACAGGCCCCCTGTGTACGCTTCGCAGTCGGGATCGCTCCTCGACCACGCAACACTCGGTTCCGGCTGGTGGCCAGCCTTGGCCGGACAGGACTTGCACCTGTCAGGTCGCTCTGAAGGTTTCAGCGATGTCTTTCCTTCTACATAACTTCCTCCTTCTCCAGGCTTGGCCTGGCGCAAGCCGGGTGACCGCGGGCGATTGCTCACCCGCGGTTCCCACAGATCCGGACGTGCCCGATTAAGGCATCCGGCTCCTCGGACTATGGCGTCGCTACGCAACGGGCAATTCCGTGAACCACGCGCGGTGGGGGGAGTGGGTATCGTTTGTACAGCCGCCCAAAATGGTCCCAGTTCATCCGTTCCCGGTTGCGGCGGGACAACCATTTGTACCAGCGCCGTCTGACCTCGTACAGGAAGCGGGCCAGCGATTGGCTGTTGCCGACGATCCCATAGTAGGCATAATGCCCCTTGAGTTTGCGGCTCAGGGCCGCTTGTTGGTCTGCAACCGGCCAGTGGCGGTGCATCCGGCACCAGTGGTTGATCGCCTGCAGGGAGCGGCTGAGCCGGGCTTGGGCGGTCTTGCGTTTGACGACCCAACGCCCTTTCCTTGAGCGTCCCCAGTAGTGGGTGAATCCCAGGTATTGGAAGCTCTGGCCTTTCCGTCCGGGTTTTCTGAAGTCGAGCAGGCGGGTTTTGTCCGGGTGCAGGCGCAGGCCGTATTTGGCCAGGCGCTTGCCCAGAACGGCCAATACCCGCCGGGCGTCTTCTTCCCGTTTGAACACCAGGACCGCATCGTCGGCGAACCGGACTTCGAAGGCGCTGCCTTGCAGTCGCGGTTTGACCGTCTGCTCGAACCACAGGTCGAGCACGTGATGCAGGTAGAGGTTGGCCAGCAGTGGGGAGATCACCCCACCTTGCGGTGTCCCTTGTTCGGGGTAGTGAAGCTGTCCGCCTTCCATGACACCGGCATTCAGCCATTTACCGATCACGCGGCAGATCACGCCGTCGCGCACCCTCTGCCCCAGAAAGTTCCGCAGCCGGTCCCGGTCCACGTCGTCGAAGAAGTTTTGGATGTCCAGGTCGATGACCCAGCCACCGCCCATGGCCATCAGCCCGCCCCATAGCCTCTCCAGGGCCTGGTGGGCACTGCGTCCGGGCCGGAACCCGTAGGCGCAGTCGAGAAAGTCCTGCTCGAAGATGGGTTCCAGCGCCATCAGCACCGCCCGTTGCAGCACCTTGTCTTCCAGCGTGGGAATGCCGATCGGGCGGGTCTTTCCCGTTCCCGGCTTGGGCAGGTGGACGCGCCGTACCGCAGGCGCCCGATACCGGCCGGTCTTGAACCGTTCCAGCAGGCGCGTCAGGTTCTCCTCTAAGTCGGCTGCGTATTGGGATGCAGTCACGCCGTCCACCCCGGCGGCCCCGTCCTTGCGGGTGCGCCGCCAGGCTTCTTCCAGCCACACCACGTCGATGTGGTGGGCAATCGTGGTCAGTTCCAGCTTCGGTTCGATCCGGGCCAGTTCCGCTAGCTTCCGTTGTCGTGTTGAGATGTTCTCCTGGCTCGATGTCCCGGCCATCTGTCCCTCCGAAAGCCCCATCGTCCGACCTGCCGCTTCCCTCCATCGGGTCCCTTGGGGCAGGTTCCCCGACTTCCCAGGTACTATCGGCAGGCTCCGATTGCTCGATCACCTTCCCAGCGCGCTTCGTCGCCTTCGCGCGCCGGTACCCTGCTTCGTGTCCCGTTCGCTCCCATCGGCCGGACACCGCTCCGATGGGCCTGGGCCTTTTCTCACACGGCGCCCGCACCGCTCTTCCCGCAAGGAGTGATCGAGCCCTCCCAGGTTCCTGGGCGACCCTTGCCCTGCATGCCCCGCTCTTCGACCCCGGCGGAGGGATGATGCCAGGCCAGTACAGCACCACCCCTGTTGCCTTCCGTCCGTTCAACAACGTCGGCTCCGCATTCCGTACTTTCGAGGCTCCATCACGCGGCCTACAGGCCCCCTGTGTACGCTTCGCAGTCGGGATCGCTCCTCGACCACGCAACACTCGGTTCCGGCTGGTGGCCAGCCTTGGCCGGACAGGACTTGCACCTGTCAGGTCGCTCTGAAGGTTTCAGCGATGTCTTTCCTTCTACATAACTTCCTCCTTCTCCAGGCTTGGCCTGGCGCAATGAACGGGTACGAAGCTCGATTCCGAGGCGATGTATTCGCCTTGATCGGCCAACATCGGCACGATCTGTGATGGTGGCAGGTGGCTGTAGGCCGGTTGGTTGCACACGGCCAGGATACGGGCACGTTCTTCTTCCGTCAGGCGGTTGGCAGGGACGGGCCGTTCCGCATCAGGACGGGCGTCTGCCTTCACGCCCCCTTCACGGGTCCAGCGTTGATAGGTCCGGGCACTGATGCCCAGCAGTTCACAGGCTTTGTGTTGTGACGCGCCTTGTGCCATGGCTCGTTCGATCAGCTCAATGGTTTGGCGGCGATCCGGGTTGCTGATCATGCGTCCTCTCCGTCCCCCCAGATCGCCTCGGCTTTTTTTGACAGCACCAGCAGCGCTGCCGTCTCGGCCAGGGCCTTTTCCTTCTTCTTCAGATCGCGCTCCAGCTCCTTGAGGCGCTGCTGATCTGTCTTACGCGCCTGCCTGAGCCGTTCGTTTTGTGTCCGGTCCCAGTCGTTGGCCTGTTCACAGGCCTGACGCCATTGCCGGATCTGCTCCGGGTAAAGGCCCCGCCCCCGGCACCAGGCCGACAACTCGGCCTCGTTCAGTGCCGCTGTCTCGACCACGGCAGCGAACTTGTCTGCCGCTGTCCAACCGGCCGGTGTCTGATCACCGTCTGGCAACAGCCGGCCCTCGGCACGCGCAGCCTTGCGCCAGTTGTACAAGGTCGCCTCCGAGATCCCTTCCTCCTCGGCAATCTCCCGGATACTTCGGTTGTTCGGCGGCAGCATCTTCTTCAGCACCGCCTCTTTGCGCTCAGCGGAATAACGCATCTTCTCCTCAATTCGCCCTCTCTTGGTTCCAATTAGAATCCCACATCCGTGGGGCGACATCTATCCTGACAGAGGGGGCCTGCCTGAGCCGTTCGTTTTGTGTCCGGTCCCAGTCGTTGGCCTGTTCACAGGCCTGACGCCATTGCCGGATCTGCTCCGGGTAAAGGCCCCGCCCCCGGCACCAGGCCGACAACTCGGCCTCGTTCAGTGCCGCTGTCTCGACCACGGCAGCGAACTTGTCTGCCGCTGTCCAACCGGCCGGTGTCTGATCACCGTCTGGCAACAGCCGGCCCTCGGCACGCGCAGCCTTGCGCCAGTTGTACAAGGTCGCCTCCGAGATCCCTTCCTCCTCGGCAATCTCCCGGATACTTCGGTTGTTCGGCGGCAGCATCTTCTTCAGCACCGCCTCTTTGCGCTCAGCGGAATAACGCATCTTCTCCTCAATTCGCCCTCTCTTGGTTCCAATTAGAATCCCACATCCGTGGGGCGACATCTATCCTGACAGAGGGGGCGGGCGGCCGAGATCAAGTTCCCTCAGAAAAACGGATAAGACATTGATTACTATGAGAAGGAGGAAGATGTGGGTAATAGGGTGACGTTCAACCCAAACACCTCGCGGTAATCAGCCTTCTCGAAGACGGTGCAGGCACCATCGAGCGTGGCGTCGATAATGCGGCGACCATCTTTTTCAAATTCGGCACGGGCGATGCGGTAAGACTCTTCGGAATGAAAGAGATCTGGATTATCCCAAGTTTGGCCACGGAAATAATCAGGAGAAAAGTGGTTATAATCGGGACCACTCATCTTTCTAGATTCATTTGGTGCACCAGTATACTCATAGCGATGATCCATGCCTATAATAATAATCTCTTTAAACCCAAGATAATAAGCTATCTGCAACGCAACATAGGTAACCGTCCACCCCTCATGCACCCCCTGCGATATATCTCTGGAAAAGCGATCTATAGGCCTTTCAGTTTGAACATAGTAAGTCAAGTCGTCAGAGGGAATTAAATCCGAGCTAGAATAGCTAATAAACTTAACACAGTCCATGCTCTTGATTTGACTTACGGATTGTTCTATAACCTTGCGGTTTACCGCAACATAATAATTTGGATAAAAATCAAATTCTTCAAATCCCAAGAATATCTTATTTAACCCTATAACAATTTCATTCCGTAAAAAACCAAGATCCATTCGATTTAAAGACGGGCCGTTACAGACAATAACGGCACGTTCACCATGATGACGATTTTTAAGACATTTCAATTTTCTAAACTTGGCCATGTTGAACTGGCGCCGACATTCTCGAACAATTGATCTTAACATCACTATCCTCAAATAATAACTCGCTCCATAACGAATTGCTGCAATTTATTCTCCAAACTGTGACATCAAAACCCGATTCTCTAGGAGAGGGTTAGAAAGAAAGATGAATCAACTCATGCAATACACCGCTCATTTACTTCCCGCGCTATTCCCCCCTCCTCCAGCACAATCCGCCGGTCACATTTATCCAGCGTCATCAAACGATGGGCAATCATGAGGATGGTCACCTGTCCCCGCAGGTTTTCCACCGCCCGTATCACTTCCCTTTCCGTCTCCACATCCAACGCCGAAGTCCCTTCGTCAAGCACCAGAACTTCCGGATCGTGATACAAGGCCCTGGCGATGGCCACCCGCTGGCGCTGTCCGCCGGACAGGCGAATGCCCCGCTCGCCGATGACAGTGTCCAGGCCATCCGGCAGACGGTCCACCAACTCCTGCAGTTGGGCCTGCTTCACCGCCCGCTTCAAGGCGATTTCATCGATATGCTCCCCCTCGATACCCAAGGCAATGTTCTCCCGCAGGGTGCCGTCTACCAGCGACAACATCTGCGGCACGTAACCGATGCGGCGCTGCCAGTCCCGCAATTGTGGTTGCAACGGCCCGCCGTTCAACAGAATTTCTCCCTCCCGTGGCACCAAAAGCCCCAGGATCACGTCGATGAGCGTCGATTTGCCGGCGCCGGTCTTGCCCACGAAACCGATCGCCTCCCCTTTGTGGATCGTCAGGTTGATGCCCTTGAGGGTGTCCGCCGCCGCGCCGGGATAGCGGTAATGAACATTTTTCAGTTCCAATGCCTGGAAAGTGAAGCGGGACGGAGCCTTCTCCACCTGGACTTGCGGCTGGGATTCCAGCGCCTGAATGTCCCGGTGGATCACATCCAGGGCCGCCCGGTAATGCTGCATCTGGCTGTACTGGGACATGAAACCCGACAGGGCGCCCTTGAGACGGGCCAGCCCGACCGCGCAGACGGTGACGATCTGCAGCACCTGCCCGGCGCTGTTGCCCTGGCGGAACAGCAGCAGCACCATGCCCGCCAAGGCGAAGATCGTCGCCAGCTCCACCCAGCCGGGAATAAACTTCAACGCCAATACCCGAGCATAACGCTCCTGCTGCATGAGAGCAGCGAAATCGTCGTGGAACCGGCGCAGGAAGTGATCCTCCCGCCCCAGCAGCTTGATTTCCTTGACACAGCCCAGTCCTTCGTTGACATGCTGCACCAACCGGCCCCGCAGCACCTGTGCCTGCCGGCCGGCCGCCCGCACCTTGCGCTGTTGCCGCCAAACCACCCAGGCGGCAAACCCCAGACAGCCCAAAAGCAACGCCAACGGTCGATAGGGGATGTAGAACAGAAAAGCCGTCAGTACCGCGGCGATGATGACACCCTGCGTAGCCATCTCCAGTAGCGGCACCAGCACCCGTTCGGCCAGTTGGATGCTCTCGTTGTTGAGATTGCGCTGCAACTGGGCGCTGTTATGGCGCAGGTGATATTCGTAAGGCGCCTTGAGATAGCCGGCGTACAAGCGCTGGCTGAAGCGCAGGGCGCGGTTCTGGGCGTAGCGGGTCTTGATCCAGGTCGCGCCGGTATTGATGAGCAGTTTGAGGGAGAAAAAACCCACCACCACAGCGGAGGCCCACAGCAACGCATCCATGCGCTCCAGGTGCGCGAACTGCGGCGGCAGATAGCGAGCCACCCGCTCGGGATAGGCCAGCAGGCCGACATAGGCCGGCACCAGGTACAGGCTGGCGATTTCGAGAACCGCCTCGAACAGCATGATCCCCACCAGGGCCATGAAACCGAAGCGCTCGGTGGCATTCAGCAGGGCGAACAGTTTTCTGAGGCTGTCCAGCATGGTTCTTTACTTGATTGACTGTCTTCTAACCTTAGCAGACAGCACGGGGATGATGGTGAGTGATTCGTTTTGGAGCCGGTAACCGGAGTTATCTGGATATAGCAAACCTCATGCCGCAACCAGCCGCATGATTTGAAACAGGTTTATCAAGAAGAAGCACCATGGAGTGCGTGATATGACACAGATCTACGGTAAATAACGCATTCTCCCTCAACAGCTGCTTCCCAGCTCCAACCGGGCCAGAAAGGCTTCCCCGCTATCCTCCTCAATGATCCACTCGCCGATTTCAGTCAGCCGTTCCAGATCATTGATTTGCTCCAACAACGCCTGCGCCTTGCCGACATATTCCTTACCATAGAACCGCTCGATCAAGCGCAACAGCAACCGCCGCTCGGCGGCTATGCCTTGCTGGATGCCTTGCCGGATGCCCTTCTGCATCCCCTGCTCCATGCCCTTCTTCAAAGCCTGTTGGTACCATTGCTCCACACGTGTCGCCAGCATGTCCAAATCTCCTATGTCGTCGTTGCGTTCGCCAAAACCGGGAAAGCGCTTCTCAAACAAGACCAACAGCAGCTCGGTCAGCTCCCGTTGCAACGTTCCGCTCTCCTGGTAATGAGCCTTGAGCGTCCGCGCCAGCGCCCGCCAAGGCGCATCACCGTAGAGGTAGAGTTCGTCATAGCCCGCCGGCATCTTCATGGCTGCAGCGCCTCGAACACTGCCTGCCCAAACCGCGGCCAGGCAAATCCGGCCGCAAACTCTCGGATGCCTTCCGCCGCCGGTGGCCGCTTCAGCATCTCAACAACCGCGCGGGCGAATTCCGCCCCATCCTCCGGCGGCACCAGGCGACCGGACACGCCATCGGCGACGGCATCCACCACCCCGCCGGTGGCGTAGGCGACGGTGGGCAGACCGTGGGCGGCCGCCTCCACTGCCACCATGCCGAAGCCCTCCGGGTCGTCCGGAAGATGGCGGACCGGGAAGACGTGGACATCGGCGGCGAAAAACGCCGCTTCAAGCATGATTTCCGGCACAAAACCGAGTAAACGCACGTTCTCCGCCACCCCCGCCGCTTCGGCCGTCTCCAGGATCATGGCCGGGGTTTCCGCACGGGCGGCAAGCGCGTCCTTGGGGGCATCGCCGACGATAACCAGACAGACTTCCGGCACCTCTTTTACGATCGCCGGCAACACCTCGCGCACGAAGCGGCCCACCCCCTTGCGGGCGGTCAGCCGGCCCACCGACAGCAGCAGCGGCCGCTCCCCCAAACCGTGTTCGGCACGAAACGCCCGGCGCTGCCGGCGGCGTTCCTCCACCCCGGCCACCGGCATGTCCACCCCCGGATGGACGATGGCGATGCGGTGATCCGGCACGCCGATGCGCCGGGCCAGTTCCGCAGTGGCCCGGCTGTTGGCGATCACCCGGTCCAAGCGGCGGATGGCGGGCAGCCACAGCGCCCGGTAAAGGGGATGGCGCACCGTCAGATCCAGGCCGTGGACGTAGGCGGCCGCCAGCGCGCCGCTGCGTCTGGCGGCGGCCAGGGTCATGAACGCGGTCAGGCCGCTGCCGGCCAGGATGACATCGGGACGGAAACGTTTCGCCTCCCGCACCCCGACCCGCGAGGTGGCGCTTACAAACCGCCACAGGGGCTTGCCGGGCACCTCGGCGACTTCCACCCCCGCAGGCGCATGTGCCGCAGCGCCTGCCGGGGCGACGACCCGCACCGGACCGCGCTGGGCCAGCTCCGCCGCCAGATGCAGGTTGAGGCGCTCCATACCGCCCCAGAGGGGAGGGAAATTACGGGTCAGCAGCAGGGCTCGCATGGGGCTACCTCGATCCGCACGCGCAGATCCATCTCCCATTCCCGGCGGGCCTGGGCGACCTTTTCCTCCACCAGACGTTCCACCCGCTCCAACAGCAGGCGGGAGTCTTCTTCGGCCAAACTCATCGCTGCCTCTCGTGTCGATATGGGCTCCAACTTTGATGGGACCGGGGCGCGGCTGTCAAGTGCCGGCCGTAGCGGGCCGCGGTGAAGCGCTCGGTCACCGCCGCGATCCGTTCGGCCGAATCCGGACATTGCGAAGCCGCCCGGCGGGCGAAGGCGGAAGGGGTCTCCCACGGCGCTTTCGTCAGCCCCCGGCGCGCCATCTGCTGGAGAAACTTTTGGTATTCCCGCAGCAGCGGGTCGGCCTCGCCGCCGCGCCGGGCCCGTCCCGCCGCCAGCGCCAGCAGCGCCGCCAGCAGCAACGCCCCGTAGGGCCAACGTTTCCCCAGCGCCGCCAGCAACCGCGCCTGGGCGGTGCGGTCGTAACCGAGCACCCACGAGTGCCAGCGGTGGTCGAGGTCGGACCAGAGAATGCGCAGCGAGCGCACCACCCCGCCGTGGCCGGCGGCAGCCTGCGGCGCGGCTTCGGCCTGCGGCGCCGCCAGCAGCC
Source organism: Methylomarinovum caldicuralii (assembly GCF_033126985.1). Lineage (NCBI taxonomy): Bacteria > Pseudomonadati > Pseudomonadota > Gammaproteobacteria > Methylococcales > Methylothermaceae > Methylomarinovum > Methylomarinovum caldicuralii. The sequence goes on from NZ_AP024714.1 coordinate 2,386,062, forward strand.
GGGCGGCGCCGGCCTCGGTGAGAGGATCGGCCAGATTCCGCACCTGTTCCACGTAACGCGGCGCCACCGCCTCGGTGGGATCGACCCGCACCCAGCCTTTGCCCTCCACCCAGATTTCGGCCCAGGCGTGGGCGTTGGCCTGATAGACCTCCAGAAACTTGCCGCGTGGATTGACGAAGCCCCCCAGGTATCCCCCAACGATGCGCGCCGGAATCCCGGCCGCGCGCATCAGATAGACGAAGGCGGAAGCGTAGTGCTCGCAGAAACCGGCGCGGGTCTCGAACAGGAAGCGGTCGATGAACGGCCCGTCCATTCCCCCCGGATGGAGGGTGTAACGAAACCCTTCGCGGCGGAAGTGCGCCAGCAGCGCCCGGGCGGACGCCTCGGGGGTGGCGGCGTCAATGCCGAGCCGGTCGAGCAGTTCCCGCACCCGCCGGCTGGGTGGGGCGGGCAATTGCAGGGCCAGACGGCGCTCGAGGGGCGACAGCGGCGGGAAGCGGTAGCCCTCGAAGGAAACCGCCCGGTAACGGCGGCGCTCGTCCACGGGAAACAGCGCCTCCAGCACCCCCTCGCGGGTCAGGCGCGCCCCCTCGGGCACGGCGGCGGGAATCCCGAGCGAGAACAGCCAGCGGCGGTGGTGGGGCTCGACGGTCACATGATACACGGAGCGTTTCCCCCTGCCCGGCCAGGGCCGCGGCAGCGGCTGCTGCATGGCCGGATGGGGCAGCCAGCGGCGGCCGTCGAAGCGCCAGAACACCTGGGCGCGGAAGTAGCGGGCCTCAGGCGGCGGCACCTCCCCCTCGAAGTCCACCCGGAAGGCCACGTCCATGGAAGTGGCGAGACTGGCCACCGCCCCCGGCTCCATGATCTCGGCAAGACCGGTAACGGCGCGCTTGTCGAAGGGCAGGTGGATGAAGCCGCCGTGGGGCCGGGGGAAGAACAGGAACAGCAGCACCATCACGGGCGCTGCCGGCAGCAGCAGCCCGGCCAGGATGCGGGCCAGGGCGCGCCCGGGCAGCAACGTGGGGGCGTTGAACTGCACCAGCGCCGCCGCAAGCAGCGTCACCGCCGCCAGGGCGTAGGCGGCCATGAGCAGCGACTGGTCGTAGAGGAACTGGGTCAGGGCCACGAACCAGCCCAGAAAGATCACGAAATACAGGTCCCGCTCCGACTTCAGCTCCATCAGCTTCAACCCCAGCCCGACGACGAACAACCCGGTGCTGGTCTCAAGATCGATGGCGCCGCGCCGCGAGACGATCACCACCACCGCCGCCGCCAGGGTCAAAAGCGGCAGCCACACCCCCCGCGGCAGCAGCCGGGGGCGGCCGATCCCCACCCAGCACCAGGCCCAGAAGGCCAAAAACAGCAGGGTGTGGCTCCCGTGCAGGTGGAGAAAATGGGGCGCCACCAGCAACAGCAGCGCCAGGAGCAGGAAGCGGCGCTTGGCAGTCTCAGCCATGCCCTCCTCCCCCGAACCCCGCCAGCGCCTGCAGGCAGGCGTGCAGGTGGGCCGCTCCCCGCTGGGGCGGCAGAAAGCGTCCCGGCAGACGCAGGCCGTAGGATTTGCCGCTTTCCTCGGCGTCCAGCACCAGGCGGCACAGCCAGGCCAGGCGCTGCTCCGTCTCCGCTGGCGACAGGTCTTCCCAGGCGAACACGGTTTCGTCGCCGTGCGGTCGCTGGACGAATTCCCGGGTCAGCAACCCCTGGCCCTTGGCCAGCCCCTTCCAGTGGATCCGGCGCGGGGAATCGCCCGGGCGGTAATCCCGCAGCCCCTGGAATTCCAGCTCCCCGTCCAAACCCGCCCGTCCCCGGCCGGCGGGGATGGGGGCCTGTTCGGCGGGCCGGGGATAGACCCACAGCGCCCATTCGGTCTCGAAGCGGCGCACCGCCCGGAACAACCCGAGGGGAAACGTGGAACTGAGGGTAACCGGACCGATCCGCAGCAATCCCCGCCGTTCGGTCCGATACGGCAGCATCACGGTTTGCGTCCCGCCGTCGGCGGCCACCGTGACCGCCTCCGCCCCCGGCGCGCTCACCCGCACCTGCCAGCGGGCGGAACCGGGATTGTCGAGCCGCAGCGGCAGTTCGGCCGTCTCCCCGGCGAACACCGGCTCTGGCGCTTCCGGGCGCAACGCCAACCCCGCCAGCTGGCGGCGGGTGTGGAACGGCGCCGTCAGCCCCACCCCCGCCAGCAGGTAGGTGAGCAGGTAGCCGAGGTTGTTGCCGTAGTTGGCCGACACCAGCCACAAAAGCGCCAACAGCAGCGCAAAGCCGCCGAGCCGAGGGGTGGGGCGGAGTTGGACGGCGTTTACCGCGCCATCACCCGTTCTCATGCTTTCAAAAACTCGTCCACAGAAATACCCGCCTGCTTCAGAATCGCCCTCAAAGTACCTTCAGGAATGGTCCCCGGATGACGGGGCAGCGTCGTGTAACGGCCGGTTTCCGGACAAAACCAGATTTCGTGACTGCCTTCCGCCTGCCTGCGAAACTGGAACCCAAAGCGTTTGAGCCTGGCTGCCACCTCCCGGTAACTAAAGCCGGCCAGCCTTCCCATGCTCAGAGTTCGACCACCAAGGGATAATCGAAGGATTCCAGCGACGCCTCTTCGGTCTTCCCCTGCTCCTCCAGCAATTTACGGGCGACGTCGCGGGCGATTTCCAGGGTCTCCCAGATGGTGCGCCCCTGGACGACCAGCCCCTGTACTTCGTCCGAAGTCGCCAGATAGACGCCTTCCGGCAATCGCTCGATATGCAACTGAATCATTCTCGCCATTTCAACCTCCAAAACCGCCTCATTCCTATCGGCAAAGGACCCATGGAATCGTTCCCCCCCTACGGCACCGCCACCGCCTCCAGCAACCGGAGCACGCCGCCTTCGTCCCCCAGGCGGTGGCCGGCCACCGGTTCCAGCACCGCCTGCACGTCGTCCGGCAGGACGAAGTCGCGCCCGTCCAGAAACGCCCAGGCCCGGGCCGCCTGCAGCAGGCCCAGCCCGGCCCGGGGCGACAGCCCCAGGGAGAATTCCGCCATCTCCCGGCTGCGCTGCAGCAGTGCCTGCACGTAGTCCAGCACCGCCTCGGAGACGTGCACCTGTTCCGCCTGTGCCTGCAGGTCCAGCAGTTGCGCCGGGGTCAGGCAGGGTTTTCGTTCCGCCGCCAGCTGCGCCCGGCTGCCGCCGCGCAAGAGCGCGCGTTCGGCCCGCGGGTCGGGATAACCCAGGGATATGCGCATTAGGAAGCGGTCGAGCTGGGATTCCGGCAGGGGGAAGGTGCCGTGCTGGTGAAACGGGTTCTGGGTGGCGATGACGAAGAACGGCTGCGGCAGCGGATGGGTCTCTCCCTCGACGCTCACCTGCCTTTCCTCCATCGCCTCCAGCAGGGCGCTCTGGGTCTTGGGGGAGGCGCGGTTGATCTCGTCGGCCAGCACCACCTGGTGGAAAACCGGCCCCGGATGGAAGCGGAAGGCGCGCAGCTTCTCGTCGTAGATCGCCGCCCCGAGGATGTCCGCCGGCAACAGATCGCTGGTGAACTGGACCCGCTGATAGCTCAGCCCGGACAGGTGCGCCAAGGCGTGGGCCAGGGTGGTCTTGCCGACGCCGGGGATGTCCTCGATCAACAGATGCCCCCGCGCCAACAGGCAGCACACCGCCAGGCGGATGGGCCGTTCCTTGCCGAAAACGATCTGCCCCAGGGCGTCGAGCAGGGGCGCAAGGGGTGGATTCATGGCGTCGTGTTTTTCCGTGGCGGTATCCATCAATGTAGCCGAATTCGGCCGGCGAAACTTTGTGACCATGGTCGCATTCCCGTTAATTGCCACTTCAATCCCTCCGTCAAGCGCCGAGAAAGGTGGCATCGACACGCTTTCCGGCGACCGTGATGGAACGTTACGAACTGATCTGTTTTTCCCTCCGCCCCGGCCTGACGCCTGAACAAGCCCGGACGCTGACGGCCTCGGTGCTGCCCGGCGCACCCGAGCCCCGCCCCGGGGTCCGCCTCGGGGTACTGGCGCCGGAAGCAGCGCGGGCAGCCCAGCGGCGTCTGACCCGGGCCGGAGTCATCTGCAATTACCGCCCGGCGACGGCAACGCCCGACTGGCAGCTGGCCCCCGAGGAACAGCGCCACGTCTGCGGCGGCTGCGGCAGGCCGGCGCACATTCCGGCGGGCCGGCGCAACTACCGCTGCCGCCACTGCCGCCGGCCGATCCTGCGCCACGGCCGGGAAGTGCCGCCGCCGGCCGAAACCGCACCGCCGCCCCCGGCGTCCCCGCGCTCGCGCGCGCCCTCCCTGCTGCTGGCCGTCGCCGCGGTGATCCTGTTGGGCGGCGGCGATCCGGCCCGGGCGCTGGCCGCCAAGATCCGGGACAGCGCTTACCGGCAACTGGCGCCGCTGGCCGGCGAATTCCAATTTCTGACCCAGGTCATGGCCCGGCAACGGCTGCAGCCTCACCCGGCCCCGGCTCTCCCGGCCGTCGCTGCGGCACCGGTCGACCACACCGCCGCGCCGACCGCCGAAAAGCCGGCTACGGTCCGGGCGGCCGCCGCCCCCGCCGAATCGGCAACGCCGGATCATCCCCTTCTCCCTGAGGGAGAGGGCAGGAGCGAGGAGGAAAACCGGGAACCCCTCCCCACCCTGCCAGAACCCGTCCGCCAGGCCCGATCCCTGACACAGCTGGAAACGGCCCTGCGCCGGCAGATCGACGCCGCCCCGGCCCGCGCCCTCCCCCGGTTACCGGAAACGCCGTCTTTGCCGCCGGTGAAACTGCCGCTGCTGCCGCAGCCGGTGGCGGTGGACCCGGCCAGGCTGCGCGCCGTGGTCGCCGAACTGGACGGCCACCTGCGACGCAAAGCGCCGTTCCTGCGCACCCTGTACCGCCACGACCTGGAACTGCTCGACCAGCTGCAACGGCTGGAACGTTCGTTCCAGGCCCCACAGGCATCCGCACCGTCATATGCCGTTCCCCAATCCGAAGCACGCACCCGCGCGACCGCCGTCCCGGCCTTCGACGCGCCCGGCTACTGCCCCGTCGTGCCGCTGCCGGCCGCCTGTCCCGCCGCTTGATCGGGCCGCATGTGGGCTTCGATGAAAGCCCGCGCCGCCGCCAGCCGGCCGTCCCGGTCCAGCTCGGTTGCCTTTTGCAATTCCCGCCATCCCGCCGCCTGCTCGCCGTTGAGGTACAACGCCTGGGCCAGATTGAGGCGGAACGACGGGTCGTCGCCGTCCAGGGCCACCTGGCCACGGGCGTAGCGCAGCGCCTGGGCGTAGGCGTGATGGCGGAAGGCCACCTTCAGCGCCGCCACCAGCACGTCCCGCCGCCAGGGGCCGGGCAGGCGGGGATTCTCCAGCAGGGCGTCGGCGGCCTCCAGCAGCACCTCGGCCGGCAGGTTCCAGCGGTCGCGGAGGTCGTCCTCCAGCAGCCGGGTCAGGGTGTACACCTGATTGGCCGCCACCGGCCCGCGGCGGAGATGGGCCTTCAGGTCCGCCAGCAGTTCCCGGTCCACTGGCTTGCCGTCGAGGGCGTCGAGGGTCAAAAGGCCGAAGCGCCCCACCAGATAGTAATCATCCAGCTCGTTGGCGTGGCGGTAGAACACCCGTGCGAGATTGCGCAGCTCCCGCGCCCGGGGGGTGTCGCGCCCGAAGTTCTCCGCGGTTTCGATCATCACTCTGCCTGCGGTGAAGTTGGCCCGCGCCGACAGCGGGTGATGGGTCACCTCCGCCAGCACCAGGGCGCGCTGGTCCGACCAGGAAAGCGCCCGCGCCCAGGTGCCCCCGGCCGCCAGCAGGACGAATCCCGTCAGCACCGCCGCCCGCACCGCCAGCAGCGGCTCGCCGCGGCTCGCCATCCGCCCCCGCAGCTTGGCCCAGACACGGCCCCACTCCGGATGCAGCAGGTAATAGCAAAGCATCAGCAGGATGCCCCACGAGGGCAGGTAGTTGCGGTGCTCGTGGACGAGCTCCAGCGGGAACACCGTCGATTCCATGGCGTGGCCGGCGAGAAAGAACAGCACCCCGAAGGCGAACACCGGCGCCTTGCGCCACGCCCACAGCGCCAGCCCCGCCGCCAGCAGCCACTCCAGGACGGCGGGCAGCGTGGTCGGCGGATCGGCCAGGCCGTGGGATACGGGAATGTCGTCGTGGAACAGCCCCAGGTTGCGGATGTCGGGCACCAGCAGCCAGTGGACGTAATGCCACAGGATGCGCGGCTCGGTCAGGACCCGCTCGGCCAGGGTGAAGGGACGGCCGCCGTAACCGGCGGCCAACTGGTCCAGATGCAGCCCCAGATACCACACCGCCCCGCCCAGCACCGGCGCCCCGGCGAGCAGCAGATGGCCCCCGAGCAGCAGGCGGCGCGCCAGCGGATTCCCCGCCCGGAAGCGGAAGAAAAGCCACTCGATCAGGAACACGAACAACACGATCAGCAGCCCGTTCTCCTTGGAAAGGGCCGCCAGCGCCCCGCAGCCGACCACCCCGCCGAGCATCAGCACCACCCCGGTCCCCCACTGCGGCTTTGGCCGCAACCAGCAGCACCGCCCCAGCACGTAGAGGATCATCCCCAGCAGCGTGAATGTCGCCGCCAGGCTGGTCATGCGCTGCACAGTGTAGAGCACCGAGGTCAGATTCAGGGGATGCAATAGCCACAGCGAGGCGGTCGCCGCCGCGATCCAGCGCCGCCGCAGCGGCGTCAGGCCCGCCTGGCCGGATTCGGCCAATTGCCCGAGCAGCAGCCCGGTCAGGATATAAATAAGGATGCCGTTGGCCAGATGGATCAGCACATTGGTGAGCTTGAACCAGAACGGATTCATCCCCGTCAGCCACACGTTGACGGCGAAGCTCAGCATCGCCACCGGCCGACCCAGCGGCCCGGCGTTGCCGGAGCGGATCACCGCCAGCGCCGAATCCCAGGTGGGCCGGGCCTGCCTCAAAGCCTCGTTGAGGGCCAGATTGGGCTGATCGTCGAACAGAAACCCGCCGCCCAGCCCCGGTGCGTAAAGGATGAAAGCCGCCATCAGGGCCAGCGCCAGCGCCGCCCGCGGCAGCCACCCCTGCAACGCCGACGGCCGCGGCAGGGAGAAGGGAATTTCAGCGGACACCCGGGCCACGACAACACCTCCAGACACGGGAAAAGAGGCCGGCGCGAAGCCGGCCAAGGTTGGATGGAACGACCGATCCAATCATCCGGTCGAGAACGCCCGCATTCTTCGTCAGCGGATTGCAACGACGAACGACTATTTTTTTAGTAAAGCCATTACCATGCCATATCGTAACCCGCTGAAATCTTTGAAAAGAAGCCAAACAAAACCGCCGCCGGACTGAGTCATATGACGCACTCAATACGGCATATGGAGCATGCCGGGGTTTCTTGACGGCCACAGCGGCGCTGCCGACAATAGCTTGAAACCACAAGCCGCAGGAATCCCAGCATGACCGTCCCCGTCTTCGACACCCTCAAGCTCGCCCGCCGCCTGCGCGAGGCCGGTCTGCCCTCCGAGCAGGCCGAGGCCATCGCCGAGGCGGAAGCCGAAGCCCTGGGCGAATTCGTCGTCTACAACCTGGCCACCAAAGGCGACATCGCCGAGATCAAAACCGAGATCGCCGATCTGCGCGGAGACGTCGCCGAACTGCACGGCGAGCTGAGCGAGACCCGCGCCGAACTCAAAACCGACATCACCCAGGTCAGAGAGGAAACGGCCGCCCTGCGCAGCGGACTGAAAACCGACATCGCCCAGGTCAGAGAGGAAACGGCCGCCCTGCGCACCGAACTGAAAACCGACATCGCCAACCTCGACAACAGGATCGAACAGGTCCGCAGCGAGCTAAAAACCGACATCGCCGGGGTGAAGGGGAAAATCGCCGAAGTGAGGGGGGAGATTGCCGAGCTGCGCGGCGAAATCAGCCGTTTCGAGGTCATCCTCGCCCGCATGGACCGCAAATTCACCATCTACTTCGCCGTCATCCTGTTCGCGATCATCTTCCTCAACCAGGACGCCCTCGAATTCCTCGCCCGCCTACTGGGCCTGGTGCGCTGACCCCCTAAAACTGCGGCATATCACACACTTTGCGGCATATGCCGCAACTGTGACCAGCGTCACAACACCCTGCCATCCCCGAGCCCGCGCCCTATGCGCTTTCCGGGACCTGGCACTCTTTCTGCTTAGTAATAGCCGCATGTCCGGGCAGGGAAGCGACCAGGAACGGCCAAGGCCCGGCAGCCCCAGGGAAGACCGCCAGGAAGGCGAAGGGCAAAAAAGCGGCCGCCACGGGCGGCACCCCGAAGCGGCCGTAATTTTCGTCAACGCTTATTGTTATTGTAGGAGAAAATCCAATGATGAACCTGAAACCGAAGACAATCAAGACACGCAAGCGCCAGGCAGGTTTGACCCTGCTGGAACTGACCGTGGTCCTGCTGGTCCTCATCGGCCTGTCGGGGCTGATCCTGCCGTATGCCCAAGGGTATCTGCAGCGGACGCACGACTCGACGGGGAACGACAACCTTTGGGAGTTGAACAATGCGATCAACTTGTTCCAGGCCAAATATCTGGAATACCCGGAGGATTTCCATGCCCTGGTCGAGAGCGGTGGAGCCATCTATGACGACCTGATGAATACCGACCTGGTTGCTGCGGCAACCATGGGGCCGACCCAGCGCATGTCGCTGTCGATGGCCGGCATCAACCGGGTCTGGCTGATGAAGGATGGAGCGAGCAATGAGAGCGCCACCTTTGACGCCATCGACGTCACCACGGAGATCAGGACGGGGATGGCTACCGGTCTCAACCGGACTCTGGCAGTGGTCACCGCCACGTCAGCATATCCGACCAAGGGCCAACACCTGGCCTTCGCCTTCTACAACAGTACCGCTCCAGCGATCGTTGCCAATTTCGACCACGACGGCACGCTGGATGGCACCGATGCCTGCTACGACTACGTCGTCTTCGGCGTCGGGCCGGAAAGCGAAATGGTGAATACGGTCATGTCGGATGCACCGCTGCACTTCGCCTCCACCGGCGGCATGGGGCCGGAAAACAAGTACAACCGCTTCGTGGCGGTGTTCCGCGTGGACAAGAGCAATACGGCCCCTTGCTCCGAAAACACCGAACCGGCCAAGCTGGTCGGCTCGGCGATGCTGATGATGCCCCCACACCTGTTTGGCCTGGCACACACCCAGAGCCATACCTATGAAAACATCACCGACAGGAGCAACTGATCGCGTTCTTGTCTGACCTGACGGGCGGGCGCTTCGGCGCCCGCCTTTCTGCCGCTCAGAAACCGACCATGACCCCCCCCACACCCCAGCCCGGCTTCACCCTCCTGGAACTGACCGTGGTGCTGCTGATTCTGGTGGCGCTCGCGGGGGTGGTGATTCCCTTCACCCAGGGGACGGTCGATCAGGCCGCCTGCCAGGCCACCGACGCGACGCTGGCGGCGGTGAAGGAGGCGATCATGGGATCGGGCGCGGGGCCGGGGTATTACAGCGATATGGGGAACCGCCTTCCCTATTACCGAGATGGAAGTGGTAACGCGGATTGCCACGACGACACCGCCGCCGGCGGCGATCCGATTTACCACTTGCATTTCCTGTTCAACGTCTCTGCGACCAACAGCACACCGAAGAAATCCGTCTGCCCCAAATCCCTGCAGAGTTTCCGTCCCAACCTGGCCCTCGGCTGGCGCGGGCCGTATTTGCAGAACGGCGGGGGAAAGCTGGCCGATCCGGCCAAGTTGGACAGCAGTTTTTCCGATACGACCCATCATGTGGCTTTCGACCACAAGTCAAGCACGTTTCAAAACGACTTCCATGTCTTAGACCATTACCGCTGGCACAATCCCATCGTGCTCCAGGTGCCCACCAGCGGCACCTGCAGCGGCTACCCGGATCCTTCCTGGTGCGCCCGTCTGGTGTCCGCCGGTCCCGACGGCGCGCTTTCCACGACGCTGGCCAACGTCTCGGCCACCAATCGCGGCGACGACCGCGTGCTGTTCCTCCGTATTCCCGACCCTTACCCCCAAGGCAACCTGCCATGCGCACGCAAGTGACGTTCACCCGCCAAACCGGCCTGACCCTGCTGGAGCTGGTGGTCAGCCTGCTGGTGATGACGATTCTGACCTCGGTGGCGATCACCTCGGTGAGCGGGATTCAGGAGCAGGCGCGGTATGAGAAGACGGTGCGGTTGCTGGAGGAATTTCGCAAGGCGATTGTAGGAGATGATGACTGGAGCAAGGGTATCCGGGCCTATGCCTTCGACATGGGGACTCTGCCGCCGAATCTTAGGGCACTCATAGTTCCCCAAAGCCCTGCATGGCGTATTGTCACGGTCAATGCGGGAACAGACTCCCAATTCTACATGGGTAGAGGATGGCGCGGCCCCTATCTGTACGCATCGTCATCGCCGGATGATCCCGATGCCTTGCGCGACAGTTGGGGAGGCGTCACCAATCCAACCTATGACAACGATCAATATTACGGCTGGGTAGTAAGCCCCTTGTCGCCCACCACATCGATGCGTATAGAAAGCTATGGCAGTGACAGCCAGGATGGGCCAAGTAACAATTGCGGCCAGGATACGAGCTACCAAGATGACTGCCTGATCGATATAACCGAAAACACTTGGAAGGTCTCCCTACCCCAAATCACGCTGCATTTTCTGGATACCACCACTACGACCGCTTTGACGAATGTAACGACCTGCCTCCAGGTTTACTACCGCTCCCCCGCGGTCGCTTTGGGAGTCGTCTCTGTCACCAGTGATCCAACGCCCCTTGCAGTAACGTCGAAACCCCAATACCGCTCACCGCCATTCAACTTCTCAGCCGGACCCAGCGTCCCCGCAGGTCAGAACTACATCGCCCTATTCCGATGTAACTCCCTGGGAGTCATCACGAACCTGAACAATATCTACCCGAGCGGGCGCCGCCCTTTGGCGGTTGACATGCGCCCCGGCAGCACCATTCCCGTCATCGACTGGTAACACAACAAAATAAAAAACGCCCCCGAATGCCCCTCAAGGACAAGATAACCCCCCTCCTCGCCAAGCTCCCCCAGTCCAACCGCCCGCGCCACACCCTCCTCTACGTCACCCGGGAGGCCACCTTCCGGGCGGAGGCGGACGGGCGCGGGCGGCTCATGGGCGATGTGGAGACGGTGGAAAAGACCTGCGACGGGGTGGACTATCTGCCGGAGGCGGTGGAGTATGTGCTCACCCAGGGACCGCGGCCGGCGCGGCGGGTGTGGATTCTTTACGACCGGCTGGAAACCCACAGCCTGGCGCTGCCGGAGGCGCAGACCACCGGCATCGGCGCGGCGGCCCTGACCCAGGCGCTGATGTTCGAGCTGGAGGCGGTCACGGGCATGTCCATCGTCAATCGCCAGATCGGCTACACCCTCACCGCCTCCGACGACGAGATGCGCAACTACTGGGTCAGCCTGCTGTCGCAGCGGGTCTTCGACCGTCTCTCCCACCTGGTGCGCCAGAACCGCGCCCGGCTGGCGGCGGTGCTGCATCCGGGCGGGCTGCCGGCGCCGCTGACGGAGGGCTTCGAGCTGCCCTGGCTGCGGATCGAACACTGGCCCGAGGTGGTCATCGCCCTGTGCGCCCGCCACCGCGACGAGCCGCCGGAGGTGAACGTCATCCCCACCGAGGGGATGCACGACGGCGGGGAGGGGGAAATCGCCGAGTGGCTGGAGGAGCACGGGGACGTGACCCGACGGGAGGTGCTCTCCTGCGGCCGCACCCTGCTGCTGGGGGAGGACGAACAGCCCACCTACCGCCTCGACCACCTGGAGGACCGGCAACGGTGGCTGGCACGCTGGGCCGCGGCCCTGGCGGGGCGCGACTTGCACGTGCCGCTGCTGCAGGACGCCCACGCCATCAACCCCGACTATCTCTACATGGGGCTGTCGGGGGCGGCGGCGCTGCTGGTGGTGGCGGCGCACTTCGGCTGGCACACCTGGCAGAAATACGACTACCACCAGAAGACCGCCGAGCTGAAGCAGATCGAACAGCAGATCAAGACCCTGCGCGACGGCATCAAGGCCCGCCGCGACAAACTCGACGCCCTCAAAGGGGAAGTGTCCGCCCTCCACGAAGGTTTCAAGGACTTCCCCACCCTGCTGGAGCGGTTGCGCAGCCGTCCAGCCCGGCTGCTGGCGGCGCTGGCGCGGGCGCGGCCCGCCGGGGTGGTGCTGGACGGCATCGGCCGCGACGGCGACATCTGGAAGATCCACGGGGTGGCGGTCACCTTCAGCGCCCCCAACCGTTACGCCACCGCCCTGGAGGCCCCGGTGGCGACCCTGGGCTTCGAGGTGCTGCCGCCGGTCAAGCAGGACCGCGACCTGTTCGTCCACGGCGGCCCGTGGGAATTCGACATCAACCTCAAGGACCTGGGATTGGCGGAGGTGGCCCGTGGCGCTGACGGCTGAACAACGAGAACGCTATCTCAAGCGCATCCTCCCGGCCCTGGCCATCGGGGTGGTCTATTTCACCTTCGTCAAGGGCTTCGTGGAAAAGAACACCGAAAAGGCCGAGGACGAATGGCGTCAGCTGGCCCAGAAGGGTATCAGCGCCGCGGCGATTCCCTCCTACCAGCGCCAGATCGAAGCCCTCGACCGCCAACTCGCCGAACTGGAAACGAAAAAGGCCGAACTGGACGCAAAGCTGGCCGGGGAACTGGGCGGCCTGGCCAGCGGCCGCGACACCAACCGCCTGATCGCCGAGCTGACGGCGATCCTGAGCCGCCACCACCTGCAGGTGACCGACGAGGGCCGCGACGACGAGATTTTCGAACAGGGCAGCCGCACGGTGCGGGAAATCCGCGACAAGCTGCAGCAGCAGAAGCTCGACGACAAGCTCCATTTCCAGGCCTGGCGGGTGGAATTTCTGGGCCGCTACGGCGACGTGTACGCCGCCCTGCGGGAAATGGCCGACAACGCGGTGCCGCTGATCCCCCTGGACCTGACCATGAAACCGCCGGCGGATGACAGCGACCCGCGCATGGCCTGGACCTTGACCCTCTGGATCTGAACCATGGCGACACCCTCGGAACGACTGCGCAACGACGACCAACGGCAAAACCCGCGCCAGCCGGCCCTGCCGGCTTGGCACGCAGCGCTGTATCCGCCCGGCGCCGACAGCGTGGAGGGGCGGATCGTCGATCTGTCCGACCGGGGCGCCGGGCTGGCCGTGGCCGAAGCCCGGCTCGACGGCCTCCACGAGGGGGCGCAAGTGACCCTGACCCTGGAGGCGGGCGAGCGCCGCTTCACCCGCCGGGCCGAGATCCGCTGGCTGCGGATTCAGGACGACGGCGGCCTGCGTTTGGGGCTGCGCTTCATCGATCCGGTCTGTTTCGATCCGGCCGACCACGTGCTCGACATGGATGAAGTGCGCATCCATCCCGAATGCGTCCTCAAGATCCCCGCCACTTTGGCGATGCGCAGGCGGGTGCTGCCCTTCGTGGAGCTGGACGGAGTGCTGCACGTGGCCTGCACCGACCCGGGACACCGCTCCACCCTGCGCATCGTCGAGCGCATGGCCAAGACCCGGGTGTGCGCCTGGAAGGCGGAGAAGGAGCCGCTGGAGCGGGCCATCCGCCGGGTGTGCGGCGACGGCCGCGACCGCCTGAGCGCGCTTTCCGCCCCGTCGCAAAACGCGCTCCAGGGTCTGGACGCCGACGCCACCGACGTCACCGACGAGATTCTGTTCGCCGCCTATCTCAAGCAGGCCTCCGATGTCCACATCGACCCGCGCCGCGAGGGGGTGGTGGTGCGCTTCCGCGTGGACGGCCGCCTGGAGACGCACGCGATGCTGCCGGCCAACGCCCACTCCGAGATCATCGGCCGCCTCAAGGTGCTGGCGGGGATGGACATCGCCGAAAAGCGCGCCCCCCAGGACGGCAGCTTCTCCAAACAGTTCGTCAGCGGCGGGCGGGAGATCGACGTCCGCGTCGCCACCCTGCCCACCAGGTACGGCGAGCGCATGACGCTGCGTCTGCTGGCGCTGCAGACGGGCAGCCTCACCCTCGACAAACTGGGCCTGAGCGATTTCCACCGCCAGACTGTGGAAACCTTCCTGCGCCGCAACCAGGGCATGATGCTGCTCACCGGCCCCACCGGCAGCGGCAAGACCACCACCCTGTACGCCGCCATCCGCCGCCTGCTGGCCGAGCGCGACCTCAACATCATCACCGTGGAGGACCCGGTGGAATACGAGATCGACGGCGTGGCCCAGTCGGAGGTGGACTCGGCCGACAAGGTGAGCTTCGCCAAGGCGCTGCGGAGTATTTTGCGCCACGACCCGGACGTGGTGATGATCGGCGAGATCCGCGACCACGAAACCGCCGACGTCGCCATCAAGGCCGCCCTCACCGGCCACCTGGTGCTCTCCACCCTGCACACCAATTCGGCCCCGGCGACCCTGACCCGCCTCATCGACATGGGACTGGAGCCTTACCTGGTGGCCGCCAGCGTGCGCCTGGCCATCGCCCAGCGTCTGGTGCGGCGCCTGTGCCGCCACTGTCGCATCCCCCGCCCCCTGACCCGGCGCGAGGCGGAAGTCTTCCAGCGCCCGGAGCTGGCGGGCCAAGAGGTGTACGAGGGCGCCGGCTGCATCTACTGCGGCGGGCGCGGCTACAATGGCCGGCTGGCGGTGTACGAGATGCTGCCCATCGACGCCGAATGGGCCCGGGGCATCGCCGAGGGGGCCGGGGAGGCGGAGGTGATTCAGTGGATGCAGGAGGCCGGCGTTCCCTTCCTGGTGGACGACGTGCTCGACAAGGTGCTGGCCGGGAAGACCTCGGTGAGCGAGGCGATGGGGATCGTGCTGTCGTGGTGAGCTGAATGCCGGAATACCGCTACATCGCCCGCGACGGCGCCGGCCGCCAGCAGAGCGGCACGGTGGAGGCCGAATCGCGCGAGGCCGCGGTGCTGCAGTTGCGCGGCCAGCGCCTGCTGGTGCTGGAGATCGCCGAGATCAAGCGCCGCGACGGCCCCAGATCCTTCAGTCTCAACCCGCTGGAATACCGCGCCATTCGGCCGGTGGACGTGGAACGCGACTTCCACCAGCTGGCGGTGATGCTCCGAAGCGGCCTGCCGATCCTGGAGGCGCTGCGTATTGTCGCCGGCAACTCGCGCATCGCCGTGGCGCGGGTGTGGAACAAGATCGCCGACCGCATCCAGCAGGGCGACAGCCTCACCGAGGCGATGATGGAGCACAAGGTGTTCGACCGCCTCACCCTGGCCCTGATCCGGGTCGGCGAGGAAACCGGCAACCTCGATTTCGTCCTCGACCACGCCAGCAAGGAACTGGAGCGGATGCGCAACTTCAAGCGCCAGGTGATCTCGGCGCTGGCCTATCCCCTG
The DNA here is from genome assembly GCF_033126985.1 of Methylomarinovum caldicuralii. Classification (NCBI taxonomy): domain Bacteria; kingdom Pseudomonadati; phylum Pseudomonadota; class Gammaproteobacteria; order Methylococcales; family Methylothermaceae; genus Methylomarinovum; species Methylomarinovum caldicuralii. The sequence continues at coordinate 2,401,409 of NZ_AP024714.1, forward strand.
TTCGTGATGGTGTTCGCCATCGGCGTGGCCATCTTCATGCTCACCACCGTGGTGCCGGAGATCAAGAAGTTCCTCGCTGTCCTCGGCCGCAAGCTGCCGCCCATCACCCAGGCGCTGATCGACACCTCCGACTGGCTCGAAACCCACGGCCCCTACATCCTCATCGGCCTGACGGTGTTCATCGTCACCATCGTGCTGCTGCGCAAGGTGCCGCTGACGCGCTACTGGCTCGACTGGCTGCTCCTGAAAACCCCCCTTTTCGGCCGCATCGCCCAGCTTGCCGGGGCGGTGGCCTTCACCCGCGGCCTGGGCACCCTGTTCAAGAGCGGGGTGCGCATCGTCGAGGCCCTGGAAATCACCGAGGCGCTGCTGTCCAACACCTGGCTGGGACGGCGGGTGGCCGAGGCGCGGCGGCAGGTGCTCCACGGCGAGTCGCTGTCCAAGCCTTTGGGGGAGAAGTTCGGCTTCCCGCCGCTGCTGTACAAGATGCTGGTGGTGGGGGAGAACGCCGGCACCCTGGACGACATCCTCGACGAACTGACCGCCTACTTCGAGGACGCCATGGCGCGCCTGATCCGCACCATGGCCGCCTTCATGGAACCGGCGGTAACCCTCATCGTCGGCGGCATCGTCGGCTTCGTCTATGCGGCCTTTCTGGTGGCGATGTTCTCCGCCGGAGGCAAGGGATGAAGCGGCTGGCGCTGTTGTGGCTGCTCTCCCTGCCGGCGTGGGCGGAAGACGATCTGCTCAAGGTGGGCAAGACCCCGGCGGAGAAGCTGGACGAGAAAACGGCAAAGGCCAAGGACAACGTGGACAAGGCGCTGGCGACGCTCAAACGCAAGAAGGCGGCGACCACCGCGGCGCTGTTCGCCCTCGGCGGGCCGCAACCGGCCGCCCCCCTGCCCGACCCGACGGCGCCGGACGAGACCTTCCAGCAGACTTTCCGCACCCTGCTCCGGGGCCAGAGCCAGGGCGGTGATGGCACCCTGCCCCCCATGCCCGACATAAAACTGGCCGCCCTGGTGCGCAAACCTCAGATACCGCCGGCGGTGCTGCTGAAGATCGACGGCCAGGTGGTGATGGCGGAAAGCGGCGAGGAAATCAGCCTGATCCGGGAGGGTCGCGCCATCCAGGTGCGGGTTCAGGAAATCGGCGAGGACAGCGTCCGCCTTCTGGTCATACCCCACAACGAACTGCTCACCCTGCACTGAAACATGGATCCCAACGACAACAACAAGACACCGATCCGCAGCGGCTGGCTGCTGCTGGCCTTCGCCCTCACCCTCGGCGCCGGCGCGCCCGGCCAGGCCCGCCCCCACGCCGACGACCGCATCGCCCGCATCGAATTCCGCAGCGTCACCGTCGGCGACGCCCTGCGCATCCTCGCCGACCGCTCCGGCCTCAACGTAGTGGCGTCCCAGAAGGCCGCCCGCATCCCGGTCACCATGTATCTGAAGGACGTGCGGCCCATGGACGTGATCGAGGCCATGGCCAAGACCTACAACCTCTGGTACCGTCGCGATCCCCGCTCCGGCATCGTGCGGGTCTATACCGTGGACGAGTTCCGCCTCGGCCAGGTGGACTACGCCCAGGAACAGACCGAGGTGTTCACCCTCAAGCACGAGATGAACGTGCTCGACGCCGCCACCGCCATCCGCGACCTCTACGGCGACCGGGTGATCCTGAACCTGGGATCGGAAAACGACTTTCAGCTCCTCGCCGACCTGGCCCAGCGCTTCCAGCGCTTCAACATCATCGACAGCCAAAGCCGCTTGAGCACCACCGGCACCGGCCGCGGCGGGATCGGCGGAGGCTTCGGCGGCCGGGGATTCGGTGGCGGCTTTGGCGGCGGCTTTGGCGGCGGCTTTGGCGGCGGCTTTGGCGGCGGCTTTGGCGGCTTTGGCGGCTTCGGCCTGCAGGGACTCCAGAGCCAGCAGCGAGAGGCCACCGGGGAGACCGAAGTCAAACCGGAGGAAGTGCGCAAAGAGATGGCCGGCACCGAAAAGCTCCTCGGCGGGGTGCGCGAGCGGGAAGTGGTGCTGGAAACCACCCGCCGCACCGCCCCCATCTACCTCACCCTGATCCGCCGTCAGAACCGGGTGGTGGTGCGCACCCGCGACCAGGACGCCCTGGAACAGATCCGCCGGTTGATCGAAAAGATCGACACCGACATGGCCACCTTGCTGCTGGAGGTGAAGGTGTTGCAGGTGGATCTGGGGGATGACTACAGCTCGGTGTTCGACTTCGCCTTCGACAAAGGCAGGGTCACGGCGGGAAAGAACTCCGAAACCCAGAATTTCACTACCTTTGCGCTGCAGAATCTGGAAGCGGCGACCCAGAACGCCCTGCAGAGCACCGCCATCGCCAACCCGGCCCTGCTGGCGGCTCTGATCGGCAAGAACTTCAAGGCCCGCCTGGAGCTGCTGGAGAAGGAAGGCCGGGTCACCACCCTGGCCACCCCGATGCTGCTGACCGCCAACCAGGAGGTCAGCCGCATCTTCATCGGTCAGGAGGAACCCATCGTCACCGGCTACAACGCCCAGTCCGCCACCGTCAGCCAGCCCCAGGGCAACGTCGCCATCATCCAGAACCCGCTACTGGTGCCGGAATTCGAGACCCGCAACCTGGGCAAGACCCTGATCCTGACCCCCACCATCAACGCCGACGGCAGCATCAGCCTGCGGATGATGCTGGAGGATTCGGTCATTTCCGGCCAAAAGCCGGTGGACATCCCCGTGGGCAACCAGCTACAGAGCGGCAACGTGGACATCGTCTCCAACCGCACCTACAGCGGCAGCATCGTGATCCAGGACGGCCAGGGGGCGGCCATCGGCGGCCTGATCGAGGAAAAGGCCGAAGACCAGGAACGCAAGGTGCCGGTGCTCGGCGACATCCCCCTGCTGGGACGCCTGTTCCGCGATGAAATCCAGCTCCGCAACCGCACCGAGCTGGTCATCCTGGTCCGCCCCCAAATCATCGACACCCCCAAACAAAGCGGCCGGGTCAGCCGCGCCTGGCTCAGGGAGCAAAGCGCCCACCCGGCCCTGGACCAGCCCAACCGCAGCCTCAACATCTACAAAAACCCTTACGGCACCCACCGGGGATACGAGCTTCAAGAACCCTACAAGACCTATCCGGGCCAGGACGCCATGGACCGTTACAACCGCAAGGACGGCTACTGGAAACGCCAGGCCGCGGAAGCCGAACTGCTGCCGGATTCGAACCAGCAGCTCTACATGCAGCTGACCCGTTACGCCGCCAAGGCCGTACGGGCCGAACACCGCACGCTGCCCAACGATCAGAACATCCGGCCGCGGCCCAGACCTCCCGCCAACCCGGTCTATCTGACCCCCAATCTCCAGGCCGTCCCCCTGGCCAGCTGGGGGCGCGGGGGGTTGACCGTGACCGCCCTGAAACTGATCAATCGCGGCGAAACCCCGGTCACTTTCAACGCCCGCGAGCTTCGGGGCGACTGGCTGGCGGCCACGGTGGAGAAACCGCGGCTGGAACCCGGTGAAGGCACCTACCTCTATCTGATCTCCGCCGGCGGATTCCGGGAGGCGCTGCAGCGATGAAACGGCTGCTGCCGGGACTGTGCCTCTGGATGATGCAGGCCGGCGCCGCCGGGCCGGAGCTGCATATGACGGTGTTGCAGCCGCCGCCGGCGCCCCAAACCGTGACCCTGGCGAACGCCGACACCCCGCCACTGCACATGACGGTGCTGACCGAAGCGCCGCCAGGGCCTGTCACCGCCTCCAGGGATTTCCGGTTTCATTACGATGTCGGCCTGGGCTACCGGCGCGACCGTCTCGACTGGAACATCGGCGTTCCCGAGGGCCCCGACGTGCTGACCGAGGAGAAATGGCGCGATCTGGACAGTATCCAGCTGAGCGGCAGCGCCCATCTCGTCACGCCCCAGAGGATCGCCTTCCAGGCGCGGACAGCCTACGCCTGGGTGGTGGACGGCGATTACCGGCGCACGGACTATCTGGAGAACGGCCGCAGCGATCCTTTTTCCGGCACCGCGGCCCGGGCCGATCACGGCCATTTCCTCGATCTGTCGGTGGGCGTCGGTTACCGCATCCAGCCCGACGCCTGGAAAGTCAGGCCGTGGCTGGAGCCGTTGGCCGGGTATGCCTACCGGAACCAGACCCTCCAGGCGAACGACTTCCGCCAAACCCTGGCCACCGCCTTGCTGACGCCGCCGCAAGGCCCGCTGCCCGGCACCGAATACCGCTACCACGCCCGCTGGCATGGGCCCTGGGTCGGGCTGAATCTGGGGGTGGAAGGCGAACGCTGGCGCCTGTTCGGCCAGGGAGAGTACCACTTCGCCTGGTACCGGGCCGACGGCCGTTTCAAATCCCTGCAAGGCAGCGACCGTAAGGTCACCTTCGATCAGGACGCCGACGGCCGTGGCGTCGTCGCCCAGGTGGGCGGCAGCTACCGCCTGTGGCGCGCCCTGTCGCTGCAGCTGAGCGCCGAGTTCCAACACTGGCGGGCCGACCACGGCAAGGACAAAACCCGCATCGGCGGCGGCGACGCCGTGACCGCCCGCCTGAACGAAGCCCGCTGGCGGATGCTGGGCGGGCGCCTGAGTTTGAGTTTCGATTTTTGAGGAAGCGAATCCATGCGACGGCAAATCATCCCGATCCTGATGCTTTGTCTGTTGACGGCCGCCTTTTCCGTGCGGGCGGACAGCGGGGCGGTCAGCCAACGTCTGCTGCGACTGGAGCAGGCCTGGCGGGAGCACCAGGCCAACGGCGGCCAAACACCGTTCCGCAGCCCGGTAGCCGATGCACACCTGTGGCGCGGCCGCGTGCTGGTCACTGTAACCGGTGAAGGCCCGGCGGCACGACTGGCGGAACAACTGCGCTCCTTGGGGATGGACCGGGTTGCCGCCTTCGGCAATGCCGTCTCCGGCTGGATGCCCATCGACAGGCTGCATCTGCTCGACCGTCTGGGCACTGTAAGCCAGGCTCGCGCCGCTCTGCCCAGGACCCATGCAGCCACTCCACTGTTCGGCGATGGGGGCAACCGGGTCATCAGCCAGGCGGATGCCGCCCTGCGGGCCGTCAACGCCCGCAAGCGGTACGGGGTGGACGGGCGGAGCATTACCATCGGCGTGTTGTCCGACAGTTTCGATTGTCTGGGACAGGCCGAGGACGACACCGCTGCCGGGGAGTTGCCCGCCCAAGTCACCGTGCTCAAGGACCTGAGCAACGATCCCGATGAAAACGGAATCACCGAATGCGATGCTCTCAATGGGCAGGACGAAGGCCGGGCCATGATGCAACTGATCCACGACCTGGCCCCCGGCGCCAGCCTGATGTTCTACACTGCCTTCGGCGGCGAAGCCGACTTTGCCAGCGGCATCGTCGCCCTGGCCGCCGCCGGAGCCGATGTCATCGTCGACGACGTCGGCTACGCCTCGGAGCCCATGTTCCAGGACGGCATCATCGCCCAGGCGGTGGACCAGGTCAAAGCCATGGGGGTGGCCTACTTTTCCTCCGCCGGCAACGAGGGGCGGTTGGGCTACGGCGGCGCTTTCAATCCGGGCCGGGCGGGACTGACCGGGGAGACCGCCCATGATTTTCATCCCGATCCGGCCATCGACGACTTCTATCAGGCCATCGAGATTCCCGAAAATGCGCAGGTCACCATCATCCTGCAGTGGAACCAGCCGTTCCGCACCGGCGACCGGGGTGGGGCCGTCAGCGACCTGGATCTGATCCTGTTCGACGAGACCTTAAGCCGGGTGGTGGCCAGCAGCGAGGAGGACAACCTGGGGCGCGATCCCATCGAAGCACTGGTGTTTGTCAACGACACCGGGGGCACCCGCTTCAATCTTTATATTCCCCACCGCGCCGGGCCGGTGCCGGAACGGATTCAGTACGTCATCTGGGGCACGCCGCCCCAATGGCCGGTGGAGCGCGGCCCAATCCCTCGGGGCTGCACCCTGGGGGACGGCAGCGGGGCTATCGGCGCCGGCCAGCCCCAGGACCCCGAGGCCGAAGCGGTGCGCCTGCTGGAATACGGCGACGGCCCCGGCAACGCCACCATTGTGGGCCACGCCAACGCCGACGGCGCCATGGCGGTGGGGGCCATCTCCTACCGGGAGACTCCGTTCTTCGGCATCTGCTCGAGCCTGGGGCGGATCGAACCCTTCTCCTCGGCCGGAGGGGTGCCGGTGTATTTCGATGCCAATAGCAATCCCCTTGAAAATGCCCCGGTGATCCGGCAGAAGCCGGATCTGGTGGCCGTCGATGAAACCAATACCACTTTCTTTCCATCCGGGGACAACAGCGACACCGATAACGATGGCCGGCCCAATTTCTTCGGCACCTCGGCCGCCGCTCCCCATGCCGCCGCTGTCGCCGCCCTCCTCCTTGACTACAACCCCAACCTGAGCGTCGATGAACTGTACCACGCCATGCGGCTGTCGGCCCTGGACCTGGACGATCCGGCCACGGAAGGTTTTGACCGCGGCTTCGATTACGGTACCGGCTACGGCCTGCTCGATGCCGCCGGGGCCTTCACCGCCCTGGAGCAGGATGGCCTTTATCTGACCCTGGGGCCGGTACCGCTGGAGGCGATGGCCGGGGAGGAACTGCGTTATCTGCTCACGGTGGTCAATTTTTCCCCGACACCGGCCCGCGACGTGGCCATCCGCGGCCAGATCCCGCCCGCCACCGCCGTCACCGGGCTGGAAGGGTGCCCTCGGGTGGATCTGGCCTTGTCGGCCTGCGTCATCGGCGACCTGGCGCCGGGCGGCCGCCATCAGCTGGAACTGCGCTTGACCATCACCGACGGCACCGTCGCGGCGGTCGAGCCCCAGTTTGAACTGCTCTCCGGCGGCCTGCCCCTGGCCGACGGCAGCGGCAGCCTGATCCGGCCCACAACCCGCATCGCCCGCCCACCGGGAGACTTCAACCACGACGGCTGCATCGACCGCAGCGACCGGGCCATTCTGCTGGCGGTGTTGCGGGGCACCCTGACCGATGCCGATCTGAACGCCGGCTTCGACCTGACCGGCGACGGACGTGTGGACATGGACGACCTGCGGGAACTGGTGCGCCTCTACTCCCGGCCGGAAGGGGTATCCTGTAGCTGAGAAGGGGAAAACCGCCTGCCGCAGTGGGGACAGGTAAGCGCCTTCTCCCGCTGCACCAGGCTTTTTTCCTCGTCCAGCAACAACGCTGCTTCTTCCTCCTCCAGCCCCAGCTCCTCCCGGGCCGCCCGCAGCGCTTCGTATTCGGCCCGGGAGATGACCCCGTCGGCCAGGGCCTGGCGCAGTTTCAGGCGGTATTTCTCCCGCCGCTTCTGCAGCTCGGTGGAAAAACCGGAGGCCAAAATCCCCGCCGGCATCGCCGCCATGCCCACCCCGGCGATGGTGATGAGCACCCCAAAGACCTTTCCCCACACCGTCACCGGCACCACGTCGCCATAGCCGACGGTGGTGAGGGTCACCGTGGCCCACCAGATGGCCTTGGGGATGCTGCCGAAGGCCTCGGGCTGGGCATCGTGCTCCACCAGATAGATGCCGCTGGCGGCAAAGATGATGATGATCAGCATGATGAACACCGCGGAAACGAACGCCGAGACCTCGCGGCGGATCACCGCCAGCAGCAGGTCGAGGGCGTCGGAATAGCGGGTCAGCTTGAAGATACGGATCAGCCGCAGCACCCGCAGGAAGCGGGTGTCGAGACTCAAACCGAACCAGACCAGCATCGAGGGCAGGAAGGCCAGCAGGTCCACCAGCGCCATCGGCGTCCCCATGTAGCGCAGGCGTCCCCACAGGGGATGAGAGAACGCCGGGTTCTCGACACAGCACCACACCCGTAGGCAGTATTCGAGGGCAAACAGGAATACCGACACGAATTCGAAGGCAGCGAACCAGGACCGGTAGGCCTGCTCGTATTCGGGCACCGATTCGAAAATCACCGCGATCACGTTGAGACTGATGAGCGCCATGATGCTCAGATCCACCAGCCGGCTGGCCAGGCTGGGATGGCGGTGGTCGAGCCACTGATAGAGACGGTGACGGAGGGTCATGATGCTGGGTCCTGGCATGAGTCGAAAGGGGGCTCGTATGAACTACTCCCGCTAAGCATAACGGTATGGCGGGAGTTTCGCGCTTCTACGGAAGCGCCGGTTCGCCCAAAGGACTGGCCGGTCTTACCTCCCTCCACGCCCCGGCCGGTTCCCGGCCGTCAACCTGTTCCATGACCCAGACCATAAGCACCCGGGCGGCGTTCTCATCGCGTGAACAAGACGCGCCACAAGGACAATCATGCCACCGCTGCGACAAGGGCTTTTTTTTCAGCCTGCCGCAGCGGTGACAGCGCTGGCTGGGTTTGAGCCGCCGGGGGTCTGCTTCCATCGCCAAGGCACCAGCCTCTTCCGCTTTGTACCTGAGAATCTGATGGAACATGCCGCCTGCGGCATCGAGAATGCCGCGGTTCAAGCCGCGTTTGTACGCGCCGCCCTTTGCCGTCATCCCACGAATGTTCAACTGCTCCAGCCCCAAAACCGCAAAGGTGGCCACAATCCAAGCGCTGGTCTGATGGAGAAAATCCCGGCGCTGGTGGGCGACCTTTTCATGCAGCCTGCCCAAAAGGGCATATTCCTTCCTCAGACGCTTGGAGATAGGGAAGTCTTTCCTCTTGCCGCTGGCCTGTTTCGCCGCTTCTTCCTTGCGGAAGATATGTTTTTGCACGGTCTTGCCGTGTTTCATCCCAGGACCGGGAAGCAGCCGCCAGCCGGTCAATGCCTTGCACTGAGCGGAGAAAGACAGGGATTTTTGCTGCTGCATCCAGGCCCTGCGGAGTTCGTCCAGCGCCGTGTTCCACAGCAGGCAATGCACGAAGCGCAACCGATCCAGCGCCTCGATCTGGCGCGGGGTGGGATACAGCCGATAGGTGACTTTACGATGGACCATGGTTTGGATTATATAACGCCTGTCTTCTGGAGCCGCAGCTACTGCATCATCACCGTGGGTGGCGCGCCGCTCACAGTCCTGAAACACGCCAGACTGATTGCCCTAATGGACGATGGCGCCGCTTCACCACTACCTAAATCGCTGCACGATGTAAGGTTACGCACTGCGGCGCGGGTTTGGGTAGAATAATCTTTTCAACCGCTTTCCGGAAAATCATGACCAGACGACTGACGGCAATCATCGAGCGTGAGGGGGACGGCTATGTGGCGCTTTGTCCGGAAGTGGACGTAGCAAGCCAGGGAGAAACGCTGGACGAGGCCCGTGCCAACCTCAAAGAGGCGCTGGAGCTCTTCTTCGAGACGGCATCGCCGCGTGAAATCGAACGTCGGTTACATAATGAGGTCTACGTGACCGACATTGAGGTGGCCGTTGGCTAGGCTGCGTGTTCTATCCGGAGCCGATGGCTGCCGCATCCTGGCCGAACATGGTTTCGTTGCAGTCCGCCGTCGCGGCAGCCATATCGTCATGCAGAAAACCGCGGGGGACACGACGATCACCGTACCAGTTCCAAATCACAGAACGCTGCGCACCGGTACGCTGATGTCCATCATTCGCCAGTCAGGCGTAGCACGATCCGCATTCGAGTAATCCACTATCATTTGGCCCCGTTATGACCGAACCATCCCGCAACCGCATCGAAGCCGCCCTCAAAGCCTACACCGACCCGCATCTGCAGACCGATCTGGTCAGCGCCGGCGCGGTCAAAGCCATCGAGATCGACGGCGACCGGGTGGCGGTCCGCATCGAACTGGGTTTTCCGGCCAAATCCTACGCCCCCCAGCTGACCCTGGCGCTGTCCGAGGCCCTGCGCGCCCTGGAAGGCGTGCAGGCCATCGACGTGCAGGTGGACTGGAAGATCGTCCCCCGCCAGGTGCAGGCGGGCAAAAAGCCCCTGGCGGGGGTGAAGAACGTCATCGCCGTCGCCTCCGGCAAAGGGGGGGTGGGCAAGTCCACCGTGGCGGTGAATCTGGCCCTGGCCCTGGCCCAGGAAGGCGCGGCGGTGGGCATCCTGGACGCCGACATCTACGGCCCCAGCGTGCCGCGGATGCTGGGCACGGCCGGTCAGCCGGAAACCAAGGACGGCAAGACCATCGAGCCCAAGGAAGCCTACGGGCTCAAGGTCATGTCCATCGGTTTTCTGGTGGAAGAAGACACGCCGATGATCTGGCGCGGCCCCATGGCCACCGGTGCCCTGCAGCAGCTTTTGGGACAGACCCACTGGGGCGAACTGGATTACCTGGTCGTCGATCTGCCCCCCGGCACCGGCGACATCCATCTGACCCTGACCCAGCAGATCCCGGTCGCCGGCGCGGTCATCGTCACCACCCCCCAGGACATCGCCCTGCTCGACGCCATGAAGGGGCTGAAGATGTTCGAGAAGGTCAAGGTGCCGGTGCTGGGCATCGTCGAGAACATGAGCCTGCACGTGTGCAGTCAGTGCGGCCACACGGAGCCGGTTTTCGGCGAGGGCGGCGGCGAGAAGATGGCGCGGGAATACGGCGTGCCGCTGCTGGGGCAGCTGCCGCTGGACGCCAGCATCCGCGAGCAGACCGACAGCGGCCGGCCCACGGTGGTGGCGGACGCCGGCGGTCCCCTCGCCGCCCGTTACCGGGATATCGCCCGCCGGGCTGCGGCGCAGCTGTCCCTGCGGCCCAAAGACGTGGCCGGCAAGTTCGGCGACATCGTGGTGGAGGCGGCCCGATGACGATCAAATCCGACCGCTGGATCCGCCGCATGGCCGAGGAACACGGCATGATCGAGCCCTTCGAGCCCAACCTGATCTCCACGCTCGAAGGCCGGCGGGTCATCTCCTTCGGCACTTCCAGTTACGGCTACGACGTGCGCTGCGCCGACGAATTCAAGGTGTTCACCAACATCAATTCCACCATCGTCGATCCCAAGGACTTCGACCCGGCCAGTTTCGTGGACGTCAAATCCGACGTCTGCATCATCCCGCCCAATTCCTTCGCCCTGGCGCGGACAGTGGAGTATTTTCGGATTCCGCGCAACGTACTGACCATCTGCATGGGCAAATCCACCTATGCCCGCTGCTTCAGCGCCGACACCCGGGTGGCGCTGGCTGACGGCACCTGCCCCACACTGGAAGAGATGGCCCGGCGATATGACGCGGGAGAGATGTTTTTCGGCTATGCCATCGGCCCCCATGGCAAGATCATCGTCACCCATCTGGAGTCCCCCCGCTTCGTCGGTCGGGACAAGCTGATCGAGATCACCCTCGACAACGGCGCCGTCATCCACTGTACACCAGATCACCGCTTCATGACCCGCGAAGGCGAAATGGTCAAAGCGGAGCAATTGCAACCCGGCGCCCGGCTTATGCCGCTGTATCGCCGCCTGTTCCGCGGTTACGAAATGGTCTATCAGCCGCTTACCGGTCATTACTATCCCACCCATCGGTTGGCGGACGAATGGAACCTGCGTCACGGTATCTATGCCGACGAAGCCGAAACCCATCGCCATCATATCGACCACAACCGGCGCAACAACAACCCCTGGAACCTGATTCGCCTGGATCGAAGCGAGCATATCCGCCTCCACAACCGGATTTCCTATGGTCTTGGCTTCGATACGGCGGAGCACAGCGCTTCCATCCGCGCAGCACTACGGCGCTTGCAGCAAAATCCGCAATGGATGGCGCACTATCGCCAAGTCCAATCACAACGGGCTCAAAGCTTCTGGCGCGACGACCGCTATGCCCAGACGCGCATGGAATTGATCGCCAAACATCGGGAATACTGGTCCGATCCTGCCGCCCGACAAGCGCAGGCGGAAATGCAGCGTCGTTTCTGGGAAGACAACGCTGCCGCCCGTGAGCGCCAAAGTGAGAGAAGCCGGACCGCATGGGCCAACAGCAGCGAAGCGCGCCGCCAGCAGCAACGTGAAATCGCCCGTAACCTGAATATTCGCCGCGAGATCACCGCCGAAGCTGTCCGTGCCGCCTTGGATGCCGCCGGCTCCATTCGCGGCGCCGCCCGCCTGCTGAATTGCGACCGCTCCGTGTTTCGCCGTTTCCCGGAGGTGATCCACGCATTCAGGGGCACCCGCTATCGAAACCATCGAATCGAGTCGGTGCGCAGACTGCGCGGTGAACACGATGTCTATTGCCTGACCGTTCCCGAAGCCGGTAATTTCGCCCTGGAGGCGGGTGTTTTCGTCTCCAATTGCGGCGTGATCGTGAATATCACGCCTCTGGAACCGGAATGGGAAGGCCACGTCACCCTGGAATTTTCCAACACCACCCCGCTGCCGGCCAAGATCTACGCCCATGAGGGGGTGGCGCAGATGATCTTCCTGGAGTCCGACGAGGCCTGCGAAACCTCCTATGCCGACCGCGGCGGCAAGTATCAGGGCCAGACCGGGGTCACCTTGCCCAAAGCCTGAAAACCACAAGGAAACCCCCCGTGAGCAAACGACCTGTCGATACCGTTCTCATCACCGGCTGCTCCAGCGGCATCGGTTACGTCACCGCCAAGGCCCTGAAGGAACGCGGCTACCGCGTGTTCGCCTCGGCGCGCAAGCCGGAGGATGTCGCGCGGTTGCAGAACGAGGGCTTCGAGGCGGTGCAGCTGGACCTGGACGATCCGGCCAGCATTCAGGCCGCCGTCGAACAGGTGCTGGCATGGACCGGCGGCACCCTGGACGCCCTGTTCAACAACGGCGCCTGGGGGCAGGTGGGGGCGGTGGAGGACCTCAGCCGCGACGTGCTCCGGGCCCAGTTCGAGACCAATCTGTTCGGCACCCAGGAACTGACCAACCGGATTCTGCCGGTGATGCGACGCCAGGGGCGCGGCCGCATCATCTACAACAGCTCGGTGCTGGGCTTCATCGCCCTGCCCTACCGCGGCGCCTACGTGGCCAGCAAGTTCGCCCTGGAAGGGCTGGCCGACTGTCTGCGCCTGGAACTGTACGGCACCGGCATCCACGTGGTGTTGGTGGAACCGGGGCCGATCCTGACCAAATTCCGAGAGAACGCCTACCGCAAGTTCAGGGAGAACATCGACGTCGAACACAGCCCCCATCGGGCCGTCTATGAACGCATGGAAGCCAAACTGCAAAAGGAAGGCCCGGCGGTGCCCTTCACCCTGCCGCCGGAGGCGGTGGCCCAGAAGGTAATCCACGCCCTGGAGGCGCCGCGGCCCAAGATTCGCTACTACGTCACCTTCCCTACCTATCTGTTCGCCTTCCTGCGGCGGGTGCTGCCCTTCCGGCTGCTGGACTGGATCGAGCGCAAGGTATGAGGCGGCTCCTTCCTCCATCCAAGCACGCACGAATCGAAAAACTGACTTATGACGACGACCAGACACGTGGAAATCATGGACACCACCCTGCGGGACGGGGAGCAGACCCAGGGCGTGTCGTTCTCACCGGACGAGAAGATCAACCTGGCCAAGGCTCTGCTGGAGCGGGTCCGGGTGGACCGCATCGAGGTAGCCTCGGCCCGGGTTTCTGCCAAGGAAAAGGAGGCGGTCACGCGGATCAACCAGTGGGCCACGGAAAACGGGCTGGCCGAGCGGGTCGAGGTGCTGGGTTTCGTCGATCACACCCTGAGCGTGGACTGGATCTGCAACACCGGCGGCCGCGTCATCAACCTGCTCACCAAGGGCAGCGACAAGCACTGCCGCCTGCAGCTCAGAAAAACCCTGGAGGAACACCTGGCCGACATCTGCCGCACGGTGAACTACGCCAAGGAGCGGGGGCTGACGGTCAACGTCTATCTGGAGGACTGGTCCAACGGCTACCGCGACAGCCCCAACTACGTCTTCGCCCTGATGGACCGCCTCAAGGATTTAGGCGTCGCCCGCTTCATGCTCCCCGACACCCTGGGGGTGATGGCGCCGGACGAAGTGGAGGCGGCCGTGGGCGACATGTGCCGCCGCTATCCGGGGCTGCACTTCGATTTCCATCCTCACAACGACTACGGCCTCGGCACCGCCAACTGCCTCTATGCGGTCCGCGGCGGCGCCAGAGGGGTCCATTGCACCGTCAACTGCCTCGGGGAACGGGCCGGCAACGCCTCCCTGGCGGAAGTGGCGGTGGTGCTGCGCGACAAGCAGGGGGTTAAGCTGCGCATCGACGAATCCCAGCTGGTGCGCATCAGCGACATGGTGGAACGCTTCTCCGGCAAGCGGGTGGCCGCCAACGCTCCCATCGTCGGCAGCGACGTCTTCACCCAGACCGCCGGCATCCACGCCGACGGCGACCAGAAGGGCGGCCTGTACCAGAGCCCGCTGCGGCCGGAGCGCTTCGGCCGCAGCCACAGCTACGCCCTCGGCAAGATGAGCGGCAAGGCGTCCCTGCGCAAGAATCTGGAGCGCCTCGGCATCGAACTGAACGAGGACCAGCAGCGCAAGGTGCTGGCGCGGATCGTCGAGCTGGGAGACGCCAAACAACGCATCACCACCGACGATCTCCCCTTCATCATCGCCGACGTGCTGGAGGCGGAAAGCTATCAGCACATCCAGCTCTTGGGCTGCGCCGTCACCAGCGGGCTGGAACTGCCTTCCACCGCCAGCATCCGGGTCGAGGTGGACGGCGAGATCCACACCGCTTCCGGTGCCGGCAACGGCGGCTTCGACGCCTTCATCGACGCCATCGACCAGGTTCTGGCCCGCTACGACGTACAGTTGCCCAAGCTGGCCGACTACGAAGTGCGCATCCCCAAGGGCGGCCACACCTCGGCGCTGACCGAGTGCATCATCACCTGGGAGGACGACAGCCGCACCCGGGTCACCCGCGGGGTTCACGTCAATCAGGTGTTCGCCTCGGTGGAAGCGACTCTGAAGCTCATCAACCTGTTGCTCGAGGAAAGGCGGAGGACGTCATGATCGGAGGACTGGTCGCCATCGCCATCGCCGTCTGGTTCTTCACCAGCGCCCAGAAACTTCCCGGCAGGGACCCGATCCAGTGGGGCGCCGTCGGCGTGGTGGTCTATTACCTGACCGTCGCCCTGTGGTCGGTGGTCAGCGACCTGGGGTTCCTGGCCGATTTCCACCACCGCAGCGTCGCTATCGGTGCCTTCATGCACTACCTGGGCGTCGCCCTGGGGGTTGTGGCCGCCTGGCTGGTGAAACGGCGTTGGCTCCAGGCTTGAGCGTGCGCCACGTTGCCCTGTTCCTCTACGGTCTGACCGGAGGTGGGGCCACCCGGCGCACCCTGGCCCTGGCCGAAGGCTTCAGCGAGCACGGCCTTCGCACCGACCTGGTCGTGATCGACCCCACAGGCCCCCTGGCCGAACGTCTCCCCCCGGCGCTCAACTTGATCGCCCTGGATTCCTGGGCGCTGCGGTTCCGGCGCCGCTTCCGCCCCCGACGCCGCCCGCTCATGGAGGCGGCCGCCCCGGCGCTGGCCGAATACCTGCGCCGCCACCGCCCCGACCTGCTGCTGTCGGCCGCCAACCATGCGCACATGAGCGCCGTAGAGGGCCGCCGCCTGAGCGCCACCGGCATCCCCTTGGTCCTGCGGGTCAGCAATCACCTCACCGCCTCCCACGAACAGACGGGGCAACTGGCACGCCTGCAAAGGGCGCGGACCCTGTATGGCGAGGCGGACGCGGCCATCGCCGTCTGTCACGATATCGCGGCCGATCTGCGCCGCCACGTCCCCGTTCTCCGGGAGCGGGTGTTCGTGGCCACCAACCCTACCCTGACGCCGGAAATCGAAACCCTCGCCCGCCAACCTGTCGACCACCCCTGGGCCGACGACCCAAGCCGTCCGTTGATCGTCGCTGCCGGCCGGCTGTCGCCCCAGAAGGATTTTCCCACCCTGATACGGGCCCTGGCACGCCTGCGGCAACCTGCCCGCCTGGTCATTCTCGGCGAAGGCAAACAACGCCCGCAGCTGGAACGGCTTATCCGATCATTGGGCCTGACGGACCGGGTGGTCCTGCCGGGTTTTACCACCAATCCCTATGCCTGGATGGCCCGGGCCGATCTGTTCGTTCTCTCCTCCCGCTGGGAAGGTTTCCCCGGCGTCCTGGTGGAAGCCATGGCCTGCGGCTGTCCGGTGGTCAGCACCGACTGCCCCAGCGGGCCGCGGGAGCTTCTTGAGAACGGCCGCCTCGGCCCCCTGGTACCGGTCGGAGACGATCAGGCCCTGGCCGAAGCGATGCAACAGGCGCTGCAGACACCCGCAGACGTCGCCGCACTGCGCCATAGCGCCTGGCGCTACACGCCGGCGCGGGCCGTGGCGGAATATCTGCAGATTCTGCAGACGGTCAGTGGCCGCGCTGGACGAACCAGGCCGCCACGCCCGTGACGCCGTCCGGATCGACCTGATCGAGCCAGGAAACCAGCCGCTCGCCCCGGCGCTTGCGCCACAAAGCCAGCCCCAACCGCCACCACAGGAACAGCGTGGAAGCCAGCGTCCAGAGCGTCACCGCCTCGAAACCCAGATCGGGACGGCCCAGCACATAACCGGCGCTCAGCAGGATCAGACAAGGATTGCGCCGGGCGGTAAGCAGCCGGTTGACCGAATCGGTCACCTCCCAGGTGAAGATGCTGAAACCGATGAAGCGTTTGAACAGCGCCTCGGCAAGGCGCCCCCCCACGTAGCCGGCCAACAGCAGCCAGAAGGTTTCCATCAGGGGCAGCTTCACCACCAGTGGCTGGTAATTCTCCAACCCCAGCCCCCATGCCAGATACCACAACGGCGGATGGACCACATCGAGGACGTGGTCGAAGAAATGCCCGAAGCGGCTAGAATCCACCGTCACCCGCGCCAGCTTGCCGTCAACGGTGTCGAGGAAAGTCATGAGCCATCCCAGCACCAGTCCCAGCCCCAGATACCCCTGCAAAAACAGGATCCCGACCAGGATCGCCAGCACCCAACTGGTGGCGGTGACGTGATTGGGGCGGATCCCGTAGCGCACGCAGAAACGCACCGCCCGCTCCGCCAGCCGCGGCCAGACCCACTTGGTCACCAGATCGGTAACGCCCTTGTAAGACTCGTCGAACAGGTGGCGCTCCAGCCGGGATGCGTTCCCCGCCGTCACCGGCAGCACGAAGGGAGGAGAAACCTTGCGCAGCTTCTGGGTGACACCGGAGGCCAGCTGGTCCGGCGTCACCCGCACGAAACGGCCACGGTCGCCTTCTCCCTGCAACAGCGCGAGCGCCGCCGGGAACCGCCCGGCATCGGTCCAGACTGCGACGACCTGCCCCGCCCGTTCCAGGGCCAGGTCCTCCTCACGCCGAAGCAATGCCGCGATCAGGCGCTCATCGTAGAGAAAATCCCGCCGCAGCAGCAGTACCCGGCCTGCCGCATCGTCTCGCCCCGAAGATTCCGACCAGGGGGCCACGCTATCCTCCCGGCACTTCTGCCGCAGGACACGGGCGATGCGTTCGTCCGCGGACAATCCCCACAGATCAGGCGCGGACTGGCCTAGCAGATGATAATAAATGGTCATCGAATGCTCCTATACGATTGTCTTTTGGCAAAGCGCAACAAAAGAAATTCAGCTTGAGTTAATCAGGCGTTTTGGATACTCTGAGGTTACAAAAATATTACAATCACCTTGGACTTTTCAGCTTGTTGCCGCTTCGCCACAAGCCGCTTTCGATCAGGAAAAATCTCACCCATGAAAGCCATCATCCTCAGCGCCGGCCAGGGAACCCGCCTGCTCCCCCTGACTTCAGACAAACCCAAATGCACCCTGAAACTGGAAGGCAGGGGGATCATCGAATGGCAGATCGACGCCCTGATGGCGGCCGGCGTGCATGATATCGTCGTCGTCGCCGGATACAAAATGGAAAAGGTCCGACACCTCCTTGACCGGCGCTACGGCAAGGGAGCGGTCAGAATCGTCTTCAACCCCTTCTATGAGGTGGCCGACAATCTGGCCAGCTGCTGGATGGTGCGCGAGGAAATGACCGGCGACTTTCTTCTCATCAACGGCGATACCCTGTTCGAACCGCTGCTGGCGCAGCGGATGATCGCCCAAGATCAGCCGATCACCCTGGCCCGGGACGAGAAGCCCCATTACGACGATGACGACATGAAGCTGATCCTCCAGGGCGACCGGCTTCTCTCCATCGGCAAGAAGCTGCCCCTGGAACGGGTCAACGGCGAATCCATCGGCATGATCCGGTTCCGCCCCGAAGGCGCGGACCTGTTCCGCCGGACCATTGAGGACTGCATGCGGGAACCGGCCGCGCTGCAGCGCTGGTATCTGTCGGTCATCGACGAGATCGCCCAGTCGGGTCAGCCGGTCTGGACCCACAACATTCACGGGCTCGACTGGACGGAGATCGACTATCCGCTCGATTTCAAACACGCCGAGGCCATGGTCCGGCAATGGGACTGGGGCGCCGCCGAGGAGGCCCCGGAAGCCTGCCTCTCCTCAATCTACTGACTATCGCGCTTCCGCTGCAGAAATTCCGCGATGGCATCGGCGCCCCGTTCGGCGGCGGTGCTGTCATTGCAGGTCAGGAAGGTGTAAGCGAACGCTTCCCGCTGCCGGGGCAGATAGGTTTCCTGCAACGCCTCGGCCCGCTCCAGCGCCGGACGCAACTGGGTGGCGACATCATCGACCACCTGCCCCAGATTCCAATGGTAGTAGAACGGGTTCCCCTGCCAGTCGACCCGGTGTCCGTTAAGGAAGACACAGGGCCGCGGTTCCAGCAGGAATTCGTATACCTGACTGCTGACATCCCCCAGATAAATGTCCGCCGCCAGCATGTAGGTCATGTCGGTCGAGGCCATGCTGCCGGTGTCGATATGTATGTTGGGGAGCTTGCGGTACCGGCGCGGCAAATGGGCGCCGTGACGCAGGCGGCGTTTGAACAGCACCACGTGGGGGGCGAAGATCAAATTGAAATCGCGGTTTCGGGCGAAGAATTCCAGGACCTCCAGTCCCATGGGGCGCCAGGAGGACACCGCCTGATCGAAATGCGGGTTGTACACCACCACCGGATTGTCGTTGGCGAAGAACCGCTGCCGGCCTTTTCCCAGGCCGCGCACCACCTCGAACTTGGGCCACCCCACCGCCGCATAGCTTCCCGGGCGTAACCGGCCCAGTTCGGTCAGGCGGTCCACGTATTTGCGCCCCGGCAGCAGGGTGAAATCGAAGGCGCCGGATTTCTCGTCGAATCCGCCTTCCCGGTCCCCGGCCCCGTGACGGGCGTGAATCATGATGAGATCGGTGAGACCGTAACGGGTGCGGAGCTGCAGGCAATTGCGTTCCGGCGCCACCAGCACGTCGAGGGAGCGGAAGAAATCCAGATTGTTCCGCAAAACCTCACGCTTGCGCCGCAGGCTCTTTAGGGAAACGATGGGATCGACCAGCGCGTAAAGCCACGATGGGCGCAGCCGGCGGAACCGGCAGCGATGCCCGGGATACAAGGCCGCGATGGCGTCGAGCATCCGTTTCTCGTGCGCGGCGGAATAGGCGATGACGACCTCGAATCCGGGATGCCGCCGCGAGAGTTCAAAGGCGTACGGTGCCGCATGGGGCACCTGGTGGGGTGCATAATGATTGAACAGAAAACCGACTTTCATCACGACTGAAACGCAAACGAGATCACACCTCCCGGTGCTCCGGGCGGTGCGATCAAATGGAAGGGAAATCCGGACCGGTTACAACCGGCGCAAAACCGGCCCAGATTGTACCGCGAACCGAAACCGGCTGCTTGGGGATCTGCAGATCGCCGACGCGCGAGGCCGACCCGATTAATCCGCTGCGAAAGGACGCAATTCCCCCGGCTTGCGCAGCATCTTGTCCACTTCCCCCTGATGCAGCTCTTCCGCGGCCACCATGCGACGGGCGTAGTCCTCCAGCAGGATCGACTTGCCCTCCACCCGTTGCAGCAATTCCCGGTACACCGCCAAGGTGGCCTGCTCGTGTTCGAGGGATTCGCGCAGAATGTCCCCGATATCGTGTTTGTGCGTTTCGAGCAACGGGCCGATCCCGAGGGACGGGTGTCCTCCCAGATGGGTGATCAGCTCACCCGCCTCCCGCGCGTGGACCAGGGATTCCTGGGCCTGGCTTTCCATCCAGGAAACGATGGGAATGCGGTTGTAGCCGAAGATCATGAAGGAATAGTGGGTGTAGCGCACCACCCCCGCCAGCTCCAGTTCCAGAATCCTGTTCAACAGTTCGATGGCTTTTTCACGGTCCTGATCGTTCATGGCGAACACCTCCTCGTGGTTTGCAGGAAATGATGATGACGCCTGCCGGCCGTTTCGGCAACCTTCAGCCACGACCATCCCAGTGATGCGCTTGCCTGCGGGCGCCAGGCAGGGTAGGCTGGGGCCATCGACGGCAAGGGAGAAGCAAATGGCCATACGCCGGTGGCTCCTGCTGTTTCTGGTATGTCTGCCTCTGCTGGTGCGCGCCGGCGGGGTGGCGCTGCAGCTGGATCTGGAAGGGCCCATCGGCCCAGCGGCGGCCGACTATGTCGAAAGCGGCCTGGCCCACGCCGCCGAGGAAGGTGCGGTGCTGGTCGTCCTGCGCATCGACACACCCGGCGGCCTCGACGCTTCCATGCGCGCCATCATCAAACAGATCATCGCCTCCCCGGTCCCGGTGGTCGCCTACGTCGCCCCCAGCGGGGCGCGGGCCGCCAGCGCCGGCACCTACATCGTCTATGCCGCCCACGTCGCCGCCATGGCCCCGGCCACCAGCATCGGCGCCGCCACTCCGGTGCAGCTTGGCGGCCTTTCTCCGCCCGGCAGGGGGGATAAGAAAAAGGCAAAACCGGCCGCATCGGCCATGGAACGCAAGATGGTCAACGACGCGGTGGCCTTCATCAAGGGACTGGCGCAGATGCGCGGCCGCAACGCCGAGTGGGCGGAGAAGGCGGTGCGGGAGGCGGCCACCCTCACCGCCGAGGAGGCGCTGCGGCAAAAGGTCATCGATCTTGTTGCCACCGACATCGGCGACCTGCTGCGCCGGCTCGACGGCCGCAAGGTCCAGGTGCTGGGACGCACGGTCACCCTGGACACCGACGGCCTGACGCTGGAACGCTGGCGGCCGGACTGGCGCACCCGCCTGCTGGCGGTGCTCACCGACCCCAACGTCGCTTACATCCTGATGCTGATCGGCATCTACGGCCTGCTGTTCGAATTCTCCAATCCCGGCGCCGTGGTGCCGGGGGTGCTGGGGGGCATCTGCCTGCTGCTGGCCCTGTTCGCCTTCCAGGTGCTGCCGGTCAATTACGCCGGCTTGGGGCTGATTCTGCTGGGACTGGCGCTGATGGTGGCCGAGGCCTTCGTGCCCAGCTTCGGCATCCTCGGCATCGGCGGCATCGTCGCCTTCACCCTGGGCTCGATCCTGCTGCTGGACACCGGGGTGCCGGGCTTCGAGATCCAGCGGGAGCTGATCCTCGGTTTCGCCATCGCTTCGGGGCTGCTGCTGATCGTCGGTCTGGGGCTGGTTCTCAGGGCCCGCAGGCGTCCCGCCCTGACTGGCGCCGAGGAGGTGCTGCAGCATCCGGCCGTCGCCCTGGAGGACTTCGAGCAAGAAGGCTGGGTCCTGGTGCTGGGGGAACGCTGGCGCGCGGTCAGCGACCGGCCGGTGCGCAAGGGCCAGCGCCTCAAGGTCGTCGCCGTCGAAGGTCTCACGCTACACGTCACACCCATCGGGGAGGAACGCCCATGAACGCCTTGATCGTCGTCATCGTCCTGCTGCTGATCTTCCTGCTCAGCGCCATCCGCATCCTGTGGGAATACGAACGCGGGGTCATCTTCCTGCTGGGGCGCTTCTACAAGGTCAAGGGGCCGGGGCTGATCCTGGTCATCCCCTTCATCCAGCGCATGGTGCGGGTGGACATGCGCACAGTGGTGATGGACGTGCCGCGCCAGGACGTCATCTCCCGCGACAACGTCTCGGTACGGGTGGACGCGGTGGTCTATTTCCGCGTGGTGGACCCGGCCAAGGCCATCATCCAGGTGGAAAACTACTACGAGGCCACCAGCCAGCTGGCCCAGACCACGCTGCGCTCGGTCCTGGGGCAGCACGACCTGGACGAAATGCTCGCCGAGCGGGAGAAGCTCAACACCGACATCCAGGCCATCCTCGACGTCCAGACCGACGCCTGGGGCATCAAGGTCATCAACGTGGAGATCAAGCGCGTCGATCTGGACGAGAGCATGGTGCGTGCCATCGCCCGCCAGGCCGAGGCCGAGCGCGAACGGCGCGCCAAGATCATCCATGCCGAGGGGGAGATGCAGGCGGCGGAAAAGCTGCTGGAGGCCGCCCGCACCCTCTCCAAGGAGCGCCAGGCCATCCTGCTGCGCTATCTGCAGACCCTGATCGAGATCGCCGGCGACAAGTCCAACACCATCGTCTTCCCGCTGCCGCTGGAATTCCTCAACCTGGTCAAAGGCACCACCGACAAAGATGATCGCGGTACTGCAGCGGGTCACTGAGGCCCGCGTCACCGTCGCCGGGGAAACCGTGGGGGAGATCGGCCCCGGCCTGCTGGTGCTGGTGGCGGTGGAGAAAGGCGACGGTACGCCCCAGGCCGAGCGCATGGCCGAACGCCTGCTCGGCTACCGGGTGTTCGCCGACGCCGAGGGAAAGATGAACCTCAGCCTCACCGACACCGGCGGCGGCCTGCTGCTGGTGCCCCAGTTCACCCTCGCCGCCGACACCCGCAAGGGCACCCGCCCCAGCTTCACCCCCGCGGCCGATCCGCAAACCGGGCGGCGCCTGTTCGAGCATCTGGTCCAGAGCTGCCGCCGGCGTCACCGCCCGGTGGCGAGCGGCCGTTTCGGGGCCGAGATGCAGGTGGCCCTGGTCAACAACGGGCCGGTGACCTTCATCCTCAAAGCCCACCCCTGAAACCGCCTATTCCTGCAGCAGCTCCCACCCCGGATCGGGCGCGAACCTGGGTCCGTATTTTTCCGCCAGCGCTTCCAGGCGCCGGCGCACCGCCGCGAAACCACGCTGGCGGGCATAGTGGAGCGGTCCACCGCGGAAAGGGGCGAAACCGGTGCCGAACACCATGCCGGCGTCCACCAGATCCGCATCCTCGACCACCTGCTCCCGCAGCACCGCCACGCATTCGTTGACCAGGCGCAGGATCAGGCGGTCCTGAATCTCCGCCGCCGGCAGCGGGCCGGCGCCGGCCTTGGGCTTCAGGGGCGTGCGTCCCTTGTAGCGATAGAAGCCCTCGGCGCTTTTGACCCCCAGCTTGCCGGCCTCCACCTTCCGCCGCAGCAGCGCCGGCACCTCGGCGCCCAGGGCCTGGGCCAGTTCCTCGGCCACCGCCAGACAGATGTCGAGGCCGACGGTGTCGGCCAGCTCGATCGGCCCCATGGGCATGCCGAAATCGGTGGCGGCGCGGTCGATCACCGGCGCCGGCACCCCTTCCTCCAGCAGCCGCACCGCCTCCAGCAGGTAAGGCAGCAGGCAGCGGTTGACCAGAAAGCCGGGGGCGCTTTTGACCGGCAGGGGCAGCTTGTCGATGCGGCGGGCGAAGGCGGCGGCCCGGGCGGCAACGGCCGGATCGGTGTCCCTGCCGCTAACCACCTCCACCAGGGGCATCTTGGCCACCGGATTGAAGAAATGCAGCCCCACCAGGCGGCCGGGGCGCTCGAGCACAGCGGCGATCCCCTCCAGGGGAATGCTGGAAGTGTTGGTGGCCAGCAGCGCGCCGGCGTCCGCCCGCGCCTCCAGCTCCCGGAACACGGCCTGCTTGGTTTCCAGCTTCTCGACCACGGCCTCGATCACCACCTCGGCACGGGGGACCTCCAGTCCCTTGGGGTCGGGCAGCAGGCGGTCGCGGGCGGCGATGCGCTGATGGCAGCGGTGGAAACGCTTGTCGATCAGGCGCGCCGTACGCTGGACCGCCGCCGTCAAATACTGGGGACCGCGATCCTGAAGGCCGGCCTTCAGCCCCTGGACCACCGCCCAGGCGGCGATGTCGCCCCCCATGGTGCCGGCGCCGACCACGTGGACCTGGGTGAAATCCGCATCGCCGCGGCCGAATCCCTTGATCCGTTCGCGCAGGAAGAACACCCGCACCAGGTTGCGGGCGGTGTCGGTGCGGATCAGATCCGCCACCGATTTGGCCTCGGCGGCGAACATGGCGTCCGAGGCCCCGTGGCGGCGCCACAGGTCGATGAGGGCATAGGGGGCCGGATAGTGGCGCGGATCGGCGTGGCGGCGCACCTGCCGCCGCAGCCAGGCGGCCAGCGGCGGCCGCAACGGCGCGCTGTCGAGGGCCCGCAACCAAAGCGGCGGACACCGGCGCGGCGGCCGCCGCTGCAGCACCTGACGACATGCCCGGTCCAGGACCCACTCGGCCACGGCGTGGTCCGCCAGCCCCAACCGCCGGGCCTGACGGGCGGCAACGGTGCGCCCCGACAGCATCAGGTCGAAGGCGGCGGGCGCCCCGATGGTGCGGATCAGGCGCACGCTGCCGCCGAAGCCGGGATGGATCCCCAGCCGCACCTCCGGCAGTCCCAGGCGGGTGCGGTCGTCGTCGAGGGCGATGCGGTAGCTGCAGGCCAGGGCCAGTTCCAGGCCGCCGCCGAGACAGAAACCGTGAATCCGCGCCAGGGTGGGACAGGCAAGGGATTCGATCCGCCGGAAAAGCGCGTGGGCCCTGCGCATCAGGGCCAGCGCCTGGTCGCGGTTGGTGATGCGGGTGAACTCCCGGATGTCGGCCCCGGCGCAAAAACCGGACGCCTTGGCGGAAGCGATCACCACCCCGGCGGGCGGATCGGCCTCCAACGCAGCGACGACCCGCTCCAGCTCGTCGAGCACCGCCGAGGACAGCACGTTGGCGTTGCTGTCGGCATGATCCATCCAGATCCAGACCAGCCCCTGATCGTCGGTTTCGAGACGGAAGTGACGGTATGAATTCATGGCAAGTCACCTGCGGGTTGCATGCAGCCCCGACATTCGTTCCTGATAGAATAAGGACGAAACCTTAATGCCGAGGTGGCGGAAAATGACAGAGCGGGTCGTTTTCTCCAAGCACGCCCTTTCTTCCTTGTGTCGCCGCTATCATATCCGGCGCATGGCGTTTTTTGGTTCCGTCCTGCGTGACGATTTTGGGCCAGAAAGCGACGTTGACGTCCTGGTGGAATTCGAACCGGGTCACGTGCCGGGATTCGCATTCGCCCGTCTGCAACGGGAATTGTCCACCCTGTTGGGAAGAGAGGTGGACTTGCATACCTACCACAGTCTGAGCCGGTATTTCCGCGACCGGGTAGCACAGGAAGCAGCCGTCCAGTATGAGAAGAAAACGGCTTAAGCCGGGGGATACCGTTCGCATTCGTCACATGCTGGACGCCGGCCATCGCGCCTGCCAATTGAGCCGTGACAAACGCATCAGCGAACTGGAACCTGACAGTGAAACAGCCCTGGCCCTTACGCGCCTCCTGGAAATCATCGGGGAAGCGGCAAAACAGATCAGCCCGCAGACCCAGTCCCTCGATCCCCAAATCCCGTGGCGCGACATCGCCGATACCCGCAACCGCATCATTCATGAGTATTTCGACGTAGACTTCACGATCATTGAAACCATCATCGTGCAGGATCTTCCCGTACTGCTTCCCCGCCTGGAAAATCTGCTCCACCTGCTGCAGAAATCGGATACCACCTTTTAGCCACGCCGTTCCACCAGCATCGCCCCGCCCTGGCCGCCGCCGATGCAGAGGGTCGCCACCCCGAGGTGGGCCTGCTTCTCCGCCAGCGCCCGCAGCAGGTGGAGGACGATGCGGGCGCCGCTCATTCCCACCGGATGGCCGACGGCGATGGCGCCGCCGGCCACATTGAGTCGCTCCTCGTCGATGCGGCCCAGCGGCCGGTCGCGGCCCAGCTCGTCGCGGCAGAAACCGGCGTCGGCGAAGGCTTCGAGGCAGGCGAGCACCTGGGCGGCGAAGGCCTCGTTGATCTCCCAGTAGTCGATATCGCCCAGGTCGAGACCGTTGCGCGCCAGCAGGGCGGCGCTGGCGTACACCGGCCCCAGCCCCATGGTGGCCGGGTCGAGGCCGGCCCAGGCGCAGTCGACGATCCGCCCCAGCACCGGGAGTTCGTAGCGGCGCACCGCCTCTTCCGATGCCAGCAGCAACCAGCAGGCCCCGTCGGTGACCTGGGAGCTGTTGCCGGCGGTCACCAGCCCGAACTCGCGCTCGAAGATGGGCGGGAGCTTGGCCAGCTGTTCTAGGGTGGTGTCGGGGCGGACGCCGTCGTCGTGGTCGTGATAGCGGCCTTCATCGTCGTAAAGGATTTCGATTTCCTCCGCCAGCCGTCCTTCCGCCTGGGCCCTGGCGAGACGTTGGTGACTGCGGAGGGCGAAGGCATCCATCGCCTCGCGGGAAATCCCGAACTTCCACGCCAGCACCTCGGCGGTGCGACCCATGATCAGCCCCACGGTGGGATCGGTCAGCCCCCGCAGCAGGCCGATCACCGGCGCCAGATGGGCCGGGCGCAGCCGCCCCAGCAGTTTGAGGCGCTCCAGGGGGGATGCGGCCTTCTGCCAGGCGCCGAGCCAGGCCACCATGTCCTCGCTGAACAGCACCGGGGCATGGCTCATGGCCTCGGTGCCGCCGGCGAGAATCAGATCGCTGCGGCCGGCGGCGATGGCGCGGGCGGCCGAATCCAAAGCCTGCATTCCCGAGCCGCAGTTGCGCTGCACCGTATAGGCTGGCACCGCCTTGCCGCAGCCAAGGCGCAGGGCCGCGACCCGGGCGATGTTGGCCTCGTCGGGTCCGGGGATGGCGCAGCCCAGGATCACCTGATCCAGCTCACCGGGCTCGAAGGGCTGGCGCGCCAGCAGGGGCTGGCCGGCGCGCACCGCCAGGTCGGCGGCGGTGAAGGGTCCGGGACGGCCCCGGGCCTTGAGACAAGGGGTGCGGCTGCCGTCGATCACATAGACCGGACGGCCGCCCAGCGGCGGTTCCGGTTTCATGAGCGCACCTCCTGGTTGGAACCGGCAAATTCGTCAGGGGCGAACGCATCCACGGCGATCACCTCGGCCTGCAGGCGGCGGGCCTCGGCCACGGCGTCGCCCTCCTCGGGCCGGAGGATTCCGGCGGCCACCGCGGCCGCCGGATCGGCGGCGCTCGCCAGCCGACCCTCCCGCACCGCCTGGTGCAGGCGTCGCTCGAAGGGTTCGGCGGTGATCACCGCCGCCAGGGCCCGTTCCAGAAGACCCAGCGGATCGTTCTCGTCCTCGGGCAGAAAGATGCCGGAAGTCAGGCGGTCGCGCGCCGGCGACGGCGTCTGCAGCAATTGGGCGACGGCGTGGTCGAGACGGTCGTCCGGGGGCGGGAACAGCGGCCGCCAGGGCAAAAGCAGGTGCTTGAGGATCCAGCCGAGCCAGGGATACGGGTAGTTGTCGAGGAGCACCGCCACCGCCTCCTCGGCCTGGTGCAGACACCAGCCCAGTCCCCACTCCAGCAGGGGACGCTCGTCGGCGTGGGTTTCCGGTTCCAGGCGGATCAGGGCCGAGGCCAGTTAGAGGTGACTGAGCACGTCGCCGAGGCGGGCGGAAATGCGCTCGCGCCGCTTCAGTTCCCCTCCCAGCAGCACCAGGCTGAGGTCACTGAGGAAGGCCAGCACCGCCGACATCCGGCTCAGGTGCTGCAGCGGCCGCTTGCGCGGTCCTCTGGGAACCTGGGCCAGATAACCGTGCAGCAGGCTGGTCCACAGGGCGCGCCAGGCGTTGGCGGCGAAGAACCGCAGGTGGCCGAACAGGGCCCGGTCGAAGGCCGCAAGGTCATCGGCTTCCAGCGCCTGCATCTCCGCTTGCAGGAAGGGATGGCAGCGCACCGCCCCTTGGCCGTAGATGATCATGCAGCGGGTCAGGATGTTGGCCCCTTCCACGGTGATGCTGATGGGGACCGCCTGATACATGTGATCCAGAGGGTTGCGCGGCCCCTGCATCACCGTCTTGCCGCCGTGGATATCCATGGCGTCGTTGACCGCCTGACGCATGCGCTCGGTGGTGTGATATTTGAGGATCGCCGACGCCACCGCCGGTTTGACGCCCTGGTCGATGGCGGCCAGGGTGAAACGGCGGGCGGCGTCCACCAGGCAGGTGAAACCGCCGATGCGGGCCAGGGCCTCCTTGACCCCCTCGAAACGGCCGATGGGAACGTGAAACTGGCGCCGGATGCGGGCGTAGGCGCCGGTGGCGCGCGCCGCCCGCTGGGTGGCCGCCGCCGCCAGGGCCGGCAGGGAAATGCCGCGGCCTTCGGCCAGACATTCCATCAGCATGCGCCAGCCCCTGCCGACCCCGTCGCGGCCGCCGATCACCTGTTCCAGGGGGACGAAGACGTCACGGCCGCAGGTGGGACCGTTCTGGAACGGAATCCCCATGGGATCGTGGCGCCGGCCGATCTCCACGCCGGGCGTGTCGGTGGGGATCAGGGCCAGGGTGATGCCCAGCTCCTCGCGCTGGCCTAGCAGCCGCTCGGGATCGTAAAGCTTGAAGGCCAGCCCCAGCAGGGTCGCCACCGGCGCCAGGGTGATGTAACGCTTGTGCCAGTTGAGGCGGATGCCGAGGACACCGTCCTGCTCGCAGACGATGCCGGTGTCGGTCATGGCCCCGGCATCGGAACCGGCCTCGGGGGCGGTGCGGGCGAAACAGGGGACTTCCTCTCCCCGGGCCAGGCGCGGCAGATACCGGTCCTTCTGGGCTTCGGTGCCGTATTTGAGGATCAGCTCGCCGGGACCGAGGGAGTTGGGTACCATCACCGTCACCGCGGCGGTCAGGCTGCGGCTGGCGATCTTGAGGACGATGTCGGAATGGGCGCGGGCGGAAAATTCCAGGCCGCCGTAGCGCTTCGGCAGCACCAGACCGAAGAAGCTGCGGCTGCGGATGAAATCCCACACCTCGGGCGGCAGGTCACGGCGGCGGTGGACGATGTCCCAATCGTCGAGCATCCGGCACAGCTCGGCCACCGGCCCGTCGAGGAACGCCTGCTCCTCGGCGCTGAGCGGGTGCAGAGGGTAGGACAGCAATCTGTCCCAGTCCGGGCGGCCGCTGAACAGCTCCGCCTCCCACCAGACATCGCCGGCCTCCAGCGCCTAACGCTCGGTGGCCGACAGCGGCGGCAGTCGCCGGCGCAGCCAGTGCATCAGGGGAGCGCTGAGCAGATGACGGCGCAGGGTGACGAACGGTATGACCCCTCCTCGTGGCGGAATTCCGGCAATTCCGAGTGTACCGCCATTCAGCGCCGGTTGCACCCTTCGCAAACGAAACCGGCCCGACGGGAAATCCCGCCGAGCCGGCCTCCTCAAGCCGCCGAGATCGGCCCTCAGAGCGGATTGCCTTCCTTGTCCACCAGAGGCACGTGATATTCCCTGAGGATGGCGAGGATGTCGTCGCGCTTGGCGTCGAGCAGCTGTTGCAGCTGATCGCGGCGCGCCTTGTCCCCGCGGCGCACCGCCATGGAGATGGCGTAGTGGAACCGCACCCCCTTTTCGGACTTGAGCGGAATCAAGGTGTAGTCGTCCGGGTGCTTCCAGGCCAGATAGGCGCCGATGGGGCCCCAGACGATGGCCATGTTGACGTTGCCGGCGTCGAATTCCCGCTCCAGGCGCATGGCGGTGTTGACCTCGGGATCGCCGGTCATGGACTGATAGGTCCGCCCCTGCTTGAGTAGACCGTGGCGCAGCAGCCAGGTCACCCCGGAGGTGCGGTCGAACATGGCGATCTTGAGCTGGCGCTTGCGTTCCTCCGGCAGCTCGAAGAGCTGTGAGGGCCGCTGGATGTCGTCGAAGCCTTTGCCTTTGGCCACCGCCAGCACGTAGGTGGAACGGTAGTAGGGCTTGGTGGTCGCGGCCAGCTCGTAGCCGGCCGGCACGCCCATGACTACGTCACAGCGGTAGCGGCCGGTGTCCGGATCCTTCTTCTTCAGGGTATTGCGCAGAAACCCGATCCGCTGCGGGAACCAGGTGTATTCCACCTTCTGCCCCAGTTCCCTGGCCAGCAGGGCGGCGATGCGGTTCTCGAAGCCGTCCTGGTTGCGGGTGGACAGGGGCGGGTTGGCCGGATCGGCACAGACGCGGAAGGCTTCTTCCTGCGCCTTAGGGGCCGACACGCCCAATCCCAGCAGCGCCGCCAGCAGAACCAATTTGGAATAACGTTTCATCATGCGAAGCTCCATCGTAAAGACCAACGGGAAGTATACCGAAAAGTCGGGCTGGTCCTTGTTGACCCAGGCGTTTTGGGGTAATTTGGGAAAATCCTTTCAACCGGGAATCCAGCATGACCCTGCAAGCCAAAGACATCATGGAACCGCGGGTGGTTTCCGTCCCGCCGGAAATGCCCCTGGAACAGTTCGAGGAATTCCTCTCCATCCAGAACATCGATGGGGCGCCGGTCCAGAACGCCGCCGGCGAGATCGTCGGCATCGCCTCCAAGACCGACGTCATCCGCGCCCTGCGCTTTCAGTCCCGCGGCGTTTCCCCGGAGAAGGTCACCGTGGCCGACATCATGACCGACAACGTGGTGTTCGTCCCCCCCGACCTTTCGCCTCCTGAAGTGGCGGAGCTGATGATCGACCAGGGCATCCATCGGGTCCTGGTGGGAGACCGCCAGCACGTGCGCGGCATCATCACCGCCTTCGACCTGCTGCGTCTGGTCCGGTAAACAAACGCCGGTGATCTGTCTGGCGGGACGCGGGAAAGCCATCCCTGGCCGCTCGATACTCGGCCATCCAGGCCGGGTACGCCCGCCAGACGAATCACCGGCATTTGCATGATTTCAGAAAGCCAATCCCAGCGGATTGTCCGGATCGACGCCGGGCATGAACGGCACCCGCCGGTCCTGATCGGTGACCTGGTACACCAATCCCAGCCAGTTGTTGAACACCGCCTTGGCGGTGTCGCGCCAGGTGTTGTCGAGCGCAGGGACCAACTCGGCCTCGGGGAATTCCGGCGGCGGGAGGCCCCGGCGCCGGGCCGTCTCCACTGCCTCGCGGTAGGCGTCGAGACGGGCGATGGCCGCCGCTGACAGATAATTCTCCGGATACGGCGGATAGTCGTCGCGCTCACCGGCCCAGTAACGCATCACCTCCCGCTTGTATTCCTTCAGCAGACTGATGGTGTCGTACTCGGGATGGCCCTGGAAGAACACCACCCGGAACCCGTCGGGGCTGGTGGCCAGATGGACGCCCGCCTCGGCGCTCTCCACCAGCACCCGCACCCCGACCCGCTCCAGATCAGCACGGAACAGTTCGTTGAAGCGGGAATGGGGGACGTCGAAGCGGGTGTTGATGTCGGCCACCAGGGGATGGCGCGGCTCCACCACCCGGTGAGAATACACCCCCCAACGCTTGGCCGGCAGACGGGTGCGGCGGATGCCGTAGCAGTACTGCACCAGAGCGTGGGTCGCCAGACAGGAACACAGGATCGAGGTGACGTTGCGCTTGGCCCAGTCGAACACCTCCGTCAGCGGCTCCCAGAAGGCTTCCTGGGGCAGGTCCGGATGGGTGACGTTGGCGCCGCTGACGATGAGGGCGTCGAGCCCCTCGGCCTTGATCTTTTCGAAGGGCTCGTAATAGCGGTCGATGTGGGCCTGGGCCTCCGGGCCCCGCGGCAGGCCGTCGATGGTGAAGGGATGGACGTAGAACTGGACGATCTGGTTGCAGGCACCCAACAGCCGGAAAAACTGGCGCTCGGTGGCCTCCAGGGCCTTGTCCGGCATCATGTTGAGCAGCCCGACGTGCAGCTCGCGGATGTCCTGACGCCGGGCGTGTTCCGGGGTCAGGATCTTCTGGCCCTCCGCCCGCAGGCGCGCGAAGGTGGGCAACGGGGTGTGGGCGACCAGCGGCATCAGCCCGCCCCTCCCTCGTATGCCTTCCGGCTTTCCCGGGCGGCGATGGCGTCGGCCACCAGCTGGAGGAAATCCTGCTCGTCGCGGACCTTCGCCGCCTCACCGGCGTCGATGACATAGCCGTAGCGGTCGGCGATCTGCTGATAGCGCGGCAGACGCGACTGCAACAGGCGCGGGAACACCCAGATCACAAACTCATCCGGAGGGATTTCCTCCACCGCCCGGTAACCCTTCTCCCGCATGAACGCGTGCAGCTGCCGGTCCAGGAAATCCTCGCGGTAGTACAGCGGCTTGGGGGCGCGGCGGGCACGCTCGATCAGGGTCTGCTCCAGATCCGGCGTGGTGCGGATATAGACCATCACCGTATGCCGCGCCAGGATTTCCAGCACTTCCGGTTCGTCCAGCTCGCACACGCTGCCGCCGGCGTCGTTGATGAAATGGCGGTAACCGTAGATGTCGCGGGCCTTGTCGATGAAGGCGGGCACGTCGCGCATGGCGGCGATCTCCGCCTCCCGGTGCAGGGCCTGGCGGCGCTTGAACTCCGCCAGCGGCAGGCCGCCCCGGGCCGGATCGCCGACCTTGCCGAGAAAGGTGGAAATCGGTGTCAGATTGTCCACGGTGATGTTGTTGCAGATATAGATGGAATCGGAACGCAGCAGGTCGCGCAGAAACGGCACTTGCATCGCCTGGCGCTTGATGTTGTCGAGAATCGGCTCGTTCAGGTACTTGGTGCCGATGCGGTAGTCGCCGGAATAGTGGAACCACTGCTCCTTGGGCAGCTTGTTGGCGAGGGTGGTCTTGCCCACCCCGGACATCCCCAGCAGGGTGATCCGTTTGGCGTCCCAGGCGAGAAATTCCCGCGGCGTCATTCGCATGAATTCGGACTCCTAGCTTCGAAAGAAACGGTTATGGTAGCGGTCCGCCGCCAGGGGCGGAAATCGCAATTTTGGACTGAAATGCCGACAGCCGGTTCAACCGCTGCGCTATCGGCGACAAAATGTCAGAATTATGCGACAATCATTTGCATGAAAGCGACAGTCGTGTCATTCCTGCTGCTGCCCGTAGCGCTGCTGTGGTTCCCGGCCGTCGTCCCGGCAGCCGAAAACCCGGCCAGGCCGACGTGGCGCAGTCTGACGTTCGAACTGCCGCCAGCGTTCACGGTCACCGCGGAGCTCGAGGACATCGACGCCAGCGCCGCCCCCCTGGTCGAACGCCCGCGGGCGCTGGCGCCGAAGACGCCCCGGCTGCTCCATCTCAAGGTCGCCACCCGGCTGCAATGGTTTTTGAGCACCAAAACCTGGCTGGGGGACCTGTGGCTGCAACCGGACTGGCGCGCCCTGCAACGCAACCGCCTGAAATCCGGCCGCTCGCGCAACCTGAAAATCTACCGCTACGCCGAACACGGCGTCTACCGCCTGCGCTATCAGCCCCGGGACGGGAAAGACGACCCGCCGTCCCAATGGCCGCTCACAAGCGAACAGTTTTACCCCTACTCCCCCAAGGTCGCCCGGCGCTGCGGCACGGTCAGCGATCCTTACGCGCTGTTGATCCACCTGAGCCGGAAGCAGGCACCCGACACACCGCTGTGCCTGTTCAACAAACACAGCGTCTATGAGGTCCACCTGCGGCAGGAGGGGGTGCAAAGCTTCGCGGCGGACTTCCAGCGCGACGGCGAGCGCGTCCAGGGAAGGATCGAAGCCGAACGCTGGCGCATCCTGCCGACCCCTCTGGAACCGGAGCACAACCCCGAAGCCTTCGAATTCCTGGGGATGGAAGGCGTCATCGAGGTGCTGCGCGATCCGGCCACCCACCTGCCACTGCAGATCCACGGTTATGTGGAAGCCCTGCCCCAGGCCCGCCTGCGCCTGACCCGGGTCCGGAGCCGCTAGGCGGCCGCCACCCGGCGCGCCAGCCGCCGCAGCAGTCCGTCCGGCTCGGCCACCGCCAAGGCGGCGATTTCCCGCGCCCGGTCGCGCAGGTCGGCAAAGGCGTAGATGCGCAGCTGCGGGGCGTTGCCGGAGGGACGCACGTGGGCGATCTCGCCGTTGGCGAAATAGCAGCGCACCCCGTCGAGGACGTTGAGCTTCACCACCGGCGCAAAGCCGTCTTCAGGGCGGAACACACTTTCCAGCAGCCGTTTCTTCGCCTCCCAGGTCTGGGCCTCGGGGCTGCCTTCGGGCCAGAAGCCGATGCGGTTGCCCTCGGCATCGAACAGCGCGATGCCGTCCTCCTCGAAACGCAGCTCCTTGATCCGCGCATCCTCCGGGGTGAAGTATTCGACGATGCGCCGGCTTTCGGCCTGGGGGAAATCGTCGATCAGATCCGACTTGCCGTAGCACGGGGGAAAGGCTTCCAGCAGACCCAGCAACCCCCCTTCGCGCCGTTTGGCGGCGGCCAGCACGCACAGCAGCGGCAGGGTCGCATCCCGGGTCGGCAGGGCCTTGAGCACGCCGCCTCCGAATTCGATGTCGCACCCCAACAGGAAACCGCCGTTGGCTTCCCAGGCCATGACCCGCCGGTGGCCGTCGGCCAGCAGTTCCTGCATGGCTTCGATCACGTAGGGAGAGCCGATCCGGGTGCGGCGCACGCGGATGCCGTGAGCCCCGAGCCATTCCTCCAGCACCGGGTTGGCGCTGATGGGCACCGACACCGCGTCGGCCTCGAGGAACTCGGCGACGATGGCGCCCAGCAGGTCGCCGGGGATGAAATGGAGTTCGTCCCCGTCCACCGCCACCACCAGAGGCCGGTCGCTGTCGCCGTCGGTAGAGAGGATCACGTCGATGTGACGGTCCTGCTGTCTGGCCAGGTCACCGAGCATCTGCAGGTGGGTGTTGGAGATGGCCTCGGTGTCGAGGGGGACGAAGCGGTCGCTGCGCCCGGCGCCGATGACTTCGGCGCCGGCATCCCGCAGGATCCGGGGGATCAGCTCGCGGCCCACAGCGCTGTACTCGAAGAACAGCACCCGCCAACCGGAAAGGGCCTCAGGCGCGAAGACCTCGCGGTAGCGCCGCCGGTAAACCTCGGCGGCCTCCGCATCGACCGGCGGCAGCTGCGGGCGTGCCTCGGGTTTGAGCATGCCGTCGGGACCGAAGGGGGATTCGGCGGCGGGGCGGCCGTATTCCTGTTCCCGGCAGCGCTGTACCGCCTCGACGATGCCCGGTTCGTCGCTTTTGAGCACCTCGCCGTCACAGCGGTTGGGCTTGATGCCGTTGCGGTCGGCGGGGATGTGGCTGCCGGTGACCACGAAGCTGGCCTCGCGGCGCTGCAGGGCGTAATAGGTCAGGGCAGGGGTGGGGATGCGGCCGCAATGGTCCAGCGCCAGACCGGCGTCGGCGATGCCCTTGGCCACCGCCTGCAGGATCCGCTCGGTGGAGG
Source organism: Methylomarinovum caldicuralii (assembly GCF_033126985.1). Classification (NCBI taxonomy): domain Bacteria; kingdom Pseudomonadati; phylum Pseudomonadota; class Gammaproteobacteria; order Methylococcales; family Methylothermaceae; genus Methylomarinovum; species Methylomarinovum caldicuralii. Next base: position 2,436,536 of record NZ_AP024714.1, read on the forward strand.
GGCGCAGGTCCCCGGCCAGGGGGATCGCCACCTCGCCTTCGTGACCGGGGCAGACCAGCCTGCCGCGGGTCTGGAAATAGTCCAGGGTGCCGCGGGTGAGGCAATAGACCTCCACGTCGGTCAGTTCCTCCACCTTGCCGCGCACCCCGCTGGTGCCGAAACGCAGCTGCTTGGGCTCGTGATCGAGAATGTCCCGTAATGTCGGTTTCTGGCTCATCGGACCTCCACTTTGGCAAAACGCCGTTTACCCACCTGAAAGATATGGATCTGGCCCGGCGGAATCACCTTTTTGGGATCTTCCACCCGCTCACCGTCGATCCTGACCGCCCCCTGCCGGATCATCCGCAGCGCCTCGGAGGTGCTTTTCACCAGTCCGACCTCCCGCAGCAGGTGGGCGATGCCGATGCCTTCCGGTTCCGGGGCCGTCACGATCACGGTTTCCAGATCCTCCGGCAGCGCGCCGCGCCTGAAGCGGGCCTCGAACTGTTCCAGCGCCTTGCGTGCGGCTTCCTCGCCGTGGAAGCGGGCGACGATCTCCAGCGCCAGCCTGACCTTGAAATCGCGGGGGTTGGCCCCCTCGGCGCAGGCCCGCTTCCAGTCCTCGATCTCCGCCATGGGGCGAAAGCTGAGGAGCTCGAAGTAGCGCCACATCAGTTCGTCGGAAATCGACATCAGCTTGCCGAACTGTTCTTCCGGAGGTTCGGTGATGCCGATGTAGTTACCCAGGGACTTGGACATCTTCTGCACCCCGTCGAGCCCTTCCAGCAGCGGCAGGGTGATGACCACCTGGGGCTTCTGGCCATAGCTCTCCTGCAGGTGGCGGCCCACCAGCAGGTTGAACTTCTGGTCGGTGCCGCCCAGCTCCACGTCGGCCCTGAGGGCGACCGAGTCGTAGCCCTGGATCAGGGGGTAGAGGAATTCGTGGATGGCGATGGCCTGACCGCTTTGGTAGCGCTTGCTGAAATCGTCGCGCTCGAGCATCCGCGCCACGGTGTATTTGCCCGCCAGCTGGATCAGGTCGGCGGCGCTCATGGCGTTCATCCAGCTGGAGTTGAACATCACCAGGGTCTTTTCCGGGTCGAGGATCTTGAAGATCTGTTCCTCGTAGGTGCGGGCGTTCTCGATCACCTCGTCGCGGGTCAGGGGTGGGCGGGTCTGGATCTTGCCGGTGGGATCGCCGATCATGGCGGTGAAGTCGCCGATGAGGAAGATGGTTTCGTGGCCCAGATCCTGGAACTGCTTGAGCTTGTTGAGCAGCACCGTATGGCCCAGGTGCAGGTCCGGGGCGGTGGGGTCGAAACCGGCCTTGACCCTGAGCCGCCGGCCGCTGCGAAGCCGCTCGACCAGCTCCTGCTGCGGCAGGATTTCCTCGGTTCCACGCTTGATCAGCGCCAGCGCCTGTTCCACGTCCGTCATGGATTCTCCTTGAATGTTCAGAATTGGCAAGCCTGCCCGACATTATATAGACTAGGCCGCTTGTGTCGTACTGCCAGAAGGTCGATGGTTACAGTTCTCAAGCCTAGATATCTGCTCGCCATGCTCGGCGCCTTCATGATCGCCGCCGCCGGCCTGGACTTCTGGGAGGTGCAGTCTCTGCGGCTACCGACGGTTACCGACACCGGGGAAGACAGCCAGGCAGCGGCCGCCGAAGCACCGCACCAGAGTCGGGTGGAATCCGGCATCCTCCAGGAGGATACCCTGGCGGCCGTCCCGGTCGCTCCCGTCCCGGAGGAACCGCGCGGGAGCTGGGTGGAGCACCGCATCGTCCGGGGCGACACCCTGGCGGCCATCTTCGCCCGCTATGGCATCGACGCGCGCTACCTCCAGCGGCTGCTCAGCGCTGACGATCCCCTGGCCGACACCCTGACCCAGCTCTATCCGGGGCGGGCCCTGAAATTCCTGGTGAAGCCCGACGGCACGCTGGAAAAGCTGGTCTATGAACGCAGCCGCATGGAGCGGCTGGAGGCCACGCCGACGGCGACCGGCTTCGCCATAGAAAAAATCCTCGAACACCCCTTAAGGGAGCTGCGCCACGCCCGCGGCGCCATCGACTCGACCCTGTACGAAGCAGGTCACCAGGCCGGTCTGAGCGACAAGCTCATCATGGCGCTGACCGAGATCTTCGGCTGGGACATCGATTTCGCCCGCAGCATCCGCCCGGGCGACCGCTTCCAGGTCCTCTACGAGAAACTCCGCCTGGACGGGGAGGTCATCGGCGACGGCCCCATCATCGCCGCCGAGTTCGTCAACCAGGGCAAGGTCCACCGCGCCATCCGCTTCGTCCACCCCGACGGCCACGTCGATTACTACACCCCGGAAGGCCGGTCCCTGCGCAAGGCGTTTCTGCGCACCCCCGTCAAGTCGGCCCGCATCAGTTCCCGCTTCAACCTCCATCGCCGCCATCCGGTGCTGCACCGCATCCGCGCCCACAAGGGGGTGGACTACGCCGCTCCCATCGGCACCCCGGTGCACGCCACCGGTGACGGCAGGATCATCTTCCGCGGCTGGAAGGGCGGTTACGGGCGGGTCGTCATTCTCGACCACGGCCGCGGTTACACCACCCTTTACGCCCACCTGCACCGCTTCGGCAAGTTCAAGCAGGGCAGCCGGGTCCGCCAGGGGGACGTCATCGGTTACATCGGCAAGTCGGGGCTGGCCACCGGACCGCACCTGCACTACGAATTCCGCATCAACGGCGTCCACCGTGACCCCCTGACCGTCCCCCTGCCCGACAGCCAGCCGCTGCCCGCCGGCCTGCGGACGGCTTTCGCGCAGCAGGCCGCCCCCCTGCTGGCGGAACTGGAAAAACCGACCCCCGGATCCCTGGCCCGGACCGAAACCAAACGGTGAGCGACCGCTACATCGGGCTGATGGCCGGCACCAGCCTCGACGGCGTCGACGCGGTGCTGGCCGAGATCCGCGGCGACCGCGACATCCGCACCCTCGCCTGGAATTATCATCCCTTCGAGGCGGAACTGCGCGCCACGCTGCAGCGCCATTGCTTCGGTGATGCCATCCCCCTCCCCCTGCTGGGGGAACTCGATGCCTGGCTGGGGGAAACCTTCGCCCGGGCGGCGCTGTCCCTGCTGCGCGAGGCCAACGTCCCTCCCGGCCGGATCCGCGCCATCGGCAGCCACGGCCAGACCCTGCACCACGGCCCCGACGCCCGCCACCCCTACACGTTGCAGATCGGCGACCCCAACCGCATCGCCGCACTCACCGGCATGACCACCGTGGCCGACTTCCGCCGCCGCGACATCGCCGTCGGCGGCCAGGGCGCCCCGCTGGTGCCGGCGTTCCATCGCGCCGTATTCTCACATTCGGGCGAGGACCGCGCGGTCCTCAATCTGGGGGGCATCGCCAATCTCACCCTGCTGCCCGGAGACGGACGGCCGGTCACCGGCTTCGACACCGGGCCCGGCAACACCCTTCTGGATGCCTGGTTCCGCCGCCATCACCCCCAGGGCCACTGGGACGAGGCCGGCCGCTGGGCGGCGCAGGGAAGCTGCAACCCGGCCCTGTTGCGGCGCCTGCTGGCCGACCCCTATTTCCAGCGCCGGCCGCCGAAAAGCACCGGCCCGGAACGTTTCTCCCTGGACTGGCTGGCGGGGCATCTGCGCCACTGTCCTGATCTGCCTCCCGAGGACGTCCAGGCCACCCTGATCGATCTGACCGCCGTCAGCGCCACCGCCGCCCTGCGCCGGACCCTGCCGGGCGCATCGCAACTGCTGGTGTGCGGCGGCGGGGTGCACAACCCCGTCCTGATGGCGGCCCTGGCCCGCCACAGCCCCTGCCCGGTCACCACCACCGCCGCCTGCGGCATCGACCCGGACCAGGTGGAGGCGCTGGCCTTCGCCTGGCTGGCCTGGCGGACCCTGGCGGGGAAACCGGGCAACCTGCCGGCGGTGACCGGCGCCTGCGAGGAAGTGATTCTGGGGGCGGTCTATCCGGTCTAGACCGAGAACGACGAGCCGCAGCCGCAGGTGGTCCTGGCGTTGGGATTGCGGATGACGAAGCGGGCACCGGAGAGATCGTCCTTGTAGTCGATCTCAGCGCCCTTGAGATACTGGATGCTCATGGAATCGATCAGCACCCGGACGCCGTTCTTTTCGATCACGGTGTCGTCCTCGGCCTGATCGGCGTCGAAGGTGAAACCATACTGGAACCCGGAACAGCCGCCACCGGTGATGTAAACCCTAAGCTTCAGATCCGGGTTTTCCTCCTCGGCCAGAAGTTCCGCCACCTTGGCGGCGGCGCTGTCGGTAAACACGATCGGTGCTTCGCTGCTGGACATGGTTTCCCTCGCTGTGACTGCGGATGATTATCCTTTTACCCGACCATTTTAGTCAACAATAGTGCCCAAAGATCCCTGGCACCGGTCCATTTTTTCATCTTCCGGAGGCCGGGAACCGCTAAGGATACAGCCCCGCCAGCTCCAGACCTGCCGTTTCCGGCAGGCCGAACACCAGGTTCATGTTCTGCACCGCCTGGCCCGCCGCACCCTTGACCAAGTTGTCGATCACCGCCAGCACCACCACCACGTCGCCGTTTCCGGGGCGGTGGACGGCGATCTGGCAACGGTTGGCACCGCGTACGTCGACGGTGTCGGGATGGCTGCCTGCGGGCAGCACTTCCACGAACGGCTCGCGGGCATAGTGGCGCTCGTAGAGGGCCTGGAGATCGGCCTCCTCGCGCAGGCGGGCGTAGAGGGTGGCGTGGATGCCGCGGATCATCGGCGTCAGGTGGGGAACGAAGGTCAGCTCAACCGGCTTGCCGGTCAGGGCCTGCAAGCCCTGGCGGATTTCCGGCAGATGGCGGTGACCCGGCACGGCATACGCCTTGAAGCCTTCCCCGGTTTCCGCCATCAGGGTGGCCACCTGGGCCTGACGGCCGGCGCCGGAAACTCCGGACTTGCAGTCGGCGACCAACCCTGTCCGTTCGATCACGTGCTGATGCAGCAGCGGCAGAAAACCCAGCTGCACCGCGGTGGGATAGCAGCCGGGGCAGGCGATCAGGCGGGCCTTTTTGATCTTCTCCCGGTTGACCTCCGGCAGGCCGTACACCGCGGACGCCAGCAGTTCGGGGCAGGCGTGGGGCTGACCGTACCACTGCTCCCAAACCTGGGGGTCCTTGAGGCGGAAGTCGGCCGCCAGATCGATCACCACCCGGCCCCGCTCCAGCAATGCCGGGGCGTACTGCATGGCGGTACCGTTGGGAGTGGCGAAGAAAATCACGTCGGCCTGGTCCAGAAGCTGCGGTTCCGGCGGCTGGAAGGTCAAATCCACCACCCCGCGCAGGTTGGGATAGACCTCGGCCACCCTCCTTCCCGCATCCCCGCGGGAGGTCACCAGCGCCAGCTCCGCCTGGGGATGGCGCGCCAGAATCCGCATCAGCTCGACACCGGTGTAACCGGTGCCGCCGACCACTGCCACTTTGATCATGCCTCTACCTCCGGATCGGAAAGGGCAGAGCATTATAGCAGTGCGCATTTGTTATAGCCTTCAAACCCATAGAAAACCCAGGGCAATCGCATGAACGCTACGTCCATCCAAGCAACTGAGCCCGATAGTGGTCACTGGAGGCGGCCAGGAGCCGTCTTGCCTTGATGCCCCCGCGGCGTTTGGTGGAGTCGAGGCGAAAGAGATTGAGCACCATCTGTTTGAGCAGCGCCAGGTTATGAGCCGCATGTCGGGTTCGAAGGCGCATCTGATCATCGTTGAATACGACATCCATACACCAGTGAAGCGGGTTCTCCACCGCCCAATGCTGGCGCACCGCCGAGGCCAGCCGTTCGGCATCGGCAGGCAGGCTGCTGATGTAGAAACGCCGTTCCCGGGTGGTTTTGCCGGCGACGGTGCGTTCGGACTCGACCACGGCAAAGCAGGCCAGATCCGGCCAGCGCTGGGGCCGGTCCAGGCTGTCGAGCTGGTCGAACACATAGCAGCGGCGCACTTCCAGGCGACCATGCACCTTGTCGACCGTCTCGCATTGCTGATGCGGGGTTTTGTCCGGCGCGTCCTGGAAGGCCTGGAAGAAATCCCGGATCGATTCGGCCAGACCTTTCTGGTTGTCCTTGACCGCCAGTACATAGTCGGCCCCCCGGTCACGGATGGCCTTGGCAATCTTGGGATCGGTCCCCATGGCATCGAGGGTCACCACGCATCCTTTCAAGGCCAGGGTTTCCAGCAGGGCGGGAATGGCCGTCTTCTCGTTGGATTTGTCGGCCACCGCCTCTTGACCGACCACCAACCGGTACTGAGCCGCAAAGGCACTGACCAGATGCAGGGGATCCTGCCCCTTGGACCGGCTACGCCGACTGGTCTTGCCGTCGATGGCGATCACCTGACCTTCCAATGCCGGAACCACGCTCACCGCCCAGCGCTGGAAGGCCGATCCGAACGCTTCCGGATCGATCATCGCCAAAATCCGCCCCAGGGTGTCATGGGACGGAATCCCATGCGGCAAAGGCACATATCGACGCAGCCAATCCAGCTTCTCTTTGCCCCAAAGTTCAATCTCCACCAACGTATCGGCACCGCAGATCACCGCACACACCACAACCACCAGCACTTCCACCAGATCGTAGGTCACCTTCGATGATTGTCGCGGGTCCGGAATCGATACGAACACCTCGCTCAGCGCCAGGGGCTTTTCCAACATCTGTGCCTCCCACAAAAAGCATGCTCCTCAGAGAAGAAGTCTCTAATCTGCAAGTAATCTGCTGCAAGTCATCGAATCTTAAACCATCATCTTCGTGGGGTATATTCATGCGATTGCCCTGATAGAAAACCATAGAAGAGGTTTTCTTAGGATTTGGTTTTACCTCACGCCAATGCGGTTGGGTCCAGTCCCACCCTACAAAAGTAGGGATTGGCGTTAAGGCAATCGCGGCGCTTTGCAGCTGGACTACGGCAGCGTGGGGACGATTCTGATCGGTCAGAACGGCGCCGCTCCCCCCATCGCTCAAGAAATTGCGCCAGCAACGCCTTGAGGAGGGTCTTTTGGCTCAGGTAGATGCCGCCATTCGGCCAAGAACTTCTTTGCCGAATGTTGCGGGCGGCATTGACATCCGCATGTTGCTTCCTGCCGCAAAATGCGCAGGTCAATGCCGCCTGACTTTTCCGGTTCCTTGGATCGACGTAGCCGCAAGCCGAACAAGTCCGGGAGGTGTAGGCAGGATTGACCCAGACCGTCTCGATGCCATAGAGCGCCTCCAGGGATTGGGGTTTCTCCCGGATATAGCGCTTGCCGAAGCGCGATACCAGCCGGTTCATGCGTCGGGAGAGTTTTGGGCTGCGAAAGTCCAGCCGTTCCAGGACGATCTGCCTGGGCCGGTATTGCGCGACCACATGATTGAGCAATCGATTGACTTCATTTTTGAGCCATTGCCTGAGCTTCTCGGTCAGGCGCACGTAGCGCTTGGAATCCCGCAGCCGCAGCCCCTGGCGTTGGCGGTTGCGGGCCAGTTCGGTCAGAACCTTATCGTAGCCGATCAAGCGGTCCAGAAAGTTGCGCCCTAGCAGATCCCCGCGGTCAGTGGCGAACAGACAGTTCAATCCAACATCCAGGGCGATTTGTTCCACCTTGGGATGATAGTCCCGCACCGGGACATCCTTGAGCAGATAAACCTGGATACCGCCGTCCTTGAGATGGATTTGACAGAATTGCTTCAGGGGGCCTTCGACCGCATCGAAGTAAGGATTCGACTTGAGGGGGATGAAGATCGGTTTGCCCTTGTCCAAGGTGGCCAGTTTGATCCAGTAATCGAAGTAGCTTGCCTTGTCCGGCGCTTTGGGCAACACCTTTGCAACCTTCTGATCCAGATGCAGCTGGATATGCCGGACATCGGGCAGGCGGTGGCGGCGGAAGGTGCGCTTGATGATCTGGCGGGCCAGCTTCAGCACCTCAGCGGGGAGCGGCTTGCCCTGCATCCGAACCTCCCGGCAGAACCATTTTTGATATTTGTTGATGTAACACAGTTGCATCCGGGTGGCCGCATCCAGGTCGGCGCCGCGCACCAAGTTGATAAAATCGTTCTGGCGGTTGCCCAACCAGCCTTTGAGCAGGGCAACCATTTGGTATTGCACCGTCTGCTTGTAGCGCTCCGACAGGGGCGAGACAATCGGCTTAACCTGGGCGTTTTTGTCGAGGCGGCCAGTTTCCAGCAAAAGACGCCATTTCCGTCTCAGAATCGCTCTGGCCGTTTGGCGGTAAGCGGCAACGACCGCTTCCACCTAGGCCGTCTTGGCCACGTTCATGGCCGGTTCCAACCGGTACGCTCTAATCGGCATCGGCCTGCAGCACCTCGATGATCTTTTCCGTCTTGCGCTTGCTACGGCGAATGCCATATATGCGGGCGCTGAACGAAGAGATAATGGCGATCAGATCCTGCATCAAGTCGGACGTTTCCTCTTCGGCCAGATTGACCACCTCGATCCGTCTTCCCTGGGCATCCAGTAGCACCTCCAAATAATTGAAACCAAAGCGCGTCAACCGGTCCTTATGCTCGACGATCAAGATGCCCCAACTCTCCCGCTGAAGCAGACCCAGTAATTTCCTCCGATTGTCGTTCACGCCGCTGCCCACTTCCTTGACCACTTCCACCACCTGATACCCTTTGGCGATGGCGTATTGCTTCAGCCGCTCCGCCTGGGATTCCAGGTCATTGCGATTCTCACTGGACGAAACTCGGGCATAGATGGCCGCCTTGTGGGAATCATAAGGGCTTTCACGCTCGATCTGCACCAATACCCGATTGTGCTCATCCTTGAACGCCCCAGGAATCTTCCCTCGCCGAAACCATTCCCAGGCCGTGCGATAGGTCACCCCATGACGCTTGGCGTATTCGCTCAGTTTGATAATCTCCATGCGGACATCCTATCCGAGTCGAATAGAGTGCACAACAATAATTATCTATTATTTTCTATGATAAGATGGAGTCGTTAACAACGCTCGAAGCTCCGCAAGCTTTTCACGCACCGATGGACGCCGAGACCGACGCCACCGCCTCCCTGCTCACCGCCGCCGGCTGGAAACAGCGGCTGGTGTTCTGGAGCGGCGCCATTCTGGTGGGGCTGTTCATCAGCGCCCTGACGCTGCTGAGCGAGCAGGCGGTGGTCCATCTGCGCGCATTTTTCGACCGGACGCCGGCGGGCATCTGGCTCATCAGCCCCCTGGGGCTGGTGCTGACCGTGTGGCTGACCGAACGCTGGTTCCCGGGGGCCGAACGCAGCGGGGTTCCCCAGGTCAAGGCGGCGCTGGCGATACACCGGGACCTGACGCTGCGCCAACGCTTCGTATCCTTTCCCATCGCCGTCGGCAAGGTGGCGCTCACCAATCTGGGGCTGCTGACGGGAGCGTCCGCGGGGCTGGGGGGGCCGGCGATCCAGATCGGCGCCTCGATCATAACCACCCTGGGCAGGGCGGCCCGCTTCCCGCTCCATTACCTGGAGCGGGGTTTCATCCTGGCCGGCAGCGCCGCCGGTTTCGCCGCCCTGTTCAGCGCCCCGCTGGCGGGCATCATCTTCGCCATCGAGGAACTGGGGCGGGAGATGGAGGAAAAGATCAGCAGCCTGGTGCTGACCGCCATCATCTTCGCCGGCATGACTGCCTACGTGATCCTGAATCACTACATTTTTCTCGAAGCCGCCGAGGTGACGCAGCCCCAGGGGCGCGCCTGGCTCAGCATCGGCTACTGCGGGATCGCCGGCGGGCTGGCCGGAGGCCTCTTCGCCTTCCTCCTGGTGCGGCTTGGACAACGCCTGTCCCGGGCGGGCCGGCGCACCCGCTGGGCGCTGATCGTCCTGTTCGGCCTGCTGCTGGCGGCTCTGGCGACGCTGAGCGGAGGCCGGACCCTGGGAACCGGCTATCCGATGCTGAAGCAAATCGTCAACGCCAGCCAGGCCGCATCCCTGTGGTTTCCTCTGGAAAAGGCGCTCGCGACCCTGATCACCGCCCTGAGCGGCGTGCCCGCCGGGCTGTTCGTCCCCTCCTTGTCGGTGGGCGCCGGGCTCGGGGCCGATCTGCACCACTGGCTGCCGCTGGCGCCGCTGCAGACGATGGTGCTGCTGAGCATGTGCGCCTATTTTTCCGGTATGCTGCAGAACCCGATGACCGCCTTCGTGCTGGTGATGGAGATAACCGACACCCATGAACTGCTGCTGCCGCTGATGGCCACCTCCTTCGTCGCCACCGGCACCGCGCGCCTGCTCAACCCCCGCTCCTTATATGAAATCCTGACCGAGAACTATGTCCGCAACCTTCCGCAGCAGGCTTAAAGGACTGGGCATCCTGCTGGGTCTGGCGCTCCTGCTCGCCTGGCTCGGCTGGCGGCTGGCGCAACCGCCCCATCTGGAGCTGATCGACCTTTCCGGCCGCCCGGTCCCCATCCCGCCCCGGCAGGGCCTGATGCTGATGAACTTCTGGGCCACCACCTGTCCGGCCTGCCTCCGGGAAATTCCTGTGCTCGTCCGCCTGCACCGGCGCTTCGGCGCCCGGGGGCTTAAGATCGTGGGGGTGGCAATGCCCTACGACCGCCCCGACCGGGTGGTGCGTTTCGCCCACGACTATCCCCTGCCCTACACCGTCGCCCTCGATCCTGCCGGGGCCGCCGCGGACGCTTTCGGCGTCCGTTTCACGCCCAGCTGGATACTCATCGACCCCCGCGGCAGGACCGTCTGGCGCCACACCAGCTACGTGGACGAGGCCGAGTTGGCCCGCCTGATCGAAACCCGTCTCCCATCGTGAGGACTGCGCATGTGGCTTAAAGCCTTTCACATCATTTTCATGGTCACCTGGTTCGCCGGCCTGTTCTATCTGCCGCGCCTGTTCGTGTACCACGCCATGGCCGAGGACGAAATCGGCCGCGAGCGCTTCAAGATCATGGAGCGCAAGCTCTACTTCGGCATCATGACGCCGGGCATGATCCTGACCTTCGTGTTCGGCATCTGGATGCTGGCCGACTATGCCTGGGCCCTCTACGGCCGGCAGGGCTGGCTCCATGCCAAGCTGGCGCTGCTAGTGGGGCTGGTAGCCTACCACCTAGCCTGCGGCAAGTGGCTGCTGGACTTCAAACACGACCGCAACCGCCACAGCCACGTGTTCTATCGCTGGATCAACGAAGTACCGGTGCTGTTTCTGTTCGCCATCGTCATTCTGGCGACGGTCAAACCGTTCTGAGGGAATCTGCTTATGACATTCAGACTAGGCGCGCTGCTGGGTTTTTTGTTTTGCGCCGCCCTGCTGGCGGTGGCGGCCTGGTTTCAGTTCGTCGAGGGACTGCAGCCGTGCCCGCTGTGCATCAGCCAGCGGGTCATGGTGCTGTTGGTGGGACTGGTCTTTCTCGTCGCTGCGCTGCACAACCGGGCGCCCCGGCTTTACGGCACCCTGGCCGGGGTGCTGGCCTTGGGGGGTGCGGCGATCTCGGCCCGTCACGTCTGGCTGCAGAATCTGCCGGAAGACGAAGTGCCGGCCTGCGGCCCCGGCCTGGGTTATGTGTTCAAGCATTTTCCCCTGACCGAAACCCTGCGCCTGCTGCTGAGCGGAACCGGCGAATGCAGCGAGGTGCTGTGGACCTTCCTGGGGCTGAGCATTCCCGCCTGGACCCTGCTGGCCTTCCTGGGGCTGGCCGGCTGGGCGTTGTGGCTGGGATGGCGGCGTCAGGCGTGCTGACGCAGGCGGGCGTGCAGCGGACTCTTACGCGGGAAATGGGCGCGTAGGAATTCCATCTGGTCGCTGAGGATCCGCCGTCCCTGAAGATAAATGTACTCGGCATGGGTCGGCACGAAAGGGATCGCCAGCAGCTCCATGCCGGCCTGTTCCGGGGTCCGCCCCGCCTTGTGGTTGTTGCATCGCTTGCAGGCGGTCACCACGTTGGTCCAGGTATCCTGACCGCCCTGGCTCAGGGGTGTCACATGGTCGCGCGACAGATCCCGGTGCAGGAAGCGCTGGCCGCAGTACAGGCACAGGTGGTTGTCGCGCCGGAACAGGGTGCGATTGTTGAGCGGCGGGATATAGTCCGGTCCCAGGGTCTGACCACTGTGACCGTAGGTGGCGATGATGGAATGCACCTCGATGACGCTGCGCCGCCCGGTGCGGGCGCACACCCCGCCGCGGACCCGGTACAATGGCGTCCCGCAGGTGTAGGCCACCTGGCCGAGGTAATACAGCTTGACCGCCGCCTGATAATCGATCCATTCCAGCGGCATGCCTGCCGCATCGGTTCTGAGCACCTGCAAGGACAACGCGTTCATGTGGCCTCCACCCCGGCTGATTGAAAAAATTCACGTCATGTCAAGATTTATGCACATTGCGCCTTCGTTTGGAAACCGAGCGGTCAAGCCCATCTCTCCTCATCCGTCGAAATCGCATAACGGATTGATATAAAACAGGAATCGCTTCACTGACCAGTTTTTTTACAATTTGAAGACAGGCCAGAATCCATGCACTTTACGGCCCGCTTTCAGCACCTTTTCCACAAACTTATCCACAGTTTCTGTGAATAAAAATCCGGGCGCGGATTGTTTCCTGTCCAGATAAAGACTGTCTCCTGGGATCGATAATACTTCACATCCGCAACGCTTTGGAAGCCCGCATGCCCCCCATTCTCAAGGTCGCCGTTCCCGCCCCCCTGCCCGGAGCGTTCGACTACCGGCCGCCTCCCGGCGTCCCGCCGGCACAGCTGCGTCCGGGCGTCCGCCTGCGGGTGCCGTTCGGACGCGGCACCCGCGTCGGCGTCCTGCTGGGCCTGGCAGCGCACAGCCAAGTCCAAGGCGAGCGCCTTAAGCCCGCCCTGGAAATCCTCGACGCCCAGCCCCTGCTGCGGGAGGCGGATCTGCGGCTGTTGCAGTGGGCGGCACGCTACTATCACCATCCCATCGGCGAAGTCATCGCCGCCGCCCTGCCCGTAGCGCTACGCCAGGGACGTCCGGCCCGGCGCCGCTGCCCGCAATGGCTGCGCCTGACCGCCGCCGGCCGGGAAGCCGAGCCCGGGGCCAAGGCCCCCCGCCAACAGGCCCTGTTGAATCTATTGCGGCAACATGACGGAGTGATGACAGCGGCCCGGCTCCAGACCATCGACTGGCCTTGGCGGCCGGTGGCCAAAGCCCTCGCCGCCCGGGGGTGGGTGGAATTCACCACCGCCCCACCGCCGCAGGAAACCGCCTGCCCTCCGGATTTCGAAGCCAATCCCGCCCAGCGCGCGGCGATCGGCGCCATCACCGCCGCGCTGGAAGGCTTTACCGCCTTTCTGCTGGAAGGGGTGACCGGCAGCGGCAAGACCGAGGTCTATCTGCAGGCCATCGAGGCGGTGCTGGCCCGGAAGCGCCAGGCGCTGGTGCTGCTGCCGGAGATCGCCCTCACGCCCCAGCTGCAGGCCCGCTTCCAGGCCCGCCTGGGATGCCCGGTGGCGCTGTACCACTCCGGCCTCAGCGCCGGCGAACGCCTCGACGCCTGGCTCGGCCTGCAGTCGGGGGAGGTGCCGCTGCTGCTCGGCACCCGCTCGGCGGTATTCGTCCCCATGGCGCGGCCGGGTCTGATCGTGATCGACGAAGAACACGATCCTTCCTTCAAGCAGCAGGACGGCTTCCGCTTCTCCGCCCGCGACGTGGCCGTGGTGCGCGCCCGCCAGACGGGGATTCCCATCGTCCTCGGCTCGGCGACGCCTGCGCTGGAATCGGTGTACAACGCCGGGCAGGGACGCTACCGCCACCTGACGCTGCCGCAACGGGCGGGACAGGCCACCCCGCCCAACCTCCGGTTGCTCGACATCCGCAACCGCCGTCTGCAAGCGGGGCTGGCGCCGGACGCCTGCCGGCAGATCGAGAAGGTGCTGGCGCGGGGAGAGCAGGTACTGATCTTCCTCAACCGCCGCGGCTACGCCCCGATCCTGACCTGTCATGCCTGCGGCTGGATCGCCGAATGCCCCCGCTGTGACGCCCGCCTGGTCCTGCACCGCCACGACCGGCGCCTGCGCTGTCATCACTGCGGCCACGAAAAACCGCCGCCCGACGCCTGCCCGGCCTGCGGCACCGCCGACCTGCGCCCGCTGGGGCACGGTACCGAAAGGTTGGAGGAGGAACTGGAACAACGATTTCCAAAGGCCCGCATCGCCCGCATCGACCGCGACGCCGCCCGCCGCAAGGGCAGCCTGGAAACCCTGCTGCGGCAAGTCCGGCGCGGCGAGATCGACATCCTGCTCGGCACCCAGATGCTGGCCAAGGGCCACCACTTCCCCAACGTCACCCTGGCGGTGATCCTCGACGCCGACGCCGGGCTCTACAGCACCGACTTCCGCGCCCCCGAACGCCTGGCGCAGCTGATCGTCCAGGTCGCCGGCCGGGCCGGGCGCGCCGACAAGGCCGGGGAGGTGCTGATCCAGACCCGCCACCCCCAGCACCCGCTGCTGGAAACGCTGTTGCAGGGGGGCTATCCCGCCTTCGCCGCCGAAGCCCTGGAGGAACGCCACCAGGCCGGGCTGCCGCCGTTCAGCTACCAGGCGCTGTTGCGGGCCGAGGCGCGCCAGCCGGCGTTGCCGTTGCAGTTTCTGGAGGAAGCCGCCCGGCTGGCGGAAACGGGCCCGGAGGAGGTGTTGGCGCTGGGGCCGGTCCCGGCCCCCATGGCCCGGCGGGCCGGACAGCATCGCGCCCAGCTGTTGTTGCAAAGCCGCAGCCGGGGGGCGCTGCACCGGCTCCTTGATGCGCTGCTGCCGCGACTGCGGCAATGGCCGCAGCAACGCCGGCTGCGCTGGCATTTGGAAGTGGATCCGCTGGACCTATACTGAGCCGCCGGCCAGCAGCGCCTCCACGGCCCCGCGGCGGGGGATCCCCGGCCTGGCGCCCATCTGGGTGCAGCACAGGGCGGCGGCAGCGCTGGCGAAACGCAGCGCCGTCTCCCAGTCCCGCCCCTCCACCACGGCGACGCAAAAAGCGCCGTGGAAGGTGTCGCCGGCGCCGGTGGTGTCCACCGCCCGGATCGGAAAGGCCGGCAGCCGGCCGCGCCGGCTGCCCCGCTGCCAGATCACCCCTTCTTCCCCCAGGGTGATGACCACCGCAGGCGACTGTTGCGCCAGGGCCGAAAGCGCCGCTTCCGGGTCGTCCCGTCCCAGCCACTGGGCCGCGAACTTGCGGGAGGCGAGCAGGTAGTCGACGGCGAACATCAACGCCTCGGTGCCGCGGTGCAGGGAGCCGGCATCGAGCACCGTGGCGATCCCCTGCTGCCTGAAACGGGGATGCCAGTGAATCGACAGCTCCGGCTCGTGACCGTCGTAGAGCACGCAGGCCGGTGCGGTCCGGGACAGGTCCAGTGCCTTGGGGGGCAAGGGGCGGGTATCGCCGCGGTAGCTGACCAGGGACCGCCTGCCGTCCGGCTTGACCAGCACCGCAGACAGCGGCGTGGGGGAATCCCCGCGCACGATCCAGTCGGTGGCGACCCCGTCGCCTTGAAGCTCCTGCCAATGGGCCTGGCCATAAAGATCGCGGCCGAGATAGCCGGCGAACGCCCCCCGCCGCCCCAGACGGGCAACGGTCACCGCGGCGTTGGCCGCAGGCCCCCCGCCGCAACCGACGAAATCGGTGGCGACGCATTTCTCGTCCTCGTCCGGATGATGGGGCACCGAGAACACCAGGTCGTAAGAAGCGTGACCGATGCAGAGCACGTCCATCTTCAGTCCCTCAATCCCAGCGGAACAGCCAGAACATCCACCCCAGCAGGGTCCTGGGCCCGTGGCGCAGCGGCGGCGGCTCGCTCTGGCCGTAATTGAGCGCATAGGTCTTTTCCGCCTGGGCCGCCAGATCTTCCAGCTCCAGCCGGTGATAGGCCTCGGCCATCAGCCGCAGGGCATGGGGCACCACCCGGGTGCGGGGGTAGTTGCGCACTATGTGGGCGGCGCGGTTGGCGGCCGCCAGATAAGCGCCGCGGCGAAAATAATAGTCGGCCACGTGGTACTCGTGGGTGGCGATCAGGGTGAGAACGCCCGTGAGGCGCTGGCGGGCCTTGTCGGCGTATTCACTGTCGGGGAAACGCTCGACCACGGTGACGAAATCCTGATAGGCATCCGCCAGCGGGGACACGTCGCGCTTGGTCAGATCGATGGGGAAGTAGCGTTCGACGAAACCCAGCCCCTGACTCATGTGGATCAATCCGCGCAGATACCAGGCGTAATCGAGACGCGCGTGGGTGGGATAGCGTTTGAAGAAGCGCTCCAGCACCGCCAGACCCGCCTCGGCGTCGCCCTGCTTGTAGTAGGCCCAGGCCAGATCGAGCAGCACCTTCGGGCCGTAGCGCCCGAAGGGGAAGCGGGTCTCCAGGGCCTGATACAGCTCGATGGCGCGAGTGTAGGCCCCCCGGTCCAGCTTCTCCTTGGCCTTTTTGTAAAGGTCCTCCTCCGGCATCACCTCCACCGCCTTGGGCCCGGATTTGAACCACTTGTCCACCGTACTGCAACCGCCCAGAAGCAGGGACAGCGACAGAAGCACGGCTATCGTACGCATGCTCACTCCTTTGCCGCAAAAGCGGCAAGTATAGGGGAAAACCGCCGGGTGGCGCGCCCGGCGCTCAGCAAAAGATTCCGTTTTTTCGAATCCCGCGGCGAATAAATCGAACGATCATGAAGGGCGGTTTGGGATAGAATCCCACCGAATCGCCTTCCCACGGACGCCTTATGTTACAGAAAATCCTCATCGCCAACCGCGGTGAAATCGCCGTCCGCATCATCCGCGCCTGCGCCGAAATGGGCATCCTGTCGGTGGCCGTCCATACGGATGCCGACCGCCACGCCCTGCACGTCAAGAAGGCGGACGAGGCCCACAGCGTCGGCAGCGATCCCCTGGCGGGCTATCTCAACCCCCACCGGCTGGTCAACCTGGCCCTGGAAACCGGCTGCGACGCCATCCATCCCGGCTACGGCTTCCTGTCGGAGAATGCCGAATTCGCCGAGATCTGCAGCCGCCGCGGCATCCGCTTCATCGGCCCGCCGGCGGAAGTGATCCGGCGCATGGGCGACAAGACGGAAGCCCGCCGCACCATGCAGCAGGCCGGCGTCCCGGTGATTCCGGGCAGCGAAGGCAACCTCGCCGGTCTCGACGAGGCCCTGCGCCTGGCGGAGACGATCGGCTATCCGGTGATGCTCAAGGCCACCTCCGGCGGGGGCGGCCGGGGCATCCGCCGCTGCAACGATGCCCAGGCGCTGCGCCAGAATTACCAACGGGTAGTGTCCGAGGCCACCAAGGCCTTCGGACGGGCCGAGGTGTTTCTGGAAAAGTGCATCGTCGATCCCCGCCACATCGAAGTGCAGATCCTGGCCGACCGCCACGGCAATGTGATCCACCTGTTCGAACGCGACTGTTCCATCCAGCGCCGCAACCAGAAGCTCATCGAGATCGCCCCCTCCCCCCAGCTCGACGACGAACAGCGCCGCACCGTCTGCGAGCTGGCCGTCAAGGCGGCGCGCGCGGTGGGTTACGAAAACGCGGGGACGGTGGAATTCCTCTTCGACCGGGACGGCCGCTGCTATTTCATGGAAATGAATACCCGGGTGCAGGTGGAGCACACCATCACCGAAGCCATCACCGGGGTCGACATCGTCGAGGAGCAGATACGCATCGCCTCCGGCCTGCCCCTGTGCTACCGCCAGGAGGAAATCCAGCGCCGCGGCTATGCCATGCAGTTCCGCATCAATGCGGAAGACCCGCGCAACGATTTCCTGCCCAGCTTCGGCCGCATCACCCGCTATTACGCCCCCGGCGGCCCCGGGGTCCGCACCGACACCGCCATCTATACCGGCTACGACGTCCCGCCCTACTACGACTCCATGATCGCCAAGCTCATCGTCTGGGCCATGAGCTGGGATGACGTCATCGCCCGCGGCCGCCGCGCCCTGGACGACATGGAAATCAGCGGCATCAAGACCACCCGCGCCTATTACCAGCAGATTCTGCGCAGCGAAGCGTTCCAGCAGGGCCGCTTCGACACCGGTTTCGTCGAACGCCACCCGGAACTGCTGCGCTATTCGGAAAAACGCGACAAGGCCCACGTGGCCACCGCCATCGCTGCGGCCATCGCCGCCCATGCCGGACTATGAAGGAGCAACATCCATGAACCGCGTTCAGATCACCGAACTGGCCCTGCGCGACGCGCACCAATGCCTCCTAGCCACCCGGGTCCGCACCGAAGACATGCTGCCCATCTGTCCTCAGCTGGACCGGGTCGGTTTCTGGTCCCTGGAGTGCTGGGGCGGGGCAACCTTCGACGCCTGTCTGCGCTACCTCAAGGAGGATCCCTGGGAGCGGCTGCGGCAATTGCGCCAGGCCCTGCCCGACACCCGGCTGCAGATGCTGCTGAGGGGCCAGAACCTGCTCGGCTACCGCCACTACGCCGACGACGTGGTGGAGGCCTTCGTTGATAGGGCGGCGGCGAACGGCATGGATGTCTTCCGCCTGTTCGACGCCCTCAACGACCTGCGCAATCTGGAAACCGCCGTCGCCGCGGTCAAGCGGGCCGGCAAACACGCCCAGGGGGCGCTGTGCTACACCGTCAGCCCGGTACACAGCGTGGAAGGCTTCGTGGCCCAGGCCCGGGAACTGGCACGCATGGGCTGCGACAGCATCGCCATCAAGGACATGTCGGGATTGCTGACCCCGGCGGTCACGGCCCGCCTGGTCAGAGACATCAAGGCTGCGGTGGACCTGCCCTTGCACCTCCACTCCCACGCCACCTCCGGCCTGGCGGCGATGTGCCATCTCAAGGCCGTCGAAAGCGGCATCGACCACATCGACACCGCCATTTCCTCCCTGGCCGGCGGCCCCAGTCATCCGCCCACCGAAAGCCTGGCCGTCGCCCTGCGCGACCTGGGCAGGGACCCCGGCTACGACCTCGCGCTGCTGGAGGAAATCGCCGCCTACTTCTGGAGCGTACGCCAGAAATACCGCCGTTTCGAGCCGGAATACGTCGGCCCCGACCCCCGGGTCCACATCCATCAGGTGCCCGGCGGCATGATCTCCAACCTCTACAACCAGTTGAAGGAACAGGGATCGCTCGACCGCCTCAAGGATGTGCTCGCGGAAATCCCGCGGGTGCGCAAGGATCTGGGCTATCCGCCCCTGGTCACCCCCACCTCCCAGATCGTCGGCACCCAGGCGGTCATCAATGTCCTGGCGGGCGAACGCTACCAGACCATCACCAACGAAGTCCGACGCTATCTGCAGGGCGGCTACGGCAAACCGCCGGGGCCGGTGAACGAGGAGCTGCGCCGCCGGGCCGTGGGCAACGAGGAAATCATCGAATGCCGGCCGGCGGATCTAATCCCCCCGGAACTGGAAACCCTGCGGCGGGAGATCGGCGAACTGGCCCGCAGCGAGGAAGACATGCTGACCTACGCCCTGTTCCCGGACGTGGGACGCCAGTTCCTGACCCAGCGCGCCCAAGGCACCCTGGAGCCGGAACCCATCGAACCGCCCGCCGAAACCGCCGCCCGGGCCGCCCCGACCGAATTCAACGTCCACCTCCACGGCGAGACCTACCACGTGCGCGTCACCGGCGCCGGTCCCCGCCAGCAGGCGGAACGTCACTTCTATCTGGTGGTGGACGGGGTGCCGGAGGAGGCGGTGATCGAAACCCTCGACGAGGTGGTCCTCGGAGGCGGCACCGAGGGCGCAGTGCCGCGACGCCTGAGCAGCAAGCGTCCCAAAGCCGCCGGCGAGGGCGACGTGACCCTGTCGATGCCGGGAAACATCGTCGAGGTCCTGGTCAAGGAGGGCGACACCGTGCAAGCCGGCGACCCGGTCCTGATCGTCGAAACCATGAAAATGGAAACCGAGGTGCAGGCCCCCATCGGTGGCACGGTCACCGCCGTGTACGTGCAGAAAGGCGATGCGGTGACGCCCACGGAAACCCTGCTCCACATCGAGCCCTGACCCGGTCATTCGGGCGGCGCGCCGGTTTCCAGAACCGCCTGGGAAATGACCTGGATCGCCGGGTGGCTCGAGCGCTGCGTCAGAGAAATGGCGTAAAAGCACTCCTCCACCTCACGGGTGCGCCCGACCACCTCCACCTGGTGCTGGCGACAGATCTCCGCCTCGACCAGGGTCGGGGCGCAGAAGATGCCCACACCCGCCTGGCCGAACACCTTCATCAGGGCGCTGTCGTCGAATTCGGCCACCACCTGGGGATGGATCCCCAGGGTTTCGAACCAGCCCAACAGGCGTCCGCGGATCACCGCATCGGCGGTCGCCATCAGCATCGGGGCACCGTCCAGGGAGCGGGGGAAACCGCGGCGATGGCGGCGGACCAGGTCGCCGCGGGCGAGAAAGCTGACACCACAACTCCCCAGCCGGCGGCTTTCGGCGCGCACCGGCGATTCCGAGGTCAGCGGCCGGTCGCTGAGCACCAGATCGAGGCGACGGGCGGCCAGGCCCGCGGCCAGCTGCGCCATCCCCCCCTCGTGGCAGTGGATGCGGAACGGCTCCTCCAGCATCAGGAGCGGACGCAGCAGGCGGTAGGCCATCAGCTTGGGCAGGAAATCGGTGACGCCGACGTGAAAATGCCGGGGCTCGACCGTCACCTGACGCCGCACCACCTCGGCCATCTCCTCCCCGAGCGAGAAAATCCGGTCCGCGTAACGGAACACCGTGCGCCCCGTGTCGGTCACGGTCAGTCCCCGCCCCTCGCGCTGCAGCAGCTTGACGCCGAGGCGTTCCTCCAGCGCCTGAATCTGGCTGCAGATGGTCTGCGGCGTGACGTGAAGGCGCTCGGCGGCCCGGGTCAGGCTGGACTCCTGGGCGGTGACCCAGAAATAATGCAGGTGCTTGTAATTCAGCTGCACTTTAAATTTGTCTCGAAACGACAGGCAAGCAAATTCGAATTTTAACCGAGAAACGTTATTGTTAGTCTTCAATATGGGACGATTCCACCGAGGAGGAAGACATGAAACCCGCTCCCTGGACCTCTGACAACGAAGACGACTTCAGCATCTGGCGCAATCTGAAACACGACATTCCCGCCGGCATCGTCGTCTTCCTGGTGGCGGTGCCGCTTTGCCTGGGGATCGCCATGGCCTCCGGCGCGCCTCTGTCCTCCGGCATCATCGCCGGCATCGCCGGCGGCCTGGTGGTGCCGCTCATCAGCCGCTCGGCCCTGGGCGTGTCGGGGCCGGCGGCAGGTCTTACCGTGATCGTGTACGAGGCGATCCAGAACCTGGGCTTCCAGCCTTTCCTGCTGGCGGTGATCCTGGCCGGGGTGCTGCAGATCGGCTTGGGATTGCTGCGGGCCGGCATCGTCGGCTATTACTTCCCCTCGGCGGTGATCTCGGGGATGCTGGCGGGGATC
The DNA here is from genome assembly GCF_033126985.1 of Methylomarinovum caldicuralii. NCBI lineage: Bacteria > Pseudomonadati > Pseudomonadota > Gammaproteobacteria > Methylococcales > Methylothermaceae > Methylomarinovum > Methylomarinovum caldicuralii. Next base: position 2,457,854 of record NZ_AP024714.1, read on the forward strand.
GGCCTCATCATCATCCTCAAGCAGATCCCCCATGCCGTCGGTTACGACAGCGACTGGGAAGGGGACATCGCCTATCAGGAGCCCGGCGGTGAAACCACGCTGCACGCCCTGGTGGACATGTTCGGCGCCTTCCACCTGGGTGCCACCGTCATCGCCCTGGTCTCCTTGGGGATCCTGATCCTGTGGGAACAGGGATTCATGAAACGCCAGCGCATCTTCCAGCTCATTCAAGGGCCCCTGGTGGCGGTGATCACCGGCGCCCTGCTCCACCTCGCCTTCCGCCACTGGGCGCCGGATCTGGCCCTGGATCCCAGGCATCTGGTGCAGCTTCCCCTGGCCAACGGCATCGAGGGCCTGAGGGAATTTTTCACCCTTCCGGATTTCGGCGCTTACGATCAGAAGGCCATCTACACCACCGCCGCCGTCATCGCCGTGGTGGCCAGCATCGAAACCCTGCTGTGCGTCGAAGCCACCGACAAGCTCGATCCCTTCAAGCGCGTCACCCCCACCAACCGGGAACTGATCGCCCAGGGCGTCGGCAACATGGCCTCCGCCCTGGTGGGCGGCCTGCCCATCACCCAGGTGATCGTGCGCAGCTCCACCAACATCATCGCCGGCGCCAGGACCCGGGCCTCCGCCTGGGTCCACGGCATCTGTCTGGCGGTGGCGGCGCTGCTGCTGCCCCACTGGCTCAACCAGATCCCCCTGGCGACGCTGGCGGCGATCCTGTTGGTGGTGGGCTACAAGCTGGCCAAGCCGGAACTGTTCCTGCAGTTCTACCGCCGGGGATGGTACCAGTTCGCGCCCTTCGCGGTCACCGTGGTGGGGCTGGTGTTCACCGATCTGCTCACCGGCGTCGGCATCGGCATGGTCACGGCGCTGTTCTTCATCCTGCTGGAACACTACAAGTGCGGCGTCTATCTGCACGAAAGCCACGAGGACGGCCGCATCGTCCTGAGACTGTCGGAGCAGGTCACCTTCCTCAACAAGGCCAACCTGCTGCGCACCCTGGATCGGATCCCGCCCCATGCCGAGGTGATCATCGACGCCTCGGCCACCCGCTACATCGACCACGACGCCCTGGAGATCATCGAAAACTTCAGCGCAGAAGCGGCCGCCAAACACATCAAGCTGACCCTCATCGGCCTGCCTGGCGCAGGCGACGAACCACACACCTCGGAGGAACGCCATGCAACTGCTGAAACATCTGTTTGACAACAATCGCCGCTGGGTCCAGAAAATCGAGCATGCCAATCCCGGTTTCTTCGAACGCCTGGCCCAGGGACAAGCGCCGGAGTACCTGTGGATCGGCTGCTCCGACAGCCGGATTCCCGCCAACGAAGTGGTGGGGCTGATGCCGGGGGAACTGTTCGTCCACCGCAACGTCGCCAACCTGGTGGTCCATTCCGACATCAACCTGCTGTCGGTGCTGCAGTACGCCGTGGACGCCCTCAAGATCACGCACGTGATCGTCTGTGGCCACTACGGCTGCGGCGGCGTGCTGGCGGCGATGCAGGGCGAACCCTTGGGATTGATCGACAACTGGCTGCGCTACATCAAAGACGTCTATCAGCACAACGCCGAGCTGCTCGACGCTCTGCCGGCGGCGGAACGGGCCGACCGCCTGTGCGAATTCAACGTCATCCAGCAGGCCGCCAACGTCTGCTACACCAGCATCGTCCAGGACGCCTGGCGCCGCGGCCAGCCGCTGACCGTCCACGGCTGGATCTACAACCTCAAGGACGGCCTGCTGCGGGACCTGGACGTCTGCATCAGCGGCCCGCAGCAGCTGCCGCATATCTACCAGCTGGGCGCCAGGATCGATTAAAGCGCCTGCCAATGGCACAAGGCGGGCGATCTGGCTATTATTGAAAGGTGTCCCTCTCAAGGTGGCCCCTGATGCGCAGATTGCTCGCAGCCCTCTTATTCCTGCCCCCGCCGCTTCTAGCCGCCCCGCCGGCGGAAGACGAGTATGAGACGCTGTTCGCCGACATTCCCAGCGTCTTGACCGCGGCCCGCCACCTCCAGCCGGCCAACGAAGCACTGGGGGCGGTGGACGTCATCGACGCTGGCCAGCTGCGCCGCTTCGGCTACCGCACCCTGGCCGAGGCACTCGCCAGTCTGCCGGGGTTCCAGATGGTCTTCAACCGCAGCTATCAGCGCCTGGCGAGCCGCGGTTTCTTTACCCCGGGCGACTACAACACCCATATCCTGCTGCTGATCGACGGCCATCGCGTCAATGAAAGCCTGCAGGACTACGCCGGCCTCGGCAGTGACTTTCTGCTGGACCTGAACGACATCGACCACATCGAAGTGGTGCGCGACCCCGGCTCGGCCCTGTACGGCAGCAGCGCCTATTTCGCCGTCATCAACGTCATCACCCGCAGCGCCGCCGAGGCGCCCGCCGCCCGGCTCGAAGGGCGCGCCGCCAGCCTGGGGCGTTACGGAGGCTACGTCAGCGCCGCCGTGCAGGCACCGGAGCGGGCGCTGAGCGCCTATTTCTCCGCCAGCCGCTGGAGCGAGGACGGCCGCCGGGTGCTGGATTTCCCAGGCCTGCCCAAGATCCGGGAGGCCGACGGCGCCGACGGCCGCCGCCTGTTCGCCAAGCTGGCGTGGCGCGGCTGGACCCTGTCGGGCGCTTACATGCAGCGCGACGAGGAACACCCGGACTACACCCTCCGCCCGCCGGTGGTCAGCGACTACAAGGACCGCCGCGCCTATGCCGACCTGCGGGGCGAACACGACCTGGGGGGCTGGCACACCACCCTGCGGCTGTTCTGGGACCGCTACGAATTCAACGGCCGTTACCCCTTCTCGCCGACCAACCGGGATCTGTGGCACGGCGAGTGGGCCGGCGCCGAAGCCCTGGCGCAAAGGGATCTGGGCTCCGACCATCACCTGCTGCTGGGCGGGGAATTCCGCGGCAACTACCGGCAGCAGATGGACAACTTCGACCAAAACCCCAAGACGGTCTGGGCCAGAAACCGCCTGCGCAGCAGCTTCTTCGGCTTTTTCGCCCAAGACGAATGGCGCCTGGGCCCCGACCTGACCCTCCAGTTGGGCCTGCGCGTCGATCACTATTCCCACACCGACGACACCCCCTTAAGCCCCCGGGCCGGTCTGATCTATCGCCCCCGCCCGGAAACCGCCCTCAAGCTGCTCTACGGCCGCGCCTACCGGGCGCCGAGTCGGTTCGAAGCCAGCTATACCTGCTGCCAAGGCATCTGGCTGCCCAACCCGAATCTCAGGCCGGAGCATATCCACACCCTGGAGGGCATCTGGGAACAGCAATGGGGCCAGGGGTTGAGCAGCCGGCTGGCCGGCTATTTCTACCGCGCCGAGGACCTGCTTCAGCAACAAGAAATCAGTGGCAGTGTCGTGCAGTATCGCAACGGCGGCACGGCGGTGGCCACCGGTTTCGACGCCAGCCTCGGCTACCGCCGCGCCGGCTTCGACGCGATGGTGGGTTACAGCTTCCAGAATCTGGAGGACGTCCACGGCCGGCGCTGGCCCCACAGCGCCCGCCACCTGCTCAAAAGCCGCCTGGCGGTGCCCTTGTGGCGGGAGAAGCTGTCCGGCGCCCTGGAAATCGACTACACCGGCCCCCGCCCTGTTGGCGACGGCCGCAGCACCGGGGACGTGGTCTTGATGAACCTGACCCTGAGCAGCCAGGACCTGCTGCCAGGGCTGGATTTGGACTTCGCCCTGTACAATCTGCTCGACGATCATTACCGCGATCCCCCCGCCGCACCGGTCATCCCGGCGGAGATCCCCCAAAACGGACGCACCTTCCGGGTGCGGGTAGGGTACCGCTTTTGAGGACGCTGCTTTTCGTCTGCCTGCTGTGGGCGGGCGCCGCCATGGCCGCCTGCCCTCAAGAGGAGGTGGCGGTGGTGCCCGCCCACGACCGCCCCCCTTACCTGGAGACCACCGGAGCCTTGATGGCAGCCCTGGCGCAACAGGGCATCGCCGCGCATATCCATCCGCCGGAAGCGCTGCAAAACGGCGTCTGCCCCAAACTCTGGGCCGCCCTCGGCAGCCGGGCGGTGACCGCCGTCCGCCGCTATGATGCCCACACCCCGCTGGTCGCCGGCCTGATTCTCGACCGCCGGCTCTTGCAGACATCGCAACCGGCCACCGGCGTCCTGCTCCCCCACCCGCCGCAGCGGCTCTGGCATTGGCTGCGGTTATTGTTTCCCACGGCGCGTCACATCGTCCTGCTCCATGCCGACAGCGATCCGGCGCGGCTCGCCGCCATCGCCCGCCTGGTCCGCCAGGCCCGGTTGCGGCTGACCTTGCTGGCCCTGGAGGTCCCGCAGGGGAACTTTGCGAGGCTGCAATCCTTACCGGCGGACGCCGACGTTCTGTGGATCGACGGCCAGGCTTTCACCCCGGACATCGCCCGGGCGATCCTGATGGCCGCCTATCGGCGGCGCATCCCCGCCGTGGGTCTGTCGCGCCAATGGGTCGAAGCCGGCGCCGCTTTCGCCCTCGACTGGGATTACCGCGATCTGGGCGCGCAGATCGCCGCGCTGATCGCCCGCTGGTGGCGCACCCCCCAAAGCGATCCACCAGTGCCGCAGCCGCCCAGGCGCGCCATCCTCGTGCTCAACCGCGAGGTTCTACACCACCTTGGCCGCCGGATCCCGAAAAACCTGCCCCCGGAAACCGTACTGCTGCCATGAAACGTCTCTGTCTTACTTTCACCACCCGTTTCAACCTGTTCCTGGCGGCCATCATCCTGGTAAGCGGCCTGGGCACCTCGTTGGCACTGACCTGGAAAGACCTGCGGCAGGAATACCGGGAACTGCAGCGCCAGGGCCGGATCCTGACCCGGCTCGCCGCCGACAACCTCCGCTATCCCCTGCTCGTCGGCGACCGCACCCACGCCGCCGAGGTGCTGGAAAGCTTCCGCGGCCTGCCCCAGCTGGCCGCCATTCAGGTCTTCGACGCCCGCTGCCGTCTCTGGCTCCAGCCCCCCCATCCCGCCCCCTCCCGCTGCCCGCCGTCCCGCTACATCCCTGCGATGTCCGAGCTCTGGCGCTCTGCGCATCCCTTCATGGTAGTTTCCCTGGCCATTCCGACCAACACCGCCGTGGGGGAACAAGCGCTGTTTCTCGAATCCGGGCCCGCCTCGCAGCCCCTGGGATACGTCGCGCTGGTTTTCGACCTCGAAGGCTTCCGCACCCGCTTTCTGACCTCCGCCCGGGATTCGCTGTTCGTGACCCTGGCGTTCCTGATCCCCATCCTGGCCATCTCCTCCTACCGCAGCCGCCGTCTGACCCGTCCCCTGGAGAGGCTCCACGATGCTTTGGCGAACCTGCCCGCAGCGAAACCCCAGCCCCTCGAGGTCAGCGCCGACATTCCCGAAATCCGCCTTCTGGAGGCGCGTTTCAACGCGGTGCAACAGCAGCTGGCGGAATACCACCAGGATCTGGAAAGGCTGGCGTTTCGCGACCACGTCACCCAGCTGCGCAACCGCACCTGGCTGCAAGAGCAGCTGCCGGCGCTGCTCCGTGAGGCCTGCCAGGGACAGGGCTCGCTGGCGCTGCTGTTCCTCGACCTGGACCGCTTCAAACTCGTCAACGACACCCTGGGCCATGCGACCGGCGACCAATTGCTGCACACCATTGCCGCCAGGTTGCAAGGCCACCTGCGCGACCGCGACATCCTGGTGCGCCTGGGGGGCGACGAATTTTTGATTCTGCTGCCCAATCTGGCGTCCGCCCGGGAGAAGGCGGAACACCAGGCCAAAAGCGCCGCGGCCAAACTCATCAAGGCGTTGAAGCAGCCCCTGCGGATCGCCGGTCACCAGCTGCGCGTCAGCTTCAGCATCGGCATCGCCCTCGCCCCCCATGACGCCGAGGATGCCGATACCCTGCTGCGCTTCGCCGACATCGCCATGTACGCCGCCAAGGATGCCGGCCGCCAGACTTTCCGCCTGTTCCGCCCGGAGCAGGCCAAGACCGGCCGGCGCCGTCTGGCCCTGGAGGCGGCGCTGACCGAAGCGGTCGAACGCCAGCGTCTGCAATTCTTTCTCCAACCCCAGATACAGGCCGATGGCGGCTGCGTCTGCGGCGCCGAAGTCCTGCTGCGCTGGCGACACAAGGACGCCTGGATATCGCCGGCGGAGTTCATCCCCCTTTTGGAGGAGACCGGCCTGATCGTCCCGGTGAGCGAATGGCTCGTTCGCGAGGCGTTAGCGCTGAAACGCCGCTGGTTGCAGCAGGGCTTGTGCGGCAAGGGGTTCCGCCACCTGGCGGTCAACATCTCCCCGGTCCAGCTGTGGCGCGAGGATTTCACCGCCCGCATGCTGGCGATCATCCGCGAGTGTTCCCCTGACGGCGAGCTCGGCCTGGAGCTGGAGCTGACGGAAAGCGCCCTGGTGCAGCCGAGTCAAGCAGTGCTCGACGGCTTCGAGCAACTCAAAGCGGCCGGCGTCCGTTTCGCCATCGACGATTTCGGCACCGGCTATTCCAATCTCGCCTATCTCAAACGCTTCCCCCTCGACGCCATCAAAATCGACCAGTCTTTCGTCCGTGACTGCATCGAGGATCCTGCCGACGCCGCGCTGGTGACGGCGATCTGCGCCATGGCGCGGGGATTGGGATTGACGGTCGTTGCCGAGGGAGTCGAAACCGAGGCCCAGGTCGAATTCCTGCGGCGGCAGCACTGTCAGATCTATCAAGGCTATCTGTTCGCCCGTCCCATGCCCCCCGAGGAATTCGAGCGTTTCCTCAAGACACAAGCGATCCCCTGTCAGGTGGAATAAGGCGAGCGGTTCTCGCTCAGACGCACCCAGCCGACGACGATGCGGTAGGTCATCCACAAAAGATCGGCGATGAGGATCATGTAGCCCACCATCCACACCAGCGCCGCCGCCCCCAGCAGGCCCCAGAGCAGGCTGTACCAGAAGGTGGCGATCTGCCAGCGGAAATGCTCGGCCACCCAGGTACCTTCGGCCTCATTGCGTTTCAGATAGGCGACGATCACCGCTGCGATGTAACTGATGCCGACGAGAAAGCCCAGGGCCTGCAGGGCATAGACGATGGCGGCCCATTTGCGGGCCTCGGCGGTCTTGGGGTCGAGGGTGTCCAAGGGTTGGTTCATGACGGTTCTCCTCCTCGTTTTCGCAGTTGGCGGCGCCAGGCGGCAAGGCGTCCGGGGGTGCCGATGTCGGACCAGGCGCCCTGATACACTTCCCCGCTCACCCGCCCTGCCGCCGCCGCGCGGCGCAGCAGCGGGGCGAGGGGGAAACGACCGGGACGGCAGCCTGCGAACAAAGCCTGACGGTAAACCCCGATGCCGCTGAAGGTATAACGGCGCATCCCTTCCGGCAAGACCCGCCCGGCCTCCAGGGCGAAATCCCCCGCCGGATGGTGGGGGGGATTGGGCACCAGCACCAGGTGGGCCAGAGCGTCCCCGGCAGGAAGGGCGCTCAGGCGGGCGAAAGGATAATCGGTGCCCAGATCGCCGTTGACCACCAGGAACGGATCCGACAGCTGCGGCAGCGCCTGGAAAATGCCGCCGCCGGTTTCCAGCGCGGCCTCAGGCTCGGGGGAATAGGCGATGTCCACCCCGAAGGCGGACCCGTCCCCCAGCGCCTCGCGGATCTGGGCGCCGCGATACCCCAGATTGACCACCAGATCCCGGAAACCGGCCCGGGCCAGCGCTTCGATGAGGTGGACGATCAACGGCTTGCCCGCCACCTCGACCAGCGGTTTGGGAAGGCGGTCGGTCAATGGCCGCAGTCTTTCCCCCCGGCCGGCGGCGAGAATCATCGCCTTCACAACCGGGCCTCCACCTGCGGCAGCACAGTGGCGGCAACGAAATCGCCCAGGGGGGCCAGGGCCGCATCGCCCCGGCAGGCGGCCGCCACATAGCGCAAGGTGCGGGGAATGTCCTTGAGATAGCCGGGCTTGCCGTCGCGCAGCCACAGGCGGACGAAGATGCCGGCGGCCTTGAGATGACGCTGGATCCCCATGCGGTCGAACCAGCACCGCCAGGTGGGGGCGTCCACCGCCAGCCCGGCGCGCGCCAGGCGGCGGCGGTAATCCTCGGCCCAGAGGGCGACCCGCTCGGGCGGCCAGGCCACGTAGCAGTCCCGCAGCAGCGACACCGCATCGTAGGTCACCGGGCCGACAACCGCGTCCTGAAAGTCCAGCACCCCAAGGCCGCCTTCGTCCAGCACCATCAGGTTGCGGCTGTGATAGTCCCGGTGCACGACCACCCGGGGCTGCTGCAGGGCGCTTTCGACCAACACTTCGCAGGCCCGCTCCCACAGCGCCGTATCCAGGGGAAGATCGAGCCAGCGTCTGAGCAGCCACTCGGGGAAGATCGCCAGTTCCCGCCGCAGCAACGCCCGGTCGTAGCCGGGCAGAGCGGCCGTCTTCGGATCGAGGCGGGTCTGCAGCCGCAGCAGGGTGGCGAGGGCGGCGCCGTACAGTCCGTCCACCGATGCGGCGTCGAGAGCCTGCAGGCAGGTGCGGTCGCCGAAGTCCTCCAGCAGCAGGAAACCGCGCTCGAAATCCTGCGCCAGGATCTGCGGCACCCGCACCCCGGCCCGGCCCAGCAGCCCGGCGACCGCGGCGAAACGCTGCGGCGATTCGGGCGGCGGCGCGTCCATGACGATCCAGCGCCGCCCGTCGCCGTGGAGGCGGAAATAGCGCCGCCGGCTGGCGTCCCCCGCCACCTGCGTCCAGTGGGTGAAGGCCACCGGCGCCCAGGCCAGCAGCGCCTCGAGACGCGCATCGGCCGTCTGCGCCGGTGACCGTGCTAGAATACGAGCAATTTTCAATGCCTGCACCCCGTGCTTGTCCCACTCGCTTCTGCCACACCCTAACAAAATGCCACGTCAACGCAAGGGAAAGCCCGTCTTCTCATTCACATCGCTGGCATTGGGACTGTTGACAGCGGCGGTCGCCGCGGAGGAAGGGGCGGCGACATGGGACTGCCGCAGCGTCAACGGCCAGTGGGTCTGCAGCGGTCGGCCCCAGGCCCCCCTGCCGTCCGCTCCGCAAGAACGGACAGCGCCGGCGGACACGGCGACGGCCCGCGCCGCTTCTTCCTCCACCCAGCCCCGGAAATTACCGCCCCTGCGGGTCGGCAAAGTGGGGAAGCTGCCGCCTGCGCCGCAGATCGCACCGCAACAGGTTCCCGAAGGCTGGACCTGCCAGGCCGACGACCGCGGCGGCTGGCGCTGCAAACTGGTCGGCGTCGAACCGGCCGGCAAACCCCGTCTGGCGAAAGTCCAGCAGCAACCGCGCCGGCCCTGGCTGCGTCCGGCTTTCTCCGCCGCCGACGAATCCGTCTTCAAGACCCTGGTGCGCCTGCTGCCGGAAGATCCCTGGCAGCGTTACTGCGCCACCGGCAAGGCGGCCCTGGGCGACCGCCCGCCGACCCGCCCCGAGGGGCAGCCGCTGGATCTGGAAGCCGACTTCAGCCGCTCCCTGGCGGAAGACCTGGTCTATTTCTCCGGCAACGTCAAGGTAAAGCGCGGCGATCAGCACTTGTGGACCGATGCGTTGCTCTACGACGGCAAGGCCGGCATCGTCAACGCCTGGGGCAACGTGATCTACGAGGAGAACGGTTACCTCTTCGCCAGCGACAACGCCTGGCTGGACCTGGAACAGGGCCGGGCGCGCATGAATCATACTCACTTCATCCTCGGCCCGGTCCCCGCCCGCGGCACCACCGCCCGCAGCCGCTTCGAGAGCGAAACCCTGTCGCGCCACCACCAGGTGGCCTACACCACCTGCCCCATCGGCAACGACGACTGGGTCATCCACGCCCGCGATCTCAAGCTCAACCGCGAAACCGGCAAGGCCTCCGGTCACCACGTCTGGCTCGAATTCATGCGAGTGCCGCTGTTGTACTCGCCCTATTTTTCCCACACCATCGATGACCGCCGCATCAGCGGCTTTCTGACCCCCAGGATCGGCGTCTCCAACGCCCGCGGCTTCGATTTCAGCCTGCCCTATTACTTCAATCTCGCCCCCAACTACGACCTGACCCTGACACCGCGGATCCTGTCCAAACGCGGCTTTCTAGGCGGGCTGGAATTCCGTTACCTGCTGCGCCACAGCCAGGGACGGCTGGCCGGCGAGATTCTGCCCTACGACCCGGTGCTCGGCAAAGCCCGCGGCCAGGCTGCCTTCTACAACCGTACCCAGCTCACCCCCCACTGGAGCGCCCAGGCCGATCTGCGCTACGTCTCCGACAAGCATTACCTGAACGAGCTGGGCAACAACCTCTCCATCGCCTCCAGCCGCCAGCTCCACAGCGAGGTCAAGACCGAATACCGCCAGGGGGACTGGTATTTCATGACCCGCGCCGACAACTGGCAGACCGTCGATCCCAACATCAGCTCCAGCGACAAACCCTACCGGCGGCTGCCGCAGGTTGTCCTCAACTACGATCACGGCTTCACCCCGTGGCTGCGCTCCGGCTGGCAGAGCGAATTCGTCTTCTTCCAGCACGAAGACCGCACCGACGGTCACCGCCTGCATCTGCGCCCGCGGGTACAGATGCCGTGGCGTCATGCCGCCGCCTTCGCGACCCCTTCCCTGGCCTTCGACTACACCCGCTACTGGCTGCCCGGGAAGGGCCGATCCCTTTCCCGCGCCCTGCCGGTCGCCTCCCTGGATACCGGCCTGTTCTTGGAGAAGAACTGGGGCGGGGCGCTGATCCAGACCTTGGAGCCACGGCTGTTCTATCTCTACATTCCCTTCGACGATCAGCGTGACATCCCGGTCTTCGACACCAGCCGCTACGACTTCAACTTCAGCCAGCTGTTCCGGGAGAACCGCTTCAGCGGCTGGGACCGCCTTGGCGACGCCAACCAGATTTCCTACGCCCTCACCTCCCGTTTCCTCACCGCCGACGAAGGCGCGGAACGTTTGCGCCTCAGCGCCGGTCAGATCTACTACTTCCGCGATCGCAAGGTGACCCTGCCGGGGCAGGCGACAGAAACCCGCAACACCTCCAACATCGTCGGTGAACTGGATCTGTTTCCCAACCGCCTGTTCTCGCTGCGCTCCGGCATCCAGTGGGACCCTTACGACAACCAGATGGACCGCGGCGAGGCCATGCTCCAGTACAAGGACAGCGACGACTACATCGCCAACCTGAGCTACCGCTTCCGCCGCGACCGCCTCAAGATCGTCGACGGCTCGTTCCGCTGGCTGCTGTTCCAGGGACTGCACGCGGTCGGACGCTGGCAGTACTCCCTGCGCAACGCCATCACCCTGGAAAGCTTCCTGGGGGTGGAGGCCGAATCGTGCTGCTGGCGGGTGCGGGTGATCGGCCGCCGCTTCGTGCGCGACGTCAACCGCAAGACCGAAACCGCGGTCTTTGCCCAGCTGGAGCTGAAAGGGCTCATCAGCCTGGGCAAGCACGTCGACCGTTTCCTGCAACGCAACATCCGGGGCTATGGCTTCGAAGACTGACACCATGCGCCATTTCTTGATTCTTTTTTTCCTGCTGTGGACCGCCGGGGTCCACGCCGAACCTCTCGACCGCATCGTCGCCGTCGCCGAGGACGACGTGATCCTCGAAAGCGAACTGGAACGCCAAACCGGCACCATCGTCCGCCAGCTGCGCGCCCAGGGGGCGCCGTTGCCGCCGCCTTCGATCCTGCGGCGCCAGGTGCTCGAACGCATGATCCTCCGCAGCCTGCAATTGCAGCTGGCCAAGAAGGCCGGCATCGAGGTGGACGACGAAACCCTGCGCCAGGCCCTGCTGGATCTGGCCCGCCGCAACGGCATGGATCTGGACGCCTTCCGCCAGGCGGTGGAGAACGAGGGCATGGACTATGCCGCCTTCGTCGAGAACCTGCGCGAAGAGCTGATGCTCAAGCGTCTGCGGGCCAGCCAGGTCAATTCCCGCATTCAAGTGAGCGAACGGGAGATCACCCACTTTCTGGAAACCGAAGCCCAGAGCGACCCGCTGCAGGCCAGCGAATACCGCCTCGGCCACATCCTCATCGCCACCCCCGAAGCCGCCTCGCCGCAGGTCATCCAGAAGGCACGGGAAAAAGCCGAGCGCCTGGTGGCGGAACTGCGCCAGGGCCTGGATTTCCACCAAGCCGCCCTCACCCTGTCCGACGGCGCCCAGGCGCTCCAGGGCGGCGATCTGGGCTGGCGCAAGCTGGACCAGATCCCCACCCTGTTCGCCGAGCTGGTGCCCAAAATGCAGAAGGGCGAGATCGCCGGGCCGATTCGCAGCCCCAGCGGCTTTCACATCATCAAACTGCTGGATCTTAAGGGGGGCGAGAAGCATCTCGTCATCGAGACCCACGTGCGCCACATCCTCATCAAGCCCAATGAAATCGTCGACGACGCCGAGGCCAGACGGCGCCTGAACCTGATCCGCCAGCGCATCGAAGCCGGTGAGGATTTCGCTGCCCTGGCCCAGGCCTATTCCGACGACACCGCCTCGGCGGTCAAGGGCGGCGACCTGGGCTGGATCACCGCCGATGCCGTGGTCCCGCCCTTCGCCGAGGCCATGAACCGGCTCAAGAAGGGGGAAATCTCCGAACCGGTGCAGACCCCCTTCGGCTGGCACCTCATCCAGGTGCTCGACCGCAAGCAGCGCGACGACACCCCGGAATACCGCAAACAGCGCGCCCGCGAGATCCTCACCCGGCGCAAGATCGAGGAGGACACCGAACTGTGGCTGCGCAAGCTGCGTGACGAGTCTTATGTGGAAATCCACCTTGACTGAGAACATTTGTCTAACGCCAGGGAGGGGCGCCCCGGGCCTGAATGCAGGGATGAATTTCGGCCCGGCAGCCCCTTTCCTGCCTCAGGAACGGTATGCCGATGCCCGGTGAACCCCATCTGGCCCTGACCTATGGCGAGCCGGCGGGCATCGGCCCGGATCTGTGCCTGCTCCTCGCCCACCAACCGTTGCCCTGCCGCCTGACGGTGCTGGGTGACCCCGGGGTGCTGCGCCGGCGCGCCCGGCAGCGGGGGCTCGAGGTCACGATCCACGCAGGGCAAGCCGGCGGGCGTCACCGCCCCGGTCGGCTGCAGGTATTGCCGCAGGCCGCGGCCGCGCCGGTGACGCCGGGACGGCTGAATCCGGTCAACGCCCGCCACGTCCTCGGGCTGATCGAAACCGCCGTCCGCGGCTGCCTGGAAGGCCGCTTCGACGCCCTGGTCACCGCACCGGTTCACAAGGGCGTCATCAACGAGGCCGGCATCCCCTTCAGCGGTCATACCGAATTCATCGCCGCCCTCACCGGCGGCCAGCCGGTAATGTTGTTGGCCACGACCCTGCAGGACTCGGGCCGCCCCCTGCGGGTCGCCCTGGCCACCACCCATCTGCCGCTGCAGGAGGTGCCCCGGGCGATCACCCACGAGCGGCTGCGCCGGGTGCTGACCGTGCTCCACCACGACCTGCGCACCCGCTTCGGCATCCAATCCCCGCAAATCACCGTCCTCGGCCTCAACCCCCACGCCGGGGAAGGGGGGCACCTGGGGCGGGAGGAAACCGAGGTCATCGAACCGCTGCTTGCCGAGCTGCGCGGCCAAGGCATGCAATTGACCGGCCCCCTGCCGGCCGACACCGCCTTCCTCCCCGAACGGCTGGCGCGCAGCGACGCCTTCCTAGCCATGTACCACGACCAGGGGCTGCCGGTGCTCAAATTCGCCGGTTTCGGCCGGGCCGTCAACATCACCCTGGGGTTGCCGGTCATCCGCACCTCGGTGGACCACGGCACCGCCCTGGACAAAGCCGGCGGCGGCGACATCGACTGCGGCAGTCTCCGGCAGGCCGTTCTCAGCGCCATCGATCTGGCCCGCCATGCACGCCCCGCCTAGACCGCGAAAGCGCTTCGGCCAGAATTTCCTCCAGGACGGCCGGGTCATTCAGCGCATCGTCACCGCCCTTGATCCCCGCGCCGACGACCACGTGGTGGAGATTGGCCCCGGCCGCGGCGCCCTCACCCGCCACCTGCTGGACCGCTGCCGCCGCCTTGAGGTGGTGGAGATCGACCGCGATCTGGCGGCGCTGCTGCGGGAGAAATTCGCCACCGCCGCCAACCTGGTCGTTCACGAGGCCGACGCCCTCGCCTTCGACTTCAGCGCCCTGGCCGCCCCAGGAGAGCAGCTCAAAGTGGTCGGCAATCTACCTTACAACATCTCCACCCCGCTGCTGTTCCACCTCTTCGGCCAGCAGGCGGTGATCTCGCAAATGCTGTTCATGCTGCAGAAGGAAGTGGTCGAACGTCTGGCCGCGGTCCCGGGCAGCAAGACCTACGGCCGCCTCAGCGTCATGACCCAGTACCACTGCCGCATCGAAAAGTGCTTCAACGTCAAGCCGGCCTGCTTCCAGCCGCCGCCCAAGGTAATGTCGGCCGTGGTCCGCCTGACGCCCCACCCCCGGCCGCCGGTCGGGGTGGGCGCTTACAGCGTCTTCGAAACCGTCGTCGCCAAAGCCTTCGGCCAGCGCCGCAAGACCCTGCGCAACGCCCTGCGCGGGCTGCTCGAAGCGGACGCCATCGCCGCCTGCGGCGTCGATCCTGCGGCCCGGGCCGAAACCCTGCCCCTGGAGGCCTTCGCCGCCCTCAGCCGCACCCTGTACAGCCTCGCCCCCCTTAAGCGATAATGGCAGTCTGTCATTCAGCTTCAGGCCCCCATCGATGAAGAAAATCCTGATCCCGTTTCTGACCGCGTTGCTCCTGGTCGGCTGCGCCAGCGAGGAACGCAACCGGTTCGAGCAGCAACTGGCCGCGCGCCTGGCGACTGACCCCGATCTCAAGGACTACAACCTCGATCCCAACGAGGTGGCCGAATGCGTCACCAGCGAGATCGCCAAAACCCTGCCGGGCTTCCGCGGCACGGCGGCGCGCAAACCCTACTGGGAGGCCTATGCCGCCTTCGAGAGCGCCCGCACCAGCGACGAGGCCCTGGCGGCCATCAAAAAGTATGCCGATGTCTTCGGTTCGGAGCAGAAGGCCAGCGCCGCGGCCATGGAGATCACCCAGTACATCATGTTCTGCATGGGCAAGTTGATCGAAACCGCCCACCCGGCGGAAGAACCCAAATCGTAAGGAGGGAACCATGCGTATCCTGCATGCCATGATCCGGGTCGGCGACCTGGAGCGGTCGCTGCAGTTCTACACCGAGGTGCTCAAGATGAAGCTGCTGCGCCGGAAGGATTATCCGGAAGGCCGCTTCACCCTCGCCTTCGTCGGCTACGGCGACGAGGCCCACGACACGGTGCTGGAACTGACCTACAACTGGGACACCCACGAATACGATCTGGGCAACGGCTTCGGCCACATCGCCATCGAGGTGGATGACGTGTATCAGGCGGTGGAGGAAATCCGTGCCAAGGGCGGCAAGATCGTGCGCGAGCCGGGCCCGATGAAACACGGCAGCACCATTCTGGCTTTCGTCGAGGACCCGGACGGCTACAAGATCGAGCTGCTCAGTCCCCAGCGGCAGGACTGATCCTAAATCAGGAGGTAGGGCGGGCGGACGTGCTGCCAGCGGGACGCTGTGAATCCATCCATGGACGCTTGATACTCGGCCATCCAGGCCGAGTGCACCCGCTGGCAGCACGTCCGCCTACCCTGACAAGCGCCGCAATCATCCGCTGTCATCCTGCGGGAGGGGGCTGGGAAGGGTCTGGCAGCGGCCAGGGAGGGCCGCTCCGGGCCTAAATTCATGGACGAATTTCGGTCCGGCAGACCCTTCCCAGCCCCCGGAAAAGCAATCGTTAGGTGGCAGGATCATCCTTCCGCCCCCTTGAAAAAATTCCGCCTGCCTCCATATAGGTTCACGCACCACGAACAACCTGAAACCCAAGGAGGCAAACCATGGCATTGGTACCCCGTTACGAACCGTTTCAACTCCTGAACCAACTCCAGCGCGAACTGGAACGCACCTTCGGCGCGCTTCCGGGCGGCCTGACCCGGCCGGAAGGCGAGGTTCCCGCCGAGGTGGAATGGGTCCCCGCCGTCGACATCAAGGAGGAACAGGACCGCTACATCGTCCAGGCTGACCTGCCGGGCGTCAAACCGGAGGACATCGAGGTCACCTTGGAAAACGGCGTCCTGACCATCAAGGGTCAGCGTATGACCGAAGCCAAGGAAGAGAAGGAAAACTACCGCCGGATCGAACGCATCTACGGCAGCTTCTTCCGCCGCTTCGTGCTGCCGGAAACCGTGGATGAGGAAAAGATCGAAGCCCAATACGACAACGGCGTCCTCACCCTGGTGATTCCGAAAAAGGCAGAAGAAGCGCCGAAGAAAATCGAGGTGAAAGTCGGCGGCTGATCCAGCGCCTTTCGCTTAAAGACAAAGGCCGGCACTGCCAAGCGGTGCCGGCCTTTTTTCGTATATAATTTCCCCGTTTTTTCTGCCGAAAAGCGTGACTTTCGTGACTTCGCCGCTTTCCCGTCTTACCGATCTGCTCCAGTCCGTGCTCGAACGTCAGGTCCCCGCCACCGGCCTGGGGGCGTTTCGCATCGGCTACGGGCTGGTGGCGCTGCAGGAAATCCTGTTTCTGATCCATTTCCGCCCGCTGATCTTCGACGAGCTCCCCTATCTGGATCAGGGCCCGCCGATGATCGCCTTCTTTCTGCCCCTCTGGGCCCTGGCCGCCTTGGGGTTGACCCTGGGCTGGCACACCCGCCTGTGCGCGGCGGTCAATTACCTCTTCTGGGTCCTTTTCACCGCTTTCACCCCCATGTGGCGGGACTTCGACGGCGGCTTCGACCAGATGATGATCTCCTCCGGGCTGCTGCTGATCTTCCTGCCTTCGGAACGGGCCCTGTCCCTGGACCGCCTGCGGCTGGCGCTCCGCTATTCCGTCCCCGGCCATCGTTACGAGCCGCCGCGCACAGTGCCGGTATGGGCCTACTACGCCCCCCTGCTCATCACCCTGGCGCCGCTGTACTTCGATTCCGCCATCCACAAGCTGTTCTCCGAGCACTGGCGCAACGGCCTCGGTCCCTGGCTGCCGTCGTCGCACCCCTACTACATCTCGCCGCTGGATCTGAGCTGGCTACTGGACCTCGAATGGCTGCAGAAGGCCATCGGCTACACCGTCATCGGCTTCCAGTTCGTGTTCCCGTTCCTGTTCTGGCACCCCCGTTTCCGGGTGCCGCTGCTGGTGCTGGGGGTGCTGTTCCACGGCGGCATCACGATCTCCTTCAACATCTACCCCTTCGGTCTGGGGATGCTGGTGCACTATTTCCTCATGGTGCCGCTCTCGTGGTGGCGCAGGCTGGGGGAATGGATCCGGCTGCCGGAACCACGGCTGAAGGTCTATTACGACGGCCTCTGCCCCCTGTGTCTGCGCACGGTGATCGTGGTGGAGCACTTCGACATCCGCCGGGCGGTGCGCTTTCTCGACCTCCAGACCCATGCGGCCGCCGAAGCAGCGCTGGCGGACCTGAGCGAAGATCAGCTGCTCACCGACCTGTACGCGGTGGACGCGCAGGGACGGCGTTACCAGGGCGTGGATACTTACATCCAGATTCTGGAGGCGCTGGGTTACACCCGCCCCCTGGGATGGCTGCTGCGGCTGCCGGGGATCCACCCGCTGGCCCGGCGCCTCTATCGCCGCATCGCCGACAGCCGCCGCCGCTGCGATGCCGCCTGTCTCGCCCCGCCCAACCTGGAACCGGGGCCGCTCGCCCAGGCCTGGCAGGACTTCCTGGGCTCGCCCCGCAGGAAGGCGGCCCGCCTGGCCAGAGTCTTGGTGTTCCTCGGTCTGCTGCAGCTCAACAGCACGGTCCACTACGGCCTGCTCCATCGCCTGGGCTGGGAGGGCATCCTGGGGCCGGTAGCCCCGGTGAGCAACCTGCTGCTGTCGTTCAGTCACGCCTTTTTCGGCATCACCCCCCACGCCCTGTATCTAGCCGACCACTTCAAGGGCTACGAAACCCTCTTCGCCCTCACCTGGCTCGATGCCCAGGGGAGGGAGCACTGGCTGCCCTTCGTCAATCGGGAAGGCCGCCTCCTGACCCCCAACTGGGGCCGGGTGCACTCCATGTGGGCCAATGTGGCCGTGACCCCGCGCCTGTCGGCTTACCGGCTGGAGAAATTCGCCACCAGGGTGATCGCCTTCTACGGCACCCGGCTGGGGCTGGATCTGGAACGCACCCGTTTCCGCCTCAAGGCCAAATCCATCCGCATGCCGGCCCGGTGGGAGAAAGGGCTTCGGGACTGGAATCTGCGCCAGCCGTGGCACGATGCCGGCGAGCTGGTGTGGAAGCACGACCGCGGCCGGCTGGAACTGTGGGAACCGCTTCCGGTCAGGAACGCTTATTCGCCGCCCCGGAATCCTTAGCCTCGGCCCCCTCTTCCTCCAGGCGTTTCTTGCGCTGCTGGGACTGGTGCAGGACGCCGGCGCCCCAGATCCCCCAGGAGACGGTCTTGATCATCAAAAGCGGCAGGGCGATGGTCTTGAGCCCCCAGATCACCACCGCCAGGGCGCCGGCCCCGGACAGGCTCCAGGCGCAGATCCCCGCCGGGCCGCCGATCAGCACTTTCAGGGACAGACGCTTGCGCAGCGCCCGCCAGTAGCCTCGCAACCGTTCCTTCATCGCCATTCTCGCCGCCGTGCCGGGCGATAATGGCGGAATCGTCATGGAATTGCAACAATCGATCATGGTCACTTCGACTGGCGCCCACCACTGAAATTCCCCCTTGATTCCGGCGCCGCCGACCCGCATTCTTAACAGCAGGCACGACGACACAGGAACCGCCATGGATCTGGACACCCTCAAAACCTGGCTGCGGCGACAGAACCCCCTGCTGCTGGGGCTGGCCGGCAGCGCCCTGGCGGTGGGACTGATCGTGGCCCTGCTGGTGGCCTTCGACTGGCACGACGAAGTGATCCGCTGGCTGCAATGGATCGACCGGCAGGGCCTGTGGGCGCCGCTG
Source organism: Methylomarinovum caldicuralii (assembly GCF_033126985.1). Classification (NCBI taxonomy): domain Bacteria; kingdom Pseudomonadati; phylum Pseudomonadota; class Gammaproteobacteria; order Methylococcales; family Methylothermaceae; genus Methylomarinovum; species Methylomarinovum caldicuralii. The sequence continues at coordinate 2,476,755 of NZ_AP024714.1, forward strand.
CTGTTCATCGTGTTGATGGCCCTGGTGGTGGTCCTGCTGCTGCCCGGGGTGTTCTTCACCATCGGCGCCGGCTTCGTGTTCGGGGTGGTCAAGGGCACCGTGTACGTGGTCCTCGGCACCACCCTGGGGGCGGCGATCGCCTACGCCATCGCCCATCGCTTCTTCGGCGAACGGGCCGCCCGCTGGCTGGCGCAGCGTCTCCACCTCAAGCTGATGGCCGAGGAGATGATCGAGCGCGGCTTCCAGATCGTCCTGCTCAGCCGGCTGGTGCCCTTTTTCCCCGGCAAGCTGGCCAATTACTTCTTCGGCCTCACCGGCGTGCGCTTCAAGGATTTCGTCCTCGGCACCCTGATCGGCATCGTGCCCTTCAGCCTCCACAACGTCTGGCTGGGAGCGATGGCGGCCCTGGGACTCAAGGGCGTCACCAGCCCGCTGCAGTGGGGGCTGTACCTGCTCGGGTTCGGCGCCACCGTGGCCTTGATCTTCCATCTCCAGCGCATCGCCCGCGACGCCCTGGAAAAATACCGACAGGAGGGTTCGCGCTGACATGTGGCGCAAATGGTTCCCCTGGCGCTTCGTTGTCCGCCGCCTGGCCCGCGCCCAGGGCTTCATCGATCCGGTGGCGCTGCTGGCGCGCCTGCGCGGTTTCGCCCAGCCCTCGGAAGTGGGCGAGCCCATCGAACTGCTGCGCGCCGGGATGGTGTTCCACGCCCGCGGCCTCATCAACAGCCGGGTGATCCAGCACAATCTCGACTGGGTCTGGCCCTACTGGATCGTGCGCCAGTTCGATCCCCACGACGAGTCCTTCATCCCGCGCGCCTTTTCCATCACCCACGTCAACCTCACCCACCGCAACTGGACCGCGGTGGGCTGGCCGGATCTGGACCAGTACCCCATCGTCGATCCCCGGGGACTGCTGACCCCGCTGTACGACGGCTGGTCGCTGGACTGCTGGATCGTCACCGACGACGGCGAGCGCCTGCTGCCCTCCCACTGCCGCGAGGCCGAGCAACACCTGGAGCTGGAACCGCAACCGGCGGTGGCCACCACGACCGCCCGGGGCGGTCTGGCCCTGACCACCCGCGCCCGGGTCGAACTGGAAGACGGGCATCCCGTCTGCCGCCTCGAAGTCCAGGGCCGCAGCGAGCGGCCCGCCTGGCTGGTGATCAGCGCCCGCCCCTGCAACCCGGAAGGGATCAGCTTCATCCACGACATCCGCCTCGACAAACGCCGCTGGCGCATCGACGAAACCGAAGTCCATTTCGAAACCCACCCGGAAAGCCACCAGGTCAGCGACTATCACGCCGGGGACGTCGCCCTCCATCTGTCCGACGCCCCTGAACGGACGCAGGTGTGCTGCGAAGTCGGCATGGCCACGGCGGCGGCCCGCTACCGCCTGGAAGGCGAACGGCGGGTCGGCCTGCGCATCCCCCTCCGGCCCGAGAAGCCCAGAACGCTCAGGGCCAGCGTCTGGGATGACGAAAGCGCCGGCGCCTGCCGGCTGGAAGTGCCGGACGCGCGCATCGGTTTCCTTTACGACGCGGCCCTGACGACCGTCATCCTGCACTGTCCCGGCGATGCCTTCCCCGGCCCCTACACCTACCGGCGCTTCTGGTTCCGCGATGCCGCCTTCATCGTCCACGGGCTCCTGTGCGCCGGCCTGTTCGAGCGCGCCGAGGCGATCTTGGATCGCTTCCCCGAACGCCAGGACCTGCGCGGTTACTTCCACTCCCAGGAAGGGGAATGGGACGCCAACGGCGAGGCCCTGTGGATCATGGAACGCTTCTGCCGGCTCAGCGGCCGCCCCCTCAAACCCCGGTGGCGAGAGGCGGTTATCAAGGGCGCCCGCTGGATCGCCGCCAAACGCCTGCCCGACGACGGCTCCCCTCACGGTGGGCTGCTGCCGGCCGGCTTCAGCGCCGAGCACCTGGGGCCCAACGACTATTACTACTGGGACGACTTCTGGAGCATCGCCGGCCTGGAGGCGGCCGCACGTCTGCTCGACGCCGGCGACCCGGCCCTGGCCCAGACCTTCCGCCGAGAGGCCGCCGACCTGCGTGCCGCGGTTGAGCGCAGCCTGGCCCGGGCGGCCCGGCGCCTGGGGCGGCCCGCCATGCCCGCCGCCCCGACCCGGCGTCTGGATGCCGGCGCCATCGGCTCCCTGGCGGCCGGATATCCGCTGCAACTGTTTCCCGCCGACGACCCCCGCCTGCTCGACACCGCCGCCTTCCTGCTGGAACGCTGCTTCGTCAAGGGCGGCTTCTTCCAGGACATGATCCATTCCGGCATCAACGCCTACCTGACCCTGCACGTGGCCCAGGTGCTGCTGCGGGCCGGCGACCCCCGCGCCTTCGAATTGATGCGCGCGGTGGCCGATCTGGCCTCCCCCACCGGCCAGTGGCCCGAGGCCATCCATCCCCGCACCCTCGGCGGCTGCATGGGGGACGGCCAGCACGTGTGGGCGGCGGCGGAATGGCTGCTGCTGCTGCGCAACGCCTTCGTGCGCGAGGAGGGCGAAGGCCTGATTCTGGCCGGCGGCATCCCCGCCGCCTGGCGCCGGCCCGGCGACCGGCTCCGCTTCGGCCCCGCCCCCACGGCCTTCGGTACGATTTCCTTGACGCTGGAAACCGACACCCGGGGCCGTACCGGGATTGCCTGGGAGGCCGACTGGCGTCACCGCCCCCCGCCCCTGACCATCCATCTGCCCGGCCGCGATCCGGTCGCGGTCGATGCCCGTACCGGGAGGATCCGCCTGTGAACATCGTCATGATGACCAACACCTATCTGCCCCACGTGGGCGGGGTCGCCCGCTCGGTTTCCTCCTTCACCGAGGAATACCGCCGCCGCGGCCACCGGGTGTTGGTGGTGGCACCGGAATTCCCCGGCACACCGGAAAACGAAGTGGACGTGGTGCGGGTGCCGGCGATCCAGAACTTCAACGGCAGCGACTTCGCCGTCGCCCTGCCCCTGTTCGCCGACCTGGACGAGGCCCTGGACGCCTTCGGCCCCCAGCTGATCCACGCCCACCACCCCTATCTTCTGGGCATGACCGCCGTGCGCGAGGCCCGCGCCCGCGACCTGCCGCTGGTGTTCACCCACCACACCCGCTACGAGTACTACACCCACTACGTGCTCGACTCACCGGTGCTCAAGCGCTTCGTGGTGGAGCTGGCGACCCGTTACGCCAACCTGTGCGACTTGGTGTTCGCCCCCAGCGAAAGCATCGCCCGGCTGCTCCGGGAACGGGGCGTGACCGCGCCCGTCGAGGTGGTTCCCACGGGCATCCGCATCGAGCGGTTCGCCCGCGGCGACGGCGCCGGGTTCCGCCGCACCCACGGCATCCCGGAAGAAGCCTTCGTCGTCGGTCACGTGGGCCGGCTGGCGCCGGAAAAGAACCTCGGCTTTCTCGCCGAAGCGGTGGCCCTGTTCCTAGAACACCATCCCGGCGCCCGTTTCCTGGTGGCCGGGCGCGGCCCGAGCGAGGCGGACATCCGCCGGGCCTGCGAGCGCCGCGGCGTCGCCGACCGCATGCACCGGGTCGGGGTGCTGGTGGGACAGCAGCTGGCGGACGCCTATCACGCCATGGACGTGTTCGCCTTCAGCTCCAAGAGCGAAACCCAGGGACTGGTGCTGACCGAAGCCATGGCCGCCGGCACCCCGGTGGTGGCCCTGGACGCCCCAGGGGCGCGCGAGGTGGTGGAAGACCGCGTCAACGGGCGTCTGGTGACGAAGGAAGACGTCACCGAATTCGCCGCCGCCCTCTACTGGGTCTTCGCCCTGCCGCCGGAACGCCGCCGCCAGCTGGAAGAAGCCGCCCGCCGCACCGCCGCACGCTTTTCCCTGGAACGCACCGCCGACAAGGCCCTGAGCTGCTATGAACGCCTGCTGGCGGGCAAACGCCGCCCCCATCCGGCGGCGGAAATCGAAGAATGGGAACAGGCCCTGCGCCGCCTCAGGACCGAGTGGGACATCGTACGGGAGATGATGGAGGCGGCGGGCAAGGCCATCGCCTCGGGAGCTCCTCTGCGTGATGAAACGGCAGGCTGACACCTCCGCGCCCCCCCGGCCACGACCCTTCCGCTTCAAATGGCCGCCTGTCTTCGCCTGGCTGCGGCACTATCTCGACCGCAGCGAATGGTTCATCCGCCTGCTGAAGCTGCCCTGTTTCGAAGGCCCGGCCGATGCCCCCGGCCTGATTCTGATCCAGATCGACGGCCTCGCCCACCGCCAGCTCCAACGCGCCCTGGAACAAGGGCGGATGCCGTTCCTGCAGCGGCTGCTGACCCGGGGCGGCTACTGCCTCCACCGCCAGTACGCCGGCCTGCCGGCCACCACCCCGGCCTGCCAGGGCCTGCTCTTTTACGGCGTGCCCCGCTGCGTGCCGGCGTTCAGCTTCCGCGATCCGGCCAGCGGCGAGGTGGTGCGGATGTACGAACCGGGGCCGGCGGCCGCAGTGGAAGCACAGCTGCGGGAACGGGGGACGCCGCTGCTGTCCGGCGGCAGCGCCTACGTGGACAATTTCACCGGCGGCGCCGCCGAGGCCCACTTCTGCCCCGCCGCCCTCGGCTGGGGGCCGCCGCTCAGGGGAATCTCGCGCTGGAAGCTGGCGCTGTTCACCGGGCTGCATCTTCCCAGCCTGGTGCGGATCGCCGCTCTGCTGACCGTCGAGCTGGGCCTGGCGGTGACCGATTTCCTGCGCGGCATCGTCGCCGGCGAGGACTTTTTCAAGGAACTGAAATTCATCCCCACCCGGGTCGGCATCGTCATCCTGCTCCGGGAACTGGCGGTCATCGGCGCCCGCATCGACGCCGCCCGCGGCCTGCCGGTGATCCACCTGAACCTGCTCGGCTACGACGAACAGGCCCACCGCCGCGGCCCCGACTCCCGCTTCGCCCACTGGACCCTCAAGGGCATCGACGCCGCCATCGCCCGCCTCCACCGCGGCGCCCGCCGCAGCCGGCGGCGGCACTATCAGGTGTGGATCTATTCCGACCACGGCCAGGAGCGCGTCACCCCCTATGTCAAACGCCACGGCCGCCATCTGGACGAGGCCGTCTCCGCACTGCTCGCCGAGCTGGGTTTGCCTGCGCGCCTGCAGGCGGACGTGGGCCGGGGCATCCAGACCCTGCGGGTGCGCTGGCTCGGCGGCCGGCGGGTACAGCGCCTGTTCCCGGTCAACGAGGCGAAACCGCGAAGCGGGGAAAACGCCCTGGCGGCCCTGGGACCGGTCGGCCACCTGTATCTGGGACAGGCACCGGACCCGGCGACCCGCCGCCGTCTGGCCCGGGCGCTGACCGGGCGGCTCGGCATTCCCCTGGTGCTGGCCTGTGACGGCGACGGCGTCCGCGCCTGGACGGCCGAGGGCGAATTCCGGCTGCCGGCGCAGGCCCCGGCGCTGTTCGGCGCCGATCATCCCTGGCGCGACCGCCTGGGGGAAGACTGGGCGGCCCTGTGCCGCCATCCGGCGGCCGGCGATCTGGTACTGGTGGGCTGGCGTGCCGGCTGCGAGGCACTGACCTTCGCCGTCGAGAACGGCGCCCACGCCGGCGCCGGGCCGGACGAAACCACCGCCTTCGCCTGTCTGCCCGCCGCTGCACCCCTGTCGGAAGGGGCGATGACGGCAGAGGCGCTGCGCCGCGCCGTGGAGGAGGTCTTACAGTGTCGATGACCGGCCTGCGGATGATGACCTACAACATCCACAGCTGCCGCGGCGGCGACGGCCAGTACCTGCCGGAGCGTATCGCCCGCGTCATCGCCGCCTGCCGCGCCGATGTGGTGGCGCTGCAGGAAGTGGATGTCAACCGCCGCCGCAGCCAGCGGCTGGATCAGGCGCACCACATCGCCCACCACCTGCAGATGGCCCACCACTTCCACACCACCGTCCAGGTGGAGGAGGAACGCTACGGCATCGCCATCCTCAGCCGCCTTCCGATGGAGCCGGTGGCCGCTGGCCCGCTCCCCAGCCGCCTGGAACCCCGCGGCGTGCTGTGGGTGCAGGTGACCTGGCGGGGAGAGCCGTGGCAGGTGCTCAACACCCATCTGGGCCTGACCCCGGCGGAACGCCAGCGCCAGCTGCGCGCCCTGCTGACCCAGTGGCTCGCCGATCCGGCCTGCCGCCACCGCAGCGTCCTCTGCGGCGACTTCAACACCCATCCCCGCTCCGGCCTGTGCCGCCGCCTGCGCCGCCACCTGTGCGACGCCAGCCGCCAGGCCCGCCAGCGCCACGTGCACGCCACCTTCCCCAGCCGCCTGCCGCTGGTGCGTCTGGACCACATCTTCGTCAGTCCCGACGTGGCGGTGCGGCGGGCCGAAGTGCGCGACACCCCCTTGAGCCGCATCGCCTCCGACCACCTGCCGCTGGTGGCCGAGCTAGAAGGCGGCGAATCGGGTATCCTTTCCCCTTCCCGAACCGACGACCATGCGGCATGAAATACCGTGACCTGCGCGACTTCCTCCGTCTGCTTGAACAGCGGGGCGAACTTAAACGCATCGCCCTCGAGGTGGACCCGTTCCTGGAAATCACCGAAATCTGCGACCGCACCCTGAAGCGCGGGGGGCCGGCGCTGCTGTTCGAGAACCCCAAGGGCTCGAACATCCCCCTGCTGGGCAATCTGTTCGGCACCCCGGAGCGGGTGGCGCTGGGAATGGGGGAAGAGTCGGTGGCGGCCCTGCGGGAGGTGGGCAAACTGCTGGCCTTCCTCAAGGAGCCGGATCCCCCCAAGGGCATGAAGGACGCCTTCGACAAGCTGCCGATCTTCAGGCAGGTGCTCAACATGGCGCCGAAGGTGGTGCGCCACGCTCCCTGTCAGGAGGAGGTCTTCGAAGGCGCCGAGGTGGACCTTGCCCGCTATCCGATCCAGACCTGCTGGCCCCAGGACGCCGGCCCACTCATCACCTGGCCCCTGGTCATCACCCGGGGACCGTTCAAGGATCGCCAGAATCTGGGCATCTACCGCATGCAGATCCTGGGGCGCAACAAGGTTATCATGCGCTGGCTGGCCCACCGCGGCGGCGCCTTGGACTTCGCCGACTGGCAGAAGGCGCATCCCGGCGAGCCGTTCCCCGTGGCCGTGGCCCTGGGGGCGGATCCCGCCACCATTCTGGGGGCGGTGACCCCGGTGCCCGACACCCTGTCGGAATACGCCTTCGCCGGCCTGTTGCGGGGCAGCAAGACCGAGGTGGCGAAAGCGAAACTGTCGGACCTTCAGGTGCCGGCCGGTACCGAGATCGTCCTGGAGGGCTTCATCCACCCGGGGGAAACCGCCCCGGAAGGCCCCTTCGGCGACCACACCGGCTATTACAACGAGGTGGAAACCTTCCCGGTGTTCACCATTGAGTGCATCACCCAACGCCGCGATCCCATCTACCACAGCACCTACACCGGCCGCCCCCCGGACGAACCGGCGGTGCTGGGGGTAGCCCTCAACGAGGTGTTCGTACCCCTGCTGCAGAAGCAGTTTCCGGAGATCGCCGATTTCTACCTGCCGCCGGAGGGCTGCTCCTACCGCCTGGCCGTCATCAGCATGAAGAAACAGTATCCCGGCCACGCCAAGCGGGTGATGCTGGGGCTGTGGTCGTTCCTGCGCCAGTTCATGTACACCAAGTTCGTCATCGTCACCGATGACGACATCAACATCCGCGACTGGAAGGACGTGATCTGGGCCATGACCACCCGCATGGACCCGGCCCGCGACATCACCGTCATCGAGCACACCCCCATCGACTATCTCGACTTCGCCTCACCGGTGGCGGGATTGGGTTCGAAGATCGGTTTCGACGCCACCAACAAGTGGCCGGGAGAGACGAGCCGCGAGTGGGGCCGCCCCATCGTCATGGATGCGGAAGTGAAACGACGGGTGGATGAGATCTGGGAGGCGTTGGGGATCGAGTGATCACCCACCCTCCGGATGGGCCTCGACCTCCTCGATCACCGCCTTGGAAGCCAGCATCAAGCCACGGCGGTAGCATTCGGCGGCCTTGTCGCTCTCGCCCCGCCGTAAAAACAGGTCGCCCAGGAGCCGGTAGGTTTCGGCCGCCGGCTGCTTCTCCAGGCTACGGGTGAGGTAATCCTCAGCCTTGTCCAGCTCGCCAGCGCGCAGGGCCAGCTTGCCCAGCACCCGCAGCAGAATGGGGTCGTCGCCGTGGCGTTTGCGCCAGGTTTCGGCGTGGGCCAGCTGGGCGGCGGCGTCCGGCAGTTCCAGGGTGCCGTAGAGCACCAGCAGGGTTTCGTTCCAGTGGCGGGTCAGGGTGCGGCGCAATTCCGGTTCGATGACATCCCCGGCCCCGGCCTCGATCATGGCGGCGAAGTAGATGGCCTGCAGATCGGCCTCCTTGCGCAGGGGTTCGGGGATCTTCTGCCAGGCTTCCTCCAGGGTCTTGGGATCGTGCGCCCTGGCTGCCTCGCGCAGCAGGGCGCTGCAGGCCTCCAGCTCCATCAGGCGGACCTCGGCCTCCAGGAGGGCCTGGTTCTTGCGCAGGCGCGGCAGCAGCCTGGTCAGAGCGTCCCACTTTCCCAGACGGGTATAGACCTGGTGCATCAGCCGCAGCGCCTGGGCGTTGGCGGGCGCGATCTTCTCCAGCCGCTGCAGCGATTTGAGGGCCTTGTCGAAATCCTCATTGGCCACGTGCAGCTCGGCTTCAGTGAGCTTGACCGCCACCTCGGCGTCGGGCTCGACCTCGCGGGCCTTCTTCAGGTATTCGTCCCGCTGCCTCAGGGCCCCGCGCTGGTGGGCGGCGCGGGCGGCGGTGAGGTAATGGACCAGGGCCTGGCCGCTCAGCGCCGCCCCCTCGATCAGGACCTTTTCGGCCTGTTCCCAGTTGCCCTCGGCCGCCTCCCTGAGGCCGTGAAGCAGCCTCTGGAAGGCGGCGTCGGCCTGGGCCTGCGCCTTGCGCTGGCGCAGCAGGACCGGCAGGCGGATCAGCAGGGCGGTAAGCCGGATGGCGGCATAGAACAGGATGAAGCCGACGATGAAGATCAGGATCAGGGTGAGAGCGGTCAGCTCGATTTCCCACCGTCCCCAGCCGATGAGTACATAACCGGCGTCCTGGAGCAGCTTCAGCCGCGGCAGCAGGAAAGCGGCCGCCACGGCGGCCAGAAGCACCGCCGACCAAATGATAAGCTGTTTCTTCAGCGCTTCCATCCTCAACCTCCGCGGATTACTGGGCCGGGGCGGCGGGCGCCGCACTGTCGAGACGATCCAGATCCAGACGCAGCTGCGGCAGATGGCGCAGCAGCTTGAGCGACTGACCGATCTCCGGCAGCTGCACCGCCACCGGCTGCTCCATGAGGCGGTCGAGCGCGGCGAGGAAATCCTTAGTCTGGCTGGTCTGGGTGTCGAAATGCTGCCGGACCCACTGTTTGGCCGCTTCCAGGCTGCTGCGATAGAGGCCGGGCTCGCCGCGGATTGCGGCGAAACGGGCGGTCTCCAGTTTGAGGATCAGGGCGTGGCGGATGGCCTCCACTTCTTCCGGGGTCAGGATCGCCTCCACCGGACGCTCGGTCTTGCGGCGGCGGATGGTAAGCACATCCTTCCACTGTTCGATGATGTCCTGATCGCTGGGATGGGCTTTCTTTTGACCTCCGGTCACCTTGCCCATGTGCGGCAGGTAGAGGGGCAGCTGATTGACCTGTTCCTCCAGGGCCAGCAGCTGCGCCGACACCCCGACCACGTCGGGCTGTTTCACCTTGCGGAGCGCGGCGATCTCCTTCACCAGGGCCTCGCGCACTTTGAACACCGCCGGATCGCCGCTCTGGCGCAGCAGTTCGTCGGCCGCCTCCATCGCCCGCAGGGCCGCCTGCACGTCGCCGGTCAGACGCAGCTTCTGGTTGGCGGCGCTGAGGAGATATTCGGCATCGGCCAGCATCACGTCGGCACGGGTGCGGCTGATCTGCCGCCCCAGGGCCTGAATCTGGGTGACGAGCTTGGCGTGGCTGTTTTCCAGCTTCTTCTCCAGGGCCTCGAGCTTGGCGTCGAACACCTTGGCCTGCTCGTCGCGCATCTGGCGCCAGCGCTGCTGCTGGGCGGCCTGCCTGGCGTCGAGGTCGGTGAGCTGACGGTGGATCAGGGCGATCTCCTTCTGCAGCGTGGTCACCTGATGGGTCAGCTCCAGCACCCGCTGGGATTCCTTGCCGACCGCCCCGCCCAGGCCCGCCTGCTCGCTGCGCAATTTCTGAAACAGGTAGTAACCGCCGCCGCCGAGCGCCAGGATCAGCAGGACCACGACGATGGTGATCCACAGACCCAGTTTCCCCAGGCCTTCGTCTTCGAACTCGTCTTCCGGAACCAGATCCGCCATATCGCTTCCACCTACTCAATCAATCGCCGTTGCAACGCCGCCACCATGGCCTCGTCCAGGGCCGAGGCGGCGACGGTCACATCTTCGAAACCCGCCTGCCGGGCCTGCGCCGCCACCCGCTCGCCGGGCACCACCAGCGGAAGCTCCCGAAGCCGCATCCCCGCCGCCGCGATCAGGTTGGCCAGCACCTCACCGCTGCTGACCAGGACAGCATCGAGACCGGCCGCAAGCCCCTGGCGCAGCCGGGCCACACTCTCCTGATCCGGCGGCAGGCGGCGGTACAGTTCCGCATAGGCCACCCCGGCCCCGCGCCGGGCCAGGGCTTCTCCCAGTTTGGGGCGCCCGCCGCGGCCGCGGACGATGAGCACCCGCCGGCCGCCGATGGCATCCCACACGGGCAGCGTCAGCAAACTTTCGGAAGTATACGGCGGCGGCGCCTGACAGGCTACCGTCACCCCGGACTTTTCCAGGGCGGCCGCGGTGGCCCGGCCGATGGCCGCCGCCTTGGCCGGAATCCCCGCCGGCAGCCCTGCCCCGCGTGCGAAACGCACCGCATTGGCGCTGACGAAGATCAGCCAGTCATAACCCTGCCACCACGCCGGGGACGGCGGCGGCAGCGGCGCCAGCCTCAGCATCGGACACGGCCAGGGCTCGGCGTCGCGGGCGCGCAGCAGGCGACAGAGGTTTTCCGCCTGGTGTTCGGGGCGGGTCACCAGCACCCGCCTGCCGGCCAGCGGCTCAGCCATAGACCGCCCGCAGGATGGCATCGGCACCCTGGGCCAGGAGCGTCTCCGCCAGCGCCGTTCCCAGCGCCTCGGCCGCAGCCGGCTCCCCTTCGATCTCCGCTTTTAGCAACAAGGTACCGTCCGGGCGCCCAACCCGACCGCGCAGCCACAGCCGCCCCCCCTCCAGCACCGCGAACCCGGCGATCGGCACCTGGCAGCCCCCCTGCAGGCGCGCGTTGAGGGCCCGTTCGGCGGCGACGCAAACGGCGGTATCGGCATGGTGCAGCGGGGCGATCAGCGCCTGGATGCGGGCATCATCTCGGCGACACTCGATACCGATGGCGCCCTGACCGATGGCCGGCAGACACAGGTCGGGATCGAGCCATTGGGTGATGCGGCCTTCCTCGCCCAGCCGCACCAGACCTGCGGCGGCGAGAATGATAGCGTCGAACCCGCCCGCCGCCAGCCTGTCCAGACGGGTGCCGACGTTGCCGCGCAGCGAGGCGATGCGCCAGCCGGGAAAGCGCTGCCGCAGCTGGCATTGACGCCGCAGACTGGAGGTGCCGATGCGGGCGTCCGGCGGCAGCGCCTCGAGATCGGGGAAATTCAGGCTGACCAGGGCGTCGCGGGGATCCTCCCGCGCCAGGACGGCGCCGATGTGCAGTCCCGGCGGCAGTTCCACCAGCACGTCCTTCATGGAATGGACGGCGAGATCGGCGCGGCCGTCCAGCAGCCCCTGTTCCAGCTCCTTGACAAACAGCCCCTTGCCGCCGACCTTGGCCAGCGGGGCGTCGAGAATCCGGTCCCCCTGGGTCACCATCTTCACCAGTTCCACCTCCAGGCCGGGATGGTGGCGGCGCAACAGGCCGGCCACGTGTTCGGCCTGCCACAGGGCCAGGGGACTTCTGCGGGTGGCGATGCGGACGATATCGGTCACGGGAACTGCTCTGGGGTTTGCCAGCCCGGCATTGTAGCAGAACTTCGGCCGGCGGTTGGATGGAGCGGCGACGCTGCGCTATACTGCGGCCATGGCCAGCGTGCACTTCGACACCCTCAAGTTCGTGGAACAGCTCAAGGCCGCCAGCGTGCCCGAGGCCCAGGCCAAGGTCATGGCGGAGGCGCTGGCGTCAGCCCTGACCACCTCCGATGTGGCCACCATCCGCGATCTCGAGCGGCTGGAGCAGGAAATTAACCTGCGCTTCGAGAAGCTCGACAACCACATCGACCGCCTCGAAGCCCACATGCAGATCCGCTTCGAGCAGATGGAACGCAAGTTCGAACAGCGGCTGGTGGAATTCGACGCCAAGTACGAACAGAAATTCGTCGAGCTGGAGAGCCGTATCGATGCCCGATCGATGCCCGGCTGATGGATCTGGAAAAGCGCTTCGATGCCCGCCTGGTGGATCTGGAAAAGCGCTTCGATGCCCGCCTGGTGGATTTGGAAAAGCGCTTCGATGCCCGAATAGTGGACCTTGAAAAGCGCTTCGATAGCCGTCTGACGGATCTGGAAAAGCGCTTCGAGAAACGCTTCGGTCAGATCGAATCCCAGTTACGGCTGCATCACTGGATGCTGTCTCTGCTGCTGGCCGGCGTCATTTCGCTGGTGCTGAAGGCGTTCTTCATCTAGGCGTACCTGCCCCGGTCGGTAATCAGCTCCCACACCGGCCGGTTGATCTTCCGTATCATCGGCAGCACCTTGTCCGGCTCGGCCAGGCAGGGACGGCGCAGGCCGTGGTAGTCCACATCCGGGCCGATGGGCAGAAAGCGGATGCCGAACAGGCGCAGCAACCGCAGCAGCGCCGGTTCCATCACCGCATACCAGTGGGTGATGTCATGGGCCCGGGTCATGCGCAGGATGCCGGCGAACAGCCCCACGGTCATGTGGGGCAGCAGGCGGCGCTCGTCCGGCGCGAAATAGACCTCCGGATCGGGGGCGATGCCCGCCAGGGTCTTCTGCTCGCCGCGGCGGCGCTTGAACGCCTTGGAGACGGCGAAACGGGAGATCTCCGCCAGATGACGGCGCACCGCAGGATCGGTGACCGGTTCGTCCAGGGGGCAGTGCGCCTCGATGGGATACGGTGCCATGACATCCACCGGATCGGGCAACACCAGGCGCACGGTGGCGGCATACAGCCCGGTACGGCGGTGGCGCACCAGATAGTGGGCCGAACGGGCGTCATATTCATCGATCTCCAGCTTCACCGACCGGCCGTCCTCGATCACTTCCGGACAGTCCTCGGCGCGCTCGAACCCGGTCTCCACGCAGTAGACCTGGAACCGCAGCTTGTAAACCTCGCGCCGCAGCGCCTCGGTGTCGGCCGGGAGGATATCGAAATACCGGTAGAAGACCCGATGCAGATCGGCCTGCCGCGGATCGGCGGCTGCCAGTGCACCATCCTTGCCGTTCGTCATGGTTTAGCCTGAACAATCCTCAATATACTTGAAGTCTAGTCCATAATCTCCGGAACCGCCGGTGCTGCAGCCGGTCGCATTCCGGACTATCCTTGCAGATTGAGGAAACCATCCACCCGGTCATATCATGCCCGCATTCGACTACGCCTTGGCCTTCGCCCGCAATCTCGGCTGGCTCACCGAGGCCGAGCAGCAGATCCTGCGCCACAAACGCATCGCCATCGCCGGCATGGGCGGAGTCGGCGGCAGCCACCTTTTGACCCTGACCCGCCTCGGCGTCGGCCGTTTCCACATCGCCGACTTCGACGTCTTCGAGCCGGCCAACTTCAACCGCCAGGCCGGCGCCTTCCTCTCCACGCTGGGACGGCCGAAGGTTGAGGTGCTCCGGGAGATGGCCCTGGACATCAACCCGGAACTGGAAATCCGCACCTTCCCCAAAGGGGTGGCCCGGGACAATCTGTCAGAATTTTTTACAGGCGTGGACCTGTATGTGGACGGGCTGGACTTCTTCGCCTTCAAGGCCCGGCGGATGGTGTTCGCCCACTGCGCCGAGCAGGGCATTCCGGCCATTACCGCAGCCCCCTTGGGGATGGGGACGGCGCTGCTGAATTTCCTGCCCGGAAGTATGTCTTTCGAAGAGTATTTCCAGCTGGAGGGGCAGAGCGAGGACGAGCAGATCCTGCGCTTTCTCCTCGGTCTTTCGCCAAGGATGCTGCAGAGCGGCTATCTGGTCGATCCCGCCTTTGTCGATCTCCAAAACCACCGCGGCCCCTCCACCCCGATGGCCTGCGAACTGTGCGCCGGCCTTGCCGCCACCGAGGCACTGAAGATCCTGCTGAACCGCGGTCCGGTCAAGGCCGCCCCCTGGGGCTTGCAGTTCGACGCCTACCGGGGCAGACTGGTGACAACCTGGCGTCCCGGTGGCAACCGCAATCCCTTGCAGAAACTGGCCCTGGCCATCGCCAGAAGACAATTCATGACGGTGAAAAAATGCTGATGCTTTCAAGATTAGGCTCCACGCTGAACCAACACCACGGAAAGCTACTCCCAGTTGCCCTGTTGTTTCTTCTCTGCAGCTGCTCCCAGTCTTTGACTGATACGGAACATCTGGCACGCGCCAAGCAGTTCCGGGAAAAGGGCGAACTGCGCACCAGCATGATCGAACTCAAAGAAGCATTGCAACAAAACCCAAACAACATCGAGGCCCGTCGCCTGCTGGGGACCATTTATCTTGCCCTGGGGAACGGCGCAGCCGCAGAAAAAGAACTACGGCGTGCTGTCGATCTGGGATTGGCGCGCGAAGCCATCCTCCTTCCCCTGGCAGAGGCATTGCAGCTTCAAGGAAGAAATCAAAAGATCCTGGATGAAATAGACGTCCCGGCTTCTTTACCGCCCAAAGATCAGGCCGCGTTGGCTGCATATCGAGGCGATGCGTGGCTGGCCCTCGGAGAAAGGGAAAAGGCGCAGGCCGAATATCAACGCGCGCTTACCCTGGATCCACAATCTCCCCGCGGCAAACTTGGAATGGCCTATCTTGCCGCACCCAAAAACCTGGATGAGGCCTTGAAACTACTCGACGAAGGCCTTGCCACCGACCCGCAGGATGGCCACCTGTGGCGCTACAAGGCCAAATTGCTTCAACACCGCGGCGAATTAAAGGCCGCCGAGGCCGCCTACGACAAGGCCATTGGCCTTCTTGCCTTCGACGCGGAAGACTGGGCCAACAGAACGCTCATCCACATCCAGCTGAAAGAACTGGAACGCGCGGAACAGGAGATCAAGCATCTCAAGCAGGCCGCCCCCAAGTTTTATCTGACCCACTTTGCCGAAGGCTATCTGCGAATCGCCCAAAACCGCCCCAAGGACGCCCGGGCACCCTTGGAGCGGGCATTGGAGCTAAAACCTGACTACCCGCCTACCCTCTTCTATCTTGGCCTTGTTTACTTGACGAATGGGGAGCTGGAACAGGCCGAACGGCAGTTCACCCGGTTCCGGCACCTGAGGCCGAACGATCCCCAGGGAAACAAATTCCTTGCCCTGGTCAAATTCCGCCAAAAGGAGTATTCATCCGCCCGCCGACTGCTGATGCCGGTGGTTCTTAGCAACCCTGATGACCGTTTCGCCCTGAAGCTGCTGGCCGATATCGAAACCGCTGCCGGCAACCTGCAGGAGGCACTGCGCTATCGCAAACAACTCGCCTCCCTTGCGCCCTCAGATTCGCTCGTCCAGACCCGCCTGGGCATAACGCTGCTGGCGGTCGGCCAAAGCGAAGCGGGGCTCAAGGTCCTGCAGCAGGCAGCCTCCGAAGCCCCTTCCGATGCTCCCCAACCGGAGATCGCCCTGACCCTGGCTTATCTCAAGGAAAAGAAGTTCGCTGAGGCGACGGAGGTGATCAACCGTCTCAAAAACAAGCTGGCGGAGCATCCCCTGCCGCTGAACCTGGAGGCCATGTGGCATGAAGCCCAGGGGAACGATGCCGAAGCCATCAGGGCACTGGAAAAAGCCTTGGCGATCGCCCCGAACGATCCTGTCACCGGTGAACACCTGGTCCGCCTGCTCCTGCAACGGAACCAGCGGCAAAAAGCCCGACGGCTTTTGGAGTCCCTGGCGGCGGCCCATCCCGACGACGCCAAGCTACGACTGGCGCTGGCAAAACTGGATCTGGAGGACCGGCGTTTCGACGCCATGGTGGAAAATCTGCAGGCAGTGGTGGACAAACACCCCGAGGCCCTGGAAGCCCGCCTGTTACTGGCGAAATACTATCTCCAGTTCGGCCAGCCGCAACGGGCCCAGACCCTACTGGCGGCGATCCGCTCCCGCCATCCCGACGACCCGGCCCTGCTGAGCCTGCTGGCCAAAGCCCAACTGGCGGCAAGGCTCCCCCACCGCGCTCTGGAGACGGCGAAACACCTGACCAAGACCGATCCGGACTCGCCGATGGGATACTATCTTCTCGCCCAGGCCCACCTTCAAACAGGCGATCACGAAGCATTCCGCCAGGCACTGCAAACCTCGCTGAAATTGGCGCCGGATTTTCTGCCGGCCCGCCATGCCTGGATCAAATTGCTTGCCATGGAAGGGAAGACCAAGGCTGTCGAGCGGGAACTGAGCCAGCTCGCCGCAAAATATCCTGACAACCCCCAGGTGTTAGCCCTGCAAGCCTGGTGGGCCATGCGCCAACACCATCCCCGCCAGGCGGTAGCCCTTTATGAGAAGCTGCTGCAGCGGCAGCCGTCCTCCGAAACCGTCCGCAATCTGGCCAAAGCCCTGTGGCAGGCCGGAAAGCCAGCCGAAGCTATCGCCCGCCTGGAAACCTGGACCCATGACCGCCCCCGGGATGCCGACGCCCTGTATCTGCTGGCACTCATGTATCAGCAGGCCGGGGATGAAGCCAAATCCCGCCAGGCATTGCAACGGACGCTCCAGGCGGCCCCAAATCACGTGCTGGCGCTCAACGATCTGGCCTGGCGGCTGCGGCGGACGGCACCCAGGCAGGCGAT
This sequence comes from Methylomarinovum caldicuralii, assembly GCF_033126985.1. Classification (NCBI taxonomy): domain Bacteria; kingdom Pseudomonadati; phylum Pseudomonadota; class Gammaproteobacteria; order Methylococcales; family Methylothermaceae; genus Methylomarinovum; species Methylomarinovum caldicuralii. Next base: position 2,493,688 of record NZ_AP024714.1, read on the forward strand.
GGAATACGCCGAACGCGCCGCCCGGATTGCCCCCGGCGCGGCCTGGATCGCTGACACCCTGGGCGCCGTCCTGCTGGAGAACCACGAAGACGAGCGGGCGCTGCGGGTGCTGCAGGAGGCGGCCGAACGGGCCCCGCAAAACCCCATGATCCGCTATCACCTGGCGCTCGCCCAATACCGCCAGGGGCTGAACGACGAGGCGCGCGTCAATCTGAGGCAGGCGTTGGCCTCGAAGATGGGCTTCGCCGAACGGCCTCAGGCCCAGGCCCTGCTTGAGCGCCTCGGCCGATAACTGTCAGTTTTTTTTACAACTCCCGTGTTTCCTTTGCCCGGGTAACCACGGGACCCCGGACAACCCCTTTAATTTCAATTGAGTACAAAAATAGGCACGGTTCATGCTGGAATATTGGCGAGGGTCTCAGACCTGGTTTCAAAAACATTCGCAACAACCATTTGGAGGATTCACCATGAAACACTTCAAGCACAACAAGCTGGCCACCGGTCTGGCGCTGGCCGGGACGCTGCTCGGTTACAGCACCGCCGGCATCAGCGCGCCCACCTGTCCGGAAACGAGCGATCCTGCCGCCGACTACAAATGCGTCTTTTTCGACGTGGGTACCAGCTTCAATGGCGCTGATCCAGGTTCCAGCACCTCGGCATTCTACGAACTGGGCTACACCGGCACGCTGGCCACGTCGATCTACACAGCCGGCAGCTATCCTCCTGTTAATATTCCGGTCGGATCGAAGGTCATCGATACCAACATCAAGGAAGTGCTGAATTATTACGGCCTAGCCGGTGGACCAACCAATTACACAGCGATTGACGGCACCACGGTGCAGTCTCTCAAAGACACCCCGGATTTTGCAGGTGAAACAAATATCGATAGCTTGAACGGGCCTTCTTCCCCAGACACGGAAAACTTCGATGCCAACAATAGCTTCGGTAATGTCGGCTGGGGCCTGACCTACAACTACTTCTTCGAAGGCACGTGGACGGGCACCGGCACCCATTTCACCGACGGTTACATCGACTTCTTCTTCCAGGATTGGACGACAACCACCACAGAACAGGTGCTGCGCATCAATGTGACCGACTCCACACTCAATATGGCCAACCTGAACGTCTTTGGCGAAGTCACTTTCGACTGGACCGGGGGCGGCAACGACATTTACGGTCTGCCCAGCCTCGGCGACGGGACCAACGACTGCACCACCACCTTGTGTCAGGATTTTTTCAATTTCCAGACCTCGACACCGACCGACTTCTATTCCTTGGCAGGCAAGGGGATGAATATCTCTATGACGCTGGATACCAATGTCAACCCGCCGATTCCAACGGCTGACCAATTGGTTGAGTTCACGGGTACAGATGGCAAAAAGTACTGGATTCGCCAGACCACCTTGGACGGCAGCGTCCGCTTCAATGTACCGGAACCCGGCATTCTCCTGCTGCTGGGGAGCGGGCTGCTCGGCATGGGTTTGATGCGGCGTCAGCGCGAAGCAGCCTAACTCTTACTGATCTTTCCGTGAACCCCGGAAGGCCGCTCTGAGGAGCGGCCTTTCTTTTCCCAACAGCAACAAAGCCGGCAACAACAACAGATCCGCCAGCAGCGCGAAGCTCACGATCAATACCACCATCGCCCCCATCTGCGCATTGACGGCAAAATCCGACAACATCAGAATGCCGAAGCCCGCCGCCAGCACCATCGAGGTAATCGCCATGGCGGCACCCACCTGCCCGAAGGCGTACCGAACCGCCTGACACCTGTCCTGCCCTGAACGGCAGGCACGAAGCCATTTTTCCAGGAAGTGGACGGTATCGTCCACCACGATGCCCATCGTCATCCCCGCCACCACGGACAGGCCCATGTTGACCTTGCCGTGGAGCAGGGCCCACAGACCGAACGCCATCAGGGCCGGAATGGCGTTGGGAAGCAAGCTCAGCACACCGATGGCGGGAGAACGCAACACGACAACCAACACCACGGCGATGACACAGAAAGCCACGCCTGTGCCCAACACCATGCTGCCAATGTTGCTTCGGCCGATATGGGCCATGATGACATTGGGACCGGTCGCCGCCACCTGCATTGAGGGTGGGGCATGCTGCAGCAGCCAACGGTGCGCGCGTTGTTCGAGGGAGAGCAGTTCGTTGCTGGAGACATCCTTCAAGGTGACCGTGAAACGCGAGGCGGATTTGGCCACATCGATCCGATCGGTCAGCTCCAGCCCCTGGGGCAACGACATTTCATACAGCAACAGATATTGTGCGGCGAGCTGACGGGATGAGGGAATCCGGTACCAGAGGGGATCATCCTCATGCATGTTGCTATTGAGACGCTTTAGAATGTCCGCGATACTCAGGACATGAACCACTTCGGGCTGTCTCCGGAACCAGCCGGCAAAGTTATCCAGGATTTGCAAATACCCGGGATCGGCAATACCTCCCGGGGAATTAGCCGGAAAATTGTATTCCATCATATAAATACCGGTCAAATGGGAGATGGCATATTCCGTATCCTGGCGAAACTTCGTCTTTTCGGAAAAGTATTCCAGAAGGTCGTCGTTCAATTCATTTTTGGGCGCCTGTGCTGCAAGTCCCATTGCCAATATGCCCATCACCGCCAACAATCCGGTTCGCCTGCGTATGACGAAATCCGCCAGCGCATTCATGCCCGGCTGGAGCTTTCTGCTGTTCTGGGAGGGGAGCGCCGGGCACACTCTCAAAAGAGCAGGCAACAATGTCAGCGTATAAAAAAAGGCGAAACCCACCCCCATGGCGGCGATGTTGCCAAGATCACGGAAGGGAGGGGAATCACTAAAATTGAGGGTGAGGAAACCCAACGCCGTGGTCAGACTGGTTACAAATACGGGACGCCAGTTCTGGAGTAAAGATGCCCGTACTGCCCACCAACGTGATTTGTCCCACGTTGCCGGACTCAACCAGCCGGCTTGGAGCCGGGCATGGAAAGCCGTAAGCAGATGGATACAATCCGCCACCGCCACGGTGAGAATAATGTTCGGCGCTGCGGCCGAAGGCGGGGAGAGCGTGAAACCGAGCCAGCCCGCCAACCCCATGGTGGAAACGATGGTGAACAGCAGGGTAATGAAAACCCATGCTGAAGCCACCCAGGAGCGCAACAACAATCCCATCAGGACAAAAACGATGAGGAACATCAGGGGCACGAGCGTCTGCATGTCATGCTGTGATGCCTCCGGGAATGCGTTGCTCATTACCAGCCCGCCCGTCAGGCGAACCTCCAAGTTAGGGTCACGACGCATCAGTTCGTTGGCTAAATGACGGGCATATCCTACGACTCTTGGCACTTCTTGGGCTTCGTCGACTCCAGGCAAGACCAGGGTAACATTCACCCCAGTCACATCCCCCTGGGGAGACACGAGACGATTGACCAGCAGTGGTTCATGTAGCGCGACCCGTTTTATCCTGGAAATTTCTTCTGGAGATAAAGCCTGCGGATTAGAATAAAGATCACGAACGATCAACTCGTTCCCTTGAGCATAGGTATATTGAAAATTTTTCAAGGAATCGACCCGCTGCACATAGGGAAATTTCCACCCCTCCTGGGTGAGCCATTCGATGCTTTCCAACGTCCTGGGAGTAAAAACGGCCTTATCCCTAGGCGTTATCACAAACAGGACATTGTCATCTTTGGAATAGGTATTGTGGAGCTTGTTGAGCTCCAGCAGCAGCGGGTCGTCGGGCGAAAAGAATATCCGGTAATCTGTAGTAAACTTGAGAAACCGCGCCCCACTCCCCAAAACGAGCACCAATGCGGCAATAGAGAAAACGACCCAATAAGAATGATTTTCGATTAGGCTCAGATATTTTTTCATAAACCGCCCATACCGCAGCTTTTCTCCATATCAGGAAAGCCACGAAAACCGTAATAACAACAAACCTACTACCGGGTCAATGCCTGGGGATCAAAACTGGCCTCACTGATATCGGGATCATGGAAATGAAACCCAGTCCATTTCAGCTCCGTGGATTTGCCATTTCTATGGTTCGACATGAGCATATAGCCTGCACGCCAGTACTTTCCAAGGTAGCGTTTGTATTTATAATGAGTCAGCGTCTTTATGTGTTCGCCACTGCGGTTGTAATACTCGATCTTCCAAGGAATGTAGAATTCCTTATCCAGCCATACGACTTGGCGACTGTATAGAGAACGTTCGTCGAGAGGATAGCGCTCGATGACGAACACCTTACGCCCCTTGTAGTCGTCGTCGCGCAGGTATCTGTAGCTGAACTTTTCCAGCTCCGGGGGGCTCATGTCCTCGTAGGCGAACTCGCTGCCCATGAAGGAACCGCCCTTGTTGGCCGCCGAGATGCGCTTGACCCGCTTGAGGGCGGGCAGATACAGCCACTGGTCGTCGTCGCCGCGCTTGTGGGAGAAGGTTAGGAACTTGGTACCGGCCACGTCGGCGGGGCTGTGGAAGACCAGAAGGCCCCGGTCGCCGTCCCCCGGCACCTCCAGGTTGTAGGCCCTGATGCGGCGGACGCTGGTTTCCCCCTCCCGGTTCCTGAGCACCATGGTCAGGTCGGCGCTGAAGGTCTGCCAGCCCTGGTCGCGGCGGTCGGCCTCGCGGGCGATCTCCAGGCCCCGTTCCCCGGGGGTCTGCGCCGGCGCCAGGGCGGACCAGACCAGGAGGAGCAAACAGAGCAGACGGACGGTTGCGTTCGGCATCATCATCTCCAAAACCCACCTCTCAGGTTTGTAAAATTTTCTGACACTTTTCCCGCCAGCCCAGCAGCAGCGACGGCAGCAGCAGGAAGTCGGCGGCCAGCGCGAACAGGATGGTGATCGCCGTCATCAGCCCCATCTGGGCGTTGACCTCGAAGTCCGACCAGATCAGGATGGCGAAACCGGCCGCCAGCACCAGGGAGGTGATCCACATCGCCACCCCCACCCCGGCGAAGGCGTATTCGACGCCCGCTTCCGCATCCAGCCGCAGCCGGCGGCGGGCGTGGAGCCACTTGCTGAGGAAGTGGACGGTGTCGTCCACCACGATGCCCATGGTCATGGTCGTCACCAGGATCACAGTGACGGCGACGATCCACCAGCGCCAGCGGGTCAGGAAACCCAAATAGATCGGCGACACCCCTGTCACAACAGTTTGATGGCGGCCGCCACCAGTCCCCCAATGGTCAGCGTGGTGGCAAACGACCAGACCATGAAGCGGCCGATGCGGCGTGTGAGTTCGTAGAAACGGACGTCCATGCTCGTTTCGATGGCCTCGAAGTGCTTATCGACCTGTTCGAGGCGCTTACTCATGTCCTCGCGCATCTCCTCGAAATGCCGGTCCACCTGCTCGAAACGGGTATTCAGGGTTTCAATCTCGGAACGTTTGTCGATCTGCTCAAAGCCCTTTTCCATGACTGCTCCATCAGCTCGCTGGTGCTTGAGTTCCTCCTCGACCCGGACCAGGCTTTCGCGCAGCTCCAGGTCATGGCGCACCAGCGCCTCCGGCTGGCGGACGGCCAGTTCCTCCCGGATCAAACGGCGGATCTCTTCAATGTCTTCCTGGGCCATGGGAAGATAAGCCTGAATATCCTAATCAACTATAGCAAATACAGACGCTTGACCGGCACAAAGGTGCCCCTCATTCGCCTTCCCTGCGCTTCCTGATTTCCTCGCGGGCGCGGCGGGCCAGTTCCAGGTAGCGCTGCCGCAGTACCCGTTCACGGTCTTGCCAAGTGCCTGAAGATTCAGGAGAATGCGGGCCATGGAAAGACTTGATCTGGACCTGAGCCGCCCACCTCCCTTGCCCGGGACGGTGGAGGAATGCCACCGGGTGATCGAAGCGCTTTGGCGGGCGCTGGGAGAATTTCAGCAGATCCAGGCGCGAGTGGAAGAACTGGAGGAACAGTTGGCCTTGGGGTCCGACAATTCCTCCCAACCACCTTCCCAGGACAGCCCGAAGAAGCGCGCCGAGCGCAAGGGCAAGCGACCGACGGGACGCAAGAAAGGGGCGCAGGTGGGACATCCCGGGCACGAGCGGGCTCTGGTTCCGGCAGAAGCAGTGGACGAGGTCCGGCATTACTTTCCCCATGGCCGCTGCGAGTGCGGTGGGTCGGTGGCGGTGCGGGGATTCCGTCCCCATCAGGTGTTCGACCTGCCCGAGATTCGTTACCGGGTGGTCGAACACCGGGTGTATGAAGGCCGCTGTGGGTGGTGTGGTGAGAAGCACCAGGGGCGGCTACCGGATGAGGTGCCCCGCGGCCAGATGGGACCTGGGCTGGTGGCGTGGATTGGCTTGATGACGGGGCGCTATCACCTGTCGCTGCGGGAAGTCGAAGCGCTGCTGGAAGAACAATGGGGTCTGAAATTCAGCCTGGGGGCGATCAGCCAGAGCCAGATCCCGCTGCAGGCGTGGCTGGGTCCGGTCTACAACCAGATTGGCGAAGCGGTCAGAAAAGCGCTGATCGCCCATGCCGACGAGACCCGCCACTACCGGGGCCGCAGCATCTATTGGCTGTGGGCGCTGACGACCGATCAGATGGCGTATTTCCTGACCCATTATTCCCGCGGCAAGGGTGCGGCCGGTGAGCTGTTGGGGGATTTCCAGGGAATCCTGGTGACCGACCGCCACGGGGCCTACAACGACCATCCCCAGGACTCACACCAATACTGCTGGGCGCATCTCATCCGCAACCTGGAACGGATCGCCGGGCGCAAGGGACAGGCCGGCGAAGATGGCGAACGCCTGCTCCGGGCCGCCCGCCTGACGGTTCACTACGGCAAGCTCTGGCAACAGAGCCATTACCCATCCGACCGCTACCGAAGGCGATTGGAACGCCTCAAAGCCCTCTTCCGGCGCGAACTGGAACAGGCCGCCCAAAGACATGGCGACAACAAAACCGGTCGCAGCTGCCGCAAGTTGTTGGACGATTTTCCCAGGTTCTGGACCTTCCTGGACCATCCCGGGGTACCGATGACCAACAACACGGCAGAGCGTGCCCTACGCCCCTATGTCATCTGGCGCAAGACCAGTTTCTTCAGCCAGTCGCATCGCGGTGACTGCTTCCGACCCATGATCCTGTCGCTGGTCGAAACCTGCAAGCGCCTCAAGATCGGCGTCTATCAGACCCTGCGGACCATCTGCGCCCAGGGCATGGCAGAGGGCGAGGTCACCTTCCGCCTGCCCCTGCCGGAACCTCAACCACTTCCAGTGGCAAGCCCGGCCGGGTGACCGCGGGCGATTGCTCACCCGCGGTTCCCTCAGATCCGGACGTGCCCGATTAAGGCATCCGGCTCCTCGGACTATGGCGTCGCTACGCAACGGGCAATTCCGTGAACCACGCGCGGTGGGGGGAGTGGGTATCGTTTGTACAGCCGCCCAAAATGGTCCCAGTTCATCCGTTCCCGGTTGCGGCGGGACAACCCTTTGTACCAGCGCCGTCTGACCTCGTACAGGAAGCGGGCCAGCGATTGGCTGTTGCCGACGATCCCATAGTAGGCATAATGCCCCTTGAGTTTGCGGCTCAGGGCCGCTTGTTGGTCTGCAACCGGCCAGTGGCGGTGCATCCGGCACCCGTGGTTGATCGCCTGCAGGGAGCGGCTGAGCCGGGCTTGGGCGGTCTTGCGTTTGACGACCCAACGCCCTTTCCTTGAGCGTCCCCAGTAGTGGGTGAATCCCAGGTCACCCTATTACCCACATCTCTCGCCCCTGTAGTAAGATATTGATTTCTTTGGATAGGCGTTGACATGAGCTGGGCTGAACAAGAATTTTTTCCCTGGCGCTGGGCAATGCCCGCCTGAACCGGCGGCTGTGCCGGGTGATAGAAGCGATGGCAAGCGATCCGATGGCGAGCGTTCCCAACGTTTGCGGGGGTGGCTGGGCGGAGACCAAGGCGGCCTACCGGCTGCTGGACAATGCCAGGCTGGATTTTCGGGAGGTGTTGCGGGCCCACAGTGTGCCGACCCTGGAACGGATCCGGCAGCAGTCGCGGGTGCTGTGCCTGCAGGATACCACCGAGCTGGATTATTCCGGGCGGCCGTCGATGGCGGGGTTGGGACGGCTGAATTACGAGCAGCGTCAGGGGTTGTACCTGCATCCGACGCTGGTGATCAGTGAGGCGGGCGTGGCCCTGGGGGTGACCGACTGCTGGCACTGGGCGCGTTTGCCCAAGGGGGAACCGGACCTGGCCGAAAGCCTGCGTTGGGTGGAAGGTTATGAGCGGGTGGCCGAGATGGCCGCCCTGGCGCCCGACACCCGGCTGGTGTATGTCGCCGACCGCGAAGGTGACCTTCGGGCCCTGATCGACCGGGCCGAACAGCTGGGCTTTGCCGCCGATTACCTGATCCGGGTACGACACGACCGTAAGCTCAATGACCCCCTCGATGGCAAACTGCGGGCCGCGGTCGAAGCCCAGCCGGTGCTGGGGACGATCGCCTTTGACCTGCCGGCCGGCGGCAACCGCCCGGCCCGGCAGGTCACACAAACAATCCGTCTCGCCCGGGTCGAACTGAAGACCCGCAGCGGCCCGGGTCCCCAAGTCACCGTCATCCTGGCCCGGGAAGAGGCGCCCCCCGAAGGCCAGGAAGCGGTCGAATGGTGTCTGATCACCAACGAAGAAATCACCACCCTGGAACAGGCCAGAGCGCGCATCGAATGGTACCGCAAACGCTGGTGGATCGAGGTCTACTTCCGCATCCTCAAAAGCGGCTGCCGCATCGAAGCCCTGCAACTTCGCACCCGGGAACGCCTGGAACGGGCCCTGGTGCTTTATCTGATCGTCGCCTGGCGCATCCTGATGCTGATGACGCTCGGGCGGGAACATCCCGAGTGGTGCTGTGAAGTGGTGTTCTCTGTCGAAGAATGGCAGACCGCCTGGGCCATCCACCATCGCACCCCGCCGCCCGCGACGCCGCCGGATTTGGGCGCCATCGTCCGCATTGTGGCCGGCTTTGGCGGCTGGCTGGGGCGCAAGAACGATCCCCCACCCGGCCCCAAAGCCCTGTGGCAGGGCATGACCAAACTGAGCGCCTACGTGGAGGCCGTGACCGCCATCCGGGCGGCCGAGATCAAGTTCCCTCAGAGAAAACGGATAAGACATTGATTCCTATAGAAGGGGGAAGATGTGGGTAATAGGGTGAATCCCAGGTATTGGAAGCTCTGGCCTTTCCGTCCGGGTTTTCTGAAGTCGAGCAGGCGGGTTTTGTCCGGGTGCAGGCGCAGGCCGTATTTGGCCAGGCGCTTGCCCAGAACGGCCAATACCCGCCGGGCGTCTTCTTCCCGTTCGAACACCAGGACCGCATCGTCGGCGAACCGGACTTCGAAGGCGCTGCCTTGCAGTCGCGGTTTGACCGTCTGCTCGAACCACAGGTCGAGCACGTGATGCAGGTAGAGGTTGGCCAGCAGTGGGGAGATCACCCCACCTTGCGGTGTCCCTTGTTCGGGGTAGTGAAGCTGTCCGCTCTCCATGACGCCGGCATTCAGCCATTTACCGATCACGCGGCAGATCACGCCGTCGCGCACCCTCTGCCCCAGAAAGTTCCGCAGCCGGTCCCGGTCCACGTCGTCGAAGAAGTTTTGGATGTCCAGGTCGATGACCCAGCCACCGCCCATGGCCATCAGCCCGCCCCATAGCCTCTCCAGGGCCTGGTGGGCACTGCGTCCGGGCCGGAACCCGTAGGAGCAGTCGAGAAAGTCCTGCTCGAAGATGGGTTCCAGCGCCATCAGCACCGCCCGTTGCAGCACCTTGTCTTCCAGCGTGGGAATGCCGATCGGGCGGGTCTTTCCCGTTCCCGGCTTGGGCAGGTGGACGCGCCGTACCGCAGGCGCCCGATACCGGCCGGTCTTGAACCGTTCCAGCAGGCGCGTCAGGTTCTCCTCTAAGTTGGCTGCGTATTGGGATGCAGTCACGCCGTCCACCCCGGCGGCCCCGTCCTTGCGGGTGCGCCGCCAGGCTTCTTCCAGCCACACCACGTCGATGTGGTGGGCAATCGTGGTCAGTTCCAGCTTCGGTTCGATCCGGGCCAGTTCCACTAGCTTCCGTTGTCGTGTTGAGATGTTCTCCTGGCTCGATGTCCCGGCCATCTGTCCCTCCGAAAGCCCCATCGTCCGACCTGCCGCTTCCCTCCATCGGGTCCCTTGGGGCAGGTTCCCCGACTTCCCAGGTACTATCGGCAGGCTCCGATTGCTCGATCACCTTCCCAGCGCGCTTCGTCGCCTTCGCGCGCCGGTACCCTGCTTCGTGTCCCGTTCGCTCCCATCGGCCGGACACCGCTCCGATGGGCCTGGGCCTTTTCTCACACGGCGCCCGCACCGCTCTTCCCGCAGGGAGTGATCGAGCCCTCCCAGGTTCCTGGGCGACCCTTGCCCTGCATGCCCCGCTCTTCGACCCCGGCGGAGGGATGATGCCAGGCCAGTACAGCACCACCCCTGTTGCCTTCCGTCCGTTCAACAACGTCGGCTCCGCATTCCGTACTTTCGAGGCTCCATCACGCGGCCTACAGGCCCCCTGTGTACGCTTCGCAGTCGGGATCGCTCCTCGACCACGCAACACTCGGTTCCGGCTGGTGGCCAGCCTTGGCCGGACAGGACTTGCACCTGTCAGGTCGCTCTGAAGGTTTCAGCGATGTCTTTCCTTCTACATAACTTCCTCCTTCTCCAGGCTTGGCCTGGCGCAATGAACGGTAACGATCAGATGCGCCTTCGAACCCGACATGCGGCTCATAACCTGGCGCTGCTCAAACAGATGGTGCTCAATCTCTTTCGCCTCGACTCCACCAAACGCCGCGGGGGTATCAAGGCAAGACGGCTCCTGGCCGCCTCCAGTGACCACTACCGGGCTCAGTTGCTTGGATGGACGTAGCGTTCATGCGATTGCCCTGCAACAATGAACCTTTTTCCGTTGTTTTCCAGCAGTTTGCCGATATAATCCTTCAATTCATCCGAATTGTGGGCATCCAGGCGGGACTCAAGGATCTGGATCACCAGGTCGCTGTTACGCGTTACCGTTTGGATTTGCATGGCTAGGTCCAAGTCTCCAAGGAAAGCTTGAGCATATTAAAGATCTCCGGGAAGCGCAAACACGGCCGCGTTATTCAAGAAACTCCAAAACAATAAGGATGAAGCATTTTGCTAAAGTGGCTGCTTTGGCCCACGGGAGGACTTTTTCTTTATCTGTCCCAGCTTGCCGTTGACCTTGAGCTGCAGGAGCTTTTGGCCGTCGGCCTGATTGCTTGGCTGCTGTTGCTGCGCCCCCTTCCCCGCCAGGGATGGTTGCGGCTGCTGTTTTTGCTGCTGGCGGCCTTTCTGGTAAGCCGCTATCTTTTTTGGCGCACCTTCAATACCTTAGGTTACGATGGCCCTGCCAGCTTCGTCGCTTCTCTGGCTCTCTACGGTGCTGAACTCTATGGCATCCTGATGTTTGGCCTCAGCAACTTCGTCAGCGCCGCTCCGATCCGCCGTGATCCCGCCGGCACTGAAAGCCCCTGGCCCTCAGTGGACGTACTGATTCCCACTTACGAGGAACCCTTCGAAGTGGTCAAGGCCACCCTGGTTGCCGCCACGTCCATGGACTACCCTGGTGACTTCAGGGTCTATTTGCTTGATGATGGCGCCACCTGGAAAAGGCGTCATGCCAACGATCCTGAAACAGCACACCAGGCGCGGCAGCGCCATCGACAACTCCGGAATTTATGCACTGCGGTCGGTGCCAGCTATCTCACCCGTTACGACAACCGCCACGCCAAGGCAGGCAACCTCAACGCCGCCTTGCTGAAAACCGATGGCGATCTTGTTGCCGTGCTGGACTGCGACCACATCCCGACCGTGGATTTTCTGCGGTCCGCCACAGGCTGGTTCGTTGCCAATCCGAGATTGTTTCTGCTCCAGACCACCCTATTACCCACATCTCTCGCCCCTGTAGTAAGATATTGATTTCTTTGGATAGGCGTTGACATGAGCTGGGCTGAACAAGAATTTTTTCCCTGGCGCTGGGCGATGCCCGCCTGAACCGGCGGCTGTGCCGGGTGATAGAAGCGATGGCAAACGATCCGATGGCGAGCGTTCCCAACGTTTGCGGGGGTGGCTGGGCGGAGACCAAGGCGGCCTACCGGCTGCTGGACAATGCCAGGCTGGATTTTCGGGAGGTGTTGCGGGCCCACAGTGTGCCGACCCTGGAACGGATCCGGCAGCAGTCGCGGGTGCTGTGCCTGCAGGACACCACCGAGCTGGATTATTCCGGGCGGCCGTCGATGGCGGGGTTGGGACGGCTGAATTACGAGCAGCGTCAGGGGTTGTACCTGCATCCGACGCTGGTGATCAGTGAGGCGGGCGTGGCCCTGGGGGTGACCGACTGCTGGCACTGGGCGCGTTTGCCCAAGGGGGAACCGGACCTGGCCGAAAGCCTGCGTTGGGTGGAAGGTTATGAGCGGGTGGCCGAGATGGCCGCCCTGGCGCCCGAGACCCGGCTGGTGTATGTCGCCGACCGCGAAGGTGACCTTCGGGCCCTGATCGACCGGGCCGAACAGCTGGGCTTTGCCGCCGATTACCTGATCCGGGTGCAGCACGACCGTAAGCTCAATGACCCCCTCGATGGCAAACTGCGGGCCGCGGTCGAAGCCCAGCCGGTGTTGGGGACGATCGCCTTTGACCTGCCGGCCGGCGGCAACCGCCCGGCCCGGCAGGTCACACAAACAATCCGGCTCGCCCGGCTCGAACTGAAGACCCGAAGCGGCCCGGGTCCCCAAGTCACCGTCATCCTGGCCCGGGAAGAGGCGCCCCCCGAAGGCCAGGAAGCGGTCGAATGGTGCCTGATCACCAACGAAGAAATCACCACCCTGGAACAGGCCAGAGCGCGCATCGAATGGTACCGCAAACGGTGGTGGATCGAGGTCTACTTCCGCATCCTCAAAAGCGGCTGCCGCATCGAAGCCCTGCAACTTCGCACCCGGGAACGCCTGGAACGGGCCCTGGTGCTGTATCTGATCGTCGCCTGGCGCATCCTGATGCTGATGACGCTCGGGCGGGAACATCCCGAGTGGTGCTGTGAAGTGGTGTTCTCTGTCGAAGAATGGCAGACCGCCTGGGCCATCCACCATCGCACCCCGCCGCCCGCGACGCCGCCGGATTTGGGCACCATCGTCCGCATCGTGGCCGGCTTTGGCGGCTGGCTGGGGCGCAAGAACGATCCCCCGCCCGGTCCCAAAGCCCTGTGGCAGGGCATGACCAAACTGAGCGCCTACGTGGAGGCCGTGACCGCCATCCGGGCGGCCGAGATCAAGTTCCCTCAGAGAAAACGGATAAGACATTGATTCCTATGAGAAGGGGGAAGATACGGGTAATAGGGTGGCTCCAGACCCCTCATTTTTTTGTCACCCCCGATCCCATTGAGAAAAACCTGGGACTTTTTAACCGCATGCCGTCGGAAAACGATATGTTTTACGAAGCCATCCAGCCGGGTCTTGATTTCTGGCAGTCTTCCTTTTTCTGCGGCTCGGCGGCAGTGCTGCGACGAGGTGCCCTTGAGGAGATCGGGGGATTCTCCACCCTGTCGGTGACCGAAGATGCAGCCACCTCCCTCGACCTTCATGCCCGCGGCTGGGATTCCGCATATCTGCTCAAGCCAATGATTTCCGGCCTGCAGCCGGAAACCTTCACCAGCTTCGTCAGGCAGCGCATGCGTTGGGCCCAAGGGATGGTACAGCTGTTTGTGCTCAAAAACCCCCTGTTTCTCAAGGGCCTGAAGCTGTGGCAGCGGCTCGGCTACTTTAATTGCATGCTGTTCTGGTTCTTTCCCTTTGCCCGGGTCATTTTTCTGCTGGCTCCGTTGTTTTACTTGTATTTTGGCCTCCATATCTATGATGCCGGATTGGCACAAATAGCGGCTTATACCATTCCTTACCTGCTAGCATTGATTCTGACGACCAATTATCTGTTCGGGCGGGTGCGCTGGTTTTTGCTGTCCGAAATTTATGAAAGCATGCAGTCCCTGTTCACCTTGCAGGCGGTGTTTGAAACCCTCCGCAATCCTCAGTCACCCCGTTTTGTTGTCACACCCAAAGGTGAGCGACTGCAGACCGATTTCATCTCCCCTCTGGCCCGGCCTTTCTATATTCTCATGTTTCTGACCGCGGGAGGCATTCTCTCTGGCTGGTGGCGCTGGCAGGCGTTTCCGGATCAGCGGGAGCTGATCCTGATCACTATGTTGTGGGCCATTTTCAATTTGCTCATTCTCACCGCCGCTCTGGGGGCGCTTTACGAGCGCAGACAGCGACGACACAGCCCCCGCCTTCCGGCCGACCGGATGTCCGCCACCCTTAATGTGGGGGGATACAGGATTGCCGCGCAGATTCAGGATTTTTCCATTGGCGGTGCCGCCTTGAAACTCAGCCAGGCGCTTCCCGATGACAGTCGTCGTGGCACTTTGGAATTCATTCATCCTGTTCGGAATAAAACAATGCAGCTTCGTGTGGAAATCATCAGCCGCCATCCCGCTTCCAGGCAACCCCTGGCGGGTGTTCATTTCTCGCCGCTTTCGCTGCAGGACTATCGTGACGTGGTCCTGCTTGTCCACGGTGACAGCCGCCGCTGGGAGAGGATCCTCCGGCAACGGGATCGGGATGTGGGCATTCTCAGAGCCTTTCTGACCCTGGTGGCCAACGGGCTGCTGCAGGCATGGGAACACTTAGCCTCCCTGTTGCCGGAAAGGCGGCGGTATCCGCTTCAAAGGTGGTTGCTCCCCGGGCTGGCGCTGGTGCTGCTGGTGCTGGCTTTCGGGCTCCGGGCTGAAGAGACCGAAGGGCCACAGCCTGTCCACCTGCCGCTGGCGGAAATGATGGCCAGGCCGGAGCGGGTCGTCCTCCGCAATGTCAGTGACGATTACGTCCTGCATTTCCCGATATCCCCACGCCGACAGGTTCGCTCAGCCCGGCTGCACCTCGATTTCTTCCATTCTGCCGCCCTGGTGGCATCCAGATCGCAACTGCGGATCAAAATCAACGGGGTCACTGTCAGTCAGTGGCGTCTGTCCCCCACTAATCCTCACAGGATTGTCGATATACCGATTCCTGCCGAATTACTGGTGAGCGGTTACAACGAATTGCGTTTCATCACCGTCCAGCATTACACTGAATCCCAGTGCGAAGACCCCACCAGCCCGGAGTTGTGGACAGAAATCGACACCGTTCACTCCCACCTGGACCTGCTGCAACATCCGCGCCCGATTGAGGCAGGCTTGTCCGCTTTGTCAAGGTTAATAGATCCGACACTGCCGGACTATCGCATCCATTTCCTGATCCCCACGGCTGATTTCGACGATGATCAGTTGGCATGGGGCAGCCTGATTGCACAAGGTATCGCCTTGCGCCGGCGCCATGCCCCGTTCACCCTGGACCTGACTCAAGCAATCGCCCCACCGGCTGTCGCGCCGGCGGCACAAATTCTGCTGCCAGGTCCGACCGATGGGGACACAGTGTTGATTGGCACCCGGAGGCAATTGCGACCATTGCTGGGAGATGCGCCTCTGCGGGCCATCCAAGGGGCCTATCTGGGCATTTTCCCCGCCCCCCAACAACCGGAACATTTTGTGCTGGTGATCTCGGGAATCACTCCTGATGAAGTGCACCGGGCTGCCGAAGCCTTTTCCCTTTTGAACTTTCCCTTGCCGGATTCGGCGGCCACTTTGATCCGGGAGCCAAACCTCGACCCTGTCAATCCCCATCAAGGTCTCACGGCAGTGGTGCCGGAAGCAACTTACAGCTTCTCGCAGCTGGGCTTTGCCACCCGGGCAGTCCGCGGCCTCAAACCCAGGCCACTGGAGATAGAATTCTTCATGCCGGCGGACTGGTATGCGCCGGAGACTGCTGAAGTGATTCTCAAACTGCACCTGTCCTACAGTGCCGGCATGCGGCGCGACTCGCTTCTGGAAATGCGCATCAACGGGATTTTCGAACGCGCCGTTCCCCTGCCCGCTGAAACAGGCAGCCAATACCAGGACTATTACGTCGCAGTGCCGCTCCGCACCCTGAAACCCGGCCGCAACCGCATCAGCTTCCTCCCCCGACTGGTGCCTGCGGTCACCGGGGAGTGCCTGTTCTTCCACACCGATCACCTGGCCCTCACCCTGTACGATGATTCCACCATTGAATTTCCCGCTGTGGACCATTACGCCGAGCTTCCGGATCTGGCCCTGCTGTCCCGTACGGGCTTTCCCTACTTACAGGGCAGTGGTGCCATGCTGGGAGTCCGGGTCCTGGACGCCAGCCGCGACAGCATCCTCTCGGCCTGGCACCTGATGGGCAGGCTTGCCCGCCTCAACGGCCTGCCCCTGACCAAGGCCCGGCTTTCCTTTGCCGCCATCGACGATGCACGCCACCTGTTTGCGGTTGGCCCCCTTGATCACCTGAATCCAGGCTTGTTTAAAACCGCACCGGTCAATCCAACAGCTCATTGGAAAACCTGGTTTTACTCTCTGGGACAGGCAACTGCCCGAACCCGGGACTGGAAAGAGCGCTTATGGAGGAAACTGTTTACTGAACCCGGCCAAATACCTTTGGAACCACGTCACGCCCGTATTCCGCAGACCGGAGGCATCGGCTCCTGGGCCCTGGGCATGTCTTTTCCCACGGAGAAGCAGAGACTGATCACCTTGTTCACTGCAAAGGAACGCCTGTATCCTGCCATGCGCACCCTGACCGGACCTTCCCTCTGGGCCCAGATGCGGGGCGATCTCATCTTGTGGCGGCCCGATGATAAAACCCTGCATTGGCAAAAAATCAGCCCGACATTCTACATTGGCGACGCCAAACTAAACTCCCGGCTGATTTTCCACTTCGCCCGTCATCCCTGGCAATGGCTGACCGCTGTCCTGGTTATGGTACTGCTGCTTTCCTGGATCATCCACCGGTTGCTGCGGCGCTTCAAGCACCGCCTCCATCCCGATGCCAGAGATTTTACGCCCTAAGGGCATTTTTGCGGCTCTCCTCTGCATCGCCCTGCTGCCGTCCTGCGCTTTTGTGGCTCCGCTGGAATCCCTTTGGGAAAGCTACAAGACCAGGTTCATCCAGAACGGCCGGGTGGTGGACACCGGCAACCAGGGTGTCACCCACTCTGAGGGACAGGGCTATGGCATGTTGCTGGCAGTGGCCGCCGGGGACCGACCCACCTTTGAATCCCTGTGGCAATGGACCCGGGCCAACCTTCAGGTCCGCGGGGATCACCTGTTCATGTGGCGCCACCGGCCCCACGTACCCCTGAGCCAGGAGGACCCCAACAATGCCACCGACGGCGACCTGCTGATCGCCTGGGCGCTTTTGGAGGCCGCCGGCCGTTGGAATGAGCCGATATGGGAACGGGAAGCCCGAGCCATCCTGGCAGATTTGAAGCCCAAGATCGTCCGTCGCTGGCACTCTCATACGGTGTTACTGCCCGGAGCCTATGGATTTGAGCATCAGGGCCGCCTGACACTCAACCTGTCCTACTGGGTGTTTCCGGCCCTGCGGCGTTTTGCCGCCGCCGATTCCGATCCGGTCTGGCGGGAACTGGTCAATGGCGGACTGGCACTGATTAGACAGGCGCGGTTCGGAACCTGGAAACTGCCAAGCGACTGGGTTGAGGCGGCAGAAACCCTGCAACCGGACCCCAAGCACCCACCCCGCTTTGGCTATGACGCCGTTCGCATTCCCCTGTATCTGGTTTGGGGCGGTTACCACAATCGCGAACTGCTCAGTCCCTTTGTGGATTTCTGGAAGGCGTTTGGCGGCTTCCTTCCCCCTTGGCTGGACCTGGAACTCGGTTGCGTGGGAGCCTATCCGGCATCGGGTGGGACCCGGGCCATTTACAATCTGAGCCGCTTTGCCATCGGCAAAAGCTGGTGGCTGTATCTGCCCAGCCCCACGCCGAAAGACGCCTATTACTCCACCAGTCTCATCCTCCTGAGCCATCTGGCTGCCCGCAGAATTCCATGAAGCGCTGGATCACCCTGATTGTGATAATGCTTCCCCTGAGCCTGCCGGCCCAGCCAAGCGCACCGGATGAACGGATTCTTTGGCAACTGTTTCAGGCGCACAAGCTGGAAACGCTGGCCCGGGTGATTAAAGAATGGCGGCACAACTATCCCAGCTGGCAACCGCCGCCGCAACTGCTTCAGGAAATGGGCAGGCTGCGGCAACGGCAGGTCTGGCAGAGGCGCCACCGTCGCATTGCTGCGGCCGTCAAAAAACAGGATTGGCCTGGCTTGCTGCAACTGGCAAGGCGGTATCCATCCCTTTTCAGCTGTCGGCATCCCGGCCACTTGGAAACCCTGGCATTGGCCTATGGCAAGGCTGGCGAACTCCAAAGGTCTTTGGACAGCTACCGGCGCTTGCTCGCTTGCCCATCGGTTCAACCTGAAGATCTGTTGCAAAGGGCCCTGTGGCAACTGCCTCCCCCCGTCTTCGGGCAACTGCTTCACGATGCCCGTGGGAAGCTGAATACAGCCACCTGGAAAAATCTGCACTATCAAAATCAGCGTCGAAGACTGCTGCAGCTTCATCATGACAAAAACCAGTCACGCCTGCTGAGCGAGACCAAGGAAATTGCAGAAACCATCGTGGCCCGACGCGACCTGGATCTCATCCGGCTATTGGGATGGGCAGCCTACCGACAGCAAGATTGGCAGGCGGCGGCATTCTGGTTCGAACAGGGTCTTAAACTGGCTCCCAGGGAAGAGGAGCTGGCCTATGGGCTGTCCTTGACATACCGGCAGCTTGGAGACAACAAGCGTCTGCTGGAATTGGCCAGCCGTTTTGGCCGGGAGTCGGCACGTATCCGCCATCTGACGGGGGACCATTTGCTGTTGCAGGCCTGGCAGGCCTATCAGAATGGGGACTACAGCCGCAGCCGCCATCTGGTTCAGCACGCTCTGCCCTGGCTGCAACAAAGTGACGAAGCCAGATACTTGTTGGGCTGGATCGAAATGAAAACCGGCAATCCGCAGGCGGCGCTGCAATATTTCCAGCCCCTGTATCAAGACCATCCCGACAGGGCGGACTATGCCGAGGCCATGATACAGGCCTATTTGGACAGTGGCCTTGAGCCTGCGCACTTGCGGCGATCACCCGTGCTGGACCGGATCATCCGGCGCCGCAAGGCGGAACTGTACTATGCCCGCAAGCGGTTCCTGCTCGCCCGCCAAACCGATCCCGGAGCAGTGCCACAACTGGAAAATATTGACAGCCCGGGTCTGGAAACCTCCGCTCTGTACCGGTTTAAATCGGGTGACAAAGGGCTGGACCGCCTGGAAATCCTGATGGTCCCTTTATTTTCGGGCAAATATGTTCACGGCAGCCAGCGTTTTGGGCTGTCTCTGGGGCGGATCGACCTTGCCAGCGGCGAACTCAACAATGTCTCCCGTCTGGCTGCCAATGCGACCCAGGCACAGCAGCTTCAAAACGATCCTCCGATCCATGCCCTCCAGGCCGCCTGGCTGGAACTGTCCTACCGCCGGGAAGGCGGTTTCAATCCTTATTTGACCCTGGGCCATACTCCCATCAATGATCTCATCACTCCCCGTCCCACCTTGCGCCTGGGTTTACAGGATCACTGGCGGAAACTCAACTGGAATGTAGAGTTGTATTCCCAGCCGGTTCGGCTCAGCCTGCTTTCCTACACGGGCTGGAAGGCTTTGGGGAAAAAATGGGGGCGGGTATTGCGCAGCGGCATTCAGACCCGCAATATTTTGAATCTGGGGGAGCACTGGAGCGTTTATCAAAATTTTGATGTCGCTTTTCTGGACGGCCGGCGCACCAAGGACAACTGGGCCATTCAGTACACTATCGCACCCGGTTACAACATCCGCCTGGCTGGATTCGATTATTTGACCCTTGGCCCCTACTTCGACTTCCAGCATTACGGCAACAACCAGAATCACTTCCGCTTGGGCCACGGCGGCTATTTCAGCCCCCAGCGCTTCTATGGCGAGGGCTTGCAGCTGAATCTTCAAACTCAGGAAGGCCGGCGATTTCTGATAGAGGGGCGCATGGCGCTGGGCATCCAGCACTTTTACGAGGCCACGGCACCGTGGTTTCCCATCGGTTGCCCTTTCGCCCGCTGCGACGGCCGTTACCCATCCAGCCGCACCACCCGATTCGCCCCGGATCTGCGTGTCCGCATGGTGGGACAGGTTAATCCGCTGGTGCAGCTGGGGGGCGGCGTTTACGCCCGCAAGAGCGGGGACTTCAGGGAAGTGGGCGTCGGCCTCTTCATCCGCCTGCTGTTCGAACCCCGGCGGGCGGTCTTCAGCAGCGACCTGCCGGCACTTCTGTTCGGCGCCATCGAATGAGAACTCCCAAACCGGCCAGAAGCAAAGCCAGCGATTCTGGCTCCGGAATGAACAGGTAATGGTTCACCTGACCGGAACAGCGGTCCGCCGAGGCATTGCCACACTTCCCCACAGGCGGGGCTTGGAGTGATCTTACAATCAGGTTGCCATCGATGTGGGCATCGTAAAAGGACAACTCCGCCCACGGCGCCAGAATGCTCCCCTTGACGCCGATATTGTGGATGCTCAGGTCTTGGGCTTCGAAAAAGTTGAACAACACCCGGCGGGTGAGACTGCCGTCGTGTCGGTCGGCCGGATTATCGGGCACCCGCAACCAGCCACCGTCCACTTTGCGGAAAAAGCCGAAATTGTCCAGCTCCGCCATGATCCCGTCCACATTGATCAACACCGTGGAGGCCAGGGGTACATCCAGCCACAGACCATAGGCACCTCCCAACCAGGAGGCATTGATGTCAAATACGTTGAGCCAGGGATCGCTACCGGCAAGATGGAGCGCCCAACCCGTTCCGGAACCGTCCCGCCAGGCGGAACCGTTGGCTGCCAGCCCGGCCCAGGCGCTGGAACGGTCGTACAGATCCTGGGTCAATGCGGTAAAGTTCAACGGCGCTCCCGCCACCGGCCGCCCGGTGGGAACGGCGGGATCGTCGGCGTAGAAGCCGACGTGCTGGATGTCAGCGGAACCGCCATAGTAGGCGTTGCCGTGATAGACGCGACCGTCGTGGAAGATGAGATCGCCGCCGACCACCAGGGTGGCGGAAAAATTGTCAGAATCGGACAACAATTGTCCGACAGCGTAATGGCTCAAGGTGGCATCGCCACCGACCGCCACCCGTCCCTCCACATCGGAATACTCCCCGATCATGTCCCCAAGCACTACCAGATTGTAACGGCCGGCGACACCGAGGGAGATGGCCTGCACCGTCAACGGCAGCAAGAACAACCAAAGCAGGCAGACGATGCGATTCATAGGATGATCACCCCTTACATGTTCGAACTGAGTCCGAGTTTTCGTTTCAGTGCCAGGGCATTTTTCACCGCATAGGCACATGCGTCGTTGTCAAAAAACAGGCAAACCTTATGCCCTTCTCCATGGACCCAGCGGCGAACCCGCCCCGCCCACGCCTCCAGCTGCGCCTCGGTATAACAACCATGATAGGCCTGCCGCGCCGGGCCGTGCAGGCGGATATAGATCAGCCTCGCGGTGACCACCATCGGAGACTGGTGCCCAGCGAGGTCGAAGAGGCAGAAAGCGGCCTGATACCTTTCCAGCAGCTGATAAATTTCCTGACAGTGCCAACTGGGATCGCGGAATTCGAAGGCGTATTCGTACCAGGGCGGCAGCAGGGCGAGGAATTCGGCCAGGCGGCGGGGATTGACATGCCAGCGCGGCGGCAGCTGGAACAGGATCGGGCCCAGCCTGGCACCGAAGGCGTCGGCCACGTCCAGAAAGGCCTGTAGCGCCGCCTCGCACTGTCTCAGCTTTTTGAGATGGGTGATGAGACGGCTGGCCTTGACGGCGAACCGGAAGCTTTCCGGCACCTGGGCGCACCACTGCCGTACCGTCTCCACTGAGGGCAGGCGGTAGAAGCTGTTGTTGACCTCGACGCAGTCGAAGTCGCGGGCATGCCAAGCCAGCCATTTGGCAGCCGGCAGGTCCTGCGGATAATAACGCCCGCGCCAATGGGGATAATGCCAGCCGGAAGTGCCGATTCTCAAGGCGTTGCGGCGCTCCGGGACTTCGGGCGCCGGATTGCCGTCGGTTTTTTTGCCGATTTTGAGGAACCTCCGCACTTTTCTTCGCGTCACAGTAGGACACGAATGCCTTCGTGCCCGCCAGCTCTTTGCCCGCTCTTTCCCTGGTACGGAATCTGCGTCCCGGAAACCGGGACGCGTGCGTCACGTCCGCTTGTCGTTTGCCTTGAGGAGGATTTCATGGGGATCTTTGACCATTACCGCGACCGTTACGAAGCCACACAGGAGGAGGAATACACGCTCCAGGAATACCTGGAAATCTGCCGCGACGATCCGTCCGCCTACGCCACCCCCGCCGAGCGCATGCTGCTGGCCATCGGCGAGCCGGAGCTGGTGGATACCCGCCTCGACCCGCGCCTGTCGCGGATTTTCGCCAACAAGGTCCTCAAGCGCTATCCCGCCTTCGACGAATTCTACGGCATGGAGGAGACTATCGAGCAGATCGTCGCCTACTTCCGCCATGCCGCCCAGGGTCTGGAGGAGGCCAAGCAGATCCTCTACCTGCTGGGACCGGTGGGCGGGGGCAAATCGTCCCTGGCGGAAAAGCTCAAGTCCCTGATGGAAAAAGTGCCTTTCTACGCCATCAAGGGCTCACCGATTCACGAAAACCCCCTCGGACTGTTCGATCCCGAAGAGGACGGCCCCATCCTCGAAGACGAATATGGGATCCCGCGCCGCTATCTCAAGCCCATCATGTCCCCCTGGGCCAGCAAGCGCCTGCACGAGTTCGGCGGCGACATCACCCGGTTCAAGGTCGTCAAGCTCTATCCTTCCATCCTCGACCAGCGCGCCATCGCCAAAACCGAACCGGGGGACGAGAACAACCAGGACATCTCCTCCCTGGTGGGCAAGGTGGACATCCGCCAGCTGGAGCACTATTCCCAGGACGACCCCGACGCCTACAGCTACTCCGGAGGCCTGTGCCGCGGCAACCGCGGGATCATGGAGTTCGTGGAGATGTTCAAGGCCCCCATCAAGGTGCTCCATCCTCTGTTGACCGCCACCCAGGAGGGCAACTACAAGGGCACCGAGGGGCTGCCGGCGATCCCCTTCGAGGGCATCATCCTGGCCCACTCCAACGAATCGGAATGGCAGCAGTTCAAGAACAACAAGAACAACGAGGCCTTCCTCGACCGCATCTACGTGGTCAAGGTGCCCTACTGCCTGCGGGTGTCGGAAGAGGTCAAGATCTACGACAAGCTGCTGCGCCACAGCTCCCTGAAGGACGCCCCCTGCGCCCCCCACACCCTGGAGATGCTGGCCCAGTTCGCGGTGCTGTCGCGCCTGAAGGAGCCGGAGAACTCCAGCATCTACTCCAAGATTCGGGTCTATGACGGCGAGAACCTCAAGGACACCGATCCCTGCGCCAAGTCCTACCAGGAATACAGGGATTTCGCCGGCGTCGACGAGGGCATGGAGGGACTTTCCACCCGCTTCGCCTTCAAGATCCTCTCCAAGGTGTTCAACTTCGATCACAGCGAGGTGGCCGCCAATCCGGTGCATCTGCTCTACGTCCTCGAGCAGCAGATCGTCCAGGAGCAGTTCCCGCCGGAAACCGAGGAGAAATACCTGCGCTACATCAAGGAATTCCTGATCCCGCGCTACATCGACTTCATCGGCAAGGAGATCCAGACCGCCTACCTGGAATCCTATGCCGAGTACGGTCAGAACATCTTCGACCGCTACGTCACCTACGCCGATTACTGGATCCAGGATCAGGAATACCGCGATCCGGACACCGGCGAGATCTTCGACCGCCGCGCCCTCAACGAGGAACTGGAGAAAATCGAAAAACCCGCCGGCATCTCCAATCCCAAGGACTTCCGCAACGAGGTGGTCAACTTCGTGCTGCGGGCCCGGGCCAAGAACGGCGGCCAGAATCCCTCCTGGACCAGCTACGAAAAGCTGCGGCGGGTGATCGAGAAGAAGATGTTCGCCAACACCGAGGAACTGCTGCCGGTGATCTCCTTCAACGCCAAGGCCTCGGCGGAGGACAAGAAAAAGCACGAGGACTTCGTCAACCGCATGGTGGAGAAGGGCTACACTCCGAAACAGGTGCGGCTGCTGTGCGAATGGTACCTGCGGGTGAGAAAATCCACTTGAGGCGATGTGGTTCGAGATCCTCGGCGACATCCAAGGCGTCGAAACCTTCGCCAGTGGCCGAGGCATTCGGGAACCGGCCCGCCTGCAGAAGGTTTATGGCCGCGGCAACTGGCGCAAGCGCAAGGGGGTCGCCGAGATCCGCCTTCCCGATGGCACGGTGAGATTGGCGGAAATCCACTGGTACGAAGCCAGCGGCATCGGCAGAAGAGAGTTCAAAATCAAACGTTTTCTGGACTGAACATCATGAACGATACCCGTTTCGTCCTCTGCATCGACAATTCCGCTTACCCGGCGGCCCTGGAAAAGCGCAAGGTCTATCAGGTCGTCCCCGACCCGGAGGCACAGCGGCACCATTGCCTGCGGGTCGTGGATGAGTCGGGTGAGGATTACCTGTATCCGGATCCCTGTTTCGTCGCCATCGAACTACCCGAAGCGGCGGAAGCCGCCTTCGATGAGGAGGCAGCCTGACCATGTCCCAGATCATCGACCGCCGCCTCAATCCCAAGCACAAAAGCGCCGTCAACCGCCAGCGTTTTCTCAAACGTTTCCGCAGGCAGATCAGAAAGGCGGTTTCCGACGCAGTGGACGGGCGCTCGGTCACCGACACCGACAGCGGCGAACAGGTCACCATCCCAACCAAGGACCTGGCCGAGCCGGTGTTCCAGCACGGCCCCGGCGGGCGGCGCGAGATCGTCCACCCCGGCAACCGGGATTTCGTCACCGGCGACCGCATCCCCCGCCCCGAGGGCGGCGCCGGGCGCGGCAACCGGGCCAGCAACCAGGGCGAAGGCATGGACGACTTCGTCTTCGAGCTGTCGCGGGACGAGTTCCTGGAATTCTTCTTCGAGGACCTGGAGCTGCCGGACCTGGTCAAGACCAGGCTGGCCCGGGAAGTGGCCCACCAATCCGTTCCGGCCGGCTTCAGCAAGGACGGCATTCCCCCCAATTTGCACGTGATAAGATCCCTGCGCGAGGCCCACGCCCGCCGCATCGCCTTGACCGCGGGCAAGCGCCGCCGCCTTGGGGAACTGGAGGCGGAACTGGCCGCCCTCAAAGCCGAAAACGCCCCGGAAAGGGACATCGAAGCGCTGGCGCAGGAAATCGAGCTGCTCAAACGGCGCATCGCCACCGTCCCCTTCATCGACACCCTGGATCTGCGCTACCGCAACCGCATCCAGATCCCCAGGCCCACCACCCAGGCGGTGATGTTCTGCCTCATGGACGTCTCCGGCTCCATGGACCAGTACAAGAAGAGCCTGGCCAAGCGTTTCTTCCTGCTGCTGTACCTGTTCCTGTCGCGCAACTACGAACGCACCGACGTGGTCTTCATCCGTCACCACACCATCGCCAAGGAAGTGGATGAGGAGGAATTCTTCTACTCCCGCGAGACCGGCGGCACCGTGGTCTCCAGCGCCCTGGTGCTGATGCGCGACATCATCCGCGCCCGTTACCCCACCCAGGACTGGAACATCTACGCCGCCCAGGCCTCCGACGGTGACAACTGGCCGGAAGATTCGGGCAACTGCCGCCGCCTGCTGGACGAGGAAATCATGCCCTGGCTGCGGTATTACGCCTACGTGGAGATCGACAACGACTATCCGCTGGGGCTGTGGCAGGAATACGAAAAGGTGGCGCAGCGCTGGCCCAATTTCGCCATGCAGGCCATCGACTCGCCGGCGGACATCTATCCGGTGTTCCGGGAGCTGTTCCGTAAGAAGGGGGTTGATCAATGACCGCAGGTGGCCGGGGGCGGGTGAAGCCGGGTCCACAGGGACGCCGTAAATCCTTCCCTGGAGGCTCGGATCCGGCCATCCAGGCCGGGTACGCCCTGTGGCCCCGGCTCCACCCGCCCCACACTGACCTATGGAAGTTGGCATGAGTGAGCGAAAACCCCTCTCCACCGGCTCCGAGTGGACCTTCGAACTGCTGGAAAGATACGACACCGAGATCGCCCGCCTGGCGGCGGAATTCGGCCTCGACACCTATCCCAACCAGATCGAGGTCATCTCCTCGGAACAGATGATGGACGCCTACGCCAGCTGCGGCCTGCCGGTCTATTACCACCACTGGTCCTTCGGCAAGCAGTTTCTCTCCATCGAAAAGCACTACAAACGCGGGCAGATGGGGCTGGCCTACGAGCTGGTGATCAACTCCAATCCCTGCATCGCCTATCTCATGGAGGAGAACACCATGACCATGCAGGCGCTGGTGATCGCCCACGCCTGCTACGGCCACAACTCCTTCTTCAAGAACAACTACCTGTTCCGCACCTTCACCGCCGCCGACGCCATCGTCGATTATCTGGTGTTCGCCAAGAACTACATCACCGAGTGCGAGGAACGCTATGGCGAGGAAGCGGTGGAGGAGATCCTCGACGCCTGCCACGCCCTGATGAACTACGGCGTGGACCGCTACCGCAAGCCCCCGCCCCTGTCGCTGCGGGAGGAACAGCAGCGCCAGAAGGAACGGGAAGCCTACCTCCAGAGCCAGATCAACGACCTATGGCGCCTCACCGTCCCCGAAAGCCCGCGGCGGCGGGAGTTCCGCGAGGAGCGCTTCCCGCCGGAACCGGAGGAAAACCTGCTCTACTTCATCGAGAAGAACGCCCCCCTGCTGGAACCCTGGCAGCGGGAGATCGTCCGCATCGTCCGCAAGATCGCCCAGTACCTCTACCCCCAGCGCCACACCAAGGTGATGAATGAAGGCTGGGCCACCTTCTGGCACTACACCCTGTTGAACCGGCTTTACGACGAGGGGCTGGTGAGCGACGGCTTCATGCTCGAATTCCTCGAAACCCACACCGCCGTCATCGCCCAGCCTCCCTTCGACCACGACTTCTACAACGGCATCAATCCCTACGCCCTCGGGTTCGCCATGTTCCGCGACCTCAGGCGCATCTGCGAGCATCCCAGCGAAGAAGACCGGCGCTGGTTCCCGGAGATCGCCGGCAGCGACTGGCTGGAAACCCTGGACTTCGCCATGCGCAATTTCAAGGACGAAAGCTTCATCGCCCAGTACCTCTCCCCCCGGGTGATCCGCGACTTTCATCTGTTCGCCGTTCTCGACGACGACCAGGAGGAGGAGCTGGAGATCAGCGCCATCCACGACGAGGCCGGTTATCGCGCCATCCGCGAGAAACTGGCCGAACAGTACAACCTGGGCAGCCTGGAGCCGGACATCCAGGTGTGGTCGGTGGACACCCGCGGCGACCGCTCCCTCACCCTGCGCCACTTCCAGCACAACCGCCGCCCCCTGGCCGACAGCGCCGAGGAAGCGCTCAGGCACGTCCACCGCCTGTGGGGCTTCACCGTGCGCCTGGAGACGGTTGACGAGCGCGGACGGGTCAAGTGGTGCTACGAGTGCGGCTAGGCATACCAGGCGCTGGCCTTGTATAGCTCGTGGGCGTGGCGCAGCAGCACCATGATCACCGAGGCCGCCGGCAGGGCCAGCAGTACTCCGAGAAACCCGAACAGCTGGCCGCCGGCCATCACCGCGAAGATCACCGTCACCGGATTCAGGCCGATGCGGTCGCCCACCAGCAGGGGGGTCAGGATCATGCCCTCGAGCAGCTGCCCCACCCCGAACACCGCCAGCACCAGCCCTGCGTGCCACAGGTCGTGGAACTGCACCAGGGCCGCCAGCACCCCCAGCACCACGCCGACGAAGGTCCCCAGATAGGGGATGAAACTGATGATTCCGGCGATCATGCCGATCACCATTGCCGTGTTCAGGCCCACCAGCGCCAGCCCCACGCTGTAGATCACCCCCAGGGCCACCATCACCGACAGCTGACCGCGCAGAAACACCCCCAGCACCTCGTCTGCCTCCCGCGCCAGCCGGGCCGCCGTCGGCAGCGTCCGCCGGGGCAACAGACCGGCGACCCCGGCCACCAGCCGGTCCCAGTCCCGCAGCAGGTAGAAGGTCACCACCGGAATCAGCAGCGCGTTCATCAGCCAGCCGAGAATCACCGCCCCCGAACGGGTGAGGGAACCGGCGACCGCGGCGGCGATACCGCCGGCCCGCTGCCAGTCCTGCTGCAGCAGCTCGACCACCGCCCGCGGATCGTATTCGGCCAGATCGATCCCCAGCCGCGCCTCGAGCCAGGGAATCAGGGTGTCCCGGATCCACCCCAGATAGCGGGGAAGATCGGCGAGAAACCGGGAAACCTGGCGCTCCAGGGCGGGAATCACAATCAGCAGCACCACGATCAGGAGCAACAGCAGCAGGCCGAACACGATCACCACCGCCGTGGTGCGCCCCAGTTTCCATGCCTCCAGGCGGTCGGCCAGCGGATCGGCCAGATAGGCCAGCAGCGCGCCGATGACGAAGGGCATGAGCACCGGGGCGAGCAGATAGACCAGCCCGGCCACTGCGGCCGGTATCACCAGCCACCAACAGGAAAATGACGTATTCTGCATGGATCGGCGCCGTTTTTCCGGCCAATGTAACGGCACGGCGACAGGGGCGCAACCAAAATGCCCCGGCGGGCAGTCCCGCCGGGGCGTTTCACCCGAGGCAGGGAGCGCCTAGGTGACCAGCTCCCGAAGTTCCTTCGGCAGGGCGTTCAACACGTCCTCGATCTCGCCCGCCGCCACGTGGCGGCGCAACACATTGAACACGGCGCGGGCGATTTTTTCCGCATTCTCCTCCGGCTCCTCGGGAAAATCCCTGGCGATCAACCCCAGAAACTCGTCCCGGTGGCGGATCTTCACCGGTACCTTGGCCGGATTCCAGCCCTCGTAGAAAATGCCGCGGATCAGCAGCGGCAGCTCCGCCGCCAGGTCGGCCGCCTCGTTCACGGTCAGGCGGTCGCGCAGATGATGGAGCACCGAACGCAGGGCGTGATAGGCCCGGTAACGGTCGTCGCTGCCCAGATCCTGTTCGATCTCCTTGAGCCATTCGAAAGTTTTCTGAACGGTCCGGTCGATGGGATCGAAACCTGTGCCTGCAGTCATGATCCACCTCCACTTGACGTGATTGCCATCGTGAAAGTTATGGGGACCGACCGCGCCGATTTCAAGCCGGCTTTGCAAACCGCCGCCGGCTGGGTAACATGCCCGCAACGATGTCAACGGACGAGGAGGACGACATGGCGAAAAAGATCCTGTTGCTGGCGGGCGACTTCGTGGAGGACTACGAGGTCATGGTGCCGTTCCAGATGCTGGTGATGGCCGGCCACCGGGTGGATGCGGTCTGCCCCGGCAGGAAGGCGGGGGATACGGTCAAGACCGCGGTCCACGACTTCGAGGGCGACCAGACCTACACCGAAAAACCCGGCCACTGCTTCGCCCTCAACGCCGACTTCGACGCCATCGACCCGGCCGGTTACGACGGCCTGGTGATCCCCGGCGGCCGCGCCCCCGAATACCTGCGCCTGGAGCCGAAGGTGCTGGAGGTGGTGCGCCACTTCGCCGAAGCCGAAAAGCCCATCGCCGCCATCTGCCACGGCGCCCAGCTGCTCAGCGCCGCCCGGATGATCGAGGGCCGTGAGATCAGCTGCTATCCGGCGGTGGCCCCGGAGGTGGAACTGGCCGGCGCCAAATACATCGGCCCCAACGCCGACTACAGCAACGCCCACGTGGACCGCAACTTCGTCACCGCCCCGGCCTGGCCGGCCCATCCGGCGTGGATGCGCGCCTTTCTGGAACTTTTGGGAACACGGATCGAGACGTGACGCCCGAGGAACAGCTGGCCCAGATGCTGCGCGGTGAACAGCTGAGGATCACAGCGCTTCCAGCGCCTCCTGCAGGGTCCGCACCGCCGCGATCTCCATGCCTTCGATGCCCTTTTTGGGCACGTTGGCCTTGGGGACGATGGCGCGCTTGAAGCCGTGCTTGGCGGCCTCGCGCAGGCGTTCCTCGCCGTGGGGCACGGGGCGGACCTCGCCGGTGAGGCCGATCTCGCCGAAGATCACCCAGTCCCGCGGCAGGGGGCGATCCTTGAGGCTCGACAGCACCGCCGCCACCACCGCCAGGTCGCCGGCGGTCTCCGCCAGGCGCACCCCGCCGACCACGTTGACGAACACGTCCTGCCCCGCCAGGGGGACACCGCCGTGGCGGTGCAGCACCGCCAGCAGCATCGCCAGACGGTTGTGTTCCATCCCCACGGTGATGCGGCGGGGATTGCCCAGGGGGCTGTCGTCCACCAGGGCCTGGACCTCGATCAGCAGCGGCCGGCTGCCTTCGCGGATGACGCACACGGCGCTGCCGGGGGCGTCGTCGATCTGGCGCGACAGGAAGATCGCCGAAGGATTCCTGACTTCCTTCAGCCCACCCTCGGTCATGGCGAACACCCCCAGCTCGCCGGTGGCGCCGAAGCGGTTCTTGACCGCCCGCAGCACCCGGAAGCGGCTGCCGGCCTCGCCCTCGAAATACAGCACCGTGTCCACCATGTGTTCCAGCACCCGCGGGCCGGCGAGCGCCCCCTCCTTGGTGACGTGGCCCACCAGAAACAGGGCCATCTGCCGGGCCTTGGCCTGGCGCACCAGCTGGGCGGCGCATTCGCGCACCTGGGCCACCGAGCCGGGGGCGGAGCTGAGCTGTTCGCTGTAGACCGTCTGGATCGAGTCGATCACCAGCACTTCCGGGCGCTCGCGTTCGGCGATGGCCGCGATGCGTTCCAGGGCGGTCTCCGCCAGCACCGGCACCCGGCGGCAGTCGGCGGCCAGGCGCTCGGCCCGCAGTCCCACTTGCTGCACCGACTCCTCGCCGGTGGTGTAAAGAATCCTGACACTCCGGCTCAACGTCGCCGCCGCCTGCAGCAGCAGGGTGGACTTGCCGATGCCGGGATCGCCGCCGATCAGCACCGCCGATCCCTTCACCAGCCCGCCCCCCAGCACCCGGTCGAGCTCGCCGAGGCCGGTGGCGATCCGCGCCACCTCGGCGGCCTCCACCTCGCCCAGGGGGACAATGCGGCCCTCGCCGGCGGCACCGGCATAGCCGGCGAAGCGACCGGCGGCCGGTTTGGCTTCGGCCACCGTCTCCACCAGCGTGCTCCAGGCCCCGCAGGCGGGGCAACGCCCGGCCCACTTGGGCTGGGTGTGGCCGCATTCGCTGCAGCTATAGACAACCTTGGCGCGCGCCATCCTCGCTCCGTTCGGTTTCGATCCGCGCCACCCTGGCGGTGACGCCGCAGACCAGGGTGTAGGGAATGGTGCCGGCGCAGGCGGCGATCTCCTCGACCGGCAGGTTCGGCCCCCACAGCTCCACCTCCGCCCCCGGGGCGATGCCAGGATGGTCGGTCAGATCCACAGTGAGCAGATCCATCGACACCCGGCCGACGACCGGCGCCCGCCGCCCGCCGATCCACACCGAAGTTTCGGGCTGCACCTCGCGCGGATAGCCGTCCCCGTAACCGGCGGCGACCACCCCCAGGCGGGTGGGCCGCCGGGCCACCCAGGCGCCGCCGTAGCCCACCGCCTCCCCGGTCGGCAGCTCGCGCACGGCGATCAGGCGGGCGCGGAAGGCCATCGCCGGCCGCAGCCCCAGCTCGGCGCCGCTGCGGCCGGGGAACGGGGAAATCCCGTAGAGCATCAGCCCCGGTCGCACCCAGTCCCCGTGGCTCTGGGGCCAGGCGAGGATGGCGGCGGAATTGGCGCAGCTGCGCTCGAAGGCCGTTCCCTCGCAGAGACGGCCGAAATGGCGCAGTTGTTCCGCCGTGGCCGGGTTGTCGGTCTCGTCGGCGCAGGCCAGATGGGTCATCAGCACCGGACGGCGCGGCGCCAGACGGGAGACGATTTTGCGGAAGGCCGCCTCGCCCAGTCCCAGGCGGTGCATGCCGCTGTCGAACTTGATCCAGGGACGGACGTCTTCCGGCAGCCAGGGCAACTGGTCGGGATCGTGGATCACCGGATCCAGGCGGTGACGGCCACAGGCCTCGGCCTCCCCGCGGTCGAAGAATCCGCCCAGCACCACGACAGGGTGACCGATTCCGGCCCGGCGCAGTGCAATTCCCTCCGCCACCCGCGCCACCGCGAAACCGTCGGCCCCCGCCAGCGCCCGCGCCACCGGCACCAGTCCGTGACCGTAAGCGTCTGCCTTGACCACCGCCAGCACTTTGGCCCGCGGCGCCAGGGCCCGCACCCGGGCCAGATTGGCCCGCAGGGCGTCGGCATCGAGGAGGATGCGGGGATTGGCGCTCAATAATCGTCCTCGGCGTAAGGGTCGGGAGCGAAATTCTCGAAGCGGGTGTACTGCCCCAGGAAGGTCAGGCGCACGGTGCCGATGGGACCGTTGCGCTGCTTGGCGATGATGATCTCGGCGGTGCCCTTGTCGGGACTGTCCTCGTTGTACACCTCGTCGCGGTAGATGAAGACGATGACGTCGGCATCCTGTTCTATGGACCCCGATTCCCGCAGATCCGACATCACCGGCCGCTTGTTGGGGCGCTGCTCCAGGTTGCGGTTGAGCTGGGACAGGGCGATGACCGGCACGTTGAGCTCCTTGGCCAGGGCTTTCAGGCCGCGGGAGATTTCCGAGATTTCGGCGGTGCGGTTCTCCCCCGCCCCCGGGCACTGCATCAGCTGGAGATAGTCGATCACCACCAGCCCCAGTTCGCCGTGTTCGCGCACCAGCCGGCGGCAGCGGGCCCGAAGTTCAGTGGGAGACAGGGCCGGGGTGTCGTCGATGAACAGCTGGGTGCCGGCCAGGATGTTGATGGCCGAGGTCATCCTCGGCCATTCGTCGTCCTCCAGCTGACCGATGCGCAGGCGATGCTGGTCGATGCGCCCCAGGGACGACATCATCCGCATCGCCAGATGGTCGGCCGGCATCTCCATGCTGAACACCGCCACCGGCCTTTGCTCCTTGATGGCGACGTTCTCGGCGATATTCATCGCAAAACTTGTCTTCCCCATCGACGGCCGCCCGGCGATGATGATGAGATCGGCCGGCTGCAGACCTGCGGTCATCTGATCCAGGTCGGTGAAGCCGGTGCTGACGCCGGTGACGCTGCCGCCCTTTTCGTACAGCTCCTGGATCCGGTCCACCGCCATGGCCAGCACCCCCTTGATCGGCTTGAAGCCGCCGTCGCCGCGCTGACGCTGGTCGGAGATCTGGAATACCTTCTGCTCTGCCACCTCGAGCAGCTCGTCCACCTTGCGGCCTTCGGGATTGAAGGCGGCGTCGGCGATCTCGGTGCCCACGTGGGCCAGCTGGCGCAGGATGGCGCGTTCGCGGACGATGTCGGCATAGGCGGTGATGTTGGCGGCGCTGGGGGTGGCCTCCGCCAGGGCGGTGAGGTAAGCCAGCCCGCCCGCGTCCTGCAGTTCGCCGCGCTGCTCCAGCAGCTCCGACACCGTGACCACGTCGCAGGGTTTGTCGCCTTCGGCCAGGTCGCGGATGGCGCGGAAGATGAGGCGGTGCTCCTTGCGATAGAAATCGGCCTCATTGAGGCGGTCGGCCACCTTCTCCCAGGCGTCGGCGTCGAGCATCAGGCCGCCGAGGACCGACTGCTCGGCCTGGAGGGAATGGGGAGGCGCCTTGGGTGGCAGGGCGATTTCGGCGGGCCGGCTCATGGGATGGCTTTAGTCCAGGAGAATCAAGGAATTAGAGGCGGGGCGGGTGTCCAAACGGGGAAAAACAGTTTACCATAAGCCCCTTTTTCAGCGAACGGGAAAAACCCTTATGGACGTCGTCATCTATCACAATCCCCGCTGCAGCAAATCCAGGGCCACCCTGGCGCTGCTGCGCGAACACGGCATCGAGCCGCGCATCGTCGAATACCTGAAACAGCCACCGTCGCGCGAGGAATTGGAAGCCATCCTGGACAAACTCGGCTTCTCTGACCCGCGCCGGCTGATGCGCACCAAGGAAAAGGTTTACAAAGAACTGCAGCTGGACGCACCGGATGCGGACCGCGACCGCCTGCTCGAAGCCATGCTGGCCAACCCGATCCTGATCGAACGCCCCATCGTCGTCGCGGGCCGGAAGGCCGCCATCGGCCGGCCGCCGGAAAACGTCCTGGAGATCCTGCCGTCATGACCGAAATCCTGGTGCTCTATTACAGCCGCTACGGGGCCACCGCCCGTATGGCCGACATGATCGCCCGCGGGGTGGAAAGCGTCGAGGGCGCGGTCGCCAAGGTGCGCACGGTGCCGGAGGTATCGCCGGTGTGCAAGGCGGTGGAGGACGTCATTCCTGAAAACGGCCCGCCCTACGCCACCGTGGAGGATCTGGCCCGATGCGACGGCCTCGCCCTGGGCAGCCCCACCCACTTCGGCAACATGGCCGCCCCGCTCAAGTACTTCATCGACCAGACCAGTTCGATCTGGTTCTCCGGCGGGCTGGCGGGCAAACCGGCGGGGGTGTTCACCACCACCTCCAGCATGCACGGCGGCCACGAGACCACCCTGATCTCGATGATGATGCCGCTGCTGCACCACGGTATGGTGATCGTCGGCATTCCCTCCCAGGAAACCGCCCTGCTGGAAACCCGGACCGGTGGCACCCCCTACGGCCCCAGCCATCTGTCCGGCGAGGACAACCCCACCCTCAGCGAGGAGGAAAAGCGCCTGTGCCTGTGCCTGGGACTCCGTCTTGCCAAAGCCGCCGCCGCCCTGAAGGAGGCGCAGATCTGAGCGTGCAACTGCCGTTGCCCCTCGGTTTCCCCGAGCAACGCAGTTTCGCCCAGTATCACGACGGCGCCAACCGGGAGGCGGTGGCCGCGCTGCGTGCCTTCGCCCGCGGCGAAGGGGAGGTGTATCTGTATCTCTGGGGCGAGACCGCCAGCGGCAAGACCCATCTGCTCCAGGCCACCTGCCGCGAGGCCCACGAAGGCGGCAGGCGGGCGGCCTACCTGCCCCTGGGGCAACTGCGCGACCGCTCCCCGGCCCTGCTCGAGGGCCTGGAGCGGGTGGATCTGGTCTGCCTCGACGACATCGACGCCATCGGCGGCGACCCGGACTGGGAGACGGCGCTGTTCCACTGTTTCAACCGCCTGCACGAACAGCGCCGGCAACTGCTGGTGACCGCCGCCTGCCCGCCGGCGCGGTTGCCGGTCCGCCTGCCCGATCTGCAGACCCGCCTGGCCTGGGGGCTGACCCTGCAGCTCAAACCCCTGAGCGATGCCGACAAGCTCACCGCCCTGCAGCTGCGCGCCCGTCAGCTGGGACTGGAACTGACCCCCCGGGTGGGCCGCTTCCTGCTGACCCGCTTCCCCCGCGACCTGCCTTCCCTGTGGCGGCTGCTGGAACGGCTCGACCACGCCACCCTGGCGGCCAAGCGCAAACTGACCATCCCGTTTCTGAAGCAATTTCTGGAGGAGCAGTCATGAAAGCCCTGATCGTCGGCACCGGCGCCGTCGGCGGCTTCTACGGCGCCCTCC
This sequence comes from Methylomarinovum caldicuralii, assembly GCF_033126985.1. Taxonomy (NCBI): domain Bacteria; kingdom Pseudomonadati; phylum Pseudomonadota; class Gammaproteobacteria; order Methylococcales; family Methylothermaceae; genus Methylomarinovum; species Methylomarinovum caldicuralii. The sequence continues at coordinate 2,529,163 of NZ_AP024714.1, forward strand.
TGGCCAAGGCCGGCTGGGAGGTGGCGGTGGTGAGCCGCTCCGATCACGACACTGTGGCCGCAAACGGCATCCACATCCGCAGCACCCTGGGGGAATGGACCTTCCGGCCAGCGGCGGTGTACCGCAAGGCCGACGAGGCCGAAACCCCGCCAGACTACGTGATTCTCTGTACCAAGGTCCTGCCGGACATCGACCGCACTGCGTTGATCCGGGGCGCCGTCGGCCCCGACACCACCATCGTCCTGATCCAGAACGGCGTGGAGATCGAGGCCGAGGTGGCCGCGGCCTTCCCGGAAAACGCACTGATCTCCGGCCTGGCCTTCGTCTGCGTCAGCCGCACCGGGCCGGGCCAGGTGTGGCATCAGGCCTACGGCAATCTGATGCTGGGGGATTTTCCCGCCGGCATCGGCCCCCGGGTCGAGACCCTGGCGGACGCCTTCAACCGCAGCGGCATCCGCGCCAAGGCGGTGGCCGAAGTGGTCGCCGCCCGCTGGCGCAAGTGCGTCTGGAACGCGCCGTTCAACCCCCTGTCGGTGCTCTCCGGCGGTCTCTACACCGCCGACATCCTCGAATCCCAGGAAGGCTTCGTCCGCACCCTGATGCAGGAGGTCTGCGCCATCGCCGCCGCCTGCGGCCACCCCCTGCCGGACGCCGTCATCGACCGCAACATCGACGACACCTACAAGATGCCTCCCTACAAGACCAGCATGCTGCTGGACTTCGAGGCCGGCCGCCCCATGGAAACCGAGGCCATCCTCGGCAACGCCGTGCGCGCCGCCCGCCGCGAGGGGGTGGCGGTGCCGCACCTGGAATCGGTGTACGCGCTGATGAAACTGCGGGAACTGCAGCTGGAAAGGTACGGCTGCCCATGATCTGGCTCTGGCGGCTGGCGCTGACGGCCTACCTGCTGCTGCTTCCTGTCGGCGCCCTGCTGCCGGAGACCCCGGCCGGCGGCTTCCATGTCAACGACAAGCTGCTGCACGCCGGCGCCTTCTTCGGCCTCGCCCTGCTGGCCGACCTGGCCCTGCCGGGGCGGCGCTACGACTGGGCCAACCTGCTGGCCCTGTTCACCCTCGGAGTACTGATCGAGGCGGTCCAGTACCCTACCGGCTACCGCGCCGCCTCCCTGGCCGATCTGGCCGCGGACGCCGCCGGCTTGGGGCTTTACGGCCTGGTCCGGGGACGGTGGTTGGGGCGGATAAAAACGAAATGAAGCGGGGCGGGGCGCAGTACCGTCTGCGTTCTCCGGGACGCCGTGAATCCATCCCTGGAGACTCGAAACTCGGCCATCCAGGCCGACTACGCCCTTCGAACACAGACGGCACCGCGCCCATCCTTTCAACTTTCGTCAAAAACGCAGCCTGGGCCAGCGCACCCGCCACAACTGCCACCAGAGGCCGGCGGCCTTGACATAGGTGGTGAGGTTGATCGCCCACCACACCCCGGCGCTACCCCAGCCGAGGCGAAAAGTGAGATACCCCGCCAGGGGAATCCGCAGCAGGTTGAAGGGGGCGCTCCACCAGAAGGCCGCCCGGGTCGCCCCACCCCCCTCCAGCACCCCGCCGGCCAGCGCCTCGAAGGCCACGCACCACTGGGAGAAGGCCAGCAGGCGGGCGTAAAGCACCGCTTCCCGGTGGACTTCGGGATCGTCGCTGAAAAGGGCGGTGAGCCGTTCCGCGCCAAACCAGAACACCAGGCTGGAGAGAGTGCCGAATCCCAGGGCCAGCCACGCGGCGCTGCGGATGGTCTGGCGCACCCGGGTCAGGTCGGCGGCCCCCAGGTGGCGGCCGGTGAGGCTGGCGGCAGCCGCCGCCAACCCCCAGAACAGCGGCCAGGTAAAACCCTCCAAAGCGGAATAGCCGATGCCGAGGGCGGCGTTGACCGCCGGCCCCAGGGGAGAAATCACCCACGCCAGAAGGCCCCAGTAGGCCAGGGCATACAGCGCGGTGCCCCAGGCCACCGGCGCGCCGATGGACACAATCCAGCGCAATACGTTGTCGGGAATCAGATCGCCCCCGCGCAGCCCGGTCAGGCGCACCAGCCAGACCAACCCCAGCGCCACCGCCACCCCCCGGCTCAAGCCGGTGGCCAGAGCCGCCCCGCCGATGCCCAGATCGAGGCGATAGATGAACAGCGGGTTGAGAACAGCATTGAGGACGGTGGCGATCACCTGAAGCCCCATCACCAGCCGCGTCCGCCCCATGGCGATGAACACCGAATCGATCAGCGGCGCCAGGGTCAGGGGGAGACCGGCGCAGGCAAGCCAGAACAGGTATTCGGCCGCCTGCGCCCGCACCGCCGGAGCCAGCCCCAGCAGGGCGGCGATCCGTTCGCTCCCCAGCCCCAGCCCCGCCAGCGTCAGGGCGCCGATCAGCAGAGAACCGGTCAGACCGTTGCCCACCACGCGGCGGCGCCAGCGGTCGTCCCGGGCGCCGGTGGCGCGCGCCGCCAGGGGGCCGGCGCCGGCGGCAACGAGACTGTAGAGGGCATAGAGGGCGATGAGGACGAAGGTGCAGGCCCCCACCGCCGCCTGGGCCGCCACCCCGAGCCACTGGACCGCGTACTGATCGATGACCTTGAAGGCGTTGTTGAGCAGCACCGACACCGCCGCCGGCCAGGCCAGGGCGAACACCTGGCCGACGGTGACCGGCGAGGGTTTCAATCCTCGATCCACACCCGCGGTTCCTCGATCCAGGTATGGCGGCATTTGGGGCATTTCCCCGGCTTGCGCAGCTTGTCCCGGGAAAAGACGAAACCGCAGTGGCGGCAGCGCGCCGGCTCGACCTGCAGCTTCAGCCCCTCGCGGGCCAGGCTGCGTTCCAGATGGCGCAGATCGTCCTCCACGTCGCGGGGCTTGCATTCACACAACTGCGCCAGCTCGCTCAGGGTGTAGGGCCGCTGGCGCAGCCACCGGGCCAATTCCTTTCTGAACACGGGGACCTCCGGCGGTTTTGACAGGCAGGAACAAACGCCTTATGGTAACGGCTTTTGCCGCCCGACCGCGATGGCCCGACGCAAACCGTCTTTCGAAGACCAGCTCAAACAGCTCGAGGAAATCGTCACCCAGCTGGAGCAGGGGGACGTGAGTCTCGAGGCGTCCCTCAAACTGTTCGAACAGGGCGTCAAGCTGACGCGCCAGTGCCAGAAGGCGCTGCAGGAGGCTGAACAGAAGGTCCAGATCCTCACCCGGGACGATGACGACGACTTTCAACTGCAACCCTTCCAAACCGATGACGACTGAACTGAACCGACTCAAGGACTTCATGAGCGCCTGCCAGGTGCGGGTGGAACAGGCCCTCGACCGCCGCCTGCCGCCGGCCGACAAATTGCCGGCCCGGCTGCACCAGGCGATGCGCTACGCCACCCTGGAAGGCGGCAAACGCCTGCGCCCCCTGCTCACCTACGCCACCGGCCGGGCCCTGGACGTGCCCCTCGACACCCTCGACCCCCCGGCCTGCGCGGTGGAGTTCATCCACGTCTATTCCCTGATCCACGACGACCTGCCGGCCATGGACGACGACGAACTGCGCCGCGGCAAACCCACCTGTCACGTCCGGTTCGACGAAGCCACCGCGATCCTCGCCGGCGACGCCCTGCAGGCCCTGGCCTTCGAGGTGCTGGCCAGCGACCCCCAGCTGGATGTTTCCCCGGCCCAGCGGGTGGCGATGATCGACTGTCTGGCCAAGGCCGCCGGCGCCGGGGGCATGGTGGGCGGACAGGCCATCGACCTGGCCTCGGTGGGGCTGCAGCTGGACCTGCCGGCCCTGGAGCTGATGCACATCCACAAGACCGGCGCCCTGATCCGCGCCAGCGTGCGCCTGGCGGCGCTGGCCAAGCCCGGCCTCGACCCCGAAATCGGCGAGCGCCTGGACCATTACGCCAAGTGCATCGGCCTGGCGTTCCAGATTCAGGACGACATCCTCGACGAGGAAAGCGACACCGCAACCCTGGGCAAGACCCAGGGCAAGGACCGGGCCCAGAACAAACCCACCTATCCGGCCCTGCTGGGGCTGGCCGGGGCCAAGCAGAAAGCGGGGGAGATGCACGAACAGGCCGTCGCCGCCCTGGAGCCACTGGGGGAACAGGCCGATTTGCTGCGGGCCCTGTCGCTGTTTATCATTCAGAGGCGCAATTAGTATAATCGCCCGGGGGGCATGAGATTTCGGATCGCAACGACCCCGGGCCGACGACAACGAGGAGGTAACAGAATGAGCAACGAAAACGAAAACACCACGCCGCCGAACGAGGAGGAAGGCCTGAAGGAGAAGGCCGAGGAAATCAAGGAAGAGGTCGAAGAGAAAGTCGAGGAAATCAAAGAGGAGGCCGAGGAGCAGGCCGGCAAACTGGCGGAAACCCTGACCAGGCTGCGCACCGAAAAACCGCTGCTCTTCTACGGCGGCATCGGCGCCGTGGTCGTGGTCATTCTGCTGTTGCTGCTGATGGGCGGCGGCGGTGGCGTGCAGCAGGTTCAGGTGCCGGCGCTGCAGATCGGCCAGACCTACACGCTGGTCAATCCCAACGTCACCGGCGGCGGCGACGTGCTGCTGCTCCAGGCCCCCGGCCGCATGGGCGCCACCGATCCCGAACTGCGCGAAAAGGAGCAGGTCTGCGTGGTCAAATCCGGCACCCCGGCCAAACTGCTGGAGCAGACCCTGGTCAACTACGTGAAGTACGCCAAGGTCGAGCCGCTGGAAGGCGACTGCGCCGGCAAACAGGGCTGGACGCCAGTGATCAATCTGAAGCAGTAGCGCCCCTCTGCACCATCCGCTGAAAGGCGCAGCCCCGGCTGCGCCTTTCGCTTTTTACAGTTCCCGCAGCAGCGTCAGGGGGCTGGCGCGCAACACCCCGCGGCAGCTCCACATCCCCGCCGCCGAGGTCAAGGCCGCTCCGGCCAGCGGCAATCCCCACCAGACCGCCGCCTGGAGGCGGAAGTCCAGATGAAACACCCAAGCATACAAGCCCCAGGCCAGCGCCTCACTGATCGCCACCGCCAGCACCCCGGCGATACCCCCCAGCAGCGCAAATTCCAACCACTGACTGCGGCACAACAAGCGCTGCCGTGCCCCCAGGGTCCTCAGCAGCGCCCCCTGCCTAATCCGGGCGTCGAGGGCGCTGCGCACCGCCGCCAGCAGCACCACCACCCCGGCCAGGAGGGCGAAACCGAGCATGGCCTGGACCGCAAAACTGACCTGGCGCAGGATCTGGCGCAGGTGTTGCAGGATCATGTCCACGTCGATCAGGGTGGCGTTGGAGAAGTCCCGCAGCAGCGTGGCCAGCTGCGCCTGACGGTCGGGGGGCAGATAGAAGCTGCTCATGTAGGTGGCGGCGAAGCCGTCGAGGTCGCCGGGCGCGAAGATGACGTAAAAGTTGGGGGTCATGGAATCCCACTGCACCTGGCGGATGCTGGTCACCACCGCTTCGAGATGACGGCCTTCGATGAAGAATGCCAGCCGGCTGCCGAGTTCGATCCCCAGGCTTTGGGCCAGATCGCGCTCGACCGACACCTGCGGGCCCGGCCGCCTGGGCCACCAGCGCCCCGCCAGCAGCCGGTTGCCCCGGGGCAGACGGTCGGCCCAGGTCAGGTTCAGTTCCCGGTTGACCGCGGCCTCGCCGACGCTGTCGGGACGGGCGCGTCGTTTGACGTCCTCGCCGTCGATGGCCAGCAGGCGGCCGCGAACCACGGGATAGAAGGCGCTGGGCCTGGCGCCGATCTGCCGCAGGGTGCGCTCGAAATCCGCCACCTCGCCGGGAAACAGGTTGATGACGAAATAGTTGGGGGCGTCGGCCGGCAGCTGCGCCCGCCAGGTTTCCAGCAGATCCCCCTGCACCCGCGTCCCCAGCGCCATGGCCGCCAGGGTGACGGCGAAGGCGAGGATCTGCCCCAGGGCGGCGCCGGGATGGCGGGTCAGCCCCAGCAGCGCCAAGCGGCCGGCGAGGGGCCAGCGGTCGGCCCAGCGGCGCAGTCCCCACAACAGCGCCAGGGTCAGGAGCGCCAGCAGCAGCAGCGCGGCCGAACCGCCTCCCAGAATCCAGGCGGTCAGGCGGGGCTCGCCGCTGAAACGCCACAACAGGCCGCCCACCGCCAGCAGTGCCGCGCCATAGACCAGCCAGGCGCCGACCGGGGTCGGCAGCAGGTCACGCCGCAGCACCCGCAGTGGCGCCACCCGGCGCAGCCGCAACAGCGGCGGCAGAGCGAACCCCAGCAGCAGCACCCCGGCCACCAGGGGACCGAAGCCGAAATCCTGCCAGCGGGGCGCGACCAGATGGGGGGGCAGCAGCGCCCGCAGCAACCGGACCAACCCCTCCTGCAGCGCCCAGCCCGTCCCGCAGCCCACAAGCCCTGCGCCGCCTCCCAGCAGCAGGAACTGATGGAGATGGAGCCGCAACACCCGCCCAGAACCCGCCCCCAGGCACTTGAGCACCGCCACGGCGTCGAAATGGCGCTCGCTGTAGCGCCGGGCCGCCATCGCCACCGCCACCCCGGCGATCACCACCACCACCACGCTCGCCAGCCCCAGGAAGCGTTCGGCACGGCGCAGCGCGCGGCCGATGTCGGGACGGTCCTGATAGATGTCGAGCAGGCGCTGCCCCGGCTGCAGGCGATCTTCGAGCCAGGCGCGCAAGCGGCGGATCCGGGCCTCGTCACCGGCGAAAAGATAGTAGTAATGGGCCCGGCTGCCGGGACCGAGCACCCCGGTGGCGGGAAGATCCTCCAGGCGCATCAGCACCCGCGGCGCGAAACGGGAGAAACCGCCGCGCACGTCCGGCTCGAAGGTCAGAACGCCATCGATGGCCAATCCGGCCTCCCCCACGTGGAGGACATCGCCCACCTCGAGCCCCAGTTCGCCGAGGATGCGCCGCGCCACCCAGACGCGGCCCCGCGGCGGCGGATGCCGGACCTCGGCCTCGATCCCGCCGCGGCGGACCTTGAGGCGGCCGCGCAGGGGATAACCGGCGCTGACTGCCTTGACCCCTGCCAGCAGCAGCCGCTCGCCTTCCACCAGCATGGTGGCGAACGCCACCGTCTCGGCGGTTTCCAGCCCCAGTGCCCGGCCCCGCTCCAACCACGCCCGCGGCAGGGGGTGATGGCCGGAAACCACCAGATCGGCGGCGAGGAAGTCGGCCGCCTGCAGGCTCATGGTCCGGCTCAGGCGGCCGCCGGCCAGCACGATGGCGGTGGAGGCGGTGACCGCGATCAGCAGCGCCAGCAGCAGGATCCCCAGCTCGCCGCCGCGCCAGTCGCGTTTGAGCAGGCGCCAGGCCAGACGCAGATCGTTCATGGCGTCCCCCGGACGATACGGCCGCCGTCGAGCACCAGGGTGCGCCGGCAGCGGCCGGCCAGGGCCTCGTCATGGGTCACCAGCACCAGGGTGGTGCCGTGGGCCCGGTTGAGCTCGAACAACTGCTCGATCACCTGGGCGCCGGTGTGGCGGTCGAGGTTGCCGGTGGGTTCGTCGGCGAACAGCAGTGCCGGCTCGGTGACGAAGGCCCGCGCCAGGGCGACGCGCTGCTGCTCGCCGCCGGAGAGGTGGCGCGGCAGGTGATGGAGGCGGTGGCCCAGCCCCACCCGCTCCAGCAGCGCCTGGGCCCGCTGCCGCGGGTGGCGGCCGCCCTTGAGTTCCAGCGGCAGCATCACATTTTCCAGGGCGGTCAGGCTGGGCAGCAGCTGGAAGTTCTGGAACACGAAGCCCACCCACTCGCCCCGCAGCGCCGCCCGACCGTCCTCGTCCAGATCGTTGAGGCAGGCGCCGGCCAGGTGGATGCGGCCGGCCGTGGGCAGATCGAGCCCGGCCAGAAGCCCCAGCAGGGTCGATTTGCCGGAACCGGAAACGCCCACGATGGCGACACTTTCGCCGGCCTCGACGGTCAGATCGATGTTAGAGAGAATGTCGAGACGGCCGTCCCCGTAAGGGACGGATTTGCACACGTCTTCCGCTGCGAGAATCGGAGAGGGAATGGTCATGCGTATCGCGGGTATCCTGCTGTTGTGGCTGCTGTCGCCGGCCGGCTGGGCGGTCACCGTGCTGGTGCTGGGAGACAGCCTCAGCGCCGGCTACGGCATCGAAGTGGAACGGGGCTGGGTCGCGCTGCTGGAACAGCGCCTGCAAAAAGAACACAAAGACGCGCGCGTTGTCAACGCCAGCATCAGCGGCGAGACCACCGCCGGCGGCCGCCGGCGCCTGCCCGCCCTGCTGGCCCGTCACCGGCCGAACATCGTCATCCTGGAACTGGGCGGCAACGACGGCCTGCGCGGCATTCCGCCGCAGCGGATGGCGGCCAATCTGGCGGCGATGATCGACCAGGCCCGCCAGGCTGGCGCCAGGGTGCTGCTGCTGGGGATGAAGATCCCGGCCAACTACGGCCCCCGTTACCGGCGCCAGTTCGAGGTGGTTTTCCAGCGCCTGGCCAGGGACAAGCAGGTCGCCTTCGTGCCCTTCTTCCTCCAGGACGTGGCCCTGCGCCCCGGGCTGATGCAGGCCGACGGCATCCATCCCAACGCCGAGGCCCAGGATGAGATGCTGGCGCGGGTCTGGCCGGCGCTCGCGGCCATGTTAAACTGATCGACCGTTTGTCAGCGAGGATTCTTTTACATGCCCCTGTCGCCGATGTTGTGCGATGCCGACCAAAGCCAGCTGGTGGTGGTGGACATCCAGCCGCGCCTGCTCGAAGCCATGCCGGAGGCCGAACGGGAACGGATGCTGGCCACCACGACGATGCTGATCCAGGCCGCCGCGGCCCTGAACGTGCCGGTGCAGGTCACCGAACAGTACCCCGAAGGGCTGGGCGCCACCTGTGAGGAGATCGCCGCGGTGCTGCCTCCGGGCGTCACCCCCCTCTCCAAGACCGGCTTTTCCTGCACCTGCGCCGCACCGTTCCGCCAGGCGCTGGCGGCCGCCAGCCGCTCCCAGATCATCCTCACGGGCCAAGAAGCCCACGTGTGCGTGCTCCAGACCGCCTTCGCCCTCCAGGGACCGTATCAAGTGTTCTTGGTGGAGGACGCGGTCTGCTCGCGCCGCCCGGAACACAAGATCTACGCTCTCGAACGCATGCGCCAGGCCGGCGTGGTGGTCGTGTCGGGGGAATCGGTCCTGTTCGAATGGCTGCGCGACGCCAAGCATCCCCGCTTCAAGGAACTGGCCCGTCTGATCCGATGACGCCGCGACAACTCATCGACCGCATCCGCCGGGGCGACGGGGTGACCTTCGCCGACGTGCTCGAAACCATCGCCGCCCATTACCATTACACCCCCACCGCCTTCGCCAACGGCCTCGGTGCGCGGCGCTTCGTCAACGCCGCCGGCGAGAACGAGGGCTCCTGCAAGATATTCGCATTCGCCCGGCTGCACGGCCTGAACGAGGCGGAAACCCTGGCGTTGTTCGGCGAGCATTACCGCCACGTCCTCGACACCCCGACGGGCACGGATCACCGCAACATCCGCACCTTCATGGCGGACGGCTGGGCGGGAATCGAATTCTTCGGCGAAGCGCTCAGGCCGCGGCGCTGACGCGGTTGCGCCCGGCACGCTTGGCGTGATAGAGGGCCGCGTCGGCCGCCTCGATCAGAGACTCCGGATGGTCGCCGGGCTCGGGCCGGCAGGCGGCCACCCCAGCGCTGATGGTGACGATTCCGCAGGGGGAATCGGGATGGGGCAGTTGCAGCGCCGCCACTCTAGCGCGCAGTTTCTCGGCCACTTCGAGGGCACCGTCCAGCAGCGTCTCCGGCAGCACCGCGGCGAATTCCTCCCCGCCGTAGCGGGCGATCAGATCGGAGGAGCGATGGATCACCAACGTCAGGGCCGCCGCCACCCGGCGCAGACAGTCGTCCCCGGCCTGGTGGCCGAAGCGGTCGTTATAGGCTTTGAAATGATCCACGTCGATCATGCTCAGCGCCAGCACGCCCTGATTGCGCACCGCCCGCCGGAATTCCCGTTCCAGGAAGTCGTCGAAATAACGGCGGTTGTAAAGGCCGGTCAGGGCATCCTGAAACGACAGCGCCTGCAGGCGCTCGTTGGCACGGCGCAACTGCTCGGCCAACTGCTCGAGCGCCTGGGCGTGGCGCTTGCGTTCCTCGATTTCCCGGCGCAGCCGCAAAGCCGCCCGGATCCGCGCCACCACCTCGACTCCCTTGAAGGGCTTTTCGATGTAGTCGGTGGCCCCGGCCTCGAAGGCCTGGCGCAGGTGCTCCTCCTCGGTGCTGCCGGTGACCATGATAACGGGGAGGTCGGCGGTCCGGACGTCGGCCTTGATACGGCGGCAGGCCTCGATGCCGGACATGTCCGGCAGGAAGACGTCGAGGATCACCAGCTTGACAGGCGGGTCGGCGGCCACGCCCGCCTCCAGCCCCAGCAGCACGAAGACCTCCTCGGCGCTGCGGGCCGTGCAGGTCTGATAACCTTCGGCTCCCAGACGCAGGGAAAGCAGTCCGCCAAGATGGGGGTCGTCATCCACGATCAGAATTGCCATACGAGTCTCTCCACGGCGCGCTATGTAACTAAAGACGGCCGTCGCCCGGATTCGTTCGGGCGGAGGAGCGAATCTGCTACCGGGATCACAGCGGCGGACAGACGACCGGCACCTCGGCCTGCAGCTCGATGCGCTCCGGAGAAACCACCGCCGTCATCGCCACCGCCTCGATCCCGGCGGCCAGCGCCTCCCGCAGCGTCCTGCCATAGACCGGGTCGATGGCGTCGGCCGGCCGCATTTCCCGGGCATCGCGGCGCTGGATGCAAAAAAAGATCACCGCCCGCCGACCCTGGCGCGCCATTTCCGCCAGCTCGCGCAGGTGCTTCTGGCCCCGGGTGCTGACCGCATCGGGAAAGGCGGCGATACCGTCCTCGACCAGGGTGACGTTCTTCACCTCCACGTAGCAGGGCGGGCGCCCTTCGGCCTCCAGCAGCAGATCGATCCGGCTGCGCTCGCGCCCGTAGCGGACTTCGCTGCGGATGCTGTCATAACCCTGCAGGGAAGCGACGCGGCCGGCGGCGATGGCCTCGCGCACCAGCCGGTTGCTCAGGCCGGTGTGAATCCCTACGAGCACGCCCGGCCGCACCTCGACCAGCTCCCAGGAATGGCGGTATTTGCGCTTCGGATCGCCGGTATCGCGCAGCCACACCCGCATGCCGGGCTCGGCGCAGCCCTTGAGGGAGCCGGTGTTGGGCGTGTGGGCGGTGATGCGGCGACCGTCGCTCAGTTCCACGTCGGCGAGAAAGCGCTTGTAGCGCCGCAGCAACCGCCCTTCCAGCCAGGGCCCCTCGAGCCGCATCAGGGCAGCTCGAGCTGATTCTCCACTTTCCTGACGCCGTCGATGTACCAGCAGTCGTGCTCGGCCAGCTTGATCTGCTCCGGCACCGGCACCCGGCCTTTGAGGGTCACCTCGCCGTTCCTGCAGGTAAAGAGGATTTCCTCATGATCGACGAAGGGATCGATGTCGAGCACCAGCACGATGGCCTCCTTGAGCTGGTCGTCGTTGTCCTCCTCCGGCGGCACCACTTCGAGGTCGTTGACCACGTTGCGGCTGCCCGGCACCCACCAGGCCATCACCTCGACCAGACGGCGGTCACAGAGGGAACGGGCCCGGCCCTCCAGATAGACGGTCCCGTCCTCCACGTGCAGGACGATCCGCCCCGGATGCTCGGGATTCTCCCGCCAGAGTTCTTCCTCGCCCTTGTGATTGAGGGTGACGAGATCGTAATGGGCCAAGGCCAGGTCGTCGAGAATCATCTTGCGCAGATGGACGAGGATTTCATCGTCGCCCATCGTCTCCGCCGGCTTGACCGTGAGCCGGTCGTCCACGGCGGTCACCCCCGCCACGTCCCTCGCCACCAGGGGCGCGCGGCGCTTGGCGGAGATTTCCGCCACTTCCGAGGTCAAGGTGACGACGCCGCCCTGACAGTCGATGGCGATCTGATCGCGGTGCGGGTTGACCCAGGGATCCACTTCGAATGCCGCATAAACCGCCTTGGCCAGTTCGTTGTTCATCATACCTCCGTTGTTGAATGGATTTCGGTGTTATTCTAATTGCAATGTTACCGGTTTGCGCCGCCATGCTGAAAAAATTACCGCTTCTGGCAGGGCTGCTCCTGTCCCTGACCGCCCGGGCCGACACGTTCGTCCTGCCGCCGCCCGACGAGGATCTGGTAGGCCGGGTCACCGTCGCCAAGGTCGAAGAGGGCGACACCCTGCTCGACATCGCCCGCCGCTTCGATCTGGGGCAGAACGAGATCCGCCTCGCCAATCCGGGTCTGAGCCGCTGGGCACCGCCGCCGGGGGCGGAGGTGGTCATCCCCAAGCGCTTCATCCTTCCCGACGCCCCCCGGCGCGGCATCGTGCTCAACGTGCCGGAAATGCGGCTGTACTATTTTCCCAGGCCCCGCCCCGGAGAACTCCCGCAAGTGGTCACCCATCCGGTCAGCATCGGCCGCATGGACTGGTCCACCCCCATCGGCACCACCCGCGTGGTGGCCAAGGTGAAGGACCCGGTCTGGCGCCCGCCGGAATCGATCAAGAAGGAACACGCCGAGAAGGGCGACCCGCTGCCCGACGTGGTCCCCGCCGGGCCGGACAATCCCCTGGGGCGGTATGCGATGCGGCTTGGAATCCCCGGCTACCTGATCCATAGCACCAACAAGCCCCTGGGGATCGGCATGCGCGTCACCCACGGCTGCGTGCGCATGTACCCGGAGGATATCGAAAGGCTGTTTCCGGAAGTGCCGGTGGGCACCCCGGTGACTTTGGTCAACCAGCCGGTCAAGGTAGGCTGGCTGGCAGGGGCGTTGTACATCGAGGTGCATCCACCGCTGGAGGAAGCCGATAACAGCTACGATGCCCTGCTGGAACAGGCGCTGGCGCTGATCGCCAGGAAAACCCAAGGCCTGAAAGTTCGGATCGACGGCGCGGCGCTGCGGACCGCCCTGGAGGAGCGTCGGGGGATTCCCGTCAGAATCTCCCGCGATGGGATATCCCCGCCGTTGCTGACCGCCACAAAAGACTGAGCCCCGCCAAACGGCGGGGCCCGGTCGGATAACGGTCGTAGGCTGCCGTTATTTCATCATCGATTTCTGGAACATCTTTTCCATATGGGCCCCGTGGGCGGCGCAGATCTGCTTGCACTCCTTGGCCAGCGCCTCGGCTTCGGCGGCATGCTCGTGGGCGGCGGTGGCTTCGCTCAGGGCTTTGTTGGCCGTGTCGGAAGCCATGGAAATCTTGGCGTCGAGCTCGTGCACTTCGCTGCGCAGATGCTCGAGTGCAGACTTCTGGGTCGCGCAACCGGTCATCAGCGCCATGGCGGCAGTGATGGCAAAAATCTTGGTCAGCGTTTTCATGGATATCCCCCTTTTTGTTGTGGTCCATTCCCGGCGAATCATTGCACAGGAACCCGCGCCAAGTCAAAAGTTCAGCGGATCACCACCGTCGTGCCCACGCCGACCCAGCGGGCCAGCCGCTCGATTTCCTCGTTAGTCAGGGCGATGCAGCCGCGGGTCCAGTCGAAGCGGCGGTGGATGCGGGGGTCGGCCCGGCCCAGGCCGTGAATGCCGATGTAGCCGCCCAGCGGGGTGTCCTGGGGTGGGACGGTGTTCTCGAAACTGGCCAGAATCACGTCGCGGAAGGTGGGGTCGTCGATCAGACCGGCGCGCCAGCCGCGCCGGGCGTAGGGCAGCGTGGGATAGTCGAGACCGAAGAATAGATGATACTTGCTCTTGCGGTTGATCCAGCCGATGTGGAACACCCCCAGCGGGGTCTTGTTGTCTCCGGCGTGCTTGTCCAGCGTCACCCCGGCGCGGCCGATGGCGATGTGCTCGAACACCACCACCGCCCGCTCGCCCTGCCTCACCTCGAGGCGGTGGGCACGGGTGTCCACCAGCACCCAGGGGCGTTCTTCCGCCTGACCCCAGGCCAGACATGAGAGCCCCAGCAGCACGATGCCCCAAAGCCACTGACTGCGCATGGTTCCTCCCTCATCCCGGTGGTAAACTCGTGGTTACAAAATACTATAGGCAAACAGGGGGAAGACCGCCATGCGAATCGAAGTCCGTCAAACCCGGCCCTATCCGGATCAGAAACCCGGCACTTCCGGCCTGCGCAAGAAGACCCGCGTGTTTCTGGAGAACCCCACCTATCTGGAGAACTTTGTCCAAGCCATCTTCGACTGCCTGCCCGACAAAGCGGGCAAGACCCTGGTGCTCGGCGGCGACGGTCGTTATCACAACCGTAAGGCGCTGCAGACCATCATCAAGATGGCGCTGGCCAACGGCTTCGGCACCCTGCTGGTGGGCCAGGGCGGGCTGCTTTCAACCCCGGCCGCCTCCCACCTGATCCGCAAGTATCACGCCCTCGGCGGCATCATCCTGTCCGCCAGCCACAACCCCGGCGGCCCCGACGGCGACTTCGGCATCAAGTACAACATCGACAACGGCGGCCCGGCGCCGGAAAAATACACCGAGGCGTTCTACCGCCGCAGCCAAGAAATCAGCGAATACCGCATCGCGGTCATGGACGACATCGACCTCGACACCCTGGGCGAACACCAGCTCGACGGCGCCACCCTCCGCATCATCGATCCGGTCAGCGACTATGCCGAACTGATGGCGCAGCTGTTCGACTTCGACCGCATGCGCCAGGCACTCACCTCCGGCAAGGTGTCCATCTGCTTCGACGCCATGCACGCGGTCACCGGCCCCTACGCCAAACGCATCCTCGAAGGACAGCTCGGCGCCCCGCAAGGCTCGGTCATCAATGCCGTGCCCCTGGAGGACTTCGGCGGCGGCCATCCCGACCCCAATCTCACCTACGCCCGGGAACTGGTGGAGAAAATGTACGGCCCCGACGCCCCCACCCTGGGCGCCGCCTCCGACGGCGACGGCGACCGCAACATGATCCTGGGCCGCGGTTTCTTCGTCACCCCCAGCGACAGCCTGGCGCTGCTGGCCGCCAACGCCCACCGCGCCCCCGGCTACCGCGCCGGCCTGCGCGGCGTGGCCCGCTCCATGCCCACCAGCCGGGCGGTGGACCGGGTCGCCGACGCCCTCGGCATCCCCTGCTACGAAACCCCCACCGGCTGGAAGTTCTTCGGCAACCTGCTCGACGCCGGCAAGATCACCCTCTGCGGCGAGGAGAGCTTCGGCACCGGCTCCGACCACGTGCGTGAGAAGGACGGCCTGTGGGCGGTGCTGTTCTGGCTCAACATCGTGGTCGCCTCCGGCCAGGAGGTGGCAACCCTGGTGAAAGACCACTGGCGCCGTTTTGGCCGCAATTACTACACCCGCCACGACTACGAAGCCATCCCCAGTGACACCGGTCACGCCATCATGGATGACCTGCGCCGCAAGCTTCCCGAGCTGCCCGGGCAGCGCTTCGGCAGCTTCACCGCCCGCGCCGCCGACGACTTCAGCTACACCGACCCGGTGGATGGCAGCGTTACCACCGGCCAGGGCATCCGCATCCTGCTGGAACCGGAGGCGCGGCTGATCTTCCGTCTCTCCGGCACCGGCACCGAGGGCGCGACCTTCCGCATCTACATGGAACGCTACGAACCCGACCCCACCCGCCTCGATCTCGACACCCAGGAAACCCTGGCGGAGCTGATCGAACTGGCGGAAACCCTGAGCCAGGTGAAACAGCGCACCGGCCGCGACGGGCCCACGGTCATCACCTGAACGGCGTGGAGCGCTGGGATGCACCAAAATCCTGCGGTAAGATAGCGACAAAAAACCATAAGCCACGAGAAGAAAGCCATGTTCGCCACGTTCCTGCGTCTGACGCTGCTGCTGGCGCTCGCACTGCCGGCCGTCGCCGCCACCGACCCCAAGGCCATGATCGAACAATATCACCGCGATCATCCCGGCAAGGGCAAGTTCGCCGACCACTGGCAGCCCATTCCCATCCAGCGCTACTGGAATCCGGTGGATTTCTATGAACCTCCCAGGACCGTCCAGGGGGAAGTCAGCCGCGACCAGTGCGTCGCCTGCCACCAAGGGGTCACCCCGGGCTTCGTCAAGGCCTGGCAGGACAGCACCCACGCCCATCTCGGGCGCATCCGCACCCTGCCCGATTCCGATGTGCGCGCCTACAAGAAAAAGTTGCTGGCCGAGGTGGAGGCCAACCTGGTCGAACAGGGCCTGCTGAAGCAGGGCGAGCACCTGCAGCAGGTAGGCTGCATCGACTGCCACGGCGGCGTCGGCAAGGACAAGATCCGCCACGACAAGGACCTGCGCCTGCCGGACCGGGCGGTGTGCGGCACCTGTCACGTGCAACAGTTCGCCGAGGCCGAATCGGAGAAGGAACAGACCTGGCCCCAGGGACAGTGGCCCAAAGGCCATCCCTCCCACGCGGTGGACTGGAAGGCCAACGTGGAGACCGCCGTCTGGGCCGCCATGGCCGAACGGGAGATCGCCCAGGGCTGTGACCAGTGCCACTACCAGCAGAACAAATGCGACGGCTGCCACACCCGTCACAGCTTCTCCGCCGCCGAGGCCAGGCAGCCGGAGGCCTGCGCCACCTGCCACAACGGCGTCGACCACAACGAGTTCGAGAACTACCTGCTGTCCAAGCACGGCACCGTCTATCAGACCCACAAGCAGCAGTGGAACTTCGAGGCGCCCCTCAAGGACGCCATCGCCCGGGGCGGCTACACCGCGCCCACCTGCCAGCTGTGCCACTTCGAGTACCAGGGTGAGTTCTCCCACAACCTGGTGCGCAAGGTGCGCTGGGGCTTCAACCCCACCCCGGCGATCGCGGAAAACCTGGACCACCCCTGGTTCCAGGAGCGTCTGGACGCCTGGGTCGGCACCT
The DNA here is from genome assembly GCF_033126985.1 of Methylomarinovum caldicuralii. Classification (NCBI taxonomy): domain Bacteria; kingdom Pseudomonadati; phylum Pseudomonadota; class Gammaproteobacteria; order Methylococcales; family Methylothermaceae; genus Methylomarinovum; species Methylomarinovum caldicuralii. The sequence continues at coordinate 2,545,950 of NZ_AP024714.1, forward strand.
GCAGCCAGTGCCACTCGCCCCGCTTCGGCCGTACCTGGCTGAAAACCGCCGACAAGGGCATCCTCGCCGGGCTGAAGGTGGAACAGGCGGCCAAACAGGTGGTGCAGAAGCTCTACGACGACGGCCTGCTGCCGGGACAGAAGACCAACCGCCCGGCCCCGCCGGCGCCGGAGAAGGACGCCCCCGGCGGCTTCTTCCAGCTGTTCTGGGCCAAGGGCAACAACCCCTCCCGGGTGGAGCGGATCTATGCCGAGATGTGGGAGCACGATCTGATCAAGCTCTACAAGGGTCTGGTGCACGCCAATCCCGGTGGTTACACCTACAGCGAGGGCTGGTCGCCGCTGCTGCGCGACTACACCGAGATCATGGACGAGAACACCCGCCTGCGGGCTGAGGCCAAGACCCGGCTCGCCTTCCTGCCCGACTCCCTGCGGCTGGCGGGCGCCGATCTGCGCCTGCCCCTGGGCACGGCGCTGCTGGTGGGCGGCCTGGTGGTGCTGGGCCGGCGCAGGTGAGACGCCTCTGGCTGGGCGGCGCCCTGCTGCTGGCGGGCGCCGTCCTCATCGCCAGCTTCTTCTGGCCCCGCCCGTCACCGTGGCAGGTGACCACCGAACCGGTCCCGGTACCGGCCAGCTACCACGGCCGCCATCCCATCGACGCCCTCAGCCGCTGGCGGATGCAGCACCCCGACGGGCGCCGCCTGACCCTGTACGTGGCCCGCTATCGGGGCGACGACGGCCAATCCCGCCAGGCCCTCGTGCCCGCGCCGGACTCACCCGCCTGGGGACACTGGCAGGCCCTGGGGGAAACCCTGGGCCAGCTGGAACCGGACGCCCTGATTCTGGCCTGGTGGGACGACGCCCACCGGGTCGATCTTCTCAGCGGGCGGAAGGTTTGGGTCAGGCAGCCGCCAGCGGACGCCTTCCCGGAAGAAGCGCGGGAACTGTGGCGCCTGCTCAGCGGCGGTTTCAGTGCCGACAAAGAACGTCTGCGGCGACTGGCCCGCTGGCTGACCGCCCCGGCCGTGGAGGGGCTGGCCGCGCTGCGCCGCAACACGCCGCCGCGACCCCGCTATCTGCTGGTGAACGCCGGTTTGCTGAGCCGGGTGGACGAAGTCGAACGGCTGACGGGGGTGAAATTGCCGCTGGAAGTGAGGATCTTCCCGCCGGGCGACAACCTCCACGCCCAGATCGCCTCGGTCCAGCGCTGGGCCGGGGAAACCGGCCTCGGCTACCTGCCCCGGAAGATCCCCGCCGGCATCGCCGCCTGGCGTCTGACGGCCCCCGCCGATGCCCTGCTGCTGCGCCTGCTGCCCTTCATCGGCAACCCGCCACCTCCTGCGGGACTGACGCCGGTCTTCCAGACGCCGGGACGGCAGCTGCAGCTGTTCCGGCTTCAGTAACGCCCCTGGCGCTGCCAGCGCTCGGCGATGGCTTCCACATTGAGATCCTCCGCCCCCCCGCGCCAGGCGGCGTGGTAATTGACATCCTGGCTGTGGGGCGCCGGATCGGGACGGCGGATGCGGACCCGGGTGGGCAGCGGCACCGCCTCCCCCATCACCATCGCCTCACCGCGGCCGAGAGTGGAGAGCACGTCCACCAGGTCGCTTTCGGCGTCGGGCACCAGGTCGCGCACATAGGCCTGGTCGTCCGGATTGGTCAGGCGCAGGCAGATGAAGGTGCTGCACTGGGCCAGCACCGTCTCCGACAATTCGTGGGGACGCTGACTGATGACCCCGAGGCCGACACCGTATTTGCGTCCTTCCTTGGCGATCCGCTCCATCGACCGCCGGGTGCCCTCGAACCGGCTGCCGCCGGCGCGGGGGATGTAGGCGTGGGCCTCCTCGCACATCAACACCAGCGGGAACTCGCGCCGGCGCGGGTTCCAGTAGTTGAACTCGAACGCCAGCCGGCCGATCTGGGCCGACACCGCCGGACGCACGTCGAAGGGCACGCCGCTGAGGTCGATGACGGTGATCTGGCACCTGGGATCGCCGAGACCGACGAAATCCCGCAGCAGCCCGGCCAGGGATTCGGAATCGTTGCGCCGCCGGGGCTTGAGGAGAAAGTCGTAGCGCACGTCGTTGAAGCGACTCTGGAGCTTGACCAGGAACTCATCGAACTGACCGAACAGGGGGCCTTTGGTCTTGCCGAAGTCGGTGCGCTGCTCGTTGGCGGCCTTGAACTCGCGGTACAGTTCTTCGATGGAGAACCAGATAGGCGCGTCGATGGAGACGAAGCCGATGTTGAGGCGCTCGGCCTCCCGCTTCTTGAGCCGGTGCAGGGTGTCGCGCAGGAAGGCGGTCTGGACCGAGGCGCCTTCGTCGCTGCGGTCGATGAGCAGATCGATCAGCTCGCTGAAGGTCATCAGCCAGTAGGGAATCTCCAGGCGGCGGGCGTCCACGTGGCGGTAGGTCCCCTCCGGGAAAGCGGCGTGCAGGGTGCCCTCATCGTCGCGCCAGCAGTATTCTCCGTGAAGATCGAGGAGAATGATGTGGGCTTTGGGCATCGCCGCCACCGCCTGCTGCAGCAGGCTGGCCACGGTCCAGGACTTGCCGGCGCCGGACTGCCCCAGGATGGTGAAGCTGCGCCCGAACAGGGCGCTGGGATTCAGGTAGGCGGTCTGCCCAGTGCGGCCGCTGACCTCGCCGATGCCGAAACCGAAAGCGCTGAAGGTGGCGAACATCTGGCACAGATCGTCCTCGTCCACCGCGGCGATGCCGGCGCCCGGCGTCGGATAACGGCGCACTCCGCGCTGGAAACGGCGGCGCTCGTCAAGCTCGCCCAGCGGCAGCAGCCCCACCCGGAAACCGCCGTCCTCGGCCCGGCTCCAGTTGACCAGCCCCAGCACCCGGACGCCGCGGCCATCGATCACCACGAACTGCCCCAGCCGGGCCAGCGCCTCCTCGTCCACCCAGGCCTCGAAACGGCTGGGCGCCACCTGCAACAAACGATTTCCCGTCATCCGTCGGCTCCCTGAAAGAGTGACCGTTACGATTAAAGGTAGCCGAAAATCCGCTTCAGTCCGGCAGGCCGGTACGGCTGCGCCCGTCCCCCAACAGGGCGGCGATCCAGCGGGTCTGGGGATGCTCCTCCAGCAGCATCTTTCCCACCACGGTGATCGGCACCGACAGGAACATTCCCACCGGCCCCAGAATCCAGCCCCAGAAGATCAGCGACAGAAACACCACCAGAGTGGACAGCCCCAGCCCGCTGCCCACCACCCGCGGATCGATCAAACCGCCGATGACGGTGTTGACCACCAGATAGCCGAGGGCGGTATAGAAGGCCCCCTCCGGCCCCAGCTGCACCAGGGCCAGGAGAATGCCGGGAATGGCGGCGATGAAGGAGCCGATGTTGGGAATGAAGTTGAGGACGAAGGCCACCGAACCCCAGAGGATCGGATAGTCCACCCCCAGGAACGTCAGCCACAGGGCCACCGCCGCCCCGGTGGCCAGGCTGACGAGGGTCTTGAGCCGCAGATAACGGCGCAGGTTGGCGAAAAAGCGCTCGAAACGGAACGCCCGGCTGGAGACGGAGAAGGCCGCCTGCAGCTTGGCCGGAAGGATGAAAGCCTCCATGAACATGAAGGTCACGTAGAACAGGATCAGCGCCGTGTTGGCGAAGGCATTGGTCAGGGTGGTCAGCAGGGTGCCGGCGAAGCCCATCAGGCGCCCGGCATTGATGGTCTGCTCGAACTCCTCCCGGGACACGTCGATGCCGAGACGCTGCAGCCACTCCACCAGCACCCCGAGGCTGGCCTGCAGCCGGCTCTGGTAATAGGGCAGGTTGTCAATGAAGTGGTTGATGGACTGGCCCAGAAACAGGCCGATCAGGGTCATGGCCACGATCAGCCCCAGCATGACGATGGCGATCGCCCCCCACGCCGGCACCTTGCGCTGGTAAAGCCAATCCACCAGCGGCCAGCAGATCATGGCGATGAACAGCGACAGCAGCAGCGGCGCCAGGATGTCGGCCGCCGCCTGCACGCCGGCGACGACGACGACGCCTGCGGCGATACTCAGCCACCAGGTATGGGCTTCATTGGATGAGGACATGGTGACTCCGAAAGCTGAAAACGGCTATAAAATAGCCCGAAGCCAACTTTCCCGCAGCACAATTCCATGAAAATGCCCTGTCAGCCCCTTGGGGACACCGGTCTGGAAGTCAGCCGCATCTGCCTCGGCACCATGACCTTCGGCGAGCAGAACACCGAAACCGAGGCCCATGCCCAGATGGATCTGGCCTTCGAGCGCGGCGTCAACTGCTTCGACACCGCCGAGATGTATCCCATTCCGCCCAAGGCCGAAACCCAAGGGCGTACCGAAACCTACATCGGCAACTGGCTGGCCAGGACCGGCCGCCGCGACCGCATCGTCCTCGCCACCAAGGTGGCCGGCCCCGGCGACTGGATCGCCCATATCCGCGGCGGCCCCTGCCTCAACGAAAAGCACATCCGTCAGGCCGTCGAAGGCAGCCTGCGGCGCCTGCGCACCGACTACATCGACCTGTATCAGGTCCATTGGCCCGGGCGTCGCACCAACTTCTTCGGCCGTCTCGGCTATCGGCACCAGCCCGGGACCGACGGCATTCCCATCGAGGAAACCCTGGCGGTCCTGGCCCGGCTGGTGGAAGAAGGGAAGGTGCGCGCCATCGGCGTCTCCAACGAAACCCCCTGGGGCGTCATGCAGTATCTGCGACTGGCGGAGAAACACGGCTGGCCGCGGATCGTCAGCATCCAGAACCCTTACAACCTCCTCAACCGCAGCTTCGAGATCGGCCTGGCGGAGATCGCCCACCGCGAGAACGTGGGTCTGCTGGCCTATTCGCCCCTGGCCTTCGGGGTCCTGAGCGGCAAGTACCTTGACGGCCGCCTGCCACCCCGCTCCCGGCTGGCGCTGTTCCCGGGCTACCGTCGCTACAGCGGCCCCCACGTGGAACCGGCGGTGCGCCGCTACGTGGAGATCGCCCGCCGCCACCGGCTCGACCCGGCGCAGATGGCTCTGGCTTTCGTCAACACCCGCCCGTTCCTGCTCGCCAACATCATCGGCGCCACCACCCTGGAACAGCTGGAGGCCGACATCGCCAGCATCGCGCTGGAACTGCCGGAGGCGGTGCTGCAGGAAATCGAGGCGGTCCACCGCTGTTATCCCAACGTAGCACCCTGAAAGCGAAGGCGTTCCGGCAGGCCGAAACGCCAAAACCAGCCCCAGAGCAGGTGCCGGGCGAAGCGGCGGCTGGCTATCGTCAGAGCGTGCCAGCCGCTGGCGATGCGGCGCCATTGGCTCGACACCGCCGCAGGGCCGCCGGATTCGAAGGCGACCAGATAGGCGGCAACGGCTTCCCGGGCCAGGGCGGCATGACCGCCGGCGAGGGTGTCGATGGACTGGTGCAGGCGCACGATGGTGACATCGAAACCGTGGGACTCCAGGGTCGCCGCCAGGCGCTGGTACAACCGTCCCAGGCCGCTGAATTCGATGGCCAGGTTGAGCCCCAGGATTTCCGGCAGATAGTCCTCGGCCACGGCATCGACGGCGAGGAGAAAGGCCGGCAGATCGAAGGCGCCGCGGATGAAGCCCGGATGATGGATGAACGCCTCGCTGCGGAAATCCGCCAGATCGATTCCCGCCTGGCGCAACAGCCGCCGGTAGACGTTGCCGTGATGGCGCGCGGGCGCTCCGTCCCCCAGTTCGTCGCGGTAGATGCGCCACAACGGCCGCCCCACCGCCGGCCACCGCCGCCGCAAACGGGCGCTGTGCTGCAGCCAGGCGCCGTCGACCAGAATCGCCGGCGCCAGCTGTTCGATGCCCCAGCGGCAGGCGGCCCGCGACAGCCACGGCCAGGGACCGGCGTTCAGGTCCTCGCAGGCGTGGCGATACTGCGCTTCGAGCCAGGCCGCAAGCCGCCCGGGGGCGGGCGCGAAACCCCGATGCCGACGCCGGGCCCGGGCCAGCACCGTCTCCACGTAACGGCGCGCGGCGGCGCGGGCCTCGCGGCGGGGATCGAGCAGGGTGTGGTAGAGCCCGGGCGGGTCCAGCACTACCGGCCCTGGATGCCACTCGCGGGGCGGGGACGGCAAAGACAGCGCGGGAATGTCCGGTTCCGCCACCGGCATCCCGGCCGCCAGCCAGTCTTCCAGGGCCCGACGGTCGTCGGCGTCGAAAACCCCGAACATGGGGCCACCGAGATCCAGCGCCCGCAGCAGGCGGCTGCACTGCGGCCGGCCGCAATTGATGACAGGCGAGTCCCGCAGGGCCTGCAGGAAACGGCTGTCCAGTTCCCCGGCCAGCCAGTCGTCCAGACACCGCCCCCCGATCCGGACTCCGGCATGGAAACCGCGCCCGTAACGGGCCTTGGCCCGCAGCCGCAGCAGCAGACGCCCCTGGGGCGTGGTTTCCCCCAGCCACCGGCGGCACCAGAGCCAGGTGCGCCAGCGGTAGAAGCGCCGGCCGGCCTGAAAGTCCTTGTCGCGGCGGCTGACGCCGCTCAGGCGCAACGCCTCTCCGAACGCCTGCCGCAGGCGCGGCCGCGGCGGCCGGCCGAGGCCAAACACCCCGCCTTCCAGTTCCACATGCGCCAGGGTCATGCCCAGGACGACCGCGGTCCGGGCGCTGCCGCCTTCGGCCAGCGCCCGGATCCAGGCCAGATCGTCGTCCCAGAGCCCGGATGCCGGCAACCGCTCCTCCGCATCCGGGAAGGACAATTGCAGCCGCAGCAACGCCGCCCCGAATTCGCTGCCGCCGCTGGCGACGGTCGCCATGCCGTCGAGCCATCCCCCTTCCCACGCGGCCAGCGGCGCGAGCCATCGTTGCCAGCGGCGGCACAGCGCCGCATCCTGCAGGGAGCCGGCCGCTTGCGCCAGCACCGTTTCGGCGTCCACCTCCGGCGCCTGGGCCAGGAGCCGGTCGAGCCAGGACTCAAGCGGGTTTGCGCACCAGCCAGTCATCGATCACCAACAGGTCGATCCCCGAAGTCAAAAGCAGCGCCAGGGCATCCTCCACCGAATGGACCATGGGCTTTCCCATGCGGTTGAGGCTGGTGTTGAGCAGCAGCAGCACCCCGGTGCGATCCCGGAACGCGCCGATCAGGGCGTGGAAGCGGGGGTTGAGATCCCGGCGCACGCTCTGCAGCCGCCCGGTGCCGTCGGCGTGGACCACCGCCGGGACCCGGTCGCGGCATTCGGGGCGGAAGCGCAGGGCCCGCTCCATGCAGGGGCTGAACTGGTAGTCCTCGAACCAGTCCGGGCCGCATTCGTCGAGCACCGCCGGGGCGAAGGGGCGGAACGCCTCGCGGAATTTGACTTCGGCGTTGAGGCGGCGGGGCATGTCGGCGTCGCGGGGATAGGCGAGGATGGAGCGGTTGCCAAGGGCCCGGGGACCGAACTCGGCCCGGCCCTGCATCCAGGCGACGATACGGCCGGCGGCCAGTTCGGCGGCCACGGTCGCCGCTAGATCGTCCGGGTGACGGCGGGCCGCCAGGCCGCTGTGGCGCAGCAACGCTTCCAGCCGCCCGCGATCGATGGCGCTGCCGAGGTAGGGGCTCAAGGGACCGGATGGCAACGGCTGCTGCGGATGATCGTGGCGCCAGGCCAGCCAGGCGGCTCCCAGGGCAGTGCCGTCGGCGGCGGGGGCGCTGGGCACGTAGAGGCGACGGAACGGGCCGTTGGCCACGATCTCCCCGTTGGCGGCGGAATTGAGGGCGCAGCCGCCTCCCAGGACCAGATCCGCCTGGGGACAGACGTGGTGCAGGTTGGCGATCAGTTCCAGCAGGCGGTCGCGGAAGAAACGCTGGCCGGTGCAGGCCAGGTTGGCGGCCTTGAGGGGGTCGTCTCCGGGGACGCGGCCGTAGGCCTGCAGCCACAGCAGGGTGTCCAGGATGGCGCGCAGATTCTGTTTCAGCGTCAGCCCTTCGACCCACAGCAGCGGTTCCAGGCGGCGGGCGATCTCCGGATCGAAGCGGCCGTAGGCCGCCAGCCCCATGACCTTACACTCCTCGCCGGCGAGCCAGTCGAAGCCGCACAGCTCGGTCAGCCACATGTAGAAGAAGCCCGGCCTGGTCCCCGGTCTGCTGGCCGGCCTGTTCCGGGCGGACACCTGGCTGCTGCTGGAGATGACCCGCCATTGGAGCTGGAATCTCGACAGCCTGGCGGAGCTGGCGGCGGTCAAGTTCCTGGCGGGCAGCAACGCCGCGCTCTCCGGCATCCTGGTGGCCCACGAACTGATCCACCGCCGCCACCCGTTGCCCCGCCGGCTGGGACGGTTGCTCCTGATCCTGTGCGGCCACGACCATTTCTATGTCGAACACCGCCGCGGCCATCACCGCCGCGTGGGGCTGGCGAAAGACCCTGCCACCGCCCGCCCGGGGGAAAGTTATGCCGACTTCTGGCGCCGCAGCCTGAGAGGCCAGTTCCGCGGCGCCTGGCAGCTGGAATGCCGGCGGCTGCGGCGCAAACATCTGGGCTGGCATCACCACCGGGTCCTGCAGGGACTGGCCGCCGAAGGCGCGCTCCTGGGGCTGGTCGTCTGGTTCTACGGCGCGGCGGGCGCCGTCGCGGTGGCGCTACAGGCGTTCATGGCGATGCGCAACCTGGAGGCGATCAACTACATCCAGCACTGGGGCCTGAGCCGCCGTCCCGGCACGCCCCCCGACGCGCACCACGCCTGGCACACCGACACCTGGTGCTCCACCTGCCTGGTGCTGGGACTGAGCCGCCACGCCCACCATCACCTGGCGCCGGCCCGCCCCTATACCGAACTGCAGGCGCTGCCGGACAGCCCCCGCCTGCCCTACGGCTATTTCGCCCTGGCCTTCCTGATCGCCTACCGCAACCGCCGCTTCCAGTCCCTGGCGCTGGCGGAGCTGCGGCGTTGCGGCCTGCGGTCAGACCATCGCCAAACCCACGATCAGATAGAGGACCAGGGCCACCCCGGCCCCCAGCAGGGCGTAGGGGAACTGGTGGCGGATGTGTTCGATGGGCTCCACCCCGGCGGCGAGGGAGGCAATCATGGTGGTGTCGGATACCGGTGAGCAGTGGTCGCCGAACAACCCGCCGCTGAGGGCGGCGCCGACCAGCAGCGCGGTGGAAACCTCGAAAGCCTCCGCCATCGGCACCACGGCGGGGATGAGGATGGCGAAGGTGCCCCAGGAGGTGCCGGTGGCGAAGGAGATCAGACAGCCGATACCGAACACCAGGAACGGCAGCCACAGGGGATCGAGCTCCCCCCGCAGGGTGCCGGCCAGGTATTCGCCGGTCCCGAGGGCGTGGGTGGTCGCCCCCACCGAGAAAGCGAAGATCAGCAGATACATCAACGGCAGGATGACCCGCACCCCTTCGCGCACCGGGGCCGCCATCTCCCGCCAGGGCAGGACGTCGTCAAGGCGGAAATAGATCACCGTGGCGATCAGCGTCACCAGCACCGCGCTGAAGATGGCCAGCGGGGCATCGCCGGTGACCAGCAGCAGGAGCAGGGCGCTGCCCACCAGCCCGGCGATGGGCCACCACAGATAGCGCGGATGGGCAGGAGACTGGGGATAAGGCTCGATGGCGGTACCGAAGTGGGGCAGGTCGCCGACGATCTTTTCCGAAACCGGCAACCGCCAGGGCAGTTCCCAGCCGGTGAGCGCTACCACCGCCACCAGGGCGATGGCGACCCAGCCGTAGAAGATGAACCCCAGGGATTTCACCAGCACCCAGGCGGGGCTTGCCACTCCCTGATCGGCCAGCAGGGTGATGATGTAGGCGCCCCAGGCGTTCACCGGAATCAGCATGCACTTGGGAGAACAGGTGGTGTCGAGAATGTAGCTCAGGCGCAGCCGCGGCAGCTTGTAGCGGTCGAACAGGGGCAGCGCCACCAGACCAGCGATGAGCACGCCGAAATAGGTTTCGATGAACAGCGCCATGCTGGTGAGGAAAGCCAGGCCGCTGACCTTGCGTGGATCGTGGTTCAACCAGCGCTCTTCGGCCCAGTGGATGAAGCCCTGAATGCCGCCGGAGCGCTGGATCAGGCCGATCAGTCCCCCGATCAACAGGCTGAAGACGATGATGAGGACGTTGTCGCGGTCGGTGGCCACCTGCCAGACGGTCCTCACCATCCGCGCCGAGGCGTCCGGCAGCCAGCCCCCCTCCAAGATCAAGGCGCCGAGGAAGATGTAGAGGCCGAGGGCCAGCAGCACGCGGCGGGTGATCATCGCCACTGGAATCGCCACCAGGGCGGGAAGCAGGGACAGCCAGGTCAACATGGTGGAAGTCCTATCCTTGTTGTTGCCAAAAGGGTCCTATTTTCCCCCCTGCCCGGCCGGCGTCAACCTCGGCGTCCTAACGGTCTGTCAGCCAGATTTTTTCGAGCGTTTGTATTGTCGTTGTCGTCTCCTGCCGCAGCGCTTCGGCGCTTATCAGACCGGCCAGCGTCTTGGCTTCCGCAGTCAGACCGGCTTTCGCCAGCTGAAGCGCGACGACCTGGCGGGTCTTGTCCCCTGTTTCCCCGGCAAGAGACATAGCGCCCATTTGGGCTTCATTGAACGCCTGGCGGGCTAAGGTGTTTTCCCCGCTACGCAACAGCCAGCGGCCGACAACCGCTTGCGCGATGGCGTAATCTTCGGGTTGATCGCGAAATTCTCCAAGCGTTCTCGTTACAACATGCAAATAGTCTGCACGTTTCGCCGCCAGTTCGTGTGCCGTGGCGAATTGAAACAACATGAGTGCGGCACGGAGGCGGTAACCGGGAAGCCGGAAAACGTCCAGGCGTTCCAGCAAGCGATATCCCTCCGCCGGGTCGCGGTCATCGTACAGGGTGCGCTCGAACAGGGTCAGCCTCAAGCGATCTGCTTTTTGCACGTCTCGGATCAACCCGGGTATTCCCAAAGCGCGATCAAGCGCGCCGGCGGCGGCAAATCCCAAGGCGGTCAGACGCAGCAATGCGTTGTCGTGACGCAGGCGGCCCAATTCAATGCCCCGCTCCAAGGCGGAGAAAAGCAGCGCCAACTGGCCAAGCGCTCGATAGGATTCGGCCAGTTCCGCTTGCAGACGGATTCCGTCAATCTCCGGCAGGCCGGCGAGTCGTTGTTGCAAGCGGTTCAAGGCATTGCTGGCTGCTTCCATATCCCGCTGTCGGAATTTGGCCACCGCAAGGGCCGCAAGCGCCTTGACCTGTACTTCAGGCGCGGAGGAAGTTGCAGCTAGTTGCTGAAGATAGGCTGTCGTCGTATCCGCTTCCTGGCGCCACCCTAGATGCTGTCGTCACGAGTTTGTGAGATACTGAACGTCTGTTTGGACTTTATCACAGGACCTGCGCCATGACGACACCTGCACACCGCCGCCACGATATTTCCGACCGGGTTTGGGAGCTGTTGGAACCGCATCTTCCCGGGCGCCGAGGCGCCTGGGGCGGGGTGGCCAGAGACAACCGGCAGTTCATCAATGCGGTGTTTTGGATTCTGCGCACCGGCGCCCCCTGGCGGGATCTGCCACCGGATTACGGGGATTGGAAGAACGTCCATCGAAGGTTCTGCCGCTGGCGGGACAAGGGGGTGTGGGAGAAGGTTCTCGAGCAGCTGATCGATGAGCCGGATTACGAATGGCTGATGATCGATGCCAGCCATGTGAAGGTACACCCTCATGCGGCCGGCGCCAAAGGCGGCAACCAGGACATGGGGCGCACAAAAGGGGGCTCAACACCAAGATACATCTGGCCGTGACAGCGCTGTGTCTGCCGGTCCGAATGGTTGTCACAGCAGGTCCCACAGCGGATTGCAGCCAGGCTGCAACCCTGATCGAGGGAATCGACGCCCAGTACCTGTTGGCAGACAAAGGTTACGACAGTGATGCCCTCATCGCCCAGGCCAAAGAGCAAGGGATGGAGCCTGTCACCCCTTCCCGCAGGAATCGCAGGCATCGGCGTGAATACGACAAGCATTTGTATCGTCTGCGCCATCTGGTCGAGAACGCCTTTTTGCATCTCAAGCGCTGGCGGGGTATCGCCACCCGTTATGCCAAAAATACGGCTTCCTTCCTTGCCGCCGTGCATATCCGCTGTATCGCCATTTGGGCATCAATATTGTGACGACACTATCTAGGTGGAGGAGGTGGCTGCTCAGAGCCACTGTTGTTGTAAACCATCATGCCCACAGCACCGGCAAGCACGCCTCCCAACAGAATCAAGGAGGCTGAGCTGAACAGGGCGGTACGGCTGTGCATGAACTTCGGCAGCCCCAGCTGCTTCCGGATCTCTTCCTCCAATGCCTCGCGGCGCCTTCTCTCCTCCTCCCAGGCCGCTTCTTCTTCGCAGCGGCGGCGCTCTTCCTCGTGTCGTCTGAGGAGCGCCCGTTTGATGCGTTCCCGCTCCAACTTCTCGGCTTGTACCTTCTCCCATTTTTCCTTGACGACGCCGCATTTCTCACATTGGTGGAAGGTACCGTCACCGACCGCTTGTTCATGGCCACAAGCAGGACAAACAAATTTTTCCTCAGCGGGCCGCTCATCAAGGGGCACCAACTCAAGCTTGGCGCCACTGAACAGCGTGGGGCGATAATTGCATGTCAATCCCAAGGCCCGTAGCTTGGCGCAAACCTGTTTGGCTTCCTCAAGGGGGATATTGCGCCGGGCAAGTCGCTTGCTGGCCAAACGTTCCGCCTGCTGCCGGGAAAGATTCAGTTTTTCCATCAGCATTTCAACGCTTGGCGAATCCAGCAGGATGACATCGAAACGGGTGTCTGCTTCTTGGGTCATGGCAAAGTAATCGTGTTGAGTTTGTCTATTGTGGTCTGACAACCGAACCGCTGGGCAGGATCCGCTTTCGCCTGTTCAAACGCAAAATCCGACGATCAGCCCCTCTCCTAGCCAACATTGTAACCAAGACACGATGCGCTGGGCGGCGTCATCCACGGCAGGTTGTCGCGCCAGCCATTCGCAACAGGCGGCGAAATCTTCCCCCTGCTGCAGCCGTTCCAAGGCGCCGGCCTCTTCCGGCGTCAGGGAGCGGAAGAACTGTCGCAGTTCCCGCCGCCAGATCAACACCGGCACCGGCGCTTCCAGGGGTGGGCAGGGGGGCGGGGGGGCGCCGGCCTGCAGGGCTCGCCAGAGGGGCAGGATGGCGTGGCACTGCCAGAGGAGCTGCACACTGGGATGGAAGCGGAAGCGCAGCCCCGGCCAGTCCTGGGGGGGCACCGCGATCAGATCGTCGGCGGTCAGCGGTTTGGCGTCGGAGCAGTCGAAGGCCAGCCCCAGGGCCCATTCGAAGGCGGCGAACTCCGCCAGCGCCGCCTCTCCCCGCCGGGCGAGGAATTCGGGCAGGCGGTGGCCGATCCAGCGGATGGAAAAATGCCGCGACGGGCAGGCGGCGAGATAATCCCGGGCCAGGCGGGTAAAAGCCGCCTCCCCCAGCCAGCACCGCAGCAGCGGATAATCCACCGCCAGGGCCTCGGCCAGGCGCAGGCGGTAGGCGTTCTGGTAGACCGCCAGCCCCGGCCAGTCCGACTTCCGACCCGCGACGATGTCCTGCTGCAACTGCCGCTGGCGCTCACGCAGCTTCATGGGTCCACAGGAGCTCGGCGATGCGGCGGGCCTGGTCCGGCACCTGCAACAGGGTTTCCGGTAGCCACCGCCTCTTTTCATACAAAAAATAATACATCCCCCCTCTCGCTTGCTTCCTCAATCACATAGATCACCAATCGAACTGTTATCCGGACAGCTGGAAATGCCGCCCACCATTGTTATATTTTGTTATAATATCCCGCATGGAAGTGATCTGGACGCCCAAGGCATTGAAGCAATTGGTCAAGCTGAAGGACCAACAAACCCGGGTTCGGATCGTCCAGGCTGCCCGCAATCTGTCTGCGTTTCCGAACGTGCCCGGCATCAAAGCATTGAAGAATCACCACTACGGCTACCGTTTGCGCGTCGGCGATTACCGGGTGTTGTTCGATGTGTTGGATCACGCCCACATTGTCAGTATCGAAGAGGTGAAAAAACGCGATGCCCGCACCTATTGATTTCCAAGTGATCGAGAAAAACGGCAGACCTGTTTTTGCCGTGGTTCCGTGGGACCGCTTCCAGGAAATGCTCAAGGCTTGGCGCGCCACGCAGGTTCGCGAGCATGGCATTCCACAGGATGTGGTGGAGCGGCATGTGATTGATGGCGTCTCCCTGGTGGCTGCCTGGCGTGAACATTTGGGGCTGACTCAGGCGCAGTTGGCCGACCTGGCGGGTATGAAGCAATCCGCCATCGCCCGTCTGGAACGCCAAGGATCAAGACCGCGCAGAACCACGCTGCGTCGCCTGGCCAACGCGATGGGACTGCATCCCGACCAACTGCTGCTGGAGGAATAAAGCGACCGTTCACGCAGCTTCATGGGTCCACAAGGGCTCGGCGATGCGGCGGGCCTGGTCCAGTTCCTGCAGCAGGGTTTCCAGCGGCGGAATGTGATCGTCGCGCTCGATCATGGTGGCCACCGGCCCGAAGCGGGCCGCGGCCCGGGCGAAAAGGTTCCACACCTCCCGGCGGACGGGGTGATCGTGGGTATCGATGACCACCTCCCCCAGGTCGGTGTGGCCGGCGAGGTGGAACTGCCACACCCGCTCGGGCGGAATCGCCGCCAGATAGGCGTCGGGATCGAAACCGTGATTGCGGGCGCTGACGTAGATGTTGTTGATGTCGAGCAGGATCAGGCAGTCGGCCCGTTCGGCCACCTGGGCCAAAAATTCCCACTCGGGCATTGCCGATTCGGGATAGCTGAGATAGCTGGAGACGTTCTCCAGCAGAATGCGCCGCCCCAGGAAATCCTGCACCTGCCCGACCCGGGCGACCACGTGGCCGAGCGCCTCTTCGGTGTAGGGCAGCGGCAGCAGGTCGTGGAGGTTGAGGCCGTCCACCCCGGTCCAGCACAGGTGGTCGGACACCCACAGGGGCTCGACCCGCGCTATCAGGGCCTTGAGACGGGCGAGGTACTCCCGGTTCAGGGGGTCGGTGCCGCCGATGGAGAGGGACACCCCGTGCATGGCCAGCGGGTAGTCGGCGCGGATGCGGTCGAGATAGTGCAGCGGTTTGCCGCCATCGACCAGGTAGTTCTCGGTGAGGATCTCGAACCAGCCGAGCGCCGGCTGTTGCGCCAATACGGCTTCGTAGTGCTCCTTGCGCAGGCCGAGGCCGAAGCCGGGAAAGGGGCGGGACGTCATGGCATCTGCACAGCCCGCCTGACGGCGGGCCGCCGGTTCACATGCTGGGGGTGATGACCTTGCCGCCCTTGGCCTCGCATTCCTTCATGCTGACGTACAGGAATCCCTTGCCTTTACACGCATTCATGCCCTTGCAGGCGTTGTTGGGGGTGGCGCACTCGGACTGGCCCTTGCAGTCGTTGATGCCGAAACAGGCCACCTTGACTTCGGTCGCCTGATCCACGGCGCCCTGCATCTGCTGTTTCATGCCCTCCATCATGCCCTTGGCCTTGCCTTCCATGCCCTGCATGGCCTCTTGGCCCTGCTGCTGCATCGGCGCCTGACCGGGCTGGGCCGCCTGCGGCTGGCCGGCAGCCGCCTTGCCTTCCTGCTCCGCCTGATTCTGCGAGGTGCAGCCGGCGCTGAAGATGGCCGCGGCCGCCGTCGCCAGGACCGCGCCCCGGGAAAATTGGTACTTGCTCATCACAAAAACTCCTTGACGAATTAGATCGACCCATGAGTCGGCCTGCGGGGGAAATCCTTACAGCTGCCGCAGCAAATGCCTTCCCCAGGACCAGAGATAATGCAGGCCGCTGACTATTGTCGTCGCCGCCACCGCGTAAATCAATACGTGCGTCAGCGAAACCGGCAGTGGCCTCAGGCCATGATGCCACAATACCGCCAGCAGCAGCAGGATTTGCAGCAGGGTGTTCAGTTTGCTGATCCAGGAGGGCTGCCCTTCGAAGGGGTGCAGGAGGAAATAATAGGCCGTCGCCCCCACCAGAATGAGAATATCGCGGCCGATAACCAGCACCACCAGCCAGAGCGGCAGCAAGCCGGTCCAGGCGCAGGCGGCATAGCTCGACACCATCAGCAGCTTGTCGGCGAGCGGGTCCAGCAGCGAGCCCAGCCGCGAGGTCCAGCCGAAGTGCTTGGCCAGGAACCCGTCGATACCGTCGGAAACCCCGGCGATGAAAAACAGCGCCAGGGCCAGATCGAAGCGCTGCCGCAGAATGGCCCATACCGTCGGCCCCACCAGCAGGATCCGGCAGATGGTGATGAAATTGGGAAGATTGCGCGGCGTCAACCAGGTCATCGTCGGTTCCCTCTCACCCCTGCTCGTCCCGTACAATAGCAGCATTGCATCTTTCAATCGAACAAAGTGGAGGCATCCCCTTGGCAGATCAAGCGCCCCTCGACTACAAATCCGCCGGCGTCGACATCGAGGCCGGCAACACCCTGGTGGAACGCATCAAGCCGCTGGTCAAAAGAACCTTCCGCCCCGAGGTCCTCGCCGGCCTCGGTGGCTTCGGCGCCCTGTTCGAGCTGCCCCTGGCGCGCTACCGCCGTCCCGTGCTGGTGGCCGGCACCGACGGCGTCGGCACCAAGCTCAAGCTGGCCCTGGAGCTGGACCGCCACGACACCATCGGCATCGACCTGGTGGCCATGTGCGTCAACGACATCGTGGTGCAGGGGGCCGAACCGCTGTTTTTCCTCGACTACTACGCCACCGGCCAGCTGGATGTGGATGTGGCCGCCCGGGTCATCAGCGGCATCGCCCGGGGCTGCGAGCTCGCCGGCTGCGCCCTGATCGGCGGCGAGACGGCGGAGATGCCCGGTTTCTACGGTGGTGGCGAGTACGACGTGGCCGGCTTCAGCGTCGGCATTGTCGAGAAGGACCGGATCATCGACGGCAGCCGGGTGCAGGCGGGCGACGTCCTCATCGCCCTCGCCTCCTCCGGCCCCCATTCCAACGGCTACTCGCTGATCCGCAGGGTTCTCGAGGTCAGCGACGCCGATCTGTCCCAGCCTTTGGAGGGACGGCCGCTGGCGGACTGGCTGCTGGAGCCGACCCGGATCTATGTCAAACCGCTGCTCCGGCTGCTCGAGGCCCAGCCGGTCCACGCCCTCGCCCACATCACCGGCGGCGGCATCACCGAAAACCTGCCGCGGGTGCTGCCGGAAGGCCTGGCGGCGGAGATCGACCTGTCGAGCTGGGAATGGCCACCGGTCTTCCGCTGGCTGCAACGGCAGGGCCATATCGACACGGCGGAAATGCTGCGGACATTCAATTGCGGGGTGGGCATGATCGCCTGCGTCCCGCCTGAAACCCAGACCGCCGCCCTGGAGACGCTCCGGGAATCGGGCGAAAACGCCTGGGTCATCGGCCACATCAAGGCGGCAGCGGCGAAGCAGGTCCGCTATCGCAGCACGCCGAAACCGTGAAATTCCCCCGTCGCCGGCCCTTCGTCCCGCCAGACCACCTCGGTCACCTGGGCCAGCGGCGGGCCTTCCCGGCACCAGTCCAAAAGCGCCTGTAACGCTTTCTCTTCGCCTTCGGCGACGATTTCCACCCGGCCGTCGGGCAGGTTCCTGACCCAGCCGGTCAGGCCCAGCCGCCGCGCCTCCTCCACCGTGTGGGCGCGGTAAAACACCCCCTGAACCCGGCCGGACACCCAGATGTGCCAACGTTTCTGTGCCATGTTTCCTTTCCTCCAAAAAGACCGAAGCCCCGCCCGGAAACCGGACAGGGCCTCGATGCCTGGCATGGATCGCCGCAGGGCGGTTACATCATGCCGCCCATGTCGGGCATGCCACCGCCGGCGCCGGCACCCGCGGATTCTTCCTTGGGCTCTTCGGCCACCATGGCTTCGGTGGTGATCATCAGTCCGGACACGGAAGCGGCGTTCTGCAGCGCGGTCCGGGTCACCTTGGCCGGATCGAGAATGCCCATCTCGATCATGTCGCCGTATTCGCCGGTGGCGGCGTTGTAACCGAAGTTGCCGCTGCCTTCGGCGACCTTGTTGTAGACCACCGAGCCTTCCTCGCCGGCGTTCTCGACAATCTGACGCAGCGGGGCTTCCATCGCCTTGAGGGCGATCTGGATGCCCACCTCCTGATCGTGATTGGCGCCCTTGAGATCCTTGATCTTCTGCTGGATCCGCACCAGGGCCACGCCACCGCCGGGCACGATGCCTTCTTCCACCGCAGCGCGGGTGGCGTGCAGGGCGTCTTCCACGCGTGCCTTCTTTTCCTTCATCTCCACTTCGGTGGCCGCCCCGACCTTGATCACCGCCACCCCGCCGGCCAGCTTGGCCAGGCGTTCCTGCAGCTTCTCACGGTCGTAGTCGGAAGTGGCCTCGTCGATCTGGGCGCGGATCTGCTTGATCCGGGCTTCGATCTGCTCCTTGCTGCCGGCGCCGTCGATGATGGTGGTGTCTTCCTTGGTGACCACGACCTTCTTGGCGGTACCCATCTGATCCAGGGTGGCCTTGTCCAAGCTCATGCCCAGTTCCTCGGAAATCACGGTGCCGCCGGTGAGGATGGCGATGTCTTCCAGCATGGCCTTGCGGCGGTCGCCGAATCCCGGCGCCTTGACCGCACAGGCCTTGAGGATGCCGCGCATGTTGTTGACCACCAGGGTCGCCAGGGCCTCGCCTTCCACGTCCTCGGCGATGATCAGCAGCGGACGGCCGGCCTTGGCCACCGCTTCAAGCACCGGCAGCAGGTCGCGGATGCTGGAGATCTTCTTGTCATGGATCAGGATGAAAGGATTCTCCAGCTCCACGCTCATGGTTTCCTGGTTGGTGATGAAGTACGGCGACAGATAGCCGCGGTCGAACTGCATCCCTTCCACCACGTCGAGCTCGTTCTCCAGGCCGGAGCCTTCCTCGACGGTGATCACCCCTTCCTTGCCGACCTTTTCCATCGCCTCGGCGATCAGCTTGCCGATCGCCTCGTCGTTGTTGGCGGAGATGGCGCCCACTTGGGAGATGGCCTTGGTGTCGGTGCAGGGGACGGAAAGCTTCTGCAGCTCCTCGACAGCGGCGTGCACAGCCTTGTCGATGCCGCGCTTCAGGTCCATCGGGTTCATGCCGGCGGCCACGCCCTTCAGGCCTTCGTTGAGGATGGCCTGGGCCAGCACCGTGGCGGTGGTGGTACCGTCACCGGCCACGTCGGAGGTCTGGGAGGCAACTTCCTTGACCATCTGCGCCCCCATGTTCTCGAACTTGTCCTTCAGCTCGAGCTCCTTGGCTACGGAGACGCCATCCTTGGTGACGGTCGGGGCGCCGAAGCTCTTTTCCAGCACCACGTTGCGGCCCTTGGGACCCAGGGTCACCTTCACCGCCTGCGCCAAGATGTTGACGCCTTCGGCCATCTTGTGACGGGCGTCATCACTGAATTTGATCTGTTTTGCTGCCATTGCTGTTCCTCAGAATTTGAAAGAAATGGAAATTTGTTTGTCAGAAGCTGGAAATCAGCCTTCCAGGATCGCCATGATGTCGTCTTCGCGCATCACCAGCAGTTCTTCGTCGTCGATGATGACCTCGGTGCCGGCGTACTTGCCGAACAGCACCTTGTCACCAACCTTGACGTCGAGGGGACGCACATCGCCGTTTTCGAGGATCTTGCCGTTACCGACGGCGAGCACCTCGCCCTTGATCGGTTTTTCCTTGGCAGTGTCGGGAATTACAATACCGCCCGGCGAGGTCTTTTCCTCTTCCAGACGCTTGACGATGACTCGGTCGTGCAAAGGACGCAGTTTCATGGGCTTCACTCCTTATCTACGTTGTTGAACTCGGATTGCCGTGGAACTTGTTAGCACTCACTTTGTTTGAGTGCTAATAATAGTCGTCCCAGGACGGCTGTCAAGTGCTTTCCCGCATTTTCCCTTCCGGAGCCTTATGAACGACGAACTCCTGCTTCGCTACAGCCGTCAGATCCTGTTGCCTCAGCTCGACATATGGGGACAGGAAAAATTAATTCAAGCCCGGGTGCTGATCGTCGGCGCCGGTGGGCTGGGGTGTCCTGCGGCCATGTATCTGGCGGCCGCCGGCGTCGGGCATCTCACCATCGCCGACGACGACACCGTGGAACTGTCCAACCTCCAGCGCCAGATCGCCCATCACACCGAAGACATCGGCCGGCCCAAGGCCGAATCGACCGCCGCCACCCTGAGCGCCCTCAACCCCAACGTCAAGGTCGAGGCGCTGTGCCGCCGTCTCGAGGGGGAAGCCCTGGCCGCACAGGTGGCCGGGGCCGATCTGGTGCTCGACTGCAGCGACAACTTCGCCACCCGCTTCGCCGTCAACCGCGCCTGCGTCCAGGCTGGCAGGCCTTTGGTGTCGGGGGCGGCGATCCGTTTCGAGGGCCAGGTGGCGGTGTTCGATCCGCGCCAGCCGGACAGCCCCTGCTATCACTGCCTCTATCCCGACCAGGGCGAACTGGAGGAACGCTGCAGCCGGAACGGGGTCATCGCCCCCGTCACCGGCATCGTCGGCAGCGTCCAGGCGCTGGAGGCGATCAAGGTTCTCGCCGGCATCGGCCGCCCCCTCACCGGCCGTCTGCTGATTCTGGACGGATTGCAGATGAGCTGGCACTGCGTTAACCTGCCCCGCAACCCTTCCTGTCCAACCTGTGGAGCGTCCTCATGAGAACGATCATCACCGCATGGCTCCTGATGCTGCCGACCGCCGCATTCGCCCACGCCGGCCACTGGCATCTGGACGAGGAAACCCTGGAGAAGATCTTCGGCGCCGCCGATGCGGTCTATCAGTGGTTTGTCGGCAACGCCGTCGTCATCGCCACCGTGACGCTGGTCGTGCTGACGGTATGGGGCATCGTCTGGTGGCGCCAGCAGGGCAAGGCCGAATGACCTGCCTTCCCGGCCTTCTCCCGTGGAAGCGACAGATGAAAAATTCCTGGTCACGGATGGTTGCGCTCCCCCAAAGGGGGCCGTATACTTCAAATCTCGGGAAAATCACAAGATCCTTCAAAGGAGGTACGCGACATGAAGTGGGAAAAGCCCAGCTACAACGATCTGCGCTTCGGTTTTGAAGTCACCATGTACATCTACAACCGTTAATCTCGCGGTTCGATTTTCAGCAAAGGGGTTTCCTCGCGAAGCCCCTTTTTTATTCCCATAGGACGCCATCATGCTCATCCGTGTGCTCGGCTCCGGCGCCGGCGGCGGTTTCCCCCAGTGGAACTGCAACTGCGACAACTGCCGCCGTCTGCGCCGGGGTGAAATCAACGCCCGCCCCCGCACCCAGTCGTCCATCGCCGTCAGCGAGGACGGGGACAACTGGGTTCTGTTCAACGCCTCCCCGGACATCCGCTTCCAGCTGGAGGCCAACCCGCCGCTCCAGCCCAAACGCGGGGTGCGCGACACCGGCATCAGAGCCATCGTCCTCATCGACGCCCAGATCGACCACACCACCGGACTCTTGATCCTGCGCGAGAGCACCTCCCCGCTGGAGATCTACTGCGCCGATCCGGTCCACCGTGACCTGACCTCCGGCTTCCCGGTCCTGACCATGCTGGGCCATTACTGCGGTGTCCACCGCCATCCACTGCCCATCGACGGCAGCGCTTTCCAGATTCCCGGCTTCGACGACCTGCGCTTTTACAGCCACGCCCTGGTGAGCAAGGCGCCCCCTTACTCGCCCCACCGCAACGATCCCCATCCCGGCGACAACGTGGGCGTGATCGTGGAGCAGATCTCCAGCGGCAGAAAGCTCTACTACGCCCCCGGCCTGGGGGAAATCGAGCCCCACGTGTTCGAGGCCATGCAGGCAGCCGACTGCGTCCTGGTGGACGGCACCTTCTGGACCGACGACGAGATGAAAAAGGTGGGCAGTGCCAAGAAGGCCCGCGAAATCGGCCACCTGCCCCAGTCCGGCCCCGGCGGCATGATCGAAGTGCTGAACCGCCTGCCGCGGGAGACGCGCAGGATTTTGATCCACATCAACAACACCAATCCGATTCTGGACGAAGATTCGCCCGAGCGCCGGCAACTGACCGAGGCCGGCATCGAGGTGGCTTACGACACCATGGAGATCCGCGTATGACGAACCAACAGCCGTGGTCGCGGGAGGAATTCGAGGCCAAACTGCGCGACAAGGGCAAGTACTACCACATCAAGCATCCCTATCACGTCCTCATGGCCGAGGGCAAGCTCAACGAGGACCAGATCCGCGGCTGGGTGCTCAACCGCTTCTACTATCAGGTGACTATCCCGCGCAAGGACGCGGCGATCATGGCCAACTGCCCGGACCGGGAGACCCGGCGGATGTGGGTGCAGCGCATCCTCGACCACGACGGTCATGGCGACGATCCCGGCGGCATCGAGGCCTGGATCCAGCTGGGGCTGGCCTGCGGCCTTCAGCGCGAGGGGATCACCTCCCTGAGGCACGTCCTTCCCGGGGTACGCTTCGCCGTCGATGCCTACTACAACTTCTGCCGCACCGCCCCGTGGCAGGAGGCGGTGTGCTCGTCCCTGACCGAGCTGTTCGCCCCCACCATCCACAAGCAGCGCCTGGCCGGCTGGCCGGAGCTGTATCCGTGGATCAAGCCGGAGGGACTGGCCTACTTCCAGAAGCGGGTCAGCCAGGCGCGCCGTGACGTGGAGCACGGCCTCGCCTTCACCCTCGACTATTTCGGCCAAAGCCGCCAGCTCCAGGAGCGGGCGCTGGAGATCCTCCAGTTCAAGCTCGACGTCCTCTGGACCATGCTCGACGCCATGTGGCTGGCCTACATCGACAACAAACCGCCCTACTTCAACATCCAGGAATGAGTCTCGATCCCGACACCCCGCTGCGCTTTTCTCCCCTGCACCGGCTGCAGTGGGAGGAGGCCCAGCAGCGCCACGTGATCCTCTATCCGGAGGGGCTGGTGGAGCTGAACGCCACCTCGGCGGAGATCCTCAAGCTGTGCGACGGCAGGCACACCCTCAGGACCATCGTCGAAGAACTGGAACGCAAGTACCAGACGCAAGGTCTTACCGACGACATCCGCGAATTTCTGGAGATCGCCCTTGAAAACGGCTGGATCGAAACCGCCGCTTAGCCCGCCGCGCTGGCTGCTGGCGGAGCTCACTTACCGCTGCCCGCTGCAGTGCCCCTACTGCTCCAACCCGGTGGATTTCGCCCGCCACGAGGAAGAACTTTCCACCGAGGACTGGAAGCGGGTCTTGACCCAGGCCCGGGAGATGGGCGCGGTGCAGCTGGGTTTTTCCGGCGGCGAACCCCTGACCCGCCGGGATCTGGAGGAACTGGTGGCCCACGCCCGCCGCCTCGGTTATTACTCCAACCTCATCACCTCCGGCTACGGCCTGACCGAAGCGCGCATCGCCGCCCTGAAGGAGGCCGGCCTCGACCACATCCAGGTCAGCATCCAGGCCCCGGAAAAGGACCTGAGCGACTTCCTCGCCGGCACCGAGAGCTTTGAGCACAAGAAGCAGGTGGCCCGCTGGGTCAAGGAACAGGGCTATCCCATGGTCCTGTGCGTGGTGATCCACCGCCACAACATCGAGCAGATGGAGGGCATCCTGGAGATGGCCATCGAGCTGGGGGCCGACTATCTGGAGCTGGCCAACACCCAGTATTACGGCTGGGCCCACCTCAACCGCGTCCAGCTGATGCCCACCCGGGCCCAGTTCGAGCGCGCCGAGGCCATCGCCCAAAGCTACAAGGAAAAGCTGAAGGGGAAGATGAAGATCTACTACGTCATCCCCGACTTCTACGAGGACCGCCCCAAAGCGTGCATGAACGGCTGGGGCACCACCTTCCTCACCATCGCCCCCGACGGCGCCGCCCTGCCCTGCCATTCGGCGCGGGAGCTGCCCATCGACGAATTCCCCAACGTGCGGCAGATGAGCGTGCGCGAAATCTGGGAGGAGTCGGAAATCTTCAACCGCTTCCGCGGCTTCGACTGGATGCCCGAGCCGTGCCGCTCCTGCGACGAGAAGCACAAGGACTACGGCGGCTGCCGCTGCCAGGCCTATCTCCTCACCGGCGACATGAACGCCACCGACCCGGTGTGCGCCAAGTCCCCCAACCGCCGCCTGATCGATCAGGCCATCGCCGAGGCCGACAGCCCGCCGGAGGCGCCGCTGATCTTCCGCAACCTCCGCGCTTCCAGGCAGTTGCGTGGCGGTTAATCCGATCCTCCCTCCCGTTCCTGCTGGCGAAGCAGGCGCTGGAAACGGGTGACCTCCCGCCGGATGAGGGCGGCGTTCCTGCCCGACAAATTGACGAACTTGCCGCCGATACGATAACGCCGCCCCTTGACGATCGCCCGCACGTTGCATACCCGCAGGTCGAAGGTCAAATTTCGGTCCTCACCCAGCCGTATCACGCAATAACGCAGCACGTCGAGTTTGCGGATAAACAGGTTGGATTCGAGGATGAAACCGACACCATTGTATCCGATGTCATCGACCTGTCCGGCCACCGTCTCCCCCGCGCCATCAGGGCTGTGACCCCGGATATGGATGGGAATCTGCAAGTCATGGATCTTGAGACGAAAGGTTTCCCGCAATTGGGGATAGAAAACGCGCTCGGGGAAAGCGACCTGATAACGGACCCCGTCGCCGTCCTCCTGCAATCCCGCCAGGTGGCAGTCGAAAGTGACGGTCACGCCCTTGTATTTGCTCATGGCGCGGAATTTGCGCCGGGCCAGAAGCGCCTCGTGACCTTCGGAATCGCTGACCTGGTCCAGAAGCAGCGTCCCCCGCCCTACCTCGAAAACCGAAGAAGCGTATTCCTTGTCCGGGCGATCCGGAAAATACAGGGAAATGACCGTCTCGTTCTGCTGCAGCGATTTAAGCATCCGCCGGATCTTCTCCCCGTCATGGACGAAATGGGGATTTTCCGGCCGTGCCCTGACGGAAGCGGTGGACGATGCACCGCGCTTCCGGTTTCGAATCAGAGCCAGCACACCGCCTCCTAACTTTCCCCCAGCAGCCGGGCTTCCGCCTCGGTATGGGATTGCCCGTCCGCCCGGTAACACAGCTGCTGGAACCGCTGCCCGAGCAAGATCCCCAGGGACCGGCGGGTCTGTTCGTTGAGCAGCGCGATCATGGCGCCGTTGACCTCGTTGAGTTCACGGCAGCGCGCCGTCGTCTCTTTCACCCGGACCCAGACACGCTGAACCTCCCCGACCTCGCGAAGGTCCAGGGTCTCGAACAATTGCTCGATCGCCGCCTCCTTTGGCCCCGGAACGGCAGGTAACTGACCGAGACGCTCGTCGATACGCGCCACGGTTTCCTGTTTTTCCCTGGCCAGCAGGGACAGCTCGGCCAGTTGCCGGTTTCTCAGCGCCTCGCCTTCCTGCTCCAGCAATGACTGCATCTGCCGGATGTCCGCTTCGAGCCGGCCCAACCAAACCAAAAACCCTCGCTGTCTTTCGTCCATCTGCTGAATTCCGGTCAGGGCAACTGGCTGTCCAATTCCAACAGTTTTTCCGCAATCTGTTCCGCGTCGATCTGGTAACTGCCGTCCTGCAGCGCGTTGGCCACCCGGGTGACCCGCGCCATGTCGATGACCTCAGCCCGGCTCAGGGCCTGCTCGGCCTCCTTGAGCCTGGCGGCGGCATCGGTCAGCGCCAGGGAATCGCCGTCGCTTTGACGGGCGCCCGTTTGTGTTTCGAGCCTGCGCAGCGCCCGTGGACCGGTATTGGCCGGTTCGGGCTTTCCCGTCACGGCACGCAAATTGATCATCATGCTCACGCCCTCGTTGAAGATGTCATCCCGAAGCTTGTAACGGCAGGGTTTGCTGAAAGTTTAGCTCAAAGCTGGACCCGGACTTCGCCCGGCCCCTGGACCACCCCTTCGACAACCTGTCGCGAGCGGTCGTTGCGCACCCGTATCCGCTCTCCCCGGGCGCCGTCCATCAACGCATGACCCTCCATGCTCACTTCGAGGGTTCCCAGGCTTGCCTGGATGGTCACCGCCTGCCCCCGATGCACCAGAGTGTCGGCGACCAGCATCCCCGGCTGCAGCACGGCACCGGCCGGCAGGGAACGGCGCAGCCGCAAACCGATCACGCGGGATGGATCGGTGAAATAGCCCTGGCGCAGCCTCCCCAGTTCCTGCCGCTGCAGCGCCACCATCGCCGCGGTCAACCGCGTGCCCTTGGGCAACCCCTGACGCAGGGTGATCACCGGCTGGTACACCCGCACGACCGCCTTGGCATAGATCGACCATTGCCTGTCTCCCGGACAGTGCACCCGTACGGACAGGGAACCGGGCTTGACTTCCCCCCGCAAGGGCTCGATCCGCAGTGGCGCGGAACAGGCGGGAAGCTGCAACCGGGGATCGAGGGGCGGGACCTGAACGTCAAAATCCTGCCATTGCCGCCGGAAGATCGACGCCAATTGCGCAGCGACCGCCTGCCGTACCGCGGCAAGCGATTGCCTCTCGACTGCCGCCGAAAGAGTCGTCAAAGGCAGCGACAACAGCAATCCCAGCAAGACCCTTCGCATCGGAAGACCCCCTGATGACATAAACACGCAAAATCCGATGCGATATTCGGGCCAGAATTGGTTTTCAAGTCCGCCGCAAGCCGGCCGATACAGGAAAAAACTCTGCACAAACTCCCATAAGGAGGGCACCATGTCGGGTATTCTTGCCGGAGTCGATCAACGCACCCAGCTGGCCGGGCACAACCGCCTGGAGCTGTTGCTGTTCCGCCTTCAGGGACCGCAGCGTTTCGGTATCAACGTGTTCAAGGTCAAGGAGGTGATCTCCTGCCCGCCCCTGACCCAGGTACCGGAAGCCCACCCGGTCATGTGCGGCATGGCCCATTTGCGCGGCCAGACCGTCCCCATTCTCGACATTTCCAAAGGCATCGGCGGACCGGCATTGCCGCGGGACGGCAGCGGCTATGTCATCGTCAGCGAGTACAACCGCTCGGTACAGGGATTCCTGGTCCGGGAAGTGGACCGCATCATCAACATGGGCTGGGACCAGATCAAACCGCCGCCCCGGGGAACCGGCAAGGACAGCTATCTGACTGCGGTGACCGAGTTCGAGGGCGAACTGATCGAGGTCATCGACGTGGAAAAGATCATGAAGGAGATCATAGGCGGTGACGAGGAGGTTTCCGAAGGCGTCATCGACAGCGAAATCCTGGACAGCGAACATCACATCCTGGTGGTGGATGATTCCATGGTCGCCCGCAATCAGATCAAACGGGTGCTGGACCAGCTCGGGGTCGAAGCCACCCTGGCCCGCGACGGTCAGGATGCCTACGAAAAGCTGAGCGCCTGGATCGAGGAAGGCAAGGACCTCAACAACTTCCTCAGCATGGTCATCTCCGACGTGGAGATGCCCAAGATGGATGGCTATACCTTGACCACCAAAATGCGCGAACACCCGCAGATGAAGGATCTCTACGTCCTGCTCCATACGTCCCTCAGCGGCGTGTTCAATGAGGCGATGGTGAAGAAGGTGGGCGCCGACCGCTTCCTGGCCAAGTTTGCCCCGGACGAGCTGGCCACCGCGGTCCAGGAGCGCCTGCGCGAATACGACGCCAGAAAGGCGGCCTGATGGCAGGCGCCCGTGTCCTGGACCTGACGTCCCCCAATGGAGACACGTTATCGCAGACCGCGTTTTGCGACTTCCAGCGCTTTCTGCACGAGCACAGCGGCATCACCCTGGGGGACGGCAAACGTTACCTGGTCCAGAGCCGCCTGAGTCAGATCCTGCCGGAAACCGGCCTGGGCAGCCTGGACGCCCTGATCGAGGCGCTGGTCCGCGGGCAACTGCCGGAGAAAGTCCGCAGCCGCATCATCGACGTCATGACCACCAACGAAACCTTCTGGTTTCGTGACCGGGGGCATTTCGAGTTGTTAAAGGAACGACTGCTGGCCGACCTGAGCCGGCAGCGTTTCCGCCCCCTTAGGATCTGGTCCGCCGCCTGCTCCACCGGCCAGGAACCCTACTCCATCGCCATCACCGCCCTGGAAGCCGTGCGCGAAGGCCGGCTGCCACGGGCCAACCTGCGTATCGTCGGCACCGATCTGTCGCAACAGGTACTGAAAACCGCCGCCGGGACGGTCTATTCCGACCTGTCCCTCAGCCGCGGCCTGCCGGAGGCGATCCGGCAGCGTTATTTTCAACCTCACGCCAACGGCTGGCGGCTCAAACCCGAAGTCCGCGCGCTGGTCCGCTTCCAGCCCTTCAATCTCCTCAAACCCTGCACCGCCCTCGGGCGCTTCGATCTCATCTTCTGCCGCAACGTCCTGATCTACTTCACGCCGGAAACCAAGCGCGACATCCTCCAGCGTCTGGCCGCCGCCCTCGAGCCC
This sequence comes from Methylomarinovum caldicuralii, assembly GCF_033126985.1. Taxonomy (NCBI): domain Bacteria; kingdom Pseudomonadati; phylum Pseudomonadota; class Gammaproteobacteria; order Methylococcales; family Methylothermaceae; genus Methylomarinovum; species Methylomarinovum caldicuralii. Next base: position 2,574,189 of record NZ_AP024714.1, read on the forward strand.
GGCGGCTATCTTTTTCTCAGCAGCACCGAAACCTTGGCGGAGCCGGTCGCAGCGCTGCAACCGCTTTCCCTGCGGGGAACCTGGATTTACCAACGTCCGGCTTGACTGGCAGAAATCCGTCACGACGGCAAAATTTTGCCGCCACGCCCAGAACGAAAACCCCAACCAATTGATTTCTCTTGAATAAAATCCTGGCACGGAAGATGCTGGATTAGCTGCGAGATCAATTGCAGGTATCGGGTAGTCCCATGAAGATCAGCTTTGCCAACGCCCTAGGGCTTCATCCGCAAGCGCTCCAGCTCCGGGCCCGGCGCATGGAAGTGCTGGCCTCCAATCTGGCCAACGCCGACACCCCCCGCTACAAGGCCCGGGATTTCAACGTGGACAAACTGCTGCGCGGGCCGGAAACGCCCAAACTGCCAATCCGGAAAACCAGTCCGGATCATCTGTCGCTGGATGATGAGGATGCGCGTTTCCGTCTGCTTTACCGTGTCCCCCAGCAGGCCGCCCTGGACGGCAACACCGTCGAGGAGCACATCGAGCAGGCCAAGTTCGCCGAGAACGCCCTGCGCTATCAGGCCAGCCTGCGCTTCGTCAACGGCAAATTTTCCGGTCTCATGACAGCGATTCGGGGAGAGTAAGCCATGTCCAGCTTCAAGATCTTCGACGTCGCCGGTTCCGGCATGAACGCCCAGATGCTGCGGCTCAACCTGACCGCCAGCAATCTGGCCAACGTCGATAGCGTCTCCAGCAGCATCGAACAAACCTACAAGTCCCGGCAGCCGGTGTTCGCGGCCCAGTTCCGCAACGCCTTCGACCGCCTCCACGCCGTCGCTACCGGGGTCAAGGTCCTCGGCGTGGTGGAAAGCCCGGAGCCGCTGCGGATGGAATACGCCCCCAACCACCCCATGGCCAACAAGGACGGCTACATCTTCAAACCCAACGTCGATCCGGTGGAGGAGCTGGCCAACATGATCGCCGCCTCGCGTTCCTACCAGAACGACATCGAGGTGCTCAACACCGCCAAGGAAATGATGATGCAAACCCTGAAGATGGGGCAGTAAGCCATGAACGTGGACCGCCTTCAAGAACTGGGGCTGATGAAGCCTAAAAGCGCCGGAAAGCCCCGCAACGAACTGGGCCAGGAGGATTTCCTCAAGCTCATGACCACCCAGATGACCCATCAGAATCCCCTGAAACCGATGGAGAACACCGAGTTTCTGACCCAGATGGCCCAGTTCGGCACCGTCTCCGGCATTCAGAGCCTGCAGAAATCCTTCGCCGACTTCGCCAAGGCCATCGGCTCCGACCAGGCCCTGCAGGCCGCCAGTCTGGTGGGAAGGCAGGTACTGGTGCAAGGCCACGAGGCTCGCCTGTCCCCCGGCGGCGAAATCCACGGCGCCCTCAAGCTCGACACGCCGGCCACCGGAGTTCGGATCAAAATCGTCAATCCCCAGGGCATCACCGTCCGCACCCTGGAGCTGGGACCCCAAGATGCAGGACGGGTCCCCTTCAGCTGGGACGGGATCAAGGACGACGGCGAGTTCGCCGAACCCGGACGCTACCGCATCCAGGCCGAAGGGGTGGTCGGCGGCGAGAACCAGGCCCTCACCACCCTGGTGCCGGCCACCGTGGAAAGCGTCTCCACCGCCAAGGGCGGCTACGGCCTCAAGGTGGATTTGGAAGGCCTGGGCAGCGTCGACTTCAAGGACATCGAACAAATTCTCTAGGAGGTGATTCTATGAGCTTCAGTACCGCACTCAGCGGCCTCAATGCCGCATCCACCGATCTGCAGACCACCGGCAACAACATCGCCAACGCCAACACCGTCGGCTTCAAAAAGTCGCGGGCGGAGTTTGCCGATGTCTATGCCGCCGGCGTTCTCGGCGCCTCGAAAACCACCCCCGGAAGCGGCGTACGGGTGACAGACATCGCCCAAACCTTCTCCCAGGGGAACATGGAATACACCGAAAACGTCCTCGACCTCGCCATCAACGGCCAGGGATTTTTCGGACTTGTCGATCCGAAGAATCTGTCTGCGGGCGTACCATCCGCCTACACCCGTAACGGCGCTTTCCAGTTGAACAAGGACGGCTACATCGTCGATGACCAAGGCATGATGCTCTATGGCACGACGCCGACCGGAAACGGCGAACAACCCGGTGCGCTCCGAGTGGATGTCGGCAAAGGCAAACCCAGCGCCACCACCAAGGAATCCATCAGCCTGAATCTAAACGCCAGCGCCTCTGCCCCTGTCACCACGCCGTTCGATCCGACGGACACGACCAGCTACAACTACTCCTCATCGATTACCGCCTACGATTCCCTGGGAAACGCCCACAACCTGACGACTTATTTCGTCAAGGACGGTACCACCCCGAATAAATGGTCGGTCTATCAGTACATCGACGGCACCACCGACACCCTGACCTCAACTCCCATCAGCCTTGAATTCGACACCAACGGCTCGTTGATAAAAGTCAATGGTAGCAGCAGCAGCACCAAGGTGAATCTGGATCCATTCACCCCCACCGGGGCAGACCCGCTCAACATCGAATTCGATTTTGCGGGGACCTCGCAATACAACAGCGACTTCACCATCAATTCCATGAGTCAGGATGGTTTTCCGGCCGGTGACTTTTCCGGCCTGGAAGTCAATGACAAGGGGGAAATCTTCGCCCGCTTCACCAACGGCAATGGTGAGAAAATCGGTCATATCAAGCTCTTCCGCTTCCGCAACGAGCACGGCCTGGCCAAACTCGGCAACACCACCTGGGGAGAAAGCTCCGCCTCCGGTCCGGCTATCAGCTCCCAGGGGGACAACCCGGGCACGGGCAACGTCGGCACCATCCAGTCCGGCGCCCTGGAAGCTTCCAATGTCGATCTTTCCAAAGAACTCGTGCGCCTGATCATCGCCCAACAGAGCTACCAGGCCAACGCCGAAACCATCTCCACCGAGAACCGGGTCATCGAGGCCCTGCTCAACGTCCGCTGAGGGAGCTGACCCATGGATCGCAGCCTGTTCGTGGTCATGAGCGGCGCCCGGGAAACCCTGCGGGCCCAGGCGTCGGTGAGTAACAATCTGGCCAACGTCAACACCACCGGTTTCAAACAGGATCTGGAACAGTTCCGCAGCATGCCGGTGTTCGGGCCCGGTTATCCCAGCCGGGTCTACGCCCTCAACGAGCGGCCGGCCACCGACTTCGATCCCGGCCCGATCCGGACCACTGGCCGCGATCTCGACGTCGCCGTCAAGGGCGACGGCTGGATCGCGGTCCAGGCCGCCGACGGCTCCGAAGCCTACACCCGCCGCGGCGACCTGCGCATCAGCCCGGAAGGGCTGCTGCAGACCGGCGACGGCCATCCGGTGCTGGGGGACAACGGCCCCATCGCCATCCCTCCGGCGCAAAAGGTCGACATCGGCAGCGACGGCACCATCAGCGTCGTCCCGCTGGGGGAAAAGCCCGACGTGCTGGCGGTCGTCGACCGTATCAAGCTAGTGCGCGCCACCCCGGAACAACTGGAGAAAGGCGAAGACGGACTGATACGGCTCAGGTCGGGTCAGCCTGCCGAGGCCGACGCCGGGATCACCCTGGTCTCCGGCGCCCTGGAAGGCAGCAACGTCAACAGCGTCGCCGCCCTGGTGGACATGATCGAACTGTCGCGGCGCTACGAGCTGCAGGTGAAGATGATGAAGACCGCCGAGGACGACGCCGACACCGCCGCGCAACTGCTGCGCATGGTTTAACCGAATCGTTCAAAAGGAGAAACGACCATGACCGACCGAGCCCTTTGGGTCGCCAAGACCGGCCTCGACGCCCAGCAGACCCGGATGGCGGTGATTTCCAACAATCTCGCCAACGTCAACACCACCGGCTTCAAGAAAGGGCGGGCCCTGTTCGAGGACCTGCTGTACCAGAACGTGCGCCAGGTGGGGGCCCAGTCGAGCCAGAACACCGAACTGCCCTCCGGCCTGCAACTGGGCACCGGGGTGCGGGTGGTGGCCACGGAAAAGCTCCACACCCAGGGCAACCTGATCCAGACCGGCAACGCCCTGGACGTGGCTATCAACGGCCGCGGCTTCTTCCAGGTGCTGCTGCCCAACGGCGACATCGCCTACACCCGCAACGGCTCCTTCAAACTGAACGCCGAGGGCCAGCTGGTGACCGCCAGCGGCTATTTCCTGGAACCGGCGATCACCGTCCCCGCCAACGCCAAGAGCATCACCATCAGCGAGGACGGCATCGTCTCGGTCACCGTCCCCGGCACCGCCACCCCACAGCAGCTGGGGCAGATCCAGCTGGCCGATTTCGTAAACCCCACCGGGCTCGAACCCATCGGCGAGAACCTGTTCCGTGAGTCGGTGGCCAGCGGCGCCCCCACGGTGGGAAATCCCGGCGAGGACGAGCGCGGCGCTCTGGTGCAGCATTCCCTGGAGACCTCCAACGTCAACGTGGTGGAGGAAATGGTCAACATGATCGAAACCCAGCGCGCCTACGAGATGAATTCCAAGGCCATCTCCACCGTGGACCAGATGCTGGGCTTCCTCAACAACAACCTGTAATGCGATGATGCGTCTGCCCGCCATCCTCCCTTTGCTGCTGCTGGCCGCCGGCTGCACCACCCTGCCGGAGTCGCTGCCGCGCCACAACGCCCTGTTCGCGCCAGCCACGCCCGCTTACCGGCCGCCGCCGCCACAGCCCACCGGCGCCATCTTCCGCGCCAACCAGCACCTGGCCCTGTTCGAGAACCTGACCGCCCATCAGGTGGGCGACATTCTCACCATCCGCCTGGTGGAAAATACCGACGCCACCAAGGAGGCTGGTCTGGAAATCAAGAAGGGCAACAAGATTGGCGGCTCGCTGCCGATGCTGTTCGGAACAGCGAAACCGCTGGGCGTCAACTTTGAAACCGACGCCAAAAGCACCAAAAATTACAAGGGAACCGGCAAGACCAAACAGAACGACACACTCAAAGGCACTATCACGGTCACCGTGGTGGAAGTGCTGCCCAACGGCAATCTGCGGGTGCAGGGGGAAAAACGCATCACGATCAACGACGGCCACGAATACGTGCGCCTGGCGGGCATCGTCCGGCCGGTGGATCTCGACGCCGACAACTCGGTACCCTCCACCAAGGTGGCCGACGCCACCATCATGTACACCGCCGAGGGAGCGATGGCCGACGTCAAACAGGTCGGCTGGCTGACCCGGTTCTTCAACAGCGTGTTCTTTCCCTTCTGAGGTGACGGCATGAAAGCAAGGCTCTGGCTCGGCATCCTGTTACTGGCCCTGGCCCCCCTGGCCCGGGGGGAACGGATCAAGGACCTGGCCAGCATCGCCGGGGTCCGCGCCAACCAGCTGATCGGTTACGGCCTGGTGGTGGGACTCAACGGCACCGGCGACAAAACCAAGTTCACCGGCCAGACCCTGCGCAACATGCTCGCCCGCCTGGGAATCACCCTGCCGCCCGGGGTCAATCCCAAGTCCAAGAACGTCGCCGCCGTCGCCGTCCACGCCGAGTTGCCGCCCTTCGCCAAACCGGGGCAGACGCTGGACGTGACCGTCTCCTCCCTCGGAGACGCCAAGAGCCTGCGCGGCGGCACCCTGCTGATGACGCCCCTCAAGGGCATCGACGGCCAGATCTACGCCGTGGCCCAGGGCAACCTGTTGGTGGGCGGCCTGACCGCCAGCGGTCAGGACGGCTCCCGCATCACCGTCAACATCCCCAGCGCCGGGCGCATTCCCAACGGCGCCACCGTGGAACGGGCGGTTCCCTCCCCCTTCGGCAACGCCCGCTATCTGACCCTCAACCTGCACCGGGCCGATTTCACCACCGCCCAGCGCATCGCCGCCAGCATCAACCGCATCCTGGGACCGGACACCGCCCGCCCCCTGGACGCCACCTCGGTGCAGGTGGGAGCGCCGGCGGACCCGGCCCAAAAGGTGACCTTCGTCTCCATGATCGAGAATCTGGAAGTGGAACCCGGCGAGGCCCCGGCGCGGGTGATCGTCAACGCCCGCACCGGCACCGTGGTCGTCAGCCGCCACGTGCGGGTGCGGCCGGCGGCAGTGTCCCACGGCAAGCTGGTGGTGACCATCCGGGAAAATCCCAAGGTGAGCCAGCCGGCGCCCTTCGCCGGCGGCACCACCACCGTGGTGCCCCAGTCCGACGTCAGCATCGAGGAACAGGGCAAGCACATGTTCGTGTTCGATCCCGGCGTTTCCCTCAACGATCTGGTGCGCGCGGTCAACGCCGTCGGCGCCGCCCCCTCGGACCTGGTGGCGATCCTGGAGGCGCTCAAGAACGCCGGTGCCCTGGAAGCGGAACTGATCGTGATCTAGGCCATGCAGAATCCGACCGCCCTCTACACCGATTTCACCCAGCTGGCCGAGCTGCGCCGGCAGGCCAAAGAGGACCGCCATGCGGCCCTCAAGGAAGCCGCCAAACAGTTCGAGGCCATGTTCCTGGAACTGATGCTCAAGCAGATGCGCCAGGCCAGCCCCGGCGATCCGATCTTCGACAACGACCGCACCCGGTTCTACCGGGAAATGCACGATCATCAGCTGGCCCTGCACCTGTCCCGGCAGGGCAGCGTCGGCATCGCCGACATGATCGTCCGCCAGCTCGGCGGCGGTGAATCCACCCGGCCGCCCGCCGCCCCCCAACCCGGCCTCAGCCGTCAGGCGGTCCCGGCAGGAGTCACGAAAAAAGCGGTAACTCCAGCACCGGCCGCAGCACCCACGCCGGAACCTGCCCCGTCACGCTTCGAATCCCCGCAGCAGTTCATCGCCACGCTGCGTCCCAAGGCAAGGAAGGTGGCCGCCGCCCTGGGCGTCGATCCGGACCTGCTGCTGGCCCAGGCGGCGCTGGAGACCGGCTGGGGCAAACGCATCATCCACTACCCCGACGGGCGCAGCAGCCACAACCTGTTCAACATCAAGGCCGGACGCAGCTGGCAGGGCGACAGGGTCCAGGTGAACACCCTCGAATATCTCGACGGGGTGGCGGTGAAGAAACGGGCCGCCTTCCGCGCCTACGACGATTACGAGCAGAGCTTCGCCGACTACGCCGACCTGCTGCGCCAGCCGCGTTACCGTCAGGCCCTGCGCCACGCCGGCGAGCCGGAAAAATACCTGCGCGCCCTTCAAGAATCGGGCTATGCAACCGATCCTAATTATGCGGACAAGATTCTTGCCATCTACCGGCGCCAGACCCTTGCCGCCAACACGACCAGGTAAACGACCATGAGCAACCGGGAACTTCTCAGCATCGCCACATCGGCGCTCCGCGTCACCCAGAAAGCGCTCGACACCACGGGGCACAACATCGCCAACGTCAACACCGAGGGCTATCACCGCCAACGGGTCGACACCGCCACCCGCACGCCGTTGTTCACCGGCGCCGGCTTCTTCGGCACCGGGGTTCATATTACCGACGTCCAGCGCGCCTACGACGAATTCCTGGACAACCGGGTGCGCGAGGCCACCACCCGTTTCAGCGAGACCGACCGTTTCTACCGCCTCAGCGCCCAGGTCGACAACATTACCGCCGATCCGGACGTGGGCCTCGCCTCGGCGATGGCGAATTTCTTCAACGCCGTCCACGACGTCGCCACCGACCCGACTTCGATACCGGCCCGCCAAACCCTCCTGAGCGAGGCCGGAACCCTGACCGACCGCTTCCACCTGCTCGACAGCCGCCTGCGTGAACTCGATGCCCAAACCCAGCACGAGCTGCAGGCCCAGATCGACGAAATCAACACCACCGCTACCAAGATCGCCGAACTGAACCACAAGATCGTGCACGAAATCGGCAAGGGCCAAGGCCACCTCCCCAACGATCTGCTGGATCAGCGCGATCTCCTGGTCACCCGCCTGGCGGAAAAGATCGACGTAACCCCGGTTCCCCAGGACGACGGTTCCGTCAGCCTCTTCATCGGCAAGGGGCATGAACTGGTCGGCGGCGCCCACGCCAACCGCCTCGGCCTCAAGGCCAACGACCTGGATCCGAACCAGCAGGAGATCACCTTCGACAGCGACTCCACCAGCCTGACCGTCACCAAGGATCTGACCGGCGGCGAAGTCGGCGGGTTGCTGCGTTTCCGCGAGCAGGTCCTGATTCCCACCCAGAACAAGCTGGGCCGCCTGGCCGCCGGCATCGCCCTCGAGTTCAATCAGCTCCACCAAAGCGGCTACGATCTCGATGGCAACACCGGTCAGGACTTTTTCGTCGCCCCGCCGATCGCGGTAATGCAGAACGGGACTGGCACCGTCACCGCCACCTACACCGGTCCCAGCGCCGACCTGCAGGCCAGCGACTACCTGCTGGAGTACGACGGCAGCAGCTACACCCTCACCCGCCTGAGCGACCGGTTTCAGCAGACGCTGACCACGTTCCCGGCCACGGTTGACGGCATCCAGATCGACGTCACCAGCGCACCGACCGGCGCGAGCCGGTTCCTGATCCGCCCCACCGCCGAGGCGGCCGGCAAAATCGAGCCGAATCTGGACGATCCGCGCCGGATCGCCGCCGCCGGCAGCGCCGGCGCCGAGGGGGACAACCAGATCGCCCTTTCCCTGGCCGCGCTGGAATCGGACAAGAAGCTGCTGGGCGGCAAGGCGACCTTCCAGGACGCTTATGGTCAAATGGTCACCGAGGTCGGCAGCCTGACGCGGGCGGCCGAAATCAGCCGGGGGGCCCACGAAACTGTCAAGCGCCAGACCTTGGAGGCGCACGAGCAACTGGCGGGGGTTAATCTGGACGAGGAGGCGGCCAATCTGGTCAAGTACCAGCAGACCTATCAGGCCGCCGCCCAGGTGGTCACCATCGCCAGCCAGACATTCGATGCCCTCATCAATGCAGTCAGGAGGTAATCAGCCATGCGTCTGTCCACGGCCCTGATCCAGCAACGGGGCGTCAACGCCATTCTCGACCAGCAGAGCAAACTCCACAAAACCCAACTGCAGCTGGCCACCGGCAAGCGCAATCTGACCCCGGCCGACGATCCCAGCGCCGCCGTCCAGTCGCTCGACCTGGGTGAGGAGATCCGCAAGCACACCCAGTACCAGGACAACATCCGCTCGGCGCAAAACCGCCTGTCCCTGGAAGAAGACACCCTGGCGAACGCCACCGACGTGCTCCAGCGGATCCGCGAGCTGGCCGTTCGCGCCAACAACGAGGCGTCCTTGCGCCCGGAGGACCGCAGCTACATCGCCAAAGAAGTCCGCCAGGGGCTGGATCAGCTGGTCGGCCTGGCCAACACCAAGAACGCCAACGGCGAATATCTGTTCGCCGGCACCAAAAGCCACACCCAACCCTACAGCGCCGCCACCCTGGCCACCGACGGTTACTACAAATACCAGGGCGACGCCAACCACCGCCTGATCCAGATCGGCCCCACCCGCCGCCTGGCGGACGGCGACCCTGGCAGCAGTGTGTTCGAAAACGTGGAAACCGCCCGCATCGATGCATCCCCCGAGGACATCACCGAGGGCACGCCGACCACCGCGGAAGTGCAGAAGATTCCCGTCGGCGCCCTCACCCCCGGGGCCACCTTCGAACTGGAAGTGGACGGGGTCAAACTGAGCGCAGGCCCGATGGACAAGGACCCGACCCTGACCGAGCTGGCCACCGCCCTCAACGCTGCCGCCACGGCGCTGCCTGCCCCCTTCACCGTCGCCGAGGGGCTGGGTAACGACGCCGGCAAACTGGTGCTGACCTGGAGCAGCCCCGGCAACGTCAACTCGGTCGCCCAGCTGCGCCGCTACGACAACACCTTCAGCGCCATCGACCAGTTCGCCAAAGCGCTCGAGGGCGGTCTGGACGGCAACAGCGCCAAGCGCCTCATCGGCGATTCCCTGCTGGCGCTCGACAACGCCCTGGAGAAGATCAACACCACCCGTGCCAGCATCGGCGCCCGTCTCAATGCCATCGACAATCAGAAGAACGTCAACGAAGCATTCGTCGTGGATATAAAAACCACGCTCTCGGAGGTCGACGATCTGGATTACGCCGAGGCGATCGGGCGTTTCAACCTGCAGCAGGTGGCCCTGCAGGCGGCCCAGCAGGCCTTCGCCAAGGTGCAGAACCTGTCGCTGTTCAATTACATCCGCTGATCAGGCCAACACCCCCACCGGCTCCCCGACCGCCAATTCCCCTTGGGTTTCGTGGATGACGTTCTGGCCGAAATAGACGTGCTTGCCACGGCAGCGGTATTTGGCCAGGGTCGCCAAAGGCTCCTGGCCGGCGCGGCGGCCGGTTTCGGGATCGACGGTGGTGATGATACAGCGCGAGCAGGGCTTGGCCACGCGCATCGTGACGGCACCGATGCGGATGCGGCGCCAGCTGTCCTCGGCGTAGGCTGCGGCGCCGGCCACCACCAGATTGGGACGGAAGCGCCGCATCGGCACCGGGCTTTCCAGGCGACGGTTGAGATCGTCGAGGGAGGACTGGCCGATGAGGAGCAGAGGGAAACCGTCGGCGAAGGCGGTGCGCTCGCCGGGGGCGGCGTAGCGGGTGTCCACCTGGCGCTTGACGTCGTCCGGGAACCACACCAGCCGGCAGTCGACGCCGATGGCCTCGCTCAGCCAGCGGTCGGCGTCCTCTCCCACCGGGGCCGCCTCCACGGTATCGCCCCAGACCGTCACCGCCAGGCGCGGCGCTTCGGGATCGGCCGGCGGCACCTGGAAGCTTCCCTGCCGCGGATGCCGTAACGTCAGCCTGCCCGGCGCGTCGATACGGGGCTGGATCCGGGCCATCTGGGGATGCTGGCGCTGGGTGAGGAATTTCCCCTCCCGGTCCACCACCATCCAGCGCCGATCGAAGCGCAGGCCGAAGGCATCCAGTTCCCAGCGGTCCACGGCGATGCCGCCCAGGGACTTGACCGGGTAGAGATGCAGTTCGGTCAGGACCGGCGCGCTCACGGCTTGACGAAGCCCCCTTCGGTCAGGCGCCGGGGATCGAGGATCCTCTCCAACTCCTCCCGCGGCAGGCCGGTCATCTCCTCGGCCACGTCGATGACGGCACGTCCTTCCCGGTAGGCCCGCTTGGCGATCTCGGCCGCCTTCAGATAACCGACGATGGGGTTGAGGGCGGTCACCAGGATGGGATTGCGCGCCAGCGGGCGCTCGATGTTTTCCCGTTTGACCGCATAGCCCTGGATCGCCTTGTCCGCCAGCACCCGGCAGGCGTTGGCGAGAATCCCGATGCTCTGCAGCAGGTTATGGGCGATCACCGGCAGCATGACGTTGAGCTGGAAATTGCCCGACTGGCCGGCGATGGCGATGGTGGCATCGTTGCCGATCACCTGGGCGCAAACCTGGCACACCGCCTCGGGAATCACCGGATTGACCTTGCCGGGCATGATGGAGCTGCCCGGCTGCAGCGCCGGCAGCTCGATCTCCGCCAGCCCCGCCAGGGGCCCGGAGTTCATCCAGCGCAGGTCGCCCACGATCTTCATCAGGCTGCAGGCGATCACCTTGAGCTGGCCGGAAGCCTCCACTGCGGTGTCCTGGGCGCTGAGGGCGGCGAAGAAATTGCGGGCGGGCTCGAACGGCAGGCCGGTCACCACCGCCAGGCGGGCGGCGAAGCGGGTGGCGAATTCCGGATGGGTGTTGATGCCGGTCCCCACCGCCGTCCCCCCCTGGGCCAGCCGGTAAAGGCGGCGGCAGCCGTCGCGCAATCGCGCCATATCGTCGGCGATCTGGGCCTCCCAGCCGGAGGCCTCCTGCCCCATGCGCACCGGCATCGCGTCCATCAGATGGGTGCGGCCGGTCTTGACGATATCGTCCAGTTCCGCCGTGCGCGCGCCGATGACTGCACCCAGATGGGTCAGCGCGGGCAGCAGCTTTTCGTGGATTTCCAGGGCGGCGCTGACGTGGATGGCGGTGGGGATGACGTCGTTGCTGCTCTGACCGAAGTTGACGTGGTCGTTGGGGCTGACCGGCTTGCTGCAGATCCGGCTGGCGAGGGAGGCCAGCACTTCGTTGACGTTCATGTTGGTGCTGGTGCCGGAACCGGTCTGGAACACGTCCACCGGGAACTGGTCGTCGTGTTTGCCCGCCAGCACCGCGTCAGCGGCGGCGACGATGGCATCGGCGATGGCCTCGTCGAGCATCCCCAAGTCGCGGTTGACCTCGGCGGCGGTGCGCTTGATCAGCACCACCGCGCGGATGAAGGGCGGCGGCATCCTCAGGCCGCTGATGGGGAAGTTCTCCACCGCCCGCTGGGTCTGGGCGCCGTAGAGGGCGTCGCCCGGGACCCGGACCTCGCCCATACTGTCCTTTTCGATGCGGTATTCGCTCATCTGTTTCCCGCGCAGGTTTCCCCCGCCTTCAGGCGGGGGAGGAAAGCGCGGCCTCCTTTGGTGTAGGTTGCATGAAATACCCATACCCGTCCGCCCGTTGCAACAGGCGGCAGTGGCGGGCATGGATCCCTTGCACGACGCCCTGGGGCGTCTGGATGTTAAAGCTGCCCGAAGCCCGGACGGCCACCCGGCCCACATGGACGCCGGCCTTCTTGCCCGAGGGCACCTCAGCCCGCACCCAGTCGCCGATCTGAAAGCCGAAGTGGCGTTTCCGGCGGATCAGATAGCCTCTTGGGAAGCCGTATTTGGTCAACCGCGTGCGCTGATAGCTGCCCCGGCCGGTGCAGCGGATACCGAGGGTGGGAATGCGCCAGTTTCGTACCGTATCCGCCTGGCCGACACAGGCGGCATCCAGGGCGTGGGTCTTGGGGATGGCAAACCGGGTCCGGTTCCACTTGGTCTTGCCGCCGGTAGCGGCTTCGACCGGAAGGCCGGTTGCTTTCAGGGCCTCGAACAACGCCCAGCGGGTGGCGTTGACCGCGGCGGCGTCCTGGAGCGGCGCTTTGGCCTGCGCCAGCATCTTCGCCAGTCGATCCGGTTGGCCGGACAGGAATTCCTTGACCTCCCGGTTGTCCTTGGCCTGGTTGCAATTCCTGCAGGCCAAGGTGAGGTTTCTCACCCGGTCGCTGCCGCCGCGGGACCTGGGATGGATGTGGTCGATTTCCAGCGGCACGTTCTCAGCGCCGCAGTAGGCGCATTGCCGGCCCCACTTCTCCAGCAGGTATTCCCGCACCTCATAGCCGAACAGTTCGCCCTGCTGGTATTCGCTCCCGGAGATTTCCGGGTTCTGGAGCTTTTGGGTGTCGAAACGCACCAGTTCCAGCGAAAGATCGGTGACAGGTGCAAAGCGGCAGAGCCGCTCTACCCACGCCAGCGTGGCATCCACCCGGTGCTTCAGACTGGGCGGCAGCCAGCCTTCAGGTCGCCGCCGGTTGGCGAAGCGGGGCGCCCGGTAGCGGGTCTTGCGGTAGCGCCGGATTCGGCGGAAGGACGCCCGTTGCGCCAGTTGCTTGCGGATCAGATGGCCGCGGTGGAACAGCTCCAGCAGCGCCAGCACCTGCCGTTCCCGGCGGATTTGGCCGGTTTCCGAATCTAAGCGCTCGGTCTCCCGCACCAGGGCCATCCCCGTCCCCCGGCTGCCGGGATCGAGGGTCAGGCGCAGCGGTTGCAATCGGGATTCCGCCACCGTCCTGTCCTTGAGGCGGATGACGAACGGCGCCCGCCGATGCACCACCGCCCGGCCCCGTTCCAAAAGCAGTCGCGCCCGCTTCTCCGAGCAGGGCATCAGCGGCTTTTTGTGTCTGTCGAGTACAAAGACAGCCATGATTCTCTCTCCAAAACGCCCTTACGGGCCTGGTAACGCACCCCTTTCAGGGTGTCTCCCCTCGGGAAGGTTGCAGGCCAGCCCGCTGTCCCGGTCCGTTTCGCGGGTACCCGGCCCTTGTCTGCAACCGGGACTTCCAGAGCCTGGGACTGAGGAAGCATCCCAGGGTGGGTCTTTTGGCCTTACCTGCTTTGTTGCCGGTTGGTTACGGCTTTCCCTGGTCAACCCCGGGCTTGCAGGTTTCCCCGCAATCCCCTCCCTTTAGGGAGGGGTGGTTGACCGCTGCCTCGCAAGACTAAGATGGAAAGTCCATTCTATCGAATCAATCGGACGCCAGCAGCGCGCCGCCTTCCTGGGCCGGATCGCGAATGTCATTCTTCTCGATCAAGTCCCTGAGATCGTCGAGGTAAACGATCTTGGAGGAGGATTCCTCCGCCAGCTCCGCCGACAGCGAGCGGCGCCAGGCGACGATCTCCACCCGGAGCCCGCGGGTGTTCTTCAACAGCCACACGGTTTCCTTGTAGTCGCCGTCGCCGGAGACCAGGATGGCGGTATCGTAGGCGCGGTTGATGCCCAGGATCAGCATCCGGGTCGCCAGGGCCACGTCCACGCCCTTCTCCACCCGCACCTCGCTGAGCTGGCCGCAGTGGCTGCAGCGGGTGCGCTTGTAACCGAGCGGGTACAGATGCACTTCCCAGTTGAGGACTTCCTTGAGATAGCGGTAGAAACCCATCTGGCCCTCGGACGCCTTCTCGTCCACCGAGGCGAAAAAATGCACCTGCCAGATGTCGCCGCCGCGGCGCAAATAGTCGATGAGCTTCTCCCAGTCGAGGCGCCAGCCGGCGGCCTGCTGACCGCCGAAGATGTTGGAATTGTCGATGAAGACGATGGTGCGTCCGCGATTCGATACCATTTCAGACTTCCCGGGTTGAGGTTTTGGCCAGCCGCTGGCGCAGACTTTCGTACAGCAGCACGCCGGCGGCCACCGAAAGATTGAGGCTTTCCACCCGTCCCCGCATCGGCAGCTTGATGAGAAGATCGCACGCTTCCCGGGTCAGACGCCGGAGCCCCCGGCCCTCGGCCCCCATGACCAGCGCCAGGGGACCGGACAGATCGGCCTCGAAGGCCAGCTGCTCCGCATTGCCGTCGGCCCCGTAAAGCCACAATCCGGCGGCCTTCATCTGCTCCAGGGTCCGGGCCAGATTGGTGACCCGGAACAGCGGCACGGTTTCCGCCGCCCCGCTGGCCACCTTGCACACCGTCGGCGTCAGCCCCACCGAGCGGTCCTTGGGGACGATGACGCCGGCGGCGCCGACCGCGTCACAGGTGCGCAGGCATGCCCCCAGATTGTGGGGGTCCTGCACCTGATCGAGCACCAGGAACAGGGGCGAACCGCCGCGCGCCAGCCGCTCCGCCAGGGCATCATCGTCCAATGCCCGGGGCAGGGTGACTTCGAGCACGATGCCCTGATGCTGGGAACTGCCGGCGAGGCGGTCGAGACGCTTGCGTTCGGTGTCGGCCACGGGAATCCCCAGCTCACGCAGGCGCTGGCGCAGTTCCTCCAGGCGGCGGTCGCGGCGGCCGGCGTCGAGCCAGGCGCTGCGGATGCGCTCGGGGGCGTGCTCGATGGCGGCGCGGGCCGCATGCAGCCCGTAGATGCGCGCGCTCATGCGGCGTTCTTGCGCTTGCGGCGGCGCCGCCGTGAGGCGGCCTTTTTCGGCTGCGGTTTGGCCGGCGCCAGAGGCTCGATCAGCACCAGATCGATCTTGCGCTCGTCCAGATCGACCCGCGCCACTTTCACCTTGACCACGTCACCGATGCGGTAGGTGATGTGGGTGCGCTCGCCCACCAGACAATGGCGCAGGGGATCGAAGTGGTAGAAATCCTGCCCCAGGGTGGAGATGTGCACCAGTCCTTCCACGTAGATGTCCTGAAGCTCGACGAAGAAGCCGAAAGAGGTCACCGCGGTGATGACGCCGGAGAACACCTCGCCGACCTTGTCCTGCATGTATTCGCACTTGAGCCAGGCGATCACGTCCCAGGTGGCCTCGTCGGCGCGGCGCTCGGTCATGGAGCAGTGCTCGCCGATGGTCTTGAGCTCCGGTTCCGAATAGAGGAAGTCCTTTGCTTTGCCGCCGGCCAGGGCGTGGCGGATGGCCCGGTGGACCAGCAGGTCGGGATAGCGGCGGATCGGCGAGGTGTAATGGGTGTAGGCGTCGAGGGCGAGGCCGAAGTGGCCCTTCTTCTCCGGGCTGTAGATTGCCTGCGGCAGGGTGCGCAGCAGCAGGGTCTGCACCAGATGGTAGTCGGGTCGGCCCTCGGCCGCCTTCAGCACCTGCATGTAATCGGCCGGTGACGGGGTGTCGCCGCCGGGCAGCTTGAGCCCCAGCTCGGCGAGAAACTGACGCACGTCGGCCACCTTTTCCGGATCCGGGCCGTCGTGGATGCGGCGCAGGTAGGGAACCTTCTTGCGGTCGAGAAAGCGGGCGGTGGCGGCGTTGGCGGCGATCATGCATTCCTCGATGAGCTTGTGGGCATCGGTGCGCACCACTTTCTCGAGGCGCTCGATCTTGCGGCCCTCGCCAAAGACGATCTTGTATTCGTCGGTGTCGAAATCCATCGCCCCGCGGGCTTCGCGCTGGCGCCGCAGGGCCTGATAGACGGCGTACAGTTCCTCCAGGTGGGGCAGCAGCTTCTCGTGTCTGGCCCGCACCGCCGGGTCCTTGTCCACCAGCATCGCCGCCACCTCGGTGTAGGTCAGGCGGGCGTGGGAACGCATCACCCCCTCATAGAACCTGGAGCGGGTCACCCTGCCCTCGCGGTCAACCAGCATCTCGCACACCATGCACAGGCGGTCCTCGTCAGGCACCAGGGAGCACAGGCCGTTGGAGAGCACCTCCGGCAGCATCGGGATCACCTGCTGGGGGAAGTACACCGAATTGCCGCGCTTGAGGGCCTCCTGGTCGAGGGCGCTGCCCGGCCGGACGTAGTGGGACACATCGGCGATGGCCACGATCAGGCGCCATCCCTTGGGGGTGGGGCGGCAATAGACGGCGTCGTCGAAGTCGCGGGCGTCCTCGCCGTCGATGGTGACCAGCGGCAGCTTGCGCAGATCCACCCGTCCTTCCTTGGCCGCCTCCGGTACCTCGGTGCCGAAGCGGGCCGCCTCGGCCAGCACCTCCTCGGGCCATTCGTGGGGAATGTCGAAGGCGCGGATGGCGACCTCGATCTCCATCCCCGGGGCCATGTGTTCCCCCAGCACCTCGACGATGCGGCCGATGGGCTGATTGCGCCGGGTCGGCTGCTCGACGATCTCGGCCACCACGATCTGCCCCGGCTTGGCGCCGTTCAGATAGTCCTCGGGAATCAGCACGTCGTGGGTGATGCGCTTGTTGTCCGGCACCACGTAGGCCATCCCGCGTTCGACGAACAGACGGCCGACCACCCGTTCGTGGGCCCGTTCGAGAATCCCGACGATGCTGCCTTCCTTGCGCCCGCGGCGGTCGATCCCGGTGACGCAGGCCACCACCCGGTCGCCGTGGAACACCTGACGCATCTCCCGCGGCGACAGAAAGAGATCCTCGCCGCCCTCGTCGGGCTTGAGAAAGCCGAAGCCGTCGGGATGGCCGATGACCCGGCCGCGGATGAGATCGCTCTCGTTGACCAGACAGTAACGGTCCCTGCGGTTGCGCAGCAGCTGGCCATCGCGTTCCATGGCCTTGAGACGGCGTTCCAGGGCTTCCAGATCCACCGGATCGCTCACCCCCAGCTCGGCGGCGATCTCCTCGAAGGAGAGCGGGACGCCCTTCTCCTGCAGCAGCATCAGGATCGCCTCGCGGCTGGGGATGGGACGTTCGTATTTCTTCGCCTCGCGCTCTGCGTAGGGATCCGGGATCTTGAAACGTCGGGGGCGGCCTTTGGCGGCTTCCGTTTTTTTCTTGGCGATTTTCGTATCCTTGCGGGCTCCGCTCCGGGACTTGCGCCCGGATCTGGGCGATCGTGCCATAGGCTTGCTCTTAAATCTCTGCTGAAACAAACTTGACATCTTATCACGGGGACGATATATTTTCGCCCGTCTTCGCCGAGGTGGCGGAACTGGTAGACGCGCATGGTTCAGGTCCATGTGGGGGAAACCCCGTGGAGGTTCAAGTCCTCTCCTCGGCACCAGTTTCGAAGGAACCCGATCCAGCCGGATCGGGTTTTTTTGTGTCGGTGAACATGAGGCCCTTTTCTGCGTCGAAGTGATATAGACCCATGACCACCCCCATCACCCGCACCGCCTCCGAGGAACTTGCCGGCCTGCGCCTGGACCAGGCCCTGGCCAGGCTGTTTCCCGACTATTCCCGCAGCTGTCTCAAACGCTGGATCGAGGCCGGGCGGGTGACCGTCGATGGGGAAACCAGACGCCCGCGGGACAGGCTCGCCGGCGGTGAAACCATCGAACTGTACCCGGCGGCGGAAATCCAGGCAGAAGATCTGCCCCAGGACATTCCCCTGGACATCGTGTTCGAGGACGAGGATCTGATCGTCCTTGACAAACCCGCCGGGCTGGTGGTCCATCCGGCCGCCGGTCATCACGACGGTACCCTGGTCAACGCCCTGCTCCATCACGCTCCGGAACTGGCCGAGCTGCCGCGGGCCGGCATCGTCCACCGCATCGACAAGGACACCACCGGCCTGATGGTGGTGGCCAAAAGCCTGCGCGCCCACACCTCCCTGGTGGCGCAGCTGCAGGCCCGCAGCGTCAAGCGCCGGTATCTGGCCCTGGCGCAGGGGTGGGTCACCGCCGGCGGCACCGTCAACGCCCCCATCGGCCGCCATCCGCTGGACCGCAAGCGCTTCGCCGTCACCCCCACCGGCAAGGAGGCCATCACCCACTACCGCATCGCCGAGCGTTTTCCCCACCACACCCTGCTGCGGGTATCCCTGGAGACCGGTCGCACCCATCAGATCCGCGTCCACATGGCCCACCTGCGCCATCCGCTGGTGGGCGATCCCCTGTACGGCCGCCTGCGCCTGCCGCTGGGCGCCTCGGAGGCGCTGATCCAGACATTGCGAAACTTCCGCCGCCAAGCGCTGCACGCCGAGAAGCTGACCCTGATCCATCCGGCCACGAACCGGGAGATGAGCTGGAAGGCACCTTTGCCGGACGATTTCGCCGCCTTGCTCGAAGCCTTGCGGCGCGCGTATGCCGGCGATGATGATCACGACGGAGACGGATGGGAGATGATATGGCCGACGGATTGAACTGGTTCACCCCCGACTGGCCGGCGCCGCCGGACATCCACGCCGCGGTCACCCTGCGCCACGGCGGGATCAGCACCGGGCCGTACGCCAGCTTCAACCTGGCCGCCCACGTGGGCGACGACCCTGCGGCGGTGGCCGAGAACCGCCGCCGCCTGCGGGAAGGCCTGGCCCTGCCGTCGGAGCCGGCCTGGCTGGAACAGGTCCACGGCACCGACCTGGTCCATCTCCCGCAGCCGCCCTCCCGGCCGCCCCGCGCCGACGGCAGCTACACCGCCACCGCCGGGGTTGTCTGCGCGGTGCTGACCGCCGACTGTCTGCCCGTCCTCATCACCGACGGTCTCATCGTCGCCGCCGTCCATGCCGGCTGGCGGGGGCTGGCCGCCGGGATTCTCGAACGTGCCCTGACCGAGATCCCCTGGGGCCGCCCCCCGATGGTGTGGCTGGGACCGGCCATCGGGCCGGCCGCCTTCGAGGTCGGCCCCGAGGTCCGCGACGCCTTCCTGCGCCGCTATCCCGACCTCGACACCGCCTTCTTCCCCAGGCGGGACCGTTTCCTCGCCGATCTGTACCAGATCGCCACCTACCAGCTCTACCGCCACGACCTCTACGCCGTCTTCGGCGGCCACGAATGCACCTTCAGCGCCCCGAAGCGCTATTTCTCCCATCGCCGTGACGGCGCCTGCGGCCGGCAGGCCGCCCTGATCTGGCGCAGCGCTTGAAAAAAAACCGCGCCGTCCCCACCTATACGGCGACCGACGAATTTTCACCCCCACCAACGGAAGCAAGGCATTTAACGACATGCGAATGGACAAACTGACCACCAAATTCCAGGAAGCGCTGCAGGCCGCCCAAAGCCTGGCCCTGGGGCGCGACCACCAGTTCATCGAGCCGGTCCACGTGATGATCGCGCTGCTGGAACAGGAAGGCGGCACCGTCCGCCCCCTGCTGACCAAGGCCGGCGTCGATGTCGCCAAGCTGCGCAGCGAGCTGGGCAAACTGCTCGACCGCCTGCCCACCGTGGAGGGCGCGGGCGGCGAGGTGCACCTGTCCAACGACCTGATCCGCATCCTCAACCTGATGGACAAGCTGGCCCAGAAGCGCGGCGACGAATACATCGCCAGCGAGCTGTTCGTGCTTGCCGCGGTGGAGGACAACCGCGGCCCGCTGGCCGACCTGCTGCGCCGGCTGGGCGCGACCCGCAGCCTGATCGAAAAAGCCATTGACGAAATCCGCGGAGGAGAGAAAGTGACCGACCAAGCCGCCGAAGAGACCCGCCAGGCGCTGGAAAAATACTGCATCGACCTGACCGAGAAGGCAGAGCAGGGCAAGCTCGACCCGGTCATCGGCCGTGACGAGGAAATCCGCCGCACCGTCCAGATTCTGCAGCGGCGCACCAAGAACAACCCCTGTCTGGTAGGCGATCCCGGCGTGGGCAAGACCGCCATCGTCGAAGGGCTGGCCCAGCGCATCGTCAACAAGGAAGTCCCGGAAGGATTGCGCGACAAACGCATCCTGTCCCTGGACATGGCCGCCCTGATCGCCGGCGCCAAGTTCCGCGGCGAGTTCGAGGAGCGCCTCAAAGCCGTCCTCAACGAGATCGCCAAGGCGGAAGGCAAAATCATCCTGTTCATCGACGAGATCCACACCATCGTCGGCGCCGGCAAGGCCGAGGGCGCGGTGGACGCCGGCAACATGCTCAAACCGGCCCTCGCCCGCGGCGAGCTGCACTGCATCGGCGCCACCACCCTGGACGAATACCGCAAGTACATCGAGAAGGACGCCGCCCTCGAGCGCCGCTTCCAGATGGTGCTGGTGGACGAACCCTCGGTGGAGGACACCATCGCCATCCTCCGCGGCCTCAAGGAGCGCTACGAGCTGCACCACGGGGTGGAGATCACCGACTCGGCCATCATCGCCGCCGCCACCCTGTCGCACCGCTACATCACCGACCGCAAACTGCCGGACAAGGCCATCGACCTCATCGACGAGGCCGCCGCCAAGATCCGCATGGAGATCGACTCCAAGCCGGAGGCCCTCGACCGCCTCGAACGGCGCCTGATCCAGCTCAAGATCGAGCGCGAGGCCCTGAAGAAGGAAACCGACCCCGCCTCCCAAAAACGCCTGGAGGCCCTGGAGGAGGAAATCGCCAAGCTGGAGAAGGAATACTCCGAGCTGGAGGAAGTCTGGAAGGCGGAGAAAGCCGCCCTGCAGGGCGCCCAGGCCATCAAGGAAAAACTGGAGCAGGCCCGCCTCGAGCTGGAAAACGCCAAACGCGCCGGCGACCTGCAGCGCATGGCGGAAATCCAGTACGGCGTCATCCCCCAGCTGGAGGAGCAGCTCAAGGCCGCCCAGGAGGCGGAAACCCGCGAGTTCAAGCTGCTGCGCAACAAGGTGACCGAAGAGGAGATCGCCGAGATCGTCTCCAAATGGACCGGCATCCCGGTCTCCAAGATGCTGGAAGGCGAGAAGCAGAAGCTGCTGCGCCTGGAGGAGGAACTCCACAAGCGCGTCGTCGGCCAGGACGAGGCCGTGCAGGCTGTGGCCAACGCCATCCGCCGTTCGCGCGCCGGACTGTCCGATCCCAACCGGCCGGTGGGTTCGTTCCTGTTCCTCGGCCCCACCGGGGTGGGCAAGACCGAGCTGTGCAAGGCGCTGGCGGACTTCCTGTTCGACACCGAGCGCGCCATGATCCGCATCGACATGTCGGAGTTCATGGAGAAGCACGCCGTCGCCCGTCTGATCGGGGCGCCCCCCGGCTACGTCGGCTATGAGGAGGGCGGCTATCTCACCGAGGCGGTGCGCCGCAAGCCCTATTCGGTGATCCTGTTCGACGAGGTGGAAAAGGCCCACCCGGACGTGTTCAACATCCTGCTGCAGATCCTCGACGACGGCCGCCTGACCGACAGCCACGGGCGCACGGTGGACTTCCGCAACACGGTGGTGATCATGACCTCCAACCTCGGCTCCGACCGCATCCAGGAGCTGGCCCAGGAGGGGGCCGAGTACAAGGTCATCAAGAACGAGGTGATGACCTACGTCAACCGCCACTTCCGGCCGGAGTTCGTCAACCGCATCGACGAGATCGTGGTGTTCCACCCGCTCGGCCGCGAGCACATCCACAACATCGCCCGGCTGCAGATCGCCCGCCTGCAGCAGCGGCTGGAAGAACGGGAGATGAAGCTGGAAGTCACAGAATCCGCCCTCGACATCATCGCCGAGGTGGGCTACGACCCGGTGTTCGGCGCCCGGCCCCTGCGCCGCGCCATCCAGCACCTCATCGAGGAACCGCTGGCGATGGAGATCCTCGCCGGCAAGTTCGGCCCCGGCGACACCATCGTCGCCGACGCGGAGGGCGACAAGATCGTCTTCCGCAAGGGCTAAGCCCCGCGTTGCTCGTTCAACCTGCCTTGTGCGCCCTTCGGGGCGCATTTTTTTGCCCGGCAGATGACAAAATTGTCAAAACCGGCCCACGAATAACCCGTGATTCCACCCCCGATGGCGCCGGACTCCCGCCAGCTGCTTGATTTTCAACGACTTGTAAAGTTGGCAAGGGGATTGCTTCATTCAAAGCGGACTTTCTTCCAACCCCACACAGGAGATATCGACATGATGCAACAACGCAACCAACAGGGTTTCACGCTCATCGAACTGATGATCGTGGTGGCGATCATCGGGATTTTGGCGGCGATCGCGATTCCGGCGTATCAGGACTATACAAAGAAAGCCAAAGCGGCTGAGCTTTTGAATGCAGCTGGGCCGGCAAAAGCTGCCGTTTCTGAATTTATTGTCGCCAACAATTCATTGCCAAGCAATGCAACTCAAGCTGGTTTCTCCACGGTATCCACAGATTATGTGAGCAGTGTTTCTTGGGATTCCTCTAATAATCGTATTGCAGTGGTTGGTAAAGGTGATCTTTCCGGTTTAGACATTTATCTGGCTCCCACCTTAAGCGGCGGAGCGGTGAAATGGACGTGTAGCTCCAGTGGAACGAATGCCAAATACGCCCCGGGCTCATGCAAATAATAACCCTCATCTTCGGCGGCCCCTTCGGGGGCCGCTTTTTGCTTCTGTCGCTCTTGACCCTGGCCATTTACTGGCCGGGACTGAACGGCTGGTTCGTCTTCGACGACATCGGCAATATCCTCGACCAGCCGGCGCTCCACATCAGCCACCTCGGCTGGCAAGAACTTCGGGACGCCGCCGCATCAGGGGCCGCCGGTCCCTTGAAACGCCCGCTGGCCATGGCCAGCTTTGCCGTCAACCACGCCTTGACCGGCCTGGACCCCTGGTGGTTCAAGCTCACCAACGTCTGCATCCATATTTTCAACGGACTGCTGGTCCTCTGGATCGCATGGCTGACCGCCGGCCATCTGTTCCCCTCTCTGCCGGAACGGGAACGGCGCCGCTTCGCCCTGATCGCCAGCGCGCTCTGGCTGCTCCATCCCCTGAATCTGAGCCCGGTGCTCTATGTCGTGCAGCGCATGGCCAGTCTGGCGGCGTTGTTCGTCTTCCTGGGCATCGGTTTCTATCTATACGGCAGACGCGCCCAAGGCGGCCGGCGCTGGCTCTGGATTGCTGCGGCATTCGCCTGTACCGTTCCCGCCGCTCTGAGCAAGGAGAATGGACTGCTACTGCCCGGTTTTCTTTTTCTCGTCGAATGGCTGGTCTGCGGTTTCAAAGCCCAGGCTGACGAGAGACAGGCTCTGCTCGCCGTTCATAGCCTCCTGTTCTGGCTTCCTGTCTTGGCAACCTTGTTCTATACCGCCCTCCACCCGGGCTGGATCACGAACGGCTATGCAAACCGACCGTTCGACCTGGAACAGCGCCTCATGACGGAAAGCCGCGTGCTCTGGTTCTACATTGGTCTGTTCTTGCTTCCCAACATTCAGCATATGGGCCTGTTCCACGAGGACATTCCGCTATCGAACGGTCCGCTCGATCCGCCCACGACCCTGTTGGCCATCATGGGGCTTGGCGTCCTTGTCGTTATGGCTTGGCGCCTTCGCCATCAACACCCAATCGCCTCATTGGGTATCTTCTGGTTTCTTTGGGGGCATAGCATGGAATCCAGCGTGTTCCCTTTGGAACTGATACATGAACACCGAAATTATTTGCCGCTTGTGGGATTTTGCCTTATGGCGGCCGATGGATTGCGCCTCCTATCCCGAAAGCTTTCAACCACTATCTGCACCGCCGTCACTGGGTCGATCCTGTTGGGTCTGATGATCGCCACCGCAGCCCGCGCCGCCCTATGGGGCGACACGGCCGCACAAATGCTGGTCGAAGTCCAGAATCATCCGAATTCCGCAGCCACCGCCTACGAGGCCGGACGGGTCATGTTCCGCCTGGCGGAAAACGTGGAAGGAGACGAACAGGAGAAATACCTGCAAGATGCCTTAAGGCTATTCCATAAAGCGGCTGAAAGAGGAAATATCGGCGGGCTTTATGCGAGAGTCGTCATAAAATCCAGCCTGCTGCAGGACGATGTATCAAAGGATTTGTCGGAGCTGAAACGCCGTCTGTCAGAGGGACCTCTACACGCGCACAATTTCACACTATTGCCAGCGCTGGCCAAATGTCAGCAAACAGGAAAATGCCAGCTTCCGGCAGCGGAAGTATGGTCGCTGTACGAAGCCATACGGAGGAATCCCAGGCTCTCCAGCCGCAATCGTGCCCTGATAGAAGCCAGCGCCGCCCGCTTTGCGGTCAATGCCTTACACGACTTGCCCCTGGGCTTAACGCTGGCACGTCAAGCCGCAGAAGCCTATCCAGGCAATGGCTGCGCCCGGACTACTCTGATTGCGCTTCAACTCGCGCTTCAAGAAAGAAAAAACGCTACCGTAGAATTGAACAAGGCCATTGCCGCTGGAACGAGCGAGTGCAGCGTACAGATACGACACCTTAAGGAACAGCTTGCAGCTGCCCCCAAGGCCCTCCCTTAACCATCTTCACTACCCGGGTCAATCCCAACTCAACCCACCACCCGTCTGATACTCCGTCACCCGGGTTTCGAAGAAGTTCTTCTCCTTGCGGAAGCCGATCTGTTCCTCCCACCAGGGCAGGACTTCGGCTTCGCTTTCTGGGTACGGCGGTTGGATGAGGCGACGTTTACCGCCAGCCGCAGACTTCACGCCGTGCGTGCCAATTGTCTGTCTGCTCGTCCACGGCCCTGATGATATCCTGGACTGCATCGACCGCCGTTTCCTCGAAATAGGCTTCCCCACATTGCAAGCACACCCATGCGGGGACGTTGTCGAAGCTGACATGCACGTCTTTACGATCGATATGCAATGGTGCATGCCCACGCACCATTTCACCCTGACAATACATGCATTTCATGACTTGATTCTCACTCTGAAGTCCTTGGACCATTGCTTCCCATCCGGGATATATGCCGTGATCACCGCCAGATATTCGTCCTTCGGTGCACAGACGACATGAATAGGACGTCCGTCCACGCCTCTACCCAACATGAGACAACTGTGGCCTCTGGCATCTTCGGGATAGTCCTCTATGATTTCCCCCTTCCTTCACGACCTTGCGAACATCCGCGGTAGCAATCATTCGATCCGGCCGCGACATCTGGCGCACTGCATGCGGCAAAAAGAGCATCCGCTGCGAAGCCCGCTCTCGGATCAACTGGCGGAATTCCGTGTTGCGGTCATTGCGCATCAATATCCGCAGCGGTAGCTGTCAATCCCAACTCAACGCCCCACCCGTCTGATACTCCGTCACCCGGGTCTCGAAGAAGTTCTTCTCCTTGCGGAAGCCGATCTGTTCCTCCCACCAGGGCAGGACCTCGGCTTCGCTTTCCGGGTAGAGAGGGGTTAGCCCCAAGTCGAGCAGGCGGCGGTTGGCGAGATAGCGCACGTGGCGCAGATGGAGCTCCAGATCGTAACCGAGCATGGGTTTGACGGCGTATTCGGCATAAGCCTGCTCCAGTTCCATCGCCTCGCCCATCAATTTGTGGGCCTGCGATTCGTCGATGCGGGTCTCCGGATGCTCGCGCCACAGGGCCTGGATCAGCGCCTTGCCGAAGGCGACGTGGCCGGACTCGTCGCGGGCGATGTACTGGAGCTGCTCCCCGGTGCGCACCATCAGGCGGCGGCGCTGCAAGGAGAAGATGGGGCAGAAGTTGGCCATGAACCAGACGCCCTCGAAGATCATGTAGTAGAAGAACAGGCCGCGGACGTAATCGGTAAGATCGCCGCCCTGCCCCTGAAGCGCGTGAGTCTGGGCGTTGCTGTATTCGAACTTGGCGCGGATCTGCGGCACCTTCTGGTACAGCAGGTAGATCTCGTCCTCGTCGAAGTTGAGGGACTCGATGATGTGCTGGTAGCTCATCGAGTGGATGGTTTCCTGGTGCATCTGGGCGATGACCGCCATCCCCACTTCAGGCGCGGTGATGCGCTCGTACACCGCCAGGGCCAGGTTTCGCTGGTGCAGGGCGTCGGCGGTGGTGAGGGTGGCGAAGGTGGTGAAGAAGGTGTGGCGCTCGTTGTCGTTGAGCTTGCCCAGCGTCATCAGGTCTTCGCCCATGCCGATTTCGGTGGGCAGCCAGAAGTTGCGCTGGGACTTGATGTAAGCGTCCCAGGCCCAGTGGTATTTGATCGGGGCGATGTTGGCGGTCAGGTCGCTGCCGCCCACCAGGCGCTTTTCGCCGTCCACCGCCGCCGCAGCTTCGCGGTCGGCGGCCACCGGTTCGAAGTGGACCTTGGTGTCGGCGGTCGGTTGCTTGCGTTGTTTGATCTGTTCGAGGGGGTCGTCCCAGTTCAGCATCGGTCTTCTCCTTCAAAATTTATTGGCAGGCTTCGCAGTCGGGGTCGAGGATCGAGCACACCTTGGGCGCCTCTTCCTGTTTCGGCGCGGCGGTGTGGCGCTCGACCCGGGTCGCCCCCAGGGTACGCAGGTAATAGGTGGTCTTGAGCCCCTTGAGCCAGGCGAACTTGTACAGGGCGTCGAGCTTCCTGCCCGAAGGCTCGGCCAGATAGAGGTTGAGGGACTGGCTCTGGTCGAGCCATTTCTGCCGCCGGGAGGCCACCTCCACCAGGAAGCGCGGGTCGATCTCGAAGGCGGTGGCGTACAGGGCCTTGAGGTCGTCGGGGATGCGGGCGATCTGCTGCACGCTGCCGTCGTAGTACTTGAGGTCGGCGATCATGACCTCGTCCCACAGCCCCCGGGCCTTGAGGTCGGCCACCAGATAGGGGTTGACCACGGTGAACTCGCCCGAGAGGTTGGATTTGACGTACAGGTTCTGGTAAGTGGGCTCGATCGACTGGCTCACCCCACAGATGTTGGAAATGGTGGCCGTGGGGGCGATGGCCAGGCAGTTGGAGTTGCGCATTCCCTGTCTGACCTTCTCCCGCAGGGCGTCCCAGTCCAGCGTGCTGCTGCGGTCCATGTCCAGATACTCGCCGCGGGCCTCGGCTAAAAGGTCGATGGAGTCGATGGGCAGGATGCCCCGGCTCCACAGCGAGCCCTGGAAGCTGGAATAGACCCCACGTTCCTGGGCCAGTTCGGCGGAGGCTTCGATGGCGAAGTAGCTGACCGCCTCCATGCTGCGGTCGGCGAATTCCACCGCCTCCTGGCTGGCGTAGGGAATGCGCAGCTTGTAGAGGGCGTCCTGGAAGCCCATCAGCCCCATCCCCACCGGCCGGTGGCGCAGGTTGGCGCGGCGCGCCTTGGGAACGCTGTAGTAGTTGATGTCGATGACGTTGTCGAGCATCCGCATGGCGGTGCGGCAGGTGCGCGCCAGCTTGTCCATGTCGAGGCCGTCTTCGGTGACGTGGGCGGCCAGGTTGACCGACCCCAGATTACAGACGGCGATTTCCTCGTCGGAGGTGTGCAAGGTGATCTCACTACAGAGATTAGAGCTGTGGACGACTCCCACATGCTGATTGGTATAGCGCAGGTTGCACGGATCCTTGAAGGTGATCCAGGGATGGCCGGTCTCGAACAGCATGGTAAGCATCTTGCGCCACAGCTGCACCGCCGGCACTTTCTTGAACAGCTTGATCTCGCCGCGGGCGGCCTTTTCCTCGTAGGCCAGATAGGCCCGCTCGAAGTCCTGACCGTATTTGTCGTGGAGGTCGGGCACCTCGTCGGGGGAGAACAGGGTCCATTCGCCTTCCTCGGCCACCCGCTTCATGAACAAATCCGGCACCCAGTTGGCGGTGTTCATGTCGTGGGTGCGGCGGCGCTCCTCGCCGGTGTTCTTGCGCAGCTCCAGGAACTCCTCGATGTCCAGGTGCCAGGTTTCCAAATAGGCGCAGATGGCGCCCTTGCGCTTGCCGGATTGATTGACCGCCACGGCGGTGTCGTTGGCCACTTTCAGGAAAGGCACCACACCCTGAGAGATGCCGTTGGTGCCTTTGATGCGCGCTCCCCTCGCCCGCACCCGAGTCCAGTCGTTGCCGAGGCCGCCGGCGTACTTGGAAAGCATGGCGTCTTCCTTGATGCCGTTGAAGATGCCTTCGAGGTCATCAGGAATGGTGGTCAGGTAGCAGGACGACAGCTGTGACCAGCGGGTGCCGGCGTTGAACAGGGTCGGGGTCGAGCACATGAAGTCGAAGCTGGAGATCAGCTCGTAGAACTCGATGGCGCGGGCCTCGCGGTCGATCTCGTTCTTGGCCAGCCCCATGGCCACGCGCATGAAGAACGCCTGCGGCAGCTCAAAGCGGATGCCGTCGTGGTGGATGAAGTAGCGGTCGTAGAGGGTCTGCAGCCCCAGATAGGTAAACTGGAAGTCGCGCTCCGGCTTCAACGCCCGGCCCAGCTGTTCCAGGTTGTACTGGCCCATCACCGGGTCGAGCAGCTCCAGCTCGATGGCGCGGCGGATGTAGCGCTGGAAGTAGTCGGCGTAGCCTTCCTCCATTTCCGCGCCGGTGGCGGTCTCGAAGTGGCCGCTGAGGAAGCCGAGGGCCTCGGAGCGGATCTTGTCGAGCAGCAGGCGGGCGGCCACATAGCCGTAGTCAGGCGACTGCTCGATGCGCAGGCGCGCGGCCATGATGAGGGTGTCGATGACCTCGTTCTCGGGCACGCCGTCGTACAGGTTGCGCTTGGCTTCCTGCAGGATCCACTCGGGATCGGGATCCTCCAGCCCCTGGCAGGACTCTTTCACCAGCCGCGCCATCCGTTCCACATCCAAAGGCTTGCGCCGGCCGTGCTCGTCGGTGACGTGCAGCTGCGGCGCCTCGGGCCCATTTTCCACCTTGGCCTTCTCGGCCCGCAGGCGCGCCCGCTCCTCGCGGTAGAGGACGTAGGCGCGGGCCACCTTGTGGTGGCCGCCGCGCATCAGGGCCAGCTCCACCTGGTCCTGGATGTCCTCGATGTGGACGGTGCCGCCGGCGGGCAGGCGCCGCATCAGGGCGCGCACCACCTGTTCGGTGAGCTCAGTGCAGGTGTCGTGGATGCGGCGGCTGGCGGCGGCCTGGCCGCCCTCGACGGCGAGGAAGGCCTTGGTGATGGCGATGCGGATCTTGTTGGGATCGAAGCCGGTAAGCTTACCGTTGCGGCGGATGACCTTGAGCTCCTCCGGAATCATGGCCTGGACTTCGGAACTCAGCTCGAGGGCCGGATAGTTGGACGCCGGCATCGGCCCGGTGGCAGCGGTGGTGGGTTCCATGGTTGTTCCTCCCTCAGGTGAAATTCAGGTTTCGGGGTTTTGGAAAAAACTATAGACGGTGCTTTCCAAAATGGTCAACCCCAATATCCTGTGCTTTTTCGGCGGAAAATCTGTGGATAACCTGTGGATACGGAAAAACCCCCTGCCGTCTCAAAGACTTTGGCACAATATCCGGCTTGAGGAGGATGCCCCGACAACACCAACGAGAATCGTCATGCCGACCCTGCCCCATCCTGAACCCGCTCCGTCTCTGATCCAGATCGTGCAGCGCTTCCTGCACCGCCTGTTCCCCACTCCCCAGGCGGTCGCCCTGACCCTGCTGCTGGCGGCCGGTTTCCTGGCGGTGGTGATGCTGGCGGACATGCTGATGCCAGTGTTCGCCGCCCTGGTGATCGCCTACCTGCTGGAGGGGCCGGTGAGCGCCATGGAACGGCGCGGGGTGCCCCGGCTGGCGGCGGTCATTATCGTCTTCGTCGCCTTCATGGCCTTACTGCTGTTCACCGTCATCGCCCTGCTGCCGCTGCTGTACCAGCAGCTGGCCCAGCTGGCCCAGCAACTGCCCAACATGGTGACCCAGGGACTGGCTCTGCTCAACCGCCTGCCGGAGTTGTATCCGGAATTCATCAGCCAGAGCCAGATCAACGAGCTCATCGCCACCGTGCGTCAGGAATTCATCCTCCTGGGCCAGCGCCTCCTGACCTACTCCTATGCCTCGGTGGTCAACCTCATCGCCATCGTCGTGTACGTGATCCTGGTGCCGCTGTTGGTGTTCTTCTTCCTCAAGGACAAGGACCGCATCCTGGCCTGGTTCAAGCAATACCTGCCCAAGGACATCCACCTGACCGCCCAGGTCTGGCGCAACGTGGACGCCCAGATCGGCAACTACATCCGCGGCAAGGTGATCGAGATCCTGATCGTCTTCGGCGTCAGTTTCCTGACCTTCTCCCTGCTGAGGCTCAACTACGCCCTGTTATTGTCGGTGCTGGTGGGGCTGTCGGTTATCATTCCCTACATCGGCGCCACGGTGGTGACCTTTCCGGTGCTGATCGTGGCCTACTTTCAGTGGGGACTGAACGATTCCTTCTGGTACGTAACCATCGCCTACTTCGTGATTCAGGCCCTCGACGGCATGGTGCTGGTGCCGATTCTGTTCTCGGAGGTGGTCAACCTGCATCCGGTGGCGATCATCGTCGCCATCCTGTTCTTCGGCGGGCTGTGGGGGTTCTGGGGCGTGTTTTTCGCCATTCCGCTGGCGACCCTCGTGGAGGCGGTGCTGAGCGCCTGGCCGCGGGAAGGCTGTTACGTGGGCCAGAGCAAGAAAGGCGGCAAACCGCCGCGCCAGCGCAAACGGCACCACGGCCCGCCGCCCAAACACAAGAAACTCAGTCGCCCGCCTGCTGCAACGCCCTGAGCCGGGCCAACACCTCGTCCACGTGGCCCTTGACCTTGACCTTGCGCCACTCGGCCGCCAGCCGGCCCTCGGGGTCGATGAGGAAAGTGCTGCGCTCGATGCCACGGTATTCGCGGCCGAACATCTTTTTGGGCTTGATGACGTCGAACAGGCGGCACAGGGTTTCGTCCCGGTCAGAAATCAGCTCAAAGGGAAACCCCTGGCGAGCCTTGAAGTTCTCGTGGGTCTTGAGGCTGTCTCGGGAGACGCCGAAAATTTCCGCCCCCAGCTGTTTGAATGCCTCGTAATGGTCGCGGAAGGCGCGGCCCTCCAGGGTACAGCCGGGGGTGTGGTCCTTGGGATAGAAATACAGCACCACCCACTTGCCCTTCAGGTCCGACAGCCGCACGGTCCTGCCGCCGGTGGCGGGGGCGGAAAAATCCGGCACCGGTTGTCCTGCTTGTACGTTGGCTTCACTCACGTCGCGCTCCTAGATAGTGTCGTCACAAGATTGATGCCCAAATGGCGATACAGCGGATATGCACGGCGGCAAGGAAGGAAGCCGTATTTTTGGCATAACGGGTGGCGATACCCCGCCAGCGCTTGAGATGCAAAAAGGCGTTCTCAACCAGATGGCGCAGACGATACAAATGCTTGTCGTATTCACGCCGATGCCTGCGATTCCTGCGGGAAGGGATGACAGGCTCCATCCCTTGCTCTTTGGCCTGGGCGATGAGGGCATCACTGTCGTAACCTTTGTCCGCCAACAGGTACTGGGCGTCGATTCCCTCGATCAGGGTTGCAGCCTGGCTGCAATCCGCTGTGGGACCTGCTGTGACAACCATTCGGACCGGCAGACACAGCGCTGTCACGGCCAGATGTATCTTGGTGTTGAGCCCCCTTTTGTGCGCCCCATGTCCTGGTTGCCGCCTTTGGCGCCGGCCGCATGAGGGTGTACCTTCACATGGCTGGCATCGATCATCAGCCATTCGTAATCCGGCTCATCGATCAGCTGCTCGAGAACCTTCTCCCACACCCCCTTGTCCCGCCAGCGGCAGAACCTTCGATGGACGTTCTTCCAATCCCCGTAATCCGGTGGCAGATCCCGCCAGGGGGCGCCGGTGCGCAGAATCCAAAACACCGCATTGATGAACTGCCGGTTGTCTCTGGCCACCCCGCCCCAGGCGCCTCGGCGCCCGGGAAGATGCGGTTCCAACAGCTCCCAAACCCGGTCGGAAATATCGTGGCGGCGGTGTGCAGGTGTCGTCATGGCGCAGGTCCTGTGATAAAGTCCAAACAGACGTTCAGTATCTCACAAACTCGTGACGACAGCATCTAGAAGATGGGTTTGACCGGTTCGAAAATGGCGTCCACCTGCAGCTGCTCGCAGTAGTCGAGGAAATCGTCGCGCAGCGACAGCACCCCGATTCCCGGCGGAATCCGCAGCAACATGTGGATGGTGCAGACGGTGGCGTCCACGTAAGGCAGGCGGTAACTGCTGCAGCGCAGATCCTGAATGCCGACGCCGGCCTGGGAAAAGTAGGCCACCAGACCTTCCAACACCCCGGCGTGCTCGCGGCTCACCACATCGGCGACGTAGAGCAGCTCCCCGCTCTCCTCCTTGCCTTCCCCGGTTGTCTCTTCCAGGCGGTGGTGGAAAATCTGCGCCTGCTGTCCCAGCACGGCGAGTGCGCTCTCCAGCCGCGCCACGTGATTCCACTTGCCCTGGACCTGCAGGAAACAGGCACACCCCCGGGCGATCCGCGCCATGCGGCACTCGCGCACCTCGCAGTCGCTTTCGCGGATACTGGCCAGCAGCCGCTCGAACAGCGTGCCGTCCGGCTCACCCCAGGCGGTAATGATCAGTTGCATGCGTCCTCCAAAGCCCGGCGATCGGGGTTCTGCGATCGGTTACAATGAAGCGCCAAATCGACCTCCACGACAAGAAAAAACGGAACCGCAATCCATGTTACAGATCGAGTACGACCTCCAGGAACAGGACCTGACCGCCTTCACCGAACACGAACTGCAGGACAAGGAACACTTTCAGAAAGTCCTGCGCCGCCACGAAGTGCTGCTCCCCGCCATCATGGCCCTGCTGGCCTTCTTCGTGTGGTTCTATTACGGCAACGTCCCCGGCGCCATCTACATCGGCCTCATGGCCATCCTCTGGCGTTACGTCGCCCCGCTCATTATCAAGT
The DNA here is from genome assembly GCF_033126985.1 of Methylomarinovum caldicuralii. Lineage (NCBI taxonomy): Bacteria > Pseudomonadati > Pseudomonadota > Gammaproteobacteria > Methylococcales > Methylothermaceae > Methylomarinovum > Methylomarinovum caldicuralii. Next base: position 2,607,342 of record NZ_AP024714.1, read on the forward strand.
ACAACATCCGGCGCCGTACCCTCAAATTATACAGCGCCGAGGACATCGCGCAGCTGACCGGCCACTACAAACTGGTGCTCGAACCCCAGGCACTGCTGCTGGTGCGCGGCAAGGAGGAAACCCGCTTCCCCTGGCGCGATCTGATCCGCATCGAGGATACCAAGAAATACATCTTCATCTACCTGGACGTCGATCAGGCGCTGATCGTCCCCAAGAAACAGGCCAAGGGCGACCTGAAGAAGTTCGTCGAGATCGCCCGCAAGCGCATCGCAGCTGCCGAGTGACTATCGATAAATAGCACCTTGGCCTATTAGCACCTGTAGGCTGTAGGGAAGTGAGAGGCGGACAATGCCGAGGAAAAGCGTTAATCGGCAAAATGCTTACCCAGCATAAGGTTAGCTGTCAAGCCCCGTGAGATTGTATACACGTTTTTTGAAGAGCTCCGGCCGCTTCTTCTGCCAGTCTTTGAGAGCCTGTACCGGTGATATGTGTCCCAGGGCCTTCTGGGGAATCTGATGGTTGTAGACACTGGCATACTGCATCAAGGTCCGTTCCAGATCCTGGCTGCTGCGGAAGGGGGTGGTTTTGAGGATCTCGGCGATCCGACCGTTGAAACGTTCTACCATCCCATTGGTCTGCGGGTGTTTGGGTGGGATGAGGCGGTGCTCGATGCCATGGCGTTGGCAGGTCTGGTCGAAAAGGTGACGGCCGGTCGGTTCGCGTTCCCCGGTGGCGCAGAAGCGGTCGGTGAATTGCTCACCCCATCCCTGGGGTTCGCCCCTTCGGGGCCCGCTACGCGGTCCAAATCCGCTCCCGGCGGATTTGTCTTTGCCGTTGTCGGTCAGGACCTTGGTGATTTTGAAGGGAGCCTTGGCGATCAGGCGGTCGAGGAAGCCGGCGGCGACCTGGGCTTCCTTGGTGGGATGGGATTTCCAGGCAGACCCAGCGACTGGCCCGGTCGATGGCGACGAAGAGGTAACGGCCCCGAGTCTCATCGGGCATCTTGGGCAGGTACTTGATGTCGATGTGGACAAACCCGGGCTCGTAGTCCTTGAAGCCTTTCTTTTTGGCCTTGGCGGGGGCGTTCTCCCCTTCCTTGGCAGCGATCAGTTCCTTGAGATTGGAGACCCCATGGCGGCGCAGCAGCCGGTCCAGAGCCGAGCGGGACATCTTGGGATGGATGAAGCGGTGAACGACCGCCAGCAGGTCGTCCAGGGGCAGCAGCAGGGTTTCGCGCAGACAGACGACGATCGCTTCCTGCTGCGGGGTCAGGGTGGCATGGATGCGATGGGGCCGGTGCGAGGCATCCTCGACCGAATCGCGCTGGCGCCACTTGCGGATGGTATGACGATGAGCGCCGTATTTCCTGGCCAGAACCGTGGCCGGCAGATCGGAGTTCTGGATCTCCCGGCGGATCTCAGGGGTGGTGCGGGCTTTCTTGTGAAGACGGATGACCATGGCTTCCTCCTTCTCCGTCAAACTTGAACCTTCTTTCTTTCCGGCCTGAGCCTCTGCCATCAGCTCGCTCAGAACATCCCAAGCACGGAACAAAGGATAGCTCCTTTTGGGGATATGATCACACGGGACCCAACACCTACCCTTTGGGCGCTGATGGAGTTTCATCTTTAGCCACAGCGGCCCAGACAACGCGCCTCCCGACCCATGAAACGTTCCCCCACCGCCCCTACCCGGCGGTAGAAATCCGCCCCGCCGGCTCGGGCCAGATCCCGGAAGAAACGGCCGATCCAGGGCGCCAGGTGGCGCCGGAAGAAATCGCCCTGGCCGGGGTGGTCCTCCACGGCCAGCAGCGCCATCGCTTCGCACAGGGCGGCGGCATGGTCCTCCGGTTCGCCCGTCCCGATCCGGCAGACCCCCAGCCGGGCCAGATCGCGGCGCAGTTCCACCAGCGGCGTCTCGTGCAGGAATCCCCGGCGGTACCAGGAGGCATAGGGCAGCAGTTCCCCCTGGGTGACACCGATGAACAGGGTATGGAATTCGTCCACGACCGCCTCGGGATCGGCTGCGGTCGCCGCCGCCTGCAGGGCACGCAAGGCTTCGGCCAGTTCGTCGTCACCGTGCACCTCCAGCGCCCCCAGAGTCTCCAGCAGCACCGGTTCCGGAGGTTCGCGCAGCAGGGCGGCCAACAGCAGGTACAGGTCGGCGCGGGCTTGGGCGTCAGTCATGGGCCAGATCCCGGATGCGGCAGTCCTCGCACAGGTACAGGCGCCGGCGCTGGCGGGGATCGGCGAACAGGGGATGCGTGGCAATCCGGGCGGCGACCTGTTCCACTAGCCGCCGGCTGCCGAAGGGTTTGCCGCAGTCGAGGCAGAGCAACACTTCATCCTCCTGCAGCCAGCGCAGGCGGCGGCGCTGTCCGGCATCGGTCAGCCAGCAGGGTTCGAGGGTGATGGCGGCTTCCGGACACTGGCTTTGACACTGGGCGCACTGGACGCAGGCTGCCTCCACGAAACCCAGCCGCGGGGATTCCCCGCCCGCCTGCAGGGCGCCGGTCGGACACACGGAGACGCAGGCGTAGCACAGGGTACAGCGGTCGGCATTCACCGCCACCGCGCCCAAAGGCGCCGGGGACGGCAGCGGCACCGACGCCAGCCGCTGCGGCGCCACGTCGGTCAGCCGCGCCAGGGCCAGGTGCAACTGGTCGGTCTTGCTCTCCACCACCGCCGGCGACACCGGCTCGGAAACGAGCGCTGCGGGGCCGTCTTCCGGGAGCTGCTCCAGCCAGCCGATGCCGCGACGGCGATACCCCAAGCCCCGGAGCAAGGCCGTCACCCAACCGAACTGGGCTTCCAGGGCCGCCACGCTGGGCGCCGTCAACCCGGCCCGCTGCAGCCACACGCCGGCAGCGCCGGCCGCCAGCAACGTCAGCCACACTTCCGGGCCGCAGGCAGCCACCGAATGCACCGGGAATACCTGCCAGTCGTCGCCGGGTTCGGCCGGCTGCCGGGCCCTGACGATCGCCACCGGCGCCGCGGGGCGGGCTTCGAGCGCCGCCAGCCAGCGGGACAGGCTTTCCGTCGGGGGCGGCCAGCAGTAGGACAGCGCCCCGGTGGGACAGACCGTGGTGCAGTCGCCGCATCCCTGGCACAGATAGGGATCGACCTCGACCGCGGTCGGGCGCAGGGCGATGGCTTCGGCCGGACAGGCATCGACGCAGCGCCGACAGCCTTCACGCCCCCCTCCCCGGCGGGCGCAAAGCCCGTCCCGGTAGGCGAAGTAACGGCGTTTCTCGAACTCCCCGACCCACTCGGGCAGCTGTGCCACCACGTCGGCCAGGTCCCGGCCTTCGTTCAGGGGCGCGAAATAACCGAAAGGCGCCACCTCCCGCGCCAGCTGCGGGGGATCGCCGGCATCGACGATCAGATCAAAGACCTCGCCGGGCCCCAGCAGTTCGGCGGCCACGTCCCGCCCGTCGTCCAGTCGCACCCGGTAGGTGCCCAGGTGGCCCTGGATGGAAATAGTCTGGCCAGCGGCCCGCATCGTCCGGGCAGCGGCGGCGACGGGGATGTCGTCGAGCAGCAGGAAGGCCGGCTGCAACGGTTCCGGCCAGTCGTTGCGCTGCAGCCAGGGGGCCCACATCGCAGCGGCGCCGATGAACAGCACCCGCCCCCGGGAACGGTATTCGACCGCTTCAGGCGTCATGCCGGATGGAGCCGTCTCCGGCATCACCGTCTTCCTCCAGAGCCGTGTAGTCTTCGTCGTATTCGTTGAGCCGGTCCGGGTCCTGAAATTCCTCCCCGATGAAACGGCGCCGCCACAGCAGCCGGCGAAAACCCTCGCTCATCTTGTTGCCGGTTTGCATCGTTTTTTCTCCTCGTCACAGGTACCGCAACAGGATAGCCCACAAAGAAAAACCCCGCACCTCCCTCGGGAGATGCGGGGCTTTCTCTGCGGCAGGCATTACTTACTCGAAGTGCTGCCCTGCCGGCCCCCCGACGGGACTGACGCCGCCGGAAGGCTCGGCCGGGGCTTCCTTCCTGCCCTCAGCCTCGGCTGGCTTGCCCGCCGGCGGATTGTCCTCCCAGTCCTTGGGGGGCGGCGGGGTTTCGCCCCGCATGATGGCATCGATCTGGTCGCGGTCGATGGTTTCGTACTTGACCAGGGCCTCGGCCATCAGGTGGAGCTTGTCCATATTCTCCTTGAGGATGCGCTCGGCACGCTCGTAGTTACGGTCGATGATGGCGCGGATCTCCTCGTCGATCATCCGCGCGGTGGCCTCGGACATGCTCTTGTGCTGGGTCACCGAGCGGCCCAGGAACACTTCGCCTTCCTCTTCGGCATAGGCCAGAGGCCCGAGCTTTTCCGACAGCCCCCATTTGGTGACCATGTTGCGGGCGATGTCGGTGGCCCGCTCGATGTCGTTGGAGGCGCCGGTGGTGATGGCCTCACTGCCGAAGATCAGGGCTTCGGCGATGCGGCCGCCGAACAGGCTGGAGATCTGGCTCTCGAGCTTGCGCCTGGAGGCCGAGTACTGGTCCCGCTCGGGCAGGAACATGGTGATCCCCAAAGCCCGCCCCCGAGGCATGATGCTGACCTTGTAGACCGGGTCGTGCTCGGGGACGTTGAGGCCGACGATGGCGTGACCGGCTTCATGGTAGGCGGTCATGCGCTTTTCTTCGTCGCTCATCACCATGGATCGGCGTTCGACCCCCATGAGGATCTTGTCCTTGGCCTTTTCCAGGTCGCTCATGTCCACCAGCTTCTTGTTGGCGCGGGCGGCAAACAGCGAGGCCTCGTTGACCAGGTTGGCAAGATCCGCCCCGGAGAAGCCGGGGGTGCCGCGGGCGATGACCTTGGGGTCGACGTCGTCGGCGGTGGGCACCTTGCGCAGGTGCACCTTGAGGATCTGCTCGCGGCCGCGGATGTCGGGCAGGCCGACGGTGACCTGGCGGTCGAAGCGGCCGGGACGCAAAAGCGCCGGGTCGAGAACGTCGGGACGGTTGGTGGCGGCGATGATGATGATGCCTTCGTTGCCTTCGAAACCGTCCATCTCCACCAGCAGCTGGTTGAGGGTCTGTTCGCGCTCGTCGTGGCCGCCGCCCAGTCCGGCACCGCGGTGACGGCCGACGGCGTCGATCTCGTCGATGAAGACGATGCAGGGGGCGTGCTTCTTGGCCTGCTCGAACATGTCGCGCACCCTGGAAGCCCCGACCCCGACGAACATTTCCACAAAGTCGGAGCCGGAGATGGTGAAGAACGGCACCTTGGCCTCGCCGGCAATCGCGCGGGCGATCAGGGTCTTGCCGGTCCCGGGCGGGCCGACCATCAGGATGCCCTTGGGGATGCGGCCGCCGAGCTTCTGGAATTTGCTCGGGTCCTTGAGGAAGTCGACCACTTCCTGGACTTCTTCCAGGGCTTCGTCACAGCCGGCCACGTCCTTGAAGGTGACCTTGATCTTGTCTTCCTCCATCAGCCGCGCCTTGCTCTTGCCGAAGTTCATCGCCCCGCGGCCGGCACCGCCGCCGCCCTGCATCTGGCGCATGAAGAACACCCACACGCCGATCAGCAGCAGCATCGGGAACCAGGAGATGAAGATCTGCATCAACAGCGACTGGCCTTCCGGCGGTTCGGCTTTGATCTCGACCTTGTTTTCCAAAAGATCGTCGATCAGATGCGGGTCGTTGGGGTTGTAGGTGATGAATTTCTGTCCTGCGCTGGTGATGCCCTTGACGGCTTTCCCTTCGATGACCACCTGTTTGACCTGGCCATTGTGGACCGCTTCGATGAACTGGGTGTACGACAACTGCGCACCCGCAGGCTTGCGGGCACCGAAGTTGTTGAACACCGACATCAACACCGCGGCGATCACCACCCACAGGAGTATGTTTTTCAGCATGTTGCTCAAAGGTCTCTCTCCCAACCGGCTCCTTCCGGTTTGTTGCCAATACGTCCGCTGTATTGTCTGTGGTTTGCCTACTTAAAAAGTAGCCTTAAAACTTAGCGTTTGAATCCCTGCGCCAGCAGATAGACTTCTCGGCTGCGTGCCCGCGACGCCTTGGGCTTGCAGGTCGCCACCCGGGCGAAACGCCGGCGCACCTGTTTCTGAAAAGCTTCGAACCCCTCGCCCTGAAAAAGTTTCGTCAAAAAACACCCGTTCTCGTTCAAGAGATTCTCGGCCGCCTCCAGGGCCAGCTCGGCCAGCAACATCGCCCGGGGCTGATCGACGCTGCGGTTGCCGCTCATGTTCGGCGCCATGTCCGACAGCACCACGTCCACCGCACGGCCGCCGACCTCATCCTGCAGCCGGCGCCAGGTTTCCGCCGCGGTGAAATCCCCCTGCAGGAAGGTCACGCCCGGCAGCGGCTCCATGGGCAGCAGATCCAGGGCGATCACCTGGCCGTTCGGCGCCACCTGTTCGGCGGCGTATTGCGACCATCCACCGGGGGCAGCCCCCAGATCGACCACGATCATGCCGGGCTGCAGAATCCGGTCGCGCTGCTGGATCTCCGCCAGTTTGAACACCGCCCGACTGCGCCAGCCCTTGGCCTGGGCCTGACGGACGTAATCATCGTTGAAATGCTCCGCCAGCCAGCGGCCGCTGCTTCGACTCCTCGCCATAATTTCCAAGTATTCTACTCTAGTTTAGACCGCGACCGCGCCGGGACGTTCAGATTCCGCTATACTGTCGCCCCTTTTTCGGAGCGACCCATCGCCATGTTGGACAAAAAGCAGAAACGCCACCTCAAGGCCCGCGCCCACCCGCTCAAACCGGTCGTGATCACCGGCCAGCTCGGCCTCACCGAAGCGGTGCTGGCGGAGATCGACCGGGCCCTGACGGCCCACGAGCTCATCAAGGTACGGATCAACGCCGAGGACCGTCAAGCCCGGCGGGAGATGGCGCAGCAAATCTGCGACCGCCTCGACGCGGAGCTGGTCCAGATCCTCGGGCACGTGGCGACATTGTATCGGGAAAATCCGGAAAGCTAAGGGGCTGCGGCGAAATGCCGCAGCCGGCAGGGTCATTCGTAGCGGATGGCGAGGACTTCGTACTCGCGGATGCCTTTGGGAGTCTTGACTTCCACCACATCCTCGACTTCCTTGCCGATCAGGGCGCGGGCGATGGGCGAGGAGATGGAGATCAGCCCCGCTTGGATGTCGGCCTCGTCGTCGCCGACGATCTGGTAGGTGACGGTATCGCCGGTCTCCAGATCCTCCAGCTCGACGGTGGCGCCGAACACCACCTTGCCGTCGGCATTGATCTGGGTCACGTCGATGATCTGGGCGTTGGCGAGCTTGGCCTCGATCTCGCGGATCCGCCCCTCGATGAAGCTCTGCTGCTCGCGGGCGGCGTGGTATTCGGCGTTTTCCTTCAGGTCGCCATGGGCCCGCGCTTCGGCGATCGCCGCGATCACCTGCGGGCGCTTGACGGTCTTGAGCTCGTGAAGCTCCTGTTTGAGCTTCTCCGCTCCGCGGACGGTCAAGGGCACTTTGTTCATGCGCTTTCCTCCAGTTGTCGGTGCAAATCGTGCAGGCAATAGACCCGCCCGGTGTCGAGGGCGTCCAGCGCCAGGGCGATGGCGTAGGCCCCTGTCAGGGTGGTGGTGTAGGTCACCTGGTGCTGGAGGGCCTCGCGGCGGATCAGGAAGGAATCGGCGATGGCCTTCTTGCCCTCGGTGGTGTTGATGATGAGCTGCACTTCCCCGTTCTTGATCAGATCAACGATGTGGGGCCGGCCCTCGCGGACCTTGTTGACCACCTCGCAGGGAAGCCCCGCCTCCTTGAGCACCTTGGCGGTGCCGCGGGTGGCCACCAGTTCGAAGCCCTTCTCCAGCAGCCGGCGGGCGATCGGCACCAGACGCTGCTTGTCCCGTTCACGCACACTCATCAGCACCCGCCCGCCGCATACCAGCCGGGAACCGGCCGCCTGCTGGGCCTTGGCGTAGGCCTCGCCGAAGCTCAGCCCCACCCCCATGACCTCGCCGGTGGACTTCATCTCCGGCCCCAGCAGCGGATCGACGCCGGGGAACTTGATGAACGGGAACACCGCCTCCTTGACCGCGAAATAGGGCGGCACCCGCTCCTGCGCGATCCCCTGCTGCGCCAGGGTGCGGCCGGTCATGCAGCGGGCGGCGATCTTCGCCAGCGGCAGGCCGACGGCTTTGGAAACGTAGGGCACGGTGCGCGAGGCGCGGGGATTGACCTCGAGGATGTAGATGTCCCGGTCCTTGATGGCGAACTGGGTATTCATCAGCCCCACCACCCCCAGGGCCTCGCCGAGCCGGCGCATCTGTTCGCGCAGGCGCTGCTGCAGCCCGGCGTCGAGCTCGTAGGGCGGGATCGAGCAGGCCGAATCGCCGGAGTGGATTCCCGCCTGTTCGATGTGTTCCATGATGGCGCCGATCCACACGGTTTCGCCGTCGCACACCGCATCCACGTCCACCTCCACGGCGTCGTCGAGGAAACGGTCGAGCAGCACCGGCGACTGATTGGAGACGCTCACGGCCTCCACCATATAACGCCGCAGCTCCTCCTCGTTGAAGACGATCTCCATCGCCCGCCCGCCGAGCACGTAAGACGGTCTGACCACCAGGGGATAGCCCAGTTCCCGAGCGCTCAGGACTGCTTCCTCCAGGGAGCGGACGGTGCGGTTGTCCGGCTGTTTCAACCCCAAGCGCTCCACCAGCTTCTGGAAGCGCTCACGGTCCTCGGCCAGGTCGATGGCGTCGGGCGAGGTGCCGATGATCGGCGCCCCGGCCGCCTCCAGATCGCGGGCCAGCTTCAGCGGGGTCTGGCCGCCGTACTGGACGATCACGCCCTCCGGCTGCTCCACGTGGATCAGCTCGAGCACGTCCTCCAGGGTCAAGGGCTCGAAGTAGAGGCGGTCGGAGGTGTCGAAGTCGGTGGAGACGGTTTCCGGATTACAGTTGACCATGATGGTCTCGAAACCGTCTTCCTTGAGGGCGAAGGCGGCGTGGACACAGCAGTAGTCGAACTCGATCCCCTGGCCGATGCGGTTGGGGCCGCCGCCGAGGATCATGATCTTGCGCCTGTCGGTGGGCTCGGCCTCGCATTCGTCCTCGTAGGTGGAATAAAGGTAGGCGGTGCTCGAGGCGAACTCGGCGGCACAGGAGTCGATGCGCTTGTACACCGGACGGATGCCGTGTTTGTGGCGCGCGGTGCGCACCTCCAACTCGGAGCTGTCGAGCAGGGCCGCCAGGCGCGAGTCGGCGAACCCCATGCGTTTGAAGGCCCGCAGCTCCTCCGGGCGCAGGGTGGCCAGGGTGCGTTTCCTGAGACTTTGCTCGGCGGCGACGATTTCCCCGATCTGGGCCAGGAACCAGGGATCGATGCGGCTGTGTTCGTGGATTTCCTCCGGGGACATGCCGAAACGGAAGGCGTCGGCCACGTACCAGAGCCGGTCGGGGCCGGGGCTGCGCAGTTCGCGCACCAGGCGGTCGCGGGTATCGTCGGCCTGGGGATCGACCTTCTCGGTCAGGCCGTCGACGCCGATCTCCAGCCCCCGCAACGCTTTCTGCAGCGATTCCTGGAAGGTGCGGCCGATGGTCATCACCTCGCCCACCGATTTCATCTGGGTGGTGAGCCGGTCGTCGGCATCGGGAAACTTCTCGAAGGCGAACCGCGGCACCTTGGTGACCACGTAGTCGATGCTGGGCTCGAAGGAGGCCGGGATGGCCCCGCCGGTGATCTCGTTGCGCAGCTCGTCGAGGGTGTAACCGACGGCCAGCTTGGCCGCCACCCGGGCGATGGGGAAACCGGTGGCCTTGGAGGCCAGGGCCGAGGAGCGGGAAACGCGCGGGTTCATCTCGATCACCACCAGACGGCCGTCCTTAGGGTTGACCGCGAACTGGACGTTGGAGCCGCCGGTATCGACGCCGATCTCGCGCAGCACCGCGATGGAGGCGTCGCGCATGATCTGGTATTCCTTGTCGGTGAGGGTCTGGGCCGGGGCCACGGTGATGGAATCGCCGGTGTGGACCCCCATGGGGTCGAGGTTCTCGATGGAGCAGACGATGATGCAGTTGTCCTTGCGGTCGCGCACCACCTCCATCTCGAATTCCTTCCAACCGAGGATGGATTCCTCGATGAGCAGCTCGCTCACCGGCGACAGCTCCAGACCGCGCTCGCAGATTTCCACGAACTCCTCGCGGTTGTAGGCGATGCCGCCGCCGCTGCCGCCCAGGGTGTAGGAGGGGCGGATGATAGCCGGAAAGCCGATCTCCTCCAGCACCTCCAGGGCTTCCTCCATGCTATGGGCGACGCCGCTGTTGGGCACGTCGAGGCCGATGCGGCGCATGGCCTGGCGGAACAGGTCGCGGTCTTCGGCCTTTTCAATGGCCTGCCGGGAGGCACCGATCAGTTCCACCCCGTAGCGTTCCAGCACCCCCTCCCGCTCCAGGTCGAGGGCGCAGTTGAGGGCGGTCTGCCCGCCCATGGTGGGCAGCAGGGCGTCGGGGCGCTCCTGCTCGATGATGCGTGCCACGGTGGGCCAGTCCACCGGCTCGATGTAGACGCGGTCGGCAGTGTCCGGGTCGGTCATGATGGTGGCCGGGTTGGAGTTGACCAGGATGACCCGGTAGCCCTCCTCGCGCAGGGCCTTGCAGGCCTGGGTGCCGGAATAGTCGAACTCGCACGCCTGGCCGATGACAATCGGCCCGGCCCCGATGAGGAGAATGGATTGGATGTCGTCTCTTTTGGGCATGTCAGCTGGCTGCCATCAGGTCGATGAAACGGTCGAACAGGCCTTCCACATCGTGGGGGCCGGGGCTGGCCTCCGGATGGCCCTGGAAGCCGAAGGCCGGCTTGTGGGTGTGGGCGACGCCCTGCAGGGTGCCGTCGAACAGGGAACGGTGGGTGGGCCGGAGATGGGCCGGCAGGCTGTCCTCGTCCACGGCGAACCCGTGGTTCTGGCTGGTGATGAGCACCTGGCTGGTCTCCAGATCCTGCACCGGATGGTTGGCGCCGTGGTGGCCGAATTTCATCTTCACCGTTCGCGCCCCGCAGGCCAGCGCCAGGAGCTGGTGCCCGAGACAGATGCCGAAGAGGGGCACGCCGGCGTCGAGCAGCGCGCGGATCGCTTCGATGGCGTAGCGACAGGGTTCCGGATCACCGGGGCCGTTGGACAGCATCACCCCGTCGGGGTGCCTGGCCAGCACCTCGGCCGCCGGAGTGGTGGCGGGCACCACAGTCACCTCGCAACCGCGCGCCGCCAGCAGCCGCAGAATGTTGAACTTGACGCCGAAATCGTAGACCACCACCCGGTAGCGGCTTTCCTCACGAACGCCGTAGCCCTGCCCCAGCGCCCAGGGGGTCTGCTCCCAGGGGTAAGGAGCATCGCAGCTGACCTCCCGGGCCAGGTCCATGCCCTTGAGGCCGGGGAAATCCCGCGCCCGGGCCACGGCGGCGGCCTCGTCGATGTCGTCCCCGGCCCACAGGCAGCCGCGCTGGGCACCCTTGTCCCGCAGAATCCGGGTCAGTTTGCGGGTGTCGATGTCGGCGATGCCCACCACCCCGTGACGCCGGAGGTATTCGGGCAGGGTTTCGGTCATGCGCCAGTTGTTGGCCCGGCCGGGTACGTTGCGGACGATGAGACCGGCGGCATGGATGTCCGCCGACTCCCCGTCCTCGGGATTGACCCCGGTGTTGCCGATATGGGGATAGGTCAGGGTCACCAGCTGACGGGCGTAGGAGGGATCGGTCAGGATTTCCTGATAGCCGGTCATGGCGGTGTTGAACACCACCTCCCCCACGCTGCAGCCCGATGCCCCGATGGAAACACCCCGAAGCAGGGTGCCGTCTTCCAGCGCCAGAATCGCAGTCGTACTCACTTCGCCTCCCGCTGCGGGCAAACAAAACGGGATGCCGCTCAAGGTCATCCCGTCCTCGGAATTCGTTGATCTGAAACCGGATTCATTTTAGGACATCGGGACGGCAATTTCCATGCGCCCGGTTCAGCTCAGCCCCGCGCCGCAGTGCTTGCAACGGTCGAGGCCGAACAGAAAGAAACGCCCCTGGCGCACCGGCGTGTCGCATTGGGGACAACGGATGGCCTCGAGCTGACGCGAGGACCAGAACAGCGTCGCCAGGGTGGGAATGAAGGTGATGAGGGGCTGGTGCAGGGCCAGGTTGACCGGCAGGGTGGCGACGAACACGCCCAAAGGCGCCAGCACAGCGAGTTGGTAGCGGTTTTTCGGACTCATGAAATTCTGGAACGGTTGACAGTGGAACGGCCTTTCAGCATATCATCGTCGCCGTCATCACGGATACCTGCCGAGCATTTTGCCGCCGATCAGGGGCTGGCCATCGAGCCGCCGGCATACTTCGTCACCGAACGCCGCTACCGCCAGTGGCAGCGGGCCTACGACACCGTCGGCGCGGTCGCCCTCGACCGCGACGGCCATATCGCCATGCCTTTCAATACCGAGGGCATGTACCGTGGCTACATCCGCGCGGGAGAAAATCCCCAGGTGTTTCTCTTCGGCCATTAAAAAAGGCAGGCATCCGAAGATGCCTGCCTTTGCGGCAATGGCTGCCCGTGCGCAAATCACTCCAGATTGGCGTGACGCTCACGCATTTTCTCTTCCGGGATGCCCTTCTCGTGGATGATGTGAGACACCATGGCTTCCAGGAAGATCAGGGTGGAGAGCTCGAACATGGTGCCCATGGGCAGTCCCTTGACCTTGGCGTAGGAATCGTCGGTGCCGATCTGCAGCACTTCGTCTGCGATCTCGGCCAGGGTCGAGCTGCTCTTGGCCGTGAGCAGCACCACCTTGGCGCCGACTTCCTTGGCCTTCTTGGCGTTGGTGATCATCGAACCGGTCTCACCGGAACCGGAAATGACGATGAACAAATCACCCTTGCGGATGGCCGGGGTCACCGTCTCGCCGAGCACAAAGGCCTTGTAGCCGGCGTGCATCAGGCGCATGACGAAGAACTTGGTGACCAGCCCGCTGCGTCCCATCCCGCCGACGAAGACCTGCTCGGCCGCATCGACCATGGCGGTCAGGCGGTCTTCGTATTCGTCCGGCGTGACGGAGAGGATCTCGGTGATCTTGTCCAGTACCAGTTTGCGATGAGGACTCATTCTCAGACCTCAGCGGCAGCCTTGTCGACCAGTTCGCGCATCTGCTTGGCGGCGGCGGCGGGATCGTCCGCACCATAGATGGCACCACCGACGACCACGATGTCGGCACCGGCCTTGACCACGTCGGCGACGGTTTCCGGCTTGATGCCGCCGGCGCAGGAGATCATCACGTTCAGACCCAGGGAGGTCAGTTTGTTCAGGTCGGCGAACGGAGTCTGACCTGCGGCCTGCTGGTCCAGACCGGTATGCACGCCCAGGATGTCGGCGCCGGCTTCGGCGGATGCCTTGGCGGTGGCGACGATGTCCGGCACGCAGATCATGTCGACCTGGGCCCAGCCGTTGTTGTCATGGGCTGCCTTGATCACGCCCTTGATGGTGGCCAGTTCGGCGACACCCAGCACGGTGGTGATGTCGGCGCCAGCTTCGAAGAACGGACGGGCTTCGTATTCACCGGCGTCCATGGTCTTCAGGTCGGCCAGAACCTTGCGATCCGGGAACTTGGCCTTCATTTCCTTGACCAGGGAAATGCCGTTGTACTTCACGCACGGGGTGCCGATTTCGATGATGTCGATGTAAGGAGCGGTTTTCGCCGCCAGATCCAGGGTCACTTGCGGATCCAGAGTATCCAGCGCGACTTGAATCATTACTTTTTTCGCCATGATATTGCTCCACTTCAAGTTGGTTTGTGTTTGTTGCCCAAAAACTCAATGACTCGGACGCTCGCGTCCGTTATCGCGATCAGAAGCGATAATGAGTCATTTGGAGAGCAGCACTTTATCGGAGAAAAGCCAGAGCGTCAATCTTTGAGCCCAAGGACGTCCTGCATGTCGTACAGGCCGGGGGCCTGGCCCATCAGCCAGCGCGCCGCCCGCAGCGCCCCCCGGGCGAAGGTCATCCGGCTCGACGCTTTGTGGGTGATTTCCAGCCGCTCCCCTTCTCCTGCGAACATCACCGTGTGCTCGCCGACGATGTCGCCGGCGCGGATGGTGGCAAAGCCGATGGTGTTGCGGTCGCGGGGCCCGGTGTGGCCCTGACGGCCATAGACGGCGCACCGGTCCAGATCCCTTCCCAAAGCCGCGGCAACCACCTCGCCCATGCGCAGGGCGGTGCCGGATGGAGCATCCACCTTGTTGCGGTGATGGGCTTCGACGATCTCCACGTCCACCTCGTCCCCCAGCACCCGCGCGGCCAGATCCAGGAGTTTGAGGGCCAGATTCACGCCCACGCTCATGTTGGGAGCCAGGACGATGGGGATGGTTTCCGCCGCCGCCGCGATGCGTTCTTTGTCCGCCTCACCGAGCCCGGTGGTGCCGATGACCAGGCGCTTGCCGCGACGGCGGCACAGTTCCACGAACTGGGGACAGGCCTGTGGCAGGGTGAAGTCGATGAGAACGTCGAATTCGTCCTCCGGACCGATGGCGGCTTTCAGGGGCACCCCCTGGCGACCGATGCCCGCCAGCTCCCCGGCGTCTTTGCCGATGTCGGGCGAATCGGGCCGGGCGGTGGCGACCGCCAGGGTCATGTCGTCGGCCGCGGCCACGGCCTGCACCAAGGTCTTTCCCATGCGCCCGCCGGCGCCGGGGATGGCGACTCGAATCGTCATTCGTGCTCCTTTTCTTTTCCGGTCAGTTTCTCGAAGAACTGCTTGACGCCGTCGAACCAGCCGTGCTCCTGAGGGCTGTGACGGCTGCCGCCGCCCTTGAGGGAAGCGTCCAACTGCTTCAGCAGTTCGACCTGCTCCCGGTTGAGGTTCACCGGCGTCTCGACCCGCACCCCACAGATCAGATCCCCCTGGGGACCACCGCGCACCGGCTTGACGCCCTTGCCGCGCAGGCGGAACAGGGTGCCGGTCTGGGTTTCCGCCGGGATCTTGAGCATCACCTTGCCGTCGAGGGTCGGCACCTCCAGCTCACCCCCCAGGGCAGCGGTGGTGAAGCTGATCGGCACCTCGCAGTGGAGATCGCTGCCCTCGCGGGTGAAGATCGGATGGGGCTTGACGTGGATCTGCACGTACAGATCCCCCGGCGGGCCGCCGTTTTCGCCGGCCTCCCCTTCTCCTGCCAGGCGGATGCGGTCGCCGGTATCGACCCCGGGCGGAATCGTAACCATCAGGGTCTTGGTCTTCTGCACCCGGCCCCGGCCCCGGCAGGCCGGACAGGGGCTGCGGATTTCCTGCCCCGTGCCCTGGCACTGGGGGCAGGTCTGCTGCACCGAGAAAAAGCCCTGCTGCATCCGCACCACCCCATGCCCGTGGCACAGGGAACAGGGGACCGGCGTGCTGCCGGGACGGGCACCGCTGCCGCCACACTCGTCGCACGTCACCAGAGTCGGCACCCGGATTTCCACCTCGGTGCCGGCCACCGCCTCTTCCAGGGTGATCTCCAGGTTATAACGCAGGTCGGTGCCGCGCCGCGGCCGGTTGCGGCTCCCACGGCCCCGGCCGCCCATGCCGAACAGATCCTCGAACACCTCGCCGAAGATGTCGCTGAACGTCTCGGCATTGAAGCCCCCTGTACCTGCGCCGCCGGCCCCGCCGTGGACGCCGGCATGGCCGAACTGGTCGTAGGCGGCCCGCTTCTGCGGATCGCTGAGGACGTCGTAAGCTTCCTTGATCTGCTTGAACTTTTCCTCGGCTTCCGGATTGTCGCGGTTGCGGTCCGGATGGTACTTCATCGCCAGCTTGCGGAAGGCGCGTTTGATCTCCGCCTCGCTGGCGTTGCGGGACACTCCGAGAATGACGTAATAATCTTCTGCCATGATGTTTCCTCTCCTGGCTCGTTCACCAGAAGCCCTTTTGGTTTCCACTTAAACGCAACAAGCCGCCGACCCAAAACGGGCCGGCGGCGTTGCGTCCGCCTTAAAGCTTAGCGCAAGTTCGCGCGGCGGTTTATTTCTTGTCGTCGTCCTTGACTTCCTCGAACTCGGCGTCGACCACGTCCTCGCCACCGGCCTGTTGCTGCGGGCCAGCCCCCGTCTCGGGACCGGCACCACCCTCAGCCCCGCCGGCGCCACCGGCACCGTAGGCCTGCTGGGCGATCTTGCCGGACAGCTCCGCCAGCTGGCGGGTCTTGGCTTCGATGGCGTCCTTGTCGTCGCCCTTGACCAGCTCTTCCAGTTCCTTGATGACCGCCTCGATCTGCGCCTTGTCGCCGGCGGCCACCTTGTCGCCCAGTTCCTCCAGGCTCTTTCTGGTGGCATGGATGAGGGCGTCGGCCTCGTTACGCGCGGTGACCAGCTCCTTGAACCTGCGGTCTTCCTCCGCATGCTCCTCGGCGTCGCGGATCATCCGCTGGATTTCCTCTTCGGTCAGACCGCTGGAGGCGCGGATGACGATGGACTGCTCCTTGCCGGTGGCCTTGTCCTTGGCCGATACGTGGAGGATGCCGTTGGCGTCCACGTCGAAGGTCACCTCGATCTGCGGCACTCCGCGCGGCGCCGGCGGAATGTCGGTGAGGTCGAACTTGCCCAGGGACTTGTTGTCCTTGGCCATTTCGCGCTCACCCTGGAGCACGTGCACCGTCACCGCGGTCTGGTTGTCCTCGGCGGTCGAGAAGATCTGGGTCGCCTTAGTCGGAATGGTGGTGTTCTTCTCGATCAACTTGGTCATTACCCCGCCGAGGGTTTCGATCCCCAGAGACAGCGGGATCACGTCGAGCAGCAGCACGTCCTTCACTTCACCGGACAGCACCCCGGCCTGGATCGCAGCACCCAAAGCCACCGCTTCGTCCGGGTTGACGTCCTTGCGCGGCTCCTTGCCGAAGATCTGCTTGACGCATTCCTGCACCTTCGGCATCCGGGTCTGGCCGCCCACCAGGATCACGTCGTTGATGTCGGAAGCCGACAGACCGGCGTCCTTGAGCGCCTGCTCGCAGGGCTGGCGGGTCCTTTCGATCAGATCCTCGGTCAGCGCCTCCAGCTTGGCCCGGGTCAGCTTCACGTTCAGGTGCTTGGGCCCGGTGGCGTCGGCGGTGATGTAGGGCAGGTTGATTTCCGTCTGCTGGGTCGAGGACAGCTCGATCTTGGCCTTTTCCGCCGCTTCCTTGAGACGCTGGAGCGCGAGGGGGTCGTTGCGCAGGTCGATGCCGGCGTCCTTCTTGAATTCATCCACCAGGTAGTCGATGATGCGCTTGTCGAAATCCTCCCCGCCCAGGAAGGTGTCGCCGTTGGTGGCCAGTACCTCGAACTGGCGCTCGCCTTCCACGTCAGCCATCTCGATGATGGAGATGTCGAAAGTGCCCCCGCCGAGGTCGTACACGGCGATCTTGCGGTCACCCTTTTCCTTGTCCAGGCCGAAGGCCAGGGCGGCGGCGGTCGGCTCATTGATGATGCGCTTGACCTCCAGCCCGGCGATGCGGCCGGCGTCCTTGGTGGCCTGGCGCTGGGAATCGTTGAAATAGGCCGGCACGGTGATGACCGCTTCCTTGATCTCCTCGCCCAGGTAGGCCTCGGCGTCCTGCTTCAGCTTGCGCAGCACGCGGGCGGAGATCTCCGGCGGGGCCATCTTCTTGCCCACCGCCGGCACGTCGACCCACGCATCCCCGTTGGGACCGGGGACGATCTTGTAGGGCACCATGTCGATATCCCTTTTCACCACCGGATCGTCGAACTTGCGTCCGATCAGACGCTTGACCGCAAACAGGGTGTTCTCCGGGTTGGTGATGGCCTGACGCTTGGCCGGATGGCCGACTAGCTCCTCGCCTTCCTTGGTGAAGGCGACGATTGAGGGAGTGGTGCGGGTACCCTCGGCGTTCTCGATCACCCGGGGCTTGCCGCCCTCGAGGACCGCCATGCACGAGTTGGTGGTACCCAGGTCGATACCTAGAATCTTTGCCATTGCTTCGTTCTCCTTCGTCTGATTACCTGTTTTCTTCGGCTACTCCACTAAATGGGGCCGACCCTGTCGATTTCAAGCCTGCTCGTCGATGCGCGGCTGCTCCTCGGCGGGCGGCTTGGCCACCACCACCAGCGCCGGACGGATCAGGCGGTCGTTGAGGGTATAGCCTTTCTGGAACACCTTGACCACGGTGTCGGGCTCCACGCCCTTGACCGCTTCGGTGGCCATCGCCTGGTGGAAATCGGGGTTGAACTTCTCGCCGGTGGGATCGATGGCCCGGATGTTGAAGCGGTCGAAGACCGTCAGCAGCTGCTTGAGGGTCAGCTCGATGCCTTCGCGGATCTTCTCCACGTCATCGGTTTCCACCGCCGCCTGCAGGCCCAGCTCCAGGCTGTCCACTACCGCCAGCAGCTCCTTGGCGAACTTCTCGATGGCGTATTTGCGTGCGTTGTCGAGCTCGCGCTCCATGCGCTTGCGTAGATTGTCCAGCTCAGCCTGCGCCCTGAGCAGCTTTTCCCAGTTTTCCTCGGCCTTGCGCTCGGCCGCGGCGAGCTGCTGCTTCAGGGCTTCGACATCGGCGGTCTTGTCGCCGCTTTCCGCCGGGGTTTCCGGCTCGGCCACCGCCTCGGGGGACGCTTTCTTCTCCTCGCTCATAGTCACTCCACAATATTGCCAAAAATTTGAACCGGAACTTAAGATGGGGCCGATAATTTCTGATTCAAGGCCGAACCGAGCAGTTTGGCGGTCATGTCCACCAGGGGGATCACCCGCTCATAGTGCATCCGCGTCGGCCCGATGACGCCGATGACCCCGAGGGCCCGCTCGCCGACGTCGTAGTGACGCGCCACCAGACTGCACGACGCCAGCGGCCGGTAGCCGGATTCCTCACCGATTAAGATCTGCACCCCCTCGGCCTGGATGCATTGGTCAAGCAGATGAATCAGGTTGCGTTTCTCCTCGAACACTTCGAACAGGGAACGCAGGAGCTCGCGTTCGGCCAGTTCGTTGAACTCCATCAGGTTGGTCTGACCGGCGAGCATGAAGTCCTCTTCCATCGCTTCGCCGCTGAACAGCGTTTGCGTCATCTCGATCAGCTGGCGCAGTTGCTCGCCGGCGGCCCGCATCTCCGTCACCAGGGTTTCGCGCACTTCGCTCAGGCGCCGACCCCGCAGCAGGGAATTGAGATAATTGGCCGCATCCTGCAGCTGGGACGGCGTCAGGGAAACCCGGGGACGGATAATGCGGTTGTGGATCTCCTGGTCGTCCGTCACCAGCACCACCAAGATCCGGCCGCCGGACAGGGGCAAAAACTCGATGTGCTGGAAGGTCAGCCGCCGCCGCTGGGGCAGGGTCACCAGACCGGCCATGCGGGTGATGCGGGCCAGCAGCTGGGAGGCAGTTTCCAAAAGTTCCTGGGGGTCTTCCAGGACCTCGAAATCGTCCCACAGCCGCTGGATCAGTTCCTGCTCCGGCGGCTGCACGGTCAGCAGGGCATCGACGAACAGCCGATAGCCCTTCACGGTCGGCACCCGGCCGGCGGAAGTGTGCGGCGAGGTCACCAATCCCATTTCCTCGAGATCGGCCATGACGTTGCGGACCGTCGCCGGACTCAGGTTGAGTCCGGCCTCCCGGGCCAAGGCCCGCGAGCCCACCGGCTGACCTTCCTCGATGTAGCGCTCGATCAGCACCTTCAACAGGTGCTGGGCGCGGTCGGTCAATTCCAGGGACTGGGTCATGGTTAGCACTCCTCCTCTTCGAGTGCTGACAAAGTAGCAACCTCTGGATACCCTGTCAAGAAAGACCTAATATAATTGGTTTGCCTCATGGCGGTTCCATAGTAGTGAGCGATTATCGGTTTCGGACCATCGGCATCAGCGCCAAACCCAACGTGGAGCGGGTCGGCGAGACCGTGCGCCGTCTGTATGACGATCTGCGGCGGCGCGGGTTCACCGTGCTGCTCGATCCGGTCAGCGGGGAGATGCTCGGCAGCGGCGAAGTCCTGCCGCTGGAAGCGCTGGGCCGGCGCTGCGACGTGGTCATCGCCGTCGGCGGCGACGGCACCCTGCTGAACACCGTGCGCGCGGTGGCGGCTCACGACACCCCGGTGATCGGCGTCAACCTGGGACGGATCGGTTTTCTGGTGGACATCTCCCCGGACGAGGTCGGCGTCCGGCTGGAGGAGATCCTCCGCGGCCGCTGCCTCACCGAGGAACGCCTGATGCTCAAAGCGCAGATTCTGCGCGACGGCCGGGTGATCCACGAGGAACTGGCGGTCAACGAGGTCGTGGTCCACCGCTGGATCACGCCGCACATGATCGAGATCCTCACCCACATCAACGGCCGCTTCCTCAACGCCCAGCGCGCCGACGGCCTGATCGTCTCCACCCCCACCGGCTCCACCGCCTACGCCCTCTCCGGCGGCGGCCCGATTCTGCATCCGACCCTGGACGCCATCGAACTGGTGCCGATCAACCCCCACACCCTCACCAACCGCCCCATTGTCATCGCCGGCGACAGCGAGGTGAAGATCGCCTTCGGCGCCGCCAAGGACATGCGCGCGGAGGTGACCTGCGACACCGTCTCCATCCCCGAGGTGCTGATCGACGACCACATCGTCGTCCGCAAGGCGGCAAAACCCTTCCGCCTGCTCCACCCGCTGGACTACGACTTTTTCGAGATTTTGCGGGTCAAACTCCACTGGAGCAACTGTTGAAGATGCGATTTCGTTCAGACGCACCCACAGGCGGGCGGAGAGCCGGTGGCGGAGACGCGGTGAACCCATCCCTGGGTACTCGATACTCGGCCATCCAGGCCGAGTACGCTCCGCCACCGGCTCCCCACCCACCTGCCACTGACATCCTGGATACACACCGATGCTGACCGCCCTGAGCATCCGTGACCTCGCCGTGGTCCGGCAACTGGACCTGGCGCTGGCGCCCGGTTTCACCGCCCTCACCGGCGAAACCGGCGCCGGCAAGTCCATCCTCCTGACCGCCCTGGGACTGGCCCTGGGAGAGAAGGCCGATGCCGACCGGGTCCGCAGCGGCACCGAACGCGCCGAGGTGATTCTGGAATTCGACCTGACCCAGGCGCCGGAAGCGGCCCGCTGGCTCGAGGACAACGATCTGGCCGCCGGCGACACCTGCCTGATCCGCCGCACCCTGGCGGTGAAGGGCCGCAGCCGCGCCTACGTCAACGACCGCCCCGTCACCCTCCAGACCCTCCAGGCGCTGGGGCACACCCTGGTGGAAATCCACGGCCAGCACGCGCATCTGCGCCTGTGCCAACCGAGCGCCCAGCGCCGGCTCCTCGACCGTCACGGCGGCAGCGAGGCGCTGGCGGCTGAAGTTGCCGAACGCTACCGGCGCTGGAAAACCTGCCACGACCGCCTCCAGGCCCTGCGCCAGCGCAGCGGTGACCAGGCCCTGCGGGAGGATTTCCTGCGCTTCCAGATCGAGGAGCTGGAAGCAGCCCAGGTGGAAAACCTGGATTACGAGGCCCTGGTGGCCGAACACACCCGCCTGGCCAACCTCGACCGTATCCTCACCACCCTGCAGGCGCAGGTCTATGAACTCTACGAGGCCGAAGGCGCCGTGGGGGAACGGTTGGACCATGCGGTGCGGGAAATAGAAACCCTGTGCCAGTGGGCGCCGGAGCTGAGCGAAGCGCTGGAACTGCTGCGCAGTGCCCAGATCCAGCTCGACGAGGCCGGCCACAGCCTGCGCCAGCAGCGCGACGGACTGGAGGCCGACCCGGAGCGGCTGACCGAACTCGACGCCCGCCTCGGTCAGCTCCACGACCTGGCCCGCAAACACCAAATCAAACCCGAGGAACTACCGGGACACCTGAAGGCGATGCGCGCCGAACTGCACGCGCTCACCCACCAGGAGCAACAGGTCGCAGAGCTGGAGGCGCAACTGCATGTCCTCGAGCAGGACTATCGCCGCCAGGCCGTGCAGCTAAGCGCCCGGCGCCAGCGTCATGCGCAGGCGTTGAGCGAACGGATCACCGGGCTGATGCAGGAACTGGGCATGCCCCACGGGGAATTTTCCATCACCGTGAGCAGCGAACCGGAGGCCGAACCCCGTCCCGAAGGGCTGGACCGGATCGCGTTTCTGGTCACCACCAATCCGGGATTGCCGCCGCGCCCCCTGGCCAAGGTCGCCTCCGGCGGGGAGCTATCACGCCTGAGCCTGGCGATCCAGGTGGCCTGCAGCGAGACCCGCCCCGTGCCGACCCTGGTGTTCGACGAGGTGGACACCGGCATCGGCGGCGGGGTGGCCCAGATCGTCGGCCGCCGCCTGCGCGAGCTGGGCGGCGACCGCCAGATCCTCTGCGTCACCCACTTGCCCCAGGTTGCGGCCCAGGCCCATCACCACCTGCAGGTGCGCAAACAGGTGCGTAGCGGCCGGAGCGAAACCGAAGTCACCCTGTTGCGCGGGAAACAGCGCCGCGAGGAGATCGCCCGCATGCTCGGCGGTCTGGAGATCACCCCCCAAACCCTGGCCCATGCCGAGGAGATGCTGCAGTGGAACCACTGAGGCTGCCCGCCGAATGGGAACCCCAAGGCTTCGTCCTGCTCGCCTGGCCATCGCCGGAGGGGGACTTCGCCCCCTGGCTGGAGCAGGTGGAGGACAGCTACCGCCGCACCGTGGTCGCCATCAGCCGCCACCAGGACGTGGTCATCGTCTGCGAGGACGGCTTCCACCGGCGCCACATCCGCGAGCGCCTGGGCGATGAACCGGTGGGGGCGCGGGTCCATTTCGTCCAGGCGCCCTACCAGGACGTCTGGGTGCGCGACACCGCCCCCCTGGCGGTGTTCCGCCACGGGAAACCGGAGCTGGCGGACTTCCGCTTCAACGGCTGGGGCGGCAAATATCCCAGCCGCCTCGACGACGCCCTCGGGGTGCGGCTCCACCGCCAGGGAGTGTTCGACGCCGCCCCCTACCGCCGCATCGACTGGGTGCTGGAGGGCGGCAGCGTGGAAACCGACGGCCGCGGCACCCTGCTGGCGACCCGCAGCTCGATCCAGAATCCCAACCGCAACCCCGATCCGGAAAAAGCCGAGGCCATCCTTCGCGCCCATCTGGGGCTGCGGCGGTTTCTGTGGCTCGACCACGGCCATCTGGAGGGCGACGACACCGACGGCCACATCGACACCCTGGCGCGTTTCTGCGACCACGACACCATCGTCTATCAGGGCTGCGACGATCCGGCCGATCCCCACTACGAACCCCTGCAGGCCATGGCCGCCCAGCTGCGGACCTTCCACACCCCTTTTGGCCGTCCCTACGAGCTGCTTCCCCTGCCGCTGCCGCGGCCGATTCACAACCAGGAAAACCGCCGCCTGCCGGCTTCTTACGCCAATTTCCTCATCATCAACGGCGCGGTGCTGGTGCCGCAGTACGACGATCCGGCCGACCCGGAAGCCGTCTCCCGCCTGAAGGCGCTGTTTCCGCAGCGGGAGATCATCCCCATCCCCGCCCGCGCCCTCATCCACCAGTACGGCAGTCTCCACTGCATGACCATGAACTATCCGCAACCGCTTGCCCCGGGAGTCGAGCATGCCTGAAACGATCCGCATCGCCGCCGTTCAGCAGTCCTGTCTCGGCGGGCACGAGGAAAATCTGCGCCGCCTCAGCGACGCCACCCGCAAAGCCGCCGCCGAAAGGGCTGACCTGGTGATCTGGCCGGAATTGCACAACGGCCCCTATTTCTGCCAGACCGAAAACCCGGCGTTGTTCGATCTGGCGGAAACCATCCCCGGCCCCAGTACCGAAACCGTGGGGCGCTTGGCGGCGGAATTGCAGATCGTCATCGTCGCCTCCCTGTTCGAAAGACGGGCGCCCGGGCTTTATCACAATACCGCCGTGGTCTTCGAGCGCGACGGCAATATCGCCGGAAAATACCGCAAAATGCATATTCCCGACGACCCGGGCTTTTACGAAAAATTCTATTTCACCCCGGGCGACATCGGATTCAAACCGATTCCGACTTCAGTGGGGAAACTGGGCGTACTGGTATGCTGGGATCAATGGTATCCGGAGGCGGCACGGCTGATGGCGCTGGCCGGTGCCGACATTCTGATCTATCCCACCGCCATCGGCTGGGATCCGCGCGATGACGAAGAAGAAAAACGCCGGCACCTGGAAGCCTGGCGGTTGATTCAGCGCAGCCATGCGGTGGCCAACGGCCTGCCGGTGGTCAGCTGCAACCGCATCGGACTGGAGCCGGATCCCAGTGGCCAGACGCCCGGTATCGATTTCTGGGGTCATAGTTTCATATGCGGCCCCCAGGGGGAATATCTGGCCCAAGCCGAAACCGAAGAAACCCTCGTTGTAACCCAGGTGGATTTTGCCCGCACCGAAAAGATACGCCGGATCTGGCCCTATCTGCGCGACCGGCGTATCGACGCCTACGAGGGCCTGACCCGGCGTTGGCTGGATGACTGAGCGCGGTCAGTCGCGGATGCGGAATTCCTCCCTGTCGTGGCCGGCTTCCACCAGCTCCCGCAACCAGCGCGGCATCTGGCCCCGGCCGCTCCAGGTCAATTCCGGATTTTCCGGATGGCGGTATTTGGGGGCCACCTTCCCTCTCCGCAGGGAAGCCCGCGGCGCTTCCTCGGCTTTTCCCTTCACCCGGAAGGAAACCTCCAGACCCACGGCGGCCGCCATTTCCCGAATTTTGCGCTTTACTTCCTCGCGCTGTTCCCTTTGTTTCTGCTCGAGGGTTTTCTCCGCCTCTTCGATCATTTTCTGCAGTTCCTCGGCAGACAGCGCTTTGAGTTTCTCCGTGATGTTTTCCACTGGCATTTCCATGAGTCGATTCCTCAAGAACGATTTGAACATTTCATCGCCGCTAATTATAGCTTAGTTTCAAGAAATGAACATCATCATGCAATCCCTCCGAAGTCCTGCCTTTTTCAAAACTAAGTGGCCCATGATTTTCCTGGGAATCACCGGTTTGGGGCTTTCCAGTGTTTCTGTGGCGGCCACGCCCGCGGAAAACGAGGCAGTTCGCGTCGGGCTTACCAAAAACATCGAGCGCATCGAAATAAAAACGGCGACCGAAACCTTCATCATCGAAAGGATCCGGGATCCGGCACATACCATCCCGCCCCCCTTCGACAAAACCTCACGGCCGTGCCCGCCGTATTGCATTCAGCCGATACGCGCCGGCGCCCATGTCGAAACCCTAGGGGAGCTGGAAACCATCTCCTGGCTGCAAAAACGCGCCGCCGGCGATAACGTCGTCATCCTCGATGTCCGCCTGCCTCTCTGGCGCGAGCGCGGCACGCTGCCCCTCGCCCTCAATCTGCCCCTGACCCAGTTCCAGCAGCAGCTGCCCCATCTGTTGGAACGTCATTTCGGCGCCCGCCACCAGGGGAAAGACTGGGATTACGCCGCGGCCAAGACCCTGGTCCTGTTCAGCAACGGCCCCTGGGATCCCGACGCCTACGAGGCCATCCAGATCCTTCTCGCCGCCGGCTATCCCCCCGAGCGCATCAAGTGGTACCGGGGCGGCATGCAGTCCTGGCTGTCCTTCGGGCTGACCACCGTCCAACCGCAATGACGGGATGTGGATATAATCGCACTCCCCGACGTCCAATCCTGAAATTTCACCCTCTCGAGACCGCATGACGGCAGAAACCCGCAACCTCCATTCCTGGCAACATCCACCCCTGCCCACCGCGCCCGGACGCGCGCTCCACTGGCGCGGGCTTCACGACGCCGCCCCGGCGCTGGCGCTGGCCCGGGCGATCGCCGCCCATCCGTCCCTGTTCCTGGTGGTCACCCCGGACAGCCACAGCGCCCAGCGCCTGGAACAGGAGCTGGCCTTCTTCCTCGGCAAGCGGGCGCCGGTGCTGCATTTCCCGGACTGGGAAACCCTGCCCTACGACGTCTTCTCCCCGCTGCCGGAGATCGTCTCCGAACGCCTGCGCACCCTGGTGCGGCTGCCCGGAACCCGGCACGGGGTGCTCGTCACCCCCATCGCCACCCTGATGCAGCGCCTCGCCCCCCAACGCCACATCCTCGGCCGCGGCCTCTCCCTCGAAACCGGCGACCGTCTCGATCTGGCCGCCCTGCGGGAACGGCTGGAGCAGGCCGGCTACCAGTGCATCCCCCAGGTACAGCAGCACGGGGAATTCGCCGTCCGCGGCGCCATCCTCGACCTGTTCCCCATGGGCAGCGACAGGCCGCTGCGGATCGAACTGTTCGATGACGAAATCGAGTCCATCCGCACCTTCGACCCGGAAACCCAGCGCACCATCGCCAGAACCGAGCGCTTCGAACTGTTCCCGGCGCGGGAATTTCCCACCGACAGCGAGGCGGTCAAGCGCTTCCGCCGTGCCTTCCGCAACGCCTTTCCGGACCTGCCCGCCGGCAATCCGCTATACCAGGACGTCAGCAGCGGTTTCTTCCCCGCCGGCATCGAGGCCTATCTGCCCCTGTTTCTGGAAACCACGGCGACCCTGTTCGACTATCTGCCGGAGGACACCACCCTGGTGCTGGCCACTTCGCCGGCCAAGGCGGCTAACTTCTTCACCGAGGTGGAGCAGCGCTATCAGCTGCGCCGCGGCGACCTCGACCGCCCGCCCCTGCCCCCGGAGACCCTCTACCTGCCGCCGGAGGACCTGTGGCGCCGCTTCCAGGCCTATCCCCGCATCGACCTGTTCCCCGAATCCGAGGCCGCGGACAAGGTGGATTTCGCCACCGCCCCGCTGCCGGACGTGGCCCTGGAGCCGCAGAAGAAGGAACCGGCCGCCCGCCTCCAGGCATTCCTGGCCGAACACGGCGGTCCGGTGCTGTTCACCGCCGAAAGCCCCGGCCGCCGCGAGGCCCTGCTCGACACCCTGGGACGATCCGGCCTGCGCCCGGAAAGCGTGGAGGACTGGGCCAACTTCCTGGCCCGCACCCCGCCCCTGGCCCTGACCCTCGCCCCCCTGGAACGCGGGTTGTGGAGCGAGGACCCGGTGCTGGCGGTCATTCCCGAAGCCAGGCTCTACGGAGAGCGCGCCCGCCAGCGGCGGCGGGATACGGCCCGCGACATCGAGAACCTGATCGCCGATCTGAGCGAGCTGACCGTCGGCGCGCCGGTGGTCCACCGCGACCACGGCGTCGGCCGCTACCTGGGACTGCAGCGGCTGGAGGCAGGCGGGGTGGAAACCGAATTTTTGACCCTGGAATACGCCGGCGGCGACAAGCTCTACGTGCCGGTGGCCAACCTCCACCTCATCAGCCGATACAGCGGCGCCGACGTGGAAAACGCCCCCCTGCACAAGCTGGGCGGCGAACAATGGAAAAAGGCCCGCAAAAAGGCCCAGGCGCGGGTCCGCGACGTGGCCGCCGAACTGCTGGAGATCCACGCCCGGCGGGCCGCCCGCCAGGGGTTCGCCCATCAGCTGGACGAGGCCGGTTACCGCGCCTTCGCCGCCGCCTTCCCCTTCGAGGAAACCCCGGACCAGAGCGCCGCCATCGAGGCGGTGCTCGCCGACCTTAGATCCCCCCAGCCCATGGACCGGGTGGTGTGCGGCGACGTCGGCTTCGGCAAGACTGAGGTGGCCATGCGCGCCGCCTTCGTCGCAGTCCAGAACGGCAAACAGGTGGCGGTGCTGGTGCCCACCACCCTGCTGGCCCAGCAGCACTATCAGAACTTCCGCGACCGCTTCGCCGACTGGCCGGTGCGGGTGGAGGCGCTGTCGCGCTTCGTCACCCCCACGCAGCAGAAGCAGATCCTTCGTGACGTGACCGACGGCAAGGTGGACATCCTCATCGGCACCCACAAGCTGCTGCAGAAAAGCGTCAAATACAAAAACCTGGGGCTGGTCATCATTGACGAGGAGCAGCGCTTCGGGGTGCGCCAGAAGGAGCACTTCAAAAAGCTGCGCAGCGAAGTGGACCTGCTCACCCTAACCGCCACCCCCATTCCCCGCACTCTCAACATGTCCCTGTCGGGCCTCAGGGACATTTCCATCATCGCCAGCCCGCCGGAAGGGCGGCATCCCATCCAGACTTTCGTCAGCGAATGGGTGGACGGCCTGGTGCAGGAGGCGATCCTGCGCGAGATCCGCCGTGGCGGCCAGGTCTATTTCGTCCACAACAAGATCGAATCCATGGCGCGCATCGCCGAGGAGATCGGCCGCCTGGTGCCCGAGGCCCGCATCCGCATCGCCCACGGCCAGATGCCCGAACGCGAGTTGGAACGGATCATGCTTGACTTCTACCACCAGCGCTTCAACGTGCTGCTGTGCACCACCATCATCGAGAGCGGCATCGACGTGCCCTCGGCCAACACCATCATCATCCACCGCGCCGACCTGTTCGGCCTGGCCCAGCTGCACCAGCTGCGCGGGCGGGTGGGCCGCTCCCACCACCGCGCCTACGCCTACCTGCTGGTGCCGCCCAAGAAGCTGATGACCAAAGACGCCGTCAAGCGCCTGGAGGCGATCCAGGCCTCCGGGGAGCTGGGCGCCGGCTTCCTGATCTCCTCCCACGACCTGGAGATCCGCGGCGCCGGCGAGCTGCTCGGCGACGAGCAGAGCGGCCAGATCCAGGAGATCGGCTTCAATCTCTACACCGAAATGCTGGAAAAGGCGGTCAAGGCCCTCAGGGAAGGCCGGGAACTGAGCTTTGAGGAAGAAGCCGACAGCGTCGAGGTGGACCTGAAACTCCCGGCCCTGATCCCCGACGACTACGTTCCCGACGTCCACACCCGCCTGGTGCTGTACAAACGCATCGCCAACGCTGAAACCCGCGAAGCCCTGGAAGCACTGCAGGTGGAAATGATCGACCGTTTCGGCCTGCTGCCGCAGGCGGCTAAGAATCTGTTCGCCGTCGCCGAGCTCAAGCAACAGGCCGATCGCTTAGGGATTACCAAGATCGACGCCAACGCCAAAGGCGGCCGCCTCCAGTTCACCACCGAACCCAGCATCGACGTGGAGGCGCTGCTGGGTCTGGTGCAGTCCCGGCCGCAAACCTACCGCCTCGACGGCCCCCAGACCCTGCGCTTTGAGGAAAACCTGGAGGAACCGGCCCGGCGCCTGGCCTTCGTCGCCGAACTCCTGGCGGGACTGGCGCCGAAAAGCGCGTGAATCCGGGGCCGTGAAACTGGTAAGATAGGTGGAATCTGCACAACTTTTTCAGGACAAGGACATGACAGACGAATCCCAAGCCCACATGGACCCCGACAACCTCTACCGGGAGGAAACCTACACCGATCTCAAGACCGGCACCATCAAGCGCCTGATTCCGGTCACCGCCGAGGGCATGGCCGATCCCAACCGCAAGGAGATGTTCCTCGGCCAGGCCACCATCATGACCCCGGTGGGCAGTCTGCCGCTGAGCTTCGAAATCGAGGCGGACACCCTCAAAGACGCGGTGGAGAAATACGGTGAGGCGGCCGAAAAGGGCATCCGGGAAACCATGGAGGAACTGCGCCGCCTGCAGCAGGAACAGGCCAGCTCCCTGGTCATCCCCAAGGGCGGGGCGCCGGGTGGCGACATGCCGGGCGGCAGCTTCCCCGGCGCGGGTGGCGGCATGCCCGGAGGTGGCATCAAGCTTCCCTGACGCCCATGGGCCGAATCTTCCTTACGGGCCGGCTCCTCGCCGGCCTTCTCCTGCTTGTGGGCCTCACCGCCGCCGCCGCGCCCAATCACTATCAGGTGGCGGTGGTAGTGTTCTCCCAGCCCATCGACACCGACGAAGACCTCAGCGACCAGCCACCCATCCCCTGGCCCAGCGACCTGTGCGAGCCCAACCCGCTCCCGCCTGGCCAATCGGAGCTGCGCTCGGCCTACGACCGCCTGCGGCGCTCCGCCCGCTACACCCCGCTGCTGCATCTGGCCTGGCGCCAACCGGCCTGGCCCAACCGCATCAACGCCCCCTATCACGTCACCAACGGCGCCAACGTCAACGGCGTGGTGCGGCTGCAACGGGGTGAGTACCTGCACGTGATCGTGGACATGGAATACCGGGCGCCGGACGGCACCGTGCATACGTTACGGGAGAAACGGCGGGTCAAGTTCAACGAAACCCACTATCTGGACCACCCGGCTTTCGGAGTGCTGGTCCGGGTGTCGCCCTGATGTCATCGGCCCTTGTAAACCGCTTCCAAGGAATGGCCTGGAGGAGAACGCCATACGCAAGTCACGATTCATCGCACACCGGATCGGCATTGTCGCATGACACCCGCATTCCTGCTCTGCAGCGGGGAAACCGCTTCCGCTTGATGACCTGAGGAAGCGACACCCCTCCCTGCGCTCTGGCGGGGGACGCTTTCTTCCCTCCCAAAACCCTCTTGGCAACAGGTCAAAAACCACCCGTTCGATGCCCGGCGCACCGAAGCCTATTGCCGTATCGCCCCAGCCGATCGTCTGATTGACCTGGGTCGTCCACCGCAGTAGTGTAACGTCTCTCTCATATGACGAAAAAAGTGAGGTAAGCGCCATGAAAGCATTTTGCAGATTTCGAATTTATTTATTGATGCTTTTTCTGCCTGCTGGAATGGCATGGGCTCAGCCTGAGATAGGCGTTACGATCGACAGAAACTTTTACGTCCTTGGCAGCAACGAACCGTTTCCCGTCTATGTAACCGGTGAGGGGGCGGATATCCCGAAGACCGTAGACGTGCATCTCGGGCTGATCGCCCCGGACGGAACGATTTATGAATTCCCGAACTGGAATACTTCCCTGCAGCCCTGGATCCCGAATTTTACCGTCCCTGCCGGCCTCAAATATGGCCCGCAGCCAATCTTCGATTTGCAGAACTTCCCCCATTTGACCGAGGGAGGCTGGCGTGTAGCCGCAGCACTTACCGAACCGGGAACCCTGAATCTGGTATCGCTCAGCATAGCATGGATCGGCATACTGCCTCCTGCCGCATCCTCTGGCGATTCTTTCCGCTTTGGGGTGCTGTCCATGACGGATTCGGCCAATAGTGACTCAAGGTCGCAGTCTGCTGTTGGCTTTTTCATGGAAATCAATGAAAGCGGCGGCTTGAGCGAAGAACAGCTGAAGCAGATAGCGAACAACTGGAAGGAAGGTGCCGGTGTTCCCCTGGACGAATGCCGTTTCGAAGAAATCAATACCGATCCGACCAGCAGTCCCCTGCCTGGATTTTTCCCCACCTTCCTCCACGCCGGGGATCAATTAAACCTGACACGAGAAGACGGAAATATAGTGTCCGTACCCTTGGTTTCGCGAACACTGCCGGGCACAGCCGAAGAATTTTTGACCTATGCAACTGATTTGCCGGGTGGCTTTTATCAGGATCAGGCGGTCTACCGCTTCACCGGCCCGGGGGGAACGGACGTCGGGCCTTTCGAAACCACATTGCGCGCTCCTGCGCCGCTCACGGTGGCCTCGCCCGATCTTGTTTCCGGCCCTGTCATCCATAACGCCAGCGATGACCTCGTATTGGAGTGGAACGGACAAAACAGTCGAGGCACTGTGGAAGCCATCCTGTCCACTGTCAACTCCGATATCACTACTGGAAGCTCAACGATCAAGACGGTCACCTGCCGTTTCGTGGACGATGGTGAGGGTGTTGTACCCGCAGACATGCTGAGCCGTTTGGATTCAGGCAGTTTTACACTACCAGGCTTGGATTTGGGCGGCTTTGTATCTGGCAGCATCTCTGTGTCCCGCTCCCGCTACGCGGTTTTCAATGCCGCCGACGGCTCGTTGGATTTCGGCCTGTTCTTCATCACTAGCAACGTAGGAGGGATGCTGACTCTTCAGTAGTCGTTGAGTGGGCGCCGCCTTTCTTCAAGGATAAAGTGTGTGCCGTATCGCTACGGCACACACAACCATCCTGATAACCACTGCCAGGTCAAAGCGCCGCCAGCACCCCCAGCACCTTCCGCACCTTCTCCATCCCCGCCACCAGATTGGCGTCGATCTCTGCCATCGAGACCACGCCCTCGGCCTTGCCGGCGGCCCGGTTGACCACCACGGCGAGACAGGCGTATTCCAATCCGGCCTCACGCGCCAGGGCGGCTTCGGGCATGCCGGTCATTCCCACCAGGTCGCAGCCGTCCCGTTCCATGCGGGCGATCTCGGCGGCGGTCTCCAGGCGCGGGCCCTGGGTGCAGCCGTAACAACCGCCGTCGATGACGTCGATATCGGCACAGCGGGCGGCGGCGACCAGATCGTAGCGCAGGGCGTCGCTGTAGGGATAGGTGAAATCCACGTGGGTGACGTTGCCGTCCCGACCATCGAAGAAAGTGTGCTCGCGACCGTAGGTGTAATCGATGATCTGGTCCGGCACCACCAGGGCCTGGGGGATCATCGCCTGGGTGATGCCGCCGACAGCGGCCACGGCGACGACGTGGGTGACGCCGGCCTGTTTGAGCGCGGCGATGTTGGCGCGGTAGTTGATGCGGTGGGGCGGCAGGGTGTGGCCCTCGCCGTGACGCGGCAGAAACATGATTTCCAGATTGCCGAGAATCCCGTGCTGCAAAGGCGCCGAGGGTTCTCCGTAGGGCGTCGTCACGGTTTCGCGGCGGCTTTCCTGCAGCCCGTCGATGCGGCCCAGGCCGGAGCCGCCGATGATCGCCAGTTTCATGACTGTCTCTCCTTCACGGCATAGATATCGGGCAGATTGCGCCAATAACCCTGGTAATCCATCCCGCAGCCGAAGATATAGCGGTTATCGCACACCAGCCCCACGTAGTCGGCCCGGCACGGCTTGGGGTTGGGCAGTTTCTTGTCCACCAGCACGGCGATCCGCACCGCCCTGGCGCCCTGCTCCAGGCAATAGTCGCGGATCGCCGCCAGGGTGACGCCTTCGTCGAGGACGTCGTCCACCAGCAACACGTTGCGGCCACACAGGTCCGTGCGGGGGGTGTGGAGCCAGTGGAGGTCGCCGCCGCGGGTTTCACGCCCGTAACGGGTGGCGTGGACGCTGTCCAGTTCCAGGGGGAAGTCGAGGCGGGGGAGGAGGCGGCCGGTCACCACGATGGCACCGTTGAGGATGCACAGCACCACCGGGTTGGCATCGGCCCAGTCGGCGGTGATGGCGGCCGCCATACGGGTGATGGCCGCATCCACTTCCGCGGCCGAATGGAGGCGCTCGGCCCGCCGGCGCACCGCCTCGATCAGGGACGGAACGGTCATTCCCCGGCCTCCTCCGCGGCTTTCTCGCGCCGCTCAAAGGCCAAAAGGCGCTTTTCCAGGCGGTCAATGGTTTCCAGCAGAGTCCCCAGCAGGATGCCGGTCCAGACCCCGATGGAGAGGAAGCCGATCTCCTCCAGCAGCAGGTCGTTCATGCGCGCCAGATCCAGAAACACGAAGGCGAGAATCTGAACCCCGAAAACCGAGGCGATGACCTTGATCCGGGTCCAGGCCGCCCTATCGCGCAGAACGTACCAGGCCACGCCGATGCCGATCCAGGCCCCGGTGTACAGAAACAGGGTGATCTTTTCGAACTTGAAGGCGCCGAAGAAGACGATCAGCACGATCTGGGCGATCAGGATGCTCCAGAGGGCTTTTTGAACGGTGGTCAGGTGGGTCAGATTCATTGCAGTCTCGCGTGGTTTGTGATTCGTTATGCCTGGGCCGTCAACTGGCGGCGGGCTGCCTCGACCCGGGCCGGGTCCGGCGTCACCGGACGCGCCCGCAGCGCTGCCAGCCGCCGGTGCCTGGCCGGTTCCGGCCGCCAGGCCACCCGGTCGAGCAGGGCGACGCTTTCCTGCGGGCAATTGCACGCCAGCAGCATATCACAGCCGCCCGCCAGGGCCACCTCGGCGCGGGCCTGGAGGTCGCCCATGCCGGCCGCGCCCGCCATCGCCAGGTCGTCGCTGAAAACGGCGCCCCCAAACCCCAGCCGCTGCCGCAGCACGGTCTGGAGCCAGAAACGGGAAAACCCGGCCGGCAGGGGATCTATCTGCGGATAGACCACGTGGGCGCACATGACCGCCTCCAGACCCGCTTCGATCAGGCGCTGGAAGGGCAGCAGATCCCGCATCTCCAATTGGGCCAGGGAGCGGCGATCCACCGGCAGTTCCTGGTGGGAGTCGGCCGCCACCCCGCCGTGACCGGGGAAGTGCTTGCCCACCGCCGCCATGCCGGCCCGGCGCATGCCGCAGGCGAAGGCGTCTGCCAGCGCCGCCACCGCTGCAGGCTCGGTGGCGAAGGCGCGGTCGCCGATGACCTCGCTGACGCCACTGTCCACATCGAGCACCGGAGCAAAGCTCAGATCCACGCCCACCGCCCGCAGCTCGGCCGCCATCAGAAAGCCAGCCTGTTCTGCCAACGCCAACCCCCGGGCCGGATCGTCCGCATACACTTCACCGTAACGGGCCGCCGGCGGCAGGCGGGTGAAACCGCGCTGGAAACGCTGCACCCGCCCGCCTTCCTGATCGACGGCAATCAGCAACGGCCGGCCCACGGCCTGCCGGATCTGGACGATCAGGTCCCGCACCTGGGCGGGCTCGACGTAGTTGCGGGCGAACAGGATGATGCCGCCGACCCCGGGATGCCCCAGCCATTCCCGTTCCTCGGCGGTCAGCTCAGGTCCTTCCAGATCGAGCATGAAGGGGCCGGCGACGCTCTCGGTCATGATGATTTCCGCAGTGTCAAAAGGAAGGATTTTCCCCGGAAACCGGCTGGCATTCAACAGCTGCAGGATCACGTCATTTAAACACGCAACGGAATGATGGAAGAGGCAGGTGGTCTGCGTCCGAAGCCTCGCCGGCAGGGAGCCCGGCATGGAGCCTACAGAGATGTATCGACGGCGTCTTTCGAAGCAGACCACCTGTTTCTGCCCTGAACCCGGCCGGCGGCACCGTTCGCCGGCCGCCACAACTTGACGGTGGCCAGCGCCGCGAGCAGGTGC
Organism: Methylomarinovum caldicuralii; assembly: GCF_033126985.1. Classification (NCBI taxonomy): domain Bacteria; kingdom Pseudomonadati; phylum Pseudomonadota; class Gammaproteobacteria; order Methylococcales; family Methylothermaceae; genus Methylomarinovum; species Methylomarinovum caldicuralii. The sequence continues at coordinate 2,642,072 of NZ_AP024714.1, forward strand.
TTGAGACTGTGGCCGCTGACCAAACCCGTCCACTCCAGGATTTCGCCATCGAGCCACTCGGCCAGCTTGGCCAGCCCGTACCACCCCAGGGCCCAGAGCAGGGCGGTCCGCGGGATCGCGCCGTGGAGGTACCGGCACACGATGACGGGCATCATGGCCATGGGCAGAAACTGGACCAGGCCATACGGACGCAGATCGCCGCTCAGCACCCAGATGCCGACGCTCGCCGGTCCCAGCGCCGCCAGCAGCGGAAGCACCCGGCCCCCAATCCGGAGGCGGTCGACGAGAACGGCGGCGAACAGCCCCATGAAGGCAAGGCTCATGGGCAGTCGGTCCCACACCAGACGGGCGTCGTCCGGGGCCCAGTGATACCAGGCCGAACCCGGCGCCACCAGCAGCACGCCCCACCAGAACGTCCCCAGGGCGGGACGCAGATCGGCTGGCCAGCGCTCCAGATGTTTCAAACCCGCCGCCCCGGCCAGCAGAAAGGCCAGATTGCTCAGGACGTCGAGACAGTTGGGCACCGGACCGCAGGGGCGGGTATCGGCAAAATGATGGTAGGCGGGATCCTGGGACACGGGGCCGATCCAGACGGCGATACCCAAGGCCAGCACGGTGAGTCCGGCCAACATCCCGACATCCCAGCGTGTCATGTTGATCCTCCCGGCCCGGCGCCGTAACCTGTCCCCCTATGAAACCACCCTACAAGGGCCGCGGGGCAGTCGGCAACCCCGATGGCCGTTACAACGCCTGGCAGTACGAGCCGGTGGACGACGGCTGGGAGCGCGAAGACGACGATTCCCCGCCCCGCACCGAGGTCAGCCTGGAACGTCCGCGCACCGTCATCGCCCGCAACGACTCGCCGGACGTCCCCTTCGACCGTTCCCTCAACGCCTACCGGGGCTGCGAGCATGGCTGCATCTACTGTTACGCCCGCCCCACCCACGCCTACCTGGGCCTGTCGCCGGGGCTGGATTTCGAAACCCGGCTCACCGCCAAACCCGATGCCGCCCGGCTGCTGCGGCGCGAACTCCAGGCCCCCGGTTACCGCCCCGCCCCCATCGCCCTGGGCGCCAACACCGACCCCTATCAGCCCATCGAGCGCCGCTTCCGCATCACCCGCCAAGTGCTGGAGGTACTGGACGAGTTCAACCACCCCTGCACCATCACCACCAAATCGGCCCTGGTGGAGCGGGACCTGGACCTCCTGACCGCGATGGCCGAACGCCGGCTGGTTCACGTCAACCTCTCGATCACCACCCTGAAAGCGGAGATCGCCCGCCGGCTGGAGCCCCGGGCCAGCGCCCCGCACCGGCGTCTCCAGGCCGTCGCCCGGCTGCGGCAGGCCGGGGTGCCGGTGACGGTGATGGTGGCGCCGGTGATTCCGGTGCTCACCGATCCGGAGCTGGAAACCATCCTCCAGGCGGCCGCCGCTGCCGGGGCGCTGGGCGCCCATTACATGCTGGTGCGCCTGCCTCTGGAAGTAGCGGAACTGGTCGAGGACTGGCTGCGGGCCCATTTCCCGGACATGGCCGACCACGTCCTCAACCGCATCCGCGACAGCCGCGGCGGCCGGGCCAACGACCCACGCTTCGGCCACCGCATGCGGGGTGAGGGGATCTTCGCCGATCTGATCGCCCAGCGTTTTCGGATCGCCGCCCGCCGCCTGGGGCTGGACCGGCCGCTTCCGCCCCTGGATTGTAGCCGCTTCCGCCCCGGGATGGAGCAGCTGACGCTTTTTTAGCGCACCCCGGCGTAGATCTCCGCCACGGGAATGGCCAGATCGAGGGAAATCAGCCGCACCGCCGTATCCTCCGGGCCGTAGATCTCCACCTCCTCCCAGCCGCCCTGGCCGCGGCGGTACACCTCCACCTGGACCGTCTCCGGCGCCACCAGAACGTATTCCTTCAGAGTTGGCAGCTTCTGGTAGTTGAGGCGCTTTTCGCGCCGGTCGGTGGTTTCCGTGGAGGGGGACAGCACCTCCACCACCAGCACCGGTTCGGTCAGATACAGGGCCGAGGGGTCGGCTGCCTCGCAGCTGACCACCACGTCCGGGTAGTAGAAGGCATCGGCGGCCTTGATGCGGACCTTGACATCGCTCATATAGACGGAACAGGGTGTTCCATGCAAATGGCGCCGCAGGCGGGTATAGATATTGCCTGCCACCCGATTGTGACCGAGGGTGCTGCCGACCATGGCGAACACCTGGCCGGCGACGTACTCGTGGCGGACGTCGCTGCGCGGTTCGCCTTCTAGATAGTCTTCCACGGTAATATAGGGAATGCGGGCTTGTTGGGTCATGAATGCCTCCGGATGTCGAATCTCCTAAGTCACATGCTATCACGCCTTTCCGCCGCCAGCTCCTGCCGGAACAGCGCCGCATTCCGGGCGATCAGCGCCAGCAGGATCAGGGAATACAGGAAGGTGGACAGCAGCACCACGCCGATGACCACCGCCTTGAACAGATCCAGAAACGGAAACTCGCGGGGAATCATCGACAACATGACGATGGACAGCCCACCCTTGATGCCGGCGAAGGTGAGCACCCCCCACCAGCGCAGGTTGACGTCGGTCATGCGCCGGGTCTGGCGGGTCAGCCAGGCGAACTTGGCCATCATCAGGGCGCGGATCACGGTGGTGGCCACGAACATGACCAGGATTTCATGCCAGTAGCGGGCCAGCAGCTCCAGCTCGATCAGTTCGGCCATGGCGACAAACAGGATGGTATTGCCCACCAGGCCCAGCAACTGGATGTCCTCCTTGTTGCGCAGGTGGCGGGTCCTTTCCTCCAGAGTGATCCGCAGGGCGTTCAGGGTGGTGTCGACCAGGCCGCGGCTGGCGCCGGGCCGTTCGATCAGCGCCTGCTGGGCTTCGATCTGCCGATCCTCCTCGCGCACCTCCCGGCCCATCCAGTGATGGACGGTCACGGTGGCGACGATGCAAGCCAAAATGCCCGACAGATGCAAATGACTGTGGCCGCCGAGCAGGTTCAGCAGGGCGTAGAAATGCTCTGCCAGATCGAAGGCGGCATAGCCGGTCATGAGCAGGACCATCATTTCGGCGATGCGGTTTTCCGTGGTTTTGAGCAACCCGAGACCGATCAGGCCGAACACCAGGCCCAGCACCACCGACCCCAGCCCGACCACCAGACTGATCTCGGTCACGTAGCCCAAGGTCAACTCGCCGCCCTGGAGCAGATGCAGGCCGATGTAGACGAACACGATCAGGGCGGTGGCGTCGTTGAACAGGCTCTCGCCCTCGGCCAGAATCTTCAGCCGGTGGGGAATCTCGAAACGGGAAAAGATGCTCACCACCGACACCGGATCGGTCGCCAGCACCATGGCGAACAGCAGCACCGTGGCCGCGACGCCCAGATGGTACTCACCGAACAGGAAATCCCGCAGCCACAGACCGGCCACCACCGACAGGACCACGGCCACCACCGCCAGATAGAACAGGCTCCAGGCGTGCGCCCTCAGCTCGGCGACGCTCAGTTCCAATGCGTCGGAAATCAGCAGGATGGGCAGCAGGGTCAGCACCAGGGCGGCGAACCACTGGGGATCCGGGGTGAAGCGGGTGATCTCCGGAAACAGGTGATTGAGCAGAAAGGCCAGGGCGATCAGCGACAAAGGCACGGGAATCGCCACCTTGTCCTCGATCTGCAGGGCCAGGTAGAGCATCGCCGCCAGCGCCAGCACGGTTTCGATCATCGGCAGTCCCCTATACCAAAAACACCTTCAGTATGGCCCAGGTTGTGGCGCGCTTGTGAACTTTCCCGCAGCTTATGCCTCTCAATGTGCTAGCATTGTTGAAAACTTCAACAATCATGTGGAGTGGATCATGGCCACGGTCAATTTCTCCGTCCCCGACGAAATCAAGGAAGCCTTCAACAAAGCCTTCGCGGGCGAGAACAAAAGCGCCATCATCGCCCGCCTGATGAAACAGGCGGTGGAGGAGAAGGAGCGCCAGCTGCGGCGGCAGGCGATCATCGAGGAACTCACCCGTACCCGCAAGGACCGCCCCACCGCCACCGATGAGGAAATCCGCCAGGCGCGCGAAGAGGGGCGGCCTTGAAGGTTGTTCTCGATGCCAGCGTGCTGATCAAGTGGCTGCTCGCCGATCCTGAGCGCGAGGCCTACACCGAGAAAGCGACCGAATTGGTCATGGCCGTCGGTCGTGGCGAGCTTGATCTGATCCTTCCCGGCCACTGGCTGGTCGAAGTAGCGGCGGTATTGTGCCGCATCAGCCCGCAAACCGCCCAGGGTGACGTGGAAACCCTTCACCTTCTCGACTGGCCCACCCTCGACACCCCCAGTCTGTACCGTGTGGCAACACGCCTGGCGGTCGAGCTGCGCCACCACCTGTTCGACACCCTCTACCACGCCACCGCCCTGGAAACCGGCGCCACCCTGGTCACCGCCGACGCCCACTACTGGCGCAAGGCAGGCAGCCTGGGCCGAATCACCCTGTTATCCGATTTCACCGTATGAGCACCCTGCTGACCCTCAAGAACGTCTCCCTCGCCTACGGCGCCCACCCCCTGCTCGACCGGGCCGAACTGGCCATCGAAACCGGCGAACGCATCGGTCTCATCGGCCGCAACGGCGAGGGCAAATCCACCCTACTGAAGCTGTGCGCCGGCCAGATCGAGGCGGACGACGGCGAGGTCTGGCGCCGGCCCGGCCTCAAGGTCGCCCTGCTGGAACAGACGCCCCGGCTCGATGCCGATCTGACCGCTTACGACGTGGTCGCCCAGGGGCTGGGGGAAATCGGCGACCTGCTGCAGCGCTACCACAACCTGGCCCAGCAGGAGCCACCGGACCTGAAGGCCCTGGAACGCCTCCAGCACCAACTGGAGGCCCGGGAGGGCTGGCAGTTGCAGCAGAAGATCGATCAGGCCCTAACCCGCCTGGGGCTCAACCCGGACACCCCGGCCGCAACCCTCTCCGGGGGCTGGCAGCGGCGCTTAGGGCTGGCCCGCGCCCTGGTGAGCGGGCCGGATCTGCTGCTTTTGGACGAGCCCACCAACCATCTCGACCTGGACACCATCGCCTGGTTGGAAAACGAGCTGCTGCAATTCCCCGGCAGCCTGCTGTTCGTCACCCACGACCGCACCTTTCTGCAGAAACTGGCCACCCGCATCGTCGATCTCGACCGCGGCCAACTGACCTCCTGGCCCGGCGACTACCGCACCTATCTGGAAAAGAAGGCCGCCGCCCTGGCCGAAGAGGAACGCCGCAGTTACCGTTCACGGGCTTGCCACTGGAAGTGGTTGAGGTTCCGGCAGGGGCAGGCGGAAGGTGACCTCGCCCTCTGCCATGCCCTGGGCGCAGATGGTCCGCAGGGTCTGATAGACGCCGATCTTGAGGCGCTTGCAGGTTTCGACCAGCGACAGGATCATGGGTCGGAAGCAGTCACCGCGATGCGACTGGCTGAAGAAACTGGTCTTGCGCCAGATGACATAGGGGCGTAGGGCACGCTCTGCCGTGTTGTTGGTCATCGGTACCCCGGGATGGTCCGGGAAGGTCCAGAACCTGGGAAAATCGTCCAACAACTTGCGGCAGCTGCGACCGGTTTTGTTGTCGCCATGTCTTTGGGCGGCCTGTTCCAGTTCGCGCCGGAAGAGGGCTTTGAGGCGTTCCAATCGCCTTCGGTAGCGGTCGGATGGGTAATGGCTCTGTTGCCAGAGCTTGCCGCAGTGAACCGTCAGGCGGGCGGCCCGGAGCAGGCGTTCGCCATCTTCGCCGGCCTGTCCCTTGCGCCCGGCGATCCGTTCCAGGTTGCGGATGAGATGCGCCCAGCAGTATTGGTGTGAGTCCTGGGGATGGTCGTTGTAGGCCCCGTGGCGGTCGGTCACCAGGATTCCCTGGAAATCCCCCAACAGCTCACCGGCCGCACCCTTGCCGCGGGAATAATGGGTCAGGAAATACGCCATCTGATCGGTCGTCAGCGCCCACAGCCAATAGATGCTGCGGCCCCGGTAGTGGCGGGTCTCGTCGGCATGGGCGATCAGCGCTTTTCTGACCGCCTCGCCAATCTGGTTGTAGACCGGACCCAGCCACGCCTGCAGCGGGATCTGGCTCTGGCTGATCGCCCCCAGGCTGAATCTCAGACCCCATTGTTCTTCCAGCAGCGCTTCGACTTCCCGCAGCGACAGGTGATAGCGCCCCGTCATCAAGCCAATCCACGCCACCAGCCCAGGTCCCATCTGGCCGCGGGGAACCTCATCCGGTAGCCGCCCCTGGTGCTTCTGACCACACCACCCACAGCGGCCTTCATACACCCGGTGTTCGACCACCCGGTAACGAATCTCGGGCAGGTCGAACACCTGATGGGGACGGAATCCCCGCACCGCCACCGACCCACCGCACTCGCAGCGGCCATGGGGAAAGTAATGCCGGACCTCGTCCACTGCTTCTGCCGGAACCAGAGCCCGCTCGTGCCTGGGATGTCCCACCTGCGCCCCTTTCTTGCGTCCCGTCGGTCGCTTGCCCTTGCGCTCGGCGCGCTTCTTCGTGCTGTCCTGGGAAGGTGGTTGGGAGGAATTGTCGGACCCCAAGGCCAACTGTTCCTCCAGTTCTTCCACTCGCGCCTGGATCTGCTGAAATTCTCCCAGCGCCCGCCAAAGCGCTTCGATCACCCGGTGGCATTCCTCCACCGTCCCGGGCAAGGGAGGTGGGCGGCTCAGGTCCAGATCAAGTCTTTCCATGGCCCGCATTCTCCTGAATCTTCAGGCACTTGGCAAGACCGGCCGGGTGACCGCGGGCGATTGCTCACCCGCGGTTCCCACAGATCCGGACGTGCCCGATTAAGGCATCCGGCTCCTCGGACTATGGCGTCGCTACGCAACGGGCAATTCCGTGAACCACGCGCGGTGGGGGGAGTGGGTATCGTTTGTACAGCCGCCCAAAATGGTCCCAGTTCATCCGTTCCCGGTTGCGGCGGGACAACCATTTGTACCAGCGCCGTCTGACCTCGTACAGGAAGCGGGCCAGCGATTGGCTGTTGCCGACGATCCCATAGTAGGCATAATGCCCCTTGAGTTTGCGGCTCAGGGCCGCTTGTTGGTCTGCAACCGGCCAGTGGCGGTGCATCCGGCACCAGTGGTTGATCGCCTGCAGGGAGCGGCTGAGCCGGGCTTGGGCGGTCTTGCGTTTGACGACCCAACGCCCTTTCCTTGAGCGTCCCCAGTAGTGGGTGAATCCCAGGTATTGGAAGCTCTGGCCTTTCCGTCCGGGTTTTCTGAAGTCGAGCAGGCGGGTTTTGTCCGGGTGCAGGCGCAGGCCGTATTTGGCCAGGCGCTTGCCCAGAACGGCCAATACCCGCCGGGCGTCTTCTTCCCGTTTGAACACCAGGACCGCATCGTCGGCGAACCGGACTTCGAAGGCGCTGCCTTGCAGTCGCGGTTTGACCGTCTGCTCGAACCACAGGTCGAGCACGTGATGCAGGTAGAGGTTGGCCAGCAGTGGGGAGATCACCCCACCTTGCGGTGTCCCTTGTTCGGGGTAGTGAAGCTGTCCGCCTTCCATGACACCGGCATTCAGCCATTTACCGATCACGCGGCAGATCACGCCGTCGCGCACCCTCTGCCCCAGAAAGTTCCGCAGCCGGTCCCGGTCCACGTCGTCGAAGAAGTTTTGGATGTCCAGGTCGATGACCCAGCCACCGCCCATGGCCATCAGCCCGCCCCATAGCCTCTCCAGGGCCTGGTGGGCACTGCGTCCGGGCCGGAACCCGTAGGCGCAGTCGAGAAAGTCCTGCTCGAAGATGGGTTCCAGCGCCATCAGCACCGCCCGTTGCAGCACCTTGTCTTCCAGCGTGGGAATGCCGATCGGGCGGGTCTTTCCCGTTCCCGGCTTGGGCAGGTGGACGCGCCGTACCGCAGGCGCCCGATACCGGCCGGTCTTGAACCGTTCCAGCAGGCGCGTCAGGTTCTCCTCTAAGTCGGCTGCGTATTGGGATGCAGTCACGCCGTCCACCCCGGCGGCCCCGTCCTTGCGGGTGCGCCGCCAGGCTTCTTCCAGCCACACCACGTCGATGTGGTGGGCAATCGTGGTCAGTTCCAGCTTCGGTTCGATCCGGGCCAGTTCCGCTAGCTTCCGTTGTCGTGTTGAGATGTTCTCCTGGCTCGATGTCCCGGCCATCTGTCCCTCCGAAAGCCCCATCGTCCGACCTGCCGCTTCCCTCCATCGGGTCCCTTGGGGCAGGTTCCCCGACTTCCCAGGTACTATCGGCAGGCTCCGATTGCTCGATCACCTTCCCAGCGCGCTTCGTCGCCTTCGCGCGCCGGTACCCTGCTTCGTGTCCCGTTCGCTCCCATCGGCCGGACACCGCTCCGATGGGCCTGGGCCTTTTCTCACACGGCGCCCGCACCGCTCTTCCCGCAAGGAGTGATCGAGCCCTCCCAGGTTCCTGGGCGACCCTTGCCCTGCATGCCCCGCTCTTCGACCCCGGCGGAGGGATGATGCCAGGCCAGTACAGCACCACCCCTGTTGCCTTCCGTCCGTTCAACAACGTCGGCTCCGCATTCCGTACTTTCGAGGCTCCATCACGCGGCCTACAGGCCCCCTGTGTACGCTTCGCAGTCGGGATCGCTCCTCGACCACGCAACACTCGGTTCCGGCTGGTGGCCAGCCTTGGCCGGACAGGACTTGCACCTGTCAGGTCGCTCTGAAGGTTTCAGCGATGTCTTTCCTTCTACATAACTTCCTCCTTCTCCAGGCTTGGCCTGGCGCAATGAACGGTCACCAGCAGCGGCGGCGAATCCTCGGCCACATCGTAGGGCATGCCCAGCAGGCGGCAGGCCAGGTCGGTGCTGCCGCCCGGCGCCCACAGCCGTTCCATCAGCGAGAAGCTCAGCGGTGTCGGCCGCGGCAGCAGCTCCGACAGCTCGTTTTGCTCCAGCACCGGCTCGGTGGCCGGGTAAGGGCGCAACAGGGTCAGCAGGCGGCGGCGCTCGGCCTCGTCGGGATCGGCATCGGCCGCCGACACCGTGATGTCCCGGGCTTGGAGCAGATAGAAGCGGTCGTCGGCATAGGCCCATTCGATGTCTTGGGGGCGACCGAACAGCACCTCCACCTGCCGGCCCAGTGCCAGCAGCGGCGCCAGGTCGATGGGCGGGACCTCCTTTTCCAGCAGCCGGCCGCTGAGGCGGCCGAAACGGTAAGCGGTCGGCGTGGCGGTACCACTGACCAGGGACTCGCCCAACCCCGCCACCATCTCCACCAGCTGACAGCCGCTGGTGGCCGGATGTTCGGTGAACAGCACGCCAGCATAGCGGGCCGGCACCATCTTCTGCACCACCACCCCGGCAGGCTCGTCTCCGTTGCCGCCGTAGGCGCTGGCACGGACGGAACGGAACGATGCCTGCACTTCCTCCAGGGCCTGGGGCAGGGTTTCCCAGCTCACCCCCAGCTTGGATTCGAACACCCCGGCGTAACTCTGTTCGGCGCCATCCTCGTTGACTCCGGAGCTGCGCACCGCCACCCGCCCGCATTTCAGGCGCCGCCACAGACGGCGGATGCGCCGCCAGGCGGATTCGTCCAGATCGCCACACAGTACCCGGTTGGTGAGGACGAAGCCGTCCGGCACCGGCAGTCCCGCCGCCATCATCTGCCCCAGGCGGATGGCCTTGTTGCCGCTGCCGCGATAACGATGGGCGGTGGCCAGCGGCACGATACCGGGATCGTCGGCGACCGGCTCGGGGAAGCGCTCCCGCCGCTCGCGCCGGAAATGCCAGCGGGCGACCGCGCTCTGGAGCGCGATCATCGCCACTCCCATGAGCAGGTAAAGGTTGACCGCCGCGCTCAGACGCCAGGCCAGGGCGGCGATGCCAACGGCAAACCCCCAGGCCAGCAGGCGCTTGGGCCGGGCCCTAGGGCCCCCGGTCCATTCCAGGTACACGAGCAGGGCCAGCCCCACCGCAGCCGGCAGCAGGTGGAGCGGATCGGGCCGCCCCAGATCGTCCAGCCAGGCGAAGGCCTGCGGCCGGGCTTTGGCGGCCTGATCGACGACCCGGAACAGCACCAGAAACAGGCCGATCTGCAACAGTGAGGCGATCAGATTGCGGCCCGGGGTCAGGCCGTGGCGGCGGTACAGGCGCATGATCTCGCGTCCCGCCCGGGGCTCGTCGTCCGGAAAACGGTCCTTGATCGCCTGCACCTCACCGGCCAGCCGACGCTGGACCAGCTGATCCCGTTCGGCCTTGAGGCTCCAGGGCCAGAAGCCGAGACGCAGCGCCGCCACCAGGATGGCGATGGCGATCAGGAGGTGACCGCTGAGCGCCTCCAGCCGCAGCATGGCCCCCTCCAGCGGCGCGGCGGCCCAGTCCAGCAGGGAACGGCCCTCCCGGCTCGCCTTCCATTGGGCCACGTGGGCCTTGTCAGCCCGTGGCAGGTAGAATTCGTGCGGCAGAGTGTAACGGCCAAGGAAGTCATAGCCGAGGCGGCTCAGACGCAATCCCAGAATCTGGGCGTAGAAGCAGCTGCGCTTGTCGTAGCAGGGGGCGATGACGGGGCGGTCTTTGGGCAGGGCCCGCAGGCGCGACTCCAGTTCGGCGCTGGGCAGCTTGCGGATGGGCAGGTTGACCGCACCGGGCAGATGACCGCGGTCGAAATCCCCCGGATAGCGCACGTCCACGAACAGGGCGTTGTCCTTTCGCACCCGCTCGACCACCTGCGCGGTTTCGAGCAGGACATCCTTGTTGGGGTAATCGGGCAGATCACTCAGGGTGTCGGGCGAGCGCCCCTCGGCCATTTCCAGCGGCCGGTTCTCGGCGATCCATTTCTCGTAACCGCCGATCAGGAACCGGCAGTCGTAACCGCGTTCGTGGAAGTATTCGCACAGCTCCGAGCTGCGGTTGCCGGAGAAGCACAACAGCACGGTCCGGGCCCCCGGTTTGAGCAGACGTTCGGGCTGGCGGCGCAGATCGGGATAGCGGATGTGCCAGCTGCCCGGGATCCTGCCCTTTTCCACTTCCTCCGGTTCGCGGATATCGATGAGATTGAGCGGCTGGCCAGTTTCCAGCCAGCGGGCCAGTTCATCGGTGCCGATCCCCAGCGGGTGCTGCAGCTGCTCGCTGAAGGACAGGGTCTTGAGGGACACATCCCCCACCTGCCTGCCCTCCTCCACCGAGGGGCGGATCAGGTTGAGGCGCAGGCGGCGGTTTTCCTCGTCGAGCTGCTGGGTATACTGAAAAACGTTGAATCCGACCGACACCGCCAATCCCAGGAGCGCACCCCGGAACACCCAGCGCCACTGGCGCCGCCGTTCGGTGCGGCAGGCCGGATGGGCGCCGGCCCGGTAGGCGAAGCCACCCACCATGACCGACAGCAGTCCCAATAGCTGGGCGGCGCTGGCGGAAAAATTGATGAGCAGATCCGGCGAGGGAATTCCCCAGGCCGGCGTGGTGATCAGCAGGAACGACACCCAAACGAAAGGCGTCGGGCGGCGATGGCCCGTTGTTGTTGTCATTGTTTCCCCTCCTCATTGGCAACGCGCCATGGCAGAATCCGTTTCTCCACGGCACGCTGTACCGTCACGAAATATGACAGTTTCGTGACGCCCACCATAAATCATAGTCAATTTCTGTGAACCGGCTCTCAAAAATGGAAAGAACCATGACCATACCTTCAAATATCCCGGAAATAACGCCCGTGACCGATCTGGCCGTGGTGGAGGTTGGCGGCCGCGATGCGGCCGTCTTCCTTCAGGGCCAGGTCACCTGTGACGTGCGCCGTATCGATGAGAACCGAAGCGGCCTGGGCGCCGTCTGCACTCCCCAGGGACGGGTGCTGGCGAACTTCAGGATTCTGAGACGCGATGCGGCGTTCCTGCTGGTTCTGGCCGCCGATCTGGCGGAGGAAATCGCGCAACACCTGCGCCGTTACGTGCTGCGTGCCGACGTCACCCTAACGGTGACGGAATGGGCCTGTCTCGGAGTCCGGGGCGAGCTTCCCCGGCTGCCGCAAACGCTCCCCCGGGCGGTGGACGAAAGCGCCTGGATCGGCCGGATCGCCTGGATTCGGATGCCCGACGCCCAGCCCCGCTGGCTGCTGCTGGGACAGCAAGCCGATCTGGAAGCGGGACTGCGGCTGTCAGAAGCCCGTGAGGCGCCGCCGGCACGCTGGCGCCTGTATGACATCCGCAGCGGTCTGCCCTGGGTGACCGCAGCCACCAGCGGCCGCTTCCTGCCCCAGATGCTCAACCTCGACCTGCTCGGCGGCGTCAGTTTCGACAAGGGCTGTTACACCGGCCAGGAAATCGTCGCCCGGGCCCACTACCGCGGCCAGGTCAAACGGCGGCTGTACCGCTTCTTCGCCGCCGGCGCCGAACCGCCGCCCCCCGGCACGGCGCTGCTCGCCGGGGAGGAAGGCGTCGGGCAGGTGGTCAATTCCGCCCAGGCTGCAAAAGGGGCGGAACTGCTCGCGGTGGTCCGCTGTGATGCGGTTCATGATTCCGCGCTCCGGCTGGCATCCATGCCGCAGCGCCCGCTGCAGCAGCACGATCTTGCCTATACTGCTCCTTGAGCCCATCAACCAACACGGGAATTCCGATCATCATGCAAGTCGTCAACGCCCAGCAATTTCTCGATCGTCTGAAGGAAGAAATCGAAAAGGACAGCATTACCCTGCCGACGCTGCCTGAGGTCGCCCTCAAAGTGCGCGCTGCGGTGGAAGACGGCAATACGACCGCTTCCCGGCTGGCGGACCTGATCGCCGAGGACGCCGCCCTCAGCGCCCGGCTGCTGCAGGTGGCCAACAGCCCCCTCTACCGCGCCCGCACTGAGATCACCAACCTGCAGATAGCGATCACGCGCCTGGGATACGACACCGTGCGAACCCTCATCACCGCTCTGGCGATGAAGCAACTCTTTCAGCCCGATTCCGCCCTGCTGGAGCGCTACTTCCGGGACATCTGGCGCACCAGCGTCGAGGTCGCCGCCATCAGCCGTGCCCTGGCGACCCTCACCCCCCACCTGAACGCAGAGCAAGCACTCCTGGCCGGGCTCATTCACCAGATCGGCAAACTCCCCATCCTGGTGCTGGCCAACTGCAACCGGGAACCTGCCAAGGACCAGGCCGCCCTCGACCAACTGCTCGACGAACTCCATCCCACCATCGGCGCTTTGATCCTGAGCCACTGGAACTTCCCTGAGACGCTACGCCGGGTCGTCAGCGAATACCGTCAGTGGGACCGCCAGACCGCCGACGGGGAGGCGGATTACGTGGACATCATCCAGGTCGCCTACCTGGAACATCTGGCCGATCAGGGAAAGGAGCCACCGGTCGATACCACCGCCATCGGCGCCTTCAGCCGCCTGGGGCTGACGCCGGACATCGAGGTCGTCGAAATCGAGGGCATTGACGCAACCCGTCAGATCTTCGCCTGACACCCGTGGCGGGAGCCGCAGGGACGGCCGCCGGCGGATGGGCGGTGCGCGGTGCCGGTGGCTCCGAAGGTTGGTGTATCATTGGCATTCCAACGAGCCACCACCGGAAACCGACATGCACGAGGACACCCTGCGCCGCTTCCGCCGCATCGGCACCCTCACCATCGCCGCGGTCTATTTCCTGATCCTCGTGGGCGCCATCGTCCGGGCCTCGGGCGCCGGCATGGGCTGTCCCGACTGGCCCACCTGCTTCGGGCAGTGGATCCCGCCCACCGACGAATCCCAGCTACCGGCCAATTACCACGAAATCTACGCCCAGCGGGGGTATGCCGACACCCGCTTCAATCCGGTCAAGACCTGGACCGAATACCTCAACCGTCTCACCGGGGTGACCACCGGCCTGCTTATCATCCTCACGGTCTGGGCCGCCCTGCCCTTCCGGCGCGGCGATCCGCCGGTGTTCTATGCGGCGCTGGCCGCGTTGCTGCTGGTCGTGTTCCAGGGCTGGCTGGGGGCGGTAGTGGTGAGCAGCAACCTCCATCCCCTCATGATTACCGCCCATATGCTGATGGCGCTGGTCATCGTCGCGTTGCTGATCTACGCGCTGATCCGGGCCGAACGGGAGGCGCTGACACCCTTCCATCTCCGCTCCCTGCAACGCCGCCACGTCTGGCTGATGGGGGCGCTGTTACTCATGACCCTGATCCAGATCGGCCTCGGCGCCCAGGTCCGCGAGGCGGTGGACGCCATCGCCAAAGCCCACCAGTTCACCGGGCGCCGGCACTGGCCGCAGGAACTGCCGTGGGTGTTCTACTGGCACCGGGGTTTCGCCTTGGCGTTGCTGTGCGCCAACCTGGCCATGGCGTGGCGGCTGTTGCGCCTGCTGCCGCAGCAGCACCTGCTGTTCCGCCTCACCCTGGCGCTGGGGCTGTCGGTCTTCCTCGCGGTGGGAACCGGCATCGGCATGGAGCGGCTGGGGATACCGCCGCTGCTGCAACCGCTCCATCTGCTGATCGCCAATCTGATCTTCGGGATTCAGTTCACCCTGCTGATGACGCTGCATTACTGCTGCAGCCTGCCCGCATTCCCTGCCGAACGGGCACAGGATCTCACCGACCAACCCCAAGCGGCGGCCGCCACTGCCCGCCAGCCGGGGAAAGGATCCTGAGCCGATTCGAACCAGAAACGCCGCACCCGGGCCCGGCGCGGCAGGATTTCCACCTCGACGCCCTGGGCGCGTAGCTGCGCCGCCAGTGCCTCGGCCCGGCTGCGCCGGGTGTACAGCCCCAGGGAGATGGCCCCGCGCCAGCGGCCGCGTTCGAACAACCACAGGTCCTTCCACCCCAATTGCCGCAGCCGGGCCAGATTGCGGCGCGCCGTCGCCAGATCGGCGGCCGGCGGATACATCAGCCAGTAACCGGTCACCTCCTCGGCTTCCTCCTCGACCACCCGGGCGGCAAGCCCCAGCTGGAGAAACTGGGTCAGCAAGCGCACGGCCGCCGCGCGCTCATCCAGCGGGCCGAGGCGATAGCATGGGGATCTCCGCACGGGGGGACGGGGTTTGGGCTTGACGCCCTGAGTCACCGGCGCTGCGGCGGGCACCTCGGTCTCCGGTTCTGTCTCGGCGGCCTGCCTGGGTGCCCGGGGTACTTCGTCCACCAGGGTGATGCGTTCCAGGGGCACGCCGGAGACGGCCTGCTGCCGCGGCGCGGTATTCCGGCCGTATGTCGCCCACAGGAAGAACAGCAGGTTGGCGACCAGAAGGATGTAAGTCAGCCGCCGGCTCATGCCTGCTGGCTGACCAGTGCCAGCCCCCGCAGCACCAGATCCGGCGCCAGTTGCGCGGGGCGGGAAAGATTACGCGCCAGGCGGACGGCATCCCCGCCGGTCAGCACCAGGTGCAGGTCAGGCCAGCGCGGCGCCAGCCGCGCCAGGCTTCGCTCCACCAGACCGGCCAGCGCCGCCTCCACCCCGAGGGTGACGGCGGCGGCGGTGTGATCGCCCAGCAGCGCATCGGTTTCGTGCACCTCTGCTTCCACCTGCGCGGTTCCCTGCCCCAGACTGCGGCGCATCAACGCTGCCCCGGGGCAGATCAGGCCGCCGTGGTGGCGACCGTTGCTGTCGAGCACGTCCAGGGTCAGGGCGGTGCCGCAATCGACGATACAGGCTGGCAGGGGATGATGATGGCGGGCGGCGATCAACGCCAGCCAGCGGTCCACCCCCAGCTTTTGGGGATCGCGATAACCGCTGCGGACCCCGCAGTCCTCCCGCCGGGAGCAGACGAAATTTCCTGTCCTTCCCCAGCGGCTTTGCAGCCAGCGTTCCAGACAGGCGGCCACGGACTCACCGGCGACGTTGGCGATCCACACCCTGTCGGGAACCGGCAGCTCCCCCCAGAGGCGGTCCAGCTGTGCCGGCGTCAGATCCCGGCCTCCCGGCGCGGACCGGAGCGGACCGATCACGCCGCGTTCCAGCACGGCCCATTTGAGACGGCTGTTGCCGCTGTCCACCAACAATTCCATCACGCGCCCAGTCGCAGTTTCACATCGCCGGCGTTGACCTTGTGCTGGCGCCCGGCGGCATCCACCAGCACCAGGGCGCCGTCAGGCGCCACGTCCACGGCGGTGGCGGTATAGACCCGCGCCCCCTGCTGTACGCTCACTGAACGCCCGAGAACGCAGTTGTGCGCCCGCCAGCGCTCCAGCCATAGCGCCGGCCCCGCCTCCTCGTAAGCGTGCAGCAGCGCCAGCAGCTCGGCGATCACGCAGGCGGCCAGACGGTTGCGGGGCGGCGCATGCCCCAGCAGGGTATGGAGGTCCACCCAGGGCTGATCGATCTGACGGGCGGCCGCGGCCGGCATGGTGCCGTTCACCCCCACGCCGATCACCAGGCTGCAGGGCCCCTGCTGCTCGCTGACCGCCTCGATCAGGATGCCGGCGAGCTTGCTTCCCTGCCAGAGCAGGTCGTTGGGCCACTTGAGCTCGATTCCCTCGACGCCGAGCCGCAGCAGTCCCTGGCGTACCGCCACACCGACGGCAAGACTCAAGCCTGCGGCGGCAGCCGCATCCTCGAAACGCCACAACAGCGACAGGTAGAGATGGCAACCGAACGGTGACACCCAGCGCCGTCCCAGCCGGCCGCGCCCGGCGGTCTGGGCTTCGGCCAGACAGACGCTGCCCTTGGGCAGTCCGCCCGCCCGGGCCAGCAGCCACGCATTGGTGGAAGGCACGCAAGCGTGAATCGTCAACTCCGGCGTGACCTCCGCCCCGAGGGTCTGGAGTTCCCTTGCGATCGCCGCTGGATCCAGCAGTTCCAGCGGCGGATACAGACGGTATCCCCGCCCGGGCACCGAAGTGACGGGCACGCCCGCCGCCTGCAATTGGCGGATCCGCTTCCACACCGCCGCCCGGCTGATCCCTAAGCGGGCAGCCAGCGCGGTTCCGGAATGAAAGCGTCCGTCGGCCAGTTCGTGTAACAGCGCTTGCGCCGCCGGCGTCAGCATTCACCTGTCCCGATATTTGCCGAAAGGACGGTAAGATTCAGCCTTCCGAGGAATGCTTCCGGGCCCGGATCAGGGTGAGCTGACGCTTGACCACGTGGCGGATCAGTACCTCCCGGTCCTGTTCGCGCATGCTGAGAAAGTCCACCCCGACCCGCCATCCCTCCGGCTGGCGGGTGCAGTAGACCACCCGGCCGAAGGTCACGATTCCCACCAGCGAGGGCGGCAGCACCATCTTCAGTTCCAGCAGGTCGCCTTCCGCCAGCGGTTGGTCGGCGGTGAAGGCGATACCAGCGGCGCTCAGATTAACCGTGTGGGTCGGCTGGTCGGCGAGATGGTTGTGGCTGATCATCACGGCCTGGGCCAGCACCTCGATCTTGCGATCCAGGGTTTTGAGATAGTCGGCCACGGCCGGATTCTCGCGCTCGATGCGGCGCAGCTGCGCCTGGGATTCCTGGGTCAGGTACGCCAACGTCGAGTTCAGGGAAAAATGATCGACCAGCTGATTTTGGAACGCCTCCGCTGGCGGCATGTCATCCGGAGCGATGGGGCGGTAGACCAGGACAATCTCGTCCTCGACCCGGAAGAAACGCCGGCGTTCCGGCAGTTGCTCGCTTGTCTCCATCAGTGTTTCTCCTGTTCCAGAATGATTTCGACCCGCCGATTGCGCGCCCGGTTGGCGGCACTGGTGTTGGGCACCAGCGGCTGGGTGTCGGCGTAACCGACCACCATCAGGCGTTTGGAATCCACGCCTCCCTTGAGCAGTTCGTGGGCCACGGTCACCGCCCGCGCCGCCGACAGTTCCCAGTTGGAACGGTACCACTCGGTGCGGATGGGGACGTTGTCGGTGTGGCCGGCGACGACCACCTTGCCCCGGCTGTGCTTGACCACGTCGATGATCTTCTTCATCGCCGGACCGAAACCGCTGTTGAGCACCGCGCTGCCGGAGGGGAAGGAGCCCTTCTCATGGATGCGGATGATGCTCCTGTCCTCCTTCATCTCCACGCTGATCTTGCCGGCTTTGATCTCATCCAGCAGCGATTCGCGGATCCGGGCCGCCTCGGCTTCCAGTTCCTTGCGCTTTTCCTCCGCCAGCAGCTTTTCCATGGCTTCCTTGTCCATCTCCCCCTCGCCTTTCGTCTCCTCCGTGGATTCGGGAATGTCGAGATTGGGGAGATCCTCGGTGGTGGACTGGCGGATTTCGTCCAGGGGCGTGGGCTCCACCGTGGCCGGGCTGAAATGCTGGGCGATGACGCTGGTGCCCTTGACGGTTTCGTAGGCGACGATCTCCGTCTGCACCCCGAAGGCGTTCTTCAGGGACGCCGCCATCTGCCGGAAGCGGATCACGTCCATGGTGGCGAAGGACAACAGCAGCACGAAGAAACACATCAGCAGCGACATCAGGTCGGCGAAGGTCATCACCCACGCCGGGGCCCCACTGGGGCATTTGGGACATTCTTCCTCAGCCATGATCAGTCACCTGCGCTTCGTTTCTTTTCCGGCACGTAGGCATTGAGGAGGGTTTCCAGCACCTTGGGATTCATCCCCTCCTGAATGCCATTGATGGTTTCGATGATCAGCGACTTGGAGATCTTCTCGTAGCCGCTGATCAGCGCCAGCTTGTCCGCCAGGGGGATGGCGAAGGCGTTGGCGATCACCGCCCCGTACAGGGTCGTCAGCAGGGCCACCGCCATCGCCGGACCGATGCTGGCCGGGTCGGACATGTTGGCGAGCATCTGCACCAGGCCGATCAGGGTGCCGATCATCCCCATGGCCGGGGCCATGTCGCCGATGGACTTCCACATGTCCTGTCCCACCTCGTGACGGGTGATGGCCTGGTTGATCTCCTCGGTCAGCATCTTGCGGATCAGGGCCGGATCGTGACCGTCCACGCACATGGTGATGCCCTTCTGTAGAAAGGGATTCTCCACGGTTTCGTTCTCCAGCGCCAGCAGACCGTTCTTGCGCGCCACGTCCGCCAGGCGCACCGCCTCCTCGATCAGCTTGGCCGGATCGTCGGGCTTGTTGAAGAAGGCCTTGGCCGCCACCCCGAAGGAGCGGAAGAAATCCCCCAGGGTGATGCGCATCAGGGTCACCATGAAGGTGCCCCCGAACACGATCAGGATGGACGGCACGTTGACGAACAACATGAAGTCGCCGCCCATGGCGATGGATGCCCCGATGATGCCGAGACCGCCAAGCAGACCGACCAGGGTTGCGATGTCCAAGGGTGAACCTCCTCACATTTTTTTGCAGCACTACCTAGAAAAGTAGCACGCAAATGCGGGAAGGAAAGGCGGTCAAATCTCGACCACCCGGTCCGGACGGAATTCCTCGACCGGCCTGCGACCGTGATACCCGCGCGGATTGCAGAGGATGCGGGTGTCGCCGCAGCGATAATCCCAGACCACATGGGTATGGCCGTGGAACCAGGCGGCGATGTCGTACTCGTACATCAGCTCGCGCAGGTCGTTGCAGTAGGCGAAACGGTTGAGGGCCGAGGGGCGGTTGTCCCAGCTCCAGAAGGTGGGGGCGTGGTGCGTCACCACCACGGTCTTGCCCGAAAAGGGCCGCTGCAGCGCCTGCGCCAGCCAGGTCCGCGAGCGGCGGTGCAGGGCGAGGTAGTGTTCGAAGCGGTAAGGACGGCCGTCGAAACGGATCCGGTGGAAATCGTTGACGCTGTCCTCCAGGCGGCTGACATCCTCGTCCCCGGCGCCCAGATCGGTCCACAGGGTGCAGCCGAGGAAACGCACCCCGTCCAGCACGTGCACCTTGTTCTCCAGAAACTGCACCGGCGTCCCCAGGGCCGCCTGCTCCAGCCGCGGCAGCAGCTCGACATGGTCATGCTTGTAGAATTCGTGGTTGCCGGCCACATAGATGACCGGTTTGTCGAGCTGCGCCAGCCAGCTCATCCCCTGCAAGCCGACGCCGATGTCTCCGGCGGCGACCACCACGTCCGCGGCCACTTCCGGCAACTGCAGCGGTCCGAATTCCAGGTGGATGTCGGAAAAATAATGAATCCTCACCGAACCCCGCTTTCCCTTATAATGTTGCGATCCCGTGCCGCTCGGCGGCATTCCCTTAATTCAAGACTAGCAGCAGAAACGCACTTCGAAGCCATGAGCACACCCCCCATTCCCAGAAGGTCCTCCATCGGCGTCAAGGTCGGCAAGGTGCAGATCGGCGGCGGCGCCCCGGTGGTGGTCCAGTCCATGACCAACACCGCCACCGAGGATGTGGACGGCACCGTCAGGCAGGTACTGGAACTGGCCCAGGCCGGTTCCGAAATCGTTCGCCTCACCGTCAATACCGAAGAAGCCGCCGCTGCGGTGCCCAAAATCCGCGAGGAACTGGACCGGCGCGGCTGCGACGTCCCCCTGGTGGGCGACTTCCATTTCAACGGCCACCGGCTGCTGGCCAAGCATCCGGCCTGCGGCGAGTCCCTGGCCAAGTTCCGCATCAATCCCGGCAACGTGGGTCGTGGGTCCAAGCGCGATCCCCAGTTCGCCCAGATGATTGAATTCGCCCTCCGGTTCGACAAGCCGGTGCGCATCGGCGTCAACTGGGGCAGCCTGGATCAGGCGGTGCTCGCCCGTCTGCTGGATGAGAACGCCCGCGCCGCCAATCCCCGCGATCTGGACGAGGTGATGCGCGATGCGGTGGTCACTTCCGCCCTGGAAAGCGCCGCCAAGGCCGAGGAACTGGGTCTGCCGGCGGAGAAGATCGTCATCTCCTGCAAGATGAGCGGGGTGCAGGAACTGATCGCCGTCTATCAGGATCTGGCCCAACGCTGCAACTACGCCCTGCATCTGGGCCTCACCGAGGCAGGCATCGGCACCAAGGGCATCGTCGCCTCCACCGCCGCCCTGGCGGTGCTGCTGCAACAGGGCATCGGCGACACCATCCGCATCTCCCTGACCCCCGAGCCCGGCGCCTCGCGCACCAAGGAGGTCATCGTCGCCCAGGAGATCCTCCAGACCATGGGGCTACGCGCCTTCACCCCCCTGGTCATAGCCTGCCCCGGCTGCGGCCGCACCACCAGCGACTATTTCCAGCGCCTGGCGCAGCAGATCCAGGATTACCTGCGGCGCAAGATGCCCGAGTGGCGCGACCGCTATCCCGGGGTCGAGGACATGCACGTGGCGGTAATGGGCTGCGTGGTCAACGGCCCGGGGGAAAGCAAGAACGCCAACATCGGCATCAGCCTGCCCGGCACCGGCGAAAACCCGGTGGCGCCGGTGTACGAGGACGGCCAGAAGACCGTGACCCTCAAGGGGGACCGCATCGCCGAGGAATTCCAGGCCCTGGTGGAGCGCTACGTGGAAACCCACTACGGCCCGGCCGCCGAAAAACAGCGGGCATAAAAAAACCGCCTGGAAAGGTATCCCGGCGTTGCCGGGGCCTTTCTTCCGCGGTTCCTGAAAGGATTCAGGATTTCAGTTCAGCATCAGTTCCAGCGTTGCGCCTGGGCTTTCCAGGTGCCGTCGGCCTGCTTCTTGAAGACGTTGTAGATAACGCCGTCGTAGGCGTATTTCAATTCCCCGTCCACATTGGTCCAGCGCAGGGTGGACACCACGGTGTCGCCCTTGGCGGACAGCACGTCGTTCACATCCACTTCAAAGCGGCCGTGCCGGGCCGCCAGCACCTTCTCCCAGAAGCGGCGGATCTCCCTAGGATCCTTGATCACCTTGCCATCAGGCAGCAACACCATCGCGTCCTTGGCGTACAGGTGCATCAGCTCATCCACCCTGCCCTGATTCAGCGCCTGGTTCCAGCGGGCGACGGTCTGGTCCACGGAACGCGGCACATCGTCCGCCCAGGCGGCACCTGCTCCCAAAGTCAAAGCGGCTGCGAGCAACCATTTCTTCATCGTGATTACCTCCATACCTAGTTCTAAAGTTAGAATCCATGATTATTATAGTAT
This sequence comes from Methylomarinovum caldicuralii, assembly GCF_033126985.1. Classification (NCBI taxonomy): domain Bacteria; kingdom Pseudomonadati; phylum Pseudomonadota; class Gammaproteobacteria; order Methylococcales; family Methylothermaceae; genus Methylomarinovum; species Methylomarinovum caldicuralii. The sequence goes on from NZ_AP024714.1 coordinate 2,663,885, forward strand.
CTATCAACATATTTTCAACTTTATACGATTTGTTTACCTAAAATAAACAATTAGCGCAGATTATCTGCGGCAAGGACATGACCAACCGTCACGGTTCACCATAGCCCAATCCCATGACAGGACTGTGACCACAGCCGTGGAAAAAACGAATCAGGGGTGGGAAACGACGAAGCCTTTGAGGCCGAAGCGTTCTCTCAGGCGGCGGGCAAGGGTTTCGGCTTCTTCCCTACGCAAGACCGGACCGACGCGAACCCGGTACAGGGATTCCCCGGCACGATCGAGCCGGGCGACATAGGCAGGAAACCCCGCCTGGCGCAGACGGGCGACCAGGGCATCGGCATTGGCGGCGCTGCTGAAGCTGCCGACCTGCACCGCCCAGCCGGACGACAGGGGAAGATGGGGGCGGTCCGGCACCACGATCCGCGCCGGCGCCTCGCCCGGCGCCGGGGGCTCCGGCATGGTGCGGTCGAACGGTGAGGGTGAACGCAGCCCGTCCTCGAACAGCATCGGCAGAAAGATGACCGCCAGAAATACCAGCACGGCGCCACCGACCAGACGGCGTTTAAGCTGCAGATCCATCGCCGGCCAGCAATTCGGCAACCAGGAAAAACGAACCGAACACCACGATCAGATCCTCCGCCCCGGCCATGCTTTCCAGAGCGTCCAGGGCGGCTGCGACCGTGGAGAAACCGTGCAACGGCCGGGGCAGCCCCGCCCGCTCGAAGGCGGTCAGCAGGCGCTCGGATGAGGCCGCCCGGGGATTTCCGGCCAGCGGCGCCAGGGCCCAGACGTCCACCACCTCGCCCATCCGGGTCAGCATGCCTTCGATGTCCTTGTCCGCCATGGCGGTGAACAGGGCCAACACGCGCCTTCCGGGCCAGTTCCGGCGCAGGTGCTCGGCCAGCAGGGCCGCAGCCTGGGGGTTGTGGGCCACGTCCAGCAGCCGCTCGGGCGTACCCGGAAGCAGCTGATACCGCCCCGGCAACCGGACCGTGGCCAGACCCTGGTGCAGCGCTGCCGTGGAGACGGCCAGGCGGGGGGCCAGGCAGCGGAGCACCGCGATCACCGCCGCGGCGTTGTCCAGCTGCTGCCTCCCCGGCAAAGCCGGCAGCGGCAGACCGTCCAGTTCGCCGTCCCAGCCCTGCCAACACCAGCCATCCGTTTGCCTGCGGTGATCGAAATCCCGTCCCAGACAATGCAGCCGCGCCCCCAGTTCCCGGGCCCGCAGCACCAGGCTGCGGGGCGGATCGCGGTCCCCCACCACCGCCGGACGCCCCGCCCTGAGAATACCAGCCTTTTCCCGGCCGATGCTGTCGCGGTCCTCCCCCAGCCATTCCTTGTGGTCGATGTCGATGCTGGTGACGAGCACCGCATCGGCGTCGATCAGATTGACTGCATCCAGCCGCCCCCCCAGCCCCACTTCGAGCAGCTGGACGTCCACCCCGGCGCGGGCGAACAGATCCAGCGCCGCCAGGGTGGCGAACTCGAAGAAACTGAGGCTGACTCCGTCTCGCACCGCCTCGATGCGGGCGAAGGCTTCGCAGATGTCCCCGTCCCCGGCCTCGCGGCCGTCGATGCGGATACGCTCGTTGTAACGCAGCAGGTGCGGCGAGGTATAGGCGCCGACCCGCAGTCCCTGGGCCCGCAGAACGGCGTCGAGCAGCGCGATGCACGAACCCTTGCCGTTGGTGCCGCCGACGGTGAGGGTCAACGGCGGCCGATAGCCGGGCTGCAGGCGCGCGAACACCTGCCGCACCCGCGCCAGGCCCAGATCAATGGGCCGGGGGTGCAGGGACTGCTGCCAGGCGAGCCAGTCCGCCAGGGTGCGGCGGGTGTCAGTCTTCCCCGTCACCCGAGGTGCCTGCCTGGGGGACGACGGCCGAATCCAGACCGATTTCATCGCTGGCATCGACAGGATTCCGGACATCCGCAGGCTGAGCGGCATGGGCCAGCAGCGCCAGCAGGCTGGCGATTACGTCGCGCAGGTCGCGGCGATCGACGATCATGTCCAGAGCCCCGTGTTCCAGCAGAAATTCGCTGCGCTGGAAGCCTTCCGGCAGTTTCTCGCGCACGGTCTGCTCGATCACCCGGGGGCCGGCAAAGCCGATCAGGGCCCCGGGCTCGGCGAGGTTCAGATCCCCCAGCATCGCCAGGCTGGCCGACACCCCGCCCATGGTGGGGTCGGTCATCACCGAGACGAACGGCAGCCCGGCCGCCCCCAGCCGCGCCAGGGCCGCCGAGGTCTTGGCCATCTGGAACAGGGACAGCAGAGATTCCTGCATCCGGGCCCCGCCGCTGGCGCTGAAGACCACCAGGGGGATCTTCTCCTCCAGTGCACGGTTCACGCCGCGGACGAAGCGCTCACCCACTACCGACCCCATGGACCCCCCCATGAAATGGAAGTCGAAGGCCGCCGCCACCAGCGCCTGGCCCTTGAGCAGGCCGCGCATGACGATCAGGGCGTCGCTCTCGCCGGTGGCCTTCTGGGCCTGGGCGAGGCGGTCCTTGTACTTCTTGGTGTCCTTGAATTTGAGCGGGTCGGCGGATCTCAGTTCGGCGCCGATCTCCTCGCGCCCCTCCGGGTCGAGGAACGCATCCAGCCGCTTGCGGCCGCCGATGCGCATGTGGTGGTTGCACTTGGGGCACACCTCCAGGTTGCGCTCCAGCTCGGCCTTGTAGAGGATCGCGCTGCAGGCCGGGCACTTGCTCCACAAGCCTTCCGGCACCGCGCTCTTGCGGTTGCCCTCGGTGCGGATGCGGGCCGGGACCAGTTTCTGAAACCAGCTCATGCCGCGGCCACCTCCCGATCCATCGCCTGCCGCATCGCCGCCAGCAGCGCGGTGATCTCCGCCTCGATGCGGGCCGGATCGCCAAGGTTCTCCTCGACCCGGCGCACCAGGGCGCTGCCCACCACCACCGCGTCGGCCAGGCGCGCCATCTGCGCGGCGGTCCCGGCGTCCTTGACCCCGAAACCGACGCCCACCGGCAATTGTGCCAGGGCCTTGATCGCCGCCACCTTGCGGGCCACGTCTTCCAGGTCCAGATGGCCGGCGCCGGTCACCCCCTTGAGGGAGACGTAGTAGAGATAGCCGCGCCCGGCCGCGTCGGCCTGTTCGATGCGCTGGGGCGGACTGGTGGGGGCGAGCAGGAAGATGGGATCGATGCCGGCCTGGTACAGCAGTGGCAGCATCTCGTCGCGGGCTTCCTCCACCGGCAGATCCACGGTCAGCACCCCGTCCACCCCGGCCGCTTTGGCCCTGTCCACAAAGGCGCGGTAGCCCAGGCACTCGATGGGATTGAGATAGCCCATCAGGACGATGGGGGTTTCGGCGTCCTTGCGGCGGAACTCGGCCACCATGCCGAGCACTTGGCGCAGCGAGGTCTTGTGCCTCAGGGCGCGCTCGGAGGCGCGCTGGATCACCGGGCCGTCGGCCATGGGATCGGAGAATGGCACTCCCAGCTCCAGGATGTCGGCGCCGGCTTCGACCATCCGGTGCAGCAGCGGCACGGTGAAGCCCGGCTCGGGATCGCCGGCGGTGATGAAGGGAATCAGGGCCTTGCGGCCTTCCTGACGCAACTGGTCGAACTTTGCTTGAATGCGGCTCACAGCTTCAGCCCCTCCCGGGCGGCGACGGTGTGGATGTCCTTGTCCCCGCGGCCGGAGACGTTGACGATCATGATCTGGTCCCGGTCCATCTGCGGCGCCAGCTTCATGGCATAGGCCAGGGCGTGGCTGGATTCCAGCGCCGGCATGATGCCCTCGATGCGGGTGAGGCTGTGGAACGCCTCCAGGGCCTCGTCGTCGGTGACGCTGACGTAGGTGGCCCGCCCGCTGTCCTTGAGCCAGGCGTGTTCCGGGCCGACGCCGGGATAGTCGAGACCGGCGGAGATGGAGTGGGTCTCGATGATCTGGCCGTCGTCGTCCTCCATCAGGTAGGTGCGGTTGCCGTGCAGCACCCCGGGACGGCCGGCGCACAGGGGCGCGGAATGCTTGCCGGTGTCGATGCCCAGCCCGGCGGCCTCGACCCCGTACAGGGCCACCTGTTCGTCCTCGATGAAGGGATAGAACAGGCCGATGGCGTTGGAGCCGCCGCCGACGCAGGCCACCAGGGCGTCGGGCAGACGGCCGGACTTCTCGACGATCTGGCGCCTGGCCTCGCGGCCGATGACCGCCTGGAAGTCGCGCACCATGGCCGGATACGGATGGGGGCCGGCGACGGTGCCGATGATGTAAAAGGTATCGTCCACGTTGGTGACCCAGTCGCGCAGGGCCTCGTTGAGGGCGTCCTTCAAGGTCTTGGAGCCGGAGGACACCGGCCGCACCTCCGCCCCCAGAAGCGACATCCGGTAGACGTTGAGTTTCTGCCGCTCCACGTCCACCTCACCCATGTAGACCACGCATTCCAAACCCAAGCGGGCGGCGACGGTGGCGGTGGCCACGCCGTGCTGGCCCGCGCCGGTCTCGGCGATCACCCGCCGTTTGCCCATGCGCTTGGCCAAAAGCGCCTGGCCGATGGTGTTGTTGACCTTGTGGGCGCCGGTGTGGTTGAGATCCTCGCGCTTGAGGTAAATCTGCGCCCCGCCCAGTTCCCGGCTCCAGCGCTCGGCGTGGTAGAGCGGCGAAGGCCGGCCCACATAGTCGCTCAGGTCACGGTCGAGCTCGGCGAGAAAATCCGGGTCTTTCAGATACTTCTCATAGGCCGCCTTCAGTTCCTCCAACGGATACATCAGGGTTTCGGCCACGAAGATGCCGCCGTAGGGGCCGAAATGGCCGCGCCCGTCAGGCAGTTGGTAGGTGTGCAAATGTTCAGGTGCTGTCGCCATGTCTGACCTCTCGTATGAATGCCGCCATCCTGGCCGGATCTTTAATTCCCTTCGCGCTTTCCACCCCGGAGCTGACGTCCACCGCCCAGGGTCGGACCTGCCTGATCGCCGCCGCCACATTGTCCGGCGCGAGCCCCCCGGCCAGAATCACCGGCAGCGGCAGGTCGCCCGGAATCCGCGCCCAGTCGAAACGCTCGCCGGTGCCGCCGGCAGCGACCGGGTGCCAGGTATCCACCAGCAGGCCGCAACTGTCGTGATAGCGCGCCGCCTCCCGCTCCAGGTCCACGTCCGCCGCCATGCGGATGGCCTTGATGTAGGGCCGCCCATAACGGCGGCACGCCTCGGGCGGCTCGTGGCCGTGGAACTGCAACAGCCCCAGCGGCACCTGCGCCAACACCTGTTCGATCACTTTCGGCTGGGCATCGACGAACAGCCCCACCGCGGTGACGAAGGCCGGCAACGCCGAGGCGATCTCCCGGGCCCGCTCGACGCTCACGTGGCGCGGACTTTGAGGATGGAACACCAGGCCGACGGCGTCCACCCCCAGCCGGGCCGCCGCGACGGCATCGTCGGGGCGCGTAAACCCGCAAATTTTAACCCGAGTCCTGGTCAAATTCCCGCTCCTTTTCCACCCGTTGGATATTTTGCGGCAGCCGCGCGAAGATCGGCTGGCGCGGCAGGCCGAACCTGTCAGGGTACCAGATTCCGGCGAAATACAAACCGTGCGGCGGAGCGGTGACGCCGCCGGCGCGGCGGTCGCGGGCCACCAGCACCTCGGACACCCAGTCCACCGGACGTTTGCCGCTGCCGACCGCCATCAGCACCCCGGCGATGTTGCGCACCATGTTGTGAAGGAAGGCATTGGCGACGATGTCGATGACCACCTCGTCGCCGCAGCGCCTTACCTCCAGCAGATAGACCCGCCGGTACGGGCTTTTGGACTGGCAGTAGGGGCCGCGGAAGGAGGAAAAGTCGTGCTCCCCCAGCAGCCGTTCGGCCGCCTGCTGCATCCTTGCCTCGTCCAATGGCCGGTGGCACCAGGTGAGCTGGGTCCCCCCCAGGGCCGGGGCCACCGGGCGGTTGCAGATGCAGTAGCGGTACCAGCGCGCCAGGGCCTGGCGCTGGGCGTGGAAGTCGCCGGGTACCGGTTTGGCCCACAGAACGCGGATGTCGTCCGCCAGGCGGGTGTTGGTTCCCTGCACCCAGGCCCGTTCGGGGCGCACGGCTTCGGTGTCGAAATGGACGATCTGCTCCCAGGCGTGCACCCCGGCGTCGGTGCGACCGGCGGCCACCACCCGCACCGGCGCGGCGGCGACGAAGGCGAGCGCCCGTTCCACCGCCTCCTGCACCGAAGGGCTGTGGGACTGATACTGCCAGCCCGCATAACGGCTGCCGTCGTATTCCAGTTTCAGCGCAATCCGCATTCTGCCTGCTTATCCCCGTTCCACATTAGGCGGGTGCGGGTGTCCGTCTTCTGGGACGCTGTGAATACTTCCCTGTACGCTCGGAACCCGGCCATCCGGGCCGGGTACGCCCTGAAGACGGACACCCGCACCCACCGCCTCACTCACACCAACACCCGCCGATAGCCGCACAACGCCAACTGCAGGGTCCTGAGCAAGTCGTATTCCTCCGGAATGGCGCTGCGGCACATCGGCCCGCGCCGGATCACCGCCTCCCTCACCGTTTCCATGAACTCGTCGATGGCTATCACCCGGCCGCCCCCCAGCTCCCGGCGGGTGGCGGAAACCAGGATCGCCACCTGTTCCAGGGGCGTGGCCGGATCGAGCCAGGGGAAGACTTCGGCGTGGACATAGCGGCGGCCGGCCTCGAACTTGCGGCGGAAGCGGCGTTCACGTTCCTCCCAGGTGTGGGCGTCGATGGACGGCTCCAGATGGATCAGATGACCGCTGTGGGGATGGTGGGCGACGATGTCCAGCTCCCCGGCCCAGCCGCCATGGGTCAGGGCACCGACGCGAACGTTGCCGCGGACGATGTAGCCACGCCAGGCATAGAACTGGCGCACCAGCTTTTCCATGTGGTTCATGCCTGTTCAAGCTCGGCCTCCAGGCGCGCGACTTCCTTCGGCGTCAGTTCCACGAAGCGGCCGGCCTTGAGTCCCGGCGGCAGGGCCACCGGGCCGTAACGCACCCGGATCAACCGGCTCACCGTCGCCCCCACCGCTTCCCACAGGCGGCGGACGATGCGGTTGCGGCCTTCCTTCAGGGTCACCTTATACCAAGTGTTGGCCCCCTCGCCGCCCGCCGCCTCGAGGGTTTCGAAACGGGCCGGGCCGTCTTCCAGTTCGACACCGCGTTGGAGCTTTTCCAGCATCTCGTCGCTCACCCGGCCGTAAACCCGCACCGCGTATTCCCGCTCCAGTTCCCGGGACGGATGCATCAGGCGGTTGGCCAGCTCTCCGTCATTGGTCAACAGCAACAGTCCCTCGGTGTTGATGTCGAGGCGTCCCACCGTCACCCAGCGGCCCTTGGGCAGCTTCGGCAGGCGTTCGAACACCGTGGGCCGGCCTTCGGGATCGCGGCGGGTGACCACCTCCCCCACCGGTTTGTGGTAGAGCAACACCCGGGTCCGCGCCCCCAGGCGGCGGTCGAGGTTGAGCGGCCTGCCGCGCACCTTGACCTTGTCGCCCACGCGCCAACGATCGCCGAGGCGGGCGGGGCGGTTGTTGATCTGCACCTCGCCGTCGCGGATCCACTGCTCGATCTGGCGCCGGCTGCCGAGGCCGGCATGGGCCAGCACTTTCTGCAGCCGCTCGCCGTCGTGGCGGGCGACGGCGTCGCGGTCAGGTGCCGGCGGGCGGTTCGGTCTCGGTTTCGTCATCGTCTTCCACAGGTAAAGGGGGCAGTTGTTCGAGGCGCTGCAGATTGAAATCGTCGAGGAAGCGTCGGGTGGTGGCATACAGAGCCGGGCGTCCCGGGACCTCCTTGTGGCCGACGATGCGGATCCACTCCCGCGCCTCCAGAGTGCGGATGATCTGGCTGCTGACCGCCACCCCGCGGATGGCCTCGATGTCGCCGCGGCTCACCGGCTGGCGGTAGGCGATGATGGCCAGGGTTTCCAGCATGGCGCGGGAATAGCGGCCCGCCTTCTGGGGAAACAGGCGCTGCACCCAGGGGGCGTAGTCGCGCCGCACCTGATAGCGCCAGCCGCTGGCCACCCGCACCAGTTCCAGGGGACGGTCTTGGCATTCGGCCTGCAGCCGACCCAGCACCTCGGCAAGGTCCACCCGGGTGGCGCCCTCGTCGGCCAGTAAGGCCTGCAACTGCTTGTCGTCCAGGGGCTCAGGCGAGGCCAGCAGCAGCGCCTCGACGATCTGCTTCAGCGTCATCGGGCTTGGACCCGGATCGGCGCCAGAGGTTCGCTCTGGAGCACTTCCACCAATCCCTCCTTGCACAGCTCCAGCAAGGCCAGGAAAGTCACCACCAGACCGGCGCGGCCCTCACGCAGATCGAACAGGCTTTCCAGCGCCACCGCCGCATCCTTGCGCAACCGGGCCAGCACCTGGCTCATGCGTTCGCGCACCGACAGGGTTTCGGGGGGGACGGTGTGGCTTTGCCGTTTTTCGGCCCGGTCGAGCACCTGGCGGAAGGCTTCTGCCAGTTGCTCCAGGGTGAGCTGCGGCAGGGCCGGCGGGCGGGGCGGCAGATCGGCGGCCAGCACCGCGGGAAACAGGTCCCGGCCCAGACGCGGCAGAGCGTCCAGCTCCTGCGCTGCCTGCTTGATGCGCTCGTATTCCTGCAGGCGCCGCACCAGTTCGGCGCGGGGGTCTTCCTCGTCCTCGCCTTCGGTTTCCGGCTTCGGCAGCAGCAGGCGCGATTTGATCTCCGCCAGCCAGGCGGCCATGAGCAGGTATTCGGCCGCCAGCTCTATTTTGAGGCGCTCCATCAGGCCGATGTATTGCAGATACTGCTCGGTCACCCGGGTGATGGAAACCGCCATGATATCCAGATTCTGCCGCCGGATCAGATACAGCAGCAGGTCCAGCGGCCCTTCGAAGGTTTCCTCGAGGATGACCCGCAGCGCGTCCGGGGGGATGTAGAGATTCTCCGGCAGCTCCACCACCGGCGCGCCTCGGACCCGGGCCAGGATCGTCGCCTCGCTCACGACAGCCCGGCGAGAGAGAAGAAGAACCCCTGGAGCGTGAAGATGACCGGCCCCAGGATTTTCCCCAGCGCCCCGGTGATGAGCAGCAGCAGCAGGATCGGCATGCCGTAAGGCTCGAGCTGGGCCACCCACGCCGCCCAGCGGTGCGGCAGGATGCCGACCAGCACCCGGCCGCCGTCCAGCGGCGGGACTGGAAGCAGGTTCAGGACCATCAACACCAGGTTGAAGAAAATCCCCGCCGCGCCCATGTAGATGAGCGGCACCGACACGTAGGCCATTTCCAAAAACACCCCAAACCGCGCCAGCAGTGTCCATCCAAGCGCCATGAGCAGGTTGGCGCCGGGACCGGCCAGGGCCACCAGGGCCATGTCGCGCTTGGGATGGCGCAGGCGGCCGAAGTCCACCGGCACCGGTTTGGCCCAGCCGAAGATGAAGCCACCCAGCAGCAGCATCGCCAGCGGCACCACCACGGTGCCGACGATGTCCACGTGATGGAGCGGGTTGAGGGACAGCCGCCCCAGGCGTTTGGCGGTGTCGTCCCCCAGCAGCCAGGCCACCCAGCCGTGGGCCACTTCGTGCAGGGTGATGGCGAACAGAATGGGCAGCACCCAGACGGCGAGCTTCTGGGCCAGGGTCAGTTCTTCCATAGATCAGGTCATCATCCGTTAACGCAGCAGGGCTTCGAGCCGCTCATAACCTTTGCCTTCGCGGCGGATCTCGGGAACCCCTCCGGTCAGGTCGATCACCGTGGTCGGCTCGTAGGGCACGATGCCGGCGTCGAGAATCAGGTCCACCTGCTTTTCCAGGCGCTGGCGGATTTCGTAAGGGTCCGCCAACGCCGTCTCCTCACCGGGGAGGATCAGGGTGGTGCTGAACAAGGGCTCGTCCAGCGCCGCCAGCAGCGCCTGGGCCACCGGGTGATCGGGAATACGGATGCCGATGGTCTTGCGGCTGGGATGCTGCAGGCGGCGCGGCACCTCGTGGGTGGCTTTGAGGATGAAGGTGTACGGGCCGGGGGTGAGCGCCTTGATGAGGCGGTGGGCCTCGTTGCTGAGACGGACGAACTGGCCGACCTGGGCCAGATCGCGGCAGACCAGGGAAAACTGGTGTTTCTCGCCCAGCTGGCGGATCCGGCGGATGCGCTCGAGGGCCTTCTTGTCGTCGATGCGGCAGGCAAGCGCATAAGAGGAATCGGTGGGCCAGACGATGACGCCGCCCCGTTGCAGGATTTCCACCGCCCGCCGGATCAGGCGGGGCTGGGGGTTGTCAGGATGGATCTCGAAGTACTGGGCCATATCCGTCATAAAAAACCTGTCTCGCCATCCCGGCCGCACGCAAGGCCGGGACAGGCGTGCGATTCGGCGCTATAGCCTACCATTTACGGCCCGGGCTGGACACCGCGAATTACGCCTTGGCGCGATTGGCCACCTGATCGCGCAGATATACCGGCAGCGCCCGCTCCGGTGGCAGCCATTGGGTGTCGGGGTCGGCCATGGCCGCCAGCCGGGCGATCCAGGCCGCCCGCGGCAGGCGCCGGGGCCAGATGGTGCGCAGCCGGTCGCCGAACCGGCGGCGCAGCACCGCACCGTAGGCCGACCAGCCGGGACCGACGGCCACCGCCTCGCTCAGATCGTCCGGCAGCGGCGCTCGCTGGGGATCGACGACCTGTTCGCGGCCGACGAGCACCGGCCCGGCCTCGCCGCGTCGGTACACGCCCCAGTACACTTCCCCCATGCGGGCGTCCAGAGCCGCCACGGCGTATTCCACCGGCGTCTGCGCCAGCGCTTCGGCCGCCAGCGCCGCCACGGTCGAGACCGGCACCACCGCCAACCCGGCACCCAGGGCCGTCCCCTGGGCCACCCCGGCGGCGATCCGCAGCCCCGTGAATGCGCCCGGCCCGCGCCCGAACGCCAGGGCATCGAGGTCCCGCAGCGTCAGACCGGCTTCCTCCAGCAGCTCGCTCATCATCGGCAGAATCCGGTCGGCGTGGCGGCGCGGGGCCACCTCGAAGCGTTCACAGACCCGGCCGTCGCGATACAGGGCGGCGGAACAGGCTTCGGTGGCGGTCTCAAGGGCCAGAATCTTCACGTCGGTTCACCAAAGAAACGTCGCACGGCCTGCAACTCCCGGGTTCGCGGCATCGGCGGCAGGCTGTCGAGGAAGACCTTGCCATAACCCCGCATGGTCAGACGGGGATCGCACAGCACCAGCACCCCCCGGTCCTCGGCGCCGCGAATCAGGCGCCCGGCGCCCTGCTTGAGGGCGATCACCGCCGCCGGCAGCTGCCAGGCGGGGAAGGGATCGTACCCGCGGGCGCGCAGACTGGCAAGCCGGGCCTGGCAGACCGGGTCGCCCGGCGACGTGAAGGGCAGCTTGTCGATGATGACGCACGAGAGCGCCGAACCGCGCACGTCCACCCCTTCCCAGAAACTGGCGGTCCCCAGCAGCACCGCGTTGCCCAGCTCGCGGAACCGCGCCAGCAGCACCGCCTTGGGAGCGCGCCCCTGCACCAGCAAGGGAAACGGCAGGTCCTCGAGCAGCTTGGCGGCCTCATTCAGGGCCCGGTGGCTGGTGAACAGCAGGAAAGCCCGCCCGCCGCTGGCCTCCAGGACGGGACGGACGGCGGCGATCATGCGCCGGGTGTAGTCCGGCGCCGCCGGCGGCGGCAGGCCCGGCGGCAGATAAAGCAGCGCCTGGCGGGGGTAGTCGAAGGGACTGGGCCAGATACGGCAGCGTACCTCGCCTGAACTCAGTCCCAGCTGGCCGAGAAAATGGTCGAACCCGCCGGCCACGCTCAGGGTGGCGGACGTGAAAATCCAGGCCGCCTCGAACCGCGCCCGGTAGGCGGCGAAGGACGCCCCCACCGCCAGCGGCGTGGCATGGAGGGCGAAGCGCCGGGAACCGGTCTCGAACCAGCGCACCCAGCCCTCGCGTTCGCCTTCGAGCCAGCTTTGCAGCCGCGCCAGCTGACGCTCGGCGCGCTGATAGCAATGCCCCAGCCCCTGGCTGGCGCCGGCCAGGGGCGCCAGGGTCTCGACCAGACCGGCCAATGTCCCGGCCAGGCCGGCCAGCGCCGTGTGCGACTGCCCGGGCAAGTCTTCGGCAGCGCCCCTGGACGGCGCGGTCCCCAGGAGCGCCAGCGTCCGCTGTAACGCCTGCTGCAGTTCCGTCTGGGCCTGGCGCAGGGCCGGGGCGGCCGTTTTGGCCTGTCGCAGCTCGGTGACCGTGTCGCGCAGCAGTTCCTGCAGCTGGCGGGCGCTCAGGGTTTCGCCCAGGAAGTGGGCCGCGGTGGCGGCGAACTGATGGGCCTCGTCCACGATCACCGCATCGGCCTCCGGCAGCAGCGCGCCGTAGCCTTCCTGGCGCAGGGCCCAGTCGGCGCACAGGAGATGATGGTTGACCACCACCAGATCGGCCTCCAGCGCCCGGCGCCGGGCTTTGAGCAGGAAACAGTCGGCGATGAAAGGACAGTCCTGCCCCAGGCAGCTGTCTTCGGTGGAGGTCAGGCGCTGCCAGCCCCACCAGTCCTCCGGCAGCTCGGCCAGCTCGGCGATGTCACCCACCGCCGTGGTGTCCAGCCAGCGGCGCACGCTCAGCAGCGCCTCGCGCTCGGCCTCGTCGTGCAGGAGCCGGCCTTCCAGGGCCTGTTGCAGGCGGTAATGGCACAGATAGTTGCCCCGCCCCTTGAGCTGGACCACCCGCAGCGGCCGCCCGAGGGAACGCTGCAGCACCGGCAGGTCGCGGCCGAACAACTGGTCCTGGAGATTGCGGCTGCCGGTGGCCACGACGACCTGCCTGCCCGACAGCAGCGCCGGCAGCAGATAGGCGAAGGTCTTACCGGTGCCGGTGCCGGCCTCGGCCACCAGAACACCCCCCTTGTCGAGGGTTTCGGCCACCGCCTCGGCCATTTCCACCTGGGCGGCGCGGGGGGTGTAGCCGTCGATGATCCGCGACAGCAGCCCGCCCTGGGCGAACCATGCGCCCAGGGCGGACGCGGCGGTTTCTAAGGCTTGCCTGGATCGGGACATGGCTGCGGGGCAAAGGGCATCACTGTACCACAACCGCTCCGCTCAGGGGACTGCGCCGTCTCCGCAACGGATGCCAGAACCGGAACCTCGATCCCCGCCTGCCGCGCCTCCGCCAGCACCCGCGCCAGGCGCTCCCCGGCCCGACGGCCGCGGGCGCGGCGGTCCGGGCAGTCGGCGATTCCCTCGGCCATCGCCTCGATCAGCGCCTCGCGCGGCAGCGGCCGGCCGAAGCGGCGCTCCAGCACCGTCAGCACCTCCGCCGCCACCCGGCCTACCAGATCCTGGTGCCGATGCCACAATTCCCCGACGGTCGTATCCACTGCCAGAGCGGCGATGTTGAGGGTCAGGATGTACAGGCTCTTGCGCGCCAGCTCAAAGATCAGCTCATCTTCGCGCCGAAGCAGACGGGTCTTGACCTTCAGCCGCTCCAGGGCTTCGATGATCCGGTCCGCCTTGGGACCATACACCGGAGTGAACAGGATGTCAGTCAGCGCCTGACCCGGCTTCTTCTCGAACCAGACCAGTGCCACCGTGACGTTCTCCAGCCCGTGGCGTCGCCAGTCGGCCGGCGTCAGTTCGTTCTGCACCAGGACCAGGCGGTCGCGCCAGCGCGGCGGGATTTGCGCCAGCGTCGGGTGCAGATCGCCTTCCGCCACCGTCACCAGCACCAGTTCCGGCCCGGGCACCGCCTCGGCCACCTCCCCGGGATCCATGCCCCGCAGCACCGGAACCACCGGATGCCCCAGGCGAAGAAAGCCCTTGGCGAATTCGCCGCCCAGCTCCCCGAGACCGACGATGACCACCGGGGCTTTCAGCCGGAGGCACCGGTCGGCGCCGGAGACGAGGGGATCGCGGCAGGATGAGGTCATCGGAACAAGCTCTCCGGGTCGGGTTTCGAACCGTTCCCGAATTATAATCCCACTGCAAACCATGGGCATGGAGTTTGAAATGCCGGCACCTTTCTATCGTTATTGGGGCAAGGCCGGTGAGGAGAAAAGCTGCCACCTGCTGCCCTATCACTGTCTGGATGTGGCCGCCTGCGGCGTGATGCTGCTGAAACGGCTGCCGCGCTGGCGCCGGCGGCTGGCGGAACTGACCGGAATGGACGACAGCACCCTGCTGCTCGCCCTGAAGGTCTTTTTCCCGCTCCACGACCTGGGCAAGTTCGCCACCGCGTTCCAGAACCTGCGCCCCGACCTGCTCGAAAAGATGCGGGGGTGCAAGAGTGACAAGGGCTACGGGACCCGCCATGACACCCTGGGTTACGTGTTATGGCGGGAACGTCTCATCTCGTCTTGCTCCAGGCGCAGTGTGCGACGGCGGACGCCTGGTAATGCCGATGCCTGGATGCGGGTGGTCACCGGCCATCACGGCCAGCCACCCGGAGAAAGTATCAATGGACTGCTCCGGGACCACTTCGAGGACGAGGACATCTCCGCTGCCGAGGCCTTCTCCAAGGCAGTTCTGGAACTGGCCGGAGCAGAATCTCTGCCGGACATGGCACTTCCGCCCGAGGCCACCTGGTGGCTGGCGGGCCTGACCGTACTGGCCGACTGGCTCGGCTCCAACGCCGGGTTCTTTCCCTACTGCGAGGAGATCCTGCCGCTTTGCCATTACTGGGAACGCGCCCTGAAACAGGCGGAAAAGGCCGTCGAGGCCGCCGGCCTGAATCCGGACCCCCCATCTGGACGTTTCACCCTGGCCGACTGTTTCGCCGACCCGCCCGCAAACCTGAAGCCCACCCCGTTGCAGCGTTGGGCGGAGACCGTTGCACTCGGCTCCGGCCCCAGCCTGTTTATCCTTGAGGACGTCACCGGCGCCGGCAAGACCGAGGCCGCGCTGCTGCTGGCCCAGCGGCTGCTGCAAGTGCAAGGCGGCGGCGGGCTGTACTTTGGTTTACCCACCATGGCCACCGCCAACGGCATGTACCAGCGCCTAGGAGGCGGCAGGCCGCCGGTGTACCGCCGTCTGTTCGCACGCGGTAGCCACCCTTCCCTGGTGCTGGCCCACAGCCGTGCCGAGCTGGTGCGCGGACACCTGCTGCCACTGCCCGGTCCGGAGGACGACTACGGTGACGGCACCGAGGCAGCCGCAAACCGATGCAGCGCCTGGCTGGCCGACAACCGCAAGAAGGCCCTGCTGGCGGAGGTGGGGGTTGGCACCATCGACCAGGCCCTGCTGGCCGTCCTCGCCTCCCGTCACCAGTCGCTGCGCCTGCTCGGCCTGCTGGACAAGGTGCTGATCGCCGACGAGGTCCACGCCTGCGACGCCTACATGAATCGCCTGCTGCAACATTTGCTCCGCGCCCACGCCAGAGCCGGAGGCAGTGCGGTGCTGCTTTCGGCCACCCTGCCTCACAGGCAGAAAGCCGCCCTGATCCGGGCGTTCGCGGAGGGACTGGGACACGAAATCTGCGAGACGGAACCCTGCGATGCCTATCCTCTCGCCACCGTCTTCGACCAGAACGGCATCAGCATCCGGCCCCTGCAGACCCGGCCTGAGGTGGCGCGACGGGTGGCGGTCGATTTCATCGAGAGTGAGGCTCAGGCCGAAGCCGTCCTGGCCGACGCCGTCGCCCGGGGATGCTGCGCCTGCTGGATCTGCAACACGGTGGACGATGCCCGCCGGCGCTTCGAGCAGCTGGTCCAGAAACATCCGGACTGGAAGCTGGACCTGTTCCACGCCCGCTTCACCCTCCACGACCGGATGGCCGTCGAGCAATGGGTTTTACGGAATTTCGGCAAGCGTTCCGGGCCTGCCGAACGCCGCGGGCGGGTTCTCATCGCCACCCAGGTGGTGGAACAGTCCCTGGACCTGGACTTCGACGTGCTGATCTCGGATCTGGCCCCCATCGACCTGCTGGTCCAGCGCGCCGGCCGCCTCCAGCGCCACCCCCGCGACGCCGAAGGCCGCTACACCCCCGATGCCCCGGACCGGCGCGGCGCCCCGAAGCTCACCGTGCAGGCTCCCCCTTGGGACGACGACCCGGCCGCCGACTGGCTGCGCCAGGCCCTGCCCGGCACGGCGGCGGTATACGAAGCCGAAGACGCCCACCTGTGGCTGGGGATGAAACTGCTGCGG
The DNA here is from genome assembly GCF_033126985.1 of Methylomarinovum caldicuralii. Lineage (NCBI taxonomy): Bacteria > Pseudomonadati > Pseudomonadota > Gammaproteobacteria > Methylococcales > Methylothermaceae > Methylomarinovum > Methylomarinovum caldicuralii. Next base: position 2,679,943 of record NZ_AP024714.1, read on the forward strand.
GAACGACAGGGCTTTGCCATGCCCGGTGACGCCCGTTTTCTGATCGAGGGTGTGTATGACACGGACCCGTTCGAGGACTTCCCCGAAGCGCTTCAGGCCAAGGCTCTGGAAGCCGACGGCCTGTACCGCGGCAAGAGTAGTATCGCCGAGGACAAGGCCCTGCCGCTGGAGCAGGGTTATCGCCTGGAAGGCCCCTGGCTCGACGAAGACATTGCACCCACCCGCCTGGGTGAGCCGACTACCACCGTCTGGCTGGCGCGCCTGACCGAAGGCCGCCTGCTGCCGCTGCACAGCGACAGCGCCGCGCCGGAAGTCTGGCTGGAAAGCAGCCTTATTTTGCGCCGGGCCCTGGCCTATCATGAAGTGATACCCGATGGCGTTTCCCCGGAAGGCTGGCAGAAACTCAAGGAAGGTCTGCCCGGCAAGGGGAAATGGGGTGTCGTGATCGCTCTGAACTGCGTTGAAGACAAGTTCTGGGAGGGACAGGTTCAGAGTGAACAAGTCCGAAACCGGACAGTCATCTATTCTCAGACAACCGGCCTCGCCTTCAAGGAGTAACCCATGAATCTGCTCGACACGCCCTGGATCCCCGTCCGCCGCAGCGACGGCAGCCGCACCCTCATCCGCCCGGCCGAGATCGCCGATTCGGACAACCCGCCGGTGGCGCTGGACAGCCCCCGGGCCGACTTCAATGGGGCGCTGGCCCAGTTTCTCATCGGCCTGCTGCAGACCTGTTATGCCCCAATAGACGACGGCGAATGGGAGGACCGGCTGGAGCAGCCGCCGCTGGTGGCAGCGCTGGATCAGGCCTTCGCCCGCTATCACGATGCCTTCGAGGTGGACGGCGAAGGACCGCGCTTCATGCAGGATTACGAGGCCTTGGAAAAGTCGCTCACGGGGCAGAAACTGAAAAATGCCACCAAACCCATCGAATGGCTGTTCATCGACGCACCCACCGAAAACACCCTGGAGAACAACGCCGACCACTTCGTCAAGCGCGGTCATGTGGAAGCCCTGTGCCCGGCCTGCGCTGTCACCGCCCTGTTCACCCTGCAGATCAATGCGCCGGCAGGGGGAAAGGGGCAGATGAGTTCCATCAGGTCGACAAACAAGGAAAAAAATGCGGGGAAATACAGCCCGGGGCAAGGTGCGCTCACCACCCTGGTAGCCCTGGACCCGGAAGGCAGCTGCCTGCCCGACACCCTGTGGCACCACCTCTGGCTCAACGTGCTGCCGCAGACCGTGCCCCTGACCGGCAACCCAAAGCTGTCCGGCCCCGAGCACATCTTCCCCTGGCTCGCCCCCACCCGTACCAGTGAGAAGGGCCAGAGCGTCACCCCGGAGGACGCCCACCCCTATCAAATGTACTGGGCCATGCCGCGGCGCATCCGCCTCGACTTCGGGGACACCAAGGAAGGCGACTGCGACCTGTGCGGCCGCCGGGACCGGCTGCTGCTGCGCTATGTCACCCTCAACTACGGCATCAACTACGCCGGTGCCTGGCGCCATCCCATGACCCCTTATGTGGAACGAAGCGAAGGTAAACCCTTGCCTTTACATCCCCAGCCCGGTGGCATCACCTACCGCCACTGGATCGGACTGATCTACGAGGAACCGGAAGGCCAAAAGCGTCTCACCCCGGCCATCGTGGTACGGGAATTCCAGCGCAAGAAACTGCCGGAGGAGCAGTTCCGCCTCTGGGCCTTCGGCTACGACATGGACAACATGAAGCCGCGCTGCTGGTACGAGGCCATCCTGCCGCTCTACCGGGTGCCGGAGGAAATCCGCCCCGACTTCACCAAGCGGGTGGCCCAGCTGATCGAGGCGGCCGAATACGTGGCCGGCCTGCTGAAAAGGCAGGTCAAGGAGGCCTGGTTCAAACGCCCGGGCGACGTGAAGGAGGATGTCGGCTTCCTTGCCGACGGCTTCTACCAGCACACCGAGGCCGACTTCTACGCCTGCCTGCCCCGGCTGATCGACGCCCTCGCGCAAGGCAAGGATCCTGAAGTGCTGCAAGGCTGGCACGCCACCCTCACGCGCGCGGCCCTGGAACTGTTCGACGAATGGACCGGCAGCGATGAGATCGCCTTTGCCGATCCGGCCCGCGTGGCCCGGGCCTGCGACAACCTGCGCAAACAGCTCTACGGCGCCAGGCTCGCCAGGATCCTCACCCTGCCCAAAAAACCCAAGGAGAAAGCAGCATGAGAGAACGAACCTTTGCCCCGGACAACCCGGCCGGGAACGTCCTGCGTGAATGGTGGCTTGCGCTGGCGGACAATCGCGGCGACCGCGCCGAACTGCGCCGGGCCCGATCAGCCGATGACGCCGTCCTGATTCCGTCCACCGTCCAGCTGGTGACCCGGCTCCGGGACACCGATGTCGCTCAGCATCGTGGCTGGATCGAACGCATCCCGCCCATCGCGGGACTGGCCGCCCATCTCGATCCGGATGCCCGTCATGCCATTCTCGAGGATGCCACCCCGCTGCCGGAACGCATGGCGCGCCTCAAAGGCGACCGGCCTGTTGTGTCTGAGCTGCGCTTCCGTCGCCTGCTGCGCACCCCTCGCCATGACCTCTACCGCCCCATGATCCGCATTCTGGCCCTGCTGGACCATCAGGCCAATCTCTTCGAGCTGGCCGAGAGCCTGTTCTGGTGGGGGCCGGGTATTCAGAAGCAATGGGCCTTTGCCTATTTTCCCAAACTGCCGAAAACCGCCTGATTCACAAGGAGCGCAACGATGGAAAGATTCGTCCAACTGCACCTGCTGACCGCCTATCCCCCCGCCAACCTGAACCGCGACGACCTGGGCCGTCCCAAGACCGCCCTGATGGGCGGGGCCGAACGGCTGCGTATCTCCTCCCAGAGCCTCAAGCGAGCCTGGCGTACCTCCGACCTGTTCCAGGAAAAGCTCAAAGGACATCTTGGCACCCGCACCAAACGCATGGGCGAGGAGATATTCCACCGCCTGGTACAAGGGGGCATTGCAGAAAAGCAGGCCCGGGAGTGGACCCGGCAGATCGCCACAGTCTTCGGCAAGCTGAAGAAATCCAAAGACGACGGCAGCATCGAGGCCTTGCATATCGAACAATTGGCCCATTTCAGCCCCGAGGAACAGACCGCCATCGATACCCTGGTGCAGCGCCTGATCGAAACCAAACAAGGGCCGAGTGCGGAGGATTTGAATCTGCTGCGCGAGCGCCACAGCGCCGCCGACATCGCCCTGTTCGGGCGTATGCTTGCCGACGTCCCCAGATTCAACACCGAAGCCGCCTGCCAGGTGGCCCACGCCATCACCGTCCACAAGGTGGCGGTGGAGGACGACTTCTACACCGCCGTGGACGACCTCAACAGGGGCGAGGAGGACGTGGGCGCCGGCCACATGGGGGAAACCGAATTCGGCGCCGGGCTGTTCTATCTTTACCTGTGCCTCGACCGTGAATTGCTGCTCAAAAACCTCGGCGGCGACGCAAAGCTCGCCGAACGCACCGTCGAGGCGCTGGTGGCAAGCGCCGCCACTGTCGCCCCCACCGGCAAGCAGAACAGCTTCGCCTCCCGCGCCCGGGCCAGCTACATCCTTTGCGAAAGGGGCGACACCCAGCCGAGAAGCCTGTCTGTGGCGTTCCTCAAGCCGGTGGAGGCCGGAAGCAAAGGGCTGCTGGCCAACGCCGTCGAGGCCCTGGAAGACGAACGCCGGCGCCTAGACAGCGCCTACGGCGACGGCGACAGCGATGCCGTCGCCATGAATACCCTGACCGGCCAGGGCAGCCTTGCCGACATCCTCGCCTACGCCAAAGGGGGGCTTGCCGATGGCTGAACTGCTGCTGTTCCAGCTTTACGGCCCGCTGGCGAGCTGGGGGGAACCGGCGGTGGGGGAATACCGCCCCTCCGCCACCCATCCGGGCAAATCCCAGATCGCCGGGCTCCTGGGTGCCGCCCTGGGGCTGACCCGCGACCGGGAGGAGGAACTCGCCGCACTGGCAGGCGGATACGGGCTGGCGGTGCGGATCGATGCCGAGGGGGAGCTGTTGCGTGACTATCACACCACCCAGGTCCCCCCCGCCCGGCGCGGGAGGACTTTCACCACCCGCGCCGAAGAACTTGCAGTGGACGACCTCTACACCATCCTCTCCCAGCGTGACTACCGGGTCGAGGCTGCCTGGACCTGCGTCCTGTGGGCCACTGCTTCGGCCCCCTACCCGTTGGCGGACCTGGCTGAAGCGCTGCGCCGCCCGCGCTTTACCCTCTATCTGGGCCGCAAGTCCTGCCCGCCGGCGCTGCCCCTCAGGCCGGAACTCATCGACAGCGCCACGCTCAAGGACGCCTTCGCCGGCTACCCACTGGATGACCGGCTTGGCTGGCTGAAGCGGCCTGAAAGACACCGCTATTTCTGGGAGGAACCCCTGCCCGACGGACTGGCAAGCGGGTTTACCGCCCAGGAAAAACTCTGGGTGGTCCCCCGCCGCGACCGGCCCGGCAGCCGCCGCCGCTGGCAGTTCGCCACCCGCGACGAGCACCACGCCATGGCCTGACAGGAGACGATCATGTATTTGACCCGGCTCACCCTCCTCGACCATCCCGACCTCAGGGCCATCGTCCAGCAGCTGGGAGACGCCTACCGCGAGCACCAGATGCTCTGGCGCCTGTTCGACCCTGCCCCTGACGCCGGACGCGACTTCCTCTACCGCCGCGACGTTCACCTGGGCCGCCCCCGCTATTTCATCCTCTCCAGGCGGCCGCCGGTCAACCCGCTGGGATTGTGGCGCATCGACCCGCCCAAGCCCTTCGCACCTAAACTGCAGGCCGGGCAGAAGCTGGCCTTCCTGCTGCGGGCCAATCCGGTGGTGCGCCGGAGCCGCGAACGCCACGATGTGGTCATGGACTGCAAAAAGCGTATCGGCTGGAGCAGCATGCCCGCAGAGCAGCGCCCGGCACTACCCAAACTGATCCGTGTTTCCGGCCTCAGATGGCTTCAAAGGCAAGCCAGGGATCATGGATTCCGTTTCCGACCTGCCCAGGTTCGAGTGGACGGCTACCGCCAGCACCGCACCCGCCGAGGCAGCCGCGCCATCCACTTCAGCACCCTGGATTTCACCGGTATTCTGAGCGTCACCGATCCGGAACTTTTTCGCAAGGCGCTGCTTCAGGGCATCGGCCCAGCCAAGGCCTTCGGCTGCGGGCTGCTGCTGGTCAGGAGGTTGTGATGCTGCCGCCGCTAAAGCCTATCCCCATGAAGGAGCGGATGTCGATGATCTTCATCGAGAAGGGCCAGATCGACGTCATCGACGGCGCCTTCGTGGTCGTGGACGAGAACGGCGTCCGCACCCAGATTCCGGTCGGTTCCATCGCCTGCATCATGCTGGAACCGGGCACCCGGATCTCCCACCGGGCCGCGGCCCTGGCTTCCCGGGTCGGCACCCTGCTGGTCTGGGTGGGCGAGGCGGGCGTGCGCCTGTACGCATCCGGCCAGCCCGGCGGCGCCCGCGCCGACCGCCTGCTGTATCAGGCCCAGCTGGCCCTGGACGACAAGGCCCGCCTCAGGGTGGTGCGCAAGATGTATGAACTGCGCTTTGGCGAAAAACCGCCGGAGAAACGCAGCGTCGAGCAGTTGCGCGGCATCGAGGGCGCCCGGGTGCGGAAAATGTACCAGCTGCTGGCCAAACAGTATGGGGTCAGATGGCACCGCCGCGACTACGATCCCGAAGTCTGGGACGCCAGCGATTTGCCCAACCGCTGCGTTTCCTCGGCCACCGCCTGCCTTTACGGCATCACCGAGGCGGCGGTGCTGGCGGCCGGCTATGCCCCGGCGGTGGGATTCATCCATACTGGCAAACCGCTGTCTTTCGTTTACGATATTGCCGACCTGTTCAAATTCGATACCGTCGTTCCCCTGGCTTTCCGGATCGCCGCCAAAAAACCCCGGGAACCGGAGCGGGAAGTGCGCCTGGCCTGCCGCGACCTGTTCCGGCAGAAGAAAATCCTCAAACGCATCATCCCGACCATTGAGCAGGTTCTGGCTGCCGGAGGCCTGGAGCCGCCCAGACCACCGAAGGATTCACAACCACCCGCCATCCCGGAGAAGGAGAAACTGGGCGATGTTGGTCATCGTGGTTGAGAATGTCCCTCCGCGACTGCGCGGGAGACTCGCCGTCTGGCTGGTCGAGGTGCGTGCCGGTGTGTACGTGGGTAATCTCTCCCGGCGCGTACGGGAAATGTTGTGGAACCAGGTGGAGGAGGGGGCCGAAGATGGGAATGCCGTCATGATCTGGAGTACAAATACCGAGTCGGGTTTCGACTTCCTTACCCTGGGCAGGAACCGCCGGATCCCACTTGAAGTCGATGGGATGAAACTCGTCAGTTTCCTTCCAGATACTGGCGAAGGGATGAAGGAAGGTTGGTAACTCCGCTCTTTAACAATCCGGATAATCGGCTTGCTCTTGAAATTCAAGGGGTTATGACTCCCTTGCTGCCGCTCACACGTTGGTGGCGGGGGACGACATCAAAAAGCACTTGATTTTCAGCAAGATAGAGGAAGCGTGTTCCCCGCGCATGCGGGGATGAACCGTCATCGACACCGGTCTGGGCGGTACCAGTGGACGTGTTCCCCGCGCATGCGGGGATGAACCGTGAGCGCTGAACAGTTGGCAAAACTGGCTGATGTGTTCCCCGCGCATGCGGGGATGAACCGCACAATATCTCCTGGATCAGTCAGAAAGCGGATGTGTTCCCCGCGCATGCGGGGATGAACCGCCATCGTGGACGCTATCAACCGCGCATTTATGGTGTTCCCCGCGCATGCGGGGATGAACCGGACAAAGGCCGGCTCATAGAAATCAACGAGTCGTGTTCCCCGCGCATGCGGGGATGAACCGTACTGACGCTGGCGTGTCAGTACAGGGGCGGAGGTGTTCCCCGCGCATGCGGGGATGAACCGCGGCCAAGAGGCTTGGCGGCCCGACGCTGGTGCGTGTTCCCCGCGCATGCGGGGATGAACCGGCCGTTTACGGCGACGTAGTGCGCGAAGAGGTGTGTTCCCCGCGCATGCGGGGATGAACCGACTGATATGCGCGAAAAACAGTCTTATCAGATGTGTTCCCCGCGCATGCGGGGATGAACCGGACCCTGCCCGGCGGCGCTGTGATCATGGACCGTGTTCCCCGCGCATGCGGGGATGAACCGGGCCTCATGGGTGTGGTGATGGACCTGACAACGTGTTCCCCGCGCATGCGGGGATGAACCGCTGGGCAGGACCTCGTTGGTCTGGGTGTGCACGTGTTCCCCGCGCATGCGGGGATGAACCGGTTGGCACGTACCGCGGCGGCACCCATACGGAGTGTTCCCCGCGCATGCGGGGATGAACCGTACTGGATCACGGACCCGCGCACCGGTGAGAAAGTGTTCCCCGCGCATGCGGGGATGAACCGCGGGTAGTAGGCTCCGCTTCGGCTGGAATATGGTGTTCCCCGCGCATGCGGGGATGAACCGGATGATCAGCGTTTTGCCAGCTCCCGGCCTGGGTGTTCCCCGCGCATGCGGGGATGAACCGTTGACGATCTGCTGGACCGGCGTCCGGGGGCAGTGTTCCCCGCGCATGCGGGGATGAACCGGTGCGGTGGACCCGGCAACCCTGCCGCCGGTTGTGTTCCCCGCGCATGCGGGGATGAACCGTGCCCGGGACGCTCGATGCCCGGTCAGAAAGCGTGTTCCCCGCGCATGCGGGGATGAACCGTGATATTCCAGCTCCAGCGCTCGCTCTATCGGGTGTTCCCCGCGCATGCGGGGATGAACCGCAGTCACCATCGTTCAATCAGCAGAATCAGGCCGGCGGTCACCAGGCCAAGGAAAATCGCCTTGAGCCCCATCCCCAACCAGTGGGTTCCGCTGATCTTCCCCAGAAACACCCCCAACAGGAACATGACGGCAAGTGCCAGCGCGATGGCGGATTCCAAGGGTGGCCAGGGCAATGGGACCCCTCTTTGCGCCAGCCCCAGAGGGACAAGAATCAACAGGGACAAAAGAAAGGGGGAAAGGCCGTTGACGCATGCGATCAGCAGCGGCACCAGCCGGACGGCCTGACCGTATTCGGAGGCGGAGAGATCGTGAAGCATGGCCTGCTCCAACGCTTTCAGTTCCTTGCGCCGCTCGGCTGCTTCGCTGATATAGGCACTGCTCAGACCGCTCACACCCAATGCGACCGCGGCGCCGAGGCAGGCCTGGATCATCACCCCGAATTCGGTGGTGCCGCTGAGGCGGAAACCGACCAGTAGGCCGAACAGGGTCAACACCCCGTCAAAGCCATTGGTGACGAAATATCGGCGGGCGATAGACCCGGCCCGGGTCAGCTGAAACATCCGGTGAAGACGTCTAAGAACCCTCAATCCGCCTCACTCCTGGCATCGGCGGCTTCCCTTACCTCCACCTCGTCGATGCTGTGGACGACGCCGCCCATACGGGCGATGGTCTCCACCAGATCTTCGTAGTCGATATCGGTTCCTTCAAGGTGAAGCAGAACGGTTTCCGTTTTTTCATCCATTTCCGCCAGGTTGAGCCTGACCCGGTGGATGTCGTTCCGCAACAAAATCTGTCTGACAAAGTCCAGGGCATTGGGTCGATGGGGCTTGAGAATGTCGAGCACCAAACGGGTCGTGATAGTCATTCCTTTCTTTACTACTTGCCGATACAAAATTCAGAAAAAATCCGTCCCACCAGATCGTCGGATGTCACCTCGCCGGTGATCTCTCCCGGGGAATTTTGCGCCAAACGCAGGTTTTCCGCCACCGGCTCAAGCATCTGTTCACCCTCCTGCTCGGCCACAGCCTGCCTTTGCGGCATCACCGAGGTGGTGGTGCTGGCGGCTGGTTACGCCCTTGCAGTCGCTTCATCCACACCGGCAAACCGTTATCCTTCGTCTGCGTTCCTCGCGCATGGGGGAATGAACCGTTCAAGCCGGACAAGTCCTTTTTTACCTGGGTCAAACATTCGAGCCTCAAAAACAGTCATGCTATTCAACTTACTATTATTAAGGTTCCAATCATGCCCCAAGCTGAATTAGAAGCGATTGACAAGAGCGCTGCTGCAGTCATTGAGCCCAAGCCGATCACGGGCAAAAAGCTGCCCAAAGATTATCCCTATCGGGAACGGATGAAGCGCGGTGAATACGAGGCGCTGAAGTGCGACCTGCAGATCGAGCTGTTGAAGCTACAGAACTGGGTGAAGGAAACGGGGGAGCGCATCGTGCTGCTGTTCGAGGGCCGCGATGCGGCTGGCAAGGGCGGAACGATCAAGCGTTTCATGGAGCATCTAAACCCCCGCGGCGCCCGCGTCGTCGCGTTGGAAAAACCCACCGAACGTGAGCGTGGCCAGTGGTATTTCCAACGTTACATCGAACATCTGCCTACCGCAGGGGAGATGGTGTTTTTCGACAGATCGTGGTACAACCGCGCCGGTGTGGAGAGGGTCATGGGATTCTGCTCCGATGCCGAATATCTGGAATTCATGCGTCAGGCGCCGGAACTGGAGCGCATGCTGGTAAACAGCGGCATCCGCCTGTTCAAGTTCTGGTTCTCGGTCAGCCGCGAGGAGCAGTTTCGCCGTTTCCAGGCCCGCCGGACCGATCCATTGAAGCAATGGAAGCTCAGCCCCATCGACCTGGCATCTTTGGACAAATGGGACGAATACACCAGGGCAAAGGAGGCCATGTTTTTCTACACCGATACCGCAGATGCCCCGTGGACGGTGGTCAAATCCGACGATAAAAAACGGGCGCGGATCAATTGCATGCGTTATGTCCTGGACAAGCTGCCCTACCCGGACAAGAACTCCGATGTGGTGCAGCCGGCTGATCCCAAACTGGTCGGCCATCCCCAGGATATTTATGAAAAGGGCGAACGCCCCATCAGCCTGCGTCCCCATCCCTAAGATCAAGGATCATAAGCCATGAATGAATTCAGCCATGCCCATAAGGTCGTCGAGCAATTCAAGCGTCTGCTCTCCCAGCAGGAAACCCAATGTCTTGGCGAGGAGCATTTCGATGAGCTGGTGCTGCTGGTCGAAGCGGCAATCGACTCGGCAGTTCTGGAAGCCCTGGAAAAAACGGCCGACCGGATCGAGCAATTGGCCCGAGAAACCCGCCATCTGGCGGAAAAAGGCTATTGAAAAAGCCGGCGCGGTGCGCAAGTCACCGCGCCTTTTTCCAATGACTGCCTCAGCGACGATATCCGTAATCGTAATATCCGTTGTAACGCCTGGGTACCGGCTGCTGGCGCTGCTGGACACCGGCCAGGCCGCCACCAAGCAAGCTGCCCAGACCGGCCCCGATGACGGCGCCACGCCAGCGGTTGTGTTTGTCGAGCAGCGCCCCGGCGCCGGCCCCGACTGCCGCCCCGACTGCAGCGCCCTGGTACACCTGGGGGCTGGCCTGATAACCATAGCCATAACCGCCGGGATAGGTTGCGCAGCCACCCAAAACCAGCATGGATACCAACAAAATCAATGCATGTTTCATCTTCGCCTCCTGCTTTTTGGTCCGCGTTGAGCGTATAATGCCACTCCCAGCCTGAATCCCACCTGTCTGACCATAAGGAGAACTGGCGATGTGTTCATTGGCACTCATCGTTTTTTTGCTGCTGGGTTCGGGCGTTCCGGCCGTCCCCGCAACGGTTTGGGTGGAACGGCACGACAGGACGTCACCGAGATGGCCAAGACTCTCAAGGGAGAATTGCAACAAGCTTTGAAAACCGGCGATGCAGCGCAGGCCATCGGGGTTTGCAGCCACAAGGCACCGAAAATCGCCCGGGCGGCGGGGCAGCGCTATGGCCTGGTCATCGACCGCACCAGCCTCAAGCCCCGGCGGCGCCTTCCCGATGCCTGGAAAAACGGGTATTGCCGGAATTCGAGCGCCGTAAGGCCAACGGGAAACCAGTGACATTGCTGGAGCATTACGAAGTGACGACTTACCACGGCAAACCGGCCTTCCGCTGTCTGAAGGCGATCGAAACCCAACCGGCCTGTCTGAGGTGTCACGGCGAGGACATTCCGGCGCCCATTCTCCGCAAGCTGGACGAACTGTACCCCGGCGATCAAGCCAGGGGATTCCAGGTTGGCGACATTGGCGGGACGTTCACAGTGACCACTCTTCTGGAAGAATAAGCCGCGTTCACTTGCCGATACAGAATTCGGAGAAAATCCGTCCCAGCAAATCGTCGGAGGTCACTTCGCCGGTGATCTCCCCCAGCGCGTTCTGAGCCAGGCGCAGGTTCTCGGCGGCCAGGTCCAGCATCTGCCCCGCCTCGAGCTCGGCCAGTGCCTGTTCCAGATGGCCCCTCGCCCGCGCCAGCGCCTCCAGATGACGGCGGCGGGCGGCCAGGGCGTCCTCGGCCTCGGCCTCGAATCCCATGCACGCATTGAGATGGCGGCGCAGCAGATCCAGACCGGCGCCGGTTTTGGCGGACAGCCACACGGTGTCCCCTTCGATCCGGGGTGGCTGGCCGCTGAGGTCGATCTTGTTGACGATGCGGGTGACGGGGATGTCGGTTGGCAGTCCCGGCAGGTCCCGGCCGGCGGGAGGCCGGTCCTCGCCCACCAGCAGAATGCGGTCGGCCCGTGCCAGCTCCGCCCGGGCACGGCGGATGCCCTCGCGTTCCACCGGGTCGTCGCTGTGGCGCAGGCCGGCGGTATCGATGACGTGCAGCGGCATGCCGTCGATGAGGATGCGCTCGCGCAGGACATCGCGGGTGGTGCCGGCGATGGGGGTGACGATGGCGGCCTCACGCCGGGCCAGGGCGTTGAGCAGGCTGGACTTGCCAGCGTTGGGGGGACCGGCGATCACCACCGTCATGCCCTCCTCCAGCAACCGGCCCTGATGGGCGCGGCGGCGCAGTGCGTCCAGATCGGCCAGGATGCCCTGCAGCTTCTCCAGCACCGCCCCTTCCGCGATCAGAGCGATATCCTCGTCGCTGAAATCGATGGCGGCCTCGACCTGGATGCGCAGGCGGGTGAGGGATTCGGTCAGGGCACGGGTCTGACGGGAGAATTCCCCTTCCAGCGACCGCTGCGCCGCCCGCGCCGCCTGGGCGCTGCTGCTTTCGATGAGGGCGGCGACGGCCTCGGCCTGGGCCAGGTCGAGCTTGCCGTTGAGGAAGGCACGGCGGGTAAATTCGCCCGGTTCGGCCGGGCGGGCGCCGAGCTGGAACAGGCGCTGCAGCAGGGATTCGACGATGGCAGGACTGCCGTGACAGTGCAATTCCAGCAGGTCCTCGCCGGTGTAGGACCGGGGGGCGGGAAAGAACAGCGCCAGACCGCGGTCGATGATCCGGCCGGCATCGTCACGGAAGGACACGTAGTGGGCACGGCGCGGCTGCAGCGCCCGCCCGGTCAGCCGCTGCGCCAGCCCGCCCAGATCCGGACCCGAGGCACGCACCACCGCCACCGCCCCCCGGCCGGGCGGGGTGGCGGGGGCGGCGATGATGTCGTCGCTCAGTTTCAAGCCTCGGCGCTGCCCTCGATCTGCTTGTTGATCCACCACTGCTGGACGATAGACAGGGTGTTGTTGACCACCCAGTACAGCACCAGCCCGGCGGGGAAGAAGGCGAAGAAGACGGTGAAGATGAGCGGGAACATCTTCATCACCTGGGCCTGGACCGGATCGGTGGGCGGCGGGCTCAGCTTCTGCTGGATCCACATGGTCAGCCCCATCAGCGCCGGCAGGATGAAATAGGGATCCTTGGAGGTCAGGTCGTTGAGCCAGAGGATGAACTCAGCCTGGCGCAGCTCCACGCTCTCCACCAGCACCCAGTAGAGGGAGATGAACACCGGGATCTGCACCAGGATCGGCAGACAGCCGCCGAGCGGATTGACCTTCTCCTCGCGGTAGAGTTGCATCAGGGCCTGCTGGAACTTCTGCTTGTCCTCGCCGAAGCGTTCCTTCAGCAGCTGCATCTTCGGCTGCAGCTTGCGCATCTTCGCCATCGACTTGTAGCTGGCCGCCGACAGCGGGAAGAAGATGGCCTTGATGATGAAGGTGGTGGCGATGATGGCCCAGCCCCAGTTGCCGAAGAACTTGTGGAACCAGGACAGCAGCCAGAAGATCGGCTCGGCGATGAAGGTGAAGATGCCGTAATCGACGGTCAGCTCCAGCCCCGGGGCCACGGTTTCCAGCACATCCTGCAATTTGGGGCCGATGTAGAAACGCGCCCCGAAATGGCGGCTTTCTCCCGGATTGACCCGGTATTCCGGCGAGTAGGAACCCACCAGATAGACCTCTTCCGGCAGCGCCTTGGTGTAGAAATGGTTGATCTGGTCCTGGGGCGGCAGCCAGGCGGCGAGGAAGTAATGCTGCACCATGGCGCACCAGCCGCCTTCGGTTTCCCAGTCGCGGGGCAGATCGGCGATGTCGCTGAAGTCGATTTTTTCATAAGGATCGTCGGCGGTGCGGCAGGCCACGCCGGTGAAGGTGCGGATGAAGGCGCTGCCCCCGTTCTTTTCCGGCCGCTTGCGCTTGAGCTGGCCGTACTGGCGGGCGGTCCAGGGCGCGGCGCCGGTGTTGCGCACCTGGTAGTCCACCTTGACTTCGTAGCTGCCCGGGGTGAAGGTGAAGGTCTTGACGATCTCGACCCCCTCTCCCCGCCACACCAGCGGCACCTTCAGCGCCTGCCCACCTTCCATGACGTATTCCGTGGCCTGGGCCTGCCAGGGCACGTTGTGTTTGGGGGCGATGCGCTCATCCCCGAGAAAGCCGGTCTGGGTCACGAACAGCTTGGCCGCTTCCGGGCTCAGCAGCCGCACCGGCACGTCGGGCTTGTCCTTGGAAACCGGATACTTGAGCAGATCGACCAGCTGGATATCCCCCCCGACAAGACCGATTTCGGCCCGGATCACATCCGTGCGCACCACCACTTTGCCCTGGCTGGCCGGCGCCGTGGCGGGGGTTACAGCCGGCGGTGCGGCGGTCGCCGCGGCGGTGGGTGCGCTGGCTGCCGGCGCCTCAGCCTGGGACTGGGGCTGAGGCGGTTTGGGTCCGTAATCCTGCTGCCAGGCGGCCCACAGCATATAGCCCAACATCACGAAGAGAACGAAGAGAAGAAACCGTATGTTATCCATGTTTTTGTTTTCCGAATTGCTCTGGGACAGGATCCAGCCCACCGGGATGCCAGGGATGACAGCGCAACAGGCGCCGCACCGTCAGCCAGGTGCCGCGAATGGTTCCGAAACGTTCGATGGCGGTGAGGGCGTACTGGGAACAGGTGGGATAGAAGCGGCACTGATTGCCGAGCCAGGGGCTGAGGAAGAACCGGTAGGCACGGATCGCCGTGATCAGGCTGCGGCGGCTGCCGCGCTCAAGCGCTGCCAGTGTCGTGCCAAGGATTCCCATAAGACGTCACGCTCTGCGGTCGCCGCCGCCGGCTTGGCCAAAACGACGAAATCGGCCGCCGGCAGCTGAGGGCGATTGAGGCGGAAGCTTTCCCGGATGATCCGCTTGAGGCGGTTACGGGCCGTCGCCTTGCGGATCTTGCGCTTGGCGATGGCCAGCCCCAGGCGCGCATGACCTTTGTCGTTAGCGCGCATCAGCACCGTGAAGTAGCGGTCCGAAGAAACCTGAGACTGGGCGAATACCGCCTCGAACTCGGCGGCATCCAGCAACCGGCAGGCTTTCGGGAAGCCGAATTCCGCCGTCAACCGCGCATCAAGGGGTCAGACGGGCGCGGCCCTTGGCGCGGCGGGCGTTGATCACCTTACGGCCGTTCTTGGTGCGCATCCGGGCCCGGAAACCGTGGGTGCGGGCGCGATGGATCTTGCTGGGCTGGTAGGTTCTCTTCATTTCCGCAACCTTTTAATCGTTTGAAACCATTAACAAAAAGACGATGGATGGTACTGCTTCCCGGCATCGATGTCAATGCTGTGAGCCGG